>JAXLQP010000001.1:0-3285244 GCA_046331565.1 Blastocatellia bacterium
TGGCCATCGCCCTCGCCGCCATTCCGTGAATAGCCGCCGCCAAACGCCGCCAGCGCGTTCTGCGTCGCCTCAGCCTCGGCAAGGGCTTCGGACATTCCTCGCCTGGCGGCCTGCCGGATTGTACTCAGTCGCTCTTCGCTGCCTGCTGCCAGTTGCTGTGTAAGCCGCGCTGCAATGCGTTCCTTGCGCTTTGCACTCGCTCTCGCTTTCTCGGCCTGCGCGCGCAGTTCTTTTGCCTGTTCAGGATTGGCCTGACCGGAGAGTTCGTTCAGTGCTTCGGCTTGCTTGAAGAATTTCTCGGCGGCTTCGGTGGTTGCGGCAAGCTGATTGATCTGTTTGCATTCTTTCGGATCGAGCGACTTCAATGCCTGCTCGCTGGCGCCGATGGTAGCGATGGCGCTGAGCATCGAGTCACTGACCGAGCCGCTTTCGCGCAATTGACGCCACTCGCTCGTCTGCATCACCTCTTCAACAATCTGGCGATTGATTTCATAGGCGGCTTTGAGTCGCGCCTCATCGTTGATGCGCGGCGCGCGTTTGTGAAAGCTCCAGAATAAGTCGCGGATGAGTGCAGGCGCGGTGTTGAGGCTTTCGCTTGCGGCCGTCATCGTTCCGGCCAGCCGCTCCCAGGTCGCAGTCGCGCGGTCGAATTCCTGCACGTCCCAGGCATCGTGATGCAGCGCCTGCGTCCCGTCTTTAATTGCGTCGGTTGAGATCAACTCTTGTGCGTTTGATTCCGGCATTGCCTTCAACCTCTTTGTCCTTTTCCTCAAACAATCACATCGCGCCGAGGATGAGCGCGCCGACTTTTTCGCGCATCACCAGCACCGAACTGATCGCCTTCTCGATCTTGTCGGTCGGTCGTCCCTGCGCGAAAGCTTGCTCCTGAAGCTGTGCGAGCGTGGCGTGAATGTTTTTGAACTTGTCTATGCCCTCGGCGACGATGGCGACCTTTTCCTGCGTATCCCGCCCCTGCTGGTGCGCAAGAATCGTCGTGTCAAACACGGAGGCGGCCTGATCGGTCAGTTCCGTGGCTTTGCCATTGATTGGATTCCCAATGCGCGCGCAAAGCCTGCTGACGTCAGACTGCTGATCGGGCGCTGACCAGAGCACATGTTTGAGTACGATGAGATCGTCTTCTTCAATCGCGGCGCGCCCTTCGAGCAATGCGTGCGCGCGCAATACGCCGTGCGTCTTGCCCCAGCGCCGGTCGCTCAGTCGGATGCCTTTGGCTGCAAGGTCGCGGCGCAGGTGAGCAATTGCGTCCATGACCGATGATGGAAGCCAAACCTTCGCCGCCGACTGCTGCAATGCGATGAGTTCGTACTGGCTGATTGTTTGCGACGGAACACCTGCTTGATGATTGGCGAGCAGATGTTGGAGCTTGGTGAACCCGCTTTCGCTCACGTAATCCACCGTCAGCCGCAGCAGGAAACGGTCAAACAACGCTTCAAGCTCCGCGTCCTGTGGCAACTCATTCGACGCGCCGAACAGCGAGATCAGCGGAACCTGCATTGTCTGCCTTCCATTCTCGAACTCGCCTTCATTCATCAGACGCAGCAGATTATTGAGGATCGCCGAAGACGCCTTGAAGATTTCGTCGAGAAAAGCGAGTTCCGCTTCGGGCAGTTTTCCGGTGGTGATGCGGCGGTAATCATCCTCTTTCAATCCGCTGATGGAGACCGGCCCGAAGAGTTCTTCCGGTGTGGTGAACTTCGTAAGCAGATAGACAAAGCAGCGAAGGCCATTGCCCGCAGCGTCGCCCACGCGCCGGGCCAGTTGTGTGATGAGTTGTGATTTCGCCGTTCCCGGCGGGCCGACGACCACCAGATTCTCTTTGCAGAGCAACGCAAGCAATGCAGTGCGTACAACTTCCTCGCGTTCAACCAGCAACGTGCAAAGCTGGGATTCAATTGCTCGCAGTTTACCGAGCGGCTCGTTGATGTTGGTTTGATTGGTCATAGCAAATTACTCCAGACGAGTGAAGGGATCAGTTCTGCCGCCCCTCGAACAATGGGCGTAGTGTTTTTGCCACGCGCAGGGTTTCGGCCAGAAAGAAGTTGTCGAGGACCTTGGGCCAAAGTTGCTCGAACGTGCTTTGATCCTTCGGCGGGTGAGCAGCAAAGTGCCTGCGCGCAATCGCTTTCCAATACCGGGTGATTTCTCTGACCAGCAATTGCAACTCAGCCGGATCAGGAGGTTTTGTTGGTCTGGGCTTTTGGTTCATCATCATGTCCTTTCCGAAAGACACGACTTTGCTGACCGCTCTTCTTTTTGGTCGTAGCTCAAGCCCAGTCGAAGCTCATTTGTGCGGTCACCGGCGATAGTGCTTTGATGCTCGAACGTTTCCGCTTTTCAGTTCGTTCGCGTTCGGCTAATAGCTGATCCCGGACTTTTGTGGTGTGTGGCTGGACTGCTTCGGTGGCCGGGATTGCCTCAGCAGTTGCGCCTGTCGCGATTGGATTGGGCGTCTCAATCTGAGCTTCGGATATCTGCAATTCAGAAATGGAGGCTGAGGCGATTACGCTCGGTTCAACCTGGGAAGGCGGAATCGGTATCTCGCTGATCGCCTGCGTTGTCGGCTGGAATGCTTCTGCTGAAAGTTCGATTTGAGCCAGGGAATTGTCAGTCGCCAGCCCTTCGATGTTCATTGAGGCGTTGAGAATTTCCAGCCGCGCGCGCAGTTCCTGGTATCTGGCCGCGTGTTCCCATCCCTTCGCCAGTTCCGCTTCAACTTTCGCCAACTGGTCAGTCAGGCGGCGAAATGACTCGTCAGATTCATCGCGCCGCTTTTCCAGATTCCGCAGGCGTGCATCCATGCTCTGGATGATGCCCGCGTCGCTGTCCGTCAGATTGAAGACGTAACCGATGTGACTGTCTGTCAGCTTCAGGTAAAGCCTGACTACACCGAACAAATCAATACCTGTTCCGCCTATGCTTGTGGGCCGGTCGGCTGAGGCGTGAAGTTCAAAGCCGCAGTATTCGCCCAGCATCAGCCTGATTGAGCCGGAGGCGGCGGCTCTGCGTTCAACGACGGCAGCAAGCTGGCGAATCTGATTTCCGGCCAACTCGCGTTCGTTGTACCGGATCAAGTCTTCTTCGGTGACGCTGCGGCGCAGAGCAATGGAAAACGCCCGCTTGCCTGCGTCATCACTGACGGGCTGATGCTGGTCGCGCACGGCGATGGCCGTTTCGTGCGCGCGCAAGTCAGCTTCGGCCTCTTTGATTCGATCCGGCAAACTGGTGAGATCACATCGCAATCGGTTTCGCCCGGCGAACCACGTGGAATACAGCCGTTCGAGCCGGACCACTTCAGCTTCCAGCCCGACTTTTTCCAACACGAGCGGATTGCCGCTGGCGATGGCCTTGATCTGCGAAGCGGTCAGCACGGCCTGATCCACATCCTCTGCGGTCCGCGCCGTCACTTCGCCTTTCATAATTTGCGCGATGAAGCGGGTCTTGTTTTCGAGGATTTGCCACGAGTAAGCGTCGAACGAGCCTTCGGTCACGTACTGGCAGATATGAACTTCGGGATAGATGTTCCCCTGACGCAGAATCCGGCCTTCGCGCTGCTCGATGTCCGCCGGTCGCCACGGCGCGTCCAGATGATGGAGCGCATACAAACGCTCCTGAATGTTCGCTCCAACCCCGAGCTTTGCCGTGGAGGCGAGGACAATGCGAATCTCTCCGGCATTGACCTTACGGCTCAGTTCAGCCTGCGCCACTGGTCCATCGTAATCGTGAACGAAAGCGATTTCGTTTTCCGGGATTCCTTGTACAAGAAGCTGGCGCTTGATTTCGTGATAAACTGAGAGCCGGGCCTCACGCTCTTCTTTGGTTTCTATCACTGGGTCAAGCTGAACGTCGGCGTCGGCGATCTGTCTGCTGGCGGAAATAGGCATGGCGGTATTCCTCAAGGTTACGCGAGTTGTCTGCCGCCTGTTTATTTCTTCAGGTGACTTTGCTTCTCGGACAATTCGTATCCACGAAAACCACCTGAGTGCCCTGTGTCTTTTGTGACTCGTGATAGAAGCACACGAGGTTATTGACGACCTGACTGATTTTGCCGTCAGAGTCGGCAGGCGCGGTGGAATCAACCAAGCGCGGATCAAGCGCAGCTTTGCGGCCCTCCGTCGTGATTTTGAGCATGTTGTCCTGTTCGGGACTGACCCAACGCTTGCTGATCGCTTCGGCGCGTTTGGCGAGTGATTGAATGATCCGGTCGAGCGTCAGGCTTTTCGGACTTTTGATCACCTGCGGGCTGCCGCCGTGAATCTGCGGGCGCGGAAGCTGAAGCTGCTCCGCCGTTTTGACATCCAGCACCTGCCGCCAGATCGCTGCCAGTTCCGGCAGGTTGGTGAAGCGGTTGAATCTGGTGTGAACGCGAAAGCCGCTGCCATCCGGTTTCATCTCAACCGACTGGCTGGTGTCGGTGAACATCTGCGCCCAGGCGTCGAAGTGTTGCAATCCCAGTTCTTCCAGCAGTTCAAGCTGAAGGTATTTCATCATCACATAGCATTCGGCGATGGAGTTGGAGATTGGCGTGCCGGTGGCGAAGATAACGCGCCCGCCGCTCTCAAGCACTGAGCGGACTTTGGTGAACATATCGAAGGCGCGTTGCGATTCGGCGTTGGGCATTCCGGCGACGCGCGTCATCTTTGTCGGGCAGTACAAATTTTTGAAGTAGTGCGCCTCATCCACGAACAGCGCGTCCACGTCGAGTTCTTCCCAGCAGATGGTGGCTTCTGAACTGCGCGCAATGGCCGATTGCGTGTTGAGCAGTCTCGCCTCAAGCCGTCGAATGGCGCGTTCGATTTCCTTCACGCTCTTCTTTGTAACTTCATCCTTGTCGCTCGTCTGAAGCTCTTCCAGATAAGCGCGCAACTGATCCACTTCGCGTTCAATGAAGCGGGCGATGGTTGCCTGACGCACCGGCAGCATCGTGAAGCTCGAATGCGGAATGAGAATCAAATCCCAGTCGCCGGTGGCGATACGCGACATCAGTTCGCCACGCTGCGCACGGCTGAGGTCGGCTTTGCCCGGCGCGAGAATTTTCAGATCGGGATAAAGTCGCAGGGCTTCGCGTTGCCATTGCGTTACCAGTAGATGGTTCGGCACGGTGACAAGAGCCTTGCGGGCAAGACCGAGACGTTTGAGTTCGCGCGCGGCGATGATCGAGAGCGCCGTCTTGCCCGAACCAACGCAATGACCGAGCAGCGTCGCGCGTGATTGCAGAATGCGCCACGCGCCGTCTTTCTGATGCGGGCGCGGCTCAAAGCTCCGGCTCATTCCAGGAAACTGCAAGTGCGATCCATCGTAGCGCCGCTCGCGCAGCCCGTTGTACCGCTCGTTGTAAATCTCCGTTAGCGTCTCCGCACGCTTTGCATCCGTCCACACCCAGCCGGTGAATCGCTGACGGATTTCTGTCAGTTTGGCCTGTGCGCTCGTCGTTTCCGCATCGTTGATGACCGTCTGCTCTTTTCCATTGACCATAATCAGGTCGTGAACCGTTGGCTGGCGCAGATTCAGCGCGTCATCAATCAACTGAATCGCATTGCGTCTTCCTGTCCCCCACGTTTGTGTGGCTTCGACCGATTGCAGGGTGAAATGATCGGCATTGGCGACTGTCCACGCGCCGAGCTGCTCGTGGTATTGCACCTGCCCTTTGTATCCCGGCAGCAATGCCTGGATGAACTCTGTAATGACCTCAGGTGGAATCCAGCCGGAGCCGGGCCGCGCGGTGATCTCTTCCTGCCCCAGTGCTGGCGGCACGACAGATTTGAGCGCCTCGACATTCTTTGCAAAAGTCGAGTTCAATTTCGCAGCGGCTTCTGCTTCGCGCAGTTTCAAGCGGACATTGCCTGACAGATATTCCTCCGCCGTGACGAAACGCCCGTCGTGTGTTTCGTAAATCAATCCTTCGAGGGCGGCAATGGCTTCCGCGCGCGGCAGCCCGCACCTGCCTGCGATAAAGCCAGGATCAACATAACCGAGTTCATTCAGGCATTGCAGCAGGGCGTCTTTCGGGCTGTCCGCCGTTGTGCCCTGTCTGTGAGGGCGAATCGTGCGCGTGTGAAAGAACGGAGCCTTGCGCCAGCCGCCGTTTGGGATGGGTTCTTCCAAGGCGCGCAGAAATGGCAGGACCGGATTTTTCGTATCAAGGCCGCGTGTCGTGCGCGGATGATTGATCGCGCCGTGGCGACTGCGAACGCGATCATACCGCCAGTTTAATTCGCGCTGTGCCTCAGCCAGCGCCTCATCGTCAGCGTCATCAAGTTGCAACCGAATCACCT
The DNA here is from genome assembly GCA_046331565.1 of Blastocatellia bacterium. Taxonomy (GTDB): domain Bacteria; phylum Acidobacteriota; class Blastocatellia; order RBC074; family RBC074; genus DASRDU01. The sequence continues at coordinate 6,294 of JAXLQP010000001.1, forward strand.
GCTTGGCCTGAAGATAAAGTTCAAGCAAGGCACTGGCGCGCGCGCGAACAGTAGCATTCCGTTGATCCTCAATCAGTCCTTCTTCAGTTTCCTCGCTCTCTTTCGTTGACAACAATTGAGGAGTTTGAACTGCGATAGGAGACGTGGCTGTCGGAGCAGGCAGCGGATTAGCAGGAAATTGAACGATCAACTTTTTCCGAAGCTCTTCGGCAAGATCATTGTGCGCGGCAATGACGCCAAGATCGGCGCGCGCATACATCCCCCGTTCCAGCTTCATTTCGCCCAGCGCCAGATCAGGTCTTGCGGCAAAGAGACGATTGACCGGCATCTCAGCTTCAGCACCATGTTCATCCCGCAAACGCAGCATCTCCGCTTCAACCCAAGCCAGAAAGCTGGTTTCGTCAACGCTGATGGACGTCGCACGCTTTCGCAGAATGATGACATCCGTGACTACCTCAGTTCCGGCGTTTCGTTTGAATGTATCACTTGGCAGCCGCACTGCCGCGAGCAGTTCGGCCTGCTGTGCGAGATGCCGACGCACGGCGCTTTTCTTTTTATCAAGCGTGTAGCGTGAGGTGATGAAGGCGAGAACTCCGCCGGGCTTGAGCAAGGACAGGCTTTTGACGAAGAAGTAATCGTGAACACATTCCCGCAATCGCTTGTCTTTGATCGCCGGATCGTGAATCGCGTAATCGCCGAACGGCACATTCGAGATGATCAGATCGAAGTAATCCCTCGGCAGTTGCGCCGTTTCCAATCCACAGGCAAAGACGCGCGTTGCGGGATAGAGCCGTTCCAGTATTCGCGCCGTGATTGAATCAAGCTCGACCGCAGCACGTTCTGTGTCAATCGCCAGCGACGCGGGCATCGCGCCGAGAAAATGTCCAACGCCCGCCGACGGTTCCAGCACACGGAGCTTTCCCCACGCCGCCAACCCGATATGCTCAATTGCTGCGTAGATGGCGCGGATGACATCCAGTCGCGTGTAATGGGCATTGAGCGTGCTGGCACGCAGCGATTCGGTTTCTTTTTCTGTCAGCAATCCCTTGAGTTCATCGCACGGCTCAGCCCACGAATACGCGCCGCGTGGGAAGGCTCGGTTGAGAACTTCGGTATCGCCCCAGCCGGAATAATGCGAAAGGATGCGTTGTTCATTACCGGCGAGCGCGCCTGCCGGACGATTTTCGGCTTCGAGATGTTTGAGCAGTCTGATGGCCGCGACATTGTGCGCAAAGCGACTGGCTGCTCCTCCAAGTAAAACCAGCGTTTCGTCAGGCGCGAATGAAAAATCGGCAGCGGGTGCAGTTGCAGAGAAGATATTCGTAGCAGTCATAACTGTTTCCCAATCAGTGGTGAATGTGCTTTCGCCCAGCCGGGATCTTCACAGCGTGACGAATACCTGCTCTGCCCACCGCGCGATTATTGATGGCATGAGGCGGCAGCCCGGAAAATCACTTAGCGTTGAGTATCAACTCAACATTTGCTACACTTCAGACCGAAGCGGAGAGAAATATGGACAAGACATTCGGGCAAAAACTACAGGAATTGCGGCGTTCTGCGGGGCTGAGCCAGCGCGACCTGGCCGAGCAGGTTGGCGTGGATTTCTCCTACATCAGCAAAGTGGAAAATGACAGGCTGCCGCCACCAGCGGCAGATACGATTGTCAAAATTTGCGGGGTACTGAGTGTCCCTGCGGATGAGTTGTTGGCGCTAACGGGAAAGGTTCCGACCAATGTCAGGGAGATGTTGACCAGCCCTTCGGCCCGGCAATTCATGCGGCAGGCGCAGGAAATGAATCTGACGGATCAGGAGTGGCAAACGCTGGTGAAACGATTAAAACGGCTGCGTAGTTGAGCCGTGGCCTGGAGATTGCCTTTAGGCATTGAGAGAAAGAATTGGGAAAGGAGACAACATCATGAGCGTACAATGGGTGGCAGTTCAAAGTTTTCAGCACAGCCAGGATTTACTGACGGCGATCAATGCGCTCTCAATCCATCTCAAGCTGGCACAGGCGGGAATCGTAGATACGGCGCGGCACGCGCGGGCGGAAGAAGCACGCGCCACGCTGCGCTCATTTCTGGCAGAACTGGAACCAATCATCAGCGAAGTCGAAGGCAGTGCGGCCAGTCCAGTTCTCGGCGCCGATCCGCGGCTCCGCGAGCTGGCTCGCAGCTTTGCGACGGCGCGGCGCAGTCCTCAGTGGTTTCACTCCGCGCTTTTCCGCGACACGTTCAATCGCGTCCGCCAGTTGCTCGACTCCCACAAAACGGAAGACCGGGAACCGCTGCTGGAATGCCTGAATGAACTGCGCGTGCTGATCGAAGAGCACATTCACACGGACACCGAACAAGTGCTGGGAGAATTCTAAAGTTGCGCGAGTTATTACGTCATAACAATCAGGACCTGCTGCGCGACCTCGAACGGATGCGGGAACCGGTGCAACAGGCAGCCGGTGCTTTGCCGCAGGAAATGCAGAGTTTTTATGACTGGCTGATCGTTCGCCTCGACACGTTCAATCAGCTCATCGAAGAAAATCTCCGCGATCTCGACCGGCAGCAGGACAGCATTCTGCCCGACATCCTGAGCAACACACAGGTGGTCACGAGATACCTGCAACTCTTTAATCGCTTTCTGATCAGCCCGGTCATTCGCGTTCAGCCGTCCGACCGTCTGTGCCTGAAGCTTCTCTCGTGGTTGCACGCAGTTCACTCAAAAACCAGCGCCATCCCGGTGGCGATGAGCGATGGAGATTTCGCCTCGTGGCCCGATCCGCGGTTCCCGACCATTTATTTTATGCCGCCGTCGGCGCAGCGCCGTTTGCTATACCTGCCGCTATTCTTTCACGAATTCGGCCATCTGCTTTTTGCCTGTCACAAACAGGAGATGGAAGACCTGATCACCGACTTGCAGAAGCAGATCGCCGACTTTCTTGAGCCGGGAAAGCAGCAGGGTGGCTCTGCTTCACCGCTTGAACTGGAGCAGCGGAACGCCATCGTGGAAACGTGGTTTGAATGGACGCAGGAGATTTTCTGCGATGCGGTCGGCTTTGTGATTGGCGGGCCAGCCTATGCTTATTCCTTCTCGATGTACTTCAGGATGCGAAGCCGCGAGGAATATCACGTCAGGCTTGATGACCTGGTTGGACGCACACATCCGGTTACGTGGCTGCGCATCCGTCTGATCACAGACCGGGCGCGGCGGATGGGACTTACTGAAGTGGCAACCGCTTTGGAAGATTCGTGGCAGACAATTGCCAGCGGGATGGGAGTGAGTGAAGACTATTCCGGCTTTTTTGAGCCGCAGTTCCTGCCAGCGATTCAGCAAACCATTGACGATATGCTGACAGAAGCGGCTCCATACCAGTTTGACGATCTGGCCGGGGACGAATCGTCAGTTGAATCGCCTGCGCATCTGGTGAATCAGGCCTGGGACAGATTCTTTAACAACGCAGATGATTATGCCGACTGGGAGGCCGCTGCGATCAAAGACTGGTTGGCCTCTGCCTGACCTTGCAACAGCACGCACACATCTTTTTCACTCACTGGCTGAACAGTTACGAAGACTTCGGCGATGTGCTTCCTGATAAAGTCCTGCGCCTGCTTCCGGCCAAGCTGTCTTAACACATCGTTCCAGTCTTTGCTGATGGGTGGTCGGAGTCGCATCAGGTGTGGAGTATCAGCAGAGAGTGTTTCGACCAATCGTCCGGCGACTTCGTCACCGGCGGTGTCTGCATCGGTAGCAATCAATACATGCTTACCGGCGATTACTTCCGGCAGCCAGTCAGGCCAGCTTGTTCCCATCATCGCCACAGCCGGCAGATGACAAAACGCCAGCGAAAGCCCATCCATTGGACCTTCCACGACAGCAATGACTCTCGACTTCAAAGCTCCCGGGGTTGAGAAGACTCCAAGGCTTTTGGTCCCGCCCGTCATTGTTTTCAACGCATTCCGCTCGCTGATAAATCGCCCGCTGACAGCGACAAGGTTTCCAGACTGATCGTGGATCGGAAATAATACCGCCGGTCGCCGGTACCAGCGCGGCGAATAGCGCGCCCCAGCAAACCGCGCCAACGCCGCCGGAACACCGCGTTGCTGGAGGTAAGCAGAGCCAGGAGAGTAGGACAGATTGGCAGATTTCTCCCAGGCTTTTTTCCAGTCAAAGCTGTTTTCAGAAAACCTGCTGGTATTGTGGTACAGACCAATCATCGCGGCGAGTTGTGCCGCCCGGTTCTGCGAGGTCGCGCTGAACTCGGTTAGCAGGCCTCGCTCACCACAGCGGTGACAAATCCATCTGCCTGTCTGTGCATTCAAGCTGAGCGAACGATGCGCGGCGTCGCGTGGTTTGTCGGCCCCACAAAAGGGACACAGAAAACGCCGCTGACTTCGACTTGTGCGAGTGCGTGGATCATTCAATTCAAGCTCTGCCAGAGTCAGTGCGGCGCTCATCGTGAACTCCCTTTTTCATTTTGCTGATTGAAAACCCGCGACGGCATTTCCTGCATCATCAGCGCGGCCAGTTGGTCTGGTTTTGGAATCGCGGGCAACCTGTTGATCACGTCATCCTCAATCGCTTTGCCCTTCCAGCTCCGCAGCCATTCCGGAGTCAGCACGATGAAGAAGGACGACGCGTATTGCCGCCGTGGCCCCGTGGGCAGCGCCCAAATCGCGCAGGTTTGTTCATTCACTCGTGTGTAGAAATAGTAGTAGTTCTTCGTCCGCGCCTGCCTGCCATCACTGCCATAATCCGGCGAGGGCTTCGTGCGCCAGAGCAGTTCGTTAATTTCGGTGAAAGTGGCGGGAAATCGCCCTGTTCTGGTGTGGTAAAGGCGCAAGTCACTCGTGAGCTTTTCAAGCTGCGGCTGCGGCATATTCATCTGCCAGTCGCGGAACAACGAATAGACGTGCCAGCCGTAACTGCCAACGGCCAGCATTCCGGCCAACGCCAGCATCAGCCAAGTGATTTTCAGCTTACTGAAACCCGCTCGTGTCTTCGTTTTCCTCATCCTTTCAACCTCACAAGTTTCGCCCGCCAAAATCAAACAGCGGGAGACTGTCTTCATCCAGCGTGTCCGGGTCGTATTCCGGCTCGAAGTTTTCCGGGTGTCGGGCAGAAGCAGTGACCATTGCCTGTGCCCACTGATTCTTCGCCGCTTCAGCTTCGTCAGCCGTCTTGCCGTTTGCTTGAGCCTGGGGAGCCAGATTCGGTGTCAGGAAGTCATCAGCCTGCGCGCCCGCCGCCGTGATTTCTGGCGATAGAACTTTCGGTTCTTTGCCAAGTTGAAATTGCCGCTCTCGCTCGGAAAGTGGCGGGTGATCCGCCTTTGCCAATTTGGGGAAAGTCAGGCGCACGGGCGGCGCGTTGCTGATGATTGCCACAGCCTGTTTGTATTTGGTCATCTGCCGGATTTCGCCGGCGTCCATCAGCGCGCGCCCGACTTCGGTCGAGCGTTCCTGATCGAGTTTGTTGCCGTCGTGGACATCCACCGAACTGGCCTGCAACACAGTCGTTGTTCCCAACCTCTTTGACGCATATTCCGCCGTGCGTTGATCCACGCCGGGCAGAAAGACCATTGCGCCAACCGAACCGAGTACCGCGTCCCCGCCGTCCATGCCGTATTGGTGATAAAGCTGCGCGATGTTTTGATAGCCGAGCGCGTATGTCATTCGCCTGCCACGTCCAACGCCGAGCGCCGCAGGCAAGTCGGGGATATGAATGTTGCCAATCTCGTCGAGATTGAAGAGGACGGGAGCCGAGTCCTCACTGATCGCGCCGTTGCGCAGGCAGTCGTTGGCGAGGCCGAAGAAAGTGGACAGCACGCGCTTGTAGCGTTCGGCGTCGCCTTCGGGAACGATCATAAAAACTGCGGTGTTCGCTTGCCGAAGCTCGCTGAAGTTCACAAACCGCACGCCGCGCGAGGCCATCGGGTTCGTGATCGGCGAAGCAATCGCCATCATATTCGGCGTCGAGAAATCGGCGCACGCGACACCGAGACCGATCAGTACTCCGGCCTGAAGCTTCGGCTCGACCTTGCTGAACATACCCCAGTAAAGCGGCACTTTCGGGTCAGCCGATTTCATCATCAGATCGTTGAGTTGCTGCAAGCTGAGAGTCGAAATCAATTCCTGAATCATATGCGGCGCCGGACGCGGATGGAGTTGATTTAATTGCAGCAGGATGGCCGTCAGCGCAGCTTTCTCAGCTTCCTTCCAGAATGGGTCGGCGGTTGAGCGGCGGCTCTGTTCCGAATCCAGAATCATCGTGGCAACTTTGTGCGCGAACTCCGCATTGCCGCCGCAGTCGGGCAGAAAGTTCCAGCGGTCGGAACGCTCGGGCGTTTGCAGGTCAATCCGATAGACGTTGCGGAACAGGTACGCCGTCTGGTCATAAAGTTCGCCCTTCGGGTCAAGCACGATGACGGAACCTGTCCCCGCCCACGCCCGCTGCCACGTGATAAAGAACGTTGATGATTTCCCTGAGCGCGGCGGCCCGAACATCGCCAGATGGCAGGTTGAATGCTCCGGCCCCAGCACGACGCTGTGTTTCCATCCCAGACCGCCGAGCAGCAGCGTGAAGGGCGGCAGCGGTTCGTCTTTTTTGAGCGCCAGCTTCAAATCTCGCAGCTCACGCGCATCGGCCCACCGGGCGGAACCGTAAGTCACCCGCTGTTCATACTGGTAGTAAGGCAGCCAGAGTTGCGCGGCCTCGACCCACGAGATCAGCACCGCCGTGATGCCGAGGCAGTGCGCGGCAATCTCGATCTCAATTCGCATTGCGAGCCAGTGAGACGCCTGAAGAAAAAGCCAAGCGGACAGGAACCCTGAGACAACGAGCAGCACGGCCTGCCCGCAGTCTCCGAGCAGGTTCAGCGCGGCCTGGTACGCAGGCAGATGCTGAGCGGCTGCCGGGCGCGGGATGTGATATTCGGCATCAATCTGCTGGCAAAGCTGCGAGAGCGATTTCGGCTGCTCCCGCCACCACTGCCGGTATCGGTTCAGCCTTGTGAGAGTAGTTGTTCCCGTCGCATTCATCCTTCAGTTGAGTACGAGCTATTTACCCGTCGCTGCATACTGCCGCGTCCAGGCATTAAGTTGCTCGATTTCTTCCGGCGTGAATGATCTTTCTCGCAGCGGCTCGACGTTCCAGCCCATTGCAATGATTTGCGAGACTGGCGCAAACGGCGCGGGGATTGGCGCTTCGGATTTCCTGGCGATCAGCAGTACCGCGCCGGAATCGTCGTCACTGCCTGCTGCCAGCCGCATGATTATTGTCGGCCCATCTGTGCGCTCGCCGCCGATGGAAACGATTTCGATCCCCAGCGGAGCCGAACGGTAGCGCGCATAAATCGTCGAGCTGTCGGAAATCAGCACGCCTTCGCCTGGGGTCTGGCGGATACCTGGAGGCAGGAGATGGCGCTTCACCATCAATCCAACCAGCGCATTCGCATTCGCTGGCGACCGGTTGCTCATTTGTTCCGTGACGGCGAGCGTCGCCAGTCCCATCAGCAATCCGGTTACTTCCCGCACTCGGACAGCAGTTTTAGCGACCTCTCCATCGGGCAAACTGATCGAGCTTCCAGCGATGGTTGACCGCACAGGTTGCATTTCGATTGCCGGTTCACCAATCTCGACTCGTGCCTTCACCCGGTAACGACGCGCGTTGAGCCATCCGGCAAAGAGCATTCCGGCAATCACAATCACGACCGTCAGCACGACAAGCAATGGAGGCGACGGACGCCATTTCTTCTTCTCAATTTTCATTGTGCGATCTCCTCAAGCTCTTCAAGCCAGCCTTCAATCTCGTCATTCGGCGCGTTCATCATCACTTCAACTCGTGCCAGCGACTTGCGCAGGTTCTCCAGATCGAGCCGACGACGAGCGAGAAAGCAAAGGTGTTTTTCGATTCCGTCAATGCTTAGGTCATCGCATCTTTCATCCGTCAGCGCGCGCAACAAGGAGATGGATTCGCGCAGCCCCGGCTTGTCCGTGATTCCCGGCAGACTGCGCACGGCGTTGATCAGCCTGACCATTTTTGCCAGCAGCAGGCGCGACGCTTGCGGGCAGCGTGCTTTCAGAATTCGCACTTCTTCACGCGGCGCGGGCGGCGGGAGCCACGAATACAGGCAGCGCGAACGCATCGGCGATGACAGATCGTGGCGTTGATCGTTCGAGAGCAGAATCACGACCGGCCAGTGCGCCGACTTGCCTGATTGATCGCGCACGCCGATTTCGCCGAAGCGCGGGATGTGCGCGTACCCACGCGCGAAAAGCTGCAACAGCATGTCCTCAATCTTCTCGCTGACCTTGTCGAATTCATCGCAGATCAGAATCGGAACGGCATCCTGCTCTGCCGCCGTCTCGTAGGCGGCCAGCGCTTCGCCGAGCAACAGGAACTCGCGCGTCCATTGGCTGGCGCGGGCTTCTTCAAGGCCGCTTCCCATCGCTATGGCTTGTCGCACCCATTGCGTCTGCGCTTCACGATCCCAGTCGTACAAGACATCGGCGAGCGTGAGACCTTCCATTCCTTGCAAATAAAACATTGGCAGGTTGCAGGCTTCGGCGAGAGCTTCGGCCAGCGCCGTCTTGCCGCCGCCGCGCGGGCCTTCGATCAGCCAGGGCAAACCGCTGCGCAGCACGTGGCACAGATCGCGCAGCATCCCGCGCTGAATGACGTACCCCGTGCCGCGCAGCAGATCGGCCAATGCCTGCTCGCCGCATTCGTCCAACAGTTTGCGCGGATTGATGATCGGAAGGCCGGGATTGTTTTGTTGCACTTCAAGGCTTCTCCGCCTCAATTTCCTTGAGAACCATCTGCGCCACGCGCTGCAACTCAGGGTTCATTCTCGGCAACGCGGCGCGAATGCGCGACGGCTTGGCTTCCGCCATCAGTTCGGCCAGTTCTTCATCGGTCAGGCTTTCTGCCTGCGAGCCTGCTTTGGCGAGATGTGAGTCTGAAGTCGCCTCCGGCAGGGTCGTCACCATTACGAAACCGGTCGTTCCCGCCGGAACTTCGACAAAAGTTTTGTTCTGATCGGAGCGCAGGCCGTCCGCGCTGGACGCCGACCGATACGTTCCATAAGGATCGGCAGCAATGACGACCGACGAACTGCGCCGATTGAGGACGCCCGTCGCAATCTGCACTCCGGCTTCTGCTGCACGGTCAAGGACTCTGACCCAGGCAGGCGAGATGCGCCGCTGTTTGCCGCGCAAGCCCGCGCCGCCATCGTTGCCCAGCACTTCGCCTTCGAGTTTCGTGAACGTTTGGGTGTCAGGATCAATGAAGCCTTTGATTTGCAGATAAGCGCGATCAAGCTCTCCGCAGAGCGTCTGGCCGATGAAGACAGTGCCGCGACGAAGCTGCCAGTTTCCTGCCTTGAGATCACGCACAAGTTCCAAACGCGCGAGCGATCCCTGGCGCAACGTGTAAAGCACGCCCATCAATCGCACGGGCAGCATTGCGCCGAAATTTGGCGCGGCGGTTCGCCTGGTCAGGCGTGATGAGGAACTGTTTTGATCGGGTTGATCTGTCCTATCTGCAATGTTTGCTCTGACTGGCGAATCAGAGGCGTTCGGCACGCTCGCGGCCTTCTGTGGCGCAGACGCGAAACGAACTGATTGTGTAGCACTGGACTTTGTCGCTGAGACATTCGCCGATGCGGCAGAAATGCCCAAAGCTCTTTTATCTGAAAGCTCACTGCCACGTTGCTGTGCGGAACCAGATGCGGCGGCCCCGGCTGCCAATGCTTCCGGCGGAGCGGCGAGCGTAGTTGCAATTCCAGGCTGCACCGGCACAGAAACCTTTTCATCTTTGTTGATCGCTGGTGCGGCAGTCATCTGTTCTGACGCGACAGCAACTGACGGTTGCTTCGTTGGATCAGTATCGCCCGCCTTCAATGGCGTGAGAGAACCACTGATTGAATCGAACGCGGCTTGTTTGATGTCTTTGCCGCTCGCAATTTTCTCTGGCAGTTTCTTGTTCGCTTTGAGGTCAACTCTTTCGCCGCGCAGCAGGAACCAGCCTCCAATGGCGGTCACAACGACGAGCAACAGGAGCGCAAGCAGCATCAACAAAACTTTTCTGCGACGATTTCGCCGGGGCTTTTCATCCGGCAACCTGACGCTTTCTTCCAGGTCGGAAAGCCTGACCCGTGGTTCTTCCGCACTTCGCAATTCGGATTGATTCTCGTTCATCGCTGTCCTCCTCTATCGTGTTCCCGCCGTCAGTTCCAACGTCACCGGCTCATCCGCTGCATTAACCTGCGCGACGGCCACGCTGAGCCGTTGTTTTGCGCCCAGCACCGGCGCTTCATACGTGAGCAGATAGCGCGCGGTCTGTTTGGCCGCGACCATTCCGTCAGATGTTGAACTTTCGATTTTCAGGTTGGCAACCGGCTCGACCTGAAGGACTCGGCCTTTTTCATCGAGTGTCTGAATTTGCAACTCAGGATGACCGGAGACGATCTTGACCGGGGATGAAAGCGTGTTGCGCACCGTCACCAGCACCTGGCGCTGTTTTGCGTCAATGATGCGCGTTTGTCTGGCGATCTTCAGACCGTGAAGAGATTTGCTCCATTGTTCTTTACCTTCGACGACCGGGTAATCAATGAGCGTCGGTTTGGGAGCGGCTTTCTCTTTCGCCGCGTCGTCTGTCTTCGCAGGCGGGGTTTGTGGTGGTGCTGCGGCTTTCTCAGGAGGGCCAGGCGGCGGCGAAATAGGTCTGATTGACGATGCCTGCTGCTTGCCGCTCAATGCCTCTTCTTTTCTGTCGAGGTTGATTGCCAGTCCCGCGGTGCGGCGCGCATCCGTGATGGCCTTCGGGTCATACATCACCACGCAGCGATGCGCGTTGCGCTCGATGTCGCGCGTCGGATAGATCAGAAAGGTCACCACCATGCCCGAATTCATCTGCACGATGATCGAGGTCGCTGGCGAGGCCGCTTTCGTTCCTTCAGGCGCGGGCGCAAAACCGCCGCTCGGTCGCATTACGAAAAAGCGGTCGGTCTCTTTGGTCGGCGAATCTTCAATTGTCACCAGTTCTGGATTGCCCGGATTGATCGCAAAGAACCGATCACTGGCCGGGAATTCGACGAGCGCCACGCCGTTTTGCGCGAGTCCCAGGCGAATGATCGGGTTTTCATTGCCACGCACCGCCACGCTGACTTCTCCTGAGAGATACTGCGGCGCCGGGTTGTTGACTACCAGCACCGGCGGCAAAGGCGCTGGCATTGGCTTTTCCTGTTGATGCTTTTTCGTTTTCTTTGTTTGCGCCGCGACTGGTGGAATCATTTGCGACATCGCCAAAGCAAGCGCCACGAAAAAGCAGCCTGAGTTCAGCCATCGTTTCATTGGTGTTCTCCTTTCGGCATCCTCGCTTCACGAGGAACCGAGTTCTTTGTAATCAATCGCGGCGACCAGAAAGCCCATTCTGCGATTGGCGTCGTTACGCCCAGCGGGATCGGCGACGAGCTTGATGGTCAGTTGCAGTTGCTTCGTTTCGCGGACGACTGCGTTGTTGATGACTTTGGTGATTTCCTGTTTGCCGATCACACGCAACGTATATGGATCAAGCCGGTCTACGCTCGTGTCTTGCGGAGTCCATACCGCCTGCCAGGATTCAGCGCGTTGCTGTTCGAGGATGTGGTGATCTTTCAGATAAGCAGCGAATCTCACGGCTGATTGCGGAACCATCATTTCAAGCGCCGCTTTCAGATCAGCCGCCCGCGCCGCCGGATTGACCGCGTACAGCAATCGGACGTACTCGCTCACAAGGTATTTCTTGTCGGCCTCACCCGGCTGATCCGGCATCATCTTTACAGCACCCGTCGCGCCGTATTCCCGATCGTTGATCATCAGCACCTGCCCGCTGGAACGATCAACCACAATGCGGTCAGGCCGCCGCCAGTATTGGTATGCATTGCCGAGCGCGCTCAGCATGAGCAGACAGAGCACGATGAGCAGCGTCGTGAGCAGTTGAAAGCTGGTTCGCACGTCAGCCGGATCGCGGTAGACAATGAGGCGCGGCTCGACATCTGGTGGTGAAACTACAGCCGTTGACGGTTTGTCCCTTTTCTCATCAAATGGAGTTGCCGACCAAAGACCATCGTTGACTTGTGGCAAATCGGTGTTTGTCATCGTCGCCCCCTTCTTTTACGAATGTGATGCGGGGAAGCTCCGAGCAGAGCCTCTCAATCGGAACGCCGGGGGTACTTCAATTTGAATGCCACAAGCTGATCGCCTGTGAACCAGGGCCTTTTCAGGGTTGGAGGGTTTTCAGGCAGGTCCAGGAATTGTGATTGCGATGATGAGTCTGGATTTTTGCAGGGCGATTTTGACACGGGTCTGGTGAAATCCAGTTTCCCCCCATTCTCAGCCGTGGGTGATCATTCTTCTTCGCGTCCTCTTCCAAAATAGATCGAGCGTCTGTGAACATTCGATCGAATCGGAAATTGCGCGGTGTCTGGTTCTGAATGACTGATTGCGCGAATGCTGTTGCGAACCAAGCCTTGCGTCAGTTCACCCTTTTCTTCCTGGCCGGAGTCACTTTTCATTTTTGAGCCGACCTGCTGCGTGAAGGATGGTGAAATGGAGCGAAGCGTTTTCAGTAGTGCCATCCCTCGCGCAACGTAAGAGCGGGTTTCGCGGTAAGGCGGGATGCCTCCGGTGACGACCCCTTTCGGATTGATGATTCGACTGCCAACGATGACCGTTTGTCCTTTCAGATAGGCTTCAACTGTAGCCTCGCCGGCGTTGTACGCTGCCAGCACCAGATCAGCGCGATGATCAAAGCGGACGGCAAGATCGCGGAGATAACGCGCCGCTGCATCAATCGCAGCTTGCGGATTGTGCGGATCGCTGAGGCCATAACGTGCGGCGGTGGCTGGCATAAACTGCATAATCCCGCGCGCGCCACGTTTGCTGATGGCGGCAGGATTGAAGCGGGTTTCCAAATATCCCACGACACAAAGCAGGAACGGATCAGCCTCATGCTTCACCGCTGCCGAGGCAATGAACTGCTCATATGGACGCGCACGAACGGCCATCTCATCCTCAACCTGTTTCTTCTGCGCCAAGGCCGGAATTGCGCCCCACCAGGCCAGCATCAGCCAGACGCTGCATTTCACCAGCGTTTTATAAGCCCACTTCACAAGCCGATTCTTCATTCCTGATCTCTCCTTCCGGATTTCATCGAAAGCTGAAGAAGCAATCAGCAATGGCAATACCGAAGGCGATTGAAGCTCTGGCGCGGTGATTGCTTTATGGCAAAGCGTTGCAAACGAGGAGAGCCTGGCCAGGTAAACCCATAACCGCACGGAGTCGTGACTTCGGGTAACAAAGATGTAGTTGGTCACCAGACTGCCCGAATGTGCGGCTCCGTGCGCCTTCACCTTCATCTACAGACAAACGTGGCAGAGACAAAACGAGGTAAGCGTGATGAGAAACCTTTCTGATTTTCAGCGACTGAGTCTGGTCTGCGGTCTGCGGCTGACGGCCCTCGCCCGCATCGTGATGCTGCTCGAACCCGCCCTGGTGATGCTGCTGACTGCGCTGCTGGCGCTCACAACCTTATCTGGTGAAGCACTCGCGCAAACACCTGGCGGCAACATCTTCGGCAGCGACCAGCAGGTAGGCAATGCAATTCGTGAAGCGATCAAGTGGGGGCGCAATCTGCTTTTCCTGATGGGTGTCGTCTTCGTCGGCTGGGGCGTGGTCAATTTCGGCACGGACAAACCTTCCGCCAAGCAGTTCATCGCCGCCATCGGGTGTTTCGCCTTCGGCGGGATTGTGGCGCTGGTCTATTCAATCTCGCAGGGGAACGCGGTCAACCTCGATACCGGTTTTGGGAACTGAGGACGCTATGCAGGCAAGACCCATCAGATCGCAAATCTATCTGCCGGTGCTGCGCTTCGGCATCACCGATGAAGACTGGGGCTTCGTGATCGTCGCCGCAATTCTCGGTTATGCGATTCCATTTGTATTCGGGGTGAAGATCGGAAATGTCCCGCTTGAGATTGTGGGCTGGATCGTGGCGACTGGACTGACGATCTTCACCCTGAACATCATTCGCCGCAAGAGTCGTCCGGCGTGGTTGCGCCACTTCATTCGGGCCGCGCTGCAAGGGGCAGTGAGTCGCAGAAGACTGCCCGGCGATACCGCACGTGACTGGCTCAAGCCAGAGGAGAAGGAATAATGGACGCCAATGCAATTACTTTGACCGCGAGTTGCGCCGCAGCGCTCGGCATCGGCGCGGGACTGACAATCAAACTCGTCCCTGCGTTTCTCGCCGCGCGGCGCGACTGGTCAACTTTGCGATACGTCCCCAATGGTCTGGAGGACGCGTCATCGAATGACGAAGCATATTTTTCAACCGAACGCACGCCGGGGCGTATTCGCAATAGTTCTATCGTCGGCCTCTACCGCGACGCGCTGCGCCACGCCGACGGATCATTCACGCGCGCTTTCCATGTTGAGCTTTCTCCATCCGTCTTCAGTGACGACCTGGTGGTTGAAAACCGCTGCGATGCGCTGGCGCGCATGCTGGCCGCGCGCAAACCTGTCGGAACGATCATTCAGTTCCGTTTATCGGCAGGTGTTGATCCCGGTTACGCGCTTTTCAGACACGACGATGCGCGTGAAGTATCGGGAATTCATCGTGAAGCGTTTTTGCTGCACGACGGTGGAATTCAGCATTACGCAGCGATGGCGGCGTTGGGACTGTTCCGGCAAACCGTGCTGACCTGCTGGGTGAGAGTGCCGAATCCGCATCGCCGAGCCGAAGACCAGTTTCTTCCCACGCTCAAACGCGAGATCAACCGGGGCGGCCTGACCAGGCTGCCTTTTGCGCTGGCGAGAAGCTGGCAGGCTGCTTCGTCCGAGCAGATCATTCGTCGCATCGTTAGCGAAGAACAGGAAGCTTTTGAAGAAGCGGAAAAGACCTTTCGACTCATTGAGCGGGAGTGTCCGCTGACGCTGACTCCATTCACCCGCGACGAACTCTGGGCGGCGGTCTTTCTCGGTCATCGGCAGAACGCGGCTTCGGTTCCCGCACTCTCAAATGACGGGACTGATCTGCGTGATTATCTGTGCGGCGAGACGATTGAGGCGAATGGGCATTATGTGATGCACGGCGCGTGTCCGGCAGCGTTGATTTCGTTGTTCACTCCGCCGCAGCCCACAATCACCGCAGATGCGCTACGACTGCTCAGCGTCAACGGATCGCTCAATTTCCGGCACACCATCATCAGCGAGTTCGTCTATCCCGATCAGCGGCAGGGCATCAAACATCTCGACCGTCGTATTGGCCAGGTTGGGCGCTCGGCCAACAGCCTGACCGGGAAATACAAGTTATCCCCCGAAGCGCGTGTCGCGCTGGAAGACCTTGCGCACCTGCGCCACGACCTCGCCGGTGGTCGCGCGGCGCTGGCGCAGGTGCGACTTTCGGTCGTGGTTTACGGCCATCCAGCGCGCACGCGCGCCGAACTCGCCGCTTCACTCAAAGAGCTTGACCGCAACTGTGAACAGGTCATCTCAGAGATTCGCAAAATCTCCGGCGCGGATGCTGACCGCGAAGAGCCTCATGCGCTACGAGTGCTTTACCAGAAAGCGCTGGTTGGCGAGATGAATGTCAGCAAAACCGGACGCGAAATCACTGAGACGGCGCGCTCGCTCGCGCCACTGATTCCAACCGAGTCTGAATGGGCTGGCGCGCCGCGCCCGCACACGTTGTTTTCTTTGCCTACCGGGAAACTGATTGGCTTTGATCTTTTTGATCGGCAGTTGATTCCTTCGCCGCTGGCGCTCGCGCTGGCGGCACCGCGCGGCGGCAAGAGCGTGCTGCTGGCGCGGATGATCTGCGATGTGTTGGCCTGCAAATCAAACGCCTCGGTTAGGGCGGTTGATTTCGGCGAATCGTTCGCGCCACTCGTGGATGTTCTCGGCGGGCGTCATCTGCGCTTTGAAGTCGGCACGGACAGAACGATCAACCTTTGGGATTACGACGGGCTGGAACGCGGCGAGTTGCCCGATGAGGTGCAGGTTGGCTTTGTTGTCGGCGATCTGTTGCAGCTCGCCCGCGTTCCGGCTCGTGATGCACTTGCCGAAGACATCCTGACGACACTGGTCAATGAAGTCTATCGCAATGAAGTTCCGCGCAATCGTCCAGGCGGGCCGAAGCACGAACCGCTGCTCTCGCATCTGGTGGATGGCCTGAGTACTTGGCCTTTCAAGGGAGCCGCCGCGAATCGCGCCGAGGAACTGAAACTTGCGCTCGGCCAGTTTTGCGGCCACAGCTTCCTCGATGCGCCGACGCATCCTGACTTCGCTGGAAGCTCGCCGTTTGACGTTTACGAACTCGATAGCCTGGAGAAGTTCCCGGAGCGGGTGCGCGAGTCATTGGCATATCGCGCTGCTGCTCGTGTGCTGCGCGCCATTGGCAAACTGAATGAAGACGGAACCCGCTCGCCGACGCTGCTGGTCTTTGATGAAGTCTGGAAGATCAGGGAGAAGTATCCGCGCATCCTCGATGTCATCAAACGCGGCGCGCGCACTGGCGGCAAGGAGAATGTCGTCACGATGCTGGCGACGCAGGCTTACGAAGATTTATCCAGCCTGCCGGACATCGCCAAAACCGCTGGCGTCAGAATCATCGGCAAGCAGATAGGCGACTACACAAGACTGGTCGAGGATTGCGGTTTGTCGTTGCAGGCCGCTGCCGCCATCAGCGTCATCCACAACGTCCCCGGGTCGCACGCGCAATTTCTGCTGGTGGTTGGTTCCGGTGAAGACAAGATCGTGCAGATGGTGCAGTGCGATCTTTCACCGACGGAGTTGTGGACATTCACGACCAATCCCGACGAACGCAATGCCCGCGCCCGCGTACAGACGCTCAGGCCGGAATGGTCGCTGGCGCAAGTGATCGCCTGGCTGGCCGCAAGCTATCCGCAGGGACTGACCGGCGCAGGACTCGTGATGATTGATGAACGATTGCTTGACTGAAAAAGAAGGAGGGAGAAATGAACCAACAAAGTATTTTCAGGCCGGTCATGATTGGCGTACTCATCGCTGTTTTGCTGATGCCAGTTCCAGCACAGGCGCAGTGGACGGTCTTTGATCCGGCGAACTACGGCCTTCAGTTGAGAAAGCAGGTGGAAGAACTCAACCGCTGGCTGGAGACGATCAACCAGTACACGCGAATGTATGAGAACGCCGTCGGGCAACTCACAAATCTGAAAGGCATTCTCAAAACCGCCGATGAACTGCTCGCACAGGACAAACGCCTGCGTTCGCTGATGAGCAATTGGGGACAGATCATCCGGTTGAGCTTTCGCATCAAAAACCAGCTCACCAATCTCATCACCGGCAACATTCGCGCGATTGCAAATATGGCGCAGCGCCTGCGCAACGGCATCTTTGATCCCGAAGCAGACAGACGGGACTTTGAAGAATATTTGCGTTACGGCATCGGACGAACCGCGCAGGACACCGAGTCCGAGCTTGAGCGGCTAAAGCGAATGGACAACCAGTTCGAGCGGCTGGAATACGATCATCAGATTGCTGCCGACAAAGCCGCACAGATGCAAGTTTATCTCGAAGGTAAAAAGGAAGAGCTTGAACGGTTGAAGAATTGCGACGACTGCACCGAGAAGGATCGTGACCTTGAGCGACTTTCGTTCGAGATCGCCAAGCTGGAAGAAAAGATGACCCAGGCGCAGGCCGAAGTCAGCCGCCTGAACGACCTGAAGGCCAAACGCGCCGAAGCGATCTATCAGGTTGAAATGCAGCGCATCCACTTCGGGCGCACGATCCGCAGCATGAGCCGCGCCTGGAAAGGCATCACCACTGCTACGCAGGAACTGCGCGAAAAACTGGAGCAGGCGAATGCTAGCAACTGAATCCATACAACGAACCGCGCCCGCACGTCTGGCAGCAACCTGTTTCCTTGCGCTGTGTTTTTGTGCCCCACTGGTGATGGCGCAATCCCCCACGCCATCACCAGCCCCCGCGAATGGCGCCAATGTCGCAGGCGCTGATGCACTCACGGAACTGGTCATCGTAGCCGGCAACATGCTTCCGCGCGTTCAGGAGGCGATTGAAAGCCCCCTGGTCAAGGGGCTTGAGAACCTTGCTTTCTGGATCGCGGTCATCGTGATGCTGTTTTCGTTCGCGCGGCTCTTTCGTGAAAACGACGGCGCGACGAAAGATTTGTTCTGGTGGTGTTTCCGGCTGGCGATTGTCTTCACGCTATTCGGAACGGGGCGCGCGATCATCAATACGTGGAGTCAGATCGGCTATGACATTGTGAACGTCACGGAGTTCAGGAGGGTGTTGTGGGACGCGGAACTTGAATTCAATACGAATTATGACAAGTTCACCGAAGGGATGTTTCTGGTCAAAGCGACCAGTACGAGCGACGCCATCGCCGCTCTGACGACCGATGATGTCAACCTGCGAAATATCGCCAATGCCGCCAGCAATCCATCGGCGTGGAGCCTGCCCAATATTTTCATCGGCGTCACGATTGGCCGCGCGATTCTGCAATTCTCAAGTGTCTTTCTTGCGTTGCTCAGCGCATTGATTCTGATCGCGCTCCGCCTCTTCGCCCCATTTGCCATTGCGCTGGCAATTGATCGCGGGCTGGCGCAGCGCATCTCCTGGCCTTTCGCGTGGAGCGCCGCAGTTTTCACGATGGCCACGCCGCTGGTCAGTCACGTTATTGGCTACATCGTTTACCAGGTTGGCAATATGGCGCTGACGATCATCAAACCGGAAAGTCAGATATTTGCGCTCGCTGCCGATGGCTCAATCACGGGCGATCCGAATCTGGTCGGCCCAGCAACCGCCGCCTGCGTCGTGTTGATCGTGCTGATGATCGTCAGCGCGCTGTTGCTGCTGGCTTCGCCATACATCAGTTACAAGCTCGCCTTCGGACAAATCTTTGAAGCCGTCTCAGCGACGGCGGCTGGCTGGATGGGCGCGCTGACAGCAACCGGTATCGAAATCGCTGGCATCACCTTCGGCTCGGCATTGCAGCGGCAAGCCAGCGAAACGCGGATTGAAGGACAGGCGCAGGCAGAAATCGCACGGGCGATGGCTGCGAGAGAAGCGAGTGACCTGCAAAGCCGCGCGCATAAAATCCTCGGCCTGCAATCGGCTTCTGCCAACCGTGTCCAATCGCTCGGCGCCATTGCCGGTGGTTATGCGATGGCGCTGCAAATGAACGAAGCGCAACGACAGGCGACCACTGGATTGGTCGAACAAAGCCGTCAACAGCAGGTCGTCGGCATCCTCGCTGATCGCAGCTACGGCCAGCGGCAGGCAGGCATTCAGGCGAGCCGCGAGGAACGTGATCTACGAATCACACAGGCACAGCAGAACATCAGCACTTTTGCCAACCGTACTCTTGATATGACAGACCATCTTGCCGGCGGCTTTGCCAGACTCGGCGGAGCCAGCGCACCTCTGCTGCCAGCGGCGGAAGAGGGAACCAAAATTATCACCAGCGGAGCCAGAGGTATGGCTGACATTTCCATCAACAATACTACCACTGATGCCAGAGTTGGCTCCGTGCGTATCGCCGGTCAAAGCCAAAGCGAGAACGTCGAATCCACGACGAAGATGCGCGAATACGCGGCTGACATTTACGCTGATCGGGCGACGACGATCACCAATCAGCAGGCAGCGGCGAATAATGCCGCCGCCCGCATCAACCGCGACCTGGCAGCAGGCGGTGTCGAAAGCGCGTACCGCAAACAAGTGCAAGGAGTCACACAGGCGTACCAGCTCAGCCTCGACGCCAATCAGGTCAATCTGAGCGGCGCGTTGAAGGCGGCGCAGATCATGCAATCCTCCGGGATGAAAGCCGTCCGGCTCGATCAGATGGCGCAGATCGTCAGCACCTTGAGCCGTGACCTGGCACGTCGCACTGAGTTGGCGATGAGCCTCAGATACTGAACTCAGATCCATTCAGCGTTATGACAAAGAAATCTGAAAAGCTACTGGAGAAACACGATGCGCTGATCAATGAACCCATTCATACGACCGCTGTCTATACCTACGATGATGCGGTTGTTCTGACCAAATCCAGCTACGATACCATCTGCCGCGCCGTGCTGAGCGGCCATCTCAAAGCCAGCGGTAACGGAACTTATCGTGTAATTCTCGGTGAGTGGCTGTTGGAATGGGTAAAGGCGGGATGTCTGACTGGTCGCAATAAATCAGACGTGCACATCAACGGCCAGGAACCGCAAGCAGCGTAAGCAGATCATCGATTTTCAAGGCATCTCGCAATCCGCGCAAGATTTCCAAGCCATACTGCTTGACCACCTCGGCGTCTTGCCTAGGCAGCGGCGCGAACAAGCCTTTCAACGTCTCTGGCGTGACGTTCAAATATCGCTTCCATTCTTCGGATGCGTGACCGCTGGCTTGCAGCGCAACCGCCGGTGGAACTCCGGCGAGGATTGCCCGCGTCACAAAGGCGTGCCGGAAATCGTGCTTGTTGAGGTCTTTGACACCTGCCAGTTTACAGGCGGTTTTGAAGGATCGTTTCACTTCTTTCAGGCCGCCGAAGACCAGATCGCTTTCCTCATTGCAACTTCGCAATTCAATCAGTGTTGCTAAGACTCGTGTGGTCATCGGAACAGACCGCGCGCGATTTGTCTTGGCGTTGAAAGCCCTCACCTTAATTTGCTTTTGCTCGAAGTTCGTGTCGGCCCAGCCCAGCGTCAGCAGTTCATTCATGCGAAGCCCCGTATCCGCGGCCACGATCAAAATCGGCTTCAGATGGGCACGATCACCCGTGCAGACAGAAATCAACGCCAACTCTTCGCCAAAGCCCGGCACCCGCTCGCGTTTATTTTCAGCGGCTTTTTCGATCAACGGTCGGCCAGACTTGATGTTGAATGGATTCTCGCTGAGCAGTTTGTTGGCGACCGCGTAATTGAGCACTGTGCGGAAAAACTCCAGTTCACGATTCACGGCGGCAATCGTGCGTTCACGCCCGGCATAGGTTTTCGTCTGAAGCCTCTTCAGCTTGTACTGCTCAATGTCGGAGTGCTTGATGTCGGCCAGTTTTCGCCGTCCGAAATGCTCTGTCAGCGCTTTCAGAAAGGCTTTTGGCGCGCTCAACTCTCTTCTTCCGGCAACTTTCTTCTCACCGGCGTATTGGGCTGGAATCAGCCGCTCTTTCTTGAACCGTTCGGCCAAATCAGCAAACGTCATTTTGCCCGGCTCAACTGACACTTCGCCCTTCTGCTCATATTCTTCAACCATCTTCCGCAGCTTCCGGGCGGCAGCAGCTTTCGTGTCGGCGTAGCGCTTCAGGTTTTGCCGCTTGCCTGTAGTCGGATCAATTGGCGCAAATCGCGCGACCCAACTTTTGCGTTTTTCATCGTAGTAGGTGTAACCCGTTCGCGTTTTCATATCTGCCCTCTGATTGACTGTGCATTGCAGGCCGCTCTCTTTTCAGTCATGCAATTTGCGCAGACAGTGGGCAGATCGATTTGGAGAATTGGGCCAAGCAGAACAAACTACGGTCCCATCGTTAGTGGCTTTGATTATCAGAGCGGGCCACAAACAAGCAGGGCTGTTAGGAGCGGGAACGAGCAAGCTTATTGAAAGATTGGCATAATTTTCAGGGGAGGTGAAAAAAGGCTGCGCAGCGACCGCAAGCGGAATTGATCAAGTGGTAGCGCATAAAAAAGGGTTCAGATAAAATCTCGTGGGTGTCTAATAGACGGTGTTGCTGCTTGCAGAATAGAGGCCCCTCGCTGCAATCGTTGACACATTCGCTGCCAAGAAGGGAATTTGACATGTTCAGTGATGCGGAAGACATACGTGTCCAGAAAGTAAAGTATTTGAGTGATCGGTGGGCGCAGTTGCCTGACATATTGCGGCAGGACTGGAAAGCCTTTGTTGACGGCGTTGTGCGGGTAACGGAGAGGCTGTCAGGGGACGCTGACGAACAGGCCTTTGATGCGGTGCTCGACCAACTGACGGCAGGCTTTCGGCAATACAGGACAGTGCAACAGTTTCTCGCGCAACGGGAAGAACCGGGAACCAGGCTGCCGGGTGAAAGCAAGGCTTCGGCTCCACAGGTCAGTAATCGCGTGATTCTCGAACTCCGCGAAAAAGCGTTTCAGTCACAAGTGAACGACGCCAAGCCGCCGTCTCAAAGCGATACCACAAAACAGAATGAGCCGCCGAAACATGGTTAATCCGCTTCCTTTAGCTGATCCTTGCGCCTTTCGCTTTGCGTTGAGCCTGCGCTGGCACGGGCGTGTTCCACAGTTGACTGCCGCCTCTTGCGCTGGCGATTTTGACCAACGTATACAAGCTGCTTGCCGCTGGGTGGCTGCTGATACCGCGACCAAATCAGCTCAGACCTTGTCCATCCCACTGCCGTCTGACATTGCGCGCCAGTCAATTCAGGAATTGTATCGCGTGGACTTTGATCTCCGTCAGGCGATGCCTCGCAAAGCCTTAGCCACCGCCTGGCTGGATGTTTATTGCCTCGAAACCGGTGTCGCCCAAATCACCGAGCAAGCCGCACCGGATATTTTTCGCACTCTACGCGCACAGGCAGATCAGTTGCCGCCGCCTACCGCCGCCGAGTCACAGATTGGAACAGGCTGGTGCTTTTGGATGGAATTGTCAGCGGCAGAATGGCAACAGGCGACACCAGAGACGATCAAACAACTGGCGACCGAAACGTGGAAACATTGGGGCGGTGCCGCCGAACCGACGTTGTATGTCTGCCGCCTGGATTTTGCTTATTGGGTCACGGATATGGCTGCGGCGGAACCCGTCAGTTTTTTGATCGTGCCGCGCGGCCATCACGCACAAGCCGACGATCTCCTGCACGTCTACTTGCCTCGTTTATTGGCGGCTTGGTTCAAAGGTCAAAAGCTCAGCCGCGTACACGAATTGGCAGTGCGGCAAATGCATGAGCGCGAAGAGGCACTCGTCCGACGAGTCAAAGAGTCAACGGCGGCCAAGAGCGCACTGGCACAACTGGAACAAGCGGCGTTACAAATTTCCACCGCGCAACTGGCAATCTCCGAACAACTCAGCGGCGGCGAAGAGCGGAGCCACACGCTCAAGCTCAACGTGGAAAATGCGGAACGCATCCTGCGCCTGCCGCCTTTGCGCCAGCATGAAGCGGAACTGGCCGCCGTTTGGGTCGAACCGCTCCGATTGCTGGCTGAACAAAGCGCAGCCGATCTGGGCTATTGGCGCAATACCGAAACGCTGGCGCAACGCCACCTCGCCTTGCTTCAGTTTCGCGCGCAAACCATCTATGGCATTTGGCAACGGCGTATGACGATCATCTTCGGGCTGTTCGTCGTGCTGGGCATTCCGCAATTCTTTCCTGAGTTGACGGATAAAGCGCAACCTTATTTCACCTGGCGCTGGCGACTGTTGTGGTTCTTTTTGTCCGTCGTGTTGCTGTGGACGGCGCTCTGGTTGGCTGGTCGCCGCACGCAAAAACGCCCCTGAACCACGCTCTGACTCAGCTTTGTCTGGAAACTTTACCCTATGGACGAAACTCCACTCATGGATGAAGCCGATCAGTTATCGCGCTTGACGGCTTTGCTGGAAGGTTCGCCAACAGCATCAGAGTGGGCTTTGCGGGCGCGGCAGTGTTTGGCATTCGGAAACAAAGAATTCCTGGCGCAGGCAATCAGCAGCGCGCCGGTTGACCCGCCAGTCGCGCACTTCCTGCGCGCCTTTGACCGGCAGGAATTTCAGACCCTCAATCAACTCGCGGAACATCTCACACCGCAATTATTACAAGCCTGTCTGCCGCAGGATGCGCTGACCATCGAACTGCTGTGCCTTTTCCCGCGCGTTACGTTGGCCGAAAGATTTCAGCATTACCCGTGCGAACAACAGGGACAGGCCCTCCGCTCAGGTGTGGCGGCTGCACAAATGTCTGTGACGTTGGCGCGGGCGCTCGCAGACGCCCCTTGCGTAGCGGTTTTCAAACTTGTCATAGGGAATGCCATGGCAGACGCGCGGCAGTTGGATGAGGCGCACGCCGCCTTTTACGAAGCGCTCACGTTATACCGCACTCTCGTGCAAACGCAGCCTGAAGTCTTTCAACCGCGGCTGGCGATGACCCTCAATAATCTGGGGAATGTGTTGCGCGATTTGCGGCGGCTGGATGAGGCGCACGTCACCTTCAACGAAGCGCTTGAGATTCGCCGCCGCCTCGCCGAAACGCAGTCCGATGTGTTTGCCCCGGCGGTAGCGGAAACACTCAATAATCTGGGCAATGTATTGAGCGATTTGCGGCAAGGGGACGAAGCGCTCGCCGCCTTCAACGAATCACTTGAGATGCGTCGCCGCCTCGCCGCCTCGCAACCTGAGGCCTTTGCGCCGGAGGTAGCAATGAGCCTCAATAATTTGGGCAATGCGCTGAACGCCGCGCGACGGCTGGAAGCAGCGCAAGTCGCTTACAGCGAAGCACTCTTGCGTTATCGCCAACTCGCCGCGGCGCAGCCCGATAGATTTGAGTCGGATGTGGCGATGTCACTCAACAATCTGGGGATCGTATTAAGTGCATTGCGCAAGTCTGAGGAAGCGCTCAGTGCGTATGACGAAGCTTTGCTGCGCTATCGCCGCCTGGCCGAGTCACAGCCTGAATTTTTTGCACCAGACGTGGCGATGACACTCAATAATTTGGGCAATGCATTCAGTGTTTTTCGACAAATCAACCAAGCCGTAGACGCTTATGACGAAGCGCTCCTTCACTATCGCCGCCTGGCCAGGTCGCAGCCTGAAGTGTACGAGCCGGACGTGGCGATGACGCTGAATAATTTGGGCAATGTGCTACGCGATTTGCGGCGGCTGGACAAGGCGCTGGTTGCGTATGAGGAGGCGCTTCAGATCCGTCGCCGTCTGGCTGAAGCGCAGCCTGCCGTGGTTGAGCCGGATTTGATGGGCACCCTTCATAATTGTGGGACCGTACTGCGCACCTTGCGACGCCTAGATGAGGCGCTCGTTGTGTATCAAGAAGCATTCGAGATACGCCGCCGCCTGATGCAGAAGCAGCCCGGCCTGTTTGAGCCTGACGAGGCGCTGGCTTTGATTAACTGGGGGAATGCGCTACGTGATTTGTGGCGGCTGGACGAAGCACGCGTCGCTTATGACCAGGCACTCCTTTACTATCGCCGTCTGGCCGCGGTGCAGCCACGTGCCTTCGAGCCCGACCTGGCGATGACGCTCAATAATTTGGGCAACTTGCTGCGCGATGCAGGGCGCCTGACTGAAGCGCGCGCTGCTTACGACGAAGCGCTCCTGCTTTACCGCCGCCTGGCGCAAGAGCAATCTGAAGTGTACGCGCCAGACATGGCGATGACGCTGAATAATTTGGGAAATGTGTTGCGCGCGCAGCGCCGGTTGGGCGAAGCCCATAAGGCGTATGACGACGCGCTGAAGATCCGCCGCCGCCTGGCGCATGCGCAACCCGAAGCGTATGGACTGGACGTGGCGGCAACCCTCAATAATTTGGGCACAGTGCTAAACGGCCTGCAGCGGTCTGAAGAAGCACTAGCGGCTTTCGATGAAGCCCTCGTACTTTTCCGTCGCTCTGCGCGGTCGCAATCCGGCAGGGTTGAGCCAGACGAGGCGATGACTCTCAGTAATTTAGGGAGTGCGCTTTACGACACAGGAAAAATTGACGAAGCGCGCGCCGCTTACCGCGAGGCGCTCAGGCTTTACAACGCCGCTGAACTCGTTCCTCAGCGTCTCATCACGTTGCGCGCCTATGGCGCAATGGAATTTGCGACCAAGCAGACAGGCAGTGCGATTGAATTATTGGAAGAAGCGCGCACACTGATTGAACTGCTGAATGCCGAAGCCCTGACGACGGAACGTCGCATGCAGATTCGCGCGGAGAATGCGCGGGTTTACGCCTTGCTGACCAATGCCTACGTCGAGCGACAACGCGGCGTGGAGGCGCTGGAAGTTTGGGAGAGCGGCAAGGGGCGCGTGCTGGGCGAATTGATGATGGACGCCGAAAACCTTGCCAGCTTTCCCGTAGCTTTACGCCAGGAATATCGGCGCGCGCGCACGGCGGCGCAACAACTGGCGACGCCGCCGGACTGGTCAGGCATCGCGCCGGAATCGCGCCCACGCTTACAGGAGGAATACACGCGGCAGCGCACCGAAGCCTTTGCCCATCTGCAACGTCTCGTGGGGGAAATGCGTGAACGCAATCCTGATTTTCAATTAGCCAGCCGCCCTGTGAAATTCGCACAAATCAGCGCGCTGGCGACACAGCTACAAGCCACGCTGGTCAGCTTTTGCGTGACGGATCACGGCACGCATGTTTTTCTCATCCAACCGAGTGGGCAGCTTGAAATCGTCTCAGTTCCCAGCTTTACGGCGGAACGCCTGAATGAATTGTTGGTGCGGGTTGAAAACGATGCAGCGGTCAGCGGCTGGCTGGGAGATTATTGGCAAGCGCAACGACAACCAAGCATGCGCGGCTGGTTTGTCTCGCTCGATGAAACCTTGAAACAGTTGTATGCGTCGCTCTTGCAGCCCGTCAACGAACGTTTGCGCTCTCTGCAGGGTGGTGCGCGGCTCATCCTGATTCCCACTCGCGGACTGGCGTTGCTGCCCCTGCACGCGGCGTGGTGGGAAGACAACGGCGCTCGTCGCTATCTGTGCGATGACTACGGTATCTCCTACGCGCCCAGCTTGACCGTGTTGCAACGTTGTGTCGAGCGCGAGGCTGACGCGCTCGACCTGACGCATTCCTTCGGCGTCTGCAATCCGACGCTGGATTTGCGCTACACCGAATGGGAGTGCGCTGAGATCGAGCGGCAATGGGGCGTGTCGTATTTGCGCGGCGCACAGGCCAGCGCGGCCGCCGTGTTGGAACAAGCCGCGGGCGCGCACCTGCTGCATTTTTCCTGTCACTGCACGGCCAATCTGGCGGAGCCGCTCAAATCATCGCTGCGGTTGGCGAACGATGAAACGCTTTCGCTCGGCAACATCTTGCAGCAACTCAACCTGAGCCAAAATTGGCTAACGATTCTGTCGGCTTGCGAAACGAATCAGGCGGATTTTCACCAAGCCAATGATGAGCATTTGAGTCTGGCTACGGGAGTTGTACTGGCAGGGGCGGCGACTGTGTGGAGTACCTTGTGGGCAGTGAATGATGCCAGCGCGGCGCTCTTGCTGATCGAAGCCATGCGGCGGCTCGGCGACAATGGCGGCGACAAACCGGCGGCGTTACAGGCGGCGCAACAATGGCTGCGCACCGCGACGGTGGGCGATGTCATTCCGCTGCTGAACGAGCGCATCCAGCAACTGCCTTTCAACAAGCTGCGCACCACGCTCATCAATCTGCGTGAGCAAATGCTGGATGCTGAACACCCTCAGTGGATGCCGTTCTCTCATCCGTATCACTGGGCGGCTTGGCAAAGCGTGGGAAGTTAGCGCACGAGATTTCTGACCACCTGACTGATTTTGCCGTCAGGATCGGTAGGCGCTGCCGGATCAACCAGGCGCGTGATGAGAAGGAATCAGTTGATTGGCTTTGATGAACAATCAAAGCAGGTAAAGGCCATCCGTAAGTGGTGATATTAGGCTTTAATACTCTGATGGCGAAAGGTTCTCAATGGTAAGAAGGCGTCGGAAATTTGAAAGTACTCTTTCTCCGGCTTCATCTGCCGCAATTCCCCATATTTCCGCTAAACCTTGCACTGTCTGGTTTACGCCGACTGGATTAGCGGGCTGATTATTGAAGATGACGAAAGGGCCATCGGATTCTGTCAACACACGATCTAATGGTATCCGTTGGATTATTGACCTCCCTTTGCTTGCTCGTACCATTGCAGCGTTGACAGAGAAGTACATGCCATATTCCGTTGCCCGTTCAAGCTCTGAGTGGTTACCTGAAAACCAATGCAAAATAGCTTTGCCCGGATAATCTTTCCCGACGGCTGCAATCGTGTCAGATGCCGCACGGCGAGAATGAAGCGTTAAGATTTTATTCCCGGATTCGGCACACAAAGACAAAATTTGATCAAGGACTGCGCGTTGCGCCTTTCGTATCGAAGAGTCCTTCGTCGTGTAATCAAGGCCAATCTCGCCGACGTACCGAGTTTGCGACAAAAGTAGCGAAAACCTGTTCACCTCGTGGCCATGTGAATGAACCAGTTCAGGGTGCAATCCCAGCGCAGCGCGCACATAGCGGCTGTTCACTGTAAGCTGAGCGGTATGAGCGAAAACGGATGGCGCATTCGTAACGGCAATTGTATAGACTTGATGAGCTTCTGCCTCCGCGACGACCTGTGCCGGATCATCATAGAGATCTATATGGCAGTGAGCATCAACAAGCGGTAGTGTTTTTTCATTAGACATTGATTCACATCCTGCGATTACCACGCAACAGGTGTTCAACTTCCATTATGCCTCGCCGGTAAACATCAACATATTGCTGAATCTCGTCAGGCGGCAAAGGGCCAGAATTCAACACCTCAGATGTAAGTTGCAATGGCGTTAGACCGTTGACTCGATGAACGGCCACTTCAAAGGCCCGGAGGTCGCTGCCGCGTGTAATTTGTGGATCAGGTCGCTGGCTAACGATGTCGTAGAATGCCGCGCCTTTGATGCTGAAACCAGCCGCCTTCATTGAAGCCAACCGGATTAGGCAGGGAACACAGTAACCACAGTGCGTGCCCGGACTCCGCTTCTGGTATCGTCCAGCATCGGGGCGCGCACAGGACAAGGTCAGTGGCAAACCTTTGCGTAAAATGTCCTGGTTTCTCACGCCCCTGAGCATTTCGCCCTTCGTGCTAAACCTGTATGGCAATTGGATCCCAACTCGAATACCTAGGGCCGCGAGAACTTCGCGGTAGAGCGAAATGAAATATGGATGCGTTGTCCTCGTACTGAGGCTGCCCATTCTTGAGTAGGTCAGTGGAACGTTGAGCGAGATCAAACCGTTCTCTGGGACATATAGAGAGGTATCAGAGCCATAGGCGCTGGCGACTGCCGTGCCTAGCGCCAGGAAAAGAATAGAGCGGGAACGCATCGTGTCTTCGGCGCTCTGACCTTTGAGCTTTGCCGGTTGTACAAAGAAGCCGAACCGCCGTGTTCTATCTGGGTAGGCGTCTGCAATCACCTGATAAGTTTTTTTCTGCGAAGGATTCGTTGAACCATTGCCGTATTGCCCGACTAGCGCGACTATCCCTTCACTCTCTTCCAAAAGATCAATCGCGCCGACGAACGAATCAAGCCCGCCTGAAAATAAGGAGACTGCAACTGGGTGGCCGGTGTCTACGTCCTTTTTAGCATGGCTGCTGGCAGGGGGCCGCTGACGCAGACGGATCGCCCATTCGTCACCTGTCAGAAAAGAAAGCATCCGGGTAATAGTCGGCAGTGCCTTTTTCCAAAGATTTATTTTTACAACCGGGAAATGAACAACAATCTCCCTGGCCCATTTGTCCCCAGCAAATCTGCGCTGGATGCGCATGTCGGCGGAATACACGCACATCGCCAGGTTAAGCAAATCAATGACTGTTTCCCCAGGTTCAAGCCCGTTCTCGCCAAGCAAAGACAAAACTCTATTCCCAACCTGATAGGGGCTGCTTGGTTGATCAAGCACAATCAACAATCTTGCTTCCTGCGAGTGCAGCACGGGGATGAAGTCATCGTCTGCGCCCACCTGACAAATGACCTGCCAAATCATCCTGCTACCTCCATTAACCGATACGCCTCTCGGTATATGTTCTCAATCACTTGCTGGTTTTGACGAGACTTCCAGTCTGTGGTGAGAACGTCACGCCCACGCAGATCAAGTTTGACCGTTTCCACGATGTAGGCTTTCAACTCAAGCTCCCTTCTATGAGCCTCACGGTCAGAGATTGCTTTTGTCTCAACACTTTTTCCTGATTCACACATTAGGCGTTGGAAAATAAACTCGGCCACTGAGACGCGAAACGCCTCTGCAACTCCAGTGGCATCCATCGCATTCAATCGGCTGATTCCGCCTTCTTCAACTCCAAAGCGTTCGAATACCTGTGTTAGCGCCTCACTCACAGTCCGACGAGCGGCTGCGTCATCGAAATTTGCGCCAGCCGGAGCAAGGGCATTGACGATTGCGGCCAGCGCTTTTTCCACAGGTTGGCCGAGAACCTCACCTAGCCCAATGTTATGCAACGCCTCGCCGATACCGCGAGTTGCTACGTCCGACAGGAAGCCGACAACGCCTGCAGTAGCGGCGCGGCCTGCTGAGGCGGCTTTCGCAACGCGCGCTGCGCCACCACGCGCCCTGACGTAATCCCCGGCCGCTTTCCGTAGGCTCCCATCGCCTCCCGATGATGCGAAGCGCCCCATTGATCGTTTTGCCTGCGACCAGAGATTGACTTCGGGCAAGCGCGGGAGTGGCGGCACAGCTTCAGGAACAGGGATTTGCGGGGGCAGAGGATTTTTTTCCGGCAACGACTCGGGAAATGGATTGGGATCAGGCGGTTCATTACCGTTTTCGGGAATTGGGGCGCCATCTCCCTGTGCCCATCGGGGCAACAGTGGCAGCTTGCCTCCAGGGCCGCCATAAGATTTTGAAGTTCCCACGTTCTACTCCGCTATTGTTGCTTGAGTCGTCCTTTTGCTGCTTCAGCAAGCTGTTTGTTTGAACCGTTCGACCATTTTCTGATCAGCTCATAAGCGGCGGCCTCAGATTCGTGTCCATCACAAAGGCTCAGAATTTTCGGCACAGCAATCATGGACAATTTCGTCTCTGGCAACCGGCGCAATAGAGTGACAAGCTCGCCGCGTAGTTCTTTGCGTACTTCGGTCCAGTCGAATAATCGGGAAAATGCTCGGTTATCGTGACCGTATTCTTCTTCCTGCTGCGCACGCTGCGAAAGGGCTTCAAAGACAGCAGCCGCATCGGCGACGCTTAGGTCAACAGATTTATTCATTGCGCTGGTTCGCGCTGCCTGGCTATCCTTCATTAGCTCCGCGAAGATTTCCTGTGCAACCGGACTCATCCGTTGCGTCTCGCCAGTAAGCGGATTGATGAGGGCATCGCGCGAGAAATAGAAATAAGGCCGCAAATCTGTTCCTGCCAGTGGCGGCTCAAGCCGTAACCATTCGCTGACCCACGTTTGATTGAGCCAGGTTTTGAATTCACTGTCGAGTCTCGGCTCGCTAACATCCGACTGCGTAGCGGATTCTTTTCTTGCCGCTTTTCCGCGCTTCGGTTGCGAAGGTGACTTTCTGGCATCTTCCTGTTCGTCGCGCACACCTCCTGGCAGCTCGCCTACCTGATTACTGTCCTGCTTATTGGCTTCGCGCTCCATCAGCACCAACTGTAGAGGCTTTCCTTCCTGCTCCTCCTGCAACTCCGCCAGCCTGCGGAACGATTCTGGCTTGAAGTACTCAAGTAGCATCAGTTTTGCCAACGCCCGCTGCTGTAAATCGGCTTTGCGAAACTCGGCCATTTCCATTCTCATCAGCAGCGTATTCAGAAACCGCTTGCACTGTCGGGGATTGCCTTTAAGGCCGGCGCTGAGCAGCGGGGCGATGCGTTGTGCGAGGTCGAGTTGCTCTGTTAATTGCCGAGGCAGATTGTCTGCAAACAGTTCCTTTGCGATTTGAAAATTGAAACTGACGCTCGCCGGTGAATCCTTGCTGTAGTTCACTACTCGCTCACGTGCCCGCTTTCTTTGCTCTTCATCCAACTCTGACTGTTCGACGAACAGCAGACAGATGTACGTTTCCATCTCTACCCGACCGAGTGGCGGGATTCTAACTGGGAACTGTACCAACTTCTCCAGATAGTCCCGTCCGACTTCGACTCGTTCCCCAGGAAGCTCGGGAAAGCGTTTACGGACGGCGTATTTCACCAGTCGCTCATCTGCACCCAGAATGAAAGCGGTGTTTCTAACAAACAGGAAAAGCTTAATTGCTTCGAGGGTTTCGATGATTGTGTCGGGCAGACAGCGGTCAAGATCGTCAATGACTACTACAAGCTTTTTTATCTTCGACTCGTCAAGCAGCGTACTGAAATCCTTTCTGAACTCTCGAATGCTGCGACGAAGGCTTTCATCCCCGTCATCCTCGTTATCACTTTCCTCGTCCTTTTCCTTCAGATACTCCTTCAGCTTTTCAGGGTCAGTCTCTTTCCAGTAATCAATCGCCTTCTTTCCGATCTGAAGGAGATCGAATCCGCCAGTCAGCGCAATCGGCCATCCGCCGGTGGCAAGCCCCAGCGCAACTTTCCCGATCCCACCAGCCACTTTGAAACCGTCAACACGACGGAGCAGTTTCTTCGCCTTCGTCTTCAGTTCTGGCACCAGTTTCTTCTGATCAATCAACTCTTCGATGATTGACCCCATTAATGCTGTCTTGGCATCCTCGTAGCCTTCAAAGAGCCAGCCATTGAAAGTCAGGGCAACGACACCCTCTTCCTTCTCAAGCTCAGCTTGAATAATTTGAACGAGGCTGGATTTTCCACAGCCCCAATCGCCATAGACCCCAATGGTCGCAGGCAATAAATGATCCTTGCGGATAATAGAAATCACCGCATTCGACAAGTGCTGAAATCCGAGCAGATCAGTTTTTGATTCGTTATCCGACCACACTGGTGTCTACCTGCCTTTCATCTCTGTTCTTCTCAGCGCAACTTCAGATTGGTGAAATAAGAGCTTCGACCGATTGTAAGTATCGCCTGACATTAACTCTGATGGGACAATCCATAAGGCGATTCCCGCCGCTCGTCTCCCACCAGTTCAGATCTTCCTCGGCTTCGTCGCAAAGGGATTCGCCCGCAAAGAGTCGGGAAATGACCGACCTCTCCGGCACACGCATGTTTTCATGGATAAAGAGGTTCTTTTCTCTGGCTTTCTCATTTGGCGCAACGTGTATTGCTCTTAATGAAGCTTCAGGCGGATCAAGGAAGTAGAAGCTTTGCTGTGCCAGCTTCGCTTCCTCATCTTTTCGGTAACCCATCTCAGCGCGGAGATAGATGCATGGCGTCGGCCAGTATTTTACGATGTTGATCTGTGAGGCTTGCAGACTCGCTTCAGGGCAAAGCTTCAGCCGTAGAGCTTCAATATGTTCGAATGAAATCTCGCCGTTGATGTGATGGTGGAAGAGGGACGGATAGAACCCGAATCTCCCGGCGATCTCATCCATCAGCCGCTCTTCAGGATCCAGCCCCGACACGGCGCGATGGGTTCGCCGGAATACTAAGCGCATCTGGCTGGTGAGCGTCAGCAAATGGGCGATTTCGTGCCATTTCGTAAAATACGATCTGGCAGCCTTGTCGCCACGGCAATCAATGACAGACACGTACTGCTTCTCCCAAGGCTCCCGATTGTTCAGCTTGATCGTTTGCCCAAAGACTTCGGCAGAAAGATCTTCTTCGAGTTGGACAAAACCAAGTTCTTTTTCTTTCAGGTATCGCTGCTGCACTTCACGCAAATCATCATCGGTTTTGACTTCCTCAAATGATGTTCCCACCCTGTTGGCAACCCAGTCGAGCATCTGCGTCAGCGTGTGAAGCACTCAGCGTAGTCAGCCATCAGCTCGCCAATCCGCCGTTCACGGTAATCCAAAATTGCTGCGACGGATCTTTAGTTTGAGCCAAAGGTCTTCAGCCAATTTGTAAAGCTGAACCGGGTGAATCTTCCTGTTCTTCATTTATCGTTGCGTCTTTATCGCCTTTGCAAATTCTTCCAGTCCTCCAGTGAAAAATTGGCACAAGTTTGCTGCTTCTTCTCGCCGACGGACTTGTGCATCCAGCAGTTCGAGTGCCAGCATGGCAAGCTTCAACTGCTCGGCGACTCCGACAGCTCGGGTGGGATCACAACCGGCTCTTTTTCGGCGGTTTCTCTGGCTGCGCCTTGCAAAAGATAGTCAGCTGACGCCCCAAGCGCGTTTGCAAGGGCGCAACGGGGACTAAGGAACTGATATTCTTGTTGTTGTTTCAACGTCGCTCAAAAGCCCTTGTGATGCCCCTCTGCAAGCCAGTCCTGAGTCGGGCCTTTTTCTTCTCCCGAATCTGTTTGATTCTTTCTCCTGTTGTTGCCATAAGCTTGTTCCCAGCTTGAATTCTCGGTTACAGCCTTTGAGATTTTTTTGCAATTTTTAGTTTTCAGATTGATTAATGATTGTCTGTTCGCTATAGTTCTCTGTTCACGTATAGCGAACATGCTTCTCCCAAGTTACTGGTAATGGCTACAGCGTCACAGCTTTCTTCACGGAACGGATGCACCCTGACGAAGTTCTGCTTTTTTGATGAAGCCTTTTATCCGATCTTCGTTGGCACTTTGTAACCGCCAATTCTTTCGTTTGTTCGAGTATTGTTGGATAAAGTTCTCTGCTGAAGAGATTTGCGGGGGGAGGGATTTGAGCGAAAGATGGCTTACGACAACGAAACGCTCAATGACATTGCTGACCCGCACCGACGGACAGTGCCATATCTGCGGGAAAAGCTGAGTTTCGTGAACCAGGAAGGCGGGCGAGCGGCTTCCGGAGGGTCGAACATTCCCGCTGCAAAGCCAAAGGCGGAACCAATCGCTTAGCCGCATTGTTCAGCTTGCATTCCCTGCAATCGGCGCAAAGGCACAAACCATTAAAGACAGCCAGAACTGGCGGCATGAGCTGAACCACGCGCGCCACTTTCTGGCTACGAAAAACGGATATCAATACTCGACCGACGATTCATTGGCGGACTTCTCGGCTCTTTAGCCGGGGCACGCAACACAGCCGCGAGGCCTGTCTGGAGGCTAATTCAGATCCGGCGGAAGACTGAATAACAATAACGATGCCAACATGTCCAGAACTTCTCTCAGCTGGAGCAAAAGGCTGGATTGGCACGGCTGAACCCGATGAGTAATAAGAAAACTACAGGTCGGAAGAAATTTCTTAACCGTTGTTCATCGCCTGTGGTTGGTCTGTCGCGCTCGATTGATCCGGTAAACCTGCTCCTCTGTGTACGATACCGGGGCGCGCCGGTTTGACGGCTGCAACGCCTATTTATTCCGTCATCCTGTTACCCTGAAGGAAGCAAATTTTTCAAGCCGCATCGTTGCGTTCAAGCCTGACAGGCCACGCGGAAATCTGGCGACGCCCAGCGGACATCAATGACCTGAATAACATCGCTTCTCTGCCCTCAGTGTCACAAATTGATTGATGACCATCCGGACGGTATAGCGCGAGGCTTTGGAGAAGTACCTGAAACAAGAACTATGAGCGGCGAATTTTCCGCCTTACCGAAAGTAAGCCCGATCGAAAGACAACCGTTTTAGTTCTCAAATCAAAAATTGCCGGGGCAGACGGTGGAAATTTCAAGGGGGCACATCACCGACGCGATCTCGCCGCTATCAGGCGACCCGCGTGAATGGTGATCGATTGACGCGGATGCATGGCGAAGACGGGCTTTCTTCCAATCCGGCGGCACGAACAATCAGGACTGGAACTTGATCCGGTTCTGTACGCTGGCTCTGACATCAACGCCATCACCTTTCAGATCGACACAAAATATTTAGTCACGCTGATAACGAGCAGATTGGGCAATGGGTGGCGACGGCCTTTATCAGCGACACCGAGACACCGGAGACTGGACTTGAAGTCAGGTAGCGAGCCAGTGGGGAATGGGTTCCATCGATTGCAGACCTGGGCACTGATCACAGCAAAGTGGCGCTGGATATCTCTCGGCGGGTATTCAACCTGAAACCCTCCCACGGCTATGATCAGTGGTGTTTTCGGTCTGCGAAATTACGCTTGCCAAAAACCCTCCCGCGCCAACCTACCTACAGTTGAAGAAGACCTTGATGATTTCCGGGCGTCACGCTGGCCTCCGCGTTCTGATAGTGAGCACGGTAAGTTTGACGAGATACATCTTTTCCAGCCGTCCAGCAGTGGCGTGCTATGGCGTGGGCTGCTGCCGAAGGTGATCCTGTCCTGCTCCGTCTGACGCTGGTCACCGGAAGAATGGCTTCAATCTGTCCTCAAAGGTAATGAATGAAGTAAGTGGCACTTTGAGGCACAGAGAAGGAGTGAACATGCATGGCAGTTAAGGCAAGGTTCGAGAAATTCACAAAAGATCACTTCACCCTGGTCGCCTGTGGTAAGGTGGTCGCCAGGCCGATTACTCGTCGAAGGCAACCACTAACAAGGTGCAGCAGGACAGCGGTTATGTGGAGAAATTACAGAAAAGGCCAGGTCCAACACAAATTCTTCATTACGAAGGACTGAGGAAAGCATCTTTGTGGGTGGTACTCCAGACCTACTACTCCGGCGAGGGGGCTGGCAAGGTATCGCGGCCGCTCATCCAATTCACGCACGCGATCAGCTACATTCAATTTACCTTCAAAGGAAGAAGGAGACTTCGAAAATAAAGAGTGCAGCGCGGGTCATTCCGCATTGGCGGCAAACCGGGTGATGCTGAAAACCGTATCGATGACTCGCTGGCGCTGAAGGCGGCTGGATTCCGCGCCCGATGGCTGGCGTCTCACCTCGGCGGGGCTGGCGGTTCGTCAAGAAGCGTACCGTGGCAACGACGTCAAAGGGCCGATCGATTCAGCAGCTCGTCCATATGATCAAATGGTGGAATATCGCCAGGGCGATTTGCCGTTTTGGCCGTCCATCGCCTGCATTCATCAGCTGAGCCTTCGGTTATGTGATAGCAGGCGGTGTGCAGACCGGTATCGACATCTTCTCTGCTCGCCAGCACCGTTTCTCAGGCCATCTTCGGCTACTGCAACGCTCGAAGTAAAACCACCGGTAATGGTCATCGTCTGGATTCTGGCTCGCAGAGCAGCGTGACGGCGCTGGGCAAAAAACTAACGCGGTCGACTAAATGGACAATTCTGGCTTTGCCGCAAACGCTGATGGAGGCGCGCATCAGGTTAGATGATGATGAAGATGCACGGTGATGCAGGTGCGAAGTCTTGCCGCGACGCGCTGCTGGTATCTCGAGCCGGATGAAGGAGGAAAATGCTCGGCGGCCTCATCACCACTCTCGCGCACAGACGAGCGCGTATACGGCGTGTTCACATCGCGCGCCAGTACAGACCGACATCCTCCAGATCGGCGACTACGGTCACCGTCGTTCGCCCAGAGCGTCATTCGACGTTCCGGATATTCATTGACGAAGTCGCCGACTATGTCGAGGTTGTTTGGAAAAGAACTGGGGCGCAGCCGCGTGCTCAATGAACTTCGCTATGAAAGCAATCAGTGGCGGAATCGGTTTGGCCAACGATCGTCCGAAGACGGCATCTGTATCCATTTCTTGTGGCGCGGCTTACGGCGTCCGCAGCCGCTATAACAGCCGCTGGAGCAAGGTAAGCTGAAATTGACGCAGGCAAATGCAGATCGTTTCGCTGACCTGGGGCCAGCTGATCAGATTGGTTCTATGCCCGGCCAGGCGGTGGGTCAGTGACCGCACCCACCATCTCTGGATGGGACAGGCCTCGATCACACCGCTTCGTAAGGCCGGTGGCCAAAACCTGTCTGTTAACGGGATCCAGTGGAGGGCATCGGCGAGCAGGTCGGGGCGCTCGCTCTTGTCACCGAGGCTGAGCAGATAGCTCGTATCGGCGTGACCGGCGCGTGCTATCGTCGTGCTACGCCATTGAAGACGCCAGCTGCTAATCAAAAGAGTCGGAACTCGTCGCGGCGGCAGGCCAACTCGACGCTGTACGCCATCAGGGAGAAGCCATCAGGCATACAAGTAGTGTTCGTGAAAACCCTCGTTTGGGCCCGCTCCGCCGCGGTATGAGCGGGAGTTTCAAAACGCATTTCTATGTCAGCGGCGGCGAATCAAATGGTGAGTTGCCGATGGGCATTAATGCCGAGCAAAGAGGCGCAGTTGTTGAACGCCTCGTCGGGTTGGACGAACACAAGAAGCGATTTTTAGTCGAACTCGAATCTTCTCTACCCGGAACATCTCGAGGCGTGGAGTCGCAAAATATCGCCCGTATGAGCATCCCGGTTGCAGAACTACAGCGCAACCGTGTGCCGCTCGTTCTCTCCGGAAGGCGTCATCAGGCAGGTAAGACTGCTCTGCTTCGGAACAATCGGTGACGCTCATCCGGCATAACCAGGCAACGTTCATAATGAAGATCAACACGCGGTCCGCAGTACAGGCAGGTTGGGGAGATGAGCGATCTAATCGCTCAGGCATTCGCGCGAGCGGAAACCCGCGCCAGAGACCTTAATGGCGATCGGTATTACTACTGATTGATGAAGCCGACGCGCTCGCCGCCGCTTGGGATACCAAGCAGATGCACCATGAGGATAAGGCGGGACTCAACACCGTGCTCCAGCAGCGGTAAATCTCTTCGCTTGGCCAGACTCCCGATGGCGGTAATCATCTTCATCACGAACCGGCCCGGCGCTTTGGTGTGATCGGGCAGCGGGCAGCGCTTCAGCTCATTTGAGCGCCCAAACGACAAAGCGCGGGCAGGCTTTTTTAAACCTCGATCCAGATTGCACCTGGTAAAGTCAGTCGAAAATTGTGGAACTCACAGGCGAGCGCGGCCAAAAGACGAAGGAACCGGTCACGCTGGACGACGCGACCAGGCTGCTCCAGGTGCTGCGTCAGGCTTACAGCCTGGATCGTGAAGTGCAGCTCGAAGATCTGTTGGAGCAGGCTCGTTCAATGTCCAGCACAGGCTGAAGACGACGTAGAGCAAAGGACATCGCTGCT
Organism: Blastocatellia bacterium; assembly: GCA_046331565.1. Taxonomy (GTDB): domain Bacteria; phylum Acidobacteriota; class Blastocatellia; order RBC074; family RBC074; genus DASRDU01. The sequence continues at coordinate 44,964 of JAXLQP010000001.1, forward strand.
GAAGAAAGTCGCCATCTCCGTTGGCAACCAGGCCCACTGAACCGTCCAGGCGAAATACAGCCTGCTCAACATCAGCGCCAGCAGCATGTCGGACGATCCGGTCGCGCTGCGGAACTAAACCATCGACAGTAATGCATACCGAAACCTTGGCACCATCCAGTAAACTCGATATGAAGAATCTTGCCTGCCGCTGGAAAGAAAGGCGATAACTGGCAGTAAAATTTGAGGTGGTGCCCGCTCATGAGCAGGCACAAACCTGTCGCCGTCATACAATAATGCGAGCTTCGACTGGTCTTTCGTAAACTGGTACTTTCACAAATTCCTTGGCGAGAATCCGTTCGGGTTTAGCGCCTTGGACATCAAGGCGTATTACCTGGGATTTTCGGGATGTAAGTGGGGACAGACCACGTCGAGCCATCTCCCCCAAGAATTTCAACCGAGCCAACCGCTCAACCATAATGCCCTCGACGACGCCAAAGCTCAGGGGAAAATATTCGAAGAACTCCTCAAGGTAAGTGGCCAAAGATGAGCATAAAAGCAATGGTGAGGTGTGAGGATTTCGGCGCAGCCAGCAGCCGGTATTACTGATTCTGGGTGGCGATCCCAACGCGCAATTGATAGTCTGTGTCTTTGTTTTTCCGCGTGGCCAGATGTTCGTCCCAATGGGAGGCACGAATTGAGTCCAAGTCCAGAGGAATAGGCAAAGACTCTTCATTTCCCAACTCATTTTTGCGGACACATTGTGCGGACACATTGGCGAGGATAAGAGGGCTACACAGAAACAATCAAGGCAGGCAGCAGTCCCATAACTCGTTGGTTTTCAATGCCGGAAACAATCAAAAACAATCGTAAAGGGTGGAAAAATCGGGTAGAGCTTGCTTGGGGTGCAAGAGGCCGTGGGTTCGAATCCCGCCGTCCCGACCATTTTTTGCCATCATTTACGGGCGTCACGATGACGCCCGTTCTGCTTTGCGGACACATTGGCGTGCAAAATACGTTTCCAAGCCGGCGCGAACGATGGTGGAGGCTCTCATCCCTCTGAGCTTGCGTTGGCAGCATCCGCGCCGGGAGTTTGTCTTTCAGCCGAAGTATGCGGCGGATCTCAACCTGATTGAACAGACCTGCCGGATGCGCCACACAGCAGGTGTTGAAAAGTTCGGGAAAATTTTCAGTCGTCCAGTTGAAAGACCTGGTCGGGCGGCCATTGTTTGAAAAACTTGTCGGCCACCCCCAGCAATTCTTCCATTGAACGGCAACACCGGCTGGCCGTGAATCAGCCCGCGTGTGTTTCCGGTTCGCCGCAGTAGTAAAAGCCTCGTCCAGCGAAAAACGCAGCCCGCCCGATAATCCTCCACGCTTCCTATTGCCTTGCCATACAACCTGTGCCATCATCCCTATACCTTTCCCATAGGAAGGCGAGAAACCGCGAATCACGGCAGGAGACAACCGATGAACAAGAAAACCGATGTCTGGCAGGGGACGCTCGCGCTGATGGTGCTCAAGACGCTGGAGGCGTTGGGGCCGCTGCACGGTTACGGCATTGCGCGCCGCATTGAGCAGACGAGCGAGCACAAACTGGCGATCAATTACGGCACGATCTATCCGGCGCTGATGAAGCTCGAACAGGAAGGCTACATCGCCGCCGAGTGGGGCGCGTCGGACAACAACCGCAAGGCCAGGTTCTACAAACTGACGCGCGCGGGGCGCAAACGCCTGGCCAAAGAGACGGCCAGATGGGAAACCACGACGGCGATTCTGGCGCGCTTCTTCACGCCGCAAGAGGAGTCGTGATGCACCTGCGACAAGTACGCGGCTGGCTGGTGCGGCTGTCGGGTTCATTCACCCGCAAACAACGCGAGCGCGAATTCGCCGACGAACTGGCAAGCCATCTGGCCTTTCATCTTGAGGACAACCTGCGCGCCGGAATGTCGCCGGAAGAAGCGCGGCGGCAGGCGCTCATCAAACTCGGCGGCGTCACGCAGACACAAGAGCTGCATCGAGAACAGAGAGGATTACCGATGCTTGAAACACTTCTCCAGGATTTACGCTTTGGGCTGCGGATGTTGCGGAAGAATCCGGGCTTTTCGCTCGTGGCGATTCTCACGCTGGCGCTTGGCATCGGGGCGAACACCGCCATCTTCAGCGTCGTCAACGCCGTATTGCTTAAGCCGCTGCCTTATCCCGAACCCGGCCAGCTCGCGCAGTTGCGCCTGGAAGGGGCAGGAAAGCCGGACACGGTCATTGGCAGCGCCGCTTTTGTTCAAGTGAAAGCGCAGAGCCAGTCGCTGGCGCGCATCGCGGCCTACAGTGGCGGCGACATGACCCTCACCGGGGCTGGCGCGGCGGAAGGCGTCGTGGCGGGCGCAGTGACGGCGGATTTCTTTCCGCTGCTTGGCGTTCTGCCGACGTTGGGACGCAACTTCACGCAGGAAGAGGACACGCCCAACGGCCCCAGGGCGGTCATTCTCGGACACGGCCTCTGGCAAAGCCGATTTGGCGGCGATGCGAACGTGCTGGGCCGAACGATCACGTTGAATGAACAGGGTTACAACGTCGTGGGCATTCTTCCGGCGGGCTTTCAATATCCCGAACCGTTTCAACTTTGGATTCCGCTGGCGCTGAGTGAAACGAGTGCAGCCCTGGCGGGGTATGGGGAAGGCTCGGTGCTGCTGAAAGCCATTGCTCGCTTGAAACCCGGCGTGACGCTTGAGCAGGCGCAAACCGAGTTGCAAACCATTGCGCAGCGCATTCAGCCAGGAGGGCCGACCACGACTCCGGGCGGCAATCCCCGGTCGCGCGGCGAGGGCGGCGAGGGCGGTGGACGCGGTGGGCGCGGCAATAGTGTCCTGACGCTGGTCGGCCTGCACGAGCAGGTCGTCGGCGATGTGAAAAAAGCGTTGATGGTGTTGCTGGGCGCGGTCGCGCTGGTGCTGCTCATCGCCTGCGCGAACGTCGCCAACCTGCTGCTCGCACGCGCGGCCACGCGGCAACGGGAGATGGCTGTCCGCGCCGCGCTCGGAGCCGGACGGCTGCGGATTGCCCGCCAGTTGATTACGGAAAGCGTGCTGCTTTCCGTGGCTGGTGGCGGTTTGGGTTTGTTGGTGGCGTTCTGGGGCGTCCGTGCGCTTGGGCAATGGATCGGCGCGAGCTTGCCCGCGATGCACGAGATTAGCATTGATGCGTGGGTGCTGGCGTTCACGCTCGGCGTATCGGTGCTCACCGGCCTGGCGTTCGGACTCGTGCCGACGGTTCAGGCCTGGCGCACAGATGTCAATGCCGCGCTCAAAGAGGAGGGTCGCGGCGACACTGGCGGGCATCGCCACTGGCTCCGACATTTTCTAGTCGTGGCGGAAGTGGCGCTGGCGCTGGTGTTGCTCATCGGGGCCGGGTTGTTGCTCAAGAGCTTTTCGCGGTTACACGATATCAAGCCCGGCTTCCAGACCGATGGCGTCTTGACGTTCCAGGTAACTCTGGCAAAAGGTACCCCTTCGCCACAGAAAGTCAACTTCATCAAACAAATCGTCGAGCGGTTGAAGGCGCTGCCCGGTGTACAGGCAGTCGCCGCCACAGATTCCCTGCCGCTCACCCAATTTAACCGAATTTCGCCAGCAGAAATCGAGGGACGGCCACCGATAGACCTGAGAAAGGCGAAGCCGGGCGAGGTGAAGCCGGTTTCCAGGCCGGTGGTCACGCTCGATTACTTCAACGCGATGAGGATACCGCTGCGGAACGGACGGGCGTTCACGTTGCAGGATGCGCGCTCCCCGGCGGAATCGGTCATCGTCAACGAGGCGTTTGAGAAATATCACTTTCCCGGACAAAGCGCGGTGGGCAAACGAATCCGCCTGATGGCGCGGTCGCGTGGCGCGGAAGCGAACTGGCAGACGGTGGTGGGGGTCGTCAGCGATGTGCGGCAGAGCGGATTGGCGGGAGAGGTCTTGCCAGAGGTGTACAGCCCGGAACTGGAAGACGTGGGAGGCGAGCTGAGCTTTGTCCTCCGCGCCACTGGCGAGCCGACCAGTCTGATCTCTGCCGTGCGGGGAGTGGTGACGGCGGTAGAACCGAACCAGGCGATCCACAACGTGATGACGATGGAACAACGGCTGGCGAACGTCACGACCTCGCAGCGGCTGAACACGGTCTTGCTGGGCAGCTTTGCCGGATTGGCGTTGCTGCTCGCCGTCGTGGGCATCTACGGTGTGATGTCGTATGCGGTGACGCAACGTCGGCACGAGATCGGTGTGCGGATGGCACTGGGGGCGCAAAGGGGCGACGTGTTGCGTTTGGTGCTTGGCGAGGGAATGAAACCGGTGCTCGTCGGCGCTTTGCTGGGATTGGGCGGAGCGTTGGCGTTGACGCGTTTGTTGAAGAGCTTGTTGTTCGGCGTGAGCGCAACCGATCCGCTGACGTTTATCGTCATCGCGGCGCTGCTGCTCATGGTGGCGCTGCTGGCCTGTTGGATTCCGGCGCAGCGGGCGACGAAGGTTGACCCCTTGATTGCGCTCCGACACGAGTAGTTGCGACGGATAGAAATCATGATGCGCATACAACAACTACGCGGCTGGCTGGTGCGACTCTTCGGTTTGTTCCATCGCGCGCGGCGCGAGCGCGAATTTGCCGACGAACTGGAAAGCCATCTGGCGATGCACATCGAAGACAACCTGCGCGCCGGGATGTCGTCGGAAGAAGCGCGGCGCGTGGCGCTCGTCAAACTCGGCGGCGTGATGCAGACCAGAGAACTGTACCGCGAACAAGGAGGCTTACCCGTGTTGGAATTATTCTGGCAGGACCTGCGCTACGGCACACGAATGTTGCTCAATCATCCCGGCTTCGCCCTGATTGCCGTGCTGACGCTGGCGCTCGGCATTGGCGCGAATACGGCGCTGTTTTCCGTGGTCAATGGGGTGTTGCTCCATCCGCTGCCGTACCCTCAGCCGGAGCAGCTTGTGACCTTGCATGCGAGCAAACCGAATTTCGATGCGGGTTCCGTCTCCTACCTGAACTTTCTGGACTGGCAGAAAGAAAATCGCACGTTCACCGCAATGGCGGTGGCGCGCAGTGCCAGCTTCACGCTCACGAATGCAGGCGAGGCTGAGCGCGTCACGGCGCAACTCGTCTCGGCGGATTATTTCGCTGTGCTCGGCGTGGCGTTGGCGCTGGGGCGCAATTTCGCGCCCGGCGATAACGAGACGAGCGCGGCTCCAGTAGCGCTCATCAATGCGAGTCTCTGGCAGCGCAAATTCAACTCTGCACCCGACACACTGGGCAAAGGATTGATGCTGGATGGCCGCAGTTACACGATCATCGGCGTGCTGCCGGCGGATTTCAAAGCGCCGTCCGGGAACCCGCGTGGCGCGGATGTTTACGTGCCCATCGGGCAGTGGAATCATCCGGCGCTGCGCAATCGCGGCGTTGGTCTGGGCATTCACGGGATTGGCCGCCTGAAGCCGGGCGTCACGCTCGCGCAGGCGCAGGCCGATCTCGACCGCATCTCGCGTGACCTCGCGCGCGCTTATCCCGACACCAACACGAATATCGGCGCGAAGATTTTCTCGCTGCGGGAAAGAATGGTCGGCAATCTGCGGCCTGCATTGTGGCTGCTGCTGGGCGCGGTCGGCTGTGTGCTGCTGATTGCGTGCGTTAATGTCAGCAATCTGTTATTCGCACGCGCCACGGGCCGGACGCGCGAATTCGCTATTCGCACGGCATTGGGCGCGGGGCGCGGACGTTTGATTCGGCAACTGCTGACCGAAAGTCTGCTGCTCGGTGCATTGGGCGGCGGGCTGGGCTTGCTGCTGGCTGCGTGGGGGACACAAGCCGCGCTGGCGGCATTGCCTGCTGTCGTGCCGCGTGCGGACGAGATTGGTTTGGATCGGCGCGTGCTGCTTTTCACGCTCGCTATTTCGCTGCTCACGGGGCTGCTGTCGGGATTGCTGCCTGCGCTCAGGATTGCGCCGCAACGTTTGGCCGAAACGCTCAAGGAAGGCGGGCGCGGCGTGAGCGGCAGTCGCACGCGGGCGCAGGGCGTGCTGGTCGCGGTGGAAATGGCATTAGCGCTGGTGTTGCTTATCGGCGCGGGCTTGCTCATTCGCAGCCTCAATGCGCTGTGGCAGGTTGATCTGGGCTTTCGCGCCGACAACGTGCTGACCTTTGGCCTCAGCCTGCCGCCGTCACTGAGCACGGCCAGGCCGGAAGCGATTCGCGCCGCGTTGCGCGATTTGAGCGATCAACTCAATGCTGCGCCGGGCGTGCAGGCGGCTTCTTTCTCGTTGGGGTCAATGCCTTTGCAAAGCGACAGCGATGTGCGCTTCTGGCGCGAAGGCCAGCCGCAGCCTGCGCCCCAGGAAATGAGCGGGGCCTTGAATTTCACGGTTGAACCCGGCTACCTGACCGCTATGGGACTCACGCTCAAACAGGGCCGCTTTTTCACGGCGGAAGACAATGAACGCTCGCAGCCGGTCGTCGTAATTGATGAAGTTTTCGCCCGCCAGTATTTCCCGAACGAAAACCCCATCGGCCAGCGGCTCAATCTGCTGAGCGCAGACACGCTCGTGCAAATCATCGGCGTGGTCGGACACGTCAATCAATGGGGCATCGAAGCGGATGCCCGGCACGGATTGCGCGCGCAGATTTTCGAGCCGTTCCGGCAATTGAGCGACAACGCCATGCCGCGCGTGGCAGGCGGCATGAATGTCGTCGTGCGCGCCGAGGACGCGGAGACGACGCTCTTTGCGCGGCTGCGGCGCGTCGTGCAAAGCCAGCACAGCCAGAATGTCGTTTACCGCCCGCAGACGATGAACGAGGTTATCGCAACGACGCTGGCGACACGGCGCTTCTCGATGATCCTGCTGGATGCCTTCGCGCTGGTGGCGCTGCTGCTGGCGAGCATTGGCCTCTACGGCGTGATCTCGTATCTGGTCGGTCAGCGGACACACGAACTCGGCATCCGCCTCGCGCTGGGCGCTGGGCGCCGGGATGTGCTGCGGCTCGTGTTGCAGCACGGCATGCAGATGGCGCTCGGCGGTGTGGGACTGGGCTTGCTCGCGGCGCTGGGGCTGACGCGATTGCTATCCAAACTGCTTTACGGTGTAAGCGCGACTGACCCTGCGACCTTCGCTGGAGTGGCCTTGTTGCTCACCCTTGTGGCGCTCGCGGCCTGCTGGATTCCGGCGCGGCGCGCGACGAAGGTTGATCCGCTGATTGCACTGCGGTGCGAATAGCAGTGCAGAACAAGCGAACCGGCAATTTATGCCAGCGCTTTCGTAAGATCGCCCCGAACTGATAATTGTCCAGACACGGCTCCCTCAGGACGGGCTGCTCAATGATGTGGTGATCGTCAATGAGCAGTTCGTCTTTCGTTTTGCCAAACGCGAGTGCTGAAGCGGCTGTTGCGATTCCGGGACGCCGCCATCCCACTTTTGGACACCGCGCCGCAACTCTCCATCCGCCATTGCCACTCACATCGCCCCAGATACAAACAGTTAGCCACATCAATTGCCTGGCACGGGATTTGGATTGAGTGATGGAACTGTCTCTTCAGGAGGAACCATGCAAACACTCTGGCAGGATCTGCGCTACGGCGCGCGAATGTTGGTGAAACAACCGGGCTTCACGCTGATTGCCGTGCTGACGCTGGGGCTGGGCATTGGCGCGAGTACGGCGATTTTCAGTGCGGTGAATCCGATTCTGTTCGAGTCGTTGCCGTACCCGCAGGCGAACCGCCTCGTGATGATTTGGGAAGGGCAGAACGATGGCGGGCGCAATATGACTACGTTTGGCGCGTATCGCAGCTTTGTCGAGCGCAGCCGTGCGTTTGAATCATTGACCGTGATGCGCACGTGGCAACCGATTTTGAGCGGCGAGCAGCAACCGGAATCACTGGCGGAATCGCTGGAAGGGCAGCGCGTCAGTGCCAGCTATTTTCAGACGTTGGGCGTGCGGCCCGCGCTGGGGCGCGATTTTCAGGCGGCGGACGATCAATTCAACGGCCCGCGCACAGCGATCATCAGCGATGGTTTGTGGCGACGACGTTTCAATGGCGATGGCGCGATCATCGGGCAGCAGGTCAAACTCGACGACAATCTGTACACCATCATCGGCGTAATGCCGCGCGCCTTTGAAAACGTGCTGACGCCTGCGGCAGAGCTGTGGACGCCGTTGCAATACGATCCGTCGTTGCCGCCCAACGGACGCGAATGGGGACATCATTTGCGCCTGCTGGGACGATTGCGCGCGGGCGCGACGACCGAACAGGCAGCGGTAGAACTGGAACAGCTTTTGCGCGACCTCGCTTCAACCTGGCCGCAGGGGCTGCCGACGTATGGCGCGCCCGGCAAATATCTGGTTCATTCATTGCAGGAGGAAATCACCGGAGCCATCAAACCTGCGCTGTTTGCCGTGTCGGGCGCGGTTGTTTTGTTGCTGCTGATTACGTGCGTGAACGTGACGAATTTATTGCTGGCACGCGGCGCACAACGGCGCAGTGAATTCGCAGTGCGCGCGGCCCTGGGTGCGGGGCGCACGCGGATGATTCGGCAGTTGCTGACGGAAAGTTTGTTGCTCGCCTTGCTGGGCAGCGCCATCGGCTTGCTGGTCGCGCAGTACGGTGTGGACGCGCTCATCGCTTTCAGTCCGCCGGGCTTGCCGCGCGTGGAGGCGATTCGCGTAGACAGCACGGTCTTCGCGTTCGCCTTCGGCATCGCTACGTTGATTGGATTGGTCGTGGGCATCGTTCCCGCGTTGCAGACATCGCGCGGCAATCTGCATCTCGGTTTGCAACAAAGCTCGGCGCGCGCCACCGGCGGGCAGCAACGCATGCGGCGCGCACTGGTCATCGCCGAAGTCGCACTCGCACTGGTGCTGCTGGTCGGCGCGGGATTGTTGATGCGCAGTCTGCAAAGTTTGTTTGCGATCTCGCCCGGCTTTGATTCGTCGCATTTGCTCACATTGAAAGTGCAAACCGCCGGTCGTCGCTTTGATGACGAAACGACGAAACGGTTTTTCGCGCAATCGCTCGAAGCCGTTCGCCGCACGCCCGGCGTGACTGCTGCTGCGTTCACCAGTCAATTGCCGCTCAGTGGCGACCTCGACGAATACGGCGTGCAATTCGAGCCGGAGCCGGATGGCAAAGCGGAAGGCGGCTACAGTTCGTTTCGCTATGTGGTGACGCCGGGTTATTTCGAGACGATGGGCATTCCGCTGCGGCGCGGACGCTTTCTGAACGAGCGCGACACAGCGGATGCGCCTTTCGCTGTGGTCATCAGCGAATCGCTCGCGCGGCGCAAGTTCGGCACACAAGACCCCCTCGGCAAACGGTTGCACGTCGGGCGCGCAGACATTCCGTGGTTCACCATCGTCGGCGTCGTCGGCGATGTGCGACAGGCTTCACTTGCCCTGCCCAGCACCGACGCCGCGTACCTCACGCCTGCTCAATGGTATTCCGCTGATCGCGCCATGTCGCTCGTCGTGCGTGCGCGCGGCGATGTGACGGCGCTGACCGCGGCGCTGCGACAAGCCATCTGGGCCGTAAACAAAGACCAGGCCATTCTGCGCATCGCCACGATGGACGAATTGCTCGCGCGCACCGCCGCCGAGCGCCGGTTTGCGTTGCTGTTATTTGAAGCGTTCGGATGCGTCGCCCTCGCCCTCGCCGCCATTGGTTTATACGGCGTGCAGTCGGGCAGCGTCACCGAACGCACGCGTGAAATCGGTGTACGGCTGGCCTTGGGCGCTGGGCAGCGCGACATCCTCGCGCTCATCTTGCAACAGGGAATGCGGCTGGTTGGCTTTGGCGTGGCGCTTGGTTTGGCAGCGGCGCTGGCCTTGACGCGGTTAATGCGCGCGTTACTGTACGGCGTCAGCGCGACCGACCCGCTGACATTTGCCGGTGTCGCGTTGTTGCTGACGCTGGTGGCATTGCTGGCCTGTTGGATACCGGCGCGGCGGGCGACGAAGGTTGATCCTATGATCACGCTGCGCTGTGACTGATTCGACAATAAACAATGCGGTAGGTTCATGAATACTCGAAACATTTTCTGGTGTGCCTGGTTGATTTGGCTTTGCTGTCCCGGCGTCAGCGCCAAACCGGTGCATCATTACGTCTTCTTCGGTCAGGAGCGGGAGAAAATCAAAACGGCGGCGCGGCTTATGATACGACTCATTTTTCATTTAACCTGTGCAGCCGTTTTGTTGCAGGTTAGTTTTACGTCGTGCCAGGCGCAGACGGTTTCGCGTTGCAGACCCTCACCACCAATGCCCAATAATCCAAAGCCCGGAGTGATCGGCATCAGCCTTAGCCGCGACGGTAAAACGCTGGTTACCGCTGGAACGGATGGCATCATCAGAGTTTGGAATGTGGCAACCGGGCAGATGCAACGAACTTTGACGGGGCATACAAACTCGATTTACAAGGCTGAATTCAGTCCGAACGAAAAACTGATTGCGTCTGCAAGCCGCGATTTGACGGCGCGAATTTGGGATTTCGCCACCGGGCGTGAGCTTTATCAATTGACCGGATTCAAGTGCTCGGTCAAATCCCTTGCGTTCAGTCCTGATGGGAAAATGCTTGCCGTCGTCGGTAATGACGGAATGCTGAAACTATGGGACGTTGAAACTGGAAGAGAACTGAAATCCCTGGTTCACTCCAGTTCACCCGACGTAGACATATCAGTTTATTCCGTCATCTTCAGCCGCGACGGAAAAAGGATTTATACGGGCAACGGCGACGGGGCAATCAGCGAGTGGAATGCAGCGGCAGGAAAAGAGACAAACATCTGGAAGGCGCATAAAGACACCGTCATTGCTTTGGCTTTCAGTCCCGATTACCGATGGCTGGCTTCCCAAAATGGCAGCAATGAACCGACCGTAAAATTATGGGAGGTCGAAACACGCCGCGAGCTACGTGCCTTCGGAGAGAAAAAGACCGCAGGCTTGCTTGAGCAAGCGCACACAGTCGCCTTTAGTCCGAACGGCAAAATGATTGCTTCCAGCGTGAGCGGCTTCGACGAAAAGCAGGGGCAGTTCGTGTATGTCAGGACGTATGTTTGGAACGTGGCAACCGGAGAAAAGCTTTTCACTTTTGCCGGACAAAAGTTCGATGTTGGCGGGCTTGTTTTCACGTCGGATAACCGCTTTCTCATCAGCGGTAGCGCCGATACGACAATTAAATTTTACGACTTAAAGACCGGACGAGAGACGCGGACATTGACGCAGCCGCCTTCCAGCACGACAAACTAACGAGCGTGATTGAAGCAAAACCGATGTCGAAAAAGTTATTGGACGTGAGGGCGAAACAGCAATTTTCCTATTGCAAGAGTCCTGATTGTGGGACGCACGACTCGCGGAAGGATCGCTAAGTTCAGCTTTTCCGCAACGGAGATAAGAGGAACTAAATGCAAGAGTCGGTGTCTAACTTGCACGGGCGAGCGTATTTTCAAGGAGAGTGAAGGGCAAGATGCTTAGAATCACAGAATTGAAGAAAACCTATCCAAGTGGCGTTCAGGCTCTCAAAGGGATAAATCTTGAAGTTCCTTCAGGTATGTTCGGGCTACTCGGGCCGAATGGAGCGGGTAAAACAACCCTGATGAAAATAGCAGCTACTCTGCTTGAGCCAGATTCGGGCAGGGTTGAGCTTGATGGCGAGGATCTGCTCGCTGACAAAAAGGCGGCTCGCACAATGCTTGGGTACTTGCCGCAGGAGTTCGGACTTTATCCGACTCTGACCGCCGAGCAGACTCTTAATTATTTTGCGAAGCTGAAAGGTGTAACAGACTATCAAGAACGGAAAACGTTGGTTGGTGCGCTGCTCGAAAGAGTCAATCTTTCATCCGCGAGCAAGCAAAAGGTTGGGGGATTTTCGGGAGGAATGCGACAGCGTTTAGGGATCGCGCAGGCTCTTATCGGGCAACCCAAGCTGATTATCGTTGATGAGCCGACGGCAGGATTAGACCCGGAAGAGCGCGCGCGATTCCACAACTTGCTTTCTGAACTTGCGAGCGAGAACACGTTTGTTATTCTTTCGACTCACATTGTCTCTGACGTCTCGAACCTTTGCGGGCGTATGGCAATTATTCAACAAGGCGCGATCCTTGCTTCTTGTACGCCGCGGCAAGCGATCCATCAACTTCAAGGATCGGTTTGGGAAGCCACTATGCCGCGCGAAATGATCTCGGCTTTGAAGTCTCGTTGCCAGGTAACCGCTTCGCAAATGCTCGACGGACTGGTATGCCTCAGAGTAATCTCAAGGGACGGGCGACCGAGCGAAGAATTTACGCCCGCAACTCCTTCTCTCGAAGACTATTATTTTGATCTGGTCCGTCAACCGGAACGAGCAAGTTGAGATGAGAAACCCCGCCCAGACGACTTTCGGCGCAGTCTTTCAGAACGAAGTGCTGCTCAATTCGAAGCGCATCGTTCCCTATACGCTCATAGTTCTGTTCAGCGCTAATGCGGTTCTTTGGTCGGTGGCGGGAGCCGCTGTCTCTCAGGGTTGGGCTACGAACAGCGACTTCTACATTGTCAGGAACTTCATGGGCTTCTGCTTTATCACGGGACTCCCGCTGTTTACCGCTGTGATCATGGGGGACCCTGTGATCAGAGACTTCCGCCTGGGCGTTGACCCGCTCATCTTTTCAAAGCCTGTCAGTCGAGCTTCCTATCTGCTCGGCAAATTCTTCGGCAATTTCTTTGTACTCGTTTGCTGTCAGGCAGCGTTCGCACTGACGCTCGTCCTGCTTCAGGTATTCCACACACAGCGTATGATCGTCCTGCCTGTACGGGTATTCCCTTATTTCAAACATTTCTTCTTTTTCGTGGTCATCTCATACCTGGTCTTTGCCGCCTTCTATTTCACCTTAGGAACGCTTACGCGCAACACCAAAATCGTCTACGCATCATCGGTCTTGTTTTACCCGTTCTACATTGTCTATCAGGGGATACTATTGAAGGGACTGCCGCAGCGCTGGCGCATATTTCTTGACCCTTTGCTATTTAACCACGGGGGGGCCGTGAACCCATGGGAACGCACCGCGGATTACCTTAATCAGATGGTAGTTACATACAACTCAGACATGATTGTGAACCGCGCATTCGCGATTCTCATCTCTGCTGTTTGCCTGGCAATTCTTTACTTCCGCTTCGCAGTAACCGAGCGACCCGGGAAGAAGTTAGAAAAGTTCTCAACGCTCAACCTTTCGACGGGAACTGAGAGGGTCAATTACGACTCGGAGATTCTCCAACCGGCACGTCACGAGCAGATCGAGGAGCATAAGCCCAAAGATAAGGTAATGCTCTCCGGCGTCCTGCTCCCTGAAGTCACCAGGGTAAGCGAAGGATTTAGCGTGAGCTTCAAGAACCTGGTCGCCGCACTGGGTGTTGAGTTTCGGCTGCTTCGCGCGGAACGAAGTTTGGTTGTGCTTATGCCAGTCGCAATCTTTATTTCCACCCCGGAGCTGGCTTTCTATGAAGTTGTTCCCGACGTGTCCTATTCCGCAACTTATGCGAGTAGCACGGCCAAGACCCTGTTGTTATTTCTGTTAGGAATGACTGTCTTCTACGCGGGCGAAGTGATGCACCGCGACCGCGAAGTGGGGATTGAACCACTCTTATGGGCTGCGCCTGCTCCCAACAATGTTTTTCTACTCTCAAAGTTCTTTGCAACGCTTTCGCTGACGCTTTCTTTGATAGTACTAGCAGGTCTGACCGCAATCATAATCCAATTTCTCAAGGGGCATACCCCCATTGAAATTCCGGCCTTCCTGATAACCTATTCCGTAATTCTACTGCCAAGTATAGTTTTTTTGACGGGCGTATCCATCGCGCTAAATGTACTGTTGCGCGATAAATACCTTACCTACGCAGTGAGCATTGGAACAGAGGCTGCTCTATTTTACTTGTACAGCCAGGGCTATAACCATCCTCTCTATAACCCCGTGCTATACGGGCTGTGGACCTCTTCTGATTTAACGAGCGGGGCGAGGCATCTGCCGCAAATTCTCACGCACAGAATATACTGTCTTGGGATCTCAGTGCTGTGTCTCTCACTCGCACACCTCTTTTTTGAGCGCAAGACAACAAAAGAATTACAAAGAGGCAGACATTTGAGCGGCAAGGGATGGACTATCTTAGTAATGTCAATGGCAACTGCGGTAGCTGTCATAACAGGGTTGATGATTAGTGCCATAAAGATAAGGTAGGCATAATTTAGTGCGTGCCTCTTACAGCGGTTTTCACATGAGTGTTTAGGTCAGACTCGCCAACCCGCAGTTGTTTCAGTCGGGTGTCCAGCATTGATAATAATTTCGGCCAATATTGACAGGCTTTCGAGCAATACTACGGTCTGAAGATCACTGCGAATCGCATCGCACATTACTATTCAACCTAAACATTCATGTGAAAACCGCTGTATTTGGACGATAATCACTACGGCGTCACACGCAGCTTTGTTGAGTTGAAAAATAATGTCTCCGTCAGCGACGAGAAATTCAGTCCGCCGAATGAGCAAAAGAAATAAAAACGCTCCACAAGTAAGCCGACACGAGCGGAAGTCTCGCGGCTAAGGTAATGACTGTTTCCATGATTTTTGACCAGGCAAACTTCAACATTCGCTGCGAATGGGGCCGCAAAGGCGTTTCGCTGCTGGCTCCCATCAGCGATGTCATCATCATTGTTGATGTCCTCTCTTTCTCAACCGCAGTAGAGATCGCCACCAGACAGGGCGCAGTGGTTTTTCCCTATCAATGGAAAGATCATTCAGTTCACGATTTTGCCAGCTCAGTGGCAGCGGAAGTCGCAGACAAAACAAATAAGCATGGCTACAAACTGTCTCCGGCATCGTTGCAATCCCTGCCTTCCGATGCCCGGCTGGTGTTGCCCTCTCCCAACGGCGCGGAACTCAGTCTCGCCACAGGGGCGACGCCAACGCTGGCAGGTTGTTTGAGAAACGCCCGCGCCATTGCTGCGTCGGCCATGCGTCGGGGAAAAAACATTGCGGTCATTCCGGCAGGCGAGAAATGGGAGGACGGCACACTGCGCCCCTGCGTCGAAGACCTGGTTGGCGCGGGGGCCATCATTGCGCAGCTACGGGGAACCTTGTCACCCGAAGCAGGAACGGCGCTCGCTGTTTTCAGAGACGCTGGCGCAGAGCTTACAACTCTCCTTCGGGAATGCGTTTCAGGCCAGGAAAAAATTGCCAGAGGGGAAAGCCTGGACGTTGCGCTGGCTGCTGAAATCAATGTCAGCAGTTGCGTCCCGCTCCTGCAAGCTGGCGCGTACCGGAAAGAAAAATAATTTCAGCGAGCGCAAGCCATCGCTACGCGCCACCAGTGGCGTCGTATGCAACGTCAGGCTGACCAATCAACTCGCGGGGGCAGGCATTACAGAACATGAAAATTTCGGTCATCGTTCCGGCTTACAATGAGGAACAATATCTGCCAGCCACGCTGGCGCACATCGGCAAAGCTTTATCCATCGCCGCGTGTCCCGCTGAAATTATCGTGGTGGACAATGACAGCCGGGATGGGACGAAACGAATCGCGGAAGCCTTTGGCGCAACGGTGTTGCTGGAAACCGAACATAACATTGCCAAAGTCAGGAACACCGGAGCGCAGCACGCGACGGGTGATGTTTTGCTTTTCATTGATGCCGATACGCTGGTGCCAGCAACGCTTTTCCAGACGATTGCCGCCACGCTGGAAGACGAAAAATGCTTTGGCGGCGCGGTGGCCGTTGAATATGAAGCGTTCGCGCGGAAGTGGATGAAATACTATCTTTGGGGTTGGAAGTTTTGGGGCAGGGTTTTCAATCTGGCGCAGGGTGCGGCGCAGTTTTGCCGCAAAGCTGTTTTTGAACGACTCACAGGTTACGACCAAACCATTTTTATGGGCGAAGATGTCGAGTTTTACCGGCGGCTTTTCAAATATGCCAGGCGCAATGACGGGTATTTGCGTTTCATCGAACAGCCCGCAGTCAAAACCTCCGCGCGCCGCTTCGACAAAATGAGCCTTTGGAAAACCTTCCTGCTCACGCACCCGATTTTCATCTGGCTGGCCTGGCGCAGGCAGTCTTGCTGGAAGGATTGGTATGAAAAAGCTGTTCGCTAGAAAGGCCGACCAGAACAATTCTCTGAAGTACGTGCCTGTTTTCTGGCTCTGAAATAATTTCGTAGTTTACCGGGGACATAAGAGTTGGCTGCTGCCTCTGAACAGACGGCAGAATAACACTTTCGGCTCTCCACTGACCGCCTGAAAGATTTGCTTATGGACGATAAAAGAATCATGTTACGGCATTTTCTCGCCGCGCTTGCTTATCGCACACAGAAGGCGTTGCGCGATGCGCCGGAATCTTTCTTTTCCTTTCAGAGCGGCGCGAAGGCGAGAACCCCGCTCGCACTGATCCGGCATATGGAAAGCGTGCTCGGCTACGCGCGAACATTTTTTACGGGCGGGGAATATCAGCAAACACCGCTCGCCGATCCGCAGGCAGAGATCGCTCGCTTTCATCAAACCCTGGAAGAACTCGCGCAGCTCTTGGAAAGCGATACGCCGCTCAGCGGGATTACGCCAGAGCAATTATTGCAGGGGCCATTGGCTGACGCGATGACGCACGCCGGGCAGCTTGCTTTGTTACGGCGGCTGGCCGGCTCACCCGTCGAGCCGGAAAATTTCCTTTATGCCGACATTCGGCCAGACAACCTCAGTGTGAATCAGCCCCGTCCCGTCAGGCCCGGCAACCGACATGGCGAATGGCACGATGCCCGGATTGAAGATTAAGAACGTGTTGCCAGGTCGCGCGACCAGCGGGAGAGAAAACCAGGGAAAAACATCAAGCCGGTCGCGCACGCGCCGCTCCAGTTTTGGGAAAAGAGAATCCCGTAAACGGACACTCGGCGAAACTCTTCCGCGCCTCCTCACTGATTAAATCCAGGCCAGTTGCCAGCTTATCCGCGCCATCGAACTGGCACGCGGCTCGCCGATTGATTCTGATGGTGTGGCGTGTTCCTTCACCAGGATGAGTCAGCAGGGATCGTCTCGCCGCTCCGCCAACCCTCGTGACGAACAATCGGGAGGAAGTATGCAAACACTCTGGCAAGACCTGCGCTACGGCGCACGAATGTTATTCAAACAACCGGGCTTCACCCTGGTCGCCGTCATCACACTCAGCCTGGGCATCGGCGCGAACACAGCGATTTTCAGCGTCGTCAATGCGGTGTTGCTGCGTCCGTTGCCTTATCCCGAATCCGGGCAACTGACCTGGGTGTGGATGGACAATCGCGGAGAGGGCATTCACGAAGACATCGCTTCGTGGCCGAACTTCGAGGATTGGCGCGCGCAGAATCAGACCTTTCAGGCGATGGCGGGTGTGCTTGACCGGCGCTTCAACCTGACCGGCGCGGGCGAGCCGGAAGAGGTGTACGGCGCGAATGTCTCGCCCAATTTCTTTGAGTTGATGCGCGTCAGTCCGGCACGCGGGCGCGGCTTCCAGGCTGACGAAGAGCAGGAGGGCCGCGATCAGGTGGTCGTGATCGGATACGGCTTGTGGCAGCGGCGCTTTGGTGGCGAGGCCAATATCGTCGGCCAAACGCTCAGCCTCAACGGCCAGCCGCATACGATCATCGGCGTGATGCCGCCGGGCTTTCAATTCCCGGATAAAACCGAAATCTGGAAGCCGCTCGCGCCGGATGCACAAACGCGCACATCACGCGGCGCGTTCTGGCTGCCGGTGATCGGGCGGCTCAAACCGGGCGTGACGCGCGCACAGGCGCAGGCCGATATGACCGCCATCGCGCAGCGGTTGGAGCAACAGTATCCGAACACCAATACCGGTTTTGGCGTCAACGTCGTGCTGATGCACGAGCAGTTGGTCGGCAAGCTGCGGACGGCGTTGTGGGTGCTGCTCGGCGCGGTCGGATGTGTGCTGTTGATCGCGTGCGCGAATGTGGCGAACCTGCTGCTGGCGCGCGCGGCCACCCGGCAAAAAGAGGTAGCGATTCGCGCGGCGCTGGGCGCGAGTCGCTGGCGCGTCGTGCGGCAGCTTTTGACCGAAAGCCTGGTGCTGGCGACGGTGGGCGGCGTGCTGGGGTTGTGGCTCGCGCGTTGGGGACTGGATGCGCTGGTGGCTTTGGCACCGAGCGATTTGCCGCGCGTCGAGAGCATCAGTGTTGACCGGCGCGTGTTGTTCTTCACCCTGGGGCTGTCGTTGTTGACGGGCCTGGTCTTCGGTCTGGCCCCGGCGCTACAGGCGTCGAAGCTGAATTTGGGCGAGGTCTTGAAAGAAGGCGGACGCGGCGGCAGCAGCGGGCAGCGTACACGCAGCGCGCTGGTCGTGGCCGAGATTGCGTTGGCGCTGGTGTTGCTCGTGGGCGCGGGCTTGTTGTTGAAAAGCTCCTGGCGATTGCAGCAGGTCAATCCCGGTTTCAACCCTGAGCGCGTGCTCAAAGTGCGATTGAGTTTGCCGTCGTCGAAGTATCCCGAAGGCACGAACGTCGCAGCGTTTTATCAACAACTGCTCGAACGCCTGAATGCCTTGCCCGGCGTGCAGGCAGCGGGTGCAACTTCGAGCGTGTTGCTTTATAAAATACACAACTCTGCCGGCATCCTCATCGAAGGCCGTCCCGCGCCGAACGGCCCGCGTCCCGAATTGCCGCTCGATTCCGTCAGTCCGAATTATTTTCAAGTGATGGGGATGCAGATCGTGCAAGGCCGCAACTTCAATGAGCAGGACAAACGCGATGGCTTGCCCGTGGCCATCGTCAACGAAACGATGGCGCGGCGCTTCTGGCCTGACGAAGACCCCATTGGCAAACGCTTCACCTTCGGCAATGCGGGGCCGCAGGCCAACTGGCTGACCGTGGTCGGTGTAGTGCGCGATTCGCGGCGGCAGGGACTGGACGCGCCCATTCGCATGGAATCTTTCCTGCCGCACGCACAGCGGCCCTTGCGTGCCATGGAAGTCGTATTGCGCACGACTGACGACCCGCTCGTGATGGCGCGCACGGTGCGCACGGCAGTGTGGTCGCTCGACGGCAATCTGCCCGTGTCGGAGATTGAGACCGTCGAACAAATGCTGGGCGCGCGTATTGCACCACGTCGCTTCAATCTTTTGTTGCTTGGTTTATTCGCGCTGGTTGCGGTGTTGTTGGCGGCAGTGGGCATCTACGGCGTGATGGCTTACGCGGTGACGCAGCGCACGCGCGAAATCGGCATCCGCGTTGCGTTGGGCGCGCAAACGCGCGACGTCCTCCGGCTGGTCGTCCGGCAGGGAATGTCGTTGACCGGCATTGGCATCGGCATTGGCCTGGTCACGGCCATGTGGGCGACGCGGTTGATGACGGGCCTGCTGTTTGGAGTACGCGCGACCGACCCCGTCACCTTCGTGGCCATTGCGTTGTTGCTGGCCTTTGTGGCGCTCGTGGCCTGTTGGATACCGGCGCGGCGGGCAACGAAAGTTGATCCGCTAGTCGCCTTACGCTGCGAATAAAAAACGGGGAGGAATGATGCAAACACTCTGGCAAGACCTGCGTTTCGGCGCGCGAATGTTATTCAAAAATCCCGGCTTCACGCTGATTGCCGTCGTGACGCTGGCGCTCGGCATCGGCGCGAACACCGCCATTTTCAGCGTCGTCAATGGAGTGCTGCTCAAAGCACTGCCCTTTCCTGAATCGGAACGGTTGCTGACGCTTGCGGAGACTTCCAAGGAATGGCCAGAGATGACAGTGGCCTATCCGAATTATCTCGACTGGCAGGCGCGGCAGACCGTGTTTGAGAATCTGGCGGCGCGGATGCCTGCGGGTGGCGTGCTGACGGGTGGTGCGGAGCCGGTGCGTGTAATCGGGCGCAGGGTGACGGCGAGTTTCTTTCCTACGCTCGGCGTCAGGCCGCAACTCGGACGTTTTTTCAACCGCGACGAAGATCAGCCGGGAGCGGAGCGTGTGATTGTGCTCAGTCACGGCATTTGGCAGCAGCATTTCGGCGGCGATCCGAATCTGATTGGCCGGGCCATTTCCTACAACAGCGAAAGCTGGACGGTGATTGGCGTGATGCCGACGGGCTTCGATTTTTACGGGCAGAGTAATCTGAATAACGATTTCTTCATTCCGATGGGCCAACTCGCGCATCAACCCTACATGCAGGATCGCCATTCGCGTCAGGTTTGGGTCATGGCGCGGTTGAAACCGGGCGTCACACCAGAGCAGGCGCAGGCCGAGATGAAAGCGATTGCGGCGCAACTGGCCGTGGAGCATCCGGCTTCCAACACTGGCAACAGTGTGAAGTTGAAATCGCTGCTCGATGATTACGTTGGCGACGTGCGTGAACCGCTACGGGTGCTTTCCGTGGCAGTGGCGCTGGTTTTGCTGATCGCCTGCGCCAACGTCGCCCATTTGTTGCTGGCACGTGCGGCTGTGCGGCAAACAGAAGTGGCCGTGCGGCTGGCACTGGGCGCGGGGCGCTTCCGGCTGGTGCGGCAGTTGCTGACAGAAAGCATGCTGCTCGCGCTTGCGGGCGGGGCGCTCGGTCTGTTGCTGGCGGTTTGGGGTGTTGCTGCGCTGCTGCGATTTACACCTGACAGCCTGCCGCGCGTGGAAAACATCACGATTGACCCGCGCGCACTCGTGTTTACCGCGCTGGTCACCATGCTGACAGGCATCGTCTTCGGCCTCGCGCCCGCACTGCAAACCACCAAAGCGAATTTGAATGACGCGCTCAAGGAATCGGGGCGGCGGGCCGCAGGTAGCGCGAGCGCACCACGTTTGCGCGGCGCGCTCGTCGTGGGCGAAGTCGCGCTCTCGCTCATGCTGCTCGTTGGCGCAGGCTTGCTGCTCAAAAGCTTCCAGCAACTGCTCAAGGTTGATCTAGGCTTTGATGAACGAAACGTGTTGACGTTGCGGTTACGCCTGCCCGACGCGAAATACCGCGACGCCGCGCAGACGACGGGCTTTCTCAAAGAAGCCACGCGCCGCGTCGCCGCCTTGCCGGGCGTACAGCAGGTCAGCGTCGCCACAGGGTTCCCCGTTGGCGGGCGCAGCGTGGACAACGGCTACTGGCTGGAAGGACAGCCAGAGCCGCAGAAGCCCGGCGACTGGCTCATTGCAACGACGCAATCAGTCAGCGAAAGCTATCATCAGACGTTGGGCATCGCGTTGCTGGCCGGGCGCTATTTCAATGAGCGTGACACGGCGGATGCGCCGCAGGTGGCACTGGTGGATGATGAATTCGTCCGCCGACATTTTCCGCAGGCGTCGTTCAATGACGCACTGGGCAAACGATTACGGTTCGGCGGCGAGGGCGAAGTCTGGCGCGAGATCGTCGGTGTCGTGCGGCACGTCCGGCAAAACGATCTGGCTGAAAACGGACTCGCGCAGGTTTACCGTCCGTGGCTGCAAATCAATCCGCGCTGGCTGGCGGACATCACTCGCGCGATGGATCTGATCGTGAAGACCTCAGTTGCGCCGCTCAGTCTCGTCCCGCCCATCAAGCAGCAAGTACAAGCCATAGACCAAGACCAGCCGCTGGGCAACGTGCAAACGATAGAAGCGGCAGTGGCGCAAAGACTCGCGCCGCGCCGTTTCACGCTGCTGCTGCTCGGCGTCTTTGGGCTTAGCGCGCTGTTGCTCGGCGCGGTCGGGCTTTACGGCGTGATGTCCTGCACCGTGGCGCAGCGCACGCGGGAAATCGGCCTGCGGATGGCGCTCGGCGCGCAGCCGCGCGATGTGCTGCGCCTGATGATGCGGCAGGGACTGGTTCTTTCGTTAACTGGAGTCGTCATTGGCCTGGCCGCTGCGCTGTCTTTGACGCGGCTGATGAAGAGTCTGCTTTTTGAAGTGAGTGCAACCGATCCGGCGACCTTTGCGGGGATCGGCGGGTTGTTGATTTTCACTGCCTTGCTGGCTTGCTGGATACCGGCGCAGCGGGCGACGAAGGTGGATCCGATGATCGCGCTGCGATGCGAATAAAAAACGAGGAGGAACGATGCAAACCCTTTGGCATGACCTGCGCTACGGGGCGCGAATGTTGTGGAGACAACCGGGCTTTACCCTGGTCGCCGTCGTCACGCTGGCGCTGGGTATCGGCGCGAACTCGACCATCTTCAGCTTTGTCAATGCGGCGTTGTTGAAGCCGCTGCCGGTGACGAGGCCCGCAGAACTTGTCACGCTGTACACCGGCGATTTCAGCGGCCAGCTTTACGGCACGTCCTCCTATCCTGATTACCTCGATTTGCGCGAACGCGCCGACGTGCTGGAGGGACTCCTGGCCTTTTGGCAACAGTCCGTTATGCCGGGCGCGGCGGGCGAGGCGCAGGAGCCGTTGAATGCCGAGATCGTCACTGGCAATTACTTCGCGGTGCTGGGCGTCACCCCCAGCAGCGGGCGCGCCTTTCTGCCCGAAGAAGACCGCGCCGCGAGTCCGCAGCCGGTGGTGGTGTTGAGCCATCGTTGTTGGCAGCGCCGGTTCGGTGGCGCTCCTGATCTGATTGGCAAGCCGGTGTTGCTCAACCAGCAAAGTTACATCGTGATCGGCATTGCGCCGCCTGCTTTCACGGGCATCACGCGCGGCATGCCGACGGATGTTTGGTTGCCGATGGCGCTGACGCCGCGTATCAGCCCCGGCAGCGATCTGCTCAATAACCGGGGCGCGCGTGCTTTGGGATTGATGGGACGGCTCAAACCCGGCGTCACACTCGCGCAGGCGCGCGCGCAGTTCGCCACCCTCGCACAACAGCAACGCGCGGCCTGGCCGGAACAATGGACGAATCTGCAAGGCCAGACGCGCAGCCTGACGGCCTTGCCGGAAAGTGAAGCGCGCATTCCGCCGCAGGCGCGCGCACAGGCGCTGGGTGTCACGGGCCTGGTGCTGGCTGTGCTGGGGCTGGTGCTGGCCGTGGCCTGCGCCAACCTCGCGGGCATGCTGCTGGCGCGCGCCACGACCCGGCGCAAAGAGATTGCCGTGCGGCTGGCGCTGGGCGCGACACGGTGGCAATTGATGCAACAACTGATGGTCGAAAGCCTGCTGCTGGCAGTAGCGGGCGGCGCGCTCGGCTTGCTCGTGAACTGGTGGGCTACGGACTTGATCAGCGGCTTTTTGCCTCCGCTGGGACTCAATCTCAGCCCGGATGCGCGCGTGCTGCTGTTTACGCTGGCGGTCACGCTCAGCACCAGCCTGGCGTTCGGCCTCGCGCCCGCATTACAAGCGACCCGCGTTGAACTGGTCGGCGCGCTCAAGGATGAGGGCAGTACGTTACGCTATCGCCGCTCGCGCCTGCGCAGTGGCCTGGTCGTGGCGCAGATTGCCGTTTCGGTGTTGTTGCTGATTGGCGCGGGTTTGTTTTTGCGCAGTCTGCTCAAGGCCAGTGCGATAGATACCGGCTTCAATCAGAAAAACCTCCTGCTGCTGGTCGTGCAATTCCAGGGCGTCCAGCAGGCACAGGGACTCGAACTGTTCCGGCAGATGCAGGAGCGGTTGCGGGCGCTGCCGGGCGTGCAAGCGGTGAGTCTGGTGGATCAGGCAGGACTGGATTTTGACGGCCTGCGGCGCAGTGTAACTATCGAAGGTTATCAACGACGCTCCGGCGAGGACATGGAGTTGTATTCCAATGCGGTTGGCCCGCACTACTTTCAGACGATGGAAATCCCGTTGCTGCGCGGGCGTGATTTCAACGAACAGGATCGCAGCGGCCAGCCGGGCGTCGTCATCATCAACGAGACGCTGGCGCGCCGTTACTTTCCCGGTCAGGAAGCGTTGGGCAGACGATTGAGTCTGTCCGGCGCGGCAGGCCCGTGGCTGGAAATCATCGGCATTGCGCGCGACGGCAAATACATCTCGCCGTTTGAAGAACCCCGCCCCTTTTTCTCGCTGCCCTTGCTGCAACATTACCAGCCCGGCGGCACATTGCTGGTGCGCACGCAAAATGATCCGCAACAGTTGCTGGAAACGGCGCGCCGGGAACTGTTGCGGCTGGATGACAATTTGTACATTTCGAATGCCACGACGATGACCGAGCATCTCGGCCTGGCGCTCTTGCCGTTACGTCTGGGCAGTCTGGCGGCAGCGCTTTTCGGCCTGGTGGCGCTGTTGCTTGCCAGTCTGGGCATTTACGGAGTCGTCGCGTATTTCGTCGCCTTGCAAAGCCGCGAAATCGGCGTGCGGCTGGCGCTGGGCGCGCACCGCCGCGACATTCTGCAACTCGTCTTCCGCCAGGGCCTGCGCATTACGTTCGGCGGCATCGCGCTCGGACTGCTGGCGAGTTTCGCGTTGACCCGGTTGCTGGCCAGCTATCTCTACGGCGTCAGCGCGCTGGATGTCCTGACCTTCGTGGGCGTCGCCGTCTTGCTGACGGTCGTGGCGCTGCTGGCCTGCTGGATTCCAGCGCGGCGGGCAACCAAGGTTGATCCGCTGGTTGCGCTGCGGTGTGAGTAATGGCGAAGTGAGGGTTCCTCTGACAACCCATCAGCAACGGCTAGCTGATCCGGGCAAGGAGAATTTTTATGTCGGACTTCGGTGAACTTGTGCGCGAAGAAATCACCCGACGCGATTTTATGCACGCGGCAGCCGCGCTGACTGGCTTCTGCCTGCTCGATTGTGAAGCGACGGCGCAGCAGGCCAATGTTCCCTTCTCGAACGCGCTGGCGGACGCGCGGGTGGTGCAGGAAGCCGTTACTTTCAAAAGTGGCGCGGACACGATTGACGGTTATCTGGCGCGCCCGCGAGCCAAAGGGAAATATCCGATTGTCCTGGTGATCGCGGGCAATAAGATTGCGGAAGAGTACATCCGCAATACAACGGCGCTGCTGGCGCAAGCCGGATTCGTCGGATTGGCCCCGAATATCTTTGCGCTTCAACTCGACACGATGTCGGCGGAAGAAAAACGCCAGGTCTTTAGCGACCAGATTACGGACGAGCGCATTTTTCGGGACTTGCAAGCAGGAATTGATTTCTTGCAGCCACAACCCTTCGTGAAGCGCGGCAAGGTCGGCCTGACGGGCTTCTGTTTCGGTGGCCGCTGCGCCCTGATGTTCGCCGCGCAGTCCAAAGCGGTCGGCGCGGTCGTGCCATTCTATGGCAATCTGAAAACTCCTGCCTTCGCTAAGCGCGCGGTTGACCCGCTTGATCTGATCAAACAGATGAAAGCGCCGATTCAAGGCCACTACGCGCTGAATGATGCGGAGATTCCGTTAGCGCAACTCAGAAACTTTGAGCAACAGGTGCGTGCGCAAGGCACGCCGGTCGAAATGTTCACTTATGAAGCGGCGCACGGATTCTTTGCCTACACGCGAGCCTCCTATCAGGCCGCAGCCGCGCAACTGGCGTGGGAACGCGCGCGCCAGTTTTTGCAAAAGCATCTGCGTTGACACTCGCTGTGCGGCGCGCTGTATGTCTCCAGGCGACTAAGGCGAACCGGCTGTTCGATGTGAGCGCGAACGATCCGCTGACGTTTGCGGCAATCACGCTGCCGCCAGTGGCGGCGGCGCTCGTGGCTTGTTGGATACTGGCCCAGCGCGCAACAAAAATTGATCCGATAACTGCACTCAGGTGTGAGTGAGAGCTTTCATCGGGAGGAATGATGCAAACACTCTGGCAAGACCTGCGCTACGGTGTGCGAATGTTACTGAAGCATCGCGGCTTCACCCTGGTTGCCGTACTGACGCTGGCGCTGGGCATCGGCGCGAACACGGCGATTTTCAGTTTGATCAATACGGTGTTGTTGCGTCCGCTGGCGGTCGCGCAGCCGGAGCTGTTGGCGCGCATTTATCTGCGCGGCAGCCAGAACACTTCGTTTCCCAATTACCGCGATCTGGCGGCGGGGAATCAGGTGTTTGCCGAACTCGCGGGCCACGCGATTGTGCCGCTCAATCTGGGGCAGGGCGAAGCGCGGAGCCGGGTTTGGGGCGAACTGGTGACGGGCAATTACTTCGCTGCGCTGGGCGTGCCAGCCGCCGTCGGGCGCACCTTTGGCACTGAAACGGACGATGCTGTGGGCGCGCATCCCGTAGCGGTGCTGAGTTATGGATTCTGGCAGCGACGCTTCAGTGGCGATCCCGCGTTGATCGGGCGAACCATTGCGCTGAACGGGCAGCAATTCACTGTCATCGGCATTATGCCGCGCGGGTTTCGCGGGACATGGCCGCTCGTGATCGCGCCGGAAATCTGGACGCCGGTGACGATGCAGCCTGCGTTGTTTCCCGGCCCGAATCGCCTGGAAGATCGCGGCGCGGAGTGGTTCGATGTGTTTGGTCGGTTGAAGCCCGGCATCAGTCTGGCGCAGGCGCAAGCCGCTGTCAGCCTGCAAACCAGACAATTGGCGGAAACCTGGCCCGAACAGAATCGCGGGTTGGAACAGACCGAAGTACTGCCGCTCGACGCGGTGCGCGGGGCGAGTTTTATGCAGGCCGTTTCGGTCTTTGCCGCGTTGCTCGGCGTGCTGGTGGGATTGGTGCTGCTGATCGCCTGTGCGAATGTCGCCAACCTGTTGCTGGCGCGCGCCGCGTCGCGGCAACAGGAAATCGCCGTGCGGCTGACGCTGGGCGCAACACGCTGGCGACTGCTCCGGCAATTGCTGACGGAAAGCGTGCTGCTGGCGTTCGTGGGCGGCGCGGCGGGTTGCCTGCTGGCGGTCTGGCTGATGGAACTGGTGCGGGTGTGGCAACCGCCAGCGCAAACGCCCGTGCCACTCGAAATCAATCCGACACTGGACGTGCGGATGCTGGTCTTCACCCTGCTGGTGTCGCTGATCGCAGGAGTGATTTTCGGCCTCGCGCCCGCGTGGCAGTCCGCGCGTCTTTCGGTGCTGCCCTGGTTGAAGGAAGGTCGCGGCATGCTGGGCGGCAAAGCGGCGCGCTTCAGTTTGCGCAATATTCTCGTCGTCACGCAGGTAGCGGTGTCATTGCTTTTGCTGATTTGCGCTGGCTTGTTCTGGCGCAGCCTCGGACAGGCGCAAAGCGTTGATCCGGGTTTTGAGACCGAGCATGTGCTGACAGTCGCGCTGGATTTGGAGCCGGGCGGCTATGACCAAACGCGGGGCAATCTGTTTTATCAGCGGGCGCTCGATCAAATCGAGCGCGTGCCGGGCGTGCAATCCGCGAGTTTGGGCGAAGTCATTCCGTTGACGTTCAGTCGCATCTCCTTCGCGGTTGCCATCGAAGGGCAGGACACCACCAGTGAAAGGTTTCCTGTTGTAGACAGCAACCGCGTCGGCCCGCGTTACTTTGAAACGATGGGCATCCGCTTGCTGGGCGGGCGCGAATTCACGCGGCAGGACACAGCGGCATCCGCGCCCGTCGCCATCATCAACGAAACGATGGCGCAACGTTTCTGGCCGGGGCAAAGCCCGCTCGGAAAGCGGTTGCGATTTCCGCAGGGGAACAACACCTTCAGCCCTTATTACGAGATTATCGGCCTCGTCAAAGACAGCAAATACGGCACGCTCGGCGAAACGGCAAAACCGTTCTTCTATCTGGCTGCACTGCAAAACTTCACTCGTCGAACCACGCTGCACATACGAACGGCAGGCGAGCCGAATGCGCTGCGAAACGCCGTGCGCGAAAGCCTCGCCGCGCTCGACAACTCACTGCTGATTGAAGTCGCCACGATGCGCGAAAACCTGCTGCTGGCCTTCCTGCCCGCGCGCATCGCAGCGTCCCTGCTGGGCCTGCTGGGCTTGCTTGGACTGAGTTTGGCATTGGTCGGAATTTACGGCGTGATCTCCTATGCCGTAGCGCAACGCACGAATGAGATTGGCTTGCGTATGGCCTTGGGCGCACGTCCGCTGGATATGCTCTGGCTGGTGCTGCGGCAGGGGCTGAAGCTGACACTGCTCGGCATTGGGCTGGGCGCTGTTGCGGCGTTCGCCCTGACTCGCTTTCTGACGAGCTTTTTGGTGGGCGTGAGTCCGACCGATCCGCTCACCTTTGCGGCGCTGGCAACGCTGTTTTGCCTCGTTGCGATGCTGGCCTGCTGGATTCCGGCACGGCGGGCGACGAAAGTTGATCCGATGATCGCGCTGCGATGTGAATAGGAGGAAGTATGCAAACCCTGTGGCAAGACCTGCGCTACGGCGCGCGCATGTTGTGGAAACAACCCGGCTTCACGCTGGTGGTGACGCTGACGCTCAGTCTGGGCATCGGCGCGAACACGGCCATTTACAGCGCGCTCAAGGCGGCGCTCTTTGATGCGCTGCCTTACCCGGACGCGGCGCAACTGGTCGTCATCAACGACAGCAATCCCGCCAAAGGCCGGCCCCGGTTCGGCGCGTCGTTTCAAAACTTCACGGACTGGAAAACGCAGAACTCGACGCTGGCCGGGCTGGCGGCCTATCAAATCACGTCGGGCAATCTGACTGGCGGCGGCGAACCGCAGCGAGTGCGCTATGCGCAAACGACCGCCGATTTGTTTGCGGTGCTGAACGTGCCGCCGTTGCTGGGGCGCGTCTTTGCGCCGGGCGAAGAGGGGCCGGGCAAAGATCAGGTCGCGGTGTTAAGCCACGCCTTCTGGCAGGAACAGTTTGGCGGCGAGCGCGCAATCATCGGACGTTCTCTGACGCTCAGCGACAAGACCGTAACGGTCATCGGCGTGATGCCGCCGGGGTTTGAATTTCCCGACGCAGGCACGCAGATGTGGAAGCCGCTGGGCGTGACGCCCGATCAATCCGGCTCGCGCGGCGCGCATTGGCTGACCACCATCGCGCGGCTCAAACCCGGCGTGACGATGGCGCAGGCGCAAACGGAACTGAGCGCCATCGCCGCGCGTCTGGCCGCGCAATACCCCGCGACCAACAAAGGCTGGGGCGCACTGGTCGAATCCTGTCAGGGCCTGCTGGTCAGCGGGGCGCGCACGCAGTTGCTGTTGTTGTGGGGCGCGGTCGGCCTGGTGCTGTTGATCGCCTGCGCCAACGTTGCCAACCTGCTGCTGGCGCGCGCGAATGAACGGACGCGCGAATTGACGGTGCGTGCGGCGTTGGGCGCGAGCCGCGTGCGGTTAGTGCGGCAACTGCTGACCGAAAGCGTGCTGCTGTCGCTGGTGGGTTGTCTGGGCGGCGTCTTGTTAGCTGCCGCAGGGCTGGACGCGCTGAAACAGGTCATCGCCGATCTGGTTACGCGCGCGCCACAGATGGCGCTCGACTGGCCTGTGCTGGGCTATGCGCTGGGCTTGTCGCTGATGGCGGGTATTGGTTTCGGCCTGCCTCCGGCGTTCAAAGTCTCGCAGCTCTCGCTGATGGAAGCGCTCAAAGACGGCAATCGGACTTCAACCGATGCGGGCGGTCGCCGGCTGCGCGGCTTGTTTGTGGTCGCCGAAATCGCGCTGGCGATGGTCATCCTGATTGGCGCGGGGCTGTTGCTGCGCAGCTTTGTCACGCTGCTCAACCTGTCACCGGGCTTCGATCCGGCGCACGTCCTGACGTTCCGCGTCGCGCCGCCTTTCCAACTCACGCCCGCAGGCAAAGACCCGGCGCTGCTGCGGCAGGAGTATCAAGCAGAGAAACTGCGGGCGGCGACGTTCTACCGCGATTTGAACGCACGGTTGCAGGCGCTGCCCGGCGTCGTTTCCGCTGGCGCAATCAATCGGCTGCCGCTGACGGGCAACTGGTGGGTCGAAAGTTTTGTCATCGAAGGCCGCGAACCGGACAACCCGCAAGACAGCCCTTCCGCCAACGGGCGCGCCGTGCTGCCCGGTTATTTTCAAACCATGCGCGTGCCGTTGCTGCAAGGGCGTGCACTGATGGAGTCGGACAATGAAACCGCCTTGCCCGTCGTGGTGATCAATCAGGCGGCGGCGCGTCGTTATTGGGGCGCCGCCAATCCTGTGGGTCAACGTTTGACCTTCAACGTTGGCAGACGCGGCGCGCCGCACTGGTTCACGGTGGTGGGCGTCGTCGGCGACGAGCGCGCCACGCAATTGGAACTTGAGCCAGGCCCGCTGCTTTACTACACAATGGCGCAAGCCCAATCGGGCTTCGGCGGCGACTGGGGCATGGACATCGTCATCAAAACCCAGGCCGATCCGCTCGCGCTCGCGGGCGCGGTGCGCAAAGAGGTGCAGGCGCTCAACCCCAACCTGCCGATCTTCAATGTCAATGCGATGGAGCAAGTGGTCGCCGCCAACCTGCGGGCGCGGCGGGCCGTCGTGTTGCTGCTGAGCGTGTTGGCAGCGGTGGCGTTGTTGTTGGCGGCGGTGGGAATTTTCGGCGTGGTCTCTTACGCGGTCAGCCGCCGCACGCCGGAAATCGGCATTCGGATGGCGTTGGGCGCGCCCAGTCGCGCGGTGCTGGCGCTGATGCTGACGCAGGGCTTGAAACTGGCGCTGCTGGGGATTGGCCTCGGTGGTGGCGCGGCGTTCGCGCTGACACGCTGGCTGGCCACCTTGCTGTATGGCGTGCGCCCGGCGGATCCGCTGACCTTTGGGGGCGTGGCGCTCCTGCTGTTGAGCGTGGCGCTGCTGGCCTGTTGGATTCCGGCGCGCCGGGCAACGAAAGTTGATCCAATGATTGCACTCAGGTGCGAATGAAAAACGAGGGGGAACGATGCAAATCTTCTGGCAAGACCTGCGTTTCGGCGCGCGAATGTTGTGGAAGCAACCCGGCTTCACGCTGATCGCCGTATTGACGCTGGCATTGGGCATCGGCGCGAACACAGCGATGTTCAGCGTCGTCAATGCTGTGATTTTGCGCCCGCTGCCGTATCCCGATGCCACGCGGCTCGTGCGCCTTTGGGAAAGCAATCCGGCGCGCGGGTTGTCGGAGTCCTCCACGTCTGCGCCTAATTTCGTGGATTGGCGTAAGCACCAAACCGACTGCGAGCAACTGGCGGCGTATGAATTTGCCACCTTCAATCTCACGGGCAGCGACGAGCCGCAGCGCGTGGCGGCGCTGAGTGTGACGGCGAATCTGTTTACGACGTTAGACGTCCGGCCCGCGCTGGGACGAGACTTTTTGCCGGAAGAGGAACAGGCCGGACATCAGCGCGTCGTGATTTTGAGCGACGGCTTATGGCAGCGGCGCTTCGGCGCAGACGCAACGCTGACTGGTCATCAGATTCAGTTGAATGGCGAGAGTTACACGGTCGTGGGCGTGATGCCGCCGGGCTTCGAGTTGACGCCGGGTACGGAAGTGTGGACGCCGCTGCTGCTTGATCCGGCGCTGCAGCCGTGGCGCGCGGATCGCACGAATCATAACCTGCACGTCATCGGGCGGCTCAGGCCGGGCGTCAGCGTTGCGCAGGCGCAGGCCGCGCTGAACGTCGTCGCGCAGCAACTGGAACAGCAATATCCAAAGTCGAATGCCGGTTGGGGCGTGCGGCTGCGCACTTTTCATGACTGGCTCGTGCCGGAGCCAGCGCGGCGCTCCGTACTGATGCTGTTTGCGGCGGTTGGTTTCGTGCTGTTGATCGCGTGTGCGAACGTGGCGCATCTGCTGCTGGCGCGAGCGACGACGCGGCGGCGCGAACTGGCGGTGCGTGCGGCGCTGGGCGCAGGTCGCGGGCGCGTGCTGCGGCAATTGCTGACTGAAAGTTTGTTGCTCGCGCTGCTCGGCGGTGTGGCCGGTGCGCTGCTTGCGCTCTGGAGCACGGAACTCATCCGCGTCAGCACGACGCTCAATGTGCCGCGCCTCGCTGAAACGCGCCTCGATGCGCGAGTCCTGGGCTTCAGCTTTCTCATCACGCTGCTCACTGGTTTGCTCTTCGGCCTCGCGCCCGCGTGGCAGGCGTCCAGGCTCAACCTCAACGAAATACTCAGGACGGGCGGGCGCGGCGATGGGCGACAGCGGTTGCGCGGCGCGCTGGTTGTCGCCGAAGTCGCACTGGCGCTGGTGCTGCTGATCGGCGCGGGGTTGATGCTGCGCAGCTTTGCGCGCTTGCAAAACGTGCCGCTCGGCTTTGCGCCGGAAAATGTGCTGGCGCTGCAAATCAACCTGCCCGCAGCGAGATACGGCGAGAGCGCCGCGCGCGTCAATTTCTACCACGAACTGCTGGAGCGACTGCGCGCCGTGCCGGGCGTAACAGATGCCGCTGCCGTCACGCAGCCGCCACTGGCAGGTGGTGGCGGCTGGATGCTGGAAGTGACATTGGAAGGACGCGAAGCAATGTCGGCGGGCGAAAAATTACCAGCCGCCACGTTCGCCATCACGCCGCGCTACTTTCAGACGATGGGCATTCCCCTGCTCGCAGGCCGCGATTTCACGGTGCAGGATCGCGGCGCAGCGCCGCTGAATGTGATCGTCAACGAAACGTTCGCGCGCCGCTGCTGGCCGCATGAAAGCGCCCTCGGCAAACGTTTTCGCACCAGCGCCTTCGATGCCTTTGCCACCGTGATTGGTGTTGTGGGCAATGTGCGTAACGTCAGCCTCGCGGAGGAAGGCGCGCCAGCTTTTTACTTCGCGCACGGCTCTCTTGGGATGCCCGCCCTGACGGTACTGGTGCGCACGGTCGCGCCGCCGGAGACGCTTGCGCCTGCGTTGCGTGCGCAGGTTTATGCGCTCGACCGCGAGTTGCCGGTCTACAACGTTCGCACGCTGACGCAGCTTGTCTCCAGCGCTGCCGGGCAATCGCGCTTTCAAACCTGGCTCCTGGGCTTGTTCGGCGGGGTGGCGCTGGTGCTGGCGGCGATTGGCATTTACGGCGTGATGGCCTGCACGGTCACGCAGCGCACGCAGGAACTGGGCGTGCGGATGGCGCTGGGCGCGCAGGTCGGCGAGGTGCGGGCGCTGATTCTCAAACAAGGGCTGCGGCTGTCGCTGCTCGGGGTTGTGATTGGATTGGCGATGGCGTGGGGACTGACACGTTTCCTCAAAAGCCTGCTCTATCAGGTGAGCGCCACGGATGCGCTGACCTTTGCGCTGATCCCGCTGTTGCTGGTGAGCGTGACCGCGCTCGCCTGCTGGATTCCGGCGCGGCGGGCGACGAAAGCTGACCCGCTGGTGGCGCTTCGTCACGAGTAGCAATGAAATTGAGAGAGCGGCAACTGACCTTCAGCAATGCAGGGACAGGAAGCCTGAGTGATGTTAAGTTGTGTTGCCTTTCGTCTGGAGCGCGCTGAATCGTTCGCTGGCTGTTGCTGCTGCGCCGATCACACCTGCCTCATAGCCAAGCCGGGAAAAACAGATTTCCAGACGGCGCAGTTCCGGCGCCAACACCGTTTCGGTCAATTCCTGCCGCAGGGCATTGAGCAATGCCGGATTGTTCTGTGTCAGTCCACCGGCAAAGACCAGCAGCGCCGGATCGAGCAGATGAATCGCCGCCGCACAGCCTCTGGCAAGATAGCGCGCGAAGGTGCGGATTGCATGAAGCGCCAGCTTGTCCCCGGCTCGCGCCGCGCCAATGATTTCAGTCGCGGATTTGAATCCACCCATTGAATAGCGCACCAGCGCAGCGGCGTTGCCGTACACTTCCAGACAACCACGCCTGCCACAGGTACAGGGCAAACCGTCCGGTTCAATCTGCATGTGGCCGATGGCATTGGCTGCGAAGTGTGCGCCCTGATGCAATCTGCCACCAAGATAAACGCCGCCGCCGACGCCCGTGCCGAGCGTGATGCAAAGAAAATCATCGGTGTCTTTGGCCGCGCCGAAATGCCGTTCAGCCACTGCCAGCGCGTTGGCATCGTTGATGACGGCGACGGGCAGCCCGCAGGCTTCCCGCAGGATTCGCCCCGGTTCCGCGCCCGTCCAGCCGCGCAGGTTTTCCGAGGCACAGATCACTTTGCCTGAAGCCGGATTGACCCAGCCTGCCGTTGCCAGGCCAATGGCGACAGGCGTAATGCCGCGCCTGTCAGCTTCATTCAGACAAGCCAGCGCCACTTCCTGCAACTGCCTGAGGACGGCGTCCGCGCCTTCCTGAGCAGGCGTCGCGGTGACGGCGGAAGCAATCAATTCTCCCGCGTCCGACACCAGGCCGGATTTGAGATTGGTTCCGCCCAGATCAATCCCGACGAAGTAACGCGTGGCGGCTGGTTGTGGTGATGCCGACTCAACCGCCTGCACAAAGCGTCGCGTGATGTCGTGCGGGCGCGTGATCGCTGTGCCGACGATCACGGCGAATGCGCCTGCCGCCATTGCTGCGCGCGCTTCATCGGGCGTCCAGATGCGGCCTTCGGCGATGACTGGCACTGGCATAGCACGTCGCAGTGCGGCAATGAATTCCGGCTCGAAAGTTTTGTACTGTTCGGTGTCCGCCGTGTATCCGCGCATCGTGGAAAGCACAAAGTCGGCTCCGGCCTCAACGGCGCTGACTGCTTCTGCGACGGTGGCGATGTCGGCCAGTACCGGCACTCGCAATTCCGTCCTGATTCGCCGCAGCCGTTCCAGCGCGCCATACTGCTGACCGCGCGCTGTGCAATCGAGCGCGATCATATCGGCTCCGGCGGCGACCAGCTCACACGCCGCTTCCATCGCAGGCGTAATCAGGATGCGTCCATCCGCCGCCTGACTTTTTTTGATGCCAATGATCGGGACTGAGACTGCCGCGCGAATGGCTTGTACATCCTCCACGCCTTCAGCGCGAATGCCTGCTGCGCCGCCGTCAATGGCCGCCCGCGCAAAGCGCGCCATCGAAGCTGCCTCGCGGAACGCATCGCCTTCAGCAGCCTGACAGGAAACGATCAGTCTGCCGCGAAGTGATTCACAAATTTCAGGGATCGAATTCATCTTTCGTTCAAATGAGCCAGTCGGATTGAAGGCACAGTTCGCGCGCCTCCGCACTGGCGGGATGTGCCTGTTGTGTCGCGCCGGTCAGCAGGGTGGCGGCGACGATGACGGACAGCACTGCTGCTTCAGACAAGGCCCGGACTGAGCCAGCGCCCGTCAGCGCAAGCGAAGCGCCGGATCGTTGATGGCGCGCATGCGGGCCATCAGCTTTGCTTCCAGTTGTTTTCTGATTCGCTGTGACGCCGGATCATCAATCAGGTTCTTCGTTTCATCGGCGTCAACGGCCAGGTGATAAAACTCATCCCTGCCGCGATTGAGAAAGTCGCGCACCAGCTTCCATTGCGGCGTGCGATACGTTCGCAGGTGCGTGGTCGTGTAATGATGCTGGCTGAATTCAACGTACAGATCATCATTCCATTTTGCGCGCTGCCCCCTGAGCAGCGGCAGGAAGTTGCGCCCGCGCAGCCTCAGACCCGGCGGCGCTTTCACACCCGTGATGGCCAGCAGCGTCGGAAACCAGTCAACGTTTGAGATGGTGCGCTCAACGACCGTGCCCGGTTTGATCGTGCCGGGCCAGCGCACAGCAGTCGGCGTGCGCAACGAAGTATCGAACATATTCGGGCGCTGGTTGCGCGGTTCGTCCGGTTTGATGTCGGTGCGGATGTATTGCGCGTTGCCTTTGTGCAGAATGCCGTGATGCCCGATGTTGTAACCGTGATCGCTGGTGAAGACGACCACCGTGTGATCACTCAGCTTCAATTCATCGAGCGCGGTCAGCAGGCGCCCGACGTTGCGATCAATGTTCGTGACATCGGCCAGGTACTCCCGCATGAACTTCTTCACCCGCGCCACATCGAGGTTCGGATAATCAGGGTTCGGCACCGCCGGATCAAGCTGCCGGTAAGGCGCGGTGTCTTCGTCCGGCATCGGCGTCCAGGGACTGTGCGGTTCGCGGAAATTGAGCAGCAGGCAGAAATTCTGATCCTGATGGCTGCGGATAAAATGAATCGCGTCATCGGTCAGCAGATTGCCGTTGAAGCCCGACAGCCGCTTGAGCTGTCCCTCAATTTCAAACTCCGGGTCTTTCACGCCGGAACTTCCTTCCCGAAAGCCCATGAAATACTGAAACCCGAAATGTCGCGGCAGAAAGCGATCCTCAGTGCCGAGATGCCATTTGCCGATGAGGCCGTTGACGTAACCAGCCTGCTCAAGCAGCTTCGGCCACGTGACGAAATCGGGCGAGAGACCAAGCCGCGCTTCAGTCTGCGGATTGATCCAGTCGGTGATGCCGAGTTCCGTGCCGTAACGACTCGTGAGCAGGCTTGCGCGCGATGGCGAGCAGACGGGCGTGGCGACAAAGGCATTTCGCAGGTACGCGCCCTGGCTGAAGAACCGATCCAGATTCGGCGTGTGCGCGTCACGATTGCCTGAAATCCCAAGCGCCCACGGCCCCTGATCGTCCGTCTGAATAAAAACGATATTCGGGCGACGGACTGCATCCGCCGCCCGAACGTCCGGGAAGATGAAACAAATGATTGCCAGCAGCAGTGGCGCGATGAATCGTTTTCTTTGCATAGTCCTGCTCGAATGTCCTGTCTGATTCCGTGTCACTGGCGCGCGAAATGGTGAGGCTGGCAGCCCTGCGCCATTTACCAGATTGCACGATGGATCGGGCGCAAAGCCGTAACGCACGGCCACTGGTTTCGACACCCGTGAATTGAAGGCTGTGATTCTACTTCACTGGCGCCGATGAAAGGCAGGCGGTCGGGCCTGTCCCGGTGAAATCCGTCGCGGCTGAAACCGGAGAATCTCTCGTCGCGCTTCTGGATTTTCAGATGTCCACGTTATCGGCTCTCATCTGTGGTTGACACCGGCAGGACAGGCCTCATTCGGGCGTGCTTTTCAGCCATTCAGGATTGAAGCGGGCAAAGGTGATCTTTTCATACGGGCTTTTGTCACCGCGTTCATACAGCAACCCAATCGTGCCATCGGGCAGCACGGCCATCGTCGAATACGCCGCAGGCCCTTCGTGAACGACGCGCGAAATCTGCCACGTCTGCGCCTGATCGAAACTCGCCCGCACCGTGAGCCGCATGCGCTGTTTCGCATCTGCCGGATTGCTGAAGAGGATGGCTTTCAGCGCGTCGTAACGCAGAATGTCGGCATTGACCCAGGGATCAATCAGCGCGGGCAGCGGCTGCATCGGCCCAAACGTCACCCCGCCATCGCGCGAAGTCGCGGTGAAACGAACGCGCGTGCTCACGGGGCCGCTGTTCTGTTGCCTGCCGGAGCTTGTATAAGTTTGCAGCACTGCTTCCGCCGGGCCGTTGTTGTGGCGGATGTTCTGCCGCACCGTGCCGTCAGGCATTTCAATCGCTTTGCTTTCGTTGACATTCATTCCGGCGGGCTGCCCCATGCGCCACGTCCTGCCGCCGTCGTCGCTGTAAGCATTGGCCGTCCACGTCTCTTTGCCTTTGCGCATGACATACGGTTGCAACAGTCGCCCGCTGCGCGTCTGAATGCCGTGCCCGGAACTTGCAAAGAGCGCGTCCCATTCCGGCGCTTTGATCTGTGTGGTTATATCCACCGGCTCTGACCATGTTTTGCCGTCGTCATCGCTGTAAATGAATTGCGCGTGCAGGCAGTTGTCTGCCGCCGCATTGCAGGGCGCGGAATGAAAGAAGCCCACGCCTGGCGGCCCGTAAGCATAAAAACAAAAGACGCGCCCCGTGCGACGATCCACCAGCAGGCTGGGATCACCGGCCCCTGCACGTCCTGATGGATTGCGAATCACTGTGATCGGTTCCCACGTTTTGCCCAGGTCTGTGCTGCGCCGCATCACCAGATCAATTACGCCGGGCAGGTCTTCCGCGCTTTCCTGTCGCGCATCGGCAACAGCGAGCAGCGTGCCTTTCTTCGTCACAGCCAGCGCCGGGATGCGATACGTATGCACGCCGCCTTCGCCCTGCCGAAAAAGATCGGTTTGCTCAAAGAGCGGAGATTTCGTGCGCTGTGCTGAACCGCTGTTGACCAGCAGCGAGAAACACAGCAGCGGCAAAGTTGCGAACATCACCATTCGTTTTTTCATGTCATTCATCCTGAATAGTCGCTTTGTTTTTCGTGAGCGGCTGCACGAACCACACCGCAGGCGAACGAACGCCGGGGCGGATTTCACCCGATGGAATCACAAAACCGCCGCGCCACGCGGTCATTGTTGTGGTGACGTGCGCGGCTGCGCCGTCGCCTGCTTCCGTCCACTGGTTGTTGTCAGTATGCCAGGCCAGCACGCGACGCGAAAAGCCCGGATGGTCTTTGACTGATTGAAAGCCCGCCTTTGATCCGTCATCGCCGCCGAAGATCAGGATTTGCCTGGTGCCCATTGCCGCCGCAGGCGCTGGCGCAGCGACAACGGGACGCGGCAGGTCAGCGATCTTCGCCCAGCCTTTGCCCGGTTCGTAGCGATAAGCGTCTTTCAGATAAGTTCGCTTTGCGCTGCCATCAGGCGCGGCGCTCAGACTGACACCGCTGAAAAGATAGAATGCGTTGTCCTGTGCGGCAGC
Organism: Blastocatellia bacterium; assembly: GCA_046331565.1. Classification (GTDB taxonomy): domain Bacteria; phylum Acidobacteriota; class Blastocatellia; order RBC074; family RBC074; genus DASRDU01. Next base: position 83,144 of record JAXLQP010000001.1, read on the forward strand.
GACGCTCAGCATTCGTTCGCTGCCCGGCCAGGCGGCAAGCTCCTGCCATCGTGCATCACGTTTTGACAGATCGAGCGACCAGAATGTTTTCAGCGCCTGCGTTGCCGCTGGTGCGGTTGTTCCGCCCGCTATGTAAACCACGCTGCCGAGCTTTGCGCCGCTGGCATACGCGCACGGTTGCGGCAACGAGGGCAATGCGGTTCGTTTGATCTTTCCGTCAATCCATTCGAGCAGGAATACCTCGTTGTAATGCCGCTCCGCATCGGCGCCGCCGATGCACAACACGCCTTTATCGGTCGTAATCGAAACGCCATAGCCCAGCGCGCGCGGCAACGTGAATCCGGTTTTCCATTCGCCGTCCGGTTTTTCCAGCACGAAGATTTTATCGTACCAATGCTTTTTGCCGCCTTCCCACACGGGTTTTTCGGGAAAGTTCGCGCCGCCCGCCACGATCAGCGCGCCGTGACTGACACCGGCAAAGGCTCCGGCGAATCCGTGCTTGTCGGGCAGTGGCGGCAGCTTCGTCCAGGCCAGCTTGTCCGGCGCAAAGGAAAAACTCATGGCGGCAGTCGCAAAAAGGAAAATCGTCAACAGCACGGCGGCGCAGCGCCTGCCGGCTGGCTGACGGATGAAGGTTGAACGCATCGTTGACATTGGTGGAGGTGAGAATTTCCGGGGACAGGCAGCCGACAAGCCAGCGTTCAGCTTTGCCTTTCATCCCGGTACCGCCTGCCCCGGAAGCCGCTTCACCCTTGCATTCCTTACGGACGCATCAGTGAAAGGCCGTTCAAAACCGCAGGCGCGCCTGCACCTGCACAAAACGGTTCGGCCCGTTGGCATCGGTCAGCACGCGCCCGTTGCCGTCCGGCCCGCCGAACGACTGGCGATTGAACAGATTCAGCACGTCCACGCGCAATTGCAGTTCCTTGTCTTCCCTGAATCTGAAATTGCGCTGGAGATTGGCGTTTGTGTAATTGATGCCGTCGGCGCGCATGCCATCAATGAACAGCGGAAAGACACGGCGATGAAATCCGGTCGGCTGGAAGTGCGTCGGCGTGACGTTCGAGTAGGTGCAGGTGACATTCGCGCCGCAGATGCCTGCTGCCGTCATCTGGTCTAAAACTGATTGCGGCACGATCTGGCGGATGCGCGTTTCGTACGCCGTGCGGTTCGTCGCGCTGTAATCGCGCGCAATGCCGGGGAAGAGCGCCCAGTTGAACCATTCGTCGAGCGTCTGATTTTTGGGTTTGATGTCCTTTTCAAGCGTCTTCTGATCGCCGTAATAGAGCAGGTTGCCGAACCCGATGAGCGGCCCCGGCTGCCATTCATAAGTGGCCGCCACCTGCCAGCCGCCGACGATCTGCGACAGAAAACCGCCCTGCAAAAACGGCTTGCCTTTGCCGAACGGCAGTTCGTAAATCCCCGACACGGTGACGCGATGCGGACGGCTCAGATTGCTCGGCACCCACGTCCGTTCCTGGTCAAAGTCGTTCAGGAAAGTGGTGTTTTCGTTGCGCGTCCGCGTGTAACTGGCGTCCAGCGACAGCCCTTTGGAAAAACGGCGCGTCAGGCTGAGTTCCAGGGCGTGATGACGAACCCTGCCGTTGTTGGTGCGTTCCGTCAGCGTGCCCAGATTCGGATACGGCAGCAGCAACTGACTCTTCGGCGCAGTCGTCCGCGTGAAAAACCCGTTGGTCTGCATATCCGCATAAATCAACGGCTGCGTTTGCTGCAACGAGGCGAAGTTGGCGAGCAGAAACGGATTCGGCACGTTCTGGTTGAGCGAAGTCAGATGCGCCGTGTTGCGGATGTTGCCGCCCACCCAGTATTGCTCCGGCAGAAAGTTGATGTTCCGATTGAAATAAACGTCCTGCGAATACGAACCGGCGTAGGCCGCCTCGACCACCATGTTCGAGCCGATCTGCCGTTGCAGCGAAGCCCGCCAGCGATGCTGCCGCGCCCGCTGAATATCGGTGGGAATGTAGCTGAAGCCGCGTCCCTGAACCGCCATCAGCCCGAGCGCGTTGCGCACCGGCGTGTCAAAGCGCGTGCCGTCGCTGCGGACGGGGAACGGATTGGTCAGCGGCGAAATACCGTTCTTCGGATCGCCGACCAGCCACGTCCTGCCGAAATCGAGGCTGACGTTAGTGGACGTGCTGCGGCTGTAACCGAACTGATTGTCAGCCGGGAAACTCGCCGTAAAATCCATCACGTTCAGCACGTCGTAATAGCTGCCGTAGCCCGCCTGCAGCACCGTCTTTGAATTCAACTGCCAGGACGCGCCGACGCGGGGCATCCAGAGCAGTTGGTTGCCGTAAAGCTTCCGATCCGCGCCGTCCCTGCCGACATAGAGCGAACCGCCACGCACTTTGAAATTCGCGGCGGAGAGTTCCGGCACGGGATTGCGCGCGTAAGCCGCCTGTGCCAGTTGCGTAATCGGCAACTCAGCGTTTTTGTCGAGGTCGCCGATCATCCGGTCATACCGTTCGGTGACGCCGATGTCATCTTCCAGCCGCAGCCCGAAGTTGAGCGTCAGTTTCGGCGAGATGCGCCAACTGTCCTGCACGTATCCGGCGTAAAACGGATTGTAGGCGGCGGCGTTGTCATTCCACGCCACGCTCATGCCGTTGCTCGGCAGGCCGAGAATAAAGGCCGCCCAGCTCAGCCCCGTCGTCGCGCTGGGCGCGAAGCCGTCATCGTCCCTGCGCGTCCAGACGTTGGAAAATCCGAACGTGCCGGAAGTCGCGCCCGGTTCCGTCAGGGTTTTGAAGCTGTAGCGAAAATCCAGGCCGCCGCGCAGTGTGTGATTGCCGCGCACGTTTGTGATGTCGCCCTTGAAACTGTTCATCCGGTATTTCTTCGGCACGCCCGGCGGATGAGCGGTCGCGTTCCAGGTCGCCACCGTGTCGTAGCTGCTGACGTTGAATTGCGGGAAATGAAACTTGCCGCGCGCGCTGGCGAAATCGTCAAGATAGGTCGGCAGGCCAACCGTGGACGGCTTGACGTTCTGCACCGGGATCGGCTCGTTGCTTTCGGCAAACTGGTGAATCGAAGCCGAGAAGTTCACCACCGTGTTGGAAGTCGCCGTCCAGACCCAGTCCACCGTGCCGCCGATATTTTTGCGCAGCCCCTGCGCCTCGCCCCAGCCGGGCGCGTGCGCATACAACCAGTCCTGATTGTGCTCGACGTTCTGGCTTTGCAGCACGCGCGTAAAAATGCGGTGTCTGCTGGTCGGGTTGAAATCCACGCGCGCCGACCAGGTGCGGTAATCAAAGCGCCACGGCACCAGCCCGACGTAATTGAGGCTGTAATTATCAAGCTGGTTTGTCCTGACGACGTTCGGCAAAGGCAGCAGTTTGATGTATGTCTGATACGCCGGGTTATTGAAGCGGCTTTGCGGAATGATGTTGCCGGGGAACGGGTCGCGGATGACGTGGCCGGGGCGCGCCGGGTCAGGGCGCGTCGTCAGCGGGTCGTAGATCTGGTATTGCGTCCCCAGCGCCAGCAGGTCGGAGAAATCGCCGCGCCGATGCGCCTCCGTCGGCACAGTGCGATAGCCGTAGCCGGTGCGAAACATCCGGTCGTTCAGCCCGTTGTAATTGAAAAAGAAGAACAGCTTGTCGCGCCCTTCAAAGCTGAGCGGGCCGAAGATTTTCTTCGGCAATCGCACCGGCCCGCCAATCGTAGCGGCATAGTTGTTGGAATGCTGCGACGGAACCAGCACCTGCGATTCAAGCAGTTTGATGCGGTTCTGATCGCCGCTCGCCCGCGCTGCGGCGAGGTTGTCGTTGAAGTTCTTTTTGATGAAATAAGGCACGGCGTTCCACTCGCTGCGCCAGTGCTGCCAGCTCAGACCGCCGTGATACTCGTTCCCCCCGGCTTTGGTCATCGTCGAGACGAACAGCCCGGAACTGCCGCCGACGGAAGCGTCGAAGTTGGCGGTTTCGACCCGGAACTCCTGAATCGTGTCCGGGTGCGGCTGATAGGCGACGCGGCGGCGGTCGGCGCGACTCTGCACACCGTCAATCGAAAACGAGTTGCCGCCGACATTGCCGCCTGTGCTGACCTCGCTGCCCAGGAAAGTGAAAGCCGGATTGGTGTAGCCGTAAGCGTTGCCGACCTGCACGCCCGGCGTGAGGCGCGTGAGCAGCGTCGCGTTATTGTTGAGCACGGGCAGATCGCGGATGCTGCGGTTATCAATGACCCGCCCCGAAGTCACGGCGCTGGTTTCGAGCAGCGGCGCATCCGAGGTGACGGTGACGCTCTCCGAGACCTGGCCCGGCTCAAGTTGAAGATCCGCCTGCGCCCGGCTGCCGATGGACAGAGTGACGCCCTTGCGGATGGCCTTCTTGAACCCGGCGGCTTCCGCGCTCACTTCGTAACTGCCCGGCAACAGCAGCAGGGCCTCGTAGTAGCCCGAATCATTGGTTTGCACCCGGCTGACCGTGCCCGTCTCAATGTGCGTGACGGCGACCGTCGCGCCGACCACCGCGCCGCCGGTGGAATCGGTCACTAACCCATAAATCGAGCCGCGGGTTTCCTGGGCGCGCAATGTCGGCGCGAGCAGAATTGTCAGCAGCAGCGCGGCGCAAGCCGTCACGATGCAATGCAAACGGATGTTCATTTCGCTCTCCTTTTTCTGCACAGCCTGTTGATTTGTTCAGGAAATAACTTGCATTACCGATAATCGGTAGGCTATCTTGCTCGCGCTGTGAATTTCTGTCAAGCGATTATCGGTAATCGGTAGAAAAAACATGAACGAACAGAAAGGCCGGGTATGAAAGCAAATCTCAATGGCCGCGTCGCCACCCTCGTGCAGGACAGCCCGCTCAATCAGACGGGCGCGCCGGTGCTGGCCGACTCGCTCAAGTCGCAATTAATAGAAGTGCTGAAGGGAAGAATCTTCGCCGGGACGCTGAAGGCCGGTGATGCGCTGCGCGAAATGCACCTCGCGCGCGAATTCTCGGTCAGTCAGGCCACCGTCCGCGAAGCCCTGCTGCAACTGGAACAACTCGGCCTGGCAGTGCGGATGGCAAATCGCGGCACGATGGTCACGAAGCTGACGCCGCAGGAGGTGCGCGACCGTCTCGAAATCCGCGCGGAACTCGATCCCCTGGCCTGCATCAAAGCGAGCGCGCGTCTGACCGAAGCTGATTACGCCTATCTCGAACGGCTGGCGCAGGAGATTTCCAAAGACTACAAGACGCCCAACTATAACTTTTACGAAACGGGGCAGATTGATTTCCAGTTTCACCGCTACATCTGGCAGCGGTCGGGCAGCCCCGTGCTCTGCACGACGCTGGAACAGGTGACGCTGCCGCTGTTTGCCTTCATCGGGCTGCTCCGGCAGGTCGGGCGCGAAGAGCGGCGCACGGGCGATCCGCACAAACCGATCATCGAGGCGCTGCGCAGCCGCAAAGCGAAACAGATCACGCAGGTCGTGCGCGCGCACTTTGAAAATTCCTACAATCATTTCATCGAATCAAACAGCGATGACCTGCAGACTGTGATTGCAGGCCGCCGCAAAACTTAGATCGGATTTCAGATCAGTGCAGGGAAGCCGCGAGTGTTGCGCGATTGGCCCGTAGTCGCGCGGCTCTCACCACAGTTCGCTGGCGAGGTCAGCGCGATTTTGGCAAATCGCGCAACACTTCCCGGACGCGCAATTGAAAACCAGTTTAATAAGGAAAATCACGATGACCAGATTTCAGGGGATTCTTCCGGCCATGATCACGCCCTTCGATGCCGCAGGAAAATTTCGCGCGGATTCCTTTGAACGGCTGCTGGATCGCTGCTACTCCGCCGGAGTAGACGGCGTGTATGTCTGCGGACAGACGGGCGAGGGCCTGCAACAGAGCAGCGAACAGCGCAAGCGTGTCGCTGAAGTCGCGGCAAATTGTTCGCCGAAAGACAAGACCGTGATCGTTCACACGGGCGCTATGAGTACGGCGGAAGCGGTTGATTTGACCGAGCACGCGGCGCGCATCGGGGCGCACGCCGTCAGCGCGCTGCCGCCCATCGGCAATTATTCGTTTGCTGAAATCAAAGCGTATTACACGGCCATCGCTTCGGCTTCCGACGTGCCGCTGCTGATTTATTACTTTCCTGCTTATGCGCCGAGCGTCAACACGCTTGATCTGATCCTCGATCTCTGCGCGATTCCGAACGTGATCGGCCTGAAGTTCACGGCCAACGACCTGTTTTTGCTCTCGGAAGTCAAAAAGAGCGGCGCGACGGTTTTTTACGGCACGGATGAAATGCTGATTGCCGGGCTGGCGATGGGCGCAGACGGCGGCATCGGCAGCTTTTACAACGTCGTGCCCGAACTTTTCGTCCGGCTCTGGTCGCTTGTGCGCCAGGGCGAGTGGGAGCAGGCGCGCACGATGCAGCAGCAAATCAACGAAATCATCGCCATCGGTTTGCGCTTTCCCGTGCATCCGGCGGTGAAGGCCATGGTCGCGCGGCGCGGCATTGATTGCGGCGAGTGCCTGCCGCCGCGTCGCCGCCTGACCACCGAAGAAGAGGCGCAAATGGATGCGCTGCTGGCCCGGCTGACCTGGGGCAAAAATCTGTTTGACGCCGGATAGACGGCGCGAGCAGCCGATCAGCTTCAGATAGTCGTCAATGTGATCACCGGCAGTCTCAGCGCAAGCCTCGTCGGCTTCATTCAGTTCACCAGCAACACCCAGGCTGCGCTTTGTCAGTGTCTGTTCCTGCCACGTCCCCGCGCTGCCGCTGGTGAAAGATGATGCGCTGCGCCGATCTGTCTTCTGAGAAAAATTATGACCTGCACGCGACGCCAGTTCATCACGACTGCGGCGCTGGCCGCCGCCGCGCCACCGGCAGTCTTTGGACAAAACAATTCATCGCCCCTGCTTGAAAAGCTCACTCTTTTTGAAGCGGACAAAGGCGGCTACAAGCTGTATCGCATCCCCGGCATCGTTGTGACCAGACGCGGCACGGTGCTGGCGTACTGTGAAGCGCGCAAAAGCAGCAGCGACTGGGGGACGATTGACATCCTGCTGCGCCGCAGCACGAATCACGGCACAACGTGGGATGCCCCGCGCAGGATCGCCGAGGTCGCAGGCCCGAAGAGCAGAAGCCCGGTCGCGCTGGAGAAGAAGCAGGGCAATCCCGACGATGTGACGTACAACAATCCCGTCGCCATCGCGGATCATCGAACCGGCGCAGTGCATTTCCTGTTCTGTCTGGAATACGCGCGCTGCTTTTACCTGCGCAGCGATGATGACGGCGTGACGTTCACGAAGCCGGTGGACATCACGTCGGCTTTTGAATCGTTGCGGTCACGCTATCCCTGGCGCGTCATCGCCACCGGCCCGGCGCACGGCATTCAACTGAAGAATGGTCGTCTGGTTGTGCCGGTCTGGTTGTCGCCCGGTCTGACAGGCAATGGACACGGGCCTTCGGTGACTTCCGTCATTTACAGCGACGATCACGGACGGACGTGGCGCGCGGGTGAAATCATTGGACTCGACACGCCCGAACTCATCAGCCCGAATGAAGCGGCGGTTGTCGAACTTGCCGATGGTCGCGTGCTGCTCAATCTGCGCAGCCCTTCCAAAGCGAATCGTCGCGCGATTGCCACGAGCAAAAACGGCGCCACCGGCTGGTCGAAACCGGTCTTTGACGAACAACTGCTCGAACCGGTCTGTATGGCGAGCATCATCCGTGTGACGGCCAGGCCGCGCCACCGCCGCAACCGCATCGTCTTCGCCAACCCGCACAACCTCGAACGGGCTGACGGCAAAGCCGAGCCTGGCAGCGGACGCGACCGTCAGAATCTCAGCGTCAAACTCAGCTACGACGAAGCCCGGACGTGGCCGGTCAGCAAAACACTCGAACCCGGGCCGAGCGCATATTCCGACCTGGCGGTGGGCAGGGACGGGATGATTTACTGTTTTTACGAGAACGGGAACGCAGATGGCAGCGGCAGCCCATACAGGCGGCTGACGCTGGCGCGCTTTAACCTCGAATGGCTGACGGATGGAAAAGATTCCATCACCATCGGCAAAGGAGCGGGCATATGAAACAGACTCGTTACCCCTGGTTGCTGGTCGCGCTGTTGTGGGTTGTGGCGATGCTGAATTACCTCGACCGGCAGGTGATCTTTTCGCTTTTCCCGCCGCTGCAAAAAGAGTTCGGCGTCTCCAGCGTGCAGCTTGGCCTCATCAGCACGGTCTTTCTGTGGGTGTATGGCGCGCTCAGTCCGGTCGGCGGTTTTCTGGCAGATCGTTTCAGCCGCAGGCGCGTCATCCTGTTCAGCCTCGCGGTCTGGTCGCTCGTGACGTGGGCGACGGCGCACGTCGGCAGCTTCCAGCAACTGCTCTGGGCGCGCGCGCTGATGGGCATCAGCGAAGCCTGTTATCTGCCTGCGGCGCTCGCGCTGATTGCCGATCATCACGACGAACGCACACGCTCGCGCGCGACCGGTTTGCATCAGAGCGGCTTGTACGGCGGCATTATTCTTGGCGGAGTCGTCGGCGGCTGGATGGGCGAGCATTACGGCTGGCGTTCGGCGTTTACGGTGCTGGGAATGATCGGCGTGGGGTATGCGCTCCTGCTCGCGTTCACAATGAAGGATTCGGTTAAGGTTCCTGCCATTGCCGCGAAGCCGGAAGACAAACCGCGTTTCATGCCTGCGCTCAGGGAACTGGTTTCGCTGCCCGGTTTTCTGTTGCTGGGGACGGTCAGCAGCCTGGCGGCAATTGCTTTCTGGATCGTTTACACCTGGCTGCCGACTTACCTTTACGAACGTTTTCAGATGACGCTGACGGGCGCGGGTTTCTCGGCCACGTTTTATATTCAGGCGGCGTCGTTCGGCGGCATCCTGCTGGGCGGCTGGCTGGCGGATAGCTGGAGCCGCACAAATTCGCGCGCCCGCATCGTGATCGTGACGGCAGGCTTTGTGGCCGCAGGCATCTTTCTCTTTCTGGTCGGGTACACGTCTTCTTACGCCGTGCTGGTGCTGAGTCTGATCGTCTTCGGGCTGGGCCGGGGATTCTTTGACTGCAACCTGATGCCGGTGCTTTGCCAGATTGCGCCGCCGCAGTTGCGGGCGACAGGCTTTGGAATCTTCAATCTGGCCTCGTGCATTGTCGGCGGAACGATGGCCGCCGCTGCCGGAGCGTTGAAAGACAGCATCGGACTTGGCAGCGCCATTCAGATTTCCGCAGTGATTCTGTGCCTGGCGGGATTATTACTGCTCCCGCTGCGACTGGCTGGCGCGCAGGCTGTCGGCGTCATTGCCAGCGAGCAGGCCTGAGGCTTCCGACGCAACGGGCTGATTGCGGATTCAGCGCGACCACAGGTAAATCGCGCCACACTGGCTGTTCCCGGACACTGAAAGGATGGGGAATCACCCGCTGAGTGCGTAATCTCTCCCATCCCCTGACGCCAGACTGTGGTAAATGGCGCGAATGTGATCAGGAATATCACTTGCCTTTTCCTCTCCATAAAAGCACAGATGCCTTATCCGAAACACCTGGAAGATGCCGCGCTGCCCGCAACCGGACAGAATCGTGACGGCTGTTCGGGAAATGTTTCAGATCGGATTTCAGATTAGTGCAGGGAAGCCGCGAGTGTTGCGCGATTTGCCAAAATCGCGCTGACCTCGCCAGCGCATTACAGTGCAAGCTGCGCGATTTTGGCAAATCGCGCAACACTGAAAAAAAACAGGCGCAGAAAAAGTGCCATCCGGAAGGAGGAAATTATGGTTACGCAACACAACCAGACTCTGGGCGAGCCGGAGACCGCCAGAGAGGATCTGAACAGACGACTGGAGGAAGGCGGCTGGGGGCTGTTTCTGCTGATGATCGGCGGTCTGATGCTGATTCCCGATGAGCGACTGCCGCACGGCACGTGGCTGATCGGAATCGGGATTATCATGCTCGGACTCAATGCCGTTCGTTACCTCAATCACATCAGGATAAATGTTTTCACAACCGCCCTGGGCGTCCTGGCGCTGGCTGCCGGTCTGGGCATTCTCTTCGGCGTGAAGTTGCCGCTCTTTGCTGTTTTTCTGCTGTTCATCGGGGCGAGCCTCATGCTCAAGGCATTGCTGAAGAATTGAGAATCCGCTGTGCGGGAGGCATTCAGGAGCTATGGCCGAATTTGTGAGGCCCTCGCCGGGCGCTGACATGGAAGCTGGCCCTCCGGCTCAAAAAGCCGGGCGAGCAGAAGGAAACAGGGATTTCCGTGCCGGAGACCGATTATCCGAAACTGGCGACGCTGAATGGTTGTCCTGAATACCTTTCGTCCCGGCAGACTGCTCATCAGCGCAGTTGATCAGACGCGGGCATCTCAGCAGTCTTCAGTCTGTAAGGGATACATCATCTCTATATTCCCGGGTGTGATCAGTTGATGTTTGATGGAAGCGGCTGGCGGCACCGGCTTCTTTGGCAGAATCGCCAGGGCCAGCGGAATCAGTTCCTCACCATAACGTTCGGGAAAACAGCCAACCGATCCGATGAGCCGGGTGCCAGGTCTTCGCAGTTCACGGCGCGCCTCATCCCGCCATACAGGATTGTTCCGCAGGTTCCCGGACAAGGCTTTTTCACCACGAAGAAACGAAGGACACGAAGCAGAGAAAAGAAGATGTGAAACGGCAGCGGCCTGGATCAGGTTTCAGATCAGGATACGGAATAACCAGTGTGGCGCGATTTGCCCGCAATCGCGCGGCTCACGCAATGGGCCAATAGCGGATGCCGCGCGATTCTGGCAAAATCGCGCCACACATCCGTTCACTGTTCTGAAATCCGATCTGTGACGATGAAACATTCTGACAAACTGCAAAAAACGAATCAGACCCGCCGGGCATTCGTGGCCCGCAGCCCGGCGGCGGCTCCTGTCGCAGCAACATCACCGTTGCCTGGCAGACGCCCTGGCGTCAATACTTACCGCTTTCGGTGGAGTGGGCGCGCACTGAGTCTGAGCCGGGTTTCTTTTCGATGGCTGAACAGACATACATGCGCTTGCGGGTCGGTCAGAACGAACTGTCAAACCGAGCGCGCGTTATCCTGGTGAGATTGCGCGGCGCAACGACAGGTGAGGGAAATAAATTCAGGAGGAATGAATGAGTCAGGAAAGACAACGATTCAGGTACGTGAAATATTTGTGGAATGACGACGAGGCCGGACGGTTCGCGGGCGTTGACCGGCTGGTTTATCGCTCGAACAAACTCGGCGAGGATCTGACGCTGACCAATACCGGCGGCGGCAACACTTCGTCCAAGCTGATCGAAAAAGACCCGCTCACCGGCGAGCCGGTCGAGGTTTTATGGATCAAGGGTTCGGGCGGCGATCTGCGCACGGCAAAGCGTGACGGCTTTGCTTCGCTCTATCTCGACAAGGTGCGGGCGATGAAGCCGCGTTACCTGAACGATCCTGAACGCGGGCCGAAAACGCCCGTTGAAGATCAGTTTTATCCGCTTTACAGCCACTGCGTTTTCAACCTCAACCCGCGTGCCTGTTCGATTGACACGCCGCTGCATACGCTCGTCCCTTACACACACGTTGACCATCTGCACCCGAACGCGGTGATTGCCATTGCCGCTTCGGTCAATCAGGAAAAGCTCTGCCGTGAGATTTATGGCAATGAAGTCATCTACCTGCCCTGGCAGCGGCCCGGCTTCGACATTGGCCTGAAGATCGAGCAGTTGATTGCTGACAATCCGCAGGCCAAAGGCATTCTGCTCGGTCATCACGGAATGAGTTCGTGGAGCAACGATGACAAGAGCTGTTATGAAACGGCGCTTGAAATCATTGACCGCGCCGCGCGCTACATCGAAGCGCACGACAAGGGCGCGCAGACTTTCGGCGGGCCGAAATACGAGCCGCTTGCTGAAGCTGAACGTCAGCGCCTCATCACCGAAATCATTCCGTTCCTGCGTGGTCAGTTGTCAGCGAACAGGCGCATGGTCGGCACTGTGCAGGATGACGAAAAGATGCTGCGCTTTGTCAACAGCCACGACGGGCCGCGTCTGGCTGAGCTTGGCACGTCCTGCCCCGATCACTTTCTGCGCACCAGGATCAAGCCGCTGTTCGTTGACTGGAACCCGCACCGCGACGACCTGGAGAGACTGAAAACATTGCTGGTTGAAGGGCTGGCGCAGTATCGCAAAGACTATGAGGCTTATTACCATCGCTGCAAACGGCCCGACTCCCCGGCGATGCGCGACCCCATCCCGACCGTGGTGCTGATTCCGGGCCTGGGCATGCTTGCCTGGGGCAAGTCGAAGAGCGAGTCGCGTGTGACGGCGGAGTTTTACAATTGCGCCATCGAAGTCATGCGCGGCGCTGAAGCCATTGATCAGTATGAAGCGATGGATCAGCAGGAAGCCTTTGACATTGAATACTGGCTGCTCGAAGACGCCAAGCTGCGACGCCTGCCGCCTGAAAAAGAGCTTGACCGGCAGATCGTCGTCATCATCGGCGCGGGCGCAGGCATCGGCAAAGCGACCGCGCATCGCATCGTGAAGGAAGGCGCGCACGTGGTCTGCGTTGACCGCGACGAAGCGGCGGCAAAGGCAACAGCGCAAGAGATCATCAGTCAGTACGGCGCAGGCATCGGCGTGGCGGGCACGGGCCTGAGCAACTGCGGCCCGGCCATCGGCCTCAGTTGCGACATCACGAATCGTGAAAGCGTGGCGCGCCTGTTCAATGACGTGCTGCTGGCTTATGGCGGGATTGATGCAGTCGTTGTCACTGCCGGCGTCTTTGTCCCGCCCGACAAATCCGGTCGGATTGATGATGAGCAGTGGGCGCTCACGTTTGCCATCAACGTGACAGGCGCTTACATTGTCGCGGACGAAGCTCACCGGATATTCAAGGAGCAGGGGCTGCCCGGCAAAATCGTGCTGACGACGAGCGCCAACGCGGTGGTGGCGAAGAAAGGCAGCCTCGCTTACGACACCAGCAAGGCCGCGGCCAATCATCTGGTGCGCGAACTGGCGATTGAGTTAGCGCCGCTGGTGCGCGTCAACGCGGTGGCTCCGGCAACCGTCGTCAAAGGCAGCACGATGTTTCCGCGTGATCGCGTGATCGCTTCGCTGGCGAAGTACGCAATCCCTTTCAGTGAAGAAGAGTCAACTGAATCGCTGCGCGACAAGCTGGCAGCCTTTTACGCAAAGCGTTCGCTCACGCAGTCGCCCATTGAACCCGCAGACCAGGCTGAAGCGGTCTTTCTGCTGCTTTCAGAACGGCTGGCCAAAACCACAGGGCATGTCATTCCCGTTGACGGCGGGTTGCAGGACGGCTTCCTGCGCTGAAGCTCTTCTTCAGCAACCAGTGTTGCGCGATTTGCCAAAATCGCGCGGCTTACGTCACGAACTGATTGCGATTGCCGCGCGATTTTGGCAAATCGCGCAACACTTTCCGTCCACGCGATTGAAATCTGACCTGATCTCACGCAGAGGCGCAGAGACGCAGAGAAGAAAGGCTGAGGAGAAAAGCAGAGAGGAAAGACGGAGAGGAAAAGCTGAGAAGAAATGGTGAGCGGGTGACAAGGCAAAACAGAAAACGAAGGATGTTATGGCAAAACATTTTGAGATAGATGATGACTTCGTGGCTGCTGAGAACAGCAAAGCGCAGGCGTGGCTTGAGGAGGATTACGAGCATCTGGCGCGGGTGCTGCGGCGCAGGCAGACAGACATTGAAACGCTGACTGAGCGGGCGCAGGCGTTTCGCGTGGCTGTGCCATCGTGGGGCGTGGGTACTGGCGGCACGCGCTTCGCCCGCTTTCCCGGCGCAGGCGAGCCGCGCGACATTTATGAAAAGCTCGAAGACTGCGGCACTATTTTCAGGCTCGTGCGTTCGACGCCTGCCGTGTCGCTGCACATTCCCTGGGACAGGCCGGATGACGCCGCTGACCTGCGCGAGTTTGCGGCTGAACGCGGGCTGCACTTCGATGCGATGAATTCGAATACATTTCAGGATCAGACCGGGCAGCGCCTTTCGTACAAGTTCGGCAGCCTCACGCATCCTGACCGCGAAGTGCGCCGCCAGGCCATCGAACACAACATCGAATGCATCGGGATCGGCCAGATTTTAGGTTCGCAGGCGCTCACCGTGTGGATTGGTGACGGCGGCAATTTTCCAGGTCAGATGCACTTTCGACACGCGCTTGAACGCTATCTTGACAGCGTGCGCGAAATTTACGCGGCGCTGCCCGGTGACTGGCGGCTGTTCATCGAACACAAGCTTTACGAACCGGCTTTCTACTCGACCGTGATCAACGACTGGGGCACAAGTTATTACTGCGCCCGCGAACTGGGGCCGCAGGCCGCCTGTCTGGTTGACCTCGGCCATCACGCGCCGAACGTCAACATTGAAATGATCGTCGCCCGCCTGATTCAGTTCGGCAAACTTGCGGGCTTTCATTTCAACGACAGCAAGTATGGCGATGACGATCTGGATGCCGGTTCGATCAAGCCGTTTCAGTTGTTTCTGATTTTCAATGAACTGGTGGATGCGGAACTGAATCAGGTGGCGGATTTCGATCCGGCTTATATGCTCGATCAGTCACACAACGTCACCGACCCCATCGAATCGCTGATGATGAGCGCGGTCGAACTGACGCGCGCTTATGTTCAGGCGCACCTGATTGATCGTGCGGCGCTCGCGGAAGCACAGGAGAAATGCGATGCGCTGCTGGCGCTGGCGACTCTGAAGCAGGCTTTCACCACCGACGTTTCGCCCATTCTGGCAATGGCCCGCGCGCGCGCAGGCGGCGCAATTGACCCCGTTGCCACATATCGCCGGAGCTGCTATCGCCAGCGAAAAGCCGAAGAACGTCCGGCACAGTCTGGCGTCGCTGCCGGAATAGTATGAAGCAGTTGTCAGTTGTCCTTTGTCAGTTGTCCTTTGTCAGTGGTCAGTGGTCAGTTGTCAGTTGTCAGTTGTCCGCAGATCAAAGCTACCTGCTACAGACCAATGACAATGGACAAATGACAACTGACAACTGACCACTGACCACTAACCTCTTCCAGCCTTGAATGAATCGCTTTACATTGCAGTTGATCTTGGCGCGGGCAGCGGGCGTGTGTTTCTGGCTGATGTTGCGGCGGATGAACTGCGGCTTGATGAAGTGCGCCGGTTTCACTATCCGGCCAGCCGATCTGCCGGACATCTGCGCTGGAATTTTTCTGAAATCCTGGCCGAAATCACCGCCGGGTTGCGCGAGGCCGGGGCGCGGGCGCGACACCTGGGGCGGCCTGTGCAAAGCATCGGAGTTGACACCTGGGGCGTTGATTACGGGCTGATTGATGACAAGGGACGGCTGATTGAAGAGCCGGTCTGTTACCGCGACGAACGAACGCAGGGGGTAATGGAAAGGGTCTTTGCGCGCCTTCCGCGTGAGGCGATCTTTGAGCGCACGGGCATTCAGTTCCTCGTCTTCAACACGCTGTTTCAACTCTGCGCCCACGCGCAGGTCGGCATTCCTGATGCGGCGCGGCTGCTGCTGATGCCTGACCTGATCAATTACTTTCTGACGGGGCGGGCCGTGACCGAATACACGAACGCCACCACCACGCAGATGGTCAATGCGCGAACGAAGACCTGGGACGTGGCGATGCTTGAGGACTTGGGTCTGCCCGTTGCGCTGCTCGCGGAAATCGTTCCCGCAGGCACTGACCTCGGCCCGCTCAAACCTGCGCTGGCTGACGAACCCGGACTTGCGGGCGCGCGCGTCGTGGCTCCGGCGACGCACGACACGGCGAGCGCAGTGGCAGGCGCGCCGCTTCAGGAGGGATGGGCTTACATCTCTTCCGGCACCTGGTCGCTGACTGGCGTCGAACGTGACAATGCGCTTATCAATGCAGAGGTTGCCCGGCACAACTTCACCAGTGAAGGCGGCGCGTTCGGCACATTCCGCTTTTTGAAAAACGTCATGGGGTTGTGGATTCTTGAATCCTGCCGCAGGGAATGGCAGGAGCGCGGCCTGGCGGCTGATTATGACAGTCTGCTGCGCGAGGCCGGGGAATCAGGCGAGAGTCCCGGCCTGATCTTTCCTGACGATCCGCGCTTCCTCAATCCGCCGCAGATGGCTGAAGCGATGGCCGCGCAGATGGCCGAAAATGGTCAGCAAATGCCGGAAACTCCGGCGGCAGTGGCCAGGGCGATTCTGGATTCGCTGGCATTTCGCTATGCTTCAGTCATTCGCACGATTGAGCGGCTGACGAAGCGGAAGATTGAGGGACTGCACATCGTCGGCGGCGGCAGCCGCAATGATTACCTCAATCAGATGACCGCGACCGCGACGGGCCTGCCGGTGCTGGCCGGGCCGGTCGAAGCAACTGTTACCGGCAATGTGCTGGTTCAGGCCATTGCTGCCGGGCGTTTCGCGTCGCTGACCGAAGCGCGGCGGCATGTGGCTGACCACGTGCGGCTGAAACAATTCACTCCGCGTCCGTCGCGTGTGATTGAAGAGACCGCACGACGTTATGCGGACATCGAAGCGCGTTACATCAACTGATGACATTGACCTGATCCTGTCGCCATCATCGAAAGTGAAAATCATGCCTGACCGCATCCTGTTTCGCGCCGCCGACATCAGCAAATCCTTCGCGGGTGTGCAGGCGCTTGACAAGGCTTCGTTTGATCTGTGCGCCGGTGAAGTGCATGCGCTGATCGGTGAAAACGGCGCAGGCAAATCCACGCTCATCAGAATCATGACCGGCGCGGTTGCGCCCGACAGCGGCGAACTCAGGCTTGATGGCGAAACGATCACGCACCATTCGCCGCGCCTGGCCAGGTCGCTCGGCATCGTGGCCATTTATCAGCAACCGGCGCTTTTTCCTCAACTCACCGTTGCCGAAAACATCACCATCGGTCTGGAACAGGCCGGATGGTGGCGACGCATTGACTGGCGCGAACGCCGCCGCCGGGCCGCTGAGCTGCTGGCCCGAATCGGAGCCAGGATTGACCCGGATGTGACGGCAGGCGAACTGAGCATGCCGCAGCAGCAACTGGTTGAAATCGCCCGCGCCCTGGGAACTGAAGCCAGAGTCCTGATCCTTGATGAACCGACTGCCTCGCTTTCTGACGAAGACACGCGGAAGCTGTTTCGCGTGATTCGTGAACTGCGCGGTCAGGGCGTCGGGATGATTTACATTTCGCACCGGCTGGAAGAACTGCCCGCGATTGCTGACCGCGTGACAGTGCTGCGCGACGGCTGCACGATTGACACGCGACTGATGTCAGAAGTGAGCCTGCACGAACTGATTCAGTTGATGGTCGGGCGCGAATTGTCGGCAGTCTTTCCGAAAAAACAGGTCGAGCCGGGCAAAGTGGCGCTGGAGCTTTGCCGTTTCGGTTGTGCTGCGTCGGGCATCAGCGATGTAAATCTTTCGGTGCGCGCTGGTGAGATTGTCGGTCTGGCGGGGCTTGTTGGCGCGGGGCGCACGGAACTGGCGCGGGCAATTTTCGGGCTGACTCCGGCAAGTGAAGGAGAGCTGCTGCTGCGCGGCGAGCCGGTCAGCATTGACAGTCCGGCAGCGGCGATCAGACGCGGCATCGCTTACGTGCCCGAAGACCGGCGACGACACGGCGTTGTGCCGGAGCTGCCGATCAGCGCCAACATCACGCTGGCCTCGCTCGATCAGCTTTCGCGTTTCGGGGCGATGAATTTCAGACGTGAAAGAGCGATTGCCGCCGATTACACACAACGCCTCGGCATCAAAACCCCGGCGATCTTTGCGCCTGTCTCGACGCTTTCAGGCGGCAATCAGCAGAAGGTTGCGCTGAGTCGCTGGCTGATGACAAAGCCTGCGGTGCTGATTCTTGACGAGCCGACGCAGGGCATTGATGTCGGCGCGAAGTCAGAGATTCACGCGCTGATGACAGGGCTGGCAGAGCAGGGCGCAGCGATTCTGATGATCTCATCGGAACTGCCCGAAATTCTCGGCATGAGCGACCGCATTGCCGTGATGCACGGCGGCACGATTGTTGAAGTGCTGGAGCGCGCGGAAGCAACGCAGGAAAAAATTCTGGCGCTGGCGCTCGGTCACGAACTGACCGGCAAGCAGGCGCAATTCACCACGCCATAAATGAAGCTGAGTCATTACAAACGTGAACTGGCGGCGGCAGTGGCTTTCGCGGCGCTGCTCGCGGTGGTGGCCGTGACTGCACCGGCATTTTTCAGCGCGGCCAATTTGCGCGACCTGGCCATCAACAACGCGCCGGTGCTGATCGTGGCCATCGGCATGACGATGGTAATTCTGGTCGGGCAGATTGATATTTCAGTCGGTTCGCAGTTTGCCGTCGTGAGCGTTGCTGCCGGGTGGCTGGCGCTGGCGGGTCTGCCGATTCCGCTGCTGCTGCCGTGTGTGCTGCTGCTCGGCGCGATGATGGGGGCAGTGAATGGCTGGCTGGTGGGTCGTCTCGGTCTGCCTGCGATTATTGTGACGCTGGCGATGCTGGTGGTGTGGCGCGACGGTTTGCGCTGGATTACGCAGGGCGCGTGGGTGCAGGGTCTGCCTGCTGACTTTCAATGGTTCGGACTGGGACAGGCGCGGGCGCAGTGGCTGATCATTCTGATTGCGCTGGCGCTGCTGGCGGGCTTTGGCTGGATGCTGCGCAACCTGGGCGCGGGGCGTGCGATTTACGCGGTCGGCTCCGATGCCGAAGCGGCGCGGCTCGCAGGTATTGAACCGCCGCGTGTGATCTTCAGCGTGTTTGTGCTGATGGGCGCGCTCACGGGCCTGGCGGCGCTGCTCAATGCCGTGCGTTTTTCGAGCGTGCCGGGCAATGCCGGAACGGGGCTGGAACTGAAAGCGATTGCTGCCGTCGTGGTCGGCGGAACGGAAATCACGGGCGGGCGCGGGCGTCTGATCGGAACATTCATCGGCGTGGCGCTGCTGGGCACGATTGGCACGGCGCTGACCTTTACGGGCATCAATCCGTTCTGGGAAAAAGCCATTCAGGGCGCCATCATCTTAGCTGCGCTGCTGTCAGACCTGGCGCTCGGACGCATTGAACGATGGCGAATTGCAGATTTCAGATTGCGAACTGACAGAGCGCGATAAGTCGCAAAAATTCTATGCGAACCACGAAGGGCACGAAGAACACGAAGAAAAGAAGACAGGGAGAAAGGGGATTTCCAAATCAGGGCAATCACGTATCCGGGAAGTGTTGCGCGATTTGCCAGAATCGCGCGGCATCCGCAACCAGCCCGCCCGCGTGAACTGCGCGATTCTGGCAAATCGCGCCACACATCTTCCTTATTCTTTGCTTCGTGTTCTTCGTGCCCTTCGTGGTAAAAAATAAAGAGACTCAATGAATCCGGTCATTCCACAATCCGCGCTCCGCACTCCGCAATTAGTTGCGTCGTGGCGTGAGCGGCTGTTCCCGAACAATGAATGGGCGCTGCTGGTGCTGCTGCTGATTGAATGCGCCGTTTTCAGTGTGACCGGCAATAATTTTTTCAGCGCCGCGAATGCCTTTGAGATTACGCGGCTGAGCGTTGAGGTGGGACTGCTGGCGCTGGCGCTGACGCCGATTATCATCACCGGCGGCATTGATCTGTCGGTCGGTTCAATGATGGGTTTGTCTGCCGTCGTGCTGGGCAGTTTGTGGCGCGATGCGCATTTGCCGATGTGGCTGGCGATCCTGCTGACGCTGCTTGTCGGCCTGCTCGGCGGCGGGCTGAATGCGCTGCTGATTACGCGCTTCGGGTTTCCGCCGCTGATTGTCACGCTTGGGACGTTTTCGCTTTTTCGCGGAGTGGCCGAAGGGCTGACACGCGGCATCGAAAATTACTCGGGCTTCCCGCCCGCGTTTCTGTTTGCGGGGCAGGGCTATGCTGGCGGCCTGATTCCCGCGCAGTTGTTTATTCTGCTGGCGGCTGTCATCGGCTGCGGCTGGTGGCTGCATCGCACTGGTTTCGGGCGCAGCCTGTACGCGATTGGTTATTCTGCCGAAGGAACGCGCTACGCGGGGATTGCCGTGAACAGGCGGCTGAGTGTTGTTTATCTGCTGTCGGGACTGGCGGCGAGTCTGGCGGCAATTATTTATGTGGCGCATCTGGGGCAGGCGAAATCAGACGCCGGGACGGGTTATGAACTGATGGCCATTACCGCCGTCGTGCTTGGCGGCGCGTCAATTTCGGGCGGGCGCGGCACGGTTCGGGGCACGGTACTCGGTCTGTTTGCCATCGTGATTCTGCAAAACGGTCTGCGCCTGAGCGCGCAGCCGGCGGAACTGGCGGGCATTCTGACGGGCGTGCTGCTGGTGGCGACAATCACGCTTGACCGGCTCCAGGCACGCGCCCGAATTCAGCCGCACACACACATCAAGACAGAGGAGAATCAGGTGAAGAATTCACAGATCGCCATTCTGAGCGGAGTCATTTTCACCGCCGCGCTGATTGTCGCGGGCAGCAACTGGTGGCTGCTCAGTTCGCTGCGCCAGGAACTGAAGCAGCTTTCCGGCCCGGTCGGCGCAGCCGCTGGCCCGACGACCAGTCACAAAACTGTCGTTGCGATGATGCCGAAAGCCAAGGGCGATCCGTATTTCATCAGTTGCCGCAAGGGCGCTGAAGAAGCGGCCAGGGAAACAGGCATTGAACTGTTGTGGGATGGCCCGACCGAACTTGACCCGGCAAAACAGAACGAAGTCGTTGAGGCCTGGATTACACGCGGCGTGGACGTGATTGCCGTCAGCGTCGAAAACGAAGTGGCAATCTCGACTGTCCTCAGAAAGGCGCGTGAACGCGGCATCAAAGTCATCACCTGGGATGCCGATGCGCAAAAGGATGCGCGTGATTTCTTCATCAATCAGGCGACGCCGCAGGGCATCGGCAACACGCTGACTGATGAAGCCGCGCGCATCCTCGGCGGCAAAGGCGAATTCGCCATCATCACCGCGTCACTGAGCGCGGCGAATCAGAACGAATGGATCAGACACATCAAGGCGCGGCTGGCCGAAAAATATCCTGATCTCAGACTCGTTGCCATTCAGCCGAGCGATGGCGACCGCGACCGCGCTTTCACTGAAACACAGAATGTGCTGAAGGTTTATCCGAAGGTGAAACTGGTGATGGCGATTGCCGCTCCGGCAGTGCCCGGCGCAGCCGAAGCGGTCAGGCAGTCGGGCCGCAGCGATGTCAAAGTCACCGGCCTGTCGCTGCCCAATATGTGCAAGCCATACGTTCACGATGGCGTGATTGACAGCATCGTGTTGTGGAACACGCTTGATCTCGGCTATCTGACGGTTTATGCCGCGCGCGCGCTGAGTGCGGGAGAACTCAAACGCAGCAGCAGCGAAGTCACAGCCGGACGCCTGGGCAGGATTGACGTGCAGAATGATCAGGTGATGCTTGGCGCGCCGTTCGTCTTCAACCAGCGGAATATTGACCAGTTCGATTTCTGAGCATTCCTGCGAACGGATCCGGCAATGGGTTTACTGGCGTGGTGAGCAGGCATCTTCTCGCGGCAACTTTCCAGTGGCTGTTCAGCGCAGGTCGGAGCGCCGCAGCGTATGGAGTGCGGCAGCCTGGTGCCGCTTTGTCAGTTTTATGATCGCAGCTTTCAGTCAAACCAAAGCGGCACCAGGCTGCCGCACTCCATACGCTGTGGTGTGATTTATTGTGCTCCTACAACTGAAAGGTGATTTCTTTCACCGAAACGGCAACAGGTATTTATGACCCGGCGACTCCTGAAGATTTCACTGCTCCTTCTCGTGGCTGTGGCAGCCGCGTTTGTCGGCTGGAATCCGGTGACGGCGCAACGCGCGACCACTGCTTTTCTTTATGGCGGCGACGCGGCGGGAACGCGCTATTCAAGCCTCAGACAGATCAATCGCACGAATGTGCATCAGTTGAAAATTATCTGGACGTATGACGCCGCCGACGGGCCGGGCGATGCGCAAACGCAGCCCGTCTTCGTGGACGGCGTGGTGTACGGCGTCACCTCGAACCATAAAATCATTGCGCTCGATGCTGCGACCGGAAAACTGCTGTGGCGCTTTGATTCCGGCCTGGCGGCGCGCGGGCCGAATCGTGGTGTGATGGTGTGGAAGGAAGGCCGGGAGAAACGTATTTTCGCTGCCGTGCAGCATTACATTTACGCGCTGGATGCGGCCACCGGCCAGCCGGTTCCAGGCTTCGGGGCGGACGGGCGCATTGATCTGCGCGAAGGTCTGGGCCGCGACCCGCAGAAAATTTCCATCGCCCTGACCACGCCCGGTGTGGTTTACAAAGACCTGCTCATCGTCGGCGGGCGATTGCCCGAATCACTGCCGTCCCCGCCCGGCGACATTCGCGCTTACGATGTGCGAACGGGCCGGATGCGCTGGACGTTTCATACGATTCCGCATCCGGGCGAAGCGGGCTATGAAACCTGGCCGAAGGATGCCTGGCAATACACCGGTTCAGCCAATAACTGGGCGGGGATGGCGCTGGATGAAAAGCGCGGCATCGTTTACGTACCGACCGGTTCGGCGGCCAGCGATTTTTATGGCGGAGATCGCGCGGGCGATAACCTGTATGCAAATGCGCTGCTCGCGCTGGATGCCGCCACCGGCAAACGCCTCTGGCATTTTCAGGCTGTCAGACATGACATCTGGGATCGTGACTTTCCGGCGCCGCCCGCGCTCGTCACCGTCAGGCGCAATGGCCGCAGCATTGACGCGGTCGCGCAGACCAGCAAGCAGGGCTGGGTCTTTCTGTTTGATCGTGTGACGGGCAGGCCGCTCTTTCCGATTGAAGACAAAAAATATCCCGCGAGCGATGTGCCCGGCGAAGTTACTGCCGCAACTCAGCCGCTGCCCTCAAGGCCCGCGCCCTATTCACGTCAGCAACTCACCGAAGACTTGCTGACCACGCGCACACCCGAAGCGCATCAGCAGGCGCTCGAACAATTTCGCCGCTTCAATGTCGGCGGGCAATTCCTGCCCTTCAAAGTGGGACAGGAAACGATCATCTTTCCGGGCTTTGACGGCGGCGCGGAATGGGGCGGCCCGGCCTTCGATCCTGAAACCGGCCTGCTCTATGTGAACGCCAACGAAATGGCCTGGCGCGCCAGTCTGGCTGAAAATCAGACCAGCAATTCCGGGCGGCAGTTGTATCTGCGCAATTGTGCGATTTGTCACGGTGATGATTTGAAAGGCAATCCGCCGCTGGTCGGCGTCGGAGCGAAACAGAGCGCCACTGCCATCGCCACCATCATCCGGCAGGGCGCAGGCCGGATGCCCGCCTTTCCGGGTCTGCAACAATCAGAAGTTGCGGCGCTCGTGCAGTATCTGCTGAGTGGCGAAAACAGAGAACTCACCAGCCCTGAAGCCGCCGCGAAACAGCCGAAGTATCGCTTCACCGGCTACCATAAATTTCTGGATTCCGAAGGCTACCCGGCCATTGCGCCACCCTGGGGCACGCTGAGCGCAATCAACCTGAACACGGGCGAATATGCGTGGCAGATTCCGTTCGGTGAATATCCTGAACTGGCAGCGAAGGGGATCAGGGATACGGGGACAGAAAATTACGGCGGGCCGGTGGTCACAGCGGGTGGCCTGGTGTTGATCGCCGCGACCAGTTTTGATCGCAGGTTTCGCGCGTTTGATAAAGCAACGGGCAAACTGCTGTGGGAAACAACGCTGCCATTTGCGGGCAACGCGACGCCTGCAACCTTTGCAGTCAACGGCAGGCAGATTGTGGTGGTTCACGCGACGGGCGGTAAAGCGCGCCGCGACGAACCGCGCGGCAGCGTTTATCTGGCCTTCGCGCTGCCTGCATCAGCACAGGAGTCCCACTGATGCCGTGAAAGAGCAGACTTTCACCGTCGAATGAAAGTATGGCGTAAATCCACAGAGGTTTGTGGCGGTTTGCTACACTTCCAGTTGCGGATTCTCCGCGCGATATTCATCGCTTTTGTAGTAAAGCGATTTACGATCTGGAAGTCTTCAACGGCGAGGTGTGGCAGGTCGAGTTCATTGATCTGGAAGATCAGCACATCGTCAGATTCGGCAATACACTCGTCATCTGCGACTATGCCGATGTGCTGGAACAGGGTCTCTCCTGCGCGATTAACTATCACAAGAGCTAGGGCGCGGAGACCCCGGCGGTCGTCATCCCGCTGCACACATCGCACTTACGCATGTTCTCGCGCAACATGCTTCTATACATCGCTCACGTGGGCGAAAAGGGCTGCCGTTCTGATCAGGACGAAGAAAGCAGTCGGCTCATCCTTGTACAACACCGAGGCCTTCGGGCGATATACTGGCCTTGATGTATGTTTCTTAATCTTAATTGATTTGCCGACTATCTTCCGCTCCGCTATAAAGGACACTCAACATCAATCTCTAACCGGAGGCTATCATGAGTTCCAAGCCAGAGGACATCTTCTTTGTAGGCGGTTATTTCAGGGACAGGAAACAAGGCTACACGGTTGCCCAGATTACCGATTCTGGAATAACAATCAGGACCGACGACGGGAAAATAATCACTCTTGATAAATCTGCTACCCTCCTGAAGGCCCAAATTTATAAGAACATTATCAGTGAATACCGGAATAAACATCCAGTGTTGACGCACTCTTATTTCAGGAGCCTCGGCTTTTTAAGTAAGAATGCCCGATTTGAAGCTGAGTTGCCTAAGAAAGCAGTTACAGGCTTCCTGACCACTTATTCCAACTTGACCGGTGAACACATTAACGTCAACCATATAGGAATCTCTTTACTGGGCGATGTTGATAAATGGGGTGCCGAGTTGCGAATCTATTTTTCGACGCCCGGTTTTGAACCGGACCTTGGCCCGGGAATTGATGTCAGGGCGGGACAGTCGCCTGATATTTGGCGTATTAACAATAACTCGCTCTGGCAAAGGCTGGTCGCGGTGGGATTCAGACTCGGCAATAGTCACGACATACAGAAAATCAAAGAAACGGTTCCGGCTGAGATGATGAATAGTTTTATGCAGGGGCAAAGTTAGTTTCCCGCTTCCTCATCAAAACCCGGTTTGCCTCATTCTTGACTTGTAGCAAGGTTGTTGTTACTTATCTCTTTAACCCTTTCATCCCTATGTCGGCCACCAACTTTGATACCGCCTTCAAAACCGTTCAGCGTCTGGTTTCCGAGTTTCATCAGCATGAGCCTGCATTCCTCGCCAGCAGTTATTCTGAGGCGGAAGCGAGAAAAGATTTTATTGACAAATTCTGGATCGCATTAGGCTGGGACGTAAATCATGAAGAGCAGGTTGACCCATACCGCCAGGAAGTAAAAGTCGAGCGTAGCGTCAACGACAATTCATCGCGCAGGCGTGCCGACTACGCAATTTTGGCGGACAATTTTGCCGACGTCATGTTCTTCATCGAGGCCAAAAAGCCGAGTCGGGGCATAGATAATCTGGACGACTACTTTCAAACCATCCGTTACGGCTGGAACGGCGGCACCCCGCTGTCGGTCTTGATGGATTTCCAAACGCTGCGTGTGTTGGATTGTCGCTATAAGCCGGAAATTGAAACCGCCCTGTCGCGCGTAGTGCGTAAATATCATTACCAGGAATACGCACAACCGGATAAATTCCGGGAAATCTACCACCTGTTCTCACGAGAGGCTGTCAGGAACAACTCAATCCGACATTTCGCGGAAACACAAATGCCTAAGCCGGTGGGGCGCGCTGTCCAACGGGGACTCTTTCCAGGCGGCGGTCAGAGCATTGACGAGTCGTTCCTAGAAGAGATGGACGGTTACCGCGAGGAGTTAGCCAGATCGTTTAAGGCATGCAATCACCACCTTACTGCCCCTGAATTGACGGAGATCACTCAGCGGACACTGGACCGCTTGGTTTTTATCCGTTTTTTGGAAGATAAGCAGATCGAGACGGAACCCATTATTGAAACCCTCGGGACGAAAAGCTCAGTGTGGGGAGACTTTATTGCCGCGTCTGCGAAACTGAATCGGATTTATAATGGGATCATCTTCAAGCCGCACGCGATTCTTGATTCACCTCAATTCAAAGTTGACGAAGAGGTAATGGCACGCATCCGCGAATCCCTAGCTCATACTAACTCGCCTTACGATTTCAATGTGATTCCCATTCATATTATTGGGAGTATTTATGAGCGTTTTCTGGGCAAAGTCATTGAGATTACCGGCAAACGGGTCTTCATCAAAGAAAAGGAAAGTGTCAGGAAGGCGGGTGGCGTTTTTTACACGCCGCAGTATATCGTTCGTCGTATTGTCAACGATACGGTCGGAAAGCTTCTTGTGGGAAAACGGCCCGACGAAGTAAAAAAACTCCGCTTCGCCGACATTGCCTGCGGAAGCGGCTCATTCCTTCTGGAGGTTTACGACCTTCTCCTGCGCCACTGCACCGAATGGTACAACAGAACCAAAAAGAACCGGGAGAAAGGCCGGAAGGCGGGCTGTGTTTTTCAGGATAACCGCCTTGTCCTCTCACTGCGGCAAAAAATAGATATTTTAATAAGCTGCGTTTACGGTGTTGATATTGATACACAGGCGGTGGAGATGGCTCAGTTATCACTCTACCTGAAGTTACTGGAAAGTGAGACGACATACTCAACCCACGCTTACCAGCAATCTTTCAAGAGTGCCCTTCTTCCGTCGTTGAATCAAAATATTATCTCTGGAAATTCCCTGATCGGGTATGAATTCACTAGCCCAAATTTGTTTGCGGACGAGGAAGAGCGGCGCATCAACGCCATGGATTTTGCGTCCTGTTTCCCATCCGTTTTCCGTGAGGGCGGGTTTCACGCCATTATCGGCAATCCACCTTACGGGGCTGAAATCGGCCTGCTTGAGCGCACTTATCTGAAGCGCAAATACAAATTAGGAACAACGGATACGGCGGCTCTCATGATGGTTCAGTCACTTAATCTCACTCGGTCGGGCGGTGAGGTGGGGCTGATCGTGCCTAAGCCGTTGATCTATTCGTCCACTTGGGAAAAGACGAGAGATGCCCTACTCCCGCATCTCTACTGCCTAATTGATGCAGGCAAAGTGTGGAAAGAGGTCAAGCTTGAACAAGTCATTTGCTTGCTGAGTAAAGCTACAAGCCCGGATTATGTCTCTGTGAAACGAGAGCAGGAGCAGTTTTTCCTGACAGGCAAGGTTGAAAAGACCGCCGTCCGCGAGTTCAACTTCTACCTGAACGGCCTTTCGTCACAAGAAGTCGCACTAGGCCGCAAGATTCGTCAGGCGGGAGCCATACTCGGTTCACTAGTGACGAATGAGCGCGGCGGGATGTTCCAAAACCTGATTACAGAGGACGGCGACGGTTATAAGGTTATCGGCGGCAGGAATATCCAGAGGTATCGTGTTGAGGGGTGTCGCGGAACAGTCAGGAAAGATGCCGACCTCCCGGAAAATTCATTTTTTCGGGAGGGCAGCATTCTGGTACAGAACATCGTTGCCCATATTGCCAACCCAATTGACCATATAAAGATTACGGCATGTCTGGTGACGAACGCTGACGTTGCTGGAAGCGTTATTTTGGACACAGTAAACCAGCTTAGGAATCACTCCGACCAACCGAGTCATTACCTGCTTGCTCTGCTCAATTCCCGTCTCATTAATTGGTATACCTACCGCTTCATCTTCGCCAAGGCGATTAGAACCATGCATTTCGATGACACATCCGCAGGCAGAATCCCCGTCAAGCTGCTGAAAGGACGGGAACGCTGTTACGGCGACCAAGTTAAGGAAATTGTTGACCAGATGGAGGCTGCCAGAAGACAATTGTTTGCCGCCCTTACCGACCGTGACCGGTCTTTCCTTGAGCGAAAAGTCAGCAGCCTGCAACAGCAGATGGATGAGATCGTCTACCAGTTATACGATCTTGACGAAAAGGAACGCATACTTATTGAAGCGGCAACCCCGCCTCACATTGCATGATGAGGCGAAGCATCTCATCTCAGAATTCTTCCAGGGGCCGAACTTCAGGATCATCATCAGGTAACTCGGCATAATGCTGAGTTACGGAATAAGTTTGCTTTTTGCGCCGGGAGACCGAAGCCCTGCCGGAGCGGTGCTGGCAGCAGGGCGCGCGAATCGGCAGCCGCTGGTCTGGTGAATGAAGCAGGATATGACAACACAAAATGCGACAGCGCCGGGCGCGCCCGGCATTGCACCGCGCTGGACTTCGAGCGCCAAAAGCGGTGTGGGAACAGCCGTGCGCGATGCCAGTCAGGTGTGGTTCACGATTTCGCACGGCATCGTCAATGAAGTCTATTACCCGCGCCTGGATCAGGCCAATACGCGCGACTTCGGTTTCATCGTCACCGATGGCGCGACGTTCTTTTCCGAAGAAAAACGCCACGCCACCAGCCGGATTGAACCGCTCGCGCAGGGCGTGCCGGGATACCACCTGACGAATACCTGCGGTGCAGGGCGCTATCGCCTCAGCAAAATCATCATCACCGACCCGCAACGCGATGCCCTGTTGCAACGCATTACCTTCGAGCCGCTCACAGGCGCACGCGCTGACTATCATCTTTATGCGCTGCTCGCGCCGCACATCGGCAACTGCGGTTACGGGAATGACGGATGGACGGGTGAATACAAGGGAATCCCGATGTTGTTTGCCGCGCGTGACGGACTCTTTCTGGCGCTGGCCTGTTCGACTCCCTTTGCCGCGCTGAGTTGTGGTTATGTGGGCACAAGTGACGGCTGGCAGGAACTCAATGCGCACAAGCGGCTGGTCAATACTTATGCGCGCGCGAGCAACGGGAATATTGCCCTGACCGGAGAAATCAGCCTGTCAGCAGGCGACGGCAGCTTCACGCTGGCGCTCGCTTTCGGCAGCAGCGCGGACGAAGCCGGACAGATTGCCCGCGCCGCATTGCTGCGCGATTTCGATCAGATGACGCGCGAATATGTGCGCGGCTGGCAGGACTATCAGGCGCGCTGCCTTGATCTCGGCGCGGTCAGCGACAGCGGCTTTGATCCGTACCGCGTCAGCACGGCGGTGCTGAAAACCCACGAAGCGACGATCTTTCCCGGCGCGATGATTGCCAGCCTCTCCATTCCCTGGGGAACGGCCAAGGGCGATGAAGACCTCGGCGGTTACCATCTGGTCTGGCCGCGCGATCTGGTCGAAAGCGCCGGCGGACTGCTGGCGGCGGGCGATGTCGGCAGCGCGCGACAGACGCTTTTCTACCTGATGTGTACGCAGGAAGCCGATGGACACTGGCCGCAGAATATGTGGCTCGATGGAACGCCTTACTGGAACGGCATTCAGATGGACGAAACCGCCTTTCCGATTCTGCTGGCCGATCTGTTGCGACGCACGGAGGCGCTGGCCGATCCAGATCCCTGGCCGATGGTGCGCCGCGCTGCCGGTTATCTGGTATCCAATGGCCCGGCCACACCGCAGGATCGCTGGGAAGAGGACGGCGGGTTTTCGCCCTTCACGCTGGCCGTTGAGGTTGCGGCCCTGCTGGCAGCGGCGGATTTTTTTGATTTGGCGGGTGAAGGGGACTCTGCCAGATACCTGCGGCAAACGGCTGACATCTGGAACGACCATATTGAGCGGTGGACGTATGTCACTGGCACTGACCTCGCCGCGCAGCCTGGGGTGGAAGGCTATTATGTGCGCATTGCGCCGCTCGAAACCGAATTCGCATCCTCTCCGGCGGGCGGTTTCGTGCCGATCAAAAACCGCCCGCCGGAATTCAGCAACGCGCCGGTCGGCCACATCGTCAGCCCCGATGCGCTGGCGCTGGTGCGCTTCGGATTGCGCGCGCCGGACGATCCGCGCATCGTCAATACGCTCAAAGTCATTGACGCGCTGCTCAAAACCGAAACGGCAACCGGCCCGGTCTGGCATCGCTACAACGAGGACGGTTACGGCGAACACGAAAACGGCGGCCCCTTTGACGGCACAGGCATCGGGCGCGGCTGGCCGTTGCTGGCGGGAGAGCGGGCGCATTATGAACTCAGCGCCGGTAATCGCGCCGAGGCCGAGCGGTTGCGGCGCGTGATGGAAGCGCAGGCCAGTCCTGGCGGTCTGATCCCGGAGCAGGTCTGGGATGAGCCGGACATTCCCGCCCGCGAATTGTTCAATGGCCGTCCGTCAGGCTCCGCGATGCCGCTGGTCTGGGCGCACGCGGAATACATCAAGCTGGTGCGCTCGCTGCGCGATGGGCGTGTTTTTGATCTGCCGCCCCAGACAGTCCGGCGTTATCAGCAGGAGCGTGTAACTTCGGTGCATTCGATCTGGCGCTTCAATCACAAATGCCGCAGCCTCGCTGCCGGACAGACGCTGCGCCTTGAAACCCGGTCGCCATCGCGCATCCGCTGGAGCGCGGACGACTGGCGCAGTTACAGCGAGACGAAGACGCAGGAGACTGGTCTGGGCATTCACTTCGCCGATTTGCCGACGGCCAGTCTGGCGGTGGGAAGCGTGATCAGCTTCACCTTCTTCTGGCTGGCCGACGAGAAGTGGGAAGGCCGCAATTACGAGGTCGTCGTCCTGGCGCGGGCCGGGGGGCCGTAAACGCTGCCCGTTCGACGTGGCCTGCATCGCTGCATCAGCGGCTCACCGCGCCGGACTGGTCAGCGGATAATAATTCTCTTCAATGATCCTGAAGTGATGAAGCTGATGCCCGATGATGGTGAAGCCCATCGCCAGCACCGACATTTCATCCTGCCAGTTCGTGCCCGTGTGTTGCAGCGTGGCTTCATCAAAACTCTCGAACAGCGCCATCGTCGCCAGCCGTGTGGTTTTCAATTCAGCCAGCAAACTGTCAATTGTGCGCCGTTCGGCATTCATCCTGGCCGCGAGCGCATCACCGTCCACGCCCTGCGGCACTGAGCCTTCCTGGCGCGCAAACAGCAGCGTGCGGAACGACAGGATTCTTTCCCAGTCAATCAGGTGTTGCAGCGTCTCCTTCACCGTCCATTTGCCGGGCGCATAACGTTTGCCGTCAAGCTTTGCCAGGAAACCCCTGTCCAGTGCGTCCAACTGCTGCAGGCTGTCGGCGAAGGCCTGCGCGAGTTCGACATCGGCGACCTGACTGATGTATCGCCCAAAATAAGACGGCATCGGATTGATGTCTGATCGTTTCATCATTTCACTTTCTCTCACACGAGGTCATTGTTTTCGCGGCGGTCGGGCAGCGGTACAGCGCATCAGCGGCGAGCGGCAGCAACTCTTTTCCGGTGCATCCGGCCTTCATCGCGCCGCCTTTGTTACCTGCCTGCGGTCGGCCTGAACACGGTGCGAAAAGCCCTGAGCGCGGCGGGGTGAAAAATCGTTGAGTGCTTTTCTTCCGGCATCTTTGCGTAATGCCAGCGCAGGCCGGAAGGCGCATTTCTGCCGAGCACTGCTGCCAGGCGTTGTGTGACATCGGCGATCCCTTTCTCGGAACTGCTGGCCAGATACAGCGTCTTCTTCAGCCCGGGCTGCGCACGCAGACGCCCGGCAGCGCCGCTGACCAGTTCCTGATTGTTCCACCAGAGGCTGGGATCAATCGCAATCCAGGTATCAAACAAATCCGGCTCCAGCAGAAATGTTTCGACGACAAACAACCCGGCCAGGGATTCTCCGATAATCGCCGTCTCATTCGTCGTGCGATAGCGCTGTTTTACCTGCGGCATCAGTTCATCACGAATGAACTGCCTGAAGGCCGCTGATTTTCCCACGAGCGGCGCAATCTTTTTGTCGTCGTCATTACTGGTGGGGCCGGTCAGGTCGCGGCGGCGCTGCGTATTCTCGATTCCCACGAGAAGAAATGGTCGCATCGTCCCATTGCTCACCGAAATCTGAACCAGACCGGCGATGTGCAGGAAGTCCTCGGCCAGGCCGCCGTCCGGCATATACAGCACAGGCACACGCACGTTCTGCGACTCCGCATAACCCGGCGGCAGGTAAACGTTGATCCGCCGTGTCTCGCCCAGAATTCCCGACGCAATCGTAAATGTCTCACCGATGACGAGCGGCGCAGCCTGATCCGCGCCCCTGGCCTGTACGCCGAATATTGAAACAAGCACTGCCCACAGGATCACCAGAGAAGCCGCACGCAACCTGATCACGCTATTGTCTCCCGAAGAAAAGGCGATTAGCCCCCTGACCTGCCCGGCAGATTCGCGCCTGCTCCGGCAATTTTTCCGTGTCCGGGGTGATTGTTTTTTGGGACAGCTAACGCAGCCTGTCACGCAACGCACCGGGCGAAACGCCAAGCATCCGCTGCATGTGCCGCGCCAGGTGGCTCTGATGCGCAAAGCCCGCCTCAAGCGCAATCCGGCTGATGGAAAGTTCGCTGGCGCCGAGCAGGTTACGCGCGCGTTCGACGCGCTGGCGAATGACGTACTGATGCGGCGACAACCCCGTTGCTTCACGAAAGAGAACCTTGAAATGCGAACTGCTCAAACCCGCCACCGCCGCCAGTTCGTTGAGCGTCAGATTTTCAGCCAGCCTGGCTTCGATGTAATCGAACACCTGGCGAAGTCGGCCCTCTGACAAACGTTTGCGCGGTCGGCGCAACTCGACGTGCTGCGAACTGTGGCAGCAGATCAGGCGCATCGCCACCGTCAGCGCCAGGCTGTCGAGATAAATCGGGCCGCAGGGATTGCCGCATTCGAGTTCTTCCTTCAGCGCCCAGCCGATGTTTTCCAGTTGCCGGTCGCGCACCTGAAAGCGATTGATGATTTCGACTTTGTCCGGGTCATGGCCCAGTTCCTGCGCTGCGCGCCGCAACAGAGCGGGAGCCACGCTCAGCGTCAGAAAAGTGTCTTTGCCTTTGACTTCCCAGACGCTGGGCGTCCCGGCGGGAATGATGTGAATATCGCCGTGCAGGGAGGTGCCGCTGTAATGATGCCCCGCGCGACGACAGGTAATTGCCACCGGCGGCCCGGCGTGAATCGAGATGCGCGTCTCTGCCTGGCCGGGGACTTCAAAATGTCCCGGCTGATCAGTCAGCAGACTGACGCGAAAGCCATCGTGATGAAGCTGGTTGAGAGCCGGTTGCATAATCATTTGATTGAATCTTTCCTGCCGCGCCGATTATGGCGATGTCGCAGGCAGGCGCAGCGAAGACTGGCCGAACACATAACGCCAGCCACTGGCCGTGCGCACATAAGTATCGCTGAACCAGACCCGGTAATCGAACGGTTCGCCCTGCTCAATTCCTTTGGCCCGGAGCAGGGCCGTGATGACTGCCGTATCTCCCCACACCCGCACCGTCTGTTGCGTGTCTTCCTGGCATTCGTAACTCACGGTCTTCTGACGCGCCTCGCGCAACAAATCAGCTTTTGTGTACACCGTGCCATTGCCCGTCACGAGTACCATACCATCAGCCAGGATGCGATCCATCGTGGCCGCGTCGTTGTTCTTCACCGCTTCCTGATATTCCGCATCGAGCGCGGCGATAACGCCTGCGTCGTCGGGCGCGGTGTTCCTGCTGCTTTCCGTGTGAAACGGTTGAGAAATCATCTGATGCTTCCTCCGTCAAGCTGTGGGTGGATTCCGAAAATCTGACCGGAATCTACCATATGAGAAGCTTTCACGGCTGCGTGCGCCGACGCATTTTCAACCGAATCTGCTCCCGCGCGCCCGAACGTGTTCGGATTCTGATTAGTCGTCCGAATCTGCCTGCGGCGCGTCCGAACGTGCGCGACACGTCCGGGTCTGCGTTGCGATCAGCCTTTGGTTCGCCGTCATTCCCTGGCGACGCCGTCCACAAAGCTTCGCTGCCGCGACCTCAGTTCGCCTCTCTTGCGTCACAGGCCTGGCCCTGCCGGGCAAAGCGCCATTCCAGCCAGAAGGACAGCGCCACGCCGATGCACAGGGGAATCCAGATCAGCAGCGCGCTGACGTGGATGACACCGAGTTGGCGCAACAGAAAAAGCAGCCCGGCGGCCAGCAGGAGCGGGCCGTCAATTGAGCAGTGGTATGTCCGGTGGCGCGACCAGTTGGCAAAGCAGCCCGCCGACGCGGCCAGCAGAATGGTGATTGCAGACGTTGCGTGGAGCGGCGGCCAGAGCAGGCCGACGACGCTGAGCACAACCCAGGCAATGAGACTGATGCCCAGCCAGTACCGCATTGCTGCCGGAGAACTGCAGCAGGCCTTGCGCCGGTCAGTCATTGCAATCCCTCCTTCCTGTAGTTCAACCCTGCAGGCGCGTGCAGATGTCGAGTTTGTTGCCGTCCGGATCAGTCACGCGAAAATCTCTGAGATGTCCCTCGAAATCCTGAGGCGGAGACTCGGCCCGGATGCCTTTGCCGGTCAGCTCTGCATACCAGGCGTCCACGTCCGGGACGAAAAGAAAGACCAGTCCGCCCGGCTGACAATCGCCCGCGTGCTGTGTGAGGTAAAGCGACAACCCGTCGCGGCTGATCGTCAGAAAGACGGGCAGATGCGGCGCGAAGCGATGTTCGCCTTCAATCTGAAAACCGAGTCCGTCCACATAAAAGGCCCGGCTCTGTTCATAATCCGTGATTCGCAGCGCTGGTATTACGTTTTGCATGTCACTCCTTCGCACTGAGCGTCAGACTGGCTTTCATCCATCAGCCGCCTGACGGTTTTGTTCACTTCGCCGAAACAGCAGGCGCCTGACGGATTCCTTGTTTCACAGGCGCACAGGCCTTGTCTGACCAGCGCGGCAATACGCTGCGGGATTGTGCTGCGGCCCGTTTGCGCAATCTCGGCACGCACGTCTGCCGCGTCAAAGCCAAAGCAGTAACAGAGCGGAACAGGGTCGGCGCGCTCCTTCACTCCGACTCGCACACGCAGTTCAGCCACAGTAAATACAGCTTCGCCCTCTTCGGCAAAATAGACCACCCGGCAAGCCGGGGCGGCGCAGAAACGCCAGTTCGTCTCGCCCACGCGGTCAAACAGCGCGGGCCTGAGCATCAGCAGGATCGTGCGTCGGGTGACTGCGCGGCCCACTGCCCGACAATGCGGACAACTTCCTGATGCCGTTGCGCAGCCTGTCACGGCGGGCAGGCTTTCATCATCCGTCGCGGGTTCATCCGGTGTGTCGGGTAAACAACAGTTCATTTTACTCACTTCAGCTTACTCACTTCAGCAGCGGCGCGAGTTTGTTGCGCAGGTCTTCACGCCTGGCGACGATGGTGTGGCCCATTCCGATCAGATGTGACGGCTTGTCAGTCCAGCTCGACTCGGCCCCGTAGATCAGAAACGCATCCCACAGCACCTTATCGCTGTTGAGATAATCGGGATGCCTGCCGAACCACGTGCCGACGAGCTTCTGTTCATCCCAGAAATGCACAACTCTGGGATCGCTCAGCAGACCGGCAGGCCATTTTGAACGGGCGTCGCCGTGATACATATTGAACCAGATCGCATAGACTCGCAGTTTCGCTGCGGGATTCTTCGCCAGGATTTCGTTCTGCACCCACCGGGCGCCAGCGACGCAGACCGGTCAGGTCGGCGAGAGCAGCAGGATCAGCCGCGGCACGCCCTTGTCCTCGTTGAAGCGAGTGCGCAGTTCTTCCAGATTCCGCAGATCCTTCAGCACGGCGTCAGGCGCAGAGTCAGCGACGACCGCGCGTGATCTTTGCTCACAGGCCGAGACGAAAAGTAATGAGCAGAGCAGGAGCCGGATAATAATCTTCAGACATCTTCGGTTCATCGCAATCCTTCCTTTCCTGACAGGTTTTCAAAGCAGCCAGTAAATAATCCAACTGCTCCACTCTCCGATGGTCAGCAGCGCCAGCGTGACGAGGGCGACAAGCCACAGCACGACCTGCTGACGAATGCGGCGTGTGCCTGTCGCACAACTCCCTGTGGCGCATTCGGTTTTTCGCGGTCTGTATGTCTGGTAAAAAGCCAGGCCGAGCAGGATTACCGCCGCTGCCGTGAAGTAAGGCCGCCATGGCGTCAGCACGCCGCCCACAGCCGCCAGCCCGGCCCCCAGCGCCCCGGCAAAGATCGGCAGGCAGCAGAACCAGGTAAGCGAAAAGCCGAGCGCCGGCAGGATCGCGCCCAGACTGAAGCTGTAAAATTTTCCATTCGGGCTTTTCATCTCCGTTTCTCCTTTCGGGCCGCAGCTTCGGACGAACGGCTGACCTGGGAAATCTCCACCATGACCGGACATTCAGCAGCCTGCCCGTGTGCTGCCAGTTCGTGCTCGCAGGCAGCCAGATGATCGGCCAGCGTGTGACGAAACTGCTGCATCGCGCTCAGCCGCGCGTCCACTTCCGCCAGTTTCGCGCGCAACAGATCGCGCACGCGGCGGCATTCATCTGCGCCCGCATCCGTGCGCAGAAGCTGCCCGATTTCATTCAGCGAAAAACCGAGTTCCTGCGCCTGTCTGATAAACCGCACGCGACTGACCATCTCCGGCGCAAAGAGGCGAAAGCCGCCCTCAGTGCGCGGAGCCGTCGGCAGCAGTCCGCGCCGCTCATAAAAGCGCACAGTGTCAACACTCACGCCAGCGCGCGCGGCCAGTTCTCCGATGCGCAGGAACGCTGATTTCATAACTGAATTCTACACTCTGGAGCGAAGTCCAGAGTCAAGCGGGAATCTCGCGTCCGGCAGGTCTGACAGCCCTCGATGGCTCTCCAGTCAGGAATTTTTTGAAAGGCGAGCATTTCGCGGATGAAGAAAAGACCGCTCCGGATGCGCCTGACGAGATAAGAACCCGGCCCGATGAGCAGCAGGCGGCGAACGCGTTTGTCTCTCCGGGTCAGAAAAAGCGACAGGGGACGCCGGAAGTTCTGCAAATGGATTCCCATGCCGGGCTGAATGATCGTAAAGGACGACGGCGCTGAACCGCGCCAGCCGATCCATCAGAATGCAGGATGGTGAAGTTAGTGTGAGATTTCATTCTTTTTTCCTGCTTCAGGTGTCTGCCGGTCGGCAGAGTAATAAAAGAGCGCGACTGAAAGAGCGATGAGAAAGACATCTTCAAGCGGCGTGTACCACCTCAGCGGGCGCGCCAGAAAGACGCCGTAACAACCGCAGTTCTGCAATTCCAGTCCGCGCCACAATGCGCTCGTGAGCAATCCGAGATAACCCAGATTCATCCCGACCGAGAACTGCGCCGCCTGACGCAGACGCCAGCCCGAAAGAATCCATCCACCCAGCGCCAGTTCAAACAGCGTCACTGCCGTGCCGCCTGTCCAGAGCGCCCACTCCGGCAGCCCCAGTTCATAGGTTTTCATCACGCCGATGAAACCCGGCAGATCAAGCGCCTTGCCCGCGCCTGTCGCCAGAAACGTAACTCCGAGCCAGAGGCGGCTGAACCAGTAAAGCATCTGCCACAGCACATTCTTTCCGAATTTCATCTTGCGCCTTCCGGGTACATCCTTACGATACTGATTCAAGGTGGAGCCTGACCCAGTAATGATCAATTCGTGGTTGCGCCTGTTTCCTCTCTGATTGGTTTTCAATCTTCCGGTCGTTCAATCATGCGTTCAGTGAATAACTGAAGTCCGGCGAGTATGATTTCCGGTGATTTCAGGCGGCGCAGCAGGCGCGCGCTTTCATCATCCAGAAACGTCACGCCTGCCAGATCAATGACCAGCCTGCGTGATGGCTGCTCGCGCAGTTCACGGCACAAGTCCGCCAGCATCTGCGCATCGGCAAAGCAGAGCGAACCTTCAACGCGCAGCCTTGTCAGCCCGCACTCATGATCGTCTTCCTGTGAAATCCGCACTGTCATAGCCGCACTCTGCAACTGCAATTGCCAGTCCGCAGCGCACGGCGAACCCTGACCCCGCAATGCACTCATCCGCTGCGCTGCCGCGCGCCCGATGAATCCGGCTCGCGGCGATATATCGCTTCAGCAGCGATATATCGCCGCGAAGCCTGCACCGGTCATCCACTGCCGCCGCGCTCTGACCGCCACGCGGAACTTTTACCTGACGACCAGTCAAAGGTTTGACGAGGAAATCAGCCAACCTGCGGCGAAGTGGCAGGGCGCTTGCGCTGAAGGCTGGCGCAGGAAACAACCGCACAACAACAATGGCTGGCCGCTGCGGCGATGACAGCCATCTTCAGGCAGATCAGACACAGGCTGATTTACCAGCAGGGAGAAGGAAATGCCAAAACTCAGAATTTTCATTGCAGGATTGTTCGCAACATTCGTGTTCATCACAACCTCAATGGCGCAGGAACTGCCGCGAAATGAGGTCAGCGTGCAGGGCACGGGCTTTGTCACCAGAGATTCAGAGCAGGGCGGCATCAGACAACACACGACTGATTCCGGCGGGGTGCTGACGAGCTATCGGTTTCACTTCAATCGCTGGCTTGCCGCCGACGGCAGCTACGGTTACACGCGCAATACGTTGCAGAACTTCACGTCAACCGGCGCCTTCAACATTCAGGCGAATGTGCATCAGACGACGGGCGCGCTGGTGCTGACTTCACCGCGAACGTTTTTCGGATTCAGCCCCTATGCGCTGGCAGGAGCCGGAGCTTTGACTTTCAATCCGACCGGCAAACCCGGCGGGATTGTGGCCGGGGCCGACCGACAAACGAAGGCGACCTTCGTTTATGGCGGCGGCGCTGACATCAACCTGACGCGGCATCTGGCGATGCGGGCCGAATACAGAGGACTGGTTTACCAGCGTCCCGACTTCGGCCTGGCGACACTGAAATCCGATGCGACCACGCATACTGCGCAACCATCGGTCGGATTTGTCATCCGGTTCTGATGAACTGATTCGCTGCCGAACGGCGCAGTCAGGATCGCCGCAGAATTGCAGCGGCATCCTGATTGCGCCGTGAATCACAACAAGGCTGTCGGAGGAGAAGATGAAGGTTTTGCTGAGACACAGACTCGCCATCCTGGTAACAGGTGGCGTGATTGTGATTGTGGTGCTGATGGCGATTGGCTCGTCAAAGGGCCGGGGAAACAATGGCGGGCCGCCGGTGATGCCGCCACCCGCAGTCGAAGTCGCGCAGGTCGAGCAGCGCGATGTGCCGCTTTACAGCGAATGGATCGGCACGCTGGATGGTCTGGTGAATGCAGAAATCAGAGCGCAGGTGACGGGCTATCTGCTCAGGCAGCATTACACGGAAGGTTCCTTTGTCAGAAAAGGGCAGTTGTTGTTTGAGATTGATCCGAGGCCGTTCCAGGCGGCGCTCGACCAGGCCAGAGGCGAACTCGCCAAAGCCGAAGGGCAGGTGACGCAGGCCAGCGGACAACTCGCCCAGGCCAGCGCGCAGCTTGCGCAGGCCGAAGCCAATCAGGGCAAGACGCAGCTTGACGTGAACCGCTACAAGCCACTGGCCAGAGAGAAAGCTGTCACCGAAGAAGAACTTGATAATGCAGTCCAGGCCAACCTCGCCGCTCAGGCTCAGGTCAAAGCGGCCAGTGCCGGAGTCGTGACAGCCAAAGCGTCCATCGTCGCGGCGCAGGCAGCGGTCGAAGCGGCCCGCGCCTCAGTAGCCACCGCCGAACTCAATCTGAGCTTCACCCGCCTTACCGCTCCCATTGACGGTATTGCGGGCATCGCGCAGTCCCAGGTCGGCAATCTGGTCAGCCCGACGAGCGGCGCGCTGACGACGGTTTCAACCGTCAATCCGATCAAGGCGTGGTTCACGCTCAGCGAGCAGGAATATCTCAACTACACTCGCCGCAACCCGTCGCAAAGCGCATGGAATGCGGCAAATCAAAAACTCGAACTGGAACTGGTTTTAGCCGACGGATCGGTTTATCCGCAAAAAGGCCGGTTCTTCATTGCTGACCGACAGGTGGATCAAAAGACCGGCGCAATCCGCCTGGCGGGTATTTTCCCGAATCCGGGCAACACGCTGCGTCCTGGTCAGTACGCCAGAGTGCGCGCCGTGACCAGCGTCAAAGCGGGCGCGCTGCTCGTTCCGCAACGCGCCGTCACCGAATTGCAGGGCAGTTACCGCGTCGCCGTCGTCGGCGCTGATCACAAGGTCAGCATCCAGCCCGTCAAAGTCAGCGACCGCGTGGATTCAATGTGGATCATCGAAAGCGGACTCAAAGCGGGCGAAACCGTGATCGTCGAAGGCACGCAGAAAGTCAGACCGGGAATGACAGTGAATCCGCAACCGTACAAATGAAGATGGCAGGCGGAAGTCGGTAGTCGGTAGTCGGAAGTCGGTAGACGGTAGACAGTAGTTGGAGGCTGGTATGTTTGTCAGGAGTATAGCCACTGGCGCAAATCAATAAGCTACAGGTTTTCATCTTAGTCTGCCGTCTACCGTCTACCATCTACCGTCTACCGCTACTGTCTACGGACTTCCGACTACCGACTTCCTGAGGCTTTATGATTTCCAGCTTTTTCATCCGGCGACCGATTGTGGCGATGGTGATTGCCATCGTGACTGTTCTGGCGGGCATTCTTGCCATGCGGATGCTGCCGCTGGCGCAGTTCCCTGAGATTGTGCCGCCGCAGATTTTCGTTTCGACGACCTACACGGGAGCGGACGCGGTGACGATTGAGCAGTCGGTTTCCACGCCGCTCGAACAGCAGATGAACGGCGTGGACGGCATGCTTTACATGCAATCCATCAATGCGAATGACGGCACCGGGCAGTTGCTCGTCACCTTCGGCGTCGAAACCGATGTCAACATAGATCAGGTGAATGTGCAGAACCGCGTGGCGCAGGCGCAGCCGAACCTGCCGACCGATGTGAACCAGTACGGGCTGACTACGCGCAAGTCTACGGGACTGCCTATGCTGGTCTTTGCGCTCTACTCACCCAGTCATACCTATGATTCGCTCTTTCTGGCCAACTACGCCAACATCAACATCAATGATGTTCTCTATCGTGTGCCGGGCGTGGGCGAGGTGCGTGTGTTCGGGGCGAGCGATTACGCGATGCGCATCTGGGTCAGGCCGGACGCGCTTGCCAAACTGGGACTCGCAGTTCCCGATCTCGCCAATGCCGTTCGTCAGCAGAGCGCCGTCAATCCTTCGGGGCAGGTGGGCGCGGAGCCTGCGCCGAAGGGACTGGAGAAGACCTACACCGTTCGCGCGCAGGGACGGTTGCAGACGCCGGAGGAATTCGGCCAGATCGTCGTGCGCTCCAACCCGGACGGCTCGGTTGTGCGGTTGAAAGACATCGCGCGGATCGAACTGGGCGCGCTCAATTATCAAATGCGAACGCGCACCAACAGCCAGCCGAGCGCCATCATTGCAGTCTTTCAGGCTCCCGGCTCGAACGCGCTCGCCGTCGCCGACGGGCTGAAAAAAACGATGGAGGAACTCAAAGGCCGCTTTCCCGCCGACCTTGATTACTCGGTTCCCTTTGACACGACGCTGCCGGTGAACGAAGGCATCCGCGAGATCGTCAAAACGCTGGTTGAAGCGATGATCCTGGTCGTTCTCGTCGTCTTTCTCTTTTTGCAGAACTGGCGCGCAACGCTCATTCCGATGATTGCCGTGCCGGTGTCGCTCATCGGCACGTTCGCCGTGTTTCCATTACTGGGCTTCTCGATCAATACGCTCTCGCTGT
This sequence comes from Blastocatellia bacterium, assembly GCA_046331565.1. GTDB lineage: Bacteria > Acidobacteriota > Blastocatellia > RBC074 > RBC074 > DASRDU01. The sequence goes on from JAXLQP010000001.1 coordinate 124,515, forward strand.
TCGCTTTCGTCCTCGCCATCGGTCTGGTCGTGGACGACGCCATCGTGGTTGTCGAAGCGGTCGAGCATCACATCGAAGAGGGCATGTCGCCGCGTGACGCGACGTTTCGCGCGATGAAGGAAGTCTCAGGGCCGGTCATCGCCATCGCGCTGATTCTGGCGTCGGTCTTTCTGCCTGTCGCGTTTATGGGCGGCATTCAGGGACGGTTGAATAATCAGTTTGCGGTGACGATTGCGATTTCGATGCTGATTTCAGCCTTCAACGCGCTGACGCTTTCGCCTGCGCTCGCGGCGATGCTGCTCAGGCCGCGCAAGCCTGTGCGGGGTCTGCCTGGTCGGTTCTTCAATAGCTTCAATCGCGTGTTTGCGCGCGTCATGGATGGTTACGTCAACTGGAGTCACGGCCTGATTCGCAAGGCGGTGATCGCCGTCGTGATTCTCGCCGGGCTGACGCTGCTGGATGGGCTGGTCGGTCGCAAACTGCCGACGAGCTTTCTGCCCGAAGAGGATTACGGTTACGCCATGCTGAACGTGCAGCTTCCGGCAGCGGCTTCGCTCGAACGCACTGACGAAGTATTGAGAAAGGTCGAAGCGATTCTGAAGCAGACTGAAGGCGTGGAGTATTACACGACGATTGGCGGCTTCAGCCTGCTCAGCCGCACGTCATCGAGTTCGCAGGGGTTTTTCTTTCTCAGCTTCAAGCCCTGGGCTGAACGTGGCAGGCATCTCTCAGCGCGGGCGATTGTGGATCGCGTGAATGGCGCGCTGATGATGCAGGTGCCTGAAGCGATGGCCTTCGCGTTTATGCCGCCCGCGATTCCGGGCCTCGGCAATGCAGGCGGTTTTTCGTTCTGGCTTCAGGATCGCAGCGGCGGCTCAGTCGAATTTCTTGATCAGAACCTGCAAAAGTTTCTTGCCGCCTGTCGCAAGCGCCCCGAACTGGTCGGCGTCGCTTCGCAGTTCTCGGCTGCGACGCCGCAACTTTACGCCGACGTAGACCGCGACAAAGCACTGAAGCAGGGCGTGGCGATTGCTGATGTCTATCAGACATTGCAGGCCTATCTGGGCGGTTTGTATCTCAATCAGTTCAACCGCTTCGGGCGGCAATGGCGCGTCTTTTTGCAGGCCGAGGGCGATGAGCGTCGCAGCGAGCAGGACATTCGCAATTACTACGTGCGCAACAATGACGGCGCGATGGTTCCGCTTTCGTCGCTCGTCACGACGCGCACAATCAGCGGCCCGGAATATACCAACCGCTTCAACCTTTATCGCGCCGCGCAGATCATCGGCGCTGCCGCGCCCGGTTACAGTTCCGGTCAGGCGATGGCCGCGCTTGAAGATGTGGCGCGTGAAGTGCTGCCGCGCGAGATGGGCTATGAATGGTCTGATCTGTCGTATCAGGAACGGCAGACTTCGGGGGCGGCGCTGATCTCTTTTGCGCTGTCGCTGATCTTTGTGTTTCTGATTCTGGCGGCGCTTTATGAAAGCTGGTCGCTGCCGTTTTCTGTTTTGCTGACCGTGCCGATTGCAGTTTTCGGCGCGTTCGCCGGGTTGTTGCTGCGCGGTTACGATCTGGACGTGTATGCGCAGATCGGTCTGATCGTGCTGATCGGCCTCGCCGCTAAAAATGCCATTCTGATTGTTGAATTCGCCAAACTTGAATTTGAGAAGGGGCGCAGCCTGACAGAAGCGGCGCTTGAAGGCGCGCGACTGCGCCGCCGACCGCTCTTTATGACTTCGTTCGCGTTCATTCTGGGCTGCGTGCCGCTCTGGTTCGCGGCTGGTTCAGGCGCGGCGGCGCGGCAGATTCTGGGTACGGTCGTGATCGCCGGAATGCTGGCCGACACGCTGATTGCAGGCTTTCTCATTCCGGTGAGCTTCTACGTGGTGGAGAAGTTTTCGGGCGCAGAGAGAAGGCGCGCGCCGACAACAGCGCCGGAAGCCACAGCACCGGCGGCAGGAGACTGAAGCCTGCTCAAAACTCACGACCCCGCAGCAACAGATGAAATGTTTCAGAAGCGGAGAGTCTGGTGCATCAGGTTTCATAAATCTCGTTCATCTGCGAATTCTGGCCTGGCGAATGCATATTCAGGCGGCAGCAATACGAATGGAGTTAGAGGAAATGAAAATGTCAGCAAAGAGTCCTGAAGAAATCTGCCGTCTTTTCCAGCAGTCCATGGCGGCAGGCGATCTTGATGCGTTACTGAACCTTTACGATGCAGAGGCAGTCTTTCTGAATCGAAGCGGCGAAATCAGGCGGGGCCGTGAAGAGTTAAAAGAAGTGCTGGCGCCGCTGGCAGCGACGCAGCCGCGCTTTGAGTATCGCATTCGGCAGATCATTCAATCCGGCGACATCGCGCTGATGCACACGGACTGGAAAATCTCTGCGCCCCGGCCCGATTTTCAATATGCAATAGAGGTCGCGCGGCGACAGCCCGATGGCACGTGGCGGTGGCTGATTGGTGATCCCTTTACAGTTGGAAAGAGGATTGCTTCCTGAAGGAGTGAATAAAGGATGTTTCGCGGATTGCAAATACTCACTGTCATGGTCGTCGCCGTAGCGTTTGCCTTATCGCTTGCGCACGCGCTGGAACTGCCGGGCAAAATGAGGCTCGACAAAGAAACCTATTACGCCGTGCAGCCGATTTACTATCCGGGCTTCACCATTGGCGGCATCAGCGAACCGGTCGGCGTGCTTTTGACCTTGATGCTGTTGCTGCTCACGCCGTCCGGCAGCGCAGCCTTCTGGCTCACGCTCGTCGCGTTGCTGTGCTTACTGGCGCAGCAGGCGGTGTACTGGCTCGTCACACATCCGGTCAATCAATTCTGGCTGGAAGGACAAAACCTCAGCCGCGCTGGCGCGAGCTTTTTCTCAGTGGGAAACAAAGCCGCAGACCACACGCCGCGCCCCGACTGGCAGCAGTTGCGCGACCGCTGGGAATATTCACACGTCGCACGCGCTGTGCTGATGTTCGTGAGCATTACCGCACTGGTCATTGCGCTCGCTGAATCATAGCTGCAATGGCAGGCAAAGGAGGAATTATGCAATCCAGAGAACATCACAACACCACTTTCTTCGTCGGCAGCGAAGACCACTCTGTCACGCGATCTTCGCATGCACTGGAAAGCTGGCAATTCATCAACATTCTGCTCTCGGCGCTGGTGACAGGCGTGTTCTGGGGCACGTGGCTGGGGCTGAGCCGTTCGATGACTTCGCTTTCGGCAGAAACATTTCTGGAAGTCGGGCACACGATGATCGGCAACCTCGGAACGATTATGGCGATGCTGATGCCCGCCGCAATGCTGGCGACCTTGCCCGTGCTGTATTTGCAGTATCGCAGCGGCTCAAAGGCGTTTTATCCAACGCTCGCGGGATTCTTGCTCTTCATCGCCGCGCTGTTGATTACGCTCATCGTCGAAGTTCCTATTGACGGTTTGATTGAGCAATGGACGATAAATTCTCTGCCTGCGAACTGGCAGGAACTGCGCGCGCGCTGGGAATTTTTCCACGTCCTTCGCTCCTGGATTTCTGTCGCCGGACTTGCGCTCCTGCTCATCGGGGCGTTGTTTATGCGCGGCGATAAATTATCGGTACATTCGTGAAAACCTGAAAACCTGCTCGATGATCTGAAGAAATCCGGAGAGGTTTAATTATCGAATAAACAGGGAGAACAATAATGAAAACAGAAACACAGAAAACTAACACTGAAAAAAAAGCGGAAGGCAATACATCACCGGGAACCGTGCGGCTGCACCGCGTTTTTGCCGCGAAACCGGAAAAGGTTTATCGCGCCTTTACCAGCGCCGAAGCTCTGGCTCGCTGGCTGCCGCCGGACGGCTTTACGTGCGCCGTTCACGAAATGAATGCAAAGGTCGGCGGCACTTACAGAATGTCTTTCACCAATTTCACTACGGGAAACTCGCATTCCTTCGGCGGCAAATTCGTTGAGCTGAAACCGAACGAGTTCCTTCGCTACACCGACAGTTTCGACGACCCGAACCTGCCCGGCGAAATGATGACCACCGTCAGCATCAAGCCGGTATCGGTCGGCAGCGAGGTCAGCATTATTCAGGAAGGAATTCCTGCCGCAATTCCGGAAGAAGCGTGTTATATGGGCTGGCAGCAATCTCTCAGCCATCTTGCCAAACTCGTCGAGCCGGAAATCAGAGACTGAACTGATTCTGAAACGGATGCAGCAAGGGAAAAACCATACGTGGTAAAGCATCCGTTTGGAAAAACAGGAGAAATTTTTATGGCAGAAAACAAAGTAAGAGCAACGAATGAAATTACGAGCATCGGCAGATTAAAGATTCACGACGGCAAACTGGAGGAATACAAGCGTCTCGCCGCAGAGGCTTTGGAATCGGTTCGCACCAAAGATTCCGGGACGCTGCAATACGACTTGTTCTTCAACGAAGACCAGACTGAGTGCGTCTTTATTGAGCGGTATCGGGACTCTGAAGCTCTGCTTGAACACGTCGCCAATCTCGGAGATTTGATGGAGAAAATTCTGGCGACAGCCTCCGGTTCGGGCGAGATTTTGGGAACACCCAGCCCGGAGTTGAAGAAGGCCCTGGAGGGCTACCCTGTGCGAGCCTTTTATCCATACCAGTCGCTGTAGTTCGCTCAACAAAACCAGTCAGAACGGAGGACAGATGAATTCAAACGCTGAAACGAACACGGCGACATCCGCCCATCAGAAAACGACTGTCAAAGGTGAATACGCTTCGGCAGGCGATCTGAAAATGTATTACGAAATTCACGGCACGGGGCAACCGCTGGTTTTGCTGCACGGTGCTTTTATGTCGGCAACTGTCTATCCGGCACTCGCCGAGCGCAGACAAGTGATTGCCGTTGACTTACAGGGACACGGACGCACCGCCGACATTGACCGGCCTCTTACTTTCGAGCAAATGGCGAACGATGTGGCGGAACTTCTCAGGCAGCTCAAAATCAAGCAGACCGATATTTTTGGCTACAGTATGGGCGGAAAGGTCGGGCTTGCGCTGGCAATCGGGCATCCCGAACTCGTGCGACGGCTGGCGATTTTCGGCGTGAGTTACAAATCATTTGAAGAATCGTTATCGCCTGGCGCGCTCGAATTTTTCAAGCAGGCCACGCCGGAAACTTTCGCGCCGGAACCGTTGAAAGAGCCTTACGAAAAATTGTCGCCCGCTCCGAACTGGATCGGACTGGCAGCGAAAATACTTGACTCGATGAAGGGCTTCAAAGGCTTCTCGCCAGAGCAAATGAAAGCCATCAAAGCCGAAGTCTGGCTTGGCGCAGGCGATCACAACGATGTCAGTCTTGAGCATCTCGTTGAAATGCACAAACTGATTCCAAAATCACAACTGGCGGTCTTCCCGAATACGACCCACACAATTCTGATGACCAATCCTGACAAAGTAATGCCGTTTGTCCGAGAGTTTTTGGATGAACAGGAGGAGGAAAATCACTAAACGAACAGGAAAACCGCGAGGGTTAAAGCATCAATTTAGCTGAACAAGGGAGGTAATTTAATAATGACAAAGACACAGGTTTTAATCGTCGGCGGCAGCTTGAACGGGCTGACGATGGCACTTTTGCTCGCGCATCGGGGCGTGAAATGTGTGGTGGTCGAGCGGCATCCTGCAACAACCGTTCAGTATAAATTTCGCGGGATGTCGCCGCGTTCGATGGAGATTTTTCGCGGCCTGGGTATTGAAGACGAAATCCGCACGCATCGCACAGGCAGCCAGAAAGAAGGGCAAATCGTGCGGATGAAAAATCTTTCCGACCCGGAGATTCATTGGGAAGGGATTCCGTGGACGGATACGGAAAAAATCAGCCCGACAACCGCCGAAACCATTGACCAGGACAGGCTCGAACCGATTTTGCGCTCGCACGCCGAACGCCTGGGCGCGGACATTCGATTCAATACCGAATTTGAGGATTTCGAGCAGGACGAGCGCAGCATTCGGGCGTGTGTTCGCAACCTCGAAACAGAGCAGGAAGACATCATCAACGCCGAATACCTGATTGCCGCCGACGGAACAGGCGGCACGACGCGCGAAAAGCTGGAGATTGAAAGACACGGCGCAGGCACGCTTCAGCATTGGATGAACATTATCTTCGACACCGACCTCAGCCCCGAATTGGAAGGGCGCAAAGTGACTTCGTTTTTCCTCACGGACATCAACGGCACGTTTGTTCCGCGCGGCGGCGGGCGTTGGCTGATGGCGATTCAATACGTTCCCGAAAAGGGCGAGCGAGCCGAAGATTTCACCGACGAACATTGCCGTGAACTGATTTTCAAAGGCGCGGGACGCACGGACGTGAAAGCGGATATTTACGATGCAAGGAGTTGGGAAGTAGCCGCGCTCATCGCTGACAAATTCCAAAAAGGACGCGCTTTCATCATCGGCGATGCCGCCCACACGATGCCGCCGACGGGCGGATTCGGCGGGAATACGGGCATTCACGACGCGCACAATCTCGCGTGGAAACTCGCTGCCGTTTTGCGCGGTGATGCAGGTCTGAAGTTGCTCGACAGCTACGATGCCGAACGCCGACCTGTTGCCCAGCGCACGCTCGCACAAGCTCTGGCGCGGCTTCAGGCTTGGTTCAAAGACCCAAGCAAACATCTGCCTCCGGCGGAAAAAATCACGGGCGATTTCGATGTCATCTTCGGCTATCTGTATCACTCCGACGCGATTATCGAAGACGAAGGATTTTCGCGTGACGATGCGTTTGAAAATCCCGAAACGCCTTCGGGAAGACCCGGCTCACGCGCCGCGCACATTTTTCTCAAACGAGGCGACGAAAAGATTTCGACGATAGACCTTTTCAATAATCAATGGACGCTGCTGGCTGGAAAAGACGGCGGCGAATGGAAGAAGGCGGCGGACAGCATCAATGATTTGCAGTCATATCAAATCGGCAGTGATTTGCAGGACATCGAAAACCGCTGGTCTTCAGCTTATGGCGTGGACGCGGACGGCGCGATTTTAGTGCGTCCCGACGGCTTTATCGCGTGGCGTTCGCACAATGCCGTCGAAAAGCCGGGAGCGGTTCTGCGTGAGGTGTTCGAGCGTTTGAATTTTCGCGCTCAAGCACAGAAGTCGTCCGTCAGCAGAAGCTGAATCGCCCGTAAAGTTGTTATGTTTCAACTGGCATACAAATGGCAGGTAATGATTACCGTCGTCTTCGGCGTTTCGATGGTCATCCTCGATTCCACCGTCGTCAACGTCGCGTTCCCGACCCTGCGGCGCGAGTTCGGCGCGGGGCTGGATGAAGCGCAATGGATTATCAGCGTGTATGTGCTGGCGCTCGGCATCGCCACGCCGCTCGCCGGGTTTCTGGCTGACCGTTTTGGAATGAAGCGCGTTTACATCGCGGGATTATCCGTCTTCGTTCTCGGCTCGCTCGCTTCCGGCTTCGCACCGAATATCTGGTTTCTTATCGGCTCACGCACTTTGCAGGGATTCGGCGGCGGCATCGCGCAGCCTTTGAGCGTGGCGATGCTTTTTACGACCTTTGAAAAGAAGGAACAGGGACGCGCTTTCGGCATCTTCGGCGTGGTGATGATAGTCGCGCCTGCGCTCGGGCCGATCCTTGGCGGGCTGCTCGCGGACAATGAACTCTGGCGCTGGATATTCTTTATCAATATTCCGATTGGTCTGACGGGTATCGCTCTTGCCGCTGCGCTTCTTCATCCGTCGGAGCAGGAGAAATCAATCAACTTCAACGCGATCAGTTTAGCGACGATCATCGTCGGTTTCGGCAGCGTTCTTTATGCGGCTTCAATCGTGAATCGTTACGGCTGGACTTCCGCGCAATTTCTGGGCTTTTTCGGCATCGGCGTGGCGGCTCTGATTGTTTTCGCGGTTTATGATTTGAAGTTTGCCCGCGAGCCGCTTCTGGAGTTGCGACTTTTCAGTGACCGAACTTTTCTGACGGCAAATCTCGTCGGTTACGTCGCTGTCCTCGCGCTGTTCGGGGCGGAATTTTTGATGCCGGTTTATCTGCAATCGCTGCGCGGGCGGACGGCGTTGCAAACGGGGCTTATCCTGCTGCCGATTGCTGCGACTGCGGGTTTGATTAACCCTCTGGTTGGCAGTCTCTACGACAAAATCGGTCCGCGCCTTTTGGTCATCACGGGCGCAGCGATTCTGCTCGTCAACACCTGGCAGTTCGCCAATCTTTCGGCTTCGACTCCGATCAACGAAATCCTGATTTTACTCGTGCTGCGCGGTCTTGCCATCAGCCTGATTATGCAGCCGACCTATACAACCGCGCTCGGTGCAGTGCCAAAAAATTCCGTCCCGCGCGGTTCGTCGCTCGTCAATTCGACGCGCTTCGTCGTGCAGGCATTAGGCGTTGCTTTGCTGGCGACCGTGTTGGGAAGCACGCTCTCGCCCGATACGAGGCAGTTCCAGCAAAAATTCCAGAGCGAACCGGAACATTTCGGCATCTGCGAAAACATTTCGTCTGAAACAAACGGGCAAATACAACAAGCGTGCGAAGAAAATCTGCGCGGTTTTGAACGCGCATATATGTTCACTTTTTATGCGGCGATTGCTGCCTTGCTGATAGGTGCGTTGCTGCCCGGTTTTCCTTTTGAATGGGCAGGTCGGGGCGCAACGGAAAAACTGGCGACGGCATCGCCGCCCTGATCTTTGGCGCAAGGTTTTGGAAACAAGGAGAAAAAAATATGGCAGACAATAACAACGCCTTAGCATCGGCAGAAAAATTACTGAAAACACTTTATGACGATGATTGATGACGGGCTTTTGATATTGAAAATTCTGGCGGCTGTCGGCTGCGGGTTGAATGCCGGAGTTTTTTTCGCATTTTCGACCTTTGTGATGAATGCGTTTGGCAGGCTACCCGTCCCGCAGGGCATTGCCGCAATGCAGTCGGTCAACATCACGGCAATCAACCCTCTGTTTATGACCAGTTTGTTTGGAACGGGCGCAATTTGCCTTTTCTGGACGGTGTTTTCGCTTTTGCACTGGCAGCGAATGGGCAGCGTATATTTGCTGTTTGGCGGTTTGCTTTATGTCATCGGCGCGGTTGTGGTGACGATGGTTTTTAACGTGCCGCTGAATAATGCACTGGCAGCGGTTGACCCGAACAGCGCGGAAGGCGCGAATTTGTGGAACAAATATCTCGCCGATTGGACGTTTTGGAATCACATTCGGACGATTGCGCCGCTGGTCTCGGCGGTTTTGTTCACGATGGCGGTTTGTTACGAGCCGAAACGATAAAGAGGAAAGCACGATGAAAAGAATGCCCAACAAGAAAGCGTTGCTGGCAATCCTCCTCTTATTTGTCATCGTTGCGGGTGCAGTTGCGTTGACCAATCAGGACCGCATCGCAATCTGGGCAGCGCCGAAGAAGATGGCGGCGACAACGCGCAGCGAAGCGGCGAAAAAGGCGGACGATCTTTTCTGGCAAACCTTTCATCAGGGCGAATACGACAGGATTCAGCCCGCGCTCGAAGCATTGACGGCAGCTTATCTGGAAACGCCCGCCGATGCCGTCACGGCGGCGCACATCGCGTGGCTGCACAACTGGCGCAGCGCCGAACGCGCGCGGCTGAATGCTGTCCCCGCAAGCATCACGGATGACATTCTGCTGGCGCGCCGGTATTTCCAGGAGGCTGTCAAACTCAACCCATCCGACGCCCGCACGCAGGGATTTCTCGCCGGGCATACCGTGATCGAAGGCGCGCTGCATCACGATGAAAAGCTCACGCGGCAGGGTTATTTCATGCTGCTGGACGCGATCAAAGCGTGGCCGGAATTCAATCTCTTCACCGCCGGTTTTGTGATGAGTCGCCTGCCAGCGGATGCGCCGCAATTCCGCGAAGGTCTGGAGTGGCAATGGCGCACGCTGGATGAATGCATTGACGGCAAACTGGATCGCGCCAACCCGGATTACTCGCCTTACATGTCAAAGGAAAGCAGAGAAGGGAAAAAGCGTGTCTGCTGGAATTCGTGGATTGCGCCGCACAACCTCGAAGGCTTTTTTCTGAATATGGGCGATATGCTGGTCAAAGCGGGCGACTGGCAAACCGCGCAAAAGATTTATGCCAACGCAAAGCTTGCCAGAGAGTACGCGAACTGGAAGTACCAGGCGGTGCTCGATGAACGCATCCGGCAGGCGCAGGCCAACGTCGCGTTGTTCAATGCGCCGGGCGAAACGCCGACAGCGCGAATTATGATCAACTCAGCGTTCGCCTGTATGGCGTGCCATCAGCAGTGAACGATGGAAAATGACCAGGTAAACACGCTATGAAAAAACAACTGATGGCTGGAACTGTCATGGCCGGCCTGCTGACAGGCTGTGCTGTCGGCCCCAAATATCGCAGGCCCGTCGTCACCGCGCCCGCTGTCTTTCGCGGCAGCGCGAAAGATGTGCCAGCGACCGATCCGGCCTCGCTTGCTGATCTGAAATGGTTCGAGGTCTTCAGGGACGAGCGGTTGCAGGAACTGATTCGCGCGGCGCTGGCTGGGAATTACGATCTGCGCGCTGCGGTGGTGCGCGTGGAGGCAGCGCGTGCAAATCTGGGCATTACCCGCGCCGATCAGTTTCCCACCATCGCGGTCAGCGGCGACATCACCACGCAGCGCAATGCCCGCGACGGCAGTTTCCCGTTACCATCCGGCTTCAAACAGGAACGCAGCTTCGGCAGTGTCGCGCTCAGCCTGCTCTCGTTCGAGGTGGATCTGTGGGGCCGCCTGCGCCGTGCAACCGAAGCCGCGCGCGCTGATCTGCTGGCCGCTGAAGAGAATCGCAAAGCCGTCGTAACGACGCTCGTCGGCGATGTCAGTGCGGCGTATTTCAATCTGCTGGAACTGGACACGGAACTGGAAATCGCCAGACGCACGCTGGCTTCGCGGCAGGAATCGCTGCGACTGATCCGGGTACGCGCGCAGGGCGGCGTGGCGACGCAACTGGAAGTGCGCCAGGGCGAGCAACTGGTCTATACCGCGACCGCGACGATAGCCGACATTGAGCGGCTGATTGCACAGACCGAGAATCAGATCAGTCTGCTGGTCGGCAAAAGTCCCGGCGACGTGACGCGCGGGCGCAGCCTGATCGCGCAGGAACAACCGCCCGCTGTGCCGCCGGGTCTGCCCTCGTCGCTGCTCGAACGGCGGCCCGACATCCGCGCCGCCGAGCAGAATCTGATTGCCTCCAGCGCGATCATCGGCGTGGCCAAAGCGGCTTACTTTCCGCGCATCAGTCTGACAGGCTTTCTCGGCGGGCAGAGCAATCAGCTCGATAATCTGTTCAGCGGCCCCAGCCGGGCCTGGAGTTTTGCGCCGCAACTGACGCAGCCGCTTTTCACCGGCGGGCGAATCAAATCGAATGTGAAGCTGGCCGAAGCCGGGCGGCAGGCGGCGGTTGTGCAGTACGAGCGGGCGATTCAGACGGCCTTCCGCGAGGTGTCAGACGCGCTGATCGAACAGCGCAAGGTCAGCGAAATTCGCGCGCAGCGGGAACTGCTGGTGACAACGCTGCGCGACCGTTCGCGGCTGGCCTATCTGCGCTGGCGCGGCGGCGTGGACACGCTGCTGAGTGCGCTCGACGCTGACCGCGATCTGTTCAATGCGGAACTGAGCCTGGCGCAGAGCAGGCGGGACGAACTGCTCGCCCTGGTTGAGCTTTACAAGGCGCTCGGTGGTGGCTGGCAGCAGTAAACAGGACGACGAAATCCGCGTGAGCGGTGAGATGCAGCGCGTGAACGCTGCGGAAGGCAGTTGTGACAAACGTCGGCGGCAGTGAGTTGTCAGATCAGTTCTCAATTGCGTGAACGGAAAGTGTTGCGCGATTTGCCAGAATCGCGTGGCATCCGCTATCAGCTCATTACGTAAGCCGCGCGATTCTGGCAAATCGCGCAACACTGGCTGTTTCCGTGTGCTGATCTGAATCCTGATCTAACTTAGTCGTCCCTGAAAAAGTGTAAAAGCCAATAAAAACGGCATGTTCAGCGAGAACCACACCGCGTAGAATTGCAAGAAAGTGGTAAAAACCTTGCAAAACCTGGTGAAAGCGAATGAAACCTCGTGACAGTCAGGCGCAGAGCCTGCCAGAGAGCCTCTATCAAGCTCGGCTCGACCAACAACTCAATCCGAAGCATCCGCTGTTCCGGCTCGCGCAGCAGATTGACTGGAGCTACTTCGAGCGTGAGTTCGGCTCCTTCTACTCGGAAGAGATGGGGCGGCCCGGAATACCGATCCGGTTGCTGGTCGGGCTGCACTACCTCAAGCACGCCTGCCACGAGAGCGACGAGTCGGTGGTCGAGAAGTGGGTTGAGAATCCCTACTGGCAATACTTCTGTGGCTACGAGTACTTTCAGCACGAGTTCCCCTGTCATCCGACTTCCCTGGTCAAATGGCGACAGCGGATCAAGGCCGATGGCGTCGAGAAGATGCTCAAAGAGATTCTTTCGAGCGCGCAACGTGCAGGCGCACTCAAGGCGAAAGATCTCGAGCGGGTCAACATCGACACGACCGTCCAGGAAAAAGCGATTGCCTTTCCGACCGATGCGCGACTCTATGAGAAGGCTCGGGTGGCGGTGGCGCGGGAGGCTCAGAAAGCCTCAGTCAAACTGCGCCAGAGCTACCGGCGCGTCGGTAAGAAGGCGCTCTATGATCAGAGCCGCTACGCCCGCGCACAACAAATCAAACGGGCCAGGAAAGAGACCAGGAAATTGCGCAACTATCTGGGCCGTGTGCTGCGCGATGTCGAACGCAAGCACCCCAAGCCATCGCCGAGATTCAAAGAACTACTGACCACTGCCGCGCGCATTCACAGACAAGAGAAGAACGACTCACCAAAGCTCTACAGTGTCCACGCCCCCGAGGTCGAGTGCATTGCTAAGGGCAAAGCTCACAAGAGGTATGAATTCGGCTGCAAAGCCGCAATTGCGACCACCTCAAAAAGCAACTGGATTGTTGCGATCGAGGCGCATCACGACAATCCTTACGACGGCGCGACACTCAAACCCACGATCGATCAAATCGAACGGCTGACAGGTGTCAGACCGAAAGAGGCGTTCGTTGATCGCGGCTACCGCGGCAAAGCGCATCATCCTGAGGATGTCAAAGTTCATATCACCGGCCAACACAAAGCGACTGGGACATTGAAGAAGCTCCTCAAACGCCGCAATGCGATTGAACCGGTCATCGGTCACGACAAACACGATCACGGTCTGTGCCGCAATCACCTCAAAGGCAAAGAAGGCGACCGGATCAACGCGATCTTGTCGGGCTGCGGGTTCAATCTGAGGAAGCTCTTGCGAGCTTTCTCTTGTGACCTGCAAAACTGGCTCTCAGAGATCGTTTTCAAGCCGCTCACTGGCTTCCAGCGCCGAACCGGCTGTTTTGCCGCTATTTGAGGCGCGACTTTTTCAGGGATGACTAACTTACTCTGATAAGTTTCTTTCCCGTTCTGGCCAGCCTGTATTCGACAGCAGCTATCGGAAAATTCAGGATCACGAACGTGGCGGGCGTGTGATTCAGTTTGGGATAAATAAAGATCCTCGCGCCGCCTGCAATATGCAGTTCCAGCCCCTCAGGTATTTCAGAAACTTCCAGTCCGAACCTTTGATGATAGAACTCCTTCGCGTTTCGCAAATCGCCTGCTGAAAACCGGAAAATGCTTTTGTGTTATTGAACCGACCTCCTGTATGTAACCATCCGAAGTTCCACTCAATTACACATAATAGCGACCGGCTATGGAGACGACTGAGGCGACCAGGCCAAGCACCAGGATGATTGCCATCATGATTCGGGCGTGTCGCAGGCTGTGCTTTGCGGCGCTCCAATCCTGGCTCAACATCGCGCGGCGAAAACGCTGCCACGGGATGAAATAGAGATAGCCATAGAGCACGATGGCAGGAATTCCGATCAACATATTTCCGCGATGAATACTCGGAACCCCGGAGAACCCGCCGAACTCCAGGAACACCATCGAAATGCCACTGAGCAGAATCAGCGCCAGGCCGACCCACGCCCAGACAAAGAAACGTGCGAGAACCCGCTGCCACAATGACAGCGCCATCGTGGCGTCCAGATGTCGAGTACCTGGCTGCAACATCAGACAGAGAAAGAAAAGGCCACCAAGCCAGATAATGGTCGCCAACGTGTGCAATGATAAAGCGACGGTCATATTTCTTCTTCCCACTGTGTGCCAGCGCCGCTCACTGTTAGCAGTAGCGGCGTTCGCCATTTCAGTTTTGGCCCAGCGCCATCCCGACAGGCCGCTCCAGGCTCGCCTTCCTGTCCAGGCGCAATCGCGCCGCAATCGTGAAATGCGTGAACAGATAAAGCGGCACCAACAGCGTCGCTGCCGAAATCCACGGCACAGTGGTCAATACCGCAGTGCCACGAGGATCCATAAAAATCTGGAACGGAGACCCCGGCGCGGACAAGAACGCCAGCGTGACAGCGACGATCAGATCGAGCGCGCCAAAGGCATTCCAGGCTGCCAGGACCCAATTGGACACGGGCTTTCCATAAGCCGCCAGCGCCGCCAGCGGAATGGCTGTCACGCCAGTGATGATGTCGCCCCATCCAGCCGCAGGCGCAAAAGGCGCTGACAACCGATCCTGCGCGAACAAGAGGAGAAAAAACACGCCGACAATGCGCAGGCTGTTGACTCCGATCAGCGCCGCGAGGGGCAGCGACAACAGCGCCTCGCGGAACCTGGGCGAGAAGAACCAACTTGCCAATCCGGCGATGACCAGAATGCTAAAGGCGAGCACGGGGGCCGGGAACGGGCCAAGCGAGCCGGGCGCAAATCCACCCAGCGCCGCGATGGTCAGGACTGTCGCGACCCATCCTGCCGCAATGGCAAATGCCTTGATTTTTATGCCGGGTTGAATGGAAGCAAGGCCCACGAGTACAACCACGTCAATCGTGAACATAGCCCCGAATACAAAGGCTGCAATAAGATCAATCATATCTACCTCCACTACGCGAATTTCAAGCGCAGTTGAAAGTCTCGCTCTCGATCAATTGCTATCGGCGAAACCTTTAGTCGCTTCCTCGCGCTTGAAGGTAGCGTAAGGCTTTTGGAGCAGGGTTTCTTTGCAATTCTGGCGAAGCTGTTTGCAAAACTTGCGATTGTCTACGGAGCGGGTTCGATCCGAATGTGCAGGTCTCTCTCGATTTCTTCGTAAGGGGCTATGGCGGGATGCGCAGAAAACAGTTCAATTCCAAAGATGTCGGCAATCTGATAGCCGCTTTCGGGCAACCATTGACGCGCTATCTCGCGCATGGTCGCAAAAGTTTTCTTCACCGGGCCGCTGATCGTGATCGAGGCGAATTTGCCGGCTGGAATTTCTTTCTCACTGAGTTCTCGCGGGATCGCCTGCTGAGGTTCGACGGTAGCAATAGCTTGATATAGCTTTTGGTGCGGATAAAGCGCACCAATAAACTTCGTCTGGTTAGACATCAGGTCATATATTTCTGCCAGTTGAGAGACTTTTTTTAAGGCGCGCGTTATTCCCTCCTGGTCATCCAGGGAACTGCCCACAAAAATGCCGCGTATCGCATCCATTTTAGTAACACGAACGTTGAGCGATTTCCGGTCTTCAGTTAAATCATTGTCTGTATCAAAAAAATAACTATCGGAATCGAGCAGACGCCAGCCAAAATCCCATTGTCGGTACATCCGGTATCTTTCTTCGTGTGGAATGCGCTTCAGTTCCTGCGGGGTGATCCCAAAATAATTGTGAAAGGCCCGGGAAAAGGTGGCGGGCGTAGCAAAGCCGGAGTCCAAAGCGATCTCGGTAATCGATTTGTGGAGAAACATCACGATGGCATGGGCGGCAGTTTCCAATCTTACTCGCAGTACATACTGTTTTGGTGTCTCGCCGGTAACAGACCTGAACAACTTTTGAAAATGGAAAGAGGAATAATTAACGAGGCGCGCGAGGTGATCCAGACTGAGGTCCTCAGACGGATGCTCATGAATAAAGTTGATGGCTCTGTTTATCCTGCTCAGATGGTCGGAATTGACTCTCAGATACGCTCACCTCTTTCCTGTTCAGGACACGGGATGGAGCGATTCGAGCGCAATTGTTTGGCTCTCGGACACCACCTCTTGACATGTTATGTTAATCGAACAACCGAAACCCCCACGAAGCAGGATAAACGCAATGGCTATGCCGGAAATGAGGCGGAATGGAAATTGCGAGAAACACTTTTTCGGAAAGCACTCGAACTACATTTGTAGAGAACAAGCGATGCCAAACTATTGTGAGGCAGCGCGGCTGGATATCCAATGTCTTGAGGTAAGAGCAATGAGTAAACTTCAATGTGTCGCAAGAATCAAAATCCATGCGGGCAGGCTTGACGAGTTTTAAGCGTCTCGCCGCGAAATGCGCGGAATTGGTGCGCACGAAAGACACCGGGACTTTGCAATACAAGTTGTACTGCCACGACGGCAACACGGAGTGTCTTGTCTTTGAGCGGTACCGCGACTCGCAGGCGACCCTGGAGCATCAGGAAATCCGGGGACACCATGACCGCGATTCTTCAGACCTGCTCTGCGTCTGGTTTTTATGATTGTTCCGCGGAAAGTCCAACAGTCAGCCGAAGTGTTTGTTACGACCGCGCAGCGATGGAATCAAGAAAGAGGCATAAACCAGAAAATAATGCGATGGATATGGCAGCAGCCATAGGAATCGAGCTTTTGACGGAAGAGGAATATCGAGTGTTGCAGCGGCTGGAATCGTTCGATACGAAAACGTCGAGTTGGGTAAAAACACCTGCTGAGATCAGGAGGTTCGGCAGCGCCCTCTATTGTAATCGTCGTTACGACAAGGCCTTCGTGTCTCACAACGGTGCCGAATCCTGCTATGCCGCCAGAGAGATCCCTGGTTCACTGAAGGTCTGAAGGGTGCCTGACATCGCGTCCGTGTTTCAGGGTGACCGGGTTGTTATGTCGGTGACGTTCAGAGGCATTGGGGGACATTTTATCCAATGCTGGCGGGGCTGGCACTTTTTGTTGTGGCGTTACTGCAAGTCTGCCGCTGAGGCTTGCATCAGATGCACCGCTACAGCTTGAGTAAAGTAGCCCGGCAGTTGTTTCCGTGGCTCAGGATATGAACTCGCAGGGAATTCGCCGGAAAGGGATGCGAATGTCTGAGGGAGCATCATGTGGCGCGATTTGCCAGAATCGCGCGGCTTACGTAATGGGCTGATAGCGGATGCCGCGCGATTCTGGCAAATCGCGCCACACCTGCTGCTCCGGCCACTAATCTGAAGTCTGATCTAACTTACTCTGATAAGTTTCTTTCCCGTTCTGGCCAGCCGGGAAAGAAAGCGTGGGGCGCGTCTGAACAGACTTTCGCGGGGGAGTAATCCGGCCCGGTGCGCCTTGCGGTCGCGCGCGGCGGCGTCAAAAGCCACCCGGAAGAAACGTACTGACCAGTCCTGGCTGTCAAAAATGACAAAGGATGCTCGCAAATCCTGATCTCGTGACTGGCCGACACTGCCAGGATTGATCAGATATTGCGCCCCTGCAGCCAGGCGCTGATGTTCAGGCGGAAGCTGCGTCAGTTCGCTGTCCCGCCACTGGTAAATGACCGGATGATGAGTATGGCCGAAAAAACACAGATTCAGATTCGGCCACTCAGTCCGCAGCCGGTCGAAGGTTTTCGCGGCCTGCTCAGCGGTAAACAGGTAATTGTCATCATTCGGCTCCGGGTGCAGCGACGCATGCACCAGCAGAAACTGTTCGTCAATCACTTCGGTGAGCGGCAGCCGCGCCAGCCAGTCGAGATTTTCCTGAGTTATCCGGCGGCGCGTCCAGTGAATGGCTCTCAGCCCCCATTCATTACATCTGAATGGTCTTTGTCCGGTTGTCATGCGGTCATGATTTCCGGCAATGCAGATCGCGTTGCGTTCCCGCAGCAGTTGCAGGCATTCATTCGGATCGGTGTAATAACCGACCAGATCACCTGTGCAGATGATCCGGTCAGCGGCTTCGGCTTCGGCGCGCTCAAGCACGGCGCGAAGCGCTTCGGCGCAGGCATGCAGGTCAGAGATGACGGCGTATCTCATTTCCGTAATCCTCCTGCCGACCTGAGTCTGGCGACATCCAGTCCGTAGCGCAGCCCTGTCGCGCGGATCGTTCGCTTGAGCTGATTGAGCGCCGTAATCAGAAATGGTTTGGGATCGCGCCAGGCAAAGACATCGTAAACCTTCGGGCTGCTGAGCGACCAGAGCCACTGCGCCCAGCTCAGATCACCGTCAGCATGGTAGTTGCGCAGAAAAGCCCGGTAATCATTGCCGAATGACAGCCATCTGATATTCGTCCGGTAATCACGCACCGGGTTTACTGTCTGCCCGGTCAGATCAGCCCAGGCAATCAGCGGCAGATTGATGCCCGAAACCGCGCCCAGGTGATTCCAGAGCGTAAAGCGGGCATTGAACTCCAGCACGTAAAACCGATTCGTCGAGCTGTCTTTCTTGAAGTCTATCTTGACCGGGCCGACAAATTTCATTTTTCGCAGAATCTCCAGTCCGAGCCGGATCACTTCAGGTTCTCTGACCAGTTCGAGATAAGTACTCAGACCGGAATCTCTGGGCCAGGTGCGAATCTTGCGGCCCGCGAAATAAGCCAGCGGTTCAGCTTCACGATTGCAGTAAGCGTGAAAACTGTAGATGCAGTCATCGCCGCCGGGAATATATTGCTGAATCACGAAATCATCGGTCAGTTCTCTGATTCCGGCGTAAAGGCGATGAAATTCATCTGCCGTATTGGCGCGCAGCACCTTCTTCGGTTCACCGCCTTCTGCCTGGATCAGCGCCGAATCATCCCAGCCGTGATGGCGTGAATCAGGTTTGAGAATCAGCGGAGGTGCAATGCGCTGCAATATTTCTGCGGCAGATGACGCCTGACGTGACTGAATGGTGTCCGGCACCGGCAACGCGAAGCGCGCCGCCAGCCGGGCGAAGCGGGTCTTGTCAACCAGGTCTTCGACCATTTCCTCCGGCGGCATCAGGAACCGGTAATAAGGCGCAAGCTGATCGCGGTTGCGCGAAATCATCAGCAGCGTTGCATCGCCCTCATAATAGAGCACCGGTCTGTCGGGTAATTCGCGTCCGAGCGCAATCAGATCCGCCACCGCCTTGTCCGGCTCGGCCCAGGGACTCCCGATCAGTCTGTGACGGCGACATTCCTGTGAATAAAACAGAATGCTGTCAGGATCGGTGATGGCCGACAGCGTATTGATTCCGGTTCCAGTGAAACACCGCACCAGATTGAGATCACCCATCAGCACGGCATGGATGCTTTCATTGCCCGGCTGCGCCTGGTTGTGACGTAACCTGTCCATCGCAATCCTCATCTCTTTCCGGTCTGATCAGGAAGAATTCACCATCCGCCGAATCATTCGGGCGGCGGTTCGCAGATTCTGTCTGGCTGGCGAGGCGAACGAAAAAGTGGCTTCTTCAAGCGACACCTGCTGCCCGCCAAAGCCGCTTTTGAAATATTGAATGCCGGTTTCGCCCTCACCCGCGCCGCCCAGATTCAGCCACCGTGTTCCTTCGTTCTTCAGCAATCCGGCCAGTTCAGTGAGCAGCCAGGCTGAAGCTCCGTTGTGCATCCCTTCAGGTGAGACGCCTGATGAATAAGTGCAGGCGCTGAAATCAGAACGCACGACCACATAAGAGGTCATCACGCGCTGTCCATCGGTCGCCTGAAAAATCTCTGCGGCTCCTGATTTCAGCAGGGCTTCGGAAAAGCAGACAGCCTCAGTGTCTTCAGCCTCGTCATCGGGAACTTCTTCGCCACGAGCCTGGCGGCGATCCATCGAAGCCTGAATCAGTGTGAAGTGATCCTCAAGCGCCATCCGTTCCCGCGTGCGATGCAGCGAGAAACCGGCCTTGCGCGCCCGCCTCAGATTCCGGCGAATGCTTTCTGAGATACCGGAGAGCGGATCGGGCAGGCTCAGGTCAAGCACAAACTCGCAGCGTTTGCGCCGCGTCAGTTCACCCGGCAGCGCCGGAATTTCCACGCCCTCTGAACCGTAGCTGCGGATTTCGAGATCCCACACTTTCTGCGCCCGGCTGAAGGCCATCACTCCATCCCAGAAGACGGACGGCTGCGACAGGCGCGGCGGCGACACGATTTCCAGACGGCGTGAGAGCAGGCCCGTTCCAAGCAGGCCCAGACATCCGGCGACCAGGTCGGAATCATCCCGCAGCGCAAAAGTGCAGATGGTCTGGCCCGCTTCGGCGCAGGCCGCCGCATAAGCCGCCGTATTGAACGGCGAATAGTAATTGACGCCTTCGATGGCGGCGAGCTGCGCTGGTGTGGCCGGACAGGCCGCTTCAAATTTCAGGGTCATCCTTCACCTCTCCGCACCTGTTGTTCCAGTCTCAGCGAATCAAGCAGAAATTTTGCGCCCCAGTTCAGATACTCGAACTGTCCGTAATCACCGTGAATGGGAAACGATCCTCTGACCGCGCCGCGAATTTCCGGCGGGCCGTCAGGACTGATCGTGCGGCGCACATACTGATTGGCGGCGAAAGCGGCATCGCGGAAACGGCGGTCATCCGTTGCGCGATAGAGCAGCAGCCAGCAGTGCGCGATCTGCGCTGTTCCGGTCAGGCAGGCCCATCTGACCGTGCCGCGCCACTCCTGATCGAGTCGGCCAGGCAGAAAACCGTCGCGCCCGATGGCCTCAAGCAGCCTCGTC
Source organism: Blastocatellia bacterium (assembly GCA_046331565.1). Taxonomy (GTDB): domain Bacteria; phylum Acidobacteriota; class Blastocatellia; order RBC074; family RBC074; genus DASRDU01. The sequence goes on from JAXLQP010000001.1 coordinate 145,222, forward strand.
CCGGTCAGCCGCGCCGCCCTGAGCAGCTTCTGATCCGAACTGTAGCGCCAGCCTTCGATCAGCCCGCGCAGGACATAACCGAGCGTGTGAGTCAGCGGCTCAGCCGGATTGATCACGCAGCAGTCAGCGAACCAGCCGTTTGCCTGCTGCCGGGTCAGCGCCCACTGAATATTCCTGATGGCCGCTGCGGCATACCGCGCTTCAGCGCCGACGCGCGCGGCTTCCAGTAATCCCCACGCCACGTGAGTTTCATAAGCTTTCACTCCGGGCGAAGTGAACGGCGAGGGAAACCGTCGCCAGCACCCGTCGCTGTCCTGCGTTTCGACGAGCCAGCGTGCCGCCCTGTGCATGGCGGCAGTGTATGGTTCGCCGAACCTGACCGCACCCCGCGCCAGTCCGAGCAGAATCTGTCCGGTGTTGAAGGTGACGGGAACACGCGGCAGTCCGTTGACCGTGCCGCCCTGAAAGCCTCCTTCGGCAAACTGAATGCTGAGCAGCCAGTCGAGCATTCGGCGCGCGCGCCGGATCAACTGTTCGTCCTGGCGATCTTCTCCAAGATCAATCAGCGTGGGAATGATGTAACCGGTGGTTTCAGGATAGGACGGCCCCCATCCATCAAGCAGGCTGTAGTGGCGGGCCACGCCGTCATCGCCCGTCATCGTGAGATCCTGCGCGCGACAAAGCCAGGCGGCGGTCTCCGTCAGACAGCGTTCGATGCCCGGATCGTCGGCCAGTCCCTGTGATAAATCGTGCCGCCGGGCCTGTCTTGCCTGATACGGCAACGGAGTCAGACGGGAGCGGACAGCACGCGCCCTGCTGACTGTGGTATTGATCAGTGCATTGAGCATTTCCGAAAATTTCCCTCAGGTGGACAGCGCAGTTTGCAAGGCGGGCTGCGCGGTCAGTTCATCCAGAATTTTTCCGAGTTGTGAAGTCGTGAGGCGGCGATCATAAGTTGCCACCATCGCCGGATCAGGGATGCGTGCCGAAGCTCCCGTCATCCACTGCTGATAACATTCGCGCAGGGCCAGCAGGATTCCGCTTTCATCTGCCGGATCAACGGCCCAGCCGCTCTGCGTCCGCTCGATCAGTCTGGACACAGCGCCTTCGGAAGTGAGCGCAAGAATCGGACGACCCGCCCTGAGATACTCAAAGGTTTTGCCTGGAATCTGAATTTCCAGCCCTTCGGCCAGCAGCAGCAGCAACTCAGCCTGCGCCAGATGTCGCAGCGTGACCGCGTGCGGCAGGGGGCCGGTGAGATTGACGCAATCCTGCAATCCTGTTTCCGCAATCAGGTCAGCGATACTTTGTCCCTGGCTGGTTTCGCACCAGCCGATCAGGTTGAATTCCACCAGCTCGCGCCTCACTTCTCCGGCCTCGATCAGTTTGCGCAGCGCCCGCAGCACAGGCAGCGGATTGCGACCGATATAGAGCGATCCGGCATAGGTCACACGAAATTTCTCAGACCTCCGGCTGCTTCCGGTTTGCGTCTGTCTGAGCTGCTGATCAGATTCCTGCCAGTCTGCTCCGTCATATCCGTTCAGCACCGTCTCAAACTTTTCGGCAGGCAGATCAGGCCACGTCCGGCGCAGCAGCGCCGTATGCTCTTCCGTCACGCAGACCACGCGGGAAGCCCGCGCGAGCGTGGCTCTTTCCAGCCAGCGATTCACCCTGATCTCAAACCCGAAGCGATAAGCGCCCGGCATAAAACCCGTCGCCCAGGGATCACGAAAATGCACAAGCCAGGGCAGCCCGGTCAGCGATGAAAGGCCGTAAGCCACCAGATGATTGGTCCAGCACGGGCCGGAAGACATAATGGCCTGCGGCTGGTCACGACGAATCGCGCGCCACCCGGCCACGATGGCCGGAATCAGCCAGCCCGTGTACAGATCGGGAATGCTCAGCCACGCCAGCAGCAGTTCGCGCAGTCTTCCTTTTTCCCGCCCGGTTCTGCTGCCCACGGCTTCGACCGCCGCACGAACTTCTGAAGCCGGAGATTTGAACCAGCGATAAAGATCGAGCGGGTGCGGCAGTCGGCCTGTGCGAATGACCGTGTGCGGCGCACTCTGATCTGTCCGGGGACTGCGCGACAGGTATTGCTCTTCGATCAGTTCCTCCCGAATCGTCAGCGCCAGCGGATGCCAGCCTGAGAGCGGCAGATAACGGGCGATCTGTTCGCAGGTGCGCGATCCCATTTCCATATTCGGCGGATACCAGTAACTGATCAGCAGAACCCGCTTTTCTGCAACAGGCCGGGTCGGGCCGGGCCGGGCCGCCTGGCGTGGTTCCTGATCCGGGCGCAGCGCCATTCCGGCTGCTTCAGGATGGATGGCTGTTGGCGAATTCGTTTTCATGGGGCTGAGTTTCATCGGCCTGCTGTGGTCAACCGGAACCTGATTTATGTCGCCGTGAGTTGTTCCTCCGGCAGGTGCATCGGTCTGTGGGTTCTGATCGGATGCAGCAGGTAGTTGCGAAAATGATGCGGATCGCCAGTCTGCCCGTCAATCGCGGCTCTGGCGATATTGAATGCTTCACGCGCCGTGGCGAAGTGAATCCGCAGGTCGCGTTTTCGTTCAGCTTCTTCGATGGCTTCCGACCAGAAACGTCTGATCGGTTCGCCGAGCGTGGCTTCCTGATCTCCTGCAAAAAAACCGTGACAATAGAGCTTGATAAAAAACCAGGGCGGGCCGTTCCTGACAGTGATCCGGGCCTGCTGCCAGCGATCAAGCCGGGCCTGGGTGAGCGGGTATCCAGCAGTCAGGACGCCGTCATCAATGCGCAGAACCGGCAGTCCGCGTTTGCGGCGGCTCCAGTCAAAGACGAGCGGCCCCGTCATCATAATCGGCAGTTGCGGCGCCCGCCCGACCCGCAGCCGAATCCCTGTGCGATAAGGCATCCGTTCAGAGAGCGGGCGACCACATTCATAGAGCGCATTGATGACCGGCCCCTGCGCCTGTTCCGGGAACGCGGGCAGCGTCAGATCCGCATAACAGCCGGTCTGCGCGAGGATTTCCATTTCGTTGTCAACTCCGCAATCACGCCCGCCCATCGAATTGGCGAGCGCCAGGTTGCCATGCACGAAGGCATAGCGCGGGCGCGGGTCGCCTGCTTCCAGCGCCAGACAGCCATGCTCTTCGGCCAGCAGATCGCGGAATTCGCTGAGCGCCCGCCTGACTCCGTCGGGAGTGTCGGGTTGTTCGGTGCCGTGATGCAGATGAATTTCGACTGCGCCAAATCCCTCGCTTTCAAGTTCTGCCAGCAGGCTGACGATGGCCTGATCGTATTGTTCGCCCGGATAAAAACAGGTATGTCTGAACGGCGTTCCGTCGTGATCGGGAATGGCCAGGCCGGTCTGGCGCGCCTGCCGACACCAGGCGGCTGTCCGGCGGCGCTGAATCTCAACGCTGAATTCCGGGCCGCCATCGTTCCAGGCCGGCTCAAAATGATTGGCCACCACGACGATCAGATGCGCAGGCCCGGAAGCTGAAAACAGGCGCTCCCACAACTCACGAGTGCGCCACAGCGGATAGCGGCTCAGCCAGGGCCACGACGATGTCAGTTTGGTCAGCAAGTTTGAAGTCCCTGAATCCATGATTACCTGAAATTGACGACAACCCTGTTGGCTGACAATCCGGCCACCAGGACATTCACTTCAGTATCACCACGCCCTTCCAGCCCGGCGGGGATTCTCAGATTGAGCTGATCAAGTCCCGTATATCCGCCCTGCGCTCCGGCATACTGAACCTGCGCTCCGAGGCCGCCGATGGTCGCCTGAACATCGCTGAGCGCCGCGCGATTGCGAAATCCCGAACCATAGAGAACCAGGAAAAGCTGATCGCCGGGATTGCCCGGCTCGATTGGCACCGCGACCCATCTGGAAGATGCCGTGTCGTAGCGAATGACTGGTTCAAACGACTGAGCGCCGTTGCTGCTGAGGCGGAAGACCTGTCCCTGGGGCAGCCCGCTCCCGGATGAATCGGCGGTAAAGAGTCCGGGTGAAACCCGTCCGACCTGGATCGGACTCCACACCGTCTGGCCGGAGACAGTTGAAATCAGCAGGGAAGCCGCGCCAAAAGCCAGGCCGGAGGGCAGGAGCAGATTCACCTGAAGCGGAGAGACGAAAAACAGCGGGGCCGGGCGCTGCGCTCCGGCGCTGTCCCGAATGGTGATCGAAGTGCCCGCCAGCGTGACCGGCAGGGGCTGGCCCGGCGCGCTGGCCACTTCGCTGGCCAGGTCAGCGCCAAAGACCGCCACAATGCACTCTTCGGCAAACTGCGGCCCGCCGTAACTGGCGGCATGCACGGTCGCCGCCGTTGACTGGCTCAGCAGTTCATCGAAGTTGCAGCCGATGTCCCGGCCATCGGCGCCTTTGTTGCGATAAGGACTGGATGGCAGGAGCCGGTAGTTCTGTCCGGCCTGATCGGTAAACCCGACCTGGGTCGGCGTCGCGGGATAGAAATTGCCGGATGGATACATTCCGGCTTCAGCGCCGATAATGACATTGGCCTGAAATCGGCTGCTCGGAAAAAACACATCGAGCGAATCATTACCCGGCAAATGATCGCTGCCGATCACGCCGTTGCTGTTCTGCCGGACGATGTTGCTGACGAAGACAAAACCGGGATTCGGTTTGTCCGCCCCGTCTGAAGTCAGAATGTTCCCGCTGTGAATGGCGGTGTTGTGTTCGATGGTAATGTTTTCAGCTCCGCCGATGATTTGCAGGAACTCTCCGTCCGCCGCCTCGGTCGGAGTCCCCCACTTCACTCCGTCAATATCGTCAATCAGATTGTTGCGAATCAGAATCCGGCGCGAAGGTTCGCTTGTTCCCGCTTCATCATCCGGGCCGGCGATGTTGATGCCGCCGCCGGAGTGACGGACGATGTTGTTGGTGAACGTCACATCCTGCACGACTGACCAGGGCGAGTTGCCTTCCTGATTGCGCGGCGTGAAGAGAATGGCCATGCCGTCCTGCGACTGCGCCCAGTTGTACTCGAAGATGTTGCGGTCAACCAGCACCCGCTGCGCGTTCTTGAGTTCGAACAGGTTTTTGACTGACCAGGTAATCCCGCCGAAATTCGGTGAACCCGGTCGCCAGCTCAGCGGCTTCGCTACGGTGTTGTTTCTGATTTCGATGTCGGACGGAATCAGTCCCCCGATACTTGAATCCGCGCCGCCGAAGAGAATGTTTTCGCCCGCGCCTTCGAGATGGTTGTTGACGATTTTGAACGGGCCGGGGCCGCTCCATCCGCAGATCGCCTGAGAATCGGCGCTCTCAAGATGAATCTCAGCGATGTGTGAATCAATGATTGCCGCCGCGCCGCAGTTGAGCGCCACCCCGCGCTGCGATCCGTCGCGCGGATTGCCGTGAATGTAACAGCGGTCAATGATCAGTTCGCGGGCCATTTCGCCGAGCGAACGCGGAGCGCCATCGAAATCCACAATCGTGTAAATGAATTTGCCGGGAGTGATGCCGATTTCCAGCCCGATCAGACGGTAATGATGCGCTCCCCGTTCCACCGCCAGCGCGGGTGAAGCGCCCGGACTGAGGATTTTCGGCAGCGCTGCTGATGACGCCGGACTGATGCGTTTGCCGGAAGGCGGCAGCGCAGTGTCAGGTGCAGAGGTGCGAATGGTGATCCAGTCCGCTCCGGGCTTGTTCGGCAGCACGAAGCTGCCGGTAAAAGTCGCGCCAGCCTGGAGCGTAATCACATCGCCGGGCTGCGCCTGATTGAGCGCCGCCTGAAAATCGCCGCCCGCCGCAACCGTGATGGTCTTGCGTGTTTTCTGTGGCAGCGCAATGTTCACGGTTTTTCGTGGCTTGTCGGGCGCGCCGGTCTGAAGCGCCGCCTGCGAGGGGTCGTTCATCATGACTCCGGCCTCGGCAGGCTGGTTTCCGAACCAGCAGGCCTGACTGAAACTGACGCACCAGGATAAAACTGTGGTTCCGGCCAGAACGGTCAGCCGAACGTGACGGGCGTTGTGAAGTAATCGCATTTCCCCCTCTCCTTTTTTCAGACAGCCGCGAGGGCCGCCTGTTTTCTGTGTGCTGCTTACTCTGCGGCGAGACAACGGCGAATTTCCTCCACCTTTGCTTCCCAGCTCTCGATCCGCATCAGGTCGCTGCGGGCGGCGCGTGGCCCCGGCTCCGCGAGCGCGCGCCTGATCTGCGTGACGAACGCTGCGTCATCATCTCCGATCAGGCAATGACCCAGGCGACTGACTTCAGGAATCGGAGTTGAAACCACCGGCAATCCGGCGGCGAGGTATTCACGGACTTTCAGCGGACTGGCATTGAGCGTCAGTTCGTTGATGCGGAATGGATTGATTGCCACATCAAAGCCCTTGCAGAAGGCTGGCAGTTCAGCATAAGGCCGCCGCCCGATCAGGTGAACGTTGGGCAGTTCCTTCAATAACGAAATGTCAGTCGTCGCCCGGCCCACGATCACCAGCGAACCTTCGGCAAAAGTGCGGGCCGTGTGAGCCAGCAGTTCGACATCCACCCAGTCGGCGATCAGCCCGTGAAAACCGATCACCGGACGCGGCAGCCTGGCAATGACTTCGGGAACTTCGGTTGCCGGATCGAGCGCCCGGCGAAAATGCGCGAAATCAACTCCGTGCCTGATCAGATGCGTGCGCCGATTGTAGCGGGCCTTTGAAGCCAGCAGCTTGTCAGCCGACACGATCACCAGATCAGCCCGCCGACACAGTTCCTGCTCCATTCCGGCCAGCGAGGTTGCGGCGACTCCGGTAAACGCGGTGTATTCGTCCACGCAGTAATAGATCAGCTTGTCTTCATCGAGCGCCCCGGCAATCACGGCGGCAGCCGGATTGAAGACAAAGTTGATGACCCGCGAAAAACGCAACTGCCGCATGGCCCGCTGCACCTGCCAGCGCAGAAACTGACGATTGAAGCGCCGCACGGCCTGGCTGCCGTAAGCCGGAATCGCCAGCGGATTGAGGACAAAAATTCCCGGCTCGACTTCGCGCACAGGTTCGAGGGCTGAGGTCAGCTTGTTGACCGCGCGGGTGAGATCAGCCTTTGACGCCGCCGGCCTGCGATACCCGATGGAGTTGATCCAGAGAATCCGGTTATGCCGGGCAAGGATGCGCATCAGATGATTTTTTGAGAGCGGATCGCTGTTCCAGTCATGACTGAAACAGAGCAGATCACGCCCGCACAGCGGGTCAGCGCTGAGCGCGCCTGCCGCCATCATCTGAAAGGGCAGTTGACGTTCGGTTCCTGGGGTGTTTGCAATCATAGATCGGTTTTCAATGGCGAATCCGGCAAGTGTGGCGCGATTTGCCCGCAGTCGCGCAGTTCACGTCACGAGCCGGTTGCGGGTGCCGCGCGACTGCGGGCAAATCGCGCCACACTGATTATTCCGCACACTGATCTGAAATCTGATCCAATTCAATTTGTGCGTTACCTGTTGACTGATGGCATTCGCCTCACATTCACTTTTCCTTCAGCCGACCAGAGAACCGACTTCGTTCTCTGCCTTCAGCCCCGGACTGATCTCTTCGTCCATAAAACGGCGCAGCCACAATTCAAGATTGACGAGCGCCCAGAGTCGCTGCGCGTGATCGCGCGTGCCTGAAATGTGTTCGGCCAGCAGCCGCTCCAGAAATTCACGGTTGAAAAGGCCGCGTCCAAGCGCGCGTTCGCTGAGCAGACAGTCTTCGACCAGAGGCCGAAACTCGCCGCGAAACCATCTGCCGACCGGCACCGGAAAACCCATTTTGGGCCGCTTCAGAATCGCTTCAGGCAGAACGCCCTGCATGGCGCGGCGCAGGATGTATTTCGTCGTCCAGCCGTACAGCTTCAGGCGTTCCGGCAGGCGGTTGGTGAAATCAACCAGCGCCGCATCGAGAAACGGAACGCGACTTTCGATGGAGGCGGCCATGCTCATCTGATCCTGTTTCATCAGTAATTCGTGCAGATAGATTTTCTGATCAACATAGAGAAGCTGATTGAGCAGCGTCCCCGCCTGCGCCTGACTCAGCAGTTGACGACCCCGCGCAGACGGATCGGGTTGACCTGTCAGCGCGAGCGTCGCGGGCGTGAGCATCTGCTGCTGCATCGCCCGCGAAAAGACCGCGAAGTTGTCGAAGTAAAGACTCTCTGTGTCAGCATGGCGTTCGATGAACGTGCGCGCGAGTTTGTGCCCGTAACTTTCCGGCAGCACCTGGCGTCCGCCGGTCTGAACCAGACGGCGCAGTGCTGATGGAACCCACCGCTGATAAACGCGCCCGACTGAAAGATTGAGCAGCGTCCGGCGGTATTTGTAATACCCGGCCAGCAGTTCATCGCTGCCCTCGCCGGTCAGCACCACCTTGACGTGCCTTGCCGCCAGGCGGGAGACATAAAAGAGCGGAACGCTGGCGAAATGGGCCAGCGGTTCGTCTTCGTGCCAGATCAGGTCAGGCAGCGCCCGGAAATATTCCTGCGGACTGACGATGACTTCGTGATGCTCAGTCCTGAAAGTTCGCGCCACCAGTCGAGCATATTCGAGTTCGTTGGCTTCGCGTTCGGCAAAGGCGACCGAGAAAGTGCGGATCGGGCCGCTGACCATCCGGCTCATCACCGCCGCAATGGCCGAAGAATCTATCCCGCCGGAAAGAAACACGCCGAGCGGCACATCCGACATCAGATGCGAGCGCACCGCCGCTTCAAACAACCGGCCCCATTCGCTGATGTGATCGGCGTCGCTCTGCCCGCGCGCGTCCGCCGAGGCCGTGAAATCAGCGTCCCAGTACTGTTCCATCTGAAGTTGTCCGCGCTGCCAGATGAGCAGATGACCGGGCAGCAGGCGACGAACGCCGCGAAAGAGCGTCTCTTCGCCCGACGGCGCATGGCTGGCCAGGTAATCGGGCAGAGCCTGATAATTGAGTTCAGGCCGGACTGCGCCTGCGGCCAGCAGGGCTTTGATTTCCGAAGCGAAGTACAACGAGCCGTCAGCGCGATGAACGTAATAAAGCGGCTTGATGCCCATCCGGTCACGCGCGAGCAGCAGCCTGCCACGCCCTTCATCCCAGAGCGCGAAGGCGAACATGCCGCTCAGCAGCCTGACTGCCTGCGTTCCGTGTTCTTCGTACAGATGCAGAATCGTTTCGGTGTCGCTGTGGTTCTGATAGCGATGGCCGAGAGCTTCGAGTTGGGGGCGCAGTTGCGGATGGTTGTAGATTTCACCATTGAACACGATCTGAAGCGTGCCGTCTTCACTGGTCATCGGCTGATGCCCGCCGAGGACATCCACGATTGACAGGCGGCGATGTGCGAGGCCAATGCCACCGGCCAGATAAATTCCGGCGTCATCCGGGCCGCGATGCACGAGTGTGTCGCGCATTCGCAGCAGCAGCGATCTGTCTGCCCGGCGATTCAGTTGTTCCGGCAGCGCCATGCCGCAGATTCCGCACATGCCCTGCTTCAACTCCTTCTGACCGCAGTCGAGATGAAGAAACGGCCTTCTTCCGCCGTGACCTCTGTAAATCCCGCCCGCTTCATGGCCCGGATCATTCCGGCTCTGGTTTGAAACGACTCGCAGCGTTGCTGATTGAGTGGATAACGAAACTGTCTGCCCGTCAGGTGAAAGAGCAGTCCGTTGACCATCACATAACTCTGATAGAGCAGACTTTTGAGCCTGGTCTCGCGCAGGGCGCGACGCAGACTCTGCTGCGCCAGCGCAAACGAATGTAGCGTGAACCAGACTCTGCCGCCTGGCCTGAGGACGCGAAAGATTTCAGCGAGCGCGCTCGGCAGATGGGTGTAGGGCAGCGCGACGCGCGAGATCACCACATCAAAGCTCTGATCAGAAAAAGGCAGTTGCTCGCCGCGCGCTCTGAGAAAGCTGATTCCCGGCGAGAGCCTGCTGCCCCAGGCCAGCGCCTCTGCATCAATATCAATTCCGCAGGCAAATACTGCCGGGTTCAGATGGCAGGCCGTCAGCGTCTGGCCCATGCCGCAACCGAGATCAAGGATGCGCTCGAAATCATCCGGCAGCGTCGGCATCACACGCGCGGGATCATCCGCCGACAGCGCGATTCGCAATTCATCGAGATGATATTCAAGCTCACTCATACCGCTTCGCCTGGTAAAGCCTCAGGTCTGATGATGCTGATCAGTGTGACCGGGCCGGTCCCGGTCGCTTCAAATTCCGCAACCTCGGCGGGCCTGCTCCGGCCATAGCAATCCGAAACACGGCTGCTGTGAATGCGAACTTTGAGCGGACTGCTGACGGATGTCGAAGCTGACAGACCGATGCTCAGTGAACGGCCCTGCGGCCCGCTCGCCCTGACGCTGTGGCCTGAGGTCGTGACCGCGCAGCCGGGAGCAAAATGAAACCTGAGCGTGTAGCGGTGTTCAGTCCGGGCCGTGAACTGATCGCGGATTGTCAGTTGTGTCTGGTTGCGGCAGAACTGAATCGTGCGCCGATGCGTGACCGGATCGGGCAGCCGCTGATAACCGTCATGCTCGCCTTCGATCAGGGCACACACGCCGTCATCATTGAAGGCTGTCGCCGTTGCATCAGTCACCGTGCGCCACGAAAAGGGATTGCCCGGCAGCGACTGCTCTTCACCGTCAACCAGCGCGGTGTTGTGCGCCGCCGTTGAGCGGAACTGATCGCGCGTCACTGCGTCGGCGGCGTAAACAAACGTTCCCGGATCAACCAGCCACGTCATTCCGCCAGCCGCAAATTCAAATGACAGCGCATCGGCATGCGCATGCCCGCAGCCGATTTCAGCGCCGTGACGACCGCAATCCACCAGCAGCCACGCGGAATCCCGCTCCCATCCGTCACGAATGACAGCCCAGCCACTCGCGGCAAAAACGCGGGATTGTGCGGCAGGCGGCGCGGGTGTGATCTGATCGTACTGCGCCAGTCCGGCAGGGCCGCTCAGCCACAGCGTTTCAGCAGCGGCGGCGCCGGCCACAAATTTCCAGTCGCCGCGACTAAACACCGCCGCACCCAGTCCGAGCGTATCGCGGAAGTCATTGCCTTCGCGCGGCCCCGTCGGCAGCAGTCGTCCGCCATCGTCATCACCGAACAAGGGTGAACTGCTGTCAGGCCGCGTGATCCACATCAGATGATCGAGCAGTCCCGTGAGCCGCGCCGTGACCGCGTCGGGCAGCGCCAGGCCGTGACTTTTCGCCAGCAGCAGCAGGTGCAGATAAAAATCGGTCGTGTAGCGGTGATAACAGGAAGCCTGTTCAAAATAGACGCCATCCTCGCGCACCTGCTTCGGCAACTGTTCGAGCAGAATGCGCAGTCCTGTTTCGCGCCAGCGTCCGGCTCGCTTCAGTTCGGGCAGCGCCAGGCCGAGATATAACAGTCCGAGCGCCTCGCCCGTCAGATGCGTGTTCGGACTGAAGTAATGCGACAGGTAAGTTTCCAGATGCCGACCCTGCGCGGCGAGCGACCCGACCAGCCGCGCCATGACAGCCGGTGTCAGCAGTTCAGAATCCGCGCACAGACTCAGCGCCCAGAGCCACGCGATGGAACGAAAGGCGATTTCCAGACTGCTTGCCCAGTTCAGACCCGCGCCAACCGGGTTGCGACTGATCCAGTCCTCAGCCTGCCGGATGAAAGCCGTCACGAATCGCTCATCACGCGTGATCCACCAGGCCTGGCCGAACGTGACGAAATGAGCATGACGATTGAGTTCCCAGATCAGTTTGGGATCGCCCTGGCCGACAGGGTTCTGCTGATCGAGCCTGCTCCAGTGCAGCATCGGCGCGCGCGCGCCTGACACCGGATCAAGCTGCCAGTCGGGCGGATCACCGAAACTCTGGTCACGAAATCCGAGCAGATCGAAACGCCCGCTCAGCGCCCGTTCAGCACGATCTGTCAGCGCCGCGCAGTGCTGCGGAAAACGCTCCCTGAGCAATTCGGCCACTTCAGCGCGACACGCAAAGACAGGCAGCAGCGGCGCTGCCAGAAAACGATGACGGTCAGGCAGCAGGGCCTGATCGTGATCAGCCAGGACAGATTCACTGGTGCGCGCCGGAGCGAATCTGTCCGCAAGGCGCGCGAGTCCCTGCTGCCCGCGCACGGTCAGTTCGTGCAGGCTCATCGTGCGCAGCTTGCTTAATCCGGCGGGCAGGGGAGTCATCATCATTCCTCTGTGGCTGACTTCACAAAAACAAATTCATTGCATCCGAGGCCCACGCCTTTGCACAGCAGTCTGCTCAGCGTGAAACCTCGCTGACGGAAAAAATCAAAGACCTCTTCCGGGGCGGCATATTCGTATGGGTAGCCTCCCACCCAGTCCACAATGTCGCGCCAGTGATTCATGCCGCGTCGCGGATCAGTTCGCAGCCAGACGCGCAGATATGCGCCGAAACGCAGACCGAGCAGGGCGCTCGCGGCTTTTTTCAATTCATCCGGCGCAATCACCAGCACCGTCAAAGGCGGACGCAGCAGGGGCGGCAGTTGATTGTATGTGCGCTTGATCCGGCGCCAGCGTCGGCTCCGGCTGCCCTGGTCGTTATAGATGGCAATGAACAGGCGGCCTCCGGGCCTGACCAGATCACTGACATTGGCGAGCGCCCGCCACATCGCGCCCGTGTGATGCAGCACGCCCCACGAATACACGACATCGGCGGCGTCAAGCGTGTGCAGATAAGCCTGATCGAGAACCGAACCCTGCTCGACTGTCCAGTCCGGGTCGCCGGGAAAATACCGCTGCCTGAGTTCGGCAGTGCAGGCCACCGAATTGAGGTCGTAATCGAACGAATGAACGCGCGCGCCCAGCCGTCGCGCCGCAAGGCTGAACAGGCCGCTGCCCGAACCGATGTCAAGAAAAGTGCGGCCCGCAAGGTTTTCGACTTCGAGCATGTGGCGCAGTGAATCTTCCGCCGCCTGAATGCGATCTTCGGAAAGCAGCGCCAGAAAGCGACCCCAGTTCCTGCCGAACTCGAATCGCTCGCCCTGGTTTACTTCAGCGAGAAAGGCTTCCATCTGATTGTCTCTGGCGCGGGTCATCATAAGTTTCAGCAGTCCGTTTTGGGGTCAGATCGTCCGGGGGCTTTCGGGCTGAACGTGTGGCCGTTTGAGCATTGAGGCGTACAACTCCAGCCACCGTGAACGCACGGCTGACCAGGTGTAACGCCGACTGTCAGCGAGCGCCTGGCTGATTATTTCCGCCGCCTTCGATTCAGGCTCAAAGAGCGAAATCACGGCTTCTGCGAGCGCGCGATCATCACCCGGCGCGACCAGCATTCCGTTCCATCCGTTTCTGACAATCTGCGGAATCCCGCCCGCGCCGGTCGTGACGACAGCGAGGCCGCAGGCAAAGGCTTCAATGATCGAAAGCGGCTGATTGTCCACGAGCGATGCGTTGATGAAGATGTCGGCCCGGTCATAGAGCGCAGCGATTTGTCCGGGCGGGACAGCGCCGGTGAATTCGATCTGTTTCAGTTCCAGTTCGGCGGCAAGCTGCCGCAGTTTCTCTCGTTCGCTGCCGTCACCGGCGACGATCAGATGCGCCTGCGGAATCCGGCGCTCGATGATGGCAAAGGCGCGCAACGTGTCGGCCACGTTGTAATGGCTCTCGAAATTGCGGTTTGAAAGCAGCACGGGACGCAGCGGGCAGCGTTCGTGAAAGCGAAACTGATCAGCTTCGACTGTGTTCTGAATCGCTTCGGCGACGATGTCAAAGCGCGCAAAAATTTCGACCAGCCACTCCGAAGGAACGATCACGCGCTGAGCCAGGCGAATCACGGGCAGGGCGGTTCTGCCCCATCGTGTCAGGTGATCTTCGGCTTCGCCGCTGTGGTAATTGAGCAGCGTCGGTTTGCCGAACAAACGCGCCAGCAGAATGGCCGGTGTCGGAGCGAGGACGAAAGACAGATAAGCCGCCGAATAAACATGCACGAGATCGGCTCGCGGAATTCTGGTCAGCAGCAGCCACAGATAAATCGCTTCAGTCACCAGCGTCCGCAGATATCTGACGCGCTGCAAATGCCGCCACAGTCCCGGCGCCTGCGGATTGATCGGCAGAAGTTCGGCGCTGATTTCCGGCTCCTGATTCAGACCTTCGATCAGACGCGCCGCCTGAATGGACTGCCCGCCATACAGCAGCAGCGAAGGCGCGATGACACAGACGCGCATCCGTGCGCCGACCGGCGTGGTTGTCCTGACCGTTCTGCGCGGCTGTTCGGGTTGTAACCGGGTCGTTGTTTTCATCACGTTTTCATCACGGACGATGGGCAGACAAAGTTTCCTGATAAAGCTGCTCAACGGCAGTAACCATGCGCTGCAGGCTGAAGCGACGCTCGACAAAGGCGCGTGCGCGGGCGGCCATCTCTTCACTTTGCGCCGGATGCGCCAGTGCCTGACTGATGCTGCGGGCCAGGGCGCTCGCATCTGCCGGAGGAATCAGCCAGCCCGTTTCGCCCGGACGAATCATTTCGCTCGTTCCGCCTGAGGCGGTGGCGATGACCGGAACACCGGCGGCCATTGCTTCAAGGACTGCGTTCGGAAAACCTTCGTGCAATGAAGCCAGCACCGCCGCATCGCAGCCCGCAATCAGCGTTGCCGCGTCGGGCCGATCACCAGTCAGATGCACGTGAGCCGCAAGGCCGAGTTGCGCCGCCTGTGACCGCAGTTGTTCACGCAGCGAGCCGTCACCGATGAAGATGAAGTGAACTTGCGGGTGATCCGGCACGATCTGCGCGGCGGCTTCGATCACGTAGCGATGACCTTTGACCTCTTCGAGTCGCGCGACCTGTCCAATCAGGATTGCGTGCTGCGGCAGCGACAGTTCGCGGATTAAAGCTGCGCGACATTCCGCGCGACCGGCGTTGCCGCGCGTGAGCAGGCCGTTGTGAATCACCGAAATTTTCTCCGGCTTCACTCCATAACTGGTCAGCAGGTGATCGCGGACTGCTTCGGAATTGACCAGCAGGCGACTGGCCAGACGATGAATCAGGCGCGTGCCGTATTCGTGTACGCGCCGGTCTGAAAGGCGCAGATGACGCTGAGCCGCGATCATCGGTGTCTGCGTGAGTCGCGCCGCGACGCCGCCAATGATTCCGGCGTAAAAATCGTGCGCGTGCAGCAGGGCGATGCGTTCAGTGCGGAGCAGGCGACAAAGCCGCCAGAGTTGCCGCGCCGCATTCAGGTTGTAAAAACTGGTCAGCGGAAATTCCGGCGGCTGCGGGAAGCGATCCGCCAGCCGTTCGAGCAACTGCCCGCGCCGATGCAGCACCGCCAGCCGCACGTCCCACGCCGATTCATCCAGGCGCAGCAGCAGCTCAGCGGCCTGTCGCTCTGTTCCTCCGGTCTCAAAACTGGTGATCAGGTGAAGAATGCGCGGTCGTTCATCCATCACCGGCCAGAGCCTGGCGGCGCGCAAAGTCCCGACATTCTCCTCGAATAAAATGCTCATAACCTTTCAGGACGTGGTTCCGACAGGTTGCCATTCATCAAAGCTGATCGCCCGCGTGTCGGCGGCAGGTTCGGGCTGACGATCAATGAACATCCGATGCCACAGCTCCAGCGTCAGCAGACTCCATAAATCTCTGGCGTGATCGCGGACGCCGCGCCGATGGGCATTTACAATCGCGGTGATCGCCGCCGGAGAAAAATAACCACGCTCGCGCAGGGAGCGGCTGTTGAGCGTGTCGTCGAGCATCTCCTTCAGTTCGGCGTTGAGCCAGTGACGCAGCGGAACATCAAAACCCTGCTTCGGGCGATGGATGATTTCATCGGGCACCAGCCCGCGCACGGCGCGTTTGAGAATGTGTTTGCTCTCAGTGCCGCGCACTTTCAGTTCAGCGGGAATCGTCTGCACAAATTCGATCAGCCGGTGATCGAGCAGCGGCGAGCGCGTTTCAATCGAATGCGCCATGCTCATTCTGTCCACCTTGACCAGCACATCGCCGGGCAGATAAGTCCGGCTGTCGAGATAAAGGCGATGTTCAAGCTGAGCGGCTGAAGTCGGCGTGCGGTAAAGTTCCTCGAACATGCGCGCCGGGTCATAATCACCAAGCTGATGGTGAAAGGCGGTCGTGAAAAGCGCGTGACGGGCGTCAGCGTTGAAGTAAGACACATTCTCGACAAACCGCGCCGCCGGTTCGAGCGCCAGGTTGCCCAGCCATCGCTTGCCGTAAAAGCCCTGCGGCAGGCTCCGGCTGAGCGGTTTCAGCAGACCGTAACGCAGCGGGCGGGGAATCCGCGTCAGCCAGTCGCGGCGCTGTTCGATCAGATAGCGTTCATAGCCGCCGAAAACTTCATCGCCGCCATCGCCGGTCAGCACAACGGTGACGTGTTCCCGCGCCATCCCTGAAACCACGTAAGTCGGAATGCTCGACACGTCAGCGAAGGGTTCATCGTGAAGCCGGACGATTTCCTCAACGATCCGGCAGACATCCGGCGAGACGATGAATTCATGATGATCCGTTTTGAGCAGCCGGGCCGTGAGCCGGGCGTAACTGAGTTCATCAAACTCAGTCTCTCTGAACCCGATGGAAAAGGTTCTGACCGGTTCGGTCAGAACCTGCGCCATCAGCGCGACCACCGTGCTTGAATCAATCCCGCCGGAAAGAAAGGCTCCAAGCGGAACTTCGCTCTCAAGCCGCAGCCGGACAGCTTCAGCCAGCAGTTCACGCAATCGGGCGAGGTAATGCGTTTCGTCCGGCGGCCTCGGCTGTTCTGTCCTGGCATACTCAAAATCCCAGTAACGACGCAGGCGGATTTGTCCGTCCTGCCAGCTCAGCGTGTGCCCGGGCGGAAGTTTGTGAATTCCCTGGAACGCAGTCCGGGGATCAGGCACATAACCGAAGGTTACGAAATCAGCGAGCGCTTCAAAACTGACTTCGCGCCGGATGGCCGGATGGCGCAGGAGCGACTTGATTTCAGAACCGAAAATGAAATGCTCGCCGCACTGTGCGTAATGCAGCGGTTTCTTGCCCACCCGATCCCGCGCCAGCAGCAGGCGTCCGGCCCGCTCGTCCTGAATGGCGAAGGCAAACATCCCGCGCAGCTTTTCGACGCAGCGTTCACCCAGGTCTTCATAAAGGTGAACAATCGTTTCAGTGTCTGAAGCCGTGCGAAAACGATGCCCGCGCGCAATCAGGTCAGCCCGCAGTTCACGATGGTTGTAAATCTCGCCGTTGAAAACGATGTGAATCGTGCCGTCTTCATTCGAGACCGGCTGCTGACCCGTCGCCACGTCAATGACGGAAAGACGGCGCATGCCGAGGGCCACAGTCCGCTCCGGCCTGCCGGAAAGGTGATAGCCCTCATCGTCAGGCCCGCGATGCGTGATGACCTCACACATTCGTCTGATCAGTTCTCCTGAAGTCATGCCGCCCGGCAGAATTTCAGGCCCGATTATTCCGGCAATTCCACACATAACTTAAAACCCTGGGAGCCGGAGTTTCCGGCTCCCAGACTGCCTGTCAGGCGGCCTCCTCCTGCACGGTTGATTCCGCGCGCGTTTCGCGGACTGGTTCCCAGACCACGTGGGTTTCACCACGCAGAAACTTGCTCAGCGCCACGACTGAGGCCGCGTTGAAGAGCATGAAATACCAGGGGACTGAAAGCAGTCCGAGTCTGATATTGCTGCGATCTCCGACCCAGCCCGCCAGCGCCAGCAGGTAGAAAATCACCTGCCCGAAAAACAGCAGATGGCACAGCCCGGAGCCGGTGTCGGCAAACCAGGAAGCGACGAAGGCCACGCCCAGCCACAGCGGCATGCTGTAACGAAGCAGCTTGTGGCAGATGAGCTGAAAGGCGTAAATCCCGTACCGCAGGGGATTGAGCACTGCGCGATACCGGTGCAGCGCATTCATCGTCTGTTCGATCACCCGGACTCGCATGCGAAATTCGTCGCGGGTGCGATGATTGGTGTTTTCGGTGCAGATGGCTTCGGGTTCGTAAATCGTGCGCAGACCCTGCAACCGAATCTCAGTGGCGATGACGAAATCATCAATCATGTCGCTGGCCATGCGCGCCTGACAGCTCCGGCGCACGGCGTACAAACACCCGCTCACACCGATCAGTGAACCGAGACGGCTTTCACAGTCCTTGATGAATTTTTCGTATCCCCAGTAGGAACGACACCCGCTCCCGACGGATGAAGCGTTCCCGTCCACATAGATCAGTTGCCCGGCGACGCAGCCGACAGTCGGATCGGCAAAACCGCGCACGATGGTGCGAATCACTCCCGGCTGATACTGCGTGGTGGCATCGGAAAAAATCAGAATGTCGCCGGTCGAGATGGACGCGGCGCGATGTTGCGCCCGCGTTTTTCCCTGCCTTTCGGCTTGCTCGTAGAGCTTTATCCGGCAGTCAGCGAAGCGGCGCACAATGTCATCGGTCTGATCGGTTGAGCAGTCCGAGGCCACGATGATTTCCAGTTTTTCCGGGGGGTAATCGAGCGCCAGGGCGTTGTTGAGTTTGTCGGCGATGTGCTGTTGCTCGTTATGGGCGGCGATGATCAGCGAAACACGCGGCTCAATCCCGGTTTTCCGCACCGGTTGCGGGAAAAGTCGGCTGAGCAGGAACATCAGAATCGGATAGCCGATATAAATGTAAAGAGCCAGCAGAACCGAGATGATCAGAGCAAGCTGCGCAATCAGGGTGACAGCATTAAGGGGCGGCGTCATGGTTTGTCCTCCAGGGCTGGTCAATCCGGGGGGCAGGATTTCCGGAGTTGCTTTTCGCACGACTGGACGACCACAGCGAGCCGACAGGTCTGACGGGTCGCAGCAGTAATCCTGTCGCACCTTGACTGGCTGTTTGGGGGGGAGGGCTGATGGCTGCTTTTTCAGTGTGATGAATCTGCCGCAGCGCTACGGCGTATGCGGCGGCGTAATACAGATGCCAGAGGTACTGAATCGAAGAAAAGAAACTGCACACGAGATAGGCCGCAAACACGGCCTGTAGGCTGACGCTGAAATACCAGGTGGCGCGGTAGTTGTCAGACTCCGCGCCTGCCGTTTCCCGCTCAACCCGGCGCAATCCCAGCAGGGATGAGAAAATCAGCGTCAGATAGGCGGCCAGACCCAGCCAGCCGAGTTCAGCGGCGATTTCGAGATAGGAATTATGGGCTTCCTGTTCCCTGATCGAGTAGATGTGAAAGTTGCCCATGCCCACCCCGACCACCGGACGGCGCACCGCAAGCTGAAGGGCGCGGTTGAGCAGTTCGGTGCGTTCCTGGGCGGAACCTGTCGCGTCTTTCTGAATATTGAAAATCGTCGTCAGCCGGGTGAAATAATTGTTCGGCGAAATGACGCTGATGAGCGCCAGAAAGATCGCTCCGGCCAGCAGAATTCTGAGCCTGCGGCCCCGGCCCAGCTTCCAGAACAGCACTCCGGCCATCGCCAGCAGTCCCAGGAAACCGCCGCGTGAAAACGTCACCTGCACGCCGATGACCATCACCGCCGCGCTGACGTAATAAAAGACACGGGCCGCTCCGCGACTTCTGACGCCGAGCAGGAGGGCCAGCGGGATGAGCAGATCCAGCGCCGTAGCCAGGTCGTTCGGATTCTCGAACATGCCGCCGACCAGACCCTTGATGCGAATTCCGGCAGTGGCGAAATCGCCCCGCACATAACTTCTGATGGCGAACAGGCCAAGAATCAGCCCGCACACCGTCACGAGTTTGAATAGTGAATGCAGGCGTTCGCGCGAATGGACGATGCCGGTCAGGAGGACGAAGATGGTGACGGTTTTGATGAACGTGTCAGTGAGCATGTCGAAGCTGTCTTTGGGCGAGGCGGCGAGCGGCGTGAGCAGGATGCCCAGGGCCAGCAGCACACAGACCATGACAACTTCCGTATTCCACCTGATCAGCGGCCTGCCGGATTGCAACTGCGCTCCGAGATAAGCCAGCGGCGCAGTCAGCGCGATGATTTTGACGAGCGGGAAAGTGCCCAGGCCGGGCAGCAGATCATTCGGGCGCGCATAGAGCATCAGCGTAAAGAGCCAGAGCGCGCCAAACGCGATGCGATTGGCATCGCGGACTGAGGCGCGGGGCCTGGCTGCTTCAGGCAGCAGTCCGACCACCCGGCGCGCTGCCGCGTCGGATGGCAGTTGCGCTTCCCGCCGAAGCAGGACACCGGGTTGTGGGCGTAATAAGGTGGAGCCGGGCAGACTCCGTTCTTTACTTCTCATCATCGAATGACAACGCCGGGGCAGATGAATCAGAACCAGGGGCATGGTCTGATTCCGGCAGTTGCCCCGCCGCTGAGGTAAAACCAGGGGTCAGGTTGCTGAAAACCTGAGCCTGCGTTGAAGCTTTTGCAGACCGTCCATCACCTGAACTTTTTCGTCTTCGGTGACAGCGCCGGTCACAAAGGCCAGAATGAGATAGATCGTGGCAAAAACAAGACTGCACAAAACCAGAATCAGAATCGGATGCGCCGGAATCAGGCTCAGTCTGACAAGCCAGGTCAGCCCACCTGCAATCACGGTGGCCAGCATCGTCCGCATCGCGGGCTGCAGTTCTCTGAGGTCAGCGCGCTGCAGCCCGATTCGCCGGGCCGCAATCAGAGCGCAGATCGAAACGTTCAGCACCTGCACACTCACCGTCGCCAGGACTGCGCCAGGCAGGCCGAGCGTCGAAATCCCCAGCCAGAGCGCGAGGGCCGAAACCGGAATCAGCGCCAGATAAAGCCTGACGCCGAAAAATCTGAATTCGTCATAAACCCGGTAAATCGCCCCGTACATCACGGTCAGCAGCGCCATGTTGATCAGGTAAATGGCAAAGATCGGAATCGAATCAGCGTAGGTGCTGGTAAAGAGCGTGATGATGAGTTCAGCGCGCAGCACAAACATCAGCGCACAGGCCGGCAGAATCAGCAGCGCCAGCTTCCGCATGGCTTCGAGCCAGATTTTGACAATCGCTCTGTGATTGCCTGCCGCTGCCAGCCGGGCCACTTCCGGGAAGAGCACGGCGGCAAATGAACTCTGCAGCAGTCCGAGCAAAGGCATCTGGAAACAACCATTCGCATAAATCGCGTAAGTGCCGGGCGAAAAGTAATAGGACACGAAATAGTTGTGCAGATCGCCCTGCACGCTTTGCACAAGGTTGCCGCTGCCGAACGGGAGCGAATTGGCGATCTGCTCCCTGAACAGCGGCCAGTCAATCGGTTGCCAGAATGAACCCAGTCGGCGATGAATGTAGCCGAGCATAAACACGCATTGCAGCAGGCCTTCAATAATGGAGGCCCAGAGAATGGCGCTGACACTTTGAAAAATCAGCGCGGCGCTCAGAATCAGAATTGATTTCAGAATCTGCCCGACCACGATGAAGACCGAAGCGGCCCGAATATCGCCCAGCGAAAGCGGAATGGCTTCAAGATTGGCCGCCACCAGCCAGAGCATGATGGCCAGTCCCAGTTTCGGAATGTGACTGACGATTTCCTCGTTATGAAAGACCATCAGCGTCCAGCCGGGCCAGAGCGCGAAACTGACGGCAACGGCCAGCCCGGCCAGCGCGTAAAAGAGAATGATATTGACCGCCACCTGGAGCTGCCGCGTTCCCACTCGCGGCATAAAGTAATAGGCGCTGGTGCTGACCTGCAGGTTGAGCGCCATCAGCACGGTGGCCAGGATCTGAAACAATTGCTTGTAAATTCCGAACTCTTCCTGATCCAGTCTGCGAACGATCACGAGCGGAGTCAGAAAAGCCAGCATAAACGAAAGAAGGTTGGCCCCGGTCAGCCAGGCTGCACGGGCAGCAAACCCATCCGGGCCATTGTTTCCTGCCATCGGGTCAGACTTCATAAGCTCCTTCATCTTCTCAACCCTGGGGGCTGAACTTCAGGCACGAGCGCCTGGCTTTGCGTGTCATGCTGCTCGCTCAGGAAAGGAAGTTCCGGGGACACTGATCTGAGCTTCTGACGCAGATGGTTTTTGAAATCCTCGAATCCACAAATGTTCTGCACAAAATGGGGCAGGTCGTAAGCGCCATGAATCCGCGCCAGAGCCAGCGGATCGCTGTGCCGGTGGTTGAGGCCGGATTCACAGGTGACGGCGCACTGATACCCGGCGCTTCTGACCGCGCGGCGGACGCGCTCATCCTGATCGCCGTTCGGATAACAGAAAGTCTCAACCCGGTGGCCCAGTTCCGCTTCAAGCCTGGCTCTGGACTCTTCCAGTTCCTGCCGCAACCGGTCATCCGTGAGGCTGGTCAGAATCGGATGCGAACAGGTGTGTGAGCCGATTTCGAGGCCGCTGCTGTCCAGTTCCCGAATCTGATCCCAGGTCAGCGAACTGTATTCAGGCTCCGGGGTGGCCGGTAACTGCACGTCGAGAGCCGCGAGAAAATTTCTGTCGGCTTCCTGGCGTGCCTCTTCTGAGAGCGCCTTGAGTCGTTCATTGATTGCCGCCGCTGCCTTCAGCCGTTCAGTTCCGGTCGTGAAACTGAGTCGGAACGTGTGGCCCTGCAAACTGAAATCAACCGAATTTTTCTGAGTCCTGAGCGCCGCCGCGCGAATCCTGTCCGGCCAGAGCCAGAACCGGTGATCAGCAAAACCGGTGACGACAAAGACAGTGGCCGGTATCCGCAGCCTGCGCAGCAGCGGCCACGCAATGTCCCGGACTTCGCTGTATCCGTCATCAATCGTCAGGGCCACAGCGCGCGCCGGCAGTTGCCGACCATCGCGCAGCGCGGCGGCAAGTTGTGACAGCGGCAGAACCCGGTAGTGCGTCGCCAGGTAGCGAAGCTGTTGAGCCAGGGCTGCCGCCGGGATGGTCGAATCATCTGCCGGGTCATGACTGAAACGATGAAAGGTCACCACCGGCAGCCGGTCACGCCGGGCCAGCCGCAACAGATCGAACGCGCCGGTTCGCCACATCAGTTTGAGGAGAGTTCTTTTCATCAGCTTCAGTCTCAGACCGCCAGGTTATTTCCCGCCCCTGAAAACGCCCAGGAAGGCGAGAAAACTGGAGAATCCGGCGACGGTCGAAATTGCCGCCAGAGCCTTTCGGCTGTTGCCGTGAACGATCACTGTGTCGCCGGGCTGGAGCGGCAGGTTTTCTTCAACATCGGCCCTGCCCTTGAGTATCCGGTCAATATTGACGGTCAGTGTCTGCACTCTTCCGGTGCGTGTCTGCCGGATCAGGCTGACGTTCGATTTTTTGCTGGTATCGAGAAAGCCGCCCGAAGCCGAGATCGCATCGAAGACTGTCATCGGGCCGTCAAGCACCAGAATGCCTGGCCGGGGCACTTCGCCGATGACCGCCACTTTGGCGCTGCGGGCTTCGAGCAGCGACACGCTGACTTTGGGATTGATGAGGTATTCACTGAGTTCCGTCGTCAGCTTCTTTGTGAGCTGTTCGACCGTCAGGCCAGCCACCGTAATGTCACCGAGCAGGGCATGCGAGATTGCGCCGACCGGAGAAACGCGGGCCTTCTCAATTGAATAATCCGGCTGTCCGACCACACGCACCGAAAGCTCGTCTCCCGGCCCCAGGCGATAGGTTTTCTGAAAGTTGCGGTAGAGGTTTTCAAAATACTCAGCGTCGTCAGGCACGGCGAGCGATTCATTCGGCTGATTCGCTTTGGCCTCACCGGCACCGGACTTTGCCGGACTCTGTGCCCGAAGCGGCAGGTGCAGGATGAGACTGCTGACGAGGCAGAGAATTGTGGTCAGATGGAAAACGTGTCGGGTGCAAAGAGTCTGTTTCATAGTTGCTCCATCCGGGGTCAGGCGTCGAGGCGGTTAAGAACCACGCCGCAGAGGTTTTCCTCGGTGAACAGGCTGACGGCCTGCGCCAGTTGCGAGGCCTTGTTCCGGCCTGGCTGGATGACCATCAGCGCCGCATCGGCAAGGCGCATCAGCAGGTGTGTGTTGGCGCTTTCCAGCAGCGGCGACGAATCGAAGAGAATGAAATCGTAATCAGGCTCAACCAACTGCAACAGTCCGGTCAGCGCGGGCGAAGCCAGAATTTCGGCGGCATTCGTCCCTCGTTCACGCGCGGCGATGAGGTGAAAATCGCCGGGCGTGACGCGCAGTGAGGCTTCACCGGGCGAGAGATTGTGCCGCAGCAGTTCGGCCAGCCCGACTTCAGTTTCAGCGCCGAGCAGGCGCAGGACGGAAGGCTGAAGCAGATCAGTGTCAATCACCAGCACCCGCTGACTGATTCGGGCCAGCGCCGCCGCGAGATTGAGCAGCACGCAGGTGCGCCCTTCGCCGTGCTGAGCCGAAGTGATGACCACGCGCTTGCACGGTCGGCGCGAGGCCGTCGCCAGCAGCGAGACGGCCAGATTGTTGTAACGCTCCGCTGCTCCGGGATCGCTGTCATTGAAAACCACCAGATGCGGATCCAGCCGGGCGGGGGCAAGGCGTATTTCGCGGGTCGGCTGGTTGAGGGATTTGCGCAGCCCCAGATCGTGTTTCGACTGGATCAGATCAGTCGAAACACGGTTCAGGGAATAATGCCTGACTCCGACCTGTTCAAGCGCCTGATCGCTCAGCGCCTGCAAATGCTGGCCGGAACTGAAGACCTCATCACCGGCTGCGTCTGAATGATTGTCTTTCTGATTTCGAATCATATTGAACTCCGTTTTCCTGGCGCTGAAGTTTCGTCTGAGTTATCGGTTGATGAACATCTGAAGCACGTTGAGCCGACTGAGCAGGACGGCCAGCATGGCGCCGACCATCACGACCAGCAACGCCACCGCCAGGCCGCTCGCCCAGCGGAGCCGCCATTTCCGGCTGCGTTCGACGGGAGTCAGAGTTTCAGGAATCAGACCGAGAACCGGCACGCCCAGATAGAACTGAATGTCACGCTCATCCCGAATCTGAAACAGGCGCGGCAGTTCAATGGCAAAGGCCAGCAGCAGGCCGCCCAGCAGCGCCGCAACCAGCACGCCCAGCCTGAGGTATAACCGGTTGGGCGAGACCGGATCGCGTGGCAGGTGCGGCCAGTCAATGACCTGGAAAAAGGCCGGGGCATTGTCGCTGACGTTCATCTTTTGCAGGGCGAACTGCTTGTCGAGCAGCCAGTAATACCGCTTGCTCAGGCGGTCGTATTCGGCCTCCACGCTGGCCGTACTCACCTCGGCCTCTTTTATCTCCCCGGCTTTGGGCGCTTCCTGTTCCGGGCCAAGTTTGCTGAGGGTCTGTCGGCGTCGTTCCAGTTCGCGCTGCGCGATGGTCAGTTCCGTTTCCATCCGGGTCAGGTCGCGTTGCAGCGTCCGCAACTCGGCGGCTTCAGACGAAGCGACTGCCGCCCCGCCTCCGGCATTACCGGCCTCAAGCTGGCGATTGATTTCAGCAAGCTGAGTGCGGGCCTGAATGACCCGGGGATTTTTGTCTGTGTACTGAGTCTCGAACTGACGGAGCTGGGCTTCAATTTCAGTCTTGCGAATCAGCAGCAGCCCATAAGCCGTGTCGCGCGGCGGCGGAGTGTTTTTGACGACCTTCTGCTGCTCGGCGATCAGGCGTTTCTGGGCTTCGATCTGTTGTTCGAGCGCGACGACCTTGTCACCCAGAGTCTCAACGGCGGCGGTCGTGGTGGTTCTGGTCAGACGCTGATCAGCCGTGTCACGAATGGCCGAAGCTGACAGGGGCCGGATCATCGCCGCGCGCCGTTCGGCAAGCTGCCGCAGCGGCGCTTCAAGTTCGGCCAGTTCTGCATTCATCCGTTCGGATTCGGCAGAGAGTTGTTTTCTGACCAGGGTATTGGCCGTCTCAAACTGTGTAACCAGGTCGTTGAGGACTGTCTGGGTCACCTTCGGGTTTGCGTCCCGAAAGGAAATGGTGATGGATTCGGGCAGTTGCGGGTAATAATCGCGCAATTTGGTTTCGAGCCGGATCGCCTTGCGCAGCCGCTGAGCTGCCGCTTCCGTGCTTTCCTTTTCCGTATTCAGCCGATGACGCCTGACCAGCGTTTCCAGTCCGGCGCGACTGAGAATCTGTTCCTGAACCGAGGCAATCTGTACGGCGCTCAGTTGCATTTCTTCCGGCTGCCGGTTGTTGATCAGCACCAGAGTGCGTGATTCATACTGATCGGGGATGACCGACGTGAGCAGAAATCCTGCTTTCAGGATGACGGCGCTGGTCAGGACAATCAGCAGCTTTCGACGCCAGAGCGCGGCCACATATTCGGCGAGAGTGCGAGGCCTGAAGTATTCCATTGTTTTTCCTGTCTGGTGTTCAGTTTGAAAAGTTGAGCAGTGATTTCTCCAGGGGATACGATTTCAATGGCGGGATGCGAGGTAATCTGTCGCCGGGAAGGTGAGACAGTGAGAATTCTGTTTCCGGCGGAATGAACAATGATCAGGATTGTTCACGGCCAGCCGGGCTTCTCAGTTACTGACTCCGGTAATCAACGAGTATCATGACCTCGTCCCACTTTTTTTCAGAAACACAGTGATAAGCTCCTGCACCGGATTGTGATCACACGTCAACTCCGTGCAGAGAGTGCCGGAAACAGCTCTGCCATCCTTCGACTTCTCCGCAATGGAAATTGACGACCCGGGAGGAAATAAATGCCGGTTATGACGAAACAGATCAGCAACGGTGCTGATTGACTCCGGGATACACTATTCCCCGGTTCGGGAAATCCAGTCAGCCTGCTGATTCTGAGGGTGAATCAGGAGAACATTTGATTCTGCTTTCAAGACTGCAACAGGTGTTGCGAAACGCTCTTGTCAGACCTTCCAGGAAGGTCTGATAAAGAAACGGCGAAACAGATCAATAGGTTGGCGCATGAATCAGTTAATTCAGTAATAGGAGCGACCCTGACAGGCCGCCTGTCTGTTCCGGTGGACTGTCAGGGCCGCCATCCGGGTCAGATAAAATAATCACTTCAATTCTCGTCCGCCTGCGATCAGATAGTAAGACTCCACAGACACACCAATCCGAAACAGACCTCTGTGTCAGAGATGAATCCGATTAGCAGCCGGTTTTTTAAGCCAATCAATTCCACGATGGGGGAAGCCTCAGGCTGAGCTTTGAACTTCGTGGAATCAGATTATATTTTTTATACGTTTGAGCGGCGACAGCCTAAGACAGTGTAACAAGAATTGTCAAGACCTGAATTGGAATAAGACAGGTGAGATTCCTTTGCCAGAGGAAGTTTCCACGGAGTCAGTACATGTGTTCTCTGACCGGGCAGTAAATTGCTCAGACAGCGTATCAGCGGCAGACGCAGGATAGTCATACAGCAGATTCGGCGGCAGCTTTCGCCTGATCAGCGCGAGCATCATTATCAGCCCTGCCAGCCAGTCGCACGATTCCGGCATATCGCGCCACACTGCCTGATCACACCCGCCTTGCACACCTGACGAAATTCTTCTGAAGCGCCCGACAGGGCGAACCTGTATGCAGGATCACAGACTGTGTGTGCGTGCTTACGGACAGGTGCGTGCAGACCCGGTAAAGTGCCTCGCGCTGGAGTTGCCAATGCTTCCATCGTTTGTGGGGAAGCACGATGGAGGCAGTGGTTGAAAGCCCGTGACGAATAATGCGGAAGTTATTCGTCACGGGCCGGGTGTCCCGAAGAAGCTGCATCTGTAAAGCCATGCGAAAGCCGCTGCCCGATGAAATCACGCGATTTCTGCTGCGCTGGAGCCGGGGCGACCGGACCGCGCTCGATCAGTTGATGCCGGTTGTCTACGGTGAACTGTACAAACTGGCCCACAGCTATCTGCGCCGGGAACGCCCGGATCACACGCTGCAACCGACTGCGCTCATCAATGAGGCTTACCTGCGGCTGGTCAGGCAGGATTTTCCTGAATGGCAGAACCGGAAGCATTTTTATGGCGTGGCGGCGCAGTTGATGCGCCAGGTGCTGGTTGAATACGCGCGCACGCGGGCCGCAGACAAGCGCGGCCCGGGACAGAAATTTTCGCTCGACGAGGCGCTGACGTTTTCCGCCGACAGAACTGCCGAGTTCATCGCGCTCGATGACGCCCTGCTGGCTCTGGCGAAATTCGATGAGCGCAAGGTTCGCATCATCGAACTTCGTTATTTCGCCGGTCTGAGTCTGGCCGAGACGGCTGATGTGCTGTCACTTTCAGTGGCGACCATCGGTCACGAAGTGCGACTGGCGCGGGCGTGGCTGCGCCGCGAAATGGAAGCATGAAGCCTGAACGCTGGCAGTGTATCGAAGATTTGTTTCGCACCCTGGCTGACCGCCCGGCAGCGGATCGCGGCGTGTATCTCGCGTGCGTGTGCAGCGGCGATGAGGAACTCGAGCGCGAGGTTATCTCGCTGCTTGCGCGGGATACAACTGAAGATTTCATCCGGGAGCCGATTGCGGACGTGGCCTGCTCACTCACGGCCCGGCCCGGTGATGATCTGACCGGAGAGCGCATCGGGCCTTACCGCGTCACGCGCCTGATCGGGCACGGCGGAATGGGGGTCGTTTACGAAGCCGAGCGCGACGACAGGCAGTTCCGGCAGCAGGTCGCAATCAAGATCATCAGGCGCGGGATGGACACCGACTTCGTGCGTGATCGCTTTCTGCGCGAGCGGCAGATTCTGGCTTCGCTCGATCATCCGCACATTGCGCGGCTGTTCGACGGTGGCGCGCTGCCCGACGGTCTGCCTTACTTTGTTATGGAATTCGTCGCGGGCGAGCCGATCACGGACTATTGCCGTCGCCGCAGGCTTTCGGTCAGCGAGAAACTGAAAATTTTCCGCAAGGTCTGTTCCGCCGTCCAGCATGCGCACGGCAGGCTGGTTATTCACCGTGATCTGAAACCGGGCAACATCCTGATCACGACAGACGGCGAACCGAAGCTGCTTGATTTCGGCATTGCTGAACTGCTCTCGCCGGATGGAAGTCAGACTCAGACGCGAACTGAAACGGTGGTGCGGCTGATGACGCCTGAATATGCCAGCCCGGAACAGGCGTGCGGGCAGGCGGTGGCGACGACGACCGACGTTTACTCGCTGGGCGTCGTGCTCTATGAACTGCTGACCGGACGCCGTCCGCAGGAGTTCAAAACATACTCGCCTGCCGAAATCGAGCGCGTCATCTGCGGGCAGGAACCGGAACCGCAGGGCCGATGTCGGAAGTCGGTAGTCGGAAGTCGGAAGTCGGAAGATAAAAGACAGAAGGCAGACGGAAGCAGGCAGAGAATGAAGGGGCTGCTGATGCGCCTGCCTGCGTCTGCCGACTACCGACTACCGACTACCGACTACCGACTACCGACTACCGGATTATGCGGTGATCTGGACCACATCCTGCTGATGGCGATGCGCCGTGAGCCTGAGCGACGCTATCAATCGGTGGAGCAGTTTTCCGAAGACCTTCGACGCTGCCTGGCGGGATTGCCGGTCATCGCCCGCAAAGACACGTTCGGTTATCGGGCCGGAAAGTTCCTGTGTCGGCACAAGGCCGGAATGGTCAGTCTGATGCTGCTGGTGATGCTGGCTGTGGCGATGACCATTCAGGCTGCGCTCATCGCCCGCGAGCGGGATCGCGCCAGTCAGGAAGCCGCGACGGCCAGGGCCGTGACGCAATCGCTCGTGGCAGTGTTTGAAGTCGCTGAGCCGGGCAGGGGGAATGTCATCACGGCCAGAGAACTGCTGGATCGGGGAGCTGATAAAGTCGTCGTGGAACTGAAGCATCAGCCGGTGGTTCAGGCGAATTTACTGGAAACGATTGGACAGTTGTATCAGAGCATTGGCCTTTACGACCGTGAGCAGTCGCTGCTGGAAAAGGCCCTGGCGCTCAGGCGTCAGGCGCTGGGCCAGGCGCACCCGGATGTGGCGACCAGCCTGAATCATCTGGGTGAAGCGGCCAGACTGAAGGGCGACTATGCGGGCAGCGAATCGTTTCTGCGCGAGGCGCTGGCGCTGCGGCGCAAACTGACTGGTGAAGAACACAGGGACGTGGCCGAGAGCCTGAACCGGCTGGGATTGCTGCTGGTTGATCGGGGGAATTTCGGTGAGGCCGAGTGTCTGTTGCGGGAAGCCCTGGCGCTGCGCCGCCGACTGTGCGGCGATGAACACGCGGAGGTGGCCGAGAGCCTTTACAGTCTTGGGCGACTGATGCGCGGCACGGGCCGGTTTCGTGAGGCTGAACTGCTCTACCGGCAGGCGCTCGCCGTGCGACGCAAGGTGTATGGCGCGGAGCATCCCCTGGTTGCCGACACGCTCAACAGCCTGGCCGCAACATTGCAGGAACAGGGCGATCTCAAAGGCGCAGAGGCGCTGTTCCGCGAAGCTCTCAGGCTGCGGCGCAAACTGTTCGGAGAGGAACACCCGGACGTGGCTGTGAGTCTGGCGAATCTGGCGTCCGTGTTGCAGGATCTGAAACAGTATGACGAAGCCGGGCAGCGTTACCGGCAGGTGCTGACGCTGCTGCACAGGCTGCTCGGCCCTGAGCATCCCTGGCTGGCGACGACAATGAATAATCTGGCCACGCTGCTGCGCGACAGGGGCGATTACGAAGAGGCCGATTCACTCTTTCGCCGGGCGCTGGCAATGCGCCGCAAACTGCTGGGGGATGCACACCCGGAAGTCGGCGCAAGTCTGCACAGTCTGGCAGTCCTGTTGTATCTCAGGGGCAGATACGCTGAAGCCGAACAAACCGAGCGGCAGGCGATTGACATCTGTCAGAAATCCCTCGGCCCGGATCACTGGAGGATTCAGCGCAGCCGGAGCCACCTCGGCGCGTGCCTGCTCCGACTCAGACGTTACCGCGAGGCCGAAGAACAGTTGCGGGCCGGTTACGCCGGGCTGAAAGCCGCCCTGGGCGACCGGCACGCAGAGACACAGAAGGCCGTCACCCGTCTCATCGAACTCTGTGAAATCCTGGGCAGAACCGAACAGGCCGGCTTTTACCGCGCCCTGCCGCACGTCAGTCCCGACAAATCGAAAAAATAAATCCGCGATCAGCAATTCCGCCGCTCTTTTTCGCCTGTGCAGGTGAGGGCGCGCCCGGCAGCCTCACTCGCCGGGGTGGCAGCGCCCATTGCTCAAAGGTCAACATCAACTTCAGGAGAATATTCATGAAACGTTTTCTATCCAGAATCAGCATCGGTCTGCTGACATGCGGACTGGCGGGACTCATTGCCTGGACATCGCTGGCGGCTGTCCGGCCCTTCCATCTGGTCGAACACGGCACGCTGACGGTCGTCAACGGCCATCTCGTCGCCGATGGAGCGGGAACAGCGACCTTCCTCGGTCGGTTTACTCTGCACCGCGAAGCCACGCTCACCCCGATGGGGTCGGACTTAAAAGTAAGCGACGGGAAGGCCACGCTGACAGCGGCCAACGGTGACCAGCTCGAAGCTTCCTTCACAGGCACCATCTTCACGGCGACCGGTCAGGGCGTCCTGACTTATGAATGGACAGGGGGCACAGGGCAGTTTCAGAACGCCAGCGGCCCTACCATCTGGCAGGTCGAGCTTCATCCCGATCAGGGAACTTATGACCTCACTGCCTGCGGAGTCATTAACTTCTGAAATGGCGCCCGGCGTCAGCTCCTGTGCCGGATGCTGAGCGCGCATCACACAAACAGTATCATCGGGCCAGCCTCAGACCGATGATGCAGGCGCACGGCAGTGGCAGTAACTGGTCCTGCCACTGCCGTGCGCGCCACGCCCTGCCCGGTCAAAAAAAAATTCCTGCGGCCAGCAGTTTCGGCTGTCTTTTTCGCCTGTGTAAGTGGGCCGCGAACATCCTTACTTCCATTTCAAGAGGAGAACGAATTATGAGCAAACGTACTAATGCCCTTGCCGAACGCCTCGAACAGGGCGCACGCGCACTGATTGCCTTTGCCAGCGCACTTACGGATGCGGAATGGCAAACCCCTGTTCCAGGCGACGGGCGCAGGGTCGGCATCATCGTGCATCACGTCGCCACCGTCTATCCGCTGGAGATTCAACTGGCCCGGCTGCTGGCCGAAGGCAGGCCGGTCGAGGGCGTGACCTGGGATCTCGTGCACGAGATGAATGCCGGGCACGCCAGCGAAAACGATGCCGTCACGAAAGCGGCGGCGCTGGAACTGCTCCGGCGCAACAGCGCCGCTGCCGCTGCCGCCATCCGTGAACTCAGCGACGAGGAACTTGATCGGGCGGCTCCGGTTTCGCTCAACTCCGATGCCCCGCTCACCTGCCAGTTCATGCTTGAGGATCACGCCGTCCGGCACAGTTACCATCACCTGGCCCGCCTGCGAAAGGCTTTGAAGCGGCAGGGCGCTGCGACCGCGATGGACTGAAGCTGACCGCTCCGAAGTTGCCGGAATCGCGGCGCATTTCTCGCGGTGGTCAGTTAAAAAGCGATCTGGCCGCGAGCAATCAGGCACGATATTTCGTGAAATTACGAAATATCGTGCCTGAAGTTTATCCCTCATCAGCCGCCGGATACACCGCATCAATTCCGCAGGTCTTCACAGGCCACACGCTTAACAACTCTGTCGAGGGAAAGCGGCGTTCTGGCACGGAGATTCCTGCTGCGTTGCTGTAAAATCCCAGGTCCCGACAACGCAGGGAGCGACGCCTGCATTCAAATCGGATTTCAACTCAGTGTCTGAAAGCGGGCAGCAGGGAATACTGAGAGACGCGGGGAAGACAGCCGCCGGGCTTTCCCCGTGTCCTCCTGGTTGAAGTCGGTGTCCTTGCGTTGTTCCGATTCAGAGCGACATTTCGCCTGGAAGCACTCAATAAAAACGGGGCCGGTCAGGAGGTGCTGATGCAAGCCGGACGAACGAGTGAGCAAATCAGGGCTGAAATCGAACGCCTGTTCGGTTTTTTCCCGAACTTTTTCCATCCCGTACTCGACACCCCGGAAGCGCTTGAAAGTCTGTGGCAGCAGGCGCTGACGCTGTATGTCAGCAACCCGCTGCCAGCGGTTTTCAAGGAACGACTCTTCGCGCGGCTTTCGCGTTACTGCGCCACGCCCTACTGCCTGGTTACTCACAGTTGCCTGATGAGATTCCTGGGGCAGAGCGCCGGAGAGATTGCACGCGTGCTGGAAAGGCCTGCTCCGGCGTCTGAGGCTGACATTGAGGAACTGCTTCAGACGCTCGCTGCGGCGGATTCACCGCTGGCGGTCTGGCCGGAACCCGGCTCACGCCTGGAAGAAGCTCTGCTTCACTGTGCAGAGGTCAGCTTCCTGAATTCCAGAGGCGCTGCCGCCTGCCGGGCGGAACTGCGCCGCGTTCTGGGCCTTGTCAATCACGCCCACCTGATCAGGTTTCTCTCCTTCGTCCGGCTGGCCCACCTGTGGATCGAGGCTTACCCTGAGGTTTCGTATCAGGCCGATGAACGCACGATGCAACTGCTCACTTCGCTCATTCAGGACGAACCGCGCCTGGCGGATTTCTTCAGCCACTATCAGGAAATCGTCAGACGTGAACGCGAAAGCTGTGAAGCGCGGCTGAACGCGGAACTCGATGATCTCAGGCTGGTCGAGGAGGCGCTGCGAGTGAGTGAGGAACGTTACCGAACTCTGGTGGAAAATGCGCCCGAAGCAATCCTTGTGGTGGACATGGAAACGGGCCGGTTCGTTGATGCGAATGAAAGCTCCGTTCGGCTTTTCGGATTTGAGCGAGAGAAACTTTTCCAGTCAGGCCCGGCTGACCTGAGTCCGCCGACCGCGCCCGACGGTTTTCCGGCCCGCGACCTGGCGTCTGAAAAACTGCACGAAGCCCTGGCCGGCGGCGCGCCGGTCTTCGAGTGGATTCATCGCAATGCGGCAGGCGAGGATATTCAATGCGAGGTGCGTCTGATGCGGCTGCCGGGCACGCGCAACCTGGTGAGAGGAAGCATCACCGACATCACGGAGCGCAAACTGGCGGAGAAGGCGCGGGCGCGACAACTGGCGGCGATGGAAGCTGTGCCGGATGGCATTGCCATTCTCAATTCCGACGAAGCCTACACCTACATGAACGCGGCGCACGCCAGAATTTACGGCTATGACCGGTCTGAGGAACTCATTGGCAGGACGTGGCGAGAGCTTTATTACGACGACGAGATCAGACGCATCGAGCAGGAAATCAACCCTTTGTTCTGGGAAAGGGGAAGCTGGCGGGGAGAACTGACGGGCAGGCGACGCGATGGGTCTGTGTTTGATGTCGAAGTGTCGCTGACGGCGCTGCAGGGTAATGAGCTGATCTGTGTCTGCCGGGATGTGACCGAACGCAAAAGCGCAGACGTGGCGTTGCGGCGCTATACGGAACATCTGCGCATCATGCGCGAGATTGATCGCTCGATTCTCGCGGCGCAGTCGGCGGAAGAAATCGCCAGTGTCGCCCTGCGGCGCCTGCGGGAAATGGTTCCCGCCGAGCGCATCACCGTCGTGCTGGCAGGCCCGGCGCCCGCCGAGGCGACGGTACTCGCGACGGATGAGGACAACGAGCGCAACATCGAGACCGGAAAACGGCTGCCGCTCGAACCATACGGAGAACTCGCCAACCGCATCTCGGAAACACTGCGACGAGGTGAGACTTTCCTGCTGGATGCGCTGAACATTCCTGATCCCGTGCCAGCCGTTCGTGAGATTCAGACGACGGGGCGGCGGTATTATTTCATCGTGCCGCTGCTGACTCACGGAGAACTGATCGGCTCACTGAGCCTGGGAACGAATTGCGTGAATGACCTGACAACCGAACATCTGGAGATCGCGCGCGGCGTCGCTGACGGCCTGGCCATTGCCGTCGAACAGGCCCGCCTGCACGAACAGATCGGGCAGCACGCCGCCGAACTGGAAAAGCGCGTGGCTGAGCGCACGGCAGAACTGGAAGCTTTCTCTTATTCCGTCTCGCACGACCTGCGGACGCCGCTGCTGACGATTGATGGCTTTTCGCGGATGCTGCTGGAGGATTATTCCAATCAACTGGAAGCGGAAGGCCAGCGGCTGCTCAGAACCATTTGCAGCAACTCGCAGAATATGGGGCGACTGATTGATGACCTGCTCGCTTTTTCCCGCCTGGGCCGCCAGGAGATGCGTCCGTCAGAGATCAGGATGAACGAACTTGCCCGCGCTGTCTGGGCGGAACTTGAGGCCACTGCGCCTGAACGAAAGCTGCAATTCAATCTGCACCCGCTGCCCACAGCCTGCGGCGATCAGGCCATGATTCGCCAGGTGCTGGTCAATCTCCTGGCCAACGCCATCAAGTTCACCAGCCCCAGGGAAGTGGCGATGATCGAGGTCGGCGCTGCCGCTGAAGATGATCACAATGTCTATTACGTCAAGGACAACGGCGTGGGGTTTGAGATGAAGTATGCCGACAAACTCTTTGGCGTCTTTCAGCGACTGCACAGCGACAGCGAGTTTGCCGGAACAGGCGTCGGGCTGGCCTTCGTTCAGCGCATCATCCAGCGGCACGGCGGGCGCGTCTGGGCCGATGGCAAAGTGGGCGAAGGCGCGACTCTCTATTTCGCGCTCCCGCGCAAAGGAAAAAAATCATGGTGAATGGCAATGCGGTCGAGATTCTGCTGGTCGAAGACAATCCGCAGCACGTGGAACTGACGCTCCGCGCGCTCAGGAAATACAACCTGACCAATCAGGTGCTGGTGGCCAAAGACGGCGCGGAAGCCCTGGAGTTTATTTTCGCCACAGGCGCTTATGCCGGGCGTCAGATTGAAAATGGCCCGAAGGTGATCCTGCTCGATCTGAAACTGCCCCGGGTGGATGGTCTGGAGGTGCTGCGGCGCATCAAATCCGATGAGCGGACGAAGGCAATTCCCGTCGTTGTCGTGACCACCTCGGAGCAGGAGCAGGATGTGGTGGAAAGTTATAAACTGGGAGCCAACAGTTACATCGTCAAGCCGGTCAGCTTTGACAAATTCGTCCAGGCGGTTTCGGAACTGGGATTTTACTGGATGCTGTTGAATAAACCGCCGCGCTGAAAGAATGGACGTCTTCCACGAAGCGACACGAAGAATCACGGGGGTTTTTGACAGGACTGACAGGATCAGGGTGAGACAAGGCTTTTCAAGCAATCCTGCACTCTGTTGATTCTGTCTGATTCTTCTTCGTGGTTTTTCGTGTCGCTTCGTGGATGAGGTTCCGAGGAGCCAGTCGTGAATAAAGAGCTTCGCATCCTGATTCTGGAAGATGTGGCGACCCACGCGGAGTTGATGGAGCGCGAACTGCGCAAAGCGGAAATGGTCTTTTGCGCCCGGCGCGTGGCGACCAGAGACGCCTTCCTCGCGGCGCTCAGCGACTTCAGCCCCGACCTGATCCTGGCCGACTATTCGCTGCCCTCGTTCGATGGCATTACGGCGTTGTCAATCGCTCAGGAACACTGCCCCGCAGTGCCCTTTGTGTTCGTTTCAGGCGCGCTCGGCGAGGAACTGGCGATTGAAACTCTCAGGCAGGGCGCGACTGATTACGTCCTCAAACAGCGGCTCGCGCGACTTGCGCCCGCAGTGAGTCGCGCCCTGCGCGAAGCCGAAGAAAGAACCGCGCGCCGACAGGCCGAGGACGCGCTGCGCAGTGCCTGCGAAGAACTGGAACTCTGGTTGAAAGAGCGAACGGCGCTGCTCGAAATCAACAATGCCATCATCACCAATCTCGACCGGTCAGCCCTTTTCAAAGCCATCACGCAATCGCTTGGCCGGATTCTGCCTTTTGACCGGGCAGTGCTGATGCTTTATCAGCCGGAGCGCGACAGCCTGCGCGTGGCGGCGCTGGAAGGCCCTTTGCTCGCGCGACGCTCCGATGTGATCGGAACAGAAATCACCCGCGAAGGAAGCCACGCCGGCTGGACGCTGGATCACAAACAATGCCTGCTGCGTTGTGACCTCGCAGAAGAGATGCAGTTTCCCATCGAAGAAAAGATTCTGGCCGAAGGCATTCGCTCGTACATCGTCGCGCCGCTCATCGGCAAGGAAAAGCCGCTCGGAACCCTGAATATCGGCAGCGAAACCGCGCACCGATATTGCGAAGACGATGCGATGTTCCTGCTGGGCGTAGCTGGTCAGGTCGCTCTGGCGATTGAGAATATGCTGGCGTACGAAGAGATTGCCGCGCTCAAGTTGCAGCTTGAGCAGGAAAACATCTACCTGCAGGAAGAGATCAGGACCGAGCACAACTTTGAAGAAATCGTCGGTCAGAGCGCGGCGATCAGAAAAGTGCTGCAAGCCATTGAAACCGTCGCTCCGACTGATGCGACTGTTCTTATTTGCGGCGAAACCGGAACCGGCAAGGAACTTGTCGCCCGCGCTGTGCATAATCTCAGCCCGCAAAAAGACAAGCCGCTGGTGAAAGTGAATTGCGCCGCGCTGGTGACCGGGTTGATCGAAAGCGAATTATTCGGCCACGAAAAGGGCGCGTTTACAGGGGCGCTCGCACGCAAGCTCGGTCGCTTTGAACTGGCCGATGGCGGAACGATCTTCCTGGACGAAATTGGCGATCTGCCGCTGGAGTTGCAAACCAGGCTGCTCCGTGTTTTGCAGGAAGGCGAGTTCGAGCGCGTCGGTGGCGCACAAACCATCAAAGTCTCCGTTCGCGTCATCGCCGCCACAAATCGTGATCTCACAGAGGCCGTGCAAACGGGCAACTTTCGCTCTGATCTGTTTTATCGTCTGAACGTCTTTCCGCTGACCTTGCCGCCGTTGCGTGAGCGCCGCGAAGACATTCCGCTGATTGTCAGCCACCTGCTTCACCGCTTTACCAAAAAGCTCGGCAAGCCGCTGGAACGCTTGTCCAGAGATTCAATGGAGCGGTTGCTGCGCTACGACTGGCCGGGCAATGTGCGCGAATTGCTGAGCGTGATCGAGCGCGCAGCAATCCTGGCGCGCGGCCCTGTCGTTCACGTTGCCGACTCACTCGACCTGCGGCTGCGAGCGGCTGCCGACAATTCCGGCCTGGAGCGGCTCGAAGACGTGGAGCGCGCCCATATCATCCGCGTTCTTGAGCAGACCAGGTGGATGATTGATGGCCCGCGAGGCGCCGCCCTTATTCTGGATCTGCATCCCAATACCCTGCGTTCCCGCATGCAGAAACTCGGCATCAGAAAGCTGAGCAGCGCGGCCAGCGTGATTCAGTGAAACTATGAAGTGGATGTGGAGTGCGGCGACTTGTCGCCGCTTTGTTTTCCGGCGACTCATCGCCGCCCCGAAAGCGCAGCGGAATTGAAAACGGCGCGTGACGCCTTCACGGCTGCAGCAGACTGAGACAGGGCGACAAGTCGCCCCAAATGAAAGCGGCGACAAGTCGCCGCACTCCACACCTGTTTGTGAACTCATCTCACGGCCAGAATCACTTTGCCTGTGGTCTGGCGTGAGCCAACGGCTTCGTGCGCTTTGACGGCATCGGCCAGGGCGAAACTCTGCACGATGACTTTCAGCCGTCCGGCGGCGACG
The DNA here is from genome assembly GCA_046331565.1 of Blastocatellia bacterium. GTDB lineage: Bacteria > Acidobacteriota > Blastocatellia > RBC074 > RBC074 > DASRDU01. Next base: position 183,454 of record JAXLQP010000001.1, read on the forward strand.
TGATTCATGAGTTCTTCGGTGAATTGCGCCAGGGTTTGCGGCGATTCGTTGTAGACGATGTAACCTTTCACCGTCGCGGCCCTGAAGAGCAGCCCCTGTGCGGAGATTTGAAAATCCTCTCCGCTGGCAAAGCCGTACACCGTCATCACACCCTGCGATTTCAGCAGGCTCAGGTTTTTTGCGCCGATTTCGCCACCGACCATTTCGATCAGATGATCAACGCCCTCGTTGTTTGTCGCTTTCAGCACCTGCTCAGCCCAGTCTGATTTGGTGTAATTGATGACCACATCTGCGCCGAGTCCTTTGACTGTTTCCAGTTTTTCTCTGCTCGAAGCGGTGCCGATTACCCTGGCTCCGCGAAGTTTCGCCAGTTGCACCAGCAGCGAGCCGACGCCGCCCGCCGCCGCGTGAATCAGCATCGTTTGTCCGGCTTTCACCTCGCGCAATAATCCAAGCGCCGTGATGCCCTGGACCAGCAGCGCTGTCGCCACGCCATCCGTCATCCCGTCAGGAATGGGCACGACTCTGCCTGCTTTGGCGGCGATGAATTCGGCATAGCCGCCGCCGGTTTCGACCCACGCCATGACGCGCTGGCCGGGTTTCCGGTTCGTGACCTCAGCGCCGACGGCTTCAATGATTCCCGCAACCTCAAAGCCCGGAATGAACGGCGTGGGCGGATGAATCAGATAGACGCCCTGCCGCAGCATGAGATCAGCGTAATTGACACCGGCGGCGCTCACCCTGATCAGAACTTCATCGGCCTGCGCGACGGGCTTTTCGACTTCGTCAAATTCCATATGCTCAGGGCCACCGTACTGATGCACTCGAATTGCTTTCATAGAGTTTGTCCTTTCAATCAGAATTTTCACCAGGATCGGATCAGAGCTGGCTCATGCCGCCGTCCACCGCGATCTCCGCGCCCAGCACGTAGCCTGATTCCGGCGAGGCCAGGAACAGAACGGCGCTGGCAACATCTTCCACACTGCCGAAGCGGCGCATCGGGACGCGGCCCAGAATGCCCGCCGCCATCTCCTGCACGGCTTCGGCGGGCAGCCCCAGGCGACCATAGATCGGCGTTTCAATCGGCCCCGGCGCAACCGCGTTGACGCGAATGCCGCGCCCCGCAAGCTCAGCGGAAAGCGTCCGCGCCAGTGAACGCAGCGCCGCCTTGCTGGCCGCATAAACGCTTGCCAGCGGCAGTCCGAGCGTGTGAGCCGCCGTTGTATTGAAGATAACAGCGGCGTTTGCGCTCAGGAGCGGCAACGCTTTTTGCACCGTGAAATATGCGCCTTTGAGATTGGTGGCGATTGTTTCATCAAACAGCCCTTCCGTCGTCTCAGCGAGCGGCGCGAATTTAGCGATCCCGGCATTGACGAACAGCGCGTCAATTCTGCCGAACCGGCTGCGAATTTCGCTGAAGAACCGGTCCAGATCGCCCGGTTTTGAAACATCGGCCCGCACGGCCAGCACCTCACCACCGAGCGATTCCTTCGCAGCGGCGAGCGTCTGCTCATCGCGCCCGGAAATCACGACCTGCGCGCCCTCGGCGGCAAAGGCTCTCGCGGTTGCCAGCCCGATGCCGCTGTTACCACCCGTAATCACTGCTACCTTTCCCGAAAATCTTTTCATTGTAAAACCTCTCCTTGTGTTGTCCGTCCGCATCGCTCAGGCCTGTTGCCCAGGCCCTTGTCTCCCTAACTGCCTATACAATGCTTTGCCGGTTAGATATTATTCCGCGCACTGGAAATTTTTTTCTTTCACGAGGCAGATGAAATACTTTGAGGGCGTGCAGGCAGTGAACAGACACCACAAATGTTGCGCGATTTGCCAAAATCGCGCAGCTTACGTAATGGGCCGATGACGGATGCCGCGCGATTTTGGCAAATCGCGCAACACTAATGATGAGCCTGTGCAGGAGGGGCGGCATGAAACTGCAACCTGATACTTCCCGGTTTTACCTGGTGGGCAACAATCTGAGCATTGATTTCGTCAACACCCGGATTCGTGTCAGCGGCGCGCCAAAGGATTTGCTGGAATCGTTTGAGGATCTGGTCGCCTGGGCGATGAAGGCTGAACTGCTCGATGTCTCGCAGGCCGGGGCGTTAATCCGGGACTGGAGCGGCAGGCCAAAGGCGGCGCAGGTTTTCAAACGCGCGCGGCAGTTCCGTGAGGTATTGCGCGAACTGATGACTGACCTGACGCAGGGCGCGGCGATCAGGCCTTCGGCGCTCGACGCGATCAACGCGATTCTCAGGGAAGAGTCCGGCTACGCTGAAGTCGTGCGAACCGGGAGCGGCTTTGAGAAGCGATACCACACTGATTTCAGCGAACCCGGACGGCTGATTGCGCCGATTGCCGAAGCTGCTGCCGATCTGCTCTGCTATGGCAATCCCGCTTATCTCAGAAAGTGCGAAACCCCTGAGTGCGAAATCTTCTTTTACGACATCACGAAAAATCACGGTCGCCGCTGGTGCAGCATGGCCATCTGCGGGAACCGGGCGAAGGCGGCAGCTTTTTATCGCAGGCGTTGCAGAAGCTGAACCGTGCGGTCAGCGTGATCCGGTGAAGTTACTGAGGCGTGATTGTCGGTGCGGCCTGATTGCGCAGCAGTTGGACAAATTCCTGTAATTCTCCCTCGTTGAGATCAGAGACTGCCCAGTAAGTCATGCCCGCGCTCGTCCAGCGCATCAGGTGCCAGCCCTGGCGCGATACCTGTTCCGGCTTTGCCTTTGCTGCGTCCTGCGCCGAGGGCCAGATGAACAGGTTGATGTAATGCTTCCGGCGCTGATAGACCAGTGCGGCGACCGGTCGGTTATTGAGGTAATCGAGACGCCCGCCCACCAGCGGGAATCCGCTCTCAGCCAGGTCTTTGACCGGCGGCGAAAAATCAAGTCGGCCATTGAACCAGGGTTTGACCGTGTGCTGATCGGTGGAGGCGACATCCGTCAGATGGCTGGCCATCAATGAACGCACGTGCGCCGAGATGACTTCCTGCGCCATCATTTCATTTGCGGAGGGGCGCATCAGTACCGGCACGAGCATGAAAATCAGAATCGCCAGCGCCGCCAGCGAAGCCCCGGCGCTCAGCCAGCGCCACGAAAATATCCATGACTTCATCCAGGGCACGGCTTCAGGTTCGCTGGCGGCGCGAATGGCCGACTGCACGCGCCTGTGCAGGTGCGCCGGGGCGTGCTGGTAAAGAGCAGCGGAGGTGATGGCTGAGCGCAGGGCCTGCTGATTTTGCAGCTTGTGCGAACACGTCTGACAGGCCTGCAGGTGCCGCTCGAATTCCAGACTTCTGACCAGATCCAGCTCACCGTCCAGATAACCGTGCATCAGATTTTGCGTTTCCTGGCAGCTCACCGCAGAGCCTCCCTGTTCATGCGTTCGGTCAGATCCTGTTGCAGCCGCCTGCGCGCGCGGGCCAGGCGTGACATGACAGTGCCCACCGGCAGGCTGGCGAGATCGGCAATCTCCTTGTAAGAGAGTCCTTCCAGTTCACGCAGGATGATCACTTCACGAAACTCGACCGGCAGCGCTTCGAGGGCCTGTTTGAGCATCTGCTGATCCATACTCTGGAGCAGGGCGGTTTCAGGGTTCGGGTCGTGGCTTTCAACTTCCTGCGCCTCTTCGTCGGCATCGGCTGTCAATTCGTGCTTCCGGTTTTGTGCGAGCCACGTGTAACAGGTGTGGCGCACAATCGTCAGCAGCCAGGCGCGCCCGTCTCCGCCGCGAAACCCGCCGAAAAATTTCAGGGCGCGCAGGTAAGCTTCCTGCACCACATCCTCAGCGTCGTGATCATTGCGCGTCAGCCAGCGCGCCAGATTGTAAGCAGCATCCAGATGCGGCAGGACGGCCTGCTCAAAACGGGCGAGTTGTCCTGGTTCCGGCACGCTTGATCTCTCCGGTTATGTTGCGCCCTTGAAGATAAGACTGAACTCCCCGCGATTTTATTCCCGCAACAGAATTCGGGCAATGCGCGGGAATATCCGACCAGTGAACACAGTTTGAGTGAGTGAAGGCGAGTTTGCCATCCGAGACTGGCTGCAGATGAAAGCGATGGTAAATGGATCGCCGTCATCAGCCTGAACGGGCACGTCACATCCTGCCCGCTCAGGCATTCAATGGCAGTGGTCACCATCAGTAAAAGTCGGTGGCCACTGCCGACCAGAGAGAAGGAGAACCGATGAAAAAACAGATTCTGATTGCATTCACAAAACTGTGCCTGACCGTTCTGATGATCTTCGCGGCGATTGCTTCTGCCCGCGCCCAGTCATCCACCATCAGGGCAGACATTCCATTTGATTTCAACATCGGCGGCGAAACGCTTCCGGCTGGCACATACACCATCGGGCGTCTCAGCTCCGGTGCGGCTGAAACGCTGCTGATCAGAAACCGGGCAGGCAAAGCCAGCGCGATTCAATTTACCAGCCCGGTTCAGGCGAGCGTTGCTCCGGCGCAGGCGAAGCTGATCTTTCACCGTTACGGAAGCAGTTACTTTCTGGCCGAAGTGTGGACGGATGGAGAGGAGATCGGGCGCAGGCTTTTGAAATCGCGCAGCGAGCGCAACTTTGAGCGCGAACTGGCCACCCATACTGCACAGGGTGAATCAGCGGACAGAAGCGCAGAGATGATGGCAAAAATCATTCTTGCCGCTGCGCCCTGAGCGTCCGTAATGACAGGCAAATCCATCAACAGGGAAATGGCTTGAATCAGGGAGAGAGTGTGATGAGCAAATTCGACAGACGCGATTTTATGAAGCTTGCCGGCATCGGCGGCGTCGTGTTCGCTTCGGGCCTCGGCGCGGGTGTGCTGGGCGAAGGTCGGCGCAATCAGACGAGCCGGGACAGGCGAACAGGCGCGGAGGAATTTTATTTCGTCCAGCTTTCAGATACCCACTGGGGCTTTGACGGCCCGAAGGTCAATCCGGACGCGCAGGGCACTTTGAAAAAAGCCGTCGCTGCCGTCAACAGCCTCGAAGAACAACCCGACTTCGTTGTTTTCACCGGCGACCTGACGCACACGACCGATGACCCGAAAGTGCGCCGCGAGCGAATGGCCGGGTTCAGGGAAATCACCGGTCAGCTCAGGGCAAAGACCGTGCGCTTTATGGCCGGAGAACATGACGCTTCGCTGGATCGGGGCGAAGCTTATCAGGAATTTTTTGGCGAACTGCATTATGCCTTCGATCACAAGGGCGTGCATTTCATCGTGCTTGATAACGTCTCCGATCCTGAAGCCATCATCGGCGAGGCGCAACTCAACTGGCTGCAGGCAGACCTCAGACGACTGAAGCGCGACGCGCCCATCGTCGTTCTCACTCACCGGCCACTGTTTGATCTTTATCCGCAATGGGACTGGGCCACGCGCGACGCGGCGGCAGTCATCAATGCCCTGATGCCGTATCAGAACGTCACGGTCTTTTACGGACACATTCATCAGGAACATCACCATATGACCGGTCACATCGCGCATCACGCGGCGAAATCGCTGATGTTTCCGCTGCCTGCTCCCGGCTCAGCGCCCAAACGCCTGCCGATCCCCTGGGATCAGTCAGCTCCATACAAAGGTCTGGGTTTTCGCGATATCGAAGCCGATGTGCGCAAGGCCCGCTACGAAATCACGGAATTACCTGTGACGAAAGGATAGACACATGAATCGCATCATCATTCTGCTGATGGCGCTGACGGCAGCGCTCGGAACCGCAACCCTGGCCGCCGCGCTGCGAACTGGTTCACAGCCGGAGAAAGTCATCCGGGTAACGGCCAGAAAATTTGAATTCACGCCGGGTGAAATCACCGTCAGAAAAGGCGAGCCGGTTGTCCTGGAGATCACTTCTGAAGATCGCCGGCATGGCTTCAACCTGCCCGACTTCGGGGTGCGGGCTGAAGTGAAACCCGGAACCGTCAGCCGCGTCAGCTTCACGCCTGACAAGGCCGGAAAATTCAGCATCAACTGCGATGTGTTCTGTGGCAGCGGCCACGAAGACATGTCCGGCACCCTCGTCGTGACGGAATAACATCGCCCGCACAGAACCGCAGCAGGGAGGTAACGAATGAAGAAGCAGTTTATCAAAGGCATTCTGACCGGCATCGCGGCGGTTCTGGTCGGTGCAGCAGTGATCGCACTGCTGGTGATGAAACTCGGCGCGGTGCCAGTCAACGCCGACCAGCAGCCGTCAGCTCTGGAAGCCCGGCTGCTCGGTCTGGCGTTGCAGTCCTCAATTGCGCGACACGCCGGACAGCAGCCCAGTCCGCTGCCCGCCACTGAAGAAAACCTGATGGCCGGAGCGGAAATCTATACGCAGATGTGCGCCAGGTGTCACGGCCAGCCAAACGCCGGGCCGCGCATTTACGGCACATCCTTCTATCCCCCGGCTCCCCCGTTCGCCACACATCAGCCTCAGTACACTGAAGGAGAGCTTTTCTGGATCATCAAACACGGGATTCGGAACACCGCGATGCCTGCCTGGGGCAGGCAGCTTTCAGATGAAAACGTCTGGCAGGTGGTCGCTTTTCTGAAGCGATTCAACTCGCTGCCACCATCGGTGACAGCCGAAATGCAGAAGATCGGTCGTGGCGCGGGCGATCATTAAACCGCAGCGCGGGTGTGGCGGACAGGTGTGCTGCGACATCTCGTGAATTCACGAAATGTCGTGTGGAACGGGCCGCGCAACTCACTGCGCTCTCTTCCCGCCCTGCCCCTTAAGCCTGCGGCAGCCAAAGCATTCGGCTTTTCAGACACGCCCGACGACAACGCGGCACGGAGATTTCTAAGGAAATGTCATCCGTCACCTTTTGAAGATGTGCTTGATCCTGTCGAGTCGAATGGCTCGCGGGTGACAGATTGTGATTTGTCGGAGGGTTCAATGAAACGTTCTGTACCACTGATCTTTTTTCTGCTGGCTGTGACCGTTTCGGTCACACCGGCACAGACTCCGCGTTCTGTCGGGGATTACTTTCATCGCGGCATCGCGCGTTTTGCCAGAGGCGATATGGACGGAGCCATCGCTGATTACGACCGCGTGATTGAGAGTGATCCGCGCGCTGTGCTTGATGCCGCTGATGACAGCGACGTTCGTTCGGCCAGAGCCGGACTCAGTGAGGTGATCGTCAATCGTGGCCGCAGTCTCGCGGTGATTCCGCTCGTTGCTGCGGCCTGCCACAATCGCGGGCTGGCCCGGCAATTCAAAGGCGATCTGGACGGAGCCATTGCTGATTTCGGCAGGGCGATTGAACTGGCTCCGCGCCTTGCCGAAAGTTACTTCGGTCGCGGCAGCGTGTTTTACAGCAAAGGCGAGATGGATCAGGCCATCGCCGACTTTAACCGCGCCATCGAAATTCATCCCGAATACGCCACCGCTTATGTCAATCGCGGCAGCGCCCGAAAGGCCAGAGGAGAAATGGACGGCGCCTTTGCCGATTATGACCGGGCCATTCATCTCAATCCGCGCCTGGCCATGGCCTGGAATAATCGCGGCGTCATCGAGTGCGACCGGGCCGATTACGACCAGGCCATCGCTGATTACGACAACGCCATCAGGCTTGACCCGCATCTGGCTGAAGCCTGGAACAATCGCGGCGTGGCGCGACAGGCCAAAGGAGACCTGAGCCACAGCCTCGCCGATTACAACAGGGCGCTCGCCATCAATCCGCATTTCGCCCTGGCCCATCAGAATCGGGGACTGTTGCGGCTGCTGCAGGGGCAGGACGCCGAAGCTGAAAAGGATTTCGCCGTTTACCTCGCGGCAAAGGCAGAGATGAAACCAGTCCTCGAAGAACTGATCAGAGCGGCGAAGTCACAGCGCGCCCGGCAACCGGCGCAATTCAATAACAATTACAGAACAGGAGAGCAGGAGCGATGATGAATGCAACCAGTCTGAAAACCACCGCCGCTCAGCATCCGGCGCAAAGCTTTCCATCTTTGATGAGTCTGCCGCACATCGCGCGCACCTTCTGGCGCGGGACGATGATCTATTCACCGGATGAACCGGCGACGCACATCTATTCGGTGATCAGCGGGCGGGTCAAGATTTTGCGCGCTTCGGCGAGCGGTCAGCAGAAGATTCTCTCAATCCGTTATCGCGGCGATATGTTCGGCGAAGCGGCGCTGGCCGGTGGCGCGGCCAGGACGCAGCGCAACGATGTGGCGGTGGCGCTCGACACGACGCGCGTGGCCGTGATTCGCGTTGAGGATTTCTGGCGGGCGACGCGCCACGATCCGGCGGTTGCGCAGGCTGCGCTCGGCTGCCTGACGGCGAGCCTGGAAGAAGCGCATCGGCAGATTGAATCGCTCGCCTTCGACAACAATTCCCGTCGGCTGATGCGCACATTGTTCGACCTCTCGCACGAAGCGGCGCGTGCCGGTGAAGCGAGCCTGCGTCTGACTCACGAAGAACTGGCCGAAGTGATCGGTTCCGCGCGCGAGGTGGTGACAGGGCTGATGCTCGACCTGCGACAGCGCGGCCTGGTCGAATACAAGCGCGGCGAAGCGCGCCCCGACGTGGCGAAACTGGAGCGCCTGCTCAGTCAGGGAGAGATGTTCGATTGATCAAAAAGGAGGACTGATGATGAACAGTGAAGCCGCAGCTACTGCGCTCTTTTCGCAAATTCAGCCGAGATCGCAACTGGCCGAAGCTGCGCCATCTGACTGGGCGCCGCTGTTCGACTGCTTTATCGGCGTCAGTTCTCACATCGCTGAGTTGAAGGATTTCATCAGCGTCCAGGCGACCGTCTTCCATCCGACGCTGCTGGTCGGTGAGCGGGGTTTGCGGCAGGAACAGATCGCCCGCGCGCTGCATCAGGCGAGCGAACAGCGCGAGGCTCCCTTCTGCGCCGTCAACGCTCACGCGCTGAACGAAGACGCGCTGCATCAACTGCTCTTCGGCCCGCGCGGGATGATCGAAAAAATGCAGCGCGGCACCATCTACATCAACGAACTGGCAGAACTGCCGCCGCTTTTGCAGCAACGCTTTGCCGCCTGCATCGAGGAGCAGCGCTGGCGTGCGCGGTCAGGCCGGGCGCTCTCGCAGCGGCTGGTCTTTGCCACGCAATCCGATTCGTCAGCGCCCGCTGCCGGAAATCACCGGGCTGACGGTTTGATCGAACAGCTTCGTTCATCGAGCTTTCCGCTCAAACCGCTGCGCGAGCGTGGCGAAGACATTCCGTACCTGGCGGTTCATCTTGTTTCGCAGATCGCCCGGCGGCTGGGCAGGGAAGAGCGCCGGATCACGCCCGAAGCCATGCAGAGGCTGGTCGAATATCAGTGGGAGCGAAACATTGATGAACTGGAATCGGTGCTGGAAAGCGCGATTGCCAGCCAGCCGCCGCCCTGCATTGATGAGGCGCTGTTGCCCGACCGCGTGCGTCACGGAATGCTGCGCGCAATTCCGGCTGACGGCATTGATCTGTTCCGCATCGTGGACGATTACGAACGCGCGATCATCGAAACGGCCCTGCGACAGACTGCCGGCAATCAGACCAGGGCCGCGCGCCTGCTGGGGCTGAAGGTGCAGACGCTGAATATGAAGATCAAACGTCTGGCTGAAATGAACAGGCCGATCAGCCTGCAAACGCAGCCGGACAGATAACGAAGACAACGAGCAGTAAATAGCTTTTCAGGGATTCCCCTGCCGGTGGTTGGGGACGGCTTTGATTTGCCGCAGGCAGGGGACGCGAAGCCTGTGGCCTGGGGGATGATGTTGTGGTCACAGGCTTCGCATTTTTTCAGGGCCATTGAGGCAGCAATTTTTCTGACCCAACCAATCAGATCAGACAGGAGAAGGAAAAATCAACTGCGGCGCAATCAGACGCACGCAGACAGCACGGCTGGGATGTTCGATCTTCGCGCGAGCGGAGAGCTGACGGGGCTTCGGATTTTCCCGAAGTCTGAAATCCAACCCTGTAATTGAGGGAGGTAAAAGTGAAGCTGATGATTTATCACAGCCTGAATCGAAGCCGGAGGCAATGCTTCGGCGCAGTCCTGGTTCTGGCGCTGATCGCGTCACTGACCATTTCAATCAACGCTCAATCATTTACTGCCGCGATCAGCGGCACAGTGACCGATCAGGCCGGTGCGACGATCAGGGGCGCGACCGTGACGCTGACGGCTCCTGCCACTGGCCGCACCCGCACGACGACGACCAATGATGCGGGTGAATACAACATTTCCAATCTGCCGCCGGGCGAATACCGGATTCGCATTACGGCGGATGGCTTCACCTCGCGCGAGATCACCACGCAGCTTGCGGTCGCGCAGAACCTGCGTGCGGACGCGCAACTGAACACCGGTTCGGCAACCGAGACGGTCAACATCTCGGCCAGCAACGACGGCGTTGCCGTCGAAACGCAGAACGCGCAACTCTCGAATGTCGTCAACCAGCGTCAGGTGACTGAACTGCCGCTGATCACGCGGAATCCTTATGACCTGATCACGCTTTCGGCGGGCACTACTGACGGGCCTGATCGCGGCACCGGTTTTCAGCGCGGCGCGGGTTTCGTCGTCAACGGCCAGCGTTCACAGTCGGCCAACTTCGTGCTTGATGGCGGCGAGAACAACGACACGTTTACCAGCGCGCCGGGGCAGAAGGTGCCGCTCGATGCAATTCAGGAGTTCCGCGTGCAGACCAGCAACTACACGGCTGAATTCGGGCGCGGCGCGGGCTTCGTCGCCAACGTCGTCACCAGATCAGGCTCGAATCAGTTTCACGGTTCGGTCTATGAATTCAACCGCAACGCGGCGCTTGCGGCCAACGATTCATTCAACAACGCGAACGGATTTGAGAAGCAGTTCTTCAATCGCAACCAGTTCGGCTTTTCAGCAGGCGGGCCGGTGATCCGGGACAAGACCTTCTTTTTCGGCTCGGCTGAATGGCTGAAGGTGCGCAGCAGCGTCAACACGGGCTTTTTCGTGCCGACGCCGCAACTGCTCGCGCTCACTTCGACAGCCACCCGGAGCATCTTCAATACCTTCACGCCGCCAGCCATTACTGGCCGGACGATCACGGCAGGCGATCTGGGCCTCAACTCGCTGATTGATGCGAACGGCAGGCCGATTCCTGCCAGCACGCCGCTCTTTGGTCGCGTGACAACGGTTGCGCCGCGCGATGCCGGGGCCGGTTTGCCGCAGAACACCGCGCTCTGGACGCTGCGCCTCGATCACAACTTCGGCGAACGCACCGCCCTCTTTGGCCGTTACGCTTACGAACGCGAAGAAGACCTGACCGGCTCAAACAGCATCAGCCCATATCAGGGCTTCAACACCACGAACAAAAATCGCAACCAGAATTTCACCCTGCAACTGACTCACACCTGGTCGCCGAAAGTGGTGACGGAATCGCGTTTCGTTTACAACCGGATCCTGAACGATCAGCCGCTCGGAACCGCGCCGGTCACGCCGAGCTTCTTCATCAGCGACGTGATCAGCCGCCAGACCGACGGCGACACAGTGCTGCCCGGTTACTTTGCAACGGCTGGCACGCTGGGCGCGGCGATTCCGTTTGGCGGGCCGCAGAATCTTTATCAGGGCTACACGTCAGTGAGCTGGCAGCGCGGCAGTCACGATTTCAAATTCGGCGCGCAGTATGTTCACCTCCGCGACAACCGCGCGTTCGGGGCCTTCCAGAACGCCACCGCCGATTTCGGCACGGTGCAGGATTTCATCCGGGGCAACATTCAGGATTTCGAAATCGCCGTTGACCCGCACGGTCGGCTGCCTGGACAAACGCTCAACGCGCCGTTCACTGCGCCGAGTTTCACGCGCCACTTTCATTACAACGAAGAGGCGCTGTTTGCCGAAGACACCTGGAAGATCAGGCCGCGCCTGACGCTCAACGCCGGATTGCGCTGGGAATACTTCGGCATCCTGCACAGCCCTGACAACGAGAAGAATCTTGACGCCAACTTTTATCTCGGCGCCGGCAATAACCGGCTGGAGCAGATCGCCAATGGTCAGTTCGCGCTGACAACAAGTCAGACCGGCGATCTGAAGGATCGGTTCTATCAGCCGGATTACAACAATTTCGCGCCGCGTTTCGGGCTGGCATACGATCTGCGCGGCGACGGGAAGACGGTGCTGCGCGCCGGTTACGGCATTTTTTATGACCGCAACTTTGGCAACGTGCTTTTCAACGTGATTCAGAACCCGCCGAATTATGCCGTGCTGATCGTGGGTTCGGGCAACAATCCCAACGCGCCGATTACGGCCAGTCTCGATCAGTTCGCGGCGCTCAACGGCCTGTCGGGTCAGAGCTTCACCTCGTCGGCGCGGGCGCTGGATCAGAATCTGCGGACGGCTTATGCGAACGTCTGGAACGCCAGCGTGCAGCATGAATTTGCCAGCAGCTTCGTCGCTTCGGTCGCTTATGCCGGATCGAACGGGATCAAGCTTTATTCGCTCAATAACATCAACCGGCGCGGCAGCGGCGTGCTGCTCGGTCACAGCGGGCGTCTGAATCCGAACATCAGCAACATCAACTTCCGCAGCAATGACGGCCATTCAAACTATCACTCGCTGCAACTGCGCGCCGACAGCCGTTACATCAAAAGCGCGGGGTTGCAGTTCACGGCGGCTTACACTTACGCGCACGCGATTGACAACGAATCGTCCACCTTCGGCGATTCCAGTCTGCTCTCGCGCGTCGGGCAGGGCCTGCTCGGATTTCAGGATGCCTTCAATCCGTCAGGAGACAAGGGCAATGCTGATTTCGATGTGCGGCATCGTTTCGTCGCCAGTTTCAACTGGGACATTCCGTTTGCACGCGGCCTCGGCAACCGCTCGCTGAAGTGGCTGCTTGACGGCTGGGCGACAAACGGTGTGGTGAGCTTCCGCACGGGCCTGCCGTTTACGGTTTTCGACACCGGCCAGCCCGACAACGACGGGTCGCAGGCGATCCGCCCGCGCGTGGTGGGGCCGCTCGGTCAGACGCTCGATTCGCCGCGCCCGGTGAACGGCACGGGCGGGACTTTCGATTTCCTTGATCTGACGGGGCTGGCTCACACGCCGTCAGTCAACGGCCCGTTCACTGACACGCTCGGACGCAATACGTTCCGCGCGCCGGGTCTTCAGACGTGGAATCTCAGTTTCTTCCGCAACTTCAAAATCACCGAGACGGCGAAGCTGCAATTCCGCGCTGAATTCTTCAATCTCTTCAATCATCCCAACCTGTTCGTGGCTGGCGGCACGAACAACATTGCCGGTAACACCAGCAACACGGTGCAGGTGACGCGCGGCGGACTCTCCGACAACATCAACAATGTCGAGCAGCACCGCAACACGCAGCTTGCGCTCAAGCTGACCTTTTAGCGGCTGCGGTGAGTGACGAGTGGCAGGCTTCATTTGCCTGTCATTCGTCACTCATTCCCTGCGGCTGCTTCTTTCTGCGGCGAGAGCTTCGCCGTATCATCAACGAACAAAGCACGAGATATGAGCAGACAGAATCCCGAAGCAGTGGAACAGGCGTTTTTCACGGCGCTCATCGAAGCTGACGCTGATCGGCTGGATGAGCTTCTGGCGAATGACTTCCTTCTGATTGATGTGATGACCGGCTCGGAAGTTTCAAAGGCCGCGCTGCTTGAAGCGGTCAGGGCGGGGTTGTTGCGATTTGATGAGATCAAATGCATCGAGTGCCGCGTGCGCCGTTACGGCGTGACAGCCGTCATTACGGGCCGAACCAGGATGCGGGGCGCGTTCGCCGGGCAGTCGTTCGGTGCCGACAGCCGGTACACACATGTATTCGTCAGCGAGGGTGAGCACTGGCGTCTCGTGACTGCGCAGGGGACGCAGATTACTCCCGCATCCGGAGAATCGAAATGACGACATCCGCTGAAGTCTTCATCCGGGATGCAGGTCGTGACGACGTTCCTGCAATGGCGGCGCTCATCGAAGAGTTCGCTCGATATATGCATGACCTCGGTGACACGACTGACCTGCGGCTTGACGCAGAAACCCTTGAGCGCGACGGATTCGGCGCTGACCCGGCGTTTCGGGGGATCGTCGCTGAGGTTTCAGGTGTCGTCGTCGGTTTTCTGCTGCATCACCCTGGCTACGACACGGACGAGGCCTGTCGCCTGTTGTTCGTGGTTGATCTGTACGTGACGGAGTCGGCGAGAGGGCAGGGGATCGGCGCTGCGTTGATGAACGAGGCGCGGAAGGTGGCGTGTGACTGCGGGGCGAAGCAGCTTGTATGGACGGTTGACCGGCGCAACGCACTGGCACGGCGGTTTTACGAAGGGATCGGCGCGCGCTGCGTTGAGACCCTGGATCTGATGTGCCTCGATGTCCGGGCACGCTGAAGGCGGCGCGTGAGCCGCGTTTTGCCAGTCCGGGGAAACGAAAACCGCCGACGTTCGGGAGGCTGAGATGCAAACGAAAATTGCAGAGCGAAGCTGGGCGCTTTTACCGCTGCGGTTGATGATCGGGTTTGGCTTTGCGGCGCACGGGTACGCGAAACTCAGTCGCGGCCCCGCAGGCTTCGCCGTGATTCTGACAGCCCTTGGAGTCCCTCAGCCCTGGCTGATGGCCTGGGCGACCTCGCTGCTGGAATTGATCGGCGGGCTGAGCCTGATGGTCGGCGCCTTCGTCGTCCCGCTCAGTCTTCCCCTGGCAATCGTGATGCTGACCGCGCTTTACACCGTTCACTTACAATATGGTTTTTCGTCAGTCCGGCTCAAAGCCGTGACTGCCACAGGCGCGGAATTTGGCCCCGTCGGCTATGAAATGAATCTGCTTTACCTGGCCGGACTGCTGACGCTCGCCTTGCTCGGGCCAGGCAGTCTGTCGGCAGATCACTGGCTGAGGATGAGAAGGCGGGACGCGGAAAACGCAAAATCCAAAAGGCTGGCGTCTCCGCCTGGTGACGCCGGGGGATTGTCGGGTTAACCCAGGGAAAGTGAGTTCAGAATGCAGAAATATGAACCATTGAATCCGAACTATCAGGCAGACGTTGAACGAGGCTTCGCCAGCCAGCGCGTGATGGAAACGATTGGCGCATCGCTGCTCAGCGTAGCGCCGGGCCAGGTGGAGATCGGTCTGGCTTTCAGCGCAGACCTCACGCAGCAGCACGGCTATTTGCACGCGGGCATCATCACAACCATCGTGGATTCAGCCTGCGGATTCGCAGCCTTCAGCCTGATGCCGTCGGGGGCGCAGGTGCTCACAGTGGAATACAAGCTGAACCTGCTGGCGTCGGCGCGCGGCGAGAAATTCATCGCGACAGGGCGCGTCATCAAACCCGGTCGCACGCTGACCGTCTGTGCGGGCGAGGTCTGGGCGATGGCAGGCGAGGCCAGACGGCAAATCGCAATGATGCAGGCCACGATGATCAGGTTAACGGAGAAGGAAGTCTGAAGGCCGCCGACAAATGACGAGCGCCGTGTGAGGTCACACGGCGCTCGTCGCTGTTTTATCTCAATGGAATGCTGCCGGACTTTATTCCCGCAGCGGAAGAAGTGCGCGCAATCGTTCATCGCGCAGGTACAGGCCGCCCCACAGCAGAATTCCGAAAACGACCGGAAACAGAATCGAAAACCAGCCTTCGCCCGCGCGCACATGCGTGGCGACGGCCCCGCCCAGATAGCCTGTCAGCAGAATCGCGCCGAGGACTGCCGTGCGCGGAATCGCATACAGAATCGTGCAGACAGTCAGGACAATGCCCAGCGGAACGATGACGCTCTCGGCGTAACCGAGGCGCACTGTCCCTTCAATGACAAAGCCGGGCTTCGCCAGTTTCATCGCGCCATCGAGGAGCAGGAACAGCGTCGGCAACCCGCTGATGATGCGTCCCGCCCAAAGAGATTTTTGTGTGTTCGGAGCCGTTTGAATGATGGCCTGCATACATTTTTCCTCCAGCCTGACGGGCGCAGTTTCAACTCGCGCCACTGGTGAATATTTCCCGTGAGTCGTGCAACTCAGGTCATTGGGCTGTCGTTGCGCGACCCGGTCAGAGTCCGTTGTCAGTGAGTGTTGTTACGCTTCAGAAGCCGCCTTCAATGTCGCAATATCGAGCTTGTCCATTTGCATCAGCGCGCTCATCACGCGCCCGGTTCTGGCGCCATCCCGGCCCTGCATGATTTCGCCCAGAGTTGCGGGGACAATCTGCCAGGACAAACCGTATTTATCCTTCAGCCAGCCGCAGCGGCCCTGCTCTCCGTCGGCTGACAACTTTTCCCACAGTTCATCAATTTCCTGCTGCGAGTTGCAGTTGACGTAAAGCGAAATGGCTTCGGTGAATTTGAATTGCGGGCCGCCGTTGAGCGCATAAAACTGCTGTCCGTCAAGTTCGAAGACCACGATCAGAGCCTGGCCTGCGGGGCCAGGCCCGACTTCGCCGTTGCGCGTGACGCTGACGATCCTTGAATTTCTGAACAACGAGACATAAAAGTTCGCCGCCTCTTCGGCATTGTCATTGAACCACAGAAATGTATTGATCTTTTGCATTGAGCCTCCTTCCGACTGATGAATGTGACCTGGTTTCAGACAGCCCGGCGACTTCGAGTCCCGGATGAGTTTCGACCGTGCTGATGCTGATCTGCACTGGTAAGCTGAATGACGGACAAAGTGTTCAGGAGTGCGCCCGAATCAGTTATTAATTTCCTGGCTTTTGCCTTTATTGCCGGATCGCAGTTCGCAGGGCTGTCGGGCTGAAAACAGAAACGGGGCTGACTGAAGCGTTCAGCGCGGTGCCTGGATGATTCGCACGAACAGGCAGGTTCCATTCAGCGCCGACTCAATGACCGCAGGCCTGCGCGAGCAGTTGCGAAATCGTGGCGGTTCTGACGGCAGGTTTCAGATGTGCCTTGTAAATTCGCCAGGCCTGCCCGATCTGATCCGGCGCACGCAGGTTCGACCTGCGCGCGACATAACAGCCCGCATAAAGATGCTCGCTGCCGTCGCGTTCGCGCGCAACCAGCACAGTCGGAACTTCGACATACAAACTTCCCGCCGCGCCGTGAATGACGGTTGGCGGCTGCACGATCAGTTGCACGCTCACGGTATCGGCATAGCCGCGCCTGAACTCTGCAAAGGTGCCGGGCGGCGTTTCCCAGTATTGCCACGCGCGCTCGTATTCACGGCGGTTGATGGCGTTGTAATAAGACGCCAGCAGTTCAACCGGGCTGTTCAGGTTTTCATATCTTTGTTCGGTCTGCGTCTGCCTGTTCTCAGCGCCTGCCAGTCCGGTCAGAGCAATCATCAGCAGAAACAGTTTGAGACTCAGCATCACGATTTACTTTTTACCTGCAGGGCGATGACCGGGATTCGTTCGGCCAGCCGCCTGAAATCCGCGCTCGTTCCGCTCACCTGCTGACCCGTCATAAATTCGGCCAGCCCGCGAAAGGCCAGCGGATGCCGCGCGGCATAATGACGAAACTCAGCTTCAGCCTCCGCCTGCGACACTCGCCGCGCTGTTGCGTTCATTCGCCTGCCGCCCGATTCGATTTCGACTGCCGGATGCCGCAGAATGTTGTTGTACCACTGCGACGCCTCGCCCCAGCCTGAAGCGACGAAGTAAGTATTGTCCGGCTTGTCATAGCGAACGACTTCCAGCACAGTCTCCCGCCAGAGGCCGCTTTTGCGTCCGAGATGATGAAGCAGCAGAAACCTGTGACCGAGCAGCCAGCCCAGTCCGAGGTGATAAAGCAGAATCGGCAGGCGCAGAAATAAACGCCGCCATCCATGCCCCGGAGGTGTTCCGGCCCGCGCCCCAGGCCAGCGATTTGTAGAGTGTCCGAACATTGCCTGTCATCGTTCACGGCAAAGGGCTGCGCGCATCTGCGCGTCCGTAATAAAACTGGCATCTTCTGCAACGGCAATTATCAGGCCACCGTTCTCAGGATTTTCTTTTCGCCGCCGCGCCTGAGCTATGGCCTGTGCAGCCAGTACAGCGCCAGCAGCGAGCAGAGAAATGACACAACGTCGAGCGGTTCTCTGAACCACGTCCGGTATGTCCACTTTGCCACTCTGGCCGTGAGTTCCGCTGAAGGCGGCGAATCAGGCGGAATTTTCTGAAAGGCGAGCATCTCCGGGATGAAGTACAAACCGCTCCAGACGCGCATCACGACATAAGAGGTCAGCGCCGTCAGCAGCAGTCGCCGCACCGTCAGATCGCCCCAGGTCAGAATCAGCGCCGCAATCATAAAGACCGTGATGGCCGCATGAACCGGAATCCAGAATCGTTGCAGCGGCACCCCGGTTTCACGCTGAATGATGGCAAATGATGCGGGCGGAGCAGCGCGCCAGATGGGCGTCAGGACGAAGGATTCAAACAGCCCGCCGCCCAGCGCGCTCCCCAGCGAAAAGCAGAGCAGAATCAATGACCATCCGGCCAGGATTGTTTTCATCGTTTCCTCCTCTCGTCAGATTTGTCCTTCAGCCAGGCAGCGGCTGATTCAAAACCCTCGTTCGAGCGAGGCAGACTCTCAGGACTTGCCACATCGGAGCGCGGCGTCGCCTGCGCCAGCGCGAGGATGGTTCCGGCAAACAGCAGCGTGTCGGCGAAGTAGTTGATTCCTTCCACCTGGACTCCGATACCCGGTTCAGAGAGCGCCGCAATCAGGACAGGGCCATAGATGACGATGACCAGCAGCACAAGCCAGCCGCCGACACAGGTTGCCACCGTCCGCGTTTTCCGGCTGAGCAGAATACTTGCTCCGGCCACGAGCAGCGCTGCGCCCGTCACGTAATCAATCAGCACGCGCCCCGGAATCCACGCGGGCATCTCTTTTTTGAGCGGGACGCCGGGCAGCCCCGTCGCGTACACAAAGTGCTCGATGCCAAAAACGATCAGGGCCATCGTGACAAAGGCTCGCCCCACCGTCATCAGCGCGCGCCTGCGCCATCCGTCCAGCGCCTTACCCGCCAGCAGCCAGCCGCCACCGCCGAATGACATTTCGCGGAGAACGATGATCCAGATAATTCTGTCGTGCGTGCGCAGCGCGCCCGGCAGATGAATCAGCGCGACAAACAGAAACATCATGACGCCGAACAGCAGTCCGCTCCAGCGTACCTCGATGTCAGTGGCGATGCTCAGGGACGCGGCGATCAGCGCGCCGCCAACGAAATAAACCCAGAACATCCGCCAGGGCAGATACGGCGGCACGATCTCCCTGACAAATTGCGGGCCGAAGAGATGCAGCGCACCAAAGACCGCCAGCGGAAGCGCGAAACACACATTGCCGAGGGCCACGAGCCTGTCCAGCCCGCGCGCCCTGGCGATCTCATTTTTCGCGCGCCAGATTCCGATCAGGAAGACCGCAAGGCCGGCAGAACACATTGCGACCGCAGTGCCGGTGAGTCCGAAGAACGTGGCGATCATGATCGGGCGGCTGGATTCTCCGATGCCGTGCATCATCTGCCTCCGGGGCTGGGGCAGCCCTTTGATAGGATCTCAGATCAGGATACGGAGCAACAGTGTGGCGCGATTTGCCAGAATCGCGCGGCACTCGCCACCGGCCCGTGATGTAAGCCGCGCGATTCTGGCAAATCGCGCAACACTGGTTGTGCCGCACCCTGATCTGAAATCTGATTTAGTACCGCTGCGTCAGGCCGATCTTTTCGAGATATATCGTCGAATGACATGGCCTTTCCACATCCACAATCCTGAAAGGACAATGACAGGAAGGAAGACAAACCGAACAGCGGGGGCGTAATCGGGAATTTTTTCAAACGGACTATAAATGTAACCGACTATCGGAATGCCGAGGATGATGTGAAGCCAGCGAATGAGCGAACGCTCGGTAGCACTATTGATCATTTAATTCCTTTCCATTGAGAGTCCATGACTGAATCGTTACCTCGTGCGCCAGCGTATCGTCAGCGCAATCGGCAGGCCCACGCAGCACAGATGAATCAGCACGCCCGTCAGAATGACGGACGCGGACAGACTGAGGAACCTGAAGTTCAGGGCCGAAAGCGGCAGCACGATTGTGTACATCACCAGATACACCAGCACGCCGTAGAACAAACCGCAGGGCACAGCCTGCCGCACGAGCACGGGCAATTTCAAACTCGCCGCGTAATAGACCGCCGCCCACGTGGTCGCAATAAAGAAGTGCAGCGCCAGACCAAGCGCCGCCGTTTTCAGCCCGCCCTGAAACGTGTCGCGGCCCAGCAGCCCGCCCGCCACCGATTGCAGCACGCGCATCGGCGTGCCGCCGCGCACGACGCCGTGAATACAGGCTGCCGTGATGTCCATCGCCCCGGCGACAAGACCGGCGGAGAGAATCGTCAGCAGCGCGTGTGTGAGGTCGAGCCTGGTGGCGCGCCCTGCCGTTTGTGCAATTGCCTGATCAAACATGGTGAGATTCCTTTCGGCGCAGGACTGCCTGCTTCACGCGGGCAGTCCTGCCTTTGAGCTTACAGCCTGTCGGGGAATCGGCCTGTGGCCTTCAGTTCCGCAGGAGCGACCTGCTGAGCTGATTCCCGGACATACGCTTAAAAGAAGTAACGCAGCGTAAAGAGCATCGTGCGTCCTGGCACACTGGTCTGCCCCAGGTTGAGGAACAGATCAGGGTTCGTGTTGTCGCTCGCCACGTTCGCCGGAATGACGGTGAAGTTCCGGCGATTGAAAATGTCCGTCATTTCCCAGCGCAGTTGCAGCCGCTGGTTCTCGCTGAACGTCCTGAGATTTTTGACGAACGACAGATCGGTGTTGGCGATGCCGCCCGTGCGCAGCGTGTTTGCGCCGAGCGTGCCGACCACGCCCGAATTGACGCGATTGGCGATGAAATAAGCGTTCGGATTGATGAGCGCGCCGTCAGCCCGGACGCCGGTCACGAGCGGAAACTGCCCGCCCGGATTGATCGAAACGCGCTGCGAATCGGTGATGGTTGAAACCTGACCGGGCAGAATGCCGAGCGCGTTGTTGGCATTGAGAACCGTATAAGGCGTGCCGGAGGCCAGCGTCGTGATGGCGCTCAGCTCCCAGCCACTGAGCAGGCGATTCATCACATTATGGCTGGCGAAAAGCTCCGGCACGATCCAGACGCCGCTCAGCACAAAGCGATGCGGCTGATCGAAGCCTGAACGCGCGCGATCCAGTTTCGGATTGCGCGGGTCGGCGGGCAGCGTGCGATTGGCCTGACCGCCCAGCACGTCATCGCTGTCGCTGATAAAGGCGCTCCAGGTGTAATTGGCGTTGAAGGTGAAATCTCCGAAGCGGGTTTTGCTCAGCCGCTTCTCAACCGTCAACTGGCCCGCGTGATAGATTGAATCAGCGTAACCGTCGCCCACCAGAATCGAACCTTTTGTCGGATCCTTGCGCTGTCCGTTGCCGAGCGGCGCATTGAAGCCGATGTTCTGCTCGAACTCGCGCACCAGGTTGCTGCCCTGCGTGCCGATGTAATCAAGCTTGACGACATAATCACGCGCCAGTTGATACTGCACGCCGAGCGTCCATTGCCGCGACATCGGCTGATCAATGCGCTTGTTCGGTGAAAAGAGCCTGAGCGGCAGCAGATTCGGATCGCCGCCCCGCCGCACAAACTCTGCGGGCGCGGGCGCAGGCGGCAGGCCGCCATAAGGTCGCGCGCCGCTGACCGGCCCCGTTGTCAGATTGACGCCGCGCGGATAGTTGCGCGCCGTGTTGAGCAGGATGTTCTGAAAGACCTGATCGTAGCTCATGGCAAATCCCGCGCGCAGCACGAAACGACCGTCACTGAAATTCTTCGGATTCCACGCCAGGCCCAGGCGCGGCCCGAAGTTGTTCACGTCAGATTTCGCGTTCGAGAAAAATCCGAACGGTGTCGTGACGTATTCATACCGCAGCCCCAGATTCAGCGTCAGGGCCGGGTTCACCCGCCAGTCGTCCTGCGCAAAGACGCCGGTTTCATAAGTCCGCGCCGGAACCGAACCCGTGCCCGCGTACTGCGAATACGACGCATTGCGATCAAAGAGCAGCGCCGACAAACTCGGATAGCTGATCGTGCCGCGCAGGTTCGGCGCAAAGAAGCTGTTCAGGTCATAACGCAGCGCATTGACGCCGAACTTCAGCGTGTGATTGCCGGTAATGTATGACACGTTGTCGGTCAGTTCATAAGAATTGTCCACGCGGAATTGCGGAAAGTTCGCATTGCCCAGAGTGAACGCGCCGCCCGTGCCGCCGACGCTGAAAGCCGTTCCCAGATTTTCAGGGAAGTTGATGTTGCGGCGGCTGTATGTCAGGCGCGATTCGTTCACGAGTTTCGCCGTGATGGCATACACGTCATTGATCGTGAACGACTGATTGCGCGTCGTCTGGCCGATCTCCTGGCCGGGCAGGCTCGTCGGCGCGCCCGGGTTGTCGAAATTGTCAATCAGGTAACGGAACGAAAGATTGTCTTTGCTGTTGATGCGCGTCGTGATTTTAGCCAGATAACGCCAGAAGTCAGTGCCGTAAGCCAGCCCTGAATTGAGCGTGCGGTTGAAACGCTGAAAAGGCACTGAGGTGATCGTCGCGCCGCTTGCCGGATCGGTGATGCTGACTGAACCCTGCGGCGTCGGGTCGTTGGCGACCGGAAAGTTTTGCAGCAGGTAATCGAGCGCACCGGGCGCAAAGCGGGCGGCATTCGCTTTCAGGTTATCCACGCCCTGCTGCGTGATGGCCACGCGCGAAACGCTGCTGACCGTCGTGCGGAAGGGCGCCGCGTCGAAGCTCGTGAAAAAGTGCGTGTGATCCTTTTTGATCGGGCCGCCGAGCGTGCCGCCCCACAGATTCTGCACGGTGACGCTGCGGGCCGCGCGCAAGGCTGCCTTGTCCGACAGCCCGGCGGCGCGCTGTGCCTTGTAAATACGTTCTTCGCTCGTGGTCAGCGCGTTCAGTCCGTTGCCCGTCCAGGTGTAATGCGCGATGCCGTGAAATTCATTCGTCCCTGAACGTGTGATCACGTTGACGAATGCGCCGGAGTTGCGCCCGAACTCGGCGGCGAAGGTGTTGGTAATCATCTGAAATTCGCCGATGGCTTCAGGCGGCAGCGTCTGGCGCGGAATCGAAAGCGACTGATCGTTATTGTTCGCGCCGTCCATCGTGAAGTTGTTCGAGCGCGTCCGGTTGCCATTGACGGCAAAGCCTGAGCCGGGTCGCCCGTTCTGATTGGGCAGCACCCCGGGATTGAGCAGCGCGAGGCCGTTCAGGTTATTGCGTCCGGGCAGTTCGAGAATTTTTTCTTCGCCCACTACTTTTGTGACCTGACTTTGCGTGGTTTCAAGCAGCGCGGCTGATTCGGTGACGGTGACGATCTCTTCGACCGGCCCGGTTTTAAGCGTGAAGCTGGCGGCAGTGTCAACCGCGACACTCACATCCACGCGCTCGTTAAGCTGCGGCTGAAATCCGGCCATCCCGACTTTGACCGAGTAAGCGCCAATGGGCAGGCCGGTCAGACGGTAAAGGCCCTCTTCATTGGTGGTCGTTTCGCGGGTCGCGCCGGTCGCTTTGCTGGTGGCGGTGATTCTGGCTCCGGCAATCGCCGCGCCGTTCTGATCGGTGACGCTGCCGGAAATCGAACCATTAATCGTCTGCGCCTGTACGGTCGGCTGGAACAGGTGGCAGAGCAGCCACAGCGCGATGAAAATTAATACATACGGCTTCATTGTTTCCTCCTGCGAATTGAAAAGATGGAGCGGCTGAACGCGCCAGCCGCCCGGTTGTGTGGCATCTTTTCATCCCGGCAAACGACCGGAAAAACTCAGATCAGGTCAGCGGATCGGTGTTGCAGCTTTCGTTGCCAGATTGATTTCCGGTCTGGTGAGGCATATAAAAAGACGCACTCCGAAAAGTCCTGAAGGAAGGCTCAAAAATTGGCTGAGTGAGTTACAAGCGACTTGCAAGCCTTTTCTGAAAATGCTTAACCTGAACGATATGCAGTGCCGGACCAGTCACTTGTACAGATTCGACCCTTTTCTGCTGGATGCGGATGCGCGGCTGCTCGTGCGCGACGGCAGGGTTGTTCCACTTTCGCCCAGGGTGCTTGAAACGCTGCTGCTCCTGGTGGAAAACAGCGGGCGGGTGCTGAGCAAGGAAGAATTGATGCAGGCGCTCTGGCCCGACACCTGGGTCGAAGAGAGCAATCTGACGCAGAATATTTCGCAGATCCGAAAGGCGCTCGGTGACGGCGAATGGATTGAAACGATTCCGAAACGCGGTTACCGCTTCGCCGCGCCGGTGCAGCTTGAGCCGCCGGACAACGCTGCCGGGCCGGGCAACGGCGCCGCGATAATTAATCCGCCGGTCAATGGCTCATCAAACGGCGCAGCCCTCGCCAACGGTCACGCTGAAACTGCACCGGCCATTGAGTCAGTTCCGGCAGAGCAGGTGCCAGCCGCGCCCGACACGCTGCCCGCAAAAAAAATCCTGCGACTTTCGGCGCTGATTCTCGCTGGTCTGCTGATTCTCGGCGCGGCATTTTTTATTGCTTCCCGACGGTCAGGCACGCAGGCCAGCCGGGTCTTTGAGCAGTTCGGCTTCTCGAAGCTGACGACCTCCGGGCAGGTTCCGCGAGCGGCAGTTTCGCACGACGGCAAGTACGTGGCTTATGTCGAAAGTTCCGGCGATCAGCAAAGCCTGCTTATCAGACAGGTCACGACCACCAGCCAGGCCACAGTCATCGCGCCGTCAGAAGTGAGTTATCAGGGCGTGACTTTCTCGCCGGATGACACTTTCATTTATTACGTCGCCCGGCAAAACGGCCAGGCGGCGGGCGATCTGTACCAGGTTCCCGTGATCGGGGGGGCACCGAAAAAGCTGCTTTCAGGACTCGACAGCCCGGCCACGTTTTCGCCCAACGGGCAGTACGCGGCTTTTGTGCGCAGGTATCCGGCGCAAAGAGAAAGCTCCCTGATGCTCGCCCGGCTTGACGGCAGCGACGAGCGTCGGCTGCTGACGCGCAAAAGGCCGGAGGTCATTTCGCTCAACGGCCCGGCGTGGTCACCCGACGGCAGGCTGATTGCCTGCGCGGCGGGTCATGGCATCAGTGGCGAGGCGTCGCAGCAAATCCTCGCGGTCAGTCCTGAGGACGGAGCGGCGCAGCCTGTCGGCAGTCAGTCCTGGTCTGATGTCGGGCAGCTTGCGTGGCTCGGTGACGGCAGCGGCCTGGTTTTCAATGCCTGGCGCAGCAGTTCAGCCGTTTACGGCGACCCGCTCTGGCTGCTGACGTTTCCGCAGGGTGAAGTGCGACAACTCACCAATGACCTGTCGAGTTATGAAGACGCCAGCGTCTCGGCGAATTCGGCAGCCATCGTCACGCGCCAGGTCGCCCGCATTTCGCGCCTCTGGATCGGGTCGGCTGATGGCGCGGGGGCTGACACTGATCACGCGACACAGATTCAATCCGGCTTCGGTGACAATTACAGTGAACTGTGCGGGCTGGACTGGACGCCGGACGGGCGTCTGGTCTGGGCCTCGCACGCGAGCGGTAATCTGGATTTGTGGATCACCCGCGCCGATGGCAGACAGCAGCAACTGACGCGCGACAAACAGACTGACCTGCTTCCGGTCGTGACCGGCGACGGGCGTTATGTCGTGTTTGTCTCGGATCGCGGCGGAACCCGCGCCATCTGGCGCATGGACATTGACGGCAGCAACGCGCAGCAACTGACTCACGGCAAAGGCGACTCTGCGCCCTCGCTTTCGCCGGACGGCAGATGGGTGGTTTATTCGTCCTACAGCAATGACCGGTCAGTCTTGTGGAAAGTGTCAATTGACGGCGGCGAGCCGGTGCGCCTGACTGAGAAGACAACTTTTCGCCCGGTCGTCTCGCCTGACGGAAAGTGGATCGCCTGCTTTTATCAGGACGAGCCGGATTTCAAATCCAGGCTCGCCGTCCTGCCTTTCGACGGCGGCGAAATGTCGGTCGTCAACCTGCCATCATTCCCCGCTTACGCCCTGGTGCGCTGGACGCCGGACAGCCGCGCGCTCAGTTACATTATCACGCGGCAGGGCGTGTCCAACCTGTGGCGCAGCGCACCGGATGGCAGCGCGCCGGTTCAACTGACCCGGTTCACAACCGATCAGATTTTTCGCTTTGCCTGGTCGCGCGACGGCAGGCAACTGGCTCTGGAACGCGGGCTGACGGTCAGCGACGCGGTGCTGATCGGTCGCCGCCAGTCTGAATGAATCGCCACTCTCCGGGTTTTTCACTCCCCTGCATCAACAATGAGGAGGAAATGATGAAACGTAAAGCTTCAGCAGTCTGGAAGGGTGATCTGAAAGGCGGACGGGGAACGATCTCGACTGAAAGCGGAGTTCTTTCTGAGACTCAGTATTCATTCAGCACCCGCTTTGAGGATGGCCGGGGCACCAATCCTGAAGAACTGATTGCGGCGGCGCACGCGGGCTGTTTTTCGATGGCTCTTTCGGGACAACTGGGCAATGCCGGGCTGACGGCGGAAAGCATCAGCACGACAGCGACCGTCAGGCTTGAGAAAACAGACGCCGGATTTACCATCACCTCAGTTCACCTTGAAGTGACGGCAAAAATTCCCGGCGCAACTCAGCAGGCTTTTGAGACGGCAGCCAGTAATGCCAAAGCCGGATGCCCGGTGTCGCGCCTGCTGAATGCCACGATCACGATGGATGCCAGGCTTGAAAGCTGACGCAGGTCGCCGCGTCATTGATTCAGGTCAGGGAATCGGGACGGGCTGCATGGCCGGAGTGTCATCACCGCGAAATGTGGTGCTCGGATTGATCATTCCGTCCGGCAGGTATGTCCCGTCAGCCATCACAATGCCATCGGCCATGACAATGCCGTCGGCCATCACAATGCCGCTGGCGATTGAAATGCCGTCGGCCATCACGATGCCGCTGACGAGCAGCGAGCCGTCAGCCATGACGGTGCCGTTGTTGAGGACGGCTCCCTGGCTGTTGGAAACGCCGCCTGCAACCAGGCCGGGCGTCTGTTTGATCCCGCCGCTGCTGACGTAAACCGCATCGGCGAGCAGCACGCCCGGCGCATACATGCCCTGCCAGTACGTCATCAGTCGGCTGCCGTAAAGAAAACAGAAGCTCGCAATTACGCCCTGTCCCCACCAGCAGCTTTCACCCGCAATCAGGCTCATCTGTGATTTCGGCAGCGCACTCGTGAGCAGCGGGCTGCCATTGGTGAGCAACTGCGGATTGGCTCTGATCAGCCGGGCCACGCGAATTGCACCCTCAACGTTGAGCAGCCCCGCGCCCTGCTCCAGCGTGTTGAAGCCCTGAAGCGGCTGCGCGGTGTACATCAGAATCGCCCTGACCAGATTCGGCGTCAGCGTGGGACTCGCCTGCAGAATCAGCGCGGCGGCTCCGGCCACAATCGGCGCTGACATTGAGGTGCCGCTCAGATACATCGTCCGACTGGTGCGCACGGTGGACGTGCCGGTGTCGAGATCGGGATAAAGCTGAATCAGCGTATTCGGCACCGCGCCTGAAACGGGGCCTGCCGATTGCGCCGCAATCAGGCGATTGCCGGGCGCAACCAGATCGGGCTTCATCAGGTTGTCGTAATGCCGCACTCCGCTCTCATCCACTGAAAAGCCGCGTGTCGGCCCGCGTGAACTGTACGTCGTGATGACATCATCAGACCGCTGCGCTGTGCCGAGCGTGTTGGACGCTCCGACCGTCAGCACCGACGGATCAATGCCGGGCGACTGAATGCCGCCGTAAATTTTATGGCCTGCCGCGTCCTTACCCAGATTGCCCGCCGCACAGACGACCACGATGCCCGCTGCGTGCGCGCGTCGCACCGCCAGACAAAGCGGGTCATCGCGGTAACTGTCAACCGGCAGGGTGCCGAGGCTCAGATTGATGACGCGAATGTTCCAGGTGATTTTATTGACGATGCACCAGTCAATCGCGGCGATGACATTGTCTGCCGTGCCTTGGCCGTTGTCGTCCAGCACGCGCAGGTTGAGCAGGTTTGCGCCGGGCGCGATGCCGCTGTAAGCGCCTCCGGCAAAATCGGTGCTGCCACCAAGCAGTGTGGCGACGTGGCTGCCGTGCCCGTAAATGTCCTCGCTGAGAATGCCCGCACCCGTGAAATCACGGCTCACCGTCACGTTCGTTCCCTTGTTTCTGATAAAAGCCGAGTGGCCGACATAGACGCCGCTGTCAATGACGGCAATGCCGATGCCGCTGCCATCGAGCGTCGAGCCATTGATGACGCCGCGCACCTGATCTGTGCCGGTCGTGGTTTCAATCAGCCCGGCAGGGCGCAGCGCGCGGTCAGGCGCGATGTAATTAACGCTGGCGTCGGCTTCGAGATCACGAATGCGAATAAGCGGCAGTTCGGCGCTGATCAGATCGAATGATTTATAGGTGCGCCGGACGCTGCCGCCGAGACTTTTCACTTTGCCGGTGACAGCCTTGCGCGCCGCCGCCGAAACAGGACTGATGATGACCGGAACATTCTGCCAGGCTTCTGCTCCCTTCAGTCCGGCCAGGCGGGCGTCAAGGTCAGCCGCGACTTTGCGACGAGCCGAACCATTGCCGGTGCTGCTCGACATCAGGATTTCGGTGCGCCCCGCCGCAGTGATGGTCGGCAGCAGCAGCAGCACGCACAACAGTCTCGCAAGAATGTGTTTCATGATCTGATGGATTCCTGCCTTCATTGCCTTCTGATGCCCGCCCGATCATTCACCGCGAGACACCAGTAATCAGGTACAGGAAATGACCAATCACTCTGTTTCCGCAGAATCAGGGCCGAATCAGTCGCGCCGCTGATAACTGTGTTGCCGCAGGTGCGAACCAGGTTGTCATGGAAACCCGCGCAGTTTGCGTCTTTCAGTGAACAGGCAGCCTGCCCGCTGAATGAATTTCATCACTACGGTGATGCCGCCCGGTTAATCCGGTGATGCCCGTGTCTGGTGGCAGTGCGCAGTAACGATCCGGAGGCGCGAAAGAAAATGTCGGACACATCCCTGAAATCTGCGGATGACCGGGCGTCATTACCCGGAGCGCGGGCGCAGAGCGTCAGCCGTTTAATCAGTCAGGCCCGTCTGGCGCTGCGCCGGTTTTTGTACGAAGAAGCGGTGGCGTGCTGCGAAGCGGCGCTTGCCCTGCCGCGCCTGCGACCGGATGAGGAAGCGACAGTGCGCTGCCTGCTGGCCGAAGCGAACGAAAGCCTGGCGCAGTTTACTGAAGCCGTCAAAGCCGTGAGCGTTTATGAACAGGCTGAAGCGCGGGCCAGGTTGTCAGCGGCTTTGCAAAGTCAGGTCTGTCTGCGTCTGGGGGCGGCTTATGGCGGCACGGTCGAAATTCCGCAGGCGCTCTCTTATGCCCGGCAGGCGCTCGCGCTGGCCGAAGAGTGCGGCGATGACGCGGCAGGCGGCGCGTGTCACCTGCTGCTTGGTCATCTGTACCGGCGGCTTGGCGAAACGCATTTTGCCAGCGGGCATTATGCTGAAGCGCGAAAGCTCGCGCAGCGCGCCGGTAATGAACTGATTCAGGGTCAGGCGCTCAACGGCATCGGGCTGGTTTATCTGACCGAAAGCAATCAGGCCGGAGCGCGCCAGGCTTTTGAGCAGGCGCGCCGTCTGCTGCCTGCTGACGCTGCGCCGCTGCTGCACGGCAGCCTCAATATCAATCAGGCCATCGGCCCGGCCCTCCAGGGACAATGGCGCGAAAGCGTCGAACTGCTCGAACAGGCCGTCCCGCTGCTTGAACGGGCGCGCCAGCCGCGCCTGATTGCCAATGCCCGCTCCAATCTCGGTTACAGCCTGCTGCGCCTGGGCGAGTTGCAGCGCGCTGAAGAATCACTCGTTCAGGCGCAGGCCGAAGCGCACGCCTGCGAGGCGCTGCTCGTCGAAGCCAGCACGATTGAATCACGCGGAGAAATCAGGTTCATTCAGGGCGATTTCGCGGCGGCTGAGTCGCTGCTGCTTGAAAGCCTGAAAATCCTGCACGCCATTCGCGTCGGCTTCAACGAGGCGCAGGCATTCATCACGCTGGGCCGCTGTCGTTTGCTGGCCGGGCAGGCCGCGCAGGCCGAAGAAGCGTTCAGAACCAGTCTGGAAATCTGTCAGCGGATGGGCGATCCGCGCGGCCAGGCAAGCGCATCGCTGTGGCTGATTGAATCGTGTCTGGCGACCGGCAAGCAGCAGGAAGCGCAAAATCTTTATGCCGCAGCGCGAGCCGAAATCGAACGACTCGCCAACAAGCCGCTGCTCGCGCACCTGAAGGAAATTACCGGCCACCTGGCGCTCGCTGCCGGTGATGTGGCCGCTGCGATCAGGCATTTCAACCGCGCCATCACGCTCTGGCAGATGATGGATGAATGCTGGCGCAGCGCCAATGCCGGTTATCACTTCGGCCAGGCCTGCCTGCGGGCCGGAGACACAGCGCAGGCTCTGGCGGCGCTTGAGCAGGCGCGGGCCGCGCTCGCGCGTATGGGCGAACGCCCGATGCTGGCGCGAATTGAAAAGCTGCTTGACGCAATTCCGGCCAGCGCCACGGCCAGTCTGCCTGAACGCGCCCTGTCGGCGCGCATCGTGGCTGCACTGACGCGCCTGCACGAAGCCGCCGATTCACGCGACCTGCTGCTGCCTGAACTGCTGCACGTCTTTCACGAAGACTTTGCCGCGACTCCGGTCATCATTTTTCAGCAGACTCCCGGTGACGCGCCGCGACCGCTTCTTTACAAGGGCTGCGACCCTGAACAGGCAGAACACCTGGCGCGAATGATTGCGGACAAGGAGCAGAGCGTCGCTGGTGAACTCAGAGAATTATTTGTCAGCGATGAGGAACGGCTGCTGATTTATCCCGGGCGGCGCGGCGATGAGCTTTCTGATTCGCTGATTGATCTGCTGCTGCGGCAGGCCGCGACCGGGCTTGAACGCGCTGAATGGCAGCCGCGTCCGGCACGCACCGCGCCTGAATCCGGTTCATCGCTCGTCAGCCAACTGACCCTGCCCGGTTTTGTCTGCCACAGCGAAACGATGCGCCGGATCGTCGAGCAGGTTTACAGCCTGCGCACGAGCGACATTCCGGTGCTGCTGATCGGTGAAACAGGCACGGGCAAGGATCTGATTGCGCGGGCGATTCACACGCTCAGCAGCCGCTCGGCGCATCCGTTCATCCCTTTCAACTGCGCCGCCACGCCGCGCGAGCTGATTGAATCGCAACTGTTCGGACATCGGCGCGGCGCTTACACCGGAGCCAGAACCGACTTCCCCGGCGTGATCGGCGCGGCGGAAAAGGGCACACTTTTTCTGGACGAAATCAGCGAACTGTCGCGCGAGGTGCAGCCAAAGCTGCTGCGCTTTTTGCAGAACGGCGAAATTCATCGCCTCGGTGAAACCAGTCCGCGCCAGGCCGATGTGCGCGTGATTGCCGCGAGCAACCGCGATCTGAAGGCGATGGTTGAGGCGGGCGAATTTCGCGCTGATTTGTACTATCGGCTCAATGTCATCAGCTTTCACCTGCCGCCGCTGCGTGAACGGCGCGATGAAATTCAGTTGCTGGCCGATCATTTTCTGCGCCGTTACCAGGAACTCGCTGACAGGCAGGGCATCACGCTGACGCCTGCGGTCAGCGAACTGCTCAGGCGTTATGAATGGCCGGGCAATGCCCGCGAACTTGAAAATGAAATCAGGCGCGTCGTGGCTCTGGCGCATTCCGGCGAACGGGTCACGGCTGACAAATTGTCGCCGCACATCAGCCGCCAGCCTGATTTGAGACTCGTCAGGCCGAAACATCGCACCGCCCGCACGCTGCCTGCGATTCTGGCCGAAACCGAACGCGAGATCATCAGCGAAGCCCTCGTCCGGCTCAAAGGCAATCTCTCAAAGGTGGCCGATGAACTCGGCGTTTCGCGCAACGGCCTGCGCAAGATGATGGTGCGGCTCAACCTCGACAAATTCGGCGGCGTGCGGTGACAACCAGGTGCGCGAACTGATCACCTGGTTGTCACCTGTCGAAAAAGTCCGACAAACATTGCCTCGCGCCACACAACCCCCTGAACCGCTGTGAACGAAGTTGGCAGCTCAGCCTGTGCGGCCTTTGCTTCAGCGGCTGGCCGCTCCCGCCTGATTTTCTGATCAGACTGCACTGCAAGAATGATTTACCGGCCTGGCGAAATGAGTACTTTCGCTCAATAATGACTGGCACAGTGATTGATTCAGAAGCGATGGCCGGAAGTATCAGGCAGGTTGCCTGGCCAGCCGATTGATTATGACCAGGGCACATCCCCTCAGCATCCGAATTCTGCTCATCAGCCCCCACACGCTGTCGAGGGCAGGTTTGCGCCTGCTGATTGAAAGCCGCACCGGGCTGATCGTGACTGATGAAGCCGAACGTCCGGTCGGCGCTCTCGAAGCCGCGCAAAAGCAGCCGGATATTATTCTGCTTGATTACGACCAGGCCGAAGACGTGAAACCGGATGACCTGCAGTCACTGCTGGCCGTCGCTCCTGAAGCCGGCATTATTCTGCTTGGCGAAGTCAGCGATCCAGGTGACCGGCTGCCCGTCATTCAGGCCGGCGTGATGGGATTTGTGCATCGCAATGAACCCGTCGAAGTGCTGCACAAGGCGATTGAAAAGGTGCATGCCGGTGAGGCCTGGCTCAACCGGCTGACCGTCGCCCGGCTGCTGCGCAAAAGCAAAACGCCTGAACTGGTCGGGGCGCGACACGCTGAAACCGCCCGCTTTCAACTGCTGACGGCGCGGGAGCGTGAAATCGTGGCGCTCGTCTGTGAGGGACTCAGGAACAAAGCGATTGCCAGCCGTCTCTTCATCAGTGAGGCGACGGCGCGCAATCACCTGACCAGCGTCTTCAGCAAACTGGGTGTGACCGACCGTTTTGAACTGGTCGTTTATGCTTACCGTCATCATCTCGTTTCGCTGCCGGTCACCTCACCCGGCAGACCTGCCGATCAGGCCGGGAACGAGGCCGACCACACACGGCTGACAAACTGACAGCCGACAGCGGTCATAGTCCTGTGTGCCTGGGACTTCACTCCCATCAGAGTGGCGAATAAATCGGGTCTTCGCTCCTGTTATTTTTCGCGCGCGCTCTGATGCGAGGCCGCAGCGACTGGGGGAGAATGAAAAAGCGGTGTATGTAACACGAACAACTCCGGCATCCCGCTTTTTCCAGCATCAGTAAGTTTCAGTCAATCAGCATCAGCAATCTTCCTCACCAGATCAGGTCGGCAGTAACAGGCCGCGCCGGATGCAGGCCGGAGGTGTGCCTTTTTTCAATTCAACAGGCAGTAGATGAAAGGAGATCGGGATGATCAGTCTCGGTAGCAGGGAGGTTCTGCACCTGAGTGCCAGACAATGGCTGACGTGGATTTCAGCGGCGCTGGCGCTGCTGATGTTGAGCCTGACGGCGAGCGCACAGACCTGTGATCGCACGATTACGGCTGACGTGGTGGCGCTTGACCAGCCGTTTTTCTGGAACCGGCTTGGCGCGGTGCAGCCGCAGGGGATGGTCTTTGCTCTGCGCCGCGATGTTGCGCCGATTGATTCAAAGCTCGGTCTGGTGCCCGGCAACGTCAGGCTGCGCGATGACAAGCGACCGCGCCCGATCACGCTGCGCATGAATGTGGGCGACTGCCTGCAGATCAAATTTCAGAACCTGCTCGCCCCGACTCCGAAGGATGCTGAACAACCGGCCACGCGCACTGCCGGAGTGCATGTCATCGGGTTGCAGCTTTTCGGCGGCATCGCTTCTGACGGCTCGAATGTCGGCAACAATCAGGCCAGCCTCGTCAGTCCCGGTGGCCGCGCTGTTTACACTTATTACGCCGAACGCGAAGGCGGGCATGTGCTGTACAGTTCAGCCGCGACGACGGGCGGCGATGGCGACGGCGGTTCGATCAGCGCCGGGCTGTTTGGCGCGGTCAATGTGCAGGCAAAGGGCGCTGAATGGTATCGCAGCCAGGTCACTGCCGCCGACCTGCAACTGGCGACGAAAAAGGACGCCAGCGGCAAGCCGATGAAAACCAGCGGCGGCCAGCCGATCATTGATTACAACGCCGTCTATCCCGCCGGTCACAAATTCGCCGGGCTGCCAATTCTGAAAATCCTCAGTGGCAGCGAGGTCGTGCACACCGATCTGAACGCCATCATCACCGGGCCGAATGCGAATAATTTCCCTGCCGGGACTTATCGCGCCAATCCGGTCGAACCGAACCGCAATCAGCCGTACCGCGAATTCACGGTGATCTATCACGACGAAATCGGCGCAGTGCAGGCCTTTCCTGAATTCGAGAGCGCCGCGCTGCAACAGACGCTGCACAGCGTGCGTGACGGTTTCGCCATCAATTACGGCGCTGCCGGAGCGGGCGCAGAAATTCTGGCCAACCGCTTCGGCGTCGGGCCGATGAAGGACTGCACCGAATGCAAGTTTGAGGAGTTCTTTCTTTCATCGTGGTCGGTCGGTGATCCGGCGCAGGTCGTTGACGTGCCTGCCAACGCGCGCGATGCAAAGGGCAATCTGATTCGCGGGGCCAAGGCGACCAAAGTGCTGTATGCCGATGACCCGTCCAACGTGCATCACAGTTACCTGCGCGATCACGTCAAGTTCCGCATCCTGCACGGCGGCTCGAAGGAACATCACATTCACCATCAGCACACGCATCAGTGGCTGCACACGCCCGACAGCGACAACTCGGCTTATCTCGACAGCCAGGCCATCGGGCCGGGCGGCGCGTACACGCTTGAGATGAGCTACAACGGCAGCGGCAATCGCAACGGCGCGGTGGGCGATTCGATCTTTCACTGCCATTTCTATCCGCACTTCGCGCAGGGGATGTGGGAATTGTGGCGCGTCCACGATGTTTTTGAAGCGGGCACGGCGCTCGATGCGGCGGGCCGTCCGGCGGCGGGTTCACGAGCATTGCCTGACGGCGAGATTGCCGCAGGCACGCCGATTCCCGCGCTCGTTCCGATTCCGACTCTCGCTATGGCTCCGATGCCCGAAGCGCAGGTGAGCATTGCCAAAGGTCAGGTGCAGATTACGGGCAAGGGCAATCCGGGCTTTCCATTCTTTGTGCCGGGCGTCGCGGGCCATCGCCCGCCGCATCCGCCGCTTGACACAATTGACGACGGCGGGCTGCCGCGTCACGTCATCACCGGCGGCACGTTCACTG
Organism: Blastocatellia bacterium; assembly: GCA_046331565.1. Lineage (GTDB taxonomy): Bacteria > Acidobacteriota > Blastocatellia > RBC074 > RBC074 > DASRDU01. The sequence goes on from JAXLQP010000001.1 coordinate 218,488, forward strand.
AAACGCACACGCGGCTCGATTTCAGCAAGGAACTCGTGACCGCCGCCGCTTCGGCGATTCCTGAAACGGGAACCGCAGTCGAGCAGGCCGCGATGAGCTTTCACGCGGCGCGCTCGCACGCGAGTTTCAGACCTGACGGCACGGCGGCGAGTTTCATCACCAACGGTCTGCCGCCGCAGCCCGGCGCGCCGTTTGCCGATCCCTGCGTTGATGACAACGGCAAGGCTGCCGGAACGCCGCGTCTGTACAAGGCCGCCATCATTCAGTTCGATCTGAAGCTGAACAAGGCCGGATGGCACTTCCCGCAATCGCGCATTCTCACGCTCTGGAGCGATGTGGCCGCAACGCTGAATGGCACGCGCCCGCCTGAGCCGCTTTTCTTCCGCGCCAGTACGAACGACTGCATCACGTTTCATCACACCAATCTCTCGCCCGGCGTTTACCGGCAGGATGCCTTTCAGGTGCGCACGCCGACCGACATCATGGGGCAGCACATTCATCTCGTGAAATTCGATGTGCTGGCCTCTGACGGTTCGGGCAACGGCTGGAATTACGAGGACGGCACTTTCACGCCTGACGAAGTTCTCGAACGCATCAGGGCCATCAATGCGGCGGGCGGGCTGAAGTCGGCAGGCGCGACCAAAGGCGTCACGCTGACGCCGAAGGCGCATCCGTTTTTCGGCACGCTCGGCGCGCAGACGACCGTGCAGCGATGGTACGCCGACAACGTGCTGAACAATGCCGGGCAGGATCGCACGCTGCGCACTGTTTTCACGCACGATCATTTCGGCCCTTCGACGCATCAGCAGGCGGGACTTTATGCCGGGCTGGTGATCGAGCCGCAGGGGTCGAAGTGGCGCGACCCTGAAACGGGCGTCTTTCTGGGCACGCGCAATGATGGCGGGCCGACAAGCTGGCGCGCTGACATTCTGACGGCGAATGCGGCTGACAGTTACCGCGAATTTCTGCTCGAATTTGCCGATTACCAGCTTGCCTATACCGCCGACAACAAGCCCGTCAATCAGCCGGGCCGCGTTGAAGTCGGGCTGCCTTACCTGCTCTCACCACCAAAAGTCTGTCTGAACGGCGCGCCGCCGCCGTGCCCCGAAGCCATCTCGGCTGAAGATGTCGGCACGATGTCAGTCAATTACCGCAACGAACCGCTTGCGCTGCGCGTGCGCGATCCGCTGACCAATACGCAGGCCGCAGGCCAGGCGGGCGATCTTTCGTTTGCGTTCAGTTCCTCCGTCAAACGCGCTGATCCGCTGCTCAACGTGCAGCCGAATTTCTATCCGCCTCTGACCAGAGGCGTGCAGGGCGGTGATCCGTTCACGCCGCTGCTGCGGGCTTACGACCGCGACCGCGTGCAGATTCGCGTGCTGGTCGGCGCGCACGAAGAGGGACACAACTTCAGCATCAATGGCACCAGGTGGCTCTTTGAACCGTCCGATGCAAATTCAGGCTGGCGCAACAGCCAGATGATGGGCATCTCGGAACACTTCGAATTCAACGCGCCCGTCACTGCTGCCAAGAATGCCGCGAAGCCTTTCAACGATTATCTCTACAAAGCCGGTTCATCAGTTGACGATCTCTGGAACGGCATGTGGGGCATCTTCCGTTCCTACAATGCGCCGCAGAACGATCTGCTGACGCTGCCCTCAAACGCCAGTGTTAACGGCACGATCAGCAATCCGGGTGATTTCAATGGCGTCTGTCCGAAACTCGCGCCGGTCAGGGCTTACGACGTCACGGCAGTGACCGCGCAGCAGGCTTTGCCGGGCGGCACGCTCGTTTACAACCCGCGCACAAATCAGGGCGGCGCGCTCAACGACCCGACCGCGATTCTGTTTGTCAGAACCGGCGACCTCGACGCCACGACCGGCAAACTCAAAGCGAGCATGCCGATTGAACCGCTGATTCTGCGGGCGAATGCCGGAGACTGCATTCAGGTCACGCTGCGCTCGAACCTGCCTGCAATCGCGCCTGACCTTGACGGCTTCAACACGCTGCCGATGATCGTTGATAAATTCAACGCCAATCAGGTCAAACCGTCGAGCCGCGTCGGACTGCACGCGCAACTGGTCGCTTATGACGTAACCAGGTCAGACGGCATGAATGTCGGCACCAATCAGGTGCAGACCGCTCCGGGTGATTCAGGCAGCACCGGCACGGCGCAATCCTCACAGCTTTACACCTGGTACGCGGGCGACATTTCGATTGATTCAACCGGCAGGCAGATTGCCACGCCGATTGAATTCGGCGCGGTCAATCTGAGTTCATCGGATCCGATCAAACACAGCAGCAAGGGCGCCATCGGCGCGCTGATCATCGAACCGCCGGGCGCGACCTGGGTTGAGGATGCCAACTCACGCGCTTCAGCGACGGTGACAGCGCCGAATGCTCCGGCCTTCCGCGAATTCGTGCTGCTCTTCCAGAACGATCTCAACCTGCGGTTCGGTGACGGCTCGGCAGTGCCGAACCTGGCTGAAGCTGAAGACCCCGAAGATTCAGGGCAGAAGGCGCTCAATTACCGCACCGAACCGCTGTGGAAGCGGATGGGCTTTGCGCCGAACGCCACATTGCAGTTCACGCGCACGCTCGATTTCACGAACGTGCTTGCAAACTCAAAGGTCGGCGGCGATCCGGTCACGCCGGTCTTTACGGCCCGCGCCGGGGTGCCTGTGCGCTTCCGCGTGCTGCATCCGGGCGGGCATGCGCGCAATAACGTCTTCCGGATTCACGGTCACGTCTGGGAGGAGGAGCCGTACATCAACGGCTCGCGCGCGCTCGGCAGCAATCCGCTCTCGGAGTGGATGGGCAGCCAGACCGGACACGGCCCGTCGAATCATTTCGATGTGCTGCTGAAAAACGGCGCGGGCGGCAAATTCCGCGTCACCGGCGATTACCTTTACCGCACCCAGCAGTCATTTCAGTTTGATGGCGGGCTGTGGGGCATCTTTCGCGTCACTCCATAACAATCACTGAACACACAACCCCGGCTGGCGACCTGGAGGATGCAGAAACATCAGCGCGTCTATTTCTCAAGGCCTTCAGCGCACAGTCAGGCGGCTGCCAGGAAAGGAGATTCCAGATGAGTTCCAGAAGAAGATTTCTGCAAACCGGCGCAATGGCCGGAGCAGGGCTGATGTTTCTGCGCACGGGAGCCAAAGCTCAGGCGGCGGCGCTCAATCCCAAAAGCCTGACCAAATATCTTGATCAGTTGCCGAAGCCTGCGAAGCTGACCGGCACCTACCATCAGATCGCCATCACCGAGTTTCAGCAGAAGCTGCACAGCCAGCTCGCGCCGACAACTCTGTGGGGTTATAACGGCACTTACCCCGGCCCGACCATCGAAGCCGTCAGAGGCACGATGACGCAGGTCACATGGCTCAATCAGCTCAACAATCCGAAACTGCTTGCGTCGCTGCCGGTTGATCAGACGCTGCACTGGGCTAATCCGCTCAACAGCCCGCATCTGTTTACAGCTTACAACGGGCCGGTGCCGACGGTGGTTCACCTGCACGGCGGCGAAACCGAATCGCAAAGCGACGGGCATCCTGACGCCTGGTTTACGCCGGGCTTTGCCGTGCGGGGCAGGGCCTGGGTCAACACGCTTTTCAACTATCACAACGCGCAGCCCGCGACGACGCTCTGGTATCACGATCACGCGCTCGGCATCACGCGGCTCAATGTTTTTGCGGGAATGGCCGGGTTTTACCTGCTGCGCGATTCCGCGTTTGAAGCGCCGCTCAACCTGCCCGCCGGAGATTACGAACGCGAAATCGTCATTCAGGATCGCAGGTTTGATGTCAACGGGCAGTTGCTCTATCCGCGCGCGGGCATCAATCCGACGATTCATCCCTTCTGGGTGCCGGAATTTTTCGGTGACACGATTGTCGTCAACGGCAAAATCTGGCCGTTTCTCAATGTCGAACCGCGCAAGTACCGCTTCCGGCTGCTGAACGGTTCGCCCGCGCGGTTCTACAATCTCTCGTTCTCAAACGGCCTGCCGATCTATCAGATCGGAACTGATGGCGGATACCTCAACGCGCCGGTCAAACTCACGCAGTTGCTGCTTGCGCCGGGTGAGCGTGCTGATGTCGTAGTTGATTTCACCGGGCTGAAGGTCGGCACGAATCTGCAACTGCTCAATGACGCCAAAGCCCCGTTCCCGAACGGCGCTCCGGCTGATCCGCAAACCGTCGGACAGATCATGCAGTTTCGCGTCGTGGCGCTTCAGGGCCGCGACACGAGCAGCCTGCCCGCCAAGATCAACAACATTCCAAAACTCAGCGGCGCGACGCGCACCCGCACGCTGACGCTCAATGAAGTGATGGGGCCGGGCGGCCCGGTGGCGATGTTCCTGGACGGCAAGATGTGGGACGAGGCGATTACTGAAACTCCGGTCGTCGGCTCAACCGAAATCTGGGAAATCATCAACCTGACTGCCGACACGCACCCGATTCACCTGCACCTGGCGCAGTTTCAGTTGCTGAGTCGTCAGAAGTTCCAGACCAACAAATATCTGACTGCTTACAACGCGCTCAATCCGGTGATTCCCGCGCCGGTGACGACCAATCCGTCAGTCACGCCGTATTTGCAGGATGGCGTGATGGCTCCGCCACCGAACGAGGCCGGATGGAAGGACACGGTGCGAATGAATCCGGGCGAAGTGACGCGCATCATCGTCAGATTTGCGCCCATCGGCGGCGGCAGCTATCCGTTCGACGCAACCGCCGGGCCGGGTTACGTCTGGCACTGCCACATCCTCGAACACGAAGACAACGAAATGATGCGACCTTACCGGCTCGTCAAGGCTCCGGTGCTGGCCGCAGGCAGTTCAGGCGGCACCGCGAAGAAAGGGCAGTGAAGTAATGCGGACTGACAAGACCCCGGATCAGTCCGAAACTCAGGCACAGGCCGCGCGGCCTGTGCCTGAGTCAGGTTTGTCATGAAATTCAAAGTTGTACCGAAACTGACTACGTTTTCAGTCCCGGCTGCGAAGCAATTCAAAAGCCGGGACTGGAGCGGCAAAGCATCCCCCAGTGCCAGCCGCAACCAGAGCAGCCCTGCACAGGCCTGCGGCATAAAACGGAACGCCGCCGCGTTCCGCCCCGTTGCCGCCGCAGGGCTGCTCACTTTGATCGCCCTGTGTCTGACGCTCGCACACGCGCAGGACTCATCGCGCCAGCAGATCACCCGCGACGGCATCGCCGTTGATTTCACGATTGCGCCAATAAAAAAGGATTCCGGTTCACCCGAACTCGTCGAAGGCACTGATGCAGTCGTGCGTTTCAGCATCACCGACACAGCAGGCCGCGCGCCGCTGACCGGACTCAGGCCGTCAGCCTGGCTTGACTGGCATCGCAGCAATCAGCCTGACGAAGCGAAAGCCTGCCAGCTCAAAATTCAGTCTTTCCTGCAAGGCAAACTGAGCGCCCGTCCCGTCACCGACCTGAACAGCTATTACCTGCTCGCGCTCAACCAGGACGCCAGCATTTCGGTGATTGATCCGCTGCTCGGTTACGGTTCAAGCAAGCTGCTCGCGCTGGTGCTGCTCAACAGTCCCGGCGAGGACTGGACGCTCAGCCGCGATCAGCAGCGGCTGTTTGTCGCCCTGCCGCAGTCCGGCCAGGTCGCCGTCGTGGACACAGCCACCTGGAAAGTGAGCGCGAACGTTGCTGCCGGTGAGCAGCCCGCCCGCCTGGCGCTGCAACCCGACGGCAGATATTTGTGGGTCGGCAGCAAAACGGCAGGCAGCGTGACGGTCATTGACACCGCCACGCTGAAAGTCGCCGCGCAGATTCAGACCGGAGCCGGGCATCACGAAATCACCTTCAGCCGCGATGATCGTTTCGCTTTTGTGACGAATCAGCAGGACGGCACGGTGTCGGTCATCGAAGTGCAGCGGCTGGCAAAGCTCAGAGACATCCGCACCGGCAAGGCTCCGGTGGCGCTGGCTTATTCGCCTTTGTCGAAGGCCGTTTACGTCATCAGTCACGAAGGCATCATCAGCGTCATTGATGAAAGTCATCCCGAACCGCTCGCGCAGATCAAAACGGAACCCGGCCTGAGCGCCATCAGTTTTGCGCCGGATGGTCGTTACGCGCTGATTGCGAATGCAAAAACAAACAAGGTCACAGTGCTTGATGCCGCGACAAACAGGCTGCTGCAAAAAGCCGAAGCTGGCGTCCGGCCCGCTCAGATCACCTTCACCCGCACCTTTGCCTTTGTGCATTCGGCAGGCACTGAAGAAGTCAGCGTGATTGAACTGAAAACGGTCGGCAGGGATGAACCGCTGCACGTCACGAAGTTTCCAGGCGGGCAGTTTGCGCCGGAACGCGCCGGTTCACTGCTCGCTGCCGGACTGATGACGCCTGCGCCCGAAGGCAATGCAGTGCTGATTGCCAACCCGGCAGACCAGATGATCTATTACTACACCGAAGGCATGGCCGCGCCGATGGGCAGCTTTCAGAATTATCGCCGCACGCCGCGCGCCGTGCTGGTGCAGGATCGCAGCCTGCGCGAAACCGCACCCGGCGTTTACGAAACGACCGTGAAACTCACCCAGGCCGGGAGCCTTGAACTGGCCTTTCTGCTCGACTCGCCGCGCGTCATTCACTGCTTCAGCTTCAGCGTCAAAGTGAATCCCGCGCTCGCCAGCATGCGCGCCCCGCTCGCGCTGCAGATTGAACCGCTCGACAGCAACAGCGAAATCATCGCCGGTCAGCCCTGGCGTTTTCAGTTCAGACTGAAAGACCGGATCAGCGGTGAAACGAAACCTGACCTCAAAGACGTCCGCGTGCTGGCGCTGCTCGCGCCGGGCGTGTGGCACAAACGCGAACCGGCCCGGCACATCGGCAACGGCGTTTACGAACTGACGCTTTCAGTGCCGCAGCCGGGCATCTGCTATTTCTTTGTCGAAAGTCAGACACTCAATCTGAAATTCAACCAGCTTCAGCCTCTGATCCTGCAGGCCACCGATCAGAGCCAGGAATCAAAGCCCCGATGACCATCAGACCAGTTCAATCAGCTCTGTTCGCCTTCATTCTGGCGCTGTGTGCGCTGCCCGTAACTTTTGCTCAGGCGCAGAATCACGAACATCACCAGCAGGCAGAAACAAAGCCCGAAGCGCAGCCCGAAAGCCTGAACCTGACGATTCCCGACGTGACGGTGCTCAATCAGAACGGCGAAAAGGTGCGCTTTTACAGCGATCTGGTCAAAGACCGCATCGTGGCCATCAATTTTATTTTCACGACCTGCACGACCATCTGCCCGCCGATGGGCGTGACCTTCGCCCGTTTGCAGCGACAGCTTGGCGAACGCGCAGGCAAAGAGGTCAGCCTGATTTCAGTCAGCGTTGATCCCGTCACCGATACGCCGGAGCGGATGAAAGCCTGGGGCGCGAAATTCGGCGCGCAGCCGGGCTGGACGTTTGTCACCGGCAGCAAGCCTGAAATTGATCAGTTGCTCAGGGCGCTCAATGCATACGTGCCGCGCCGCGAGGATCACACGCCCATCGTGCTGATCGGCAATGCCGCGCAGAACCGGTGGATGCGCGCTTACGGCCTGGCGAGTCCGGTGCAGATGGCCCGCCTGATCGAACAGGTCAGCGCGGAGCCAGAACCGCCCGCTGCGGTTTCGCCCGCGCAGAAATATTTCACCGATGTGGTCCTGCTCAATCAGGACGGCGCGCCGATGCGTTTTTACAGCGACCTGATCAAAAACCGGATCGTCATCATCAATTCATTTTTCACGACCTGCACGAGCATCTGCCCGCCGATGAATAAAAACATGACGCGCATTCAGGACGCGCTCGGCGAGCGGCTCGGCAAAGACGTGTATCTGATTTCAATCAGCGTTGATCCGCAAACCGACACGCCGCCCAAACTCAAAGAGTACGCGGCGCAGATCAAAGCGAAACCCGGCTGGTACTTTCTGACCGGCAAAAAGGAGAACGTGGACTGGGCGCTTTACAAACTCGGCCAGTACGTCGAGGCCAAAGATGATCATGTGGGCATCATCATTATCGGCAACGAAGCAACCGGAATGTGGAAGAAAGCCTTCGGCCTCGCCAAAGCTGAAGCCCTGATCAAACTGGTTGAGGAAGTGCTCAATGACAAGCCTGCTCCGGGCAGCCCGGAACAGAAATAAGAAGCACAGGCCGGTTTATGCGAGCAGTCATCGTCATCATCTTCATCTTCATCTTCATCTTCATCATCCTGCCCGGCGCGGTTTCGCAGACTGTGCGGCTGACTGAACTCGAACAGCGCGGCAAACGGATTTACCTGCGCGGCGCGAGCGATGCGGGGCGCGAAATTACGGCGCTGATTGGTGACGGCACAACCGACGTGCCTGCGGCCACGCTGCCGTGCGCGAGTTGTCACGGCGCTGACGGGCGGGGGCGCGCTGAAGGCGGGGTGATTCCGTCTGAGATTACCTGGCCGCATCTGGCGAAAACCTACGGGCATCAGCACGCCGACGGGCGCAATCATCCGGCCTTTACTGAAGCCTCGCTGATGCGGGCGATTACGATGGGCACTGATCCGGCGGGCAACCGGCTGCTGGCGGCGATGCCGAAATATCAGATGACGACCGATGATCTGCATGCGCTGCTGGCTTATCTGAAGCGGCTCGGCGCAGATCACGATCCGGGCGTGAGCGATGAAGTCATTCGCATCGGCACGATTCTGCCCGCGACCGGCCCGCAGGCCGAAATCGGGCGCGCCATGAAAGACGTGCTCGCGGCCTGCTTCGCTGAAATCAACGCGCAGGGCGGCGTCTATCAGCGGCGTCTGGAACTGCGCGTGATCGAAACGACGGATGCCGCGCAACTGCGCCGACAGATTGAAGCGCAGGAAATCTTTGCGCTCGCCGGATCGCTGATGCCCGGCAGCGAAACGGCCATCGCCGCACAACTCGAACAGGCCGAAGTGCCGCTGATCGGGCCGTTCACATTGCAGCCACAAACAGGCGCAACGGTGAACCGGCAGATTTTTTATCTCTTTTCAGGTCTTGCCGAACAGGCGCGGGCGCTTGTCAGTTTTACCGCACAGGCGAAAGCCGATCAGCCGCCGCGCGCGGCGATTGTTTACGCTGAAACCGAAACTGCCCGGCAGATCGTCGCCGCCATCGAAGACGAATACCGCCTGAAAAATGACGCAAAGCCGGTTCAGTTCGGTTTTGCGCCCGATGCCTTTGCTGCCGCGCAGGTGGTCAGCCGGATGCAGCAGAACCAGGTCAGCGAGGTTTATTTCATCGGTTCAGGCGCACAGCTTGCGGCAGTTGTCAGTGAAGCTGAAAAGCTGAAATGGCAGCCGCGCTTTCTGATGCCGGGCGCGCTTGCCGGGCGCGATGTTTTCAATGTGCCGCCTTCAGCCGCTGCGCGGATATTTTTGTCGTGGCCCACGCTGCCCGCTGATCACACCCGCGCCGGGCTGAAGGAAATGACCAGGCTGCTCAGTCAGCATCAGGTGTCGCTGCGTCACGCACCGGCGCAGATTGCGGCTTTCTGTGCGGCGCGGCTGCTGATTGAGGGATTGCAGCGGTCAGGCCGCGAACTGAGCCGCGAAAAGCTGATCGCCGCGCTCGAAAAATTTTATGAGTTCAGAACGGAACTGACGCCGCCCCTGAGTTACGGCCCGAACCACCGCATCGGCGCGCTCGGCGCTTACATCGTCACGCTCGATCCGGCAGCGAAAACCTTCATCCCGGTCGGTGACTGGATCAGCCTCAGGCGCAGCCCCGCCGACTGAATCCTGATGCCTGAATCCTGATGCCTGTTTGACAACAAATCAGGAGTCAGGATTCAGGCATCAGGATTCAGTCTGAGTTTTGTCACTGTCGTAAGGAGTATTCATGCCCCGTCAACTGATTTTTCTTCTGCTCTTCATTGTCTGTAGTCTCAGCGCGGTTCAGGCGCAAAACAATCCTGAAGCTGATTGCGGCTGCGAAATCAGGCTGCCAACTGATGTGCTGGCCGTTGTCAGAAACGTGCACATTACGACAAAGGATATTGATGCGCTGATTGCTGAGCGCATCAGCAGCCTGCAGCAGCAGGTCGTCGCGGCGCGGCAGCGCGAACTGGATTTGCAGATCAATTCGCGCCTGCTCGACGCCGAAGCAAAAAAACGCGGAATCAGCGCGACAAAACTGATTGATGAGGTTATCCTGTCAAAGGTCAAACCTCCGACGGAAGCCGAGGCGCAGGCTTTTTACGAGCAGAACAAAGAGCGAATCAAAGCGGCGTTCAGCGACGTGAAAAATGACCTCACCGCGTACCTGTTGCAGCAGCGACAGCGCGATGAAGCCGGACGCTATGCCAGGCAACTGCGCGAGGCCGCACAGGTGAAAATCCTCGCGCCAAATCCGACGCCGCCAGTATCAGCCGCTGAACGCGCCCGCGTCTTTGCTGTGGTCAACGGGCAGTCAGTTACTTCGGGTGACGTTGAGGACAGCCTGCAACCGCTGATCTATCAGGTGCAGGATGAAATTTACCGGCTGCGCCAGACTGAACTGAATCTGAAGATCAACGACACGCTGCTCAGTCAGGAAGCGCAGCAGCGCGGCATCACGCCGCAGGCGCTGCTTGACGCCGAAGTGATGGCAAAAATCACAAAGGCGACCGAAAGCGAAGCGCGGGCTTTTTACGATCAGAACCGCGACCGGCTGAACGGAGATTTCGCCGCGCTGAAAGCACAGATCATTGATTACCTGAGTCAGCAGGCTGAAAACCACGCTTCAGCCGCCTTCGCCGCGCAGTTGCGACAGAAAACTGCGGTGCAGATTTTTCTGACCGCGCCGGTGCTGCCCAGGGAACTCCTGACCACTGACGATCAGCCGGTTCTCGGCAGCGACAGGGCGGCGGTGACGATCATTGAATTTACCGATTACGAATGCCAGAGCTGCGCGCAGACGCAGCCCGTGCTTGAGCGGCTGCTCAAAGAATACGAAGGAAAGTTGCGGCTCGTGGTGCGCGACTTTCCGCTGACGCAGCATGCGCAGGCCTTTCTCGCTGCCGAAGCGGCAGAAGCGGCGCGGGCGCAGGGCCGGTTTCAGGAATATCACAAGCTGCTCTTTGAGCATCAGTCGAAGCTCAGCCCCGACGAGCTTCGCGCGCTGGCGACGCAGCTTGGTCTGGATCGCAAACAATTCAATGCCGCGCTTGAGTCGCACCAGTATGCGGCGCTCGTGCAGCGTGATCTGGAAGACGGAAACCGAATTGGCATCAATGCCACGCCGAGCCTGTTCATCAACGGGCGGCGCGTGAATGACCGAAGTTACGAAGCACTGAAGGCAGCCATCGAAGCTGCCCTGAAGGAAGTCAACGGAACAACTCAATGAAAGTTGTCCACAGGCCGGAGAAGCATGTATGGCCAGAATCAGCCCCGTATTTGACATTCGGATCAGGATTGCTCTGCTCAGTCTGAGCCTCCTTCTGTCGCCGCTTGCAGCGTTGTCATCCGAGCGTGAAGCCGGAAGTCAGCCGAAGCTGCGACCCGCCACCACGTTGCGCGAAATGCGCGTGATCAGAGACGGCGGGCAGATGGTGGCGACGATGGAACTGGACGGCGCGCCGCAATTCACCGCGTTCACACTGCCGCAGCCTGAACGCATCGTGATTGATCTGAAAGCCACGCAACAGACCATCGGCGCGCTCAGTGCGCCCGACGATCAGATTATGGTGGCGATCAGGGACGGCGGCCTTGAGCGCGTGCGCATCGGGCAGATGAACAATCACCTGCGCATCGTCTTTGATACGGCCACACGCCTGCCTTATCACATTGAAAAATCCGCCACACGCCTGATCGTCAGGCTTGGCCCCGTGAATGCGCCAGCCGCTGCGGCTGCGCCAGGTGCTGCCACTGTGCCGCCTGCGCCCGCTGTGGTCACTGCTCAGGCCGCAGGCACTGCGCCAGTCGCCGCGCCTGCGTCCGTTGCTTCAATTCCGGTCAGCACACGACCACGCCAGATTTCACCGCCACCATTGCCGCAGTCATCATTGCAGCAGGCGTCATTGCAAACATCACCGCAACCAAAGGCCACGCCCGCGCCAGCCACGAAGAAATCGTCTGAACCTGCCGTCACGACCAAAGCCGGCAAAAAGAATTTCAGCGAAGGTTTGAAGTATGAAGCGCGACAGAAATGGGATCTGGCGGCGCAGCATTTCACCGTCGCCGTCACGGCTGAGCCTGACAATCCTGAATACCGCCTGCACCTGATCAGAGCGCGCCAGAACGCTTCGCTGATGCTGACGCGGCAGGGCGACAGTTACGCCGCGCAGCAGGAAGATGACAAGGCATTGCAGGCGTGGCATCAGGCCGTCGCTTACGATCAGACGAACGAAGAGGCGCAGCAGAAAATGGATCGTCTGCTCGAACAACTGCGCAACCCGGCGGGCAGTGCTGAACTGGCGAAGCAGCAGGCCAGCAATTTCAATGTGGCGATTCGCGGCAGCAAACGTTCGCCGCGTGAACTGATGCAGGTCATCAGCTTCAGGGAAGCCAGTCTGCGGCAGGTGGTCGAGGGAATGGCCGATCAGCTTGGCCTGAATGTGATGTTCGATGAATCGTTCCGCGATGACACTAAATTTCAGGTCAGGCTTCGTGACGTGACGATGGCGCGCGCGCTCGATCAGATTCTGATTCAGACCAAGCATCTGTTTGAGCAGCTCGACCGCCGCACGATTCTGGTTTATCAGGACACGCCGCAGAACCGGCAGCGCTTCGAGCAGTTGCTGGTCAGGACTTTCTACCTGGGCAATGCCGAGCTTGAGCAGGCGCGCGCGCTGGTGCAGGGGCTGATCGGGCCGCAGCGCCAGGTGCTTGGCGTCAAGCAGCTCAATGCCCTCGTCGTGCGCGACACGGCGCGCAGCCTGCAAATGGTTGAGGAACTGCTCAACAACATTGACAAGAACCGCGCCGAGGTCGTGATTGACGTGGATATTTACGAAGTCTCGCGCACGGCTTCGCTGGAAATCGGCAATCAGCTTGCGCTGACCGCGCAGCCCTCAAACATTTCCATCGGCACAGGCGCTGATGGTCGCCCGGTCATGGGCAATTCAGCTTCGCTTGGCAACCTCGGCGGTGTTGGCCGCGCCAGCGTCGGTGCAATCGTCGGCAACACCGTGTCGCCTGTGCTTGGCGGCGTCGGCACGATCATCGGCCTGCCGCCGACAACTTTGAGTCTGCTGCAATCGAAGGGGCATTCAAAGCTGCTGGCCAGCACCCAGATTCACGCGCTTGACGGCGAACAGAATCAGACCAAAGTCGGGCGCAGCGTGCCGGTGCGACTCGGTACAACTTATATGCCCGGCTTTGGCGCAACGGTGCAGGGGCAGGGAACCAGCGTGACCGGAAATTTCGGCGCGTTCGACAGCGTGCAGTACAAGGATGTCGGGCTGATTATTGATGTCACACCGGCGGTGGCGCACGATGGTTACGTGCAGATCAGAATGCGTCTCGAATCAAGCAACGTCGAGGCTTCGGGCGCTGATCTTTCACTGACGCCCAGTTTCACGCAGCGTGCGCTGACCACCATCGCGCGCGTGAAGGACGGACAGACCGCCGTTGTGGCCGGAGTCAAACAGGAAGCCAAAGGTGAATCGAAGGCTTCGCTGCCGGTCATCGGCATGATCCCGATTTTAGGCCGCTTTATCACGACCCCCCGACAGCAGAGCAACCTGAGCGACATTGTTATCACAGTCACGCCGCACATCCTGCGCGCCACCAGGATGAAACCCGAAGATCACCTGGCGCGACTTGGCGGGACATTCACTGCCGGGGTCACGCAGTCAGTCGAGGACGTGGTGCATCGCGCCGAAGCTGATGAAGATCAGGAACGCCGCGTCAGTAACGCTCCGCCGCTGGTCGCCGCCTCCGCGCTGCCTGATGCGCGTCCGACGGATGCGGGAGAGATCAAGGCTGAAACCGCCGCCGCCGCGCCAGCCCCGGTCACGCCCGTGCAGGCAAATCAGCCGCTGCCGCCATCGCCTGTGTCAGACAGCAAACCGACTGTTGATCTGAGCCTGATGCCGACGATGATTGAACCGGGAGTGAGTGAATCATTTTATGTCGTGGTTTCGCTCAATGGTCAGGTGCGCATTAATGACGCTCAGGTTTCATTGCGTTATGACCCGGCGCTCATCAGATTCAATAATGTCCGCAGCGGCGGTCTGCTTGGCGGCCAGCCGAACATCACTCACCAGGCAGAGAATGGAAGGTTGAAAATCAGGGTGCAGCAGACGCAGGATCGTGAAGCGCCGGTTTCAGCTTTCGGTCAGTTGCTGCTGCTTGAATTCACCGCGCTTCAGCCCGGACGCACGGCAATCGAATTTGCTGCTGATGAAACAGAACTGCGGCGCGGCGGCAAACTTGATGTGACGCTGCAACCCGTCAGCGCGCAGGTGCTGATTACCCGGCGCGAAAACGTCAGCCACCTGCCCCGGCAGTAAGGCCCGGCAGCCTGTCATCAGTGCAGCAACAAATCAGCCCTGTAGTTCGAAGCTGGCGTTTTCACCAGGCGTGCATTGACAGAACAACGACAAGCTCGCCAGCTTGTCGAACTGTAGTCGGCAGGGCAGCTTCTTTGGAAAGCGTGGAAATTCACAGAGCCTTCGTCAGCCCGAAGTGAGATGTGGCAGTCTCAGGGCGAGAGGCCGACGCGTCGCATCAGATCAATAAAGCGGGGATCATTACGCAAAGGGTCGAAGTGTGGGCTAATGCGCAAAAACAGTAGCTGGTTGTCATGCGCGGCATAAGCCCGTTCGAGCGACGCAATTGCCTGTTCGCGCTCACCCAGAGCCAGGTAAAGCGCCGTGAGCGCGCCCGGCGAGACGTATTTTTCTGCTTCCAGTTGTTTGAGAATTGAGCGCGCCTTCGCTTGCTCGCCCGCCTTCGCCCAGGCGCAGCCCAGATAAATCCGGGTGTCGCTGTCCTGCTTCCCAAGATTGATCGCTTTCTGGTAAGCGGCGATGGCTTCCGCATATCTGCCCCTGGCTTCGCAAGCATACCCCAGCAGGGCATAAGCTTCAGGATAGCTCTGATCAAGTTCAATCAGCGTCTGCGCAGCCTCTATCGCCTCATCATTCCGGCGCGCCAGCAGAAGCGAGTAGCCGACACGGTGATTAGCGGCGAGTGAAAGCGGATCAAGCGATCTGGCGCGTCTGGCTTCGGCAATGGCCTGCTCGTGCTGCCCCATCAGGCTGAGATAAGCAGCATAGTAGTCGTGCGCCACCGCCAGGCCAGGGTTCAATTCAAGGGCGCGCTGGTATCCCTGCTCAGCCCCCTTCCAGTCCCAGGCAATCAACCTCAATCTGGCAAGAACCAGGTGCGCTTCAGGCATTCGCTCATCCAGCGCCACCGCCCGGCCTGCCGCCCACTCTGCTTTGGCCAGGCATTCTTTCGGATCAAGTTCTCCGAGGTAGCTGAGGTGAATATAGCTGTTGGATAATTCGGCCCAGGCGAGCGCGTAAGCGGGGTCTGCGGCGATGGCCTGCTGGTAATACTCAATGGCTTTCTTCCGGTTCTCAGTCCCGCCTTTGCTCCAGGCAAAACGCCCCCTGAGCAGGCAGGCGTAAGCCTGCGGATTGGAAGTCTCAGGCCTGACGAACTGCTGCCGCTCGGCGGGTGTCAGGGTCAGGCGCAAATTCGCTGCAATTTCACCCACAATCTGCGACTGTGCCGCCAGCAGGTCAGAAATCCTGCGACTGTACTGCTCGCCCCATAATTGCGTTTCGTCGCGTCCGTCTGCCAGTTCGACATTGATGATCAGACTGTCGCCGCGCTGCTGGATTCTGCCCGTCACAATGGCTTCGACGCCCAGCGTTCGCGCCGCCTCGCGCAGCCCTGGTGACTGGCCTTTGTAGCGAAAGACCGAGCTTCTGGCCATCACCCGCAAGCCCGGCAGGCGCGCCAGATTGTTGATGAGGCTTTCAGTCAGCCCGTCTGAAAGATACTCCACGTCGGCATTACCGCTGGCATTGACGAAGGGCAGCACGGCAATGGATTCAATGGGTCGTTTGGGCGTCGTGCGAGACCACCAGCCGAACAGGATGAAGACCAGAAGAATGAGGCACAGCCACGCCAGCCGCCAGCCGCGCCGTCCGGCGAACCACTGACCGAAAGCAGTTTGTTCTGTCCGCGCCACAACAGCCGCTTCTGCTCCGGCTGCTTTCGGTGAGGAGTCTGCTGCCGAAGTAAGGGGCCGGACATTTTCAGCCGGGGAATCATCGCGTTCGGCGTCCACGATCAGGCGCTTTTGCAACTTCTTCAGCTCTGCCAGCAGTTCCTCAATCGTCCGGTATCGTGCAGCCCGCTCTTTTTGCAGCGCCCGCTGAATAATTTGCTGCAATTCGGGCAGGGCTTCCGGCATTCGGGCAGGCTCATCACGCAGGATTGCGGCGATGATTTCAGCCGGAGTCGAACCAGTAAACGGCGTGTGTCCCGCAATCATTTCAAACAGCATCACACCGAGGCTGAAAATGTCGGTGCGCGCATCAACCTTCTCACCACGCGCCTGCTCCGGCGACATATAACGCGGCGTGCCCATCACGAGGCCGGGCGCAGTGGAGTGCAGAGTGTGGAGTGCGGAATGCGGAATATGCGATCCGCTTGTTGATTGCGCTTCTGAGTCCTCTTCATTCCGCATTCCGCATTCCGCATTCCGCGCTTCGGTCAGTTTCGCCAGCCCGAAATCCAGCACCTTGACGTAACCATCGCGCCGCACCATGACGTTTTCAGGTTTGATGTCACGATGCACGATGCCGACTGCGTGAGCGGCGGCGAGCGCGGCGGCAACCTGCGCGGCAATCTCCAGGGCAGCGTTCAGACTGAGCCGTTTGTCCGGCGCTGCGTTCAGGCGCTGGCGCAGCGTTTCGCCTTCGATGTATTCGGTGATGATGTAATGCGCGCCGTCAGTCTCACCGATTTCGTGAATGGTGATGATGTTCGGATGATTGAGCGCTGAAGCCGCTCGCGCTTCCTGCTCAAAGCGACGCACGCGCCCGGCATCGGTCGTGAACTCAGCGGGCAGCAGCTTGATGGCGACTTTGCGACCGAGCCGCGTGTCGAGCGCCAGGTGAACTTCGCCCATGCCACCACGCCCAAGCAGCGCCAGCATCTGATAGCCGCTGATCTGCGGCGGGTCGGAAGGCCGCAGGGGCGGCGCGTCAGACCAGTCATCACCGAGTTCACGCGCGGCCACTTCCAGCACCGGCGATTCAATCAGAATGTCAGATTTATCATCATAGCCAAGCAGCGAAACGACCTCACGGCGCAGCTCCTCATCGCCCGCGCAGGCCGCGGCAAGATACGCTGCCCGCGCGCCAGGCTCACGTTCGAGCGCCGCGTGATAAAGCTCCTCAATCTGCTTCCAGCGTTCAGAAGTCATAAGGGAAACGATGAATGATGAACGGAACTGCTGCGCCGGTCCTGATTCATCATTCATCATTCATCATTGCTTCCATCCAGTCTGCGTGCGAGCCACGACCGGGCCAGTCGCCAGTCGCGGTGAACCGTTTCAACTGAAATGCCGAGGGCGGCGGCGGTTTCTTCCACGCTGAGGCCGCCAAAAAAGCGCAGCTCAACGACCTGACACTTGCGCTCGTCAAACTCAGCGAGCGCGGTGAGCGCTTCATCCAGCGCCAGCAAAGCCTCGTCGCGCTGACGGCTGACGATCATTGTTTCGTCAAGTGAAACCTGCATCGCTGCGCCGCCGCGTTTGTGGCTTTTGCGTTCGCGGGCAAGGTCGGTCAGCACCTGGCGCATCAGGCGCGAGGCGGCGCCAAAGAAATGATGACTGTTTTCGAGCCTGACCCGGCTCGCAGCAGTCAGACGCAGATAAGCTTCGTGAATGAGCGCCGTTGTTTGCAGCGTCTGACCGCTGCGTTCGCGGCGCCGGTGCTGTTGGGCAAGGCGGCGCAGTTCGCCGTAAACGAGCGGCATCAACTGATCGAGCGCGCTTTTGTCGCCGTCGCTCCAGGCCCGGAGCAGGTGCGTGACTTCGTGTGAATCGGCTGCTGGCACAGGCTGTCATCCTCGCTTTCAGGCTGAGACTTTCGGCCCCATAACTCTGAGCCGGAAAAAATTCTGCGCCCCTTGCAGATTTTTACCGCCGGTTCCGCATGTGGGAACGAAGCGCAAAGAGACATTTGCGCCGAGGTGAAGCTGCTGACAACTGTTATCGTCTTGGGTGTTGGCAGCTTCATTTTAACCTTTGATCTCTGAATCAGCCAGCCGAAGGAGGAAATTGCAGGCCAGACGGACTGAAGTCATGGCCTGACGCGCCAGGCAGGTCAGCGCGCCAGCGTGAAATCAGGATTGCTGCGCCGCCGCCAGATAAAACCATCCAGCACGTAATGCACGATCTGTGGCAGCGCGAGCAGCGGCACGATGATGAATTGCCATTCCCCGACCGGCCAGCCCGCGCCAAACAGCCAGCTTCGTTCATGCCAGACGCTGCGAT
The DNA here is from genome assembly GCA_046331565.1 of Blastocatellia bacterium. GTDB lineage: Bacteria > Acidobacteriota > Blastocatellia > RBC074 > RBC074 > DASRDU01. Next base: position 236,950 of record JAXLQP010000001.1, read on the forward strand.
CCCAGAGCATCTCTTCGAGAAACGCCAGCCCCCACAGAATGCCGAGAAAGACCAGCGGGCCGTGCGCGAAAGTATGCCTGAAGACCGCTGACAGTGGCCGTCCGTTCGTCCGCCCGGTCAGCCTGCGGCAGTGCCAGTAAATCAGCGCAAGGTAGGGCACACCGTGAATGATGACATTCGTCACGGTAAAGGCGTAATCGGAATTGAAGGTCACAATGCCGACATACCAGCACACGGCTGTCGTCAGCACAACCAGATCCTTGCCCGGATTGATTTCACCCCTGAATTGCCATCGCCAGGCTGAACGCCCGAAATAGAGCAGCATCAGCAGCCAGTAGAGCGGCGCCGCAACCCCGGCAATCACGACCGGAATTGAAGTAAAGTCATGCGCCAGAAACCACCAGAAACGGCGCGGCAGGTGCGCGTGCCAGTAAAGCAGCGGATAGAGAGTCGAGGCATAGATGGCCAGCGCATCAATCCACTGTCCGGCCCGGTCACGCTCTCCGGCTTTGGCGCGATAGAGTCTGACCCAGCCGTATTGCTGCCGGATGAAATGAAAGACCGCCAGATAAGCCAGCGCCCGCCAGAAAGTCAGCGCGCTTTCTGAATACAGCGCCACACCGAGCGCCAGCCCCAGCACCGGAACCAGCGCATACAGCCAGGGCCGCCGCTTCAGTTCGACAGCGTCAGGGTAAATACGAAACCCGGTTGAATAAACGTGCGCGACATCAACCAGCATCACCGCCGGAATCCAGGCCCAGTCCGGCGTGTCATCGTTGAGCACGCCCAGGGACGCTCCTGCCAGCAGCGCCAGCAGCGCCAGCATTGCGCTTCCGGTAAAAACCAGCAGATCGGTGCGCGCTGAAAACAGCCAGACCGGCTGCTGCCGGGGAAGGTCAGCTTTCAGTTCGGATGCGATTTGTTTGGCTGCGATCATCGAAATCATCTCTCGCGGGGATGGCGATTGTCGTGAATAGTGTCGTGAATAGTAATGAAGCGTTTGATCCGGTCAGTACAGGTCTGTTCAGTGCTCATAGCTGTATCCCTTCAGGAAAAGTTATCTGAACAGTTGGGGATAATTGCAATGGCTGCGGCGAGGAATTATACTCCGCGCATTCTTACAGTAAAGCCGTTCAATCAGGTCAATCCGGTTTTTCAGCCAGCGGAGGGCAGGATGATGCAAATCCGATTAACGCTCAAACCAGGACAGCGGGGTGTCAGGAAGCTGACTGCACAGTATGGCGAGCAATTGCTGTGTGTCAGGTATCGCTATGACGAAGAGCGCCAGGAACGATTGAAAACCGTGGAACTGGTCATCGAGCGAGTGCCCTGGTTCAGGAAGGAAAAGGCTCTCACCGCCGCTGCAATTGTCGGGGTGAGAGTTGGTGTCAGGGAGTATGCCCTGCAACAACAGGTCAGGCAGGCTGGTGGCAGATGGAATGCCAGGCGGCGGCTTTGGGAAATCCGTTATGACAAGACACTGGCGCTCGGACTTGAGGATCGGATCGAAGAAATGCATCTATTAGCAGATGACAGAAAAGCCTCTGCTAATAGATAAAAGCCTCTGCTAATAGATACATGTATCTACTATTGGATACGGCGTTGTTGCGTGAATCCTGAAGAGTAGTTGCGGAGGCAGGAACCGTGGTAAGTTTTTTCTGCCATGAAAAAGAAAACCACGTACCGCATCCGCAACTGGAAAGAGTATAACGCCGCACTCCGACGCCGGGGAAGCCTGACCGTCTGGATCACTGATGACGTCCGCACTCACTGGCGCACCGAAGAGAAGACCGGCCGGCGCGGGGCGTCGGACCAGTACACCGATCTGGCCATCGAGACGATGGCCACCGTCCAAGCCATCTACTCGCTCGCCGGGCGGCAGACCGAAGGCTTCCTCGCCTCGGTCTTCAAGTTGCTGCGGCTCGACCTGCCCGTGCCGGATCACTCGACGCTCTCGCGGCGGCGCTCCCGCCTGACCGTCACGCTGCCGCTCAAAAGGGTGCGGCGGGCGCGGCACGTGGTCGTGGATTCGACCGGCGTTAAGGTCTATGGCGAGGGCGAATGGAAGGTCCGGCAGCACGGCTGGAGTAAGCGGCGGACGTGGCGCAAACTGCACCTCTGCGTCGATGAGGCGACCAAAGAGATCGTCAGCGCCTGCGCCAGCACCAACGACGTGAGTGATGACGAACTGCTGCCGGAGATGCTCCAGGACGTGCCGGGAGGTCGAGCAGGTCAGTGGCGACGGCAGCTATGACAAGCGCAAGTGCTACGAGGCGATCAGCGGGCGCAAGGCGCGGGCGGCGATCCCGCCGCGCAAGGGGGCGCGGATCTGGCAGCACGGCAACTGCAAAGCCACTCGGCACGCCCGCGATGAGAACCTGCGCCGAATCCGGGCGGTCGGGCGGAAGCAATGGAAGCGGGAGAGCGGGTATCATCGGCGGTCGCTGGCCGAGACGACGGTCTTCCGCTTCAAGGTGAGTTTCGGGGAGCGGCTGCGGACGCGGAGGGTCGAGAATCAGTTCAGTGAAATGTTCATCAAATGTGCGGCGCTGAATCGGATGGTGCATCTCGGGATGCCGCAGAGCCATAAGGTTACAGGGTAGCGTTGCAGGTTAGCAGAGCTTCTCACGGATTCGTGCAACAAAGCCATTGGATACATCAGTCATCCATCTAATTCATGTTAGACGGCTACACCAGCAGGACGAGCTATGAGTATCCTAATTTCACCAATAGTTATTCTCTTATTCGCCACAAGCGTTTTCGCTGATGGTGAAAGCTACAGTGCAAAGCAGTATTACTTGAGGCATAACATCATCTACATCAATAGCAACGTTCCGACCGTGTCTCCAGACCGGATTGTATTCACAAATGATTGCATTTGCTCGTTTGCTCCAAAGGTCTATGAAGGAAAGATACTCAACAGGTCTGCACTTGTAGAAATAACCAGAGTCGGAAAAGAAAAAGGCTTTGCCAAAGTGATCTTCAGAGCCAAAGATCAAGAATATGCGGCTCTAATAAAGAATGATTCAGAGAAGAATTTCAAGAGAGCTTTTAGCCTGTTATTCAGTGAGCATAAGCCGCGCGAATGGAATTACAAAGACCCTCGCACAAAAAAGCAGATGATCGAATACTATGGCTTTCCAATATCTATATGCAAAGAAGAAGATGTTGAGAGGTGGTTCTACATAATCGAATTCGTTGGGTTTTCACCTTACGGTGCTTATGATGGATTCTGCGTAACTGTAAAGAACGGGAAAGTAGTTGACCTAAGCGGCTACATATAGGGAGACGCCGTCTAACAATGTGTTCGACCGGAGCCGCCGAAGCGAACTTCACATCGTTCCCTGAGTGCTACGCGGCGGCCCGGTCAACACGAGCGTTAGACGGACGATGCCATCGACAAGAGGTAAATACGCTATTACCTAAAGTCAGGAGAGATTGAACATGGAGGACCTATTGTTTACCCTCCTAATGCAATTCGCTATCACCGTTGCGGTGATGGCAAGCGCTGGATTTCAAGATCGCACTGTTCCGGCACCTGCGGCGCAGCAGGAATGGCGATTCGACATGGACCAGCCGGATTGGAAATCCCTTCCTGAACCAGATACCACATTCACGCGTGCGCAGGTCAGCCGAACTGCCGAGGCGCTGCGTGTGACAATACCCGAGGGGAAGCGCCGTGGGAGCGGGATGCTTGGAGGGGCGATCTATGTGGATGTGCCACCATTGTCGGTGCCATTTCGGGTCGTCGTGCAAGCTCGCACGAGCGATGCTATCCGCCTTATGATGGTTGGAATCAACCTGTCAACGTCTGATGCCTTCCAAACGTGGGGCGACTCCGTCGTGCCTGTCTCCGACGGTGCGGTACACACGTACGAAGTTTTTGTCTGGCAGACCAAAGACCCGGTGCGACAACTCGGCCTGTGGTTCCGCGCCACCGATCCCGGACGCATTGACATCCTTTCAATCAAGTTCGTGCGGCAAGCGAGGACAGATCGCTGGGAGTACCGTGGCTTCGCCGTGGACGTAGCGTCACTCGACTTATCCACGAACCGAGATGCCCTTCTACAGGCGTTGCGGCGACAATTCGATATTGTCGCTGGTGCGGGACTCGACCAGCGCACTCTCGACTTCTTTCGCTCGGTGCCAATTGTTATTAACCCGGTCGCTATGGCCGACCCCACTATCCAGGGATCCCGCGTTGCGCGCTATGAACGTGGGGCGATGATAATCGTGCCCAGAGTCTACAATCCTGAAGCGCCAATGTTTCTGCACGAGTTTCTTCACGCGTACCACGACCAGAAGTTGCCGAACGGTTTTAGCAATCCAGACATCCTGCGCCTGTTCAAAGAAGCCAGCAGCGGCCAAGCCTTTCCTGGTGACAGCTACATGATGTCGAACGTGAGCGAATACTTTGCGATGGCTGGCAGTGCCTATCTGTATGGCACCGTGAATCGCGATCCTTTCACGCGGGAGAACGTCAAGAAACAGCAGCCAGCCCTTTATCAGTGGTTCGCGAAAGAGTTCGGACCCAAGTAGGCGCACGATCTAGTTTTATCGAAAACGCGCGGGGCCAGCGCCGACCTGCTGTCTAACATATATTGCACCGGAGCGCGCCCCACATCGCGTCCGCATTTCACGGTTACAGGGGCGCGCCCGGTGAACGGGTTGTTCGGCCCCTTTGTCAACTATGCACATCAGATTGCGAGGCGTAATGAGTAAAAAGATGTTGATTATGATTACCTCAACGCTGGCACTTGCTTGTGGTCAAGAAATAAATCACGTAAATAAAAATGCCCAAACGCCCAACACCGTAGCAACATCGGCATCTGTCTCTGTATCACCCGCCAACCAAATAACAGAGCCAGGCAAAGAAATTGAACCAAATATGTCTGGCGGAAAGGCTGATTCCTATAAACCGAAACAAGGGTACGTTCCAGATGCTAAAACAGCTATAAAAATTGCTGAGGCAGTGTGGCTTCCTATATATGGGGAAAAAGTTCTCAAAGACGAGCGACCATTCCAGGCAACTTTAGAAAATGGCGTTTGGATAGTAAACGGTACGTTACCGCAAGGCATGCTGGGAGGAACGGCAGAAGCAAGAATTTCCAAAGAAACGGGTTGTATTTTACGGGTGATTCATTACAAGTAAGCTGATCGTGAAAACAGGCCGAACATTTATTGCACCGGAGCGTGGCCGTCAGGCGGTCTGTTGTTGATGTTCACACGGCCACGCCCGGTGAACGCGTTGTTAGGCTTTCGTAGCCTAGCAAAACTACAACTCGGCAGTACGAACATAGAAAGGACCATTTCATGAAACGAAGTCTTGCCCCTATCGGGATTATTTTAATCCCGCTTGTTTTTTACTCTTGTGCTTCACCAACGGAAGGCACAAAGTCCGCTGCCACTCCCATTGCTACAGCTTCGACAGAAGTCAGTGCTAATTCCGAAAAGGAAGTGGAAACCGCACGGCAAGAGTATGACAAAGCCTATGTCTCGCAAGATGTAGCTGCCTTTGATCGTCTTGCTGCTGATGAGTACCTGCTAACGCAACCTGACGGTAAGGTGTCAACTAAAGCAGAAGTAATTGCTCTGTCCAAGTCAGGAGATATAAAGGTCGAGAAAGGGCAAAGCGATAATGTGAAGGTTAGACTTTATGGCAATACGGCCTTAGTCACTGGGCAGTGGACAGAAAAAAGCACCACCAAGGGAAAACCATTTGCTGGGACGGTGCAATACACGACAGTCTACGTCAAGAAAAATGGCAAGTGGCAAATTGTTTCTGACCACGGAACATTGATCGCAGCACAAAATCAGAAACAATAGCAATACCAGCCTAACATCCATCTGAGGTGGAGTTGTCAAGGAGAATTAAGTCGCAGGTGCCTCCAACAACGCAATTAAGGGCGAATTCGTTTTCCGCAATTGTGCCAGGTAGCGCGCTTCGTCATAAGGGGTGCGGGTCTGCCAGCGCTTCCAGGTAATGCGAATCCATTTGAAGGCCAGCGCCCGCAACGCCGCCGCGTGAGCTTTGCCCCTGCTGCGCTGCAGGTGATAGAAGGCTCTGGCCCAGCCATAGAATCTGATGGATGCTCCCGCATATTCGTGGAAGGTCTGCCGGGAAACTTCGGACAGAAGATGCTGTGGTAATTCAGCCGTATATATTGCAGATTCATCGTTCCCACAAGCCTGTTCCAGAAGCCGACCCCACGCTACAACACCAGCCAGTCAGGAATGAAGTGCGCGAGGCGAATTCAGGCACCGGAACACGTATAATACATTGCACCGGAGCGCGCCCGTCGTGGCGTCTGCTTTTCACGGTTCCAGGGGCGCGCCCGGTGAACGAGTTGTTAGGCGCTGATGCCTTGCGGTAGCGGTGAATGAGGACTCGCGGAACCAAGGCATAGAATGAAGATATGACAATGAGCAATTGGTACTTGCGAACCGTGGGCAAACTGGGGGCTTTAACACTAGGTCGGCTTGATTCCTATACAGAGGAGCACAGCCGATTTCTTGCATCTGGCTATGAATGCCAGCGATGCCATCGCCGTCTTATGAAATGGCTATTCTGGCCTACGCTTAACTGTCTTAGTGCGGATAACCAGCGAGTGTCGCTTTGGACTGCCAGATTAAATGGGCGGCGCTTTCAATGCGCATATTGCGAGTACAGTTGGCCAGTTCGAACAGAGAAAGTAAAAGGAAAAAGTTGAACGAACTGATTGGGCCGGTTTGAAGGTGAGATAAAACTATGGCAAGGTGCCGCGCCTGACAATGCGTTGCAGCCGAGCGCGGCAGCCAGTTTCTCGTCTACGCCCGATTCCACAGCCGCGTCGGCTGAACGCGGGGGTTCGGCTTCTTCTCCTGATAATGGAACGGCGATTTGGGGAGAATCGGAATATGCCTGATATGGAACTTCACGGACAAGCGATGCTCGATTATCTGAACGGTGAGTAAAGATGCTTACTGTCTTTTGCGCCGTGATGACGGTATTGCTTATCCGCCGATTTACGCCGAGCAATTTTTTTATCCCGAAGGTTTGCCTGAACCTGATGAAATTGCAGTCGGGCGTTGCACCGGACGGGTGCCTGACATCGGCGCGGGCGCGGGGTCGCATTCGTTAGCCATTCAGAACAGAGGGCTTGAGGTAACTTCGGTTGACATTTCTGCCAAAGCCGTCCAGGTAATGCGTTCGCGCGGCTGCCGGGATGCAGGAGTTGGTGACGTTTTTGATTCTTACTCTGAACCGTTCGATACGGTTTTGGTAATCCTCAACATTGGGATTGTGCGAAACCTGGACGGGCTTGCCAGATTTCTCAAACATCCTGACCGTTTGATGACCGACGACGGGCGGTTGATTACGGATTCGATTGATCCGCGAAACTCCGAAGATGAAAGTTATCGAAAATATACGCAGGAGAAAATTGCGAAGGGCTGTTACCTGGGCGAGCGGACATTACGATTTGAATACAAAGACAAGGTGAGCGATTGGTTTGAATGGATGCACGTTGACCCTGAAACAAAGCTGAAAATCGAAGATTGGGGACGAGTTGAAACGATCCGCGCTTTTTACAAAAACTCGTTTGAAGTTGAATACAACTTTACTGAATCTGACTGGGCAGACGTTCCGGTTGACTCCGGGACTTACCGTGTAGTTAGCGACGGAATGAAAATCTTATACGACGCAAAAGGCGTTTTTGGAGTTTTGCAGAAGGCACTTTTATCGGAAAACTGCGTGAAAGGTCAGGCGCAGCCGAACAAGTTATCGGGCACGAGCGCGAAACCGCGACTTTCTTAATCGCGCTGTCTGTTTTCCCTGACGCTGACGCTGGCGTTTTCGCGCCGTGTCAACGCTGCCGTTCGGCGGCCCTTAATTCAAAAGGCAGAGGTGCTAACTGTTGCTGTTCTTTATCACCTTTATTTCGCTCCCGGTTTTGTTCCTTAAATCACAATACAAGCAGAACGTGAATTGCTCACTAAAATATTAAAACAACAAATGAAAGATGCCGGTTATCGTCTCATCAAACAGGAAGTAGAAGTTCTTGTCTTTGATCAACGCACATCCAGGGCAAATGAGAATACAATCGAACGTTTATTGTACAAAAATCGTTGATGGTCAGCGATGCAACCGAATGAGTTGTCAGGCTGCAAAGGCACCGCTTCCTGGGGCAAAACAAAATGGAATATGCCATCGGAGTCACCCTCGCTGTTCTAGTTGGACTGTTTGCCAGCATGACCGGCTTCGACAGGGAACGCAGCTTCTACCCGGTCGTGTTGATTGTCATTGCCATCTACTATCTTCTTTTTGCAGCAATGACAAAATCCACAGAAACAGTTATCGCGGAGACTTTCCCCGCGCTCATGTTTGTGGCGGCGGCTACGCTTGGGTTCCTGAAAACTCCCTGGATCGTGGTTGTCGGCCTGGCGCTTCACGGTGTTTTTGACTTCATCCACCACGCAGTAATTTCCAATCCCGGTGTCCCTGCCTGGTGGCCTGGTTTCTGCCTCGCCTACGATGTCACCGCCGCAGCCTGCTTGGCCATGCTGATTTTTGTTCGGCGGCCTGCGCAGACAGTCTGATTAATACACTCGGCCCGGGTCGCTCAGTAAAGTTATACAACCGGCTCCGAAACATTCGGTTCAGACCATTAACGAAATTCGGAAATCAGCAGCCGCACATCATCCTGACGCATCCGCGAAATTTGACGGAAGAACTGCCCGCCACCTGCCACATTAAGCGTTTCATTTCCTGCCCCGATCAAATCCTGCGCTCTTCACCTGTACAAGATGTGGTGCCCTGATCATCCCTCAGTCAGACTTGCCCGATCAGCGGAGGTGCGGTCATAAATGGCGTACTTTCAGCGCGATCTCTATCCCTCCGACTGACAGATAAGGGCTTGCAGGATGAGGTCATTTTGTTGTAGTGTTCGCCATCCACACTACATATTGTGGATGGCCATTGAAAGGTTGACCTGTGTCAAAGAAACTGAGATCGCTGTTTATCCTGCTGATCGGGATCGGGCTGGCTTACTGGTTTGTCAGTCGGCTTGAGTGGGCTGTCGTCAAAACTCATTTGCAGCAGGCGCGCATCTGGCCGCTCGTGGCCGCGATGATTCTGATTAATCTGACAATGGTTGCGCGCGCGCTGCGGTGGCAGACGCTGCTGGCGCCGATCAGGAAGATCACTTTTCATCATGCGTTTGTGGCGACGGCGGTCGGCTTTGGCAGCATCTTTATTTTCGGACGTGCGGGTGAAGTCGTCAGGCCGGTCGTCCTCAGTCTGCGCGAAAAGGTGCCGCCGAGCGCGACGATTGCTTCAATTATGATCGAGCGGCTGTTTGATACGACTACTGTCGTCGCGCTCTTTGCCTGCAACCTGCTGATTTTCACGCTTCCGGCGGGGCGGGCTGACGATCTGAAAACGATGCACTCGATTCACCTGCTCGGCCTGCTGATGTGTGTCGGGGTGATTGTCGGAATCGCCGTGCTGGTGGTGATCAGACTGAATGCGCTGGTGCTGATCGGCTGGCTGGAAAAACGCACGCACCGCTGGCCCGAACGAGTGAGTCGTCCGCTGTTGAATCTGATCCGACATCTGGCTGATGGATTATCAGTGCTGGTTAATTTCCGGGAACTGTTCAGCGCCGTGTTTTATTCAGCCGTGGTCTGGGGACTGGTGGCGGGCGCGACGTGGCTGGTGGCGCGCGCCTTCAATGTGGATTTTTCGTTCAGCCACGCGATTTTTGTGATGGGGTTCGGGCTGGTCGGTTCGGTGGTGCCGACTCCGGGCGGGTCAGCCGGAGCTTTTCACAAGGCGGCCCAGGTCGGGCTGATGTTTCTGGGAATTGAGCAGAATCTGGCGGCGGCCATTGCCATCGTCTATCACCTGATTGCCTTCGGCACGCCCTTCGTCATCGGGTTGTTTTATCTGGTGCGGGACGGTCTGAGCCTGACCAGATTGCGGGAAATGATCGCGCAGGAAAATGCCGCCTGAGCGACACTTGAATACTGGACGCTGTTCGTGGGAGGAACAAGATGAAATGCCCGTTTTGCGGTCATATCGAAGACAGAGTCGTTGATTCGCGTGAATCGCGTGAGGGCGATTCAATTCGCCGCCGCCGTGAATGCCTGAAGTGTGAGCGGCGCTTCACGAGCTATGAACGGATTGATGAAATTCCGTACATGGTCATTAAAAAAGACGGAAGACGTGAACCTTTCAATCGTGACAAGGTGATGGCCGGGTTGCTGCGCGCCTGCGAAAAACGCCCGGTTTCGACGGCGCGGCTCGATGCCATCGTTAATGCGGTTGAGGCGTATGTGCAGACCTCGCCGGAGCGCGAGCGTCCGACCAGCAAGATCGGGGAAATGATCATGCGGCGGCTGAAGGAGCTTGATAAGGTGGCCTACGTGCGCTTTGCCTCGGTTTATCTGGAATTTCAGGATGTCTCTGAGTTTATGGACGAACTAAAGGGCTTGATTCGCGCCCGCAAATAGCTATCATTGTCGCCGCTTCTGGCAGAACCGAAAGAGTCTGGTCAGCCCTTCAAAAAATTCCTCAGGCAGAGTTCAGGTCTGACTTGCAAAATCCGGGGTCAGTTGCTACCATCCGCCTTTTCGCAGCGCAGGTCTTTTACATTACAGGGTTTGGCCGGTGTAGCTCAGTTGGTAGAGCATCTGATTTGTAATCAGAGGGTCATGGGTTCGAGTCCCTTCACCGGCTCCAGAGCAGTTTTTATGTGCAGGGGTGGTCGAGTGGTTAATGGCACCGGGCTGTAAACCCGGCCGGCTAACGCCGTACGCAGGTTCGAATCCTGCCCCCTGCACCATTCTCAGGATTGCTGATCTCAAATTTCAGATTTGAGATGCGACAGCGGGCGGGCGTAGCGCAATGGTAGCGCACCAGCCTTCCAAGCTGGTTGTTGCGGGTTCGAGTCCCGTCGCCCGCTCCAGACAGTTGCCTTTAAGCCCACATAGCTCAGTCGGTAGAGCGCGTCCTTGGTAAGGACGAGGTCACCGGTTCAAGTCCGGTTGTGGGCTTCAGTCTTCAACTTAATTTCCATCAGTTTCAGCAAGGATCATGGCAAAAGAGAAATTTGACCGTTCGAAGCCGCACGTCAACATCGGGACGATTGGTCACGTCGATCACGGCAAGACGACGCTGACCGCCGCCATCACCAGAGTGCTGGCCAAAAACAATCCGAAGATTCAGTTCCGCAGCTTCGATTCCATTGACAACGCACCCGAAGAGAAGGCCCGCGGCATCACCATTGCCACCGCCCACGTCGAGTACGAGACAAAGAACCGCCACTACGCGCACGTGGACTGTCCCGGTCACGCCGACTACGTCAAGAACATGATCACCGGCGCCGCGCAGATGGACGGCGCGATCCTCGTCGTCGCCGCCACCGACGGCCCGATGCCGCAGACGCGCGAACACATCCTGCTCGCCCGCCAGGTCGGTGTCCCGGCGATGGTCGTCTTTATGAACAAGGTGGATGCGGTGGATGACGCCGAACTGCTCGATCTGGTCGAACTCGAAGTCCGCGAACTGCTCTCGAAGTATGAGTTTCCGGGCGATGAGATTCCGGTCATTCGCGGCTCGGCCCTCAACGCCCTGAACGGCGATGCCGAAGGCGAGAAGCAGATTGACGAACTGATGGCGGCAGTTGACAGCTACATTCCGACTCCGGCGCGGGCGGTGGATCAGCCCTTCCTGATGCCGGTCGAGGACATCTTCTCGATCTCAGGGCGCGGGACGGTGGCGACCGGCAGAATCGAGCGCGGGATTGTGAAGGTGGGCGAGACGGTTGAGATCGTCGGCATCCGCGACACGCGTTCGACGGTCGTGACGGGGTGGAAATGTTCAAGAAGCTGCTCGATGAAGGACAGGCGGCGACAACGTCGGGCTGCTGCTCAGGGTGTGGAGCGCAAGGAGATCGAGCGGGGGCAGGTGATTGCCAAGCCGGGTTCGATCAAGCCGCACACGAAGTTCAAGGCGGAAGCCTACGTTCTGACGAAGGAAGAAGGCGGGCGGCACACGCCGTTCTTCACGGGGTATCGTCCGCAGTTCTACTTTCGGACGACGGATGTGACAGGGGTGGCGAAGCTGCCGGAGGGAGTGGAGATGGTGATGCCGGGCGACAACATTGCGATGGAGATCGAACTGATCACGCCGATTGCAATGGAGAAGGGGCTGCGCTTTGCGATTCGGGAAGGCGGCAGAACGGTCGGCGCCGGCACCATCTCGGAAATTGTTGAGTAGCGGTTGACCGCTAACCACACGGTTTGATGGAGCGCGGTTTTCCATCGCGCTCCATTTGTAATGTTCAGGATTTGATATGCGCGACAATATCGTATTGCAGTGTCCGGATTGCAAGCATCGCAATTACGTGACTGACAAGAACAAAAAGAAAACAACGCAGCGGCTGGAATTCAAAAAATACTGCCGCTTCTGCCGCAAACATACGGCGCACAAGGAAACGAAGTAAGCGGAATTCTGATATTTGACACAGGGGTATAGTGTCAACGGTTAGCACGTCGGTCTCCAAAACCGAAAGTTCGGGTTCGAATCCTGATACCCCTGCCAGATACTTACAAACTGTCAGCCGGACAGGTACGCTGTGGCCCCGGTCAGCATTTACAGGGATCGGAAACGACAGTTCAGGAAAGAAGCATTATGGCAACTTCGCGCTCGCGCGAGAGCAACGTCGCAATGGCTGAAGAAACAGGTGCACAACCACTGATGTCCCGACCAGGCGGCTGGTGGGGCGGGGTGCGACACTATATTCACGAAGTCGCGCTTGAGATGAAAAAGGTCTCCTGGCCGACGCAGACGGAAGTCATCAATACGACCATCGTTGTGGTTCTGGCGGTCTTCTTTTTTGCTTTCTTCCTGTTTGCCACCGACTGGGCGCTGTACTGGGTGATTCACGTGCTGGAACTGGGCGCCAGAAAGATTTTCTCCTGAGGTTCTGTAAGGATCAGGCGAGGGCTGGCAACTTTCCGCACTCTGACGAGACGCTATGGCAAAGCAGTGGTTCATCATACATACCTACTCCGGCTATGAGCGCAAGGTGCGTGACAGCCTCAACAGCCGGATCAAAGCCTTCGGGATGGAGCAGGAAATTACCGAGGTGCTGATCCCGACTGAAACCGTCGTCGAAATGCGCGGCTCGAAGCGCGTCGAAAGCACCCGGATGTTCTTTCCCGGTTATGTGCTGGTGCAGATCGAATGCAATGAAAAAGGCGAAATCTCAGATAACGCCTGGCATCTGATCAAAAGCACGCCGAAAGTGACGAGCTTCGTCGGTGGTCAGAAACCGACTCCGCTGACGCCGGAAGAGGTTGATCAGATCGTGCATCACGTCGCCGTGGCGGCTGAGAAGCCGAAACCGAAATTCACGTTTGAAAAGGGCGAAACGGTGCGCATCACCAACGGCCCGTTCGCCAGTTTTACGGGCAAGGTTGAAGAGGTCAATCCCGACAAGAACATGCTCAAGGTGATGGTGACGATTTTCGGTCGCGCCACTCCGGTTGAACTGGGATTCCTCGAAGTCGAAAAACATACGTTCACTGAAGAAACTTAAGCGCAGTGGTCAGTGATCAGTGGTCAGTGAAGCGCCACGATCAGTTGCCGACTGCCAGATGTTTTCATATGGCAAAGAAAATTACCGGTTACATCAAACTCCAGGTTCCGGCGGGCAAGGCGAATCCTGCGCCGCCGATTGGGACGGCGCTCGGCCCGCAGGGCGTCAACATCATGGAGTTCTGCAAGCAGTTCAATGCGAAGACCGCCAATCTGGGCGACATCAAGATTCCGGTCGTCATTACGGTTTTCGCTGATCGCTCTTTTACATTCATCACCAAAACCCCTCCGGCGGCTGATCTGCTGAAAAAAGCAGTGAAGATCGAGAAGGGATCAGGCAAACCGAATCGGGAAAAGATCGGCAAGGTCACGCGCGCTCAGATTGAAGAGATTGCCCGGACCAAAATGCCTGACCTCAACACCACCAGTCTGGAGTCGGCCATCCGCACCATCGAAGGCACGGCCAAAAGCCTCGGCCTCGAAATCGTTTAGGAATTGCGGATTTGAGATTGCAGATTGCGGATTGAACGGACAGTTGCTCTGGTCTGCTCAATCTGAAATCTCAAATCCACAATCAAAAAAGGGAGTGCCCGCAGCTTCTTCGCGGCGGCACGTTAAGACCTGAAAGGATCATCAATGGCAGGAAAGAAATTTACCGCCGCGCTCGCTCAGATTGAGCGCAGGCCATACGCGCTCGCTGACGCAGCCGGGCTGATCAAGAAGATTGCGTTTGCGAAATTCGATGAGACCGTCGAACTGACAATGGTTCTCGGCGTTGATCCGCGCAAGGCTGATCAGAACGTGCGCGGCACGGTCGTGCTGCCGCACGGACTCGGCAAATCAAAGCGCGTGGCCGTGCTCGCCGTCGGTGACAAGCAGCGCGAAGCTCAGGAAGCCGGTGCTGATGAAGTCGGTGCCGAAGACCTGGTCGAACGCATCAAGGGCGGCTATCTCGATTTTGACGCGCTGATTGCCACGCCCGATATGATGAAACTCGTCGGGACGCTCGGCAAAATTCTTGGCCCGCGCGGGCTGATGCCGAACCCCAAGACCGGCACTGTCACGCTCGATGTCGCCAATGCCGTCAAAGAGACCAAGGCGGGCAAGGTTGAGTTCAGAGTGGACAAGACGGGCGTCATTCACGTTCCGGTTGGCAAGGTTTCATTCGATACTACTCGGATTGTCGAGAATGCAAGAACGCTGATTGACGCGATCATCAAGGCCAAGCCTTCGACCGCCAAAGGGCGTTACGTGAAAAAGATGAACGTCGCTTCGACTATGGGGCCGGGCGTGCTGCTTAATCCGACCGAATTCGGCGCGTAAGCAGGCTTCAGCCAGCATTCCGAAAGATTCACCAGGCTCGGATTCCTCTGAGCCGCAGGACCGGGAAAATCGTCATGAAAACGAAAATGCAGAAACAGGAAGAACTCGACTTCCTGAAAAAAGAGTTCGCAGGCAAGAGCAATGCGCTGCTCGTCGGTTTTGAAGGGCTGACCGTTGAGCAGGACGGGCAGTTGCGTCGCGCGCTGCGTGAATCACAGTTGAATTACCGCGTCGTCAAAAACACGCTGGGCCGCCTGGCCGTGACCGGCACTCCGCTTGAACCGCTCAAGGATCACTTTGGCGGGATGACCGCGATTGCCTGGACTGAGGACGACGTGGTGGCGATGGCCAAGGCGCTGTCAAAGTTTGCCAAAGACCACGCGAAATTCTCCTTCAAGGCCGGTGTGGTCGAAGGCCGGGCCATCAACGTCAAGGATATTGACGCGCTGGCTTCAATGCCATCGAAGGAAGAATTGATCAGCAAGATGATGTTCCTGATCAATTCGGGCGCGCAGCGCATGGCCGTTGCCCTCAACGGTGTGGCGCGCAACCTGGCCATCGTGGTCAGCGAGGTGGCAAAGCAGAAGGAAGCGCAGGGATAAACAGATTTCAGATTTGAAATCTGAGATTTGGAATCTGAAATCTGAGTTTTGAAATTTCAACAGGCTGTGTTGCCAGGTCAGTACGCAGCCGACGCACGAAGATCGCACGCGGGAGTGATGCCCTGCGTCGGTCGCTTCGCGCGCCGTCAGTCTGAGATTCAGTAACAGCGGGGAAGTGCAATCCCTGTTTCATTCACTGCGGCGCAGTCAGTTAACCGAATGATTCCGCTCTGTCTTCCCAAAACAGCGGGGCGTGAAATGAGAGGATAATTTAGTCATGTCGGAAAAGATTCAGGGAATTCTCGATCAGATCAAAACTCTTACACTGCTGGAAGCTTCCGAGCTGGTGAAGGCGATGGAAGATACCTTTGGCGTTTCAGCGGCAGCGGCGGCAGTGGCAGCGGCTCCGGCGGGCGCAGCGGCGGCAGCGGCTCCGGCGGCTGAGGAGAAGGATGAGTTCACCGTGATGCTCATGAGCGGTGGCGCGAACAAGATTAACGTCATCAAGGTGGTTCGTGAAATCACCAGCCTCGGCCTCAAGGAAGCCAAGGATCTGGTTGACGGTGCGCCGAAACCGGTCAAGGAAGGCGTCAGCAAGGCTGAAGCCGAAGAACTCAAAAAGAAACTCACCGATGCTGGTGCAACTGTTGAGTTGAAGTAGGTTAATTGTTTTTCTTTCAGAAGGCGACAGATCAGCCGTTTGCTGACATGGCTGATCTGTCGGCCTTTGATCAGCAACCCAGGCGTTGCCCCGAGGGGATTGCAGGGCAGGGTGAA
The DNA here is from genome assembly GCA_046331565.1 of Blastocatellia bacterium. Lineage (GTDB taxonomy): Bacteria > Acidobacteriota > Blastocatellia > RBC074 > RBC074 > DASRDU01. The sequence goes on from JAXLQP010000001.1 coordinate 253,234, forward strand.
ATCACTTATACTGCCGCATCATCAGAAAAGGGCAGAGTCAATCAACAAAGTTTTCAAATCAACTGCGAAAGCGCGCGGCTCGGCGAGGTGTCGCCTTGAGCCGCCGCTTTGTCATGTCCGGCCTCACGGTCTCAGGCAGGCCTCACGGCTGCTCGCAACCTGTCAGGCCCTCAGCTTACAAGGTTGATCGCAATGGCTACTGAATTCAAAGAACCCAGGATTGAACTGAGCGGTTTTACCAACGGCCATCAGCAGGTGGCCCGGCACGACTTCTCGCGCATTCGCACGTCGGTGCGGATTCCCAACCTCATCGAGGTGCAGCGCGAAAGTTACAATCGTTTCCTGCAAATGGATCTGCTCCCGGCGGAACGCGACAACATCGGGTTGCAGGCGGTCTTCCGCTCGACCTTTCCGATTTCGGACTTCCGCGACACTTCGTCGCTTGAATTTGTCGAGTTCCGCATCGGCAACTGGCAGTGCAAATGCGGTCAGCTTCAGGGACTGCATCACCTGCGCTCCAATTGTAAGCAGTGCGGCGCGGTCATTCGCGTCAATCCGCTTTCATCTGAAGACGTGCTGTGCCATCAGTGCGGCACCTTCAACAAAAACATCGTCATCACCTGCGACAACTGCGGTGAACCGGTCGGCCTGAAGCACAAGTACGACGTGAACGAATGCCAGGAACGCGGCATGACCTATGCCGTCCCGCTGCACGTCAAGATTCGCCTGACGGTCTGGGACAAGGACGAGGAGACGGGGCAGAAATCAATCCGCGACATCAAGGAAGAAGAGGTCTATTTCGGCGACCTGCCGATGATGACCGACAACGGCACGTTCATCATCAACGGCACTGAGCGCGTCATCGTTTCTCAGTTGCACCGTTCGCCGGGCGTGTTTTTTGAGAAGGAACAGAACAACACGTTCTTCCTGGCGAAGATCATTCCCTATCGCGGTTCGTGGGTCGAATTTGAATACGACAACAAGAACCTGCTCTATGTCCGCATTGATCGCAAGCGCAAATTCCTGGCGACGATCTTTCTGCGCGCGCTCGGCCTCAAGAGCGACGAGGACATTCTGCGCACCTTCTACAAGATTGATCGTGTGCGCCTCGACAAGGGCCGCCTGTTCTGGGCTGTCAGCCCGAATATTGTCGGTATGCGCGCTTCGCACGACGTGACCGACCGCAGGGGCGAAGTCGTCGTCAAGAGCGGCAAGAAGATCGGGCAGTCCGCTTATGAAGCCATTCAGGCCGCGAAGATTGCTGAAATCGAAGTCAACGTGGCTGACCTGACCGGCGCTTTCACGCTCAAGGATCTGGTCAACACGACGGACGGCGAAGTGATTGCCGAAAGCAATACTGAGCTGACGCCGGAAACAGTGGCGAAGGCCGCCGAAGCCGGAGTTGATGAGATTGAAATCTTCTTCCCTGAGAAGGACGACACCGGCCCGGTCATCAGCGCCACCGTGCGCAAGGACGCGATCAAATCGCCGCAGGAAGCATTGATTGAAATCTATCGCAAGATGCGTCCGGGCGATCCGCCGACGCTCGAAACTTCGACTTCGCTCTTTGAAGGCATGTTCTTCGATGCGCGCAAGTTCGATTTCTCGCGCGTGGGGCGGCTCAAATTCAACATCAAGATGGGGCGGCCCGAACGCGAACGTCTTGATGACCCGCTGCTCTCGCCGTCAGATTTCTTCGATGTGATTGATTACGTCCTCAAGCTCAAGCGTCTGGTGGGCGAAGTCAGGCTGCCTGATGGCCGCACGATCTTTTATGCCGATGATGACATTGATCACCTCGGCAATCGTCGCGTGCGCGCCGTCGGCGAACTGCTTGAAAACCAGTTCCGCCTCGGTCTCGTCAGAATGGAACGCGCCATCAAGGAAAAGATGTCCATTCATCAGGAGATGCAGACCGCGATGCCGCGCGACCTGATCAATGCGAAGCCCGTGACCGCCGCCGTGCGCGAATTTTTCGGCTCGTCACAGCTTTCGCAGTTTATGGATCAGACCAATCCGCTCTCGGAAATCACGCACAAGCGGCGTCTGTCGGCGCTCGGGCCGGGCGGTCTGTCACGCGAGCGCGCCGGATTCGAAGTGCGCGACGTGCATCCGACGCATTACGGTCGCATCTGTCCGATTGAAACCCCTGAAGGCCCGAACATCGGTCTGATTTCGTCGCTCTCGTGCTTTGCGCGCATCAATGAATTCGGCTTTATCGAATCGCCGTATCGCAAGGTCGAGAACGGGCGCGTCATTGATTACGTGCTGATTCACAACGGCGGCGACACCGACTTCAAACCCGGCGAACACGTCGAGTTTGAAAGGGTCGAAAAGGCCAACAAAAAACTGGGCGACTCAGGCCGCCACGCGACTTATGAGCCTTATCCGTTCTACCTGTCCGCGTGGGAAGAAGACAAATATGTGATCGGCCAGGCGAACATCGAACTCGACAAGAACGGCAATATGGTTCACGAGCGCGTCAACGCCCGCAAGGCCGGTGAATTCATTCTCGCGCATCGTGACGAAGTGCAGTACATGGACGTGTCACCGAAACAGCTTGTTTCAGTGGCGGCGTCGCTGATTCCGTTCCTTGAAAACGACGACGCGAACCGCGCGCTGATGGGATCGAACATGCAGCGCCAGGCCGTGCCGCTGCTGCGCGCCGATGCGCCGCTGATCGGCACCGGCATGGAAAAAGTCACGGCGCAGGATTCCGGTGCTGTCGTCGTGGCGCGTCGTGACGGCGTGGTTGACGTGGTTGACTCCGAGCGCGTCATCATCAAGGTTGACCACAACGTTGACGGCACGCTCTCGCGCGAAGTGACGGCGGACATTTATCCGCTGATCAAATTCAAACGGTCGAATCAGAACACCTGCATCAACCAGAAGCCGATTGTCAAAGTCGGTCAGCGCGTGGCCAAGGGCGATGTGATTGCCGACGGCCCCTGCACGCAGGGCGGCGAACTCGCGCTCGGTCGCAACGTGCTGGTGGCTTTCATGCCCTGGCGCGGTTACAACTTCGAGGACGCGATTCTCGTGTCCGAGAAGATGGTCAAGGGCGATTACTACACTTCGATTCACATCGAAGAACTCGAAATCGAAGCCCGCGACACCAAGCTCGGCCCGGAAGAAATCACCCGCGACATTCCGAACGTTGGTGAAGCCGCGCTGCGCGACCTTGATGAAAGCGGCATCATTCGCATCGGCGCTTACGTCAAGCCAGGTTCGATTCTCGTCGGCAAGGTGACGCCGAAGGGCGAAACGCAACTGACGGCGGAAGAGAAGCTGCTGCGCGCGATCTTCGGTGAAAAGGCCGGTGATGTGCGCGACGCCTCGCTGACCTGCCCGCCGGGCATCGAAGGCACGGTCGTTGATGTCAAGGTCTTCACCCGCAAGGGCGCTGACAAGGACGCCCGCAGCCTGGCCATCGAAACCGCCGAAGAGAACAAACTGCGCAAGAACCTGCACGACGAAATCCGCATCGTCGAAGAGGAACGCAACAAGCGCATCTATGAACTGCTCGAAGGCCGCAAGCTCGAAGCCGATCTGACTTACAACCGTCAGACGATTGCCGACAAGGGCACGAAGCTGACGCGCGACATTCTTGAGGGCCTCGACATCGGCGCGCTCAAGCGCATCGAAGTCAGCGGCGCGCGCGATGTGGCGGCTGAAATCCGTGACCTCGAACAGCGCACCGAACGCCAGATTGCGATTCTCGAACATCTCTACAAGGAGAAGATCGAGAAGATCAAGAAAGGCGACGAACTCGCGCCAGGCGTCATCAAGATGGTCAAGGTCTTCATCGCCATGAAGCGCAAGCTCTCGGTCGGTGACAAGATGGCCGGTCGTCACGGCAACAAGGGCGTGATTGCGCGCATCCTGCCCGAAGAGGATATGCCGTATCTGCCCGATGGCACTCCGGTTGAAATCGTGCTCAACCCGCTTGGCGTGCCGTCGCGTATGAACGTCGGTCAGATTCTTGAAACGCACCTCGGCTGGGCCGCGCACGTTCTGGGTCTGAAGTTCGCCACGCCCGTTTTTGACGGCGCGCTCGAAGCCGACATCAGACGCTACCTGCACGACGCCGACGAGAAGCTGCAATCTGAAGGTCTGCCGCCGATGGTGGCGCAGATCGGCAAGACGACGCTCTATGACGGCATGAGCGGTGAAGCGTTCGAGCAGAAGGTGACCGTCGGGTACATCTATATGCTCAAACTCTCGCACCTCGTGGACGACAAGATTCACGCGCGGAGCATCGGGCCGTACTCGCTGATTACGCAGCAGCCTCTGGGCGGCAAGGCGCAGTTCGGCGGTCAGCGTTTCGGCGAAATGGAAGTGTGGGCGCTTGAAGCATACGGCGCGGCGCACATCCTGCAGGAACTGCTGACGGCGAAATCGGACGACGTGACGGGTCGCTCGAAGATTTACGAGGCGATTGTCAAAGGCGAATCCGATTTTGAGCCGGGCCTGCCCGAATCCTTCAACGTGCTGATCCGCGAATTGCAGTCGCTGTGTCTGGACGTTGAACTGCGGCAGCGTGAAACTCAGGAAGCTTGATTGGGTCAGTTGTCCGTAGTCAGTTGTTCGTCGCGGCCTGAGGGCCGACGAAAACTGACCACGGACGACAAATAACGGACAACTGACAACGGAGAAAGCAATGTACAGATTAGCAGGCGAAAAGACACTGACACCGAATTTTGAAGCGATCCGCATTTCGCTGGCCTCGCCGGAGAAAATTCGCGCGTGGTCGCACGGTCACGTCACCAAGCCGGAAACGATCAATTACCGCACGTTCAAGCCGGAACGCGACGGCTTGTTCTGCGCCCGTATTTTCGGGCCGGTGACGGACTGGGAATGTCTGTGCGGCAAATACAAACGCATGAAGCATCGCGGCGTGGTCTGCGACAAGTGCGGCGTCGAAGTCACGCAGGCCAAGGTGCGCCGCGAACGCCTCGGCCACATCGAACTTGCCAGCCCGTGTTCGCACGTCTGGTTTTTCAAGGGCCTGCCTTCGCGCATCGGTCATCTGCTCGACATTCCGCTGCGCGAACTGGAAAAGGTTCTTTACTTTGAAAGCTACATCGTCATCGCCGATCAGGAAGAGATTGATTCGCTCGGCCTGCCGCTCAAGGAGCGCGAACTCGTGCCCGATGACCGCTACCGTCAGCTTCGCCAGGATTTCCCCGGCAAGATGACTGACGAAGTGGCGAAGATGGGCGCGGAAGCGATCAAGATTCTGCTCAAGAAGCTGGAAGTCGAATCGCTCGCCGAAGAATTGCGCGACCGGATGAAGAACGAAACCAGCCAGCAGAAGAAGCTCAAATTCTCGAAGCGGCTCAAGGTCGTTGATTCGTTCCGCAAGTCGGGCAACAAGCCGGAGTGGATGATTCTCGACGTGATTCCGGTCATTCCGCCGGAACTGCGCCCGCTCGTTCCGCTCGATGGCGGACGCTTTGCGACTTCTGACCTGAACGATCTTTATCGTCGCGTCATCAACCGCAACAACCGCCTGTCGAAGCTGATCGAACTGAAGGCGCCTGAAGTCATCGTGCGCAACGAAAAGCGCATGCTGCAGGAAGCCGTGGACGCGCTCTTTGACAACGGTCGTCGCGGTCGCGTGCTGCGCGGCGTGAACAATCGCCCGCTCAAATCGCTCTCTGACACGCTCAAGGGCAAACAGGGTCGCTTCCGTCAGAACCTGCTCGGCAAGCGCGTGGATTATTCGGGTCGTTCGGTCATCGTGGTCGGGCCGGAACTGAAGCTGCATCAGTGCGGTCTGCCGAAGAAGATGGCGCTCGAACTTTTCAAGCCGTTCATCTATAACCGGCTTGAAGCTGAAGGCCACGCGGCCACGATCAAACAGGCCAAGGAAAAGGTCGAAATGCAGGAAGAGATCGTCTGGGACATCCTTGAAAAAGTCATCAGAGATCATCCGGTGCTGCTCAACCGCGCTCCGACGCTGCACCGCCTCGGCATTCAGGCTTTCGAGCCGGTGCTCGTTGAAGGCAAGGCCATCAGAATTCATCCGCTCGTCTGTACCGCCTTCAACGCCGACTTTGACGGCGACCAGATGGCGGTTCACATTCCGCTCTCGCCCGAAGCGCAGATTGAAGCGCAGGTGCTGATGCTGTCGTCGAACAACATTCTGTCACCGGCTTCAGGCCAGCCGATTGCCGTGCCGACGCAGGACATCGTGCTCGGCTGCTATTACCTGACCCGCGCCAGGGAAGGCGCGCCCGGCGAAGGCCGCGCGTTTTCGAGCATTGACGAAGTGCTGCTCGCGCTCGACGCCAAAGAGGTCACGACGCAGACAAAGATCAGACTGCTTTACACCGGCAGACTGATTGACCTCGAACAGGAGCGCGACAATCAGGACATCATCAAGGCTTCGGTGCGCGAGGTGAAGGGCCGCGCCATCAACACAACGGTTGGCCGCGTGATCTTCAACGATCATCTGCCGAAGGTGATGCCTTACATCAACGGTCTGCTCAAGAAGAAAGGGCTGACCAGCCTGTGTAATTACTGTCACCTGCGCTATGGCCGCGAAACGACCGTGAAGATGCTGGATGAGCTGAAGGAACTCGGCTTCCAGTATGCAACGCGCGCGGGCATTTCGATCAGCATTGACGATATGGTGACGCCGCCCGCGAAGCAGAAACTCGTGGCCGATGCCGACGCCGAAGTGATCAAGGTCGAAGAGCAGTACAAGGACGGCGTGATCACGAACATGGAGCGGTACAACAAGGTCGTCGCCATCTGGTCAGAAGTGACCGAGCGCGTGGCTGACGAAATGTTCAAGGAGATGAACCGCCGCGAGAAGGAATCACGCGAACTCAATCCGATTCTCGTGATGGCCGATTCGGGCGCGCGCGGTAATCAGCAGCAGATTCGTCAGCTTGCCGGAATGCGCGGTCTGATGGCCAAGCCGTCAGGCGAAATCATCGAAACGCCGATTCGCGCCAACTTCCGCGAGGGCCTCAACGTGCTGCAATACTTCATCTCGACGCACGGCGCACGCAAAGGTCTGGCGGACACCGCGCTCAAGACGGCTGACTCAGGTTACCTGACCCGCCGCCTGGTGGACGTGGCGCAGGACGTGATTATTTCCGAACCTGACTGCGGCACGGTGCGCGGCATCTGGGCTGAACCGATTACCGAAGGTTCAGACATCATCGAAGAACTGCGCGAACGCATCATCGGGCGCGTGTCGCTCGACGATGTGAAAGATCCGATTACCGGCCAGGTGCTGGTCAAAGCCGGTGAGGAAATCACCGAAGACATCGCCACCGACATTCAGAATGCGGGCGGTATCGAGCGCGTGCGCATTCGTTCGGTGCTGACCTGTGAATCGCGGCGCGGCGTGTGCATCAAGTGTTACGGTCGCAACCTGGCAACGGGACAGATCGTGGACATCGGTGAAGCGGTGGGCGTCATCGCGGCACAGTCCATCGGTGAACCCGGCACGCAGCTCACGATGCGCACCTTCCACATCGGCGGCGCGGCGTCGAAGGTGTCCGAACAGTCGGCCCACGAAGCGCGCGTGGCCGGAACGGTGCGTTACGCTGATCTGCACACCGTCATCAACCGCGAAGGCAAGATCGTGGCGATGAACCGCAGCGGTTCGATCCTGATCGTGGATGATCGCGGACGCGAGGTCGAGCGTTACCCGATTGCTTACGGCACGATTCTGAATTATCCCGATGGCGGGCGCGTGGATGTCGGCGACAAGGTAGCGGAATGGGATCCGTTCACGTTCTCGATTCTGACTGAAGTCGGCGGCGCGATTCACTGGCGCGACCTGATCGAGGGCGTCACCGTTCACGAAGAAGTTGACGAAGTGACCGGTCTGACCCGGCCCATCGTCATGGATTCGCCGGATGAAAAACGCCAGCCGCGCATTGAAATCAGAACCGAATCGGGCAAGGTGCTGAAAACCTATTCAATGCCGATTCGCGCCAACCTGATGGTGGGCAATGGCGACGCAGTTGAACCGGGCGACATCATCGCCAAGATTCCGCGTGAAATTACCCGCACGAAGGACATCGTCGGCGGTCTGCCGCGTATCGTGGAACTTTTTGAGGCGCGCAAGCCGCGTGAGACGGCGGTTATGAGCGAAATTGACGGCACCGTCAAATTCGGCCCGATCACCAAAGGCTCGCAGAAGATCATCATCGTTGGCGAAAACGGTGAGGAGCGCGAATACTCAGTGCCGCGCGGCACGCACATCAACGTGCAGGAAGGTGACCGCGTGCGCGCCGGTGAACCGCTGATGGACGGCCCGCTCAATCCGCACGACATTCTGGCCGTGCGCGGGATGGAAGAGTTGCAGCGTTATCTGGTCAACGCAATCCAGGAGGTGTACAGACTTCAGGGTGTGCATATCAACGACAAGCACATCGAAGTGATCGTGCGCCAGATGCTGCGCTGGGTGCGCATCAAGGAAGTCGGTGACACTGAGTTCCTGCTGGAGGAACAGGTTGACCGCTTCCGCTTCCAGGATGAGAACGCCCGCGTCGAGGCGGCTGAGGGACAGTCGTCAGTGGCCGAACCGCTGCTGCTTGGCATCACGAAGGCTTCGCTCTCAACCGAATCCTTCATCTCGGCAGCTTCCTTCCAGGAAACCACGCGTGTCCTGACGGAAGCCGCAATTTCAGGCCGCGTGGATTACCTGCGCGGGCTGAAGGAGAACGTGATTATGGGCCGCCTCATTCCGGCTGGCACCGGCATGGAGTATTACCGTAACTTCAAGGTCGCTTCCGATCCGACGATGCACGAAGCGCAGGTCGAGGAAGAGGATGACACGCCGATTTACCTTGAAGCGATGGCTGCCATCAATGCCCGCGCACAGCAGGCCGCCAAAGCCGAGGTTGAAGATGTCGAGTTTGAGGAAGAAACCGAAGAACCTGCCGAAGAGGGCCTTGACGAAAACTTCGAGGGAGAACCCTTCCCTGAAGAGGCTCTGGCTGAGGACGACGATTTCTAAAAACCCGCCAGCCTCCTGACTTCAAAATCAGACCGCAGAGATCACTGATCTCTGCGGTCTTTTTCTTTGGCTGGCAGGCAATTGAGCAGTCAGGCTCCGGCCAGTCTGACCGCTGAATCTGACCGGCTGACCGACCCGCCCGGTCATTCTGACCGGACGTAATTCTGACTGAAACCCGCAAAGACTGTAGTTTCAATTCTTCAGGCGCGACTGATGCTGAGGCGCTGCTGGCACGGACGTTGCTCAAAGGGCAGTGGCCCAGGCGCGGTGTGTCTGGGGCAGGGGACGAACAGGTTCGGCCATTGCTGCCGGACAACAAAACAAGGAGCAATCATGACTTCCTCGAATCTCAGAAAAAGCGCCAGCAGATTTCAGCTCAGTGCGATCTGGCTGATGGCTCTGGTGGCGATGCTGCTGTCGCTGACCGCAGGGCAGGTTGAGGCTCAGGATGCATCAGACAAACTGGCGCCGGGATTGCGGCGCGAGCGCGAGGCTGCCGTCCCAGGCCGGATGGTTCGCGTGATCATCAAAACCAGAAAGGCGCCGACGGCTGATGATGAATCGGCAGTCAGACAGGCCGGAGCCAGCCGGGTGCGCCGCTTCGGCAGTCTCAATCTGATGACCGCCGAAGTGCCTGCCGAAAGCATTGAGGCGCTCGCCGCGCAGCACGAAGCCGAGTGGGTTTCTGAAGATGCTGAAGTCCGGGCCACACGCGGCGGCAGTGATCCGAACCAGTCCGGTTATTTAGTGTCGGGTTTGCCGAACAGTCATCTCTCAGCGACGACCGGGCTGGAAAGCCTGTTGCGGGCGCTCAGCAGCGGGCAGCTTGCCATCAGCACTTCCGAGGTAAATGTGTCGTCACGAAACGGGGCGGCCTTTACACTCAGCGGTTCGGGGGACAGCCGGGGCATTCCGACGATTGCCATTCTGGATTCAGGCATCTCACCGCCCAACAGCGCCGACATCAGTTCCAGCCGCATTCTCGCGCACGTTGATTTTACGGGCAGCGCACAGCAGAACGTTGACCTTTACGGGCACGGAACGCATGTGGCCGGCATCGCCGCCGGAACCGGAGCCTATTCGATCAGCAACTGGCTGCTGACGAAAAAGGACAGCACCTTTCAGGGTGTCGCGCCCATCGTCAATCTGGTGGATGTGCGGGTGCTGAATGAAAACGGCATCGGCAATGCCGCTGCGGTTATCGCGGGCATTGACTGGGTGCTGGCCAACAGGGACAAGTACAACATTCGCGTCATCAACCTGAGCCTGGGCGGGCCGGTCACACAATCCTACAAAACCGATCCGCTGTGCCAGGCCGTCGAACGCGCCGTTGAAGCGGGCATCGTGGTGGTCTGCGCCGCAGGCAATTTCGGCAGGACTGAGGACGGGCAGGCGGTTTATGGCGGCATCGTTTCGCCGGGCAATGATCCTTATGTGATTACCGTCGGCGCCGTCAACACCCTGCAGACCAATGTTCGTTCGGATGATCTGGTGGCGAGTTACAGTTCGCGCGGCCCGACGCTGGTTGACGGACTGATCAAACCTGATCTGGTCGCGCCCGGCAACAAAATCGTGTCGCTGCGCGCCAGCACGCTGCCTGGTGGCGGCAATGTGCTGAGCAATGAAATGGGGCTGGCTTCGCCGAAACTGACGATGAGTTCGCTGGCGAAAAGTTATATGACCATGAGCGGCACTTCGATGGCTGCGCCAGTGGTATCGGGCGCAGTTTCGCTGATGCTGCTGGCCAATCCGTCACTGACGCCAAGGATGGTCAAGGCGCTGCTGCGGTTCACCGCTCAGCCGCTGGCCAGTCAGCAGTCGCTGCCGCTCTACCGTCAACTGGTCACGGAAGGCGCAGGCGAAGTGAATCTGGACGCCGTGATCCGGCTGGCTGCGCTGGTGCGCAGGGATGCCGGGCGGGCAAAACCCGGAGAGTTCCTGCTGGCCGATGGAAAAACGCTCAGCCGCCTGAATTTCACTTCGACCATTGCCGGTGAAATGGTCGGATTCAACCGTGAAATCATCGGCTCGGACGGGATTCTGTTTGCTGACGGGATTCTGTTTGCCGACGGGATTCTGTTTGCCGATGACCACGTGATGAGCAACGGCATTCTGTTCGCTGATGCACTGGCGCGCCAGGGCGGTTATTCAATTCCGGGCAATCAGGTGCTGACGGCAGGCATTCTGTTTGCCGATGGCATTCTGTCAGCGGACGGCATTCTGTTTGCCGACAGGGTGCTGCGAGCGGACGGAATCCTGTTTGCCGACGGCATTCTGTGCGCTGACGGGACGCCGCTTGCGGCAGGCATTCTGTTTGCCGACGGCATATTGTTCGCTGATGGCATTCTGTTCGCGGACGGCATTCTGGTGTCTGATGGCATCCTGGTTTCAGACGGGATTCTGTTTGCTGATGGTTTTGTCACCAGCCGCGACCGGCGGCATGTGCCTTACAATACGCGGCTGAAAAACGGGCAGACGCTGGCTGATTCACTCGTCAACCGCCAGGCTGCTTTTCAGTTTGAAGACACCTGGAGCCACGCGCTGCTCGATCCGGTTTCGGCGCTGTCGGCTGCCGGGTCGCAACTCAGCAGCGGCAGTGAACTACAGGTCAAAGGGCTGAGATTCCTTTCCGGGAATCAGAGTCCATACTATCCGCAACGCGGCAGATAAAGGCTGCCGACATTCCAGGTTGAATGCTGACGAAACAGAGCCGTGAATCGCGCTTCGGGGTGATTCACGGCTCTGTTTTATCGGCGGCGCAGGTTTATCAAAGGCTTGTCATCAGTTGTTGATTATTGTCTGGTTTCTTGGCCGTTCCGGTGGCGTATGTTAGACTCGTCGCCGCTGCGGCGCTCACTTCCCCGTATCTGCCGCAACTGATTTGCTGCTGACCTGGCGCCTCACGCCCCGTTCAGATGCCAGGCAGTACACCATTAACATCCTGCACAGACTCTGAGTCAGGCGCATGGTCCCGGAACATTTGTCCCGACCAGGCGTTGAATCGGGGTACCTGAGCCAGAGCAGCCGGACAGATGACCGTGCTGCTGTGTCGTCAACTGCGTGCCCCTGATTGCTCAATGCCGGAAATGCGAGGAGGTCAAAATACTGTGAATAGAAAACAGGGATTATTCTTTCTGAGCCTGCTGGTCGCCGTCCTGCTGGTGGCCGGGCTGGCTGATCGTTCACCGGTCTTTGCTCAGCCGGGGACGCCGGAAAAGGCGAAGGGCAGCGGGGCGAACGCTCAGGAACAGAAAAAGGAACAGGATGACGGCCCGGTGGCCATTACCGAGCGCAGCCGCAGCGAGCAGAATCAGAAGGAACCGCCAAAGCTCGAACCCGGCCAGCTTGGAGTCATGGGATTTGGTGACATCAACAACAAGGGCGAAGTCGCTTTCTGGGGCCGGTTCATTTCGCCGGGTTCACCGCAGGGCGTCGGGCGCGCCATCTTTGTCAAATCCGCCGCCGGAATGCGCATGATTGTGCGTGACGGCGACAAGGCTTCCAACCTGGATGAGCCGCTGACCGATTTCGGCAACCCTTCGATCAATGAAAACAGCGATCTGGTTTTCACGGCCACTTACGGGCATCTGGCTCCGCGCACGACAGATCAGCCCGCGCAGCCGGGGCAGCAGACCAGTGCCGCGCCTGAAAAAGAGAAGACCGGAATTTTCATCAAAGACTCAAAGGGACTGCGCCTGCTGACTGAGGTCGGCCAGGAGGTTCCCAGAATGCCTTCGCATTTCAGCAACCTGGGCAATCCGACAGCCAACACCAAAGGGATGCTGACTTTTGTCGGCACCTATGTTGATCCTGACGGGCGCGGGCTGTTCTATCTGGATTCGACGCAGAACCCGCCCAAACTCAGCCTGCTTGTGCGCAGCGGTCAGCCTTCGGCGGCTGAAGGCCGGATGGTTTATTCCGAACATTTCTATCCTTCGTCCATCAACGAGCGCGGCGAAGCGGCTTTCTTTGTGCGGCTCGGTGACAGCGGCGGCATTTTCGTCAAACGCGAAAAGGGCATCGAACTGATTGCGCAGCAGGGCAGGGAATCGCCGGTGGCTGAAGGCAAATACATCGGCTTTGGCAACCTCGCCCCCGCGATCAGCAGCAAAGGCGATGTCGCCTATGTCGGCTTCTTTGACGGCCCGAACGCCGGGCGCGGCCTGTTTGTCAAAGAGGCTGACAAGGAGGGCCAGCCGAAACTGATCGTCCGGTCAAATGATCCGGTAGGCAATACGGAAGCGAAATTTTCCAGCTTTGCGTCACCCTCCATCAACGCGCGCGGCGATGTGGCATTCATCGGCTTTTACGGCGGGCGCACACGCGGCATTTTCGTCAAGACCGCGAAGGGCCTTGAAATCATTGCCCGCGCTGAAGACCCTGTGCCGGGCGGAGACAAAAACGAAGTCTTCAATAACTTTGCCAGCCTGACGATGAACGATCAGGGCCAGGTCGTCTTTTACGGCCAGGTCAGAGGCAGCGGCACGGTCGGCCTGTTTATCTGGGACGAAAAGGGATTGCGTTACCTGGTCAAACGGGGTGACAAGATTCCCGATCTGAAAGTCGCGCAGAGCAAATAACCATCAATTCACCGGGCCTCCGGTCGTGAGGCCCGGTGAATTGATTTTTCAGCCGCCGGGTCAGGGCCGCATTCGCAACTGCTCACCTCAGAATTCTGTCACGACAGTGACGCCCGCGACCTCAAACTTATCCATCTTCACGAGCGCATCAATGGACTGTTCCAGGGTGATTGTCCTGCCGATGAGTTTTTCGGGCTTCAGTTTTCCGGCTTCGATCATGGCGAATAAGGCGTCATAACGATGCGCCTGCATGCCGTGACTGCCGAGGATTTCAAGTTCGTGCGCAATGACTTTGCTCATCGGAATAGCAGGCGTGCTTTGTTCCGCCAGCAGCAGCCCGACCTGAATGTGCCTGCCGCGCTTGCGCAGATTGCTGATTGAATTGAAACACGTCGTCGGATGTCCGAACGCATCCAGCGAAACGTGTGCGCCGCCTTTCGTAATTTCGATAACTGCTTCGGCAACATTGGCGACGTGCGCAGCATTCACCACCGCCACCGCGCCCAGAGCCTTCGCCAGTCGCAGCGCTTCGTCAGAAATATCAATCGCCACAACATTCGCGCCAATCGCACTGGCGATCATAATCGCCGACAATCCCACGCCGCCGCAGCCGTGAACCGCGACCCATTGTCCGGCAGAAGTTCTGCCCTGATCCACAACCGCGCGAAACGAAGTGACAAACCGGCAACCCAGACTCGCCGCCGCCGCGAAATCCAGCGTCTCAGGCAGGCGCACCAGATTCGTGTCAGCGTGATGAATTGACACATATTCAGCAAATGATCCCCAGTGCGTGAATCCGGGCTGAAACTGATGATCGCAAACCTGCTGATTGCCCGAAGCGCATTGCGGACAGGCGCCGCAGCCACCAACGAACGGCACGGTAACACGATCTCCGATCTTCCATCTGGTCACGTCCCTGCCAACGGCTGCGACAACGCCCGCCAGTTCGTGACCCGGCACGTGCGGCGGATGAATGTCAGCATCGTGCCCGACCCAGCCGTGCCAGTCGCTGCGGCACACACCCGTCGCCATCACCCTGACGATGACGCCGTGCGCTTCGGGCGCGGGATCAGGAACATCTTTGAGTTGTGGCAGTGCATTAAAGGTTTCGTAAATGACAGCTTTCATTCGACTGACTCCCTGCTTGAAATGTTCAGCCATTATGCATATTCCCAGGTAAGGAGAAAGACAGCCAAAGCGGAGAAGCGTGATTGGTAACGTGCGAATGCGTTCGCCTGTTGACGTGAACACTGCGTTCGCAATCGCAGGCAGGATCGGCGGCAAGGCAGGTTTGCCTGACGCAGTCGGCGGGTTACTGGTTTTCAGATCGGATTTCAGATCAGTGTACTGGAATCTCAAGTGTTGCGCGATTCTGGCAAATCCCGCAACACCGCCGGACACTCAATTGCAAACCGCCCTGGAAACGTACCTCGATGGTCAGTGCCTGAAATCCGCACCGCCATTGTCGCGGAACAGATCACAACGAACGTGCTGATGAGGAGCGCTGCGCCCGATTGCCCGGTTTGGCGATGTGCGGGGAAGTGCTACACTGTCGCTCACTCCCTTCTGTGTCGTGAGACCCTGAGCAGAGGCCCGGAAAGCAGGCAGTATGGATCACCACTCTGGTGAAAAGATTTCCGCCGGGACGGCAACTGCTCCGCTGGCGCGGGCGATTGAGCGTCACGTCTGCACTGCCGGTGACCGTGGAACGGCGCTTCCAGAACTTTCATTTCACCGCCGCCATATACCGACTGAACCGGTGCCGTGCATTTACCCCCTCAGCCTGGCTGTGACGGTGCAGGGCGAAAAGCAGGTCCTGGCGGGCGACAAGGTACTCAACTGCTTTCCCGGTCACTCCCTCCTGACGACGATTGACTTACCGGTCGTTTCCCATGTCACACGCGCCACGACGCGGGAACCGTATCTCGGACTCCTGCTCAGGCTGGACGTGCGCGCTGTCGCACTGGCGGCGTCTGAGATGACATTGCCGCAACCTGACCGCAATCGCGCTCAGGAGCAAATCTCAATGGGAAGGCTCGATCCGGCTTTACTTGATGCCCTGTGCCGTCTGGTTGATCTGCTTGATGATTCAGCCCTCCTGCACGCCTGGCGCCCCTGATCCGGCAGGAAATCATCATTCGCCTGTTAACTGGCCCCCACGGCCCGCACCTTCAGCAACTCATCCTGGAGGGATCTCCAAACCAGCAGATTGCCAGAGTCGTGGCCTGGATCAGGCAGAATTTCACCAGGGCTGTTCGCGTGGACGATCTGGCCGCCAGCGCGAATATGAGTCCGTCCACCTTCCGACAGCACTTTCGGGCAATCACAGGAATGAGTCCGCTGCAATATCAGAAGCTGTTGCGCCTGCAGGAAGCGCGGCAGTTGATGCTGAACCAGAATATGGATGCCGGTCAGGCGGCCAGTCTGATCGGTTACGAAAGCGCCTCGCAGTTCAGCCGCGAGTACAGGCGTGTTTTCGGCGCACCGCCGCAGCGCGATGTCCGGCGCATGCGGTCGAACTGAATCAGACCGCGCATACAGTACCGCGAGCGTGAGCGAGCAGAGCCTGCGATAAAAAGCCCTGCCGTGTGACTCCGCTCGCTCACGCTCGCGGTACTGTACCGGCGTGCTGATGTCTGAACGTGCGGGATGCGCTCAGGCTGGTGACGCCAATCAGGCAAGGATTTCGTCAGAACAGGCAAATCACACAGACAAATCTGCTCTATCATTCTGGATCAGCGGGCTGTCTTCCGATGCGTATCCGGGAAGTGTTGCGCGATTTGCCAAAATCGCGCGGCTTGCACAGTAGTGCGCTGGCGAGGTCAGCGCGATTTTGGCAAATCGCGCAACACTTCCCGGATACGCAATTGAAAACCGATCCAGGAACGTGATCGCAGACTGCTGCCGGGCAGCCTGCTCCGTTTTTTAATCTGGCACATCGCTCTGGTCGCTGAAGCCGGACATCACAGGGAGGGAAAATCATGAGCAGAATATCCAAAGAGAGAATGGATTGTTCATAAGGTAATTCCTCTCCCGTTCTTACTTAACCAGCTCAATTGTCGCCTTTAACGAGCCAGGTGCGCTGAATGCTTTCATCTCGCCGTCTGTCTTTCCGAGGATGACGAGTCCGCTGGAGTAACCGAAATCCCGATAAAAAATCGCCAGATTCCCCCAGGGTGCGTAATAAGCAATGTCTCCGACCGCAGGATCGCTGCCCGCAGGCGCGCCTTTGGTGGATAATCGTTTCGGCAGATTGCTGATTTTTTCCGTCTGGTTGTAATCTTCCAAAGTCAGCGTCAGCGGCAGCAGCGAAGCAAAATCCCGTGCGGCTTCGCTGTTGGCCAAAGTAGCTGTCACGACCTTTTCCCCAATTGTTATTTTGATCTTCATTTCCTTTGCCGGTTGATTTGTTACTTCACTCGTCTGCGCGGGCGGTGTGCTGCCGACGGTTTCTTTTCCAGCACCACAAGCGATCTGATTGAGGCACAGCGCCAGCGCGAGCGCCAAAATAAAAGACAATTTCACCAGCATCAGTTCAATCTTTGTAAAGCTCATTCGAGAATCCACACGTTATCTGCATCCATCGTAAAAAGCGATCTTGCACGTTGTCACCACGGCAGCGGCCTGCCATCACGGAAGAAACCTCCACTTGGCCCGTCATCAGGCAGCGTTGCCGCCCAGACAATTCCCGCAGCGCCCTCGGCAACGGAGCGAGGGGCATTGGCACCACCCATGTCGGTCGCCACCCAGCCGGGGCAGACCGAATTCACCAGGATATGAGTGCCACGGAGTTCACCCGCGAGGGTGCGCGTCAGCGCATTCAGGGCGGCCTTGGTGACCTGATACGCAGGCGGCCCGGCGCCCATGTGCGCCAGCGATCCTGATTCGGAGGATACGTTGACGATCCGCGCCGCTCGGCTCTTGCGCAGCAGCGGCAGGAACGCCTGGCACACACGCCAGGGGCCTGACAAGTTCGTGGTGATCGTCTCCCTGACTGTGCCATTGATGTCGGCGTTCTCGACCGTCTCCCACGTGTCGTAATTAATGCCGGCATTGTTGACGAGGATGTCGAGTTGACTGTGTCGCCTTGTTACTTCAGCCGCGGCTTCAGCGATGCTGTTTGCATCGGCGACATCCAGGGCAAGAGGCTCAACGTGACCGGCGCTGCTTAAAGCAGCCGCTGCGGCTTTCGCCTTGCTCCCATCTCGCGCGGTCAGCAGGACGATGCAGCCTGCGCTTGCGAGTTGCCGACAGACTTCAAACCCAATGCCTCGGTTGGCGCCGGTGACTAATGCTATACGTTCTGCTTTGTCGCTCATCTTGTTGCTCCGCTTCGTCAGGAAGCGCTTCTACTTATGCGAAGGCATTCCCGAGGCAAATTCATACTGGCAAAGTCGAGGTTACGAACCTGCTCATCTGTTTCTCGCAACCTGCGCCTTCACTTCCATCACATAGCGGTACCGCGCCTTTTTCTCAAAAACTTTTGTCCAGGCATCATCAATTCCATTCATCGAGATTTTTGTGATCTCAGGCTTGATCTTATTCTGCGCGCAGAAATCAATGAAGTCCTGGGTTTCACGAATGCCTCCGGTGTTCGATCCGGCAAGTGCATTTCTATACAGCACCAGATTCATCTGACCGATCTCATTCGCATCAACGACCTTCCCGACACCCACCCGGCAGTAAACCGCATCACGTTTCAAAAGCGGGATGAACCGATTGAGATCGTGCTTGTAAGGAACCGTATCCAGGGCAAAATCGAAAGCATGATTGAACTTCGAGAAATCAGCCCAGTCTTTGTTTACGACAACCTCTGTGGCTCCGAAGCGTTTGGCATCGCTGGTCTTTTCCGGTGACGTGGTGAAGACGGTGACTTCAGCACCGAGCGCCACAGCAAGCTTGACCGCCAGATGTCCAAGACCGCCCATCCCCACAATCGCTACCTTCTTACCAGCAGAGACTCCCCATCGGCGAAGCGGCGAGTAGACCGTTATCCCTGCGCATAACAACGGGCCTGCTTCTGCGAGGTCAATGGCGGCGGGAATATTGATCACGAAATCTTCATCCACGACGACAAAGGTTGAATAGCCGCCCTGCGTAATCGTGCCGTCTTTGTCTTTGGAACCATAGGTCTGGGTGTTTCCGTTCAGGCAGTAATTCTCGTGTCCTGCCTGGCATTCCGCACAGACACGGCAGGAATTCACCATCGTGCCGACACCGACCCGCGCGCCGACGGTGAATTTGCTGACACTTGATCCGACCGCGACGACTTCGCCAGCAATCTCATGACCGACAATCCGGGGATATTGAATCTTGCCCCAGTCACCGCGAATCGTATGGATGTCAGAGTGACAGACACCGCAATAGTGAATCCTGATAGCAACGTCTTTGGGACCCAGTGCTCGGCGTTGAAACCTCATCAGCCTGTGCGGTCCGGTCGGAGAATAAGCAGCCATTCCTTCCGCCGGATATGGCCCGTCTCCGATGGCAACAGCACTTTTTGTGTTAGCTGCATTCGCAGTTTGTGAATTCAGCAGGTTGGCAGTGCTGACGCCCGCTGTTGCAGTAGCTGCTGAAAATATAAACCCTCGGCGCGCGTGACTGACAGTCCCCGGTTCTTCTGATTGAGTCTTATCGTTTGTGTCTCTCATTACCTTCTCCTTCTGGTTTGGAAACTAAGCCACCGTTTGTCCGCCATCGGCGACCAGAACGTGCCCAATGACGAAGGGGGCTGCATCCGAACACAACCAGAGGACGGCATTGGCGATCTCCTCGGGCTGACCCATCCTTCCGATTGGCTCTTCTGAAACCACCTTCGCCCGCCCTTCGGCAGTGCCGCCTGTGAAGCGATCCATCATCGGAGTGGCGATGTAGCCGGGAGCGACGGCGTTGATGCGGATGTTCTGCGCAGCGTAATCGAGCGCCGCCGATTTGGTCAGTCCGATCACGCCGTGCTTGGCGGCAGCGTATGCGCCTCCCCCTTTGATGCCGATGACGCCAGCGCCTGATGAAGTGTTCACGATAGCGCCGCCGCCTTGCTTGAGCAGCAGCGGGATTTCGTATTTCATACAAAGAAAGACGCCGCGCAGGTTGACGTTCACAATCCGATCCCACTCATCCTCTGCGAAGTCCGCTATTGCGGCGTTCCGCTGTTCGACGCCTGCGTTGTTGAAGGCGAAATCCAGCCGCCCGAACGCTTCGATGGTCTTGTCCAAAGCTGCCTTCACGTCTTCTGCTTGCGTCACATCGCACTTGATGGCGAGCGCGCGCCCACCTTGTTCTTCGATCAAGCGCGCCGTTTCGCGGCTCCCCTGTTCTGAAATATCCGCCACCGTCACACTCGCGCCTTCGCGGGCAAACGCGAGCGCCGTAGCGCGTCCGATGCCGCTTCCTGCTCCGGTCACAAACGTGACCTTCCCTTGAAAAAATCCATTCTTGTTCGTTGTCATATTTTCCCTCCTTATATTTCTTACTTAACCAACTCGATTGTCGCCTTTACTGAGCCAGGCGCGCTGAATGCTTCCATCTCGCCGTTTATCTTTCCAAGGATGACGAGTCCATTCGTGTACCCGAAATCCTTATAAAAAATCGCCGGATTTCCCCAGGATGCGTAATAAGCAATGTCTCCGGTTTTTCTCGCCTGATAAAAGGCAATTGCAAAAACATCCGTTCAGCCTTCGTATTGCTCGTCAGTGACCTTCTCCATCCACTCAACGACCTTGCCGTCGAGTGCTTCCTGAATGGCGATGTGCGTCATCGCGGTAGTCGGCGTTGCGCCGTGCCAATGCCTTTCATTCGGCGGGCACCAGACCACATCGCCCGGACGAAGTTCCACTTTCGGGCCGCCTTCGCTTTGCACCCATCCATACCCGGACGTGACGATCAGGGTCTGGCCGAGCGGATGGAAGTGCCAGGCTGTGCGAGCGCCTGGCTCGAACGTCACACTCGCGCCGCGAGCGCGTGCCGGTTCGGGCGCTTCGAACAAAGGTTCAATGCGCACATTGCCGGTAAACCACTCGTCCGGCCCTTTGGCGGAAAGCTGTGAACCGTTTCTTTTGATCTCCATTTTCTTTAGTCCTCCACTTCATTGAACCAGGAACTGGCTTGCGCGCGGCATCAGTTTGATCGTTGTGCCGCGCGCCTCAGGAGCCACCATCGCGTTGACGTAGCTTGCTCCGTAGCCGCTGTATTTGGCGCGATATTCGGCATCAATCTGGTCGTTGATGCCGGGATCGCTTTCATCTGCGAAGGTGACGTCTCTCTCAATGCCACCGGCGCGAATCCGACCTTCGTGACGCGACTGGGCGGCGCGAAACCATGAACCGTCGCGCCCTTTGTAAGAGCGGACGTAAAGATTATCGCCGTGACGCACGACCCAGATCGTCACCGGGTTGCGCGGCGTGCCGTCGTCGCGGAGTGGCGCGATCTCCAGTTCATCCGCTGCTCCGATCTTATTAAGCTCTTCGCTCGTCCATGTATTCATCGCAATTTCCTCCGCAAATGCGGAACAAGATGGCGTCTTGTTCCACATTCAATTTGCCTTGCTTCAAGGCTTGACCATGACCTTGAGCGCCTCGCGCTCGTTCATCGCGCGGTAGCCGTCAGGCACTCCGTCGAGTCCTGTGACGCGGTCGAAGACGCGGCCCGGCTCGATCCTGCCTTCGAGGACATCAGGTAGAAGCTCATCAATGTAAGCGCGCACAGGCGCAGGGCCGCCGCCGACGGTGATGTTGTTGTAAAATGCCGACTGTGACGCGGGCATCATCTCGTCCTGCGGAACGCCGACGCGGCCCACTGCGCCGCCCGGTCGCGCAATGCTGATCGAGGTGAACATCGCCTGATCGGTGCCAACGCATTCAAGGACAGAATGAGCGCCGAGTCCGCCGGTGAGCGCACGCACACGCTCCACCGCTTCGTCGCCGCGCTCGCTGACGACATCGGTTGCGCCGAATTCTCTGGCGAGTGCGATCCGGTCAGGATGGCGGCCCAGCAGAATGATTTGCTCTGCGCCGAGTCGTTGCGCAGCGATCACTCCACACAAGCCGACCGCGCCATCTCCGACGACAGCCGCAATCCTGCCGGGGCCGACCTGTGCGGTGACGGCTGCGTGATGGCCCGTGCCCATCACATCCGAGAGCGTGAGCAGCGACGGCATCAACGCTTCATCTTTGCCGACTGGCAGGACGAAGAGCGTTCCGTCTGCCTGCGGAATACGAACGGCTTCGGCCTGTGCTCCGGCCACCCTGGCATTGCCGAAGAAGCCGCCGTGCAGGCAGGACGTTTGCAGCCCTTCGCGGCAGAACTCGCAGGTGCCGTCTGACCAGGCGAACGGCATGATGACGAAATCGCCGACTTTGATGGTGCGCACGTCGGCCCCGACCTCTGCGACGATGCCGATGGCTTCGTGTCCCATGACGACACCTGAGTCGCTGTGTTTCATTGCTTTGTACGGCCAGAGATCGCTCCCGCAGATGCAGGCGCGAGTGACGGTGACCACTGCGTCAGTCGGTTCAATAAGAGTCGCATCAGGGACGTTCTCAATCCGAACGTCGCCCGCGCCGAACATGACAGTTGCGCGCATAATGATTTACCTCCGGTTTATTTCTTCGAGGCACAGCTTACCTTGCAAGAGGCAGGCCGTCGCAGGCGTTCTTGCTCGATCCGGGGCGATCTTGCTCGAAACCGCATAGCGAAGCCTGATCACACCAGAGGCGTGAAACTCAGCGCCATCGCGCGCGCCTGCTGCTGAAGGAAAGTGATTGACTGGAACTGGCAGCGAGGCGTGAATTAACGCTGCCGACGGTAATCGCTCGGAGAAAGGCCGGTTTCTCTGCGAAAGAGCCTGGCGAAATGGCTGGGGTCTGCGTAACCTACTTCAAGTGATACTTCCATCACGCTCTTTTTCGTTTCGCGCAGTAGTTGTCGCGCGAGGTTCAGGCGCAAATTGATGTGATAGCGCGAAGGTGAAACGCCGAGGGCGCTTTTGAACAAACGCTGAAAATGAAACTTGCTCAACTCCGCCTGCGCCGCCAGATGATCAAGACTGAAGTCTTCGGCGACGTGATCGGCCATCCAGTTTGTGATCTGGCGGAGTTTGTAACCGGGGAGCGACCTGTTGTTGCTGCGCGCATCTTCATCCGTCACACCATAATTACGGGCCAGATAAACAGCAATCGCCTGAGCGAGAGACTGGACGAAAAGCGCGCTGGCCTGCCCGCGCATCAGCTCTTCGCGCAGCAGTCCCAGTAACGCATTCAGGTGTTCATCGTTGAAGGCCGAAGCATCTCGCAGCCTTGCGTGCGCCGCTTCGTTCCCGAAAACTTCTTCCAGCGCGCGCTGTAAGACCGGCAATTCAATGAAAACCAGCATGGTCTCGAACGGCTCGTTGCTGACCGCGCGCCACCGAACCTGGTAGGGAGTTCCACCTGTGGTGAGGAAGAAAGAACCCTTCTTAATCCGGTTCGTAATCCAGGGCTGACCGTCCTCCCGCTCCTGAAAATCAACTTCGCCCGACGTTGTCCAGGCGAGGAACGGTTCGCTGACCGAAGGGATGTGCAATGTGTCAACGGCAGGAGGCAGGGCAGTAATCCAGGTTTTGATGTCCCGCCACGCCTCGCCCCGACTCTCAAACAGGCACTTCCCTCCGGCGTAGCGCCAGAAGGCTTCAGCAGATGTTGCTTCGGGTATCAGCATGCATGGACGAGTCTGCCTGCTTTCACGCAAAACCAGACTGAATTTCAGCTCAGAGATTCGTCATTTTTTCCAGGTGTTCAGGGTAACGATCTCCCTGCACCGTAATCTTCGACGCGGCGTTTTCAATCTCACTGAGTTCATCCTGAGTCAGTTCAATCGCCGCCGCTCCGATATTCTCTTCCAGGCGGTGCAGCTTCGTTGTCCCCGGAATCGGCACAATCCACGGCTTCTGCGCGAGCAGCCACGCGAGCGCAATCTGCGCGGGCGTCGCGTTCTTCTGCGCGCCGATGCTGCCGAGCAGATCAACCAGCGCCTGATTGGCTCTGCGCGCTTCGGGCGTGAAGCGCGGCAGGATGTTGCGGAAGTCGGTGCTGTCGAACGTCGTGCTTTCGTCAATTTTGCCCGTCAGGTAACCTTTCCCCAGCGGACTGTACGGGACGAGGCCAATGCCAAGTTCCTCGCAGGTCGGAATGATTTCTGCTTCGGGCCGTCGCCACCACAATGAATATTCGTTCTGAAGCGCCGTGACCGGCTGAACGGCGTGTGCGCGACGAACCGTCTGCGCGCCCGCTTCTGACAGGCCGAAGTGTCTGACCTTGCCCGCCTGAATCAACTCCCTGACCGTGCCTGCCACGTCCTCAATCGGCACGTTCGGGTCAACGCGATGCTGATAGAGCAGGTCAATCGTCTCAATCCTGAGCCGCCTGAGCGATCCCTCGACGACCTGTCTGATATGTTCGGGACGACTGTTGAGGCCACGCGGCTCGGTCGAGAAATCAAACCCGAACTTGGTGGCAATCACCACCTGGTTGCGGACGGGGGCGAGGGCTTCGCCAACGAGTTCTTCGTTGGTATAGGGGCCATAAACTTCGGCAGTATCAAAGAACGTGACGCCACGCTCGACCGCCGCGCGAAGCAGCGCGATCATCTCCTGCCTGTTTCCCGCCGGGCCGTAGCCAAAGCTCATGCCCATACAGCCGAGGCCGATGGCGGAGACTTCCAGATTACTGTTTCCGAGTTTGCGTTTTTGCATGATTATTCCTTTCAGGGATTCCTTTCAGGGAAAATCGTTCAATCAGGAGGCGAATTCGTTATTCTCATTGCTGCTGTTTTCAGATCGGTGTCGGTAAGTGTGGCGCGATTTGCCAAAATCGCGCGGCACCTGCAATCGGCTCGCCCGCGTGAGCCGCGCGATTTTGGCAAATCGCGCCACACTTACCGGACACCGATCTGAAATCTGATCTGAATCAAGCCACGAAAGCCTGGGCACACAAGCTCACCACAGGGGACACAGAGGCAACCAGATTTGATACACCCTCTGTGAACCTCTGTGTCCCCTGTGGTGAGCTTGTGTGCCATTGTTGCGTGTCTCGATTTAGTGCTTGAAATGTCTGAGTCCGGTCAGCAGCATTGCGAGGCCGTGTTCGTTGGCGGCCTGAATGACTTCAGCATCGCGGACTGAGCCGCCGGGCTGAATAATCGCGGTGATGCCGTGCCGCGCGGCTTCATCCACGCCGTCACGAAACGGGAAGAAGGCGTCCGAAGCCAGCACGG
Source organism: Blastocatellia bacterium (assembly GCA_046331565.1). Lineage (GTDB taxonomy): Bacteria > Acidobacteriota > Blastocatellia > RBC074 > RBC074 > DASRDU01. The sequence goes on from JAXLQP010000001.1 coordinate 278,047, forward strand.
TTCCGGCGAGCGGAAGCTGCGCTTTCAGTGCGCCGAATCTGACTGAATCCACGCGCGACATCTGGCCTGCGCCGACGCCGACAAGCTGATTTTCATTGGCGTAAACAATCGCGTTCGACTTGACGTGCTTGCAGATGGCCCACGCAAAACGCAGCGCGCTCAGTTCGGCAGCAGTTGGCTGTCGTTCGGTGACGACCTGCAATTTCGCTTCGTCAATCAGCTCACGATCCTGATCCTGCACGAGCACGCCGCCGCTGATCTTTCTGAATTCGAACGATTGCGGCGCGGCATTCAGCCCCGCTTCACCCATTCGCAGTACGCGCAGGTTCTTTTTGGCTGAGAGCACCTGGCGCGCGCCGTCGGTGAATTCAGGCGCGATGATAACTTCGGCAAACATTTCGGCAATCTCGCGCGCCGCTGCTTCGTCCACCGTTCGTGAAAAAGCGATGATGCCGCCGAAGGCTGAAACCGGATCGGTGGCTTTGGCGTTCAGAAAAGCTTCGCGGGCCGTCGCCGCCACGCCCGCGCCGCATGGGTTGGTGTGTTTGATGATCGCGCACGAATGCGGCGCCTGGCCCGGATCAGAAGCCGTCGCCGCCTGCACGCGGTAAATTTCAGTAATCAGGTTCCACGCACCATCGGCATCAATCAGGTTGTTGTAGGAAAGCTCCTTGCCCTGCAACTGTTCGGCATTGGCCACGCCGAATTCATTCGCGCCCGCAATCTGATAAAGCGCGGCGCGCTGGTGCGGGTTTTCGCCGTAGCGCAGGTCGGTCACTTTCTTCAAACCCAGCTCAAGTTCGGCAGGGAACTGAGCCTGCGCTTCAGCGCCGACACCGGCCAGGAAGCGGGCAATGTCGCGGTCATAGGCTGACGTATGCCGAAAGGCTGTGACGGCCAGTGCAAAGCGCGTGGCCTGGTCGAGCGCGCCCTGATGTTCATCGAGTTGCGCGATCACTTCCTGGTAATCGGATGGTTCGACGACGACGGCGACATCAGCGTGATTTTTGGCCGCAGAGCGAATCATTGCCGGGCCGCCGATGTCAATGTTTTCAATGGCGTCCTCAAGCGTGACATCAGGTCTGGCGATGGTTTCGCGGAAGGGATAAAGATTGACGACGACCAGATCAATCGGAATGATGCCGTGTTCCTGCATCTTTGCCTGATGTTCGGGATTGCTGCGAATGCCGAGAATGCCGCCGTGAACTTTCGGGTGCAGCGTCTTGACGCGCCCGTCGAGCATTTCGGGAAAGCCGGTGACTTCAGAAACATCCTGCACCTGCAGTCCCTGTTCGCGCAGCAGCCGGGCCGTGCCGCCGGTCGAAATCAGTTCGATGCCGTGGCGCGCCAGTGACTGCGCGAATTCCACGATACCTGTTTTATTCGAGACGCTGACGAGCGCCCGCCGGATCTTTTTCAGTGAATAGTCTGACACTGTGGTTCTCCTGGAGTTTGCTGGAATCGGTTTTGAGTTTTCAGATGACGCAGGCGGTAGACGGAATTGTACACCACCAGGCCGGAAATAGAATCAGACCGAGGCCTGAAGCTGAAAAGCCGGACTGGTAAAGGAAGATCGCGGCCTGCGTCCTGTGTCAGATCGGTCTTAAATCTTTGTGCATACCTTGACTGTACCAGCAGTGAACAGTACCCTGACGACAACAGACGATTGACCGGCAGACAATCGTATTCAACAACAATTACTGCGCCTGAACAGCAGGTGAACCAACAGGAACCCCCAGCCTGTATCCCTCAGGCCTGAGCCGGGCGTGAAGCATTTCAGTTCAGGAACTGACAAGTCAGGAGGATTGCTCAGATGCCCCGAAGAATCCTCTGGCTGATTGTCGCTGTTGTGTCTTTAACTGCGTTGTCTTCAGATGGTCTTGCCGACCCCGTGCAGATCAGTCAACTGCTGAACTGTCAAACGGCATCGCCGTCTGATGCCCCGGCCCGATTCAGACAGCCGGACGTGCTGTGTTACAACGCGCTCTATCAGCCGGATACAGAAAAATTCAAAGCCATTTCCGCTTACGCTGATCTCAGCACTTCGCCTGCGCCTGAGATCAGTTATTTCAGAGGCGCAGTCACCATTTCTCCGGTTGCCGCCGCAGTGCCCGTCCTGGTTGTGCCCGAACCAGCCGTCCTGATTCTGCTCGGCACCGGCCTGGTCATCACTGCCACCAGAGTTCGCAGGCGGATCAGGTAACCTGGCAGCGACCAGGATCAAATCAGGGCAGATGCTGAAATCTGCGCGTAAAACACGGTGCCGGGCCTCCCTGCGCCATTTTCAGACAGGCGTTCAGACTGGTGAATGCGGGAAAGACCTGCCATCAAATAAAGAAGCCATCAGCCAGCTCAGCCTTCAATTGCGTAAACGGAAAGTGTGGCGCGGTTTGCCCGCAATCGCGCGGCATCAGTCATCGGCTTGCCCGCGTGAGCCGCGCGATCACAGGCAAATCGCGCCTCACCGGCTGCTTTCGGACACTGATCTGAAAAGCGATGTGCTGCGGTCTATTTCCCGGTCATTGCCGCCGCTGCTTCATCCACCATCCAGAGCAGCGAGCCGTTGCCGGGGTTGATCAACTGGCAGGGATAAAGATCAGGTTGCCGCGGCCCTTCGAGGACTTCCTTCAGCGTGGCGGCTTTGTCGGCGCCGGCAACCAGGAAGGTGATGTTGCGGGCATTGTTGATCGTGGCGGCGGTCAGGGTGATGCGGTGCGCCTGGAATTTTTCGACGTAACTGGCAACGGCAATCTGAGTGCCTGCGTGCAGCGCCGTCGTGCCGGGAAAGAGCGAAGCCGTATGACCGTCTGCGCCCATGCCCAGAAAGACCAGATCGAAGCGCGGCAGTTGCGAGAGCGGCGCTGTGCCTGTTTTCAAGGCTCCCGGCCCGGTCAGAAAGAAATTTCGCAACGTGGCGGAATATTCTTCAGCCGCCTGATCGGGACTGGGATTCTCTCCGGCAATGCGAAAGATGTTCTGTTCAGGCACCGGCACTTTTGAGAGCAGCGTTTCGCGGGTCATTCGGTAGTTGCTGTCCTGGTGATCAGGCGGCACGCAGCGTTCATCGCCCCAGAAAAAAAAGATTGATGACCAGGGCACCGTGTCGAGAAACGGTTCGGCGGCCAGCGCCGTAAACATTGCTTTCGGCGTTGACCCGCCTGACAGCGCAACGGTGAAGCGACCGCATCCGATGACATACTGATCAGCCAGTCGCGCAAAATGCCGCGCCGCTTTCAGCGCGAGTTCTTCGGCGTTCTGATAAATGCGAATTGACCGGCCCGGAAGATTGAGTGCCGTAGTGGACATTGCAGACTCCTTGCTTGCATTCACTGACTTCAAAAATCTGTCAGGTATTCAGCACATATTTTTCAATGCCGCGTGACCAGCCTTCGTCATCGTTTGAAGTGGTCGTGACGGTGGCGGCAGCGCGGACTTCATCAACGGCCTGGCCCATCGCCATGCTCAGCCCGGCCTGGCGAAACATTTCAATGTCGTTCGGGCCGTCACCGATGACGGCGACCTGTTGCAGTGCCACACCGTAAGCCCCGGCCAGGCGAATCACGACTGAGCCTTTGTGCATGCCATCAGCCGTGACATCCAGAAAGCGCGGCTTCGAGCGTGAGGCTGACACCTTTCCCTTCAACTCGCTGTTGACGGCGACTGTGGCTTCGGCAACGCGCTCAGGTTTGCCAACGACAGTCAGCTTGACGGCCTCTGATTGCAGCGCCTGCTGATAATCATCCAGCCGGGCAGGGAATCCGGCGGTGTGTTCCTCGCGTTCGACGAAGGCATCGCGGACGGGGGCATACCACTCAGTCTCAGTGTAAATCCAGACATTGATTTCGTGGCGGGTGGCAATGTCGCTGACGTGCGCCATCACGTCCGGCGTCAGAAAGCTGCGCGCCGTAACCTGGCCTGCGGCATTGATGAGCAGCGCGCCGTTGAAAGCTGCGAAGGGCGAAGCGAGATCAAGCGCGGCAGCCAGCGGAAAGATGCTGCGCGGCGGGCGCGAACTGGCCAGGGCGAGCGCGATGCCGCGAGCGTGCAGCCTGGCCGCTGTCGCACGGGTGGCGGCAGTGACTTCGTGATTGGAAGTAATCAGTGTGCCGTCAATATCAGAGATGACGAGCGCAATCTGGCTGGAACCGGGGCCGGGCATAGATGATTCCTTTCCTTTCATTCGCAGGAACTCTGAATCAAGCCACCTAACATTGGTACGGTACCGCAAGCGTGAGCGAGCGGAGTCACCTGACAGCGCCTTTCATCACAAGCTCCGCTCGCTGACGCTCGCGGTACTGTACCGGCGTACTTCAGTTTCTGACCGGCGACTCCTCAGACCGGCGACCAAGCAGGCGCGCGGCGGCGTCAATCAGGTCTTCAGGGTCGAAAGGCTTGGGCAGATGAAGCTGAAAGCCTGCTTCCAGCGAGCGCAGGCGGTCTTCGGCTCGCGCATAGGCGGTCAGCGCAATGGCCGGCATTCGCCCGTCCTGACCCAGGGGCATTTCTCTGATTCGCCTGATCAGCCAGTATCCGTCCTTGTCCGACATGGCCAGATCAGAAATGAGCAGATCAGGTGTCCATTGTCGCAGCACTGTCAGCGCCTCGTCAGCGGACGAGACTGAAATGGTGGCCGCGCCGTGTTCATCGAGCAGCAGTGAGAGCAGTTCCCGCGTGTCGGTTTCATCCTCAACGACCAGGACGCGGGTGCCGCTCAGCGCAAGATGCGGCGCAGAATCGGCTGTGCCAGGCCGGGCATCAGCGCCTTCGATGCGCAATCCGGCCTCCGAAATTCGCAGTTGCGCAAGCGGCAGCCGGATACTGAAGGTCGCACCCAGACCTTCGCCGGGGCTGGTGGCGCGCACCGTGCCGCCGTGCAGTTCGATCAGGTGCCGCACGATGGAGAGGCCCAGTCCCAGTCCGCCGTAAATGCGCGTGGTTGAACTGTCGGCCTGGCGGAACCGCTCGAAAACATAAGGCAGAAAGTCCGGGTTGATGCCTTTGCCCGTGTCAGTGACAACGAGTTCCATCTGATCGTCAGCGCGTCCGAGCGCCACATTGACGCGGCCACCGGACGGCGTGAATTTGATCGCATTGTGCAGCAGATTCCATAAGACCTGCTGCAACCTGTCGCCATCGCCTGACACCAGCCCCGCCGCCGGATCAAGCCGGGTGTCAATCGTGATGGCTTTGGCATCGGCGGCGGGGCGCACGGAATCAAGCGTGGTTTCAATCAGCGGAATCAGATCCATCGTGCGCATGCTGAGTTTGAGTCTGCCGCTGATGATGCGCGAAACGTCGAGCAGATCGTTGACAAGTCGCGCCTGCGCCCGCGCGTTGCGCTCAATGGTTTCAAGAGCGCGATGGGCGACTTCAGGCGTCAGCTTCTTGTTTCTCAGCAGGTGATTCCAGCCGACGATGGCATTGAGCGGCGTGCGCAGTTCGTGCGACACCGTTGCCAGAAATTCATCCTTCATCCGGTCAGCGGCTTCAGCTTCGGCCCGCGCCCGGCGTTCGGCTTCATACAACTGCGCGTTATGAATGGCCACGCCGAGCGTTCCGGCGATGTCGCAGGCGATGTCCTGATGCTGCGGCGTAAAGGCGTTCGGTTCGCGGTGACTGAGATTGAGCGAAGCGATCAGTCTGCCGCTGGCATTGATCGGCAGCGCCAGAAATGACCTGACGCCTTCGGCCTTCAATTCCTCCAGGCCGGGAGTCGAGTCGTTGTAAGTCCGCAGATCATCAATTTGCAGAAAGCGCCCGGACTGCAAATCCTTGTACCCGTCAGGCAGCAGCGGCAGTTGTGTCCCGCAACCGAGCGCCGTTTCGTATTTGCAGACGACCGCGAGGCGCGTGATGGTACGGTTGTTCAGATCGTAGGTTGAGACGCTGGCGCGGTCGCAGGGAATCAGTTGCTGCAACCTCGGCAACACGGCCTGCGCGATGGCCTGCGGCGATTGCGCAGTAAGGATGGCCTGATCAATTTCGCGCAGAATCAGCAGGCGGTCGGTGTATTGTCGCAGGGCTTCTTCCACGCGCTTGCGGGCGGTGATGTCGTTGGCCACCACCATCCGCGCGAGTCGCCCGTTGAAGGTCAGTTCGTGCGAACTGATGACGACTTCGATGATTGATCCATCCTTGCGCCGGTGCTTCCAGACGCCGGAATTTCTGATCCCCTTCGGATCCAGATTCGCCACCGATTTGTACCGTACCTTCTCTTCCTCCGGGCGGATGTCAACTGACGACATGTTGAGAAATTCGCGGCGTGAATAGCCGTAATGTCTGATCGCGGCTTTGTTGACGGCCAGAAACCGCAGCGTCTCAACATCGAAAACCCACATCGGAATCGGGCTGATGTCGAACAACTGACGGTAACGTTCCTCTGATTCGCGCAATTCACGTTCGCGCCGCAACCGGTCGGTCACGTCATGGGCAATGACCAGGCGGGCGGCGCGGCCACCGAACGTGAAATCGTCAGAAGTAATGTCGGCCTGAATGATCGTGCCGTCCTTGCGGCGATGCTGCCAGATGCCCGGCTGCATCCGGCCCCGCAGGTCATTGGCGACGACCTGCTTCAGGCGCTCGGCTTCATCCGGCGGGCGAATGTCGAGCGAGGTCATCGAGAGAAATTCCTCGCGCGCGTATCCGTAATGATTGATCGCCGCCTGATTGACCGCCATAAAGGCGAAGCTGCTGACATCATAGACCCACATCGGCAGCGGGCAGGCATCGAAAAGCTGACGGTAGCGCGCCTCTGACACGCGCAGATCCTTCACCGCCCGGTTCCGTTCGGTAATATCCTGCGCCAGCACCAGGCGCGCCGGTTTGCCCGCCCAGGTAATGTCGTGTGTGGTCAGTTCGACATCAATGATGCGGCCATCCCTGATGCGGTGCCGGGCGGAACGATGGCTGCTCAGGCGGTCGCGCATTCTGTATCGTTCAATCAGCGCAGGCACATCCTCAGGCAGATAGAGCGCCGTGACCGGCAGCCCGACGAATTCCTCGCGCGACCAGCCGTAATGCTGAATGGCGGCCTGATTGACGGCCACGAAGGTCATCGTTTCGTGGTCAATCACGCCCATCGGCAGCGGCGTCAGCTCAAACAGTTCGCGGTAACGCTCCTCCGATTCGCGCAGGCGGTGCATGACTTCGTGCCGTTCAGAAATATCACGAATGGAAACCACGCTGACCGGGCGTCCGCGATAATTGGTTGCCGCCGAGCAGATTTCAATCGGAAAGATCGCCCCGTCCTTGCGTCGTCCCATCGCTTCATGCGGTTTCTCGCTGTCACCAGCCAGATGCTCGCGCACCTCGCGGCGCGATTCAGGCGCGACCAGTTCCGACAGGTCGGTGCGAATGATTTCCAGCGGATCGTACCCGAACATTTCAGCCAGCGCCGGGTTGGCATCCAGAATTTCGCCCTGTTCGTGAATGGCAATGCCTTCAAGTCCGGTAAAGCTGCGAAAGCGTTCTTCGGCGTGATGCATGGCGGCCAGCATGGCCTCCACAGCCTGGCGGGCGGTGACTGCTTCCTGGCGCGCCTGTTCGGTGGCAGCCAGGGCTGTCTTCAATCCTTCACGCTGGCGCTGTTCATCGCAGCGCAACTCTTCGAGTCGGCGGAAAAAGCGGAGGCGAAAAATCGTGGAGGTCAGGGCCAGCAGCGTCGCCATCGCAAAGCCGAAAACATAATGCAGGGCATCCTGCGGCAGAACAGTCGCGGCCATGATCGCCCAGCCCGCAAAGCTGACAATGATGACCGCAATCACCAGCCGCAGCGAAAATGAAAACAACCCGATGGCGCAGATCAGCAGCAGCAGATTGGTCGCCTGATGCGGCTCTCGCGTCAGCGCCAGTTGCATCAGGCAGTTGGCGAGAATCAGCGCCGCCACCAGCGCAATCATTTTGTCGGAATGCGCTACCTGATATTCCGGGCGGGCGGTGCGCCACCTGATCACCATCATCAGCACTGCCGTCACCATCGCCGTCACGCTCATCAGCGAAGCCGTGTGCCCGGTCAGCACCACCAGATGACTGGCTGAAAAGAAAATGTACATTCCGGCCAGCAGCGGCGTCGTGGTCAGCAGAATCCGGCGCGTCAGCTTTTGAATGGCGAACTGCAACTGCTCCTCAGAAAGCTGCGTCGCTGTGCCTGATCTGAAAAGTTCAATGTGATGAGCGGACATGCTTTGTTCCTTCTGTGAGGCAGGGGGGAACATCTGTCAGTGGCAACACTCAGACCGGATGCCGGAAATCAGAAGCCGGGAAGGCGTCATCATTCGCGCCTTCCCGGCAGGGTTGATCAGGTGTCAGGCCGGAAAATTACGCTGCACGATCTCAAGCAGCGTCTTCAATCCGGCTGCCGGATTGCGACCGAGATGAACCCGGATCGCGCGCCGGTGACGACTGGCGAGCGACTGGAAATCACCGAGCGCCTGCGCCTGGATCAGCACACCGAAACTGAAGATTTCACCCGGCAGCGGCACATCCGTTTCATCATCAGCCGTGAGCTGCATAAACACTCCTGACCCGGCGCCGCCCTTGTGCAGTTGCCCGGTCGAATGCAGAAAACGCGGGCCGTAACCGGTCGTCGTCGCCACCCGCAGCGCATCGCGCAGGTGCGTGCGAATGTCCTGAATCACCGCTTCGTGCGATGCTGTTTCCTGAATGTAATCGAGCAGGGCAATGTAATCGCCTGCCGCCGCGCGCTTCAGGTGCGCCGTGATGAAAGCTTCTGCCGAAAGGTCTGAGCCGAGTTGATGAATCGTTTCGTCATCGGCATAAACGAGCAGCCCGCTGCCTTCAGCCGCGAGCGATTGCACGGGCAGCGCGCCGTTTGCCTTGAAAGTTTCAAGCAGGGCCTTGGTGTTATCCTTGCTCTCCTGCACGTTCGGCTGATCGAACGGATCAATGCCCATCACTGCGCCCGCGACCGCCGTTGACATTTCCCACAGATAAAATTCCTCGCCAAGGTCGAGCGGATCATTCATCACGCGGCGAATCACCGGATGCCCGGCAGCCTCAAGCGCGCTCAGTTTCGCTTCGGTTGCCGCGTCGGCAGGGCCGATGCTGATGTGGACAAAAATCCGGTCATGGCCATACACCGCCGGTTCACCGAGCGGTTCGCTCGCAATCGGGATGATGCCTTTGCCTTCCTTGCCCGTGCTTTCGGCGATCAGTTGTTCGATCCACAATCCGAGCGAAGCGATTTCAGGCGAAGCTGACAAGGTCAGCTTGTCGCGGCCCGCGCCGGTCAGCGTGCCCAGCATTGCGCCGAGCCGTACTGCCGGATTGTCAGCCGTCGGCACTGCCGGAGCGCACGCATACATCGCCCGTTCGGCGCGATCAAGCAGCGTCGTGAAATCAAAGCCCTGCAGCGCCGCCGGAACCATTCCGAAATAAGACAACGCCGAATAACGCCCGCCAATGTCTGCCGGGTTGAGAAAGATGCGGCGGAAGTGATCGCCCTTCGCCATGTTTTCCATCATCGTGCCCGGATCAGTAACGGTCACGAAATTCTCACCCGCCCGGTCGCCTTTGATTTCGCGCAGGCGATTGAAAAAGTATTTGTAAAACATCAGCGGTTCGGTCGTCGAACCTGACTTGCTCGAAACCACAAAGAGCGTGTGCGGCAAATCAACCGCCTCTTCAAACGCCCGCACCGTTGCCGGGTCGGTGCTGTCGAGTACGTGCAGTTCAGGGAATCCGGCCTGATAACCGAACGTGCGCCTGAAGACTTCAGGACACAAACTGCTGCCGCCCATCCCAAGCAGCATCACATGTCTGAACCCATCCTGGCGAATGCGATCACTGAAGGCGCGCAATTCAGCCGCGTTGTCAAAAAGCATCTCAGGCACCGTGACCCAGCCGAGCGCATTTTTGATGATCTTCTGATGATCGTCTTCAGACTTCCACAGCGTCGCGTCCTTCTTCCAGATGCGCCGCACCCACTGTTCCTTGTCGGCGCGACTGATGACGGCCTGCACGGCTTCGGCATAACTGCCGAGTGATGCGGTCTGCCGTTCCAGCAGGCCGCTCGTCAGAATGGCGCGTTTGGAAGTGATGGCGTCAGTCAGTGAATTGAACGAATCCATAAACGATCTGACGCCTTCATCCTGCAACTGCTGCGTGACCTGACTGAGATTGAGTCCGATAGCGGCGAGATCAGAAAAGACCTGCCGGGCTTCATCCAGTCCGGTTTCAAGCGTCAGCGCAGGCTGTCCGTGATCGCGGTAAGCCGTAAAAGTCGCGGGCGGCACAGTGTTGACCGTGTCCGGCCCGATCAGCGAATCAACATACAGCACATCGCTGTACTGCGGGTTTTTGGTGCCGGTCGAAGCCCACAACGGACGCTGCACGCGCGCGCCTTTGTCTGCCAGCACCCTGAACCGCTCAGCCCCGAAGGTCTGTTTGAAATCCTGGTAAGCCAGTTTCGCATTGGCAATCGCCGCCTTGCCGAGCAGCGCCGTCAGCTTCTCCTTTTCCTCGTTCGCTTCGGTGCGACGAATCCGGTATTCAAGCTGCGCGTCAATCGCCGTGTCCACGCGGCTGACAAAAAAGCTCGCCACCGAAGCGATGTGATCAACCGGATGGCCAGCGCCAGCGCGATCTTCGAGGCCGCTGATGTAGGCATTCATGACCTGCGCGTAACTTTCACGCGAAAAGATCAGCGTCACGTTGATATTCAGACCAGCGGCAATCAGCGTTCTGATGGCCGGAATGCCTGCCGGAGTGGCCGGAACCTTGATCATTGCATTCGGGCGATTGAGCGTGGCCCACAAACGCTGCGCTTCGGCAATCGTGCCTTCAGTATCGTTGGCGAGCAGCGGCGAAACTTCGAGACTGACATACCCATCTCCTTTGCCGGTGCGTTCATACACGGGACGAAACAGGTCGCAGGCGCGCTGAATGTCTGCGATCACCAGCGCCTCATAAATTTCCGTGACGCTGCTGCCTGCGGCGACGAGTTGCTGCATCGCCGCGTTGTAATCGCTGCTGCCCGCAATCGCCTTTTCAAAAATGGTCGGGTTCGAGGTCACTCCGCGCAGGTCATCTTCAGCAATCTTGCGCTCAAGATCACCCGTTTCAAGCAGGGCGCGACGAATATTGTCGTACCAGATGCTCTGTCCCAGCTTTTGCAGTTCAATCAGTGGATTCATTTTTCGCTCCTCAGTGGATGTGCGGCAGGTTGCCGTGCCTGTCGCTGCGCCTGCTTCTGAAAACGAAGTTGAGATTTCCAGCTTCAGTTCAATGCCATCAGTTCAGGAAGCCACAGAGTAATCAGGTCGCACCCTCGTGGTAACGAATTCATTCGTTCTGCTTCTGAAATTCTGCTGATTCAGAAGCAGAACGAATGAATTCGTTACTACGAGGGTGGATCGAGTTCCTTTCAAAACGCCATCACTTCAGGTCACTGGGCCGAAACCGGAATGCGGCTCCCGTCTCTCCGCAGTAAAGTTTTCAATCGTTGTTTCGTGCTGCTGAATTTCAATGACTGGCAATCAGCAGGTCGTAATATTTTTCCTGCCGTTCGCGCCCCTGCTTGTAGCGTTCGTGATTTGTCTGGTCAGGCTCAAACACAGTGCCGAAGGTGGCGGGCGCATCGCTGAAGGCTGAAATCAGACCGAGCGATTTCAAGGCCAGCAGCGCCGCGCCGCGACTTGAAGCTTCGGGAACCGCCGAAGCGATGACCGGCACGCCAATCACATCTGACATCATCTGCGTCCAGACGATGGAATTGAGAATGCCGCCGCCTGACGCCACGATGCGGCACGCTTCCGGCACTTCGGCTTTCAATCTTTCGTAAATCGCCGCGAAGCGATAACAGACGGCTTCGAGCGAGGCGCGCAGGATTTCAACCGGCTCGGTGTTCAGGCTCAGGCCGATGAATGAGGCGCGGGCGTGACTGTGCCAGCCGGTGCTGCGTTCACCTGAAAAAAACGGCAGTACCGTCAACCCGTGCGCGTCAGGTTCAAGCGCGGCAATTTTCGATTCGGCTTCGGCAGCGTCAAGTTTCAGCGTGCGCTGACACCAGGCATAAACATCACCGCCGTTTGAGAGCGCGCCGCCCGTCACGACGTAACGCCGCGTGGCGCGGTAACACCACAATCCGGCAGGCACGCGCACCGTTTCAGTCGGCCAGCACACGCGCATCGCACCCGAAGTGCCGACATTGATCGCAATAATGTCTGCCGTGTGACCGCCTGAGCCGATGTTGCTGGCCGCGCCGTCACCGATGGCCGGAAACCAGGGCACGCCGTTGAGCGCAGGCCAGCGCCGGGCGTATTCATCGCGCAGCCCTGTAAACGGCTCATCGCCATCAGCGCTTTCAGTCAGCGGCGACAACCGTTCAGGTTCAAGGTTGAGAATCGAGAGCACTTCGCCGTCCCAGTGACAGGTCTGCTGATTGAGCAGGCCCGTGCCCGATGCCATCGAAACGCCGCAGCGCGCCTGACCGAACAGCTTCAGATGAAAGTATTCGCCGGGCGACATGAAACGGGCGACCTGCCGCAGCAATTCAGGCTGTGTGCGCCGCAGCCACAACAGTCGCGCCGGATAATAGCTCGCGTGAGGACGGCATCCGGTGCGGGCGTGCAGCCACGCCGGATCGGTCATCCGGCTGAGCGTTTCGACATCGTCAGCGTCGCGTGTGTCGTTCCAGTTGTAAATCGGCGTGACGGCGCGGCCTGATTCATCAACGCCAAGCACGCTGTGCCAGAACGTACACATCGCCACGCCTGCAATCTGCGAGGCCGCCGCGCCTGCCTGATCGAGCAATTCGTCAATGTTGCTGGCAATGATGTCGCACAGATCATCGGCATCCATCTCAACGCCGCCATCAGGCGTCGTCTGCATCTGATAAGTCGTGCGAGCCTCAAGGCCGTCAATCATTGCGCCGCGCGCATCGTAAAGCACAGCGCGAGCGGATGAGGTGCCGACATCCAGCGCCAGAATCAACGGGGTATGAGCTTCAGCCAGGCTCGTCACAGACATAGGTATTCATCAGGGACTTGAATGCCCGGCATCATAACCCTCCCGCTGGCCGATGGCAATCAACTGCCGCTTCGTATTAATATGAGTTCTCTCGCAGTGATTATTCCTGCTTTTTTCCGGCAGGCGTTCAGCCTGTCGCACCACGCAAAGGGAGTAGAAAATATGCGCCTGCATCAGAATCAGATTCGCAACCATCGGGCCTGGCAGACCGGACGACTGATGGCACTGCTCGGGCTGTGTCTGCTCGTCGCTGCCGGATCAGTAACGCTGGCCCAGTCAGGCCGCAAGCAGAAAAAGTCAACGCCCGAACCGCCTCCGCAGGGCGTCAAAGTGCCCGATGACAAAGCCGCCGACGCGCCCAAAGGCCATTCCGACAGTGATGCGCCACCCGACGAAGAGAAACAGAAATCGAAGGCTCCGGCGCTGCATCTTCTGGTCGGCATGGCGATGCAGGACAATTTCAATGTGCCGATGATGTATAACGACATTGCCCGCGAAGGCTGCCTGCGCGAACTGCGCGCCAATCCGGCCATTGAAGTCACGGCCACCAGCAATATGACTCGCGGCGAAGCCATTGATGCGGCCAAAAAAGATGACAAGCGTTATGTTGTCTGGATGGAACTCGTCGTGGATCAGTTCACGGCCAACACGAGCGATGGCTTTGACCTGCGCTTTACGCTGTTTGAGCCGAAGACCGGCAAGGTGCTGACGAGCGGCAGCGGCTATCCGCAGATGCAGACGACCGGCTCGCCGCTGCCGCCAATCGGGATGAATCGCGCACAGATTCGCGTTGAACTCGCCGGGCGCGATGTGGCCCGGCGCGTCATGTCCCGCCTCAATGCCCAACCGCGAGGCCGCTTTCCTGTCATCGCCGAAAACTGATTGTGACAGAATAAAAACAGGCCGGGAGATGACGGAACACACGGAATGAACGGAACAGACGAAAAAGAACAGATTCGCTTTTTCCTGTTTGTTCCGTTCATTCCGTGTGTTCCGTCATCTCTCTTGTTTTTGATCTCAGGCTGGTGCGATGACGCTCACCGCACTGCGCCTCAGGAAATGAACTGATAAATAAAGGAACCCGATATGAGCATGGCAGAAATTGATTTTTTCAAACTGGATTCATTGTTGTCTGACGAGGAAATAATGGTTCGCCAGTCGGTCAGGGAATTTGTTGACGAGCGCGTCAGACCGATCATTGCTGAATGTTTTGAGCAGGGCCGCTTTCCTGCTGAACTGATTCCCGAAATGGCGCGGCTCGGCCTGCTTGGCGCAAACCTGCCTGAAAAATATGGTTGCGCCGGAGTCAACAACGTCGCTTATGGTCTGATCACCCAGGAACTCGAAGCCGGTGACTCAGGCATTCGCAGCTTCGCCTCAGTGCAGGGCGCGCTCTGTATGTATCCGATCTATGCCTTCGGCAGCGAAGAGCAGCGGATGAAATACCTGCCCGGCATGGCTGCCGGTGAAATCATCGGTTGTTTCGGCCTGACCGAACCGAATTTCGGCTCAAACCCCTCAGGCATGAAAACCCGTGCAAAGCGCGTCAAAGACGGCTGGCTGCTCAATGGCAGCAAAGCCTGGATTACCAACGGCACAGTGGCCGACATTGCCATCGTCTGGGCGAAGACGGACGAGGATGACAAAATTCGCGGCTTTATTGTCGAGAAGGAAACGAAGGGATTCAGCGCGCCTGAAGTGCATCACAAACTTTCATTGCGCGCGTCGGTGACTTCAGAACTGGTGCTGGAAGACTGCCTGATTCCCGAAGAAAACATCCTGCCCTCAAGCGGCGGTCTGAAAAGCCCGCTGATGTGCCTGACGCAGGCTCGTTACGGCATTGCGTGGGGCGCGATTGGCGCGGCGGTTGATTGTTATCGCTCTGCGGTCGAATATTCAAAACAGCGCGTGCAGTTTGATCGTCCCATCGGCGGCTTTCAGCTTACGCAGCGCAAGCTGGTCGAAATGCTCACCGAAATCAGCAAGGCGCAACTGCTCTGTCTGAGACTGGGGCGGATGAAAGACGAAGGTTCGATGGATCCGATTCACGTTTCAATGGCCAAGATGAACAACGTTGCTATGGCGCTGGAATGCGCCCGCACCGCCCGCAGCATTCTTGGCGCAAACGGCGTCACCCTCGATTACGCGCCAATCAGGCATATGTGCAACCTCGAATCGGTCTACACCTACGAAGGCACGAACGAAGTTCACCTGCTGGCCATCGGCAAACACATTACCGGGCTGGATGCGTTCGCGTAATCCGATTGCGTAACGATCAACAGAGAAAACATTTCAACCGCAAAGAGACAAAGAACACAAAGGCATTTTCAATCAGCCTTTGTGTTCTTTGTCTCTTTGCGGTTGAAATGTTTTCTTATGTTCGCGGAAGAATTGCCATGATTCAGCCCGCGACCATTTCACCATCGGGCAAGGCTGCTGTTTTCTCTTCGCGTTCCCACCGGATGATTTTCAGGTCTTCGACAAAGATGGCGTAGAGCGCAGGCACGAGCAGCTTGGTGACGTAATTGGCCAGCAGCAGGCCGCCGATCTGCGCGTAACACAACGGCTCCCACAATGGCCCGCCGTTCAGGGCCAGCGGCACAAGGCCGAAAATCGTCGCGCCGACGGTGACGAAGACCGGACGCAGACGGGCGAGGCCTGCGTCAAGCAACGCCTCGCGCAATGGAGCGCCTGCTTCGCGTCGTTCCTCGACGAAATCGAACAGCACAATGACGTGTGACACGATCACCCCGATCAGACTCGCCACGCCGAGGAAGGCCATGAATCCGAACGGCGCTTTCATCAGCGCGAGGCCGATAAGCGCGCCGACCAGGCCGAAGGGAATGGCTGAAAAGACCAGCAGCGGTTTGATCGCATTGCTGAACTGCATCACCAGCGCCAGATAAATCGCCAGCACTGACACGGCCATCACGATGCCGAGCGCCTTGAAGCCTTTCTTTCGCTCTTCCTCTTCGCCGCCGATCTCGAGTTTGTAACCCGGCGGCAGCGAGGCCGCAATTTCGCTGAGCTTTTCGCGCGCTTCATTCATCACCTGTGACGGCAGCACGCCGGGAATTGGCGCGCAGCCAACAGTGATCGTGCGAAACTGATTGCGCCGACGAATTTTTTCAGTCGTCATGCGATAGCTGATCTGTGAAACCTGTTCGAGCGGAACCTTGCCTGTCCCCTGAAGCGAATACACATAGAGGCTCTGAATGTCCGAGAGCTGCGCGCGCTCTTCGGGGCGCAGGCGCACGACGACGGGAATCTGTTTGTCTCCTTCGCGCAGTGTTGTCACCGGCAGGCCGCTGACGCCCGTCGCTGACGAAGCCGCCACATCGAGATTTGAAATGCCTGTCAGATTGGCGCGATCAGCATCAACTTCAAGATTGACGACAAAGTTTTCATCGCCCCAGTCATCACGAATGCGATCAGCGGCGGGAATCTGACGCAGGACGGCTTTGACCATTTCGGCCTGTTCGCGCAGCGTCTGCGCGTTTTCGCCCGACAATCGAATCTGCACGGGCAGGCCGATGGGTTTGGTGGTTTCAAGCTGCCGCACATCAATGCGCGCGCCGGGAACCTGCGCCGACAGTGCCTGCTGTAACGGAGCCGCCAGCGCCGCCGTGTCACGCTTGTCTTTGACCTGAATGATGATCTGCGCGTAATTGAGCTGCTGCTGTTCGGGCGCAACTGAAAACCAGAAGCGCGGGCCGCCGCCGCCCGTGAATGTCGTCAGCGATTGCAGCACTTCACGCGGTCGCCCATCTTTGCCGGGATGTTCACGACCAAATTGCGCGGCGGTTTCGCGGATCACTTCTTCAGCGCGCTGCGACGCTGCGCCCGTAGCCGACAGCGGCGAATCTTCGGGCAGGTAAAGATCAATGTAGGAAAGATAAGCGCGATCTTTCGGAAAGAATTCGCGTTTGAGCGTCGTCAGCAGCAGCAGGCCCGCCGCCAGAAAAGCGAGCGACGCGCCGAGCACCAGCCAGCGGCGATTGAGCGCCCACACTCCGACGCGATAATACAGGCCCGTAAAACCGCGCTCGCGCATCTGCGCCAGTGTCGGCTCAGGTTTTTTCGATGGCCGCAGCAGGTAAAAACCGAGCAGCGGAATGAAACTCATCGAAACAATCCGCGACGCAATGAGCGAACAGGTCAGCACTACCGGAATCGCATAGATGAACTGCCCGACCGTGCCTTCAACCAGCAGCAGCGGCAGATAGGCGACGATGTTGGTGATGGTGGCATACAGAATGGCGCGGCCAAGTTTCGTCGGCCCCAGCCACGCGGCGATGCGCGGCGGTTTGCCTTCAGCCAGTTCACGCTTGATTGCATCACCGGCCACCACCGGGTCATCAACCAGCAGACCGAGCGCGATAATCAGCGAAGCGATGGACACCTGCTGAAGGTCGAGATTGAAAAGCTTCATCATCCCGAATGTCATCGCCAGCGTCAGCGGAATCGAAAGCGCCATCAGCAAAGCCGAACGCCATTCACGAAAGCCGACCAGCGCCACCAGCACGACCAGAATGATGGCTTCATACAGGCTGCGCAGAAAGAGGCTCAGGTTTTCAGCCACCTGCAACGGCTGATCTGAAGTGCGCGCCAGAATCAGGTCTTCGGGCAGTCGCTGTTTCAGCGAGGCCAGCGTTTCATCAATCGCGTGTCCGAAATCAGCGATCTGTTGTTGCGGGCGCATCAGCACGGCCAGTGTAATCGCTCGCGTGCGCTGCCACTGACCGTTCGCGTCGCGCCAGGTGTAATGATTCAGAAAGCGCGGCGGGTTTTCATACCCGCGACTGATTTCCGCCGCGTCGCGCAAATAGACCGGCGACCCGCCCGCTGTTGTCGCAATCAGCACATCACCGATTTCCTTCTCGCTTTTGAATGCGCCCGAAGGATCAATCGTCAGATTCTTGTTGTTGATTTCAAGCACGCCGCCGGGCAGCGTCGTGTTGCGCGCGCCGAGCAGTTGCGGGATGCGGCCCGGTTGCAGGCCGTAAGAAGCCAGTCGTTCCTGCGAATAATCCAGAAAGACAGTCTCTTTCAGCACGCCGCTGCGCGTGACTCTGGAAACCTGCGGAATGGTTTGCAGCGTGCGCGCAATCAGGTCGGTGTAATCATCAAGCTCACGATATGAATATTTATCGCCCGCAATGGCGGCAAGTTTCGGCTGAGTTTTTTCAGGTTCACGAATGACGACCGGCGGCCAGACATCGGGCTGAAAACCGGTGACCTGCAACTTTTCACGGACGAATTTTTGCAGGTGTTCGAGTACTTCGTCGTCATCGTGTTCACCGCTCAGGTCAACTCCGATGAATCCCGGCCCGCTCAACGGGCGCGGGTCATCTGACATTTTCAGCTCATTGACATACCCAAGCAGCATTTCGCGTGCGCGTTCGATGCGCTGCGCGCCGAGCGTGAGCGGCATGCCGATGATCAGTGTTGCCCGTTCCTGATCCGCGACCGATGGTGATTGTGAACGGGTCTGAATGATGGCCTGCTCGATGTCGCGCGCCCGCGCTGACAATTCGACTTCGCCGAGTCGCGGGCTGGCGACGGTCAGCATCAATGCCGCCGTTTCGCCAAAATCCTTGGAGAACTGCACCGGCCCTGCGCCTTCGGGCAAATCCCTGATGTTGTCCAGGCGCAGACGAATGTCGTCAAACTCTCTGGCCGTGTCGCGTGTGTTTTCATTGAGCGTCACGTAAACGACCGCAACGCTGGTGCGCGAAACCGATTCAATCTTTTCGACTCTGGCGTTCTGCGCAATCTTCTCTTCGATTTTGCGGGTGACCAGTTGCTCAATGCGTTCGGCGCTCGAACCAGGCCAGGGGCAGATCGTGACCGCATAGCGTTGCGCATATTCCGGGTCTTTGCGCTTCGGCATCATGAAATAGCCATACACACCCCAGAGCATTGTCATGCCAAGCAGCACCCACGCGATCTGACGCTTTTCGGTAAAGAACCGCGCCACGGTTTTCTGATCAGGCGTTATTTCAGATTCGTTTTTGAAATGAGCCATAGTGATTTTTCAATTCAGACAATCATCTCGCCTGTCCTGATCCCTGGCCGCGCAGCGGCATTTGATTTTAGCCGTGTACTTCAGTGCACGGGATGAATGAAAGCAGAGCGTTCAGTCGCGTCAGCGACGGTTGATCACGCCGATCATTCAATCGTCGCTGACGCGACTGAATTTCATCCGGCGATGATTCCGTGCACTGAAGTACACGGCTAAAATCAAATGCCGCTGCGCGGCCAGATGATGAGTATTCGTTGCCTTCTTTAACGACCTGAATCAGGCCGTGAAAAATTCACCGCAGAGGACACAGGGGAACACAGAGGAAACCATATTTTATGCACCCTCTGTGTCCCTCTGTGTCCTCTGCGGTGAACTCGTGTTCCATCGTTGCCTGTCTCAATTCTGATCATCAGCTATGAAATGATCCGCACCTGTTCGCCGTCCTGAACGATTGTGGCTCCGGTGACGATGATTCGTTCGCTGACGTTCAGACCTTCGATCACCGTAATCGTGTTGCCATAAGTTGCGCCGAGTGTGACGCGGCGCTTGCGGGCCGTCGTTTTTCCATCCCGCTCTTCGATGACGAAGACGGCGTAACCGTTCGGGTCATCCTTCGGTTTGACGACCGCAGTCAGCGGGATGACGGGTTTCTGTTCGGCTTCGGATTTTGTGCCGGGTAATTGCAGGGTGGCGACCATTCCGATTCTGAGCTGAGTGGGCGGATTCGGAATCGTCAGCTCGATTTCAAAGACGCGGCTCTTTGCATCAGCCGAAGCCGAGATGCGCGTCATCCAGCCGCGAAATTCCACGCCAGGCAATGCTTCGGTGGTCAGGCTGATCTGCTGGCCGACTTTCAAATCCTTCACTTTGATGTCAGGAACTCCGAACACTGCCTTGACTGACGAGGCGTCAACGATGGTGAAGGCCGGTGTGCCAGGCGTGATAAGCATTCCCACTTCGGCATTGCGCCTGAGCAGAAAGCAGCTCATCGGCGCGACAATGGCTGAATCCTGCCGGGTGAGTTTTGCGTCTGAAACACTGACCTGCGCGGCTCTGATGCGGGCCTGAATGACTTCGGTCTGAGCGCGCGCGGTCTCGACTCTGGCCTGCGCTGTTTCATAGCGCGCTTTGCTCGCGTCAAATTCAGGACGCGTGAGGCTGCGGCTTTCAAGCAGGATCTGTGCGCGGTCAAAGTCGGCTCTGGCCTGGCGCAAACCGGCTTCGGCTTCGGCAAGCTGTGAACTCGCCGTCTGCAATCCGGCGCGGGCTTCGCTGAGTTGCGCCTCGCTCTGACTGACACGGTTATCGTAATCGGCTTCGCGCAGTCGGCCCAGCACCACGCCTTTCGGAACCCAGTCGCCTTCCTGCACATCGCGCATCTGACCGTTCACGCCGCGCACGCGATATAACTCGCGCAGATAACCGCCGCTTCGGAATGAAAGCTCGACCTGGGCTGATGGTTTGATGATTGCTGAATAGCGCGCGCCGCTGCTGAGGTCATCAGTTGATGACCACTGCACGCGCTCGACTTTGACGGGCGTCAGCGGCTTCTGATAGGCCTGCGCGCCGTTGCAGCCGATGGTGATGACGGCGCAGATCAGCAATCCGATGGTGAAGCATTTGTTCCCCGACATGGTTTCAGTTTTCTCCGACTGCTTTTTCAAAATCGGCTCGCGCCGTCCAGTAATTGAGCAGCGCCTGCTGATACTGATGATTCGTTTCAGCGACGGCGGCCTGAACCTGAAGCACGTCCCTGTAAAGCGCGGCTTCGTATTTGTATTTGTTTTTGACGACGCGCAGCTTTTCAGTGGCAGACTGTTGAGAAAGTCGAATGATTTTGAGCAGCGCTCTGGCTTCCTCAAGTTTGCGAAACTGCGCGTTGACTTCGACGAGGACGCGATTTTCGACCTCCTGCACGGCATTGCGAGCCTGCGTGATGGTTCGTGTCTTTTCGGACAGCTCGTGTTTTTTGCGGCCCCAGTCGAACGGCTCCCATTTCATCAGCAACCCGACGGCGGCCACGTTTTTCGGCAATACTTCAGCGCCGAACGGCGAACCATAAACAAAGTTCAGACTGACTTCGGGCCATCTTTCCGATTGTTTGATGCGATGATCGTATTCGGCCTGCCTGAGTTTCAGGCGGGCCTCAATCACTTCGGCTCTTTGTTGCAGGGCGCGTGACTGCGCGGCGGGCAGATCAATTTCAGTGAAGGCTGATTCAGTGACCGGGCTGAGACTGAATTCAGTGCGCAGATCACGACCGAGCAACTGATTGAGTTGTTCGCGCTGCGATTCAAGCGCGTGACGCAGCGTCAGGGCTTCATATTCCTCGCGGGCCAGGCGCGCTTTGACTTCCAGACTTTCTGATTCCAGCGCGACCTGCTGCACGACGTATTCGCCAACCACGCGGTCGAGTTCACGATAGAGCGCGATGGTTTCTTCAGCGGCGGCGAGCGCGCTCTGTTTTTGCAGCAGGCCGTAACAGAGCCGCTTTGTCTGATTGATCACGGCCTGGCGTTGCGCGTTCAAGCGACTCTCAGCCAGTTCGCGGCGCGATTCCTGCAAACGAATACCGAGATTGATGCGGGGAAGCTGAGAGAGCGGTTGCGAAGCGCGACCGAAAACCAGCGTCGCGGGCTGGCGGCCCCGGCTGATTTCAGTGTCGCGTGACGGGATCGGGCCGAGATTCGGATAGGCGCCCAGCACGCCGCGCCGGAACTCGAAATCGAGCGGCGAAAGCAACTGCGCCTGAAACACCGTCAGATCAAACTCAGGCAGGCGGCGTGTTCTGGCGGCGGCAAGCTGATCGGCGGCTTTCCCGACTTCGAGTTCTTCATTGAGCAGCAGCCGATTGTGTTTGAGCGCCAGCGCAACCGCCTGCTCAATCGTCAGCGTTTCAACCGTCTGCTGCGCCATCACAACAGCGGGCAGACACACCAGTACCAGAAGAACCGCGATTCGGTTCATAACAAATCTCCGTAAAGACAACAGGCAATTGAAACCACGAAAAAACGAGGAACACGAAGCGAAGGAGAAGAGGAGAAAGGGAGAAAAGGAGATGTACAGAGCTTCGTTGTTCATCTTCTTTGCTTTCCCTTTTCACATCTTCTTCGTGTTCTTCGTGCTCTTCGTGGTGAACATCTCTTCCTGACTTCAGAGTTGCAGATTATCCGAAGGCGCGCATTGAACGGTTGAAGCTTCTGACGGCGTTCAGAATCGCTTCGCCGCTGTGCTCAACGGCTTCGCGTCCGGCCTGGAGCAGATAGGGGATTTCATGCACATCGCGCAGGCTGATCGTGTGATCGAAGCTGATGCTGACGATGATGATCTCGTGATGATGATTTTCAATCGCTGACATCATCTGGCTGCGTACCAGCGAACGCTGCGATGAGTCAATGTAGCGCGTCAGGCAGTCGAGAAAACCGCCCGGCTCTTCGGTGACCCGTTCCTGAAAATCGAGCGCAATGATCACATCCATGCTTCGTTTGACTGCTTCCATCACCGGCACCGGCGAACTGTAAACTCCGTCACCCAGCCAGCGCCCGTCAATTTTGAGAGGCGGAAAGGCAGGAAAGAATGCGCCCGAAGCATAAACCGCATCGGCCACCAGCCCTTTGCTCAGCACCACGCCTTCGCCGGTGTCAATGTCGGTGGCCTGCAGCAGCGTGCGCGGGCGCAAATCTTCAAGCCGCATCTCGCCGTAAAGTCGCCTGAAGGCCTGACGCAGCAGTGTCGGATTGAGAATGCCTGAGGTTTTGTTGAAGCGATAAACCCAGGGCCAGCCAATGCCCAGCACTGAACGATAATCCTTGGTCGTGAAAAGTTTTCGATCCAGCAGATCAGTGACGATTTGCGGGCACTCAGCGATTTTGCAGCCTGAACCAATCGCTGCGCACAGAACGCTGCCGCCGCTGCACCCGACCAGCAGATCAACGACGATGTCGTGGCGATCCAGAAATTCAAAAAGCGCGATGCCCGCCGTCGGTTTGATGCCGCCGCTGCCAATCACGACGGCCACGCGCGGGCGATCATCGCTGTTCTGATAAGCCGCTGAACTCGACATAAGCTTTACCTTCTGATCGGACAGGCGGGCAGCATGCCGGTGTTGCCGACACCGGCGAAGGCTTCATCCGGCGTATTGCTGATGCGCAGAATCATGGCAAAGCCGGTCGCGTCAAAGCTGCGCCGCACGTCTTCGCTGAGCGAATGCAGCACAAGCTTGCCGTGCCGGTTGGACAGCTCTCTTGAAAATCGCATGATTACGCGCAGCCCGTGACTTGAAACAAAAGTGACCTGGCTGAAATCCATCACCATCTGCGATTCGCCTGCCGCGATCAGACTGCTCAGTTCGCGTTCGAGCTGAGCCGCTTCGCTGAAATCAATGCGGCCCTGCAGGCCAAGTTGCAGAATGCCCTGTTTTCTTGTGCTGGTGATTTCCATGATGTCACTCGACTTTCGTGCAGCCGGACATCCCGCCCGGCACGTCCGGCTGCGGCCTGCTTACATCTTTTTGCCCTGGCCTGAAATGATTGTGCCGGGAGTCGTGATGATGACGCGGATTTCGCGGCCATCGTCAGTCAGCACGAAATCGCCGGAAAGGCCGGTGCTGAACTGCGCGGTGCCGGTGCAATCAGGATTCAGTTGATAAGTGCCGGTGAAATTTCGGCGCGTGATCTGACCATTGAAGCTTTGCGTGTCGGCAAAAATCAGCGTGCCGTCGGCTTTGACGGTCAGCACTCCGACGGCTGTGGTCGTGCCCGCGTTGACGACCGATCCGTTGAAGGTGTAGCCGTATCTGCCCTCAGCAAAACCGTTGGTGCAGACTCTCGTGCGGAACCGCTCGAACCCGCTGGAATGTTCAGCCTGTTCGTTGAAGGACTGCGCTTTGACGGCGGGCACAAGGCTGTGCCGGTGGTCAAAGCGAGAGATGCCCGCGCTGAGCAGGCCGATGCAGAGTATGGTCAGCAGCGTCAGTGTGATCTGTCTTTTCGTCATCATTGGCCTTCTTGCCTCCGTCCTCGTTCGGGGTTGGTTAATGGCGGAAACTCAGTCCTGCCGGTTGAATGCGCGCACACTTCGGCGAGCCATCAGTCAGCCCTGCTGCCGTCAGGGTTGAAGCCGAAAGCACACCCGAATGAAGTTGAATGCCTGTTTTGTGTGCGATCACTGACCAATACGGCGGGATTTTGATAACTGGATTGCCGGGAGGCGCACGGGAATTAAATTTTTTTGCGGGCGGGCGCTGATGTCAGCGTTTGGACCAGAGCCAGGAAATCATCGGGCAGCGGCGCTTCAAATTTGAGCCACTGCTGCGTCAGCGGATGGCGGAACTCAAGGCGGTAAGCGTGCAGCGCCTGGCGATGAAATTCGATCAGGCGGTCTGGCTCGCGGGCGGCGAGATACATCTTTTCACCGACAAGCTGATAACCGCGCAACGCAGCCTGCACGCGAATCTGATGGCGCTTGCCGGTCACCAGGCTGACTTCAAGCAGCGCGGTGTCGGGCCATTTCTCAAGCACGCGATAACGGCTGATCGCCTGTTTTGCCTTCGGATGATCCGGCCAGGTGACGCGCTGCGTTTTGAATTTGTCATCCCAGCGCAGAAAATCCTGCCAGACGCCCGACTCAGGCTGCGGATGCCCGTAAACAATGGCGCGATAGATGCGCTGCGGTTCGCGGTGCAGAAACTGTTCCTTCAGATTTTCCTGCGCTTTGCCGGTTTTGGCGAAAATGACAAGGCCGGTTGTGTCGCGGTCAATGCGATGAACAACCTGCGGTTTGCGTTTGCCCTGCGGGCGCAGGTAAGCGAGGACTCTGCTTTCCAGCGAAGGCGTGCCGTCCGGTTCATCAGGGTCAACGGTCAAAAGTCCGGCGGGTTTGTTGAGGATGAGCAGGGAATCGTCTTCGTAAATGATGTGCAGGTCGGAGCCTTTCTTTCTGAACGGCGTGCGCCGTTTGGCGCTGCCGGGGCGATTCATCCACAGCCGCACGGTTTCACCCGTTTGCAGGCGGCGTCCGGCGTCATCAACCGTCATCTCCTGTTCGCCCAGAAAAATCCTGCCGCGTTCAATCGCCGTCAGCGCGCGCGACCGCGAACCCAGCCGCTGTTCCGCCGCCAGCCATTTATCCAGCCGCAACCCCGCTTCTGCTTCACTGACCTGCCAGTTCGAATCACTCATACACCCGTTAGTATGTATGACCTGAGCCGTGAAGGAAAATCCGGGTAGTGATTCAAAATAAAAGTTCGACAAGTTGTCAGCTTGTCGAACTTTTATTTTGAATCACCACTGAGCCTGGCTCTTACCGGGTCAGCATCAGGTTGACGGCGGCGAAATAATCAATCCGCACGCCGAGGCGATCCTTGAAGGCCGGGTTCTGCGCATTCACATTGACGCCTGAATTGACGATGGTCTGATTGAGCAGGCTGCGGTTGGCCTGCGGATTGACGGCCAGCAGCAGGGCCGCTTCACCCGTCACCATCGCCGTTGAAAACGATGTGCCGCTCCACGTAGCCCAGCGGCCACCGGGCCACGCGCTGTAAAGGCTGACGCCGGGCGCGCAGGACTGAATGTCCGGGTTGTAATTCGCAAACGAGGCTTTGACATCATTGTTGCCGACTGAAGTCACCGAGAACGTTTTGCTCTTTTCATCAGCCGGGTAATGAATGGCGTTCTGATTGTCGTTGCCTGCGGCGGCGACCATATAAACCGATTCGTAAGCGTAATTCAGCGCGTCCTTGATCAGCTTGTCCTCCTGCAACAGGCCAAAGCTCATATTGATGATCTGCGCGCCGTTGTCTTTGGCGAAGCGAATGGCTTTGGCGATATTGAAACTTGTGCCCTGACCATTTTTATCAAAGGCGCGCAGCGGCATGATGCCGGCATCAGGCGCGGTCAGGTTGATCAGTCCGGCGACAAAGGTTCCGTGCCCGTAACCTCTGCCGCCCTGCACCTCGCTCGGATTACCGTCGTTGTCCACGAAATCATAAACCGGATAGATGATGTGGCCTGCCAGCAGCGGGTGGTTGAAGTCAATGCCCGTATCAATGACCGCGACTCTGACGCCTGCGCCGCGTGTGACCTGCTGCGCTTCGGTCAGGTGCAGATTAGTGATGGCGGGCTGGCCGTAAAACTTTGGCGGTGACTGCCCGTCCACAAAAGCCGCGCTGGTCTGATCAACAAAGGCGACGCTGGTCTGTCTGATCTCAGGCGCTTTGAAATTGAAGTTGGGGCCGGAGAAGGCTGTGTCGGGATCAAGGCCTGTTTCTGTCACCTTGTCCTCAACCTTGCTGCCTGGCGGAATCGCCAGCAGGTACTGATCAGCGCCCGCCAGTTGTTCGATGATGACTGTCTGATGACGGGCATTGAAGGCGTTGATGTCTGCGCCCGGCAGCAGCCCGACCACGATTTGAAACGGCTGGAAGGTATCTCCGCCCGCGCCTCTGACGCGCTGCGGCACGGCTGCGGTTCCGGCGATCAGCACGGTCAGCAGCAGGATGAAACCGAAAAATCTGGCACGGTTGTTCATGGTTGTCTCCCTGTCTGTTCAGTGACCGACGGTGAGGGGAAGCCGCGGCGATGGTGTCCGATGAAAATAAATGGCGCCCAGTAATACGGATGATCGAACTGTTGTCTGAGGCTGAGCGATGCTTCGCGCAGCGCCTGGCGCGGCTGCGACCCCTGCTGCAATCGCGCATAAAAATCGGCCATCAGTTGCGCGGTGGCCGGATCATTCACAGCCCACAAACTGACGATCAGCGCCGCCGCTCCGGCAGTCAGAAAGCCGCGCACCAGACCCGGAATTTCATCACCGGCATATATGCGGCTTGCCCCGGTGCTGCACCCGCTCAGCGTGACGAGCGAGGCCGGAATGCGCAGCGAGCAGACATCGTAAAAATTCAGCCACGTATCAGCCAGCCGGAAAGCTGAAAACATCGGGTTGTCCTGGCGAAAGACCGCGTGCGAAGCGATATGCACCAGATCGCTGTGCGGCAGGTGTTCAGCCAGCGCGCGCGAATCGGCGGCGGCTCCGGTAAAACACTGCGCTGATGGAAAGAGCCGCCGGATGGCATTGATTTCTTCATTGATCTGCGGCGCGATTTCATCAGCCGCGCCAAAGATCAGCGCCCGTTCGCCGTGCCGCTGCGGCTGGCGCGCACACAGCGAAAGCAGCCGCGCCCCCGGCGCATAAGCCACTTCAAAGCGATCAAGCAGATAAGCCTCGCCGTCAAAGAGCGCGTGAAACGGGACGTTGTGCAGCAGGTCGAACGGAATGAATATCAGTTTGCTGCCACGCACAACTGAAGCGACGGGCGCAAAGAGCGCTTCGTAAAGTTCGCGCAGACATTCATTGGCGCTCTGTCGCAACCCGGCGAAACCGGCGTCAATGTACTGCTGCCCGTAACGGAACTTGTCGAAGTGAAACCGCAGTTCCAGAATCAGCTCCCGCAGTTCGTGGCGACGAGCGCGGGCGTGAATCACTTCCAGCCGCTCACGGTCAATCACAAAAATCTTCAGCGCATCCTCGTCAAAGTAATATTCAACGACGGTTTCATCTTCATCGAGCAGCCCGCGCAGTTCAGTGACGGTCATCCCTGAAGGAGTCTGCAACAGCACAAAGTCGGCATCGAAAATCTGCGCCTGTTTGACGACTTCGGCCAGGGCCTGTTCGCGGACGGTAATTTCGTGCTGCAGCCTTTCGTCAGTTTCAAGGCGGCGGCTCTGGTTTTCAGTTTCAGACTGGCTGACGCGGCTGTAAAACCAGTGCAGTTCCTCGCGCAACTGCTGCCAGCGTTCGGCCAGCGCCCTGGCCGGTGCGCTCTGGCCTTCGGGCACAACCTTCAGTTCATTGATGACCAGATCAACCAGCGTGCGGGCCTTGCGACTTTCGAGGTAATAAAAAGCTTCGGCCTGCTTTTCAGGGCTGCCCTCGTGCAGGCACAGCCTGATCAGCTTTTCGTAAACCCGCAGCTTGTCGCGGAAGAAGGCGCTGCGAAATTCATCCACGCGAATGTTGCCGCGAATCAGTTCGATGAAGGCGATGGCCTGCGAATAATGATCGTAAGCCTGCGGCGACTGACCCAGGCTCAGCCGAATATCACCGAGCAATTCGTGTGCCTGCTCAGCCAGCCATGGCGTTTCAGTCCCGCTGCTGTGCGCCAGAATCTGCTCGCACATCTGCCGCGCTTCATCCGTGCGTGACGTGGCCTGCAACGCTCTGGCCACGACCAGGCGGGCCGCAGCCGTGCGGGCTGGCAGTCTGAGACGGCTGAACAACGCTTCAGCGCGTCCGGCCAGCTCGCAGGCTTCATCCGGCTGCTGGCGATTGAGCGCAAGTTCAGCGAGATACAAATCCAGCAGCCCCGGCCAGACCTCATTGCCTTCGGCGCTGAACGCTTCCTGTGCCGCCCGCAATGCCTGTTCGGCTTCATCGGGCGCTGACTGCCGCAGTTTTGCGAGGCCCAGCCAGGTCAGCGCCTTTGCGGCTTCATAGCGAATGCCTGACTGACTGAAGCCCTGATGCGCTTCGGCGGCCAGTCGCGCCGCTTCATCGGGCACGTTCAGTTGCAGGTAAATTTCGGCCAGATCGAGCTGGCACAGCGCAATCATGCGCGCATCACCGAGGCGCGTGAATTCGTCGCTGACTTCGTGCAGCACGCGCATCGCCTGGTGATATTCACCCTTGAGAAAATGCAGATAGCCCAGACTGTAGCGGGCCTGCGCCGCCAGCAGGTTCATCTGCTGCGCCCGGCTCAGCTCATAAGTCAGTTGATAGGCTTCAGCCGCCTGGCGAAAGTCATCAAGGCTGGAATAGATGTTGGCGCAGTTGAGGCTGGCAATGGCCAGCGCCTTGTCATCATTGAGCGAGCGAAAAACGTCACGGGCGCGATGATAACAATCGAGCGCCTGCTGGTACTGATCCAGCCGGTGATGAATGTTGCCGACGTTGACTTCAAGCTGCGCGGCCAGCAGTTGTTCATTGTGCGCAAGCAGCACCGAGCGCGCCTGCGCGCCAAGCGTCAGGGCTTCGTCATAACGGCCCAGGTACATCAGCGGATCAATCATCGAACGCGCAATGCGGGCTGCTTCGACCGGCTCATCAAGTTCGCGGTACACCCCGGCGGCCTGTTCGTACCATTCCAGCGCGTCGGCATACCGCGCCAGAAAGTGCAAAGCCTGCGCCCTGGCCCGCAATCCGAGCGCGTGCGCCCGCCGGTTGCTGGTGTGCAGCGATAACCGGTACGTGATTTCAGCCAGGCGGTAAGCCTGCTGCGGGTCGGAGCGCACATAAAAATCAACTTTCTTTTTCAGCCGCTCAATCAGGCTCAGGCTGATTTCAGACTGCGCAGGCAGCCGCTCGCCATCGAGGTCGCCGGGTTCGAGGGCGCTGAGCAATTCATCAACGATCAACGGCTGCGCTGTCTGATTCATGCACGGTGAAATGGTTGTCAGGAACTTTTCGTGGTGGTCATCTGCGGAATGCTGATTTCACCTTCGGGCACCTGAATTTTCAATTGATAGCTGCCTGCCGGAATGCCTGTGAACCTGAAAATGCCGCGCGCGTTCGTCTGCGTGCTGAATGCCGCGCTGTCCTCGCGCCACAGTTGCACCGGGTAATTTGCCGGGGTCGTGCTGTGTCCGGCCTGCACCTGGCCAATCAGGTCTTCGGTTTCATCGTTGCGCTCAAACCTGAGATCAATGTCATAACCTTCGGCGCGATAAAGCACCTGGCGACTGACGGCAGGCGTTTCGCTGCCCGCCGCGCCGCGCACGGGCGCGAGCCGTTGCGGAAAGAGGCTGTCAAAAATCAGTTGCGCGATCAGTTGCCGCAGCGGCGGGCGTGATCCGGCCTGCTCTTTGAACTTCCTGACGACGCTGGCAATTACCTGTTCGGGAAAGGTGATTGAATCATCCTCTGCCGCCAGGCGTTTGACGGCGAGCAGCCATCGCTGATTTTCAAGACAATGCGGGCATCCGGTTTCAAGATGCGCCGTGATGGCGGCGCGTTCGGCTTCAGCACCCTGGCCGCGCAGGTAATCGAGCAGTTCTTCCAATGACAGGCAGTTCATGCTGCTTGCCTCCCTGTAATGTGATTGGGGCAAAAAATCACAGACCCGGATGATGTTCTGCGCCGACCGAACGATCCGACGCCACAGCGACCCGCAGACTGTGTGATTCTGAATGCGGGCGTGCTGCAGCGCCGGGCGTCAGGCCAGATCAGTCCATCATCCGGGGCTGACTGAAACAGTCCCTGTTATTCAATGAGTGCAGGCAAGTCGGGCGAAAAATACATCAGCCTGAAAATTTTTCTTCACTGAATCAAAACACGAAAGCCGGGGACAGGGGAATTCACCACAGAGGACGCAGAGGTTCACAGAGGGGAGCAAAATCCGTTTTCTCTGTGAGACTCTGTGGTGATGTGCCACTGTCGCGTCTCTCGATTCAGATCACTTTTCAATGCTCGCTGTTTCCGTCCACTGATCTGAAATCCGATCTATTTTTCGGGTGATTCAAAGCCGAGTTGTGTCAGCGCCTCTTTGAGTCTGGTCAGGCAGCGGCCCCGCGTCGGGCCGATGCTGGCGACGGGCATGCCAAGCTGGCGGCTGAGTTCGGCATAAGGCAGCGGCTGATCGCTGTAAAAAAGATGCTCAATCAGCGCCCGACACTGCGGCGAAAGCTGTTCGACCGCCCGGCGCACAAGGTGCTGCTGTTCGATCAGCAGCAGCACGGCTTCAGCAGGCGGCTGCGTTTCATCTGCCGGTTCAGGCAGGTTCTCGTCTTCGCGTTCATCGAGCGAATCGGTGCGCCCGCGCTTTTCTCTGAACTTCCAGCATTCGCGCACGGTGATGGTAATCAGCCACGAACTCAGCTTCGCCTGCTGGCGCAGCACCGGCAACTGCTGGAGCATAATCAGGCACACGGACTGAAAAATATCAGCCGCATCATCAGCGGTCAGGCCGAAGCGAAAGGCAATGGATGAGATCAGGCGCTGATAACGCCGCACCAGCGTTTCCCACGCCTCAGCATCATTTTCGAGACATTTGGTAATCAGTTCCGCATCAGGGAACTGCGACTTGTCGGGCATGTCGTCACGATAATTTTCCGTCTGGCCGATGTCAATCAATCAGCATCGCACAAGGAACGCAGGCGTCGCTTCAGTCAAAGTGCCCGGGCCGCAAGTCAGGCAGGCGGGACGCCTGCGCTCCTTGTGCGGAAACGAAAGTCTGGCTCTCAAGCTGCATGGTGAATGATGAACGGGTTGCGGGGTGGCCCGGTTTGACGCTGGCGCTGTGGTCGGGTAAAAGGCTGTCATCCCTCAATTCCGAATCACTTCTGACCCGGAGGTTTCACCAATGAAATCAGACAAGCTCCGTTTTTCCGTATTCATGCTGAGTCTTATTGCGCTGTGCGCCTGCCAGCGCGCGACTGAATCAACCAGCGCCGTTCAGCAGCGGCTGGTCGTGACCAGATCAGCCGGGCCGAAAACCTTCAATCGCCTTTTTTCAGCCGACGATCAGACGCACACCATCACCGGCTGCCTGCACGGCGCGCTCGTCAGAATCAATCGCCAGACGCAGCAGGCCGAACCTGAACTGGCGACTTCGTGGCAGTCATCGCCCGATGGTCGAACGCTGACTTTCAGGCTGCGTCGTGACGTGAAATTTTCTGATGGTCATCCGTTCACGGCGGCTGATGTGCTGTTTACTTTTCAGCTCATCAGCGATCCGAAAATCACCGCGCCGGTTTCATCTTCGTTCAGCTTCAACGGGCAGCGAACGATGGTTGAGAAAGTTGACGATGAATCCGTGCGGTTCACTTTTCCCGCGTCTGTGGCGGCGGCTGAAAGGCTTTTTGACGGAGTGCCGATGCTGCCGCAACACGCGCTCGAAGCCGCTTACCGCGAAGGCCGCATCGAACAGGCCATGTCGCTGGCCGCCGCGCCGGAACAGGTCATCGGGCTGGGGCCGTTCAAATTGAAATCGTATCAGGCCGGTCAGCAGGTCGTGCTCGCGCGCAATGAACATTACTGGAAGAAGGACGTGAGCAGCAGAAAACTGCCGCTGGCTGATGAACTCATTTTTGAAATCGTGCCTGATCGCGCCGCGCAGATGCTCAGGTTTCAGAACGGCGAAAGCGATCTGTT
The DNA here is from genome assembly GCA_046331565.1 of Blastocatellia bacterium. Classification (GTDB taxonomy): domain Bacteria; phylum Acidobacteriota; class Blastocatellia; order RBC074; family RBC074; genus DASRDU01. Next base: position 310,202 of record JAXLQP010000001.1, read on the forward strand.
CAGCCCGGTCAGTGCTGAAGACCTGGCCACGCTCAGGCCGCTGGAGCAGCAGGGCAAAGTCAGCATTCACGATCTGGGGCCGGGCCTGATTCGTGAGGTTTTCTGGTTCAATCAGAACGATGCGAAGAATCCCAAAACCGGCAAGCCGCTGGTTGATCCGGTCAAACTTGGCTGGTTCAGACAGACAAAATTCCGTCAGGCCGTTTCGCACGCGATTGACCGCGATGCCATCGTCAGACTCGCCTTTGCCGGAAAGGCCGAACCGCAGTGGGGCTTTCTTTCAGCGGGCGACAAATTGTGGTTTGAGCCGACCAGGACCTGGCCGCACAACCTCGACCGCGCGCGTGCGCTGCTCTCAGAAGCCGGGTTCAAATGGGCCGGTGAAGACGGATCGCTGACCGATGCGCAGGGGCATCCGGTTGAATTCACGCTGCTGACCAATTCCGGCAACGCGCTGCGCCAGAAAATGAGCGCGCTGATTCAGGAAGACCTGGCGAAGCTTGGCATCAAAGTTAACCTGGCGGCGATTGATGCGAAATCTTTGCTTGGCCGGATCAATGAAAGCTTCGATTACGAAGCGTGCCTGCTCGCTGTTGTCAGCGGTGATGCTGATCCGAACGCGCACACCGGCATTCTGCTCAGCAGCGGCCCGAATCACTGGTGGCATCCCGGCCAGAACAAACCCGCCACCGCCTGGGAAGCGCGCATTGATGAGCTGATGCAGCAGCAGAAATCGGCTGTCAGCCAGCCGGAGCGCAAAAAAATCTTTGCCGAAGTTCAGCAGATCATGGCCGAAGAACAGCCATTCATCTTTCTCGCCACACGCCACCTCATCGTTGCGGCCCGAACAGACATCGCCAATCTCAAACCCGCTCTGCTGCCCGATTTCGTGCTGTGGAACAGCGAGGAACTTGGGCGCAGCAAAGCCATCAGATAGACCGCCGATGACACGGATGCGGTGCTGTAATCCGCCGCATTCGTGTCATCTGTGGTCTGTTTTATTTACCGTCCTTCAATCCTCACACTGTCTCAACTTTGCCTGTCGGTGACACGCACTGTGGCAGCGCGGCACGTTCAGTGTCAGTCAAAAGATTTTGCCGTGCCCGTGTATTTTTCTGCCGCCTCGCTGCCACTCATTGAGTGAGCTGATTACAGCAGCCGCTGAAACCGTCCTGAACACAAACAACCGAAACAGACAGACCCGGATTCGGGCAGAGGTCTGCACGCATCAGGAATTCAGGCATGAAAAAACTGCTGGTCTATTCGCACGACACTTACGGACTGGGCAACATTCGCCGGATGCTCGCCATCTGCGAGCATCTGATTGAAACCATCCCTGATCTTTCAATTCTGCTGGTGACTGGTTCGCCGGTGATTCACAGCCTGCGACTGCCCGCGCGGCTCGATTACATCAAGCTGCCGTGTCTGACGCGCACTGAGCGCGATGATTACAGCGCGCGGTTTATGACCACGACCATTGGCGACACGATGCAGTTGCGCTCAGACCTGATTCTGGCCGCCACGGTCAACTATCGCCCCGATCTGCTGCTGGTGGATAAAAAGCCGCTGGGCATCAAGGGCGAACTGAGTGCGACGTTTGCCTGGCTGAAAGCGCACCTGCCGGAAACAAAAACCGTGCTGGTGCTGCGCGACATTCTGGATGCGCCCGAAAACACCATCGAAACCTGGGAACGCCAGGGCCATTACACCGCGATTCGCTGCTTTTATGACCGCGTGCTGGTGCTTGGGCAACACGAAGTCTTTGACCCGGTCAGTGAATATCTCTTTCCGGTTTCGGTGGCTGACAAAGTTGAATACTGCGGTTACGTGCGCAAATCGCCGGGCGCGCAGACCCGCGACGAAGTGCGGCGTGAATTACATCTTGAACCGCACGAAAAGCTGGTGCTGGTGACGCCGGGCGGTGGTCAGGATGGCTACAAAATCATTGACCATTACCTGACCGGCCTCAGCGGTCATTCGCTCAATCATCAGATCAGAAGCCTGATTATCTGCGGCCCCGAACTTTCTGCGGCGCAAAGAAACGAACTCGCACAGCGCGCCGCCATCAATCCCCGCACTGAATTTCGTGAATTCACCAGCGACCCGATGAGTTACCTGGGCGCGGCTGATGCCGTCGTTTCGATGGGCGGTTACAACACCGTCTGCGAGATTCTGTCGCTCAGGCAGCGGGCCGTTGTGATTCCGCGCGTCAGGCCGACCGGGGAACAGTGGATTCGCGCTGAAAGGATGGCGCGACTGGGCCTGTTGCAGATCATCCATCCCGACCTGCTGACGCCGCAGGGGCTGATGAACAGCCTGCACGGACTGCTGCAGCCTGAAGCGCCACATCAACCCCGCTTCAGGCTTGACCTGAACGCCCTGCCACGCGTGGCTGAGAGCATTTCAACGCTGCTTTCAGAATCAGAACTCGCTGGACCCGAACCAGACGCGCTGATGTTCAGAATGGCTGCTTATCAGCGACTGATGGCCGGTGCAGGCCAGTACCTGTGAGGTTGAACGGCAATGATATTGAAGCATTTCAAAAATAATCACGAACTGGCCGCAGGCGCTGATGAAGCTGAAGTCGCTTACATCCTGAAAGCATTTCCGCGCACTTCGGAAACTTTCATCACGAATGAAATTTACCTGCTCGAACGCGCCGGGCTGAAGCTGTCCATCTTTTCAGTCAAGCGGCTTGAGGGACAGCAGCGACACGGCGTCGTCAGTCGCATCAAAGCGGCAGTGACTTATCTGCCTGAAGCCGCGCCGCTCGATGAACAAAGCTTTCTGCACTGGCTCCGGCTGAACCTGTGGGGCTTCGTGCCTGCGCATCTGCGCCTGCTGTGGCTCAGACCACTCACTTACCTGCTGACGCTCAGCGAAGTTCTGGGTCTGTGCGCAAAGCATCGCAGCGGCGTGCTGGCGGGCTGGAAGAAGGCTTTCTTCAAGGAATTTCTGCAGGCCGGATTCATTGCTGAACAGGTCGTGCGGGCAGACCGGATTCGTCATCTGCACGCGCATTTCTGTCATGGCGCAACGACGATTGCGATGTTTGCCAGCCGCCTGAGCGGACTGCCTTACAGCTTCACGGCGCACGCCAGGGATATTTATCAGCAGGATCTCAATCCGGGCGATCTGCTGCCGCGCAAGATGCGCCGCGCCCGCTTCGTCGTGACCTGCACGGCGGCGAACAAACAGCACCTTGATCGCCTGCGCCCGCCACAGACGCCGCTGCACGCCATTTATCACGGCCTTGATCTGTCGCTCTTTGCGCCGCAAAACGCAAAACCGAAACACACGGCAAAGCCGGTCATTCTGGCTGTCGGGCGCATGGTTGAGAAGAAAGGTTTCACTGATCTGGTCAGCGCCTGTCGCCTGCTGAAAGACCAGGGCTATGACTTTCAGTGTCGCATCGTGGGCGGAGCCGACAAACACACCGAGGTCATCAAGGCTCAGATCAGCAGGCTCAGGCTTGAAGACACGATCACCCTGCAGCACGCCGTCACGCAGGAGCAACTGCGCGACATTTACGAAGAAAGCACAGTCTTCGCGCTGCCGTGCCAGGTGATTGACAACGGCGACCGCGACGGCATTCCCAACGTGCTGGCCGAGGCGATGGCGATGAAGCTGCCCGTCGTTTCGACCCGCATTTCAGGCATTCCCGAACTGATCGAGCACGAAGTCAGCGGCCTGATGGTGCCGCAAAAAGATCCTGAAGCTCTGGCCGCCGCGATTGCGCGATTGCTGGATGATGCGGCCCTGCGCGCAGGGCTGGGCGAAGCGGCGCGGGCAAGGGTGTGTCGTGATTTCGATGCGACTGCCTGCATTCTGTCACTGAAATCACTCTTCGATGCCTGTCTGCTGACGGGCGCGCAAGCAACAGCAAAGGAGCCTGCCGATGCAGCCACAGAAAGCGCCGGGCATCTTTCGCAGCCCGCTTGATGCGTATTCGCCGGAGCAGGCGCTGGCTTACTTTCAGCGGCGCGACACGGTGCGATACTTCCCGGCGGTTGATGAAACCCAGACGACCAGAGCGAAAACTGACGCAGTGCTGGCCGGACGTTTTGACTTCAATGATGAAGTTCATCACCTGTCGCTGCCGTCGGCGTGGCTCAGCAATCCGTCAACTGATCTGGAATGGCACATTCTGCTGCACAAATTTTATTACGCCGTCGGACTCGGCGCGGCCTTTGCCGAAACCGCAGACGAGCGTTACGCCCGCTGCTGGATTGAATTAACTGATTCGTGGATTGAAAACGTGCCGGTTGATTTTCTGACCAGCGATGTCGCCGGACGCCGCATTCAGAACTGGATTTATGCGCATTACTACTTTGTCGAGCGCGGTCAGTCGCGCAGCGTGACTGCCGGTTTTTATCGGAAGTTTCTGCGCTCGCTTCATCAGCAGGTGACGTGGCTCTGTGAACACCTGACTCCGGCGCGCAATCACCGGACGCTGGAACTGACGGCGCTCTTTCTGGCGGCGGTGGTCTTTCGTGAAATGCGCGGCGCTGATGAATGGCTTGAACTGGCGCGGCGCGAACTGCTCAGCAACATGCAGGCCGATCTGTTGCAGGACGGCGTGCAGTGCGAGCTTTCGACCGATTATCACCATCTGGTGCTGCGCAATTATCTGGCCGTCAGGCAACTGGCGCAGCTCAACCGGATTCCGCTGCCGCCGCAGATGGATGAGCTGATTGTCAAAGCGTTGCAGTTTGCTGTGTGGGCGCACAAACCTGATGGAACGATTCCGTCACTGAGCGACGGCGACACAGGCAGCTACCTGAAACTGCTGGAGCAGGGCTTTGAACTTTATGGCTGTCCTGAAATGCAGTACGTCGGGAGCAAAGGCAGATGCGGTCGCGCGCCTGCGGCCAGGTCGAAGGGCTTTAGTGACAGCGGCTATTACATTCTGCGCAGCGGCTGGGGCAATAACGGTGAAGCATATGAGGACGAACGCTATTTCATTTTTGATTGCGGGCCGCTCGGCGCTGGCAATCACGGTCATCTCGATCTGCTGAATTTCGAGATGGCGGCTTATGGTCAGTCGCTGATCGTTGATCCGGGCCGTTACACATACGACGAATCGGGCGACGTTAACTGGCGCGTGCTGTTTCGCGGCACCGTGGCGCACAACACGGTGCTGGTTGATCAGCGGAATCAGACGCGCTACGAGCCAGGCAAACGCAAATACAAAATCGCCGGGCCGCGGCCTGATTACGAACTCAGGGAATTTACCACCCGCGATAACTTCGACCTGCTGCACGGCATTGCGCGCAGCCACGAATACAACGTTGTTCACGAACGCAAGGTCTTTTTTCAATGTCCCGATTACTGGATCGTGACTGATCTGCTGCGCGCGGCTGAGCCGCATCGCTACGACCTGCTGTTTCATCTTTCGGCCTCAGCGTGGGGCCGGACAACCTTTACATCACTGCCTGACTGCGTGCTGACCGAAGCGCCGCATCTGACGCTGGCGCAAGCGGCGCAGTCAGACACAACCGTTCACCACGAGGCCGGTTTTGCCTCGCCTGCATATGGTGTCAGACAAACCGCGCCGGTCATCAGGTATTCGCGCCGCGCGGCTGATGCCTGCTTCAACACGGTGCTTTATCCGTGGCGCGCTGAAAAGCCTGAAATCAGGGTGACGAATCCTGTAGTCACGGCTGATGGTGAGCCGTGCGCTGAAACTGAAGCTTCGGCGCTGTGTGTGCTGATCAAAACCAGTGACAGGCAGTGGCGCGATTATTACTTCATCGCGCATCAGCCCGCAGCGCGCACTTACGCCTTCGGGCCATTCACCACTAATCACCGCTTGTTATTCATCAGACACGACAACCGCAATGAAGAACTGATGAGGATTGCCCTGTGACTTCGCGCAATGTCTGTCAGACCGGTCTGGATGAACGCCTGCCGCAGCTTGAGGCCGCGCTGGATGCTGAATTGATGCGCGCTGTCTTTCAGCAGAAGTTGTGCGATGCCGTTCACCTGCACGGCAGATACCACATCGAAGCGTTGCAGTTGAATCAGGTCAGGTACAAGCCACAACGAAAGTGCCTGATTTCGTGGCGACTGATGATTACTGATGCGCTGCGCGGGCTGCGGTCTGAACAGCTTGTCAGCACGCAGATTTTTCCCGCAGGCGAAAGCCGTTCACGTTACCTGAAAGCCTGCGAACAGCCGGTGCTGCCGGTCAGATGCGGCAGGCCGCTGCTGCATCTGCCTGAACTTGAAATGATCGTGCGCGTGTTTCCGAATGATCGCAAGCTCCGCAGCCTGTCACAGCTCAACGATGCCGGGGCATTGAAAATATCTGTTGTCCCTGCGCTCACGATCAGCAGCACCGGGCGCGCCATGAAACTGAAGCGGCTGAAGCACAGTCTTGTTCATTACGTTCCTGAACACACCTGCACGGTGCGGCTCGAAGCTGAACTGTGCGATGACGGCAGCGGCGCGATAACACAGCAGACGTGGTACGGCAAAACTTATGACACGGACGAAGGCGCGGTGACGTGGCGCAATATGCAGAAGCTGTGGCAGAGCGCAGCGCGACACGACGGGCGATTGCTGATGGCGCAGCCGCTGCTTTATCAGCCCGAAAGTCGAACGCTGTGGCAGCGCGGTCTGTCCGGTTCGCCGCTGCCTGCACAACAGGTCAGCAGCCGACATTTCATCGGCCTGCTGGCGCGCGCGGCTGAAGCTGTCGCCTGGCTGCATCGGTCATCGCTGACTGATCTGCCGCTGGTCACTGCAACAGAACTTCAGCGCAGACTTGATGAAACAGCGCGCATGATCGTGCTGCTGAGGCCTGATGCGGCTGAATCGCTGAACCTGCTGATTGAACTGCTCAAAGCCGGAGCTGAAAAGATGCAGGTGCGCCCGTTGTCAGTGCTGCACGGCGATCTGCACTGGCAGAACTTTCTGGCCTCAGGCGATCAGGTCGCGCTGATTGATCTCGACAATCTGTGTGCGGGCGATGCGTTGCAGGACGTGGGCAGCTTTATTGCCGGACTTTATTATCGCGGCCTGCTCGAAGGCATTCCGACGCGCCTGACCAGACTGATTGCTGATGAATTTGTGCAGGCTTACCGCGCCGCTGCGGGTGATGAATTTCCTGAAGCCGATCTGGAATGGCACATCGCGGCGGCGCTGATTTATGAACGCGCGGCGCGGTGCGTCACCCGGTTGAAGGACGGACGACTGGCGCTGATTGATGACCTGCTGGCGCTGGCCGCCAGATTCGGAACGAGGCCACAATGAAGGAATTCGAGCAGTTTACTGATGCTGAAAAAATGCGTGACGCCTTTCAGCGGCTGCTGCCGGGCTTTACGCACGGCAATCCTGAAATCCGCGATTGCAGGCTGCTGCACACGCGATTCAAAACTTACCGGCGCGAACAGTCACGGCAGAAATCGTTCCTGGCGGCGGCGTGGCAGCTCGTCACTGCGAATCAGAACACAGGGCAGCAGGCCGAGCATCTGCTTTACGGCAAGGCTTACCTGGGCGGGCGCAGCCGCGCTGAATTTGAAAAGGCGATGAACCGCCGTCTTGTGCCGGTCAGCAATGGCGCGGCGCTGACGCATCTGGCCGCGCTCGATCTGGTGGTGTGGAGCTTTCCGAACGATCCGGCGATGCCGCACCTGCCCGAAGTAATTGACCCGCACCGCGTCAGAGAGCATCTGCCATTTCATTCGCTCAAACGAAACCTGAGCAGCCAGGCGCTGACCGGACTTGAAGTCAAAGTCATCAACTACCGTCCCGAAGAGCGTTGCACCACGCGCTACCGGCTGGGCTGGTCGGTGGCCGGGCGGCCCGCCGAATTGCTGCTGTATGCCAAGACCTTTGCCGATCAGCGCGGAGCAGGGATTCATCACCTGATGCTGAGGCTGTGGGAACAGGCGCAGCGCGAACCTGATTTCTTTGCGATTGCGCGCCCGGTGGCTTACGACGAAGGAATCAAAACCATCTGGCAGGAAGGTCTGAACGGCACGCCGCTGGCCGAAGCATTGAATGAAGGAAGCTGTCGTGAACTGATGCGCGCTGTCGGGCGCGGGCTGGCTGCGCTGCAACGCAGCGACATTGAATGCGCCGTCAGCATCACCCCGCAGGATCATCTGGCCGAAGTGAAAAAGAAGGCTGAGAAACTGATGCCGGCCTTTCCGCACCTGCGCGAGCTGCTTGCAAAGCTGACGCGCCGCCTGGCCGCGACGCTGCCGGATTCACAGAACTGGCCGCAGCGTGTGATTCACGGCGACTTTCATGTGCGACAACTGCTGCTGTGCGACGGGCGCATTGCGCTCTTTGATTTTGACGAACTGGCTTCAGGCGATGCGTTGCAGGATCTGGCGAATTTCATCGCTGATCTGCCTGCCTGTGATTTCAAAACTGAACTGCGGCGGCGCATTGAAAGGGCGTTGCTCGAAGGCTGGCAGCAGGCAGCGGGCAGCGCGCCTGACCGCCAGCGTCTGTTGTGGCACCTGCAGGTGCAGTTCATCACCAGAGCTTACCGCAGCTACTGGCAGCGCAAACCCGATCTTGAAAATGTCGTGCGGCAATATCTGACGCTGGCCGCTCAGGCCGGTGACGAAGCCGAGGCCGACAACCTGGAAGGCAGGTGGCAGCGATGACCAGACAAAGGGTGATGTTTTACTGCCAGCACGTTCTGGGGATGGGCCATTTTGTGCGCAGCGCCGAAATCGTGCGCGGCCTGCACGATTTTGAAGTCTGCTTTCTGAACGGCGGCGAAATCGTCAGCGGCTTTGAACTGCCGCCGTCAGTTGAAGTCATCAACCTGCCGCCGCTCAGATCAGACGCAGAGTTCCGCGACATTCAAACTGTGGACGGCGCAAACAACCTGGCCGCAATCAAAACGGAACGGCGAGAGCGGCTGCTGAATGAATATGAAAGATTCAGGCCGGACGTGCTGATGATCGAACTGTTCCCGTTTGGTCGCCGCAAATTTGCCGATGAAATCGTGCCGCTGCTTGACCGCATTCAGGCTGACGGCAGCAGGACAAAAGTGGTGTGCAGCCTGCGCGATATTCTGGTCAGCAAGCGCGATCAGGCCCGTTTTGATGCGCAGGCCTGCGAACTGGTGAATCAGTATTTCGATCTGGTGCTGGTGCATTCCGATCCGGCCTTTCAGCAGCTTGCAGAAACCTTTCCGCGCGCGCACGACATTCAATGCCCGGTTCGTTACACCGGCTTCGTTGCGCAACGCATCAGCGATCACGCGACAGTTGAACTGAAAACTGATGAACACGAAAAAGTGATTGTCGTCAGCATCGGCGGGGGGCGCGTTGGTGAATCGCTGATTGACTGTGCGCTTGCCGCGAGCGACCTGCTGGCCGAAACGCAGCCGCACCTGATGCTGATTTTTGCCGGGCCTTACATGCCTGAAGATCAGTATCAGCAGTTCAGCGCCAGAACCGCAACACGGCCACGCATCAGGCTTGAACGGTACGCCACAAACTTTACGGCTTATCTCAAACGCGCCGATCTGTCGGTCAGTATGGCGGGTTACAACACCTGCATGAACATTCTGGCCACAGGCGTGCGCGCCATCGTCTGCCCGTTTACAGGCAACAACAACGAGGAGCAGACCATCCGGGCCATGAAGCTGCAAAACCTGGGCGCGCTCGCAGTCATTCATCCGTCGCAGCTTTCGCCCGCACGACTGGCTGCAATGATGCAGGCCGAACTGGAACGCAAAGCAACCGGCACGCTGATGCAACTGCAACTCAATGGCGCTGAGCAGACCGCAGCCGCCCTCAGGGAGTTGCTGGCTCAGGGCGCAACGAAAGCAGGGGAGGTGGCCGCATGAAAGAAATCATTGCCGGACTCAGACCAGTCATCGAACAGCTTCAGACCGCAGGTCGCACAGTCAGAATTTTCTTTCGTGATGATGACGTTGACGATGACGAAGAGACGCTGCACCGGATGGTGAAAATCTTTTTGCGGCATAACGTCCCGGTCAATCTTGAAATCATTCCGGCGCGGCTGGCGAAGACGGCAATCAGGGCGTTGCGGCAGTATCACAATTTCTGGCCGCACCTGCTCGGACTCAATCAGCACGGCTGGCAGCATCTCAATCACGAACTGACCGGACGTCGCTGCGAATTCGGCCCGGCGCGCAGTTTCGAGCAGCAGCTTCACGACATCAGCCAGGGCCGCGCCGTGCTTGAAGAAGCATTCAGCACGGCTTTCTTTCCGGCCTTCACGCCGCCCTGGAATCGCTGCACCGCCGCCACCTTCAGCGCGCTTGATGAACTTGGCTTTCAGGTGCTGTCAAAGGATCAGGGGGGCGTACCTGTGACCGGTTACAGCTTTCAGGAAATTTCGATCACGCTCGATCTGTATCGCTGGCGCAATGGCGCGGAAATGAAAGCGCCCGCCGCCATCATCAGCGAACTGGGCGAACAGTTACTGACTTGTAACACGGTCGGAATCATGCTGCATCACAAGGTGATGGATGAAACCGCGTGTGAATTGCTGGAACTGCTGATCTGTGAAATGAACCATCAGCCGGGTCTGGAATTTCACACTTTTCAGAGCCTGTCAGAAAGCATCGTTACAGTACCGCGCGCGTCAGCAGGCGGCTGTCCTGTCGTTAGTCCCGCCTGCTGACGCGCGATACTGTAACGGCCTGACGTAATTATTCTCAAAAATGAAAACCGCCGGACACCACAGATTTCAGCGCATCGTCAGGGAGCATCTGGCCGAAGTGAAATGGCGAATCGGGCTGGCAGGCCTGTGCATGCTCGGTTTTACGCTGACGGAACTGCTCGCGCCCTGGCCGCTGAAAGTGATCTTCGATCATCTGCTGCTTGATCGTGAACTGCCGCCTTCGCTGCACTCGCTGGCCGGACTGATGGCGCAGGGCAAGGCAACGGCGGTGATCGTGATTTCATTCAGCATCATGCTGATTGCTGCCGGGCGCGGCGTGTTCTCTTACTTTCAGCTTTATCTGACTTCGCGCATCGGCTATCAGCTTGTGTACCGTTTGCGGCGCGAAATGTTTGCGCACCTGCAACGACTGACGCTCTCATTTCACAACCGCGCCCGCAGCGGCGAACTGCTGACCAAAATCACCAGCGACACGACGACGCTCAGGGATGTCTTTGCTGAATCGGCGCTCAATTTCGCTTCGCACCTGCTGACGCTCGCGGGAATGTTTGCCGTCATGTTTGCGCTCAATCGCCGCCTCAGCCTGATTGTGCTGCTGACGATTCCAGCGCTGCTCTATGTGCTGTTTGCAATTTACCGCCGCATCAAATCATCGGCCCGCAAACAGCGCGAACGCGAAGGCCGCGTGGCTTCGCGCATCAGCGAAGTGCTGCGGTCGGTGTCGCTCGTCCAGGCTTTCGCGCGTGAGCATTACGAGGAAGAACGCTTCGATCACGAAAGCCGCGAGACGCTGGCCGAAAGCATCAGAACCGCGCGCCTCGAAGCCGCCGCTTCACGCGCCGTTGAAATCATCAGCGCCGCCGGATTATGGGCCGTCGTGTTGTTCGGTGCGTTGCAGGTTCTGGCTGGTCAGATGACGCCGGGTGATGTGCTGATCTTCACGGCTTATCTGACCAGTATGTACAAACCGCTGCGGCAACTGGCGCGGCTTTCCAGCCAGTTTTCAAAGGCGGCAGTCAGCGCCGAACGCATTGCCGAAATTCTCGACAGCGAAAATGAACTGCCTGAAATCAGGCCGGTCGTCAGCGCCAGGCATCTGTCCGGTCAGATCGTTTTCAATCGCGTCAGCTTTCATTACGGCGACGGGCGGCAGGTTCTCAGGGACATTTCCTTCAGCATCGAACCGGGGCAGCGCGTGGCGCTGGTTGGCGCTTCGGGCGCGGGCAAATCAACGATTGCCAGCCTGCTGCTGCGTTTTTATCAGCCGCAGCAGGGTTCGATTCTGATTGATGGCACCGACCTCCGGCGGTTTGAGCGCGAATCGCTGCGGCGTCAGATCGGAGTCGTGTTGCAGGATGTGATGCTGTTTGGCGTTTCAATCCGCGAAAACATTGCTTACGGCCAACCGCACGCGACGCAGGCCGAAATCGAAGCGGCAGCGCGGCTGGCTTTCGCGCACGATTTCATCACGGCGCTGCCCGATGGTTATGAAACGGTGGTGGGCGAGCGCGGCTGCACGCTGTCGGGCGGTCAGCGGCAGCGCATCTGCCTGGCCAGGGCGATCATTAGGCGGCCTTCGATTCTGATTCTGGATGAACCGACTTCAGCGATTGATGCCGAATCGGCGCGACTGATTCAGCAGGCCATCAGCCGCGTTCATCAGGGCCGCACGATGCTGGTCATCGCGCACCAGTTCGCGGGCCTTGAAAGCTTCGATCAGATTCTGGCGCTTAAGGATGGCGAAATAGTTGAGCGCGGCACTCACGCTCAACTGCTGCGCCAGCGTGGTTTTTATTATGAGCTTTACACCAGTCAGGGCCGACCGGATGTGAACGCCACGATGCGCGAAGCCGCGCTTCAGGCTTCGGGTCAGTGGTAACAATGAAGAAGGAAGAGAGATGACGGAATACACGGAAATAACGGAACAGACGGAAAGCCTCAGACATTGTTCAGTTCTGTTTCTGTTTGTTCCGTTCTTTCCGTCTGTTCCGTCATCTCTCTTTCGGACGCGCACATTGAGTAAGGAGCATTAAAATGAAACGCGGAATGATCGGGCCGGTGATTGTGATGATGGCGCTGCTGTGGCTGAATCCTGTCACGGCAACCGGACAGGCGCAGACTGACAGCATTCAGATCAGCGGCACGGTTGAAGATCAGACCGGCGCAGCCATTCCCGGCGCGCGATTGGCGCTGCTGACAAAAGGCACAGGCGCTGAACGCAAAGCCGTAGCCGATGCTGCCGGAATGTTCAGCTTTGACGCTGTGCCGCCCGGCGCGTACACGCTCAGATGCGAAGCGAAAAGCTTTGTTACTGCCGTGAAGGAAATCAATGCCCGCCCTGGCGCGCCTGTGTCCGTCACGTTCAAACTGCAAACCGGCGCAGTCGAAGAAGAGATCAGCGTGTCAGGCAGCGGGCGCAATGAAGAGGAATCAATCTCAATCGAGCGCAATGCTGACCGCCTGAATTTTGATGACAACCTGCTGCGCGGCCTGCCTGCGCCGGGGCAGAATCCGTTGCAGATGGTGACGGCGTTTCTTTCTCCGGCAACGCAGGGCAGCGAAGGTGTCTCGATTTCAGTTGACGGGATGGATGCAGGCGGGGTTGATCTGCCTGCGCGTTCAGTGCGGCGCATTCGCCTCAATCGCAATCCTTATTCAGCCGAGTTCCGGCGTCCGGGTAAGGCAAGAGTTGAAGCGCTGACAGATGAATCATCGTTTCGGCGTTATCACGGCAGCTTTGGTTATTACGCGCGCAATGCGGTGTTTGATGCGCGCCATGCCTTTGCGCTGACGCGGCCTGAACTGAATCGCCGGATGTTTGATCTGACGCTGAGCGGGCCGCTGATCGGTCAGCGACTGGCATTTTTTGCGAGCGGTGAAAGGCTGCTGAATGACGAAAGCGCGGTCATCAATGCGCGCCTGCTCAGCGGGCCATTCAGGGTCAGCGTGCTGACGCCCGAACGCCGCACCAGTCTGCTTGGTCGCCTGGACTGGCGCGCCAGTGACAAACAGACGTTCGTGCTGCTTTACAACTTCCGCGATCATTCAGAACTCAGTCGCGGCATCGGCGGGCTGAAACTGCCCGAACAGGGGATTGCGGCGGCTGAAAGATTGCACCGCCTTCAGCTTTCAGACCGGATGGTGCTGTCGTCGCACTGGCTCAATGACGTGCGACTGGTGATTGAACGCGAAACTGATGGCGTGGGGCGTCGCGTGACAGGCCCGGCCATTGTCGTCATCGGCGCATTCACCGGCGGCGAGCCGCAGAGTTTCAGACAGAGCCGCGAAACGACTGTGCGTGTGCAGGACAATGTAAGTTACACGCGGGGCCGCCACGCACTGAAATTCGGCGCTGAGTTCCGGCCACGCCGCGTCAATGTCACTGAAGCCTCGAATTTCGGCGGGACGTTTGAGTTTTCGAGTCTCAGTGATTTTGCCGCCGCCAGGCCGTTTGTCTTTCGGATCAATCAGGGTGCGCCTGAAGTCAGCTTCACGCAGCACGAAACATCAATGTTTGTGCAGGATGAAATCAGGCTGCGACCGAATCTGACGCTGACGCCGGGCCTGCGTTACGGCTGGCAGTCGAATCTGAAAGACCGCAACAATTTTGCTCCGAGGATGGCTGTCGCGTGGGGGCTGAAGGATCGGCGCACGGTGATTCGCGGCGGCGCGGGCATTTTTTATGAGCGCCTTCCTGAATCGGTCACACAGCGCAGCCTGCTCCTTGACGGCTCGCGCATTCGTGAACTGGTGATTACCGGGCCTGCTTATCCTGATCCGTTCGGTTCAGGTCTGGCGACGTTGCCGCCACCGGCTCTGGTGCGGCGGGCAGATGACCTGCGCGCGCCGTATCTGACTCAGGCCGGTGTCAGCATTGAGCGCGAAGTGTGGCGCAACTCGCAACTGTCAGTCGAATATCAGACCTTGCGCGGCGTGCGGTTGCTGCGGTCGCGCAACGTCAACGCTCCGCTGCCGGGGAGCATTGGCGCGGGGCGGCGACCCGACCCGACGATGGGCAACATCAGTCAGGTCGAGTCGTCGGCTCTGATGCGCGGGCACGCGCTGAGCCTGACCTTCAGAGGCAGCATTGGCCGTCGCCTCAGACTGATGGCGCAATACACTATTTCAAGCTCAAGGGACGACAGCAGCGGGTTGTTTGCGCTGCCTGCTGATAATTACAACCTGCGGCCTGAATGGGGACGTTCGGATTTTGATCAGCGGCACCGCTTCACGCTGGCCGGGACGTTTGATGCGCCTTTCGGGTTCCGGCTCGGCAGCTTTGTGAACCTTGCTTCCTCGCTGCCTTACAACATCACGACCGGATTTGATGATAACGGCGACACGGTGGCAAATGATCGCCCGGCAGGCGGCACGCGCAACACCGGCAACGGCCCTGGCTTCGCGCGCGTTGATCTGCGCGTGACCAGAGCCTTCAAAGTGCCGCGCCTCCCTGGCCGCAGGCGTGACAGTTCATCGCGCAATCTGGAATTCAGCGTTGATTTCTTCAACCTCTTCAATCGCGTCAACTATGAAAATTATGTCGGCGCGCAAAGCTCACCATTTTTCGGGCGGGCCGTTGCCGCTCATCAGGCCCGCACAATGCAGTTCTCGGCGCGTTACAGGTTCTGAACGCCGGACACTCAGTGCAGTCCGGCTCATTCAGACCAGGCAGATTCCTGCCTGGTCTGAACCATTGTGACTGAAGCAGTGTGTACTGCTGCTGAGTACAACCCGCCAAAACCATTCAGGAGGAGGAGGCTATGACTGACATACGATGCTACAAACTTGCTGCCGTATTGATTCTGCTGCTGCTGGTCGGTGGTCGGGCGCTGGTTCCGGTTCAGGCTGCCGGTGAATCAGACGAGTTGCTGGATCGTGAACTCGCCGGTGTGCTGCACCAGCATGGCTTCACCGGCAGGATCGAATCGAAACTGGAAGAGCGGCTGGGGCGCAGGGTCAATCTGCCGCTGGCCTTGAAACTGGGGCGAATGCTCTGGTTCGATACCGTTACCGGCCTCAACAATGATAACGCCTGCGCCGGATGTCATTCACCCACCACCGGCTTTGGCGACACACAATCAATCGCCATCGGGATTGAAAACAACGGTATCGTCGGGCCTGACCGCGCAGGGCCGCGCAACATGCGACGCACCCCGATGGCTATCAATACGGCGTTCTTCCCGAATCTGATGTGGAACTCACGCTTTGCTGCGCTGTCGGGCAATCCGTTTGACAATCGGGCCGGGTTTCAATTTCCCGACCCTGAAAGTTTCAGCCTCTCTTACCTGCCGCACCTGCTTGTTGCTCAGGCCTTCATCCCGCCGACCGAGAGAACTGAGGTTGCCGGGTTTGATTTTCCGGGTGACAGCAACGCGATCAGAGCCGAGGTGCTGAGACGACTCAACGGAATCGAAGCGTATCGCCGCCTGTTTGGTGAATTTTTCCCTGAGGCCAGAAACGGCGGATTGATTACCTTCGATATGTTCGGCAAGGCCATCGCTGAATTTGAATTCACCCTGACGTTTGCTGATGCGCCGATTGACAGGTTTGCGCGCGGACAGCATCGGGCCATGACAACGGTGCAGAAGAAAGGAGCTTTGCTCTTTTTTGGCAAAGCCGGGTGCGTCCGGTGTCACGCCGTCAGCGGTGAATCGAATGAAATGTTCAGTGATTTCAGGCAGCACGTAATCGGCATTCCGCAAATCGCCCCGACCCGCACCAATAATAACTTTGACGGGCCAGGCGTTAATGAGGATTTCGGGCTGGAACAGATCACACAGAATCCGAACGACCGTTACAAATTTCGCACCTCGCCGATTCGCAACGTGGCGCTGCAACCAACCTTCTTTCACAACGGCGCTTTCACACGCCTTGAGGATGCCGTGCGACATCATCTGAATGCCGTTGTCTCAGCCCGGCTGTATCGTCCCATTTCACTTGATGCTGATCTGGCCGGGCCGGTCGGGCCGGTTGAGCCGGTGCTTGAACGACTTGATCCCCTGCTGATCTGGCCGACTTATCTGACGAGCCAGGAGTTCAGGTATCTGGTTGAATTTGTCCGTAACGGATTGCTCGATCCGCGCGCCAGACCTGATAACCTGCGCCTGCTGATACCCGATGTGGTTCCGAGCGGCAGGCCGGTGATGACCTTCCAGTAAAGAGTGAGCCTCAGGCGTTCACCGTGAACGCCTGAGGCATCGCCCTGCCATTAGCTTCACACCCGGGTTCATCTTCTCATCTGCTTTCTGTGGCAGCACCTTCGTTCAGGCGCAGTCAGGTTCTGAAGCAAGCTTGACAAGTTCAGGCCGGACGGCGCATCTTGCCGCTGCATTTCCTTTCTTGTGTTAGACCAGAACTTCACCAGATTTATCGTGGCGGCCCGATGATGATGAGGCCACTTCAACCACCGGGCATCGCCAGCATCAATATTCAGGGGGAATTTCTCATGCGAATCAAAATCTGTTGTCTGCTGATCCTTGTCGGACTCGGTCTCACCCTGGCTGTTCATCGCGCTTCCGGGCAGATGCGCAGCGCCAGTCCTGATCTCGTGGCGCGCCGCAATGCCATCGAACAGGAACTGCAATCCGTTGCCATCGTCGAGCGCAAGCTGATGATTCAGATGCGCGACGGCAAGCGCATGGCGGCTGATCTTTACCGCCCGAAGGATGCCGCGAAAAAGTATCCGACGGTCTTTGTGCGCACGCCGTACAACTTCAATTACTGGGACGTGCGCAACGGCGTCGTGAGCGATATGAGCGCGCCGCTTGATGCCGTCAAACGCGGCTACGCTTATCTGGTGATGAACGAGCGCGGCCATTTTTTCAGCGAAGGCAATTACGACATTCTCGGCGCGCCGCTCAGCGATGGCGATGATGCGCTGAAATGGGTTTCGAGCCAGCCCTGGTCAAACGGCAAGGTCGGCACGATTGGCTGCTCATCAACCGCTGAATGGCAGATGGCAGTGGCTTCGCTCGGTAATCCGGCTTTTGCGGCGATGATTCCGCAGGGCTTCGGCGCGGGCGTGGGCCGCGTCGGGCCGTATTACGAGCAGGGCAACTGGTATCGCGGCGGCGCGGTGCAGATGCTTTTCATCGCGTGGCTTTACGGCGAACAGAATCAGGTGCGCCCGATGTTTCCGCCCAACACTTCGCAGGCCGACCTGATTCGCGCCGCGAAATCCTTCGACCTCGCGCAGCAGTTGCCGCCCGTTGACTGGTCAAAGGCGCTCAGGCATCTGCCGGAGATGGACATTATGAAAGCCGTGGACGGGCCACGCGGCATCTTTGCTGACGAAATGCCGGTGGACACTGGCGGCGCGATGATCAAACGCATGCCGAACGATCCCGCCTGGTACAAGGGCGGCTTGTGGCACGACAACATGAAAATCAATGTACCCGGCTTCTGGTTTATGTCCTGGTACGATGTCTCGGTCGGGCCGAACCTGGCGGCTTACAACCACGTCCGCAAAACAGCGCGGCCTGACATTGCCAATCAGCAGTACGCCGTGATTGCGCCGACGCTGCACTGCGCTTACAAACGGGCGACTGAAAACACAGTCGTCGGTGAACGCAGCATGGGTGATGCGCGCCTGAATTACGATGAACTGACGTGGGGCTGGTTCGATCACTTCCTCAAGGGCGAACAGAACGGCATTCTCGAAAAGATGCCGAAGGTTCGTTACTTCACGATGGGCATCAACAAATGGCAATCGTCCGAAACGTGGCCGCCCGTCGGCGCGCAGCCGATGAAGCTTTATCTGGCGAGCGGCGGCAGCGCGAATACGCTCAACGGCGACGGGCAGCTCAGCGCTGCGCCGCCTTCTTCTGACAGCCCGGACAAATTCGATTACGACCCGATGAATCCGGTGCCTTCGTATGGCGGCAACGTCTGCTGCACCGGCAACGCAGTGCAGGGCGGCTCGTGGGATCAGCGAAAGATGGAAGAGCGGCAGGACATTCTGGTTTACAGCACTGAACCGCTGAAAGAAGGCATCGAAGTGAGCGGCCCGATTGAAGTCACGCTCTACGTTTCATCCGACGTGAAGGACACTGATTTCACGGTCAAGCTGATTGACGTGTACCCGGACGGGCGCGCCTACAACCTGGACGAAACGATTCAGCGCATGCGCTATCGCAACGGTTACGACAAACCGCTTGCGTGGATGGAAGCAGGCAAAGTTTACAAGGTCACGCTGCAGCCAATGACGACGAGCAATTACTTCGAAGCCGGTCATCGCATTCGCATTGAAGTTTCAGGCAGCAACTTCCCGCGCTTTGATCGCAATATGAATACGGGCGGGAAGAATTACGACGAAACGCAGGGCGTGGTCGCACACAACGCCGTGCATCATTCGCGGCAGTATCCGTCGGAAGTAAAGCTGACGGTCGTGAAAAAGCCCGGTTTGTGAAAGTGAGAAAGGGGAATTGTTAAAGTCGGGCAGGCTGAAGTCAGACCTGCCTGACTTTGCCAATGCGCGCCTGAGATGGTTATGACACCAGATGCCTCGCTCCGTGCCGTGAAGGTCATTCACACGATTGTCTGGGCTTTCTTTGCCGCCTGCATACTCGCCATTCCGATTTTCTGCCTGCTGCGGCGTTATGACGTGGCGGCAATGCTGGCGGGTATCGTTTTTATTGAAGTCCTGATTCTCGCGGCGAATCGCCTGCGCTGTCCGCTCACAGCCGTTGCGGCAAAATATACGAGCGACCGCCGGGACAACTTCGACATCTACCTGCCGGAGTGGGTGGCGCGACACAACAAACTGGTTTTCGGTCTGTTGTATTCAGCGGGCGTCCTGTTCACGCTGGCCGGATGGATGGGCTGGCCGCGCTGAATCCGGCGTGTGGAGTGCGGCGAGTTCTCGCCGCTTTGTTTTCGGGCGGCGGGTTTTCGTCGCAGAACGACAGACGGTGGAGGGCTGGAAGATGAACCAACTCACGCCGCAACAACGCGCACTGGTGACGTCGCTTGCTGAGCGGCTTGGAGCAATCAGCGGAATCAAAGCCGTTGTGCTGGGCGGTTCGCATGCGCGTGGATGCGCCCGGCCCGGTTCAGACATTGATCTCGGTCTGCTGTATTCAGACGCGGCTCCCTTCTCGATTCAGCAGGTGCGCGAACTGGCCGAAGCTGTCAACGACACCGCCAGTCCGGTGGTGACGGACTTTTACGGCTGGGGCCGGTGGGTCAACGGCGGGGCGTGGCTGACCATCGGCGGTCAGCGCGTTGATTTCATTTACCGCAGCCTCGAACACCTGGAGCGGGTGATTGATGAAGCCGAAGCCGGGCGCTGCGAGCTTGATTATGCTCAGCAGCCTCCCTTCGGTTTCTTCAGCGCCACGTACCTCGGCGAAGTGGCGGTCTGTGTGCCGCTGTTCGATCCTGAAGCGCGGCTTGATAAGTTGAAGCAGCGCGTGGCTGATTATCCTGAAGCGTTGCGCCGAACCATTGTGCAGGATTATCTCTGGCAGGCTGAATTCAACCTCGCCGCGTTTGCGCGCAAATTTGCGGCGCGAGCTGATACTTACGGGACAACTGCCTGCCTGACGCGCGCCGTGAATCAACTGATCCTGGTGCTGTTCGCTCTCAACCGTCAGTACCCGATTAACGACAAGACCGCGCTGGCAGAGGTGGCCGGATTCGGGCGCGCTCCCGTTGAATTTGCGCTGCGCGTGCAAGGAACGCTGGCGCATCCGGGCGATTCTGCCGGGCAACTCGTTGCTGCCGTTGAGAGCGTGGCAAAACTTTTTCAGGAGACTGTCGAACTGACGGAAGGACTGTATGCGCCGCGCTTCACGCTGCCGCTGTGAGTTGTTGAGGAAAGCTCAGGTAATAATCTTTGATCCTGCACTCCCGCTCAGGTGAAAGAACCATCAGTTGCTGTTGCCGCGCCTGATGGTAATCTTTTCATTGAGAAAGGCGGAGATTAACCCTGCAATTGTCGTATGCTCAAATTCCTCGTCGTCCGGTGAATCTTATGGATCTCAGGGATGTCTTTCAATTTGTCGCGCCGCGTGTGCGTGAGGCAGTGGTCAAAACCGCCGATCAGTTACAACAACTCGGCATTCGCCATGCGCTGGCAGGAGGGCTGGCCGTTGGCGCACACGGCTGCATTCGCGCAGCGACCGATGTGAAATTTCTGGTTGGCGATGAGGCTTTTGATCATCAGGGATCGCTGGTCGCCTTCAAGGCCGGAGTTCCCATCGAAGTTGATGGCGTTCGCATTGACTATCTCTCGCCTGCCTCGCTCGGCCCGCAACTCAACGATGTTCTGAACCACCCGCCAGCCAGCGAAGGACTCGCCATTGTGCCGATTGAAGTCCTCATTTATCTGAAACTCGTCGCCCGGCGGCGCAAAGACCTGGTGGATGTTGTTGAACTGGTCAAAGCTGGCGCTGATGTAAATCAGGCACGAGATTATCTGCGGCAATATGCCAGTGATCTGAATCCATTATTTGAAGAACTGGTCAATGAAGCGCTCGCCGAAGAATAACTGCTGACTGTCCGGTTGCGCGCACTGTGCTGATGGTTTGTCTTCCTGAGGAGAAACGCTGATGAATGTCCGAATGAAAATGAAACGGAGATTACCTGTCATTGCCGGAATTATGTTCTGTCTGTCGCTGCTGTCAGCGACTTCCGGCCACACGGCGGCGGTCAGCACGCGGTTTGAGATTTCATTTCCGGCCACGACTGAGAACGGGCCGGTTACGGGCCGCGTGTTTGTGATGATCTCAAAAAACAATCGCACCGAACCCCGGTTGCAGGCCGGTTCATATCAGGCTTCGGTGCCGTTTTACGGGCTGGATGTGAATGCGCTCAAACCGGGTGAGAATGCAGTCATTGACGCTTCAACCCTGGGCTTCCCGGTTGAAAGCCTCAGCCAGCTTCCGGCAGGCGAATATTACGTGCAGGCGCTGCTGAATGTTTACACGCAGGTGCATCGCAAAGACGGTCACACAATCTGGGTTCACATAGATCAGTGGGAAGGGCAGCAGTGGAATCGTTCGCCGGGCAACCTGGTCAGCGAAGTGCAGCGCGTCAGGCTTGATCCGGCTGCCGGATTCAACATCAGACTTTCATTGACGAAGAAACTGCCGCCGGTCGAAATTCCGCCTGATACCGCCTGGGTCAGGCGCGTGAAGATTCAGAGCAAACTGCTGACTGAGTTCTGGGGCCATCCGATGTACCTCGGCGCAACGCTGCTGCTGCCGAAAGATTACGATCAGAATTCGCAGCAGAAATATCCGGCCATTTACATTCAGGGCCATTTCGGGCTGCGCGCTCCGTTCGGCTTCACGACCGAACCACCTGCCACGCCCGAAAGCCCGGAGCAGCGCAGAGCCAGGCTCAACGTCAGCGCGCGCGAAAGCGGTTATGAATTTGCGCAGGCCTGGATGTCTGACAACTTCCCGCGCATGGTGGCCGTGACCTTTCAGCATCCGACGCCGTATTACGATGATTCCTACGCGGTGAACTCGGCCAACAACGGGCCTTACGGTGATGCGCTGCTGAAAGAACTGATTCCTTACCTCGAAGAGAAATTCAGACTCATTGCCGACCCGCGAGCGCGTGTCCTGACGGGCGGTTCAACCGGAGGCTGGGAAGCTCTGGCGTTGCAGATTATTCATCCGAAGTTTTTCAATGGCACGTGGGCGCTGTATCCCGACCCGGTGGATTTCAGGCGCTATCAGATGTCGAATGTGTATGAGGACGACAATGCCTTTGAAGTCCCGAACGGCGACTGGAGCAAACTCGTCAGGCCGCTTTCAAGAAATGCCGAAGGACAGGTTACGCTGACGATGCGCGAGATGAGCCGCCTTGAAGCCGTGCTTGGCAGCAACGTGCGTTCAGGCCAGCAGATTGCCGCGTGGGATGCGGCTTACGGCCCCGTTGGCAGGGACGGCTATCCGCGTCCGATCTGGGATCGGCTGACCGGAAAGATTGATAAAGAGGTGGCGCTGTATATGCGCGATCACGGTTTTGACCTGCGCTACAACGTCGAAAAAAACTGGCCGCAGATCGGCCCTGATCTGACGGGCAAGATTCACGTTTATTGCGGCGATATGGATAACTACTACCTGAACCTGGCGGTCTATCACCTCGAAGATTTTCTGAAAGCCGCTGACAATCCGAAATCAGAAGCGGTCTTTGAATACGGGCGACCGATGAAACCGCACGGCTGGCAGCCGTTCACAAACGCTGAACTCATTCGCCTGATGGCAGCGCGCATCAACCGGACAGCGCCGGGAATGGTGACGACGGAAAAATCGCTGCCCGCCCGCACCAGATGAGAGTTATGAACAGAGCGCAAAATGAGCAGTTCGTCAGGCACACCTTTTTCAATCAGGCGCAGATGCGACTGGCGCGCCTGGCGAGCCGCTTTACCGATGATCCGCAAACGGTCGTTGACGAAGCCGCGGCCATCTTTGACGCGATGCTGCCTGAAATGGCTTACGTGGATAAACCCGCACACCCGCTTGCGTCGGCGCTGTTTGTCTGCAATGTGAACCTGTCGCTTTACCTGGCGCTGAAGCGGCGCGGAACTGACGTTCACGATTTTAGCCGCGCATTGCTCAATGGCGTGGCGCGTGCGCCGATTCCACCGCTGCCCGAAGAAAGCGAGGATGCGTTGCAGGCGCGGCTGGCGCAGTTCATTCAGGCGGCTGAGGCCTCGCAGACGAAGGCTGAGCCGGGCGAGGATGTTTTTGAAATCGTTGAGGTCACGAACGCGGATTTCGACTGGGGTTACAACGTCAGATCGTGCGCGCTCTGCCAGTCGGCGGCGAAACACGACGCAATGGAAGTCGTGCCGTATATGTGTGCGGTTGATGACGTGATGAGCGACAAAAACAATCAGGGATTGCGCCGCACAGGTTCGCTGGCCACCGGCGCAACGCATTGCGACTTTCGCTTCAAACGCGGCGGGCAGCCGCTCCGGCTGGCTGAACAATACCCTGAACTGATTCAGATCGGCGGAACAGGCGCGACGGCACTGCCTGAAGGCTGAGAAGAAGAAGGACAGTCATGCAGATGAAAAGAAAGTATGACAGCAAGCCTGCGCTTGTGCTGATGGCTGTGGTTGCAATCGCTGCTGCCAGCGTCTCAATCTCGTCAGGCGCAATGCGACAAACTGAATTGCAACTTCCCACGACGCCGTTAAAATTTGGCGCATTCACGGCGCGCTTCGATGCTGACGGGACATTCAGACTTGAAGGCACGGGCTGGCCTGCGCTCGGTGGCAACTGGAAGCGCACAGGCAATGAACTTGAACTGGTCACGGCCAAAGCGCCGAGAGGCTGCGACGGGCCTGGCCGTTATCGTGTGCGTGTCGAAGGCGGTCGCGTCAGTTTTGATCTGATGTCTGATGATTGTGTGCCGCGCCGGATGATTCTGAATGGCAGCACCTGGCTGCCTGCTGAAGAAAACCGCGTCATCGCTCAGCGTCGCATCACGACGACTGCCAGTGCGCGCCCGCCAAAACGTCCTGAGCCTGGCAGCACGAATGGTAACTGGCCTTCGTTTCGCGGGCCGCAGGCGCTGGGCATTGCCGAAGGACAGAACCTGCCTGAACGATGGGACGGCAAAACGGGCGAAAACATTCGCTGGCACACGCCGATTCCCGGCCTCGCGCATTCAAGTCCGGTTGTCTGGGGTTCACGCATCTTTGTCACGAGCGCGGTCAGCAGCGACCCGAAAGCGAGCTTCAGGCCGGGACTGTATGGCGATGGCGATGCCTCGCAGGATCGCACGCCGCAGCGGTGGATGCTTTACGCGCTCGACAAACGCACGGGCAGAATTCTGTGGGAACGTGTGGCGCACGAAGGCGCGCCGCTCGAAAAGCGCCACATCAAATCAACCTACGCTAACGCCACGCCTGCGACTGACGGGCGCATCGTCGTCGCGTGGTTCGGCTCGCAGGGCATTTTTGCTTACGATGTCAACGGGCGCTTTTTGTGGAAGGCTGATCCGGGCCGGTTGAATCTGGGCGCGTATGACATTCCAACTTACGAATGGGGAACGGCGAGTTCGCCGATCATCTGGAATAATCTGGTCATCCTGCAATGCGACACGCAGGACGATTCGTTCCTGCTCGCGCTCGATGCCGAAACGGGAAAGCAGGTCTGGAAGACCGGGCGCGATGAGCTGCCATCGTGGGGCACGCCGACTGTGGCGCTGACTTCGGCGGGACCGGAACTGGTGACGAACGCGGCGAACTTTATTCGCGGTTACGACCCGCGCACCGGAAAGGAATTGTGGAAGCTCGGTCGCAGCTCGAAGATCACTGCACCGACGCCGCTTTTTGCTGACGATAAATTCGTCATCGTCAGTGGCCGCGCTCCTGAACGTCCGATCTTTGTGGTGAAGGCTGGCGCTCGCGGCGATCTGACGCTGCCTGATGGCAAGACCGCGAGCGAGGCAGTGGTCTGGAGCCGCACGGGGCGCGGATCATATATGCCGACGCCGCTCATTTATGACGGCATTCTTTATGTCCTCGCCAACAACGGCCTGCTTGACGCTTACGATTTGAAAACCGGCGAAGAAATTTACCGGCAGCGCCTGCCACTGGTCGGCAGCGGCTTCAGCGCGTCGCCAGTCGCTGCTGACGGCAGGATTTATTTATCGAATGAAGACGGCGAAATGCTGGTCATTGCGGCAGGCCGGAAGTTCGCGCACCTGGCGACCAATTCAATGGGCGAACTGCTGATGGCGACTCCGGCGCTGTCAGACGGCGTGATGTACGTGCGTTCGGCGCAAAGCCTGTTCGCCGTTGGCCGCAAACCGTGAATCGGGATCCGGCATCCCGGCAGTGATTCAAAGTTGATGCCGGTTGAGATTCGACTGGCAGCCTGTCGAACCTCTGAATCACAATCCGTCATTTCATTCAGCTCGGATTTCAGCCGCGTGTCCGGGGTGAAAGACCACCTTCAGCTCCGTCAGGAGCGTGCTGTTGATAGCTCGCGTGAGAAATAAACGACCAGCTCCGTCAGGAGCGGCAGATGCGGCGAACAGGACACAGGCCGCTCCTGACGGAGCTGCGGGCATTACGGAGAGCTGAGTGCTATCAACAGGACGCTCCTGACGGAGCTGGGAGTGAGGCACGATTCCACCAGTCCGGAACATACATTCAACTGACAGCCGATCCAGTAAAAAAACGAACTGAAATCTGATCCGGTAAAAAAACAACAGGAGCGATGCTTCCTCCCTCACCTGGAAGCATCGCTCCTGTTGTTTGGGCGTGTCTGGTGCGGTGCCAGGCTGCTGCAGGCTGGATGATCTGTCCTTGCCCCCAGACAGATCATCCGGTTGCAGCAGTCTGGCGCCTCAGGCGGACGGCGTGCCGCCCGCCTGAACCAGAACAGCGCTTACTGAATGGCTATCGTCACTGTATTGCTGCGCAACATTGCGCCCTGGCCGTCACTGACTTTGATGACAAGGGTGAGTTGCGAGCCAGCCGTGACGCCAGCCGGAATCTGCACGTTGAGCTGATCAAGACCCGCATAGCCAGGCGCCGGGCCGGCAAAGACTACCGGGGCGCTGACTCCGCCAATCGTGACCTGCACGTTTTCTGCCACGCCATTGCCGCTGTTGCCATCGGCATCCGGCGAATTGCGGAAGCCGGAACCGAACAGCACCAGGTAAAGCGTGTCGCCGTTGCCGCGCTGAATCGGCACCGGGACGATCCTGTTCTGGGTGGCATCAAACCGAGCCAGCGGTTCGTAGCTTTGCTGCTGATTCGCACTGACGCGCAACAACAGCCCGGCAGGTAAGCCCTGACCGCTGGCATCGGCAGTGAACAGGTTCGGAGCAACGCCTGGAGCCGAAAGCTTGCCCTGCGCTACCACGTTGTTCCCGTTCATGACGGTGACCTGAGCATCGCCGGAAGCGGTGTCGGTCGGAACCAGATAGTTGATTTGTGTGGGCGAGACGAAGAACAGGCCCGCCGGTTTGCCATCCACCAGCACGCTCACACCGCCGAGCGTCGTCGGCAGGGGCAGCCTGGTTGCGGCCTGCGTGGCCGCCGACAGATTGCTGCCAAACGAAGCCATAATTGATTCCGAACCACTGTCAGCCTGGTAGCTGCCCGCACTGACCGAGGTCAGCGGTGCGAACGACATGAAGCTGCTCGATGGTTTGACTTCGATGGTGATGGCATCAATCGAATTGTCAGGTTGCAGCGCGCCTCTGACTTCGACGAGCGCGCCGACCTCGACTGCGCCGTTTTCACGTCTGATCCGCGTGGTGTCGCTGACGCGCACCTTGCGACCGTCAACGCCCCATTCGCCGGTCAGATTGGTCGTGGCTGGCAGCGCCGTGATTTTGCCGATGAATTCAATCAGCGTGACGGTGCCGCCGCCGCCAATCGTGGTGGCTTTCACTTCGATCTTTGTGGCGTCAACCGAGCCGTCACTGCGCAGGAAGCCTTTGACTTCAACCAGCGCGCCGACGCCGAGCGTGCCGCGCCGCTGTTCGATCTTCGTGCTGGCCGTGACGTGAACGGTCTTGCCCGCCACTGTCCAGTCACCGATGTTGCCATTCGGCAGCGTGCTGACCGTGCCGAAGAAGATCGTGAATCCGACCGAACCCGGCGGCACGACGATGTCCGTTTTGACTTCGATTTCAGTCGCGTCAATCGAACCGTCGCTGCGCAGGTTGCCTTTGACTTCGACGATGGCGCCGGCGACGACCGGGCCGCGTTCCTTGTTGATGCGGGTCGCATCAGTGACGTGAATCGTGCGGGTGCCAACCGTCCAGTCACCGATCAGAGTCTGAACGGCGGGCAGGGCATTGATCACACCCACGAATCTGACAAAGCCCTGGCTGCCGCCGGTGGGCTGTTTGACTTCGATTTTGACGGCTGTCAGCACATCGTTGACCTTGATGGCAAAAACTTCAACGAGCGCGCCGACCGCGACCTGCCCGTGTTCCTGGTTGATCACCGTGGTATTGATGACCTGGAATTTCTGGGTATTGACCGTCCATTCACCGATAAAGCCCGTGGTGTTCGGCAGGGCGCTGATGGTGCCGAAGAACCGGGTAAAACCCGCATCTCCGCAGAACTGGCAGAACACCTTCTGAACTTCGATTTCAGAAGCGTTGATTGAATTGTCGCTTTGCCGCGAACCTTCGACCTCGACGAATGAGCCGACGGCAACCGGGCCTGACTCCTCTTTGATTTTCGTGCTGGAAGTAACGTGAACCGTGCGCCCGCCAACCTTCCAGTCGCCGATCTGTCCGGCGGTGCCGGGCAGCGTTTCGACCTTGCCGAAGAATTTCACGTGCTGGTCTTCGCCATCCGGCGATTTGACGGTTTCGATTTTGACGGCAATGATCGAGCCGTCGTTTTGCGGAAGGCCTTCAACCTTGACGATGACGCCAATCGCCACCGCTGCATCATCCTGTTTGATCGTTGTCTGAGCCGCGACGTGAACCGTGCGCCCGCTCACCTTCCAGTCACCGACGCGGCCCGGAGTGTCGGGCAGCGCTTCAATCCTGCCGGTGAATTTAGTGTCGGTGCTGAAGCCTGATCGCGTTTCGATTTCGCTGGCATTGATCGAAAGGTCGGCCTGCACCAGACCCGTCACCTTGACGATCACGCCGACGGCGATGGGGCCGTTGTCCTGATTGATTTCAGTCGAAGCCGTGACGTGAACGACCTTGCCGCTCACCTTCCAGTCGCCGATGCGGTTGGGCGTACTCGGCAGTTCATCAATCGTGCCGACAAAGAAAGTGGGCAGACCGCCGATGGAACCCAGGCCGACTTCGATGCGCGTGGCCGTGAAGGATCCATCCTGATTGAGCGTGCCTCTGACTTCGACAAAAGCGCCGACCGCGACCTTGCCGTTTTCCTGATTGATAATCGTGGTGCTGGTGACGTGAACGACTTTTCGCCCCACTGTCCAGTCGCCAATGAAACCGGGCGTTGAGGGCAGCGCGGTCACAATGCCTCGCACTCCGGTAAATTCGTCGGCGGTTGAACTGTCATCGGCCAGCGCCGGGCTGGCCGGAAACATTCCGGTCAACAGAATCAGAATGGCCAGCGTGGCTCTGAGCGCCGACCAGAAATCCTGACTTCGCAGTTTCATACTGTTTCTTTCAATTCCTTTCATTGCTTGCCTCGTTTACAGGATTGTGAGGTTGTCAGTTATTCATTCATCAATCCTGAGGTGTGTAACTTTTTCCGGCAGCACCGACAACCGGTGCGGTAATTTACTGATAGATGGTCATCGCAGGGTCTGTCAGCCGACTGCTTACAATCCTTGTGCCGCAACCTGGCCGGAATTACTCAAAACACTCTGCCTCAATGCCTGACGGGGTTTAGGCTGCCAATCAGCCCGCAGGCAGGGGCACGGGACTGTTAACCAGAGTGTGAATTACAGTTCGCATTCAGCAGGTGAAGCTCAGTTGCCGGTCAAAGCTCAGGCACCAATGCTCTGGAAAGAAATGAATTAGCTGGCGAGTGTGAATCTGAGTTCGCACTGCGAATCTGATTTCGCTTTGTGCGGAATCAGCGTAGAATGCGACCGCATCCGACGACGATCTGCCTGACTACAGTCCGGATTGAAAGGACAGGGATTAGAAGCCCTCGGCAGTGGTGCGTTTGATCCGGGCCGACATCAGCCTGAAGTCCTGGCAGACGGCACGGCTTTTGCACTGCTAATAATGAATATCACAGGCCGTAGTGTCTGGCTTCTGAGTCGGGTTAAGATAAGCCATCACACAAAACATTCCGGCAGGCACGGAACGATATTGTCCGACTGAATTACTGACCAGCACCGGGTAAGCAAAATGAAAGTTGTTACTGATCTCCTCGTCACCCACAGGCGCTTCATTGCGTGGTTACTGGCTGCGATCCTCACCGGAGCCGGGCTGATTCTGCCCGACATCAAAGCGCAATCCGGGCGCGAGCGCGGGCGTCAGGTTGAGCCGCCGACGCCGCGTCGCACTGCGCCGCGCCGGGTCGTGCAGGATGGCGATGACAAGATTTCCGATGACCTCAAACCAAAGGTCAGCCAGCCGACCAGTTCCTCAGAGCGGGTGATTCTGCAACTCAACCGGCAGCCCGGCACTGCCGCTCAGCAGGTACTCAGTCGCGCCGGAGTCCTGACCAAAGACACGTTTGAGAACCTCAATTCGAGAACGCTGGAACTGCCGCCCGCGACGATTCGTGATCTGGCGAAACTTGATGATGTGGCCTTTGTCGTGCCTGATCGTGAAGTCAGGTCGCTGGGTCACATTTCGATGACGACCGGGGCCGATGCCGCGCGCGGGTTTATTGAAGGCGTTGGCACGAGTACCGGTCTTGACGGCACCGGCATCGGCATTGCCGTGCTGGACTCGGGCATTGATGACGAACACAAATCCTTCCGCGACCGCACCAATCACAAGCGCGTCATCAGAGGGCTGGATTTTGTCAGCCCCGATAATGAAAAGTCCGAGCACGATCTGTACGGTCACGGCACCCACGTCGCATCGGTCGCGGCGGGCAACGGGCTGATTGCGAGCGCCGCTTATCTGGGCATTGCGCCGAACGCGCAGCTTATCAACCTGCGGGTGCTGGATGCCGAAGGCAAAGGGAATATCTCAAGCGTCCTGCGCGCGCTCGAATGGGTGATGACCAACCGTGCCACCTATAACATCCGGGTCGTCAATCTCAGCCTGGGGATGCCTGCGGTTGATTCGTACCGCAACGATCCGGTCTGTCGTGCGGTGCGCAAACTGGTTGATGCGGGCGTCGTCGTCGTCGCTGCCGCCGGGAACAATGGCCGCGATACGCAGGGACGCAAGGTTTACGGGATGATTCATTCGCCGGGCATCGAACCGTCAGCCATTACGGTCGGGGCTTCCAATACTTTCGGCACTGACTTTCGCGGCGATGATGTGGTGACGACCTACAGTTCACGCGGGCCGACGCGCAGTTACTGGACAGACCCACAGGGCAATCGTCATCACGATAACCTGGTCAAGCCGGAACTCGTGGCGCCTGGCAACAAGATCATTGCCGCGATGGCCGATTACGAGCATAACGTGCTGGTCAATGAATACCCGCAGCTCAATGCCAACGTCAGCACCGACCCGGAACGGATGATGATGGTCATGAACGGCACTTCGGTCGCAACGCCGATTGTGACCGGGACGGTCGCGCTGATGCTGCAGACCAATCCGAACCTGACGCCGAATCTGATCAAGGCGATCCTGATGTACACGGCGCAGCCGCTCGCGGGCTTCAACACGCTGGAGCAGGGCGCAGGGCAGGTCAATATCGAAGGTGCGGTGAGGCTGGCGAGACTGATTCGCCGCACGCCGGGGCCGGGCGTGTCGCTCGGTGTGCCGATTCTGGGCGGAGAGGATTTGCCTTATCCCTGGACGACGATCAGCGGTTACACCTTTCCCTGGGCGCAGGGAATCGTCGTCGGTCATACCTTTCTGACCGGCCACAGTCTGATTGCGCGTTACCAGCGCATTTACAATCAGGGCGTGCTGGCCGCCGACGGAATCATTTTTGCCAATGGCGTGCTGGCGGCTGATCAGACGATGCTTTCTGATGGAATCATCATCAGCAACAGCATTCTGACGAGTCTGGGCGGGCCGCTTGGCGGTGGCCTGTATTTCATCGGTACCGGCGTGCTGGCGGCTGATGGCGTGCTGGCGGCTGATGG
This sequence comes from Blastocatellia bacterium, assembly GCA_046331565.1. Classification (GTDB taxonomy): domain Bacteria; phylum Acidobacteriota; class Blastocatellia; order RBC074; family RBC074; genus DASRDU01. Next base: position 341,479 of record JAXLQP010000001.1, read on the forward strand.
TGTGCTGGCGGCTGATGGTGTGCTGGCAGCGGACGGTGTGCTGGCGGCTGATGCCATTGTTACTTCGCAGGCGGCGCAGCGAAACGGCGATGCGACGAATGCGATGCCTGCCCGGCCCGATGATGGAAGGGATTATCCCGGTTACTAACCCCCTGCGGCGGATGACGAGCAGATCGTCACGCCTGACTGCAATGAGATACAGCATTTCCAGAACTTCGATTCTCTCCTGCGTTCAGCAGCCTGTCGCCGGAGCATCATCTGTCCTGTGCGCCTTTGCGCCGCTTCAGCGCCTGCGCGGCGGCCAGGAAGATGAAGTCCTGCGGTTTCTGGCGCGGCGTCCGCTGCATACGGTCATCATGTCCGGCCTGATCCGCGACAACGGGCTTGAAAGCGCGCTCAATCGCGGCGTGTTCTATGCCTGGCGCAACAGCCGGGGTTTGTTGCAGGGCGTGGCGCTGATCGGCCATCTGACGCTGATTGAAACCCGCAGCGAAGCCGCGCTTGCCGCCTTTGCCGAACTCGCTGAAGCCGAACCGCGCACGCACACCATCATTGGCGAACAGAAGAAAGTCGAACGCTTCCGGCGGCATTATTTCACTCGCCGTGCCGTGCCGCACCTGCTGTGTCGTGAACTGCTGTTTGAGCAGCGTTATCCGGTTGCGGATGCCGCAGTCGTCAGCCTTTTGCGACTGGCCACCAATGACGATCTGGCGCAGGTCGCTGAAGCGCACGCCCAGGTGGCTGAAATCGAAAGCGGCGTCAATCCGATGAAGGCTGATCCGACAGGTTACCTGCAACGCTGTGCGCGCCGCATTGAACTGGGCCGCGTCTGGATTCTGAAAAATGACGAGCGACTGATTTTCAAGGCCGATGTGGTGGCCGACACGCCCGAAACGATCTACCTTGAAGGCATCTACGTTCACCCGCAGGAGCGCGGCAAAGGTCACGGCCTGCGGTGCCTGGCGTGGCTGAATCGTCACCTGCTGACGCCGTCGCGTTCGGTCTGCCTGCTGGTCAATGAACGCAACCACGCCGCTCAGTCACTTTATCGTCGCGCCGGATTCAGACTGCGCGGCTCTTATGAAACTGTCTTTCTGAAACATTGAAATCAGAAATTCATGACCAGGCAGGTTCGGCAAACTGGTGAGCTTGTCGTTACTCCGGTCAGGAACGCCCTTACAGTACCGCGACAAACTCGTCAGTTTGTCGAACCTCAGTCCTGAATCAGCACCCCTGAGTTTTACCAGTTGCATGAACAGACGGCCTCTCATCCCCGACCCCGAAACTGAACGGAAAAAACGCGACACCGGTTCAGGCGTGATTGATTTCGCCAGCGCCCGGCTGCGTTCGCTTTCAGGAAATGCCGGTTCCACGCTCAACACCGAACTTGAAGAGATTCGCCTGCTGCTCGATCAGGGGCAGGCCAGCCAGGCGCAGAAGCGCATCCTGGCGCTGATGAAGGCGGCGCGCAATGACGCCTCGCTGATTGCGCGGGCGCGCTGTGCGCTGTCGCTGTCGTTTGAAATGCAGGGTCGTTACCGCGAATCGCTCGATGCCGTCGCCCGTTACGAAGCGCCTGAAGCCCGCGCTGAACTCGACGCCGAAGCCTTGTCGTGTGTCCGCACGCACATCGGCCTGGCGTGCAATTACACGGGCGATCATCCGAAAGCGATTGCGGTGCTCAATGCCGCACTGCGCGAAGCCGTCGAAAACGAATCGGACGGACAAATCGGAACCATCTGCACGGCGCTGGCCCGCGTTTATCGCAGCATCAACGAATACACCATCGCCCGCGATCACGCCCGCAAGGCGCTGGAGCATTTTCGCAACACCGGCGACTGGCGCGGCCTCGCTGAAGCCTGGTTTGCGGTGGCAATGGCCGATTTTTATGAAGGCCGGTGGGAAGCCGCGCTGGAGAATTTTGAGCAGGCGCGCACGCTGATCGGCGATCATCCGGCGTCTTATCTGCTCGGCAAGATTTACATCAACATGGCCGGTTCGTGCTGGTTTCTCAAACGACCGCACGACGGCATTCGCCATCTTGAAAAGGCGATCAGTTATTTTGAGACGACCGAGCATAAGTCGAACGCGATTGACGGCTGGAACAACCTGGGCATCAACCTGACGCTCGTGGGTGAATGGACGCGCGCGCAGGAGGCGCTGGAACGCGCGCTGGCGATTGCCGATGAAGCCGATGAACGCAAGGCCCGCGTGCCGATGATTCTCGATTCGCTCGGTGAACTGCGCCTGTTGCAGGGGCGGCTTGACGAAGCGCAGCAGTTGCTTGAACGCGCCCTCAACATCGCCAGAGAAAACGGCAACAAGTGGTACGAAGGCCAGGCGCTGCGCACGCTCAGTCAGTGTCACCTGACGATGAATGACCCGGCGCGTGCGCTGGCTGAAGCGCAGCAGGCGCTCGCGCTCGGTGAACGCATCAGCGACCGCCAGGCGATTTGTGAATCGCGGCTGCTGCTGGCCGAGGCAATGCTTGAAGCGGGCCGGACTGATGACTGCGCTGCCGCGCTGCAAACCCTGGCCGAAGAGACAAAGGATTCGCCCGAAGACCTGGCGATCAGCGGCGAAGCGCAGCGGCTGCACGGTCTGATGGCGTTCAGACAGCACGACACGGCGCGGGCGGCGCATCATTTTGGCCGCTGCATTTCCATCTTTGAAATGCTCGGTGATGTGTACCGCAGCGCGCTGGCGCATTACCTGCTGGGCGAAACTTACGCGGCGACTCAGCCCGAACGCGCTGCCGAACATCTCGTGCAGGCTGTTGAGAGTTTTCAGAAACTGGGCGCAGGGCAGGCGCTCGCCCGCGCTGAAGCCGCGCTGATCCGGCTTGACCGCAATGTTCCGGCCCGGCAGGACGAAGTCGCCGCGCTGATTCAGATGCTGATGCTGCGGCTCAGTGAAGCCGTCGCTTCGCGTGAACTGCTGCTGCGCGAACTGGCTTCGGTGATTCGTGAAGAAACGCAGGCCCGCCGCGTGCTGATTGCCGAACCGCATCGCAGCGAAGCGGGGCAGCATCGCGTCGTCACGGTCAATGGCTGGTCTGAGACTGACAGCCTGGAACTTGTCGAACTGCTGTGCCGTGCAGGCAGCAGCGCCGAACGCGAACACCTGGCCGCGCAGCACAACCTGTCAATCCTCAGTCTCAAACCGACGCGCGCGCTGCCCGCCACCATTCTGGTTTCGCCGCGCCATTCCGCGACGCTGCCGTTCGGATTGTCAATCGAACCGCTGCTGCGCGTTGTCGAACTCGGACTCAACACCTGTGCGTTGCAGGACAAGGAAGGCGGCGGCAGTGACGGGTTTGAAACCGCCGCTTCCGCCGCGCAGGGCCTGATGAGCGGGTTTATTCATTCGAGTCCGGCCATGACCCGTCTGGTCGAGGAAATTTACAAGATTCGTTCGTCCGATGTAACCGTGCTGGTCACAGGCGAATCAGGCACAGGCAAGGAACTCGTCGCCCGCGCCGTTCACGCCGTTTCGTCGCGCCGCTCAAAAGTCTTTGTGCCCTTCAACTGCACCGCCGTGCCGAAGGAACTGTCGGACGCATTTTTATTCGGTTACAAACGCGGAGCCTTTACCGGAGCGGTGGCCGATTCGGCGGGCGTCATTCGCGCGGCTGAAGGCGGGACGCTGTTTCTTGACGAAGTCGGTGATCTGCCGCTTGAGATTCAGCCAAAGCTGCTGCGCTTTTTGCAGGAAGGCGAAATTCAGCCGCTCGGTGAACATCGCCCGACGCGGGTTGATGTGCGAGTCATCGCCGCCACCAACACCGACCTCGAAGAGATGGTGGCTGCCGGACGCTTCCGCGAGGATTTGTATTACCGCCTGAACGTCATTCGCCTGCCGGTGCCGCCACTGCGCGAACGGCGTTCTGAAATTCCGGCCATCGTCAATCATTACATCCGGCATTACTCAGAAAAGTTCGGACGCCGCGACATTCAGATCAGCCCGCAGGCGCTTGATCTGCTGATGGTCTGCGACTGGCCGGGCAACGTGCGACAACTGACCAATGAAATTCAGCGCGTCGTGGCCCGCGCCGAAGACAGCACGCTCATCACGCCCAATCATCTGTCGCCCGAATTGCGCCGCACGGCTCCGGCTGTTTCCTACTCCGGTTCCGGTTCAGCCGCTGCCGGAGAATTTTTCTGGCAGAACATGACGCTCAATGAAGCGATGGAACACCTCGAACGAATCTTCATTACCGAAGTGCTGCGCAAACACAAAGGCAACATCACCCGCGCCGCCCGCGAACTCGAAATGACCCGGCGCGGCCTGCAACTCAAACTTGCACGCCTCAACCTCAGCGCCGATCAGTGACGCGGCGCAAAGACCAGTGGCGTGAAATCCAGGCCTTTTGAAAGGAACTCGAATCACCCCCGTAGTGACGAATTCATTCGTTCTGTTTTGAGCAACGCGGTTTTGGAAGCAGAACGAATGAATTCGTCACTACGGGGGAGCAGCCTGGTTCCATCACCAATCCGTAACTTCAGGCCATCAGGCTTAAAGACCCGCCGCACGTTCCGCTTTGCGATCACGTTTTGAAACGCCCGGACTGCCCGCGACATAAAACCGCCAGAGCGGATCGGCATTTTTCGTGATGCCGATTCGCGTGGTCGTAATCACCGGCTCAGTCAGTTGTTCACCGCTCACGATAAAAACGTCCGAAGCCTTTGAAGTCAGGTCAAGGCCGTTGTGTGACAGATCAAGCTGCATCACGCGGCAAATCCGGCCCGGCCCGTTGGCATCGGCAATCTGATCCAGCCCGCGAATCAGCACCGCCGCCGCAATTCCTTCAGGCTGCGTGACGACATTGAAGCAGTAATACATGCCATAAATGAAATAGACATAGCTCGACCCCGGCGGCCCGAAGAGCGGCGCATTGCGCGCCGTGCGACCCCGAAAGCCATGCATCGCCGGATCGCCCGGTAAATAGGCCTCAGTCTCAACAATCCTGCCAGCAAGCAGCCTGCCGTCCTCAAGCCTCCGCACCAGCCACGCGCCGAGCATCAGCCGCGCCACGCCGACCGTGTCGCCAGCATAAAAATCAGCCGACAGCGTCACCCTGCGACTGATAACGGATGGATTGAAAGTATTCATCAAAGTCATCAAAGATGGACGCTGACTCAGAGCGCGGAGCGTGTGGAGTGCGGCAGCCTGGCGCCGCCTTCGTGTCCGGCACGTGCAGACTCTGGAATCGAGGAAAGATTTTTCCACGAAGCCACACGAAACAGCACGAAGAAAGATCAAAGGGTCGTGGTTTCACTTCGTGAGTCTTCGTGTCGCTTCGTGGAGGAAATTTCTTTATCAAAGCGGCGCCAGGCTGCCGCACTCCACACGCTCCGCGCTGTCAGTCGTCCTGGCTTTGCCTGGAAAAGTTCTGTTGCGCATTTTTGCGTTGTCATCAGCGAGCGATTACTATGCCTGAGTGATCAACTGAAGTGAAAGGGAGCGGCCTGCGGCGGTGAATCCATTACATATCGTGCTGATTTTCGGTTCCGGGTTTATTGGCGGAATGATGAATGCAGTGGCCGGTGGCGGAACGCTGGTGACTTTCCCGACGCTGATCTGGCACGGACTGTCACCGATCAGCGCCAATGCGACCAACGCCTTTGCGCTGTGGCCGGGCAGCCTGAGCGGGGCGTGGGGATTCAGGCGCGAAATCAGGCACAGCCAGCGCTGGCATTTTGCGCTGCTGGTGCCAAGTTTCATCGGCGGTCTGATTGGCGCGATTCTGCTGCGCCTGACGCCGGAAAAGATTTTTGAGCGGATGGTGCCGTTTCTGATTCTGTTCGCCACGCTGCTGTTTATGATTCAGGGGCCGGTGCAGCGATGGTTGCGCCGCAGGCAGGGCGATCAGGAGCCTGAAAGACCACAGCACGCCCAGGTTTCGCGGCGCTGGATGATTCAGGCCCTGGTCTTTCAACTCATGGCGGCAATTTATGGCGGATATTTTGGCGCGGGCATGGGCATTGTGATGCTGGCGAATCTGGGGCTGATCGGGCTGACCGACATTCACGAAATGAACGGATTGAAAAACCTGTTCGGCTTTGTCATCAATTTCATTGCCGCGCTCTATTTTGTCAAAGCCGGGCTGGTTTCCTGGCCTGAAACCTTTCTGATGATGGCGGGCGCGACAGTCGGCGGTTATTGCAGCGCCGGAGTCGCGCGTCGCCTCGGTCGTGAATATGCTCGCGGCGCAGTCATCGTCATCGGCTTCGTGATTGCGCTGGCCATGCTGCTCAAATAATAAAGCCGACTGCCTGAACCGGGAGCAAAGCAATCACCCGGGTACGCACGCTTCCAGCGTGCTGTGCTTCAGGGAAATAATGAATTTTCAAAGCACAGCACGCTGGAAGCCAGGTGATTGCTTTGCTCGCGGCCTGAACCTGAGTGATGAATACTAATCTCAGCAACCCTGACCACATCGAGACCATCGAGCAGGCGCTCTCTGCGCTCGGCGTGACTGAAAAGACACTGACCGGCGCTGAACGTGCGGCACTCGATGAGCAGGGCTACGTTATTCTGCGCGATGTTTTTGCGGCGGCTGAACTGAACCAGTTGCGCGCCATCTTTGAAGAAGCTGTCAGAGAAAACAGTCGCGGCAGGGCGGCTGAGGCGAGTCAGAGCGGCACGCGGCACGCAAGCGACCTGCTCGCGCGCGGCGCGGCGGTGCAGTCGCTTTGCTTTCAACCTCGTATTCTGGCGGCGGTTCATCACATCATCAGGCGGCGTTTCTCAACTCCGCGCATCACCGGGCGCGATCCGCTGCCGGGTTACGGTCAGCAGGGTCTGCACGCCGACTGGATCGGGCCGGGTCTGAATGGAAAGTATGACGTTGCCACCGCCATCGGGCTGCTTGATGAATTCACGAAGGTAAACGGCGCTACGCGGGTTGTGCCAGGCACGCATCGAATCGCAGTGCGGATGGACAAGCGCGTGGCTGATCCGGCTTATGTGCATGCGCAGCAGTTGATCGTGACGGCTCCGGCAGGTGCGGCGCTGGTTTTCAATGGCCATTTGTGGCATTCGGCCACGCGCAATCAAAGCTCACAGCCGCGCCGCACGCTGCAATACACCTTTGTCGCGCACGAATTCAGCCGGATGAATGGCGTGAACCCGCAGCCGGTTGAAGCCATCAACCCGGCCATCAGATTTCTGCTGAGCTGACGAATGATTTATTCGTCGCTGCCGTCAGATTCGCGGTACAGCTTCAGTTTGTTGTGCAGCGTCTTGAGGCTGATGTTGAGCATTTCGGCAGCGCGGGTTTTATTGTTGCCGGTCTTGATCAGCGTTTTGAGAATCAACTGGCGTTCGGCTTCGTCAAGCGGAATGCCGACCGGGAAGGTGATGGTGTCCTCGGAAGCGAGCGGGCGGCCATCGAGCAGTTGCGGCGGCAGGTGCTGTTTTTCGATGCGCTGGCCTTCGCAGATAATGACCGCGTGTTCGATCACATTGCGCAATTCGCGCACGTTGCCGGGCCACATATGGCGCGCAAAAATTTCCAGCACTTCAGGTGACACGATGCGCGCTTCGCGGTGATGGCGTTCGCGCATTTCATCAACCAGGTACTGAGTCAGCAGCGGCAGGTCATCGCGGCGTTCACGCAGCGGCGGCAACTGAATGTGAATGACGTTGAGGCGATAGAGCAGGTCTTCGCGCATTTCGCCCTTGCGGACGGCTTCGTGCGGATCTTTGTTGGTGGCGGCCAGCACGCGCACATCAACCGGGACTTCGCGGGTGCTGCCCAGGCGGCGCACCTTGCGATCTTCGAGCACGCGCAGCAGCTTGGCCTGCAACACCGCAGGCATTTCCGCAATTTCATCCAGAAAGAGCGTCCCCGTGTTGGCGAGTTCAAAACAGCCTTCGCGGCGCGCAATCGCGCCAGTGAACGCGCCTTTTTCGTGGCCGAAGAGTTCAGATTCCATCAGCGTTTCGGGAATGGCCGAACAGTTGATGGCGACAAACGGATTCTGCGCGCGGGGGCTGAGGTTGTGAATCGTATTCGCCACGACCTCCTTGCCCGTTCCCGATTCGCCGGTAATCAGCACCGAAACTGAAGTCCCGGCGACCTGTTCGATGACGTTGTAAACCATCCGCATCGCGTGCGAGTTGCCGACGAGTTTGCCGTAAACGCCGTGATCGCGCAGTTGCCGCCGCAGCACGGCGTTTTCGCGCTGCGCGGCGTGCTGTTCGATGGCGCGCTGTAGCACGACATTCATCTGCCGCGTGTTGATCGGCTTTTCAAAATAGTAATAAGCCCCGTCTTCCTTGACGGCGCGCACGGCATCCTCAACGCTGGCCTGTCCGGTCAGCAGGATGACAGCAGTCTCCGGCAGCTCCTGCCGCAACCTGGCCAGCAGCGCAAACCCGTCCAGTTTCGGCATGCGAATGTCGGTGATAATGGCCGCCGGAACAAAATCAGCCGCGACCTGCAACGCTTCCAGCCCGTCCGAAGCCGACTTCGTTTCATAACCCCAGGCCGACACGATTTCGCTCAACCCTTCGCGGGCCGACTGTTCGTCATCAACAATCAGAACTCTGGCTTTACTCATACCCGCAAAGTCTAGCATAAAGTTCGGTGCTTGCCTGCCCGTTCAGGACTGAATCACAAGGAACGCAGGCGATTAACAAGGAATGCAGGCGTCCCGTCTCTAACAAGGAACGCAGGCGTCCCGTCTCTAACAAGGAACGCAGGCGTCCCGTCTCTAACAAGGAACGCAGGCGTCCCGTCTCTAACAAGGAACGCAGGCGTCCCGTCTCTAACAAGGAACGCAGGCGTCCGTCTCTAACAAGGAACGCAGGCGTCCCGCCTGCCTGTCTTTCTTTCAATGCACCTTGATCGAAACCCAGGCAGGCGGGACGCCTGCGTTCCTTGTTGGCATTGAGCGACGGACAGGCAGGCGGGACGCCTGCGTTCCTTGTTATTGCCTGCGCTCCTTGTTAATTGCAAAGGCGCAGTGAACATTGAGTTGTCCCCTGCGCCTTTTGATTTGAACTGCGAATTACCGGCGCGGCAGGCGAATGGCGTAATCGTGCCAGCAGCCGACTTCGCCGTTTTCGTCACCGTCATCCGCCACACCTCTGCCGAAGGGAAGTGCGGTTGTTGCGGCGGGCGCAGGTGCGGCGAATTTCGGATCGAGCACCTTTGCAATCTGATCGCGCACGTCTTCGAGGTGGAGCCGCGAAGTGCGGTCAGTGGCGCGCGCCAGCGCCCTGGTCACATCGGCGCTCAGGGCGCGCAGTTCACCGCGAATCAGCGGGCGCTGATCGTCCGTGACTGCCAGGCGACCGTTGAGCTTGTCGCCCATCAGGTCAATGTAAGCGCGTTGCAGGTTGCGACGATAGGCGTCAATCCTGATCGCTCCCGTGCCTTCGATTTCGCTGAAGATGCCCCGGCGCACGTCGGAGAGAAAATCAACCGGACGATAAGCCGCCGCGCTGTCCATCGCTTCCTGTTCGACCAGGCGCGCAAAACGCGCTGAACTCATCAGCGATGACAGCACGCGCTGCTGCGACATCTTCACCCGTTCCAGCGCGCCGTTCGGCTCGATGCGCCGCAGCACTTCGGGTTTGAGCGCCCACGCCGGAGTCGTGAATGCCTTGTCAGCGAGGAATTTCACCGCACCCTGCTGTCGTTCCTTCGGCACCGGAACAAACAGCACGCCGTCCTGCCCGCCGTGTTTCTGCTGCGAATTGAACGCGCCGACAAGCTGCGTGACGTGATTCATCTCCAGCACCCACTGACCGAGCATGCGGCCATAGAGTTCTTCGAGATCGTCGTAAGGCTCGCCGGTCTGCGTCGTCGCAGTCAGCAGCATGTTCGAGACACGTTCGAGGTTTTTCAGGCCGAGCGCGGTTGACGCTACTGCGTCGGCATCGCCCACTGCTTCGGTGTTTTCGCCCGGATCAGCGCCGCGTGATTTGTCGGTCGTGAAGCGCAGCCAGGGCGTTTTGTCCTGCGCCCGCGCCCATTCATCGAGGGTTTTCTTTTCATCAGCGGCGGTGCGAGCCTCATCAATCGGTTTGTAGCCCCACATCGTCGCCCACTTGTCGTAAGGGCCGATCTTCGGAATCAGGTCTTTCACGTCAATTTTGTCTTCGGGCTGCGCGACGTAATTGAAGCGCGAATAGTCCATCAGCGTCGGCGTGTGGCTCATCTTTCTGACCCATTCGCGGTCGCGCACTTTTTCAGCCGGATACATCGAACTCGCTTTCATATTGTGCTGAAAACCGAGCGTGTGGCCGACTTCGTGCGCGACGACATACTGAATCAGTTCGCCCATCAGATCATCGGGCAGCGGCAGCTTCTGCGCGCGCGGATCAAGCGGGCCGACCTGCGTGAAATACCAGTCGCGGGCCAGGTTCATGACGTTGTGGTAGAACTGAATGTCAGATTCCAGAATCTCGCCCGTGCGCGGGTCGTGAACGTGCGGGCCGACGGCGTTTTCAATGGTCGAAGGCAGCCATCGAATCACTGAATAACGCGCGTCTTCAGCGCTCCATTCCGGATCGTCAGCCGGAGCTTCGCGGCAGAGAATGGCGTTCCTGAATCCGGCTTCTTCAAATGCCGCCTGCCACGATTCGACGCCGCGCTTGATGAAGGGAATCCATTTGGTCGGCGTGGCCGGGTCAACGTAATAGATGATCGGCTTGACGGGTTCAGAGAGCGCCGCGCCGGGGTCTTTCTTTTCCAGCCGCCAGCGTGTGACGTAGGTACGTTGCGGGGCGCGGTGTTCATCCTGGCCGAAATCCATCTGCCGCACCGAGAAATAACCGACGCGCTCATCAAAGAGGCGCGGCTTCATCGGCTTTTCAGGCAGTTTGACCATGCTGTAATGCATCACCACCGAGGCGCTGCCCGTGCCCATCCCCTGCGGCAGAAACGGATTCGGCGCAGGAATGCCAGCGGTCGGAGTCACGTCAGGCGGATTGGTGAAGGTATGCGTCGCTTCGACTTCGATGTTTTCAGGGAATGACACCATGCGTTCGACAAACGAGCGCGTGGGGTCAAAGCCGCGTGCGCGCAGTCGTGAACGCGCGCTCAGTTCGGTGACTTCGGTCGTAAAGAGCCGCGTCACGTCAATCACGCACGAATCATCCCTGCCGAAGGCTTCAATGTTGAAGGCCATAATGATGGCGTCATTGTTGGCGGCTTTGACGGCTTTGTTGATCGGCTGATTCGGATCAGCGACGACTTCGTAGGAAACATTGCGCAGAAAGATGCGGTTGTCGCGGCGTTCCCAGCGCACGACGCGATTGCCCATCGCCTGGCCGCCGTAACCAACGCCGAGCGTGGTTTTGGCAATCTGGCTGACCCAGAGGAATTCCTTGTTGAGTTCGCTTTTCGGAATTTCGTAATACCACTTTTCTTTAATGCGGTGGACGGTGAAAACGCCGGTGTCGGATTTGGCGTCTTTGGTGATAACGCGGTCATAAGGTTTCGGTTCAGCCGACTGCTGACCGGGAAAGCCTGCGGGGCGTTCCTGTCCGCCGGGCGGGGTGGCCGGTGGATCCTGCCCGAAGGCGCAGATCGAGAAGGCAGCAAAGAGACAGATCACAGCTAATTGTTTCATCGGTGGCTCCTGTCGTTGGATTAAGGGAAAGCTCTGGTGACGGTCAAAACGTGAACGGCGTCAGTCTACCCATCAACAGCGGTCATTGGCAATCCTGGCCGACTGATTCAGGCGCTGCCCTGAATGAACTTTGCCGGGCGGCAGGTCAGGCCGGAATTTACCGTCCGCTTTTGGGAAAATTCATTCCCGGCAGCGGACACAGCATTGTGTTACGCGGCGCGCTGGTTGAAGCTATGTCCTTGCCACACTTCACTATTCGCATCTGGCACGGCAATTGGAATAAAGACACGCGGAGGATCATATGGACGTTCCACGCAGTGACAAGGTCAAACGTAATAAACGCATTCGTCGCATTCTCTACGTCATTCTGACCATCGCGGTCATCAGCGGCGCGACGGTCGGCTTATCAAGGCTCAAACCCGCAGCGCCGAGCATTGACGCCGGAACGGTTTATTCCGGTGAAGTGGTGCGCAACGAAATGGTGCGCAACGTGCGCGGCATCGGCACGCTCGTTCCTGAAGAGATTCGCTGGATTCCGGCCACCGTCAGCGGGCGCATCGAAAAACGCAATGTCAAACCCGGGGCGGTCGTCAAAGCCGACACCGTGCTGATTGAACTGAGCAATCCTGAAATCGAGCGCGACGTGCTTGACGCCCGAACTCAGGTGGATGCGGCCAAAGCCGAACTGCGCAATCAGGAAGTCCAGCTTCAAAGCCAGCGGCTCAATCAGCAGGCGCAGGCCGCGACCGTGCGCGCTGATTTCACGCGCTCAAAACTACAGGCCGAAGCCAATGAAACGCTGGCAAAGGAAGGCCTCGTTTCAGACCTGATTCTGAAGCAGTCGAAAAGCCAGGCCGAAGAACTGGCCACGCGCAACCGCATCGAACAGGAACGCCTGGACATCGGCACCAAATCCATTGACGCGCAGATTGCCGTTTACAAGGCCCGCGTCGCTCAGCTTGAGGCGCTTTACGAACTGCGCCGCAAACAGCTCGATTCATTGAAAGTCAGAGCAGGCATCAACGGCGTCGTGCAGGAAGTTCCGGTGCAGGTCGGGCAGCAGGTCGCCATCGGCACACAACTCGCCCGCGTGGCCGACCCGTCAAGGCTCAAGGCCGAAGTCAAAATCGCTGAGACGCAGGCCAAAGACATCGCCATCGGTCAGCCCGCGCAGATTGACACGCGCAACGGCATCATCGAAGGCCGCGTCATTCGCATTGACCCCGGCGCAACCCAGGGCACGCGCACCGTTGACGTGCAACTCAACGGCGAACTGCCGAAAGGCGCAGTGCCTGATATGAGCGTGGATGGCACGATTGAACTTGAACGCCTGCGGGATGTACTGAATATGCCGCGCCCGGCCTTTGGCCAGGAAAACAGCACGATCAGCCTGTTCAAATACGTCGAAGGCGGCAGGGAAGCCGTGCGCGTGCAGGTCAAACTGGGCCGCAGTTCGGTCAATAAAATCGAGATTCTCGAAGGTCTCAACGTCGGTGACCGGGTGATTCTCTCTGACACTTCGCAGTACGACTCATTCAACCGTATTCGTCTGAACTGATTTACCAACCGGCTCTGGTTACCGCACCGGGTTGTCTGGTGCAGTACCGGGAGCTTGAGCGACCGGGTATTCGCAAAAAGGAAGAACAAAGATGACCAACTCTCATCAATCGCTGCTCCGACTCGAAGGCGTGACCAAGGTTTTCTACACCGATGAAGTCGAAACGCATGCCTTGTCCGGCATTCATCTGGAAATTGAAAACGGCGAATTCGTTTCAATTGCCGGGCCTTCGGGCTGCGGCAAATCAACGCTGCTTTCGATTCTCGGCCTGCTCGACACGCCGTCGGGCGGCAATTACTGGCTCAACAACAAGCCGGTTGAAAACCTCAGCCTGGCCGAACGCGCCCGCATTCGTAACCGTGAAGTCGGATTCATCTTTCAGAGTTTCAATCTGATCGGTGATCTGTCGGTTTATGAGAATGTCGAACTGCCGCTGACCTATCGCGGCATGGCTTCAGCCGAACGCCGCAAGCGCGTCAACGAAGCCCTGGAGCGCGTCGGCATGGCTCATCGCGCCAAACACCTGCCCTCGCAACTCTCAGGCGGTCAGCAGCAGCGCGTCGCCGTCGCCCGCGCCATCGTCGGCCAGCCGCTGATTCTGATGGCCGACGAACCGACCGGCAACCTCGATTCAAAAAATGGCGAGGCCGTGATGGATCTGCTCAAGGAACTGCACGCCGGAGGCGCAACCATCTGCATGGTGACGCACGATCAGCGTTTCTCGCGCCACGCCGACCGCACGATTCACCTCTTTGACGGCCAGATCGTCGAAGAAAGCAGACAGTAAATTTCAGTCAGCAAAAAGCAGCAGGCAGCCGTCAGAAGGATGAGTTACTTCTGACGGCTGCCTGCTGCTTTTTGGTGTGACACGGTGGTAGAGTACTGCCCGCCACAGCACACTGTCCTGAATCAGATTTCAATTGTGTCAATGGAAAGTGTGGCGCGATTTGCCCGCAGTCGCGCGGCATCCCTCAAGGGCGTGTTGGGCGAGCCGCGCGATTCTGGCAAATCGCGCCACACTGGTTGTTCCGAACACTGATCTGAAATCCGATCCAGGTGAAAGCACCATGAAGAAAACACGACGCCCCCTCGTAGTAACGAATTTATTCGTTTCGACTTGAAAACCTGTGCCTTCGCAGCAGAACGAATAAATTCGTTACTACGGGGGTGGTTCGGCTTTCCTTCGGAACATTTGGATTGAAGGGCAGGATTCTGACATTCACTGCACTGTAACTGTGAGGACATCACTATGACGACAATCAAAGCTTCTGATGGCGGCGAGTTTGAGGCTTATCTCGCGCTGCCTGCGGGCGGGCGCGGGCCGGGCATTATTCTGTTGCAGGAAATTTTCGGCGTCAACCAGGACATGCGTGCAATTGCCGACTGGTACGCGCAGCGCGGCTTTGTCGTGATCTGCCCCGATCTGTTCTGGCGGCAGGAACGCGGCGTACAACTGACCGATCAGACCGACGCGGAATGGGCGCGCGCCTTTGAACTTTATCAGGGACTCGATGAAGCGAAGGCCGTTGATGACGCAGGCGCGACGCTTGAATTTCTGCGGCAGCATCCGGCCTGCAACGGGCGCGTCGGCGCAACCGGTTTCTGTCTGGGCGGCAAGCTGGCTTACCTCCTGGCCACGCGCTGGCAGCCTGATTGCAGCGCCGGTTATTACGGCGTCGGCATTGAAAACGCGCTGGCTGAAATTGAAAACCTGAAACATCCGCTGATGCTGCACATCGCGCAGCAGGACAAATTCTGCCCGCCCGAAGCGCAGGCGAAAATTCACGCCGCGCTCGATCATCACCCGCTCGTCACCATTCACGATTACCCCGGTCAGGATCACGCCTTTGCCCGCGTCGGCGGGGCGCATTACAACGCGCAGGCGGCGGAACTGGCGAACCTGCGCACGCTCGAATTTTTTGTGCGACACCTGGGCGGCGTGAGCGGCGCGATGGCTTCGGCAAAGCTGTCGGCGCTGTGGGATGAACACGTCCGGCACGAATTCGCCACCCGCGACACCGAAGCCACGCTGGAAACGATGGTCGAGGATGCTTACGTCAATCACATTCCGGTGCTGACGGGCGGCGTCGGACACACTGAGCTGCGTGAGTTTTATGCCCGGCGTTTCATTCCGCAGATGCCGCCGGACACCGCGATGACGCCCGTTTCGCGCACCATCGGCCCTGATCGCGTCGTGGATGAAATGGTCTTTGAATTCACTCACACGATCAGCATGGACTGGATGCTGCCCGGCGTTGCGCCAACCCATCGCCACGTCAAAGTGCCGCTGATCGTCGTGATTCACTTCCGCGACGGCAAACTGGCGCACGAACATATTTACTGGGATCAGGCTTCGGTGCTGGCGCAGCTTGGCCTGATTGACGCGGCCAGTTTGCCGGTCGCCGGAGTTGAAAGCGCAGAAAAAGTGCTCAACCCGCAACTGCCCTCAAACCAACTGATGAATCGCTGAACACTCGCCTGGGTACGCACGCTGCCAGCGTGCCAAGCTTCGGGTAAATACTAACTACCCGAAGCCCGGCACGCTGGCAGCGTGTGCGTACCCAGGCGAGTGAATTGACCCTGTGTCAATTCACTCGCCACAACTTTCGCGACGATTTTTGAGGTATAATCGGGCGCAGGAAACAAGGAGGACGCTGGTTATGCAAAACATGGATTCACTGATTGCCCGGCAGTTTCAGACTCAGGCGCAGTCCGTCAGGCCGCTGGTGCTGATGATGCTGGCCGCCCTGCTGGTGCTGGTGGGCGGGTTGCGCATTCTGCCGGAAGAAAGCACGCCGCTGACGGTCAAGGTCATGTCGCTGCTCGCGCCGACCCTGGCGACGGCGAGCGTGGGCGCTTATGTCGGGCGCAATTTGCGCGGCTGGATTGCGGCCATCGGGCTGCTGGTGGTTTCAGTCATCGGGCTGTTCATCATTCGCGCCGCAGGTGGCAGCGTGGCTGCGATTCCGCTGCTGCTCGGCTGGGGCTTCATCAACGGCATGATGCTGGGGCCGCTCATCAGCGCGGTCATTGCCGAGGAAGGGCCGGGCATCGTGATGCAGGCGCTGACCGGAACAACGGCGGTGATGATGGGCACGGGACTGGTGGCGATGGTCACGGGAATTGATTTCAGCTTTCTGATGCCGATGCTGTTTGTCGGCCTGATCGGCCTCATCGTGGTCGGGCTGATCGGCATCTTCGTGCGCTTTTCGCGGACGGTCAATCTGGCTTATTCAATTCTCGGAATGGCCATCTTCGCCGGATACTTCCTGTTCGATTTCTTCCGACTGAGCCGCAGCGAAAACACCTGGGAAGCGGCGGCGCAGATGACGACCAGGCTGTATCTCGACTTCGCCAACTTTTTCATCTACCTGCTGCAGTTCCTGATGTCATCAAGGCGCAGGTAAAGCCACATTCAGATCAGATGGCTGACAGAGGCCGGACAATCTATGATTGTCCGGCTTTCTTTTTGCCGTCGTTGTTCCGCTTTTGGGAATGCGGATTCCCGAAAGCGAACAATGGCTTGCAGGCCGGAAATGATGACGCATAGAAAATCGGGGATTTATTGTTGCGCAGTGCGGCACGGCGTTTGGTTAACTGATTCAGACGGCGAATAACGATTCAGCGCAGTAATGTGCCACGCGCCACCGTCCCTGAAGGGGACGCAGTTACAAACCAGAATGCGACTCCTTCAGAGTCGGAATGTTTTATGCCCGATTCGGCGGGTTGCACCCGCCGCTATTGAATTCGTCCGCTCTGCGGACGGAATGGATTTTCAATTGAATTGAGACACGCAACAGCAGCACACGAATTCACCGCAGAGGACACAGCGGAGACCAGATCTGATGCGCCCTCTGTGAACCTCCGTGCCCCTCTGTGGTGAATTTCCCTGTCCTGTGAGGAAAGTATGGACACACTGATTCAGGATGTGCGGTTTGGCTTCAGGCAGTTGCTCAAGGCTCCGGGTTTTACGGCGATTGCGATTTTGTCGCTGACGCTCGGCATTGGCGCGAATACGGCCATTTTCAGCCTCGTCAATACGGTCTTGTTCCGGCCCTTCCCGGTGCGCAATTCGCACGAACTGGTTTCGATTGCGGTGAAGGGAAAGAACGACAGCGTGCAGGCTTTCTCTTATCCGACTTATCGTGATTTTCGTGATCGCAGCGAAGTTTTTACGGGCATCTATCTGACGCGCATGGCGCCGATGAGTCTGAGCCTGGGCGGCAGCAACGTGCGCGTGTGGGGCAATCTGGCTTCGGGCAATTACTTCGATGTCCTCGGTGTCAGCGCCATTGCCGGGCGCACCTTCACGCCGGAAGAAGATAAAAACAAACTCGGTCATCCGGTCGCAGTGATCAGTTACGGCTGCTGGCAGCGGCGTTTTGGCGGCGACCCTGCGGCCATCGGCAGAGACATTCTGATCAATAATCACAGCTTCAAAATCATCGGCGTCACGCCCGACGGCTTCAAGGGAACAGATTTGATTTACACGCCTGAAATCTGGATTCCGATGATGATGCAGCCCTGGATTGAACCGGGCGGCGACTTTCTGGAAAAACGCGGCACACAGAATAGTTTTGCAGTTGGCCGTCTGAAACCGGGCATCACAAAACAACAGGCCGAGGCCGCGCTGAATGTTCTGGCGCAGCAACTGGCGAAGGAATATCCGAACGATGAAGAAGGCAAGACCGTTGAACTGATCCCGCCCGGTTTCATCATCCCGACCTTTCGCAGCGCCATTGTCAGCTTTTCGGCAGTGATGATGGTTGCGGTCGGGCTGGTGCTGATGATTGCGTGCGTGAATCTGGCTAGCCTGCTGCTGGCGCGCGCAACTGATCGCCGCCGCGAAATCGCCGTGCGCCTGGCGATTGGCGCGAGCCGCTGGCGCATCATCAGACAACTGCTGACCGAAAACACATTGCTCGCACTCACAGGCGGGCTGCTTGGCGTAACGCTGGCCGCGTGGCTGATTGATCTGGTGCTGGCATTCAAGCCGCCGATTGATATTCCGATTGGCCTTGAGCTGGCGCTTGACTGGCGCGTGATCGCTTTTTCGGTGCTGGTGTCGCTGCTGACCGGAATGATTTTCGGACTCGCTCCGGCGATGCAGGCGACCAGTCCTGATCTGATTCCGGCGCTCAAGGACGCAACCCGCGCCGCAGGCTTTCGCCGTTCGAAACTGCGCAGCGGGCTGGTCGTCGCGCAACTGGCGTTATCGGCAGTGCTGCTGGTCGCTGCCGGTCTGGTCGTGCGCGCATTGCAGCAGGTGCAGACGCTCAATCCCGGCTTTGAGACTGAACGCGGTCTGATTATGTCCTTCGATCTGGGTTTGCAGGGTTACGATCAGGCCAGAGGCGAGCAGTTTCAGCGGCAGATCATCGAACGCCTTCAGTCGCTGCCCGGCGTGCGCGCGGCAGCAATCACCGATCTCTTTCCGCTCAGCATCAACTATTCAAACAATAATTTCTATGTCGAAGGCCAGCCGTCCGAGCGCGGCGCGAATGTGCCGACTGCCATGGTCGCTTCGGTGTCGGCAAATTACCTGACGACGATGAACGTTCCGCTGCTTGCGGGCCGCGATTTCAGCGCGCAGGATACAGACAAATCAACCCATATTGTCATTGTCAACGAAGCTTTCGTTCATCACTTCTTTCCCGGCCTGAAATCATTGCAGGACGCGGTTGGCAAACGCATCAGCACGCGCGGCACCGAAGGCCCCTGGTGGCAGATTGCCGGAGTCACAAAGACCGGCAAATACTGGACGCTGAGCGAAGCGCCGCAGCCATTCGTGTACTTCCCGCTGCTGCAATCGCCCACGATTTCGTGGAATACGCTGGTCGTGCGCACGGCCTCTGATCCGCTGCCGCTTGCGGGCGCAATTCGTGGCGAATTTCAAAAACTCGACCCGACGCTGCCGGTCGTGGATGTCAAAACGATCACGCAGCACCTGGGCCTGTCGCTGTATCCGGCCAGAGTCGCCGCCGGACTGCTCGGCAGCTTTGGCCTGCTCGCGCTCGTCCTGGCCGCGACCGGCATTTACGGCGTCATGGCCTATTCAGTCAGCCAGCGCACCCGCGAAATCGGCATCAGAATGGCGCTCGGAGCCAGTAAAAACGATGTGCTGCAAATGGTCGTGCGGCAGGGCATGACGCTGATGCTCATCGGCCTCACCATCGGCCTCATCTGCGCCGTCGGCATAACGCGCCTGATGGCGAGCGTGCTTTACGGCGTCAGTTCAACCGATGTGGTGGCATTTGCCGCAGTGACGCTCCTGCTCGTGCTGGTCGTGTTCATAGCCTGTTACATTCCGGCGCGGCGGGCGGCAAAGGTTGATCCGATGGTGGCGCTGAGGTACGAGTGAGAAGTGAGTGAGCTATGGGTAAGGCTGCAGGTTCAGGTCAGTGATAAAGCGATAGTCGCGCTGATTCTTTGTGATGAATGGCTCGTTGTATTCCAGCGCAGTCGCGGCAATCAACGCGTCCGCGATCAGCAGGCCGTGGCTCAGCCGATACTGGTGCAGCAGCCCAACGGCACGATCGGAGATCTGATCTGTGATTTTCAACACCTGAAAGCGGCGAAGGAAGATTTCAAGAGCCTGCAATTCTGATTTGTTGCTGCACCCCACAATCAGTTCCATTTGCGTAACCACACTGACAGCCAGTATTGATTGCTGCTCAAGGCGCAGCAGACAGGCAATGGCGTCCGCATTGCCTCGCCCTGCATCAATCAGAATATCGGTGTCAATGATAGTGAATGCCACGTTACTGTCTCCACTCCGTCTCGCGGAGGCTGCGAACCCACGCTGTGCTGTCTGTCAGGTCGTCCCGGTCGCGCCACATGCCGATGAAGGCTTCTTCCTCCAGAGGGGGCCTGACACTCGGAGTGGCAGACTGCTCATAACGTAGTCGCAGAAACGCAACGAAGCTTTCCACCAGACGCTGCCCTTCCGGCGGCAAGGCTCCGATTTCACGCAGTATTTCCTGTTCAGTCATAACGCTTACCTCCAATGATATTTTCCCTTATCAGGAACGGATGTCAAAGAAGAGATATTGCCGCGCCAGTCTCCGGCAAGGCGTTGTCCTGCCGAGGTCGGGTTCCTTTCACTTGTCACGCGTCACTGCTCTTGGCCGCCGCTCGCATCCAACGATTTGTTTGGCGGCGACTCATTTTCTCCCCGCTTTTTCAACCGTGCAAAGTTCCCACGAACCTTGAGCGGTTTGTAGGGCCACGCTGCGGTTTTTCCTGAGGCAGCGTTCTCGCAGACAGCGACTTCCAGTTGGAAACTCCCTTCGAGTTCATCAGAACCCGTGCGCGCGGTGGTGTGAAGATAACCTGTAGTCAGATCTGCGGGGCGACAGTTGAATGTCAGCGGTCTGCCCCCGAGTTTTACCGGAAATGCGACGTATGTTGCCTGAGTGAGCCGTCCTTCGCCGTCGGTTTCAATCAGAATGTCCCAGCCGCCGTCGGCGCTCAGCTCGATATGATCCGTTGCGATCTTCCCGACCCGGGCGCCGGGACTTGCCTGATCGAATCGCGGTCCGTGATCGTAACCCAGGAGAACGCCAGGGATTTCCCACGGCGCGCGCCCTGAATTGAAGGCAGGCATCTCGACCTGAACCTCGAAGGCCGGGCCTCCGATTAAGCGCGAAGTATCCGACACATTCGGGCCAGGCGAGTTGCCCCTCCGTAGTCTCAACGCGACGATACAGGCAGAGAGCACTGCCAGCGCGATGATGAGCACCAATATCTTCCTGCCACGCATTATCATCATAGTCCCGGTATTGTTGTAGAAACGTTCGGTGGCTGGATTGGATTGCTATGTTTTCTTCCGGGAATGAAAGCCGCCGAACGCCCGCGTTCAGCGGGGCCGCGAACGGCATTGAAGGCATGATGAGAAGCTTGCTGCGCGGCCTCCGCTGCAACGCATTGTTCGGCGGCGCATTATTCATTCACCTCATAGCCGACTACCCGCCAACTACCATCCCTCTCTAGGATTAGAAAAAATGTTTCAAATACCTCTTTCTGATCCCCAAAGGAACTTTGATACTTTAGAACTGCGCCTGGATGGTCTGGAAGCTTATCCAAAGACTTTATTAACGATATATTGATGATCTTTCTCCATTTTAACTTGCCCAATGGTTTACGCGCTGTCATCCAATATGCAGCCCAAGCCTTTTCATCAATAGCCTTCTTTGAGGTTGCTGATAACGCTTGATAACTTTCCGCATATTTACCGAAGTCCCATAAAAGCATCCATGCTTCCGCCGCTTTTTGAGCCGCTGCGATAGATTTATCTGAGTCAGTAATGGGCTCTCCGGTTTTGGAAACAAATCCGATTGATTTAATGAGGTTCTCAAACAGCAAATGATCTGCTTTTTTGTATAAAACTTTTGAGATGTGTAAATCAACCCAGTAACCGTCGGCAACATATTCCGCGTACATATCTAGCACTTGCAGCGGTTGATTCTGCACAGTGGGGCGGAAAAACTCAAAGTAGCTGAAATCGCCTATTTTTGATTTGACGACATCTTGAATTTTGCCCCATTCAGGATTGCCGGTTTTCAAGACAAAATCGCGGCATTCGTCACTCGTCTTGCACTTAACGGCAGGCTCAATGAACAGAGACACAGTCAGGCTATCCTTTTCGTTATACAGCAGATAATAACCGGATTGATTGTCATGTTTTACTTGCTGATCTTTAATCTCAAGATTCTTGCTGTCGAGCGACACCATCCATGGGGCTTGGATAACAGTAAATTCAACACGATCTTCACTGACGGTCTGTGCCGCCGCTAATACTTCAAGTAGAACAAGGAGGATGAAAGATATGGGAATTAATCGTGCGGATATATTCAAGTGAGAGGTTTTCTTTTTCATTTTAGTTTTGCTCTACCAAAGAATGCTCACGAAGACGCCGAACATGAATTAGACTGCCAGCAGATGCATCCAACAGTAGATACCCGCATCTGCCAGCAGATGCTTTCGTCTATTAGTAGATGCTTTCGTGTTATCTGGTAATAGATGCATCTCGACAAACTGAAGAGCGCGGGCAATATAACGCCGCTGAATCGGGAAGGCAACGAGAGAAAACGGAACAAACGGAAATAACGGAACACACGGAACCAGTCCTGCACTCGGCCTTCCGTCTGTTCCGTTATTTCCGTTTGTTCCGTCCTCTCTCTTCTGCTGAATAGTCGGCCCGACTGTGATTGTCCGCTATTGGGATTAGCCCTTCCCGCCAGCGAACACTGCGCCGGGTTCGCTTTCTCATCCGGCAAAATCAACTTTAGTGCTGACAGCATTTACCCTGCACTCAGGCCCTGGCACAGGAATTGGCTTTGTGGCTGGGAAGAAGTATTGTCGGAGGCAATTGGATTTTGATTCGGAACAGATCACATTGGGGGATGCGCCGGAACGGTACAGGGAGCGTCAGCGACCTGGTGGCTTCCGGTGTATGTGTCTGCAAGGCACCAGGTCGCTGACGCTCCCTGTACCGTTCCGGCGCGTGTTCTTGAAATTGCGGCTTGTTTACAGGGCAATCAATTCAGGAGAGATGAAAGATGCAAACGCTCTGGCAGGATGTGCGCTACGGGGCGCGAATGCTGACGAAAAATCCGGGGTTTTCGCTGGTGGCGATTGTGGCGCTGGCCCTGGGCATCGGGGCCAATTCAGCGATCTCCTCGGTCATCAATGCGGTGCTGCTCAGGCCGCTGCCGTTTGCGGAACCGGAGCGGCTGGTCACGGTGGGCAACGTCGAACTGAAGCAGGGAACTAACCTGTTCTTTCTGACGTGGCCTGATTTCGCTGATTACCGGGCGATGAATCAGTCGTTTCAGACGCTGGCCGGATTCGATGAGCGTGACGTGACGCTGACCGGAGCCGGTGAAGCGGCACGGCTGCACGGCGCGATGGTCACGTCTGATCTGTTTCCGATGCTCGGCGTCGGGCCGCAAATCGGGCGCGCATTCACTGCCGATGAAGAGAAGCCGGGAACGCACGTTGTTCTGCTCAGTCACGGGTTGTGGCAGCGGCGCTTCAACTCTGATCCGAACGTGGTCGGGCGCGCGGTCGGCATCAACGGGCGCAGCTACACTGTGGCGGGCGTGATGTCTGCGGGGTTTGCCTTTCCGCTCGGCGCTGAGCCGGTTGAGTTGTGGGTCAATGCGGGCGTGGACGGCGAAGGCGGCGCGCCTTTGATGCAGCAGCGCGGCAATCATTACCTTGAAATCCTGGGGCGACTCAAACCCGGCGTGACGCTCGCGCAGGCGCAGGCTGAAATTGGGCGCATTGCCGCGAACCTGGGGCGGCAGTATCCCGATACCAATTCTGATTTCGGCGGGACTGCCGTGCCGTTTTATCAGCGCGTGGTGGGTGATGCGCGGCTGGCTTTGTTTGTGCTGCTCGGCGCGGTCGGATGCGTGCTGCTGATTGCGTGCGCGAATGTGGCGAACCTGCTGCTCGCGCGGGCTTCGGCGCGGCGGCGTGAAATTGCGATCAGGGCGGCGCTCGGCGCTGGTCGCGGTCGCGTGGTGCGGCAACTGCTGACTGAAAGCGTGCTGCTTTCTTTATGCGGCGGCGTGGCCGGGCTGATGCTGGCGCTGTGGGGAACTGAAGCTTTGCTTTCGATGGTGCCGAAGGGATTGCCGCGCGCGGCTGAAGCGAGTCTTGACGGGCGCGTGCTTGGGTTCACGCTGCTGATTTCGCTGCTGACCGGAATGCTCTTTGGACTGGCTCCGGCGTGGCAATCGCTCAAGGCTGATCTGAACGACACGCTCAGAGAAGGCGGGCGCGGCGGCGATGGTCGCGGCAGCCGTTTGCGCAGCGCGCTGATTGTCAGCGAAGTTGCAGTGGCTTTTCTGCTGCTGGTGTGCGCGGGGCTGCTCATCAACAGCTTCTGGCGATTGCGGCAGGTCAATCCGGGCTTTGATCCGAAAAGCGTGCTGAGCTTCAGGGTCAGTCTGCCCGCGACTCAGTACGACAAGCCGGAAAAGGTCGAGGCTTTTTATCAGCAGCTTTCTTCGCGCATTCAGGCGATGCCGGGTGTCGTGAGTGTCAGCGGTGTCAATCCGCTGCCGCTGAGCGGCAACAATGCCGGAGTCGGTTTTGCCATCGAAGGTCAGCCGAATGATCCGAACCGGCCATTTCCTTACGACACTTACCTGCGCGTCATCCGGCCTGACTATTTTCAGACGATGAAAATTCAGCTTGTCGCGGGCCGTGATTTCAACGAACGCGACAAGTTTGAATCAACGCCGGTGGTCATCGTCAACGAATCGCTGGCGAAGCGTTACTTTCCCAATCAGAACCCGCTGGGTCGCCGCATCAATCCGAGTTTCGGAGTTTCGGGCAGGGGCGTGCAGTGGCGCGAAATCGTCGGCATCGTCAAAGACGTGCATCACGCCAGCCTCAGCGAAGATTCAGGCGCAGAGGTTTATGTCGCGCACACGCAGGCTCCCTGGAACACAATCACTGTCGTTGCGCGCACGAGCATTGATCCGTCGAGCCTGATTCAGTCGGTGCGCAATGAAGTCCGTTCGCTCAATCCTGATCTGCCGGTTTATGACATCAGGACGCTCGAAGATCGCATTTCGCTGACCGTCGCGCAGCCGCGTTTTCAGATGCTGCTGCTGGCCATCTTTGCGGGCATCGCGCTGCTGCTGACGGCTGTCGGATTGTATGGCGTGCTGGCTTACAACGTGGCGCAGCGCACGCAGGAAATCGGCATTCGCATGGCGCTCGGCGCATCGGCGGGCAAAGTGCGCGCCATGGTTGTGCGTCAGGGCATGACGCTCGCGCTCGTCGGTGTCGGCATTGGTCTGATCGCATCGCTGGCGGCAACGCGGCTGCTCGCCAGTCTGCTGTTTGGCGTGGCGGCGACCGATCCGCTGACGTTTGCGCTGATCGGGCTGGCAATGCTGCTGATTGCGCTCGCGGCGTGCTGGATTCCGGCGCGGCGCGCCACGAAAGTTGATCCGATGATCGCGCTCAGGTATGAGTAAGAAGAGAGATGACAGAACAGACGAAATAAACGGAACACACGGAACGAAGACTGAACCGAGCGTCTGATCTGCTGTATGTTCTTTTCGTCTGTTCCGTTATTTCCGTTTGTTCCGTCATCTCTCTTTCTGTCTACGCTTCGCTCTTTCGCTTTTCGGCTTCGGCCAGCCAGCCGCGACGCAACTCTTCAGGCGGCACGCTCGACAGGTATGGTTTGATGTCCAGGATCGGCGTGCCGTCGAGCATATCCACTCCGGCCACGCGCAGCCGCGCGCCTTCGCGGCCAAGCAGGCGCACCACTGTCAGCCCGATGGGATTCGGGCGGTAAGGTGATCTGGTCGCAAAAACACCGTGCGGCTGCGTGTCAGTCGGCGGCGTGCCGAGCAGCGCACAGCCTTCCGATTGATCAAAGACCCAGATCACATACAGGTGCGAGAAGCCTTCAATGTCGGTCAGCCCCTGCTCAAATTCCGGCAGGATTTCCAGCACTCCTTCAGCTTCGTGGCGTGCGCCGCAGCCTTTCGGAATCCGGCTGGTTTCGGTGTAAGGGCTTCTGACTGTTCCTACAGGTCGCATCGTAAACATTCGTTACCTCGTCTTTCAGAAGAAAGAAATTTCTTCCACGAAGCCACACGAAGATGCACGAAGGAGAAAAAGGACAAGCAGGCCAGACGATCAGGATCGCTGCTTCTTCTGCTCTTCACTTTTTCGCCGCTGCTTTACCTTTGTGCTGCTTCGTGGCCGCTTTTTCCAGATTCTCTTTGACCCTGAACCTGACGATCCTGCCGATCAGTTCATAAGGCACGGGCTGGTCAAGCGGGAACTGCACTGAACCCTTTGCGCTTTTATAACTGGCAAGTTCGTGGCTGAACTGCGTAATCCCTGACGGCGCGGGATAGAAACCGATGTGGTTTTTACAGGCGGCAAAGTGAACCAGATTACCGTGCAGCGTGAAGGTCGGCATCTGATATTTAATGGCTTCCTGAGCGTTCGGCGCTGCTTTGCTGATCGTTGCTCTGATCTTTTCCAGAATTGACCGAATGTGCGGCGGGAAGCCTGCGATGTATTCATCAATGCTCAGGGGAACATTCTGTTTTGATTTCATATCACTTGAAACCGGAGTCATCATTTTGGGGTACGGAAGGGCACGGCCAGCCCCGGCTGATTTTAGCATTGCCCGGCTCAGACTGCTTTGTTCCGACAGGGCTTCGGCCAGTGCTCAGAAAATAAATCGAGTGTCCGCGCTGCTCCGCTTTTGGGAACAGGCAGTCCCACAAGCGAACACCTGCTGATGAGTGTCAGGCGGGGGCGGTCTGCAAGTTGAGCGAATTCAGTGTGTAGTCGGGTTAATGTGCTGGCACGATGTTTGACACGCCGTATTGACTAAGTGTGATCCCTGGATCGGTTTTTAATCGCGGATTCGGGAAGTGTTGCGCGATTTGCCAAAATCGCGCAGTTCACGCAGGCTGATGAATGCGGAGGTTGCGATGGGAACACTGTGGCAGGACATGCGATACGGGTTGCGGATGCTGGCCAGGCAGCCCGGCTTTACTTTGATTGCGGTGCTGACGCTGGCGCTCGGCATTGGCGCGAATACGGCGATTTTCAGCGTCGTTAATGCAGTACTGCTCAGGCCGCTGCCTTATCCTGAATCGGAGCGGCTGGCGCTGCTGTCGGAATATGGCCGGAATTTCGGTGAGATGTCCATTTCGTATCCGAACTTCAGCGACTGGCGCGCGCAGCAGACTGTGTTTGAGGCCATCGGAGTTTATAACCGCGACAGCTACAATCTGACAGAACAGGGCAGCGAACCGGAACGCATTCGGGCCGCGCAGATGTCAGCCGATCTGTTTTCCGCGCTGCGCGTGAAACCGCTGCTGGGCCGCCTTTACACCAATGACGAAGACAAGCCGGGAGCCGCGCCGGTTGTCGTGCTGAGTTACGGGCTGTGGCAGCGGCGTTTCGGCAGTGACGATCAGATCATCAATCGCTCGCTGACTTTTAATGGTCGGCAATACACGGTGCTGGGCGTGATGCCTGAAGGATTTCTGTTTCCGAGGAATGTTGAGATGTGGGTTCCGGTGGGGCAGCTTTCAGGTGAGTTTGCGTGGCAGCAGCGCGGCAATCATCCGGGGCTTTACGGAGTCGCGCGGCTGAAGCCGGGTGTGACGCTCGCGCAGGCGCAGGCTGAATTCAACAACATCAGCGCGGCGCTGGCGCGACAGTATCCGAACAGCAACGAAGGCAACTCGGTGCGGATGATTCCGCTGCTTGAAAATTATGTGAGCGACATTCGCCGCGCCTTGTGGGTGCTGCTTGGCGCGGTCGGTTTTGTGCTGCTGATTGCGTGCGCGAACGTGGCGAATTTATTGCTGGCGCAGGCCACGACGCGGCAGCGCGAAATGGCCGTGCGCCAGGCGCTCGGCGCGGGCCGCTTCAGGCTGCTCAGACAGATGGTGACTGAAAGCCTGCTGCTGGCGCTGGTGGGCGGCGGCGCGGGCGTGCTGCTGGCGCAGTGGGGAGTTGATCTGATTCGCCGCATCAATCCTGACAACCTGCCGCGTGTGCGTGAAATCAGCGTGGATGGTCGCGTGCTGGTTTTTACGCTGGCGATGACGCTGCTGACCGGGTTGCTGTTCGGCCTGATGCCCGCGTTGCAGGCCGGGCGCGTGAATCTGAACGAAACCTTGAAAGAGGCCGGGCGCGGTTCGACGGGAACGCGACACCTGTTGCGCAGCAGTCTGGTCGTGGCCGAAGTCGCGCTGACGCTGGTGCTGCTGGTGGGCGCGGGGCTGCTGCTGCGCAGCTTTTATCAGTTGCAGCGCGTGCATCCGGGTTTCAATACCGATCACCTGCTGAGCTTCAATGTGGCGCTGCCTGAACGCAGGTATGCGACGCCCGATCAGCAAAGCGATTTTGCGCTGCGCCTGCTTGAACGGCTGCGCGCGCTGCCGGGCGTCACTCAGGCGGCGGTGTCATCAGGTCTGCCGCTGGGTAATAACGGCTGGCAGACTTCGTTCACGATTGAAGGCCGCCCGATTCCGCCGCCGAGTGAAGTGCCTTCGATGGAAGCCTGCGCGGTCAGTCCCGGCTATTTTGAAGCGATGAATATTCCGCTGCGGGCCGGGCGTTACTTTACCGCTCAGGACAACGTGCAGCATCTGGCCGGACGCAATCTGAACGGCCTCAATGAAGCAGAACGGATAATGGCCCGCCTCAACGTCATTGTCATTGACGAGGATTTTGCGCATCGTTACTGGCCGAATGAAAACGCTGTGGGCAGGCGCATCCGGCTGGGCAGTAACCCGACTGATCCGCTGCTGACGGTCATTGGCGTCGTCGGTCGCGTCAGGATGGACGGGCTGCGGCAGGATTCAGGACGAGTGCAGGGATATTTTTCAGCGATTCAACTGCCGCCCGGCAATCTGACCGTGCTGCTCAAAGGCGCACCGGAGCCGGAAACGCTGACCGCAGCGGCGCGCGCGCAGGTGCTGGCGATTGATCCGCAGCAGCCGATTTACGGTATTCAGACGATGGATGAATTGCGCGCCGAATCAATCGCGCCTGATCGTCTCAATATGACGCTGCTTGGCATCTTTGCGGCGGTCGCGCTGGCGCTTGCGCTCGTCGGCATTTACGGCGTGATGAGTTACACGGTCACGCAGCGCACACACGAACTGGGCATTCGCCTGGCTCTGGGCGCGCAGACCCGCGATGTGGTGAAACTGGTCATCAGCCAGGGCCTGCAACTGGCCCTGACCGGCGTCGGCATCGGTCTCGTCACCGCCTTCAGCCTGACGCGCATGATGAAAAGCCTGTTGTTCGGCGTGAGCGCGACTGACCCGCTGACTTATGCGGCGCTGGCAATGCTGCTGATAACTGTCGCGCTGGCTGCCTGCTGGATCCCGGCCCGCCGCGCCACAAAGGTTGACCCGCTGATTGCACTGCGATGTGAATGATCATTGTCCGTAGTCAGTTGTCCCTGGTCCGTAATCAGTGGTCATTTGCCTGTGGCCAGCGTCAGTCCTGCTGCGGACAACTGACAACTGACAATACAGGAGCGCACATAATGATGAGCAGACTGGAAAAAGAGGTTCGCTTTTTGAAGATGTATGCGGTGGTGATGACCTTGCTGGTCGGCGTGCTGGTGCTGACTGCGTTCAGACAGGCCGGACAGCGAACGAAGTTTACCGAGATTGATGTTGAGCGCATCAACATCGTCGAAAAGGACGGCGGGTTGCGGCTGGTCATTTCCAACAGTGAACGCCAGCACCCAGGCGTCATTGACGGACAGACGCTGTCGCGGAAAAGGCCGCCTGGTCTGCTGTTTTTCAACGAAAAGGGCGATGAATGCGGCGGGCTGAGTTTCAGCGGCAATCAGCAGGATGGCAAAACGAGCGCGGGGGCTTTGCTGGCTTTCGACCGTTTTCATCAGGATCAGACGGTGGGCATTCAATATCAGGAATCAGGCAACGGGCAGTATCAGGCTGGTTTGCGCGTGTGGGACAGACCCGCCACTTCGCTGGGGCCGGCCATCGAAAAGCTGGCGGTCATCCAGAAAATGAATGACGGCCCGGAAAAGACTGCGGCACTGAAGGAATTGAGCAGCACCTTCGGCGGAGCAGAACGCATGTCGGCTGGCAGAGATCGAAACGGCGCGGCGGTCATCAACCTTTCCGATGCGAAAGGCAAGCCGCGACTCAGACTCGCAGTGGATGCCGCCGGTGCAGCCAGAGTTGAATTTCTGGATGAAACCGGCAAGGTCACCTTTGCTCTGCCGCAGGAAAGCAGGGCCGGGCAGAAGTAAAGCGGCAGCGAAGCGGCAGTCGCTGCTGCGCGTCACCTGAAACGAAAACTACCGTGAGCAAGGCGGGAGGGCGCATGCAAACACTCTGGCAGGATCTGCGCTACGGCGCGCGAATGTTGCGCAGGCAATCCGGGTTCACGCTGATTGCCATCATGACACTGGCGCTCGGCATTGGCGCGAACACCGCGATTTTCAGCATCATCAACGGCGTGCTGCTGCGCGCGCTGCCTTATCACGCGGCTGAGCGGCTGGTAGTGCTGACGGGGCGAACGCAGGGTGACGCGCGCGATGGTTTGTCTGTGGCCGAAGTGCGCGAGTTTGGCGAACAACTGACCACGCTCGAAGATTTCACCGCCGCACAGTCGCAGAGCGTCAATCTGACGGGCGGCGAACGACCGGAGCGCGTGCGCGGGGCCTTTGCGATGGCGAATTTCTTTGAAGCGTTTCGCCTCAGGCCGGTGCTGGGCCGCACGTTTGCACGCGGCGAAGATCAGCCCGGAGCCGCGCGCGTGGTTGTCGTCAGCGAAGGTTTCTGGCGACGATGGCTGAACGCCGACCCGCAGCCTGCGAACAGAACGGTCATGCTCAATGGCGAACCGTACAGCGTTATCGGAGTTGTGCCCGCTGCGTTTCGTCATCCATTTGACGATGAGGTTGAGGTGTGGCTGCCCGCGCCGAACTTCCCCGGCAACACGGCACAGCGCGAGACACGTTTTCTGCTCGGCCTGGGGCATCTCAAACCAGGCGTCTCGCTGGAACAGGCGAATGCCGAGGCCGCAGCGATGGCGGCACGGATGGCGCAGGCTTATCCGACTGAGAATGCGGGACGCAGCGCGCAGATTGAACTGATGCACGAGGCGCTGTTTGGCAGATTGCGTCCGACGCTGGCCCTGCTGATGGCGGCGGTCGGACTGATTCTGCTGATTGCGTGCGCGAACCTGGCGAGCCTGATGCTGGCGCGCGGGACATCGCGGCGGCGCGAAATGGGCGTGCGTGCGGCGCTTGGCGCAAGTCGCTTCAGGCTGGCGCGACAACTGGTGACCGAAACAGTGCTGCTGGCAGCGGCAGGCGGCGGGCTGGGGCTTTTCATTGCGACGTGGGGGCTTGAATCGCTGCTGGCCGTAAATCCGGGCGCGCTGCCTGCGGGCGCAGCGCGACTGGATGTGCGCGTGCTGCTTTTCACGCTCGGTGTGGCGCTGCTGACGGGGCTGCTTTGCGGCCTGGTTCCGGCCATCGGGCTGACGGGTGTTGAATTGAACACGGCGCTCAAGGAGGGCGGCAGGCCGGGAGGCGAAGGCCTGAATGCGCGACGGGCGCGATCAGCATTTGTGGTCGTGCAGATTGCGCTCTCGCTGGTGCTGCTCATCGGCGGCGCGCTGCTGGTCAAAAGTTTTGCCAGGCTGCTGCGGGTTGATCCCGGATTCAGAACTGAAAACCTGCTCACGCTCGAATACCGGCTGCCGCGCAACAAATACACCAGAGACGAGGCGATGTGGAACTTTCATCGCCAGGTCGTTGAGCGCATTACTGAAGTGCCGGGCGTACAGTCCGCCGCACTCGTGCGCGGGTTGCCGCTCACAGGCAACGGCGCGACTGTTCGCTTTGCGCTGCCTGACCGCACCGCGCCGCCCAAAGGCCGCGAACCGCAGGCCATGCTCAATACGGCGACCGCAGATTACTTTGAAACCATCGGCATTCCGCTCATCAGCGGGCGCGTTTTCAATCGTCAGGATCAACCGGGCACGCCGACCGTTTATGTCATCAGTCAGACGATGGCGCATCGCTTCTGGCCCGGCCAGAATCCCATCGGCAGGCAGATCAGCATTGCTGAAACAGGGACGAGCGGCACAATCATCGGCATCGTCGGCGATGCCAAACATTACTGGCTGAGCGAAGAGATGCAGCCGCAGATTTATGATTGCTATGCACAGTTTCCCGGCCTGTTCGCCACCATCGTCGTGCGCACGCAGGTCGAGCCGATGAGCCTGGCTCCGGCGGTGCGCGAGGCGGTCTGGAAGGTGGACAGGGATCAGCCGATGTGGAAGGTGCGAACAGTTGAATCCCTGATGCAGCACAACGTGGCCGACAAACGTTTCGTGATGCTGCTGATGAGCGGTTTTGCCGCGCTGGCGCTGGTGATTGCGGCCATCGGTTTGTACGGCATCATTTCTTTCTCAGTCAGTCAGCGCACTCAGGAACTTGGCGTGCGCCTCGCGCTGGGCGCGCGCACACGCGACATTCTCGTGCTGGTGCTGAGACAGGGGCTGAGCCTGGTTGCCATCGGCGTGGGCATCGGGCTGGTCGCATCGCTGGCGCTCACGCGACTGATGAGCGGCCTGCTTTACGCAGTCAGTGCGACCGATCCGGCAATCTATGCCCTGATCACAATTCTGCTGGCAGGTGTGGCGCTCGCGGCCTGCTGGATTCCGGCGCGACGGGCGGCGAAAGTTGATCCGCTGATTGCGCTGAAATGTGAGTAGGTGGAAGCAGGTAGTCGGAAGTCGGTAGTCGGAATTCGGTAGACGGTAGACGGTAGTCAGTAGTCGGTAGATGGCAGGCGGCAGATAAAGAGACAGCAGGTGCAGAGGCCGCTACCTCTTTATTCTGCTTTCTACCAGATTCTGCCTTCTACCATCTACCGACTACTGACTACCGACTACCGAATTCCGAATTCCGTCTTCCTTTCTTCAGGAGAAGTTATGCAGACATTCTGGCAGGATCTGCGCTACGGCGTGCGAATGCTACTGAAACAACCGGGCTTTACCTTGCTGGCCGTGCTGACACTGGCGCTTGGCATTGGTGCGAATACTTCGATCTTTTCGTTGCTGGATCAGGTGTTGTTGCGACGACTGCCCGTTGAACGGCCTGACGAACTGGTCGTGCTGCGGTCACCGGGGCCGATTCGTGGACATGGTTCTTCGGACAGCGACCTGGCGACTTCGTTTTCGGTGCCGATGTACAAAGGCCTGCGCGACAACAACCAGGTGTTTTCAGGACTGCTCGCGCGCTATGCCATCCCGCTCAGCATCAGCACGCGCGGACAAACAGAACGTGCGGCGGGCGAACTGGTGTCGGGCAACTACTTTGACACGCTTGGCGTGCGGCCTGCGCTGGGGCGCGTGTTTACGATGGACGATGACAAGCAAATCGGCGCGCATCCGGTCGCGGTGCTGAGCTACGGATACTGGACGCGGCGATTTGCAAATGATCCTTCAATCCTCAACCAGCAATTGCGTATCAATGGTCACACCCTGACGGTGGTCGGCGTGGCGCGACAGGGCTTCACGGGCGTGCAGGTCGGGCAGATGCCGGATGTCTTCATCCCCCTGATGATGAAGCATCAGATGACGCCAAACTGGGAAGGTCTGGACGATTGGAATGATTACTGGGTCGCGTTGATTGGCCGCTTGAAACCGGGCCTGACGGCGAAGCAGGCCGAAGCCGGAATCCTGCCGACCTATGGCGCGCTGCTCGCCGAACAATTGCCGAAGGTGCAGGGCTGGCCGAAAGATGTGCAGGATCGCTTTCTGGCAAAGCGCATTGAATTGCAGCCGGGCGCAGGCGGGCGACAAGTCGTGCAAAGCAGCACGGGCGAAGCGTTGTGGGTATTGTTTGGAATGGTCGGTCTGGTGTTGCTCATCGCCTGTACGAACGTCGCAAATTTATTGCTCGTGCGCGGCCTGGGCCGGCAGCGCGAGATTGCCATTCGCCAGGCGCTGGGCGCGGGACGCTGGCGTTTGATGCGGCAGTTGCTGGTCGAAAGTTTTCTGCTGTCGCTGGCGGGCGCGTTGCTGGGCCTGCTGGTGGCGTCGTGGATCAGCAGCGCGTTGATGCAATCGCTGGTGGACAGCATGGGCATCAACGGTTTGACGACCAGACTGGATGGGCGCGTGTTGTTGTTTACGATGTTGTTATCAGTGCTGACGGGCGTGTTGTGCGGCCTGGTTCCGGCCTGGCGTTCGACGCGCAATGATCTGACGCCCGCATTGAAAGATCAGGGCACGAACGCTTCCGGCAGCACGTCGCAGGTGCGGCTGCGCAAATCGCTGGTCGTCGCACAAGTCACGATGACGACGTTGTTGCTGGTCGGCACGGGCCTGCTCACACGCACATTGTGGAACCTGACGAAACTGGATCTGGGCGTTAAGCCGGAGCAGTTGATTACTTTTTCGATTGCACCGGATTTGAACGGCTACGACCCGGAAAAAGTCGCGCAGTTTGTGACCAGCCTGACCGAAGCCGCAGCCACTGTGCCGGGCGTGCAAAACATGAGTGTGGCCAACATCTCCGCGTTCACGGGCGACACGGCCAGCACGAACATCACGATCGAAAAAGGCCCGACAGATGCGAACCCGGATGACAGTCAGGTCAGCCACATTTCCATCGGGCCAGGTTATTTTGCGACGATGGGCACGCCGTTGATGGCCGGGCGTGATTTCGCGCGCACCGATACGAAGACCAGTCAGAAAGTTGTGATCATGAACGAAACCGCTGCGAAGAAATTCTTTCCCGGTCGCAGCGCCCTCGGAGCGCGCATGACCTTCGGCAGGGGCAACGTCAAACTGGATATGGAAATCGTCGGCATCGTGCGCGATGCACGGCACGCGAATGTGCGCGAAAAGGTCGAGCCATTCGTCTATATTCCCTACACGCAAGACAAAGCCTTAGGCTCGATCTCGTTTTATGTGCGCACGGCACAAGACGCAGCGACGATCATTCCCGCGCTCCGCAACCAGGTGCAGAAGCTCGATCCAAACCTGCCGCTTTATAACATCAAAACCGTCGCCACCGTCATTGCCGAAAACCTGACGGGCGAACGTTTGTTGTCGCTGCTGTCGCTGTGTTTTGGCGGCCTGGCGGCCCTGCTGGCAGGCATTGGATTGTACGGCGTGCTGGCGTATCAGGTCGTGCAACGGCGGCGCGAAATCGGCATCCGCGTGGCGCTCGGCGCTTCGCCGCAGAACGTGCGATGGATGGTGATGGGTCAGGGTTTGCGCCTGACCGGACTCGGCATCGTGCTCGGACTGGCGGGCGGCTATGCGCTGGCGAAAGTCCTGACCAGCATGCTGTTCGGCGTAGTCAGTTCTGATCCCGTCAGTTACGTCATCGCCGCATCATTACTGCTCGTTGTGGCCTGGCTCGCGTGTTACTGGCCGACACGCAAAGCGACGAAAGTTGATCCGATGATTGCGCTCAGATGCGAGTGAGTTTGTTCTTTGTTAGTTGTCAGTTGTCCTTTGTCATTTGTCCCTTGTCAGTTGTCCGTTGCAGAACTGACGCCGACAAAGGACAAATGACAACTGACAAATGACAACTGACAAGGGACAACTGACAAAGGACAAATGAATAAAACAGACAGACATTTATTCACTCGCCGGGAATCGCTCGGCCTGATGGCGGGCGGCGCGGGGCTGCTCACGATGCAACCGGCGCTGTGGCAGGCGCAGACCATCGGGATTGACCCGACGCCGCGCTTTGAGCTTTCGCCGTATCTGTACATGCAGTTTATGGAACCGCTCGGCGCAACCGACGCTTCGGTCGAAGCGGCGTGGGATCATCAGCGCGATGACTGGCGCGAGGATGTTGTCGCCGTGACCCGCGAACTGGCGCCGCCGATGATGCGCTGGGGCGGCATCGTGCTTGATTTTTATCGCTGGCGCGAAGCCGTCGGGCCGCGTGACAAGCGCGTGCCGATGCTCAATCTGCTGTGGGGCGGCATTGAATCCAACCAGGTCGGCACTGCCGAATTTGTTGACTTCTCGCGCCGCGTCGGCGCTGAACCGCTCATCTGTGTGAACTTTGAATCGGATGGCCGCAAACAATATATGCAGGCCAAAGGCAGCGTGCGGACTGCCGATGCCAAAGAGGCTGCGGACTGGGTGCGTTACTGCAATGACCCGGCCAGTGCCGAGCGACGCGCGCACGGTTACGCTGCGCCTTATGCGGTGAAGTACTGGCAGATCGGCAATGAAACTTCCTACGACAAAAACGGCTTTGACCTTGAAACAGCAGCGCGCAAGACCGTCGAGTTTGCGGTGACGATGCGCCGGGCTGATCCGTCGCTGCAACTGATTGCGTGGGGCGACAGCGGCTGGGCCGGACGCATGATCGAAGTCGCAGGCGAACACGTCCAGATGCTGGCCTTTCATCATATGTTCGACCCTGACGATGAAAAGCGCCCGGTGCTGCGCGGCGAACTTTACCGGCGCGATGCCGAAGCGACGTGGCAGCAACTGATGAAAGCCTGGGAAATCAGCGACAAGAAAATCCGCGCGATGCGCGAGAGTCTGGGGCGGCACCCGCTGCCGCTGGCGCTGACTGAATGCCATTTCACGATTGCAGGACGTGATCGCGGCGATGTCAATTCGACGTGGGCGACGGGCGTGGCTTATGCGCGCATTCTCAACAATCATCAGCGGCACGGCGATTTATTGAAAATTGCCACAGTCGCTGATTTCTGCGGCACGCGCTGGCAGAACAACGCGGTGCTTATTCCGGTGCCGAAAGGGCAGTGGCGCGCTTATCTGCAACCGGTCGCGCGCGTGATGCGGCTTTACCGCCACCACATCGGCAGCCACGCCGTCACCGTGCAGCGCACGCCCGAAGGGCTGGACATTGCGGCCAGCCGCAAAGGCGACACGCTTTACCTGCACGTCGTCAACACCGAGCGCACGCGCCCGGTGCGCACCGATCTGCGCGTGACCGGTTGTCAGATTCACGGTGGCCGCATCCTGACCATCGCCGATGACCCGATGATCGAAGTCAGTTATCTGAACAGCGACACGGTAATGCAGGTCACGGAGAAATCATTCAATGGCACAACCGCCTGCGAATTTCCGGCAGCCTCAGTCTCAGTCGTCGAACTCAGACTGAGACAGTGAAGAGTGGTTAGTTGTCGCTTGTCAGTTGTCCTTTGTCCCTTGTCCCTTGTCAGTGGTCAGTTGACTGTGGCCCGCATCATCTCTGCAACTGACAAAGGACAAAGGACAAAGGACAAAGGACAAAGGACAAAGGACAAAGGACAAAGCACTATGCTCTGGCACGATCTGCGATATGCGGCGCGTATTTTGCGGGCGCGCCCCGGATTCACAATTGCGGCGGTCTTGTCGCTCAGTCTGGGCATTGGCGCGTGTACAGCCATCTTCAGCATCGTTGATGCGGTGCTGTGGCGCGAACTGCCTTACCCGCATTCAGAACGCATCGTGCAGTTGCGCGAAGTCAACGAACGGGGCCTTCAGGTTGGCGTGACTGAGCCGAATTACCTGGATGTGCGCGCCCGGCAGCGCAGCCTTGATGCCAGCGCACAGTTTGCGGGCGGCGCAGTGGTCGTGACGGGCGGCGCTGAACCCGTGCGGGCGCGGGCTTTCTGGGTGTCGGGTGAATTTTTCGATGTGATGGGTGTGAGGCCGCTGATGGGGCGCGGCTTTTTGCCTGAAGAATCAAAGCCGGGCGGCGCGCCGGTCGCTCTGGTCAGTTACGGATTCTGGCAGCGCGTGCTGGGCGGCACGCCTGATTTCAGTGGCCGCAAGCTGAAAGTGGACGGCCCGGCATTCACCGTTGTTGGTGTGATGCCGCCGGGTTTCAGTTATCCGAAGGATGCTGAAATCTGGGTGCCGCGTGAGGTCGAACCGCCGCAGACATCACGCACGGCGCATAACTGGTCGGTGATTGCGCGGGTGCGACAGGACGTGACGCTCGCGCAGGCGCGGGCTGACATCAGCGCCATCGGCAAACAGCTCAGGCAGGAATACGGCAGGGGCACCGATGCGGTTGATCTGGCGCTGGTGCCGCTGAAGTCATATCTGACTGACAAAGTGCGCAGCGGATTGCTGCTGCTGCTGGCGGCGGTGGGATTGCTGCTGCTCGTGGCGTGCGCGAATGTGGCGAATCTGACGCTGGCGCAGGCGACGATGCGCACTTCGGAGTTTGCGGTGCGCGCTGCGCTCGGTGCTTCGCGCTGGCGAATGGCGCGACAGTTCATTACTGAAAATCTGCTGCTGGCCGTGCTGGCGGGCGTGTGCGGCGTGGTGCTTTCGTTCTGGGGCGCTGATCTGCTGCTGCAACTGAATCAGGGCAATCTGCCGCGTGCTGATGAAATCGCCGTCAACTGGCGCGCGCTGCTGTTCACGCTCGGCCTGGCGGCGCTGATAGCGGTGACGCTCGGCCTTGCGCCACTGGCGCGATTTGCGCGGCTCGATCTGCAAACGAATCTGAAGGAAGCCGCGCGCGGACAGACGGCGGCAGGTTTCAGTCAGCAGTTGCGCGGGCTGCTGGTGGTTGCGCAGATTGCGCTGACGCTGATGCTGCTGGTCGGTGCGGGCCTGCTGGGTCGCAGCTTTCTGAAGCTGATGCAGACCGATCCGGGCTTTCACGCCGAAAGCCCGGTAGTGATGACGCTGTCGCTGCCGACCACGATTGATCAGCAACAGGAGCAGCAGTTGCAGCAGTTTCATCATCAGTTGCTCGAACGGTTGCAGCGCCTGCCCGGCGTTATTGCTGCCGGAGGCATCAACGCGCTGCCGCTGACAGGGCGCGGAGCCAACGGCACTTTTCAGAAAGACGGCAACCCGGCCACGACCGGCACGGCTGAATACCGCCTGGCGAGCGGCGGTTATTTTACGGCGATGGGCATTCCGCTGCTGCGTGGTCGCCTGTTTGATGAACGCGACCGGGGCAATGCGCCCGATGCCTGCGTCATCAGCGAGTCGCTGGCCAGAACATACTGGCCGAATGAAGACCCGATTGGCCGCACGATTCAGTTCGGCAATATGGATGGCGACAAAGACCTGCTGCACATCGTCGGCGTTGTGGGCGACGTGCGCGACGGCGGACTGGATGCAAACTTTTCGCAGACCGTTTATGCGCATTCATTGCAGCGTCCGCAGTGGTGGCAGGTGTCGAATCAGTCATACGTCGTGCGGGCGCAGGTGGACGCGGCCACGCTGATTCCGGCGCTGCGTCAGACTGCACAATCACTGAATCCCGACGCACTGCTGCGGTTTCAGACGACCGGCCAGGTAGTTGCAGATTCACTCGACAGCCGCCGCTTCAGCCTGGTGATCTTTGGTGTGTTTGCCATTGTCGCGCTGCTGCTTGCCGCAGCGGGCGTGTACGGCGTGATGAGTTACACGGTCACACAGCGCACGCACGAAATCGGCGTGCGGATGGCCCTCGGCGCACAGCCGCAGGCCGTACTGCGAATGGTCATCAGTCAGGGCATGAAGCTGGCGCTGATCGGCGTGGCAGCGGGCCTGCTGGCGTCACTGGCCGTAACCAGGCTGCTTGAAAACCTGCTGTTCGGCATCGGCGCCAGCGATCCGCTGACGCTCACCATTGTGGCATTACTGCTGACGCTCATTTCACTCGCCGCCTGCTGGATTCCGGCGCGACGCGCAACAAAGGTTGATCCGATGACGGCGCTGAGAATGGAATGATGAGTGATGAATGATGAAGGATGAATAAAAAGCGGAAGATCGGTTGGATGACGCCCGGCATCACCCGCGCCCCTGCGCAACTTCCATGAGGGGCTTCGTAGCGGGGCGTCGGGTGCAGGCCGTTGTTAGCTGGTGGCCTCCTTCAGTGCTATTTAACCCCGCTCCGTCTGACCCGACCTTTCCACCTTCTGGCTACCCGCTGGCGGTGCATCGGAAGGGCTAGGTTTCATGCGCGACTCGTAGCTTGCGAACTGCAACAAGACACGGCCAGGCACCAAGCATGATGAACCCGACGAGGAGGACATCCACTGCCTCCAATCCACGACATGCCGCGAGTGAAATCGACAGTGCAGCAAAGCCTAAGTACCAGACTGCCGCGAACCATTGCGCGGGGCGGGCGACTCTGTCAGGAAGGAAGTCCGGTACCGCCAGGAAGAATATGAACACAGGCAACAGGGAAGCTGTGAAAGCGGGCCAGAAAGGTAGCTGTATGTGAAAGAGCATATCCAACGATGAAAGAGACAGCACGAGGATTCCTATCCCACCAGCGCCGACGGTACCTCTCACCGCACCTGGCGACCAATTCAACAGTTGCGCCTCAAACTCGACATCCAGTTTGACGGAATCGCCATCAGGCCCGACGTGGCCTCCAGATGCCTCTGGTAAACGAACATCTTGTCCGATGAGTGGGTGGCGCATCGGCCCAACGCCGTATTTTCGCTGGTATTGGTCAAAAAGGGAGACCAACTCTGAAAAGTCAATCTTAAGCGCGTTTGCGGAAATGCAGATGGGACTGCCAGCCATTTTGTAGTTAGCTTTATTGAGTGCTCGCCTCAAAGTGCTTCCACGGGCGATATATTCCTGGTGGTCTCTGACCTTGATGATGAGCATCTTTTGCCTTTGTATTTCGAATATCTCCGCACCCACAACCTCTGACCATGGAATGAATCCCGGCGAGACACTGCTTGCGTTGTTAACAATACCGGAGTTGTTAAAGACCAGACCGGGCTTTTTGTCGAATAGCATTTTGAGAGCGAGCAGACCGAAGATTCCAAAAAATACGATTGACACAAGCCCAAGTCCGTGGACATACATCGGGTCGTTAAGACGGCGCTGAGACTGAATGCTCGCGGCGTCGAGGGAGAACATCCAGATTCCTGCTGCCACGAAGGCTGCTGCTCCGAGCAGCAGCAGCACGATCTTCGTTTTATTCAGTTCGATTATTGTTTCGTCGCTGTAATCCATATTGTGTTTACTATGCATAATACCCGCATTAAGCAGCCACCCTGAAGGCGGAGATGTAAGGCGGCCAGCGCGATTGAGTAGTTAGCTTGCGAACCTTTTTAGCGCATCCTGGCTTTCAAGTGGCAGTAGTCCTGCTTTTATTTCATCACTCACCCAGACACCTGACGATCGCGTTCAGCGGAGCCGCCGCCATCCGAATAAAGTTGCAACAAAATTCCGGCGGCGGCTCCGCTGAACGCGATCGTCAGGTGTTATTCGCACCAAGTGAATCGGTGTCTCTTAATATCGCCTCTATGTTTCGTTCTATAAATCGTCTAAGTGCGATATTTACAACTCTTTCGAACCAAGGTAATGGGGGAAATGCCGATTTTAAGCCATACGCATTGAATAGTTGCCTGGACGGCAGTGTGGGGCCTAGCCCTACACTTGCACTTGGCGGGTACTCCCCACCGGAATGCGCGACTTTGCCTCTGGTTTGATATATTTTCTTTATGGCATCTTCAAAATCATCTTTTGGGGGTATAAATCGCTCGGGAACTCTAAATGTATCATCTTCTTCAATCCAAAGCTCATCTGATATATTATCTTGTAAAAAATTCAGGAATTTTTTTGTATTCCAGTTCATACCTTTCGTTGCTTCAACAGCAATTTGAATAGATTGTTCTTTAGACAATCCAAATTGTAAGGCTAAGTTAAAAACACTTTGTTTAGTAGCTATTATCTCTGCTTCGTCGGGTCTGAATGATTTCATAGAGTCGTTCGCAATATTTTCAATGCAGGCAACCAATAACTGATAAGACATATCGACTTCTTTGTGCATCCTCTCAAGTGCGAGCGCATATAATCGCGCGCTCTGAACAATACTGACAGCGTGAGGCATTTTAGGTAATGCGGAGAGGATTTTCGCTGCCATAGTTGATTGAATGGCTTTTGGACTTGGATTGTAGTCTATCAGTCTTTCTGTTCCACGTGGACCATATTCTATTATTGAAGGATGGCGCTCCCAGTGGGTCTTATTTAGAGAGCTTATGATTCCTATAGGCCGATCATGAAGGAAATCTGGCATAGATTCATCGGGGCTTAGAAAAACCTGCCTAATTTTACCGCCAACTATTACTAGCCTTCTGAATAACAAGCTTAATATCGCGGCAAGGTCGCGTGCAACATCTTCATCTGGGTAAAATGATATTTGCATATTCTCCCCACTTTGCTCTTTAACTAAAGATGTCACAAAACGCAGTGAAAGCTCTTGTGGGTAATCAGTTATATGCTCATTCGCGACAATAAGATTAACTGGTTTGTTCAAAATAACTTTTGCATAGGAGCTTTTAGTCCAATCAGTAGTCTTTACGTCGCTGTTATATACAATTCCACTACAAACAAGCCGGTATTCACATAGAATAGGTTCTTGTGGCGCTTGCCCCTTCATTAATCCACTTAAAAATTCTAATACATACATAATAACTTCCTGCTTAATTCGAGACGCCTAACGCCCGCGTTCAGGCGGCGCGGGAACGGCACTGGCAAAATGTTAAAAGGTGCGCTTCCCGCGCTCGCCTGCAACGCATTGTTAGACGCAGTTTTGCCGCACTGGTCTTCCTCTCTATTTAGTGCTGCACTCGATAAGAGTCTCCCTCGTGTCTGATTACCTCATCTTCAATATAAAATGGCGCTGATGGAATGGCTGCTTG
Organism: Blastocatellia bacterium; assembly: GCA_046331565.1. Classification (GTDB taxonomy): domain Bacteria; phylum Acidobacteriota; class Blastocatellia; order RBC074; family RBC074; genus DASRDU01. The sequence continues at coordinate 383,799 of JAXLQP010000001.1, forward strand.
CCAAGCTTTTTCTTTGTCTATTCGAGTGAAAACAACAAATCGAGCCATGTCCCCCTTTTGAAAAGGAACTCGCGCCCCTGTTGCTTCCCATCCCATAACATCAACCGACATACCGGGCCAAAGTCGCTTCGAGGCAATGTGCGTTTGGCTCCTACCAAGGGGAACTGGGTAACAAAAACTCTCTGGGTCTTCTCCAGTGATCGTTTGCCAAGTATTTGAAGCAGAGCCCCATCTTTGCACTGCATAAGGATAATCAATGCCCGTAAAATCCTCCACATCTGTATTGTATTCGCAAGCGGTGAGCTTCACGGGCCACAGCATAAAGTTTGATAGTTCTGCTCGGTACGTGTTTCTTTGTCCAAGTATGCCAATATTACTTTCTTGCTTTAAGACATCAATATGAAGGCCATAGGAAAAGAGATGGCCATAGTTGTAGTAATGTGCAAATTCAGAATATGCGAGAAGAATTAACAATGCCACTGCTAGGGTGAGAGTTGCCTTCCAGTTTGATAGTTTTAATCTTTTCACTGTCACACCTGCGCGTTTTGTTGTTTACGGCGCTCCTCTGCGTCTAACATGAGTTAGATGGATGACAAAGTTTCCAGTACTGGAAACATGTTTCCAATACCAGGCATTTGTTCCCAGTACTGGAAATATCTCGATTACCAATACTGGAAACTCTTGACTTTCCAGTATTGGAAGCTTTCTTCACGAGGCGTTCCGTCAGACCGGGCCTGACGATCTGAGCGTAATAACTTTCCCGCGTCCTGTCTGCCGGGTTCCACATTGCCCCAGCCTGCCTGATCTGCAACGTCAGGTCAGCTTCTTTCCAGCCGATGCGGATGGCGACAAGCTGCTCCGGTCTGAGGCGACGCGGGCGCGGTTGGCGGTCTGATTCCTCAACAACAGTCTCCAGGATTTTGACGCTGGTCTGCCTGGCTGGGTCGCAGCGGTAACGCGCGCTCGGCAGGCGCGAAACGTACAGTGCGAGCAGTTTCTGTGTGCCGGGCTGACCGGGATTCAGTTTCTTTTGGACAGGCATGGCTGCAAGTCCCTCCCTGGCTGATGCTGAGTTGTGCTTGTTCGGAGCTGGCGCAGTATAGATCGTTCACTGGAGCAAAACAAATTTCCCGGCTTGTTCACTGACCTCCGCTTTCACTTTCAGGAACAGATCGTTCTCCGCTTTTGGGATGTGGCAGTCCCACAAGCGAACACCTGCTGCCGGTGTGGTGTTTGCAAGTTGAGTGATTTCATTGCCGGGGCGGGCGAGGTGGCTGGCACGATGATTGACAATGCTCTTCAGGCTGGCAATTGAAACTTCGGGTGGCGATGCTGCCCTGAAAATGTTTGCGGAGGTTGCGATGGGGACATTGTGGCAGGACATCCGGTACGCGTTGCGCATGCTGCTCAAACAGCCCGGCTTCACTTTGATTGCGATCATTACGCTCAGCCTGGGCATTGGCGCGAACACGGCGATTTTCAGTGTGGTGAATGGCGTGCTGTTGCGTCCGCTGGCGTATCACGAACCGGAATGCATTGTGACGCTGTTGCACGAAGGGCAGCGGCCTGTTTCAGCGGCCAACTTTCTGGATATGCAGACTGAAAGCCGGAGCTTCGCGCAGATGGCGGCGGCAGAAGCCTGGGGCGGCGCGCTGACAGGCAACGACAGGCCGGAACAACTCAGCGGGTTGCGCATGGGAGAAGGGCTGTTTGACATTCTGGGCGTGCCCGCGCTGCTCGGACGCACGCTGCAGGCCGAAGACTTTCAGCCGGGCAGGGATCACGTTCTGGTTCTGAGTTATCAGCTCTGGCAGCGTTCGTTTGGCGGCGATGCGTCAGTCCTGGGCAGGCAGGTGCGGCTGAGCGGAGAAAGTTACACGATCATTGGCGTGATGCCGCCGCAATTCCGGTTTCCGCCTTTCTGGTCAACGCGCGCGGAAATGTGGACGGCGCTTGATCTGCGTTCGCGCGCCACTCAGCGCAAAGGACAATCACTGCGCGTCTTTGCGCGGCTCAAACCGGATGTGACGCTCGCGCAGGCGCAGGCCGAAATGGACACCATCAGCAGGCGGCTTGCGGCAGCCTGGCCCGAAGCCAATGACGGCCTCAACATTCGCGCCGACCTGTTGAATGAAAAAGTCGTCGGCGATGTGCGCCCGGCTCTGCTGATTTTGTCGGTGACGGTGGGCATCGTCCTGCTGATTGCCTGCGCCAATGTCGCGTGTCTGCTGCTGGCGCGCGCGGCAGCCCGGCAGAAGGAAATCGCTGTTCGCGGCGCGCTGGGCGCCAGTCGCTGGCGCATTCTCAGGCAGTTGCTGACCGAAAGCCTGCTGTTGTCACTGGGCGGCGCGCTCGGTGGCGGATTGCTGGCAGTGTGGAGCGTTGAATGGCTGACTGGTTTGCTGGCGGGCAACAGCACCAGTTACAGCATGCGCCTGCCACGTCTGAACGAAATTCAGATTGATTCGACCACGTTGCTGTTTACCCTGGTCGTTGCGTTGCTGACGAGTCTGATCTTCGGACTGGTTCCGGCGCTGACCGCCTCAAAGCCGGAGCTGAATCAGGCGCTGAAAGAAGGCGGGCGCGGCACGACGAGCAGCGGCACACGCTGGCGCGAAATGCTGGTGACGGCGGAACTGGCGTTGTCGCTGGTGCTGCTGATTGGCGCGGGACTGCTGATCAGCAGTTTTATGAAGTTGCAGGCCGTTGATCCCGGCTTTGACCAGCGCAACCTGCTGACCGCGACGGTTTCGCTGGCTGGCGCGACGCAATACGTCGGCCCGGCGCGCGAAGCCTTTTACAGCCGGCTGATGGATCAGCTCAGCAGTGTGCCGGGCGTTGCCGGCGTGAGCGCGATCAATCATCTGCCGCTGGCTGGCGATACCTGGGGAACCGCAGTCGTCATCGAAGGTCGCCAGTTGCCAGCCGCCGGGCAGGACATCGTCGCCACCTTCCGCGTCTGCCGCCCGGATTACTTCAAAACGATGGGCGTGCCGTTGCGCGCAGGCCGCGAATTCACCGACCGTGACACGCCGGATGCGCCGCACGTCGTGATCATCAATGAAACGCTGGCGCGATTGTCCTGGCCGTCAGGAGACGCCATCGGCAAACGAATGACGCTGGACGATCCGCGCGACCGCACGCATCCGGTGCAATGGCTCACCGTCATCGGAGTCGCCAGGGATGTCAGGCAGGGAAGCTGGACAGATGCGCCGACAAACGAAATCTGGCTGCCCTTTCAACAGGACCCGGTCTTTTATGCGGGAACTGCCGGGCCGTTCACGGCGATGACTCTGGTTGTGCGCACGTCAGCCGCGCCGCAAAGTCTGATCAAAGCCATCCCGGAAGCCGTCAGGAAGATTGACCGCAACCTGCCTGTTTCTGAAGTCGTGAGTATGGAACAGGTCGTGGCCGACACGCTCTGGCAACCGCATTTCAATTTGCAACTGATGGGCCTGTTCGCCGCGCTGGCGCTGGCGCTGGCGGCGGTGGGGCTGTACGGTGTACTGTCGTATTCGGCCACGCAACGCACGCACGAAATCGGTTTGCGCATGGCCCTGGGGGCCGGACGCCGCGACGTGCTGAAACTGCTGGTGTGGCAGGGCATGAAACTGGCGCTGACCGGCGCGGGGCTGGGCCTGCTGGCCGCATTGGCATTGACGCGCCTGATGACGAAGCTGCTGTTCGGAGTCAGCGCGACCGACCCGCTGACATTTGCCGGAATCGTGCTGTTTCTGATGCTGATTGCGCTGGCGGCCTGCTGGATCCCGGCGCAACGGGCGACAAAGGTTGATCCGATGACGGCGCTGAGAATGGAATGATGAGTGATGAATGATGAAGGATGAATAAAAAGCGGTAGACCAGTTAGGTAACGGTCGGCGTAACCGGGCGCGCGCCTAACACTAATGGCACGTTAAGAAATCCGCTTCGCGCGCTCCTGTTGATGCCATTGTTAGATTGCGTCCTTATGTTGTCCCTCTCTTTTCAGGCAGTGTTAGGATTTCCATCCTGCCCTGTTGCCGAAAGCGATTGCCTCGCCATTTGTAGCGTGTGCGAGTGAAGGACCGCGGACAACACAGGGCTGTTGCTTCGGTGCCGTTAAGATCCCCTTCAATTTGTGTTCCTCGCCCATAAAGCTCCACCACTAATTGACCAGCTTTAGCATACACCTTCTTCAACCCGCCTTCCGCTCGATCACCGCTCTCGAATCCCCACAGAAATCCTGGCTTGCCACCCCTGAGCGTGTAGATGTAAACGTGATTTACGACCGCTGTGCCTTCGGTTTCAACAACCAGGTCAATCATTGCCTCCGCAATACCATCGCCTGTGGCGTCTCCATAGTTTATTCCCATCAATGTCATGCCATACTGCTGCGGTGTCTCCTTTGACTTCCCTTTGTTTAGCGTGAAGCTCTGTGTTTCATACTCTGATGTGGGGAACAGGCCTTTACTGCCTGGATACTTGAAGTTGCTAAAATCAACTGAGCGAATAGAAGGGGGCTGCCGCTGAGCAAGCGTAGCCTGCGAGAATAGTAGCGTGATTATCAAAATAATAACCCGACGGATTCTCATGCCCGATCCACGTTAAGCAATCTAACAATACGTTCACCAGGCGCGCCCCTGTAACCGTCAAATAAGGACGCGATGTGGCGCGCGCCCCGGTGCAAAAAATGTCAGGAGAGTTTTCATCGTGGCCGAGGCATCTTGCGCTGAAGCATATCCAGGAACTCCGGGGCGAACTCTGGGTCACCCGGTACAGCCTCAGCCAGCTTGACTTTCTTCCAGGCTTCAGCGTAATTGTCCGCGAAGTAAAGTGCTATTGCCCAGTTTAGTAGATTCATCTTGTGTTTCGGGGCCTTTTTGTAAACACGCTCGAACCGAGCAAAGGCATCCTTCAAAAGCTTATCATCCTTTTTTTGAGTCCCCGCCATGGCAAGTGTCTTAGCATAGTCAGTCGTAAAATTATGATCGTCTCCAACAATCGCTTCCGCTTCAGCAAAAAGCTTTAAAGACTCATCAAATTTTTCCTCGGCAGCCTGGATTGCGGCCATTCCCCACAAGGCGGTGCCGTTTGCATTATCAAGCAGCCAGGCCTGATTAAAGCGCCTCATTGCGTCGGGAAAGTTCCCCTGCATCAGATATTGCCAACCACGGGCGGAGAAATCTTTGGCGGCCTTCTTTCGGTTTCCCTTGTACATTTCGTCAATACTGGCAAGGAACTTTGCGTCTATTTCCTTTTGCACTTCCGTCTTTGGCAGCAAACCGTACCTGGGCAGAAGGTTAATATCCTGCCCATACGCCGCCGGGAAGACAGAGCCAAAGGCAAGTGCAAGAGCTGTGAGAATGGCCTGATACGTATGCATAAATACTCCTAAAAACCCGTTCACCGGGCGTGGCCGTGTGACGCTGATTTACGCACCGCCTGACGGCCACGCTCCGGTGCAATAAATGTTGGGCATTAACAGCAGTCTAAACTGTCTTTTATTTTTGGCACACCTTTTCTTTGGTCGTATGCTTTTATTCTGACTTCCCGCAAAGATTCCGCACCATTTCCTTGATATTTTCTTTTTGTCACAGAGCGTATCGTTCGCTGAAATTTGCCGTCGTGAAATTGATAGATTTCGATCTCATACCTATGCTTACTGTAGTGAGATTCATCAATATCTTTGCCCCATATAAAATTCCAACATGCAAGGCCATAGCCGACCTGACTATTCAGAAAACCTAAATAGTATCCTCCCTGAATATTGGCAAAAATGGGTTGCTGGTTCAGGCATTTAATTTTCCCATCAACCTCGCCAAAAACCGTAAGAAAATAAGCGTTATCTGATCCCCCGTAGTAAGCCCCAACAGACATAATTAATGGGCTGGCAAACCCTTTTGACCGAATAACCCGAAACCGTAAATTAGGCGGAGCCGAATCATTTGAGCTGGGAATCAGCCATTTATCTTTGTCTTGAATTGATTTCTGTAGCAAGACTTGACCTGAATTTGCTGACACAAAAAGCATTTCGGGGTATTTGCCAATAGATTCTCTTGCCTGCACGAAAACACGTCCATTGACAGGAAAATCAACAGTTAGTGATTGCACGATCTTAGGAGCAGCCGTTCCAGCCAAAGGAAACAGCACTAAAAAGGTTATCCCATAAAAAAGCCTTGTAATCATTGAGACTCGCACAGGAAATAGCCCAACAACTCGTTCACCGGGCGCGCCCCTGTGACCGTCGAATGCGGACGACCTGTGGGGCGCGCTCCGGTGCAATAAATGTTCGGCCTGTTTTGGTAAAGCAATTGCATTTACGTTTTTGTTTTCGTAAGGCGAGCCAATAGTGTTTCGCCAGCCGATTTTATTTTTGCCCGTTTCAAAAATGGAGCCACTTCTCGCAACACTTTCGGACGGTAGCCATAGTTGGGATGAAACAGTATTCCGCTTTTGATCAGAAGTTCCGCTTTCTGCCATTGTTTGAGGTCTTCTTGTCGTGGTGCTTTGAAAGCCGTTCCCGTAAACCAAACGGTTGTCTGACATTGAGGACAGTTTTTTTCTGGTGGAATCGTCCAGTCATAAGGCACTTTCCGCTTGTATATTTTGCGACATTGAAAACAGGCGAATTGGGCCAGCGTATTGCTGTCCTGAAAGCAAGTATAGTGCCGATATTTCTTTTTCGTATTTGGCTCTTTCATAAGCTACTTGTTTCTGAGCGGGAATCCATTTTCTTCATTTCATCCGTAAGGCACTGTTTACCGATAGGGGCCGAACAACTCGTTCACCGGGCGTGGCCGTGTGATCGTGAAAAGGAGACGCGCTGACGGCCACGCTCCGGTGCAATGGATGTTCGACAACATTTATTTATACCTGTGCCCGTTTGAGTTTTTCAAAGTGTGCTGTCAACACACGCATTTCATTGACCGGAAACGGTTCTCGCCAACGTCGTTGATATTCTTCCGCCGGATAGCGTGTTTCCAGATCACGTAGCGCCACCCAGAATGGACGGATGATTTCGTAAAGCGTTCCTTGCAGGCCAAAGACTTCCTCCGGTTGTTTGCCTAATCTTGTTTCGTTCAGGAGTAACACCCGGAAGGAGAGTTCATTTCCCGTTTTGTCAAAGACAAATTCGTGTTCGATTGGTTCGTCGTTCCAATGTACTGTCGCCTGCGTGTCGCCCAGTAATAAATTGCCCAAGCCGTCAGTCAGTTCTCGTATTGAGTCATAAGGAACGTGCGAAGGAAAAAACGTATATTCCGCGTTCCCCTGTTTTATCCTGACGGTCAACCAACCATTTTCAAGATCATCAAACCTGATTGTGAATCGCTCACTCTTCAACACTTTCGGTTCCTGTGGCGCGAAGCTGTCGAACGCTCGTGTTGACCGGGCCGCCGCGTAGCACTCAGGGAACGATGTGAAGTTCGCTTCGGCGGCTCCGGTCGAACACATTGTTAGACGGCGTCTCCCTATATGTAGCCGCTTAGGTCAACTACTTTCCCGTTCTTTACAGTTACGCAGAATCCATCATAAGCACCGTAAGGTGAAAAACCAACGAATTCGATTATGTAGAACCACCTCTCAACATCTTCTTCTTTGCATATAGATATTGGAAAGCCATAGTATTCGATCAGCTGCTTTTTTGTGCGAGGGTCTTTGTAATTCCATTCGCGCGGCTTATGCTCACTGAATAACAGGCTAAAAGCTCTCTTGAAATTCTTCTCTGAATCATTCTTTATTAGAGCCGCATATTCTTGATCTTTGGCTCTGAAGATCACTTTGGCAAAGCCTTTTTCTTTTCCGACTCTGGTTATTTCTACAAGTGTAGACCTGTTGAGTATCTTTCCTTCATAGACCTTTGGAGCAAACGAGCAAATGCAATCATTTGTGAATACAATCCGGTCTGGAGACACGGTCGGAACGTTGCTATTGATGTAGATGATGTTATGCCTCAAGTAATACTGCTTTGCACTGTAGCTTTCACCATCCGCGAAAACGCTTGTGGCGAATAAGAGAATAACTATTGGTGAAATTAGGATACTCATAGCTCGTCCTGCTGGTGTAGCCGTCTAACGCCCGCGTTCAGCGGGGCCGCGCGAGGAAATGGAAGAAACCATAAGAGACTCGCTTCGCGGCCTCCGCTGCAACGCATTGTTAGACCTCGTTACTAGGTCATGGAAGCATAGCCACCTGCTTGTTCGCCTCGCCATCTCCCTGAGACTTTGCGAAACTCATATATCACGCCGGTCGTTGAAAAGAACTTCCCTTTTGCATGAACAGTAGCCAAACGAACCTCGACCTTTGAGCCTTTCACCTCAAATCTATCAAAGGATAAATACTGTATTCCTTCTTGAGACTTGCGTTCGAGTTCTTCCGGGCCAAGCAAGATGAAGTTGATGCAGTTTAACTTCGGCAGCAGAGAGGCAGAGATGTTCTTGCTCGAAATGTATTCGGTTCGGCGTGAGGCTGAGTCCTTACAAGGCTCAGTACGTGTTGGGCTCGGCTTTATGATCCTTGTTCGATCCTCGTCGGATAAAGACAACTCTTCCATTAACACTGCGTGGATAATCTGGGCTTTGTCATCGTCAGTGATAGATAGAGAAGCTCCTGCGTTGCTTTGTGCTTGCGAATTGATTGCAGATGATATGGTAAGCACGAAGGCAATCGCAAAAACCAAGTGGGACATTCTCGTTCTTTCAGTTTTCATACAATCACATCTTAGGCGACGGCGCTTCAGAGGTCTAACAATACGTTCACCGGGCGTGGCCGTGTGACCGTCGCTACAAATCGCCCGAACGGCCACGCTCCGGTGCAATGGATGTTAGGTATCGGTCGGATCACCAAAGTCGTAACCCAATTTACGGGCGATTTCCATAGGAACGGGATATTCCTTTTCGTCAGGTACTTCTGGCAAGTGCCTATTATTGGCAATGGCGTCCTTGATGGCATGTACCAAGGGAGTGACATTTTCGATGCCAATGATCCATTCCCGCACGTAGCGATAAACCATTTGCCCACTAATCCCCAATTGGATCGCCCGATGATCGAGTTTGTAATCACGTAAATCTCGGTCTGGGTCCCATTGGTAACGAATCTCGGATTTTTTTAAGGCCAAGCCCCAATCGCCTTGTGTGCTGTAGAGAACAGGATTATAGGAGCTGGGAACCGCCTCTTGCAGAATGGTCAAAAAGCCTTCGTGTTTGAGATGGATGCGGGCAATCGCTTCCTGTCGGGTTTTGGTCGCATACCCGGAACGATGCAGCATCCAACCAAACGAAGGCTTGATCCATGTCATACGATCCATCCCAAAGCCTTTTCCAAACGTACCGAGACTGGCAGCCACCTCAACAATTTCCGGGCTGAATGCCTGATAAACATAGATGCCCTGTTCATCAAAATATCCGAGCACTCGTCTTTCGTACTTTCGCATAGAAATAAGGATACCTAACAACTCGTTCACCGGGCGCGCCCCTGTGACCGTCAAAAGCAAACGCCACGACGGGCGCGCTCCGGTGCAATGGATGTTCGGCAGTTTTTCAGGTACATGGTTTTCTGTTTTTTACAGGGTCTGGTAAAAGAACGTATTTCTTTGTGTAAAGTACCCCTTTTTTATAAACCCATCTGCCGCCCAGAATCGGTAAATAGCCACATCCGCTACTGTGGACATCAGCCTGTGAACGAATTTCGATGGAGTCTGTCTGCACTTTTATTTCATTGCCGCCGGTACACCAACCCGTGGGGCGAGAAAATTTATAAGTGCCATTCTTTTTTAACCCCAGAAATGCCACGCCAGGGCCGCAGTGCGCTGTGCCATAACCGTTATGGAAGATGACCACTTCATCGTAGGGAGTTATTTTCTGATGAATGACATCGTTAATTGAAGTGGGTAATAATGGATTTTCAGAATACATTTGCCCACCCGTTTTTGTGCCAGTTTGGTCATTGATTTTTAAGATCACTCGACGATTCAGACGAATTTCGCTTTTTGTGTCGTCAAGCTGAACAATTTGGATTTCGCCTAAAATGGATGGCGCACTATCTACGACTTTCGGAAATGAGTTTGTTTGTGCCGCCACTTTATTGAACGTCGGCCAGCACAAAATAATAAGTGGGACGAGAATTACAAACTTTCGCATTCAGATTTGAACCACATCGGATACCGTTAGCTGCCGAACGCTCCCGTTTAGCGGGTGCGCGAACGGCCATCAAAAGGACGATGCAAACCGCGCTTCGCGCACTCCGCTGCAACGGGTTGTTCGGCGTCGTCAGCGTTTGACGAGTTTTATTCTTCCTCCACAAGATAATGAAAAGGTGTAAAGCCGATGATCATAGTTGAGCTTTTTAATCACACTTTGCCCTCGCCATTTCTTCTGATAGCTTCCGGCTGTGAGAGAACTATTTTCATCCTCAAATATGTCTTGGGGCTTTAATTTAGAAACCATGATGGCTTGTTCAATAGAAGTTGGAGTTCCTCTGATTCTATCTTTCTCGTATTGAAATTTTATCCCAATGGTTATTTTTAGGCCCGTGTCATAATAATCCAATGTTTTGACTAAAGGGTCAGCGCCCACTCGTACAGCAAAGGTATCAACAATCATATAGCCGGACCCCATCCCTGTTTCCTTATGCCACCAATAGGCGTCCACCTGGCAATATTCAGTCCGGCTTTGCGCTCTTACCGTCGTAGCAATGAAAATCAGTAAGAGAAGCTGAATAGTTTGTTTTATGGCCTTCTGCATATAAAGATCAAAGCGCATAGACGCCGAACATGAATTAGATGGATGACTGATGTATCCAATAGTAGATACATGTATCTATTAGCAGATGCTTTTATCTATTAGCAGATGCTTTTCTGTCATCTGCTAATAGATGCATTTCTTCGATCCGGTCCTCAGGTCCGAGCGCCAGTGTTTTGTCGTCACGGATTTCCCAAAGCCGCCGCCTGGCATTCCATCTGCCACCAGCCTGCCTGACCTGTTGTGGCAGGGCATCTTCTTTCCAGCCGATGCGGAGGGCGACAAGCTGCTCCGCTTTGAGGCGACGCGGGCGCGGTTTGCGGTCTGATTCCTCAACCACAGTCTCCAGGGTTTTGACGCTGGTCTGCCTGGCCGGGTCGCAATGGTCATGCACGCACAAGCGGCGCGAAACGTACAGTGCGAGCAGTTTCTGTGTGCCGGGCTGACCGGGATTCAGTTTCTTTTGGACAGGCATGGCTGCAAGTCCCTCCCTGGCTGATGCTGAGTTGTGCTTTTTCGGAGCGGGCGCAGTATAGATCGTTCACTGGCGCAAGACAAATTTCCCGGCTTGTTCACTCACCTGTGCTTTCACTTTCAGGAACAGATCGTTCTCCGCTTTTGGGATGTGGCAGTCCCACAAGCGAACACCTGCTGCCGGTGTGGTGTTTGCAAGTTGAGTGATTTCACAGCCGGGGCGGGTGAGGGCGCTGGCACGGTGATTGACAGGCACTGCTGCTGAGGCAGGAAAGTAAAACGGCGGGTGGCGCGACTGCCCGGCCAGTGACTGCGGAGGTTGCGATGGCGATATTGTGGCAGGACATCCGGTACGGGTTGCGCATGCTGCTCAAACGGCCCGGTTTTACTTTGATTGCGGTGCTGACGCTGGCGCTTGGGATTGGCGCGAATACGGCGATTTTCAGTGTCGTTAATGCGGTGCTGCTGATGCCGCTGCCTTACCGTGAACCGGAGCAGTTGATTACTGCGCGCTCGAATCAGTCAGTACTCGATCTGGATGATTTGCGGGCGTGGAGCCGGTCTTACAGCGGCGTTGCGGGTATCAACAGACGCCCGCTTGATTACACGGGCGGCGCTGAACCGGTGCAGATTTCGGCTGGCCTGGTCACGGGCAGTTATTTCGCTGTGCTGGGTGTCAGTGCGGCTCTGGGGCGCACCCTGAATGAAAATGATGACAAGCCGGGTGGCGCGCGTGTCGTTGTGCTGGGCCACGAAATCTGGCAGCAGCAGTTTGGCGCGAACCCCGGCATCATCGGCCAGTCGCTGACGCTCAGCGGCAACAGCTACGCCGTCGTTGGCGTGATGCCCGCCGGATTCAAATCGCCGCGCGATGATTCGGCGCTGTGGTTGCCGATTCACGCAGGCGATCCGCTGGGTTCGGCTTATCGCGGCGTGCATTACCTGCACACGTATTATCGGCTCAGGCCCGGCGTCACACTGGCGCAGGCCGCCGCTGAAATGGAAGTACTCGACAAACGTCTGGCTGAAGCATACCCGGCAGAGAACAGGAACCGGCGCACAATTCTGATGCCGCTTAAAGATCGCATCGTCGGTGAATCGCGCACGGCGTTGTGGGTATTGTTTGGCGCGGTCGGACTGGTGCTGCTGATTGCCTGCGCCAACTTTGCCAATCTGCTGCTGGCGCGCGGGGCAGTGCGCGATCAGGAACTGATCATTCGCCAGACGATGGGCGCGGGGCGGTGGCGTCTGCTGCGCCAGTTGCTGACCGAAAGTGCGCTGCTGGCCTGTCTGGGCGGCGCGGCGGGCGTGCTGCTGGCGTGGTGGGGAGTTGAATCGCTGGTGGCGCTCAAGCCTGCCAGCCTGCCGCGTCTGGAAAGCATTCGACTGGATGGCCGCGTGTTCGTTTTTGCGCTGGCGGTTTCGCTGCTGACGGGAATTGTGTTTGGCCTGGCTCCGGCCTGGCTGGCGACGCGGTTGAATGTGAGCGCGGCGCTCAGGGAAGGCGGGCGCGGAACGGTGAGCGGCGCGCGGCATCGGTTGCGCAGCGCCCTGGTTGTGGCTGAACTGGCGCTGGCGCTGATATTGCTGGCGGGCGCGGGCCTGCTGATCAAAAGCTTCTGGCAATTGCGCACCATTCAGCCGGGCTTCAATCCGAACAACCTGCTGACGCTGCGGCTGGAACTGCCCGAAGCGCGTTACCGCGAGATTGAGAAGCAGACGCAATTCCGTCGTGCGCTGCTTGAATCGCTCAGCACTGTGCCGGGCATTCAGGCGGCAATGGTCAGCGAAGTGCCGCTCAGCGGCGACTGGCTCAGTCACGATTTCACGCGCGAAGGCTGGCAGCTCAAACAGGGCGATGAACCCGAAGTGCAGACGCGCAGCGTTGAGGGCGATTACTTCCGCATCATGCAAATCCCGCTGCTGTCCGGGCGCGCTTTCACCGCCCAGGACAATGAAAACGCGCCGCTCGTGGGCGTCGTCAATCAGACGCTGGTGAATCGTTACTTCCCGAATGAAGACCCCATCGGCAGGCGTGTGGGATGGGCGCGTGACGATCAGATCAAATGGATCACCATTGTCGGTGTTGCGGGCGACATCAAACATTTCGGTCTGAACATTCCCGAAGAACCCGCGCTGTACACGCCCTATTCGCAATCGGGCCGCGCCTGGAAACGCTGGATGGGCCTGACCATTCGCACGCAGGGCGAACCGGCGCGCTTTGCCGATGTCGTCAAACAGGCCGTCTGGAAGCTGGATGCGCAACTGCCGCTGAACAAAGTTCGTTCGATGAATGAAGTGCTGGCGCTGTCGCTGGCCGAAAGCCGCTTCAATCTGCTGCTGCTCGGCGCTTTTGCGGCAGTCGCGCTGGCGCTGGCGGCGAGCGGCATTTACGGCGTGATCGCTTATGTCGTGACGCAGCGCACCCACGAAATCGGCGTGCGGATGGCGCTCGGCGCACGCACGCCGGACGTTCTGACCCTGATCGTCGGGCAGGGGGCAAAACTGGCTGCAACAGGCACAGTGCTTGGACTGAGTGGCGCAGTGATCCTGACGCGCTGGCTCAGGACGCTGCTTTTTGGCGTGAGCGCAACCGATCCGGCGACCTTTGCCGTGATTGCGCTGCTGCTGCTGCTGGTCGCGCTCGCCGCCTGCTGGATTCCGGCGTGGCGGGCGACGAAAGTTGATCCGATGATTGCGCTGCGGATGGAGTGATGAATGATGAATAAAAGGCGGAAGATCAGTTGATGAATGAAAGCTGCTCAGTAACAGCCTGTGTTGCGCGATTTGCCAGAATCGCGCAGTTCACGCCAGGAGCCGGTTGCGGGTGCCGCGCGATTCTGGCAAATCGCGCAACACATCCCGGATATGCGAATGAAATCCGATCCAGGTCTGCCCACACGCTGAAAACACGGAAGGCTGCCATGCGTAAGAAGTGATGGTCTTCGAGGCGACGAACCTGATTGCTGTTATGACGCCCGGCCAGAATACCACAGGCTGACCCTGCGGCCACGTTCTGGCGTGCGTAAGGTATCCCGGCGAGACTCCCGACAATTCGTTCACCGGGCCGTGCGACACTGATTTACGCACTGCTCAACGGCCACGCTCAGGTTTACAGTTTTTCAGTGACGGCCACTGTTCGCAGCGTATTCCAAAGCGGCACCGGGCTGCCGCACTTCACACGCTGCGGGACTACTCACGCCACCGGGAACTGCTGTAAGCTCTGACCTGCGTTTTCACTTCACAAAGGGCTTGTGATCCGCTTTTGGGAACGGACAGTCCCACAAGCGAACACCGGCTGCGGCTGGCACGCTGGCAAGTCGAGTGGTTTCATTGTCGCGGCAGGTGAGGTTGCTGGCACGGTGATTGACAGGTTTTGCTGTTCAGGCTGGCAATTGAAACGGCGGGTGGCGATGCTGCCCTGAAAATGTTTGCGGAGGTTGCGATGGGGACATTGTGGCAGGACATCCGGTACGGGTTGCGCATGCTGCTCAAGCAGCCCGGCTTTACGTTGATTGGCGTGCTGACGCTGGCGCTGGGGATTGGCGCGACGACGGCGATTTTCAGTGTCGTTAATGCGGTGCTGCTGCGTCCGCTGGTCTGGTCGGAATCTGACCGGCTGGTGTGGGTCGGGCAGCAGTATGGCGGCGACCTCGAAGCGGCGGGTGAGCCGAAGTTTCTTTACTGGCGCGAACACGCACAGTCGTTTGAAGCCCTGATGGCGACGGCGAGTTTCGGCGGCGCGAACGGAAACCTGACCGGAGGCAAAGAGCCAGAATACGTCAACGGGCTGCGCGTTTCGGCGGATTTTTTCAGGGTGCTGCGGGTGCAACCGGCGTTCGGGCGCGCGTTCACGGCGGCTGACGATCAGCCGGGCGGCGAGCGCGTGGCCATCATCAGCGATGAATTGTGGCGACGGTCATTCAATGCTGATCCGGCGGTGATCGGTCGCACGCTGAGCTTCAATGATCAGCCGCTGACGATCATCGGCGTGATGCCGCCGGGCTTCAAATATCAGGACAGAATTGATCTCTATCAGCCGCTGCGCGCCGTTCCGACGGCCAATTACGACCCGAACTCTGAAGTCGTGGGACGCCTGAAACCAGGCGTGACGATCAGCGAGGCGCAGGCCGAAATGAAACTGATTGCCGAACAGTACCGCGCGGCCTTTCCGGGGCAGATGCTGAAAAATGAATCGGTCGGCGTGCGGTCATATCAGCAGATGCTGACGGGCGACAGTGCGCGGTTGTTGTGGCTGCTGCTCGGTGCGGTGCTGGTGCTGCTGCTGATTGCGTGCGCGAATGTGGCCAACCTGCAACTGACCCGGGCCGCTGCCCGGCAAAGGGAATTTGTCATTCGCCAGGCGCTGGGCGCAGGCAACTGGCGCGTGATGCGACAACTTTTATGCGAAGGCCTGGTGCTGTCTCTGACTGGCGGGGCAGGCGGTGTGCTGCTGGCAGTGTGGGGAACTGACCTGCTGGCGGGATTGCTGGCGCAGGGCGATCTGCCGCGCGCCGGTGAAATCGGTTTTGACTGGCGCGTGCTCGGTTTTGCGCTGCTGGCTTCAGTGGTGACGGGGTTGCTTTTTGGCCTGGCTCCGGCGTGGCAGGCGCGGCGGCTCGACCTCAATTCAACTTTGAAGGAAGGCGCGGGCAAGGGCGGCACTGAACGCGGGCGATTACGTAATGTGCTGGTCATGGCAGAAATCGCGTTGTCGCTGGTGCTGCTGACAGGTTGCGGGCTGCTGGTGCGAACGCTGGTGAATTTATCGCGCGAAGCGACAGGCTTTGACTCGCGCAATGTGCTGACGTTGCAGATTGAACCCAATGGCAGCCGTTACGATACGTCAGCAAAGACTTCGGCCTTTTATCATCGCGCGCTCGAACGCCTGAGCGCGTTGCCGGGCATTGAGGCAGCGGCGGTCACCAACATCCTGCCGCTGAAATGGCAGTTCAATATGCCCGTGTTTCTGAGCGATCAGCCGGATCAGGCGCAGAGCGTGCAGGTGCGGCTGGTGACGCCCGATTATTTCAATGCCCTGAAAATTCCGCTTCGTCAGGGCCGCGTGTTTGCCGAGACTGACAAAACGGGCAATGCTCCGGTGGTCATCGTCAACGAAGCGTTTGTGCGCCGGTTTTTGAGCAGCAAAGACGTTTATCAGCAGCGCTTCAGCATCGGGCGCAACCTGGGCGACCTGCCGCGCCAGGTGGTCGGCGTGGTCGGTGACGTGAAACAACGCAGCCTCGATCAGCCCGCGCCGCCGATGGTTTATGTGCCGCTGGCGCAAACGCCGGACAAACTGCTGCGCATCGTCAGGCATTTCACGCCGACTTATTTTGTCGTGCGCACCAGCACTGAGCCGCACGCGATGACGGCGGCCATCCGGCAGGTGATGGCTGAACAGGATCCGACGCTGCCGCTCTATGGCATTCACACGCTCGAAGAAGTGCTGGCCGAAGCCGTCGCTCCGCAGCGCGTCAATGCCGGATTGTTCGGCATGTTTGCGGCGCTTGGGCTGCTGCTGGCGGCAACGGGAATTTACGGCGTGATGAGTTACACGGTGGCGCAGCGCACGCCTGAAATCGGCATTCGGATGGCGCTCGGCGCACAGCAGCGCGATGTCAGGCAGATGGTCATCAGGCAGGGCATGAAGCTGGCCCTGGCAGGCATCGTTTTCGGGCTGGCCGCATCATTCGGGCTGATGCGCCTGATGAGCGGGCTGCTGTTCGGCGTGCAGGCTGCAGACCCGCTGACTTACCTGACGATTGTGCTGCTGCTGACTGTAACGGCGCTCGTGGCCTGCTGGATTCCGGCGCGCCGCGCGACAAAGGTTGATCCGCTGGTGGCGCTGAGGACGGAATGATGAGTGATGAATGATGAAGGATGAATGAAAAGCGGATGATCAGTTGGGTAACAATTTGTTCACCGAGGCCGCGAACGACCTCACAAAGAGTCATAAGAACATTGCCTCAAGGTCTCCGTTGCAACGCATCGGTAGACCTGTTTGGGCTTACGGTAGATATATCATCTGTTGAGTAACCTTCTCATCTCGTTTTGTGCAACAGTATCTTCTGGCCGCTTAACAAGAATCTTTCGGATTTCCCGTATAGCGTCCTGATACTCTCCTCTTCTTTCGAGACAACGCGCTGCCCAGCAATAAGACATTGCATATAGGCTGTCCACTGCTTGAGCCTCACGAAAGTACTTTAGCGCCATCTCTAACTTCCCAGTTTCAAATTCCTGTGTACCACGTTCTATCAAAGAAGATAAGAGAGCTTTCCTGTCTAGCCAAAGCTCATTCTGCCATCCACACTTGGGACAGCGTATATGCAGGCCATTACGTTTCGGAGGGATTCGAAGTATATGCTGGTTGGGACATAAGACCACTTCCGATAACTTTCCCTTAAATCCATTCTCGCTGTGAATCGTTAAAAAGTCTATTACTCTCCTGACGGCTCGCTGTGCTGGACCCGCTAATGTTCTTTCCATATCACTTGCAGCAACGCCATGCTGCGCGGCACACCTGACATGAGCGTATGCCATAGTTTCAACTGAAAGATAGCCCAGTTTTTCTTCAATCTTATATTGCCCAGTGATTTTCTCGGTGAGAATTCCCTGAAGTCTGATAAGCCCCAAACCAGATCTGAAAACAAATAGATCGGTAAGCCTCTCTTGTTCCAATCTGTCAGATTGAGATACGTCATTATGATCTATAATGAAGTGTGCGAGTTCGTGAGACAGGATCGCCGCCAAAGGGAAGTGGTCATCCGCATAGCTTGCTTTGATTCGAATAATTGTCTCATTGTCATCAAATTCTATGTGGCCCGGCTCGCCATTTAGCAGAAAGGGAGTAAATTCCACTCTTGGCTTTCTAACGGGAATTTCCCATTTGCCTATGCGCCTTGAAGTTTGTTTTACGAGCTCCTTAACAGCATCGGTTACGACATTGGTTGTTACAACATCATTGAGCAGGAGATTTCGCGGAAGGGGTTGAAGGAAATCGAGCATATACTCAGGGTAATCTGATCCAATTAACTTTTGGTTCAATTTCAGTAAATTTGTTTCGACCCACAATAAGTCTTGGAGCGGGAGTGGAATCGGCACGACCCCACTTTTCGGAATAGACTGCTGGTTGCTGGATGCAGTTGGAATCTCGTACTTGCAATTGCCACGAAACCATTTCATTAATTGATGGATTTTTATACCTATCCAATTAATCATCGTTCACTTACCTAAATCGCGTTACTTATTTTGCTGGATCAAGCGCAGTCATTATTACTCGCGCGATACTGGCAGGGGCTAACAATACGTTCACACTAGGCGTGGCCGTGTAAGCCTGATTTACAGACGCTGTGACGGCCACGCTCCGGTACAATGATTGTTCGGTGCCATCTGAGCCGTATGATGTGGAATTTGCGCGCTCTTACTTGGAACTGCGCACACACAATGCACGGTGGAACTCGCCGAGAAAAGTAGCGTCGTCTTTGCCCTTATACTTGTTCCAAAAGTCGAAGTACCATACGAAACCGTTAGGTTTCCCACGTTCATCCATAATCTGAGTGCCGCTCCACGGCTCTCCTGTCAGAAATAAGTTTCCCTTTACATGCCATTGCCAAGGCTGTTTGCCGTCCTTGCCCGCTCCCAGCCCCGGGGCGTTTGATGTCTCGTCATATATGCCTTCCAACTCTTCAATCGCCGCCAGTCGCCAGTCTGAGTAACCACCTAGACGCAGGTTACGACAATATCTCTTTGCCTTATACCACCTCACATCTCGATTATTATCCTTCCCCGCCCACATCAGCCCTGTCGCAGGGTCAATCCAATAACCTTGATTATCGTTTTTCTGCAGAGAAAAAGGCTTAACGCTCGCTATTACGATAGTGCCGAAGAGCAGAACATAAACAAGCTTTGATTGCCATTTCATGAGGCTATACTCCTTTGAGAAATGTGATATGGACTAAATAGCATCCTTTTGAGATGAGCACATTGCTTAGTGTCACACTTTATCAAATGAGCTATGCACTACTTTTCATCACCATGCCACCGGACAACCCGTTCACCGGGCGCGCCCCTGAAGACGCTCATTACGGACGCCACAACGGGCGCGCTCCGGTGCAATGGATGTTAGGTCGGATTTCGGAGCGGCACGAAATCTGCCCACGTAAAGTCCGGTTTGTCACGTAACAGTCTTTTGACCAGTTGCCAAAGTAACCTGGTTTTGATTTTGATGATGTTCCGTTGGTCAGTTACAAAGCTGAATTTTAAGGAAGTCATCATCAGTGCCTCTGCCGCCAGGCTATCTTCAGGAACAAGAACATAGGCATAAGCAGTGGTTTCATCAAAACCAAGAATTTCCAATGCCAGTCCAAGTTCTTTTTTCTGCCCTCGATAAAATAAGGCTTCGGCCTGTGGTTCGTTATTTTCTGGTAAAGGCCAGCGCAGCAAAATATTTCGTTTGTACATCAGCAGGTCATCCCGAAAAACCCAGCGGATCAGATAAGGGCGTTTTTCTGTTTGGAGAAAAGCCCGTAGTTGTCTGGTCGCTTCTTGGAAAGAAATATTTGTCCTCATTCTTCGTTTGCTTGTCCGCTTCGGTTTATCACAAAGACCTAACAACTCGTTCACCGGGCGCGCCCCTGTGACCGTCAATTACAGACGCGACGTGGGGCGCGCTCCGGTGCAATGAATGTTGGGCTGTTTCACGGATCAAAAAGTATTGTGTAAAGCCTACGCTCGCTGCTTTCCTCGACAAAAACAAAATCGAACACACCCTGTAAAAACCGCTCTTGTTTCACTGTCGTGGGTAAATTCTGTAGTGGCAAAGAACCTTTTCCAAATGTCTGTTTTTGTACTTGCTGCACCTGACGCTGATTTCTCAGGTATTTTGCCGTCTGAAAAATCTCTTTCGGCAATAACTGGCGGCGTAAATCAGAGAGTTTGTTGGCAGCCGCGATATACGAATCAAGACATTGTCTATTGATCGTTCCTTTACACCCCACGGCAGCAAGATTTTCCGTTGCCTTTTTTATCTCTACCGGTTCTTCAAAGACCTCTTCCAGGGAAACAGAATGGGCAAGCATTATCTCTGCCTGCAAGGAAAGATTATTGAGAAAAGCGTATAAACCCTCTCGCATTAAAGCCTCGTCTACATCAGGGGCAAATTTTTCATCGTCAGCCAGCCCATAAACAAATTGGTAGTACCCTTGAAAAGCTTTTGCGCTTTCCGTTTTGAGTAAAGCTGATTGCACGCCCTGTTCAGTGAATAGTGTTTTCACATCAAGTGTTTCATGCCAACGGGCAACAAGCTTCGTGGCGAATTGCCCAGATGTGCTTTTTGACAAGGTTTTCTGATGACTCTCTTTTTGAAGTAGGCTTGCCTGCACAAAACGCCCCTGGTCTAAATTAACGCCGATTACTATGGGGAGGATCAAAAACAATTTCATTCTCATTTGTATCGCTGATTCGCAGGGATAAAGCCCAACAATACGTTCACCGGGCGTGGCCGTGTGACCGTCACTACAAATCGCCCGGACGGCCACGCTCCGGTGCAATGGATGTTGGGTTATACTTTCACAGCAATCAATTGCATTTAGGAACCCCCATTTTTTTCAAGTAAGGCTGTGGGTTATTAAATGTGCCATTTTCTACCCGTTTGGATTGCACACGATATTGACCCTGATGATATGTTAGTTTGCCAATGACACCGCTATCGCCACCAATTCGAGTGTAAGTCGAAATCCTCGCCCAGCGATCTTTGGTTTTATGAAGGTAAAAGAACCAAGCTGAAAATTGTCCCTGCATTTTGGCAGGCCGATCAGAAAATACACCCCAAGTACAATTGCCCGTTGCACCACAATTAAGGCGGATAAAATATTCTGGTCGTTTGTCCCCGTTGAGGTCATGAACAAACACATCGTCACAAGAGCTATCATTACACGATATTTCGGTTCTCAGTTTTTGTCCCTGAATCAATTTGGACAGGGGTTTTGAAATCAGAATCTTTTCGCCCTGACATTCCCCGCCGAAACGAGCCGTGACGACAGGTTGTGCCAAATTGAAGCCTGTGTTTGTGACGAACAAGAAAAACATCATCAGCTTTAGTAGATTCTGTTGTTTCACAGGCAAGAGCATTTGAAGTCACGAAATCAACCCAACAACTCGTTCACCGGGCGCGCGCTGTGGCCGTTCCCAACAGACGCCCTGACGCGCGCGCTCCGGTGCAATAAATGTTAGGTCAACGTTTTGTCACAGTCGATTTCCGACACGCGCAGCTTCTGGAAAGTAGAATCTTCCTTCCGCATCCGTCTTTCTTCTTTCCGTTCCCGACTTGCATCGGTACGGTGAAACGGGCGGTGTTACCGACGCGGAGCGTGTCTTCTGAAGAATCCTGAACTTCCTTCCGATTCCCTCGCATCCGTTCGCAACCACAACCTTTCACGCGCCGATTTTCTTTCGGTGACCTAACATCGCGTTCACCGGGCGCGCCCCTGGAACCGTCAAAAGGAGACGCCACGACGGGCGCGCTCCGGTGCAATAATTGTTCGGTATGTCTTTTGGTTTTGGCAACCGTCAGCGACAAACCGTTTTCGATGTCAGGTTGGTTTTTAGACAGCCTGACCGACAAAGACCTTTGACCAAAACCGAAGGTCACTCCGTTTGGTCAGGAAACGTATCAATGTCGAGGATACGTGCTCGAAAGATGATTTTATTTTTCCGTTTGGTTTTCCGTTGTTCTCTGGTTTTGGCTGTTGAGACCAAAGGGAAACCGTTGTCAGTTACGTCGTTTGGGGCTGAGAGATTTTACGTTGTGTTGGGTCTCAGCCGGTTATTTGTTGAGCGTCAAAGTCATTGATGGTCGTCGTCAAAAACATTTCGTTTGGTTTGGTGAGCCAATTCTTTCCGTGGTCACCAAGCCCTTTCCGTTGTTTGGTCTGGTTCACTTTTCCTTGCGACAGACCGCTTTCGTTGGGAACTACCGAACAACACGTTCACCGGGCGTGGCCGTGTGACCGTGAAAAGGAGACGCGCTGACGGCCACGCTCCGGTGCAATGAATGTTCGGCATGTTTTCAAGGTTTCTTCAGAACTATTTTTCGCCCTTTCCGACAACCCGTAATAATGTAATCAACCCAAAGTTTATCAACCAAGTAGCTGCTGTTGCCGATGTCGTCTTCCGTTGGGACAACATCTGTCCGTAAATTGATGACTGCTTTGCGAGACACCCAATTATATTTGTCATTTTTCGCTGCCGGAACAAAGTGCCCCAAAATCATAATTGATTTTGCCCTCGGCCAATAAGCATAAAGATATTCTTTGCTGTCTGTTTTTTTGGGGTCTTGTTTTAGTTTGGCAATGTAAAAAATATTCGTCTTTTGTTTTCCATGGTAGCGGAGAAAATCTTTTATCGTAGCAATCGTTTCCTGATATTCCGTAAGTGAATTGAATGGCCTGTAGTCAATTGCCGCCTGTCCCAACACAGGGATCGAAAATATTGAGAGGATAATTAGCCTGATTATTCTTACTTTCCGATTCATTCTGTTTGCGTGGTCAGGTATTGCCGAACACCACGTTCACCGGGCGCGCCCCTGTGACGCTGGAATACGGACGCGACGAGGGGCGCGCTCCGGTGCAATGGATGTTCGACGGTCTTTATTTGGGTTTAGATGTTTTCCGATGGAGAAGAACAAACCCAAGTAAAAACAAACAACCGATCACGGTCAAATAGATGGCGTGCTGTTGCCAGCCAGGTGGAGGCCCAAATGGATCACCGTCATCAGACATTTTGGTTCCCACTGGATCAATCAATGCCAACAGTTCAAAGGGCAGTGCGATGCCCCCAAGTAAAAGTGCCAGCCCACCAATTGTCAGACGTAAATATCGCGTCATCGTGCCACCTCAATGAGGATGAACCCAATGATGCTAATTAGAAATAACGTAAAGAGAAAAGTGATGCTCTTCCAAGTCACATCACCAACTACTCTCCAGCGAGATTGGCGTGACCATTGTTGATGAAGCTGTTGGCGATAAGATCGTGAAAATAAGTAACGCCAACCAGCCAGACCATTTATAAGCCAGTCAAAAAGTTCACCGAGTTCAAAGATTTCACTGACTGCCATCAAGTATTTCTCAAGTGCATTCTCGTAACGCGAAGCTGTCGAACGACAAGTTCACCGGGCCGCGCCTGTTGCCTCAGGGTCAGGTGCTTGCCTTGATGGTGCGGCTCCGCGTGCAACGCCGGTTCGGCCTCATCAATCGGTTTTCGCAACAGCAATAACTGTTCTTGTCTGTTTGTCCAGATAAACCAGAAGATCACAATTCCAAACGAGCGAGCAGCGCAGGTTCGGCTTGATCGCGTAGGTAAGGCAATTCTGTTCGGATACGACTCCGTCCGGCTTACCAAGAATTTCGATTATCTGATTCTCTGTCTTTCCAATCAGCGTTTGCCGCGCGATGAGATCGCGGACCATTGCGCCACGGATCGTTGCGCCGCTGTTTTGCCACCGACTTGAAGAATACTCCTGTTCAGGAACGGGCACGCAGGAATAAACAAGCCAACCCAAAATGGTCAAGACAGCGCCCGCCTTCAGAATCGAGCGAAAGTGCCGGTGGCTGAGTTTAGAGGTAATACCTGGAAGCTGCATTGAAGACGTTGGATTGATTGTGTGCGAAAGCTGCGGTCGCTGAACCATACGAGGCCGAACATGAATTAGATGGATGACTGATGTATCCAATAGTAGATACATGTATCTATTAGCAGATGCTGTCATCTATTAGCAGATGCTTTTCTGTCATCTGCTAATAGATGCATTTCTTCGATCCGGTCCTCAGGTCCGAGCGCCAGTGTCTTGTCGTCACGGATTTCCCAAAGCCGCCGCCTGGCATTCCCTCTGCCACCAGCCTGCCTGACCTGTTGTGGCAGGGCATCTTCTTTCCAGCCGATGCGGAGGGCGACAAACTGCTCCGGTCTGAGGCGACGCGGGCGCGGTTTGCGGTCTGATTCCTCAACCACAGTCTCCAGGGGGTTGACGCTGGTCGGCCTGGCCGGGTCGCAATGGTAATGCACGCACAGCAGGCGCGAAGCGTGTTCTGCGAGCAGTCTCTGTGTGCCGGGCTGACCGGGATTCAGTTTATTTCGGACAGGCATAGCTGCAAGTCCCTCCCTGGCTGATGCTGAGCTGTGCTTTTTCGGAGCGGGCGCAGTATAAAACATTCACTTTCGAAAACAAACAATCCGGTTTGACCAGGCTGCGGCAGACTGTCGCCGCATTCGTGCCCGGCACATTCAGACTTTGGAACCTGGAAAGGATTCTTCCACGAAGCCACACGAAACAGCACGAAGAAAGATCAAAAGGTTGTTGTTTCACTTCGTGAATCTTCGTGTTGCTTCGTGGAGGAAAATTCCTGACCAGCACTGACTGCCCAAAACTGCTGTCAGGACGGCTTTCGGCGGCGTGCGCTTGACGGCGCGCAACCGACTCCATAGTATATGGCTATGCCACATATGACATTGCCAATGCTTGACCGTGAGTTGAAGAAGGGCAGCGCGGAGCTGCTGATTCTTTCCCTGGTCGAAACCCGCGCCCGGCACGGCTACGAAATCAGCAAAATGATCGAGACTCGTTCGGGAGGCGCGCTGAAATTCAATGTCGCCTCGCTCTACCCGCTGCTTTACCGGCTGGAAAAACGCGGCTGGATCGAAGGTCGCTGGGTCGAAAAGCCGGGGCAGAAGCGACGGCGCTGTTACAAAATCACGAAGGAAGGCCGGCGCGTGCTGAAAGCGCAGCGCAGTGTCTGGCAATCCTTCGTTGCCGCCATCAATCAGATTACCGGACTCGACAATGCCTGACTGGAACGCCGAAATCCGCGCGCGACTGGCCGGGCTGCGCCTTGCGCCGACACGCGAGAACGCCATCGCTGAAGAACTGGCGCAGCACCTTGAAGCAGTCCATGAAGAATTGCTGCTGTGCGGGACAACACCTGCGGAAGCTGTCCGGCAAACGCTGGCGGAATTGAACGGCAGCGAACTGCTGACACGCGAACTGCGCCGCCTCGAACAAGGAGCATCTGCTGAACCCATCGTGCCTGGCACAAATCGGAGGAGAATGATGATTACTGATCTCTGGCAGGATTTACGCTACAGCGCGCGCCGCCTGCGCCAGCAGCCTGGTTTTACGCTGATTGCCGTGCTGACGCTGGCCCTGGGCATTGGCGCGAATACGGCGATTTTCAGCCTGCTCAATACGGCTCTGCTGCGCCCGTTGCCGATTGCGCAGCCGGAACGGTTTGTCGCGCTCAGCAATTCAGCTTCGGGGCGCATGTTTCCGACGTTTTCTTATCCCAACTATCAGGACTTCCGCGACCGCACCGAAGTTTTTTCCGGCCTCATTGCTTATCGCTTTGCGCCGCTCAGCCTGAGTCACGACGGCATCAGTGAACGGCTGTGGGGCTACACGGTGACCGGGAATTACTTTGATGTGCTGGGATTGAAGCCTGCGCTCGGACGCCTGATTTCAGCGGATGATGATCGCGCGCGCGGGGCGCATCCGGTGGCTGTGATCAGCTATCAGTGCTGGCAGCGGCGTTTTGGCGGTGCGCCGACAGTGACTGGCAGGGACGTGCTGGTGAACGGGCGCAAATTCACGATCATCGGTGTTGCGCCGCAGGGCTTCAGCGGCACTGAAATCATCGCCGCGCCTGAAATGTGGTTTCCGATGATGATGCAGGCGCAGCTTGAAGCGGGCGATGACTGGCTCGACAAACGCGGCGCTGAGAATCTGTTTGTGCAGGGCAGTCTGAAACCGGGCGTGACGCGGGCGCAGGCGCAGGCGGCGCTTGACAATGTGGCGGCGCAACTGGCGCGGGAATATCCTGACAACAATCAGGAACGCCGCGTGCTGCTCACGTCGCCCGGTTTTATGAACGGCACCATGCGCGCACCCGTCATCGGCTTTGTCAGCGTGCTGCTGGTGGTGGTCGGGCTGGTGCTGCTGCTGGCCTGCGCGAATCTGGCGAACCTGCTGCTGGCGCGGGCGACTGAACGACGCCGCGAAATGGCGGTGCGGCTGGCGCTCGGTGCCGGGCGTGTGCGACTGGTGCAGCAACTGCTGGTTGAAAGCGTGCTGCTGGCGTGCCTCGGCGGCGCGCTCGGATGCCTGCTGGCGTGGTGGCTGACAGGCCTGGCGGGCGCCTACAAACCACCGCTGGATGTGCCCGCGAATTTTGCGATTCACCTGGATTATCGCGTGCTGCTGTTCACGCTGTTGTTATCCATCGGCGCAGGCGTGGTGTTTGGCCTGCTGCCCGCCTTGCAGGCGACAAAGACTGATCTGGTCGGCGCATTGAAGGATGAAGCTTCGTTCGGCACGTATCGCAGTTCGTGGCTGAAAAACGGTCTGATCGTGTTTCAGGTCGCGTTGTCGCTGGTGCTGCTGATTGGCGGCGGGTTGATGGTGCGCGCATTGCAGCAGGCACAGACCGTGTCGCTCGGC
Source organism: Blastocatellia bacterium (assembly GCA_046331565.1). GTDB lineage: Bacteria > Acidobacteriota > Blastocatellia > RBC074 > RBC074 > DASRDU01. Next base: position 410,475 of record JAXLQP010000001.1, read on the forward strand.
TTTGAGCCGAACAACACCGTTGAGGTTTCGTTTGATCTGCGGTTGCAGGGTTACAGCGAAGCGCAGGGACGCGAAGCCGAAAAGCGTCTGCTTGAGCGCGTGAGGGCATTGCCGGGCGTCAAAGCCGCAGGCATTGCCGACATGGTTCCGGTTGATCTGCATTTCTCAACAACGCCGGTGTTCATCGAAGGGCAGCCGCTGGAGCGCACTCCGAACACGCCGCGCACGATGTCGAGCCGCATCACGCCGGGCTATTTCGCCGCGATGCAAACACGCCTGGTGCAGGGGCGCGAATTTACTGAACAGGACAATGAACAGTCGCCGCGTGTGGTGATCGTCAATGAAACATTTGCGCGTCGTTTCTGGCCGAATGAAAGCCCGCTGCACCAACGCTTCCGGCTGGGCGGCGCGAATCAGCCGCTGCTTGAAATCGTGGGCGTGGCGCAGGACGGCAAATACGCGGGCCTGAACGAAGACCCGCGCGCCTTTGTCTATCGCCCGCTGTGGCAGTCGCCGCTGGGTTCAACGTCGCTGCTCGTGCGCGCCGCGATGGAGCCGCAGCCATTGATTGCCGCCGTGCGCCAGGAATTGCAGCGGCTTGATCCGAACCTGCCGGTGGCAGGCGCGAAAACATTATCCGAACGATTGAGCTTTGCGCTGCTGCCAGCGCGCATTGCGGCTTCGGTGCTGGGCGGCTTCGGCGTGCTGGCGCTGGCGCTGGCGGCGATTGGGTTGTATGGCGTGATGGCTTACAGCGTGGCGCGACGGACACGCGAAATCGGCATTCGGATGGCGCTCGGCGCAACCGTCAGCGACATTCTGCGAATGGTGATCGGGCAGGGAATGCGCCTCGTGCTGCCGGGCGTGTGCATCGGACTGGTCGCAGCATTCGGCGGCATGCGACTGCTGCGCAGCCTGCTGTTTGGCGTGAGCGCGACCGATCCGCTGACATTCATCGGCATTGCACTGCTGCTGCTGATAGTGGCGCTCGTCGCGTGCTGGATTCCCGCACGCCGCGCCACAAAGGTTGATCCGCAGGAGGCGCTGAGGTGTGAATGATGAATGATGAATGATGAACGATGAATTGCAGAGTTGAAGTTGTTGGTTCGGGTTTCGATTGCGTAGCCGGGAAGTGTTGCGCGATTTGCCAAAATCGCGCTGAATCCGCAACCGTCCCGTGGCGTGAGCCGCGCGATTTTGGCAAATCGCGCAACACTTCCCGGACACTGATCTGAAATCTGATCTGATTCATCATTCATCATTCATCGTTCTTCGTTCAGAACAGTTTTTCCACGATTCGTTCGCTGGCGTGGCCGTCGCCGTAGGGGTTGACGGCCTTTGCCATTTTTTCGTATTCGGCTTTGTCTTTGAGCAGGCGGGCAGTTTCGCTGACGATGCGGTGCGGGTCGGTGCCGACGAGGCGAACGGTGCCGGCCTCAACTCCTTCCGGGCGTTCGGTCACTTCGCGCAGGACAAGAACGGGTTTGCCCAGTCCGGGCGCTTCTTCCTGCAAACCTCCTGAATCAGTCAGAATCAGTTCGGCGCGTTTCATAAGCTGCACGAGCGGCAGGTAATCGAGCGGTTCGAGCAGCGTAATGTTTGGCGTGCGGCTGAGGCGTGACTGCGCGACGCGCTGCACGTTCGGGTTGAGGTGTACCGGATAGACAAGCTGAAGATCAGGGAACCGTGCGGCGATTTCATTCAGCGCGGAGCAGATGTTTTCGAGCGGCGCGCCAAAGTTTTCGCGGCGGTGCGCGGTGACGAGAATCAGTCGGCGATCAGTCGGCACTGACCTGAGCGGCCCGGCATTCCAGTCGTATGCACGTTCGGCCACATCAAGCAGCGCATCAATGACCGTGTTGCCGGTGACAACGATGCTCGCATCGCTGACGCCTTCGCGGAGCAGATTCTGTCGTGAATTTTCAGTCGGCGCGAAATGCAGGTCGCACACGCAGTCAGCGATGCGGCGGTTGATCTCTTCGGGAAAAGGCTGAAAGCGGTCGCCGGTGCGCAAACCCGCTTCGATGTGGCCGACTTTGACGCGGCGATAAAAAGCCGCCAGCGACGCGGCCATCGCCGTCGTTGTATCGCCCTGCACCAGCGTCCAGTCGGGCTGCGCGTCGTCAAAGACTGCATCAAGGCTGGTCAGAATGTTCGCCGTCAGCGTCGAAAGTTTCTGATCAGGCTGCATCAGTTGCAGATCGTAATCAGGCGTGAGGTCAAAAATATCGAGCACCTGCCTGAGCATTTCGCGGTGCTGCCCGGTCACACAAACCAGCGGCGTCATTTTCGGATGACGATGGAGGGCTTTGATGACCGAGGCCATTTTGATTGCTTCGGGGCGGGTGCCAAAGATGCAGAGGACTTTCATGAATGATTCTTTCAATTTGATTACCGGGGCTGCAAAAAGATGCTGAAGCACCGGGGCGCTGGCGTGAAATTGGCGACGGAATCAGGAAGATGCCAGCTTGCCCCCGTAGTAACGAATTCATTCGTTGGCTTTCGAGTCCGCGCTTATTCGAGACAAAACGAATGAATTCGTTACTACGGGGATGCGTCAGGTTCCTTTCAGATACCTGGCTTGAGAGAGCAGTAAACTTCAGGGCATGCAATGAAGACCGATCTTATTGAACTGCACCAGACGGGTCAATCAGCAAAATCGGATGGCTGATTTCGCTGACGGCTGACTGCGCATTCGATGAGAGGCAGCCCGGCGCTCTTGACAGCTTCAATGGACAGGGAATAATGCGTGTTGTCGTCAGCAAACAATCTGCACAAATCGTCCTTGAATTTCTGAACCTGCGAGCCGCTTTCAGTTCACTGTGGCGCGCCTCGCGTCTCAGCCGCTTATGAAAAGAACAATCCCGCTGCTTCTTTCGCTGTTGCTGGTCGGTTGCTGTCTGCTCACTTTCGCCACCTCAGCACAACGTCGCCTGACTGAAGTTCTGACCGGATTCAGCGCCGGGCAAACTTCAACGCCTGTGACCACGACTCAGGCCGCACGGCAGACGCCGCGCGGCAGTACGCCCCGAACGCTGCCTGATTTTGATCTGCGCTTTGATTACACGCGGTCGCTTGAAAACCTGTCTGATTCAGAATCAGCGTTGCAGAACCGCAATCGCGCGCAAAGCGCCGGGCGGCAGACGGTCACCACTTTCAGGTTGCAGCGTGAACTGCCGACTTTGAATGTGCGCTGGAGTTCGCTGTCAGGCACGCCGACGCGAATGTGGAGCTATCGTGATGCGCTCAGCGCGCCGGACAGGGCTGATGCTGAAACGGTGGCGCGGCAGTTTCTGAAGGTCAATGACGATCTGTTCCGGCTCAGCGCCAGAGAGGTTGATGAACTGAAAGTGGCGCGGCGTTACCAGACCGCGCACAACGGCGTGACGCACCTGACGCTGCAACAGCAGGTCGGCGGCATTGATATTTTTCAGGGTGATTATGCGCTGCACCTTGACCGCGCAGGGCGCGTGATTGCGACCAGCGGTGAACTGATTCCTGACGCGGGCAGCGCCATTTCAGCCCGGCAGCCGCAGCTTCAGGCCGCCGGGGCGCTGCGTATTGCCGCGCAGAATGCGGGGGCGGCATTCAGCGCAACACCGGCCTGGCGAAAGATTCCGGCAGGCGACGATCAGCGCCAGGAATTTGAGCGGGGCGCGGATTTCGGCGGCCCGGTCGCGGCCCGGCTGGTCTGGTTTCCGCTGACCGGCAGACAGTTGCGGCTGGCGTGGGAACTGATGATGCCGATGCGCGAGACGCCCGATTATTACCTGATGGTGATTGATGCCGAACGCGGCTCGCTCCTGTTCAGATACAACCTGACCAGCTATGACGAAAATCCGCTGAAGCCGCACGGCCCGATTTATACAAAGGAAAGTCCGCGTCCGAACCTGCCGCGCACCAGCGCATCACCGGCGGTGGTCGAACGCGAAGACCGGCCCTTTCACGCTGAACCTTACAATGGCCGAACGATTTTCGAGGCTGCTGACAAACATTACGACTGGTGGGCCGGAAACACGGCGAGCAATCTGATCAGCAACAATACCAGCACCTATCTTGATCGTGACGTGACGCCCAATCTGCCGGATGAGCCGCGCCTGGGTGTGCCTGACGGCAACTTTACTTTCCCGCTTGACCTGACACAGTCGCCGCTGCTTGAGAACAATCAGAAAGCGGCGCAGGTCAATATGTTTTACTGGGTGAATCGCTTTCACGACATTCTTTATTCATTCGGTTTCACTGAAGCGGCGGGCAACTTTCAGACCGACAATTTCGGCCTCGGCGGTCTGGGCAGTGATGCCGTCAACGCCGAAGCTCAGGATGGCGGCGGCACGAACAATGCCAATTTTTCATCGCCGCCGGATGGCACGCCGGGCCGCATGCAGATGTACCTGTTTGACGGCACGCCGCAACTTGACGGCGATCTCGATCAGACTGTCGTGCTGCACGAACTGACGCACGGGCTGAGCAGTCGGCTGATTGGCAACTCGCGCGGGCTGACCGGAACTCAGGCGCGCGGGATGGGCGAAGGCTGGTCTGATTTCATCAGCCTCGCGCTGATCGTCGGTGAAAATGATGATCCGAACGGCATCTATCCGCACGGGCAGTACCTGATCAGGGATTACACCAATGGCATTCGCCGCTATCCGTACAGCACTGATCTGACCGTGTCGCCGCTGACTTTCGGGGATTTCAGCCAGAGCTTTGAAGTTCACGACATCGGCGAAATCTGGTGCAGTGCGTTGTGGGAGATGCGCGCGCTGCTCATCAAAAAATACGGCGCGCGTGAAGGGCAGCGGCAAAGCCTTCAGCTTGTCGTGGACGGCATGAAACTGACGCCCGTTGCGCCGACCTTTCTTGATGCGCGTGACGCCATTCTGGTCGCAGATCGCGTCAACAATGCCGGAGCGAATCAGTGTCTGATCTGGCAGGCATTCGCCAAACGCGGGATGGGATTTGCGGCCAGCACCAAGAGCGGCAGCGACAGCGCGCCCGTCGAAGCGAAGGATACGCCGTTTTATTGCAGCGAAACCGGCATTCTGCGGCTCGACCGAAACAGCTACATCGCGGATGAAACCATTCGCATTTCGCTGGGTGACGCCAATGCCACCGGCAATGTCGTTTTGCAGGTATCAAGCACGGTGACGGGCGATGCTGAAACTTTAACTCTGACGCAGCAGCCGGGCATTCCCGGCAGCTACACCGGCGCTCTGCGAGTGGTGTCGGGCAGCGCCCGACCCAATGACGGGCTGATTCAGGGACGCGCTGATCGCAGCGATCAGATCGTGGTCGTTTACAACGACCCGGCCACAGCGAACGGCAGTCCCGCGCAGATCAGCGCCACCGTCAAAGTGACCCGCGAACAGACGGTGCTTGAAGACAACATCGAACGCGGCAATCAGGGCTGGATTGCGACCGGCGACTGGGCGCTGACGACTGAACGCGCCGCGGCGGGGCGGTTCTGCTGGACTGATTCACCCAATACCACCTACTTCAGCAACTCTGACACGATGCTGACCTCGCGCCTGTTTGACCTGACGGGTCTGAGTGATGTGACGCTGACCATCGCGCACAGCTATGACCTTGAAAATTCGTTTGATTTCGGGCTGGTTGAATATTCGACCGATGACGGCGTGACATGGAATGGGGCGGCCAGCTTTACGGGAAAGCAGACCGATTTCAAACAGTCGCGCATCAGCCTGGGCGGGCTGGACGGACAGGCGCGCGCGCGCTTCCGCTTCCGGCTGCTGACTGATACGACTGTGATTGCTGACGGCTGGTACATTGACGACATCAGGCTGATTGCGCGTTCGGCAGGCGCGGCAGCGACCGGGCCGGGTGATGTCACAGTGCCGGTGATCAGTTCGATTGCTCCGGCCTTCGGGTTGCCCGCAGGCGGCACGAAAGTGACCATCAGCGGGCAGAATTTCACTGAGAATGACAATACCCTGGTGACTTTTGACGGCATCGCGGCAACCGGCATCAACGTGCTGAGCGGCACGACGCTGACGGCTATCGCGCCTGCGCACGCGGCGGGCCAGGTGACGGTGCGTGTGATCTGTCGCAACCGTCAGGCCGCGCTGCCGGGCGGTTTTACTTATTACACGGCAGGCAGCGGTGGCGCGACTCCGACACTGACGACGCTGTTCCCGAATACAGGCTCGGTCGGCGGCGGCACGGCAGTCACTTTGATCGGCGCCAGCTTCACGCCCGAAAGCCGCGTGTCATTCGGCAGCCGTGAGGCGGCGGTGACTTTCATCAATGCCAGTACGCTGCGGGTGCTGACGCCGCCGGGAACCGCTGCCGGGGCGGTCAATGTCTCAGTCATCAACGGGGCAAATTCGGCTTCGCTGATCAATTTTTACAACTACGCGGCGAGTTCGCCGCCGCAGGTTCAGATTCTCAGTCCGGCTGGCGGTGAAATTTTGTATACCGGAGGCACTGTCAGTTTGCGCTGGCGATCAACTGATGACCGCGCCATCGTGCGGCATCGCGTCGCGCTGATGCGGAATACCGGATCAGGCCTCGCGCTGGTTTCCACGCTGGCCTCTGACCTCAGCGGCGACGCGCAGTCTTTCACCTGGGCGATTCCGCCCGGAGTTGAAGCGACTGACAAGGCCCGCATCAGCGTGCGCGCCATTGATGATGAAGGCGCTGAGACAGAAGCCGCATCAAGCGGCGATTTTACGCTGGTGCGGCGCTGGGAGCCGGTCGCGCCGCTGCCGGTGGCATTGAACCGGTTGCAGGTGACGACAGACGGCAAATACGTCTATGCCATCGGCGGGCGCGCCAGTACTTCGTCAACTTCAACGACGACTTTGCTGCAACGCTTCGATCCGGCAGCGACGACCCCGGCCTGGTTTTCTGATACCCTGACGCCGATGCCCGCCGGTCTGAACGGCAGCGAAGCGGTTTATCTGAACGGGAAGATTTATATTCCGGGCGGCGTGAATAATTCGGTGCTGCTGAGCGCGAAGCATTACGCTTATGACGTGGCCGCGAATACGTGGGCGGAAGTTGCCGATCTGCCGGTCGGGGCGTTTCTGGAAGCGCTCGCGGCTGATCCGGCGCGGGGCGTCTATTACCACACCGGAGGGTTGCAAAGCATCAGCGCATCGAGCGGTTCGACCACCATTCGCAGTTACGATCCGAAAACCAATACGTGGACAGACCTGCCGCCGATGAAAACGGCGCGGTTCGGACACCGGGCCGCAGTGATTGAAGGCAAACTTTACGTCTATGGCGGTCTGGGGCCGGTGGATGGTCTGGATACGGGCGAGGTTTTTGACTTCACCACGCGGCAGTGGTCGCCCATCGCCGCATCGGGTCGCCCGCGGATGACCGCATTTGCTTTCACGGGGAGCGATCAGTCAGGCAATCCGCTCTGGGTGATGGTCGGCGGGGTCGTGCCGGGGACGAGCGTGCTGATTGCTGGCGCTGATGCTTATGACGTGCGCAACAATCGCTGGGTTGCGCTGGATAATTCGTATCAGATGCTCACGCCGCGTTCGCTCGGCGGCAGCACCGTCGTGGGCGATTATTTTTACGCCATCGGCGGTTCAACCGGGAGCAGCAACAGTGCCTGCGAACGATTGCGGGCGAACAACCTGTCATTGCAGCCGTTCGATCAGGCTCCGGTCGTGGCCGTGCCGGCGGCTCAGATTGCCATTCCCGACGTCGAACTTTCGTTCGCGGTTGCGGCTAATGATCTTGGCTCAGGCGTTCCGGTGACGCTGACGGCAGCCGGATTGCCTGATACGGCGGTCTTCACTCCGGTCTCAACAACGAGCAACAGCGCGCGCGGCAGCTTCAAATGGACGCCTGCTCAGAGCGATGTCGGCAGAACCGTTGCCGTTGCGTTCACGGCGGCTGACGGTCAGCTCAGCGATACCAAAGTGGTCAGCATTCGCGTCGTCGCGGCGGGCGCTGCGACCGCCGTCGGCGCGGCTGATTACCGGCAGGGACAACTGGCGTCTGATTCAATCGTCGCGCTGTTTGGCACGAACCTGGCCATCCGCACCGAAGACGCTCAGGTGCAGCCGCTGCCTTATGAAATCGCAGGCACGACCGTGACCGTCAACGGCGTATCGGCGCAACTGTTCTTTGTCTCACCGACGCAGATCAATTTCGCTGTGCCGTCAGGACTGCCACCCGGCCCGGCGGCGATCATCGTCAGCAATCCGGCAGGCAGTTATTCTTACGGCACAATTGAAATTGTCGCCGCTTCACCGGCTCTGTTCACGCTCGATGCGTCGGGCCGGGGCGACGCGGCGGCGCTGGCAACGGTTGACGGCATTACTTACACGTCGCCGCCGTTTGAGGTGACCGTCAACGGCAGGCCGAATATTCTGGTGCTGTTCGGCACCGGCTTCCGCAATACGCAGACCGCAAGGCCCGATGATGACAACGGCGTCGCCGAAGCCGTGACCGTCACGATTGATGGCAAACCCGCAAATGTGCTCTATGCCGGAGCGCAGGGCGGTTACAGCGGCCTCGACCAGCTCAACATCGAACTCCCGTCTGCCCTTGCCGGACAGGGCCTGCGCCGCGTCGAAGTGCTGATCAGGGCAGGCAACACCGCTGCCAATGCAGTTACAATTCAGATTCGGTAATCGGCAGGAGCGGTCAAAAAAGAGAGCATGAAGCAACCAGGTCGCACCACCGTAGTAACGAATTCATTCGTTTTGTTTCAATCACTGCGCCGATTCAATGATGAACGAATGAATTCGTTACTACGAGGTTAATCCGAGTTCACTTCCAGACGCCTGACTTCAGGTTACTGACACTGAAGTTTTTGCTTGACGTGACATGCCCGGATCACTAAGCTGCACCCGTTCGTTCATTGAACCAGCCAGCGCCCCTTAATCCACTGACCTCATCGCCCTGCAAGCTTACTACCTCATAAAGCACGTCCCCGCAGCCTGACAATCTGATTGCCGTCAATGGTGTCTCACAACCCGTCACCGTTGCATTCGTGAAGTCCATTGCGCCCCTGCCGCCCTGGTCAGGATCGCTGCCACCAGAAATTTTACATGAAGTTATTGATGCCGTCGGCCATCGTCGGCTGTGGTTTGTTGTGTGTTGTGATCGGGCTGGCGGCTCAGCCACGTTCAGCCGGTTCGCTGCTGCGCCTGGTCAGGTCGCCGCTTCAGTCAGGCAGTCCGAAACAGTCATCTGAATCAAAACGCCCGCGCGCCAGAGAAAACCGCCGGGAAAATTTTGACATTCGCGCCACGCATCAGCGCGCACTTGACGCGCGGCCTGTGGCCGCCACCGCCGCAAAAAATCGCACGCAGAATCAGGCCGACAGGATTGCATTGTCACGCTCAGACGCCGGTTTGCAGGTGCGTTGGAGTTCGCTTACCGGGACGGCGAGCCGCGTCTGGAACTGGCAGCAGCCGGTCAGCAGCGCCGACAGTGAAGACGCTGAAATCAGTGCGCGCCGCTTTCTCAGCGAACGCAATGACCTGTTCCGGCTCGCGCAGAATGATGTTGACGAATTGAAACTGACGCGCCGCCACCGCAGCGCGCACAACGGCGTAACGCATCTTTCATTGCAGCAGGAGGTCAACGGCATCGAAGTCTTTCAGAGCGAAATGTCGCTGCACCTTGATCGTCAGGGCGCGGTCATTGCCGCCGACGGTGAACTGATTCCGTCAGCAGCAGGCAAAGTCCTGTCAGCGCGCCCGGCGCTTTCTGCCGCAGCGGCGCTGCAATTTGCCGCCCGTGATGCCGGAGCTGAAATCGTCAGCCTGACAGCCTCACGCCTTCAGGCAAACCGCACCGATGCCGCGCAGACGTTTGATCGCAGCGCAGGTTTTGACCGCGACGTTGAAGCGCGCCTGGTTTACTTTCCGGTCAGCAGCGATCAGTTGCGGCTCGGCTGGCAGTTTGTGTTGTGGATGAAGGATTCGCCCGATGTTTACCTGTCGGTCATTGATGCCGAACGCGGTTCGCTGCTTTATCGCTACAACCTGACCGCGTATGACGAAAATCCATTGAAGCCGCACGGGCCTGTGTTTACCGGCGAAAGTCCGCGCCCGAACCTGCCGCGTCGCGCCGCGCTGCCGGGCGTGGCCGGGCGCACTGATCTGCCGTTTCACGCTGCGCCCTTCAACGGGCTGCCGACCTTCAGCGCGGGCGATGTGCATTTTGACTGGTGGGGCGGGCTGCCCGCTGACAATCTGACCAGCAACAATGCCAGCGTCGCGCTCGATCTTGATGCTGACAATCTGCCCGATGCGCCGCTGCTCAAAGCTGCTGACGGCAATTTCACTTTTCCGCTCGACCTGACGAAATCAGCAGACGATGACGACAATCAGCGCGCCGCGCAGGTCAATCTGTTTTACTGGATCAATCGCTGGCACGACATTCTTTATTCCTTCGGCTTTACTGAAACGGCGGGCAACTTTCAGGTACGCAATTTCAATCGCGGCGGAATGGAAGGCGATGCCATCGCGGGCGACGTGCAGGACGGCAGCGGCACGAACAATGCCAACTTTACGACTCCGCCCGATGGCGGCGCGGGGCGCGTGCAGATGTACCTGTGGTCGGGCAATCCGCTGACTGACAGCTCGCTCGATCAGACCGTGATTCTGCACGAACTGACGCACGGTCTGACCAACCGGCTGGTGGGCAATGCGACGGGCCTGGGCGCGCTGCAATCGGCGGGCATGGGTGAAGGCTGGTCTGATTATTTTGCGCTCGCGCTGCTTGCACAGCCGGGCGATGACCCGAACGGAGCTTATCCGCTGGCGCAATATGTCAGCGGCAATTATCAGCAGGGCATTCGTCATTACCCCTACAGCACCGATCTGAATCTCAATCCGCTGACGTTCGGCAAAATTGCGCGCAACACTCAGGTTCACGCGGTCGGTGAAATCTGGTGCAGTCTGTTGTGGGACGTGCGCGCCGCGCTGATCGGGCAGTATGGTTTCAGCGAAGGCCAGCGGCAAAGCCTTCAGCTTGTCGTGGACGGTCTGAAGCTGACTCCGCGCACGCCTTCATTCATCGAAGCGCGCAACGCCATCCTGCTGGCTGACCGCGTCAATAACGGCGGCGCAAATCAGTGCCTGCTGTGGCAGGCCTTTGCGCGGCGCGGCCTGGGTTATTCGGCCAGCACGACTGACGCGACTGATGCCGCGCCTGTTGAAGCCTTCGACACCGTGCCCTGGTGCAGCGATACGGCGAGCATCAGACTTGATAAGGACAGCTACCTGAACGGTGAAACAATGCAGATTGCGCTCAACGATCACAATGCCGTTGAGCCGGTCAGAGTGCAGCTCAGCAGTTCAGTGACGGGCGACAATGAAACGCTCGCGCTCACCAGGGATGACAACACGCCGGGCCGCTTTATCGGCGCGATGCGCGTGGTCGCCGCGCGGGCAGCAGCGGGCGATGGCGAATTGCAGGCTTCGGTTTCAGCGGGCGACCAGATTACGGTGACTTATCACGATGCCGGGAATGATTCAGGCGGGATTGACGATCTGCGCGTGAGTTCGAGCGTGGCCCGCGAAAAGACTGTCTTTGAAGACACGGTGGAATCAGGCAATCAGGGCTGGCTCACGAATGGCGCATGGGGCATTACCGGCAGCCGCGCCGTTTCGGGAACGCATTGCTGGACAGACAGTCCGGGGCGCAATTACTACAACGCTGAGAGTTCGTGGCTGGCTTCGCCGCTCTTTGATCTGAGCGGAATGAGTGAAGTGACGCTGAGCTTTGCGCACAGTCTGATGCTGGATGCGGGACTTGATGCGTGCCTGGTCGAATATTCAACCGATGACGGCGCAACGTGGCTGCGGGCGCAGGCATTCAATGGCACGCAGGCGGAATTCAGTCCGGCGCGGGTGAGGCTGCGCGGGCTTGACGGGCAGGCGCGGGCGCGCATTCGGTTCCGTTTGCAAAGCGACCTGCAGGGCGCGGCTGATGGCTGGTACATTGATGACATCCGAATCACGGCGCGCTCGGCCAATCCGTCAATCGTGCCGCCGAATGCGCCACCAGCGCCCGTTATCGCTTCGGTCAGTCCGGCATACGGCGCGCCTGCCGGTGGAACCCAGGTCACGATCAGCGGCGCGAACTTTACCGAAGATGCCGACGTGGTTGTGAACTTTGATGGTGTTCGCGCGGCGTCGGTCAGAGTGCTGAGCAGCACGACGCTGACGGCCACGACTCCGGCGCATTTGCCCGGCGCGGCGACGGTGCGCGTGGCCTGTCGCAACGGCGAGGCGGCGCTGGCCGAAGGCTTCACTTATTTTGCAGGCGGCAGCGCAGCGGCTCCGGTGCTGTCGGGCCTGAGTCCGGCCTCAGGTTCGGTGCGCGGCGGGACGGTTGTGACGCTCTTTGGCGCGGGGCTGACGCCTGAAACTGCTGTGCAGTTCGGCGCACAGAAAGCTGTTGTGACTTTCATCAATTCACACACGCTGCGCGCCGTCACGCCGCAGGCGACGAGTGCGGGAAAGGTTGATGTCACGGCCAGCCAGGTTGTCGCTGACGTTTCAGCTTCAGCAAAACTGACCGGCGCATTCAGTTACGTTTCAGCCACGCCGCCGCAGGTTTCGGTGCTTGCGCCCGCAGGCGGTGAAACTTTTTACGCAGGCAGCACGGTCAGCGTGAGCTGGCGATCCTCAGACAATCAGGCGCTCTCAGGGCATCGGGTCAGATTGTGGCGCGACGCGGCAGGCACGCTGCAGCAGGTTTACGAAATCGCGGCTGACCTGGATGGTGAAACGCAATCGCTGGCGTGGGCGATTCCGGCTGACCTGGTGCTGACACAGGCGCGCCTGAGCGTGATTGCGGTTGATGACGAAGGCGCAGAGACTGAAGCATTCAGCAACGGTTATTTCGCCATTACGAAACGCTGGGAATCGGCGGTGCAGTTGCCGGTCACGATGCAGGAATTTACGGTCGTCAGCGATGGCCGCTTTCTTTATACCATTGGCGGGCGGTCAACCGGCGATGCGGCAACTGCGCTCAACACACTGCAACGCGCCGAACCGGAAGCTTCACGTCCGATCTGGAAAACAACCGGCCTCGCGCAGATGCCCACCGCCGAAAGCGGCGCAGGCGCAGTCGTGCTGGGTGGACGCATTTATGTGCCGGGCGGGCTGGGCGCAAACAACCGGACGATGGTCAGGCACCAGGTTTACGACATTGCCACAAATCAGTGGGACGAAGCGGCTGATCTGCCTGCGGCGGTGATTAACTATTCGCTCGCGGCTGATGAAGCACGCGGTATTTATTATCTGACCGGCGGGGTCGAGGCAGGCACGCTATCAAATGTCACCAGCAAAGTCAGAATATTTGATGCAGTCAGAAATCAGTGGTCTGAACTGCCGCCGATGAAGACAGCGCGGCAGGGCCACGAATCCGCTTTGATTGGCGGCAGGCTGTATGTGACCGGCGGGTCAGGCGCAACGGGCCTGCTCGCGGGCGGCGAGGTTTATGATTTCAGCACAGGGAAGTGGTCGCCGCTTGAACCGCTCAATCATCCCAGGCAGTTTGCGACGAGCTGCGTTGGCAGCGATCAGGCGGGCAATCCGCTCTGGTTTGTCTTTGGCGGCTGGGACGGCAGCGATGCGCTTGCGGAACTTGAGGCTTACGACGTGCGGCGGCAGCGGTGGATTGCGCTGGATGATTCATTCAACCTGCCGACGCCTCGCGCCTGGCTCGGTGGCGCGGCGCTGAACGGATACTTTTATGCGCTTGGCGGGTTCACCGTGTCACCGACCAATGTCGGCGGGCGTTTGTTTATTTCCGAGCGCAGCAACGAACGCATCAGAATTGACGGAGCCGCGCCGATGAGCATTGATCGCGCTCCGGTGCTGGCCGTGCCGGATGAGCAACTGGCCGTAGCCGAAAATGAACTGACCTTTTCAGTGCTGGCCAGTGACCTCGGTTCGACCGTGCCGGTCACAATCACCGCCGCTGATTTACCTGCCGGAGCGAGCTTCAACGTCACCAGTCAGACCAGCAACAGCGCACGCGGAACTTTTCGCTGGACGCCGACACTGGCCGATGCTGGTCGCAGCCTGACGATTGCATTCACCGCCAGCGATGGTCAGTTGAGTGAAACAAAGCTGCTCAGAATTCGCGTCGTCGAAGGCACCAGAGCCGCTGCCGTCAATGCCGCAGATTACCGCGCCGGAACGGTGGCGGCTGATTCGATTGCGGCTGTTTTCGGTGTCAGCCTGGCCGTGCGCACGCAGTTTGCGACCACGCTGCCGCTGCCAAAGGAACTGGCCGGGACAGTCGTCAAAATCAACGGCATTGCTGCACAACTTCTGTTTGTTTCATCAACGCAGATCAATTTCATCGTGCCGCCCGAAGTCGGGCCGGGCCGGGCAAGTATTGTCGTCTGCAATCCGGCGGGCAGTTACGCCGTCGGTTCAGTGCAGATTGCCGAAGCCGCGCCTGCCTTGTTCACGGTCAACGCTGCCGGAACGGGTGATGCCGCTGCCGTGGCCACGCCGGACGGGGTGACGTGGCAGGCTGCGCCCTTTGACGTAGTCATTAACAACAGGCCGAACAACCTGGTGCTTTACGGCACAGGGCTGCGCCGCGCCGGAGCAGGGCCGCAAAGCCTGTCTGACATTGTGACCGTCAGCATTGATGGCCAGGCCGCGCGCGTGCTGTATGCCGGAGCGCAGGGCACTTACAGCGGCCTCGATCAGATCAACGTCGAATTGCCGCAGAATCTGGCCGGAAAAGGCGAACGCCGGGTCAGCGTCGTACTTTCAGTGAATGGCATCACCGCCAACCGGGTCACGGTGCAGGTCAGATAAATGTGGAGTGCGGCGAGTGCTCGCCGCTTTGCCTTCGCTGGTGCAATCTTCACCGAAGCTGCGAGCACCGCAGACAAAGCGGCGAGCACTCGCCGCACTCCACATACTGTGCCCTGGTTTTTCAGGCTGTACATTCCCTTGAAAACCGCTGTAAGATGCAGGCCATCGCACAGGCGGCGCTGCCGATCAGTAGTCCAGCCGCAGGGCCGCAGCCATTAGCATCAAATCAATGAGGTGAAACCCCATGGCCAGTGAGAACAATCCTTACGAAGAAGTCGGCGGTCTGATGGCATCGCTGCTGGCTTCGCCCCAGTGTCCGTCATCAGTCAGGGAAGCGATTGTCGCGCACCTGAACAGTCTTTATCAGAAATCCGATCTGACCAGACCTGACATGGTCAGACTGCTTTATCATCTGCTCGCGCCGGAAGCCGCCCCCACTGCAACCGGCAACAACGATCAGCACGATGAACCGGTGCTGGCCGAAGTGGCTGAAACCGGCAGCGCCCCCGAACTGAATGGCACGGCTCCTTCATCCTCCAGCGAAGGCGAAATCCTCGAAGCCGTCAGTTAAGCCGTCCCGCTGAAATCAAAGTCATGAACGAACCTGAAGCCCCTGCGGGAAAACATGCTGCCCGATTCAGCATTTCCCGCAGGACGGCTCTTGTGCTGGCTCCGCTGGTCTGGCTGGTTGCCATTCCGCTGGTGCATGGCGTTGTGCCCTGGGCCGTTTCCAGATTCACCCGCCGTTACGGCTGGTCGGCAGGCCAGCCGACAATCCTGAATCTGACAGGTCTGCTCCCGGTTGCTGCCGGGGCCGCGCTGCTCGTGTGGGCGTTCATTTCGGGTTATCGCCACACCGATGAAATCCCTGAGAAAGTGGAACTGAACTGGTCGCCGAAACTGTTGTATGTGCGCGGCCCGTATGCCTTCACGCGGAACCCGATGTATCTGGCGGAAGTGGCGCTGTGGATCGGCTGGACAATTTTTTTCGGCAGCATCGCCGTGCTGATCGGGTGTGTCGTAATGTGCTTCGGCGTCAGTCTGGTCGTGCAGCGCGAGGAACGAGACCTGGAAGCGCAGTTCGGTGAGGCGTATCGCCAGTACAAAGCCGGAGTGCCACGATGGTTTGGAATGGTTCGGCGCTGACTGACTTTTCCTTCAGAAATTCTGCCTGTGGATCGCTAATTGATTTTGCCTGCCCTTGTCCGTATCATACGGCTTTCCTGAACCGCGTCCCGTCCGGCACTGGCAGTCACAGCTACCGCTGCGGTGCGTCTGAATCAACGAAGCAGGTGAAGCAATTGTGATGACACGAGATTGGACAACACGGCAGACTGAATCCCCGCACGCGACCAGTTCATTCGGCTCATTCCTGTCATCATGCCATTCGTGCCATTCGTGGCGCTGCCCCGTCGCATGGTCGTGATCATCCGACCGCTTCCAGCCCTGTCCTTTACCAATCATTCAAAGGCACTATGAAAATTCTGATCAGTGACAACCTGTCAAACGTCGGCGTTGATGTTCTCAATCGCTATGAGAAATTCACCGTTGACAAGAAAGTCGGCCTCAAACCCGACGAACTGAAAAAAATCATCGGTGAATACGACGCGCTGATTGTGCGCAGCGAAACGAAAGTCACGGCTGACATCATTGCCGCAGGCGAACGGTTGCGCGTCATCGGACGGGCCGGCACCGGCGTTGACAACATTGATGTGCCAGCCGCCACGCAGCGCGGCATCGTCGTGATGAATGCCGCCGGGGGCAACAGCGTGACGACGGCTGAGCATACGATGGCGCTGCTGATGGCGATGGCGCGCAAGATTCCGCAGGCCGCCGCGAAACTGAAGGCGGGCAAGTGGGACAAGAAAAGTTTTATGGGCACCGAGCTGAACACCAAAACACTCGGCGTCATCGGCCTGGGCAACATTGGCCGGATCGTGGCTTCGCGCGGGCAGGGCCTGGGCATGAAGGTCATCGCCTTCGATCCGTTCCTGACCAGAGACGCAGCGCAGCGCAGCGGCGTCGAAATGGTCACGCTCGATGATCTGTTCAGCCGTTCTGATTTCATCACCGTGCATACGCCGCTGACCGATGAAACGCGCGGCATCATCGGTGAAGCGGCCTTTGCGAAAATGAAGGACGGCGTGCGCGTCATCAATTGCGCGCGCGGCGGGCTGGTGGATGAACAGGCGCTCGTCAGCGCCATCAAATCGGGCAAAGTGGCCGGGGCCGCGCTGGACGTGTTCGTTGAGGAACCGCCCCCGGCTGATGACCCGCTGCTCGGACTTGATGAAGTCGTCGTCACTCCGCACCTCGGCGCTTCGACGACCGAAGCGCAGGAATCCGTCGCCGTAACGATTGCCGAACAGGTCGCTGCGTACCTGCTCAACGGTTCGATTGGCGGCGCGGTCAATGTTCCGGCTGTCAGCGGCGAAGTGCTCGAAACGCTGCGCCCGTACCTGACCCTCGGTGAAAAACTCGGCAGCTTTCAGACGCAGTTTTTCGGTTACGCCTTCAATGAAGTTCGCATCAGTTACAGCGGCGATGTCGCCACGCTCGATACGCGTTCGATCACGCGGGCGATTCTGACCGGGCTGCTCAAACCCGTCAGCGCGCGCGTCAACCAGGTCAACGCGACACTGATTGCCGAAGAGCGCGGCATCAGAGTCAGCGAAACGATTGCCAGCGCGCCGCACGATTTCGCCAGTCTGATTGAACTGACCGTGCGCGATGAAGAGAGTGAAAGCCGGATTGCCGGAACGCTCTTCAGCAAAAACGACATGCGCCTGGTGATGATCAATTCGCACCGGCTGGAAGTCGTGCCGCAGGGCAATATGCTCGTCGTCGTCAATGACGACCTGCCGGGCGTGGTGGGCCGCACCGGAACCTTCCTGGGCGATCACCACATCAACATTGCGCAAATGTACCTGAGCCGCACGTCACCGGGCGGCGTGGCCGTTTCGGTTTACCAGGTTGATCAGACGCTCGACGCTGCAACCCTGGCCGCACTCGGCAAAGTGCCGCACGTGCTGTCAGTCAAACAGATCACACTGTAGAAAGTCCGTTGTCCGTTGTCCGTTGTCCGTTGTTCGTAGCAGAGGCTTTTCAACTGACCACTAACCACTGACCACTGACCACTGACGACTGACCACTGACCAATGTTAGCGAAGCGCATCATTCCCTGTCTCGATGTTGATCGCGGGCGCGTGGTCAAGGGAATGAGCTTTGTTAATCTGATTGATGCGGGCGATCCGGTTGAGCAGGCGGCGCGGTATGATCGTGAAGGCGCGGATGAACTGGTCTTTCTGGACATTACGGCTTCATCTGACCGGCGCGAAATTGTGACTGAGATGGTGCGCCGCGTGGCCGACTGTGTGTTCATTCCGTTCACCGTAGGCGGCGGGATCCGCACGGCTGAAGACATTCGCGCAATTCTGCTGGCCGGGGCTGACAAGATTTCAGTCAACACGGCAGCGGTCGGGAATCCGGCGCTGATTCGCGCGGGCGCGGAACTCTTTGGCTCGCAGTGTATCGTGGTGGCGATAGATGCCAAACGTCGCAGCAACGGAAATGACACAACTTCGTGGGAAGTTTATCTGCACGGCGGGCGCACCCCGACCGGCATTGACGCCATCGAATGGGCGCAGCAGGCCGAGCGCCTGGGCGCAGGTGAAATTCTGCTGACGAGTATGGATCGGGACGGCCAGCGCACGGGTTATGATCTGGAACTGACGCGCGCGGTGGCTGAGGCCGTGAACATTCCGGTCATTGCTTCGGGCGGCGTCGGCACGCTCGAACATCTGGCCGAAGCGTTCACCGTCGGCAAGGCCAGCGCCGCGCTGGCCGCGTCAATTTTTCATTTTGGTGAATACACCATTGGCCAGGCCCGGCAATACCTGCGCGAACGCGGCATTGTCATGCGCTGAATGGTCGGACATTTTCAGGATTTGCCGGACATTGAAAACCGAACGCCGGACTGCCCCGTTGGCGTTTTTCTCACAACGACTGTCGTCACCAGGGGGCTTGTGTATGAATTTGAAATCGGGTCTTTTCACGGTTCTGACCGGACTGCTTCTGGCTGTGTTCCTTGTCAATGCTGCGTCGGCCCAGAAGCCGAAAGCCGCGACTTCAGGGCCGCAGAAAGCAGCGACGAAGCGGCCTGCGGTCAGAACTGAAGAAGTTAAAATCAATGGAGCGAAGCTTCAGCTTGCAGGCACGCTGATGCTGCCGAATGCGGAAGCCGGAAAGCGCGCTCCGGCAGTGATTATTTTCGGTGATGCGCAACCGGCAGACCGTGACGGCATTCCGGTCGGCAGCAGCGAGCATTATTTGTACCGCGACCTGGCGGTGCTGCTGGCCGGAAAGGGTTTTGCCGTGCTGCGCTTCGACCCGCGCTGCACCGGGGCCAGCGAATGCAGGCAGCAGAGCAGCTTTGACGATTTCATCCTGGATGGTGAAGCCGTCGTGAAATATATGCGCCAGCGTCCTGACATTGACCCGCAGCGCCTGGCGATTTTCGGGCACGGTGAAGGCGGGCTGCTGGCCATCGTTGTGGCTTCGCACGATGAAGGCAACAAGGATCAGCTTGCCGGTGTCGTGCTGGCGGCGACGGCGGGGCGTTTCGGACATCGCGTGATCCGCGAGCAGGTGCGCGTGATTCTGGCCGATCAGGGCAGGTCGAAGGAAGAAATTGCCGCTTATGTCAGCCGCATGGATCAGCTTTTTGTCCGGCTCAATCAGGGCGAAAGCGATTTCAGGGATGTCAGCCTCGACCCGAAAAATGAGGCCGATGCGAAACTGATCAGGCTGACACAGAATCCGCCGTTCGCCTTCGGACTGCTGACGAACGATCCGTTACAGACGCTCAAAACGGTCAGAGCGCCGGTGCTGATTTTGCAGGGCGACAAGGATGTGCTGATGCCGGTCAACGATGCCGAATATCTCGAAGAAGCATTGCAGCGTGAAAGTCACACTGACTTTACGATGAAGGTCATTAAAGACGCTGATTATGTTTTCAAGGTCAACAAGGGTGAGAAGTCTTTGAAGTCATACCGCGACACCGAACGCCCGCTTGATCAGAATTTCGTCAGCCTGCTGACCGAATGGTTGCAGAAGCGGCTGCGGACGACCGGTGAATAATCGCGGTTTGTTTGAATGTTTCGTGTGCTATGTCTGAGTTGTCGATTGAGAAGCTGAAATTCAATGAGCAGGGGCTGATTCCGGCCATCATTCAGGATGCGCAGAGCGGCGAGGTGCTGATGCTCGCCTGGATGAATGAAGAGAGCCTGCGGCTGACGGTTGATTCAGGCGAAACGTGGTTCTGGAGCCGTTCGCGGCAGGAACTCTGGCACAAGGGCGCGACTTCAGGTAACACGCAGCAGGTCGTGGAAATCGCGCTCGACTGCGACAGCGACACGCTGATTGTCAAAGTCAATCCGCAGGGGCCGGCCTGTCACACCGGCGCGCGCACCTGTTTTTACAGCGGTCTGAACCGTGAAGCGCCGCCCGAAACCGTGAGCGGCACGGGCGACCTGACCAGAACCGCAGCGGGAAATCTGATTTCGCTGCCGACTGCGCCGCAGATTGAAAAGCCCGGCACGCAGCTTTCGGTCGTTGATCTGCCAGCGATGGAACTCGGCATTCTGTTGCAGGATTTGTACCGGCTGATTCAGGAACGCCGCGACACGCGCCCCGAAAATTCATACACCAGTTATCTGTTCAATCAGGGGCTGGACAAGATTCTGAAAAAGATCGGCGAGGAAGCCACCGAAACAGTGATTGCGGCCAAGAACGAAGGCACGAAGGAGCTGACTGCCGAAATCACTGATCTGATTTTTCACCTGCTGGTGCTGATGGTCGAACGCGGCGTCAGCCTGCGCGACATCATCGCTGAGCTGGGCAAACGCGCAGGCAAACCTGCCAATCCGAAATACAGCAGGAGCAATTGAGTGATCACACCACAGGTCACAGATGACACGGACGGCGGCGGATCAAAGCGGATCTGATCTGCGCTGATCGGTGTCATCAGTTGCATCTGTGGTCAATTCAGTTTTCTCCTTCAGGTCATTTCTGAAATCCCGGTTAATCCGATGGCGATTGAACGACTCGATCATGTGGCGCTGATCACGGCTGACGCGAGGCGCACGGCGCAGTTTTATTGTGACTGGGCCGGAATGCGGGTCATTCACGAACGACTTGATCCGGGTTCGACTCATCGCGTGTCGTGGGTGCGGCTGGCGCACGATGACACCGGCCTGATTATCGTGCTGGTCGAAGGCGAACCCGCTGCATCAGGCGGGCGCATGGATCATTTCGGCTTTCACGTCACTGACCGCGCCGATGTTGACGCCATCGCTGAGCGCGCCCGCGTGGCCGGAATTCTGGTTGATGAACCGCAGTATGCCGGGCCGGTCGTCGGTTATTTCTGCATGATCAGCGACCCTGACGGCAACCTGCTGGAATTTTCCTGCGAGCAACTGAAAGCATAAGCGTCCTGACGGACAGTAAAATCAATGTCTCACATTACACCGCTGACTTTTGACGAATTTGCTGAACTGGCAAAGCGCGGCACCGTCATTCCGATTTTCAAAACGGTGATGGCTGATCTGCTGACGCCGGTTTCGGCCTTTATGAAAATTGAGCGTCGCTCGCCTCACGCCTTTCTGCTGGAATCAATCGAAGGCGGCGAGAAGATTGCGCGCTATTCGTTTCTCGGCTGCGCGCCGCACCGCATCGTCAGGGCGCGCGGCAATGAAGTCATTATTGAAGAACCCGGCGGCAAGGTTGAAAAAAGCAGCGAGCCGATGCTCGATGTGCTGCGGCGGCTGATGCATTCGCACCAGCCGGTCAGGTTGCCGGGACTGCCGCCGTTTGTGGGCGGCGCGGTTGGTTATTTCGGTTATGACGCGGTGCAGTGGTTCGAGCGCGTGCCGCATCGCGCGCCCGATGATCTGAAACTGAATCCGGCGATGGTCATGTTTTTTTCGAGCCTGCTGGCTTTCGATCACGTCAAACATCAGATTCAGATTATCGCCAACGTCTTTGTTGACGGGCCTGACGACCCGCAGATGCAGCAGAAATACGATTCAGCCTGCGCTGAAATTGCGCGACTGGAAGGCATGCTGGCGGCTCCGCTGCCGATGCTGCCACCGGCGAACCGCACTGAACCGGCGCTGCTCAAATCGAATATGAGCCGCGAAGAGTTTGAGGCCGCCGTCAACATCATCAAGGAATACATTCGCGCCGGTGACGCTTTTCAGGTCGTTTACTCACAGCGGTTTGAAATCAACATTGCCACGCACCCGTTTCAGATTTACCGCGCGCTGCGCGTCGTCAATCCGTCGCCCTATATGTTTTATCTCAAGCTCGGCCCGGACGAGACGCTGCTCGGCGCTTCACCGGAAATGCTGGTGCGCTGCACCGGGCGCAGGCTTGAGTATCGCCCGATTGCCGGAACTTATCCGCGTGGCGCGACTGAAACCGAAGACCTGATCCTGGCCGAAGAATTGCGCGCCGATGAAAAGGAACAGGCCGAGCATGTGATGCTGGTTGATCTGGGCCGCAACGATCTGGGCCGCGTGTCTGAATACGGCTCGGTCGAAGTCGCGGAACTGATGATTGTCGAACGTTACTCGCACGTCATGCACCTGGTTTCAGTGCTGCGCGGCAGGTTGCGCGAAGGGCTGGACTGCTTTGACGCGCTGGCCGCCACCTTTCCCGCCGGAACCTTGTCAGGTGCGCCGAAAGTGCGGGCGATGGAAATCATTGACGAACTCGAACCGACGCGGCGCGGCGCTTATGCGGGCGCGGTGATGTATTTCGATTATTCGGGCAATCTTGATTCGTGCATTGCGCTGCGCACCATGTTCGTGCGCGGGCAGCAGGCTTATGTGCAGGCGGGCGCTGGCATCGTGGCCGATTCGGTGCCTGAAAAGGAGTTTGTCGAAACCATCAACAAAGCGCGCGCGCTGCTCAAGGCGGTCGAGATTGCCGAGAAGGAGCTGTGAAGAGAATGCGGAATGCGGAATGCGGAATGCGGAATAAGTGGTTCGGCGCTTGTTGCTGTCTGCTGATTTTGTTGGGCGCAGCTTCGATTGCATTCGGACAGACAGCGCGCAAGAAAAATGCGCCGCCACCGCCCGAAAAGATGCCGCCCGTGACGGCTGAAGAGGCCGCGAAACTGGAAGCCGTCATTACCACTGATCTGGGCGTGATTCGTTTTGAATTTTTCTTTGATAAAGCGCCGAAGCACGTGCAGCAGTTTGTCAGGCTGGCGCGCAGCGGCTTTTATGACGGCTCGGCCTTTCATCGCGTGATTGCGCGCGGACTGGTGCAGGGCGGCGACCCGCTGCTCAAGGAGGCCAATACGCCGCGTGCGCGCTGGGGCACGGGCGGGCTGAATCAGATCGAAGACGAATTCAGTGATGTCAGGCACGTCAAAGGCGTCGTCTCAACCGTGCGCATTCCGGGCAAAGCCAACAGCGGCGGCACGCAGTTCTTTATCTGTTATTCAGCGCAGCCGCAGCTTGACGGGCAGTTCTCGGCCTTCGGTCAGGTCACTGAAGGCCTGGAAGTTGTGCAGCAGATTTCACTCTCTCCGGCTGATGAAAAGCAACTGACGGTCAATCCGGTCAGGATTCAGAGCATCAGAATCGAACCGAAAAAGACCGAGCCGTTCAAGGATGCGTCGGTCAATGAAATGCGCCGCGAAGTGCTGCTGCGAACAACGCTCGGTGACATCACGGTGGCGCTTGATCCTGACCTCGCGCCGGAGCACTGCCGCAATTTTCTGAAACTGGTCGAAACCCGGTGGTACGATCACACGGCATTTCACCGCGTCGTTCCGGGCTTTATGGTGCAGGGAGGAATGGGCGAAACGCGCGCCGGGGGCGCGAAACATCCGGCTGATCGGTGGGTGCATACGCTCAAAGGTGAATTCAGTCAGACGCGCAAACATCTGCGCGGAGTGCTTTCGATGGCCCGCGCCAGCGATCCCGATTCGGCGCTGACTTCGTTCTTTCTGATGCTGGCTCCGGCCCCGCACCTCGATGGCCAGTACACAATTTTCGGCAAGGTCGTTGACGGTTTTGAAGTGCTGGACAGAATGGAACAGGCGCTCCGCGACGGCGAAACCCCGCGCGAACGCATCGAACTGATTGAGGCTGTCATCAAACCCTGAAGAGTGGTTAGTGGTCAGTGGTTAGTGGTTAGTGAAAAGAGGAAGGCATGATAAATCATCGGCTTTATCACTCTTCACCAACCACTAACCACTGGCCACTAACCACTGACTCACTATGATTCTGGTAATAGACAACTACGATTCATTCACTTACAACCTGGTGCAGTATCTGGGCGAACTGGGAGCTGATCCGGTCGTGGCGCGCAATGATGAAATCACGATTGACGACATCAGCAATCTGTCGCCGCAGGGCATTGTGATTTCGCCCGGCCCCTGCACGCCCGATCAGGCAGGCATTTCAATTGATGTGATTCGCCACTTTGCAGGCCGGATTCCGATGCTCGGCGTGTGTCTGGGGCATCAGGCCATCGGGCAGGCTTTTGGCGGCCAGGTCGTGCGCGCGCCTTACCTGATGCACGGCAAGACGAGCGAAATTCTGCACGATGGCCGCACGATCTTTGCCGATCTGGAAATGCCTTTCACCGCCACGCGGTATCATTCGCTGATCGTTGACCGCGACACGCTGCCGGCTGAACTCGAAATTTCAGCCGAAACCAGCGACAAGCTGATTATGGGATTTCGTCACCGCAAATATCCGATTGAGGGCGTGCAGTTCCACCCGGAATCAATCATCACGTCGGCGGGAAAGAAACTGCTGGCAAATTTTCTGGCGATGACACGAAAGGGCTGATTGCCAATGCTCGAAGACAACGAAACTGACCTGCCGAAATTCTTTGCCTGGGCGCGCCCCCGCGTTTACCGTGAGTTTGAAGCCCGCCTCAAAGCCGACCCGCAGCTTGATCCGAACTGGACTTTTTCGGACATCATGCAGGAACTGCTGGCCGAATACCGTCAGACACATCAGCCTCAGACCTCACCGGCCAGGATGGCCGACAAGGACTGATGGCGCGGAATTATGTCCTCCACGAAGCCACACGAAGAAACACGAAGGAAAGAAAGTGAGAAGAGGCGAAAAGGGGAAGAGATGACGGTATGATTCTGAACTTCCCTGATTCCTTTTTCTTCTTCGTGCTGCTTCGTGTGGCTTTGTGGAAAAAAATCAGCCTGGCTTTCATCGCCGCGCAGGTTCGTTTGAGTGACGCTCTGAATCAGCGGCCAAAAACGTCCTTGAGGATGCTGGTCACGCGGGCCATCGGATCCTTGCGAATCTTCTTTTCTTCCTCACCAATCATATAAAACAGACCGTTGATGGCGGCGGTGGTGACGTATTCATCAATGTCCACGGCGAGCGAACTGGCAAACGGAATGTTCTGATAACGTCCGACCAGATCCTTGTACTGCCGGGTTGCGCCGACTTCGTTCATGCTTTTTTCGATGATCGGACGGAACGCGGTCGAAAGCTGCGCCGAGGTTTTGCTCTTGAAATAATTCGTCGCCGCCGTGTCGCCGCCGGTCAGAATCTGGCGCGCATCATTAAAGGTCATCTGTTTGATCGCATCCACAAAGATTCTGGCGGCCTGCGGCGCGGCCTTTTCAGCGGCGCGATTCATGCTCAGCACAAACTCGTCCACCTGCGGCCCGAATCCGGCGACTCGCAAACCCTTCTCAAAAGTTTGCAGCTTTTTTGGCATCAGAATTTTGATGGCCAGGTTTTTGAAATAACCATCGAGCCGCCCGGTTTTGGTGACGGCGTTATCGGTGCCAATGCGCAGGGCTTCCTTCAGACCGGTGATGATTTTGTCTTCGCTGGCGGCGGCCTGCGTAGCTGGTTTGCGGGTTCGGGTCTGCGCTTCGGCGGCGCTGAACAGGGAGAGGAGAATGCAGGAAAGAATGATTATTCTGAGTTTCATGTGGACTCCTTTTTACTGAAAACGGCAGGGGGGAAATTGAGGGCGCACTCATCTTAGGTGCGCGCTCCAGGCAAGTCAACGCAGGCTCCGGGCCTGTTCAGTGGCCTGGGTACGCACGCTTCCAGCGTGCGTACCCAGGCGGATGAATTGAACCTGGCCTGTTTGCCAATCACCAGGGCGTTACATAGAATGCGATTTACCGTTTCAATTCAGGCTTCTCTCTTTTTTCAGCAGACACTATGGCAATCATCGAACGCAGAAAATCAATGGCGGTCAGTGTTGGCGGCGTCCTGGTGGGCGGCTGCAATGCAGTAGTCGTGCAGTCCATGACCAATACTGACACGGCTGACGCGGCGGCGACCGCTGAGCAGATTGTGGCGCTCGCGCGCGCCGGGTCAGAACTTGTGCGCATCACAGTCAACACGAAAGAGGCCGCCGCAAAGGTCGCTGAAATCGTCGCGCGCGTCCGTGATGCCGGTTATCGCACGCCGGTCATTGGCGATTTTCATTACAACGGTCACATCCTGCTGACTGAATTCCCTGACTGCGCCAAAGCTCTGGCGAAGTACCGCATCAATCCCGGCAATGTCGGCGCAGGCAAACATCACGATGCCAACTTCAAACGAATGGTCGAAGTCGCCATCGAATACGGCAAGCCGGTGCGCATTGGCGTCAACTGGGGATCGCTCGATCAGGCGCTGCTGACGCGAATGATGAATGACAACGCGCAGTCGCCACAGCCACGCGATGCCCGCGACGTGACGCTTGATGCCATCTGCACAAGCGCCATTCAGTCGGCGGAACTGGCTGAAGAAATCGGGCTGCCACGTGATCACATCATTCTGAGCGCGAAGGTTTCAGGCGTGCAGGATCTGATTGACGTTTACCGCGATCTGGCGCGGCGTTCAGATCACGCGCTGCATCTGGGGCTGACCGAAGCTGGAATGGGCGCGAAGGGTATTGTGGCAAGCACGGCGGGACTGGCAATTCTGTTGCAGGAAGGTATTGGCGACACGATTCGCGTTTCGCTGACGCCGTCACCAAATGGTGATCGCACCGAAGAAGTGCTGGTCGCGCAGCAGATTCTGCAATCGCTCGGCATTCGCAGCTTTACTCCGCAGGTTACGGCCTGTCCGGGGTGTGGCCGCACCACCAGCACGCTGTTTCAGGAAATGGCCGACGACATCAACAAATACCTGCGCAGCCAGATGCCCGTCTGGCGCGAGCGTTACCAGGGCATTGAGGAAATGAAAGTGGCCGTGATGGGCTGTGTCGTCAACGGCCCCGGCGAATCGAAGCATGCCAATATCGGCATCAGCCTGCCCGGCACCGGCGAAGAACCGCGCGCGCCCGTTTTTGTTGACGGCAGACTGAAAACGACTCTGAAGGGCGCGACGATTGTTCCTGATTTCATCGAAATTCTGAATCAGTACATCGCTGATCGTTACAGCGCCCGGTCATAGACTGAATCGGTTTCAGAACAGACCACAGATGACACTGATTCAGCGGATCAACGCTGATCTGTCGCATCAGCAACAGGGCCGAAAATCGCGCGTGCGGATTTTCGGCCCTGAGTTTTTTGATTGCGAATTGTCCGTTGAGTTACCAGCGATGCCTGCGATGCCGGGGGCCGCGTCCGTCCCAACGCCCGTCCCGTGCATCGTGGCCGTTGACGAACTTCCGTGCTTTTTTCATCTGACCCGGAGGCACATGATTTCTGTCCCACCTGTGCCCGTGTCCCTGCCCGCGCCCGCGTCCGTGACCCGGATCAGCCATTGCTGAACTGAAGCCGAACGACAACACCATCAGAATTGAAAGCGACAGCACCAGCCGCCGATTGAATTGTCTGAGCATAATTTTCTCCTGTGACAATGTTGCTGCAAACAGTCGGGGCCGGGAGAGTACGATTGCTATTGTAGTCATCCCTGAAAAAGTCGCGCCTCAAATAGCGGCAAAACAGCCGGTTCGGCGCTGGAAGCCAGTGAGCGGCTTGAAAACGATCTCTGAGAGCCAGTTTTGCAGGTCACAAGAGAAAGCTCGCAAGAGCTTCCTCAGATTGAACCCGCAGCCCGACAAGATCGCGTTGATCCGGTCGCCTTCTTTGCCTTTGAGGTGATTGCGGCACAGACCGTGATCGTGTTTGTCGTGACCGATGACCGGTTCAATCGCATTGCGGCGTTTGAGGAGCTTCTTCAATGTCCCAGTCGCTTTGTGTTGGCCGGTGATATGAACTTTGACATCCTCAGGATGATGCGCTTTGCCGCGGTAGCCGCGATCAACGAACGCCTCTTTCGGTCTGACACCTGTCAGCCGTTCGATTTGATCGATCGTGGGTTTGAGTGTCGCGCCGTCGTAAGGATTGTCGTGATGCGCCTCGATCGCAACAATCCAGTTGCTTTTTGAGGTGGTCGCAATTGCGGCTTTGCAGCCGAATTCATACCTCTTGTGAGCTTTGCCCTTAGCAATGCACTCGACCTCGGGGGCGTGGACACTGTAGAGCTTTGGTGAGTCGTTCTTCTCTTGTCTGTGAATGCGCGCGGCAGTGGTCAGTAGTTCTTTGAATCTCGGCGATGGCTTGGGGTGCTTGCGTTCGACATCGCGCAGCACACGGCCCAGATAGTTGCGCAATTTCCTGGTCTCTTTCCTGGCCCGTTTGATTTGTTGTGCGCGGGCGTAGCGGCTCTGATCATAGAGCGCCTTCTTACCGACGCGCCGGTAGCTCTGGCGCAGTTTGACTGAGGCTTTCTGAGCCTCCCGCGCCACCGCCACCCGAGCCTTCTCATAGAGTCGCGCATCGGTCGGAAAGGCAATCGCTTTTTCCTGGACGGTCGTGTCGATGTTGACCCGCTCGAGATCTTTCGCCTTGAGTGCGCCTGCACGTTGCGCGCTCGAAAGAATCTCTTTGAGCATCTTCTCGACGCCATCGGCCTTGATCCGCTGTCGCCATTTGACCAGGGAAGTCGGATGACAGGGGAACTCGTGCTGAAAGTACTCGTAGCCACAGAAGTATTGCCAGTAGGGATTCTCAACCCACTTCTCGACCACCGACTCGTCGCTCTCGTGGCAGGCGTGCTTGAGGTAGTGCAGCCCGACCAGCAACCGGATCGGTATTCCGGGCCGCCCCATCTCTTCCGAGTAGAAGGAGCCGAACTCACGCTCGAAGTAGCTCCAGTCAATCTGCTGCGCGAGCCGGAACAGCGGATGCTTCGGATTGAGTTGTTGGTCGAGCCGAGCTTGATAGAGGCTCTCTGGCAGGCTCTGCGCCTGACTGTCACGAGGTTTCATTCGCTTTCACCAGGTTTTGCAAGGTTTTTACCACTTTCTTGCAATTCTACGCGGTGTGGTTCTCGCTGAACATGCCGTTTTTATTGGCTTTTACACTTTTTCAGGGACGACTATTGTACCCTCCCGGCCCGGTGCGCGAAGCAATTTAATCAGCGCGGACTAAAAGACCGGCTTGTGCTGTTTGTGTCTGATCCAGGAGTAAAGCGCGCCGCCGCCGCCGCCCACGATTGCGCCAATCGCCGCGCCTTTTTTGCCGCCCGCGATGCCGCCGATAACCGCGCCGGTCGCCGCGCCGCCGCCAATGACGATGGCGTTTTTCATCGTCTTACTCATGCCGCGCTTCTGTTCGACGCGCGGTTCATAGCGATCATTTTCTGACGGCGAATGGCTGACCGTGCGGCTTTCGTTGCGCGCCTGCGGATTCACCACACGCGGTCTGGTCGCCACCGGAGTGGCAACTTCAGCCGGAGCCGCAGAAACGGGGCTGCTCGACAACGCAGAGCGCGAAGTCAGCACATTCTGCGGCTCAGGACTGAATGCGGTAACTGAGTTTGTGCCAGCCGTGACGGGCTGAAAATTGCTGGCCGGAATCGCTGGCATATTCAGCGCCTGCGGTGCGGTCAGGTCACTTTGCGCGTGACGTGAAGTGAAGGCCGAAGCGGCCCATCCGGCAGTAGCCGCAAGCACGGCCACAAGAATAATTGATGAAAACCTGTCGAGTCTGGTCATGGGATCGTCTCCTTTCGCGGCACTGATATAACAAGCCGCGTGCCAGTTCGCGCCGCTTATTCAAAACAGCAGAAACGCCAGTAAAAACAGAGTATTGGGGAATTGAAGGAAAAAGCAGGCAGGGTTTTGCGTCAGTCAGTCAACACCAAATGGGATAACTGACTGACGCAATGACGCGATGTGAAGGTTCGCCAGGCTGCCAGCCTGGCGAACCTCCAGGCCGGATTATTTTTCTGACTTCGCGTGTTTCGGCTTGAGCGTAAAGACCAGGTAATCGCCGCGCTCGCGGTATTCGTCAGGCTTGACGTTGTCGAGGTCTTCAACCGGAATGACCGAAACCACTTTGACCTTTGCGCCGGGCAGTCGCTGAATCGTACGGGCCGCCGTGCCGAGGCGGTAATCGCTGTGAAATGCGCCGTTGTAATGCACGATCAGAGGTTTCTGGCCTGAAGCGTTCTGCCACGCGGCGGCGATTGATTCGGCCATGGTTTCATCCTTGATGCACTGCGCCTGGTAAACTTTTTCGATCATCGCCTTGCTGGCTTCGTCCGGTTCCTTCTTCTCGCCGTTGTTCTGTCCGGGATGGCCGCTCATCGCTTCGACGAACTTTTTGTAATAGTCGTCCATCGGGCAAGTCATCTGTTTGGCAACAAAGCCGCGTTCCTCTGCCGGGAGCTTGTCAACTTCGCCAATGCCTGATCTAGCTACCTGCGAAGCGTATCGGCGCGGCACGTTGCCCGCGATGACGCGCCAGCCGTGAATCTTTGCAAGCTCGATGATGGGGCGGTAATCGGTCGCGTACCGCGGCCAGGGGCGCGACTTTTTCAGAAATTCGTCTTCGGTAATTTTTCCGGCCAGATAATCATCAAGTACCGGTTGCACGTCGCGCTCGAACATTTCCAGGGCAACGACTACCGGCGCGCTGCCGCGTCGTCGCAGCAGGCCTTCGAGAACGGCGCGCTCCAGCCGGTGCGTGTTCGGGTCATCGTGCTGCTCACCGACAAAGACCACATCGGCCCTGGCCAGTTCAGCGAGCATCGTTTCAAAGTCACTGAATTTTTTCTCGCCCGACAGGTAAGTGCGCTGCGGCACATAAGTCGCTTCAGCGCCGGAAGGCTGCTGCGCCGCCGCAGTCAGAGTGAAGATCGAAACCAGAAAGACAAGCGTCAGTAAAGACCAGAATAGTTTTTGCATATCGCTCCTGGCAGGTCGTTTACCTGCAATCAGACGTTCGCGGAAGACACCGGATTAAATTCGCGCCCCAGTATAATTGCTCAGGCGCGCATCTGTGAAATCGCCAGTTCACCCGCTCGTTAATTATTCAATCACTGCGTCCGGCCTCGAATTTTCGAGGCTGAAATTATTTTTGCGAGGCCTTACAGTTTTGTCTGCCGGTTCCAGCTTATGCAGGTGAGAGCAGTTCACGGCAACAACCGATTTGCCCGATGGCTCTGGGGTTAACAAAGGGTGATGAGGTCGCTGATTGAATGTTCTCAGCCAGGCATGCGTCTGGCTCAATGGGGCAGAGATGCGAGCTGTTCCGGCTGGGGCAGCTCGCTTTTTTTATGGCTGCCGCCGTTAATGGCTGCGCGTTGAGCTGCTGGCGCTCAGGCGCTGGCGCATCCGGCGCTGCCACTGGCTGGATGGTAATTCCTCTTCTTCAAACAGGCCGAGGGTCTGCTTCAGGGTTTCGCCTCCGGCCTGGCGCGTCGTCAGATAGAGCAGGGAACTGAGAATCGAACTGATTGTGACGAGCAGCAGGTGCAGCGGAATGTTCACAATCGGCAGAATGCGCGCAAGATTTTCAGTGACTTCGCTGACAGCCAGATCCTTCAGCACTGCCCTGGTCAGATAGGACAGCACCGAACCGCTGACCGCCGGAATAATCATCTGCACAATCAGCACGAAAATCACCATCCGCCGCGCCCGTCGCGCCAGTTCGCGTGAACGCTTGAGCGCCGCCTTGCCCTTCAGCCCTTCAATCATCACCACCGGCGGCAGCAGATGATAATGAA
Organism: Blastocatellia bacterium; assembly: GCA_046331565.1. Classification (GTDB taxonomy): domain Bacteria; phylum Acidobacteriota; class Blastocatellia; order RBC074; family RBC074; genus DASRDU01. The sequence goes on from JAXLQP010000001.1 coordinate 442,276, forward strand.
AAATCGCAATCAGACCCGGAATCAGAAAGCAGGCCAGACCAAGCCCGATTCTGATGTATGACCGCAGGTTGGTCGTGATGAACGGCCACAGTCGCTGGCCGAGAGATTTCAGCGCCGGGCGCAGCCTGACAGGTCGCAGCGGGGCCGCCAGCATCTGCGTCACCAGTCGCGCCGCGACAGCCAGATGCACGGTGGCTGTGACGTGCGTGAAAATGCCGAGCAGAAAAGTTGTCACCGCCGTCAGCACCAGCCCCGGTGTGCGCGGAATCAACTGCAAAATCGTCAGCCATTCTGAAGCCGAACGCAGCAGCGTCAGAATAATCAGCGGCGCGAAAATCACCAGCGCCAGCCGGATGAAAACCCTGTGCTGCTCGCTCAGCAGCGTGATGGATTGCCGGATCAGATTGCCGGGCCGCTGCGCACTGGCGTGCAAAGCACTGGCAAAGGCAGTGGCGCTGACCGGACGATCAGCCGGATTTTTGGACAGCGCAAGGCTGATCTGGCGCGCGACTTTTTTCGGTACGTCGTGGCGCAGGTCGCGCAAACGCGGCGGCGGCGCTTCGATGTGCTGTCTCATTACTGACAGCGCATCGCCCGTAAAAGGCGTGCGGCCCGCCAGCATCTGAAAGGCAATCACACCCAGGCTGTAAATGTCTGACCGCGAATTGAGCGGCTGGCCGAGACATTGTTCGGGCGACATATAAGCTGGCGTTCCCATCACCGAACCAACCCGCGTCAGCCCGTCAGCCGGAGCCGTTGAGCTGATGGCCGCATCATTCGTCGTGTGCGCTGACGGAAACATCAGCGTCCCGGTTTCGTCGTCTTCAGTCGCTGTCACTGACTCCCGGCTCGGCAGAATCTGCGTCTTTGCCTCTGATGGCGATTCCTGGCCAGACACATTCAGCCTGGCAGCAGATGGCAGCGAAATGGTTGACGGCGGATGCGTACTCAACGCCGCGTCATCGCCGTTTGCCATGACTGCTGTTGTCTGATCGGTCAGTTTGGCGAGGCCGAAATCAAGCACTTTGGCCGTAAAGCCGCCGCGCCGGTTCGGTTCCAGCCAGATGTTGTCAGGTTTGAGGTCGCGGTGAATGATGCCCTGCTGATGCGCTTCCTCGACGGCTGAACAAACCTGTTCGAGAATATCCACGACCCAGCCGAGCGGCAGTCTGGATTCTTCAGCCAGCACTTCATCCAGCGTGCAGCCGTCGAGGTATTCCATCACCAGATACGCAATGCGACCGGTTCCGGTCTGCGCGAAACCGAAGTCAGTAACATCAACCACGTTGGGATGGCGCAATCGTCCGGCGGCTCTGGCTTCGCGCTGAAAGCGGGCGACGAATTCCTCATTCATCATAAACTGCGATGCGATCACCTTCAGCGCCACCGGGCGTTCAGTGCCGACGTGCGTGGCCAGGTACACCGCGCCCATGCCGCCGCTGCCGAGCGGTCTGTCAATGCGGTACTTGCCGTCAATCAGTTCGCCTGTTTTTAATTCGCTGGTCTGCATCATTGCGGAGCAGAAAAAGTAGCATGGATTTCACGGCGCGGATACTGCGCGCAGTTTCCGATTGCCGCGAAAGTAAGCAGGTTCAAGAGTTCTTTGCCAGAAACTTTCACCACGAAGAAACGAAGAACACGAAGTCAGGAACGAAAAAGAGAGAAAGCTGCCAGTCGCCTGAAGCTTTCAGTTCAGTCCTGCGTGTTCTTCGTATCTTCGTGGCGGGCAGCAGATTTTCTGCTCCGTACTTAAATCAGGCCGGGCAATCTTTTCATAATCCGGCTTTATGAAACGGGCCGGAATTGAGCGTTGACAATGACCCGGCCTGCTCCTACCATCGCAGGTTCATAACTGACTTAACCACGCAACATGGGTAATCGAACAATGGCAGGACAAGTGAAAAAAAGAGTAGGCATTCTGGGTGCGACCGGCACAGTCGGACAGCGACTGATTCATATGCTGCGCGAGCATCCGTATTTTGAAGTGACCGCGCTGGCGGCTTCTGACCGTTCCGAAGGCAAACGCTTTGTTGAGGTGTGCAACTGGAAGCTGCCTTTTGAAATGCCTGAGGCGGTGAAGGACATCAGGGTTTATGCCTGCAAACCGCCGCTTGATTGTGATGTGGCCATTGCCAGCCTGCCGTCTGACATTGCGCTCGAAGCCGAAGCCGCTTTTGCCGCCGCCGGTATTCCGGTCATCAGCAATTCGTCGGCTTACCGCATGCACGATGACGTGCCGCTGCTCGTGCCGGAAATCAATCCCGATCACTTGTCGCTGATCGAAACGCAGCAGAAAAATCGCGGTTACAGCAGCGGTTATATGATCACCAATCCGAACTGCACGACCATCGGCCTGGTGATGGCGCTCGCGCCGCTTGAACAGCGGTTCGGACTTGAAGCTGTGATGATGACTTCAATGCAGGCGGTGTCAGGCGCGGGTTATCCGGGCGTGGCTTCGATGGATATTGTGGACAACGTGATGCCGTACATCAGCGGCGAGGAAGAGAAAGTTGAAATGGAGCCGCAGAAGATTCTGGGCCGTTTCACAAGCGCGCACATCGAACCTGCGCCCTTCAAGGTCAGCGCGCAATGCAACCGCGTTGCCGTGCAGGACGGGCATCTCGAATCAGTGCGCGTCAAACTTCGCACGCAGGCGACCGTTGATGATCTGATTGAAGCCTTCACCAGTTTCAGCGGTCTGCCGCAGGAACTGAAACTGCCGACCGCACCGGCGCGCCCGCTGATCGTGCGCAAAGAAAAAGACCGCCCGCAACCCCGTCTTGACCGTGATGCTGAAAACGGCATGGCAACGGTCATCGGGCGCATCTCAAAAGACACGATCTTCGATTTCAAATTCACGCTCATCAGTCACAACACGATTCGCGGCGCGGCTGGCGCAGCATTGCTCAATGCTGAACTGCTGGTGGCCAAAGGTCTGCTCTGAAGCGACTGAACGAATAACCCCGCTGCCCCTGCTACAGATTTATGCTGATTGTCATGAAATTCGGCGGCACTTCGGTCGGAAGCGCCGAACGCATTGCCCAGGCTGCTGAACTGGCGCTTAAAAGCGCGCGCGATGGGCATCAGGTGGTTGTCGTTACTTCAGCGATGAGCGGCGTCACCAACAAACTGATTGACGCCGCGCAGAACGCCGTCAAAGGTCACTGGCACAAAACGGTCAGCGATGAACTCTATGAACCGCATCGCCAGGCCGCGCACCTGCTGATTGAGAAGGACGCCACGCGACGGCGCGAAGTGCTGAATTCGATGATGCAGGGCATGGAGTTGTTTGAAACGCTCTGCAAGGGCCTGACGATGGTGCGCGAACTGACGCCGCGCACGCTCGACGTGATTTCAGGCATGGGCGAAAGGCTGTGCGCGCCGCTGCTGTCAGGCGCGATTGCGGCGCGCGGCCACGCTTCGCGCCCGGTTGAAGCGACGCAGTTGATTGTCACTGACGATCAGTTCGGCAACGCCGAGCCGCTGATGGATGAAACCCGTCAGCAGACGCGCCAGGTGCTGCTGCCAATGATTGAAGCCGGAACTATTCCGGTCGTCACCGGTTTCATCGGCGCCAACAAAGAGGGCTTGCAAACCACACTGGGGCGCGGCGGTTCTGATTATTCGGCTTCAATTATCGGCGCCGCGCTCGATGCTGACGAAATATGGATCTGGACGGATGTTGATGGCGTGATGACAGCCAACCCGGCAGAAGTTCCCGAAGCCCGCACGATGCGCGAGATTTCCTACAGTGAAGCCGCCGAGTTGTCCTATTACGGCGCAAAGGTGCTGCATCACAAAACGATTCTGCCTGCCGTGCGGCAGCAGATTCCGATTCGCATTCTCAATTCATTCAACCCTGAACACCCCGGCACACGCATAACCGCCAAAGGCCATCCATCATCGCGCGGCGTCAAAGCCGTGACCGCGATTCGCAACGTCAGCCTGATTACGATCAGCGGCAAAGGCATGCAGGGCATTCCCGGCATTGCGGCGCGCACCTTCGACACGGTGGCCGACGAACGCGCCAGCATTCTGATGATTTCGCAGGCTTCGTCTGAAAACAATCTCTGCTTCGTCGTCAATTCATCAGATGCCCGGCGCGTGGCAAAGGCGCTGGAACAATCGCTCGCACTGTCGCTGCACCTGGGCCACATCGAAGACATCAGCGTTGATGATTCAATCAGCGTCGTGGCCGTCGTCGGTGATCGGATGAAAGGCACGCCGGGCATTTCAGGCCGCGTCTTTGGCGCGCTCGGCGAAGCCGGAGTCAACGTCATCGCCATTTCGCAGGGTTCATCCGAGCAGAACATTTCGCTGATTGTCGCTGAACAGGAAGCCGCCGAAGCCGTGCGCGCCATTCATCGCGCCTTTGAACTGCACAAACCAACGCAGCCCTGATCGTGCATCTGAATGCTGTACAGAAAACAACCACGAAGGGCGCGAAGCACACGAAGGTGAAGAAAGAAGAAGAGACAGGGAGAAAAGGTGAGAGCAAGGAAAGCACCTCAGATGTTCCCTGTCTCCTCTTCTCCTCTTCCCCTTTTCTCCTCTTCTTTCTTCGTGTTCTTGGTGCCCTTCGTGGTTAACTCTGTCCTTTAACTTCCGGCTCAACAAATCATGCCATCTTTGCAATGTATCCAGCCTGAATGCCAGGCGCAGTTTGAGACTGACGCGCGCATCTATACCTGCGACCGCTGCGGTGGTCTGCTCGATGTTGTTTATGAACTGAGTTCGCTTGCGGCTGATGAACTGAAGGCGCGGTGGGATGGTCGCCTGGCATCAAAGGCGGCGGCTGATCAGAGCGGCGTCTGGCGCTTTCGTGAACTGATGCCTGCGACTGATGACGCGCAGCCTGTGACGATGCTCGAAGGCAACACGCAGATTTTTGCTGCCCCGCGTTCAGCGGAATATGCCGGAATGAAGCGGCTCGCCTTCAAGCATCTGGGGATGAATCCGACCGGTTCATTCAAGGATCTGGGAATGACAACCGGCGTGACACAGGCGCGGCGCATTAGCGCAAAAAGCGTAGCCTGCGCCAGCACCGGCAACACTTCGGCTTCGATGGCTGCTTATGCCGCGCGCGCTGGAATGAATGCAGTTGTTTTTATTCCATCGGGTCAGATTGCGCTCGGCAAGCTGTCGCAGGCGCTTGATTACGGGGCAGTCGTCGCGCAGATCGAAGGTGATTTTGATGACGCCATGCGGCTGGTGCGCGAGATTGCCGATGAAGCTGATTTGTACCTGCTCAACTCGGTCAATCCGTTCCGGCTGGAAGGTCAGAAGGCGACGGCTTTTGAAATGCTGCAACAGCGCGACTGGCGCATCCCTGATCGTGTGGTCGTGCCCGGCGGCAACCTGGGCAATTCATCCGCGATTGCCAAAGGCTTCCTGGAACTGCGCGAAATCGGTGTGATTGATCGCCTGCCGAAAATCACGATCATTCAGGCTGAAGGCGCGAATCCGTTGTATCAGATGTGGCAGGCGCAGGCCGATCAGCTTTCGCCCGTCAAAGGCGCAGCCACGCTGGCAACGGCCATCAAAATCGGCGCGCCGGTGTCGTGGCCCAAAGCCCTGCGCGCCCTGCAAACAAGCGGCGGCGAAGTCGAACAGGTCAGCGAACAGGAGATTGCCGATGCCAAAGCCATCATTGGTCGCGACGGCATCGGCTGCGAACCCGCTTCAGCCGTCACCCTGGCCGGCATCAGAAAAATGGTCGCCGCCGGAAGCATCAATTCTGATGAAGACGTAATCGCCATTCTGACCGGTCACGTTTTGAAAGACCCCGATTACGTGGTCAGCTACCATCGCGGCGAACTGAGTTTTACTGACAAGTCCGGACGCAAAGTATTGCTTGCGTCGAATTATTCAAGCTGCTGGTTACAGGTGGCCGCACAAAAAGACGCGATTGTCAGCGCACTTGGCCTATAACTCTCAAAATAATTTCTTCCACAAAGCCACACGAAGCAGCACGAAGAGTTTTGACAGGATTTACAAGACGGACAGGATGAGACAACAGCAATTCTCAATTTGAGAACAGACTGTCTGAAGAGCGTAGCGCAAACTGCCGAGTTTGCGTAGCCCTGTCAGAGTGGCGCTCCCGGCAGCCGCGCAAACTCGACAGTTTGCGCTACGCTCTTCCGCCAAATTGAGAATTGCTGATAAGACAGGCTTTTTCACTTTCATCCTGAAAATCCTGTCAATCCTGTCTGATTCTTTCTTCGTGTGGCTTCGTGGAAAGAACATTTATTCCGCTCTTAAAATCCCCAGCGGTTTTTTCACCATGACGTCCCAGCTCGACAGCACACCGACGAGCAGGACGATGATGACGGTGGCGGCGACTCCGGCAAAATTGATCGAAGGCATAAAGCTCCAGGGAATTTCCAGACCGTGACGGCTGATGGCCCACGTCAGCGCGACGGCGGCTGATGAACCGATCAGTCCGGCCAGCAGACCAAGCACGGCGTATTCGATCATCGTAATCGTGATAATCAGTTTGCGCTTTGCGCCGAGCGTTTTCAGAATCGCTGATTCATAGAGTCGGTGATATTTGGTCATCGCAATTGACCCGATCAGAATCAGCAGCCCGCTCAGAAAAATGAACCCGCCGACAAAAGTTACAATCGTTGTGATGTTGCCAACCACTTTGCGCACGATGGCCAGGATGTCGAAGATGTCAATCACTGAAATATTCGGAAAGCGATTGACGATTTCGCGCTGAAGCTGTGAACGCGCTGCGCCCTGCGGCGGCCCTTTGATCGCCGTGACCAGGTTATACGGCGCATCGTCGAGCGTGCCTGCGCGAAAGATAACGAAAAACGCCAGACGCACGTTGCGCCAGTCAACGCGCCGCACGCTGCTGATGCGCGCTGCAATGCGATTGCCCAGGTGATCGAACGTCACCACATCGCCCACGCCCACCTTCAGGTTTTGCGCCATCACCTCATCAACCGATATTTCCGGCTGCGTGGCCGGAGTCTGATCCCAGAACTGACCCGCGATGAGCGCGCCGCTGCCTTCGAGGCTGCGACTGAACGTGACGGTGTATTCACGATCAAGCATTCCGCGTTCGCGGCGCGGCCCGTTGCGCTGATTGTCAGGCTGACGAGTGGTGTCCTGGCTGATCGCTTCGTTATTGATCTGCACAATGCGCATGCGCATCACCGGCACGAGCGTCGGCTTTGTGCCAGTCTGATTTTCAATCAGCGAACTGAGGCCGTCGCGCTGATCTTTCTGAATGTCAATCAGGTACATATCTTCGGCGTTGCTGTTGAAGGCAAAATTGAATTCATTGAGCAGATTGGCCTGCAACAGTTGCACGGCGATGATGAAAAACGCGCCCAGCCCGACCGCCAGCAGAATCACTTTGGTCTGATTGCCCGGACGATAAAGACTGTTCACGCCCTGCCGCAAAGTGAATGACGGAATGTAGCGAATCTGCCGCAGCGAACGAACCAGCAGCGTCGCCACCAGATTCAGCACAAACGCCGTCACGGCCAGCCCGGCCAGAAAAATCGCGCCGATTCTGAGCGACCCGGCCTGCCATCCGGCCAGCGCAATCAGACCAAGCGTAACAATCACGGTCGTCAGCACGCGCAGCCAGTCAATGCTGCGCCAGTCAATGCGCCACCATTTTTTGTCTGGCGGATTCACGCCCGATTCATTGCGCAGGACGAGGTTTGGTTTGATGCGCCTGATTTCAAGCAGCGGCAGCAATGAAAAGAGCAGCGCAATCAGCAGCCCGATCAGCAACCCCTGAACCGTCGCCTGCCACGTCAGCCCGAACTCGATGTTTTGCGGCAGGCGGTCGGCGTAATACTTCGGCAGCGCCCACGTCGTCAGGCGCGCCAGCACCAGGCCGAGCAGGCTGCCCGCGAGTCCGAGCATCATCACCTGAACCAGATACGTGCCGAGCACGCGCGCATTGTTGCCACCCAGGCATTTCAGAATCGCAATGGTTTTCATCTTCTGCTGAATGAAAACCCGCGTCACGCTTGAAATGCCGATGCCGCCAAGCACCAGAATCACCAGCCCGATCAGGCTCAGATAATTTTCAACCTGCATCAGCGATTCGCTCAGGCGGTTTTCAGTGTCGCGGAAGGTGCGCACGCTGATGGCAGGCTGCGATTTCAGATCATTTCTGATTTGTCGTTGCAGATTTTCAGCCTGGCCGTCAGCGACTTTGAAAAGTCCCTTGAAGCGGGCGCGACTGCCAAAGGCAATCAGCCCGGCGGCAAAGGCGTCATCGTAATCAACGAACACACGCGGCCCGGCGCTGAAGGCGTTGAGCGTGTTGCCCGGTTCGCTTTCGATAATGGCGCGAATCGTAAAGACCAGATTGCCAAGTTTGATCTGATCTCCGACCTTCAGATCAAACTGAGTCATCAGACTGACGGGGCAGATTGCGCCCTGCCCTTTGAGCAGCGCGTGGCTGTAGCGTTGCCCGTCAGCCAGTTTCATCTCGCCGTAAAAAGGGAAGTCGGGTCGCACAGCTTTGAGTTCAACCAGCCGGGGCCGTGCCGTCGGATTACTGACCGGCCTGAGCATCGTCGCCGTTTCAATTGTTTCGGTGTAACCGAGAGTGAGCGGCGACTGCCGGTACTTGTCAATCACTGCCTGCGTTTCGGCGCTCCATTTGTTGTTGGCCGCAATCTGCACATCAGCCGTAATCAAAGCGCGGGCTTCACGCAGCGTGGCGACGCGCGCATTCTGAATCAGCGAACGCAGGCTGACGATGGAACCCACACCCAGCGCGATGCAGATAAAAAAGAAAAGCAGCCGATGCCACGAAGCGCGCATTTCACGCCGCGCCATGTTCAGAATGAAATTCATAACAGAAGAAAAGAAAGAGAGATGACGGAACAGACGGAAATAACGGAATACAGGAAACTGACATGACCTGTGCGGCTCTTTGTTCCGTCTGTTCCGTTCATTCCGTTTGTTCCGTCATCTCTCTGCGTCTTGTTGATAGTCAGGCCGGCAGCGACATTTCGGGTTGCGACTGATCTGATTGATTCGCCGCTGAATTTCTGCTCAGGTCTTCGACGACGTGGCCATCACGCAGCACGATTTTGCGGTCGGCCAGGTCGGCCAGTTGCTGATCGTGCGTGACCAGCATCAGCGTGGTCTGCCGGTCACGATTGAGTTTCAGCAGCAGATCAAAAATGTGCGCGCCGTTTTTTGAATCAAGATTGCCCGTCGGTTCATCAGCCAGCAGAATCTGCGGGTCGTTGGAAAAGGCGCGGGCGATGGCGACGCGCTGCTGTTCGCCGCCGGAAAGCTGCGACGGGTAATGATGGCCCCGGTCGTGCAATCCGACTTCGTCAAGCAGCGCCTGAGCGCGTTTGCGCGCATGGCCGATCCCGGCAATTTCCAGCGGGACAAGAATGTTTTCATACGCCGTCAATGACGGAATCAGATGAAACGACTGAAAGATGAAACCGACTTTGGCCCCGCGCAAAGCGGCCAGTTCGTCTTCGCCCATTCGGGTGATATTCTGTCCGTCGAGAAAAATGTCGCCGGAGGTTGGGGCGTCGAGTCCGGCCACCAGGCCAAGCAGCGTTGATTTACCGCTGCCTGACGGCCCGATGACCGCGACGAACTGACCGCGCGGAATGGTCAGATCGAGTGAATGCAGGATGGTCAGTTTCTCTGAACCGCTCTGCACGACCTTTGAAACTCTGGAGAGCTGAATCATAAAATCGTCTTTCGGCATGCCGGATCATCTCGTTTGAAGTAAGAGACAAAACTATGCCTGCAAATGAATGCAAATTCAAATCACGCTTTTTTCACGTCCTGTTGCTGCTGCTGCCGCTCGTCGCGCTGCACAGCGGCTGTCAGGATTCACGGGCCGGAAATGAACCGCGCGCGACGGCGACGGTCACGCCTGCGGCTGTGATTCCGATAACCTCACCGGCAGCTTCTTCCTCAGTCTCACCTGCGGCAGACACGCGCCCGCTGATTGTGGCGCTTGGTGACAGCCTGACCGCCGGTTACGGCCTTGAAACCAGCCGCGCCTGGCCTGCGCTGCTGCAACAGCGGATTGACGCCAAAGGGCTGAGTTACCGCGTCGTCAACAAGGGCGTGTCGGGCGATACGTCAAAGGGCGGGCTGAGTCGCGTTGAAGATGCGTTGCAGGGCGATGTCAGGGTTCTGATTCTCGAACTCGGCGGCAATGATGGTCTGCGCGGGCTGCCACCGGCTGAACTCAAAGAGAATCTGGCGCAGATCATCGAAGCGGCACAGCGGCGCAACATCAAAGTCATTCTGGCCGGAATGGAAGCGCCGCCCAATTTCGGTGACGATTACACCAGCGATTTCAGGGGCGTTTATCGTGACCTCGCCAGAAAATACAAAGTCGCGCTCATTCCGTTTTTCCTGACCGGAGTCGGCGGCATCGCGGAACTCAATCAGCCGGACGGCGTTCATCCGAATGAAAAAGGTTCACAGATTGTGCTTGAAAATGTCTGGCCGGTGCTGGAACCAATGCTGAAATAAAGCGGGATTCACCGCACAAAGCACAACAGGCGTAAAGGAAAATCGGCAGGAAGTGAGACCTGTCCTGTTTCCCTTTGCGCCTGTTGTGCTTTTTTGCAGTGAAGCGGCGGGAATTAATGGCGATTGAGCGCGGTTTCGCACTGGCTGAGTTCGTGTTGCAGCGCATTGACCTGATCTGAAGCTGACTGATCCTGCCGCAAAAGTTCCTGCCTGATTTCAAGCGCCTGCTGAAATGCCTCTGCTGCATCGCGCAGCCACATTTTGCGCGTGGTGACGGAGCCAGCTTTCGCGGCTTCCTGTCGGCAGTGCCGTCCAAGCATCTGCCAGGCGTCAGCGACTCCGGCGCGCAGGCGCGCATCAGCCGGGCTGGCGCTGGCGAGTTTCATTCTGAATTCAATTGAACGCCGGAAGGCCTGTGCCGCTTTTGTGCCGTTGCCGCGCTGCGCTTCCATTGAACCGAGGCGATTGTAACCGCTCAGCAGGTCGCTCAGATTTTCCATATTGCCTGCGTCGCTGCTGGCCAGGGATTCATAAATTTCAAGCGCCTGCTGCATGCTGCTGATGCCTGCCTGAATCCGGCCCGAATCGTTGGCGACCGCGCCCGCGATGTACCACGCCGTCGCCAGGTCGCGGCGCAATTCAACGTTGGTTGAATCGGCGGCGGACATTTCGGCAAAGATCGTGATGGCGCGGCGACAGTCTGCAAGCGCGCCGTCAACGTCACCGGCTCTGGCCTGGGCTTCGGCTTTCATCAGGTACTGATCCACCACATCGCGGCGGGCCTGGGCATCGCCGGGCGCAGCGGCGGCAATCCTTTCAAAAATCGTCTGCGCTTTCTGGTGCTGTGCCAGGGCTGCTGCCAGCGACTGCTGATAGTTGCCCGCCGCGCCAAATTTATAAAGCACATTGCCGGTGCGCTGATGACTGATGGCCAGGTCTCTGGCCAGGTTCAGGTCGTCAGGATGTCTGGCAAAAAGCGATTCGCGCAGGCTTTGTGATTTCTGAAAGTAGGCCAGGCTCAGTTCCGGTGCGCTCTTTCCGTTGAGGCCGCGCCCGGTGCGCAGCACCGCATCGCCCAGGTGCAGGTAGCTGGCGGCAAGCAGTCGCGTGTAATGACTCTGGGCAGGGAAGCGTTGTTGCAGTCGTTCACGAATTGACGCCGCGCGGTGCAGCACGGTGAGAGCCACTTCAAGCTGCCCGCTGCGGGTTTGCAGAATGCCGATGCTGTCGAGCGCGAGGCTCAGCGCCTGCTGAATTTCAGGCGACTGCTGATCGCTGCGGGCGAGCGCTTCGCTGAGTTGCAGCGCGTTCTGATAACTGCGCAACGCGCCCTGCGTGTCGCCCAGATTGCCGCGATAAGGCTGGCCCTGCACATCACCGATTCTGATCCACGCCGAAGCCAGTTCCAGTTGCAGTTTCGGATTGCTGTCAGCTTCCTGCGCCAGCCTGTCGAGGTAGGCGATGGCATCCTTCATCATCATTTCGCGCACGCGGGTCGCGCCCGGCAATCCGGCAATCGCGTCGTGATATTTGAAGACAAATGAATTGGCCAGTTCGCGCACTTCAGCAAAGCGGCGTTCGGCGAGGGCGCGTTCACGCCTGGCAATCTGCGCCTGCCGCCACGTCATCACGATTCCGCTGCACAGCGACAGCAGCACAATCAGCGCCGCCGTGACGATGACCTTGTTGCGCTGCACAAATTTAGTGATGCGATAACCAAACGTGTCAGGCCGCGCCAGCACGGGCAGACCGTTCAGGTAACGGTAAATATCTTCAGCAAACTGCTCGACCGAAGCATAACGTCGCTGTGCATCCTTGCGCAGCGCCATCAGCACAATGTTGTCGAGATCGCAGCGGAAAGCGGAAGTCGGGATTCGGAATTCGGAATTCGGTAGCTGGAAGAAGGCAGGTGGCAGCAGGTGCATCAACAGCTCCAGCATTCTTTGCCCGTTCCCTTCCTCCATCTGCCTTCCGGCATTGGCAGGCTGTCTTTCATCTTCCGACTTCCGGCTGTCGGCTGTCGCCTTCCGAGTTCCGGCTTCCGGCTTTCCCATTCTGCTCGGCGGTTCCGGTTCCTGTTCACAGATGACGCGGACGATTTCATCGGGGCGGGTGGTGGTGAACTGGTAAGGCCGTTGTCCGGTCAGCAGTTCGTAGAGCACCACGCCGAGTGAATAAACATCCGAGGCCGTCGTGATGCTGCCGCCGCTGGCCTGTTCGGGGCTGGCATAGGCCGGAGTCATAATGCCGTACCGCGTCGCGGTCACGGTCAGATCAGCCGATTCAGGTGTCAGTAATCTGGCGATGCCGAAATCGAGCAGTTTCACCGTGCCGTCATCAGTGACCAGCATATTCGATGGTTTCAGATCACGGTGAATGACCAGTCGCTGATGAGCGTAACTGACTGCGGCACAGACGCCGCGAAACAGGTGCAGCCGTTCGGCCACTGACAATTCAAGCGCCGAGCAGTATTCATCAATGCTGCGCCCGGCGATGTATTCCATGACGTAATATGGCCTGCCGTCCGGCGTCGAACCGCCGTCAAGCAGGCGCGCAATGTTGGGGTGATTGAGCGTGGCCAGAATTTGCCGCTCGGTTCTGAAGCGCCGCAGAATGTCGTCGGTGTCCATGCCGCGCCGGATGATTTTGATGGCGACCTGCTGCCGGAACTGCGCGTCATCGCGTTCGGCCAGCCAGACCGTGCCCATCCCGCCGTGCCCGATCTGGCGCAGCAGCCGGTACGGCCCAAGCCTGCCACCCGCAGGCATTTCGTCGCTGGTCAGCGGTTGTTCGTTTCTGACCTGATCGAAAGGCGAGCTTTCAAGAAAAGCCGGAGCCGCGCCATCCGCAGCCAGCATCAGTTCAACCTCGCGGCGCAGCGCGGCGTCGTCGGCGCAGGCCGCCGCGAGGTAAAGCTGGCGGGTGCGGTCGTCGAGTTCGACGGCTTCCTCAAAAATTTCTCTGACCTGCCGCCACTGCGCGGCTGTCATTGGTTGCAACATCGGTGCGAATTTATTGCGAGGCGCGGGCTGCGGCTGTTGATTCCGGGGAGGGCGGTTTGTCTGCGCGACTGATCTGCTGATAAAGCCAGGCTCTGGCGGTGCGCCACTGGCGTTTGACGGTGGCCGTTGAAGTATTCATCACCTCAGCCACTTCCTCGATGGTCAGGCCGGCAAAAAATCGCATTTCGACAATCCGGCACAGTTCGGGGTCGAGGGCGGCAAGCTGATTGAGGGCTTCATCCAGCAGGGTGAGGCTGACTTCGCGTTCGGCGGCAAAGCTGACGGCTTCTTCCAGCGAGAGCTTTGTTTCGTGCCCGCCGCGCTTGTCGGCCTTGCGGGCCAGCGCGTGATTGACCAGAATTCGCCGCATCATCTCAGCCGCGAGGCCGAAAAAACGGGCGCGATTGCGCCAGTCAGCTTCGCGCTGATCAACCAGGCGCAGCCAGGCTTCGTGAACGAGGGCCGTTGGTTGCAGCGTGTGATCGGGGCGTTCGCGTCGCATCTGGCGGGCCGCCAGATGCCGCAATTCGTCATAAACGAGCGGCCATAAACGGTCGAGCGATTCGCGGGTGCCGCTTTTGAGCAGCTCGGTGATGTGGTGTGAAGTCTCGTTCGCCTCAGGCATGGCTTCCCACATTCAGAGTGTGGGGCACGACGGTGATTGTACCGAGCGGCGATCATTAAGCAATAAAAAATTTTCCCACCCCTGATCCATTCAGCCCGCCAATCCTGCGTTACTCAGTGAAGCCCCTGACCAATCCACTACCAATTCATTACCGAAGGAGCCGAAGTCATGCGAGTCAGACCTCGTTTCAATCTCAATTTCCTGGTCGGGGCGTTGTTCCCGGTGATCAATTTCAGTTTTCCCCCGACAACAAGGGTGCGTTCGCGCCGTTAGCCATCAGTGCCCCGGAGAGGAAGTCGTGCAATGAAGATGAAGACACAAGCGAAACTCAAATCTGCCGTGTGGCTGCTGGTGCTGGCTGCAATCCTGAACGGACTCGGCACGCTGAAAGTGGCGGCTGATCCGCTCTGGACGCACAGACCAGCCCAGGAGATCAAATGGTACCGGCTGAGCGACCTCGGTTCGCTGCTGGTCGCAACTGAAGGCAGTCTGTACTGTCTTGACCCGGAATCGGGCAAACCGGTCTGGCAGCGCGACGATCTGAAAAAGATCGAGGAATTTGAAATTCACGAAATCAGCGGCACGCCGTTGCTGCTCGTGCAGGACAACAGCGGCTTTACGCAGGCAAAGACGCGCCTGTTTGCCGTTGACCTGCTGACCGGGCAGACCATCTGGCAGACCGATCAGCTCAAGGGCCACACGGTTCAGGTCGCGCCCGATTACGACAAGGATCTGGTGCTGTTTGTGACCGTGAAAAACAATTCGATGAACAAGGACAAGCCGGACATTACCGCCCTGCGCCTGTCATCGGGTGAACTGCTCTGGCACGCCGAATACACCGACAAGGTTGATCTGTACGGCATCGAACGCGGCAGCAGATACTTTCCGAAATATGACCTGAGCGGCGCGAACCCGCCCGTGTTCGACGGCGATTCGGTCTATCTGACTTATGCCGGGCTGCATCGTTACAACCTGAGCGACGGCAAACTGGTCTGGAAGATCGCTTACGACATCACCGAAGGCAACATCAAACGCGGCAACGCGCAGGCCGTGATTGACGGCGACGTGATTTACACCTCGGCCAAAGGCCAGGTGCGCGCAATTGACAAGGCGACCGGCCAGGTCAGATGGACATCGAAGGATTTTGGTGGCGCAATTGCTGAAATGATGGTGTCAGGCGAAGTGATTTACGGCAGGCTTGGCGGCGTCTTTTACGATTTCGGCAAACGCGAATACGTGCAGAAACGCCCGCACGGCGTCGTCGCGCTCGATAAAAAAACAGGCGGTGCGGCGTGGACTTATGACGGCGCAAAAAACAGCATCACCAATATGCTGCTGCTGCGCGAGCAGAATCAGATTCTGATTGCCGACGAAAAGAACCTGATCGGCCTTGATCTGAACAGTCGCGGCAATGTCAAAGAAGCCTTCAGGCTCAGACTCGAATTCAAATACAACCTGGGCGCGGCGGCGACGGTGGCCAAAGTGGCGAAGTTCGGTTTCGGTGGTCTGAGCGCGCTCGGTTCAAAGGGCGCAGACACGACTGACGAGCCGGTGGCGATTTCGCATCGTGAAAACGGTACGGTCGTCGTGCGTGGCCGACAGCACCTGCTCGCCTTCGATCCGCGCTCGCGGCAGATTGCGTGGTCGGTGAAGTATGAAGCGCCGGGCGTCAGCGGCTGGCAGAAAATCGCCATGGCCGCCATCACCGCCGCCAGCGCTTACCTGAACATGGGCCAGGAAGCTTATTACGCTCAGCGCGGCAATTCATTTGCTGCCGACCGGGCCAACAAAAATTTCATCAGCGCCATGTCGGCCTACGAACAGTTCGCGGCCAAACGCTTCACGGCGACGAAAAGCACGGACAATTACACCTACGTGCTGACCGACATCAGAGCGGACAAAGAGAAAGGCGCAGGCCTCATCGGCGTCAATATGATGACCGGGCAGGGCGAACGCCAGGTGCTGTTCAGGGACAAAGACCCCGATTACCAGGTGGATGAAACGACAGGCCGCATTTTCAATCTGCGGAATCCGAAGGAACTGTCGGCTTTTGTCATCAGATAAAAACTCAACTGCTGACTTTTACACACCGGCAGGCACAAAAGATTACTCAGACGGCGGGGCAGCCGGATCAGAACTGGTCTGGCGGCTCCGCATCCTGAGTAAAATTTCGCACCGGCTTGACAATTTTGCGTGCTGGCTGGTAAAAGAAAGTCCGCTGTTGGATTTTGATAATTGAACGTGGCGATTTAAGGCAACTTGCTCCACGTAAAAAAACTGCTAAAGAGCCGCTCGGAACTCGCAATCATTTCCGCGAACCCTGCGCACTCTGACGGCGCAGGGTTTTTTATTGCCCGCGCCCGCCTCCGGTTTTCGCCTTGCAATCGCCACGCAGACTTTGACAAGGAGACTGCGATGGCAAACACATCTGACCACACCCTCGATCATCAGCCTGAATCTGAGCAGTTCGGGCTGGACACGCTGGCGCTGCACGCCGGAGCCGAAGCCGACCCGGTGACAGGCGCGATTCTGACGCCAATCTATCAGACGACAACTTACCGCCAGGAAGCGGTTGGCAGGGACAAGGGCTATACCTACAGCCGTTCCGGCAATCCCACCGTCACCGCGCTTGAAAAGCGCCTGGCCGCGCTCGAAGGAGCCGAATACGCGACCTGTTACAGCACCGGACTTTCGGCCACGACGGCGCTTTTTCTGGGACTGCTGAAGGCCGGTGATCGCGTGGTCTGTTCGCAGGCCGTGTATGGCGGCACGGTGCGCATGCTGCAACAGCTTCTGAGCGCCTTTGGCATTGCGTCTGAATTTGTGGACACGAGCGACACCGAAGCCACAGCCCAGGCGCTGCGTCAGCCGACGCGGCTGGTTTTTATCGAGACTCCGGCCAATCCGACGCTGAAACTGACCGACCTGGCGGCGACGGCGCAACTGGCGCACGCGGCTGAGGCGTTGCTGGTGGTGGACAACACTCTGCTGACGCCTGCGCTGCAACGCCCGTTCGATTTCGGCGCAGACATCGTGCTGCATTCAACGACCAAATTCATCGAAGGCCACAATGCGACGATTGGCGGGGCGCTGATTACGCGCGATGCGGCATTGCACGAACGGCTGGCGTGGACGCGCAACGCGATTGGCGCGATTCAGTCGCCGTTTCCGGCGTGGCTGACGTTGCAGGGAGCCAAGACGCTGCCGCTGCGCATTGCACGTCATTCTGATAACGCGCTGAAGATTGCGCAGTTTTTAGCGCAGCACCCGGCGGTGTCGCGGCTTTCATATCCGGGGCTGGAATCGTTTCCGCAATATGAACTGGCGCGACGGCAGCAGCGTGCGGGCGGGGCGCTGATCGCTTTTGAAGTGGCCGGTGGCGTTGAGGCCGGGATTCGCCTGATGAATTCCGTGAAGCTGTGCGCGCTGGCTGAAAACCTGGGTTCGGCTGAGACGCTGATTACGCATCCGGTTTCGATGACGCACGCCGCAGTGCCACCCGAACAGCGCGCCGCTGCCGGAATCACTGACGGTCTGGTGCGGCTTTCGGTCGGACTGGAAAACCCTGAAGACATTATTGCTGATCTCGAACAGGCTCTGGCTTTGGGCCGGGCAGTGTGAAGGAGAAAAGACGGATGAAAACTTCAACTCGCTGTGTTCACCCCGAAGGAAACGAGGATCCTTACTGCGCTGTCGCGCCGCCGATCTATCAGACGGCCACTTTCAGACAGCCCGGAGCCACTGAGTTCGGTGAATACGATTACACCCGCACCGCCAATCCGACGCGCCGGATGGTTGAAAATCAGCTTGCACAACTTGAAGGCGGTTCGTTCGCCTGCGCCTTTGCGAGCGGCATGGCGGCGATTACCGCCGTGACGAAACTGGTCGAGTGGGGCGATGAAATCATTGCCGGAGACGATCTTTACGGCGGCACGGTGCGGCTGCTCGATCAGGTGCTGCCGCGCCAGGGAGTGAATGTCGCTTACGCCGACACGACCGATGTTGAGGACGTGGCCAGGCGCATCTCTCCGCGCACGAAACTGATTCTGATTGAAACGCCGACCAATCCGCAGATGCACATTACTGATATTCGCGCGCTGGCCGGGCTGGCGCGTGAGGCGGGTGTGATTCTGGCCGTTGATAACTCGATGCTGTCGCCCGTGCTGCAACAGCCGCTCGCGCTGGGCGCTGATCTGGTGATTCATTCGGCCACCAAGTATCTGTGCGGTCACAGCGACGTGACCGGCGGCGTCGTGGTCACGAATGATGAATCGCTGCATCGCCGCCTCGCCTTTCAGCAGAATGCCGAAGGCGGCGGCCTGAGTCCGTTCGATGCGTGGTTATTGCTGCGCGGCATCAAGACGCTGTCGCTGCGCGTTGAGCGGCAGAACGCGACGGCGCAAAAGGTCGCCCGGTTTCTGGCCGAACATCCGGCAGTTGAGCGGGTTTATTACGCCGGTCTGCCCGCACATCCCGGTTACGAAATTCACCGTCGCCAGGCGTCAGGCGCGGGAGCCGTCATCAGTTTCACGACCGGAGACGCCGAATTCTCGCAGGCCTTTGTCGAAGCCACGCAGCTTTTTGATATTGCCGTCAGTTTCGGCTCGGTCAATTCCACCATCAGCCTGCCGTGCCGGATGTCACACGCCAGCATTCCGGCAGCATTGCGCGACAAACTCGCTCCGCCGCCTGATCTGATTCGCCTGTCGGTCGGCATCGAAGACGCTGACGATCTGCTCGATGATCTGCAACAGGCCTTTGCCCTGGCGGCAGCACAGACCTCAAAGGAATTAGCCTGCGCGGGATTCTGAACCGTCGGCAGTGAATTGGACTGGCTTCAGTAATGGCGTTTCAGAGATGACAGGCCGCACCCCGTAGTAACGAATTCATTCGTTCGGTTTCAAATCAACGCAATTTCGGAAACCAAACGAATAAATTCGTTACGACGAGGGAGGTTCAGGTTTCTTCGATGGTTTCTGATCCGGGCGCAGGCGGTGAAGGCAGTTCAGCGCCGACTGAATTCGCGGAAGGCTTCGAGCTTGTCTCTGGCTGCGCCTGAATCAATGATTTCGGCAGCCATTTCAACTGCGCCGTGAGGTGTCACGCAGGCGCCGGCGACGACGATGGCGGCGGCGGCGTTGAGCAGCACCAGGTCGCGGGCTTCGTCGCGGCGTTTGCCTGAGAGAATATCCAGAATGATTGCCGCGTTTTCTTCAGCCGTGCCGCCGCGCAGCCGGTCGAGTTCGGCAAACTCAAGACCAAAATCGTCCGGCGTAATCTCAAAACTGCGCACGCCATCGGGACTGACTTCATAAACGTGCGTCTTGTCGGCCAGCGTAATTTCATCCAGCCCGTCCAGTCCGTGCGCGACCCAGGCCCGCTCCGTGCCCAGGCGGTGCAATGCGCGGGCGACTTTTTCACCCGTCGCCAGATCTGAAACGCCGATCACCTGCACCGGCGCGCCCGCCGGATTGGTCAGCGGCCCCAGCAGATTGAAGATCGTTCTGATGCCGAGCGAACGCCGCACCTGGGCGACTCGTTTTGTCGCCGGATGATGCAGCGGCGCGAACATAAAACAGAGGCCGATTTCATCAAAACATTCGCAGACCTGTTCCGGCGCGAGGTCGTACCTGATGCCGAGCGCGCGCAGCACATCGGCGCTGCCCGACTTTGAGGTAACGCCGACATTGCCGTGCTTGGCGACGGGCACGGCTGCGGCGGCCACGATAAAAGCTGTCGCGGTCGAAATATTAAAAGTCTTGGCCCGGCTGCCTCCGGTGCCGCAGGTGTCAATGAATCCGGTGTGGCGTGTGCTGGAAACGCGCAGGCTGTGCGCGCGCATCGTTTCAGCAAACCCGGCCAGTTCCTCTTCGGTTTCGCCCTTGACGGCCATGGCTTTCAGAGCTTCGGCGATCTGTTCATCAGCGGTTTCATCAGACAGCAGCAGGGTCAGCAGTGCAGCGGCTTCAGCCTGCGTCAGATGCTCGTGGGCGTGCAATTTGTCGAGGAGTGTCTTGAGCATAATCAGCCGTGTGGGACGGTTCTGCATTCTCAGTTCATCGCGCCAGGCTGTCAAGCGGGCGCTGGTGCTGCCAGCCTGTCTGGTAGCAGATCGGTTTTCAATGGCGTGAACGGAAAGTGTGGCGCGATTTGCCAGAATCGCGCGGAATCCGTGATTGGCCCATTGCGTGAGCCGCGCGATTCTGGCAAATCGCGCCACACTGCCAGGACACTGATCCAATGTGGCATCTGCCTGAATTAATGGATGAAAAACCCTGCCAAATCATTTCGTTGACCCGCTTCGATTCGCTGTGTTATTTATAGCCCCGCTCCGGCAGATGGGCCGCACCGGCTTCCCCACAGCTTTGAAACCCCTGACAGACGACCCTGACACCCGTCCAGATGAGGCCTGGCAATGCTCACCGGATACAACACTGACGTACCATTTGAAGGCGTCACTTACCACGTTCAGACAGAAGACAAGGGACTGAAGAATCCAATCATCCTGTCGCTGATTTACCAGGGCGGGACGATTCTTGGCGCGAAGCGCACCAGTTACCAGGATCTGGTGAGCGAAGGAAAAGTTGATGAAGCCCGGCTGGCCAAAGCCATCGAAAAACAGCACCACATCATTCTGGCCGCGATTCACGGTGGCAAGCTGCCGCAACTGATTGAACGGCTCAATGCCAGCGCCGCTGCGGCCAGCGCCGTTTCGTCAGCCGCACCCGCACCTGAAAAGAAGAAGCCTGAACCCGCGCCCGCACCGAAAGCTGCGCCTGTTTCTCAGAAACCCGGACCGGCAGCCAGGCCTGCGGTTCCGGTCGCGCCTGAAAAGCCTGTCGCCCGCGCTTCATCATCGCGCGTTTATCATCTGAGCGATCTGACTTCCGAGGATTCGTTCAATCTTGATGCCGTGCTGGATCAGTTTCTCAAGTCAGATCAGCCGCCCGAAAAAGTTTCGATTGAACTCTTCTCACCGCCGCGCCTGATGGCCGGAATGCGCGCACAACTGCGCGCTGCCGTGCTGTATGATGGACAGTGGCCTGCCGTGAATGCGACCGTCAGAGTCCGCATCGTCGGCACGACCATCAGGCCGCAGACTTACCTGCTGCAATGCAATTCCAGCGGCGCGTTCAGCCTTGACCTGACCCTGCCGGAATTTACGACCGGGACTGCCGCGCTGATCATTCACGCGACTGATCCGAAAGGGCAGGAGGCCGAATTGAAACTGCTGATTCGCAAACGCTGAAATAACCGCGAGACTTTTATGAGCAACAGCCCCGTCATTGAAATTGTCGTCAACGGAGAACCGCACCGGATCGCGCCCGAATCAACGGTCACGGATCTGGTCACTCAGCTTGATCTGCCTTCCGCGCGCCTGGCGATTGAACTGAATCGTGAAATCCTGCCGCGCCAGCAATGGCCTTCCCGCAAACTGCAATCAGGCGACCGCCTCGAAGTCGTTCACTTCGTCGGCGGCGGCTGAACACTGCGCAGCGTCACCACCGAAATTTCAGGCGGCACGCGAAACCGCACCGGCATAATGCTGGTGCCAATGCCCGGACTGACGAACAGGTGACGGCCTTTCTCTTCGATGTGGCCGATGGCGTAACGTGAGCCGAACTGCGACGGCACAACCAGCCGACCGAGCAGCGGCAGATTGACCTGACCGCCATGCGTATGTCCCGCCAGCAGCAGCGAAACCCGCGCCGGTAATTCAGGAAACAGATCAGGTGCGTGCGTGATCGAAATCACCGGCGCATCGTCCGTGATCTTTGCCATCGTCCGCTGAATCTGATGATTCAGCGTCCAGCAGTCACCGAGTCCGGCCAGCCAGAACGCACTGCGCCCGCGCCTGATTTGCAGCGCATCGTTATCCAGCATTCTGATGCCGCCCTGCTCGAAAGCCCGGCTGATTTTGAATCCGTCATACCACCAGTCGTGATTGCCAAGCACGCCATACACGCCGTCTTTCGCTCGCAATTCACCAAGCGGCGGCACAAAGACCTGAGGCTCAACCCTGACCGTCCCGGCACCGTGATTATTGACGACGTAATCACCAAGCAGCACCACCAGATCAGGTTGCAGCGCATTGGTGCGGCGGACAACTTCGCGCAGTTTGTTGAGAGTCATGAAACTGGCTCCGACGTGCAGATCGGTGATGATGGCAATGCGATAACCGTCAAAATCTCCGGGCCAGTCTTTCAGGGTGATTGTTGTCTCTCTGATGAGCAGCCTGTCCGGTTCGATGATGAATGCCCACGCCGCCAGCAGCGCCGCCACGAGCGCCAGCGCGGCGGTGATTTTGTATTTCAGGCTGATTTTACGCAGTGAGAAGGCTGTCATCAGCAGGGCCGTGTGAGGCAGGCATCAGCGCAATGGTGTTAAGTCAGACATCATGAAAAAAACTCGATTCACCCTTGTAGTAACGAATTCATTCGTTCTGTTTCCGAAACCACGCTGATTCAGAGCAGAACGAATAAATTCGTTACTACAAGGGTGCGACCTGGTTTCACCGTGACTCCTTAATGATGTTCTTCATAGTGGCGCAGGCGAAGCTGTTTTTGCAGGCCCTGACGTTGCAGCAGCGGGCCGAGAATAAAAGCCAGTCGCGGAAAGACATCAGTCACGCGCGCCAGCCAGCCGCGATGACGCGGAATCGTGATTTCAAGCGGCCTGCGCGTCAGGGCGCGTTCGATAATGGCTGAACCAATCTCTTCAACCTTCAGCAGCCGCGAACCCGAAAAGACCAGCGCGGCGGCTTCGATGTTTTCATTCGGTCGCAGCAGCGGCGTATTGACCGCATCGGGATTGATGACCGTGACCGCAATGCCGTGTGGCCGCAACTCCTGCGCGATGGCCAGCGAGAACGAGCGCACGGCATACTTTGACGCCGAATAGATGGCAATGCCCGGAATCGGCGCGAGGGATGAAAGTGAAGCAATGTTGATGATGTGACCCTGCCCGCGTCCGATCATATGCCGCGCTGCCGTCTGCGTGCCGAAAATCACGCCTTTGACGTTAATATCGAAATGGCGATGCACCAGTTCGGGCGGGGCATCAACGGCCCAGCCTCCGATCATCACTCCGGCAATGTTCATCGTCACATCAATCGCGCCGAAAGCATTCACGGCTTCCTGAAAAACTTCGGCCCACGAATCGGCGCTGGTGACATCGTGCCGGGCAATGCGCAGTTGTGTTTCTGAAACCTTCAGCGTGCGGGCCATTTCTTCAGCAACCTGTTGCAGCGCCGCCAGGTTGATGTCAGTCGCAAACACGCGATGCCCCTGCGCGAGCAGTCGCCCGGTCAGATGTCTGGCGATGCCGCTGGCGCATCCGGTCAGAAAAAAGTTTTGTGGCCTGCTGCTGTCCATCTGAATTTGAGATGACGTTTTACCAGCCTTTCTGTGCGCGCAGATTCGTGATGTGCGCAATGTGATGGCGGCTGTGCCACGCATAAAGCTGCAAATTCTGATCCAGCGTCATCGGGCCGCGTTCAGGATGATTGAAAGTGCGTTCCCAGTCCCCGGCGCTGAAACTGTCGAGCAGCAGCGCCCAGCGTTCGTGCAGCACATCGAGCAGCTTCAGCGACAATTCAACCGGCGCATCGCGGCCATCGGTCAGTTCGGCCCACGCGGCTTCGTCGTAAGGCTTGATCGTCGGATTGTCCTCAGTCAGCGCCAGCTTGAAGCGGATGAAGCTGTTCATATGACTGTCGGCCAGATGATGAATCACCTGCGGAATCGTCCAGCCGCCGTCACGATAAGGCGTCTGCATCTGTTCATCATCAAGTCCGGCAATCGCGGCTCTCAGTTTCCAGGGCGCGCGGGCAATCTCATCAATCCAGCCCTGACGCTTGTCATTCGTAATGTCGGGGTCGAAAGCAAATCGCCCCACCGGGTAACGCGGATCAGCAACGGATTCAGTCATAGTGTGTTTGGTATTGGTTACAGTACCGGGAGCGTGAGCGACCGGGTACCTGCGGAATCAGCTCGTCGAATGAAACCCGGTCGCTCACGCTCCCGGTACTGTTCCATTCAACTCGAATTTTTCAAGATAAGCCGGAATCTCCACCGGCCAGCCCAGTTCCTGCCTGATGCGGTCGCGCAGGGCCAGGCTGCCTTCAGGTTCGCCGTGAACGATAAAAGTCATGCGGGGCGGGCGTTTGAATCCGCCAAGCCAGCGCATGATTTCACCGGCATCAGCGTGAGCCGACATGCTGCCCATAATTTCAATGTTCGCGCGCACCGGAATCATCCGGCCATGAATTTTGATCTCCGGTTCGCCATTCTGCAACCGCCACCCGCGAGTGCCTGCGGCCTGATAACCGACCAGAACAATGGTGCTGTTCGGGTCGGGCAGGTTTCTTTCCAGGTGATGCAGCACGCGCCCGCCCGTCGCCATCCCCGAAGCCGAAATGATAATGGCCGGGCCTTCGAGCGCATTCAGCGCCTTTGAATTGTTGCGCCCGCTGACAAGTTGAAAGTTGCGCGTCGCCAGCGCATTGCGCCCCGCTTCGCTCAGTTGCAGCATTTCAATGTCGTGATCTTCCTGATGCTTTGCATAAAACCGCGTGGCCGAAGCCGCCATCGGTGAATCAACGATGACCGGCAGCACCGGAATGCGGCCTGCTTCCTCAAGCTCGCGGATGTAATAAAGCAGCAGTTGCGTGCGGCCAATCGCAAAGGCCGGAATGATCACCCTGCCGCCGCGTTCAGCGGTCTGATTGATGATTTCAGCCAGCCTGATTTTCGGGTCAGCGTGTTCGTGCAGGCGATTGCCGTAAGTTGATTCGATCAGCAGGTAATCAGCTTCGGGAACTTCGGTCGGATCGTGCAGAATCGGTTCGTTATACCGCCCCAGATCGCCCGAAAAGAGAATCGTCACCGGCTCGCGGCCCGGCTCGTGAACTTCGGCCCGCACAAAACCGGAACCGAGAATGTGGCCAGCCGGAACGAAAGTGACATTCAGAAATCTGCCCACCCTGAATGGTTCGTTGTAGCTGATGCCTCTGACCAGTTTCAGGGCGCGCCGCGCATCGGTTTCGTGATAGAGCGGCAGCGCGGGGTGATGTTTCGAGAAATGATGGCGATTGGCAAAGTCGGCGTCTTCTTCCTGGATGCGCGCTGAATCAGGCAGCATCACCGTCAGCAGATCAGCCGTGCCATTCGTGGCATAAACCGGCCCTTTGAATCCGTCGTGCGCGAGGCGCGGCAGATAACCCGAATGATCAATGTGCGCGTGCGTCAGAATCACGGCATTGATCGAAGCCGGATGCACCGGCAGCGGCTCCCAGTTCCGCAGTCGCAGTTCCTTCAGCCCCTGAAACAATCCGCAGTCAATCATGACGCGGCTGCCATCAGCGTCCAGAATGAATTTCGATCCGGTGACTGTGCCCGTTGCTCCGATGAATTGTAATGTGGCCATAGCACAGTCAAGCTAACAGACCGAATTTAATTGAGCAAGCCGGGCCTCGCGGGCGGTTGTAACGGTTGTCAATGTTGTGTTCGCCCGATTCTTCAACTACTCTTGGCCCCTCATCCGTGTGATCAGATTCCCTTCAGGAGATGCCCATGAAAAACAAACTGATTGGTTCATTCGCCGCACTGCTGGTCGTTGCTCTGCTGTTCGCCTTCATCGAAACCACTGCGCGGGTTCGTTCAGCCGCGGCGATGGCTGATGCTGCCGGAAAATTTCTCGGCACATTGAATGCCGAACAGAAGGCAAAGGCGGTTTTCAGGTTCGATGATGAGCAGCGTTTTGACTGGCATTTCATTCCGCGTGACCGCAAGGGGCTGCCGCTGAAGGAAATGAATGAAACGCAGCGCCGGGCCGCGCTTGACCTGCTCCGAACGGGCCTCAGCCAGCGCGGGTTTCTGAAGGCTTCAACCATTATGACGATGGAAAATGTGCTGCGTGAAATGGAAGGCCCGAATCGTCGTTTCCCGCGCGATCCTGAACTTTATTACTTCTCGATTTTCGGCGCGCCCGGCGCAAAACAGCCCTGGGGCTGGCGGCTGGAAGGGCATCACATCTCGCTCAATTTCACCGTCAGCAGCAGTTCAATCGTCGCTACATCGCCATCATTTTTCGGCACCAATCCGGCAGAGGTTCGCGTGGATGTGCCGCAGAAAAGCTGGCCGCAGAAAGGCTCCCGCGTGCTGGCCGCTGAAGAAGACCTGGCCCGCGATCTGGTCAAATCGCTGGACGCAAAACAGCGCACGAGCGCCGTCTTCAATGTCAAAGCGCCGGATGACATTCTTTCATTCAACAAGGTCAGAGCCGAACCGCTCGACAAGGCCGGAATCACGGCCAGCGAACTGAGCGGCGCGCAGTTTGAAAAGCTGACGAAGCTGGTTGAGGAATACTGCAACAACGCGCCGGAAGACCTGGCCGCCGCCCGCCGCGACAAGTTCCGCGCGGCCAGACGCGAGCAGATCAGTTTCGCGTGGGCCGGTGGCATCGAAAAAAACGAGCCGCATTATTACCGTATTCAGACGCCCGCCTTCCTGATCGAATACGACGACACACAGAACAACGCCAATCACATTCATTCAGTCTGGCGCGATTTCAACGGCGATTTCGGGCGTGACCTGCTGGCCGAGCATTATCGGAATACGCCGCATGATCAGTCAGCGGCAACGGGTGATTCGAAAGATGTGCCGCCGCAGTTTGGCACCGGAGGAATAATCGGCACAGTCCCGAACTTCGGAGAGCAGAGGGTGAAAAGTAAGGAAGTGCCATATTCGAGTGTGGAAACAAAGCCTGTACTCCTTTACAAGGAGAAACCAAAATATACTCAGGAGGCGCTTGATAATGGTGTCGAAGGGGCAGTTGTTCTGAGCTTCACCGTGACGACAGAGGGAAGCGTCAAAGACATCAGAGTAATTCGCGGCTTGCCGGATGGCCTGACCGAAACAGCCATCGAGGCCGCGAAAATGATGAGATGGAAGCCGGGAATAAAGAATGGCGAGCTTGTTGCCGTCAGGCTTTCGGCTGTCGAGTTCAGTTACAGTTTGTGGCACGAGGCAGGAAAAAAAGGCGTTACTCATCCGGTCATTACCTTCAGGCCGCAGCCTGAATACACGGAGCAGGCAAAACAAAACAGAGTCGAAGGAAAAGTTATTCTGGAAGCAATCTTCACAAAGTCAGGTCAGTTGACTTCAATCAAAGTCAGACAAGGATTGCCGGAGGGGTTGACGGACAAAGCCATCGAAGCCGCCAAACAGATCCGTTTCACTCCAGCCACCAGAAAAGGAGTATCCGTAGATGCGCTGGATGTCATCGAGTTTGAATTCAGACTGAATTAAGGAAGGTAATGTTGCTGACGGTTGTTTCTGCGCTGAAAGGGAATTTGAAAACAGGTGCTGGATTCCCTGTCCGCGAAGCGGACGAATTCAATAGCGGCGGGTGCAACCCGCCGGAACGAGCCGCCCGCCACCGTCCCTGAAGGGGACGCCGTAATCAACTACAATGCGACTCTTTCAGAGTCGGAAAATCTGTTGTTCACTTCGGCGGGTTGCACCCGCCGCTATTGAATTTGTCTGCTTCGCAGACGAAAGCATGTGGTAATGACTCAGATGCTGCGCCTGCCGGTTGATTCACTCCTGCCTGAAATCATCGCCTCGCTGCGCCATTCTCCCAACCTTGTTATTGAAGCCCCGCCGGGCGCGGGCAAAACGACGCGGGTTCCGCCTGCGCTGCTTGATGCCGGTCTGGCGGGCGATGGCGAAGTCTGGGTACTTGAACCGCGTCGTCTGGCGGCGCGTTTGTCAGCGCGACGGGTTGCTGAAGAACGCAGTGAAAAGCCGGGTGAGACGGTTGGCTATCAGGTGCGCTTTGATGAAGTCAGCGGCCCGCGCACACGGCTGCGATTTCTGACTGAAGGCGTGCTGACGCGAAAGCTGCTGGCTGATCCTCACTTGAGCCGCGCTGGCATTATTATTCTTGATGAATTTCACGAACGGCATTTGCAGGCTGATCTGGCGCTGGCGCTGCTCAGGCGTTTGCAGCGAACGACGCGGCCTGAACTGAAGATTGTGGCCATGTCAGCGACGCTTGAGGCTGATCCGATTGCTGATTTTCTGGGTGATTGTCCGATTCTGCGATCTGAGGGAAAGCTTTACGAAGTCACCATCGAACACGCTCCGGCTTACGATCAGCGACCGCTGAGTGAACAGGTGGCGGCGGCGCTGGAACGCCTGATCACGCAGGGGCTGGATGGCGATGTGCTGGTCTTTCTGCCGGGCGCGGCTGAAATCAGACGAGCGCAAGTGTCGTGTGAAAGGCTGGCTGCCGCGCATCATCTGCTCGTGCTGCCATTGCACGGCGAACTGCCCGCTGCTGAACAGGATCGCGCCATTCGCCCTGCGACGCAGCGCAAAATCATCCTGTCAACCAATGTCGCTGAAACTTCGATCACGATTGACGGAGTTGTGGCCGTGATTGATTCAGGCCTGGCGCGCATCGCCAGTCATTCGCCCTGGTCGGGCCTGCCGCTGCTTAACGTCGGACGCATCAGCCAGGCCGCAGCCGCACAACGCGCCGGACGCGCCGGGCGCACGCGGCCTGGTCGCTGCCTGCGACTTTATACCGCACAGGATTTTGCGGCGCGGCCCGCGCACGAAACTCCTGAAGTGCAGCGCCTCGATCTTGCAGAACCGGCGCTTGAACTGCACGCCGCAGGCATCACGAACCCGGCAGACTTTGAATGGTTCGAGCCGCCATCGGCTGCGGCGCTCGCAGCGGCTGAAAATCTGCTCGTCAGGCTTGGCGCTATTCATCGCACTGGAACAATCACCGATACAGGCCGCCGGATGCTGCGCTTTCCGCTGCACCCGCGACAATCGAGAATGCTGGTTGAAACTGAACGCCGCAATGTTGCCCGCGATGCCTGCATCGTTGCGGCTCTGACCGGCGAGCGCGACATCAGGCAGTCAGACATGGCGCGCCCAAATCGTGACAACAAAAGCGAAGCGGCAAAGTCTGTCGGCCCGTCTGATCTGCTGCACCTGCTCGACCTGTTTGCCGAAGCTGAAGCTGCAAAATTCGCGGCTGAAAAATTGCGCGCGCTCAATCTTGATTCCGGCGCAGCGCTGGCCGTTGATCGGGTGCGGCGTCAGTTGCAGCGAATGGTCAGAAATGACGCGAAGTCCAATCACGCGGGCGATGATGAACAACTGCTGATTTCGATTCTCAGCGGTTATCCCGACCGCGTGGCGCGTCGTCGCAAAAAGGGCGAGCCTGACCTGCTGCTGTCAAATGGCGCAGGCGCAACGCTGTCGCATTCGAGTGTGGTGCGTGCGGCTGAATTTATGGTGGCTGTCGAAGTTGAAGAACGCCGCGATCAATCATCGGCCAATCGCAGCGGCAGCCTCGTGCGCCTGGCGAGCGCGATCAAACCGGACTGGCTGCTTGACCTGTTCAGCGAAGCCATCACTGAAACCACCGAAGCCGCCTGGAATGCTCAGGCGGAGCGGGTCGAAACCGTCAGCCGGTTGCTTTACGATCAACTGGTCATTGATGAATCGCGCAGCGCCGTTGCCAATAACGATCAGGTCGCGCAGGTGCTTGCCGCCGCCGCACTCAGCGCCGGGTTGCGCGCTTTTATTGATGAAGATGAACTCACCAGTTTACTGGCCCGCGTCGAATTTATGGCGCGCACCTTTCCTGAAGCCGGGTTCACTGAAATCACTGAAGCCGATGCACAGGCCGCGATAGCTGAATTGTGCCGGGGCCGCCGCAGCTTTGCTGAATTGCGCGCTGCCGTGCAAAGCGGAGAACTCAGGCAACTGTTATTGGCGCGCCTTTCTCCTGAACAACTTTCACTGCTGACGCGGATGGCTCCTGAACGCATCGGCGTTGGCTCGCGCCGCCATGTGCGCATCAATTACGAAACCGGCAAAGCGCCCTGGATTGCCTCGCGGATGCAGGATTTCTTCGGCCTCAGATCAGGGCCGGTCATTGCCGGAGGCCGCGTGCCGCTGGTGCTGCATCTGCTGGCGCCCAATCAGCGCCCGGTGCAGGTAACAACCGACCTGGCCGGATTCTGGCAGCGCACATACCCGCAGGTACGCCGCGAACTCAGCCGCCGCTACCCGCGCCATCAGTGGCCCGAAAATCCACTTGAAGCAACTCCAACTGCCAAAAGTTAAATTGAATTTGAGGATGAGGTGAAAGCGGGGAAAAGGAGAAGAGGAGAAGAGGAGAAAGGGAGAAGAGGAGAAAAGGGGAAGAGGAGAAAAGGAGAAGAGTAGAAAAGGTAAGTTCGGTTTCAATTCTATTTCGTCACCCCTTTACGCTTCTCCCCGTCTCCTTTTCCCCTTTCCCCTTTTCTCCTCTTCTCCTCTTCCCCCGTGTCCCCCGTGGTTGATCTGTTCGGGAATATCCAGGATGCCGCAGCCGATATATGATTGAGTGTGTAAATCGAAAGAGGAGCAGTAAAGTTTATGGCGCTGTTTGATTCGCTTGAGCAACTCAATCAAAGTCGTCGCGGGACGAGTCGCCGGATGTTTCTGTTTTCCGGCGCGGGGCTGGTCGTTTCTTACTTCGGTTATCGCTGGTGGCGTGACCGCGCGCGTCCGATTGCGCAGCACAGGACCAGATTCATTACGCCGAACAATGAATTTTACCTGACGCAGATTGATGACGGATTTTCTCCGGCAGTGCAGAAAAACAAATGGCGGTTGCAGGTCAGCGGTTTTGAAGGGCAGTCGCTGGCGCTCGGTTACGATGAACTGCTGAAACTCGAACGGCGCAGGATTTATAAAACCTTCGCCTGCGTCGGCAACGAAGTCGGCGGCCCGGCCATCGGCAATGCTGAATGGACTGTGACGCCGCTCGCGCCGCTGATTCATCAGGTGCTCGGCGCACAGCGCGACGGCGTGCGCGTGGTCTTTCACGCACTGGATGGTTTTTATTCGAGCGTGCCGCTTGAAGTCGCGCTGAGCGAACAGTCATTCATCGCTTATGAAATGAATGGCGTTGAATTGCCGAAGCGTCACGGCTGGCCTGCGCGAGTTTTGCTGCCGGGTGTTTATGGCATGAAGCAGCCGCGCTGGCTGGAGCGCATTGAAGTCACCGACAAGTCAGTTTCAGGTTACTGGGAAAAGCGCGGATGGTGCAGCGAATGTCTGGTGAAAATGACCGCGCGTTTTGATGCGGCGCTCAGGCAGGATGACGGTTCGTGGCTGGTGACGGGCATTGCTTATTGCGGCGCGCAGCCGGTTGGCACAGTCGAAATCAGCGCCGATGAAGGCCGCACCTGGCAGCAGGCACGACTGACCAGTGAAACTCAGCCGAATGCGTGGGCAACGTGGGAATGGAAGTGGAAGCCTGAAAGATCGGGCGAAAACCTGCTGACCGTGCGCGTCACGAATGCGGCGGGTGAAAGGCAGATTGAAAGTTACAGCGGCAGCATGCCTTCGGGCGCGACGGGACTGCATCGCGTCACGGTGCAGGTCTGATGAACTCAGAAACGCCGAAAATAAAACAGCCTGCTGAAATCTTTGGAATTCAGCAGGCTGTTTTGATTTGTGAGCCAGGCTTACCAGCTTACTTCAATTTCGTATTGCGATGAGCCGCCATCCTTGTCTTCGATTCTGATGGTGGCGGTGAAATTGTTGTACTGGTTCGGCTGTTCAATGACGGTGACTCTGCCGCGACCTTTGAGCTTGCGCACGCTGACGGTGCGAGACGCATTCGGCAGAGTTTTGCTGAAACGGTAATCAGCGCCGATGATCGGCACTCCGGCCTGATGCTCGATGTAAATCTGACTGCCTCTGATGCGCAGCAGGTCAGCGCCGTCAACGCGACCCGACCAGACCAGGCCGACACCAAACGGCTGATTGTCACCACGCCCCGGATAGTCATTGCGTGGCCGGTCATAATCAGGCCGCTGACGCGGAGTCTGCCACGCCAGCGTGAAGGAATAACGGCTCGTGCCGCCCTGCGGGTCGCGGATTCTGACAGAAGTGGTGAAATCATTCTGCCGCGATGGTTGTTCGATCAGGCGAATTTCGCCGCGCCCGCTCGTTTCAACCAGACTGACCTGAAACGGTTGCAGCGGCATGGCTCTCGAAAATCGCTGATTATTATCCGTGACGCCGTTGCCGCTGACGTGATCAATCCTGACATCGCCGCCGCGCACTCTGATGATTGATTCGCCGTCCACGCGGCCTGTCCATTCAAACGTTTCGGTGTCGCGTCCCCGGTTCCAGCCGCCGGTGCGCGGCCTTTCCCAGAGCAGTTCAAAGGCATAGATTCCGGTGCCCCGGTCGTGATCATCAATCCTGACCAGAGCCGTAAAGTTGTTTTCACTGCGCGGCTGTTCAAGCAGTGTGACCTCGCCGCGTCCTTCGATGACATTGAGCCGCACATCCACGCGCTGCAAGGGCAGCGGATCGGAAAAGTCATAACGCTGTCGCTGCACGGGAGAGCCTGAGCGGTATTCATAATCAACCTGACGGCGGCTGATGCGGATGAAGGTCGTGCCGTCTACCACGCCTTCCCAGCGAAAGCGGGCGAGGCGGCTGTCGTCGCGGTTATCACCATAAGTATCGCGCTGTGCCAAGGCCGCCGTCACCGACAGCAGGCACAGCAGCAGGGCGCTGATTGTGTGCAATAAAATTGTTTTTCTGTGTGTCATAGCTTCGCCTCCAGTGATGGCAAAGGGGTAATCGTGTTGTCAGCGGGGGTTATACCATCAGTCTTCGCAGTGAGCAAAAAATCTAATGTCTCACGCGCGGGCTTATGATGCAGGTCGAAGCTGGCGGGATGTTCGGATGAAAAATACCAGACAGACCACAGATGACGCGGACGGCGGCGGATTGACGCTGATCTGATTCGCGCTGATCCGCCGCCATCCGTTCAATCTGCGGTCTATTCCTTTTTATCAAGGTACGGTTTGAGTTGTTTGACCAGGTTGCGGGCCAGGTGCGGTTCGATTTCGCCGCCGAGTGAACTGGCTTCAACCGCAAGCAGCACATGCCTGGTCTGAGCGTCAATCAGCCTGATGGTAAAGCGCGTGGTCAGTTTTTTGCGCGTGACTTCGGCAATCAGATCGGCTTCTTCACGATTGGTGGTAATTGCCAGGCCCCAGCGACGAAAGTCGGGCTGGTTGAGCAGTTCGCGTTCAAGTGCTTCGCGGTCAAAAAAATCCGACCGCGCGTGAATGAAGATGACCCGTGCCGCCCGAATCACGGCTTCAGGCGTGCGATCAACTTCAGCCTGTTCGCGCGTCGGTGAGGCTGAAGTCTGACCGGTTCCTGAAACAAACAGCAGGCACAGGGTCAGCAGGCAGATGAATGATGTGGTCAGCCGGATCATAGATTTCCTCCCTGGGATTTCCTCCCTGGTTTGAATTGATGATTCAGATCTTATGCAGGCTGATTGTGCGGCAGGCGGGCAGGCGGGCAGGCGGCTGTTGTGACACTTCTGCGATTGTCACAGATAAAAAAGGCGCTGAGCGGCTTGCCGCCACTCAGCGCCGAAGTCAACACTCAACAAAAGGAGGTTAACCCTGACTCTTGTCCTTGCGCTCAAACTTGTCAGGTTTGATCTGCGGATTGATTTTGAATTTTGAGATTTCCCATTCCTCGCTGGTTTCACCGGCGGTAGCCTTTGACAGGCGGTGCGGCAGGTTAATGCCGTTGACTGATTTGTAATCACCGAACATCCACTGAAATTCGACATCCGGCAGTTTGGCCATCATCTCACGCATTTCAGCCTGCATCTTTTCACGCTGGGCGCGCATTTCGGCTTCCTTTTTGGCGCGTTCTTCCGGCGGCAGCTTTTCAAGCTGTTCGCGGGTCAGCATGCCCGGAGGCCGTCCCTGACCGCCCGGCCCGCCGGGGCCACGCCCGCGCATCATCTGGCGAAAGTCCTTGCCCTTGTAAGTCAGCATCAGCAACTGATGTGATTTCTGATCAAAGAACAGTCGCGCATCAAAACCGTTCGGGCCTTTGGCGTCAATAATGTCGGCCTTGCCTTCCGGCGCGGTGGCTTCACCGATGTAAGTGTATTCGAGCGGGAACGACGCAGGCGCAAGCAGCAGCCAGCCGAGCGTCAACCGGACAATTTCGGCTTTCTGGGAATTTTCCCGGGCTTCGCGTTCCTGCTGAGTGCCGCCGCCACCCGGGCCGCCGCCTCTGAACATGCCGCCGCCCGGCCCGGCATCAACCGAAGGAATGAATTCATTCCAGATCTTGTCGCCCGCAAACACCTGCACATTGGTTCCGCGCTGGCTGATGTTGGCTGTGCGAATCTTGTCGGGCACGACCATCTCAACTTCCAGTTCGCTTTCCATGGTATTGCCGCCCATCGAGAAGCGTCTGGTTCCGGCGGCTGACAGGCTTTGCAGCGCCTTCAGTTTGTCTTCAGAGCCAATGGCCTTGCGGGCCTGTTTGAGAATTTCCTGGGCTTTGGCGTCCGGTTTGGCCTGGGCCAGCGCCGCCAGCGGCAGCATCACGGCCAGCAGCATTGCCATCATTACTATGCGCATTGGAAAGACCTCCCTTTGAAAGGTAAATGAACAATTTCAGGACACGGCAAAAGGGGATTGTCCGACCGAAATCATAACTCATCAGCCCGAAGCTGATGATCCACTTTGCCGGAAAATCAGACGAGAAACCGAAAAAAGCCTGTTGCCAGCGTGGTTTTTGTAAACTTTGTAAATTGCTGAACGGCCTTTCTTGAGCTTCGCCCGGCTTGCGCCTATAGTCCACACCCGCGCAGTTCAGCAACCGGATTCCACCACAATTCAACGCCATGAAAATCCCGGGTTCAAAACGACTGTTTCCATTCCTGCTGTGCCTTTCAGTTCTGATCGCTTTGCCGCCTGTCCTGACAGCGCAGACCGCAACATCAGGCGCGGCGTCTGTGCTGATCAAAGGCGGGACGGTGATTGACGGTTCGGGCGGGCCTGCTCGTCGCGCTGATGTGCGGCTGACCGGCGACCGGATTGCTGAAATCGGTTCGCTCAAACCGCGACCCGGCGAGCGCGTGATTGAGGCGAAGGGGTTGACCATCGCGCCGGGCTTCATTGATCTGCATAACCATTCCGAGCGCGGGCTGGATAATGAACCTGCGGCGCGGTCGCAGGTTTTGCAGGGCATCACGACGCTGGCCGTCGGGCCGGATGGCGGTTCGCCGTTCCCGGTGGCGCAGTATCTTGAACGACGACGGCAGCGCGCCTCTGCCGTCAATGTGCTGGCCTTTGTCGGCCACGCGACGGTGCGGCAGCGTGTGATGGGCCGCGATTACCAGCGCCAGGCCACCGATGACGAAGTCGCAAAAATGAAACTGCTCGTTGAGCAGGCCATGCGCGAAGGCGCATTCGGATTGTCATCGGGCCTTGAATATGACATCGGCCATCCGAGCGCGACCAGTGAAGTCATTGCGCTCGCGCAGGTCGCGGCGCAGTACGGCGGCATTTATATGAGCCACATCCGCGATGAATCCGACGAAGTGATGACCGCCTTGCGCGAAGCCATTCAGATCGGGCGCGAAGCCAGGCTGCCCGTGCAGATTTCGCACATCAAACTCGGCACTGTCGCCGTCTGGAACAAAGCCGATGCGGCAGTTGCGCTGATCAATGAAGCGCGGCGCAGCGGAGTTGACATTACGGCTGACTGCTATCCTTACGATGCGTGGTCTTCGACGATTACGGTGCTGGTGCCGAGCCGCCGTCACGATGATCCGGCAGCCGTGAAAAAAGGGCTTGATGATGTGGGCGGCGCAGCAAATGTGCTGGTCACAAACTGCGCGAAACATCCCGATTACGAAGGCCGCACGCTCGATCAGATTGCGCGTGATCGTTCGCTCAGCCCGGTGGAGGTTTACATTCAGATCGTCAAAGACGGCGGCGCAGGCGTCGTCTGCCGTTCAATGCAGGAAGCAGACATCAGGGTTTTTTATCGTCAGCCCTGGGTGATGGTGGCGAGCGATGGCGGCATCGGCATGAAGCATCCGCGCGGAGCCGGAACCTTTCCGCGCGTGCTGGGCCGCTACGTCCGCGAAAACAGATGGCTGAAGCTCGAAGACGCGATTCGCAAAATGACTTCGTTCCCGGCCTCACGCCTGGGCCTCACGGATCGCGGTCTGATTCGCGCCGGAATGAAAGCTGACGTGGTGATTTTCGATGCAATCAAAGTCATTGATCAGGCCACGATGACCAGCCCGTTCACTGAACCGGTCGGCATTCATCACGTCTTAGTCAATGGCCAGGCCGTCGTCACCGATGGCAAAGTCACCAGCGCACTGCCCGGCGAAGTCATCAGGCATCAATGATGGGGGATGGGGGACAGGGGTTGGGGGATGGAGAGAAAGGGAGAAGAGGAGAAGAGGGGAAAATGGGAAGAGGTGAAGAGGGGAAGAGGGGAAAATGGGAAGAGGAGTTTAGTGAACCTTTGTCAGGGCTGTTTCTCACGGTCATCCGATTCTGCATCGCGCTTTGTGCTGGTTCGTGTGGCTTCGTGGAAAAAATGTCTTTACTGAAATGAAAATTTCAGGCTCCCGTTCCAGCGGCGGCCATAGCCGAAGTGGGTTCCTTCAAACGGATTGCCGAAGTTGTAAGCGAACAGGCGATCAGCGAGGTTCAGCACGTCAAGCTGCGCTTCGCATTTCACGTGGTCGCGGCTGAACAGGCTGATGCCGGTTGACAGGTTGAAGATCGTGCGCGGTTTGACGCGGCCACGCTCGAAGTTGACGAGTTCTGCGCCGGGCGCGGATTTGAGTTCATCGAGCCGCGACTGTTCGACTTCAAGCGGGACGCCGCTTTCGTGACGCCCGCTCAGCGCGAGCAGCAAACCGGAGCGATGATGCTGATAAGTCACGCCGAAACTGCCGGTGTTGCGCTGATCCTGATCGGGAATGAAGCGCGTGCCGGGGCCGATTTCAATAAATTCCTCAGTCAGAAACAGGCCGCCGTTGATTGGCCCGGTTTGCAGGATGCGCATATTCGTATAACTCAGCCAGCCTGAGAATCCGCGCCGCTCAGGCACATCCAGCCGCACGTCAACGCCGCGTGAATAGCCGCTTGCCACGCTGTTGGGAAAAATAATCGTCGTATTGAAAAAGACATTCGGATCACCGACGTTGCGAAAGTTGCGCCACCAGTAAGCCGCATCGAGCCGGAACAGGCCCGCAATGTCCTGCGCGAATCCGGCTTCGTAAGCCGACACTCGTTCGGGATGAATCGTTGCGCCGCCGCCGTTCGCGCCTGCAAAAGGCGAAAGCTCGCGCGCCTGTGCTGACGATGAAAGCAGCAGGTTATCAAGCTGCGGCGGCTGATAGAGCCGGTTGAATGAAGCGCGAATCGCCGTGCGTGTTTTCGGCATGAAATAAACCGCACCGAGGCGCGGGCTGAACTGCTGATCTGATACCGGCAAACGCGATTGATCGAAGCGCAAGCCCGCCTGCACGGTCAGATTGCGGAGCGGCGAAAAAGCATCCTGCACATAACCCGAATACTGCCCGCGCAC
This sequence comes from Blastocatellia bacterium, assembly GCA_046331565.1. Lineage (GTDB taxonomy): Bacteria > Acidobacteriota > Blastocatellia > RBC074 > RBC074 > DASRDU01. Next base: position 479,880 of record JAXLQP010000001.1, read on the forward strand.
CCTGGCGTCACGAAAGATGAACGGATGGTCTGCATCAAAATGCAGCGCGGCCTCGCTGATGTCGCGGTCTTCGGCCACGTGTTCATCGGTGATGTGGAAAGTGAAAAATTCGCGGGGCGCAACGCGGCTGATTTCGAGTCCGGTTTTGAAAGTGTGACTGCGCCATTGCCGCGTCAGGCTGGCAATCAGTCCGGTGCGCGTGTGTGCGCGATCCTGCGCGGCAAAGAGCGGCAGGTCGTGTTCGCTGCCAAACAGCCGCGACTGGTGACGACGATAAAAGAACGCGAGGTTGGCGACGGTGCTGGCTGAAAACAGATGCTGCCACGACGCGGCCATGCTGCCATCGCGCAGGTGCTGGCGCTGCCGCTGCCCGGCCAGTTCCTGCAACAAATCATTCGGCACGCGAAACCCAGTGCCGTTGCCGGTGACATTGACGAGCGCCGTGTCACGGTCTGAAGGATGCCAGTCAGCGCGCAGGCTCAGACTGACTGCGCCGCCGTAGTTATTGAAATTGCGCGGGTCAACCGGATCAAGAAAACGATCAGAGCGCGAAGTCGCGGCGTTGGCATAAAATCCGAACCGCTGATTAACTCTGCCTCCGGCAGCGGCGGCGAGATCGCCGGTGCGAAAGTCTCCGGCCCCGGCGCGCAGGCTGCCATTGAACCGCTGATCAATTCCTGAACGCGGCTGCACAATCACAACCGCGCCGTTGCGGCCTCCGAATTCAGCCGGAATGTTGCCCGTAATGACCTGCATTGAACTGATCGTGTCAGTATCGAATGAACTCGCTGACACCGAATCAAGCCGGTCGGCAATCGGAATTCCGTCGAGCACATACAGCACGCCGTCATCAACTCCGCGCACGTGCATCAGGCCGTTGTTTTCAGTCGCCCAGCCCGGCGTCGTGACAATCAGTTCCTGAAGCTGCCGATTGCGGTTGTGACGCGGCGCGCGCTGAATCAGGCCTGACTCAAGCGTCGTGGCCGATGACGAATCAGCTTCGACAAGTTGTTCATCAGCTTTCACGCTGACCTGGGCATTCGCGCCAGCCACGCTCAGATTGAACTGGAATTCGAGCGGCAGATTTGACTGCACCGTCACCGCCCGCGATTGCGGGGCAAAACCGCTTGCCTCGACCCGCAGCAGGTAACGATTGAAGGCCACGTTGTTGAAGACGAAAGCGCCGGTACGGTCGGTCAGCAGTTCGTGATGCTCTCCGGTCAGGGGATTGGTCAGCCTGACGGCGGCCTGCGGGATGACTGAGCCGGTCGGGTCAGTGACCGTGCCGCGAATCGTGCCAATCTGTATCTGAGCCAGGGCAATGACGGGGAGCAGCATTAAGACGGGCAGCGCCGAAAATCTGAACATAAGCTGGCAATCAGGCCTTTCCGGTTTGGTAAAACACACAGCGTTGGTAGAGAATAGCCGCGTCATCCCGTTAGTTTCAATCCCACACCATCAACTGAAAGGAATCGGCAATGTCAGAGGCAAAGCTGCTCGTTTCATCTGAGCATGGCATCAAGCGCATCAGCTTCAATCGCCCGGAGCGACGCAATCCGATTGACCGCGAAACTTTCAGCCTCCTGCACGCGGCAATCAATGAATCAACGACTGACGGCACGCGGGCCATCATCATCACCGGCGAAGGTCAGGCCTTCTGCGCCGGGGCTGATCTGACTGAAATCAACACGCGGGATGCGGCTGAATATGATGTGACCAGAGTGCTGCGTGACAATGCAAACACAGCGATTCTGACGATGCGCGCGCTGCCCGTGCCGATCATCGCCCGCGTTCACGGCCCGGCGGCTGGCATCGGCTGCAACTACGCGCTGGCCTGCGACATCATCATTGCTTCAGAACAGGCCATCTTTGTGCAGGCCTTCGCCAAAATCGGGCTGATGCCGGATGGTGGCGGCACTTTCTTTCTGCCGCGCCTGCTCGGTTATCACAAGGCTTTTGAACTGATGGCGACCGGCGATGTGCTGACCGCTCAGGAAGCCTGCGCGCACGGCCTGGTCAACCGCGTCGTGCCGGTTGCTGAACTCGATGACACCGTGAATCAGATGGCCCGGCGACTGGCTGACATGCCGCCGATTGCGCTGGCAAAGATCAAGGCCGCCTTGAATCAGAGCGCCACCGCTGATCTGGCCACGATGCTCGAATTTGAAGCAGTCAATCAGGCCGACTGTTTCAGCTCCGCAGATTTTACTGAAGGCGTCAGCGCCTTCCTGCAAAAACGCAAGCCCGCTTTTACCGGAAAATAACCAGCTTCACTGCCTGGAAACAAGTTTTCTCAGTTCCGGCCTGCGCTCCCTGCGCCCGGCCTGCTCAGATTGTTTCTGGCCGTGAATCAACAACCCACTGGAGCCTTATGAACGACGACCAGCAGCAGAAGAATCAGATGTGGTTTGCTCTGTTGATTTTGTTCGGCATCAACACGATGAACTTCTTTGACCGGCAGATTCTGGCTTCGGTCACGGAACCGATTCGCAAGGAATGGCTGCTCAGCGATACTGCGATGGGCTGGCTCGGCACAGCCTTTACGCTGATCTATGCGGCAGTCGGCGTGCCGCTCGGACGCTGGGCCGACCGGGGCAAGCGAACAAAGATCCTGAGCATTGGCGTCGCGGTGTGGAGCTTTTTTACAGCGGCTTCCGGGATGGCGTGGAATTACTGGTCGCTGTTTGTCGCCAGAATGGGCGTCGGCATTGGCGAAGCGAGCTGTTCACCGGCGGCCAATTCGCTGATCGGTGATTATTTTCCGGCAGCGCGACGAGCGCGGGCGATTTCGATTTTCATGCTCGGTCTGCCGATTGGAATTTTCCTGAGCAACCTGCTGAGCGGAATGATTGCCAAAACCTGGGGCTGGAAGATGACCTTTTATCTGGCGACGCTGCCCGGCCTGCTTCTCGCTGTTCTCGCCCTGAGGATTCGTGAACCGAAGCGCGGCGGCGCGGAAGAACATCACGTCGCTGAAACCGGCAGCAGCGCTTCATTCTGGGAACCTTACGTCAAGGTGCTGAGCATTCCGACAATGTGGTGGATTGCGCTCTCAGGGGCGCTGCACAATTTCAATGCCTATGCCGTCAACGCTTTTATGCCGGCTTACCTGGGCCGCTATCACGGGCTGGATTTGCAGGAAGCAAACAAGAATGCCGCATTCACGCTGGGCGCAGTCGGCGTGGTCGGACTGCTGGGCGGCGGACTGGCGGCGGACTGGGCGCGACGGTGGCGACCGGACGGACGCATGCTGCTTTCGGCGCTGGCGCTGATGATCTCAACGCCCTGCGTTTACCTGGCGCTCAATCAGCCGAAAGGTTCGATCACAGGGTTTGTGGCGCTGATGGGCCTGGGCTGGATGCTGATTTACGTTTATTACGTGACGGTCTATCCGGCAGTGCAGGACGTGGTTGAGCCGGGATTGCGCGGCACCGCAATGGCGCTCTATTTTTTTGCGATGTACGTTCTCGGCGGGGCATTCGGCACTTCAATTCTGGGAATGCTGAGCGACCACTTTGCCAGGCAGGCAATGAGCGAAGCGGGCGCAACCGCCATGTCAGAAGCCTTCAAGGCTGAAGGTCTGCACAATGCCTTTTACGTCGTGCCGGTGGTTTCGCTGGTGCTGGCGCTGGTGCTGTTTGCCGGATCGCGGACGGTAACGAAGGACATGGAAAAGCTGCAAAGCTGGTTGCGCAAATCAACCGCGAAAGATCTGGCAGGCGTGCCCAAAGCTGCCGCCAAAGCCTGAACAGTTCTGGTGCAATTTGAATGTCCGACAAGCTGCCAGCTTGTCGCGGTTCTGCGCAGCGGCGCCTGACGAGAGCCGCGACAAGCTGGCAGCTTGTCAGACATTTATGCTTTTGCATTTCAACCAGGCGCCTGGCTGACGGCTTCGACTATTTTTTGTTCGGACGGAAATCCGAACCAGCCTTTTTTGATGACCATCTGATCATTGACCCAGACGGTAAATTCGCCTGAATCGCCTTTGACCAGTTCGGCTTCAAGGCCGAGCGCCTGTCTGAGTGCCGCCGCCGCACGGGCGGCGCGAGGCTGGTAGCCTCATCGCGTTCAATGCCTGATGACAACTCGTTTCATCCTTCCGCCTTTCTGTCGGAGCTTATTTCAAACCGGCAACCAGGGCTTTAGTATAACCCACCGATTCGGCCAGGCCCGGCAGCGGGTCACTGCCATCCTTTTCATATTCCCAGCCGACCAGATGCTGATAGTTGATTTTCAGCAGCGCCTGAAAGATGGCCTTCAGGTCAAGAATGCCGCGCCCCGCTTCAATCGGCGTGTTTTTGTCACCGAGCGCCGAGATGTCTTTCAGATGCAGGTCATAAAGGCGCGCCCGGCATTTGATGATCGCCTCAGCCGGATTGACTCCGGCGCGCGCCGTGTGGCCTACATCAATGCACAGGCCGATTCTCTGGTCATACTTCGCAATCAGATCCATCGCGTCATACGGCGAAGGGAAATAACCTTTGTCTTCGGGGCCGTGATTGTGAATGGCCAGCCGGATGTTGAATTCCTTGACAAGCTGATCGAGCAGCGGAATCGCATCGCGGCGCGGCGCGCAGACAATCGTCGTCACGCCAATGTCTCTGGCGTATTCAAAGCCCTGGCGAATCTCAGCCTCGCTGCCGCGCATGCTGACGTTGCCCACGCTCAGCGGAATCAGCCCGGCATCCCGAATCAGTTGAGCGCGCTGTTTGCGCTCTTCGGCGCTGTGGCTCAGGTCAATGTGATTTTTGACGTTCTTGATTGAAACGTATTTCAGGCCGACGCGCTTCACGCCTCTGATCATCGTTTCAATCGGAAATTCACGAAAGGTGTAAGTGGCCACGCCAACCTTCAGCCCGCGCCACGGATCCTCATCAGGGCCGGGCGTCAGCGCCGCAAGCGTTGTCGGCATGTTCATCAGCGGAATGGCCGCGCCAGCCAGCGCGCCGGTTTTCAGCAGATGACGGCGGGAAATTTTATTCTGGTTATTCATGCTGAGTCTCCTGATAAGGTTATTTGGCGTGACTTGTCAGCGGGTGATCAGTTGCCTGTGCTGAGTGAAGGCTCCGCTCAGGTCGCGCACCAGACGATCCTGCAATGATTGCAGATTCCGATACCGCGCGACGCAGACCGCATCGGGGCGCGTGCGCGTTGATTCATCAAGCGTGACGTAACGATCAGTCAGTTCTTCGATTCTGACCATTTCGCCCCGGCTTCGGCGATCAGCCCACAGCGCCTGCAACGCTGCGCCGAATGCTGCGCCTTCTTCGTTCTGCACACAGACGACTTCGACATTGAAAACATCGGCCATAATCTGCCGCCATACCGCCGATTTTGCGCCGCCGCCGGTTGCGCGAATTTCACGCGGGCTGATGCCGAGTTCGCGCAATCTGTTGAGACCGTAATTCAGACCGAGTGTGGTGCCTTCCATCGCGGCGCGCGCGAAGTGCGGCGCATCGAAAGTCTGTTCACGAATGCCGAACCAGACGCCGGTTCCGTCGGGCACGTTCGGCGTGCGTTCGCCTTCAAAGAAGGGAATCAGCAGCAGTCCGTCCGCACCAGCCGGAACGGATGCCGCCGCTGCTGACAACTGCTCGTGCGACAACTCAAAACGATGCCGCACCATTTCAGTGGCCACCGTCACATTCATCGTGCAGATCAGCGGCAGCCACCTGCCGGTTGAATCACAGAACGCCGCTATCTCGCCCTGCGGATCAATGACCGGTTTTTCAGAGCAGGCGTAAATCGTCCCCGAAGTTCCGAGGCTGACCGTAACCACGCCTTCGCGCACATTGCCGGTGCCGATGGCGCCCATCATATTGTCGCCGCCGCCCGCGCTGACAATCACATCGGGACTCAGCCCGAAGGCCTGCGCGATTTCAGGTTTGAGGCGACCGTTGATTTCATAGGCGGCAATAAACGGCGGCAGCATTTCAGACAGGCGCGGATCAATCGCTTCAATCACGGCCTTGGACCAGATGCGGTTGCGCACATCGAGCAGCGCCGTGCCCGAAGCGTCGCCGCATTCCATCGTCTTGCGGCCTGTCAGCCTGAAGTTGATGTAATCGTGTGGCAGCAGCACCGTGCGCAGCCGGGCGTAATACTCAGGCTCATATTTTTTCAGCCACAGAATCTTGGACGCGGTGAAACCAGCCGGGATGCCGTTGCCGACGGCGGCAATCGTGTGTTCCAGCCCGCCCAGGTGTTCGATGATTTCAGCGCATTCATCGCTCGTGCTGGTGTCGCACCAGAGTTTGGCGGGGCGAATGACTTCGTCCTTTTCACCAAGCGGCACAAAACCGTGCTGCTGGCCCGACACGCCAATGCCGCGCACTTTTGTCCGGTCAATGCCCGATTTCATCAGCACTGCGCTGATCGTATTGCGCACTGCCGTTGACCAGTCGGTGGGGTTCTGTTCCTTGTGGCCTGCGCCAAGCCCGCCAATCAGGTCATAAGGCGCGCTCGCGCTCGCCACCACTTCGCCGCTGTCAGCATCAAGCAGAATGGCTTTCGTGCTTTGCGTGCCGCTGTCTATGCCAATGAAATATTCGCTCATAACAAAGTCTCAGAAATCATTTCAACCGCAAAGAAGCAAAGAGACAAAGACAGATTCAGGCAGCCTGTTCCGGCTTTGTGTTCTTTGCCTCTTTGCGGTTGAAATGTTTTTTCCTGCCTCATTACTTCGCTGTTGACGATTCATCCGCGACGACGGTGTTGCGCAGGACGCCGAGTTTTTCGATTTCGACTTCGACCACGTCGCCAGCCTTGAGAAAAATCTGCGGGTTGCGAAAGACGCCGACGCCTGACGGAGTGCCGGTGGCAATCACGTCGCCCGGTTCGAGCGTGATGCCCTGCGAGAGAAACGAAATAAGCTGCGGCACTTTGAAAATCAACTGATCAGTATTCGATGACTGCAGCGTGGTTCCGTTGACGCGGCATTCGATTTTCAGCGTGTGCGGATCACCGACTTCATCGGCGGTCGTGATGAACGGGCCGATGGGGCAGAACGTGTCCTGCGATTTGCCGCGCACAAACTGCCGGTCAGATTTTTGCAGGTCGCGGGCCGTCACGTCATTGAGCGGCGCATAGCCAAAGACATAAGCCAGCGCGTCCTCAACGCTCACCCGCTTGGCTTTGCGGCCAATGATGACGGCCAGTTCGGCTTCGTAATCAATCTGATTACTGGTCACGGGCAGTACGATTTTGCCATTGTGCGCGTTGAGCGAAGTCGTGAACTTGGCAAACAGCATCGGCTCTTTGGGCAGTTCCGCGCCCTGTTCCCTGGCGTGGTCAAGATAGTTCAGCCCGATGGCCATAATCTTGCCGGGATTGATCGCGGGCAGGTATTCGACCGCATCGAGCGCATAAGCCGTCTGCGCGGTCACGTCGCGCAATCTGCCGAGCAGGGAACTGCCGCCGCGAATTACGTCAGGCACCGAAGGCGCGAGGCTGGTCACGTCAACAATGACATCGCCGCGCAGCAGCCCGGTGCGTGGTTCATCAGAAGTTTTCGTCCTGAACTGTGTCAGTTTCATGATTGCGAACTCTCCAGTTTTCGTCTTTGAAATTCATCAAAGGTGACGGCCAGCACGATGACCGAACCGATGATGATCTGTTGAATGAATGGATTGATGCGCAGCAGGTTCGCCCCATTGGCCAGCACGCCCATAATCAGCGCACCGATAATCGTTCCGGTGACAGTGCCCTGGCCGCCATTGAGGCTGCCGCCGCCAATGACGACAGCGGCGATGACGCGCAGTTCATAACCCTCGCCCGCATTCGGCGGCGCGGTAATCAGGCGCGAAGTCTCAACGGCTCCGGCCAGCCCCGTCAGCGCGCCAAGCAGCGTATAAAACATAATCTGATAACGCGACACCTGAATGCCCGCGTAACGCGCCGCTTCGATGTTGCTGCCGATGGCGTAACAGTATCGTCCGGGCCGGGTGCTGTTGAGCAGAAAGTGTGTCAGCAGCGCCGTGATGATGACAATCAGCAGCGGCGCCGGCAGCACGCCGAACAGATCGGATTCGCTGAGCAGCCCGAATCGCTGCGGCAGTCCGACGACGGCGTTGCCATCTGTGGCAAGCAGCGCCAGCCCGCGATAAATGCCGAGCGCGCCAAGCGTCACAATAAAAGCCGGAATGCGCAGAAACGCGACCGCAAAGCCATTGATCAGCCCGAAAAACATGCCGGTGAAAATACAGATCAGCACGCCGGTCATCACCGAAGCCCCGCCGACCATTGCTTTGGCTCCGATTACTCCGGCCAGCGCCATCAGCGAACCGACCGACAGATCAATGCCCCCGGCGACCATGACCATTGTCATGCCCATCGCCATAATCGTAATCACCGCCGTCTGTCGCGCCACGCTCGCCAGGTTGCCGCCTGAAAGAAACTTCGGTTCCAGCGCCGCGATGATGACGCACAGAACAATCAGGCTGACAAAGGGCAGAAACTTTTTGATGTAATCGGTCATGCTGGCATCAGTAGTTATGTCGTCAGAATCAGACGCTCAATACTCAGGCAGCGCGCGATTCAGGACGCATTGCCGGACGGTGTCGGGAGTTCCAGCTTTGAAGTTAAGCAACAGAGAGATGACGGAACAGACGGAAATAACGGAACACACGGAACAGGTCAGACCCTGTTCAGCTTCCGTGTGTTCCGTTATTTCCGTCTGTTCCGTCATCTCTCTTCCTGTTCTGACATCGTCTCGCAGATGATAAATTTCAACGGCTATTCCTCGACTGCGGCGTATTTCAGCACTTCTTCCTGGCTGGTTTGTTTTGCGTCAAGTTCGGCCACGAGTCTGCCGCGCCGCATCACCAGAATGCGGTCTGCCATACCCAGAATTTCGGGCAGGTCGGATGAAACCATAATGATGGCGGCGCCCGCTTCGGCCAGTTCGTTGATCTGACGATAAATTTCAGAACGGGCGGCCACATCCACGCCGCGTGTCGGTTCATCGAGCAGAAAGACTTTCGCACCGGCATAGAGCCAGCGGGCGAGCAGCACCTTCTGCTGATTACCGCCGCTCAGTCGTCCGGCAGCCTTGCGCGGCGAAGGCGGGCGAATATGCAGCTTCTGAATGAACTGCTCCGTCACTTCGTTCTCGACCCGCCGCCGCAGCATTGCGTTTCTGACCAGCGCGCGCACGTTGGCCAGCGTGACGTTGGTTGATACCGGCAGGTTCAGGCACAGGCCCGTGCGTTTGCGATCTTCGGTCAGCAGGCTCAGGCCGCGCGCCACTGAATCGTGCGGTGAAAACGCATTGACGACCGAACCGGCCAGCGTCGCAGTGCCGCTGTCGGCAGGCTGCGCGCCAAAGATGGCTTCGACCAGTTCGGTGCGGCCAGCGCCGGCGAGTCCGGCAATGCCCAGCACTTCGCCCGCGTGCGCTTCAAAGCTGATGTTTTCAAAAACACCGGGGCGGCTCAACTGATTCACTTTCAGCAGCGCCTCGCCGCGCCTGGTGTGACGCGGCGGAAAGATGTCCTTCAGTTCGCGCCCGGCCATGTGACGGATGATTTCATCGGTCGTCAGTTCGCCCCATCGTCCTGACCAGACGGCCCGGCCATCGCGCAGAATCGTCATCCGGTCGGCAATCTCTTCAAGCTCTTCGAGCCGGTGCGAAATGTAAATGATCGCCAGGCCGCGTGATTTCAGATCACGGATGATGCGAAACAGTTCGCTGACTTCGCTGTTTGTCAGCGACGAAGTCGGTTCATCCATGACGATCACCTGGCGCGCTTCGACGACGGCGCGGGTGATTTCGACAAGCTGCCGGTCAGCGGCGCTGAGCCTGCCGGTGCGCGCGCGCGGGTCAAGGTTGAAGCCGTATTCAGCCAGCAGCTTTGTGGCGCGCTCATTGAGTGCGCGCTGATTGATCAGGCCGAGCGCCGGAACGCTCAGCGGTTCGCGGCCCAGAAAGATGTTTTCAGCTACCGTCAGATGCGGCGCGAGCGACAGTTCCTGATAGATCATCGCAATGCCGTGACGGAGCGCATCAGCCGGACGATGAAAGCTGACCACCTGACCGTTGATGCTGATCTGACCGGCATCGGGCTGATGCACTCCGGCCAGAATCTTCATCAGCGTTGATTTGCCTGCGCCGTTCTCGCCCACCAGAGCATGCACTTCACCTGCCGCCGCCGCGAAATTCACGTCAGCCAGGACCAGGTTGCCTGCGAATGATTTGGCGATGCCGCTCATTTCGAGCGCGCAGGATTGCGATGACATAACGATGAAAATTCACCACCAAAGGCACAGGACGCACAGGGAAGATCAGAACCGTCCGGCTGATGACGCATTCCCTGCTTTGTGCCTGCTGCGCTGTCTGTGGTGAATCCCTTTTCTATTTACCGGGTTCTCTGGTCAGCGCCTGAATTTCAGGCGTGTCAAGATTCTCTTTGGTCAGCAGTTTGACGCCCGTATCAATGCGCTTCACGACGGGCTTTTTGCTGAGCGTGTCAACGATGGTTTTGACGCCTTCGTAACCCATTTTGAACGGATCCTGCAAGACCAGCGAATCAATGGCTCCGGCTTTGACTTCTTCGATCAGGTTCGCGGTCGCATCAAAACCGACCAGCGTGATTTTGCCTGCGAGGTTCTTTTGTCTGACGGCGCGCACTGCGCCGACAATTGATGATTCGTTCGAGGCAAAGATGCCGTTCAGATCAGGATTCGCGGTCAGAATGTCAGTCGCGCGGTCAGCCGAGAGCGCCATGTTGGCTTCGCCGTAAAGATGCTGCACGATTTTGATGTCGGGATATTTTTTCTCAATCGTCTGCCTGAATCCGTCTTCGCGTTCGTCGGTCGAGACTGAACCTTTCTTGACTCCGAGAATGGCCACTTTGCCTTTGCCGTTCAGAATTTTTGCCATTCGTTCTGCCGCGACCACGCCGCCCTGAAAGTTGTCGGTGGCGACGTAGGAAACATAATTCTGCGAATTGATGCCCGAATCAAAGATCGTCACCGGAATGCCCGCCTTCATGGCGCGTTCGACAATCGGCACCATCGTTTCGCCATGCGACGGAGCCAGCACGATGCCATCCACGCGGCGGCTGATGGCGTCTTCAACAATACTCAGTTGCCGCGCATAATCGGTTTCTGAAGCAGGCCCCTGCCAGTCAACCGTAACGTCCAGATCGCGTCCCGCCGCATCGGCTCCGGCCTTGACGCTGAGCCAGAAGAAATGCGACACGCCTTTCGGAATGACCGCAATGACGGGTTTCCTGGCGGCGCTGCCGGTGTCGGGCTTGTTGCAACTGACGACGGCAAACAATGAAGTCAGGGCGAATGAAAGAAGCAGTGTGATTCTGAGAAATTTCATGATGGTGTGAATGAGTAGTTACTGGTTGAGTACCACGACTCCCTTGATGTAATCGGGCGCGAAACGGTCGCGGGTAAAAGCCGACATCGCCTGCTCAAGCGAACTGTACCGATGCGAAATAAAACGCGAAACGTTGATCGTCCCGCTGCCGAGCAGTTCCAGTCCCTGGCGATAAGTGCCAGGCCGCCCGTCCGCGTCAATCCGGCCTGAAGCGCCGCACGCCGCAATCAGCGTGGGTTCGAGAAACTGCACGTTGTTCAGAACGCCAAGATCAGTTCCGTGATGTCCGTGACCATACAGCATAATCGTCCCCTGCTTGCGCAGCAGGCCGGGAATCTGCCGGAACAGTTCGGCCACTCCGGCGGCTTCGATCAGGTAATGAATGCGTTCACCGCGTGTCAGTTCCTGCACGGCGGCGACCAGGTCAACAGCGGTCGGGTCAATTGTCGTCGCGCCGTAACTTTCAGCCAGCGCGCGCCGCTGTGCGTTCGGCTCTGACACCAGCAACTGCCCGTCATAGCCCGTCACGTTGCGCAGATACTGCGTAAAGAGCAAACCAGCCGGGCCTGCGCCGCAGATCAGCACATTGCTGATCGGGCGTTCGCCGCCGAAAGTGTAGCGGGCCTGCGTGCGCATCATCATCGTGCAGGCATGAATGATGCAGCCGAGCGGTTCGGCCAGCGCGGCCTGATCCATCGGCAGATCGCTTTCAATCAGCACCGCATTGACGGCAGGCACCGCGATGTAATCAGCCAGCGCGCCCTGCAACCCGGTAATGCCGTGTTCGGCATAATTGACGCACTGATGCGAATTGCCGGTCGCGCAGTATTCACAAAAGACAGTGGCGGCGCGGCTGCTGCAATTCAGGCCCTGATCCGCGATGACCGCATCGCCGGGTTTCAGATCGCTGACTTCGCTGCCGACCTCAGCCACGATGCCGCAGAATTCGTGACCGGGAATCTGCGGTTCCACCTTGAGCGGAATCGGGCGGCCTGACGAATCGGTGTGATAGTTGGCGCGGCCTTCGTAAATGTGAAAGTCAGTGCCGCACAATCCGACGCCGCCGGTTTTGATCAGCACCTCACGCGGGCCGGGAACGGGCTGCGCCACTTCGCGCACCTCAATCTGTTCAGCATCGGTGATGGTCAGTGCTTTCATTGCAATCAGAGAACGCAGGTGAACTGGCCGACAGTTCTTCTACTGTCATCAAAACTGAAACCTGCCGATGTGCCGGATTGCACCCTCGTAGTAACGAATATATTCGTTCTGCTTCCGAAGTTGCAGCTTTCAAAACCAGTGAATGAATTCGTGACTACGAGGGTGCGACCTGGTTTCTTTGGAATTCCTGAAACTGCCAGCCGCAAAATCTCACCGCGCCAGTCAGCAGGCGTGGCCTTCGCCGTAGCAGCCGAATGCTTCAAAAAAGTCGCCGGTTTCAAGCATTCTCTCGATGACTTCAGTGATGGATTCGCGGCTGATTTCATCAATCAGAATCATGTCTCTCGTCCAGAAATATCTGCCCGACAGAAACGAGCCGTTGCCTTTGTTGTCCTCAACCAGTTTCGCCACGTTGGCATAAGTCAGAAAGGTCGCTTCCCACTTTGCGCCGTCAGCGAATGTCACCACGACTTCAGTGTTGTCACAGGCCGGATCGAGTTCACCGGATTCCCATTCTTCAGCTTCAATCCAGATTTCGTACTCTTCCATGACAAACTCTTTTACGAATCAAGATCGCTCACATCGAGCGGGCCGCGCCGTTTCAGTTCCGCGAATCGCTCAATTGTGGCGCGCACACCGGCAGCGAGCGGCGTGGCGGGCAGATCGCCGAGCGCCTGGCGAATGGCCGTATCGTCAAGCCGGGCCGGAAAGGGCAGCGCATTTGCGGCACAGGTGATCTGCGGCTTTGCTCCCGGCTCCACAAATTCGCTGACAGCCTTTTCAATTTCAGTGATGACGTTTGCCACCGGAACCGTGTCGCCGTGCAGGTTGAAAACGTGCGCGCCTTCAAGGTCAGAACTCGCCGCGCGAATAAACGCATCGGCAGCATCGGCGGCATAAAGAAAATCGGTGCTGCCGCCGAAGCGAATATGATACGGGCGACCGACCACTGCCGCTTTCATCGCTTTGGTCGGATCAGAAGTCAGCCCGAAATCGCGCCCGACGCCGTAAACAGTGAGCGGGCGCAGCCCCACGCTGCTGATGCCGTTATCAAGATAAAAGACGCGCGCGTTGTCTTCGTTACAGCGTTTGAAAACGCCGTAATGCGTCGTCGGATTCACGTCCTGAATTTCAGTGACAACATCCTCGCTGTTGCCAAAGACAGCGGCTGAACTGGCGTAGGCAATGCGGCTGACCTGCCCGGCTGATTTAATTGCGGCCTCAAACAGATTGATCGTGCCGATGACATTGACCATCGCTCCAAGTCGCGGATCAGCCTTGCAGACCGGAACCATTAACCCGGCCAGGTGAATGATGCGCGTGACGGCGTGCCGTTCGATGGCTGCGGTGACGGCTTCGGCATCAGTAATGTTTCCGGCGACGAACGCAGCCTGCGCGATTTCGTCCTCATCCATAATCAGGCGCAGCCGTTTCGGGTCAGCATTAAGGTCGAACATGACCACGCCTGCGCCTTCGGCAAGCAATCTTTTGACTACCCAGGCGCCAATGAACCCGTGTGCGCCCGTCACCATAAACCTGTGTTGCGACATGCAGGATGTATCCTCAGCTCAGAATGAGACCAGCATTAGATAAGGTCTGACCAGATGCGGCTGCATCATAGCTGCAACGTGCGGCCCCTGTCACGAGCCGCAGAAGATTTTCAGGCCGACAAACCCGGCCACAAATAAACACAGATGACAGTGCTGAATTACCATTACTCATTCAGAACGCGGAGCGTGTGGAGTGCGGCAGCCTGGCGCCGCTTTGGTCAGGAAATTTCCTCCACGAAGCGACACGAAGACTCACGAAGTGAAACAACAGCCTTCTGATCTTTCTTCGTGCTGTTTCGTGTGGCTTCGTGGAAAAGTATTTCCTGGATTCCAGAGTCTGCACGCGCCGGACACGAAAGCGGCGCCAGGCTGTCGCGCTCCAAACGCCCCGCGTGACCGGGATGGCATATTCAACCCGGCAACGCCTGATTTAACTGTCTTTCATTCGTGCAGATTTGCGTTAATTCGTGGCTGCTTTCCGGTTAATGAGAAGCCGGGTTGGGCATCGCGTTCTGCGCGCATTGACTTGACGCTGCGGTATGGCTTCAGCGACTATGCCACCGCCACAGACAAGGCAGCATTTCCAGCAGTGCCTGATAGCTTCACCCGCAAGTCAAACATTGCTTTCATTCCGGGAGAACTGAAAAATGTTCCGCTCTCTCTGTCTTATTCTGCTTGTTGCTTTAACCGGCCTCACGGCCTGCAACAGCACCGCTCCGGCGACGGCGCCGGTTGCTGAAACGGCGACTCCGGCGGCTGCGCCCCTGCCGGATGCGCAGCCCTGGCTCAGTCGCCTGGCCACTCAGGATGGATGCCGTGACTTTACGGCTGACATGCGGCTCTCCGGCGAGGCCGCCGATGGTCGCCCCGTGCAGCTTGAATTCCGGGTGCAGCGCAAATATTCACCCGATCATACGGCCACCCTGCTCACGGTTACCGCGCCGCCTGAAGAAACCGAAAAGGCATTACTGGCGACTGAAAAAAAGGATCAGCCGACCGAAGCCATTTCATACCTGGCCGGACTGAAAAAGATTGCGCGCTTCAAATCTGACAGCACGCGCGACCTGCGCGGCGCAAAGATTTCTGTGCAGGAACTGCTCGGCCTGGAACTCAGTCAGTACGCGCCCGCGCAGATTGAGCGCGTGACCGAAGGCGGCGAAAATCTGATCAAAGTTACATTGCAGGAAAAACCAGACCGCGAGATGGCTTATCCGCACATTGAGGCTTACTTTCGTGAAAGCAGTCAGCAGCCCGTGCGCTTTGATCTTTTCGACCAGCAGAAAAAGCTGGTGCGCGTCATTCGGGTGCTTGAGGTCAAACCGGTGCAGAATTACCAGACTCTGATGCGCATTGAAATTGAAGATAAAAGTTCAGGCCACCGGGTCAGGCTTGAAACCGTCAGAGTGAAATACGATCAGAAACTGCCCGATTCAATCTTTACCGAAGCAAACCTGACAAAGCTCATCAGCGCGGCCAGTCGTCGCCTGATTCAATGAGCCGCGAACCTGATCGGGCACCAGCTCAATGAAAGAACATTCTTCTCAGCCTCTGACCGTCAGGCATCGCTCATCGCTGATTGCGCTGGTCGTGTCGCATCCGCGCTGGCTGATTCTGGCCGTGCTGGCGCTGACCGCGCTGGCCTGTTACGGCCTGCGAAACGGGCTTGAGCTGGATGTCTCGCCGCTGACTTTCATTGAAAAAAACAGCCGACAGCGCGCCGATTTTGAAGCCGCCCGCCAGAGTTTCGGCGACGATCAGTATCTGGTGATCGCTGTTTCAAGTCCCGATATGCTGGCCCCTGAGAGCCTGGCCCGGCTGCGCAAACTGCACCAGCAAATTGAATCAATCCCCGGCATCATCGAAGTTCTCAGCCCCGTCAATCTGCCCTATGCCCGCAGCGTCGAGGGCGGCGCATCGCTTGAAAAGCTGCTGCCCGAAAACGCCAGTCCTTCCCGTCTTGATGAAGCGCGAAAAGTGGCGACCAGCGACCGGCTTTATCTGGGCAATTTCATTTCGCGCGATTCCCGCAATGTGGCGCTTTCGGTGCTGATGAATCCGCAACTGCTGACCACCGAACGGCACGCCATCACCGAACGCATTTATGAACTGGTGAAACGGGCCGGATTCAGCGAAGCCTTTCTGGCGGGCGATCCGTTTTCGCAGTGGCGCGGCACGGCGGCGATCAAACGTGATCTGAAACTGTTTCTGCCGCTGACACTGCTGCTGATTGCCGGGCTGTTGTGGTTCTGCTTTCGCTCGGTGGCGGCGGTCGTGCTGCCACTGCTGAGCATTGGCATCGGGCTGCTGTGGCTGCTGGGCCTGATGGCGTGGATGAACGCGCATTTCACGATCATTGCGCTGATGCTGCCGACGCTGATGCTGGCGATTGGCTGCTCGTATATGTTTCACGTTCTGAATCAGGCTGGCATCGAAGCCGCAGCCGAACAGATTTCAGGCAATGGTTCAAACCAGCCGCGCACGCCGCAGGCATTGATAGCCTCGGCGCTGCGATTCATCAGCGTGCCGGTGATCGTTTCGGCGCTGACGATCATTGCCGGATTCCTGTCGCTGACGCTGACGGCGGTTCCGGCCATTCGTGAAACGGCGATTTATGCGGCGCTCGGCGCGGCTTTCACAATGCTGCTGTCGCTGACCTTTCTGCCCGCATGCCTGGTGCTGGCCGGAGTGCGCGGCAGAACATTGCAGTCCGGTTTGAGCGGCGGCCTGACCTCAAGGCTTCAATCCGTTGGCCAGTGGGCGACTTCGCACCAGCATTTTCTCTATGTCATCACCGCGCTGATTGTGATCTTCAGCCTGATCGGCATCCGGCAGATTGTGATTGATATTGATTACTTTCATTTCTTCAGGCCGCAGGCTGAATCCAGTGTCGGGCTGGCTGAAATCGGTCGCCGCCTGGCCGGAGCGGTCAGCTTCGATGTCATCATTGAAAGCGAACGCAGCGGCGGAGTCGAAGACGCGCAGACGCTCAGTCGCATCGCGCAATTGCAGCAATGGGCCGAAAGCGGCAGTCGCGGCATGGATCACACGCTTTCAATCGTTGATTTTCTCAGACACCTGAACCGCGCCTTTCACGGCAACGACCCGCAGCAATACGCCATCCCGAAAGATCAGCAGGTCATCAGCGAACTGCTGTCAGACCGCAGACAATTCAGCCGCTTCATCACTGAAGACGGCAGGCGCGCGCGCATTCTGGTGCGTTCGACGCTGTCCGGTTCAGCCGCCATGTCAGCCGCAATCAGAGAACTTGAAGCAAAAGGCCGCGAACTGCTGCCCGGCTTTCACGTTTATGCGACGGGCACGATTGTGCTGCTCAACCGCACTTCTGATTACATCGGAGCCGATCAGCGCAACAGCATCACGCTGGCGCTGGTGACGATCTTTGTCGTGCTTGGGTTATTGTTCAGATCGTGGCGCATGGGCCTGACGGCGCTGATTCCGAATCTGATTCCGGTGCTCTTCTTTTTTGGCTTTATGGGCTGGCGCGGGATTCCGCTGAATCTGACCACCAGCCTGGTGGCGAGCGTGGTGCTGGGCCTGGCGGTTGATAACGCCGTCCAATTCATCGTCCGGTTTCGCCGCATTCACGGTGAATGCCGCGATGTCAGAACTGCCATCATCGAAAGCATGCGTCTGTCAGGTCGCCCGATCATTTACGCCAACATCGCGCTGGCTTCGGCCTTTGCGATCTTCGCTTTTTCAACCTTCCAGCCGATTGAATCCTTCGGGCTGCTGTCAGCCGTGACGATTCTGGGATGCCTGATTGAAGACCTGGTGCTGCTGCCAGCCAGAATGACCGCGCCGGTCTTTCAGGAAGACCGACAGCCCGTGAGCGCCAGAACGCAGCCTGAATAACACGGGTTTCAAATCGCCAGCAGAAGAGAAACAACGGAACAAACGGAAATAACGGAACAGACGGAAAAAGTCTCAGAACAAATTCTTTTTCCGTCTGTTCCGTTTATTCCGTGTGTTCCGTACTCTCTCTGTCTTTATGATGAGGCTGATTGCGCCGGGTCGCGCTGCTCGGTGCTGACTACCCAGGCCGAGCGGTCGCGCAGCAGGGTTGAGAGCAGCATTGTGTGCAGGCCGTGTCCTGAGCGGACGGCGTGAATGTGGCCGAGAATCGGCATGCCGCACAACGCCAGATCGCCGATGATGTCGAGCATTTTGTGTCGCACGAATTCGTCAGCGAACCGCAGCGGCTGCGGATTGAGCAGTCCGTCGCTCGTCAGCGCGATGGCGTTATCGAGCGACCCGCCGCGCGCCAGACCGCTTTTGCGCAGGGCTTCGAGTTCCTCGACAAAACCGAACGTGCGCGCCGGGGCGATGGCCTGCGTATAGACCTTTGATGAATGGCCGTTTCTGAAATTCAGCGCCAGCATCTGATGCCCGATCAGCGGATGCGGAAAATCAATTTCACAGGTGATGCTGAATTCGTCGGCGGGTTCGATGGACATTGAACGGTTGCGCTCGCTGACTTCGATTTGTTTGAGGACGCGCAGGTAAGCGCGCGGGGCCGCCAGCTCGATGACTCCGGCCTGTTCGATCAGGTCAGCCCAGATGTTGCTGCTGCCATCCAGAATCGGCACTTCGAGTGAATCAATTTCAATAATCGCATTGTCCACACCGCAACCCATCAGGGCCGAAAGCAGATGCTCAACGGTGGCGATCATGACCCCCGATTTCATCAGCGTCGTGGCGTAACTGACGTGTGCGACATATTGCGGCGCTGCCGGAATCTCAAAATTGTTGAGGTCAGTGCGACGAAAAAGATAACCCGTGTAAGGCGGCGCGGGAAGCACCGTGACATTAACGGGTGAGGCTGAGTGCAGCCCGATGCCCTGGGCGCTGAAGTTTCTGCCAATCGTAGTCTGCTTCGACAAGGCTGTTTCCTTTCGGGGCGGCGGACAATCAGAATTCAAAGTCACTTACTCAGGCAAGCACCGCGCCGGAATCAGACGGATTTGAGCAGGCAACAACAAACCGCTGTCCCGACACAGCTTAGCTGCCCGCCTGATTTTTCAGCGCCGATCAGATCAGGTTTGTTTGTGGCCGGGTTGCCACATTGTTCCAGGCTCAGCGTAGCAGCGGCGCAATCGGGAAATTTTGTGTCTGTGACCGGACATTCCTTTCACCAGGCTGAATCTGATTCACCGGAAGATAAAAGATCAGATGACGGTCTCGAAAACCCGGACAGGCGCCGCCGACATTTCGGCGCGTGCCGACATCTCGGCGGCAAACCCTTCGGCACCTGTTGTCACCATTCACGACTGATCATCACTCACCTCAATACAAACCTCGCCTTCCTGCTGACTTAACGGCGGCGGCCACTGTTTCGGCCTTCTGGCAAAGCCTTTGCACTGACCACGAGCGTCACTCAAACAGTTGAAGTCAACGTTCACGAAGCAGGAGGCACTATGTACGCGCCAGAGATCATCGAAACCGTCGGCCTGAAGCAGTGCCATCGCTGCGGCGCTGAACTGCTGGAGCGTGACCGGTTCTGTCGGCGGTGCGGCATCAGTCAGCATCTGCGTCCTGTGCCATCAGTGTTTCAGTCCGTCAATGCTGATCAGCCTGAATATGTCACCAGGCGGTTGCCCGGCGCTGCTGTTCGCAGCGGTTCATTTTCGGGCGCGCTGGTGAACCTTGTCACCGAAAGCGTGTCGGAAGGGACTTCGTCGTTTCGGGCGAGTCGCTGGACGATGCGGCTGGTGGGCGCGCTGATCATCGTGCCGCTGTGGCTGATGATCGCGCTGCTTTCACCGCTGGATGCTTATGTCGCGGCAAGGGCCGTAACCAGACCTGGCTGAGCCGACAGTTTCATTGCTCAGCCTCACGATAGCGAATCAGGAGAGAGAACAAATGCACAGATCGAATTACATCATTGCGTCAGTGGTCGTCGCGCTGCTTGCGACGGTGTCTGTCGCCCTGGCGCAGACAGCCGTTCAGGAACAGCGCATCGGAGTGCAACCGGAGAAGCGCGTCACGCTCACGCTGCGCGACGCGGTGACGATGGCGCTTGAAAACAACCGCGACATTCAGATCGAACGGCTCAACGTGCAGGTGAACGAGTTCGATCTGAAGGCAGCGCGGGGCGTTTACGATCCGGCGCTCAGTTCGAGCATCTTTTATGAACATCGCGCCACGCCCGTCGCTTCGCTGCTGGCGGGCGATGCGGACGGCAGGCTCACCACGACCGACCTGACCGGGACCACAAAGCTCACGCAGCGATTGCCCTGGCAGGGCGGCAGCGTGCAACTGACGTTCGATCAGAATCGGGCGACGACCGGCAACCTGTTCTATTCACTCAATCCGCAGTTCACCACGAGCCTGAGCCTTGAGTTCACACAGCCGCTCCTGCGCAATCGGACGATTGACGCTGAGCGGCGTCAGATCAGGATCGCCAGGAAGAAGCTCGATCTGTCGGACAGTCAGTTTCGCCAGCGCGCCATTGAGATCATCGCCAGCGTCGAGCGCGCTTACTGGGATCTGGTCTTTGCGCGGCGCGATGAAGAGATCAAACGCGAATCGGTTGAACTCGCGCGCACGCAGCTTGCGCACAACGAAAGAAAGGTTGCGCAGGGCACGCTCGCTCCCGCTGAAATCATCTCGGCCCGCGTCGAAGTCGAGCGCCGGACTGACGAAGCCGAAGCCGCAGTTGAAACCATTCAGCGCGCCGAAAATGCGCTCAAGGCGCTGATGACACAGCCCGGCGCTGATGAAATGTGGAACGCCGCGCTCGTTCCCGTCGAAGCGCCGGCACTGAGTCCGAACGCGGCGTTGCCTTTTGACGATGCGCTCAAGCTGGCGAAGCAGAATCGTGCAGAGATGGAGCAGTACCGGCTGCGCAGCGAGATCAACAAAATTGATGTGGATTACTTCCGCAATCAGACGAAACCGCAGATTGATTTCATCGCCGGTTACGGCACGCAGGGACTGGCGGGCGAAGCGCGCACAACGACCAATCCGATTGTGGCGAACAGTCAGTTGCTTTTTGATCGCGTCAATCAGTTGTCGCTGGCTGCGGGACTGCCACCGCTGCCACCGTCTTCCTTCGGCGCGACGCCGGAAAAATTCATCGGCGGTTACGGGCAGAGCCTGGCAAATATGTTCAGCAACGAATATCGCGCGTGGCGCGTGGGCCTGAACATCAACCTGTCGTTCCGCAACCGCACGGCAAAGGCGCAACTCGGACGCGCGCTTGTTGAAGGTCGCCGGGTTGACGCCGAGCGGGAGCGCACTGAGCAGTTGATCGAAGTCGAAGTGCGCAACGCATTGCAGGCCGTCGAAACCGCAAAACGCCGGGCTGAGGCCGCGAAAAACTCCCGCGTCAATGCCGAACTGCAACTCGCCAGCGAACAGCACCGCTTCGAGGCGGGACTGTCAACCAGTTATTTCGTGCTGGATCGCCAGAACGCTTTGTCCGCAGCGCGTGGTCGTGAACTGAAGGCGCTCACCGATTACAACAAAGCCGTGAGCGAATTGCAGCGCACGCTTTCGACGACGCTCGTGAACAACAGCGTCACCATCGCCAGCCGCTCCAGGACTGCTGATTTATGAGGATGACTGATCAACAACTCAACCGGCTGGCTGCGCTGCTGGCGCTCGCTCTGATTCTGTCGCCGGTCGCCTTTGCGCAGAGCAGTGCTAAGCAACTGGCCGAGGCGGCGCAGGCCGAACTGATGGCCGCTTCCGGCGCTTATCGTGCAAGCCTCGCACGTGTCCTTGAACTGCAAAAGCAGGACGAAACGCGCGCGGCTGAACTCGTCGCAAAGCGGCGGGCGCTCGTCGCTCTCGGCGCAATCTCCAGACGCGAACTCGAAGAGACGGAACAGGCCCTCGCTGCCGCAGAAGCTCGAATGAGCGAGACGCGCAGGCAGATTGAAGACGCTGATCGTCTGCTGGCTGAAGTCAGTGTGGCCGTACAACCAGCCCCGCCGCCGCCTGCGCCGCAAAGAAGTCTGCGCACATCAGGCGCGCTCGTCCGCTACGTGGGCGTCGGTCACTGGGCTTTGAGCGACTTCGATAAGGTTGACGCTTTCTTTCGCCTGAAATTCAGCAGAGCAATTCCGGTCAGCGCAATGGGGCAGACTGAAACGCACAACCGGCTCGGCTTCGATCATCGCCAGGCGATTGATGTGGCCGTGCATCCCGACAGCGCCGAAGGCCAGGCGCTGATCGGTCATCTGCGCAGTCAGGGCATTTCGTTCATCGCCATTCGCCACGCGATTCCCGGCTCGGCGACCGGCGCGCACATCCATATCGGATTGCCATCGAAACGCCTCGTGCGGTACGAGGCTCTGAAACAATGAAAACTCTCTCCACAAAGTCACACGAAGGGGCGCAAAGAATTCTTTCCTTTCTGGCGCTCTGTGAGCGTGTGACTTTGCGGACGATTTTGCGAGGTGAATTCAATGACAACGAAGACCAGTAAAAAAGCGGTTCGCATTCCACTCGCGCTCACTGCGCTTTTGCTCGCAGGCTCTGCCGGATGGTGGTTCTTTCTGCGTGAGCCAGCGTCGCCGCGCGAGATCATTCACGTGAGCGGGCGCATCGAAAGCGACGATGCCGCCGTCGCGGCCAAATTCACCGGACGCATCCGCGAAATCACAGTGCGCGAGGGCGATCAGGTCAAAGCCGGTCAGGTCATCGCCGTCTTCGATGACGAGCAGATCAGGGCGCGCGAAAACGAAGCGCGCTCGGCGGTCGCCCAGGCCGAAGCGAAAGCGGCGCATTCACGGCAGCAGATTGCCGTCCTTGAAGCGCAGCTTCAGGAAAGCCGTCTGGCCGTGACGCAATCGCGCGCCGATGCTGAAGGCCGCGTCAGTCAGGCCCAGGCGCAGGTTGCTGCTGCCGAAGCTTCACTGGCCCAGGCCCAGGCCGCTTACGAGCAGGCGCGTTATGACAAGGAGAAATTCACGACGCTTGCCGACCAGGGCGATGTTTCAGAACGCGAAGGCAAACAGGCGATCACTGCCGCCGAAACGAACAAGGCCGTTGTCCTGGCGGCGCAACGTCAGGTCGAAGCGGCACGCGGCGCGCTGGTCGCGGCAAAAGCCAATCTCGACAACCCCGCAATTCGCGCGGCTCAGGTCGCAGCCATCGAACAGCAGATTCAGCAGGCGCAATCCGCCGTCGCTTCAGCGCAGGCCGAAGTCGCACGCGAACGGGCGAAGCTTGACGAAGCGCAGGCCAATCGCCGCGACCTGCAAATCACTGCGCCCTTCGACGGCACAGTCGCCACACGTTCGGCTGAACCGGGCGAAGTCATCGCCGCAGGCGCACCCATCGTGACGCTCGTCAATTTCGATCAGGTCTATTTGCGCGGCTTCATTCCCGAAGGCGAAATCGGGCGCGTCAGAACAGGCCAGCCCGCGCGCGTCTATCTCGACTCGAATCCGCAGGAGCCGCTTGAAGCCGTCGTCGCGCGCATTGATCCGCAGGCGTCATTCACGCCTGAAAACACCTACTTCCGCGATGATCGCGTCCGGCAGGTGGTCGGCGTCAAGCTGCAACTCGCCAGGCCGCAGGGCTTCGCCAAACCCGGCATGCCTGCGGACGGCGAAGTGCTGGTTGAAGGCAGTCAGTGGATAGCGACGAAACGATAAGTGAGGCACACGATGATTACACTGCTCGAAACCGAAAGAAGCGCGCAGATGTCCGACAAGCTGCCACCTGGTCAGGTGACGCCGATGCAGGCTGATTACGAAGCCGGCGACAAGCCGACCGCTTGCCGGTCAGTCGAGGAAATCGTTATTCGCATTTGCGGCCTGCGCAAAAGCTACGGCGCGCTTGAAGCCGTGCGTGGCCTTGATCTTGAAATTCAGCGCGGCGAAATCTTCGGCATCATCGGGCCGGATGGTGCGGGCAAGACTTCGGTCTTTCAGATTCTGGGCGGCGTGATGGCGGCGACGGCGGGCGAAGCGACAGTCTTTGGGCAGACGGCGCGCGAGGCGCGTTCGCTGATCGGCTATCTGACGCAGACGTTCAGTCTCTACCAGGATTTGAGCGTCGCTGAAAACCTGCGTTATGTCGGAGAGTTGCGCAGGCTCAGCACCCGCGAGATCACGGAGCGCGGGCTGCATTACCTGAAGCTCTTTGACATGGATCGTTTCACTGACCGGCTCGCCGGACGTTTGAGCGGCGGGATGAAACAGAAGCTGGCGCTCGCCTGCGCGCTGATCACCGAGCCGAAAGTTTTGTTGCTTGATGAACCGACGACGGGCGTTGATCCGGTTTCGCGCCGCGAATTCTGGGACACGCTCACGAGCCTCGCGGCTGACGGAATGACGATTGTCGTGGCCACGCCTTATCTCGACGAAGCCGAACGCTGCACGCGCGTTGCGCTGATGCACGATGGCGTGATTCATCAGATCGGCACGCCCGCCGAAATTCGCCGCGACCTCGGTTTGCATCGGCTGGAAGTGCGCGCGTCAAAACTCAGTCAGGCCGAAGAGGCGCTGGGCGCAAGCGCAGGGGTTGCCGACGTGCAGCGTTTCGGTGATCGGCTGGATGTGATGGTGCGTGATGTGCAACTTGGTGAACAGATGACACGCGAGACGCTCAGCGCAGCGGGCATTGAGGTGCAGGAGATCGGCGCAGGTTCGCCGACGCTTGAAAACGCCTTCGTTTCGATCCTGCGTGAACTGAACGGCGAGATGAAAGCCGCGCCGTTTCCGCAGCGGCGGCAGTTCCGCCAGCGCGAGCCGGGCACAGTGGCCATCGGCGCGCGCCACCTGCACAAACGCTTCGGCGCTTTTCAGGCCGTCAATGACATCAACATCGAAGTTAAATACGGCGAGATTTACGGACTGCTTGGCGCTAACGGCGCAGGCAAGACGACGACGATCAAAATTCTCTGCGGCCTGCTGGCGCCGTCGAGCGGCGAGATGGAGCTTGCGGGCGAACGCGGCAGCCTGCGTTCAGGCTTCGTGCGCCAGCGCATCGGTTATATGTCGCAGAAGTTTTCGCTTTACGACGATCTGACGATCAATGCGAATCTGGATTTCTTTGCGGGCGTCTATCAGGTGCCGCCTGATGAACGCGCCGAGAAAAAACGCTGGGTGCTGGAATTTTCAGGGCTGACAGGTCGCGGCGAAATGCTGACGGGCGAACTGCCCGGCGGCTGGAAGCAGCGCGTGGCTTTTGGCGCGGCGATTATGCACGAACCGAGCGTGCTGTTTCTTGACGAACCGACTTCGGGCGTTGACCCGCTGGCGCGGCGTGCGTTCTGGCGCATGATCAATCAGCTTGCTGATCGTGGTGTCGCGGTGCTGGTCACGACGCATTACCTCGAAGAAGCAGAGCAGTGCAACCGGCTCGGCCTGATGGTCGCGGGCGAACTCGTCGCCGAAGGCACGCCGGGCGGAATCAAAGCCGCACAGCGCGGACACCTGATTGAACTGATCACCGACGCGCCACAACGTGCGGCTGATCTGCTCAAAAGTGAAATGGAACGCTGGCGCGTGTCGCTTTTTGGCGACCGCCTGCACGTCATCATTGATGAAGCGCCGCTCGCCGGAATCAACCGGCTGCGACGCCGGATTGAATCACAGGGCATTCGGGTTTTTCAGGCTGGCGAGGAACGCTATTCGCTCGAAGACGTTTTCATCGCCGTCGTCGAACAGGCCCGACGCAACGGCAAAGTGGCCGGTGGAGACTGATTATGACACGCATCATCGCACAAACGCGCAAGGAACTGACGCAGGTCTTCCGCGACCGGCTCACCGTCGCGCTGGCTTTGATCCTGCCGCTGATTCTGATGGCGCTGCTTGGCACGGCGCTGTCGTTTTCGGTTAAAGGCATTGCCGTCGTCGTCGAGGATTTCGACCGCACGCCGCTTGCGCGCCAGTATCTGGATTTGCTGGGCGCTTCGCTGACATTTCGCGTTGTGCCGTCTGATCGCCCGCCCGCTGAAGTGCTGGCCTCAGGGCAGGCGCGCGTTGTGATCGTGATTCCTGAAAATTTCGAGCGCGATTTTCTGCGCGGTCAGCAGGCCGAAGTGCAATGGCTGATTGATGCCGTTGACGCCAACACCGCAAACACGATGCGCGGTCAGGCGGCTTCGCTGACCAGCGCTTTCGCGGCGCAACTCGGCGCAGGCAGACAGCGGCAGGCTGCCATCAAAGCCGACACGCGAATGTGGTACAACCCCGGCGCTTCATCGCGCCGGTTCATCGGCCCCGGCGCGTTTGCCGTCGTGCTGGCGCTGTTCCCGCCGCTGCTGGCGGCGCTCGCCGTGTCACGCGAGGGCGAACAGAAAACCATTTTGCAGGTTTATGTGGCGGGCATTTCGGCGCACGAATTTCTGCTGGGCAAGATCGCGGCGTTTTTCATCATCGCGCTGGCCGAATGGACGCTGGCGGTGTTGCTGGCGGTGCCGCTGTTCGGTTTCAGACTGGCGGGCGACCCGACGCCGCTGCTGGTGGGCACGGTGCTGTACCTGTTTTGCAGCGTCTCGTTCGGCGTCATGGTTGGCGTTTCGATTCCCAATCAGGCGGCGGCGATTCAGGCAGTGGCGGGCGTGCAGTTTCTGCTGTCGTTTCTGCTGTCGGGTTTCATGTTTCCGGTGTCAAATATTCCCTGGGGCATTCGCTGGATTTCGGCAATTGTCCCGGCGCGTTATTTCATCGAGATTTCACGCGATGCCTTTGTGCGCGGCGGCGGCTGGTCAGCAGTATGGCACGCGCCGCTGATGATGGCGCTCATCGGCGCGCTCTATTTTCTCAAGGCGTGGCGAAAGATGCGCCATATGCAGATTGAATCGTAGTGGTCAGTTGTCCATTGTCAGTGGTCAGTTGCTGGTTGAGACCAGATGCCGCAATTGCCAGGTCACTGCTGACAATGGACAACTGACCACTGACCAGGGACAACTGACCATGAAAGACTTCATCAACAAAATTCGCGTGTGGCGCATCTGGCCGCTGTTTCTGAAAGAACTGCGCCAGATCAAGGCTGACAGGAAACTGATCGTATCGCTGATTCTGCCGCCGACATTGCAACTGGTGATTTTCGGTTTTGCGCTCAACTCTGAAGTCACCAGCCTGCGGCTTGGGGTGGTGGACGAAAGCCGCACGACGATCAGCCGCGAAGTCGTGTCGGCCTTTGTCGAAAGCCGCTCGTTTTATATCGCTGAAAACTTTCAGTCGGCGGCGGAACTTGGCGCGGCCCTGAGCGCGGGCAGGCTGGATGCGGGCCTGATCGTGCCTTCGGATTTTGCCGAACGGCGTGAACGGCGTGAGACTGCGCGTGTGCAACTGCTGCTCGATGCCGTCAATTCAAACACGGCGGGAATTGCCAGCGGTTATGCTGCGCGCATCATTGCCGCGCTCAATGAACGAATTGCAGGGGCTGCGCCCGCTGTCGCGCTGGAAGGCGGGACGGGAAGCGTGCGCGGACAACTGGTGGCCCGCATCGCGCTGCTTTTCAATCCGGGACTGGAAAGCGCGTGGTTCACAGTGACAGGAGTCATCGGAATTCTGCTGGTGCTTAATGGTTCGATCATCGGCGGCGCGGCGCTGGTCAGGGAAAAGGAGGTCGGCACGATTGAGCAGTTGCTGATGACTCCGGCGCAGGCTGCTGAAATCGTCACGGCCAAAATCGCGCCGCTCTTTGTGCTGCTCTCAACGCAGATTGTGCTGGCGCTCGCGGTCAGCCGACTGGTCTTCGGCCTGCCGCTGCGGGGCAGTCTGGTGTTGTTGTTCATCGCCGGAATGCTGTGCGTGCTGACCGGCATCGGCATCGGCACTTTTCTGGCGACGTTCAGCCGGTCGCAGCAGCAGGCGCAGTTGATGAGCTTTTTCATCAACCCGCCGCTTTCGATGCTCTCAGGCGCGACGACGCCGGTTGAAGCGATGCCGACGTGGATGCAGCCGTTCACGCTGCTCAATCCGGTCTGTCATTTTGCGACGATTGCGCGCGGCGTGCTGCTGCGGGGCGCGGGGCTGACGGCAGTTTATCCGAACCTGCTTGCGCTCATCGGCTTTGCGGTTGTGCTGGTGGGCGTGAGCGCGTGGCGCTTCCGCAAACAGCTTGGCTGATAAACCGCCGCCTCCCCGGCTGACGGGCTGGTGTGGCCGGAGCCTCAGCTCCTGACGCCTTCCACAATGCCCATCATCCTGTTCGGCGGAAACCAGGTCTGCCGGTACGTCCATCCGGCACGCCTGAGCAGCGCGGCATATTCCGCCCCGGTGCGTTCACGCCCGGTGCCCCAGCACATCATGTGAATGTCAAAGAGTTTGGCGAAATGCGGCACCTCAGGTTCAGTAATGAGATGTTCGATGATGAACACGCGACCGCCCGGCGCTGCGGCGCGATGCAGCGTTCGCAATATCTGCACGCATTCATCATCATTCCAGTCGTGCAGAATCAGCTTCATCACCCAGGCATCAGCGGGCGGAACAGCCTCGAACATATCTCCGGGGACATACCGGCAGCGGTCGCTGAGGCCGAGTTTGTTCGCCCACAGCCGCGACTGATCGGCAATCACTTCAGGGCGTTCCAGCACCGAGCCGCGCAGGTGCGGATAGCGGGCCAGAAAACCGCAGATCAGATGTCCGCGCCCGCCTCCCACATCGCAAAGGTGTGTGATGTCTGAGAAGTCGTATTCTTCAAGCGCCTGCAATGCCAGCGTGGTCTGTGAACCCGAATAGCTGTTCATCGCTTCGTCAAACACTCCGGCATAACCCGCATCCATCGCCGCATGCTCAAAAGCCATGCGCCCGAACTCCCGCGCAAAAGCATTCTGCTGACCATCACGAATCATCTCCGGCAGGTGCTTCCACAGTGCATAATGTTCCGGGCCTTCTTCCAGCAGCGTGACGCCGCGCAAAGTCTGCGGATGATCCGCCAGCAGATACTGCCCCGCTTCAGCCAGCGAGAACTTCCGGCCCTCATTTTCCCGCAGCAGTTCAAGCGCGCCCAGCGCGCGCAGCAGCCTGTAAGCAAGCTCACCATCAAGCTTCAGCTCCCGCGCGATGGTCGCGGCCTCTTTCGACCTCTCGCGCAGGGCTTCAAAAATGCCCAGCCTGACGCCCGCATAAAGAATCTGGCTGCGCCACCTGCCGAAAATCAGATCAATCACTTTGTCCTGAGTGGTCATTATTGTTCGCTCCTTCACTGACCGAACCCGTTTCCTTCAACTGCGCCCCTGGTTGAGGCGCTGAAACCCGAATTTTGCCCGCTTCGTAACGCGATAAAGCCGGAGGGATTGAATCACCAGGGCTGAATATTTTTTCTGAGCCGCGTGCCTGACCCGGAAATGGCGATGGCTGGAAGCGTGAGCGAAACAGAAAAAGCCGTTCTCAGTCAGCGTCAGGCTGGCTGAGAACGGCTGTCAGAATTTGTACCGGTTGTCGTGCGAAGGCTGCCGATGATTGTTCGCGCGGGTTCGATTTCAATCAGACGATCAGCCGACGCTTCAGCGCGATGGGGCCGGAGCCTCCTGTTTACTGAGCCGCGCCGGGCTGTGACTGGTCGCGGGTTGCAATCACCTCAAGGTATTCGGCGTCAACTCTGGTGGTGTTGTCCGTCGCCTTGTTGTGCGCGGCCCACAGGTTCACCAGTTCGGTTCGCAACTGCTCCTGCCCGTCAGCTTCAAGCGAGGCAAACGCGCGTGACATTGGCCCGTAATTGACGCGATAGAATTCCACCACTTCATCCGGCGGGAACGGGTATTCAAAGTGCCACATCTGAGGCGCAAGCTTCAGCCCGGCAATGCCTGTACTGAAACGACTGCGAACAGTGGCTTCATCTCCCCACAGCACCGGGGCGGGCATACCGGAGGGAGCGATATGTCTGGAGATGGTCTTGAACATCTGCCCGACGAATCCGCCGGGCGTCCAGTTCGCCATGGCAATCCTGCCGCCGGGACGGCACACGCGCGTGAGCTGGGCGGCGACCAGTTCGGGACGAGGGGCAAACATTGCTCCGATCAGACTGGCCACGACATCAAACTGGCCGTCGGCATAAGGCAGTGCTTCGGCATCGCCTTCTTCAAAGGTGATCTGAAGCCCTTCGGCAGCGGCGCGGGCGCGAGCTTTTTCAAGCCAGTTTACGGCAATGTCGCAACCCGTCACCTTTACGCCTGCCCTGGCCGCAATCAGGGCAAGCTGTCCGGCTCCGCAGGCGACATCAAGCAGCCGCGTTCCCGGTGCGACGCCGAGACGATGGAAAAACTCCTCCGCGTCCTTCTCCATAAAGCGGGAAAAACGGTCGTAATCTCCTGTCATCCAGGTCGTCTTCAGGCGGGTCTTGAGTTGCTCGAAATCCGTTGTTACCTGTGCCTCTTTCGCAATCGCATTCATACTGATTGTCTCCTTCCTGCTGAATTATTAGTGGCTTGCGCATTTCGCGCATCCGTTTCAGTATAGAGTCATCAGAATCCTGAATACTTGATTGATCGTCCCGATTTCCTGGCACAAACGACCAGTTCAGACAGGTAATTCAAATGGACGTGATTTCCGAAGTCCTGAGAGCCGTCAGGCTTGAGGGGGCGCTTTTCTTCAACGCGGAGTTTTCAGCTCCCTGGTGTATCAGCGCGACCCGGTCAGCCACACTCGCGCCCTGGCTTGCGCCTGCGGCGGGGCACCTGATCATCTATCATTTGTTAACCGAGGGACGCGCCTGGGCCAGACTCCCGGACGGTCGGCGGGAAGAACTGACCACCGGCGACATCGTCATTTTCCCGCACGGCGATGCGCACACCCTGGGCAACGGTTCTCCCGAAAGACCGGTTGACTCGCTGCGCACATTTGCGAAAAGCCTGAACGAAGGGCTTAAACTCGTGCGTTTTGGCGGCGGCGGCGAGATCACCAGGTTCGTGTGCGGATTCCTGGCGTGCGAGCCGCGACTGAGCGAGGTCTTTCTGGCCGGCCTGCCGCCCATGCTCAAAGTGCATATCGCGCAGGAACCATCAGGACAATGGCTTGAACATTCGATCCGGTTCTCGGTGAACGGAGCGGGCGAATCAGATGCAGGCAGCGGGCTGGTGCTGGCGAGGCTGTCTGAGGCGCTGTTTGTCGAAACGCTGCGCCGCTACATTAACTCGCTGCCGCCCGATCAGACTGGCTGGCTCGCGGGCGCGCGCGACCCCGTCATCGGCCAGGCGCTGGTTTTACTGCACAGGGAACCTGCGCATGCCTGGACTATTCAGGATCTGGCCAGGCGCGTCGGGCTGTCACGCACGCGGCTGGCTGAACGCTTCCGGTTTTTTCTGGGAGAGTCACCGATGGCATACCTGACCAGATGGCGTCTGAAACTGGGAGCGGAGATGCTGCTGGCGACCGGGGACAGCGTCGCCGAAATCGCGGCGGCAGTTGGTTATGGCTCAGAAGCAGCCTTCAACCGCGCATTCAGGCGGGAGTTTGACTGTCCTCCGGCGCAATACCGGCGCAGGCACAAGGCCATGTCCGTGAAACCCGGAATGTGATCAGAGATGAGACGTTCGCCTGGGTACGCACGCTTCCAGCGTGCTTGGCTGTGAGAAGTCGTTGTGTCCGCGAATCACAGCACGCTGGAAGCGTGCGTACCCAGGTCGGGAGAGAATCGCTGAACTTTGCCTGCGCCGGGGTGAAGTTCTTCGGTTTTGGGAAAGGGCAATCCCGAAAGCGGACATCCGGGCGGCGCGCCTGCCTGCTGGTTCTCAGTCAAATCAAGCCATTCATCAATTTATCCATTCCGCCCGCACTGGCACAGCGCTCGCCCTGCTGTTTCTGATGGTGCGGCGCGCTCATCCGTCGTCGTGAACGACCGGCTCTCTTTCCGCAGTCGCGCCCCCGAACCGTGACAAACAACCAGGAGGAATTATGCAGGGCCTGTGGCAGGATCTGCGCTTCGGCGCGCGTATGCTGGTTAAGCAACCCGGCTTCACGCTGATTGCCGTCGTCACGCTGGCGCTCGGCATCGGCGCGAATACGGCGATTTTCAGCGTTGCTGACAAGCTGTTGCTGCGTTCGCTGCCGGTCAGGGAGCCGCAGCAACTGGCGCTGGTGTCGGGCGAGTCGGTCAATCCGAAGTTTCTGAACAACATCTTTTCCTATCCGAATTACCTGGATTATCGCGCGCAGAACGAAGTGTTCAGCGATCTGATCGCTTTCACGCAACTCAACGTTCGTTACGGCGAAGGTCGGCAATCCAGCCAGTTCCGGCTCGAAGCAGTGTCCGGCAATTACTTCGAGATGCTGGGCCTCGCGCCGGTGCTGGGCCGCGTCATTCAGGCGGATGACAATCGGCAGGAGAATGCGCATCCGGTCGCGGTCATCAGCTACGGTTGCTGGCAGCGCCGTTTTGGCGGGCGGCGCGATGTCGTGGGCCGGACGCTGCTGCTCAATGGTTTGAACTATTCGATCATCGGCGTCGCGCCTGCGGGTTTTACCGGAATGTATCTGGAAGCGCCCGTCGAAGCCTGGACGCCGCTGATGATGCGGCGGCAACTGCTGGATGCAACGACCACGAATTTTGATCGAAAGCTGGCGTGGCTGCGCCTGCTGGGGCGCATGAAACCGGGCGTCAGCCGCGCGCAGGCGCAAACGAGTTTTGATCTGACGGCACGCCGCATCTGGGAAGCCGGCACGACCGAGAGCGAACGCAAGCTGCCTTTCAGTGAAAAACGCATACTGCTTGAACCGGGCGGGCAGGGCATTTCGGCGTTGCGGCGCAGCTTTGGCGAGACCTTGAAATTGTTGCTCGCGGTCGTTGGGTTGCTGCTCGCGCTGGCCTGCGCCAGCGTGGCGAATCTGTTGCTGGCGCGCGCGGCAGAGCGACGCAGGGAAATTGCTGTGCGGCTGGCGCTGGGCGCAAGTCGCTGGCAGATCACGCGGCAGTTGCTGATCGAAAGCCTGTTGCTGGCCGCGCTGGGCGCGGGCGCAAGTCTGCTGGTCGCGCCCTGGCTTTATGATTTGCTGCTCGCGTTTCAACCCGGCTACGCCAGTGAACAGGAGGTTCTGCAAAACAGTCTGGATGCGCGCGTGCTGGCGTTCACCGCGTTGACGGCGCTGGTGACGGGCATCCTGTTCGGTTTGTTTCCGGCGTGGCAAAGCGCACGCGCTGCGTTGATTCCCGCGCTGAAGGACGCGCAGTCCGACGAGCGCGAACGCCGCTGGGATGCGCGCAGCGCGCTGGTCGTCACGCAGGTCGCGCTGGCGCTGGTCATGCTTATCGGCGCAGGCCTGCTGGTCAGAAGCCTGCAACGCCTGTTCGCCATTGATCCCGGCTTTCGCGCCGAAAAGCTGTTGATCGTCGCGCTCGAATTGCCGCGCGCCGCCTATGCCGCAGCCACTGACGAAGCAGGCAAACGCGCCGTGGACGAACGTAACAATCAATACTTCGCCGAACTCACCGCGCGCGTCAAAGCCCTGCCCGGCGTGGCTGACGCGACGACAGCAACAATCACGCCGTTCAGCGGCAACATCGGCAAAACCTCGGTCGTCATCGAAGGCTGGCAGGTAAAGCCCGGTGAAAACATTGCGATTGACAACAGCAAAGTCGGGCCGCGCTACCACGAATTGCTGGGCATTCCGCTCATTCAGGGGCGCGGTTTCACCGAACGTGACAACGCACAGGCGCCCGGCGTCGTCATCGTCAACGAAACTTTTGCGCGCACTTACTTCCCAAATCAAAACCCCCTGGGCAGGCGGCTCAGCCTGGGCGTGCGCGGCCAGCCCTGGCTCGAAATCATTGGCGTCACGCGCGATCACCGCCTGCACAGTCTGACCGAAGCGCCGCAACCGCATCTGGATTTGCCCGCGTTGCAGCATCCATACGGCACGTTTGCGCGGCTGGTCGTGCGCGCACAGCTTGATCCGCTGAGTCTCGCGCCTGCCGTGCGCCGTGAAGCGCTGGCCCTGAATCCGCAGGTGACGATGGAAACACCGGTGACGCTCGACGCTGAAGTGAAAACCTCGCTGGCGGCCTCGCGCATGGCTTCGGCGCTGACAGTGCTGTTCGGTTTGACGGCGCTGTTGCTCGCCAGCCTGGGATTGTACGGCGTGCTGGCGCACAGCGTCGGTCGCCGCACGCACGAAATCGGCATTCGCATGGCGCTCGGCGCAGAAGCGGGCGACGTGTTGCGCCTGGTGCTCAAACAGGGTTTGTGGCTGACCGCGCTGGGCATCGCGCTGGGCCTGGGCGCAGCCACACTTGCCACGCGCCTGCTGGCCAGTCTGCTCTATGGCGTGACGGCGACCGACCCGCTGACCTTCGCAGGCATCACATTGCTGCTCGCGTTTGTCGCGCTGCTGGCCTGCTGGATACCGGCGCGGCGCGCGACAAAAGTTGATCCGGTGATTGCTTTGAGAACCGAATAGGAGGAAGCAATGCAAACTGTGCTGCAAGACCTGCGCTACGGCGCGCGGATGTTGTGGAAGGCGCCCGGCTTCACGGCGATTGCAATTCTGTCGCTGGCGCTGGGTATCGGCGCGAATACGGCGCTTTTCAGTCTGGTCGAAGAAGTGCTGCTCAAAACGCTGCCGGTCAAAGAGCCGGAGCGGCTGGTGCTGTTTGAATGGCTGGCCGGGCGCAACTTCCGCACGAATGGGATGAGCGGAACGATGACTCCCACGGGCATTCCGGGCACGCGCGGCGCTTCGATCTTTCGCTACGATGTGCTGCAAAAGATGCAACAGACGTGGGCGCAGCAGCCGGACGGGCCGCTGAGCGATCTGTTTCTCAGCGCGCCGCTGTGGGATTTGACGGCGGTGGCGAATGAGCAGGCCGAAGAAATCTACGGCCAGGCTGTCTCCGGCGGTTATCACAAAGGTTTGGGCGTGCCGTTCGTGCTGGGCCGCGCCATCAATGATGCTGATGACAACATCACCGCGCCGCCGGTCGTCGTGCTCAGCCATGAATACTGGCAGGAGCGTTTCAACGCCAGTCCGGCAGTTATCGGCCAGCAACTGAAATTGAACAAAGTGCAATTGACGATTGTCGGCGTCACCGGGCCTGGTTTCACAGGCGCATTGCAGGTCGGGCGGCATCCGCTGGTCACTGTGCCACTGGCTTGCGAACCGCTGATTCAGGGTGACAACACGCGGCTGGCGCAGGCGGGCAAAGCCGACAAACCAGGTTACTGGTATATTCATTTGATGGGCCGCTTGAAACCGGGCGCGACACGCGAACAGGCGCGCGACAGTTTGAGCGGCACATTTCAAACGGCGGCGCTGGCTGCTATGCCGCCACCACGCAAGGACAATGAATCAGCCACGCTCGATCCGAAGGAATATCCGCGCCTGCTGGCAAAGGATGGCAGCCGGGGCATGCTTGAAATTCGCCGCTTGTATTCAACCACGATTTACGGACTGTTCGGCGTGGTCGCGCTGGTCCTGCTGATCGCCTGCGCCAACGTGGCGAATCTGTTGCTGGCGCGCGCGGCCTTGCGCGGGCCTGAAATCAGCGTGCGTCTCGCTGTAGGCGCGGGGCGCGGGCGTTTGATCCGGCAGTTGCTGACCGAAAGCGTTTTACTCGCCGGACTGGGCGGCGCAGTCGGCGTCATCATTGCGCTGTGGATGCAAAGCGGACTGGTGGCGCTGGCGGCGCGCGGCATCAGCTTTTTGCCGGAGAACGTCAGGCCTGCGCTGAACTGGCGCGTGCTGGCCTTCACGGTCGGCGTGTCGTTGCTGACCGGCGTGCTGTTCGGCCTTGCGCCGGCGTGGCGCGCGACCAGACTTGACCTGAACACGGCGCTCAAACAAGGCCCACGCACGACGGGCGCGGTGTCGCGTTTGAGCAAGAGCCTGGTCGTGGCGCAGGTCGCGGTGTCGTTGCTGTTGCTGGTCGGCGCGGGCTTGTTCATCCGCACGCTGTACAACCTGCAACATGTGCCGCTTGGCTTCAACGCTGAAAACCTGTTGCTCTTCTCGCTGTCGCCGGGGCAGGGCGGATACAGGGACGAACGGCTGGTGCAGTTTTATGAACAGCTTTTCGCGCGGCTTGACGCACTGCCCGGCGTGCGCGCGGCGAGTTTCGGCACCGTCCCGTTGATTTCGCAATCCATGTGGAACACGGATTTGCTGCTGCCGGGCGAGACCAAAAAGACCGCCGCCGAACACACAACCAACCGCGAGGTCGTGCGCGAAAACTATTTTGCGACGATGGAAATTCCGCTCCTGCGCGGGCGCGTTTTCACCGCCCGGGACGACGCGCGCGCGCCAAAGGTCGGCATCATCAACCAGGAACTCGCGCGCAGGTTTTTCCCCAATGACGACGCGCTCGGCAAACGCGTGCGCGAAGTTGATAACGATGCCAGCGGTAAAAACGAGATCGAAATCATCGGCATCGTGGCCGACAGCAAATACAACAGCCAGCGCGACGCCATCGAGCCGCTGCTTTACACGCCCTGGCGGCAGGAACTGGCAAGCATCGGCCAGATGAGTTTTGTCCTGCGCACGCAGGGCGAGCCGACTGCGCTTGCCGCCGCCGTGCGTCAGTCCGTGCGCGCACAGGACAGCAACCTGCCCGTCACCGAAGTCAGTTCGCAAACGGCGCGCGCACAGGAATCGCTCGGCCAGGAGCGGCTTTACGCGCGACTGCTCGGCTTTTTCGGCGGCCTCGCGTTGCTGCTCGCATCCATTGGTTTATCGGGCGTGCTGGCTTATTCGGTCGCACAACGCACCAGAGAAATCGGCATGCGCCGTGCCCTGGGCGCACAAACCGGCGACGTCATGCGGCTGGTGATCTGGCAGGGAATGAAGCTGGTGCTGATGGGCATCGTCGCGGGCGGCGTGCTGGGTTACGTGTTGAAACGCTGGTTGACGAGCGAACAATTCAACGAACAGGCCTGGCGGCGGCGCTTTGTCGAACAACTTTACGGCGTGCAGGGTGCCGACCCGCTGACCTTCGCGGTGATCGCGCTGGTGCTGGTGCTGGTGGCGCTCGTGGCCTGCTGGATTCCGGCGCGGCGCGCGACAAAGGTTGATCCGATGATCGCGCTGAAATGTGAATGAAAATCCAGCCTGCGCTCCTGCTGACAAGCAATGGCTGTCCTGCTGATCTGTTGCGCAGGATCCGCAGAGCGACTGGCGACCATTTACCCGGCAGGAACAAAGTTGCCAGGGGCAAAGAAAGCGTCTTTGTCCCTTTATTCCCTGCGTTGAATCGTCAACGCAAATTGCCTGCACAATTCCCGATCACGCCCGGTTACGGAGGAAACAAATATGAAGCGAATTCAGAAAACCAGCCTGTGGCTGGCGCTGTGCGCAGCGGCGCTGGCGCAAACGGCTTTCCACTCACCCGCGACTTTGACGCAAACGCCAGCGGGCGTGGCCCAAAGCGATGAGGCAGCCATTCGACAAACGGCGCTCGATTACATCGAAGGCTGGTATGAAGGCAATGCCGAACGCATGGAACGGGCGCTGCATCCCGAATTAGCCAAGCGCATCGTGCAAACCAATCCGGCCAATGGCCGCAGCGGGCTGGGGCAACAAAGCGCCATGACGCTGGTGCAAAACACCCGCAGTCGCGCAGGCCGCCCCACGCCCAAAGAGCAACAGCAGAAAGACGTGACCATTCTCGACGTGTATGAAGGCGCGGCCAGCGCAAAGATCGTCGCCTCCGACTGGATTGATTATCTGCACCTCGCCAAATGGAACGGGCGCTGGGTGATCGTCAATGTGCTGTGGGAGATGAAGCCCGCTAAGAAATAAGGAGCCAGGCCGATGAACGCATTATGGCAGGATTTGCGCTACGGCGCGCGAATGCTGGTGAAGCAACCCGGCTTCACGTTGATCGCCATCATTACATTGGCGCTCGGCATCGGCGCGAACACGGCGATTTTCAGTGTCGTCAACGCGGTGTTGTTGCGCGCGTTGCCGTATCGTGACGCCGACCGCCTGGTGACGGTCTGGGAAAAGAGCCAGCGGCGCGAACAGAACACCATCAACCTCGGCAACTTCTTCGATTGGAAGGCGCAGAACGATGTCTTTGAAGATATGGCGGCCTTCGTGGATGTGCGCGCCAATCTGACGGGCAGCGGCGAGCCGGTGGAATTGCCCGCGCAGCTTGCGACGGACAATCTCTTCAGCGTGCTGGGCGTCACGCCGCTGCTGGGTCGCGGCTTCACGCCGGAGGACGCGCAGCCGGGACACGATAATGTCGTCGTCCTCAGTTATGGCTTGTGGCAGCGTCAGTTCGGCGGCGACGCGAACATCATCGGGCGCAGGCTCACGCTCAACAACAACGAGAACACTGTCATCGGCGTCTTGCCGCCTGATTTCAAATGGCATCTGCGCGAGAATTCTGCGACCGGCCAGGCTGCGGAATTGTGGCGACCGTGGAATATCCCCGCTCAACTCAGGCAACGGAGCGGACGCTTTGCCAGCGCCGTGGCGCGCCTCAAACCCGGCGTCAGCGTGGCGCAGGCGCGGGCCGCGATGGACACGATTGCCGGGCGGTTGCGTGAACAGTACAAAGAATTCAATACCGGCTGGGGCGCAACCGTCGTGCCGTTGCGCGAACAGTTCGCGGGCGAGTTGCGTCCGGCGTTGCGCGTGCTGTTGGGTGCAGTAGGCTTTGTGCTGTTGATTGCGTGCGCGAATGTGGCGAATCTGTTGCTGGCGCGGGCGGCGGCGCGGCAACGTGAAATTGCGGTGCGCGCGGCGCTCGGTGCCAGCCGCTGGCGCGTCGTGCGCCAGTTACTTACAGAGAGTTTGTTGCTCTCGCTGCTGGGCGGCGCGGCGGGACTGCTGCTCGCGTGGTGGGGCACGGCGGCGCTGGTGAGTTTGAGTCCGCCCGAACTCGGCGCGCTGCGCGAGATCGAATTGAGCGGGCCTGTGCTCGGCTTCACGCTGGCGGTCGCGTTGCTCACGGGCGTGTTGTTCGGTCTGGTTCCGGCGCTGGAAGCGGCGAATCTGCGGTTGAGCGAGACACTCAGGGAGGCGACGAGATCGCTGGCTGGCGGGTTGCGCAGTCAACGCTTGCGTGGCGCGCTGGTGATCGGCGAAATCGCGTTGGCGCTGGTGCTGCTGGTAGGCGCAGGGCTGCTCATTCGCAGCTTCCTGCGTTTGCAGGCGCAGGAGACGGGCTTCAATGCGCAGAACGTGCTGACGCTGCGCGTGGGTTTGCCTGGGCGTAAGTACACGCGGGACGCGCAGGTCATCAATTTCTTTACGCAGGCCGTGGCGCGGATGCAAGCCCTGCCGGGCGTCGCGGCAGTTGGCGTCATCAACTTCCTGCCTTTCGCCGGGCCAGGTTCAGCCACGGACTTCGAGATCGAAGGCCGCCCTCCCGCGCTGCCGGGCCAGGGGCTGATGACGGGCGTTTGCGTGGCCGATCAACAATTCTTCCCCGCCATGCAGATTGCGCTCAAACGCGGACGCCTCTTTACCGAACAGGAAGTCAAAGAGATGCGCCACGTCGTCGTCATCAACGAAGCGCTGGCGAAAAAGTATTTCCCCAACGAAGACCCGCTCGGCCAGCGCATCAGGATTGACATGAAAGACGAGAACACGCCGAGCGAAATCATCGGCATTGTCGCCGATGTCAGGCACGCGCAATTCGACAAGCCTGCCGAGCCGATGTCGTATTGGCCGCCAGCCGAATTGCCGTACACTACGATGACGTTTGTCGTGCGCACGCAGGGCGAACCGCAAACCGTCGCCGCTGCCGCGCGCCAGGTAATTCATTCACTCGACCCGCAACAACCGGTCGCCGATGTGCGCACGCTGGCGAGCGTACTCGGCCATTCGCTTGCGCGGCAGCGCTTCAATACGCTGCTGCTTTCGATCTTCGCTGTAGTTGCACTGTTACTGTCAGCGATTGGCATTTACGGCGTGCTGGCTTACACCGTGACACAGCGCACGCACGAGATCGGCATTCGCACGGCGCTCGGCGCTTCGCACGCGGACATCCAGCGGTTGATGCTGCGACAGGGGCTGCGACTGGTTTTGCCCGGCATCGCGGCGGGATTCGCGGCGGCGCTGTGGTTGACGCGGCTGGTCAGGGCGCTGCTGTTTGAAGTGAGCGCGACCGATCCGCTGACGTTCGCGGCAATTGTCGCGCTGCTGCTCCTGGTGGCCTTGCTGGCCTGCTGGATTCCGGCGCGGCGGGCGACAAAAGTTGACCCGATGATTGCACTGCGCAGTGAATGAGGGTTTTGAAGCGCAGGGGACATCACTGCGCGATGGCAGTGTGGCTGGCATTGAAACTAACCACACTGCCATCGCGCAGACACAAGTCCGGCCTGACACCTCGCCCGACTTTACCGCCGAATGCGCGGCCCGCCGCCACCGGCGCCCACGCGCGGGCCGCTGCCGGAACCGAAGCGCGGCCCTCCCTCGCGCGGGCCGACGACGCCGGAATTCCCGTTCAATCCACCTGCGCCGCGAAAGCTTTCCCAACGCTGCTGTCCCGCCGCGCGCGCCGCCTGCTGGTTTTGCAGGTTCTGCATCTCAGCCGGACGATTCACCGTTTGCCAGCCATTGGCTGTGTGCTGCTCCAGGCCGCTCGATTTGTTGTAGCGGTAGATTTCACCATCCTTTCCGGCATAGACATTGTTATTGCCAACCGCGACGCCTGTGTCAGTCTTTGTGTTGTAGGTGAAGCCTCTCCCGGCTGCTGTCGTCTGCCCGGTCGCAGCGTTGTAAGTTGCGCCAGCCGCCCCGCCACTGACAACACCGGTCTGCGGATTGTAGCTTGCCCCCCTCGCTCCGACTGCGGCGTTGCCCGTGTAAGGATTGCTGACCGCGCCTGCCTGACCAGCCGCGCCCCTTCCGGTGTAAGGGTTGTATGCTGTGCCGCCAGCGCCTG
Source organism: Blastocatellia bacterium (assembly GCA_046331565.1). Classification (GTDB taxonomy): domain Bacteria; phylum Acidobacteriota; class Blastocatellia; order RBC074; family RBC074; genus DASRDU01. The sequence goes on from JAXLQP010000001.1 coordinate 520,671, forward strand.
AAACGGTCGTGCCGGTATAGACATTGGTGTTCGTGAAACCGCGACCGTTATACCTCGTGCCGGTTGCAGTATTCACTCCTGAGTAAACACCGCCCCTGCCAGCATTACCGGTATAGGGACTGGCCCACGCGGCTTTCGTTCCTGAATAAGCCACATTACCCCATTGCCCATAAACGTTAGCCGCCGCCACACCGCCATAAACGCAGCAGCCATAGGCAGGATAGTAGCCCCAGTATAACGGCGCAGGATAGTAATAACTGCTCCAGCCATAGCCAATCCCGTAGACTACGCCCCAGCCTCCGCTGGCGCTCCAGGTAAATCCGGCGCCGTAACCATAGGTGTATGTCGAGCCATACCAGGATGTGCCGATGTAAGGCGGGTAATACCAGCCCGTACCGTACACCACAACACCGCTGCCTGACACGACCGTACCGTAATAACCCGGCGTATAGCCAACATAGACCGTTTCCGGCGTTGAGCTGTAGACTTTGACATAGGTTACGTTATGCACGGGCGAGCCGGGTGGAATGGTATAGATTACAGCCGGAACAGAGGTCGCAACTGTCCACGGCCCGGTCACTGAACCGGCAACGAACCAGACGCCATTCATCACAGCGTAATAGCTGCTGGCGCTGACCGCAATCACAGGTGTCGAAGCATTGACGGCGTACCTGAGCGTTGTACCTTCGACCGGCTTGAACTGAGGCTGACCGTCATAGCTTACCGTGAGTGTCGCTGCGCTGCGCGAGATTGCGGCAGTCTGCGGAATCTCGTTGGCAATCAGCGCCTCTTTTGCCTGCGGTGTTCCCGGAATCGAAGCCAGCACGCTGGCCTTCTCGTGCGTCGGGGGAATCTTTGTGAAATCGGCAGGCAGCCGCTCACCGGACACATATTCCCATGGCCCTTTCATTGACCTGGCCCGAAACCAGCGCCCTGAAATCAGGACGTAACGATCCTGCGTCCCGGTGTCAATAAGGATGTCGTTGTCGGAGTTGGTCACATACAGAAGCTGTGTCCCCGCGATGGGCGCGAATTGCGGTTCGCCTTGTGATTGCAGCAACTCGGCAGGGCCGAAGCTGACATGGATTACCGGCAGGGCATTTCGCACAGCGGCTTCGCTGAGCGAAGGTCGCCTGTTACCTGAGCCGTCAAGAAGATCAACCTGCTTTGTCTGAGCAACTGCCGCAAGGGCTTTGTTCAGATCGCGCGGCACGTTTTGCGCCACGCTCCAGGGGCCGGTCGCAGTCCCGGCTTCCATCCAGCCATCCATCAGATGCAGGTAGTACCTGCGCGTCGTTTCATCCCGCAAAATCAGCACTCGCGTATTGATGACGCGACTGAGCCGCGTGTCACTGACCGGACGCAGAACGGGTTCTCCATCAATCAGAATCAGAATTGCCGGGCGTGTGCTGAAGAAAATCTCCGGCGGATCGTTTCTGAGCTGATAACCCACGCTCGTTGTCCTGGCCTGCGTGATGGCCAGATCGGCCAGCAGGCGATCAAGCGCGATGACCTCACCGGCCTTCGGCGTCTGCGTTTGCAGAATGCTCTGATATGCGGCGGCGCGATCCGGGTTGGTCGGGAAGCTGGCTTTGGTAATCACAAAATCATTCATCGTCACCAGCCGGTTAAGCTTGTCAACTTCAGTTCGTGCCGCAAACCAGATCACGCCATAGGCTGGCTGTCTGCTCTGGCCCGCCGTGACTGCGACGGCGGCGCGCGCTTCAAGCCTGTTGTCCTTCCACTGCTCGATCTGCGGCTGATAGACCGAGAACGAAGTCGCGCCGCTCGTAAAAGTTCGCGGCCATCCTTTATCGGTGATTGACGCCGCCTGCTCAGCAGGCGGCCTCGAAACAGATTGCGCAGGAACTGACAGGATGGATGCCTGCGCCAGACAACCGGCCAGCAGGATCAGTCGCATTGAAATTCGCTTCATAAATTACCTCCCGCGTTCGTAATCGAAGTTTTCAGTGATCAGTTGCAGCGCCTCTTTCGGATAATCCACGACCGTCCGGGCCATATAAGTCGGGCCGTCCGGCAGATCGCTGAATTCGATCACGGCCTTCACCGGCTGCTGATCAAGGAAAGTATTGATCTCGACGCGACGCTGTTTGCGGGTTCTGGCGTCAAGCCAGATGCTCATTGAATCGCCGCGTTGCAGGATGTTTCCGCTCTGAATCTGAACGAGGCCCTGATCGAGCCTCGCGCTGATGGTCGCGCCTGCCAGAAAGGCCTGCATCTTTTCGGGCGGCAGGTGACTGTAAGCCTGAGTCTGTTCGCGCAGCGCGTTGATCAGAGTCATCAATTCCTCCTTCTTCTTTTGAGCGATGCTGGCCATCAGCGGGCCTTTGGGCATGGGCTGCGGGGCCGAGCCGCCGATCTGGCTCTTCTGAAGATTGCCGCGCGCGTCATAACTCATCAGGAATACCTGTGTGTTTTTGCTGTCGCCGTTCTTCCTGACTTCATTGCGTGATTTCCAGGTGTACTGTTTCAGCGCCTGCGCGTTCTGCTGCCGGGCGCGGGCAAACATCTCCTTGAGCTGAGCCGGATCCTGAGCCGTGACAATCACCGCACTCAGCAGCAGCGCGGTGATTGCCAGGCATCTGGTTTTGCAGTTACTGGCATTCATGAAAATTCTCCTTTGAAATTGTGCGACAAGCTGCCAGCTTGCCGCTGACTTTGTGCAAGGGCCGCTGGCAGGGAACCTCGACAGGCTGGCAGCTTGTCGGACGCGGCGCACCGCGATGTTCACTGGTTCTGGCAGTGGCGCTATTTCTTCTTTCCCGGAGGCTCAGGGAAGTTCTGGAACATCTTTGTCAGCGCCGTATTGAGCGCCTTTTCGTTCTTCTCCGGTTTACTGTTGATGGTTCCGCTGGCAGTGCCGCGCCAGACGAACTTTTTTGTGTTCATATCGCCGATGTCTACGACGAGCTGTCCCATCGGAACCTTGTCAACGGTTGCAGTGCCCGTGCCCCAGCGCCAGCCGCCAAAGGGGCCGCCGCCCAGTGCGTTGATCGAAACCTGGGTGTCCGTTGCGGCGTGATAAATCACCGCGATGTCAGGATTGCTTTCGACTTTGCGCAGTCCTCTGGCTGTCAGTTGCGCCTCAATGCCCGCGACGATTCGCTGATGAACCATCGGGTTTTCTGCCGGTGTGCCCACCGCCCAGGCAAAGGTTTTGTACTTCGAGAAATCAGCGCCTTTGTCGAAATCCACGCTCACCTTTTGCGCCATTGCGCTGACCGCGCCGAGCAGCAGCAGACAGCAGCACCCGACGAGACGCGATATTTTCAGGATGGTTTCTCTTTCAGGCTGACGATTGACGTTCATGTTTCTTTCCTCCGTATTCGGTTGTTTCAACTTCGCGGTTATGTCCGCGCCTGGTTTGCGACGCGCAGGCAAAGCGCAAGCTTCGGGCCGGAACGACGAAAACACGCGCCGGGTAAATCAAGCCGGTGAGGAGAAAGAAGTTGGAGAGAAAAGGGAATGGTGAAACGGGCAGGCCGATGACCAGCGCCAAAGAATTTCGATGCCGATATGTGGGCTGATGCCGATATGCGGGCATCGTCACGGTGAATTGCCAGACTCGCAGCGCCGAAAGCGCAGCCCTTGTTCTGCTGCCCTTTCAGCATTATTCTTCGGCAAATCATGAATGCGGGACCGCAACAATCAGAACCCGGCATCATGCTCCGACGCTATCAGACTTTGCTGGATGTTGGCAGGAGCATTGTTTCACACCTCGATCTGCGCGAACTGATCGGGGTTACTTCCGAGCATCTGCGACGGGTGATCAACTGCGACGGAGTCTGGATGACGCTTTATGATGCTGACTCCGGGCAGATGCGTGTCTTCGCGCTCGATCCGATCTTCAAAGAGAATGCGACAGCCGCCGAAGGGCAACTGGTGCCGATGGAAGGCACGCCCTCGGCGCAGGTCATGAAATCGCTGCAAACCATCATCGTCACGCGCTCCATGCTCGAAAATTCGTCGTCAGCGGCTGCGCGCAGCGTCGCTGCCGGAGGTTTGCAGTCCGGCTGCATTGCGCCGCTCATTTCACAGGGCCGCGCCATCGGCACCATTGCCATGGCCAGCCAGCGCGAAGACGCCTTCACCAGAGAAGACGCGGAACTGTTCACACAGATCGCCGGTCAGATCGCCATCGCCGTTGACAATGCGCTGAATTTCGCGCGAGCGCGGCAGGCCGAACAGGAAGTGACACGACAACTGAAGCGTGAGCGGCTGATGCTGGAAATCAACAACGCCGTCGTCTCGCAGCTTGATCCGCGGGATCTGGTGCGTGTGACTGCCTCCTGCCTGCGCGAAGTGCTGCATCACGACATCGTGGGCATGTCGCTTTACGACCCCGCAACAGATCAGTTGCGCGCTTACGCCTTTGACTTCCCTGACAAACAGTCTGTTCTTCCGGATGGAACGCCGATTCCGCTCAAAGGCACCATGGGTGGAAAGGCATTTACTACCGGCCAGCCCGTTTTCATCAATCGCGCCGAGCCGGAAAAAAATACCTCTGATTTCAATCGCCGCTTTCTTGAGACTGGCGTCAGATCAGGCGGCTGCGTGCCGCTCATCGTGCATGGCCGCAAGCTTGGCGTGCTGGGCTTCGCCAGTTTTCGGGAAGATGCTTTCCCTGATGATCATCAGCAGTTACTCAGTCAGATTGCCGACCAGATTGCCATTGCCGTTGAAAACGCGCTGAATTTCGAGCGGGCGCGCCAGGCTGAGCAGGAAGTCAAGCATCAGCTTGACCGCGAACGCCTGCTGCTCGAAATCAATAACGCCGTCGTCTCGCAACTTGATTTGCGAGACCTCGTGCAGGTGATTTCGGCCTGCCTGTGCAAAGCCCTGCGGCTTGCGATTGCCGGGGTTTCGCTTTACGACCCGGAGGCAGGTTGTTTACGTGCGTACTATTACGACCTGCCGGACACGCTGACGCCGATTGAACCGGGCACATCGCTTCCGCTGGAAGGCAGCATTGCCGGGCTGACATTTACTTCCGGCCAGCCCGTCCTGCTCAATCGCGCCGAGCAGTGGGAAGCCTTCCCCGTTTCCAAAAAACTGTTTTGCCAGACCGGCATCAATTCGGGCGGCTGTGTGCCGCTCATTGTGCAGGGCCGCAAACTCGGCGTGCTCGGCGTTGACAGTTATCAGGAAGATGCTTTCCCCGAAGAGCGCCAGCAGTTGCTTTGCCAGATCGCCGACCAGCTCGCCCTGGCAGTAGACAACGCGCTCAATTTCGAGCGCGCGCGCAAGGCCGAGCAGGAAATCAGACGCCGCTTCGAGCGCGAACGGCTGATGCTCGAAATCAATAACGCCGTCGTTTCCAATCTCAACCTGGCGGAACTGCTGACAGCCATCTCCGCGAGCCTGCGCCGCGTGGTGCCGCACGATTTTGCCGGGCTGGCGCTTTACGATGCTGACATTGACCAGTTGCGTGTGCAGGCGCTCGACGCAATACGCAACAGGGAAGTCCTCGGAACAATTGATCTGATTCCGCTGAAAGGAACAGGAGCGGGCAAGGCTTTCACTGCGCGAAAGACGATCCGGCTGCGCAGTTTCGATCCGGCAGGGTCTTCGCTTGAACTGGTGCGTCGCTTTGTCGCGGCAGGTTTCAAATCAAGTTGCCATGTGCCGCTCATTTCGCGCGACCGGGCGCTGGGCACGCTCGACGTGATGAGCGTCCGCGAAGACGCTTTCAGCGGGGAAGACGCCGAACTGCTCACCAGCATCGGCCAGCAGATCGCCATCGCGGTTGATAACGCGCTCGCTTACCGCGAAATCGAGGCGCTCAAAAACAAGGTGACCGAAGAGAAACTTTACCTCGAAGAAGAGATCAAATCCGCCTGGAGCTTCGAGGAAATTATCGGCAGCAGCCCCGCGCTCAGACGCATTCTCAAACAGGTCGAAACCGTCGCGCCCACAGATTCGACCGTGCTGATTCAGGGCGAAACCGGCACGGGCAAGGAACTGATTGCCCGCGCCATTCACAATCTGAGCGCGCGCCGCGAACGCACGCTGGTCAAACTCAACTGCGCGGCGATTCCGACCGGACTGCTTGAAAGCGAACTCTTCGGCCACGAGAAAGGTTCGTTTACCGGCGCGATTGCGCAGCGCATCGGGCGCTTTGAACTTGCCCACAAGGGAACCATGTTTCTTGACGAAGTCGGCGAGATTCCGCTTGAACTGCAACCCAAGCTGCTGCGCGTGCTGCAGGAGCAGGAGTTTGAGCGCCTTGGCAGCGCGCGCACGCAGCGCGTGGATGTGCGCCTGATCGCCGCCACCAACCGTGACCTTGGGCAGATGGCGGGCGAGAACAAATTTCGCAGCGATCTCTTTTATCGCCTGAATGTCTTTCCGATCACGATTCCGCCACTGCGCGAACGGCCCGAAGACGTGCCGCTGCTCGTCCGCTTTTTCGCCAACAAGTTTGCGCTGCGCATGAAGAAACAGATCGAAACCATTTCGGCTGAAACCGTCGCCGCCCTGCAACGCTATCACTGGCCCGGCAACATCCGCGAACTTGAGAACCTGATCGAACGCGCCGTGATCCTCACGCAGGGCGCTGAACTGAACATTCCGCTGACCGAAATCAACATCCCGGCAAAGAAAGCCGTTCCCGTCTCAACCCAGGCTTCGACGCCATCAGCTTCAGAATCGGATGCGCTCGAAGCCATCGAACGCGAACACATCCTGCGCGTCCTGAACGAAACCCGGTGGGTCGTCGGCGGCCCGAACGGCGCGGCGGCGCGTCTGGAAATGAAACGCACAACGCTTCAGGCCCGGATGAAAAAACTCGGCATCTCCCGCCAGCCGTAGTGCCGATATTTCGGTCACGCGCCCACATATCGGCGCCAGACGCTTCGGCGCTCGTTGTCACTGCTCACCGCCTGTCACTCCTGAAATCCACACAAAGCCTGTCATCACGCTGACTTACCGGGCCGTGACTGTCATTTCAATTCTCTGGCAAAGCCCTTGCACTGACCGCAGGCGTCGCTGAATCGAGCAGGCGACACTGAGACGGTGAGCGAATCAGGTTACATCGGGAGACGGTGTTCGGAGTTCCAGCTTGAGCTGGTCTGGCCTGGATTCGTAAATCAGCCGGTTAAAGCTCAATGGCCTGAAGTTAAGTCGTCGTGGTGGAACCGGGCCGCCCCTCGTAGTAACGAATTCATTCGTTCTGCTGCTGAAGCTGCGAATCTTGAAAACCAACGAATGAATTCGTTACTACGAGGGAGCGACGAGTTCCTTTCAAAACACCCTGACTTAACTTCATTGAGCTAAAGCCGGAATTCCGAACACCGTCTCCCCGGCAGAGAGCTTTCAATCAGTGTCCCGCTGCTGCCTGCTTCGATTCAGCAGATGAAGTCAACCGAACTGGAGGCAATATGTTTGTCCCTGAACTGAAAGAATCAGTCGGTCTGAAACAATGTCACCGCTGTCGCGCGGAACTGCTCAGGCTCGACCGGTACTGCCGACGGTGCGGCGTCAGTCAGAGCGTTACCACTGCGCCGCTGATGATGACCGGCAGGATTAAAAGGTCTGATTACGAGACCAGACCATTTCCAGGCAATTCGGGCGCGCTCATTAACTTTCTGACCGGGAGCGTGTCAGAGGGAACCTGATGGTTCCGCAGAAGGCATGGTGATTTGATGTTCAGAATCACGATTCACGACGAGGCCGCGATGACGCGCTTCGTGATTGAAGGAAAGCTGGCAGGCCCCTGGGTCGAGGAACTGAAGAAGTGCTGGCAGGCGGTGTTGTCCACTGAGCCGGGCCGCTTCATTCAGGTTCATCTGACCAGCGTCATTTTTGTGGATGACCTGGGCCGGGAACTGCTGGCCGCGATGTACCGGCAGGGCGCAAGCCTCGTGGCCAACGGGCTGATGACGCAGGCCATCATCAGCGAAATCATGAAAAGCGAATAGCGTAATTTCAACCACCATCACTCGAACCATTGCGGAGCCTCGGCTCCGGGAAGGAGAAGTATGTTCGCTCGCAGATCAACACAGACTTTTCTCTGGCTGCTGGCCTGTTTCGTCTGCCTCGCGCCCGTCGCGCGCGGACAGGAATCACAGGCTGAAGTTCTGACCCTGGAACAGGCCGTCGCGCTCGCGCTCGGCGAAAACCGGCAGGTCAGAAGCGCGGCCATCGAAGTCAGCAAATACTCTGACAAACTCGCGGCGCTGCGCACCAGACGGCTGCCTGAGTTCAAGGTTTACACGCTGGCCTCGCAACTGCTGACGCCGATGTCCTATACCTTTGAGAAAGGCGCGTTCGGCACATACCCCGACATCGGGCCGATCCCGGACAAGACGACCGAGATTACGACGCCGCGCCGCATGACCTTTTACGTCAGCGGTCAGGTCAATCAGCCAATCTCGCAGCTCTATCGCATCAACCTCAGTCTGAAACAGATGAGCATCGGGCAGGAGATTGCCGGTCAGCAGTTGCGATTGCAGCGGCAGACGATCATCAACGACGTGCGGCGCAGTTACTACTCCATTCTTCAGACGCAGAGCGCGCTCCAGTCGGCTGAGGAAGCGATCAGGATGTACGAAGAACTTGACCGTGTGACGGGCGAATACGTCGCGCAGCAGGTTTCGCTCAAGGCTGACGGCCTCGAAGTTCGCACGCGGCTTGAAAAAGCAAAATATGACGCGCTCAGCTTGCGCGATCAGATGGCTTCGCAGAAGGAACAGTTCAATCAACTGCTCGGACGCGACGTGCAGACCGAATTCAGCGTCAGCCCGATTCCGGCACTGAGCGGCGATGAAACAGACCTCGCAACGGCTCGTGAACGCGCGCTCGCGCAGCGCCCCGAAATCAAAGAAGCGCAACTGAAAGTCAGATACGCCGAGTACGACCGAAGGATCAAAAAGTCTGAATACATTCCCGATGTCGGCCTGGCTTTCAGTTACGTCTCGCCGCTCAACACCAACTTCGTGCCAAAGAACGTCGCCAGCATCGGCATCAGCTTAAGCTGGGAGCCGTTCGACTGGGGCCGCAAAAAACGCGAACTGTCAGAGAAGGAGCGCGCGATTGAACAGGCCACGCTCGCTTTGCGCGAAGCCGAAAATTCAGTGCGAACGGAAGTCAGCGCCAGATATCGCAAGCTGCAACAGGCGCGTCAGATGGTCGTCATCAATCGTTTGTCGCAGGAAGCGTCAGCCGAAAAGTTTCGCGTCGCAGGCAATCGTTACCGGATGCAGGCGGCGCTGCTCAGTGATGTTCTCAACGCCCAGACCGCGCTGGCGGAAGCAGGCAATCAATATCAGCAGGCGCTGCTCGCCTTCCTGGCGGCCAGAGCCGATTTCGAGAAAGCCATCGGAGGTGAGCAATGAAAAAGCAGAAGTCGGAAGTCGGAAGTCGGAAGTCTGAAGTCGGAACACAGAAAGCGGAAGGCAGGAATGAGGGCAGGTTTCAGAGACAGACACAGGTTCTGATTCTGGCCTGTTGCCTGCTGCCTGCGGCCTTCTCGCTGACGGGGTGTCGTGAAAGAACGGCGGCGGCGGAAACAACGCCGGTTTCAGTCAGAACCGGAACGGTCGAACTGAATTCAGTCAGCAGCGGCGTGCGCTATTCGGCCAGCATCGAACCGGCAAAGCAGGTCGAGTTGTCATTCAAGGTCGGCGGATATGTCGAAGCGTTGATGCAGGCGCGCGGCGTTGATGGACGGATGCGCGATGTGCAGGAAGGCGATGTCGTCACCAAAGGCGCTGTGCTGGCGCGCGTGCGGCAGAGCGATTTCGCCGTCAAGGTAAGTCAGGCGCAGGCGCAGGCTGCCGAGATGAAATCGGGTCTTGAATCAAGTCAGGCGCAATACGCCGAAGCTCAATCATCCGTCGCTTCGAGCAAGGCGCAACTGGCCGAAGCTGACGCCGCACTCGGCAAGGCGCAGCTCGATTTCGAGCGGGCGAAAAATCTGTTTGCCAGTCAGAGCATGACCAAAGCCGATTTCGACGCCGTCAAAGCGCAGTTTGAATCCGCTGAAGCCAGACGCAATGCCGCGCGTTCGCAGGTCGCAGTCGTTGAAGCAAAGGCGAGTTCCGCCGCCGCGCAGATTGAAGTGCTGCGCGCCCGCGCGAGCGGCGCGCAGGCGACGATCACCGAAGCGACAATTCCGCTTGCAGACACTGCGCTGCGTGCGCCGATGAACGCTGTCGTGCTGCAAAAAAATGTCGAAGTCGGCGCGCTCGTCTCGGCGGGCAAGGCCGGATTCACGGTGGCCGATACGAGTTCGGTCAAGGCTGTTTTCGGCGTGCCTGATCTGGTTGTCAACAAACTGAAGCCCGGCAGCGCGCTTGCGGTCACGACTGAATCATTGCCCGGCACTGAATTTCAGGGGCGCATCACGCGCATCGCGCCATCGGCTGACCCGAAGAGTCGCGTCTTTGAGATCGAAGTGACGATCCCCAATCCGCGCCAGTTGCTGAAGTCAGGATTCATCGCTTCGCTGGAACTGACGGACGCCGCACCATCCCGACAGGTCGCGGTCGTGCCGCTCGCCGCCATCGTCCGCGCAAAGGACAAGCCCGACGAGTACGCCGTCTTTGTGATTGAAGAAAAAAGCGGCAGGCAGATTGCCCGTCTGCGGCAGGTCAGACTGGGCGAAGCCTTCGGCAATACGATTGCCGTCCTTGAAGGCATCAATACAGGCGAGCGTGTCATCACGACAGGCGCAACGCTGGTGATTGACGGGCAGCAGGTGCAGGTCATTCCATAAACACCACGATGCAGTACGGGGAGCGTCAGCGACCTGGCGCATCCGGGGCGCAGGCATTGGCAGGCGCCAGGTCGCTGACGCTCCCCGTACTGCACCCGGAAGGAGAACTTTTATGTCGCAACATCGCACGGACGCTGAAATCATCGCCAGAACTCACAACACGTCGCGCTTCTTTGTCGAGACGCGGCACATTGCGTGGGTGCTGCTCATCGCCACCTGTCTGTGGGGCGTGTATGGGTACGTGAGCATGCCGCAACGCAAAGACCCCGAAGTGCAGGTGCGCACCGCCGTCGCGCTGACGCCATGGCGCGGCGCAAGCGCCGAGAAGGTCGAACAACTCGTCACCAAAAAGATCGAAACGCAGATGGCCGCCAACTCAAAGGTGACGAAGATCGAATCCATCTCGCGCACAGGTTTGTCGGTCGTTTATCTCGACCTCGATGAAAACCTGAAAGAGACGGGCAAGGAACTCGATGACATCAAGCTCAAACTCGACGGCATTCACGATCTGCCTGATGGCGCGGGGCCGATCAATTTCATCAAGGATTTCGGCGACACGGCGGCGCTGATGCTCACCGTTGCGAGTCCGAAGGCCAGCGACATTGAAATCGAGTTGCGGGCGAAAGCGATTCAGGCTGCGCTTGAACAGGCGCGCCCTCAGGCCGAAATGACGAACCGCGCTGCGTTGATCGCGTGTCTGCCGCAATCGCTCGCGGGCAGCAACCTGCAACCGATTCGCAAGCACCTTGATCTGTTTCTTGAGTATCTGACAAAGCAGCATCTGCTCGACGATGCGCACGCGCTCGAAGGCGCGGGGTTCATCGGCGTTGACGGCGCGGGCAGTCTGGATGACGCCGCGCTGCTGAAAGCCTCGGAGCAGTTTGTCCGCGAGTATTTGCAGGCCGCTGAATTTCATCCCGACGCCTGGCCGCTTGTCGTGATTCGTGATCCGCGCGAGACGCGCGAGCGGCTCGCGGCTGTGGCGGGTGACAAATACAGCTACCGCGAACTCGACCAGTTCACTGACCTGATTGAGAAGACCATCAAGACGCTGCCGATGGTTTCGAAAGTCTCGCGCACGGGACTGCTCGATGAACGAGTCTTTTTGTATTACTCGCAGGAACGGCTGGCGGCTTATGGGCTTCAGACTTCACGGCTGCCTGACATTCTGAGCGCGCGCAACATTACTTTGCCGGGCGGACAGCTCGAAACCGGCGGCAAAAATCTGACGATTGATCCGACCGGCGAATTCAAAAGCGAAAAGGAAATTGGCGATACAGCCATCACGACGGCCAATGGCGCGCCGGTTTATTTGCGCGACATCGCGGATGTGGTGCGCAGTTACGACAACCCGCCGCGCTTTCTGAACTATTACAACTGGCGCGACAAACAGGGCAACTGGCAGCGCACGCGCGCCGTCACGCTTTCGGCGCAGATGCGTTCGGGTGAACAGATTGACAAGTTCGGCGCAGCCATTGACGCGACGCTCGCTGATTTGAAACAGCGTCTGCCCGAAGACCTGGTGATGGCGCGCACTTCCGATCAGCCGTTGCAGGTGCGTGAAAACATCAGCCTGTTTATGTCGAGTTTGTATGAAGCCGTGATTCTGGTCGTCATCGTTTCGCTGATCGGATTCTGGGAATGGCGCTCAGCGGCGCTGATGGCGCTTTCGATGCCGATCACGCTGCTGATGACATTCGGGATGATGTATGCGCTCGGCATTGACGTGCAGCAGGTTTCAGTCGCCAGTCTGATCATCGCGCTTGGATTGCTGGTTGACGATCCGGTTGTGGCGGGCGATGCGATCAAACGCGATCTGGCAACGGGGCATTCGGCCATCATCTCCGCGTGGCTTGGGCCGACGAAGCTGGCGAAGGCGATTATGTATGCGACGGTGACGAACATTGTCGCGTACCTGCCGTTTCTGCTGCTGAATGGCGCGACGGGCGAATTCGTTTACTCGCTGCCGGTGGTGCTGACGGCTTCGCTGGTGGCTTCGCGGCTGGTTTCGATGACGTTCATTCCGCTGCTCGGTTATTACCTGCTGCGCCCGAAAGCGGAACCGCGCATTGAAGAGCGCAGAAAGAAAGGCTTCGCGGCGTTTTATTACCGCATCGGCAATGCGGCGATCAATCATCGCTGGAAGACGCTGGCCGCTTCACTCGTCTTTCTCGCGCTCGGCGGATTTTTTATGAGCCAGCTTAAGCAGCAGTTCTTCCCGAAGGATTTGTCTTATCTCTCTTACGTGGATGTGTGGCTGCCTGAAGACGCGCCGCTTGCGGCGACAAACGAGGCCGCACAGCGCGCTGAAGTCGTGATTCGCCGCGTGGCGAAAGAATACGGCGAGCAGCACAGGGAAGGCGACGTGCTGAAATCACTGACAACTTTCATCGGCGGCGGCGGCCCGCGTTTTTGGTTCTCGGTCGCGCCCGAACAGCAGCAGCTCAACTATGCGCAGATCATCATTCAGGTCAAAGACAAGCACGACACCGAACACCTGATTGAACCGTTGCAGCAGGCGCTGAATGCCGCAGTCGCAGGCGCGCGCGTTGACGTGCGACAACTTGAATCGGGCAAGGCTGTCGGCCTGCCGGTGCAGATTCGCATTGCGGGTGATGACGCGGCGTTGCTGCGCGCGCAGGCTGAGAAGGTCAGGGAAATTTTCCGCGCAATCCCGATTGCCACGCGCGTCCGCGACGACTGGGGCGATGAAAGTTTCACCGTGCGGCTGCACACCGACCCTGACCGCGCGAACCTGGCGGGCGTGACCAATTACGATGTCGCGGCTGCTTCATCCACGGCAATCAGCGGCTATCCGCTGACCAAACTGCGCGAAGGCGACAAGCAGATTCCCGTTGTCGCGCGGCTGCGCATGGAAGAGCGGGCGCAACTGGCCGACATCAACAACCTGTATGTTTATTCGTCGCAAAGTACAGGGCGCGTGCCGCTCGGCGCGGTCTCTGCGGTCGAACACGGCATGCAGACTGAAAAGCTGCGGCGGCGAAATCAGTTCCGCACGATCACGGTTTCGTGCTTTCCGCAGGAAGGCCGCCTGCCTTCAGAAGTGATGAGCGCCGCGCGCGAAAGACTGAATGAGTTCGCCGCTGCGCTGCCGCCAGGTTACCGGATGGAAATCGGCGGCGAGGAAGAGGAACAGGTGAAAGGCTTCAAAAATCTGGCGGTCGTGCTGCTGATTTCGATCTGCGCGATCTTTCTGGCGCTGGTCTTTCAATTTCAGCACGCGATCAAACCGCTGATCGTGTTTGCGGCGATTCCGTTCGGCATGGTCGGCGCGCTCGCGGCATTGTGGGTGATGGGCACGCCCTTTGGCTTTATGGCCTTTCTCGGCTGCGTGAGCCTGGTTGGTGTGATCGTGAGCCACGTCATCGTGCTGTTTGATTTCATCGAGGAAGCGCACGAGCGCGGCGAATCATTGCGCGAAGCCCTGCTTGACGCGGGAATTATGCGTTTGCGCCCGGTGCTGATCACGGTCGGCGCGACGGTGATTGCGCTCTTTCCGCTCGCCGCGCACGGCGGGCCGCTGTGGGAGCCGATGTGTTACGCGCAGATCGGCGGTTTGAGCGTGGCGACGTTTGTCACGCTGCTGCTGGTGCCGGTGATTTACGCGATCTTCGTGCTCGATCTGAAACTGGTGAAGTGGGAGACGCCTGGTGAAGAAGCGCATCAGACCGGGCAGGAAGATCAGCCGGTGGCTGGTGAAATGATCGGAGCGCAGGCGCATCAGTAAATGGAACGCGGATGAAACGGAGACGACTGATCAGAACAGATCAGAGCAGAATCAGTCAGCAACATCCGTTTCATCCGTGTTCCATTACCAGGCGTGAACCGCAGGGCTGAATTTTAAGACAGGGAGAACATTATGAGTCGCACCAAATCAAAACCACGAGTCGTCATCATCGGCGGCGGGTTCGGCGGCCTGAGAGCGGCGCGAATGCTTGGCAACAGGGCAGTCGAGGTGACGCTGATTGATCGCAAAAATCACCACACCTTTCAGCCGCTGCTTTATCAGGTGGCGACAGCCATTTTGTCGCCGGGCGAAATCGCCTTTCCGATTCGCCAGGTTCTGAGCCGTTACAAAAACGTCAGAGTCGTGCTCGGTGAAGTCGTCGGCTTCGATCACGCACAACAATCCGTCAGGCTGCACGACGGCTCGCAGATTCAGTACGACTATCTGATCGTAGCGGCGGGCGCGCGACACTCTTACTTCGGACGCGATGAATGGGAACGGGAAGCGCCGGGATTGAAAACCATCGAGGACGCGGTCGAGATTCGTCGCCGCGTGCTGCTCGCGTTCGAGAATGCCGAACGCCTGGCCATCATCACGGGAGCGCCTGAGCCGGTCGTGTTCGCCGTCGTCGGTGGCGGCCCGACCGGCGTGGAACTCGCGGGCGCCATTGCCGGCATCGCGCGGCAAACGCTCGCCGGGGATTTCAGACTGATTGATACCCGACAGGCCCGCGTTCTGCTCTTTGAGCATGCGCCGCATGTGCTGGCCACCTTTGCCGAACAACTTTCGCAGGCGGCAGAACAGCATCTGCGCGAACTGGGCGTCGAAGTCTTTACCCGCCGTCGGGTGCAGGAGATCGAACCGGGGCGAATCAAAGTCGGCGATGAGTGGATCAGATGCGATGTGACATTGTGGGGCACAGGCGTGACGGCTTCACCTCTGGGGAAAGCGCTGGGCGCGGAACTGGGCCGCGCTGGCAGGGTAATGGTGCGACCAGACCTGTCAATCGCCGATCACAATAATATTTTCGTCATCGGTGACATGGCTTTCTTTGAAGACGAGAACGGCGTTGTTCCCGGCGTTGCGCCCGCCGCGATGCAGCAGGCTGAATGTGCGGTCAGCAATATTCTGCGCGATTTACAGGGCGCGCCGCGTGCGACGTTCAGATACGTTGACAAAGGAAGTATGGCCACGATTGGCCGCCACAAGGCGATTGCGCAAATCGGCGGCTGGCGCTTGGCGGGCCTGGTGGCGTGGCTGGTGTGGATGTTCGTTCACGTCATGATGCTGCTTGATCCCCGCCACCGCATCAGTGTGCTGCGTGAATGGCTCCTGACTTATTTCACGCACGAACGCAGCGCGCGGCTGATTACCGGCGACGCGCAGGGAATGACAACCACTTTCAGGTCTGAAGAAGTCAGGTCAGACCGCAGCAACAGGAGGGAAGTATGCGCATAACGGGAATCTCGCTGGTGGCAGCGGCTCTACTTTTCTGGCTTTCGTGGCTGCTGATGCCGGGCGTCGGAGTTACGGATGCAGAGCAGATTTTCAGGCTGGTGGCGGCTCAGCGTCCGCTGGTCGCCGCTTCGGTGGTGATGCAGCTCATCTCCGCAGTGCTTTACGTTCCCGCGCTGCTCGGAATTGTTTCGGATGCAAAGCTCGGCGTGACGGCTGCGCGCCGGAGCGCAGGGCTGTTGCTGGTGGGAGCGATGGGATCGGCGGCTGATGCGGTGCTGCATCTGCTGGCTTACGCCATGACCATGCCAGGGCTTGAGATCAGGACACTGGTGCGCGTGATGGCCTTTATGCAGGGGCCTGGTCTGCTTCTGCTCGCGCCGCTGATTTTGTGTTTCTTTCTCGGCGGAGCAGGGCTGTCGCTGGCGTTTGCCCGAATCCGTCTTGTGTCGCGGTGGAACCTGCGCCTGCACGGAATTGCGCTGGCCGTCGCAGTGATCGGCGGCCCGCTGGCGACAAGGGAATGGGTGGCTTCGCGCGCGGTCGGCCTGATCACGCTGGGCCTCATCAGCGCAGCGCAGGCCTGGATCGGCATTGCAATGTGGATGGGCCGCGCAAAGAAGTCAGGAATCTGACGCTGAATATCGCAAAACTCTGATAATGGAAACCGGAGACGATACCCGTGAAGATGTACTGGATTTATGACCTGCCGTTGTGGCTGTTTCGCATGCTGACCGTCGGAACAACCGTCGCGTTTTCGGTGATCGGGTTGTTGTGTACCCGCCCGCTGGCGCGGCGCATTCACGGCGAAGGCAGCAGCCACAACGACATGGTGAACAATTACATTGCCGGGATTGCGGTCTTTTACAGTCTGACGCTGGGCATGCTTTCAGTGGGCGTCTGGGAAAGATACGAGAATGTGAAAAATCTGGCGGCTGATGAAGGCGCAAACCTGGCTGTCCTGTTTCACAGTCTTGACAGCTATCCTGAGCCGGTTCGCACCACGCTGCTTGATAACCTGGCTGAATATGTCCGCTATCAGATCGAAGAAGCCGGTTCGCTGCAGCGGGCAGGCATTGTCCCGACCGGCGATGAGCAGTTACTCAATGCGTTTCAGAAAAATCTGTTTGCTTATGAGCCGGAGACGGACGGGCAGAGCGCCGTTCAGTTTCAGGTTTTGCAGGAATGGAATGATCTGATGAAGGCGCGTCGTCTGAGATTGCAAAGCATCAACACCGGCCTGCCTTCCGCCATCTGGCTGGTCGTGCTGATCGGGGCCGCGATCAGTATTGGCGCAACCTGGCTGCTGGTGATGGAACACCTGCGCGTGCATGTGCTGCTGACCCTGTCGCTGGCGGCCATGATCGGGCTGCTGATTTACCTGATGGCAGCTCTGGACAACCCCGGTCGCAGCCAGATGACCATTCGGGATCAGTCTGTGCAGACCCTTTACAGCCAGGAATTGAAAGTGTACCGGGACAGTCAGGCCGCAAGGCAGCATAAGCCGCAGCAAAAAAGCAGAAAAGCAAAGCCCGCACCCCGAAGCCACCCTGACCGCCTGACCTCGTGGGCGAAAGCCGGTGAAGGCTTCACCAGCCGTTAGTGTGATCATTACGAAAAATCACGAAGCGATCAGAGCGCAGGGTAATGACCTTTCACCAGGACTCATTTCCTCAATAAAAAGTGGCAGTGCCAGCAGTGATGACGAAGTGATGCAGTGCCCGCATCAGTCACGCGCTGAACCGAAACAGATGCGGTATCCGTCAGGGTCGGTCACTTCGATTTCGATCATGCCGTACTCAGTCTCACAGGGTTCGCGGGTCAGTTGAATGCCTGCGGCCCGCAATGCAGCGGCTTCGGCCAGCGCATCGTCAACTCTGAGATAAAAATCCCAGACCCCGTGCGCGCCGTTCGGGCGAATCTGTTCCGGCGTGGCGGCCAGGCTCAGCATCAGATCAAATTCGTCACGATTGAGCATGGCGAAACAGGGTGGCTCGCCCCATGCTGCCGGTTCGCGGAAGCCGAGTTGTTCACAGTAAAACGTGAGCGAGCGTTGCAGGTCAGACACAATCAGACAGGGCGTGATTGAGATAACTTTGGGACGTTGATCGGGCATGCATTCAGTCTCCGTTGTGCAGGTTCAATATTCCGTGATTTCAGCACAGTGTCGTTTCAGCGACAAAGGACGGACGGAGGATAGCACTTGTGCGGGCTGCGCCGGTTTCGCGGCCTGATCAGCCCGCGAAAAATTCAGTCACTCGTTTGTCAGCGCAGACGCAGGCGGCACTGGCGAACGATACTGAGAGGGGCAGTCATCGGCAGGGCTGCGCCGGTAAAATTCTTTCGGGTCAGGTACACATTTGCCTGCCGGTTGCCGCATAATCAGCGAAAAGCCGGAACAGGACAGCAATAAGGAGAATCAGCAATGCTCAGACTAACCAGCCTGCTGCTGGTGTGGTGTTGTCTCTGGCTGAACGGATCAGCGCAGGTCGCGCCTGAACTGATGACGCTCAATCCCGGTCAGCCGGTCGAACGCGAAATCAAAGGCGGCGAATCTCACCATTACCAGATTGCACTGACCGCAGGGCAGTTTGTTCGCTTTCGCCTTGAACAAAAGGTCATTGACGCCGCACTGCTGCTCACCACGCCTGACGGCAGGCAGCTTGCAGAGATGGATCTGGCCGGGGTGGGCGAAGCGGAATTGCTCTCGCTGGAAGCGGCGGCGACGGGCAGTTATCGCCTGACCGTGCGCACCGACGGCGCGACAAAGGCACAGGGCGCGTATCGGCTGGAAGCCACGTTGCAGGCGGCGGCGCTGGAGCCGGATCGCCAGTGGCTGAAGGCTGAAACGCTGATGCTTGAAGCTGCCGCGCTCAGAAAGCAGGGCAATCAGGCGACACCGCAAGCCATCGAAAAGCTGCAACAGGCGCTGCCACTGTGGCGCGAACTGAACGAGCCGTTATGGACGGCCCTGACGCTTGATGCCATCGGCTCGGCCTTCTACACCCTGCGCCAGCACGAAAAGGCCATTGAGTTTCATCAGCAGGCGCTCGCCCTCAGCCGCGAATCACTGCTGCGGGCGCGGGAAGGCCTGGCGCTCTATCACCTGGGCGATGCCGCTTACGGACTCAGACGTTTTGAGCAGGCGATTGAATATTACACACAGGCGCTGCCGATCAGACGCGAGCTGAAGGATCGGCTGGGTGAAGGCGACGTGCTGGAGAGCCTGGGCACAGTCTGGCAAACGATGCGCCGCCCGGCGCCGGCGATGGATTTTTACACGCAGGCGCTGGCGCTCAGGCGTGAAATCGGGGATCGGAGAGGCGAGGCCATCTCGCTGCACGATCTGGGCCAGGCCTGCCTCAGTTCCAGCCGCTCCGAAGAGGCCATGACCAGGTTTGAGCAGGCGCTGGCGATCTTTCGTGAAGTCGGAGACCGGGCTTTCGAGGGCCATGCGATTGAGGGGCTGGGACTGGCCAGCATGTCGCTGAGCCGTTATGAGCAGGCGATTGAAAATTATGAGCGGAGCCTGGCCATCAAACGCGAACTGAACCAGCAGTTTGAGACAGGCTTCACGCTCACCAATCTGGGCGTGGCTTACGCCGCGCTGGGCCGCTATGAGAAGGCGATTGAATACAACGAGCAGGCCCTGGCGATCAATCGTGAGACGAAAAGCCGGGTCGGGGAAGGGCGCTCACTTTACAGCCTGGGGGCAACCTGGTCGGCACTGGGTCGTTATGAAAAGGCGATTGAATACCTCGAACAGGCCCTGACGATTACCCGTGCCCTGCGAGATCGCCTGGTCGAGGGATACACCCTCAGCGCCCTGGGAACGGCCTGGGACAAACAGGGCCGCGCTGAGAAGGCCATTGAAGCTCACGAGCAGGCGCTGGTGATTTACCGCGACATTAAACGTCGGCCCCAGGAAGGCAGCACGCTCAACAGCCTGGCCGGGGCTTATCGCTCGCTGAAACAGTATGACAAGTCAATTCAGTATTCCGAACAGGCGCTGGCGATTTCACGCGAAGTGAAAAACCCGGAGTATGAACTGGGCGCGCTGTCCGGTCTGGCCCGGACGGAAAGCGAGCGCGGCAATCTGATCCAGGCGCGCACGTATATTGAAGACGGCCTGCGCGTCGCCGAATCGCTGCGCGCTGATCTGATCAGCCCGGCTTCACGCGCCACGCAGCTTGCCCTGGTGCAAGGCTCTTATCAGCTTTACACCGACATTCTGATGCGGCAGCACAAGGCTGAACCGGCGAAGGGATACGATGCGCTGGCGCTCGCGGTGAGTGAACGCCAGCGCGCCCGCAGCCTGCTTGACCTGCTCGCCGAAAGCAGCACCGATCTGCGCCAGGGCACAGACCCCGCGCTCATCGAACGCGAACGCACCCTGGCAAAACAACTCAGCGACAAGGCACAGCAGCTTTCGCAAACGGCAAAACCGGAAGCAGCGGCGGCGCTCAAAAAGGAGATCGGCCAGCTTGAAACCGACCTCGAACGCGCGCAGGTGGCCATTCGCAAAGCCAGCCCGCGTTACGCCGCGCTCACGCAACCGCAGCCGCTCAGCCTCAAAGAGATTCAGCAGCAGCTTGATGCCGACACCGTGCTGCTTGAATACGCGCTCGGTGAGGAGCGCAGTTATTTGTGGGCCATCACCAGCGAAACGCTTTCGAGTTATGAACTGCCAAAGGCCGCGCAGATCAATCAGAGCGCGCGCGAGTTTTACGAACTGCTGACCGCCCGCAGCGTAACCACACGTGGCGAATCAGCCATCGGGCGACAGCAGCGCCTTGCGCAGTCCGCCGCAAAACTGCCCGCCGCCGCCGCCGAACTGAGCCGCCTGGTGCTTTCGCCCGTCGCCGCCCAGCTCGGCAACAAGCGATTAGTCATCGTCGCTGACGGCGCATTGCAGTATGTGCCGTTTGCGGCGCTGGCAGGGGATGGGGGATGGGGAATGGGGAATGGGGCGGAGAGACTGGACGCTTCTTCTTTCCATCTTCCATCCTCCATCCCCCAGCCCCTGATTGTCAGCCACGAAATCATCAGCCTGCCCTCGGCTTCGGCTCTGGCGATTCAGCGCAGCGAACTGGCCGGGCGGCAGCCTGCGCCGAAACTGCTCGCGGTGGTTGCTGATCCGGTTTTTGACCGCACGGATGCGCGTCTGAATGCGTCTGCAACCGCGACGGGCGACAAGGCGCAGCCCGCTGCCAGCGTGTTTGCCGAGACGCGCATCATCGAACACCTGGCTGATCAGCCCGGCCATAAATCGGGCGTGAATGTGCGGCATATCGTCATCCCGCGCCTGCCTTACACGCGGCAGGAAGCAGACCAACTGCTCGCGCTCGCGCCGAAGGAGGCAGTTTTCAAAGCGGTGGATTTTCAGGCCAGCCGCGCGATTGCGCTCAGTCCTGAACTGAGCCGGTATCGTTACGTGCATTTCGCCACGCACGGCCTGCTCGATGCCGAACGACCGGGCCTGTCATCGCTGGTGCTTTCGCTGGTGGATGCCCAGGGCAGAGCGCAGAACGGATTTCTGCGGGCGAATGACATTTACAACCTGAAGCTGCCTGCTGAACTCGTCGTGCTGAGCGCGTGCCAGACGGGACTCGGCAGAGAGATCAAAGGCGAAGGCCTCGTCGGGCTGACGCGCGGCTTTATGTATGCCGGAGCGGCGCGCGTGGTGGTCAGTTTGTGGAGCGTGAATGACAAGGCGACGGCTGACCTGATGACGAGGTTCTACCAGAAGATGCTCAAACAGGGCGAGCGTCCGGCAGCGGCATTGCGCGCCGCTCAGGTCGAGATGTGGAAGCAGAAACAATGGCAGTCGCCTTTTTACTGGGCCGCGTTTGTGCTTCAGGGAGAATGGAAGTAAAGGGCCGGGCAGTCCGGCATCCACGATCTGCCCGAACTTCAGATCAGAAGTCAAAACACCCGTGAACGATCCGAACCTCGCGGACAGGTTTGACGACTCCATCCGAACCCGCCGGATGACCTGACCGCTTTTCCCGCCGAACAGTCGCAGGCCGTTTTCAGACGGCCTGCTGCAAAGCAGTCAGAATTTTTTTTCAGATTCCTGAGGGAGTCTGACGACTGCTTACGCTTTACCTGTCAGAAGTCAGAATCACCGGAAAGCGCGCCTGTCTTTCACCGGAAGATCAGGGCCGGGCCTGGTCCCGGCTTCCGCTGGCGCAACGCTGCTGAGGCTGAAAGCAGATCAGTCAGCAGTTTCAACCTGAAAGGAGCAACCCAATGAAACAAGTCCTGCTGGCCGGAATCGTGATCACAATGATCGGCCTCTTTTCATCGTGCGCCGTGCGCGAAGAGAAGGCCGCAAGCTCACCAGCCCCTGCGGTCACGACCGCAACAGAAGCCGGGGCAAATGATGAGCAGGAGATTCGCCGCCTGAATCTCGAATACGACAACGCCATCCTGCACCAGGATGCAGCGGCGCTTGAACGTCTGCTGGCGGATGATTTTGTCGTCACAAAGATGGGCGGCAGGCTTTCAAACAAGGCGCAGGAAGTTGCCGACGCCAGATCCGGCGAGACGAAATTTGAAGTGGGCCGCAGCGAGGATGTCAAAGTCCGGTTCTATGGCAGCACCGCTATCGTCAACGGGCGCTGGATCGAGAAAAACACGACCAAAGGGAAAACCTTCGACGGCACGCACCTCTATACCACCGTCTATGCGAAGCGAAACGGGAAATGGCAGATCGTTTCTGATCAGGTCACGCCGGTAACACCATAAACAGGGAGGCACTATGAACATTGAAAATGTGATTTCACGTCGCCACTTTATCGCGCTGTCTTCAGCTTTCGGCGGGCTTGTGACTGCTGGTGAACTCAGTCCGTTGTTTGCCCAGGAAAAGCGGATGGTGACGAGCGAGCAGGCGCTTGGCCCGTTCTATCCGGTTCTCAAACCGCTTGATCGTGACGCCGATCTGACGCACCTGCGCGGGCGTCGCGGCACGGCCAAAGGACAGCTTATGCATCTGACGGGCCGCGTTGTAAATCCGCAGGGTCGCCCGCTTGAGGGCATCAAACTTGAAATCTGGCAGGCCAATATGCACGGGCGTTACGCGCACATCAACGACACCAGCAAAGCGCCGCTCGACCCGAATTTTCAGGGTTACGGCGTGCAGGTCACTGATGCCCAGGGGCGGTTCCGGTTCAAAACAATCAAGCCGAGCGCCTATCCGACGGGCATCGAGGACTGGTCGCGGCCTCCGCACATTCATTACTACGTGACCGGGCGGCACGAAGCGCTCGTGACGCAGATGTATTTTCCCGGCGAACCGCTCAACGTCAGAGACCGCATCCTGCAAAGCGCCGGGGACGAGCAGTCAACGCTGATTGCCAGAGTCGAGCCAGCCGGTGAAGGGATGGAACCGGATTCGCTCGTTGTCACCTGGGACATCGTGCTGACGCGCGGCTGAACTGCAACTTTTGTTTCACCCCACTTCTGACAGAAAGGAAAACTTATGAGCAACACCACCAACAGTCTGAGCGATTACGAAGCGATTGCCAGCACCGTGCAGCAATACGTCAGCGGCGGCAGGTCAGGCCGCAGCGAGGACATGAAACCGGCCTTTCATGCCGACGCCACGATCTTTGGCTACCTCGGCCCTGATCTGATCGCCGGGCCGATTCAGGTTCTTTATGACTGGGTTGACGAGAATCCGCCCGCCACAGAACTGCAATCGTGGATTGCCAGCACTGATCTGAACGGCACAGTGGCGACGGTGCGGCTGGAACTTGAAAACTGGTCAGGGCACCGGTTCACCGATCAGTTCACGCTGCTCAAACTGGATGGCAGGTGGAAGATCATCAGCAAGGTTTTCTACCTGCATCCATAAACAGGAGTCGGCTGCTGAAGGACTGCATCAAACCAGGGAGGCTCTGATGAAAACAAGGCTCAACGCGAAGTATGTGGTCTTTTCCGGGATTGCGGTGATGATGGCGTATGTGCTCTGGCACAACGAACGCTTTCTCGTCGAACCGGAAAATCCGATCTGGCAGCATTACGCCTCGTTCAAGTGGTGGCTGCTGCCGCACGGTCTGTTCGGCGCGGTGGTGATGCTGCTGGCGCCGCTCCAGTTTTCTGAACGATTGCGAAAGAGGTTCACCCGGATGCATCGCATTGTCGGGCGGTTGTATATGGGCGGGGCGCTGCTGCTCGCGCCCTTCGGCGCTTACATTCAGTATTACGAAGAACGGCTTGGCTTCCCGCGTTCCTTCACCGTGCTGGCCTCCATCAATGCCGTGATGCTGATGACGGCGACGGCCCTCGCCTTTCTGTTTGCGTACAAACGCAGAATCACTCAGCACAAACAGTGGATGATCCGCAGTTACGCCATCGCGCTCGTCTTTATTGAAGTGCGCTTCGTGATGGGCGTGACCGGATGGGAGCAGCTCAGCGTCGAGATCGTGCAGGCCATCATCTGGTCGTGCATTGCGATGTCCGTGCTGCTGGCTGATCTGGCCATTCACTGGACTGAAATCCGCGCCATCTTTTCCACGCCGACCAGAGCCAAAGCCCCGGCGAAACAGCAGGTGCCGGAAGGCGCAGTCGAAGCCGTTTAGCGGCTGCCGCGTGATTATTCACCGAATTCAGAGCAAAGGAGCAGACAAAGTGGCCAGACCCGTCAAAATCGCCCACGTCGTTTATCAAACCCGCCGCTACGAGGAAATGCTCAACTGGTATCAGCAGGTCTTCGAGGCAAAGGTGGTTTATCAGAATCCCGCCCTGGCCTTTCTCACATTCGATGATGAGCATCACCGCTTTGCGTTCATCAACCTGACAGCTTTCAAGCCCGATGGCCTGGCAGCGGCAGAACACGGCGATGTCGGCGTCAATCACACGGCTTACACCTTCGCGCATCCTGGCGACCTGCTGGAAAACTATGCGCGGCTGAAAGAGGCAGGCATCACGCCGTACTGGCGAATTCATCACGGGATGACTCTTTCACTTTATTACCGCGACCCGGACGGCAATCGCATGGAGTTTCAGGTTGATTGCTGTCCGGTCAAACAGGCCAACGAATATATGTACAGCGAAGCCTTTGCCGCCAATCCCATCGGCGTCGGGATTGACCCGGATGACCTGCTGGCACAGTACCGCAGTGGTGTTCCGGCAGAAACGCTGATGAGGATGCCGCAGGGTGAGATGTCGCCCATCCCGCCGGAACATGGACTGAGCTGATGCGGGCACGCCGTAAAGCGCGCTGTTCATCGCGTCCGGCAAGCGCGGCAATCAACCAGAAATTCCCAAAGCAAAAACGAAAGGAAAATCTCATGAGCAATCTCAACCTGATCAAAGGCACATACGAAGCTTTTGCCAAAGGCGACGTGCCCGGCGTGCTGGGCATCCTGGATGCCGACATTCGCTGGCAGGAAGCTGACGGGTTTCCCCTGGCCGGAACCTACAACGGCCCGCAGGGCGTGCTGGAAGGCGTTTTCATGCGGCTCGGCCAGTTGTGGGAAGGGTTTGCTGCCGTACCGCACGAATTTATTGATGGCGGCGACACGATTGTCGCGCTGGGACATTACAGCGGCAAAGCCAGTAGTACGGGAAAGAGCTTTCAGGCGGCTTTCGCCCACGTCTGGAAATTGCAGGACGGCAGGGTGATTCGCTTCGTGCAGTACGTGGACACCCTGCTGGTGCAACGTTCGCTGGAAGCATAAAGATTGCCCGCTCAGCAGGCGCGGCATCCGGGTGTCAACCGCGCAGTTGCTCATTATGACAGTGGCCAGCTCTCTGCCGGGTGTGGTGGGGACACCCGGCATCGGCAGTCGGAGAGAATTTCCCCGAATACCTCATCATCCCATCAGCAGAAAAGTGAGAACTGATGCATGACGGAAACGAAGCCCTCGTTATTGCGCGCACTTACTCTGACCGACGCGATTGCGCTGGTGGTCGGCACAGTCATTGGCACGGGCGTCTTTCTCAAAACCGCAGTCATGACGCAGCAACTGGGCAGCCCGACGCTGGTGCTGCTGGCGTGGCTCGCGGCGGGTCTGCTGTCGCTCGCGGGCGCGCTGGCCTACGCCGAACTCGGCGCGATGTTTCCTGAAGCGGGCGGCGAGTATGTTTACCTCAGCAAAGCATACGGCGAAGCTCCGGCGTTCTTTTATGGCTGGATGCAATTCGCCGTCGCGGGCGGCGGCGCACTGGCGGGACTCAGCATCGGCTTTGCGATTTTCCTTTCGGCGTTGTTGCCGCTGGGCGGCGCGTGGATGGAACAGACGTTTCATCTGTTCGGGCAGGCGGTGCACTGGCAGTTCGGTCTGACGCAGATTGTCGCCATCGCCGCAATTGTCCTGCTGACCACGATCAACTGCATTGGCGTAGCGGCAGGCGGGCGCATGCAATCGTGGCTGACGGGAGCCAAGCTGCTGGGCATCGCGGTCATTGTCGTCGGCGCGTTCTGGTTTTCGCCTGGCGCAGGCGGGTCGCCTCCCGCAGCGTCCGGCGAGGCCGCGCACACAGGCGGATTACAGGCGTTTGGCGCGGCGATGCTGGCGGCACTGTGGGCATATAACGGCTGGTATATGCTGCCGATTGTTGCGGGCGAAGTGCGCCATCCGCAGCGCAACGTACCGCGCGGTCTGATCTTCGGCATGCTGGCCATCATCGCGGCGTATCTGCTGGCGAATCTCGCGTATTTTCATGCGCTGCCGCTCAGCGAAATCGTCACGGCGAATTCGACGGCATACCCGAACGCGCTGCCCGTTGCCGCCAAAGTCGCCAGCACTTTTTTCGGCCCCACCGGTGCGGCGTTTATTTCGCTGGCCTTTGTTATTTCCACGCTTGGCGCGCTGAACGGCTGTGTGATGGGACAGTCGCGCATTCCCTTTGCGATGGCGCGCGATGGATTGTTCTTTCGGATCGTGGGCGAAGTTCACGCCGGCAGCCGTGCGCCGCGCGCCGCCATCCTCGTGCAATCGGCGTGGGGTTGTGTGCTGGTCTTTTCCGGCACCTTCGATCAAATCACCACCTGCGTGATGTTTGCGCTGTGGCTTTTCTTTGGCGTCACGGTCAGCGCCGTGTTCGTGCTGCGCCGGAAGATGCCGCATGCCGAACGCCCGTACAGAACACCGGGCTATCCGTTTGTGCCTGTGCTTTTCATCATCGTCGCGGCGTGGCTGGTCATCAATACCATCATCACCAGTCCGGTCGAATCAGCCGTCGGCCTCATCCTCATCGCACTCGGCCTGCCGGTTTACTGGTACTTCAAACAAAAGCAGTCATCTGCCCGGTCGGAAAATGGCGTGTTGATGGCGTCGGCGGCCTCACGCGCCGGTGAATAGAACGGGCAGAGAGGAGGCGGTTCCAATGTTGAAATGTCGTCACCGCGTTCCGGGATTCCTGTGCCTGCTGGCCGAGATTACTTATCTGAATCGCGTCACCATTTCAATTACCGGGCCGCGCATTCAGGAAAGCCTCAGCCTCAGTCCTGAACAGTGGGGCTGGGGCCATTCCTGAAAGACTGCCCGTCACGGTTCCAGAAACTGCCGTGCCTGCGGTAAGCTGATCAGCAGATCAGGCTGTACCACAGAAGTAATCCCGGACAATTTGCTCTGACAGTGAGCCATAACGAAGGAACCATCCATGAAAAAAATCCTTGCGCTTATTCTGGCTGCGACAGCTTTGCAGGCCTGCGCAAATCAGCCTGTGACCACACAGCCTGCGGCGGCGGCGACCAGTACTTATTTCGATCATGCGGGGCGCGACGATGTGCTGAGCGGCGGCGTCAGAATGATTTCGATCACGACGCCGAAAGGAAAATTCAAGGTCTGGACGAAGCGGGTCGGCAACAATCCGACAATCAAAGTGCTGCTGCTGCACGGCGGGCCGGGCGCGACGCACGAATACTTTGAAGCCTTCGACAGCTTTCTGCCCGCTGCCGGGATTGAGTATTACTACTACGACCAGCTTGGTTCTTACTACAGCGATCAGCCGAAGGACGCTGAACTGTGGGATCTGCCGCGCTTTGTCGAAGAGGTCGAACAGGTGCGCCAGGCGCTCAGACTCGACAAAAACAATTTCTATTTACTCGGCCAGTCGTGGGGCGGCGTGCTGGCGATTGAATACGCGCTGAAATATCAGCAGCACCTCAGAGGCCTGATCATCTCGAATATGATGGCGAGCGGCCCGGCTTACAACGAATACGCGCAGAAAGTGCTGATGCCCGCGATGGATCAGAAAGCCCTGGCCGAGGTCAAAGCCATCGAAGCAAGGAAAGATTTCGAGAACCCGCGCTATATGGAACTGCTGATGCCGCTGCATTACGAACAGCACATCCTGCGAATGCCCGCCGCCGAGTGGCCGGAGCCGGTGCAGCGCAGCTTCAAACATCTCAATCAGGCTGTCTACATTCCGATGCAGGGGCCGAGCGAACTCGGTTTAAGCGGCAAGCTGCTCGCATGGGATCGCACCGGCGACCTGCCGAAAATCGCGCCGCCCACGCTCATCATCGGCGCAAAGTACGACACGATGGATCCGGCGCACATGGAAATGATGGCAAAGAAGGTGCAGAAAGGCCGCTACCTGTTCTGCCCGCAGGGAAGCCACATGGCGATTTACGATGATCAGAAGGTCTATATGGACGGGCTGATCAGATTCATTCTCGACGTGAACGCCGGGCGCTTTTAGCTCAGTTTTCAATCGCGCTACACTTTCAAAATTCGCAGAGAGTGCCGCCGCCTTAACGAGGCTGTCAGCTCAGCAGGCGCAAACTTTCATTCAAAGAGGAAATCTGAATGCACAGAGGAATCAATAATGTGAGGCTGGTCATCTGGCTGGTCGGTGTCAGTCTTTCGGCCTCGTTCACCGCTCACGGTCAGAACCCGGTGTGGCCGCAGTTTCGCGGGCCGGAAGCCAATCCCGTCAGCGCCAATGCGCGGCTGGCTGATCGCTGGTCGAAAACCGAGAACGTCGAATGGTCGCAGGAGGTTCCCGGACGCGGCTGGTCATCGCCCATCGTCACGGGCGACAGAATCTTTCTGACCACAGTCCTCACTGAAGGCAAATCGAAGTCGCCGCAGATCGGCACGGAATACAGCAACGAATACGTCGCCGAACTGCAAAAACAGGGGCTGCCGATGAAGGATGTGATCGAGAAAGTCACCGAACGCGACATCGAATTGCCGAACGAGGTGAAGCTGCATTACTTCCTTTATTGCCTGAACCTGAAGAGCGGCAGGGTCGAATGGCAGCGCGAATTTTTCGCGGGGCATCCGCCGGGCGGGCGTCATCGCAAGAACAGCTTCAGTTCTGAAAGCCCTGTGACCGACGGCAGGTTTGTCTATGTCTATGTGGCGAATCTGGGTTTGTGGGCGTTTGATCTGAAGGGGCAGCAAAAATGGACAACGCCGCTCGAAGCGAATCCGATCTATCTGGATTTCGGTACGGGCAGTTCACCTGCGCTGGTGAATAATCTGCTGGTGATTGTCAACGACAACGAAAAGCAGCAGTTCATTGCCGCCTTCGACAAACAGACAGGCCAGCAGGTCTGGCGCACGAATCGTGATATTGGCCCCAAAGGGAGACGCTCAGCCTGGGTGACTCCTTACGTCTGGCAGAATCCGCTGCGCACGGAACTGGTCGCCATCGGCCCGGAAGTGGTCATCAGCTATGACCTCGCGGGAAAGGAATTGTGGCGCATGTCCGGGATGTCAGGATCGCCCATTCCGATGCCCTTTGCGTCTGACGGTCTGCTGTATATCAACGGCGGGCGCGGCGCGATGCTGGTGGCAGTTCGCCCCGGCGCGAATGGAGATATTTCGCTGAAAAACGGCGCGACATCCGGCGAATATGTTGTCTGGTCGCAGCCACGCGCCGGAACCTATCTGCCATCATCGCTGGTTTACGAAGGCGGCATTTATGCTTTGACGGAAACCGGCATCCTGACGCGCTTTGACGCAAAGACAGGCAGGCAGACTTACAAGACGCGGATTGATCCGGCGGCGACGGCCTTCACGACTTCGCCCTGGGCCTATAACGGCAGGCTGTTCTGCCTGAGTGAAGAAGGCCAGACCTTTGTTATCACCGCGGGCGAGAAATTTCAGTTATTGCACGTAAACGAACTGGACGATTTCACGCTGGCGTCACCGGCGCTGGTGGGAGAGCGGTTATTGCTGCGCACGGAGCATCGGCTGTATTCGATTCGCCGCAAAAAATAGCCGGTCGCCACACACACGAACAGCCACACTCAACGATGACGGGGTCAAAGAGCAGTCTCCGAATGGGCAGGCCTGATAAGTGAGCAGATGAGTCAGGAAGGCTCCATCAACACCACACTTTCGCATTACCGCATTGTCGGAAAACTCGGCGCGGGCGGGATGGGCGAAGTGTGGCTGGCCGAAGACACGCGGCTTGAACGGCAGGTCGCCTTGAAATTACTGCCTGCCGAATTCACGCAGGACGCCGACCGCCTGCGCCGCTTTATGCAGGAAGCCAAAGCCGCGAGCGCGCTGAATCATCCGAACATCATCACGGTCTACGACATTGGCGAGAGCGAAGCCGGTCGCTTCATTGTCATGGAACTGGTCGCAGGTCGCACACTGCGCGCCGTGATTGCCGCAGACAATTCGCTCGAAACAGTGCTGACGCTCGGTCAGCAGACAGCCAAAGCCCTGAGCGCCGCGCACGCCGCAGGCATCACGCATCGTGACATCAAGCCCGACAACATCATGGTGCGCGACGATGGTTACGTGAAGGTGCTGGATTTCGGCCTCGCGCGTCTGCTGCCCACCGAGTCGGGTGAAGACGCGGCCACGCTCGCACAGCAGACGACACCGGGCACGGTGATGGGAACCATCGCCTATATGTCGCCCGAACAGGCGCGGGGCGAAATGGTCAGCCATCCGTCGGATGTGTTTGCGCTTGGCATCGTGTTGTATGAACTGGCGACGGGGCGGCATCCGTTCAAGTCCGAAACGCTGGTCGCGTATTTGCACGCGATCACGTTGCAGGAACCGTCGCCGTTGACGCAGTGGAAACCGGAACTGCCTGCGGCATTGAATGATTTGATTCTGCGCATGCTCAGCAAAGATGCGACTCAGCGTCCGACCGCGAGTGAAGTCGCGCAGGCGTTGCAGGACATTGAACGACACGGTGACACGGTGACGCGGCGAAGCGGTGATGCGGAAACGATGATGCTGCCTGCGGCACAGGTTTCGGCTCCGCGTGCAGACGAAGGCTTTTGGGTGGCGGTGCTGCCGTTCAAATGGCGCGGCGCGAATGCGGAGTTGGAAGCTTTGGCGGAAGGCTTGTCCGAAGACATCGTGACGGGCTTGTCGCGCTTCTCGTACCTGCGTGTGATCGCGCGCGGCTCGACATTGCGCTATGCCAGCGATTCGGGCGATGTGCCTGCGATTGGCAATGAACTCGGCGCGCGCTACGTAATGGAAGGCAGTTTGCGGCAGGCAGGCGCGATGTTGCGTGTCGCGGTGCAACTGGTAGATGCAAGCACGGGCGCGCATTTGTGGGCCGAAACGTATGATCGGCAGTTTCGCGCCGAAGACATTTTCGCGTTGCAGGATGAACTCGCGCCGCGCATCGTCTCGACCGTAGCAGATCAGCACGGGATTCTGCCGCAAAGCCTCAGTGAAGCTGTTCGTCTCAAACCGCCCGATCAACTCAGCCCTTACGAAGCCGTGCTGCGCAGTTTGATTTATCCCCGGCGCGCCACTGCCGAAGCGCTGGCCGATGCGTTGTCGGTGCTGGAACGGGCGGTGCAGAAAGCGCCGAATCAGGCCGATGCGTGGGCGCTGATGGCAGGTTTCTATGCGCAGGATTACGGGCAGGGATTCAACCTCTACGGCGATCCGCTGGCGCTCGGAATTGTTGCCGCGCGCAAGGCGGTTGAACTCGCACCCTCGAATCATCTGGCCTGGTTTGGCCTCGCGCAGGTGGTCTTTTTTCAGAAGGAGTTTCAGAGTTTCCGTCACGCGGCAGAGCGGGCTGTGACGCTAAACCCGATGGACGGCAACTCCATCGCGTTTCTGGGCGAGATGCTGCTCTATGTGGATGAGACTGAGCGCGGTCTGGAGTTAATAGCGCGGGCGAAGCAACTGAATCCGCATCATCCCGGCTGGTACTGGTACGCCGACTTTTATCACGCCTATCGCCAGCGTGATTATCGCGGCGCGCTCAGTTTTGTGCGCAAGGTCAATTTGCCCGGGCATTGGGCAGAACACGCCTTTACAGCAGCGGCCTGCGGACAACTCGGCGAGCGCGAGACAGCGGCCAAAGCCGTGCAGGATTTGCTCAAGGTGCGGCCTGACTTCGTTGCCAGCGTGCAGCGTGATTTTGCGAAATGGTGGGACGCTGAATATATCGAGCATCTGCTTGACGGGTTTCGCAAGGCGGGGCTGGAAATCGCGGCAACAGAGCAACGGCAGAATCCTCCATCCACGATCAGCCATTCGCCATCCATCGCCGTGTTGCCGTTTGCGAATATCAGCGCGGACGAAGAAAACGAATATTTCTGCGACGGGCTGGCTGAAGAACTGCTCAATGCGCTGGCGAAGATTGACGAGTTGAAAGTCGCAGCGCGCACCTCGGCCTTTTCCTTCAAGGGCAAAAATGCCGAAGCGCGCGAGATCGGCAAAACCCTGAATGTCAACACCGTGCTGGAAGGCAGCGTCCGCAAAGCAGGCAATCGCCTCCGCATCAGCGTGCAACTGGTCAATGCGGCGGATGGTTATCAATTGTGGTCGGAGCGGTATGACCGCGAGATGAAAGACATCTTTGACATTCAGGATGAAATCACCCTGGCAGTAGTGGATGCGCTGAAAGTGAAATTGCTCGGCGCGGCCAAAGAAGCGGTGCTGAAACGTCACACCAGAAACGCAGAAGCGCACGAACATTACCTGCGCGGGCTTTTTTACTTCAACAAATTTACGCCGAACGATTTTCCAAAAGCGATTGAATCTTTTAATCGCGCCATTGCCGTTGATCCGCGCTACGCATCGGCGTTCGCGGGACTGGCGACCGCTTATGTGGAGATGGCTTTCTTCACTTTTTCTGCGCCCGATGAATGGATGCCGAAAGCGCAGGAAGCGGTCAATTCTGCCCTGGCGTTGGATGATACGCTCGGCGAAGCACACAATGCGCTGGCGATCATCAGGATGTATTACGACCGTGATTACCCCGGTGCAGAGCGTGCCTTCAAACAGGCACTGAGGTTTGACGGTAGTGCAAATATTTATATGTGGTATGCCTGGTATCTGGGCCTGATGGGACGTTTTGAGGAAAGCTTTCGGGTATATCAGCACGCGCTCGAAATTGACCCATTGTCGGAGATGATCAATACCAGCGTCGGCATTGTCTGTTATTGGGCGGGACAATCTGAACGCGCCATTGCACAACTGCAAAAAGTGCTTGAGTTGAATCCGCACTATTCTCTGGCGCAAATTTTTCTTGCTGAGGCTTATGCGCAGCACGGTGATTTCGCGGCGGCGGCGGCGCTGGTTGCCGGTTTGCGGCAGAGTGCAAACGACCCGCTGACTTTGCCGACCATCGGATATGTGTATGGGAAAATCGGCGACCATCAGACAGCGCAGGAAATTCTGACCGCATTAGCGCAACGGGCAACGCATACATTCGTTTCGGCGCTGAACTTCGCCCAGATTTATGCGGGGCTTCGGGATACCAAACAAACGCTGGCGTGGCTTGAGAAGGCTTGTGTCGAGCGTCCGTTATGGATCACCTTTGTGAAAGTGGATCCGAAATTTGATTTTCTTCGGGCAGACTCGCGCTTCCAAATCCTGCTGCAACGAATGGGGTTTTCGACCGATCAGCAGGCTGGCGAATTGCTTGTGCCGGGCGCTGACGATCAACGGGCGGAAAATCTTTTGCCGACTTCAGTCACACTCCGTCACACCGTCGGACGCGAACAGGAACGCAACGAACTGCGCGCCGCCTTCAACGCCGCCAGCGACGGGCGCGGCTCGCTCGTGTGTGTGGCAGGCGAACCCGGCATCGGTAAGACGACGCTCGTCGAAGACTTCCTCACTGACCTTGCGGCAGAAAAGCAATGCACGATTGCACGCGGGCGCTGTTCGGAACGACTCGCCGGAACCGAAGCCTACTTGCCGCTGCTCGAAGCGTTGGAAAGTCTGTTGCAAAACGACAAGACTCTGGCCGCCACAATGAAACAACTTGCGCCGACGTGGTATGCGCAGGTCGTGCCGCTCAACAGTGACAGCGAAGAATCCGCGCGCCTGCTGAGTGAGGTCAAAGCCGCTTCGCAGGAACGGATGAAGCGTGAACTGGCGAGCTTTCTGACCGCCGTTGCTGAAGCCCGGACGCTGGTGATTTTCTTTGACGATCTGCACTGGGCTGATGTCTCGACGATTGATCTGCTGAGCTTTCTTGCGGGCAAATTTGATGCGCTGCGCGTGCTGATTGTCGTGACGTATCGGCCTTCGGACATGCTGCTGGCCAAACATCCGTTCCTGCAAATCAAGCCGGATTTGCAGGCGCGGGGCTACTGCCGGGAGTTGCAACTGGCGTTTCTGACCGCAGCCGATATCGCGCAGTATCTCAAGCTCGAATTTCCCAATCATCGGTTCCCGTCCGAGTTCCCCCAACTGATTCACGCGAAGACGGAAGGCAGCCCGTTGTTTATGGCTGACCTCGTGCGGTATTTGCGGGATCGCGGGGTGATTGCAAGGGAAGACAGCACGCAGGATGCGTGCGTACCCAGGTGGATGCTCGCGCAAGCTTTGCCGGACATCGAACGCGAGTTGCCGGAATCGGTGCGCGGAATGATTGAACGCAAGATCGCGCAACTGAGCGAAGAGGATCGCAAGCTGCTGACCGCCGCGAGCGTGCAGGGCTATGAATTTGATTCGGCAGTGGTGGCGCAGGTGTTGAAGCTGGACGCCGATGAAGTGGAAGAACGGCTGGAAAAGCTGGAGCGCGTGTTTGCGTTTGTGAAGCTGACAGCAGAAGCCGAGTTTCCGAATCGCATGCTGACGCTCAAGTATCGGTTTGTGCATGTGCTTTACCAGAACGCGCTCTATGCGTCGCTCAGAGCGACTCGTAAGGCCATGCAGAGCCGCGAAGTGGCGCAAACGATGGAAGGATTTTACGGCGAACAACGAACGAGTGTGGCCAATGAACTGGCAGCGCTCTATGAAGCCGGGCGGGAGTATGCGCGCGCGGCGGATTATTACCGGCTCGCGGCAGGGCAGGCCACGCGCGTCTTTGCTTATCAGGAAGCCGTCGCGCTGGCGCGGCGCGGACTGGAGATGCTCAAGGCAGAGCCGGACACGACCGCGCGCACGCGGCAGGAACTGGCGCTGCAAATCACGCTGTCCGTGCCGCTGGGGGCTTGCCAGGGCCTGGCTTCGCAGGAAAGCCGGGAACTTTTCACGCGCGCCCGCGAACTGGCGCGGCAACTCGGCGACCCGCCGGAGCTATGGACGATCATGGTGGGGCAATGGCGGTCTTATCTGGTTGGCGGTGATAACAATATGGCGCGCAAGCTGGGCGAAGAATTCCTGGCGCAGGTTCGTACCCAAGCCCCGGCTGCCACGATCTGGGGGCACCAGATGATGACTTCAGGCTGCAATTATCGGGGCGAGTTCGCCGCGGCTTGTGCGCATGCCAAAGAAATGCTGGCTGTCTGGAATCCGCAACCACATTATGGCGAGGCGGTCGTGTATGCGGGTGAAAACCCCGTGATGATCGGTCTTTTCATGGGCGCAGCGTCGCTGTGGAATCTGGGCTGTCCCGATCAGGCATTGCAGCAGAGCCAGCAGGCGCTGGCGCTCGCGCGGCAGGAGGCTTCCCCCTTCGGGCTGGCGCTCGCCACCTTCCTGGCCGCCGAGCTGCACATCAGTCGGCGGGAACCTCAGCGCGTCAGGGAAATGGCGGAAGATTGCCTCGCCTTATCTGCGGAGCACGGTTTTCCGCAATGGCAGGCGAATGGATACATTTGCCGGGGGTGGGCGCTGGTCGCGGCAGGACAGAGAACCGCAGGAGTGGCGCAGATGCGCGAAGGCCTCACTGCCATGCACGCCTTCGAGGCCGATCTGGGACGGTCACGTTATCTGGCGCTGCTCGGCGAAGCGTGTGGAGCCACAGGCCAGATTGCCGAGGCGCTCAGCCTGCTGACTGAGGCGCAGGCCTTTGCCGAGCAATATGGAGAGCACTTTTTCCAGGCGGAGATTTACCGGCTCAGAGGGGAATTGCTGTTGCAGTCCGAAGCTCCTCACGCAGCGGTGGAAGAATGTTTTCTTCAGGCCATTAAGGTTGCGCAGCAGCAGCAGGCGAAATCGCTGGAACTGCGCGCAGTGATGAGCCTCGCGCGGTTGTGGCAACGACAAGGCAAAGCCGCCGAAGCACAGCAAATGCTCGCCGCAATATATGGCTGGTTCACCGAAGGCTTCGACACGGCGGATTTGCAGGATGCCAAAGCGTTGCTGGTTGAACTGCAAACCCAGGTGCCTTCCGAACAGGAACAGAAACTATGACCACTGATCAAACCGGCAGGATGGACGCCGGGTTGCTGAAAGATACTGAAGCATTACGACGCTTCGCCGACGCTTACACTGCCGCGTGGTGCAGCCGGAACGCGGCGAGCGTGGCTGCGTTTTATGCCGAAGACGGTTCGTTGCAGGTCAACGATGCGCCTGCGGCAGTGGGGCGCGCGGCGATTACGGAAGTCGCGCAGAGCTTTATGACTGCGTTCCCCGATATGCATGTCCTGCTGGATGAACTGCGCATTGAAGACGGCTTTGCGCTTTATCACTGGACGCTGGTCGGCACGAATACCGGGCCGGGCGGCACAGGGCGGGCTGTGCGCATCAGCGGTTATGAAGTCTGGCAGATCAGTGCAGATGGACTGATCGCCCGTTCACAAGGCCACTTTGACGCTGAAGAATATCGTCGGCAACTCGAAGCAGAGGCGTGATTCCAACCTTCAGCAAATCATTCGCAACAAATAATCCCCTATGCTCCAGAGGCTCGCGATATTCGTAGCAGGTATCTGGCTGACTGTGTTTGTCGCACAGGCGCAAACGGTTTTCACGCTGACGGCGGCTCAACTGCAAAACGGACAGGCCGTCGAACTCGACAAACTCGGCTGGAAATATTCGCCCGACGATGACCCGCGCTTTGCCGAGCCGCAGTTTGATGACCGCGCGTGGGCGACGCTCGCGGATTCCGCCAGACCCGAAGACAGCGCGTGGCGCGGCAGCGGCTGGTTTCGGCTGCATCTGCGCGTTGCGCCGGAACTGGCAAATGTGGCGTTGAATCTGGAAATGGCGCAGCTCGGCGCGTCGGAGGTCTACGTCAATGGCAGGCTGATTCGGCGCTTCGGCGTTGTCGGCAAAACACTGGCGGAAGAGGCAGCTTACAATCCGAATGCGCTGCCGCTGGGTGTTGTGTTGCAGGCTGATGCGGAGCAGGTGCTTGCTGTGCGCTACTCGAATCAACGGGCGGCGGATTTGCATTCCTTCATGACCTGGCAGCTATTGCAGAGCGGTGAAAACTCCAACGGCATCGCCGACATTGGTTTCTACAGCCGCTTCAGAGAATTTGGTGTGGCGGCCAGTCAGCGCGGCGTGGGCTATGGGGTGTCGCCTCTGCCTTTCGGCTACATTGCTGTCGAGGCCACTGTATTTCTTTCCTTCAGCATTCTTCACCTGCTCATCTTTGCCTTCTTTGTTCGCCAGCGGGGCAATCTCTTTTATGGCTTATTTCTCCTGGGCTTTGCGATCTACGATTACTTCAGCATTTTATTTTTTTCAGGGCATTACGGGTTGGCGGGGCATTACCTGCTGTTATTCATCATGGGGATTGCCACGAACCTGACGCCACTTGCGCTGCTGGCCTTTCTGTACAACGCCTTCACGCCGGGACGGGCGCGCCGGATGTGGTTCTTTCTGGCGGCAGCATTGTTCGTCATTTTCTGGTGCCAGGTATGGCCTGTGCGACATTGGCTGTTAGTCGGAACTTTATACAGCGCGGCCTGTGCGCTGGAAATGCTCAGCATCGTCGTGGGCGCGATGTGGCGACGGCTGCCGGGCGCAGGAATTGTTGGCACAGGCGTCGCGCTATTTTCCCTGACGCTGGTTCAGATGTATCTCGTCACTCCGATTCCGCTCGTGTACGCACTCGGCAGTTTCGGGATGATCCTGGCGCTGTCATTGTATCTGGCGCGCGAATACGCCAGCACGAACAAGAGTCTTGAAGCGCAACTCATCCAGGTTAAGCAACTCTCCGCCGCCGCGCTGGAACATGAGAAAGTCAAAGCCGAAAACGCACGCCGCGCCGCTGAACTCGAAGAAGCCCGCCAGTTGCAGCTTTCGATGCTGCCGAAAAAATTGCCCCAACTCCCGCATCTCGACATCGCCGCATACATGAAAACCGCTTCGGAAGTCGGCGGCGATTACTACGACTTTCATCTGGGCGAAGACGGCACATTGACGATTGCGGTGGGCGATGCGACGGGGCACGGTTTGAAAGCAGGTACGCTGGTGTCATCGGTCAAAAGCCTGTTCGTTTCGCTCGCGTATCATCCCGACATCCCGCACATCCTTCATCGTATCAGCACGGTGCTGAAAGCGATGAAGCTGCGCGGCTTGTTTATGGCAATGACGATGGTGAAGGTGCAGGGGCAACGAATGACCGTGAGCATTGCCGGGATGCCGTCGGTGCTGATTTATCGCGCGTTGACCGACGAGGTCGAAGAGATTGCGATGCGGGCGCTGCCGCTTGGTGGCGTGACGAAGTATCAATACCAGCAGCAGGAAGTGGCACTGGCGGAAAATGATGTCGTGGTGCTGCTGAGCGATGGTTTGCCGGAACGGTTCAACCCGCACGGCGCGATGCTGGAAGACGAACGGATTCATCAGGCTTTGCCTGCGTTGGGCGGGCAGTCGGCGGAAGAAATCATCGCCGGACTTGTTCGCCTGGGTGACGAATGGAGCGCCGGGCATCCGCAAGCGGATGACATCACTTTTGTGGTGCTGAAGTTCCGGCGCTCTTGAAACAGAAGCGGCTTGCGGCTCTAACCAGCAGGCAGTCTGGCGCGAACGCGGAATCTCGGCTACATTACCTGCCCGACGCAGTATCACATCTGATCTGACAACTTCTAAAATCATGATTCTCTGGCTATGGTCAAAAAACTGCTCCTGATTTTCTTTTCCTGTTTACTGGTCAGCCAACTGTTCGCGCAATCTCCGCAAGATGCGGCGGACGATCTCAACAGCATTTTCAAAGCCGTGAAGTGGCGCTCCATCGGGCCGTTTCGCGGCGGGCGTGCCAACGCGGGCTGCGGCGTTGTGGGCGATCCGCTGACGTATTACATGGGCACGACGGGCGGCGGCCTCTGGAAAACCGATGATGCAGGCATCACGTGGCGCAACATCTCTGACGGCTATTTCAAGACCGGGACGATTGGCGCGATTGCCGTGGCCGAAAGCGATCCGAACGTTGTGTACGTCGGCACAGGCGAGCACGCGGTGCGCGGCGTGATGACGCATTCGGGCGACGGCGTATACAAATCCACCGATGCCGGGAAAACCTGGAAGCATATCGGGCTGGAACCGACGCGGCACATTTCGCGCATCGTGGTTGACCCGAAAAATCCGAACATCGTCATCGTCGCGGCGCAGGGCGCTCTTTACGCGCCATCAGCGGAACGCGGGATTTATAAATCTGTGGACGGCGGCGCAACGTGGAAGAACGTTTTATTCGTGGACAACAAGACCGGCGCGGCAGAGCTTTCGATGGATATGACGAATCCGCGCATCCTGTACGCCGCGATGTGGGAACACGGGCGGCTGCCGTGGAAAGTCATCAGCGGCGGGCCGGGCAGCGGGTTGTATAAATCCGTGGATCAGGGCGAAACGTGGGAAAAGCTGAAAGAAGGATTGCCCGAAGAGATGGGCAAGATGTCCATCGCCGTCAGCCGCGCCAATCCTGAAAGAGTTTACGCGCTGATCGAAAGCGACTCGAACAAAGAGGCGGGCGGGCTTTTCGTTTCCAATGATGCAGGCAGAAAATGGAGTCGTGTGACGAACGATCATCGCCTGACGCAACGCGCCTGGTATTACATCGAACTGTTCACCGACCCGAAAAACGAAAACACGATTTACGTGCTGAGCGCGCCTGCGTTGCGGTCAAAGGACGGCGGCAGAACCTGGGAAAACATTTCGGGTACGCACGGCGATTTTCACGATCTGTGGATCAATCCCGACAATCCGAACAACTTCATCATCTCGAACGACGGCGGCTCGGCCATCACTTTCAATGGCGGCAAAAGCTTCAGTTCGCAGGCCAACATGCCGACCGCGCAGTTCTATCGCATCAACACAGACAATCAGTTCCCTTATCGCATTTACGGCGGGCAGCAGGACAACACATCGGTTTCGATTGCCAGCCGCGAACTGGGCAGCGGCGGAATTACGACAGCAAGCTGGTCGGCTTCGGCGGGCGGCGAGAGCGCGTTTCTGGCGTTCGATCCGAACAATCCGCGCTATGTTCTGGGCGGAAGTTATCAGGGCACGATTGAGGTGGTGGACACGCAGG
This sequence comes from Blastocatellia bacterium, assembly GCA_046331565.1. GTDB lineage: Bacteria > Acidobacteriota > Blastocatellia > RBC074 > RBC074 > DASRDU01. Next base: position 561,167 of record JAXLQP010000001.1, read on the forward strand.
CAAAGGCTTCGACCAACATTATGGCCGCGCCGATTCAATACCTCGGCATGGATGCGAAGGACATCAAATATCGCTTCAACTGGAATGCGCCGATCATCTGGAGCAAACACGAACCGAACACTTACTACCACGGCGCGCAATTGCTGCTGAAAACCAGCGACATGGGCAAAACGTGGAAAGAAGTTTCGCCTGACCTGACGCGCAATGAAAAAGAAAAACAGGGCAAAGGCGGCGGCCCTTACACGAACGAAGCTGTCGGCGCGGAAAATTACGGCACGCTGAGTTACATCATCGAGTCGCCGCATGAAAAAGGCGTGATCTGGACGGGCAGCGACGACGGATTTGTCTATATGACGCGCGACGGCGGCGCGACCTGGAAAAACGTGACGCCCAAAGGCCTGGCCGAATGCTTAATCAACGCGATTGAGATTTCGCCGCACGACAAAGCGACGGCGTATATCGCTACGACGCGCTATAAATTCAACGACCACGCGCCAGGCTTGTACAAAACCACCGATTACGGCAACACCTGGACGAAGATTGACAACGGCATCCCTGCTGAGGCCTTTACGCGCGTCGTGCGTGAAGACGATGTGCGCAAAGACCTGTTGTTTGCGGGCACCGAACGCGGTTTGTATTTGTCGTGGAATGGCGGCAGGGACTGGTCGCCTTTTCAATTGAATCTGCCCGTGACGCCCATCACGGATTTGCGCATTCACAAAGGCAACCTGATCGCCGCCACGTCTGGCCGCGCGTTCTGGGTGCTGGATGATCTGAGCGTCATTCGGCAGTACAAACCAGAAGCGGCCCCCCTGACGATTTATCGGCCTGACAGGGCGTATCTCGTCAACGGCGGCAGCGATCTGGATCGGTCAGAGCCTGAGTTCACCGGCGCGAATCCATACCGGGGCGTGAATCCGGCGACGGGCGTGGTGCTGTACTATCAACTGCCCGAATTGAAAAAGGACGACCACATCACCCTCGAAATCAAAGACGCGGCGGGCAATCCGGTGCGCAGCTTTTCTTCCAGAGCCGATGAAAAGTTTGTGCGCTACGATGGCGGCCCGCATCCGGAACCGCTGTTGCCCAAAGCGAAAGGACTGAACCGCTTTGTCTGGGATCTGCGTTATGCCACGATGCCCGGCGTGCCTGCGGTGTATATCGAGAGCAGCTACGCGGGACACAAAGCGCCGCCAGGAAAATACAGCCTCACGTTGAAAATGGGCGAGCAGACGGTCTCAACGGAAACAGAGATTCTGCCGAATCCGCTTTATCCAACGAGCGCCGCAGCTTACGCCGAATATCATCGCATCATGTCGGGCATGGAGTCTGAACTGGCCTCGATGCATCGCCTGACCAACAGCCTGTACGAAAAGCAGCAGCAGCTTGAAGCGCTGCTGGGAGCATTGCCCGCTGATAATAAATTCAGCGCCGTCAAAAAAGAGGGCGAAGCGCTCGTGAAGAAGATGAAGGCGTGGGACGATGATATGGTGCAGCGCAAAGCCAGGGCTTACGACGACGTTGATAACTTCCCCAATAAGTTCACGGCGAACTATCTGTTTTTGATCAACCAGACCGAAAGTGATCTTCCGAGCGTGAACCAGCCTTCGCTGGATCGCCTGAAGGAACTCAATCAGCAATGGGCTGCGTTGAAAGCGCGTGCCAGCGAAATGCTCGACAAGGAGCTTCCGTCGCTGAACAAACGACTGTGGGAACTCGGACTCGGAGCAATCTGGAAGAATTAGGGCTTTTCACCAGAAGGCAGCGAGTTTTGCGATGGTCACCCGGTGTGATGAATGCAGACGGCCTGATCGCAATACTTTTGATGCGGATGATTATCAGCGGCAACTGACGACAGGATGAGTGAATTACGCCGTGTGTGGAGTGCGGCGAGTTCTCGCCGCTTTCACCTGCGCCAACACAGAAAGCGGCGAGAACTCGCCGCACTCCACACCAGGCGCGCCGCAGGATGCGCTCTCGACTCCGCTGCGGATGAATCCGGCTGAATGTGATTATGTCGTCAGCCTGCGGTAAATTCCCGGCAGGCGTTCCGGCAGGCTCATCACGTCATCAATGATCGTGTAGCCGACTTCGCCGTACAGGTCTTTCAGTTCGGCTTCGGATTCGCGGTCAATCGTGATGCAGAACGGCGTAATGCCTGAGACTTTGGCAAAGCGCAACGCCATCTTGGTGTCTTCGCGCGCGTAGCGGGAATCGCCGTAATCGTGATCGTAAGGCCGCCCGTCGCTCAGCACGATCAGCAGCTTGGTGCGGGCGTCCTGCCGTTCAAGCATCGTCGCGGCGTGACGCACGGCTGCGCCGAGGCGCGTGTTGTTGTGATAAGTGATGCCGCCGATGCGGCGCTCGACTTCGGGCGAGTAATGTTCACCGAACTGTTTGATGACGAAATATTTTACGTTGCGGCGGCCTTCGCTCGTGAAACCGTAAATGGCGTAAGCGTCACCAACTGCTTCCAGTGCTTCGCTCATCAGCACGAGTCCCTGCTTTTCGATGTCAATGATCTTCTGGCCCGGTCGCGTATACGGCTGATTCGGATGGCGCGTGATCGTGCGTGCGGTTGATGACGACATATCGAGCAGGAACGAAACCGCCACATCGCGTTCGCGGCGCACGTGACGAATGTAGATGCGTTCGGACGGGCGGCCCGTCGTTTTCAGATCAATGTGACGATCAATCACGGCCTGCAAATCGTAATCGTCGCCGTCGAGTTCGCCCTTGATGCGGCGCAGCGATTCGGGGCGCAGAAGTTGAAACTGATTGCGAATGGATGAAATCACACCGGAATACTGAGCGCGCACGCGTTCGACGAAATCGCGGGTGCCGCGCCGGTTTTCGCGCTGAATGACGCGGCACCATTTGGCGCGATGGTCGCTTAACTCACGATCCCATTCATCGTACAAAAAGACCTGATCGCCTTCCTGTAACTCCTGCTCGGCGGTTTCAGCATTCATCAGTTCGCTGAGGATTTCAGAATCGGTCTGCACCGTTTCCTCGTTCGGCTCGGCCCACTGATTAAACGGTTCCTGCGTGCGCTGCTGTTCGAGGCGCTGCTGTTGCTGCTGTTCGTTGCGCTGTTCTGACGGCTGCGTGTCGTCGTCTGATTCCTCGTCCGCCTCTTCAGCTTCGCGTTCGACGTTCTGCTGATCCTGTTTTTGCAGCAGCAGGTTGTAAACGCGCTGCGTGGCCATCAGCGTATCGGCCACGCTCGCGTTATCGCGTTTCAGATAATCAGAAACAATGGTTTCAAATTCGCGGATGACTTCAAAGTAAGCCTTGCGCGCGGTCTGATCAATCACACCGCCGCAGAGCGTAATCTGAAAGAGGATTTCGTAAACAAGCTGATCAATCGGCAGGCCGCTGATCGGCGGGCGGCGTTCGATCAATCGAGAACGAACGAAATTCAGATCGCGCCTGATGCCGCGATAGGCCTGGCGCAGCAGGTAATCAATGCGCCCGTTCTCAAGCGTCGTGAAGATGCGGGCTGCGAGCGGCGCATTCGGAAAGCGCGAAATGACGATCTTGTAATCGGCGTTTTCAAGCTGATATTCGGTCAGCAGCGCGCGCGGAACCGGCATTTCATCCGGGCTTTCAAGATAATCGCGCAAATCTTCCTGCGTCGGCTTGCGGGCGTCAGTGTTTTTCTGATTGAAGTGCGCGTCAATTTCCATCAGCGCGGCGCGCAGTTCGGGTGTGCCTGCGGCGCGCGTGCCGAATTCAATCTGTCCGGCGGCGTGCGCGGCGAGGACTTTGTAAAGTCTGAAATCATCATCCGGGCTGCCGAATTCAGCCACGACGGCGGGCAGTTGAATGGTGTTGCCGTCGCTGATTTTCGATTCATCGGGAATTGAACCGAGCGGCGCAATGATCATTTCGCGTCCGGTCAGCCCTTCGATGTAAAGCCGCAGCAGGTGCGCGACTGATTCCAGCGTCATCCCGTCGTGACCGCTGCGCAGCAGTTCCTGGCTGCTCTTTGATTCGAGCGCGTAATAAGCCTGTGCGCGGCGGCGATCCTGACGATGAAGCTGTGCGCCGTCACGCGCCCAGAGCTGAAACTGGTCAAGCGAAGCGACCGCGAGCGCACGCGGCGCGCTCTTGAAACATTCGAGCGCGCTGTAAACGCTGCCTGCGGTCAGTTCCTCAACGACATTGAGCACAGTGTTGATGCGTTCAGTCGCGCTGGTGTTCGGATTCTGCCGCGACTGCCGACGATACTGCTGTGCCAGCGCACCGAGGATTTTCGGCGTCAGCTTCAGAAAGTCATAAACCAGCGCGTTGCCTTCTTCAGCAACGCGGCGCGTGACGTGGCTCCATTTCTGAAAGCTGTTGTTGCCGCCGTGTTCCAGCACTGCGCGCGCCGAGCGGAAGTATTGCAGCGCCGTCGCGCCGCCGCGTTCGAGAAAGACAAGCGTCTGTTCACACAGCGAGGCAATCTCCTGGCGCGCGCGAATGAAGTTCAGACCTTCGCCAACCGTCGTCAGAAATTCAGCGGCAGTGGCTCCGGTGCGCTGCGCAAAACTTTCGGCCAGACTGAGCGTGTATTCAGTCGGCGATTTGCTTTCATCAGCTTTTTCGAGCGTGGTTTCAAGCCGGTGCAGTTCGGCCAGAGCCTTGGGCGCAGCGGCGAGCACTTCGACGCTGTGCTTGACTGAGCGGTGCGCGACTTCGACGGCAATATTGAAAAGTCGGATGGCCGAGTCTTCGCTGCCGAGGGTTTTGACCGTGCGCGGCGCTTCGCGGAAGGTGCCGAGCGCAGCGGCAGGCGACAGCACAATCTGTTTGCCGCACAGGGCGACGAGCAGCGGGCGCAGCTTTTCAGGAACAGCAGCCAGCGTTTCGGCTGAAGTGCCGAAAAACTCGATGGCCTCTTCGGCGTTGTTGAGCGCGATGCGGCGACCCAGTTCGGCCCAGGCGCGCAGATCATCGTTTTCGAGGTACTGCGCGACTTCGGGCGCGGCTTTGAAAAATTCACTCGTCACCGACAGCGACACGCTCGCCAGCGAGGCGCCGACATCAACGGCGACCCAGGCACGGTCAGAAGGCATGACGCCGAACTTTCTGGCCAGCGATTCAACGGTGCTGCGCGTCATACCTTTCAGATGGCGACTCAGTGCGCCTGTGATTCCTTTCTTTTCTTCACTCATTTGTTGACTGATACCGGCAGGGCAATTTCAAATCTCAGATTTGAGGTTTGAAATCCGGGATTTGAAATTGCCCTGAATGGCCTGACCTCAGATGACGGTGGTGACAATTTCCCTGATGCCGCGCTGCAATTCGGCATCGTCAGTAATCGGGTTGGCAATGGCGACTTCGCAGGCCGTGACGGGAGCGACGCCGCTGGCAATCAGTTGCGCGGCGTAAACCAGCAGCCGGGTTGAGACGCCTTCTTCGAGGCCGTGTCCCTTGAGGTTGCGCACTTTCTCGCCAATCTTGACCAGATCACGCGCCGTGCGTTCGTCAACGCCGCCTTCCTTCGCCACAATCTGCGCCTCGGCTTCGGCGGGTGGATAAGTGAATTCGACTGACAGAAAACGCTGGCGGGTGGACTGCTTCAGATCCTTGAGCACGCTCTGATAGCCGGGGTTGTATGAAATCACCAGCATGAAATCATCGGGCGCTGAGAGAATCACGCCGCGCTTTTCGACCGGCAGCACGCGCCGGTCATCGGTCAGCGGGTGAATTAAAACGATAGTGTCCTTGCGCGCTTCGACAATTTCATCAAGGTAACAGATCGCGCCGTGACGCACGGCGGTTGTGAGCGGGCCGTCGTGCCAGACAGTCTCTTCGCCTTCGAGCAGAAAGCGGCCCACCAGATCAGTCGCTGACAAATCCTCGTGGCAGGCGACCGTGACGAGCGGGCGGCCCAGGCGATAAGCCATCGCTTCGACAAAGCGCGTCTTGCCGCAGCCGGTCGGCCCCTTGAGCATGAGCGGCAATTTTGATTTGAAAGCCGTCTCAAAGATTTCAGTTTCGTTGCCGATGTTGAGATAAAACGGTTCTCTGGTAAGGCGATATTTCTCAATCACCTGTTCAGTTGCGGTCGGGGTTGATGTGTTTGTCGTCCTTGTCATAACCTCATCATTTCTGCATCAGGATGGCGGTTCGTGCTAGAATCCGCGCTTTGATATTAGCATCGCAACGGAAGAGTTTCGAGTTGAAATGACTGGTTTCAGCCCGAACAGGACAGCCGCACGACGAAAGAGAGGATTTATGGCGACAATCGTTTCGACTCTCATCGAAATTGATGATCGCGGTGTAGCCTGGGTCAGTGGCACGAAAGTCAAAGTAATTGAGGTCGCGCTGGACAAGGTCGCATATGGGTGGAGTCCTGAAGAGATTCACTTTCAGCACCCTGATCTTTCACTGGCGCAGATTCACTCGGCGCTGGCCTGTTACTACGAGCATCAGACGGAGCTTGACACTGAAATCATTGCTCAGGCACAGCGCGCCAGAGAACTGGCAGAACAATCACAGAATTCACCGGGCCGCCAGCGCCTGAGGAAAATGGGACTGCTCATATGAGCAGCGTTTATATTGAGGACTTTGCGCTAATTCAAAGTTGAAGGAAATGATGATTGCTGTAGCCATGAGCGGTGGCGTGGACAGTTCGACGACCGCCGCATTACTGAAAACTCAGGGGCACGATCTGGTCGGCTTTTCGATGCAGCTCTGGAATCAGCGGCGCATCAATGTCGGGCCGGACGGCGAAGCTCTGCCCTCGAAGTGCTGTTCGCTCGATGATCTTTACGATGCGCGCACGGTGGCGGCGAAGCTGGGCATTCCGTTTTATGTGCTCAATCTTGAAGAGGATTTTGAGCGTGATGTCGTGCGCCCGTTTGTTGAGAATTACCTGATGGGCCGCACGCCCAGCCCGTGCGTCGCGTGCAATTCCTATCTCAAGTTCGACAAGCTGGTTGAGATGACTAAAAGCGTCGGCGCTGAGAAAGTGGCGACGGGACATTATGCCCGCGTTGAATGGGACGAGGCGCGCCGCCGCTGGCTGCTCAAACGCAGCACTAATCTGGCGAAGGATCAGTCTTACTTTCTTTTTGAACTGACGCAGGAGCAATTGAGTTACGCGCTCTTTCCGCTCGGCGCAATGACGAAGGATGAAGTGCGCGCGCTCGCGCAGGCTGCCGGACTGCCAACCGCGCAGAAGCCCGAAAGTCAGGAAATCTGTTTCATTCCCGACGGCAACTATGCGCGCTTCATTGATCGTTATCTTGAAGAAGCAAAGACCGGCGCGCATCAGACCGCGAGCGAGAATGATCTGCCGATTCCCGGTCAGGCATTGAATGACGGTTCGCTGGCCGCGACTGAAGCCCCGCCGCCCGGTGAGATTGTCACGGCTGATGGCAAAGTGCTTGGGCAGCACGGCGGCATTCACCGCTACACCATCGGGCAGCGGCGCGGCATCGGCCTGTCGGCTCCGCAGCCGCTTTACGTCGTGCAGATTGATTCGCTCAGAAATCGCGTGGTCGTGGGTTCCGGCGATGAACTGCTGCGGCGTGAAATGACTGTGGCGCGGCCCAACTGGATTGCGATTGCCGAACTGACCGAACCGCTGCGCGTGTCAGTCAAAATTCGTTCGCGTCACGGCGAGGCGGCGGCAGTGATTGCGCCAGGTCAGGACGGAACGGTGCAGGTGACATTCGATGAACCGCAGCGCGCCGTTACGCCCGGCCAGGCTGCGGTGTTTTATGATGGTGAGATTGTGGTCGGCGGGGGATGGATTGCCTGATTGCTGGAATTATGCCTTTGAATAACAAACTGCAACTGACCCGCGATGAGATGCGGGAACTCGGCTATCGCGTCATTGATCAACTGACAGAGCATTTCGAGCAACTGCCGGACAAGCGTGTGACTCAGATTGGTTCGCGCGCTGAACTGGAATCGCTGTTGCGCGAACCGCTGCCTGAAAGCGGAACCGCTGCCGAAACTGCGCTGGCACAGTTGCAGCGCGATGTCTGGACTCATATTTCACACACCAATCATCCGCGCTTTTTTGCGTTCATTCCTGCGCCGAGCAATTTCATCAGCGTGCTGGCTGAAACTCTGACCGCCGGATATGACCCGTTTGCGGGAACGTGGGTTGGCGCTTCGGGCGCAGCGCAGGTCGAACTGGTGACGATTGACTGGCTGCGGCAGTTGTGCGGATTGCCTGAAACGGCGGGCGGGCATTTTGTGTCGGGCGGTTCAATGGCCAATCTGACGGCGCTCGCGGTGGCCCGGCATATCAGGCTGAATGATCGCACTGAGAATGCGGTTGTTTATTATTCGGATCAGACTCATTCGTGTGTTGACCGAGCATTGTGGCTGCTTGGTTTTGCACCGGAACAGATTCGCCGTTTGCCGTCTGATGAGGAATACCGGCTTGATCTGGCGCGGCTGCGTGAAGCGGTGAATCAGGATCGGGCAGCGGGGAAGCGGCCTTTCTGCGTCGTCGCCAATGCCGGAACGACCAACACCGGAGCGATTGATCCGCCTGGTGAACTGGCTGATTACTGCGCGCAGGAAAATCTGTGGCTGCATCTGGACGGGGCTTACGGCGCGGCGGCGGTGTTGTGCGAACGCGGCAGAAAATTGCTGGCCGGACTTGAGCGGGCCGATTCGCTGGCGCTCGATCCGCACAAGTGGCTGTTTCAGCCTTACGAAACCGGAGTCGTGCTGCTGCGCGACGGCAGCCTGCTGCGCCGCAGCTTTCACGTTTTGCCCGAATATATGCACGACACGAACCGCGCGCTTGAAGAAGTCAATTTCTGTGAACAGGGCGTACAACTGACGCGCAGCTTTCGCGCGCTGAAGGTGTGGCTTTCGTTCAAGGTCTTCGGTGTTGCTTCATTCCGCGCTGCCGTTGAGCACGGCTTTGAAATGGCTGATCTGGCCGAACGAACGCTGCGCGAAAGCGGATGCTGGCAGGTGACTTCGCCCGCAACGCTTGGGATGGTGTCGTTTCGTTATGTGTGGCCGGGCGCGAGCGAGGCTGAACTTAATGAATTCAATCAGCGCCTGGCCGCTGCAGGCATCGCGGATGGCTTCGCCTTTGCGAGTTCGACCGTGCTGCGTGGCCGGTTTGTGCTGCGGATGTGTCCGATCAATCCGCGCACGACGGATGAAGACATTCGCGCTTCGATTGCGCGGCTTGAGTGGCTGGCGAATGAATTGAAACGAGAGCGAGGAAAATAGAACGCGGATTGAACAGATGTGACAGATCAATACGGATCAGCATCTGTTTTGATCTGTGCTGTCCGTTTCATCCGTATGCTATTTTGATCAGGAATAGAACGCGGATAAAACCGATGTGACGGATGAAGGCTGATCTGATCTGCATTGATCTGTCACATCCGTTCAATCCGTGTTCCATTCAAAAACTGCTCAGAGGACGACACAATGGAGAAAAAGATACAACGGGTGACGGTGCAGGAAGGTTATGACCTGTGGGCTGAAACTTACGACACCACGCCCAATCCGGTAGTGGCGATGGATGCGCGGCACACGCTGGCAATGCTGGCGCCACAGCCAGGCGAACGCATTCTCGATGCGGGATGCGGAACGGGGCGCAATCTGAAATCGGTCATCAGCGCAGGCAGTCGCGCCGTCGGGCTGGATTTTTCGCACGGCATGCTCAAAGTGGCGCAGCGACGTTTGCCGCGTGTGCCGCTGCTGCGGGCCGATCTGCAACGACAGTTTCCGTTTCGGACGGAATGCTTCGATGCCGTGTTGTGCGCGCTGATTGGTGAACACCTCGATGACCTGCGCACAACTTTCACTGAAACGCGCAAGGTGCTCAGACGCGGCGGCAGGTTTGTTTTTTCGGTCTATCACCCCGAACTGGCAGCGGCGGGCAAGGAGGCTAATTTTCAGCGCGACGGCATTGAATACCGGCTCGGCGCGGTGCGCTACACCGTAGATGATTATTTGAACCTGCTCGAAGATGCCGGGTTCAGGCAACTCGCTTATCGTGAATTTAATGGCGATGAGGAACTGGCACGGCAGGTTCCGGCAGCGGAAAGACTGCTCAACGTTCCGGTGCTGCTGGCCATCGAAGCCCGCCGCAACTGACCCCTGAATTTATCCGAACCCGTCACCTGACAGACTGCCGACAGCCTGAATTTTCATCTGACCTGATTCCCTGGGTGACGGCCTGGATTCCCGCCTCAGAATCATACCGGACAGCCTGTTTTCAGAATACGGCATTCAGATTGCAAACGAACTGCCCTGGCTCCGTGTGTCCGGGTGACAGGAATGGCTGCAACGATGACTGCAACAGATCGTATTCTCAGTTCCGCTTCGCGTCATGCGCATCTCGCCGTGCCGGTGGGAGTGGTCGTCATTCTGCTGGTGCTGCTGGTGCCGCTGCCGACACTGCTGCTGGACGTGCTCATCAGTTTCAATCTGATGCTGTCGGTGGTGGTGCTGCTGGCGGCGATTTATATTCTGCAACCAGTCAAATTCTCATCCTTTCCGACGCTGCTGCTGATGACGACACTTTACCGGCTGTCGCTCAATGTGGCGACGACGCGGCTGATTCTGACGCACGGTGAAGCGGGCGAAAGCGCTGCCGGAACGGTCATTCGCGCGTTTGGTGAATTCGTCATCGGCGGCAATTACATCGTCGGCGTCGTGATTTTTCTGGTGCTGCTGGCGATTCAGTTTCTGGTCGTCAATCACGGCGCAGTGCGGTCATCCGAAGTGATGGCGCGCTTCACGCTCGACGCGATGCCGGGCAAGCAGATGGCTGTTGACGCCGACCTCGCCGCCGGAGTCATTGACGAAAAGGAGGCCAAACGACGCCGCGCTGAAATCGGGCAGGCGGCTGAATTTCACGGCGCGATGGACGGCGCGATTCGTTTCACGCAGCGCGATGCGGTGGCTTCGATCATCATCACGTTCATCAACATTGTGGCGGGCTTTGCCATCGGCGTGCTGCAACACGGTATGACGCTCACTGATGCGCTCAGAACCTTCACGATTCTGACCGTTGGCGACGGCGTGGCGGCGGCAGTGCCTTCGCTGATGGTGTCGGTGGCGGCGGCGATGGTGACGACGCGCTCGGCCTCTGAATCAAACCTTGGCGAAGAGATGTCGGCGCAGCTTTTCATCAATCCGCGCCCGCTTTTCATTACCTCGTCAGTACTGGCGCTGCTTGGCATTCTGCCGGGCATGCCGCACCTGGCTTTTCTGATGCTGGCGGGCGCAGCGGCAGGGGCGGGTTATCTGTCACAACGCCTGGGCGAATCGCGCACGGCGCGGCAGGCGCGGCAGGCTTCAGATGAAGCTGAGAAAGCGGCGACGACCGCCGAGAAATCTGAAAAGATTGAAGCTCTGCTCAAGGTTGATGCGCTCGCGCTGGAAGTCGGTTACGGCCTGATTCCGCTGGTCAGCGCGGGCGATTCGTTTCTGGCCCGCGTGCGTGAAATTCGCAAGCAGATTGCCGTCAATCTGGGCATCATCGTCCCGCCGGTTCACGTCACCGACAACCTGCAACTCGGCCCGCGCGAATACGCCATTCTGCTCAAGGGTGAGCGCGTGGCGACGGGCGAACTTTACGCCGATGCTTATCTGGCGATTGATCCGGGCGCGGTGCGCGAAAAGATTGACGGCATTCAGACGCAGGATCCGACCTTCGGCATGCCTGCGGTCTGGATTCGCCGGGCCGAAGATCGTGATCGCGCCCTGGCTGCCGGGTACACGGTCGTTGATCCGACCACAGTCATCTGCACGCATCTGTCAGAAATGATCAAACGTTTTGCGCCGGAACTGCTCGGACGACAGGAAGCGCGGCAACTGCTCGATCACCTGGCTGAGACACATCCGAAGACGGTCGAGGAATGCACGCCGAAGGTGCTGACGCTCGGCGAAGTGCAGCGCGTGTTGCAGAACCTGCTGCGTGAAAGAGTGCCGATCCGCGACCTGGCGACGATCCTGGAATCCATCACCGATGCCGGAACTCTGTCACGCGATGTCAATACTTTGACAGAAACGGCCCGCCAGGCCCTCGCGCGCACGATTTGCGCGGGCCTCGCCAATGAAAATAATGAACTCGTCGTGCTGGCGCTTGACCCGCGTCTTGAACACGAATTTGCCAGCCGGATGGGTGTCGCCGGAAGCGCGCCAGCCGCAGCAATTGACCCTGATTTCGGACGTTCGCTGCTCGAAAAAATCGAGTCGGCCATTCAGGCCGCAGTGCTCTCGACACCCGTCATTCTCTGCTCATCGGCAATTCGCCCGCATCTCAGGAGACTTACGGAACGATTTTTGCCAGAACTGTCGGTGATCGCTCACGGCGAGGTTGCGCCTAATGTGCGACTCGTTTCGATGGGAGTGATTGGTCAGGGGAATGTCGCTTTCCCGACCGGCAACTGAGTGTGACAGGCTGAGCAGTTATGAACGTCAGACGATACCGGGCCGCCACGATGCGCGCGGCGCTCGAACAAGCCAGAGAAGAACTCGGCGCCGACGCGCTGGTGCTCGAAACCAGAGAGGTGCGCGCTGGTGGCTTTCTGGGCATCGGAGCGCGTCCGATGGTTGAGTTGCGCGTCGCCGCGACCGAAACGCCGAAGGCCGCGCCACCGGCTGAAGCGCAGATTCCGGCAGCAAAAACCGCGAAACCCAAAAAACAGAAACTTGATCTGACTGATGACGATCTGACGTGGCCGCTCAGCATCACCGCGCCTGAAAAGCACGAATCCGCTTTCAACGAAACCGAAGTCATTAAAAAACAGGCAGTCCGCAAAATGCCGGAAATGCCTGTCAGTCCACCGGCCAGTGCCGACACGGTGACGAGCGCGCCGCGCCCGCGTTCGACCGGCAGAATGAGAATTGGCGTTCCGGCCTTTGCCACGCTCGCGGCAAAAACTTATGCCAGCGAAGCCGGGCAGGTCGAAACGGAAAAGCTGCCACAGGGGACTGCAACGACAGCATCTCAGCCGACTGCTGCCTCAGCCACGAGCAACGAGAAAGTAACCGCAGGGGCCGATCTGAACAGGCGTTCCGTGCCGGACATTACCGGCCAGAACGTCGGTTCAGGCGGCCCCTCGCGGGCAGAAACAAAACCAGCCGCTGACCACCGCGACCTGATCAGCCGCGAACTGGCAAAGCTGCGCGCTGAATTGCGGGCTGAAATGCGGGCGATGACTTTTTCAATCAGCGCCTTTGCCCATCAGCCTGCGGTGCACGAAGGGCTGACCCGCGATGCGCGCGATGCCTTTGACGCGACGCCTGAAATTTTTGATTCACCGTATTACGAAACTTATCTGCTGCTGACTCAAACCGGCATGTCGCCCGCACTGGCCCGCCAGGCCGTGCGGGCGGCATTTGTCGGAGGTCTCAGCGAAGTTCGTGATGCCAGCACGGTGGCGCGTGCCGGACTGGCCGGAGCTTTGCCCTCGGTCGTGCGCTTTGCTGATGATTCATTCGCGCTGCAACCCGGACACGAAGGCGCACCGGCAGCCAGCGTTTTCATCGGCCCGACCGGCGTCGGCAAGACCACGACCATCGCCAAGCTGGCGGCGCGGGTGGTTTATCGCCAGCGGCGGCGCGTCGAACTGATCACGCTCGATACGTGGCGCATCGCGGCGGCTGAGCAGTTGAAGATTTATGCTGAAATCATCGGCGTCGGCTGTCACGTCGCGCGTTCGATTGAGGAACTGGATGAACTGATCAGCCGGATGTCGCGGCATGCGGTGATTCTGGTTGATACCGCCGGTCGCAGCCCGCTGGATCTGAGCGATTGCGCCGAGTTTGGCGAATACCTGCGCCGTCGTCAGGATGTGCGCAAGTTTCTGGTGCTGCCCGCAACGACGCATCCGACCGATGCTGAAGCCGCGCTGGCGCAGTTCACCGTTTACGGCGCTGACCGGCTGGTGATGACCAAGCTGGATGAAACAGCGCGACCCGGAGCTGCCGTCAGCGTGGCCGCGTCCGCCGGGTTGCCAGTGGCTTATTTGTGTACCGGGCAGCGGGTTCCTGAAGACCTTGATCGCGCCACCCCGCTGTCATTCGCCAAAAGCGTCGTGGGAATCAGAAACTGAAATGACCTCAGCCGCGAGCACAGGGCTGCTGAGGCACAACTTGAAAACTGAATAATCCGGGATCGAGTTTTGAGTTCTGGCCCGAACTCCTCGCTCATCTTCCCCCCTCAAAATTCATATCTCGTGATGATTGACCAGGCTACAACACTGCGCCTGATGGCCGCTGCCAGCAACGGCCAGGCGGCGTCCTCATTGACCGAAACGGCGCATGATGCGCCCGTTGCCAGAAAGCAGACCCGCACGCGCACGATTGCCGTGACGAGCGGCAAGGGCGGCGTCGGCAAATCAAATGTGGCCGTCAACGTCGCGCTCGAACTGGCGGCGCTCGGCCATCGCGTTTCGCTGCTCGATGCCGATCTGGCGCTGGCGAATGCCGATGTCCTCTTTGGCCTCAATCCGCAATACCACCTCGGCCACGTCATCGCAGGCAAGCGGTCATTGTCTGAAGTCATCCTTGAAGTTTCGCGCGGCGTGCGGCTGATTCCCGGTGGCAGCGGCATTGCCGAACTGACCGAACTTTCACGCGATCAGCACGCGCGCCTGATTGATGAACTCTGCGCCGTCGAATGCGATTCGGATTTCATGCTGATTGACACTGCCGCCGGCATTGCCGCGAATGTGACGGGCGTGCTGCGGGCCGCTTCAGAAATCATCATCGTCACCACGCCTGACCCGACCGCCGTTGTTGATGCCTACGCGACAATCAAGGTCATCAGTCAGCAATCGCCCGGCTCGCCCATTCAGGTCGTGGTCAATGATGTCGTCGGCATTGGTGATGCTGACCGCGTCTTTGCTCAGTTGCAGACGACGGCTGAGCGTTTTCTGGGTCTGCATCTGACCCATCTTGGAACGATTCCACGCGACACGGGACTGGTCGAAGCCGTCCGCGAACAGGTGCCCGTCGTCGAATACGCGCCTGAGAGTCCGTCAAGCCGTTCCCTGCGGCTGATTGCGCGTTACCTGACCCAGTCCGGTCACAGCCGGAACCCTGCCGCAACAACCCGCACGTCCTTCTGGCAATCGCTCACGCTGTCAGAAGCCTGAACAATCCGTGTCTTTGTCCTGAGCCGGAGATGGTCACCCTGGAACCGGATGCCTGGCAAACAATCAACTGATCAATCATCAACCGGTAAACGACCGAAACGCATGACTCTGAGCAAGGCACTGAAAGCAAACCAGGCCGCCACTTACACCGCCACCGTCGGCAAGGGCCGCCGCCGCGCCGTCGGAGCGGGCGGCGCTGATCCGGCGCAACTGGAAAGTCGCAACGCGCTGATTGAAGCGCACCTGTCGCAGGTCAGAATCGTGGCTGACCGGCTGCTGGCCAAACTGCCGCCCTCGGTTGATCGGGATGATTTGATCGGCGCGGGCGTGCTGGGCCTGCTTGATGCCGTCAATCGCTACGACCCGGCGCGCGGCGTGATGTTCAAGACCTATGCCGAGACGCGCATTCGCGGCGCAATGCTTGACAGTCTGCGCGATCTTGACTGGGCGCCGCGGGCGCTGCGTCACCGCGCCCGCGAACTCGAACAGGTCACCCGCACGCTTGAACAGAAACTGGGCCGCGCCGCTGAAGAGGAAGAGATTGCCCAGGCGCTCGGCATCAGAATCAACGAATACCGCGAACTGCTCAACGACCTGCGCGGTCTGAACGTGACCGATCTGGAAACTGACGATGAAGAACACCTGCGCGAAGTGCCGGACGACCCGGCGCTGCTGCCGCTTGCGCAGTATGAACGCACTGAAATGAGGGCGCGCCTGGCCACCGCCGTTGATCGCCTGCCTGAACGCGAACGGCAGGTGATTGCGCTCTACTATCACGAAGAACTGACGATGAAAGAGGTCGGCGCTGTTCTGGGCCTGACCGAATCGCGTGTTTCGCAACTGCACACGCAGGCCGTCATTCGCCTGCGCACGACAATGAAATAGTGGTTAGTGGTCAGTGGTTAGTGGCCAGTGGTGGTTGACTTTCAACTCATCACTAACCACTGACCACTAACCACTAACCACTAACCACTAACCACTGACCACTGACCACTGACCACTGATGTCAAAGGATCTGCTGACCACTGAAGAGATGTCTTCGCTGCTTGAAACCGGAGCGGCGGGGATGGGCGCGATGCCGGGGCCGTCGGCGGGCGACAAGCGCAAGCGCGTCGTGCCTTATGACTTTCGCCGTCCTGACCGCGTGTCAAAGGAGCAGCTTCGGTCGCTTTACCTGCTGCACGATCTTTTTGCGCACAGTTTGTCATCGAGCCTGCCGATCTTTTTGCGCGCCATTTCTGAAGTCACGCTGATTTCAGTCGAGCAGCAGGCTTATGTCGAATACCTGTACGGGCTGCCTGACCCGACGGCGATTTTCACGCTGGCGATGCATCCGTTGCAGGGCATGGCGATTCTGGAACTGAATCCTTCGGTCGCCTTTCCGGTGATTGACCGCATGCTGGGCGGCCAGGGCGAGATGATTACTTCGCCGCGCCCGGTGACTGAAATCGAACAGCGCATTCTGGAAGGCTTTCTCAAGATCGTGATTGACGACCTGCGCGACGCGTGGAAGCCGCTGATCGAACTTGATCTGCAAATCACCGGACGCGAAACCCGCCCGCAGATGTTGCAGATTGTCGCGCCGAATGAAGTCGTGCTGGCCATCGTCTTTCAGGTGCAGATTGGCGAAGCGCGCGGGATGATGAGCCTGTGCCTGCCCGCAATTACCCTGGAACCGATTCTGCAAAAGTTCAATCAGTCGCTCTATTCGCGCATCCGCGAAGTGCCGGCGCGGCAGACGCGTGCGCTGCTCGATACGATGGTGCAGGTTGAATTTCCGGTCGCCGCTGAAATTCGCGGCACGCGCGCGGCGATTGACGATCTGATGCGCCTCGCGCCAGGCGATGTGCTGCGCCTCGAACACGCGGTGACTCAGCCCGTTTCAATCAGCATCAGCGGCGTCGCCAAATTTGAAGGCGCGCTGGTCGCCAGAGAAAAAAGAATGGCCGTGCAGGTCACCCGCACGCTCAGGGAAGAGAACCAGGCAGGTCAGCGTCGTGACCACCCGGAATGATGAAAACCGGTGACGCGCAATGTTCAGGTGATGAGTTGAGTAACTGGTGATATGGCCGATTCAATGGAAAAAAAGCTGGTTAATGCCTTTGCTGAAGCGTGGGGCGAAGCTGCGCCGTCGCTGCTCGGACAGCCGTCCGATTTCGGGCTGCTCGCGTTGCGCGAAGTCAAAGGCGACGACATGGATTCGGCGCTCGCGGTGGCGGTGACGTGGTCATCAGCCTTTGCCGTGCCGTGTTCCGGCACGATGCCCGGCGTGTTCGTCTGCCTGTTCAAGGGCGAAGACAGCGACGAAATCGAAAAGTATTCGCGGAAGGAAACCGACGGCAGACCCAAACCCGGCGGGCGCGCCGTGATCAGCGCCACGCTGCAGGGCGTCGCCGCCAGGCTGGGCAGTGAAGCGCCCGCGTTCGGTGACATCACTTGGCTTGACCTCGCGGCTGATGTGTCGCGGCTCGGCAAGGTCGTGGCCGATACGGCATGGATCGGCACCTGTTCGCTGACGCTCGGTGACAACATGACGCAGGCCCTGCTGGTTTACGCCCCCAACGGATCAATGGAGGCGCTGACGGTGAAAAATCAGCCACAGGCCGCGCCCGCTGCGCCTGCGCCAACTGCCGCATCCACTGCCGCGACTGCCGCACAACCCGCACCGCAGCCCGCGCCATCGCGCCGCGCGCCGCGCCAGGCCGAAGCGCCGCGCAACATCGAACGCCTGCTCGAAGTCGAACTTGAAATCGTCGTGCGCTTCGGCGTGACGAGTATGGCGCTGCGCGAAGTCGTCAGAATGGGCGTCGGCACGATGATTGAACTTGATCGCGCCGTTGATGAACCCGTTGAACTGCTCGTCAATGGCCGCCCGCTCGCGCGCGGCAACGTCGTCGTTATTGATGGTTATTACGGCGTGCGCATCACTGAAATCGGTGAACCGTCACAACGCCCGGTGCCCCTGAACTGAAGGCTGTCGCCCTGAAGGAAAGAAAACAATGAACCAGTTACCCGTCAGTCAGATTATCGCTGCCGCTTCAATCGCTGCCGCCGTTGCCTGCGGCTGGCTCTGCCTGCGGCTGGCGCGCCAGGCCCGCGAAGCGATGCAGCACCTGCTCGCTGTTGCCAATGAACACGAAGGCGAACTGACCAGCGTCAAACAGCAGCTCAGTCGCGTGTCACAGTTTGCCGCTGAACAGACGCGCCGCATCGCGTGGCTTGAAAACAACCGTCAGGAAAGCGCCCGCCGCGCACAGCCGGTTGAAGCGGCGGTTCCCGCGACGGCTTCATTCACGGTTCCGCAGGCGCTGGCGCAGCCGACCGCACGGCTGAGCGTCACTGAACGGCGGCATCGCGTGCTGTCACTGGCCCGGCGCGGCCTTGATGTCGGACTCATTGCCACTTCGCTCGGCCTGCCGCACGGCGAAGTCGAACTGATTATTGAACTCAACAAAGCCGCCGCCGAGGGCAGTGCGGCTTATAACTAAGAAAGAAGAGAGATGACGGAACACACGGAAATAACGGAACAGACGAAACCGGCAGGACTGGCGCAGTCCTTGATTCCGTGTGTTTCGTTCATTCCGTCTGTTCCGTCATCCTGCTGTCCGCTTTCCCGGCGTGAGGCTTTGAAAGTGCTATGAACATTGGTCTGTACACTGCTTATCTGGGGATGCGTTCGCGCAGTCGCACGCTGGAAGTGATTGCCAGTAACATCGCCAATGCCTCAACCACAGGCTTCAAGGGCGAGCGCGTCTATTACCGCTCGGTCGAGGCGGCTGAGCTTGAAAAGCAGCGGCAGACGCTCGCGGCTTATCAACAGGCGCGCGCCGAAGGCGCAGTCATTCAGCCGCCGTTTGAATTCGGCAATTTTGCAAAGGAACAGCAGGCCGCCGATCAGAACCTGGAAAACGATCTGCGCCGCTCGCTCGGAGTTGAAACCGGCGCGTATGCCGAACACGGTCAGGGGCCGGTGCGCGACACGGGCAAGCCGCTCGATGTGGCGCTGCTCGGTGACGCTTTTCTGGTGGTGCAGACGCCGCGCGGTGAACGCTACACGCGCGCCGGTTCGCTGACGACCGATGCGAACGGGCAGCTTGTCACGCAGCGCGGCGAACTGATTGTCGGTGAAGGCGGCCCGATCACGCTGCGCCAGGGCGAGCCGGTGATTGGCGAAGACGGCAGCGTGATGGTCGGCAATCAGAACGTGGGCAAGCTGAAACTCGTCAGCTTCAAAGACCCGCGCACCGCACTCATCAAGGAGGGCGACAATCTGTTTGCCGCCACCGGAACAGAAAAACCCGCTGAAGCCGTCAACACCCGCGTCGTGTCGGGCGCGGTCGAAACATCGAATGTCAATTCAGTGACCGAAATGGCAGCGATGATTCAGAACTCACGCGAGTTCGATTCACTGCAACGCTCAATCACGCTGCTGATGAATGACCTGCGCAAGGCGTCAGGCGAAATCGGCAGGCTTTGAGACAATGACATGAGGTTAAGCAGGAGAGAGATGACGGAACACACGGAAATAACGGAACAGACGGAAAGCAGAACTGAACAAGGTCTGTCCTGTTTCCGTCTGTTCCGTTATTTCCGTGTGTTCCGTCATCTCTTGTTCTCCTAAAGCCATTGTGCTTTGAGATGGAGTAATTATGACCAGAGCTTTATACACCGCTGCGACCGGCATGATGGTGCAGCAGCAGAACGTGGACAACATCGCCAACAACCTGGCCAACGCGCAGACCGTTGGATTCAAGCGCGTGAGGCTGGAGTTTCAGGATCTGATTTATCAGAACCTGCGCACGCCGGGCGCATCGGCCAATTCGACCACGCCGCTGCCTGTGGGTTTGCAGATCGGGCTTGGCGCGCGGGCGATTTCAAGCGAGCGCATTTTTTTGCAGGGCGATTTTCATCAGACGCAGGGGCCGCTCGATCTGGTCATCGAAGGCAGCGGTTTCTTTCAGGTCAGAATGGCGAACGGCGACCTCGCCTACACGCGCGCCGGAGCCTTTCACCTCAACGCGCAGGGGCAGGTCGTGACGGCGACGGGCGAAACGGTCGAACCCGCGATTACGATTCCGCGTGAAGCGACTTCGATCACGATTGGCAATGATGGCACGGTCAGCATCACCGTTCCGGGACAGGCCAACGCGCAGAACGTCGGTCAGATTCAGCTTGCGACCTTCGTCAATCCGGCGGGCCTTGAATCGGTCGGGCGCAACCTGTTCCGCGAAACAGCGGCTTCAGGCCAGGCGACGCTCGCCGCGCCGGGCGCGCAGGGCAACGGCACAGTCAATCAGGGCTACGTCGAAGGTTCCAACGTCAATGTCGTCGAGGAACTGGTCAACATGATTTCGGCGCAGCGGATTTACGAAACCAATTCAAAAGTCATCACGGCGGCTGACCGCATGCTCGGCACGATCAACCAGGCCGTCTCATAAATTGAATGAAGCTCAGCCCGGAGCCTGACAGCCATGACCTTCATTGACGATTTCAAAAGACAACAGGCCGAAGTGCTTGATCTGATCCGCGAAGTTTCTGACCTCGTGCAGCCTGACCGCGTGATCAGCGATGCCCGCATCATCAGACACGCGCTCTCGGTGCTGGCCGAACGCTTCAGAGCGCTGATGAAGACCGAAGACGAAACGCTCAGTGCGCTGCTGCTGGCTTATCACCAGCCGCAGTTGCGAGCGCAGGCGCAGCGCGGCATTGAGGAATCAGACCGGCTCAGAAATGCGCTGGCCGATTTCAATGAAAGATGGATGACACCCGCTTTCATTCAGAACAACCCGGATGAGTTCGTCACTGATACACGCGAACTAATTGAGGCGTTGAAAGGCCGCTTGAAAAAGGATTCGCCGCAGCTTTCGCTGCTGGTCGAACGAGTCTGAACCGTGATGCTGAAGTTTGCGCCGATAAAACTGATTGCTGTGCTTGCGCTGCTTGGCGTGTGCGGCAGTGCGGCACAGGACGCGCGGCCACTGGTGCGCGTGGCCGCTGAAGTCACGGCGCAGGGCGAACAGTTAACGCTCGGTGAGCTGGCTGAAGTGGTGGCGAAGAATGCTGACACGGCGGCGAAACTGCGGGCTGTGTCGCTCGGCTACGCGCCGAATGTGGGCGCGGTGCGTGAAATTCAGCGTGAAAGAATTGCGCTGGTCATTGCTGCTGCGGGCTTCACGGCTGATGCCGTGCGTCTGGAAGCGCCCGCCGTCATTCGCATCAGGCGCGCAGCTCAGGTGATTGACGAGAGCCTGATTCGTGAAGCGGTCGAGCGCGTCACGCTGGCCGAACTGCTGGCGAGCGGCGCAACGGCGCGACTCGTGCGGCTCGATCTGCCTGCCAGCATCGAGGCTCCGGCGGGCCGCGTCGAAGTTCGCGCTTCGACCGGAACCGTGCGCGATCTGTTTGCACCCTTCACGGTCTTTGTTGAGTTGTGGGTTGACGGGCGCATCAGCAATCGCCTCGCAGTGACGGCGCAGCTTGAAGCGCACGCGCCGGTGCTGGTGGCGACAAAGGATCTGGCGGCGGGAACGCGGGCGCGGCGCGATGATTTCACGATGCTGGTCAGGCGGCTCGACCGGCCTGCGACGGCTTACATTCGTGACCTCAATCGCCTGCGCGGTCTGACGCTGCGCCGGGCTGTGGCGCGTGGTGAAACGCTGCTCGCTGAGGCGCTGCTCGCCGACATCATCATCAAACCCGGCGATGCCGTGCGGATTATGGCTGAATCGTCCGGCGCACGTTCAGGCGCTGAGGCAAACAGCGGCTGTTTGCAGATTGTTGTGGAAGGCGAAGCGCGCGGCGCGGGGCGCATCGGTGATCGCATCCCGGTCAGAAACAAAGTTTCAGGCGCACTGTTGCAGGCAAAGATCGTTGACGAAGGCCTGGTGCGCGTGGATTTTTAAGATAACAGCAAAACAGAAGAGAGATGACTGAACACACGACAATAACGGAACAGACGAAACAGGCAGGCTGTTTTCATCAGGGCTTTCCCTGTGTTTCGTTCCGTTTGTTCCGTAATCTCTGAATGTTTTTCCGCTGCTGATTTTCAGGAGGCAGTTATGACTGGTCGGAATTATTCAGGATTGTTTTCGGCGCTGCTGTGCGGCGCGCTGCTGTTGTCGTTATCGCCAGGCGCGCAGGCCGGGCCTGACTGGTGGAAGCTGAAAAAAGGCAGCAAAAAGGGCAGGGACGCCAAAAAGAAAATCGAAGTGGTTGAAGAGCCGCAGCCCGATCCGGCTGTTTCGACTGCGGCACCGGCAGCAAAGCCCGCCAATGGTTCGCTCTTTTCGGATGATGCGGCGGGCAATGAACTGCTCGTTGATTTCAAGCCGCACCGCGTTGGCGATCTGGTCTTTGTGGACGTAACCGAAACGAGCAATGCCAGTGTGACGTCGGGCGCCAAGCGCAGCCGCGATTCGGGCAACGTGGGCGGGCTGACTTCGGTTGTCGGGGCATTGCCCGGCGCGAGCGCAGGCACCGCCGCCGGTGTCATCGGCGCGATGGGGACACGCAAATACGAAGGCAGCGGTTCGACGCAGCGCAAGACCACTTTGCAGGCGCGCATCGCCGCGCGCGTCGTTGAAGTGCTGCCCAACGGCGATCTGGTGATCGAAGCCCGCAAGCTGGTCAAGATCAACAAGGAAAACGAAACGCTGCGGTTGTCAGGCATCATTCGTCGCCGCGACGTGACGGCTGACAACGCCATCCCGACCACTTCAATCGGCAATCTTTATGTCGAACTGGACGGCAAGGGAATGGCTTCGGCTGACAACGCGCCGGGCTGGCTCTACAGATTTTTCGAGAAGATCAATCCATTCTGAAGCCGGTGAGTGACAGGGTGCTTATGAATTCATTGAGCAGTAAATCTCAATCAGTCGTGCAGGCTGCAATGCGCCTGTTCTGTCTGGCCTGGGTCGTGTTGTTGATGGTGACAATGGCACAGGCGCAGAAGTCAGAACCGCAGACCGTGCGCGTCAAGGAGATTGCCGAAATCGAAGGCGTGCGCGGCAACCAGTTGCTCGGTTACGGGCTGGTCATCGGCCTCAATCGCACCGGCGACCGCGTGCAGCAGAATCTGTATGCGCGGCAGACGCTGCAAAATCTGCTCGAACGCATGGGCGTGTCAACTCCGGCAGATCAGCTCAAGCCCGAAAACATTGCGACCGTGCTGGTCACGGCGACGCTGCCGCCTTTCGTCCGGCAGGGATCAAAGATTGACGTGACGGTTTCATCCATTGGCGATGCGCGGTCATTGCAGGGCGGAACGCTCGTGATGACTTCGCTCAAGGGCGTGGACGGGCGAATTTATGCGATGGCGCAGGGGCCGGTTTCGATTGGCGGCATTGCCGCAGGCGATCAGGGCAATTCGGTGGACATCAATCATCCGACCGTTGGCCGCGTGCCGAACGGCGCACTGGTCGAACGCACGGTTGAAGCCGAACTAGCCGCCAATAACCGGATGACGCTGGTGCTCAAACAGGATGATTTCACGACCGCGTCGCGGCTCAACAAAACCATCAATCAGGCTTTCGGCAGCGGCACGGCGCACGCGCTCGACGGGCGCAATATCGAAGTCAGAATCCCTGAAAAGTTTGCTGATGACCGCGTCGGTTTCATTGCCGAACTTGAAACCCTGAAGGTGCAGACCGATGCCATTGCCAAAGTCATTATCAACGAACGCACCGGTACAATCGTCATGGGCGCAAATGTCAGGCTGTCGGCAGTGGCGATTTCACAGGGCGGCATCACGGTGCGCATCGGCACTGAATACGATGTCTCACAGCCTTCGGTGCTGTCGAAAGCCGGTGAGACAACGGTTGTGCCGCGCACGACCGTTGATGTGAAGGAAAAGAAAGTCGAATCAATCGTGCTGCCCGAAGGCGCGACGATTGAAGAAGTCGTGCGCGGACTGCGCGCCGTAGGCGCTTCGGCCCGCGACATCATCAGCATCCTGCAGGCCATCAAATCCGCCGGTGCGCTCGCGGCTGAACTGGAAATGCAGTGAAGAAGTGGTTAGTGGTTAGTGGCCGGTGATTAGTGAATCGCTGCTCACTGCCCACTGCCCACTGCCCACTGACCACTGTTATGAGAATTGATCCCACAATTGAATCAACCCTGGCGCCGGGCGCAGTGAATGCGCGCGATGAGCAGCAGATGAGGCGGGTGGCGGCTGAGTTTGAATCGGTGCTGCTGCAGCGGTTCACGGCGGCCATCAATCCGTCGGCATCTGACGAGGACGGCGATCTGTTTCGCAGCGATGCGACTGATATGTACCGGCAGATGTTTGCTGAACAACTCGCCAAAACCATTGCTGACAGCGGCGGCATCGGGCTGGCTGAAATTATCGTGCGGCAGATGCACGCGGCAGCTGACAGCGGCAAAGTCAACGCCACCGGAGTTGAAAAGGCCAAAGACGCCGTACGCATGCTGCGCGAGGATGCGGGAACAACGCCTGCGGCCACTGATCCGACCAGCACGAATGCGGCGCATCGCACATCGCATCGCCGGAAGGCTGATGACGGCGAGCCGGTGGAATTGCAACTGCCGGTCACGGGGCGCATCACGTCGCAGTTCGGCGCACGCCGTGACCCGATTCACGGGCACCGCCGGTT
The DNA here is from genome assembly GCA_046331565.1 of Blastocatellia bacterium. Taxonomy (GTDB): domain Bacteria; phylum Acidobacteriota; class Blastocatellia; order RBC074; family RBC074; genus DASRDU01. Next base: position 585,873 of record JAXLQP010000001.1, read on the forward strand.
TCATCGCGGGCTGGACATTGCCGCGCCGCGCGGCACTCCGATTGAAGCGGCGGCGGAAGGCACAGTCGTTTTTGCGGGTCGGCAGCGCGGTTACGGCAATACGGTCATCATCGAACACGCCGACGGTCGCCGCACGCGCTATGCCCACGCACAGGAATTGCACGTGCAGGCAGGCGAGACAGTCGAGGCCGGGCAGGAGATTGCCACGGTCGGTTCGACTGGTCGCGCTACGGGGCCGCACGTTCATTTTGAAGTCATTGAAGACGGAAAGCGGGTTAATCCTTTGACAGTTCTGGCTAAAGATTTTTCGCCGGAGGGCCGATAAGCGATTCAGTGGAGGGCTGAAGGACTCGTTCAGGCCACCAAAGGAGGGCTAAGAAAATGAATTCCGTCAATTTGACAGGGCAGCCAGGCGTCATCAGTGACGCCGATCAGGCCAGAATCAATCGTCCCGCTGATGCCGGACGCGGCAGGGAAAACGCTCCGGTCGTTCCCGCTGGCAACAGCAGTTCACCGGCTGGCGATGTGATCAGCGTTTCAGATGAGGCCGCCGCCATCGGCAAACTGGCCGAGCGCGCCGGACAGTTACCGGAAATCAGGCAGGAGAAGGTTGACCGGTTGCGTGAACAGATCAGATCAGGCTCCTTCCGTCCGAAGGCGGAAGAGATTGCCGACGCGATCATCAGAAACGAACAGGGATAAGCAGGAGTCGTCATGAATTTTGATGATGCCATCATGTCACACAAGCAGTGGAAGGATCGCTTTCTGGCCTTTCTGAAAGGTCAGGAAAAACTTGATCCGGCAGTCGTGGCCAAAGATGACCTGTGCGCGCTCGGTCGGTGGATTCACCACGAAAGCGCGCAGCACCAGTCACTGCCCGAATTCAGCGAGCTGAAAGCCAGGCACGCGCACTTTCACCAGGTCGCGGCTGATCTGGTGATCAAAGCGGTTGGCATGAACGCCGCCGAAGCGCGGCAGATGGTCGGGATGGGCACGGATTATTCGCGCGCTTCGGCTGATTGCGTGAATGCGATTGTGACGCTCAGAAAGCGGCTGGAATAAAGCCGCATCAAGGAAGGCCGGACAATGGCTGATGAGTTGATCAGACAGGCAGCGGAAATGATGCGCGAGCAGGCCGGGGCTTATCGCCGTCTCGAAGCCGCCTGCGCGCAACTCGCTGCGGCGCTGACAAACGGCGCGCCTGAAACCATCACCGCGCTGGTGCGGGCAGGCGAAACCGAACTGCTCAGCATGCGTTCGCGCCTGGTCAGGCTGATGGCCGCGCTGACGAGCTTTGCCGATTCGCGGGCGCAGACTGCCGCGCCGATCAGCGCCGAAGTGCGCCAGGCTTTTGCCGCCGCTTCGGGTGAACTGATGGACGCCGCCAGCAACTTTCAGCGCACACAGCGCCGCGCTGCCGCCCTCGCCAATAACGGTTCGATCTTTGCGACAATTTCCATCGAAATGTGCGGCATCCAGCCGGTGACTTATCGCGCGCCGTATGCCCGTCAGGGAGGGAGCCGGTAATGGGGGTTTATTTTTCTCCAGTCGAAATCGGACGCCGCGCCCTGCGCGCCAGCCAGCTTGGCATCACCGTGACCGGGCAGAATATTGCCAACGTCAACACGCCCGGTTACACGCGGCAGACCGTTTCGCTCTCGCCTTCGGCCAATGACAGTTCCAACCTGCGACTGACCGGTTCCGGCGTGGACATTAACGGAGTCCGTTCGGCCCGCGATCAGTTTGTCGAATCAAGACTGCAAAGCGAAACCGCGACGAATGGGCGGCTGACCGCTGAAAGCAACGCGCTCTCGCCGGTTGATGCGGTCTTTAATGACAACGGCAAAGGCAGCGGCATTCAGGCGGCGCTCAATAATTTCTTTGGCGCATTCCGCGATCTTGAGGCCAGTCCCGGTTCAGCGTCAGTGCGTACCGTCGTGGCTGACAAGGGCGATGTGCTGTCCCGCGCGTTTCATGCGACGCGCAGCCAGCTCAGCGAAATTCGCCGCGATGCCGACCGCGAACTTCGTTCGACGGTGGATGAAGCCAACACGCTCGCGGCCAGAGTCGCCAGTCTCAATGCCCGCATCGGCCAGGCCGAAGGTCAGGGAGGTAATGCTTCAGAACTGCGCGATCAGCGCGGCGAAGCGCTGCGCCAGTTGTCGGAACTGACGGGCGCGAAAAATTTTGAGAACAGTGATGGCTCAGTCACCGTGACGCTCGGTGACGGGCGCGCCATCGTCACTGCCGACCAGTCGCATCAGCTTGACACCGTCAGCACGCCGCCTGACGGGCTGGCGCAGGTCAGTCTTGACGGACAGCCTGCCGTCATCAGTGACGGAAAGATTCGCGGGCTGCAAAACGCCATCACAACCATCACGCAGCAGATTGCGTCGGTTGATGACCTGGCGGGTTCGGTCGCGGCGCGGGTCAACACGCTGCACACGTCGGGCAGCGATCTGAACGGCAATGCGGGAACGGCGTTTTTTGTCTCCTCGACCGGCGGCACGATCAATGCTCAGAACATTGATGTCTCGGCGGCGATCAAGGCTGATCCGAAACTTGTTGTGGCGGCGGCGAGCGGCGCAGGTTCAGGTGATGCAACCGTCGCGCGCAACATTGCCGGGCTGCTCACTGACCCGTCATCAACAGCCGGAACGCGCAGCGGATCGTTTTCAGAAATTTACGGCTCAATCGTTCGTGACGCGGGCGCAAGCGTCAGAAACGCTCAGGATGCGCTCGTTACGCAGCAGGCGATTCTGCAACAGACTCAGGCGCAGCGTGATTCGGTGTCGGGCGTGTCGCTTGATGAAGAAGCCGTCGCGCTGCTGCAATACCAGCGATCTTTTGAAGCGGCGGCGAAGTTTCTCAAGATTGCCGACGAGATGACGCAAACGATTCTGTCGCTCGGCCAGTAAAGGAAAGAGTTATGCCTTTTCGCGTGACTGACAGTTCATCGAGCAGCCTGATTACGGCGCAGATCGCGGCGGCCAGGCAGCGCATGGCCGTCGCGCAGGAACGCATTGCGAGCGGCAGCCGCATCAACCGGCCTTCGGATGATCCGCTCGGCGCTGAGGCCGTCATCCGGTTGCAGACTTCGCAGACTGAGGTTGAGCAGTTTCGCCGGAATGCCGGAATGGCCGAAGACTCACTCAAAGCGGCTGACGTGACGATTGACGATTACCAGAAATATCTTGATCGCGCGCGCACGCTGGTGATGAACGGCGCCAACGATGTGGCTTCGCCGGAAGCGCGCAAAAACCTGGCCACCGAACTTGACGGCATTCGTCAGCAGATGAAATCGCTGGCCAATGCCACGCATCAGGATCAGTTTGTGTTTGGCGGGACGCGCCAGAACGTGCCGCCTTATGACACGAATTTCGTGCCCGCAGCGGGCACAGCCACGCCGTCGCTGTTGCAGATTGAACCGCAGTCCGATCCGATTCAGACGGGCGTGACTGCCGACACGGTTTTTGCCGATGCGACGGGCAATGTGTTCGATGCGCTGCAATCGGTCATTACAGCGTTGCGCGGCACGGGTGACGCTGTTGCCGATAAAGCGACGCTGACAACCGGACTCGACCGGCTGAAATCATTGTCTGATCAGGCCAGCGTGGCGCGCACGAGAATTGGCGCAAGCCTTTCGCATGTTGAAACCGTGACTGACCGCCTGGGCGAAATCAGTCTTGATCGCCAGGCTTCGATTGAACGGGTTTCAGGCGCTGATCTGGCTGAATCGGCGCTGGCGCTCAGTCAGGCGCAGCGCGACATCGAAGCGATTTTGCAGGCCAATAACCCGAACCGCCGTCGCAGCCTGCTCGATTTTCTCGGATAACTATTCATTACCTGCTATGCCGACGCTGACGATTGAAGGAACCGAACTGGAATATGGCGAGGCCGATCTCATCAACTTTGCCGAAGGGCTGATCGGAATGCCGCACCTGCGGCGGATGGTGCTGATCAGACAGGCTGAGGTCGAGCCGTTTCTGTGGCTGGCGTCGGTGGATGAACCGGGCACGGCCTTTCTGGTCATTGATCCGCGAATGTGGACGCCGGGTTATGCGCCGCAACTGCCCGAATCATTGAAGCAGTTGTCGGCCACTGAGGCCGAAGGTGCGTGGCTGATTCTGGCGGTCGTGACGATTGCGGCTGACTGGTCGGCTTCAACCATCAACCTGCGCGCGCCGGTCGTGATTGCGCCGAAGGCGATGCAGGGCGCACAGACGATTCTGAGCGACAGCAATTATAAACACGACGAACCACTACCCCAGGCCCAGGCAGCCTGACACAGACTGCCCCGGCGGTAATCAATCATGCTCGTTCTCAAACGCGAGGTCGGAGAAAGACTGGTGATCGGCAACGAGATCATCATCGAAGTCCTGTCGGTCAGCGGCGATGGGGTGCGGCTTGGCATCACTGCGCCGCGCGAGACTTCGGTGCATCGGTTTGAAGTTTACGCGGAAATTCAGGCCGCCAATCAGACTGCCTCAAATCATTCCAACTCAGCCCCACCCGCAGCCGTCAGAGACCTGGCGGCCAGATTGCGCAAAGGATAAGCAGTTGCCCGCGACCGGTGGTCAGCGGTCAGTTGTCAGTTGCAGGCGCGCGCCGGATGGTTCAGTCATCAGGGCTGACATCTTCACAACTGACAACTGACCGCTGACCACCACGCCCGGCACTGCGCCAGAGCTTATGAAACGCGCTGACATCACTGTTCCTCTGGGTTTGCTGATCGGCCTTGCGACCATTGGCGGGGCCGCAATGATCGAAGGCATCAGGCCCGGCTTTCTGTGGCAGCCGACCGCCGCGATGGTCGTCTTTGGCGGCACGGTCGGCGCAATCATCATCCGGCGCGGCGTGAGCGGCCTGGCCGCTTCGCTGCGCGCCGCTGCCGGACTGCTTTATCACGACAACGCCGAAGAGTCAGACGCCACGCTGGCGCGGCTGGTGTGGCTGGCGCGGCTCTCAAAACGCGAGGGCGTGAAGGCGCTCGAAACGCACGCCGCAAGTCAGCCTGATCCGATGATGGTGCAGGCGCTGACGCTGATTTCACAGTATGCCGATCCGGCTCTGGTCAGAATGCAACTGGGCCGCATTCTCGAATACGAAGACGAACGCGGGCTGCGCGATGTGGCGACGCTCGAAGCCGCCGGAGGTTTTGCGCCGACGTTCGGCATTCTGGGCGCGGTGCTGGGACTGATTCAGGTGCTGCGGGCGCTGGCCGAACCGAACGCGCTGGGCGCGGGCATTGCGACGGCGTTTGTCGCCACGATTTACGGTGTCGGCGCGGCGAACCTGCTGCTGTTTCCGCTGGCGGCTCGTTTGCGCGAACGGCATGACCGGATGATACAGCGGCGCAGCGCACTGCTCGATGCGCTGGTGGCGCTGGCCGCGCACGAAGGGCCGGGCGTGATTGCGCAGCGTTATTCATCGGGATCAGGTTACGCTGAAAAACGCGGTGTGATCAGGGTGGCGTGATGAAAAGGAATCTTTCAGTTTCAAGACGACGGCGCGGCGAATCTGCCGAAGGCGCGTCTGAGCATCGTGACCGCTGGCTGATCTCTTATGCCGATCTGGTGACGCTGCTCTTTGCGCTCTTTGTGGTGCTTTATGCTGCGGCTGACAAGGATCGCGCCCGTTCGGTGGCTGAAGCCATCAATCGTCAGACGGGTTCGCCGGTGCAACCCGAAGGCGGCCTGGGTGTGCTGCCGGGCGGCAATTCGCTGGCTGCCACGCAGGCGGCGATTGATCGCGTGCTGGCAAACAATCCGATGCTGCGTTCGCGGACGCGGGTCACGAAAACCGGCAACGGCCTGGTGATTTCGCTGGCCGAAGCCGGATTCTTTGCGCCCGGCGAGGCGACCGTGCGCGATGATGCGCGAAGCATGGTTGATCAACTGGCCGATGCCATCCGCGAAGCTGACACGGCAAGCGGCGAAACCAGACCGTTGCGGGTCGAAGGTCACACTGATTCAACTCCGATTGCGACTTCGCGCTATCCGTCAAACTGGGAACTGTCATCGGCCCGCGCTTCATCGGTGCTGGCGCAACTGATCGGGCGGGGCATTCAACCGGCGCGCCTGTCACTGGCCGGTTATGCGGGCGAACGTCCGGTCGCCGACAACAGCACGATTGAAGGCCGGGCGCTCAACCGGCGCGTTGATCTGGTCATTCTCAACGGTCAGGCCGTGCGCTGACGATTGAAGCGGGCCGGGAACAGATTCAATCGTCGCCGAGGCGAACATCAGAAAAAACAACAATCCTGTTCGGCTGATGTCGGCACAATCGGTCAGGTTGATCAAACGCAATAATTTCAGGGCTGAGAGCTAAAGTTCTGAGTTTGCCGGTTCGATAAGATGGCAGGGACGAAACGCAGCGCGCGATTTGTTCCTGACACTCAATTCTGCGGCGGCACGGACGCCAATGCACTTACCGTTCAGGGAGGAACACTATGCCTTCAGTATCACTGCTCAATAATCTCACTTCACTCAGCGGTCAGGCCAACCTGAGCGCCACCAGCTCACAACTGAGCAAGACCGTGCAGCGCCTGTCTTCAGGTCTGCGCCTCAACAGCTCAGGTGATGATGCTGCCGGACTGGCCATTGCCAACAAGTACCGCAGCGACATTGCCGTGCTCAATCAGGGCATTCGCAATGCCAACGACGGCCTCTCGACTTTGCAGATCATTGATGGCGGACTCAACACCATCTCGAACCTGCTGGATCGCGCGGCGACGCTGGCTTCACAGTCGGCTTCGGATACCTTCAATGGCAACCGCGACACGCTGCAGCAGGAATTCAGCAACGTGCTGAATGAAATTTCCCGGCAGGCGCAGAATATCGGCCTGACTTCGGGCGGCGTGAACAACAAGTCACTGACGACGATCATCGGCGGCGGCAGCGATTCGTTTGCGGCCAGCGGCACCAACAATGGCATCTCGATTGATCTGTCAGGATCAGCCAACCGGGTGGATGCCACCAGCCTTGGGCTGAACGGGCTGAATATCTCTTCAACCGGCAGCGTGACGGCTTCGGGCGGCATTGATTTTCGTGATGTCACGGCGACGCTGACGGCGGCTGAAACGCTGACCTTCAAAACTCAGAAATCCGACGGCACCTTCAACAGCGCCATCACCGTCGCGCTCGGAGCCGGTGACACGACCACCACGGCGCTGAGCAAGATCAACAGCGATGCCAGCCTGCAGGCGGCGGGAATCACCGCGTCGGTTGATTCAGCCACCGGCAAACTGCAGTTGAACGGGTCGGGACTTTTCACCGTCTCATCTGACAAGGCGGCGGCCAATCAGACCGGCGTCAGTGCCGCGGCCAATGACATTCGCTATTCGTCAAACGCCAACAATGTGCAACTGACGGCCACCAGCAACACGGCGGCGGCCAATCAGAACGTGACCTTCACGATTGGTTCCACCGGACAGACGGTGACGCTGAACGTGGCGGGTGGCGCCGGCGCAACGGCAGCAACCAACGCGGCGACGCTCAAGGCTGCCATCAACAACAACCAGGTGCTGCGCGATGCGGGCATTACAGCAGTGGACACCAACACTACCGCGACCTCCGCGATCAACATCGTGTCGAGCAAGTCCACCTTCAGCTACAGCATTGCTGAAACCAGCACGGGCGCGGCGGCTGACCGGCTGCTCGGCGCGCCGACCGTTACGGCGCAGAGCGCGACCGCAGCCGTCACGACCGGTTCAGCGGGCGCCAAAAAGGCGCTTGATTCGCTCAAGAGCGCCATCACCACGCTCGGCAAAGTGCAGGGCACGGTGGGTTCAGGACAGAACCGGATTCAGCAGGCCATTGACCTGGCCACCTCACAGGTGACCAACTTCCAGGCTGCCGAGTCGCGCATCCGCGATGCGGATGTCACGGCTGAGGCTTCCAACCTCTCACGTCTGAGTGTGCTGCAGCAGGCCGGTGTCGCCGCGCTGGCGCAGGCCAATCAGGCGTCACAGGCTGTCCTCTCACTGCTCAGATAAAACTGACCGCAGCGGGATTGACGCCGTAATCAGTCAGACAAGTCCTCGGGCGAGCTTTCGAATGAAGGCTCGCCCAGGATCGTTTGGAGATGTTTTCAAGCGTTGGAGGCTTTATGCGTATTGAACCTTTGATCAGCGCCAGCAACGGCACTGGCAGCGGTTTCAGCGTCAGCCGCGTTGAGGCTGCCTCGCCAGTGCAGCCCGTTCGCAGCACGACCACTGCTGCCGCAAATGAACAATCGGATATTGCCCCGCCCGATGCCATCACCTTTCCGTCGAAAAGCCGTGAGGAAGTCGAAGCTGCCGTGCGCGCCATCAGCGAGGCCGTCAGCGAATCAAATATCGCTCTCAAATTCAGCCGCGATGACGACACCGGTTCGATTGTCATTGAAATGATTGATCAGAACACGGGTGAACCGGTGCGCCAGATTCCGTCTGAAGCTTCGTTGAAGCTGTCGGCGGCGCTCGGCAAATTGCAGGGCAACATCGTGAATCAGCAGGCCTGAAGGACTGGCCCGGCCTGACCTGTTCCGGGGGCCGGACAGAATCGCCAGGCAGGTCACCGGATTGTCAGATGAAACGGTGCGCCGTCGCACCTGAGGTAATCAAATGGCTGTCAGCTTCAGTGGTCTGGGCAGCGGCATTGATTTCAGCAAACTCGTTGATGCGGCAGTGGCGCAGCGTTCACAGCCCATCGCCCAGTTGCAGAACCGCAGCAACACGCTCAGCAAACGCAGCGATGCGCTCAAGGCGCTCAACGGCAAGCTGGTGACGCTGACGGCGGCGGCAAAGGCCCTGTCGGCAAATGATCTCGGCACCGCGCGTGACGTGACCAGTTCGGAATCTTCCGTGCTGACGGCCAGCGCCACCACTTCAGCCGCGAACGGCAGTTACAAACTCACTGTCAGCCGCCTGGCTGCGAGCCTGACGCAGTCATCACGGGTTTATTCATCAGCTTCATCCGCCGTGCTGGCGGGCGGCGCCACCACTGCCACCTTTGAATTGCGCAAGGGCGGCGCGGCGACCGGCGCTTCCATCACCATTGATTCATCCAGCAACACGCTGACCGGGCTGCGCGACGCCATCAATAATGCCGGAGCCGGAATCAGCGCCGCCGTCGTTGACACCGACGGGACGGGGACGAATTTCAAGCTGGTGCTCAATTCAAATGAAACCGGCGCTGCCGGGCGGGTGGAACTGATCGAAACCACGACGACGGGCACCCAGGCTGATCTGGCGCTGACCTCGCTGAATGTCACGAGCGGCTTTGGTGATCTCGACGCCGCTTTCACGATTAATGGTCTGGCGCTGACCCGCTCAACCAGCACCGTCTCAGACGCCATTGCCGGTGTCACTTTCAACCTCAAGTCTGCCGGAAGTTCGACGATCAGCATCAGCACCGGCACCGGAGACATTTCCTCGAAGGTGCGCAACTTCGTTTCGGCTTACAACGATGTCCAGGATTTCATTCTGGCGCAGTATGCCAAAGACGGCAGCGGCAATGCCTCAGGCGTGCTGGTCGGTGACGCGACGCTGCGTTCGGTGCAGCAGGCCGTGCGCGAAGCCGTAGGCGCTGATTCAAACGGCAACGGCGGTGCCTTGAAAAACCTGACGCAGATCGGCATCAGCCGTGACAAGGACGGCAGGCTGACGCTCGATGACACCGCGCTGGCAAAAGCGATCACTGATTCCCAGGCCGATGTCAAAGCGCTGCTCGCGGGCAAAACTTCATCAGACACAGGCCTCGCCACGAGCATTTATCAAAGCTACAACCGCCTGAGCGACAGCGTCACCGGCCTCGTGCAGAACGCGATCAGCGGTTATCAGGATTCGATCAAACGCATCTCTCAGTCAGTCACCGAGCAACTGGCCCGCGTCAATCAACTGCGCGATTCGCTGAGTCGCCAGTATGCGGCGGCTGATGCCGCCATCAATCAGCTCAACAATCAGGGAAGCTCGCTGACCAGTATTCTGAATTCGCTGCAAAAGAAGACCGAGTAAGCGAATGAATCCGCGTCTGCCTCAAGCCTAGTCTCAGGAATGCCGATATGTGAATTGCGCCTGACGACAAACCTCACGGCGAATAATCGCGTGACTACCTATCGGGAGAGCTGAAAAATGTCTGGCAGATCCAACGCACTGACCGCTTACAGCCGGGTTGCCAATGCCGAGCAGAACAAATTGCAGCAGGTTGTGATGCTGTATGACGGAGCCATCAAATTTCTGCTGATGGCTGCCGCTGACATCGAAGCCGCTGACCTGGTGGCGAAATCGGAACACACCAGCCGCGCCCTCGACATCGTCAGTTACCTGCAATCCATTCTCGATTTTGAACAGGGCGGTGAAGTCGCGCCCGTGCTTGATGCGCTTTATGCCGGTGTCACGGCGCTGACGTTGCGGGGCAGCGCAAAGCTTGATGCCGCGCTGATGCGGCAGGCGGCTGATCAGTTGTCGCCCGTGCGTGATGCGTGGGCCACCATCGCCAGTCAGACGGAACAGGCGGAAGCCGGAATGGCTGGCCTGAGCAGCCTGCCCGCCAGAGCCGGAACATTGAAAGCTGTGATCTGAGCCGGTCAGAGCTGAGTCCTGCCGCTTCAACTCCAGACCGGATGAATAGTTTTATGCTGCACAAAAACGCCATCGAAGCCCAGGCTGATTCATTGCTCGATCTGCTGATTGCGCAATGCGCCGATCTGGAGGCGCTGCTTCAACTGGCGCGCCGCGAAACGGCAGTGGCCGACAACGGTGATTTTGAGGAATTGATGCGGGTCGTCTCGGCGCGCGCGGAACTCGGTGAACGGCTGGAAGTCTATCACCGGCAGATTGCCGAAATGCGCGAACGGCTGGGTGAAACCGCTGACAGTGCGCTGCAGAGCGAAGCGGCCTCGCGGGCCGCTTCGCTCATCAACGGAATTCTGATGCAGGATGAACAGACCAGACCGCTGCTCGTGGTGGCGCGTGACCGGGCGGCGGCGGCGGCGCGTGAAGTGGAACAGAAACGGCGCGGCGTCAGTGCGTACCTGCGTGACGGGCGCAGCCAGGCGGTCGCGTGCGATCAACTGGCCTGAGCCTGTGGTTCTTCGTTCTCGTCAGCGGTGGAATCGTCAATCTGCAACCGCTTCAGTTTTTCAGAAAAGGTCGTGCGCTTCATTTGCAGCAGCCGCGCGGCGCGCACCTTGTTGCCGCCGGTTTTGTTGAGCGATTGCAGCAGCAGTTCTCGCTCAACGCGGGCCACGATGTCGTCATAACAGACGCCGCCTTCGGGAATCGTCATCGGAATGAAGACTGCCGGTGTGCCTGATGAACCTGGCGTACTGTTTGTCGCCGCGTTCATTCCGCCTGACACCAGACCGAAGGCATGCGCTGAGTTCTGGCGAATCTCTTCGGGCAGATCGTGCAGGCGAATGACAGTTGCCATGCCTGAGAGCGCGGCGGCGCGTTCCATCGCGTTCTGCAACTGCCGCACATTGCCGGGCCAGTGATATTTGCTGAGCGCCTCGAACACTTCGGCATCAATGGCTTTGGCGGGCAGTCCGGCGCTGTGGCAGAAACGTTCGAGCAGCTTTTCAGCCAGCGGCCTGATGTCATCACGCCGGGCGCGCAGCGGCGGCAGCCGCAGATGCACGACATTCAGGCGGTAATACAGGTCAGCGCGGAACGAACCTTCGTTCACACGCCGTTCCAGATCAGAACTCGTGGCGGCAATGATGCGCACGTCAACTCTGGTGGTGCGCGATGAACCAAGCTTTTCAAATTCGCGTTCCTGCAACACGCGCAGCAGTTTTGATTGCAGCGCGAGACTCATATCACCGATTTCATCCAGAAAGAGCGTGCCGCCGTCGGCCTGCTCAAAGCGGCCTTCGCGGGCATTCTGCGCGCCGGTGAACGCACCCTTGACGTGCCCGAACAGTTCATCTTCAAGCAGTTGTTCCGGCACTGCCGCGCAATTCATCGCTACCAGCGGGCGATTGCGGCGCGGTGAATGCTGATGCAGCGCGCGCGCGACAATCTCCTTGCCCGTGCCGGTTTCGCCGGTGACAAGGACGGTTGTATTAAAAGGCGCGATGGCCGTGACCTGTTCGATGACGGCGCGCATCGCGGTTGATTCGGCAATGATGTTGATGCCTGACACGCCGCCGGGCGAGGAGAAGGCCTTGCGCGACACGCGCTCAGCCGCAACCTGCAACACGCCAAGCAGTTCTTCGGGCGTGACGGGTTCGGTCAGAAATTCAGAAGCGCCGCGCTTCATCGCTTCAACGGCTGTATCAATCGTGCTGTGAGCGGTGAGGATGATTGAGATCACGCCCGGACGCAGGCGCGGCAGGTGTGGCAGCAGGTCAAGGCCGGACATGCCCGGCAGGTTGAGATCGGCCACAACAATGTCAAAGGATTCGCGGGTGAGCGCTTCAATCGCCGCTTCGGCTGATTCGACAGCCTCAGCCTCAAATTCGTTCCGCACCGCTTCGAGCAGCAACCGGCGCACCTGTGGGTCATCTTCAACGAAGAGAATTCGTGTAGTCATGAAGAAGGGCAGAACTGGGGGGACTGCGCTGGGTTGTTGGCGGGCCACCCGATTTATACAGTTCAGAATCAGTCAGTACGGCTCTGGCGGGGCGAAGGGCCGAACCGGAAAGGTTCCCGGTCAAAGCCCTCAGGGCTGAGTGTTTCGACCGGACGGCGGTGACTATAACGTAATCCGTCAGAGTATGACAACATTAAATTCACCCCTGCGGCGCGCGTCCATCGCACGATGAAATGTCTCGGCTTGTGTGATTCCCGGACTGTAACCGAACCCTACAGATTCTCAAGGATGAATTTCAGCATGGTTTCGCGCAGGTGCCTGGCCAGGCGCGGGTCGGTGATGCCGTGCCGCGATTTCGGGTAGACCATAAACTCAAACAGCTTGTCGGCTTTTTGCAGCTCGTAAATGAACTGAATCGAATTCTGCATATGCACGTTTTCATCAATCGTGCCGTGAATCAACAGCATCCGGCCTGACAAATTGCCCGCCGCTTTGATGACTGAGCTTTTGTCATAACCTTCAGGGTTGTTCTGCGGCGTCGCCATGAATCTTTCCGTATAAATCGAATCGTACAACCGCCAGTCGGTCACGGGCGCGCCGACGATGCCCATCTTCCACACATTCGAATGCGTCAGCGCAAACGAAGTCATAAAGCCGCCATAGCTCCAGCCGTGCAGCCCGATGCGCGCGCCGTCAACGTAAGGCTGCTGTCTGAGCCACGCCACGCCGTCTTCCAGGTCGCGCAGTTCCAGTTCGCCCAGGTTGCGATAAACGGGCCACGCCGATTCGATGCCCTTGCCGCTCGCGGAACGGTTGTCGCAGATCCAGACGATGTAACCTTTCTGCGCGAGCATCTGATGCCACATAAAATCGCGGCTCCAGGCGTTGCGCACGCTCGGTGAGTGCGGGCCGCTGTAGGTGAATTCATAGACCGGATATTTTTTCTTCGGATCAAAATCGGGCGGCCTGATCATCATCGCTTCCATCTCGAAACCGTCGCGCGTTCTGACTTTCAGAAATTCAGTTTTGCCGAGCTTGTAAGCCTTCATCGCGTCGGCTTTGTTCTCTTCGATGACGCGCGCCACTTTGCCGTCAGCCGCGTGCAGCCTGACCTGCGGCGGCGTCTGCACGTCGCTCCACACGTCAACGAAGTAGGTGAATGACGGATTAAAACTGGCGTTATGAGTGCCGGGCGTTTCGGTCAGGCGCTGCAGGCCGCTGCCATCAAGCCTGATGCGGTAAACGTCGCCGCCGATGTGGCTGCGTTCAGTGCCGGAAAAGTAAACCCAGCCATTCACTTCATCAGCGCCGTGCAGCGTGCGCGCTTCCCATTTGCCAGCCGTGACGGGGCGCACCTGTTTGCAGTCGGACGAGTAATGATAAATGTGCTTCCAGCCGGTGCGCTCGCTCGCCCACAGAAACGAACCATCCTTCAGCCAGCGCGGCAGTTCGATGGTTTCGGCATTGACCCAGGGGCCTGACGTTTCACGAAAGGCCGTTTCGCTGCGGCCCGTTGCCGGATCAGCGAAATTGACATCAGCCCATTTCTGTTCGCGGTCGGTGATGATGTAAACGACGCGGCTGCTGTCGGGCTTCCAGCCGACTTTGGCGATGATCGGTTCGACGCTCTGATACTTGAACGTATCAACCCAGCGCGTTTCGCCGCCGACGGCATTGACGACGCCGAGCCGCGCGCCGGGATTGGGCGCACCGGCTTTCGGGTACGGCCAGACTTCGACGTGCTGCGGATTCTGAATGTGATCGGGAATCAGAAAGTCTCTGACGCCGGTTTCATTGAGTTGCAGGTACACGATGCGCGTTGAATCGGGCGACCACCAGTAGCCTTTGAAATTGCCGCGCCCGTAAACTTCTTCCTGATACACCCAGTCGAGCCGACCGTTGTAAAGTTTGCTGTTGCCGTCCAGCGTCAGCGAGCGTTCTTTCTGCGTGGCGACATCAACCAGCCAGATGTTGTAATCACGAATGTAAGAAACCATCCGGCCATCGGGGCTGAATTCCTCACCGACTTCTTCATCGGCAGTATTCGTCAGCCTCACCGCCGCGTCGCTGCCGAACTGGTAATAGAACAGATCGCGGGCGTAATTGATCAGCGCGGCGTTCTTTGCGGCATTCAGAATCATCGGCCCGCGCGCCATTCGTTTCGCATCATCCGCGCTCAGGCCCGGCAGCTTTGTCAGTGCCGCTTCCATCCGGGCGGAATCAAAGAAAGGTTCAGTGCGGCCTGTCAGGGCTTCAACCTTCAGCCACTGGTCATCCCGGCGTTGCAGGTAATGCGCATCATCGAGCCACTCCTGAATCTGTGGCAGCGTGCCGGTGAAATTGACGCGCCGCGCCGGGTCATAAAGATCATCAATCGTCAGCAGCTTGTCCTGAGCTGAAACGCCGGTGATGAAAAGCAGAAGAAAGAACAGGGCAGGAAAGAGACGAGTGCGGTGCATGCTGGTGATTCTCCGAATTGCGAACAGCCGGGCAGGTTTCCGAACTGAAGCGGGCAGGAAACGTCCGACCGGCTGTTGCTGACTGATGCTGTAGTTGAATTGAACGCCTGATGAAAGACTTCCTGTTGAGAGGCCGTATGCTACTACCGGGTCAGAACCGTTTCAAGGAACAAACAAGGAACAAACAAGGAACAAACAGGGAGACAAACAAGGAGCGCAGGCGTCCCGCCTGCCTGTATTCCGCGAAAGGTGCATTGATCGAAACACAGGCAGGCGGGACGCCTGCGCTCCTTGCTGGCCTGTAATGTTGCAAGTGATTGCTGGTCAGTCATACAATCGCGCCGACTCAGCAGCTCTCAGCAACAGTTAACGCTCAACCGGCTTTCTCCCCACTTTCTGAAAGGAGCAGTGCCTGTGCGTATTCGTCTTATCCTGGTCGCTGCACTCTCCGGCGTCGTGACGGTGATGACGCTGGCTCAGTCATGGCCCAAAACAGCTACGGGTGTCATCACAGGCCGCGTCACGACTGGCGAAAAAGCTGTCGTCGGCGTGACGGTCATGCTCACTTCAGATCAGCCGGGCAGGCCGCTCAATAATGCGCCGCCGATCAAATCTTCAACCGATGAAGACGGGCGTTACCGCCTGGCGAATGTTCCGGCAGGTCAGTTTCGCGTGACTGTTTTTGCACCGGCGTATGTCGTGGCGGGCGAAACGAGCAGAGGCAACTCAGGTCGCGCGGTCAGCCTGGCCGATGGTGAAACGCTCAGCGACGTTAATTTCACGCTGATTCGCGGCGGCGTGATTACCGGCAGAATCACTGATCCTGAAGGCCGACCGCTGATTGCTGAACAGGTGAGACTGGCCCGGCTTGATGAAAGGAGCAACAGGCAGAGTTTCAGTTTGCAGCAGATGCGCGTGACTGATGATCGCGGCATTTATCGCATCTACGGTCTGCCTGCGGGGCGTTACGTGGTCAGCGCGGGGATGGATAAGAACGATGACAGTTGGTTCTTCAACGATGGTCGGCGGCGTTACCGGCAGACGTGGCATCCCGACGCGACAGATGAAACGCAGGCGCGGGTGATTGAGCTTGAAGCGGGAAGCGAAGTCACCGGCGCTGACATCAGATTGCGCGAAGCGGCGAAGACATTTCAGGCACAGGGCCGCGTCATCGAAGCCGAATCAGGGCGGCCAGTGCCCGGCGTCAACATCGGACACGGCCCGCTTCAGCCTGATGCAAAACAACTCAGTGGCTACGGCGTGGGCGTAGCCATTACAAACGCGCAGGGTGAATTCAGGCTGAATGGACTGCCGCCCGGCAAATACGGCGTGTTCGCTTCGTTCAGCCGTGAGGGCAGCAGCGCAGGCGACAATTACAGCGATCTGACGGCCTTTGAAATTGCCGAAGGCGACGTGAGCGGGCTTGAAGTCAAAGTGCATCGCGGCGCAGGTTTCAGCGGTACGGTGGTCATCGAAGGCGCAGCCGATCCGGCAGCGCTGGCGAAGCTGCCGCAGCTTCAGCTTTACGCTTTTACTGAAACTCAGGAATTGTCAGCGCCAGGGTCAGCGGCGCTCAAGCTCGATCCGCAGGGCAACTTTCGCGTCAGCGGAATGCAGCCCGGCAGGGTGCGTGTCAATCTCAATACCTGGAACGCGCCGAAAGGCTACTGGCTGGAGCGAATCGAACGCGACGGCGCGCCGCAACCCGACGGGCTGGAACTCGCCGCTGGCGAGCAACTGAACGGCATTCGCGTCGTGCTGATTTACGGCGCTGCAAAGCTGCGCGGGCAGGTCAAAGTAAACGGCGGCAATCTGCCTGATGGTCTGCAAATGATGGCACTGCTGCGACGACGCGGCGCAGTCAACTGGACAACCTCATCACAGCAGTTGCAGGTTGATATGCGCGGCCTTTTCACTGCGGAAGGTCTGTCGCCCGGTGAATATGAACTGACAATCCGCATCTTTCCGAACAGGCCGGGCGTTGCTTCAGCGCCGATCAGACCCATCACCAGAAACTTCACCATCAGCGGGCAGGCCGAGCAGGAAATCACCATTGACGTTGATCTGAACGCAAAGCCCGATGAAAAGGAGCGACGGCAATGAACAAGCTGCGACTGATGATGGCCTGTGGTTTTGCCTGCGCCTGTGCGCTGATGCCGATTGCTGCTCAGGAAGCGCCGCGCGCCGCCGTCAGTAAATCAATCACCGGGCGCGTCATCAATGATGAAGGGCAGCCGGTGGCGAATGCGACTGTTTCAGTCGGTCTGGTCGGAGCAAATCGCAGGGCAAACAACACGCTGGCGATGACCGACGCCGAAGGGAACTTCAAAGCCGAGGTTCCGGCCAGCGGTCTTTATCAGGTCTTTGCTTTTGCTCCGGCTTACGTGCCGGAACCGGGCGAAGATGCTTTTTCCGGCAGGCTCTGTCACGCCGGTGAATCAGTCACAGTGCGCCTGATCAGAGGCGGCGTGATTACGGGGCGCGTGCTGAATCAGGCAGGTGAACCGTTATGCGGCGTGCCCGTGCAGGCGCATCGCGTGCGCGACGCCGCAGGCCGCACTGAACTGATTGCACAAGGAGGAAACAGCGACATCACCGATGATCGCGGCATCTATCGCATCTACGGTCTGCTGCCCGGCGCTTATCTGGTCAGCGCAGGCGACAGCGGCCAGGGCTATCTGAATCCTTACAGCACTGCCGGGCGCATTTACTATCCGTCAGCCGTGCGCGACAACGCCGCTGAAATCAGCGTGCAGGCGGGCGCTGAAACGACCGGCATTGATATTCGCTGGCGCAATGAACGCGGCTCGGTCGTGAGCGGTATGGTCAAATCAGCGGATGGCGGTGAACCGGCTGGTAATTTGTGGAGCCAGATTGTCCTGACCAGTGCGACAACGGGCAGCCGTGAAGCTGCGGCAAATGTGATGCCCGGCGCGCCGGCAGGTTTTGCGCTTTACGGCGTCAGCGATGGCGAGTATGAAATTTTCGCCACGGCACAGGTGCGCGAACAGTTCCTGATGTCGCCGCCGCGCCGCATCACGGTCAGCGGTCGTGATGTCAGCGGCCTTGAACTGCTGCTGCTGCCGATGGCCTCAGTGGCCGGAAAGGTCACGCTTGAATCGCTGCCGCCTGACAGCCGCGACAATGTTTGCAAAGGCTCCGGCGCGGCGCAGTTGTCAGACCTGCTGATCGGCCTTGAGCGCCAGCAGTCAGACCGTCCGGCCCTGGAGACGTTCTACACTTTACGACCGCAGCGCGAGAGTCCGAACGAGCAGGGCGAATTCAGCTTCAACAACCTGCTGCCGGGACGCTGGCAACTGAGGGCGCAAATTCTGTCTGAGTGCTGTTACCTCAAATCAGTCGCGCGAAGTGAAACGAAAGCTTCAGCGGCAAACAATCTCAACCGCGAACCGCTGACGCTCAGAAGCGGCGAAAAGCTGACCGGCCTGAGCGTCGTGGTGGCCGAAGGCGCAGCCCAGGTGAAAGGCAAAGTCATCGCTGCCGGTACAAAGCTGCCATCACGTGTCCGCGTCTTTCTGATTCCGGCGGCGAAGGAAGCGGCTGACGATCTGCTGCGTTATGCTGAAGCGAAAGCCGACAGCGATGGCGCATTCAGTTTCAGCAGCCTCGCGCCGGGCCGTTACCTGCTGCTCGCTCGTGCCGTTGATGCCGATGAATCGGATGAAAAGCCTGCGCGCCCGCTGGCGTGGGACAATGCCGAACGTCTGAAGCTGAGAAAAGCGGCTGAAGCTGCAAACATCAGTCTTGAGCTGCAACCGTGCCAGCGCGTGACTGATTTCAAACTGAAGTATGCGGTGCGTTAGTGCAGGGAGCGGCAATGAACTGACATCAGGGCCGTGCGTCGTAAAGGATACTCGCATCACCCCCGTAGTAACGAATTCATTCGTTTTGTCTCCGAAACTACAGGCTTCAAAACAAAACGAATGAATTCGTTACTACGGGGGTGTGGCCTGCTTCTTCAGTCTGGTTTCCTGTTTGAATCGGGACAGGTAACAATGGAACACGAATTCACCACAGAGATCACAGAGGTTCACAGAGACAACAGAGTTGATGCCCCCTCGATGGTGAATTCGTGTTCCATTGCTGCAGGTCCCGATTTGGTTCAGAGAATGGCAATGACCTGACATCAGGGTCGCGCTGCATGGAGCATCTCAAATGAAAATACATCTTTTGCGCATTGTGCTACTGATTATTCCGGCAGCTTTGCCAGTCATCGTTCCGGCGCAGACGCCCGTCAGGGCGAATGCCGCGATCAGTGGCCGCGTGGTCATTGGCGACAAAGGCGTGGCCGGGGTTGAAGTCCTGCTGGTGGCGAACAATTCCACAGGCTTCGTCATCAACATCAATGGCGGCACGGGCAGCAGTCAGTCGCCGCCGATGACTGCCGTAACTGATGCCGATGGTCGTTACCGCCTGACCGGAATTGCGCCGGGCAGTTATCGCGTGACGGCTTACGCTCCGGCTTATGTCATCCCGGACGAAAGCAGCGCGCCCTTCAATGCGGGCAAATCCGTGACGGTGGCCGAAGGCGAAGCAATTGACAACATTAACTTCACGCTCAAGCCCGGCGGCGTGATTACGGGCAGAATCGTTGATGCCGATAACAGGCCGGTCGTGGCCGAGCGCGTGTCGGCCTTTCGCCTGGATGAAAGTGGCAAACGAATCAATACGCAGATGCCCGGCCTGTCGCAGTGGGAAACCGATGATCGCGGCGCGTATCGTTTGTTCGGACTTGAACCCGGACGTTATCTCATCGCTGCCGGTTCGGCTGCGGACGATGGGATGGTGCGGTTCGGTGGTTCGGGTGGCTATTACCGTCGCACGTTTCATCCTGATGCCGTCGAGGAAGCGCAGGCGAAAGTGATTGAAGTCAGCGGCGGCGCAACCGTTGAAGGCGTTGACATCAGACTGGCGCGCGCAACCAAAGGCTTCACTGTGACCGGGCGCGTGATTGATGGTGACACGGGGCAGCCGGTGCCGGGCGTGATGATCTTTTACGGCGTCAATAAAAACGGATTTGGAACGACGGGGACGGGCGGTTCAGCGACCAATTCGCTGGGTGAATTCCGGCTCGAAGGGCTGACGCCGAACGGGTATCAGGCTTCGGCGATGAATATCCAGGCGAGCGAACTTTACAGCGAATCCGTCAGCTTTGAAGTTACGGGCGGCGACGTGGCCGGAGTCGAAATCAAAATGTATCGCGGGGCTTCGATCAGCGGCCAGGCCGTCGTTGAAGGCGCGACCGACCCGGCGGTGATTGCCGGTCTGTCAAAGATTCAACTGATGGCTCGCACCCTGGGCAGCGAGCAGCAGGCCATCACCCTGCCAGGCCGCAATGCCTCAATCAATCCCGATGGGTCGTTCAGAATCAGCGGCGTGCGGCCTGGCCGCGTGCAGATCAACGCGGCCCTGTTCCGTGCGCCGAAAGGCTTTTCGCTGCTGCGCATCGAACACAACGGCGCTGAAGTGAAAAATCTGGAAGTCAGCGCGAGCGACAACGTCAGCGGTGTGCGCGTGGTCTTTGCTTACGGCACGGCGAAGATTACCGGAAAAGTTGAAATCAAAAACGGCGCGCTGCCGCCGGGCGTCAGGTTGATGGTCATTCCGACCCGCGAAGGCGCAGCGAGTGGTCTGGCCGGAGTGATGCCAGTCGAAGTTGACAGTCGGATGCAGTTCACGATTGAAGGTCTTACGCCGGGCAATTACAAACTGAGATTCGGGCTGATGAATTTCAATCGTGATCAGCCCTTTACGCTGCCTCCGTTTTCGCAGCCTGTGACCGTCACGGGCGGCGATCAGCCGGTAACGCTGGTGCTGGATCTGGCAAAGAAGGAGGGTGACAAATGAACAGAGCATTGCAGACCTTGCTGCTGATTCTGCTGACGATGATTTGCGGCGGCATTGCTGCGGGCCAGCGCGCAACGGGCGTGATTACCGGGCGCGTCGTCAGCGATGATGGCCGCCCGATTCCGCACGCGAGCATCAACATTATCGGCAGTGGTCGCCGCATGCTGAGCGGGCGCATGTCCATTGTCACCGATGACGAGGGCAACTTTCAGGCAGACGGCCTTGACCCTGCGCCGTATCTCGTCACCGCCACTGCGCCGGGTTATGTCATGACTGCTGACAATCGCGCCGTTGACCTGTTCGATCCGGGACAGCCCGATTATGTTTACCTCGGTGAGTCAGTGACGATCACGATGATGAAGGGCAGCGTGATTACGGGCAAAGTCACCAGCGACAGCGGCGATCCGGTAATCGGCGTGCAGGTCAGAGCCATGCGGGTGCGCGATGCAAATGGTCGCCCGGTGACAGCCGCTTCCGGTTTTGGCGCGTCAATGATCGGGAGCCGCACGACCGATGATCGCGGCGTTTATCGTCTGTACGGGCTGGCGCCAGGCGCTTATGTCATCTCTGCCGGAGGCTCAGGTTTTTCGGTGCGGATGACGCCTTACGATGCGCGCATGCCGATTTATCATCCGTCCTCGACCCGCGATGCCGCTTCAGAAATCACAGTACGCAGCGGCGAAGAGGTCAGCGGCATTGATATTCGCTACCGCGCCGAACGCGGCTCGGCCATCAGCGGCAAAGTCACCGGAGCGCCTGCGGGCGGCACTTCAGGCGTGGCTTTGTCGGTGACCTCAATCAATCTGCGGCAGGCATCGAGCGGAGTGGTGATCGCTTCGACATTTATTCCGCCGGTTGGTGATCAGAATGGTTATGCGTTTTACGGCGTAGCCAATGGTGAATACGAACTCGTCGCCACGCGCGGCGGAGCGAATGACGAAACCTCGCTGGCCTCACCGCCGCGTCGCGTCGTCATCAGCGGACGCGATGCGACCGGCGTTGATCTGGTGCTCGCCCCGCTGGCTTCGCTCTCAGGAATCATCGTGATTGAAAAACCACAGCCGGACGCGCAGAAATGCGAAAGCCGCCGTGAATTTCAGATTGACGAAGTGATGCTGAAAGCTGCCCGCGAAGCACCCGCTGAAAAAACCGAAATGCAGTGGGGCCTGCCTCAGAACACCGGCGCGCCGGATGAAAAGGGCGCTTTCCAGATTCGCGGCCTCAGGCCCGGTCGTTACCGCATTGAATCGCCCCTGCCCGATGACCTCTGGTATCTCAGAACCATCACGATGCCCGGTGCGAATGGCGCAGCGGCAACGGACATCGGGCGCAGCGGCCTGCTGCTCAGGGGCGGTGAAAAATTGTCCGGCGTGAATGTCACGATTGCTTCCGGCGGCGCTCAGTTGAAAGGCAGAGTGACCGCTGCCGAAGGCGCAAAACTGCCCGCGCGATTGCGCGTGTTTCTGGTTCCGGCTGAAAAGGAGGCGGCTGAAAATGTGCTGCGTTATGCCGAAGCGAAAGCTGACAGCGATGGCGCATTCAGCCTGAGCCATCTGGCGCCGGGCCGTTACCTGCTGCTCGCGCGTGCAGTTGATGATGAATCGGATGAAAAGCCCGTGCGCCCGCAGGCGTGGGACAATGCCGGACGCGCAAAACTGCGCAAGGATGCCGAAGCCGCGAATGTGACGGTTGAACTGAAAGCCTGTCAGCGCGTGAATGATTTCAAACTTAAGTATGCGGCACGTTGATGAATCAGGGCTGGCAGTGAACAGAAGTAAGACGAGCCATGAATTGACACGAAGTGTGGCACGGTCATCCTGATCATGTCACCCACACGCGCCCGATCCAGCATCGGTGGCAGGATGTGCCTGCCACCGGTTCATCCATCTGATAGCTGTTGTAGGACAAAGAGTCGGTATGTGAAATCCGGCGCTGCGCTCAGGCTGGTTATCCTTTACCTGTGGCGATGTGTGCCAGTTCGCTTTCCAGCGTTTGCGGGTTGCGGCAGATGTGAAACGCCCAGCGGCCCGCCTGCCCCCAATTGTTGACTGCCGACACCCAACGTTGCGCTGCGCCGTGTTTGGCGCGCGTTTCCTCATCCTCGTAGCCTTTGATCTCCAGCACCATCCGGACGCCGCTGCTTAGTTCGACGATAAAATCCGGCTCGTAGTGGCGCGTCACGCCGAGGTATTCATACGGAATGCGGAATTGCAGGCCGTCGTTGCGAGCGTAGCACCTGATCAGCCCGCGCAGGCAGCCTTGCTCAAGCCGGAAGGCCGCGCTCTGCTCCCACTTGCCCGTATCGGCGGCGACCTGGTTGATGTGGCTGAATTGCGTAGCGAAGCAGGGGCGCGTTGTTTTGAAGTCCACGTCGGCGGTCGTGCCCATCGGCTTGTAGCGGTAGAGCAGCGGCAGCAGCGGCGCTTCGCCCGCTGCGTCGTCCGGTTCGATGGCGTCGCGCAGGCGTTCGACGAGCGGCCTGACGTACCGCTCAAGGCCGAGTTCGCGCGGGTCGCAGGTCTGAAAATCCACCTTGCGATGAATGTAGCTCTCCACGACGGAGTAGACCTGCGGGAAGAGTTGATGGCGCGATTGCAGCCGCAGCACGGCCCGCCGTTTGTCGGTCGGCTGCCCGTCGTAGCCGAGCAGTTGCTCCATCACGAGCCGCGCAATCTGGAACTTGATCGTTTGCAGGTGCGTCTGCTCGTAGTATCGCTCGCGGTTCTGCTCAACATACGCGAAGGGCGAAGACTGCGACACGGCGACGCCTTCCTTGTAGCCGACCTGCGGCGAAAGAAACGTCGCCGTCGGCTCGCGGCTCGGTTCCAGTTTCAGCGGCACGAGTTGATCGAAATTGCAGCGAATGACGTTCTTCCTCAGCGCGAAGGCGTAGCCCTCGACGTTCGGAAAGCGAATCTCAAAATGCTTGCGTTCCGGCAGGGCGACGACGTGTTGTTTTGGCCTGTCTTCAGGCGCTTTCTGCGAAGTCGGGCGGCCCTTGAACGGGATGACCGAGAACGGGATGCCGTACACGTCCACGTACTCTTCGGCGAGTAGTTCCTTGCCGGTTGTCGGGTCTTTGACCGGCGTGTAGTCCATCCGCCGCAGGCCCCGGCCCACCACCTGTTCGCACAAAAGTTGGCTGCCGAAGGCGCGCAGGCCGAGGATGTGCGTGACGTTGTTCGCGTCCCAGCCTTCCGTGAGCATTGAAACGGAAACCACGCAGCGGACGTGCTCGCCGGGCTGCCCCGGCCTGCCCACCGTCGCCACGATGCGGCGCAACGCTTCGGCGGCCTCCTGCTTCTTCTTGTTCGGATCGTCGCTCTCGGCTTCGGCCAGCAGTTTGGAGTCAATGCGGATAGTATGCTTGCGCGCGGGGCTGTTCGAGAAGTATTCGGGAAAGACTTCGCCCGGCCCGTAGACAGTGCGCTTTTTCGGCTTGCCGCCCTTCGCTTTCCTGCGCGGCGCATCGTCCTCGCCTTCTTCTTCGGCCAGAACTTCGTCCACTTCCGTTTCGGTCACAACCTCTTCTTCGCGCTCGCCGCTGATCTTTTCGTAAAAGACCTGCGCGATGTCGGTGTTGTCGCAGACGATGATTAAGACCGGCGGCACGCGCTCCTGTCCGGGCGTAGCCTGTTCGATGTACCTGAACCGCTCCACCCACTGCCCGGCGATCTGCGTTAACGCGCCCTGCGCCTCGCGGTAGACGACTTCGGGGCGCGGCTTCTTCGACTTGCCCGGCATCAACTCTGCCGGTTTCAGCCCTTCTTTCACGGCCTCCCACAGCCGAAAGTATTTCGGGTCGGGCCTGCCGGTCGTGTCCTGAACGGGCAGGCGCGGGATTTTGACGATGCCGCTTTCAATCGCGTCCACAAGGCCGAAATCGCACACGAGCCACGGAAACGGGCGGCCTTCGGGGTAGCCGCTGCCCTGAATGTAAAACGGCGTCGCCGACACGTCCACGCACAGCCCGACGCCCGGTCTGCCGCCGCGCCCGGCATTATTCAAGCGGTCGAGGCCGTCCACCCACAGCGTCGCCTCGCGCAACTCCGCCTCAAACTCTTTCCGTTCGTCGCCGCTCAACTCTTCGGCATCGGCTTGCGGCGCGGGCCGCCAGCAGTGATGCCCTTCGTCGTTGAGCACCATCAGCGGCATTCGCTCGTACATTTCGCCGAGCAGCCGCCGCGCAAAGTCCGTCGGCGTCTCCGGCCCTTTGTTGACGACGGCGTAAGTCCGGTCGCCCTCTTTGTGCTCCGATTCGGGCGTGAAGGCGTGCCAGTTCGTCACCAGCACGCTCCCGCTTTGCATCAGCGAACGATACTTGAGCGGCAGGAGGTCGAAGGCCGCGTAATAATTCTCCGCGTGTTCGGGCCGCAGCACCTGCAAGCGTTCCTTCACCGTCAGATTCGGGCAGCAGACCAGCACGGCGTTGGGAAACTCCGCGCTCTGCGGGTTCTGCGCGCGGTTGCAGAAGGCCCACGCGATGAGCATCGCCATCACGACCGTCTTGCCCGACCCGGTCGCCATCTTGCACCCGAGTCGAATCAGCGGCAGCAAGCCCGCATTCGCCGGACGGTCAACCAGCGTCGGAAAGTAATCGGTCGAAGTCGCGGTCTGAAACGCCGGCCGCTCGCCCCGCAGCATCCGGCGCAAGTCGTCATCGCTCAAATGAAAGTTATGAAAACCCGTGTGCGCCGACTTTCCGGGCATCCGCAATTCAGCAAGATAAATGATCGTCTCGACGGCCTCGCGCTGACAGAAGAAGAGTCGCCGGTGACGGTCTTTGTCGGCCCAGTGGCGCAGCAGTTCCTTCGTGACGTGCGATGCCCCGCGATACCCGGCCTCACGCCACCGCTTCACGTCCTCGCGCAGCAGATTCACGAGCGTCAATTCATCAAAGTTCTCTTCGGCGAAGAGCCGCGCCTGTCCCGTCGCCACACTCTCGGTCTTGTAAAAGTAACCCGCCTTGCGTCGCCCCGGCACTTTCGTCATCTGCCCTGTGTCGGGCTTGTAAAACCAGTATTGATCCGGTTCTTCAAACGGGCTGCACAGAATGGGCCTTTCGACCGGCTGAATGGGAAGTTGCTGTTCCTTCATCGCCCGCCTCCCAGCCTGTGAATGCTCATCACCTCGTTGCCGCGCGGGTCAATGACTTTGACCGCGACGGTGCGATGTTTGCCCGCCGGGAAGGGCAGCGAGACCGTACCGGAAAACGCCGCCAGGCGCGCCGAGTCCACCACGCCCGCGAGCGCCTTGCTCAGCTTCTCCCACGCGCCTTTGTCGGGAAAGAAAGCCTGCGTGATGCAGAACGTCTGCCCGTCGTAATCGCCGTCCACGAACCACGCGGCGACCTTCTCCGCGCCCGTCGGCGTGATGCTGTTGTCCACCGGGTTGTAGATGTCCACGCCCTCCATCACGACCGTGAATTCGCCGTCCGTGTCCGGCCCTTCCACGCGCGTGCGCGGTTGTCCGAAGACGGTGAAAAGCTGGCTGCCCGGCTGTTCCTTGAGCAGCCCGCTCATCGCCGGATTCACGTCGGGCCGGATGTGCGCGAGATGCACGCGCAATTTCTTGCCGCTGTAATTTTCAATCTCGGCCTGCGCGTCGGCGTCGAAGCTGAAGCCCGCGATCACGAGTTCGTCATACGCATTGCGGATGGCCGAGCGCGCCGCCTCGACGACTTGCAGCGAAGTCACCGGGCCGTATTGCGGGCCGAACGTGACGGCGACATTCGCGCGCCCGTCCGCGTCGTCGTCCGCGTCACCCGCCCGCACCCAGCGGCCTTCGGCGTGCAGCGCGCTCGCGTTGCCGGTCAGCGCGTCGAGCCGCGAAAACTTCATCTGCACATTGTTCGGGAAGCGCACGCCGTCCGTCCGCAGCAGGCGCAGCATTTGTTCGAGGTAGGCTTCAAGGTTCTGCGCCTCGTGTTCGGCCCGCGTCTCGACCATCCGCACCGTCACGCCCGTCGTCGGCTCTCCGTCAAACGTCTCGTCAAGCTCTTCCGGCCCGCCGTCGAACTCGCCGCCGAACTGCATCGCTTCGCCGAGCGACATTTCGGGCGGCTGCACGGCCTCGACCGTGAACGGCCCCGCCACGCGCACGACGCCCCGGACAACTTCCGGCTGATCTACCAACTCTTCCGGCTCGGCGTTGGCCGCGATGCAGGCATTCACTTCATCCATCTTCGCCCGCCACGCCTGCCGGTACGTGGTCACGGCGTCGGCCAGGTCGGGCGGATAGTCCGGGTCGGTGTCGAACGGGACTTCCCAATGCCGCCACTCTCCGGCGGGCAGTTCCCACCGCCGACGGTCGGCCTCGGTGACGGCCTTCTTGCCTTCGGCCTTCTGTTTGGCGAGCAGTTTGGCTTTGAGTTTGGCGCGGAGCGAGGAATCTACGCGAGTGAGCGCCGCGTTGCAGGCCGCGAGCTTCGCATCGAGAATCGGCTCATGCCGAGCGAAGATCGGGTCGAGGTTGGTGTTTTGCGCGATGGATTTGAGCGTGATGTGCGGCACGGTCTTGTAGACAAAGCCTGCGGACGGGCTGTTTGACGTACCCCCCCCCCCAGCAAACGGTATGCCTCAAACTTCGCCGTGAGCAATCGTTGCCGCGCAATCGCCAGCGCCACGCGCGACGTGTCAATGGTCATCCACCGCCGTCCCCACTGCTCGGCGACATAAGCCGTCGTGCCGCTGCCGCAGGTCGGGTCGAGCACGAGGTCGCCGGGGTCGGTGGTCATTAGGAGGCAACGCTGGATTACTCGCTCCATTGTTTGCACTACATAAAGCCTCTCTGTGTTATACCCCGCCGATGTATCTACCCAAGTGTTACTCAGAGGGAAAACAGGATAATCATCAAGGTAACGTAAATAGCCAAGGCTCCCTTCCCGTGCGAAAAGGCGATCAGCCTTAGCAAGACGTGACATCCCTTCTTTAGTAGTCGTCCACCCTCTCTGATTGCTAGGCTTGAAAACAGTCCCGGCAAAGCTAACCTCATAGTACATCGCGCTACCAGGCCCGGATGCTCGTCCCTGTCTTTGCGATGTCAAGTCACTCACACGGAATTTCTTTCCTCCGATAGGAAGCGTCCCTCCTTTCTTTTCTTCTGAGCTTAGCGGACGCCTGACAGAGTTTACTTCTACAAAGTTGTATGATGCTGCTCCCTCTACGCCGACAGTTTTATCAACGAAAATAGGCTTGAACTTGACGACCTCTTTACTTCTTGCATACCAAAGCAGGTAATCTGCTGTAGCTGGAATCAACTCGCTAGTTTGGCTGGAGGTTTTTGAGAAGGCTATGGTCGCGCAGGAGTTTTCGGAACCGAATACTTCATCAAGTAGACCTCTCACCCGATGCAGGTTCTCATCGCTAATCTGCACAAAGATACTCCCCGTATCCGCCAACAACTCTTTCGCCGCCACCAGCCGATCACGCAGATAACTCAGGTACGAATGAATGCCGAGATTCCACGTATCGCGGTAGGCCTTGACCATCTCCGGTTCGCGCGTCAGGTCCTGTTCTTTGTCCTTCACGTCGCGCTTGCCGATTTCGGGCTGAAAGTTGGACGCGAACTTGATGCCGTAGGGAGGGTCGAAGTAGATCATCTGCACCTTGCCCGCGAGGTCTTCGCGCGCGGCCAGACTCGCCATCACCTGCAAGCTGTCGCCGAGAATCAGGCGGTTCGACCAATCCACGTCGTGCTGATAGAACTGCACGGCTTCGTGATAAGCCTGCTGCGGGTCGGCGAAGAGTTCGCGCTGCGCGTCTTCGCGGGCGGCGACTTTCAGGATGGCCTGCGCCGAGACGCGCTCGTGAATGTGGAGCGCGACCGGGTCCACCTGTAGCGTGCGCTGTTCGCGTTTGCCCGCCCACTCCAGCCATGGCTCCTGCGCCTGCAACGCCGCCGTCAGCGTCTTCACTTCGTCGTCCGTCAAAGTCCGCTCCCGCGCCTCCGCAAGCAGCTTTTGCACCGCATCCGGCCCGCCGTCCGGGTCGAATTGCAGCGCGGGCACGCGGTGCGGGCTGTAGGCATACTCAATCTTCGCCATCATCGGCACCGGGTTTTCCGCTGCCAGCCGCGCCGGAGGATTATTCCTGCGTTTGGCTGAGGTGTGGCGGTAGTCAGTCACGCCGGACTGAGCGGCGTTATTGTCAGGCGTTCTTTTTCGTGGTGGCATAGCTTCTTTTTGGCGGGGTGGCACGATCATCCTGACCGTGTCCACAGACCCGGCATCCGGCGTTGAAGGTATGTTCTAATGACGGGGCAAATCAGATCTGGCCGACGGCTGAGTTTCCTGCACTGCCGCAGGAAAACGCAATGGCAAATTTCAGTCTGGCCGGGCGCGGCCTGAGAACTGCACCATTCTCATCCCTCGCCTGGCCTGAGAATTACAGCGGTTTTCAAATAGGTGAGCCGGGTGCGGCATGGTCATCCTGGCCCTGTTTGCAGTCTCGCCACACGTGCATCCTGCGCGTGCCACCTGTTCACTCGTTTGAAAAACGCTGTAATCATCACGATTTCTTTCTGGCGGCATTGTATTTCGGCAGACTCACCAGATTCGCAAACAGACGAAAAGCGCCCGGCACTCCGGCAGGGAACTGGCGGAACCAGGCGTAGGCCGTAAAAATGTAAGTGCCTTTGCCGTACTGGGCGATCAACTGGCCACCCTGCAACTCTTTGCCCGGATCATCTGATGACGCGAGCAGCGGCGTGTACTGTTTGTCCCACTCGCTCAGAAAATAGAGGCCGCGTTCCTGTACCCAGCCTTTCCAGTCTTCATTCGTGATTTTATTCGGCCAGTTGAAAAGCGGATGGTCGGGCGCGAGGACTTTGACTGGTGCGGTTTCGTCGGTGACGCGCAGCGTGGCGCGGTCGTCCATTTTTACCGGATACGGCGCAAAGTTGCCGCGTGAATATTCGCCCTTGTTGTATTGCACGATCAGCGTGCCGCCGTTATTGACGTAATCGAGCAGGCGTTTGTTGTTGGCAATCACGGTTTCATTGACTTCATAAACACGAATGCCAAGCACGATGGTGTCATACGCTGACAGATTGCCTGACGCGAGTTCGGCGTCGCTGATGACTTTGACACTGACGCCAAGCTGCCGCAGCGCTTCGGGGCCGTCATCGCCGCTGCCCATCACGTAACCGACCTTCAGACCGTTCGCCGCTTTGACATCAAAAAGTTCCACCTTCACTGCCGACGGATGATAGATGAAGCGCGTTTCGATGTGCGGGTATTCGATCTTTGTGTAGCCCTGCGCGTATTCGCGTCCGTCGGCTTCAGCGACGGCTTTGAGTTCAAAGGTGCCGGTGGCGTTTGCGGGCGGCGTGACGCGAAAGGTGCGCGCAGTCTTTTCGCCCTGGCGCGTGAAGGCGAGCGGGCGCGCGTCGCTTTCGACCTTCCAGCCTGACGGCGCGACCAGTCTGATTGTGCCGCTGGTGGCGCGGCGGGCATTGTGCGTGATTTCAACTGAAAGTTCGCGTGTGCGGTCAGCGCCGAAGGCCGGAACGATCAGCAGCGACTGGCTGACGTTGAGCGTCAGCGCCGGAGCAACTTTCAGTTCGCGGCGAATTTCACCAAAGGTTTTGTCAGAGAAACGATATTCGACGGGCTGCGTGATGACGACGCGCTCGCCATTCAGTGTCAGTTCAACCTGCGCGTTGAGCAGCGGCGGCGTCACCGGCTGAGTTTGCGGCATCGAATCGTCCCAGTCGAACTGATCCTTTGTGCGCGGCTTTGTCAGCCAGTAAGGTTGCGTCGGCGCGGCGTTGTCGGGCGCGACAGCGCGGAATCGCGTCGTCACATCGGCCTTTTCACGATTGCGAAAGAAAGGCTGCGGATTCGCTGATTCGGCTTCCGGCCCGATCTCTTCAATCTTCCATCCGGCAGGCGCGGGAATGCTGACCTTTGCCGCGACTGATTTGCCGGTCGGATCTTCGCCGTTGTGCCAGCCGTTGCCGATGTAAATATTGGTGGTGACTTCGACGTTTTCACCGGGCGTGACGAGTTCGGTGTTGCTCAGGGCATCAACGATGACGCCGTGCGCGCGTGCAAGCGCGTCGCTGAATTCGCGTTCCTTGCGCGCGAGCATCGTGTCCACATTCGCCCGCGAAACCGCGTCAAGGCCGTCAAGCGATGAACGCAGCATCCGCACTTCGCGCAACCCTGCGGCCAGATGCGGCGCAATCAGCACGGGCTGTTCGATGCGATACTCAGCCATCGCCCGGGCCGCAAGGTCTTTGATTTTATTGAGCGCAGGCAGCAGGCGCGCACCGTCACTGCCTGCAAACTTCGCAATGCCCGCGATGCTGGTATCAAGTCCGGTGAACAGCGAGCTTTCGATTTCAGGCACCTGCACCAGACTTTGCAGGCGCGGGAATGAGCGCACCTGCGGGCCGCGCGGCTGAATCTGACCGAAATCCTGCGAACGATGGCGACTGCGACCGTCGGCGGCGATTTCGGCATAAGAGCGGCCCAGCACCGGATCAAGCACGCCGACATCAAACTCAGCGCGCGCGCCCTGCACATTGCCGAAGCGGCGACCATAAACTTTCAGCACCTGCCAGGGTTGCAACCCGGCTTTGATCTGTTCGGGAAAACGATTCGGATCGGCAGCGGCCCTGATCGCTTCGGGCGTGAGCAGTCCCGCAACCTGATGCTGACCGTGACCGTCGCCGGCTGTGCCGCTGAAGCCGTTCACCACGACGAGCGGGCGCAGCGTGCGAATGACGCGCACCATATCGCCCAGCAGTTCTTCGCGGTTCCATTTCTGCAAAGTCTCCTGCGCCGAGCGCGTAAAGCCGAAATCAAAGGCCCGCGTGAAATACTGTTCGGCTCCGTCAATCTTGCGCGACGCCAGCAGTTCTTCAGTTCTCAGCACGCCCAGGGCTTCCCACAATTCAGGCCCGATCCCGTTCTGCCCGCCTTCGCCGCGATTGAGCGCGAGGTAAGCAGCCCGCGCACCCATTCCGCGCGCCAGGAAAGCGAGCAGTTCAGTGCTTTCATCATCAGGATGCGCCGCCGTGTGCAACACACTGGCGATTGTTTGCAGGCGTCGCAAAGTCAGCGCCAGGCCGCTTGCGCCGCGATCTTCAGGCGCGGGCCGCGTGTCTGAAACGGCAGTGATAACCAGAAACTGAAGCGTCAGTGTCAGAGCCAGCAGATGTGAACAGATTTTTTTCATGGGCGATTTCCGGGAAAAAGATGATGGATCAGGTTAGCAACCGTGCTTTTTCAGTTTACGGTAAAGAGTGGAAAGGTCAAAGCCGGGTCGGGCCGCAGCGCGGGTTTATCATCAGCCTTCGTGTCTTTCAGCGTGAATGTCATCGCTCACGCACCGGAATGATCAGGCTTGAAGTCAGCACGCCCGTCACCAGCGCCATGGCCATCAGGATCATTCCGAACCCGGTGCCGATGCCGGGGACGATCTGATTATCAAGCATTGAAATAATGCTGCGAAAGCCGATGCTGCCCGGCACAAGCAGCAGAATGCCGGGAATCAGCGTCACCGTCGAAGGCCGTTTGAGCAGTTCAGCATAAAGACGACTGACAACACCAACCGTCAGCGCGCCCAGAAACGGGCCGAGTTCCTGACCGAGCGCGAGCGAACTGAACCGGCTCGCACCAACAGCCAGCAGGCCGGTCATGATGATCCACACACTGTCGCGCAGGTGTGCGCGCAACAGCACGGTGAAAGTCAGCGGCAGCACCAGCAATGCAATCCATTCAGTCCACGCCGGAAGCATTAACGGATTGGCGATGCGCGGCGCTCCGGCCAGCACAATTGCCAGGCGGCTGCCAACATCAACGCCGAAGCCCATGCCGATCAGCACGACGAGCGCCGCGCTTAATCTCGAAACGCCCGATACCAGGTTGCGCGTTGAGAGTTCAGCCATCGCCATTGTCAGCGTCAGGCCGGGCAGCAGCACAATCAGTCCCGCCAGCGTGGCATTGAAGACCGAATACGGCCCGAACTGATGGCTGAGCAGACCTGAAAACAGTGAAGCCAGAAACGCTGCGCCCGGCGTCAGGACAAAACTCAGCGAATTGATCCGGCCTGAGAGCAGGTGCAGCAGCCCGATCAGCACTCCGATCACGGCTGAAACGGCAATCTCTTTGCCGCCGCCGCCGATGATGCGCGCCGAAGCCGCCGAAGCGAGACTGTACGAAACGACTCTGATAAACGGGCCATACGGTGACGGCGTGCTGCTGATCTCTTCAATTCTTTTTGATCCGGCGGCGGGCGAGAGATGACCGTTGACGACCTGGCAGGTGACCTGATCGAGTTCAACCAGTTTGCCCAGGTTGACATCGCCCGGTTCGATGCGAATCAGATAGGTGCGCTGCTCGTCAAGCTCACCAAAGCCGCAGTAAATCGAAGTCGGTGTCGAAAAGAACTGCCCGCTCAGGCCGAGCTTTTCTGAGGCGTTGGCCAGCAGTTCTTCCAGCCGGTAAGCCGGATAACCATTCAGATGCAGCGCGCGACCGAGCCGCAGAATGAAGCTGATTTCAGCCCGCGCCTCAGCAGGCAACTGATCGGCGTTGCGTTGCGGCGACGTGATTTCGATCAATGATTCCTCCTTCGCTCAGCAATCCTCTGCGGGGCCGGTACCGCGCGCGTCAGCAGGCGGCGGCATTCGGTTCAGCCCGCCGGTGCTTTCCCCTTCTATATTGAGTGGTTCGATTCAGAATGACATAATGCGCGCACAGCAAGACTAAATCCACAAGCCTCGTTTATGAAAGGGAGCCATCGTCCATGAATGATTCAAAGCAGACGCTGCCCGATACGATTCAAAAACACAAAGACTATCTCTTTCCTGCCGTCACGATGTATTACCAGGAACCCGTCGCGCTCGATCACGGCGAAGGCATGTACATCTGGGATGAAAGCGGCCAGAAATATCTCGACTGTTTTGGCGGCGTGCTGACCACGAGCGTCGGCCACGCCAACCCGCACGTTATCGAATCCATCATTGATCAGGTCAGAAAGGTCAGCCACACCTCAACGCTGTATGCCAGCCGACCGCTGTCTGAACTGGCCGCAAAGCTGGCCGAAATCACGCCGGGCCGCCTTGAGAAAAGCTTTTTCACCAACAGCGGCACCGAAGCCGATGAAACCGCGACGATGGCGGCGAAGCTTTATACCGGGCGCTCAGAGATCATCACGCTGCGCCACAGCTACAGCGGTCGCACCGCCGCCGCGCAGTCTTCATCGGGCCAGGGAAGCTGGCGCATCCTGCCGCCACAGGTTCCCGGTTATATGCAGGCGCCTGCGCCGTACTGTTACCGCTGCCCGTTCAAACTGACCTATCCCGAATGCGATCTGGCCTGCGCCAGAGATATGAAGGAACTGATTGAGACTTCGACTTCGGGCAAAGTCGCGGCTTTTATGGCCGAGCCGATTCTGGGTTCGGGCGGTTTCATCGTCCCGCCGAAAGAATATTTCAAGGAAGCCGTCGCCATCGTGCGACAGTACGGCGGCGTGTTCATTGCCGATGAAGTGCAGACCGGATGGGGCCGCACCGGCGACAAGTGGTTCGGCATCGAACACTGGGACGTTGAGCCGGACATTATGACTTCAGCCAAGGGGATGGCGAATGGAACTCCGATAGGCTGGACAATTGCGCGCAAAGAGATTGCCGACGCCGTGCCGGGCCTGACCTTTGCGACCTTCGGCGGCAACCCCGTTTCATCGCGCGCCGCGCTGGCCACGATTGAAGTCATCGAAACCGAAAACCTCGCGCACAACGCCAGAGTCGTGGGCGATTACCTGCGCGAAAAGCTGATGGGATTGTATGAAAAATACGACTGCATCGGCGACGTGCGCGGGATGGGCCTGATGCAGGGCCTCGAATTCGTCAAAGACCGCAAAACCAAAGAGCCGCACCCGCAGGCCGTCCTGAAGGTCTTTGACGAAACGAAAAAACGCGGCGTCCTGATCGGCAAAGGCGGCTTGTACGGCAACGTCATCCGCCTCGGCCCGCCGCTGATTGCGACTAAGGATAATATGGATGAACTGGTGACGGCGCTGGATGAGTCTCTCGCTGCGGTATGATTTTCTTCCACGAAGCCACACGAAGATTCACGAAGAAAGACAGACAACTCAGTGTGAAATTCTGCGTGGTTTCGTGGAAAGTAACTGGAGGTGTGAGATGGGGCAGGAAGAAAAAGAGTTGATCCTGAAGGATGAAGTTTATGCCATCATCGGCGCCGCCATGGAAGTTCACAGCGAGCTTGGGCATGGTTTTCTGGAAGCTGTCTATTACGCGGCTCTGAAGGTTGAGTTGTTGAATCGGAAAACTCCTTTTGAGTCTGAGAAGCCACTGCCAGTTCACTGCAAAGGCCAGAAACTTCCAACCGAATACAAGGCTGATCTGATCTGCTACGGGCAAATTATTGTTGAGCTGAAAGCTCCGGACAGACTGTCGAGCAAAGAGGAATCTCAGGTGCTGAATTACCTCAAAGCCACCGGCTTCCGTGTCGGAGTGCTGATCAACTTCGGCAGTCGCGGCAGACTTGAATGGAAACGACTTGTTAATTGAAACATTACACGAACCCGCCTGATCTTACTTCGTGAATCTTCGTGTGGCTTCGTGGAGGAAATGATCGGAGAGAACAATGCGAACTCTGATAAGAAATGGCCATATTGTTACCGCAGTTGATTCATACACCGCCGATCTGCTGATTGACGGCGAAACAGTGGCGATGATCGGCAAAGACCTGTCATCGGTCGTCGGCGCGGTTGATCGGACGATTGACGCGACGAACAAGCTCGTCATTCCCGGCGGCATTGATCCGCACACGCACATGGATCTGCCGTTCGGCGGCACTTCTTCATCCGATGATTTTGAGACGGGGACGCGGGCGGCGGCGTTTGGCGGGACGACGACGATTATTGATTTTGCCGTGCAGTACAAAGGCCAGGCGCTCAACGAAGCCCTTGATGCCTGGTTTGCCAAAGCTGAAGGCAAAGCCGCGACCGATTATGGCTTTCATCTGATCTGCACTGACCTGCCTGATGAACGGCTGCCTGAACTGAAGGCGATGATCAGTCAGGGCGTGACGAGCTTCAAGCTGTTTATGGCTTATCCCGGCGTCTTTCTGGTTGATGACGGGACGATCTTCAAGGCGATGTCAGTGGCAGGCGAAGCGGGCGGGCTGATCTGCATGCATGCTGAAAACGGCGTGGTCATTGATGTGCTGGTCAAACGCGCACTGGCCGAAGGCCGCACGGCTCCGAAATATCACGCGCTGACGCGACCGACGAAAGCTGAGGCCGAAGGCGTGCATCGCGCGATTGCCATTGCCGAGATGGCGAATTCACCTGTGTATATCGTTCATCTGAGCTGTCACGATGCGCTGAAGGAAGTGCAGGCCGCGCGCGATCTGGGCCTGCCCGCCTTTGCTGAAACCTGCCCGCAATATCTGCTGCTCGATGACAGCTATTACGAACAGGAAGGTTTTGAAGGCGCGAAGTATGTGATGACGCCGCCGCTGCGCGACAGGGCAAATCAGGAGATGCTCTGGCGCGGGCTGCGCGGCAATGATCTGCAGGTGATTTCAACCGATCACTGCCCGTTTTGTATGAAGGAGCAGAAGGAACTGGGCCGCGATGATTTCAGCAAAATCCCGAACGGCGGCCCCGGCGTCGAGAACCGCATGAGCCTGATCCATCATCACGGAGTCGTGCAGGGCCGCATCAGCCTGAATCGTTTTGTCGAACTGACCTCAACGGCGGCAGCAAAGATTTTCGGGCTGTTTCCGAAGAAAGGCACGATTGCCGTTGGTTCAGACGCCGACATTGTGATCTTCGACCCGAACCGGGAGCAGACCATCAGCGCCGCGACGCATCACATGCGCGTTGATTACAGCGCCTATGAAGGCTGGACGGTCAAAGGCGTGACGGAAGTCGTGCTGTCGCGCGGTCGCGTAATCGTGGAAAATGGTGAATGGAAAGGGCAGGCAGGCGAAGGGCGATTCATCAGACGCGGGACATTTGCCTGAACTGCCTGACCGATGAAATGTCGGTTCCGAACAAATGCTTCCCTGTGAAGTCACACGAAGTAAACACAAAGAATCGGCAGAGGTGTTTGCTTTCTGACAAAGGCGTTCCAACTTGCCTGATTAAAATATTTATCAACCCCAAATGCGAAGGTAAAAAGGTATGATCGGTAATCCTCTCAAGATCAAAGAACTTATTTCGGAAATGAATCAGGGCAGCATTCGCATCCCGGAAATTCAGCGCGGTTACGTCTGGAAACGATCACAGATTGCAAAGCTGATGGATTCCATTTATCGGGGGTTCCCTACAGGCTCAATTCTTCTTTGGGACACAAAGCAGGAAATTATTTTCAAAGACATGAAAACCAATCTCGGTCGAAATGTCCGCCCTGATTTTGTTCCAAAGATTGTGCTGGATGGGCAACAGCGCCTGACTTCTCTGGGGCGGGTTTTCGATATTACAACACCAAAGCAGGATCATATTTTATTCAATGTTATCAGTGAGATTTTCGAACCATATTCGCCGCGTAATTCGGCTGACCCATGCTGGCTGGATGTAACACAGTTATTAACCGAAGAATTGACAGAACTGGATGTTTTGTATGGCCTCAAGGATGCATGTGTAATAGTCGCAGATGATCGTGAAGCGGAGCGGGAAATCCATAAGAGATTGAAGAATCTTTCTGCTATCCGCGAGTATCAATATCCGGTCGAAATCGTGCGAGAGGATGATCTGGAAATCGTAACTGAAGTTTTCATTCGTGTGAACTCAGGGGGAACTAGGCTTCGCGAAGCGGAGTTGGCATTGGCACGTCTGGCGTGGAAATTGCCGGGCAGTATTGTTGGGCCATTTGAGCAGATGGAAGATGCCTGTGAAGAACGTGGTTTCGATCTGGATACGCGCTTTCTGATGCGTTCGCTCATTTCAACTGCCACAAGGCAAAGTCGCTTTCGTGATCTCAAGGCGTTCTGGGAGCGACCGGTAGAAGAAATTGAGCGCGCTTGGAAGAAAACGGAAAAAGGATTGCGGCTGGCGCTGGATTTCGTTGAGGGCAATATTGGCATCCCTGGTTCAGAATTTCTGCCTTCACAATTTAGTCTGATCCCTTTGACCATAGTGTTTTCTGAGCGGCAACAGCTTTCAGGAGATGAAGAGCGGATATTACGGCGCTGGTTCCTGCTTGCAAATTCATTCTCTCGTTACGTTGGTACATCTGAAACTACGTTGAATCAGGATTTATCTGTTCTCGGAATAAATTGTGAAAATATTGAGGGACTTCTGGAACTGACTTTGCGTGACCTTCGCAGCAAACCGAAAATCAGTAGCCAGGACTTGGAACGATCCGGTATGAGCAGCCCGTTCTTTCCGCTGGCCTGGCTTGCTGTGGTACGCAATGACGCCAGGGATTGGTTCAAAGGGATCAAAATCCGCAACGACTCTTTCGCTGAGGATCAGAACATTGAGTATCACCATATCTTCCCGAAAAAACACCTGAATGCGCGCGGTGTAGACCGATACACGCGCGATGAAATTGCCAATATTGCCTTTCTGGGGCAGAAAGCAAATCGTCGTATTCTTGCGCGCAACCCCGCTGACTATCTGACAGAAATCGCCGTCCACGATCCATCACGGCTGGAAGCGCAATTTGTTCCAATGGATCGTAATCTTTGGGAGCTTGATCGGTACGAAGATTTTCTGACGGCGCGCCGTCAATTGTTAGCAGATGCGATGAACGAACTATTAGGGGAGTAAGCGATGTCACAAGTCACATACGAACAGGTCTTGTCGCAGGTCAGGGCCTTGCCGCCGGAAGATGTGGCAAAGTTACGCGAGTTTCTCAATGCGCAGAATGAGCAGGACGCGATCATCGAAAATTCCCGATCATCAGTGCGCAGAGTCGTCATGCACGACTATACAGCCGAGCGACGATGGTTGAGCGAGCATGCTGATGAATATGCCGGGCAATGGGTGGCGCTCAAAGGCGATCATCTCGTCAGCAGCGGCCCAAACCTCAGGGAAGTGTACGAGGCAGCCAGAATGGCAGGCCATCCCGATGCATTGCTGGAGCAGGTGGAAGCAGGCGATGCGGCACCTTTTATTTTCTGACCAGGCCATATCAACTCACTTTCAGCATTCGTGAGCCATACGATTCGCAGAGCGCTGATATCAGGGTGGAAGTAGAGAACAAAGCTTTCGCCTGATTTCGGTGGAAAGGAGCAGATGAACAAACCAATAATGATCGTGATGATTTTGCTGATGTCGCTGCTGACAGGCGCGGCGGCGCAGGAGAAAGAAACTGTCATGCCAAATATTGCTGGCGACTGGTCGGGTGTGCTGGATGTGGGCGCGGCGAAGCTGACGCTGGTGCTGCACGTCACGGCTGAGGCAGCGGGCGGCCTGAAAGCAACCCTTGACAGCCCCGATCAGGGAGCCAGTGGCATTCCGGTTGACGCTGTTACCTTTCAGGACGGGACGCTGAAATTTGAAATGAAGAGGCTGATGGCCACGTTTGAAGGCGTCCTTAACAAAGAGGGAACTGAAATCTCAGGCAAATTCTCGCAGGGCGGAGCGTCTTTTCCGCTGGCGCTCAAACGCGGCGTCAAACCTAAGGAAGCTCCGAAGCGGCCACAGGAACCAAAGCCGCCTTACCCGTACCGCGCAGAGGAAGTCAGCTACGCCAACCCGAATGCGCCCGGCGTGACGCTGGCCGGAACGCTGACGCTGCCCGACGGGGCCGGGCCGTTTCCTGCCGTGCTGCTGATTACCGGTTCAGGCCCGCAGGATCGCAATGAATCGCTGCTTGGTCACAAACCGTTTCTGGTGCTGGCCGATCACCTGACGCGGCAGGGCATTGCGGTGCTGCGCGTGGATGATCGCGGCATCGGCAAATCAACCGGCAGATTCGTGCTCGCCACCAGCCAGGATTTTGCCAGTGATGCGCTGGCCGGAGTCGAATTTCTGAAAGCCCACAAACAGATCAACCCGCATCAGATCGGTCTGATCGGGCACAGCGAAGGCGGCCTGATTGCGCCGCTGGTGGCGACGAAATCAAAGGATGTGGCCTTTATTGTGCTGATGGCCGGGCCGGGCGTGACCGGCGAAGAGATTCTGTATGAGCAGGGCACATTGCTGGCGCGGGCCGCTGGCGCGCCGGAACAGTCAGTGACCGATAATCGCAAACTTCAGGCTGAAATGTTCGCCATTGTGAAGGCCGAAAAAGATCCGGCAGTGGCTGAGCAAAAGCTGAAGGAAGTGATGACCCGGCGACTGGCTGAACTGCCTGAAGCGCAAAGAAAACAGGCCGAAGCTTCACCGGCAGCGATGGACGCGCAGATCAAACAGGTCAATTCGCCCTGGTTTCGTTACTTTCTGACTTACGATCCGCGCCCCGCGCTCAGAGAAATCAAAGTGCCGGTGCTGGCGCTCAATGGTGCACTTGACTTGCAGGTTCCGCCAAAACAAAACCTGCCCGAAATCGAAAAGGCTCTGAAAGCCGCTGGCAATCGTGATTACCGCATTGTTGAGTTGCCAAAGCTCAATCACCTGTTTCAGACCGCGCAGACCGGAGGCTTTGCCGAATATGAAAAGATCGAAGAGACAATCTCTCCGTCAGCTCTGAATGCAATGTCGGAATGGATTCTGGCGAGGACGGCGAAGGCGAGGAAATAAAAGAGAAACTCAGCCACGACCTGGCACGAATTCACGAAAACCGCTCCCTGACGGTCGCGGTACTGTACCGCGCGCGTGAGCAGGCGGTTTTCATGAACATTCGTACCGGGTCGTGGCTGTTTTATCTGAATGTCACGCGGCGCGATTCATAGGCTGCAATCTGCGTTTCGTACTGCAGCGTCAGCCCGATGTCATCAAGACCTTTGAGCAGGCAGTCACGCCGGAACGGGTCAACTTCAAAACTGAGCTGCAAACCGCTCGCATCGCTGATGGTCTGCTGCGCCAGATCAATCGTCAGTTGATAACCTTCCTGCGCGCGCGTGCGCTCGAACAGTTCATCAACCTGCGCCTCGCTGAGACGAACCGGCAGCATGCCGTTCTTGAAGCAGTTATTGAAAAAGATGTCAGCGAACGACGGCGCAATGATGACGCGAAAGCCGTAATCATTGAGCGCCCAGGGCGCATGCTCACGCGACGACCCGCAGCCGAAATTGGCTCGCGCCAGCAGAATGCTCGCCCCCGCAAAACGCGGCTGATTCAGTTCAAAATCAGGATTGAGCGACCCGTCCGCCCTGAACCGCCAGTCATAAAACAGCGCATCATCAAACCCCGTGCGGCTGATTCGTTTCAGAAACTGTTTGGGAATGATCTGATCGGTATCCACATTGACCCGATCAAGCGTCGCCACGATGCCGGTATGAGTAGTGAAAGGATTCATGATCGCAGATTTGAGATTTGAGATTGCAGATTGCAGCGGCGTGAAAGCGCAGAGAAAGCAGATGGTCTGAATTCAATCTGCAATCTCAAATCCGCAATCTGCAATCTGCTCAGTTCCAGTTTCGGACATCCACAAAATGCCCGGCGATGGCGGCGGCGGCGGCCATTTGCGGGCTGACCAGGTGTGTGCGGCCACCGGCTCCCTGGCGGCCCTCGAAATTGCGGTTTGAAGTCGAAGCGCAACGCTCGCCCGGTTGCAGCACATCAGGATTCATCGCCAGACACATACTGCAACCCGATTCGCGCCAGTCGAACCCGGCTTCACGAAAGATTTTGTCCAGCCCTTCCTGCTCGGCCTGCAACTTGATCGCCTGCGAACCAGGCACCACCATCGCATTGACGTGCGAAGCGACCTTGTGACCTTTGGCAATTGAAGCCGCCGCGCGCAGGTCTTCAATCCGCGAGTTGGTGCAGGAGCCGATAAAGACGCGGTCAATTCTGACTTCGCTGATCGGCGTTCCGGCTTCGAGGCCCATGTATTCAAGCGCGCGCCGCACGGCCTTGCGCGAATTTTCATCGGGCATCTGATCGGGACTCGGAACCTGTCCGGTGACATCAACCACCATCCCCGGACTCGTCCCCCACGAAACCTGCGGTTCGAGTTGTGCGGCGTCA
This sequence comes from Blastocatellia bacterium, assembly GCA_046331565.1. GTDB lineage: Bacteria > Acidobacteriota > Blastocatellia > RBC074 > RBC074 > DASRDU01. The sequence continues at coordinate 627,780 of JAXLQP010000001.1, forward strand.
ATCGTCAGTTCGCGGTCAAAGGTTGCGCCGTCTTCGGTCGGCAGCGTCTTCCAGTAAGCGACCGCATCCTGAAAGGCCTGTCCCTGCGGCGCAAATTCGCGGCCTTCGATGTAATTGAAAGTGGTTTCATCCGGCGCAATCAGCCCGGCGCGCGCGCCCGCTTCAATGGACATATTGCACACCGTCATCCGTTCTTCCATCGTCAGGTTGCGAATCGCTTCGCCCGCGTATTCGATGACGTAACCCGTCGCGCCGTCAGTCCCGATGGTGCGAATGATGTAGAGAATAATGTCCTTGGCCGTGACGCCCGGCGCGAGCCTGCCGTTGACGGTGATGCGAAAGTTTTTCGGCTTCTGCTGCTGCAGGGTCTGCGTCGCCAGCACGTGCTCGACCTCGCTCGTGCCAATGCCGAAGGCGAGCGAACCGAACGCGCCGTGCGTGGCCGTATGGCTGTCGCCGCAGACAATCGTCATTCCCGGCAGCGTCAGGCCAAGTTCAGGCCCGATGACGTGCACGATGCCCTGCTTCGGGCTGTCGAGGCCGTAAAGCGTCAGGTCGAAATCGCGGCAGTTTTTTTCGAGCGTTTCGACCTGGGCTTTTGACACCGGGTCGGTGATCGGCAGCGAGCGGCTCCAGGTCGGCACGTTGTGATCAGCCGTGCAGACGGTCAGATCGGGCCGCCGCACATTGCGCCCGTTGAGGCGCAAACCGTCAAAAGCCTGCGGGCTGGTGACTTCGTGAACGAGATGCAGATCAATGTAAAGAATCGCGGGCTGGCCCGCTTCGTGATGGACGACGTGGCTCTCCCAGATTTTATCGAACAGAGTCTTTGGCATGGCGCTTCCTTCGCTGGTGATTTTGTCAGCCGATCAGCGCTGACAGTGAGGCAGGATACGCAGGTGCGGGCGATAAAATCAAATGAATAAAATTGTGGGAAACATAAGTAATCTTTATCGCGCCGGACTCAGGGCAGAAGGGCGATGATGCGCGCCGGGCCGCCGGTGCCGCCTTTGATTTTCATCGGCAGGGCAATCAGCGTAGCACCTTTGACCGGGAGCTTTTCGAGACTGGCGACGTTTTCCAGCCCGTAAATGTTCTGGCCGTACAAGACCTGATGCACGATGAAATCCTTCGACTGGCCGTAATCAATGCTCGCAGTGTCAATGCCGATGCCGTCAGGCCTGCGCTGCGCGATCAGCTCAGCCGCTTCGCGCGAGATGCCGGGAAAGTGCAGGTTCGCGGTGTCGCCGGGTTTGTCCGAGCCGAGATATTTTTTCCTGTCCGGCCAGAACCGGCCCCAGCCGGTGTGAATCAGCACGACCGAGCTTTCAGGAATGCGCCCGTTCGCCTTTTCCCAGGCTTCGATATCAGCGACCGAGAGCCGGTAATCAGCATCTTTCTCGCAGGCGGCAGCAATGTCTATGACGACCGCAGGCGCGACCAGTTTTGACACTGGGATTTCATCGGCGGCGGCGCGGTCTTTGCCAAAATGCAGCGGCGCGTCAAGGTGCGTGCCGCCGTGTTCGCTGGCCGCGTAACGCGCAGCGGTGTACCAGTAACCGCCCGGCGAAATGCCCCACGATTCCTTTTCCCAGGTGAACGGTTTCGCCGTCGGCCAGTAGATCGTTTTGTCGTCAAAGCTGTAAGTCAGATCAACAAGTTTCGCTTCATTGATGGCCGCAGGCGCTGAATTGACCGCCGCCTGTGACGGCGCTGAAGTCGTCGAACAGGCCGCCGCCAGTCCGGCCAGCAGGATGATTGAAGCCAGCCGCGACAGTCCGGGAACAGTATTTTTCATGGCATTCTCCCAGGTGATCAGAGGTTGTCCGGGTTCTCACCGAGTTCGCGCAATCGCGCTGCCAGTCTTTCAGCCCGCCGCAACCCATCTTAGACCGGTTTGCAGTTTAGTGTACGGGAACCATAAGTGTTGCGCGATTTGCCAAAATCGCGCGGCTCCTGCAAAGGGCCGCTGGTGAATGCCGCGCGATTTTGGCAAATCGCGCAACCCCCTTCCGTACACACAAGTGCAAACCCATCTTAATCTCCGGCTGATAATTCGGCAGTGCCTGTGACAGCCTTACCTCCGTGTGGATTAACGGAACGCGGCCAGTTTATGAGCGCCGCCGGACAGCGTCAATGTCGCAGCAGGCAGGACTTTCCCGCGCTGGTAAAATATTATTTTCTGCCTGTCCTTTGTTAATCGAATCAACCGGCGAGCGTTTTTATGAGCGGAGACGGAAAAAAGGAGGATCCCGTGACTGTAACTGCCTCTCATTTACGCGCCCTGCCTGGCCGGGGCGAAGCGCCTGCGGTGACGGCCCCGGCTGCCGGAGCGGTCGAACTTGAAGCGCTCTTCCGCGAACATTATGACCGGGTGTTTCGCACGGCTTACCGCATTACGGGCAGCGCCTCGGATGCCGAAGACGTGCTGCAAACGGTTTTTCTGCGGCTGGTCAGGCGCGAATCGCTGCCGGAATTTTCACCGAATGCGGCGGCCTATCTGACGCGGGCGGCGATCAATGCGGCGCTTGACATTATCCGGGCGCGGGGCGCGGCTCAGTCAGTCGGACTTGATGAGGTTGAACCGGCTGAACTGATGGCGAGTCCGAAGCAGAGTCCTGAAGCGCTGCATCAGGATCGTGAATTGCGGCGGCTCGTGCAGCAGGCGCTCGGCAAAGTGAGTCAGAACGCGGCTGAGATGTTCGTGCTGCGCTATTTTGAAGGCTATGACAATCACGAGATCGCCAGACTGATGGGCACCTCACATCTCGTCGTGGGTGTCCTGCTTCATCGAACACGCACCAGACTGCGGAAGGAGATCGGCGAATATCTGGAGGCATACCATGAAAAACAATAACTTCAATCCCGATGAACTGCTTGACCAGGTGACTGACGGCATGCGCCACGAGACGCCGGATTCCGCTGTCATTAACGCCGCCGCTGAGCGCGTGTGGGCCAGACTCTCGACAGAACTCAGGGAAGGACAGATCGTCATGGCAAAAGAAAATCAACACCACGATACGGCTGCCACTCAGATCAGCGGCTGCGCTGATTTCCAGGCGCTGATGCCTGCTTATCTGAGCAATGAACTCTCAGGCGCGCGTCGCCTGCTGCTTGAAGATCACACCCGCGAATGCCTGCCGTGCCGTCGCGCGCTGAAAAATCTGCGCGAGGCCGGGCTTCCGGCGGCGGCTGACACGAGGCCCCTCAAAGGCGGACTCGCTGGCCGCCTGGCCGCGATGAATGCCTCGCAGCGCGCCCTGCTGCGCTGGGGCATCGCCGCCGTGCTGGTCGTCGGCATCGGCCTTGCGGCTGCGCCCTTCGTCGAACGGTTTATTTATTCATTCAAGGTTCTGAACACCGTCGTTGAAGCCGCAAGCGGCCCGGTTTATCGCGTCAATGACAACGGCAGCAAAGTGGTCGCCATCGGCGAAGCCGTTGCCAAAGGTGAAAGGCTGCGCACGGCCAAAGAAGCGGGCGCGGTCGTCAAACTGCCCGATGGTTCGCAGATTGAAATGCGCGAACGGTCGGAATTCTGGGTCAGCGAAAATGCCCAGGGCACGACGATTCACCTTGAACGCGGCAACATCATCGTCCAGGCCGCCAAACAGCGAAACAAACATCTCTTCGTCGCCACGCCTGACAGTCTGGTGTCTGTGATCGGCACAATCTTCTCGGTCAACAGCGGCACCAAAGGTTCGCGTGTGTCGGTGGTCGAAGGCGAAGTTCACGTCAATTACAGCGGCAGGGAAGTTGTCCTGCACGCGGGCGATCAGGAAACGACCAGTCAGAGCATCGAACGCGTGCCGGTCAGACAGGAAGTTGCCTGGAGCCGCGACGCAGCGCGTTACGCACAGATGCTTGAAGAACTGCGCCGCTTGAAAGGCGATCTTGACCGCGTGCCGCGTCCGGGCCTGCGTTATTCAACGCGGCTGCTCGAAATGGTGCCGGACAACACCGTGTTTTATGTGGCGATTCCGAACCTGAGCGAAACGCTGGCTGAATCGAACCGGCTGATTCAGGAACGGTTCGCGCAGAACCCGGCGCTCAAAGACTGGTGGGCGAAGGAAGGCAATGCCAGCGAGGTTAACAAGGCTGTCGAACGCATTCGTGAATTTGGTCAGTATCTCGGTTCTGAAATCGTCGTCGCGGCGAGCCTCAACACGACCAATGGCCTTGGCGAACCGCTGGTGCTGGCTGAACTGCGCGATCCGTCAGGCTTCCGCGCCTGGGCCGAAGGCCAGTTGCAGCAGATGCAAAGCGCGCCGGGCGATGACACTAAAGAAACATCAAAACATTCGGTTGTCCGCTTCATTGACGATCCGCTGAAGGCTGCGGCTGCGCCGAACACGACTGACAAGCGGCACGGCGAACTGACAGCGTGGATCAACGGCGATGTGCTGGTGGCTTCACCCGAAGCGGCAGCAGTCAGGCATCTGGCCGAACGCGCCACGACGCAGAGCGCCGCCCGCGCTGACAATGCGTTCCACAACACGATTGCCAGCCTTTACAGCGAAGGCGCAGGGTTGCTGATTGCCGTTGACCTGCAGGACATCATTGCCAGCCAGATGAACAAAGGCGCTGACAACCCGCGCGCAGTCAGAGAAAAATCGGTCGCGCAGCAGCTTGGCCTGACCAACTTCAAATACTTCATCGCTGAACTGAAGGAGAAGGACGGCAAGCCGTACAATCGCGCGGTGGTGACTTTCAATGAATCGAATCGCGGCGTTGCGTCGTGGCTGGCTGCGCCGAACCCGATGGGCGCGCTCGATTTCATCTCGCCTGATGCCAGCGTGGTGGCGGCCTTCGTGGTCAAAAAACCGTCGCTGCTGGTTGATGACATCTTTGCCGCGCTCAGTACGACCGATGCGAAGTTTGCCGATCAGCTTCATCAGTTCGAGGCTGAACACGGCCTGAGCATTCGTGACGATCTGGCCGAACCGCTCGGCGGCGAATTCGCTTTCGCCATTGATGGCCCGGTCGTGCCGCTGCCTTCGTGGAAGATGGTCTTTGAAGTTTACGATCAGGCGCACCTGCAGCAGTCGCTTGAAAAGGTCGCTGACGAACTTAACAAGTGGGCCGCGACTCACGGCAAAAAAGGCGTCGCGTGGGAGAAAGCCGATGTCGGCGGGCGCACCTTCTACACGCTGCGTTCGCTCGATTACGGTGTCGAACTGAATTACGCCTTTGTGAGCGGTTACTTTGTCTCAGGGCCGAGCCGGGCGATGGTTGAGCGCGCCATTCAGTATCGTGATTCAGGCAACACGCTCAAATCATCAGCGAAGTTCCGCGCTGCGCTGCCTGAAGATGGCAACGCCAATTTCTCGGCGCTGTTCTGGAACAACCTGGGCCGCGTCGTGTCACCGATGGCGCGTCAGATGGGCGGTTTCGCTGACAAGCTGCCCGAAGAGGAGAAGCAGATGATGAAATCGCTCGGTGAAGGCACACCCGCGATGCTCGCCTATGCTTACTCCTACGGTGATCGAATGGTCTTTTCGCTGAGTACCGAAAACGGCCCGTTCGGTCTGACTCCCGGCAGTCTGCTGAGCATGCCTGGCCAGTTTATGTTCGGCAACCTGTTCGGCAGGGGCAAAGCGCAGTAAGCGTCAGCGCACAACAGTGACCGCACAGACTTTCGGAGGCCTGTGTTGACAGGCCTCCGAAAGTCTGTTGGCATTTGAATCAGGCCGTGAAAGTCTGGAATATGGAAATGCACCACAGAGGACACAGAGGAACACAGAGGTACATCAAATCTGATTCTCTCTGTGTTCCTCTGTGTCCTCTGTGGTGCATTCAGGGTTTCATTGTGGCGTTTCTCGATTTACGTCAGAGAAGAAAAGGCGACCGGAGAGTGGGATGAAATTTTCCAGAATGACAATTGTGGTGATGGCGCTGATCGGGGCTTTTATCGGCCTGCAAATCGCCGGTTCCTTTGCGAGCCGCAATCGTGCGGCTTCAGCGGTCAGCAGTGATCATCATCCGGCTGCCAGCACCAATGAAAACGCTGAAAAGCCCGCGCAGAATAATGACGACACCGACCTGCCCATCAAGGAAGAGATCAATCAGACATTTGAATTATCGCCGGGCGCGCGCGTTGACATCAGCCGCATCAATGGCTCGCTTGAGATTGAAACGACTGAAGGCAATGCCGCCGAAATTCACATCGTTCGTTCAGCGCGCAATCAGAACACGCTGGCCCATCGTCGCACCGTCATCGAACGCAAAGCTGATCGCCTGTTCATCGGCAGCCGCGAGGGCAATAACAGTTTGTGGGATCTGGTGCAGGGCAATGATGATCTGAGGTCAAGAGCAAAACTGAAACTGCCGCGCAAGATCAGACTGGGCATTTACCACACCAGTGGCCGCGTCAAAGTTGGTGAAGTTGATGATCTGGTAGCGGTGAGCAGCGTCAACGGCGAAGTGACCATCGCTCAGGCAGTCGGCACGATGGATCTGTTTCAGATTAACGGCAAAGTGACGGCGGCGGTGCGCGAGGCCGACAAACGCGGCATTCATCTCAGACGCATCAGCGGCCCGGTTGAAATCCGCTTTCTGACCCCGCTCAATGCCGATGTTGAAGTGATCGGCCTCAACGGCAGCTTTAATGACAAGGGCCTGAATGCAACGGTGACTGAGCGGCGCGGCAATTCCAGCTTCAGTGCAAAAATCGGCAGCGGCGGCATTCCCGTTGAGATTTCGCGGGTGAATGGCAATGTGACATTCATCAAAGCCACAAAGGAAGCCGGGCATCCGCCCGTTGCGGCTGCGCGCGTGAAAACCGAAGTTGCCACTTTCAGAAAACGCCTGCTGCGCCATTTGCGCCTCAATGCTGCGCACATCTGAATTGAAAACCCTCTGAACCCGAACTCAGCCTGCCTGCTTTCAGTCTGTCGTTTGCACCTTCCTCAAAATTCCCTGAAGATATGCCAATCGCCTGGAACTTCATTTCCGCGCCTGGCGTAACCGTTTCTGCAACCGCGCCTGCTTCAGGCGCCAGACATTCTCCGAAGAGGAAAATCATGATGACATCTGCAAGGTTCACTTTTCTGGCGCTGGCAGCGGCCATCAGCATTGCCGCGCCTTTTACCGGCTGTGTCTCTCATCATACACGCGAAGCGCAAGCTGCCAGTCAGGCGGATGAAAACGGCGACCTGCCCGTCAAACAGGAGATTCATAAAACGCACCAGCTTGCGCCAAATGCGCAGATTGAAATCAGCGGCATCAATGGCGCAGTTGAAATTGAAACATCGAATGATCAGAACGCACAGATTGATATTGTTCGTTCAGCGCGCTCGCAGCAGACGCTTGATGATCAGCCGGTGACGCTGACGCTTGAACCCGCCAGCCTCGTCATTCGCAATGAACATCGCGTCAGCGGCGTGTGGTCAATGCTGAAAGGCGCAGGCGATGTGCGCACCCGCGTCAGACTGCGGCTGCCGCGTCGCGTCAGACTCGAAGTCGGCGGCGTGAATGGTCAGTTCATCAGTGGCGCGATTGATGGCCCGGTCAATGTATCGGGCGTGAATGGAAAGGTGCGCATCGGTCAGGCTTCGGCAGCTTCATCAGTTTCAGGCATCAACGGCCCGATTGAGATTACTGTTGCTGAACTCGGCAAAGAGGGAATTGAAATGAACGGCATCAACGGCCCGATCACGCTGCGCTTTGCCGGTGAAGCCAACGCTGATCTTGAAGTCAATGGACTGAATGGCCGCTTCAGTGATGAAGGCGTCAATGCCGTCATGCAGGAGAAACACAACAATCACAACTTCACCGCACGCATCGGCAGCGGCGGATCGCCTGTCAGTCTGGCCGGCATCAACGGTTCAGTCACGCTGACCAGAGCCGGTAAGACAAACGTCGCTGCTGCTCCGACCGCAACCACATCTGCGAAGTAATACAGGCCGGTGATTCAACCGGCCAGGGAGATCAAACATGAAACGTCGCACTTTCGCCATCACCGCGCTGGTTCTGTTATGCGCTGCTGCCATCTTTGCCCAGAGCCATCCGAACCTGACCGGCACCTGGAAGATGAACCCGCAGAAGAGCCAGTTCGGGCCGAATGGCGGGCCTGATTCGATCATTATCAAATTCGATCAGACGGAAGGCAGCATCAGCGAAGTGATGACACTGGGCGGCGGCGGTGAACGGTCAGTGACAGCGAAATATTCACTCGATGGTAAGGAGGCCGACATTCAGATTGACGACAATACGGCCAAAGGCAGCGCCCGGTGGGAAGGCAGTTCGCTGGTGATTGAATGGAAAGGTGAAGGCATGGGGTTCAGGCGCAAATTCACGCTGGCGGGCGACGGCAAAACGCTGACGGTTGCCGTGCATCATACGCGCCCTGACGGTGAGCTTGATGAAACTGTGGTGATGGAAAAACAGTAACTCCGTCAAAGCCGTTTATGAATCCTGTCATTGAACTGAATAACCTGTGCGTTGAGTTCGGCCCCCGGCGCATTCTGGACGGGTTGAATGTCACGCTGTCCGGGCGCGCCATCGGATTGCTGGGGCCGAACGGCGCAGGCAAAACGACGCTGATTCACACGCTGCTGGGCTTTCACGCGCCATCGTCAGGCACGGCGCGCGTGCTGGGCCGCGACATTGCCACCGACGCCAGAGCCGTGCGCGGGCAGGTTGGTTACATGCCCGAACGCGATTCGTTCATTGCTCAGCAGACCTGCGTGCATTTTGTCAGACTGATGGCTGAACTTTCAGGCCTGCCGTCTGAAGCCGCGCTCGAACGCGCTCACGAGGCCTTGTTTTATGTCGGTCTGGGCGAAGCGCGTTATCGCAAACTCGGTTCCTATTCGCTCGGCATGAAACAACTCGCCAAGCTGGCGCAGGCCATCGTTCACGGGCCGAAGCTGATTATTCTGGATGAACCGACGAACGGGCTTGATCCGCCGGCGCGCAACCGGATGGTGGAACTGATTCGGGAAATCCGCGATTCAGGCCAGGCGCAGATTCTGCTGTCATCGCACCTGCTGCGTGATGTTGAGGAATGCTGCGACGAAATTCTGATTCTGAAAAATGGCCGCGTGGCCGGACAGTGCAACCTTGAAGAAGAACGCCGCGCCAACCGCAAATTCATCGAGCTTGAAGCGTGGGGTGATCGCGCAACCTTTGCGGCGGCGCTCGGCTGCGAATACGCGCTCGTCGGCGACCGTCGCGTAAAACTGGTTTTGCAGGACGGCGTCGAAATCCGCGACCTGTACCGCCTCGCCGCCGAGCATCAGGTCCAGATTCGCCGCCTCGATTTCAAGCGCGACTCATTGCAGGACATTTTTCTCAAAGCGATGGAGTGACTGAATAGTGGTTAGTGGTTAGTGGTCAGTGGTCAGTTGTTGATAAGTACCAAATACAGAATTACCTGTCATCAACTGACCACTGACCACTAACCACTAACCACTAACCACTATTTCCTATGGCAGTTTACGAACATACTTATCAGCCTTATACCGGAAAGCTTACGCCTGAACGGTCACGCTTTCTGGTGATACCGCGTTACGCTTATCAGGATGTTTTCAGGTCGCGGATTTTCGGGGCGGTTTTTGTCGTCTGCTTCGTGCCGTTTCTGGTTGAGTCCACACTGATCTACCTGCATCACAACACCAGCGCGCTGACGATTCTGAATATCAATGCCGGTGAATTATTTTCGCTGAGCGGCACGTTCTTTCGGATTTTTGCCAACATTCAGGAATGGTTCGCGTTTGTGCTGACGGTGGTGGTGGGGCCGCCGCTGATTTCGCGCGACCTGGCGAATAACGCGCTGCCGCTGTATCTGTGCCGTCCTTTTTCGCGGGCTGAATACGTCATCGGCAAGATGGCGGTGCTGGTCATCCTGCTGTCAGCGATTACCTGGATTCCGGGGATGCTGATGTTTATCTTTCAGTCGTTTCTGGATGGCACGGACTGGATGCTGCCGAATCTGTGGATTGCCGGAGCCATTCTGGTCAGCAACTGGTCGTGGATTATTCTGCTGACGCTGCTTTCAACGGCAGTTTCGGCTCTGCTGAAATGGCGACTGGCCGCGAGCGCGGCAATCTTTGCGTTCTTTACGATTCCGGTGCCGGTGGCAGGGATGATCAGCGGATTATTTGAAACGCGCTGGGGCCTGCTGTTTTCGCCGTCATTCGTGATGCAGCGCATCACTGAATCGCTGTTTCGTAACGACACCGTCTTTACGATTCGTGGCCAGACGCTTTCGGTCACTGCCGCGTGGGTGGTTTACCTGCTGATCTGCGCCGTCTGCCTGCTGATTCTGACGCGCCGCGTGCGGGCTTATGAAGTGGTGAAGTGAAGCATGATTTGAGATTTGAGATTTGAGATTTGAAACTGAGTCTATGGAAGCTGCGCTCAATAAAAACCGGGCAGCCGTGATGGAAGAGTCAATGGACACAGCCGCCGAAGCTGCTGACCGGATGATCGTCTTTGAGGATGTCTCGAAATTTTACGGTGAAATCCTCGGCATCAACCGCGTCAATCTGCAACTTGCGCCAGGCATCACCAGCCTGGTCGGGCCGAATGGTTCAGGCAAGACCACGCTGATGAATCTGATGACCGGGCTGATTCAGCCGACACGCGGGCGCATCGGCATTCTCGGCCTGACGCCGTCGGAACCTGAAAAGCTCTTTCGCCTGATGGGTTATTGCAGCCAGTTCGATTCGTTTCCGGCAGGAATGACCGGATTTGATTTTGTCCGGGCTTATCTGCCGCTGCATGGTTATCGCCGCCGCGAAGCCGATGAACTGGCGTGGCGCGCGCTCGAACGTGTCAGCCTGACTGAAGCTGCGCATCGCAAGGTCGCCGGTTACAGCAAGGGCATGCGGCAGCGCATCAGGCTGGCGCAGTCAATCGCGCATCAGCCGTCAGTGATGATTCTTGACGAGCCGCTCAACGGTCTCGACCCGATGGCGCGGGCCGAAGCCATCGCTCTGTTCCGGCAGCTTGCTGATGAAGGTCTGCACCTGATTGTTTCCAGCCACATCCTGCACGAAGTTGACAAGATGTCTGACCGCGTGGTGCTGATGAATAACGGTTACGTGGTAGCCGAAGGCCAGGTCAGCGGCGTGCGCGAAGAGAAGATTCACGAGCATCCGCTGCAAATCGCCGTGCGTTGCGAACAGCCCGCGCTGCTGGCGGCGCGGCTCTTTGCCGAACCGCATCTGGTCGAAGCGCGCATTCACGAAGACCGGCACGGCCTGTTCATCAAAACACGCGATGTCAACGGCTTCTATGACGCACTCAACCGGCTGGTGGTCGAACTTGGACTGAACATCGAATCAGTCGCTACCGTTGATGATGACCTGAACGCTGTCTATCAGTATCTGATCGGAACCGGCGGCGGACAGTGAGTTAAACCAGGCGCAGGGCGCATTGCCCGACAAACCGGCGACCCGGCAGGTTAAGGAGTCATCGTGAAACCAGGGCGCACCCGCGTAGTAACGAATTTATTCGTTTCGCTTCCGAATCAGCAATCTTTCAGGATCAACGAATAAATTCGTTACTACGCGGGTGATTCGAGTTGTTATCAGAGCGTTCCGGCTTGATGTCATTGGCCCTGAAAACCGGACTAAGGTTTATCGTCGCAGAAGGGAAGTAAACCGTGACAGCTAATTCGCAACCTGTAATTCATCATCAGCAGTCAGAGTGGTCATTGTGGTTTCATCAGGTGCTGGCGATTCTGCGGCTGGAAATGAAGAAGAATTTTCTGAGCCGACGCGCGGCGATGATTTACCTGCTGGCGGCGGCTCCGGTGCTGCTGTGGGCGGCGCTGGTGACGTTTGATTCAGGAGCGCGCCGCGATTTCAGCCAGAACTTCGGTGAGGCGCAGCGCATCTTTGCCAACTACATTTATGAAGGTCTGATTCTGCGGACGGCGGTGTTCTTTGGCTGTGCGTGGACGTTTATGAATCTGTTTCGCGGCGAGATTGTGGACAAGAGCCTGCACTATTACTTTCTCGCTCCGGTGCGCCGCGAAGTGCTGGTAGCCGGAAAGTATTTTTCCGGGCTGGTCACGACGATCATTCTGTTTGGTGCGTCAACGGTGGCCTCGCTCTTTTTTCTGTATGTGGCAAAAGGCTATCCGTCAAATGTCGAATACCTGGTCAACGGGCCGGGACTGAAACAATCGCTGACTTATCTGAGCATGACGGTGCTGGCGTGCATTGGTTACGGCGCGATCTTTATGGCCATCGGGCTGATCTTTCGCAACCTGATTGTGACGCTGGTTCTGGCGCTGGTCTTTTACTGGCTTGAATGGCTCAACTTTCTGCTGCCGCCGCTGCTCAAAAAAATCAGCATCATTCATTACATCCATTCACTCGCCCCGGTGCCGATTGATGAAGGCCCGCTGGCAATCATTGGCGAACCGACGCCCTGGTGGGTAGCTGTGCCGGGAATGCTGATTATCACGGCGCTCGTGCTGATTGCCGCGTCAACGCGAACGCGCCGGATGGAAATTCATTACGGCGGCGAATAAAACTCCCTGACCTGAAATTAAGGCGTCTGGAAAGGAACTCGCATCACCCCCGTAGTAACGAATTTATTCGTTCTGCTTCCGAAGCAACAGGATCTTCAAGCTAACGAATGAATTCGTTACTACGGGGGTGATGCGAGTTCCTTTCCAGACGCCTTAATTTCAGCAGTTCTCAACAGACAACTCAAAACCGCTGTAACGCCGCTGGCGCATATCCCTGACCTTATCTGATTGTGATTCTGACCGGGTTGGCGGCAATGCCATCCACGATCAGCACGACTTCGACCTCGCCTTTACCCTTCAGAGTTTTGGGCAGCACAACGTTGATCTGATCCAGACCGACGAGGCTGCCCTGCGCGCCTGCGAAATCAACGGGCACGGTGATGCCTGCGATGGTGGCTGAAACTGCGGCGAGGCTGCTGCGCGCTCGAATGCCGATGCCATAAAGAATCAGGTGCGCGGTTTCGGTGTCGCTGCCCGGATCAACCGGCAGCGGAACGAAACGATTCAGCAGCCGGTCAAACTCACCGACCGGCTGCCACGTCTGCGGCCCGCTTGAAGGCGTTCTCAGCACTAATGCTGCTGCCAGGCCCTGCCCGCTGGCATCGGCGCTGAACAGGCCGGGCGCAATGCTGGTGACGTTGACTGATCCGGTGGCAGCGGCTCCGTCGCCGCTCAGCACAGTGACTGTGGCCTTGCCGGTCGCAGTGCCAGGCGGGAGCTGATAGTTGATCTGTGTCGGTGAAACGAAAAAGAGCGGCGCTGCGCGTTCAGCTCCGGCGCTGTCCTTCACGACGACTGAAGTGTTGAGCAGACTGAGCGGCAGCGGCAGCGCAGTTGCACTCTGCGTGCCCGGCGCGAGGCCCGAACCAAACGCTGACACGATTGATTCGCTGGCCAGGTTGCCGCCCGCAAAACGCGCCGCTGAAACGTTCACAAGCTGATTGACGACTGTCAGAGCCTTCGTGTTCGACAGCCCGCCGCCCGGCGCAGGATTGAAGATTGAAATGATGCCGCCGTCACTTGTCGCCACATCCGAGGCCGGAATTGCAGCGGTCAGAGTACCGTTGCTGACATATGTTGTCGGACGATCCTGCCCGTTCCAGCGCACGACTGAACCGCTGACAAAATTGATTCCGGTCACGGTCAGCACAAAAGCGGGACTGCCGGTTGAGACAACATCAGGGCTGATGCTGCTGAGCGTCGGCACGGGATTCGATGAAGGATTGATCGTGAAATTCAGGGCGTTTGAAAAACCGCCGTCAGGCGCAGGGTTGAGCACCACAACGCTGGCCGTGCCGCTGAGCGCCACATCAGCAGCGGTGATGGTCGCGGTCAGTTGCCGGTCAGAAACAAAAGTTGTGCGCCGACTGCCGCCATTCCAGCGCACGATTGAACTGCTGACAAAGCCGAAGCCGTTGACCGTCAGATTCAGCACGCCGCTGCCCGCAGCCACTGACGCCGGACTCAGGCTCGTCAAAGTCGGCAGCGGATTGCCCGCTGAAACTCTGAAACTGAGTGAACCTGAAACGCCGCCTTCAGGTGGTGGATTGAAAACTGAAATTGCCGCAACTGTTGGATCGTGCAGATCGGTTTCAGGAATCAGCACGTTCAGTTGCGCGCTGTTGATGAAAGTCGTTGGCCGGGCCTGACCGTTCCAGCGCACGACTGAGCCTTCGACAAAATTCGAGCCATTGACGGTCAGCGTCGTGTCGTTTGCGCCAGTCGGCACTGAAACCGGAGCAATGCTGTCAAGTACCGGAACAGGATTGGGCGGCGGAGTAATGCTGAACGTCACTGCGCCTGAAACGCCACCGCCCGGCGCGGGATTGGCAACCGTCACTGAAATATCTGTGGTCAGTAAAAGATCGCTGGCCGGAATTGCAGCGGTCAGTTGCGTATAACTTACAAATGTCGTCGGGCGCGGGCTGCCATTCCATCTGACGACTGAACCATTGACGAAATTCGAGCCGTTAACAGTCAGCGTGAAATCGCTGCTTCCCGCCGCGACCGAAGCGGGACTGAGGCTGTTGAGAATCGGCAGCGGATTGCCTTCAGTCACGCTGAAACTGAGCGCATTCGATGTGCCGCCGCCAGGCAGCGAACTGAACACCACCACGCTTGCATTGCCGGGCGCAGCGACCAGAGAGGCGGGAATTGAAGTGGTCAGCTTTTTATCTGAAATGAAAGTGGTGCGGCGATTCGCGCCGTTCCATCTGATGACTGAATCCTTCACAAACCCGGTTCCGGTCACAGTCAGCGTAAAGGTCGAGCCGCCCGCCGGAATTGCGCTCGGCGTCATTCCTGAAAGCGCAGGCACAGGGTTGACGGCATTGATGGTCATTGTTTGCGGGGCCGATTCGCCGCCACCTGGCGCGGGATTGAAAACCGTGACCGACGCTGCGCCCGCCGCTGCAATCTGTGTGTCTGTGACAGCGGCGGTCAGTTCCTTATCGTTGATGAAAGTGGTTTCGAGCGGCTGACCATTCCAGCGCACGACTGAATCAGTGACAAAGCCGCTGCCCGTGACATTCAGCGTGAAAGCTCCGCTGTTTGCGGTTACGGAAGCCGGAATGATTTCTGTCAGCATCGGCGCGGGATTGGCCGTGTTGATGCTGAAAATCAGACCGTTTGAATAACCGCCGCCCGGCGCAGGATTGAAGGCTGTGACAGTGGCAGTGCCTGCTGAAACAAGGTCAGTCGCGGGAATCGTGGCTTTAAGCTGCGTGTCGCTGACGAAAGTTGTTGGCCGGTCATTGCCATTCCAGCGCACTTTTGCGCCGCTGATGAAATTCGCCCCGTTCACGGTCAGCGTCAGATCGTCGCTGCCTGCAAGCGTTGCATTCGGACTGAGACTTGTCAGCGTCGGAATCGGATTTGAAGGCGCAGATGAAATCGTGAAGCTCAGCGAATTTGATGTGCCGCCGCCCGGCGCAGGACTGATAACCGAGACAATCGCTGAACCGGCGGTTGCAACGTCAGCCGATGAAATTGTCGCGGTCAGTTGCGTGCTGGAAATAAACGTCGTGCGTCGGCTGCTCGCATTCCAGCGCACCGTTGAGCCGCTGACAAAACCGGCTCCATTAACAGTCAGCGTGAATCCGGCGCTGCCCGCTGAGGCAGTGTTCGGACTGAGGCTGGCAAGCGACGGCACCGGATTGTCATTGGTGATGGTCAGCGTCAGCGCGTTCGATGTCCCGCCGTCATTGCCCGGATTGAAAACAACGATGCTCACCGTTCCGGCCAGCGCCACATCGGCAGCCGGGATGGCTGCGGTCAGTTGCCCGCTGCTGACAAAGTTTGTCGCGCGGTCGCTGTCATTCCAGCGAATAACCGAACCGGCGACAAACCCTGAACCTTCGACCGTCAGCGTCAACGCGCCGCTGCCCGCAATCACTGTTGACGGACTGAGCGCAGTGAGAACCGGCGCAGCAAACCATGAGGCCGCTGCATCGCGCATTGCACCTGACAACAGGCACAGTGCCAGCAGCAGAAGAAACAACGTGAGGGGAAGTTTCCGTTGGGGCATAAAACACTCACCCGTGATTCACAGTCAGAGTTTGTGAGGACAGGCGGAGAAGTGAGACAGTTTTCTGCCGCAGTCACCAGTCACCTTAAAGCAGGTTGCACCGAAATGGCCGCCGGAAAGGCCGATGACTATTGACCGGCAATCAATATCATACAGAACTGGTTTCAATTCTGTTTCTGGAATTCCTGTATATGTCGCAATGAAGCAGCCTCAATTATGTAAAGAAATCGTCCCTCAAGAGACAGCAGTATCGTTTTTTTCTTTCCGCCTTCACTGGCAAGTAAGCCAGTTACTCTCTCTCCGATTTTGCTGCCAAAATCATCCAGCACATCATCTTTCTGAATGATCTTTTCGATTGCCTTCAATTTCTTTTTCAATGCTTTCTGAGCAAGCCGGACAGTTTTGAAAGTTGATGATTCCACAGTCAGCGTTGTTCCGTCTGAGACTTTGTAAAGCTGACTGCTGTGAAATATACCAACGCCGCAAATTGCCATTTCAAATTTGAGCGGCTGCGAATCCTGGTAAGTAAAAACCGGGCAGTTTGCGTCCCGTGCTGAAACGAGAATGGTGCAACTCAACAGAATAAGGATGATCGACAGCCCTGATTTCATAACTCTGTTAATCCTCGTCGTAATACTTATCCGGCTCTTTTGTCCTGCCATCAGCCAGATCACACAGGCGGCGAAAGCCGGCCATCATGGTCAGCCAGCCACCTTCACCGGCGGTTTCAATTACTTTCTGTCTGACTTTCGGGCGATCAACCAGTTTTTCCTGTCTGAGCAGAAAGACGATGTCATCCAGGTCTTTCTGCCGCCCGGCATTGAATTTCAGAATGACCAGCCATTCGGGCGTGACCACACGCAAGCCGTTCGGCAGTTTGATGGCTTCCTTCAGGGCGCGACGATAGAACTCCCGGTAACCATCATTCCGCACAATCCAGTCAACCTGAACTGCATATCTGCCAGCCTGCAGCAGGTAACTGCTGCCACCGAAGCTGAGCTGGTGTTCGGGCGTCAGCGACAGGTTTTGCGAAGCGATGATGTCAACGTCCTTTGTCATTCGCGGGCTGCCGTAAAAGTACATCGCCAGCCCGCCCGCGACTGCCCATTCGATTTCTTCCTGCGCCGCCATCCGGCCTGCCTGCTGCGCTGCCTCAACGCCGGTATCGCTCGAAATCATCGGACTGGCGGCGTGTTGCAGCATCCGTTCGACAAGCTGTTGATAGTCATTTTCGCTCATTGCCTTGTTCTGCTGGTTACAGGAGGTATTGGTTTCCAGTGATGCTCATAGTTTAGCTGCCAGTGAATCAGGCGGCAAACTTTCAGAGGCGTGACACACGGGCTTCAAGTTCAAGCGCGATGCGTGCCGGGTCATCGTCAGCGGCAAAGCGCACCGGTTCGCCAAAGGTGATGGTGATGCGACCAGGGCGCGTGAAATACTGCCGCCGCTGCTTCAGTTCAAAAAGCCCGTCAATCCTGACCGGTACAATCGGAGCGTCAACGCTGGTTGCGAGCAGGCCGATGCCTGATCTGAACGGAGCCATCCGGCCATTTTCAGTTCTGCGACCTTCGGGAAAGACCAGCACGCTGTAACCGCGATCCATCGTTTCACCCAGATAAGCAAAGCTGCGCCGAAAGCCGCTTTGCTGTGGCAGCGGAAAGACATTGAAAAGCGCGACCAGCAGCGCGTACTGAATTTTCATTCGCCACCTGGTGAAAACATTCGTCACGGTCGGATGCCTGAACGCGCGCAGCCTTTCGCCTTCCATCGCAATCGCCAGATGCCTCCGGTAACGCCCCGGCAGCGCCGCCTGAATCAATGACTGATCAACCATCGCAATGTGATTTGAAATAAACAGCGCCGGGCCGCGCAAATGCTTCAGGTGTTCAGCGCCACGCACACGCGGCCACGACATCAGGCGCGTCAGCGGCAGCAGCAGCAGGTAAAAGCACAGCGTTCTGAGCCACGTCACCGGAAAACGCTGCGCCCAGCGCGGGTACAAATATTGCGCCACTGAACCCGCCGCTGTGCTTTCAGTCAGCATTTTTTCAAGGTCGGCAACAGTCGTTGAAGCAGTGATGGCGGCCTCGTCAAGCTGCACCTGGTAACGATCTTCGAGCGCGCTGAGCAGTTCGACGCGGCCCAGCGAATCAAGCTTCAGATCGGTTGAAAGACTTGCGGTGTCGTTCAGTTTGTCCGGCGTGATTCCGCTGACGCTGGCAATCAAAGAACCAAGCACCGAAGACTTTGGTGAAGGCGGCGCGCCGGGTGATTTCATCAGTTCAGCCAGGCGCGCTTTGACTTCGCCCTTGCGAATCTTCTGCGTCGGCGTGCGCGGGAAATCGCTTTCAGGCCAGATGACCCAGTGGCGCATCTGCTGGTGTGTGGCCAGCGTTGCGTTGGCGCGTTCGACGGCGCGGGCTGCGGCATCGTCAGCATTCGTTCGGGCTTTGCGCAGAATCAGTGCCGCGAGCGGTTCAGGCCCCTGAGCCGTTTCAATGCCGATGACGGCGCTGGCGCGAATTTCAGGCTGCGTCTCCAGCGCGGCTTCCAGGTCTTCGGGATAAATATTCAATCCGGCAGCGGTCACGATGACATCGCGGCTGCGGCCCTTGAAAAACAGATTTCCGGCGGCGTCCATTTCGCCGACATCGCCGGTGCGCAACCAGCCTTCGGCATCAGTGAGCGGCTGCACGCCTGCGCGCCAGTATCCGGCAGCGACGTTGCCGCCGCGCACCATAATTTCGCCCTGTTCGCTCAGCCTGACTTCCTGGCCCGGCAGCGTTTTGCCAATCGAACCGTGACTGAGTTTGAAAGGATGATTGACGCTGATGAGCGAAGCCGTTTCAGTCATGCCGTAACCCTGCACGACGGCAAAGCCGAGCCGCTGCCAGAAATTCTCGGTTTCAGCGTTGAGCGTCGCGCCGCCAGCGACAAAGGCCCAGAACTTCCAGCCAAAGCGACGGTGAATCCGGCGAAACATCCACCATCGTCTGAGCCAGTGCACAGTGGCGGCGCGGTCAATCGCCTGCGCAAAGTTTGTCTCTCCCATTTGCGCCGCAGCTTCGCGTTCGATCTTTTCGCGCAGGCTGTCGAGTTGTCGCGGCACAGCCACAATGACTGAAATGCGATTACGCCTGACCGTTCCAATGATTTCAGCCGGATTGAGCGAGCTTTGAAAATAAACCTCGCCGCCGAGCAGTTGCGGGACAAAGATGCCCATAAACTGCCCGAAGACGTGGCTGAGCGGAACGAGATTCAGAAAGCGGATGGGATGAAAGAATCGCTCCCATTTGATGTATTTGCTGATTTCGCGTTCCAGCGGCAACAGGTTGGCCAGCAGGTTGCGATGCGACAGGCAGACGCCTTTGGGTTCAGCCGTCGTGCCCGAAGTGAAAATGATCTGCGCGAGGTGATCGGGCGAACTGACTTCAGGCTGATAACGCGCTGTGGAATGGTGCGCGCAGATTTGTGTTAGCTGAGTCAGAGGAATTGAAGGCGGCGCGTTTTCAAAATGAAGATGATCAGTGCCTGCAAGCAGCAGGCGGGCCGCGACCTGCTGCTGCACGCGAGCCGCGAAATCAGGCGCGGTCTGCACATCAAGCGGCACGACGACTGCGCCGCGCAACAGGCAGCCGAAAAAAGCGGCAATCCATTCGGCGCTGTTCCCAGCCTGGATCAGAATCCGGTCAGACTGACCGATTCCGCGCGCTTCAAGTTCGCGGGCAAACTGAAACGACGTGACCGCCAGTTTTTCATAAGACCATCTGACGGTGCGCAGCCCGTGCCTGGCGACGACTGCTGTTTCATCGCCGCGCCGCAGCGCATCATCAATCAGACTGGTGATCGTTTCTCGCATCGCAGACAGGGTAAACAATTCGCTCGCAACAGATCAGCAGGCCTGTGACACTTCCTGCATCAGGTTTGGTTCAGAACTGTCACGCTGGTTCCTGATTCCTGAACCCTGATGCCTGTTTTCAGAAAATCAGGAATCAGGAATCAGGAATCAGGACTGAGAACATCCATTCTGACCAGGCTGAAGCGGGATGACAAATTACGTCATCCGCTGGGTTGCTGACCCGTTGCTGCAAGGATTTAATCACTGACTCATCACAGGATGGCCAAAAGTTTTTGTAGATAATCTCAGCGGTTGATCTTAGAATGAAACGGACCCGAACGGCTGCCCTCAGGCCCAACCTCCGCAGCCTTTAATTCAGAACGTCAAACAACCCTGCTGACTTTTAATGCACGAGGACGTGATGCCGGTGAAGTGTTGTGTCAGATGGTTGTGTCAAAGCCTGACGGTTCTCTCACTGCTGCTGTGCCATTCTGTTTTTGCTCAGACAACGGCAGCGCGCAGCGAACAGGCTCAGCCGCAGGGAACTTACCGCATTCACATCGGGGACAAGCTCAGCGTCAGATTTTTGTACCAGCCTGAACTCAATGAACCGGTCGTGGTCGTCCGGCCTGACGGTTTCATCAGCCTGCAAATGATCAATGATCTGAAAGCCGCCGGACTGACTGTGTCTGACCTGAAGCAGGCGATTGAAGCGGCCTTCAGCGAACAGTTGCTGCGGCCTGAAGTGACGGTCAGTCTGCTTGAATTTGTTGCGCCGCGTGTGTTCGTCGGCGGCCAGGTGCAGAAGCCGGGCAGTTATGAACTGCGTTCGGCCCAGACCGTGTTGCAGGCGGTGATCGTGGCCGGAGGCTTTACCAGAGAAGCGAGCCGCCGGATGGTGCTGCACGCGCGCCCGGTCGGTGAACGCGAATTGAAAGTCACGCTCGTTGATCTCAAAGAGTTACTCAGCGCCGGCAGCAGTGGCCAGGAAAGCGCTCTCGCAGATGGCGATTATGTTTTTGTGCCCGATTCAAAACTGGCGAAATTCACGCAGATTGTCGAATCCTTCCGGTTTGCCATGCCGGGTTTCACGATTCGTTAAGGGTGGAGAGGAATGATGGTTCAGGCGAATCAGAATGTGACGGGTGGGCTGGAAAGTCTGACGCGCGAAACGCTTGCTGTGCTGTGGGCGCGCAAATGGCTGATGATCGCCATCTTCTTTTCGGTGCTTGGCTCAGGCATGGTCGTGACCGTTCTGATGACGCCGACGTTTGAATCCTCAATGAAAATTCTGGTATCGCGTGAGCGCGTTGATCCGCAGGTTAGTCCTGGTGAAGCGCGCAATGAAAGTGCGCGGGCCGACATCAGCGACGAAGAGTTCAATTCAGAAATTGAAATCATTCAAAGCCGCCAGGTGCTCGAAGCTGTCGTTAAGGAAATCGGACTCGATCACGCCAAAGCTCCGCACGGTTTCTTTTCGGATTTGAAATCGCGCGCGGCTGAATTTTATCGCTCGCTGCACAATCAGGCTGAACCAACCAGCATCGAACGCGCCATTCGCAGCGTCAGCGAAGGTCTCGAAGTCGTTTCAGTCAAAAAGTCGCGCGTCATCAAAGTCACGTTCAGGGATTCAGACCCTGACCGCGCGGCGAAACTGCTCAACACGCTGTATCAGAAATATTCCGATCATCATCTGAAACTGCGCCAGAATTCGCAGGCGGCGCTGGTTTTCAAACAGCAGGCCGATTCATTCAGAGGTCGGCTTGACAATGCCACCGAAGCCCTCAAACAGTTCGATGCCAGAAACGGCGTGGCCTCGGTCGCGGCGCAGAAGGAATTGCTGATGCAGCAGTTCTATCAGACGCAGAGCCAGGCCAATGCGGCCCGCACCGAAATCCTCGAAACCGAACAGCGCATCACCGCGCTCAAAAGCCAGCTTGCCACTCAGCCCGAACGCATCGAAACCGGAACCACCACAAAATATGTGCCCGCGCTCGACCGGATGAAGGATGAGCTGATGCAGCTTGAATTGCAGCGCACGCAACTGTTGCAGAAATACAAACCCGAACATCGCCTGGTCAAAGACATCGAGCAGCGCATCGCGCAGACCAGAGAGGTCATCGAACGCGAAGAGAAGGCTCCGCCGCAGGAAAAATCGGTTGCGCTCAATGAGGTCCATCGTCGCCTGATGAACGATCTGCTCAGCGCCCAGGCCAATCTGATGGCGCTGCGCGAACGTGAACGAAGCCTGACCACGCAGGCCGCGCAGTATCAGGCCCGCGTGCTTGAACTCGACCAGAAAGCTTACGAAAAGACCGAACTCGAACGACAGAAAACAGTCAATGAAGAGGCGTGGCTGCTTTATCACAAGAAGTCGCAGGAGGCCGAAATTGCCGACGCGCTGACGCAGGAAAAAGTCGCCAACATCAGTCTCGCCGATGCCGCCAGCCCGAATTACAAACCAATCAGTCCGAAACCGATGCTGAATCTTTTCGTCTTCGTCGTGGTTGGCCTGATTGCCGCCATTGCCGGAGCGATTGCGCTGGAACGCATCAATCCGACCGTGCGCGGCGCTGACAGCGTGCGCCGTCATTTCGGAATGGACGTGCTGGCTTCAATTTCAGACGCGCAGTAATGAAAGGCTGCGCCGGGCAATTCGCTTGAAAACAAGAGCAGGGCGTCAATCCAGGCGACCCGGCCACCACCGCCCCGGTCAGAACCGCGCGACATTCATCAGATCGCGCAATGAACCAGGGAGACAACAAAATATGGCCAGAGTATTTGAGGCGATGCAGAAATATGGTCGCACCAGCGCCACTGAAGGCGATTATGCGAGCACCTTTCTTCAGTTCTACGATTTTGAGAACGAAGCCGGGCCGGACGCGCCAGCCAGCGTCAGTCAGCCTGAAGCGGTGATGACTGATCACCCTGTCATGACCGATTACGCGGAACCGGGTATCAGGTATGCCGGTCAGAGCGACATCGAAGAGGGTTGCGTGCTTGACCTTGATGAAACGATGCTCGCCGCCGATCAGGTCGAAGCTTCAGAACCGGCGTGGGTTGACGAAGAGCCGTTGCAGCATCTGTGGGAATATCCTGAAGCGCAGCTCAGCAATCAGCAGTTTCAGCCAGCCGGTGAAGTCGCGGTCGAAGCCGAAGCCGTCTGTGACGCCATCGAAACCGAAGCCATTACCGAACCAGCCGTTGAAATTCAGGCTGAATCAGTCGAAGCCGTGACAATGGCCGAAGCCTGTGAGCCGGTCAGCGAATTTGTTCCTGAGCCTGAGCCGGTGGAACCGCTGGTTGATGTTGCAACTCAGGATGAACTGGCAATGACTGCCCCGGCAGTTGAAACTGAAGCGGTGCTGGAACAAACGGCGGCGAGTACCGCGCTGATTCCGGCGACGCCGCATGAGCTGGTCATCAATTCGCTGCCCGCGCACGTCCGCGATGAATTTCGCCGCCTGCGCAGTTCGCTGCTGCTCGCGGCTGATGCGCAGCAGTTGCAGGTCATGATGGTGTGCGGAGTTGAGCCGGGCGACGGCGGCAGTTTTGTCGCGCGCCACCTGAGCCTGCTGCTGGCTGAATTCGACAAGATCAATGTCGGACGTTTTGAATTGAACGACCAGACGCCCGCCGATGAGCAGTCTGATGTGTCGCCGGAAAATTATCAGCTTGCGCTGCGCCGGACGCCGCTGCCGAACCTGCGTGAGATTGCAACGACGCAGGGCAGCGTGACGCTCAGCGAACTGTTGCGCGTTTGCGACACACGCACCATGATTTCAATGCTCAAGTCGCGGTTTGATTTCGTGCTGATTGATGCTCCGGCGGTGACAGCGAACCCTGACACGGCGCTGCTGGCGTCGCAGGTGGACGGTGTGATTCTGGTCGCGCAGCAGGATGAAACGCGGTGTCATGCACTTGCCGCCGCCAGAGCCGCATTGCAGAATGCCAAAGCCAATGTCCTGGGAGTCGTCCTGAACCGGCGACGGAAATAGTCTGGTTATTAAACTGGAGTCGAGGAATGCTATCAACCCGGTGGTCAGCACTGACACGCACGCAGAAACTGCTGGATCTGTTTCTGCTGGTGGTCGCATTCGGGCTGTCCTTTGTCTGGGCCGGACACCTGCCCGGGCCGCTCAGCGAACTGCCCGGCGCAGTCCGCCTGGCTGATGCGCTGTTTTTCGGGCTGCTGCTGATCTGCTGGTACATCTTCCTCTCGAATTTATGGCTGTACCGCTCGCGGCGGCTGGCGCAGTGGCACGATGAGCTGCTCGATGTTTTCAAGGCGGTCAGTTATAACTCGGTCGCGCTGACATTCATTGCCGTCATTGCGCAATGGAGCGTGGTTGATCGCACGGTGCTGGTCGGTTTCTGGCTGACGGCTTTTGAACTGCTCTTTGTGCTGCGCCTGGCGCGGCGGGTGATTCTCAGCCATTTTCGCCGTCGCGGACTCAATCCGCGTTATGTATTGATTGCCGGAGTCGGGCCGCGCGGGCAGCAGATGGCTGAACGCTTCGAGCGCCATCCTGAGCTTGGCTATCGCCTGCTCGGTTTCATTGACAACGTCAGTACGCCGGATGAAGTGCCGCGCCTGCTTGGCAGACTTGAAACGCTGCCGGAATATCTGGCCGGCAATATCGTGGATGAAATCATCATCACGCTGCCGGTCAAATCCTATTACCAGGAGATTGCCAGCATCGTCCGGCTGGCCGAAGATCAGGGCGTGATGGTGCGGATTCATTCTGATCTGTTCAATCGGCGGCTGGCGCGCTCGGTCGCGGAACAGTTCGATGAAATTCCGGTGCTGACGCTGTATATGAGTCCGCGCACGGACTGGAAGATGGGCATCAAGCGGCTGATTGATGTGCTTGTTTCAGGCCTGGCGCTGCTGCTGCTGTCGCCGCTGCTGGCCGTCATTGCGCTGGCGGTCAGGCTGACTTCGCCCGGCCCGGCGGTCTTTGTGCAGGAGCGTGTCGGCTTCAACAAGCGTCGCTTTCAGATGTTCAAGTTCCGCACGATGGTGATTGATGCCGAGCAGCGGATGGCTGAAATCGAACACCTCAACGAAGCGCAGGGGCCGGTTTTCAAGATCAAAAAGGATCCGCGCCTGACGCCGATTGGCGGTTTTCTGCGCAAGACCAGCCTTGATGAACTGCCGCAGTTGTACAACGTGCTGAAAGGCGATCTGTCGCTGGTCGGCCCGCGCCCGCTCTCGGTGCGCGATTTCGAGCGGTTCAATGAATTCTGGTTCAATCGCCGCTTTACCGTGCGTCCGGGCATCACCTGCATCTGGCAGGTGTCGGGCCGCAGCAATACGAGTTTTGAGCAGTGGATTCAGCAGGATCTTGATTACATTGATAACTGGTCGCTCGCCCTCGATCTCAAGATTCTTTTCAAAACCATTCCCGCCGTGCTGCGCGGCGACGGAGCCATGTAAGAACAGCCCTGATTGTCAGTTGATCGGAGCCACACCGTTTGAGCAGTATCGGGCAGACCATCAGGGGCAGTCATCAGCCATTGCTGACTGAACAGGCCGCACAGCGCACGCTGCCGAAGCGTCGCATTCTCCCTTTCATCCTGACCGTTTCGCTGGCGCTGATGCTTGGCGCAGTGCTGGCGCTGCTGACCACGATGCCGATGGCGTGGCTCGCGCTGTCGTGCCTCGCCGTGTGCGGCGGGCTGATGGTGACGATCTGGAACTGGACACAGTTGCCATTATGGCCGGTGCTGAGGTTCGGGCTGATCTTCTGCTTTTCCTTCCGACTTGAAATCAATTTTTTTGCCGACAAGAAAACTCACGCTGAACCGGCGGGGCTGAATGTTTCACTCGCGCTGCTGCTGGCAATGCTGCTGACTGCATTGAAGCTGGCCGAAAACCGTCAGGCGATGAAGCGCGAACGCATCGTGCCGACCGGCTTTGCCGTGACGTTCGGCGCGCTGGTGCTGTGGTGCGCGGTGTCGGTGCTGTATGGCAGTGAGTATCTGATGGGCGCGTATGCGTTGTTCGGAGTTCTGACTTCAGGGATGATCTGTTACGCGGCGGCAATTTGTTTCAGTGACACAAACGCGCTGCGCCAGGCCGTGCTGGCGGCGGCCTGCGCGGTTGGTTTCAGCGGCCTGATCGGATTGCTGCAATATCAGTTCGGCATTGCGACGGACTGGAGCATTCTTGGTTCGATTGCCGAAGACCGTGTGCAGAAGATCGCGGACGGTGACGTATCGCGCGTCGCCGGACTGCTGACAATGGCTAATGCTTTCGGGTGGTATCTGGTGGCCTTTCTGCCGCTGCTGATTGCGCCTGCGCTGCTACAGCTCAGACAACTGCGCCTGACTGAAAAGGCCGCGCTGATGGCGGCTGTCGGACTTGGTTCAATCGCGCTGATTCTGACTTATGCGCGGGGAAGCTGGATTTCATTTGTGATTTCGATGGCAGCGCTGTCGCTGCTGGCTTATCGCGCTACGGCGAGCGCGGAGCGACGCCGCTACGTCTGGCGGATGGGCGGCATTCTGGCGCTCGTGACGCTGCTGGCGCTGCCGTTTGCGCCGATGATTTACACGCGCCTGACCGAAGATGATCGCGGCGCGGCTGAATCGCGGCTGCCGCTGATGGAAGTGGCCACCGGGATGATCTCTGACAATCCGCTGCTCGGCGTTGGCCTGAGCGCTTATGAAACAGAGATGCGCCGGTACGATCAGACGAACGAAAAGATCACCGACGATTTTGACTGGCCGGTGCACAACATCTTTCTGCACATCGCGGCTGAAAGCGGCATTCCGGCGCTGCTGCTGCTGCTGCTGCTGATTGCCATGGCGGTCTGGCGGGCGTGGCCGGTGATTCAGAGTCAGAATCCGATGCTGCGGGCGCAGGCGGTCGGACTGCTGACGGGCCTGCTGGCATACCTGCTGACCGGACTGAAAGAGCTTGGGTCACTGGGTTCGGGGCAGCATCGCATTCTCTTTCTGCTGCTTGGGCTGCTGCTGGCTGCGGCACAGGCAGAACAGCGTGACAGGCAGAAAGCCGGGAACTTCACTGAGCCGCAGGCATGATGAAGCATCAGGAAAAACAGAATTCAGTGCTGCGTGAAGCCGCGTGGATGATCTGGTCGGGAACGATCAGCATTGCCAACAGTGTCGCGTTGTGGGCGATGTTTGCGCGCTGGCGAAACCCGGCTGAACTGGGCCGCTTCACCATCGTCATGGGCATTTACATGATTTTCATGACGATCTGCGCGCTCGGCCTTTATTCATACACTGCCAGCGAAACGGCGCGCCGAACGGGCGATGAACGGCAACAGTTTGTGGCCAGCATCACGGTCTTTTTATTCATCTGGTCAGTGATCTGTGCCGTGTTGATGACCGTCACGGGGCTGGTCGTCAGCGGTTCAGGTGAAGTGCGAATGGCGACGGCGGCGCTCAGTCTGGTGCTGCTGCCGACAGGTCTGATCAGTGCGGCGGAACCGGCGCTGACGGCGCTTGGCAGGGCAAAGGTCATCGCGCTGGTGACGACGATTGAGAATCTGCTGCGCACGGTGATTCCGCTGCTGCTGTTGTGGCAGGGGCGCAGTCTGCTGCTGATCTGCATTTCGTTCGTGGTCGTGCGCCTGCTGGCCTGTCTGATTTATGCAGGCATTGCGGGGCGGCATCTGGCAATGCTGAAAATGGCGCGATTAAGCATCATCCGCGACATTGCCGCACATTCACCGGCCTTTGCAGGCATTGCGGTTTTGTCTTCGCTGCACTGGCAGGCGGCATCGGTGCTGACGGGCAGGCTCGGCAGTGAAACCGAAGCGGCGGTGTTTGGTTCAGCTTCGCGGTTTCTGATTCCGGTGATGGTGCTGATGGGAGCTTATGGCGGCGTGCTGCAACCGGCAGCGACGCGCCTGGCCGAAGTTTCACGCGAGGCGCTGGGCGAGTTTATTTCGCGCAGTCTGCGGCTGGTGCTGGCGCTCGTGCTGCCCTGCGCCATCGGGCTGGTGCTGCTGGCGCGTGAAGTGCTGACGCTGCTGTTCAGTGAAAAGATGGCGATGGCTGCGCCCGCCCTGCAACTGATGGCGCTCAGCATTGTGCCGTTCTGCGCGGTGATGGTGCTGTCTCGCGGTCTGGTGGCAACGGGCAATCAGCGGATTGATCTGTTCGGCAATCTGATCGCCGTGATCGTCAACCTGCTGCTCAACTTCGTGTTGATTCCGGAATTCGGCGCAATCGGAGCGGCAGTGGCGCAGTTTGTTTCGATGATGTCAATGCTGGCGCTGCTGGTCGTGTTTTCGGCGCGGCAGTTGTATCGGCTGGAACTCGGTCAGGCCCTGCTGTCTGCGGCGATTCCGCTGGCATTGATGGCGCTGGTCGTGTGGCAGGCGCGGGCGCTGAGCTTTCACCTGGCAGTGCTGGCGGGCGGCGCGGTTTACCTGGCCTGCGCGTGGCTGACGCAGCGTGACTTGCGAATGGCGCTGACGCGGCAGACCTGATGCCGGATCAAAGCCCCCGGCTTTGCGACATTGGGCAGAACAGATTTCACAGCGCAACACCGTCGCTCAGAAACAGGAGTATCAATCAACGTTCTGGTTATTCCTGCTTCTGTAATTGAACGACAGGCCCTGCTGACAGTGGTTTTTCGGGCGCGCGGTAACAGCGAGCCTGTGATTCCCCCAAACCTCTGGATTGATGCGTATCGAAGTTCTGACAGAATTTCCCGACAGCCCCGCGTGGGCCGATCAGTGGAACGCCCTGGCCCTGCGGTCAGGCATTGATGATATGTTTGTGACTTATGACTGGGTGCGGGCGGCGGCTGAATATGATGAACATTGCCGCCCGCTGATCCTGTGCGGTTATCAGCAGGCGGGAATGCAGTCGGAAAGGCTGGTGGGCATTGCGCCGCTGGCGTTGCGCCGCTGTCGTGTGGCCGGGCGGTTTCAGACGGTGCTGGAACTGATGGCAGGCCCCTGGGCCGATTATAACGATGTGATTGTTGAGCCTGCATTTCAGCCTGAGTTTATGGCCCGCCTGGCTGAATTCATTGCAAACCTGATCGAGCAGCGGCAATGCTCGCACGTCTGTTTCAATAACCTGCCTGAACAATCATCAACGCTGAAACATCTGACCGAACAGGCCTGCCGCCGGGGATTGCAGGTGATTCGACGGGCGCGCGATGTCGGGCCTGCGCTGGAACTGGCCGCGACCGATCCGGCGGAGCTTGACAGCCTGCTTGAAAAAAAGGGCGTCGTGCGCAAGGCCAGAACGCTGGCTAAAAAAGGTCGGCTGGAATTCAGAATCGTGCGCTCGCCTGACGAAGTGCGGCATTGCCTGCAAACGTTCTATCGCTTTCACACCGCGCGTTATCTGCTCAACGGGCAGTGCAGCATTTTTGATCCTGAGCATAAAAATTCATTGTGCCGGTTGCTTGATCTGCTGACGGCGCGCTTGTCGCAGTGGGGCCGCGTCTGCCTGCCTGTTCTTTTCTTTGACGATCAGCCGACGGCCATCGCGCTTGGATTTGAGCATCGTGGGGCGCTGACGCTTTATGCCATGACCTTTGATGCCGGAATGATCGGGACCTCGCCGGGTGAAATTCTGGTGCTTGAAATTGCGCGTTACTGCCGCGAGGCCGGACTCAGAAGGCTTGATTTTGGCGCGGGCGATGAAGCTTACAAGGCCCGCTTCACCAATTCGCGGCGCACGCTTTATGAACTGATCCTGCATCGTGGCAGCCTGGTTTTGCCGGTCAGATCGGCCCTGGCCGACTGCAAGGACAGAATCAAAGCGCATCAGGTCTGGGGCCAGGCTGTGCGGCAGGTCAGGGCATCGCTGCAACTGCTGCAACTTGAAGCGCACCGCGTCGGGGCTGTCAGGGCCATCGGTTCGTGGCTTGTGCATCAGTGTTGTGAACGCTTCTTTGCCGGGCTGTCATCTGAGCCTGAAACGCTGCCAACTGCTGCGCGCCTGATTGAATGGCGCAGCCGCGAGGTCAGCGAGACAGTGCTGAAATACCGGCGCGACCTGCCCGCGTGGGAATTTGCCAGAGCTTATGAACTGCTGCGCCAGGGGCAGCCCTGTTATCTGCTGCTCAAAGAGCATCGGCTGCTCGGCATTCTCAATCATCGCCCGGCAGGTTTGCGGCAATCGCCCGGCATTCTGTCTGAAACTGCTGATCCGATCCCGCCACAGAACAACTCCGATGAAAAACTGCCAGCCGCTCTGACCCGCCGCGCCTGACAAGGCGGAAGAGAGACAACGGAACACACGGAAATAACGGAACAAACGAAACAGGGACTGAAAACAATTTCCTTGTTTCGTCTGTTCCGTTTATTCCGTGTGTTCCGTTGTCTCTCCTTCCGGCTTTCAACGGTCGGCTCCTTCAGAGAAATGTCACGAGTTAGTCACTGATCGGTGACGGCCTTTGATGAGAATGCGCCTGCGCTCTCTGAGTGCGTGTTCTCGTCATTTGTGGCTCGCTGAATCAGAAATAACCGATGCAGTTTACAGTCAATACTATTTCAGAAAAGGTTGCGGGTGGGCGTCGTCCGCGCGTGCTGATCGTCAGTCCGCACCTGACGCGCACGCTTGGCGGCATCACGGCGCTGGTGCGTGAAATTCTGGCTTCAAAGCTGACGCAGGGTTTTGAGTTCCGCCACATCGCTTCGCAGGCCGATGAATACGGCAAATTCGGCAAGGTGCTGCTGGCGATGTTTTCATTCCTGCAATATGCGTGGCTGATCGTGCGATGGCGGCCCGACATGGTCTGGATTCACGTGGGCGGCAATGCCAGCCTTTACCGCAAGGCTCCCTTCATCATTTTCGGGCGGCTGACGGGTTGCGTCGTCCTGTCGCACTTTCACGCCGGAGATTTCACGCCTTATTTCAATCGGCAGAGCCGCGCCGGGCAGAAATTCATTTTATGGTCGCTCAGTCTCAGTCATCGCCTCGCAACCTGCTCGCAGGAACTCAGGCGGATTCTGGTGCAGCACCTGAAAACCAGAAATGTGGTGGTGCTGCCGAACGGAGTTGATGTCAGCGAATTTGCCGCTGACCGCGCGGCCCGAACTGCGGAACAGGCCGACGAGCCGGTGCGATTGTTGTTTGTCGGTGCGATGGGACGGCTCAAGGGCGAGCGCGATCTGGTGCAGGCGATTCGCAAAGCTGAAAGGAAAGTGCCGAATCTGAAAGTGATGCTGCTCGGTCACGGTTCGGAAACGCTGATGAGCCTGTGCGAAGAGGTGCAGGTGCTGCATCTGCTCGAATATTTCGGCCCGGCTCCGATGGACAAGCGCGCCGGGTTTTTCAAACAGGCTGACATCTTTGTGCTGCCGACTTATGCCGAGGGAATGCCCCTCTCAGTCATCGAAGCGATGGCCGCAGGCCTGCCCGTCATCACGACGCCGGTTGGCGGCATTCCTGATCTGGTGACTGATGGAATTGAAGGTTTTCTGGTGAAGCCCGGCGATGTTGACGCGCTGGCTGCGCGGATTGTGCAACTCGCCAGCGATGAGAAGCTGCGCCTGGCGATGGGACGGCGCGGCGAACTCAGAGCGTGCTGTTATGACCGCAACATCATTCAGGCGATGCTGAGCGAAGTGATGCATCGCACGCTTTCTGATTACCGGCAGGGGACGCTCAGCCCGGCAGGCGATGAAGCCGTCAGCGTTTCAGTCGTCAACCTGAACCCGCAGGAGGAGCAGTAAGGAATGTCACCAGGTCTGTTGAAGATCGGCAGGCGGGCCATCAAATCATCCGTCGCTCAGGCGCAGCGGATGATGAAAGCAATCTGCGGATCGGCTGCCAGCGAACATCTGACGGGCGACAGGCTGCTGATTCTGGCTTATCACCGCATTGTGCCGGACATTCAGGCGGCTGAAAACGAAGCGATCTTCGGCCTGCTGACTTCGACTGCGACCTTTCGCCGTCATCTCGAAATTGTGCGCCAGCAGTGTGAAGTGCTGACACTGGATGAAGCCGCCAGCGTCGTCAAAGGCGAACGCAAAACGGCGCGCCCGGCGGCAGTGATTACCTTTGATGACGGCTATCGTGACAACTATGACCACGCGCTGCCGGTGCTGCGCGAAATGGGTCTGCCTGCGACGGTCTTCATTTCAACGGGACTGATCGGCAGTTCGCAGCCGCTGCATCACGACCGCATTTACTGGCAGATCAGCAAGGCTTATCAACTCGGTTTTGATCTGCATGCCATTTTCGAGGGCACAGGCCTGCGCGCCATCAGAGTTGATGAATTGTGCCGGATCAAATATCCGCTCGCGCTGGTCGAACAGCTTGTGCATCTGCCCTTCGCCGTGCGCGAAAGGCTGCTGGAAAGGCTGGAAGCAAAGCTTGGCGCTGATTATCCGGCGGGCTTTGAAATGCTGAACTGGGAGATGGTGACTGAAATGAATCAGTCGGGCGTGAGCTTTGGCAGCCATTCAGATCAGCATCCGGTGCTGACGCTTGAAGACGCGCACACCATCGAACGCGAACTGCGCCGCAGCAGGCGCATTCTCGAAGAACGCCTGAACCGTCCGGCGCGACATTTCGCTTACCCGAACGGCAGTTATAACGAGGCCATCAAGGCGATGGTGGCGAAACTTGGTTTCAATATGGCGGTGACAACCGAACGACGCCTGGCGCGACCGGGCGATGATTTGCACGCGCTCGCACGCATCAGTCTGTGCGAAGAGTCAACGCGCGGCGTGCTGGGCAGGTATTCACAGTCAGTCGCGCAAATGCGGCTGCTGGCCTGAATCACAGGATGATGGACTTTCCTCCTCTTCTCTGTGCCTGCGGCGTAAAACTTATTCTCACGCAGAGGCGCAGAGGCACAGAGAAGAAAAGAGAAGAAGAGAGAAGCTGGTGTTTTGATTTTGACAACAACTGACTGCTTTGAGTTTTGAGTTTGCGATCCGGCCCCGGTCTCAAATTTCAGACACTCGGATTTCAAATCTCAGGGCTTATGCAGACGACATTTTTTGAGGTGCTGGGGATTCGCATTGCCGCGCTCGATTATCAGCGGGCAATCAGGACGATTGAAAAATTCATCGGCAGCGGGCGCACGCATTACGTCACGCTGACCAATGTTCATGCGGTGACCGAAAGCCAGTCTGACGCGATGCTGAAAGCGGCGCTCAGTCAGGCCGACCTGGTGCTGCCTGACGGGATGCCCATTGCCTGGGCGGGCAGTCTGAAGGATCGCGTCTGCGGGCCTGATCTGATGCTGCAATTCATCAGGGCCACAGCCGGGCGCGGTTATCGCCATTTCTTTTACGGCGGCGCTGAAGGCGTGGCTGATGAACTGGCGGCGAGGCTGAAAGCGATCTGCCCTGAAATCACGATTGCCGGAACGTACTGCCCGCCGTTTCGCCCGCTGACAGCAGCGGAAGAAGCCGATCTGGCCGGGCGCGTGAATGACAAGGTGGATGTGATGTGGGTGGGCCTGGGCTGCCCGAAGCAGGAGAAGTGGATGATGGAGCATCAGCACCTGCGCGTGGGCGTGATGCTCGGTGTCGGAGCGGCTTTTGATTTTCATTCCGGGCGCATTGAACGCGCGCCGCGCTGGATGCAGCGCACAGGGCTGGAATGGGCCTTTCGCCTGTCACAGGATCCGCGCCGGTTGTGGTGGCGATACCTGAAAACGAACAGTCTGTTTCTGTGGCTTTACCTGACCGAGTTACTCAACCTCAGACGTTATGAAGTGGCGCCGAGTCGCCATTCATAAACGCAACTGCCGATGACATACGCTGCCATCAATCGCCGTGAATTTCTGAGCGCCGCCGGGCTGACGGGTGGCGCGTGTCTGGCCGCGTGTCTGGCGAAAAGTGCAGCGCGCAGCAGCAGTGAACAGTCAGCGAATCAGGCGGCCTTACTGGAACAGGCGCGCCGGGGAATCATTCAGCATCGTCAGGGTGAAGCAGTCATCAGAGTCACTGATGCCGGTGGCCAACCGGTGACTGGTTACCGGCTCAAAGCAACGCAACTCACACACGATTTCAGATTCGGCTGTTATCTCACCTTCCGCGAACTGCCGCCGGAAGGCCGCGACATTTACCGGCGCTCGTTCAGTCGCCTGTTCAATTACGCCACGCTCGGCATCTACTGGCGACTGATTCAGTCAGACAGCGCGCCGCCTGACTGGAATCAGATCAAAGCTGAAACTGAATTTGCCGGTTCAGCAAAGCTGCGCCTCAAGGGCCATCCGCTGATCTGGGGCGCGCACCAGGCGGGAACGCCGCGCTGGCTGCCGCAAACGAAAAGCGAGCTTGAAGCGGTGATGAAAGAGCGCATCACTGACGCCGTGACGCGCTGGCGCGGGACGATCAGGACGTGGGATGTGGTCAATGAGCCGCTGGACGGCGGATTGTTTGACGAGGTGCTGGGCAGCGATTACATCAGCCGGGCATTTCGATATGCGCGCGAGGCCGATGCGACGGCGCAACTGGTGCTCAATGAATACGGCATTCTGAGCGCCGGGTCGAAGCGGCGCGCGCCTTATTTCAGGCTGCTCAAAAAGCTGAAGGATGAAGGCGCGCCGGTTGATGCCATCGGCATTCAGGCGCACGAACCGCGTGATGAATGGTTTGCTCCGGCAGAAGTGCAGGCTGCGCTTGATCAGTTTGCTGAACTCGGCGTGCCGATTCACATCACTGAATTTACGGCGCAGGCTGATGAGGCGGCTGTCGTCACGGGCAGTTATCGAAATGGCCGCTGGAATGCGCGCCACCAGGCCGATTATTACCGTGAATTTTTCACGCTCTGTTTCGGTCAT
Organism: Blastocatellia bacterium; assembly: GCA_046331565.1. Classification (GTDB taxonomy): domain Bacteria; phylum Acidobacteriota; class Blastocatellia; order RBC074; family RBC074; genus DASRDU01. The sequence continues at coordinate 662,374 of JAXLQP010000001.1, forward strand.
CCGCAGGTTGAAGCCATCACGGTCTGGGGCCTGGATGACGGGCGGGCGTGGATCAAAGACTGTGCATTGCTTGATCAGCAGTGGCAGCCGAAAGCGGCCTTTCAGACGCTTGATCAGATGATCAATCACGAATGGCGCACGCGGGCTGAACTGACAGTCACGACAGACCGGCAGCGATTGCGCGGGTTTTATGGTGATTATGAAATCAGCGTGAAGATAAACGGTCAGCCCGAAATCACAGGTCATTTTGCTTTACGGCGCAATCAGCCCGGCGATTGGCTGATCAGGTTGCCGGGACAAACGAGCAGTTGAAAGGAGTAACTGCCATGCAGAATCTCAAAACATCAGTTGAAGGCGGGACGCTTTCGATTACTGCCAGGCAGTTGACCCGCTGCCTGCTGATCGTGGTGGCGGGGCTGACGCTGGCGGGCATTGCCGGTGAATGGGCGAAGTATTCCCTGGGCAGCGAATACCTGCATGCCCATCATCTGTTCGGCCTCGTCGAGAAATTTGATCTGGATGGCGAGAACAATATTCCGAACTGGTATCAGTCATCATCGCTGCTGTTTTGTGCGGCGCTGCTGGCGACGATCTGCGTGCTGAAGCGAATGTCGCGGGCGCGGTATGTCGCGCACTGGGGCGGGCTGGCGCTGATCTTTCTGGCGCTGTCGCTGGATGAATCGGCCAGTCTGCACGAAATGCTGGTTGAACCGGTGCGGTCGGTGCTGCATACGGATGGTTTTCTGCGTTATGCGTGGGTGATTCCGGGGTTGCTGTTTGCGGCGGGTGTCGGGCTGGCTTATCTGAAATTTCTGGCGCACCTGCCATTCGTTACCCGATTACAGTTCATTCTGGCCGGTGCATTTTTTATTTCAGGCGCGGTCGGTATGGAGATGATCGGCGGCAGGCTGCGCGATCTGTACGGATTGCAAAGTGTGCAATACGTCGCTGAAACGATTGCCGAAGAAGTGCTGGAGATGACCGGCATTCTGATTTTCATTTACGGACTGACGGCTTATCTCGGCGCGCTGGTGCAGGGTGTGCAGGTGACAGTCAGAGGCGAGCATCAGGCTGTGCCCGGTGCTGAAAAAATTCCCGCTCAGGTGGCAGGCAGAAGGCAGCCACTGAAAACGATGGCCTGAAATCAGGACGCAGAACAGGCAGAGGCGATGCAAAAGGTCAATGCTCAATTAACGGTGGTGGTCATCACGCGCAACGAAGAGGCGCATCTGGCGAAATGCCTGCGCGCCATTCTGGCGGCGGTGAATGAAACCGCCGGGGCCGAAGTCGTCGTGGTTGATTCGGCTTCGACTGACCGCACGGTTGAAATTGCGCTGTCGTTCGGAGTGGGCGTAATTTCGCTGCGGCCCGATTACGAGCTTTCGCCTTCAGCCGGTCGCTTCACCGGATTTCATCACACCAGCGGCGAACTGATGATGTTTGTGGATGCTGACACGGTGCTTGATCAGCACTGGTTTCCGGCAGCGATCAGCGCCTTTGCGCAGCCCGACGTGGCGGCTGTGACCGGGTGGCTCGATGACGTGGATGAGCGGGGCAATCCGCTGCCTTACGTGGGCAGTCGCGCGGCTGAAGTGACTGAGGTCAGGTACCTGCGCGGCATCGGGATGTACCGTCGTGCGGCGCTTGGTCAGGTCGGATCCTTCAATCCCTGGCTGGTGACTGAAGAAGAGGCTGAACTGGCGCTGCGGTTGCGCGCTGCCGGATGGAAACTGCTGCAACTGCCGCAACAGATGGGACGACACGAACGCGGCGCGCAGTTGCAGGCCGAAATTATGCGGGCGTGGCGGCTGGGGCGCGTCAAAGGTCTGGGCCGGACGCTGCGTTATGCAGCGCAGGCGGGCAACGGCTGGCGTTTCTGTTGTGAACGACTGCTGCCGACAATGAACTTTGCCGTGATGTTTTGCATGCTGGCTGGCTGCGTCTGTTATTCAGCAGTGAGCGGCCAGGCGGCTGGCTGGTGGATCGCGGCAGTTTTATGGCTGGTCTGGATGCTGGCGATTGCCATTCGCAAGAGAAGCCTGCGCAGCCCGTTTGAATATCTTGCCCGGCACCTGCTGATCTGTTACGGAGTCGTGGCCGGGATGCTGCTTACCACTGCCAGAAATACTGCTGATTACCCGCGTGAAGTGATCGAACAAGAGCCGCTCATCCGGCAGATTGCCTCATGAAAAAATCATCCTCACCGTTCGGCAATAGTCTGCGTCAGGGTCGCGTCGTTGAACTTGACGGCGTTCGCGGCCTGGCGGCGCTGCTGGTGCTGTGCTATCACGCTTTTTACATTCCGCTGCTCAATCAGCCTGTCTCAGGACTGGCGAAACTGCTGGCCGAAGCAACGAGGGCCGGATGGCTCGGAGTTGATCTCTTTTTCGTTTTGTCGGGTTTTCTGATCACCGGCATTCTGCTCGACAGCCGGACTGAGCGAAATTACTTTCGCAATTTTTATGCGCGCCGGGTGCTGCGCATTATGCCGCTTTATTACGCCGCGCTGCTGGTGCTGCTGATGTGTTATCGCGGGTCGGGTTCGTTTGTGCTGCTCGGCAGCGTGTACCTGACCAACCTGGCGGCGCTGTTTGCCGTGCCGATGCTGTTCGGGCCGCTGTGGTCGTTGTCGGTCGAAGAACATTTTTATCTGCTCTGGCCCTGGCTGGTGCGGTATCTGAGCGCGAGACGGCTGGCGATTCTGGCCGCACTGATTGTGCTGCTGACGCCGCTCGTGCGGGCGCTGGCCTTTGGCCGCGTCGGCGTGATGGAAATTTATTATTACTCGTGGTTCCGATTTGACGGACTGGCGCTGGGCGCGCTGCTGGCCATCGGGCTGCGCCGCGAAAGCTGCACTGCCGCGCAACTCAGACGCGCGGCGCTTTCAGCCGTGAGCGTCGGCATAATCATCATCGCTGCCGGGCTGCCGTTCGGCATTCTCAGCCGTGAACGGTTTGTCGGCACCACCCTGCTGTACACGGCGGCGCAGTTGATCTTTGCCGGACTGATTGCCGCAGCCTTGCTGCCGGGGCGTTCATTGCTCAGGGCGGCGCTGGCGTGGCGACCGCTGACCTGGTGCGGTGAAATCAGTTACTGCTTTTACCTGGTTCACGTCTTCTGTTTTCACCTGATTGACTGGCTGCTGGAACAGGCCGGAACTGATCTGGCAGCGATGATCGGCCTGACGGGAACGGTGACGGTTCGGGCAGTGGCCGGGACCATCATTTCATTTGTCATCGCCGCGCTGTCGTGGCGATATTTTGAAACGCCGATTCTGAGCCTGCGACGGCATTTCGCGCCTGCTGCCTGCCATCACGATCAGGCAGTCAGCCAGACTTTATTACCCACAGAAAAGGCTGCCTGAGCAGAATCAGGCAGCCTTTTCTGTGTCATCAGATTTCTCAGCCGACCTGATCCGGTCAATCCTGTAAATCCTGTCGCAATTTTTTTCGAACTGTGCCTGGCAGTGGCCTGACAGGCAACACTGCCAGGCACAAATGTTTACTGATTCGGCGGGAAGGGCGAATCCGCCACCGGCACGGTGCCTTTGGTCGGCTTGATGCCCAGGTAATCGGCGCTGTTGTCGAAGGCGTTGACCAGCAGCAGCCGGACGCCAAAGGCATTGCCGGTGAAATTGCCGATGCCGATGCCGAAACTGCCGCTGACGGTCGTGGCCATTATCGTTCCGGCTGACGAGCCGCGATACGCGATGCCGATGCCGGGGGCGGGCTGATTGGTGGCGCTCGGAAAGCTGCCCGTTGAGCCGACCCGGAAGCCGGTTGACTGCACCTGCGAATTGGTAATGCTGACGCGGGCATTGTCGAGTACCTGAATGCCGTGATTGACGTTGCCTTCGAGGCGGCAGTTGTCAATCGTGACCCGCGAACTGCCCTGCACCTGAATGCCGTCAGTCCAGTTGCGAATGACCAGATTGCGCAGCACGGCGTAACGATTTGCCGGTGAGTTGATGATGACGCCGGGCTGACCCTGGCGCACGGTGTTGTTGCTGGCGGGAAACTGGCTGGCGCGGTCGCCGGTGCCGACGGCGTCAATGGTGGCTTCGACGCCGGGCGCGGCTTCGATGGTGGTGTTGCCGTTGGCATTGGTGACGTTGAGTTGTTCGTGAAAGCGGCCTGAAGTGACGATGACGACCCGGCCATTCTGATTGGCTCCGCCATTGGCGGCGCCCAGTGCGGCGGTAATGGTGCCGAAGATGCGGTCATTGGCGTTGTCATTGTCTTCGGCAATTCCGGTCAGGCCGTCGCCATCGTAATCGCGTTCGCCTTCGACCAGGACAGGATGGTTGGCCGAAACCTCAAAGCTGTTCCAGAAAGCGACGCCGGTCAGCAGTCCGCAGGTCAGCAGGATGACCAGCAGTGAGCGGCTGACTGTGTGGGGCAGAATCTCTCGCGGGTTTTGCATCTTGTTTTCTCCTTTGAAAAAGTCCGACAAACCGGCAGCCTGTCGAACAATGCTTATGGCAGGTACGTGGATTTCAGCGGACAGCACATCACGTTGCCAGGCCGCTGACTTTTTGCAGGGGAGGATTTCCGGTACACCCACCATTACGCGGCGGACTGGCGAGAGGATTGGTCAGACGCCGATTTTCTTAAATTCAGGGTTGCTTGACTTCCCACAGACCGGCCTTTAGTATCCGGCCTTCGTTTGCTTATCCCTCAAAGCACCTTTCACTGCGCCCCATGAAAGTCATTCTGGCTTCATCTGAAGTTGTGCCTTACTCCAAAACCGGCGGGCTGGCTGATGTCAGCGGCGCTCTTCCCAAAGCCCTCAAACGCAACGGCTGTGACATCAGCGTGATTACTCCGCGTTATGCCGGATACAGCCATCATCACGGCGATGTGGTCGGGCATCCGACCGGACACCGCATCATGGAAGACCTGCATGTGCCGTTTGCCGGAGGCGTGAAATACGCGAGCGTCTGGCTGGATTATCTGGAAGGCGTGCCGGTCTATTTCATAGATCAGCCGGAATATTTTGCGCGGGGCTACATTTACGGTTCAGGTGATTTTGATGTCGAACGTTTCGCTTATTTCAGTCGCGCCGTGCTGGAACTGGCCAAACGCCTGGGGCACAAGCCGGACATCATTCACTGCAATGACTGGCAGACGGGTTTTGTCCCGGCTTACCTGAAATCGGTTTACCGCCACGATCCTTTCTTTCAGGGCACGGCGACGCTGTTCACGATTCACAATCTGGCTTACCAGGGACTGTTCAGCCCGCATCTGCTGCCGCATTTCGGTTTCGGGTTTGACGTGTATGAATACGGCATGGAGTTTCACGGCGCGGCGAGTGCAATGAAAGCGGGGATCTATTTTGCCACCGCGATTTCAACCGTCAGCCGCAAGTATGCTGAAGAGACGATGACGCCTGAATACGGCAACCGTCTGGACGGGCTGTTGCGATGGCGGCAGGGTGATTACATCGGCATTCTGAACGGCGTGGATTACCACGAATGGAATCCCGAAACCGACAAGTACATTGCGGCTCATTACGGCCCGCACGATCTGGACGGCAAGCGCGAATGCAAACGCGATCTGTTGCAGCGGTATTACCTGGCTGACAGCGATGAAATGCTTGATCGCCCGCTCGTCGGCATCGTCACGCGGCTGACGGTGCAGAAGGGCATTGACCTGATTGCGCACGCGATCTGGCGCATGCTCGATGCCGGAGTGAACTTCGTGCTGCTTGGTTCAGGCGGCCAGAGTTATGAGGATTTTTTTCAGCACGTGCGCGATTCGCGGCCTCACCAGGTCGGCGTCTGGTTCGGTTACCGTGAAGAACTCGCGCACCAGGTTGAAGCCGGAGCTGATCTTTACCTGATGCCTTCGGCCTATGAACCGTGCGGGCTGAATCAGATGTACAGCCTGAAATACGGCACGCCGCCGATTGTGCGCGGCACGGGCGGGCTGGATGACACGATTCGCAATTTCGAGCGGACGACCGGCACGGGCAACGGCTTCAAGTTTTATGAATATTCGGCTGACCGGCTGCTGGAAAAATTCTATGAATCGCTGATGGTTTATTACGACCGCGAGGCGTGGCGGCGGCTGATGCTCAACTGTATGGCGGCAGATCATTCGTGGGATCGGGCCGCGCATAATTATCTGGATGCGTATCAGCGGATTCTCGGTTCCGGGCGGTGAACGGCAGGTGCCTGCCCCTGGGGACGCACGCTTCCAGCGTGCCGGGCTTTGAAAATTCGTTGAGTCCTCGAAATTCAGCACGCTGGAAGCGTGCGTCCCCGGGGACAGGCCTTGCCCCTGGCCAGAGGCTTCGACCCTGGGCTATACTAACAACCGGTTGTATGAACTGTTGACCTGGTCACAGTCTGTTGCATACGCCGCGAGTATGATGGCGAAAAGAGGCTGCGTTTTCAGGCAGGCGCGCGCAGTCTGCCGCCTTGCGCAGACGGATCTTTTCACTAAAGGTGTGACAAGCTCTGCGGCTTGTCGGAGAACTTTTCAGGAGACAACAATGAGTGCATTTGTCAGTGAAGTAAGTGACGCAAACTTTGAAAATGAAGTGCTGAATTCGAACCAGCCGGTGCTGGTTGATTTCTGGGCTGCCTGGTGTGCGCCGTGTCGCATGCTGGCCCCGACGGTCGAGGCCGTCGCCGAGAAATACCAGGGCAAAGCCAGAGTCGTCAAACTGAACGTGGATGAGAATGTCGAAGCCTCATCTCGTTACGGCATCAAGGGCATTCCCACGCTGATTCTGTTTCGTGACGGCAAGGAAGCCGAGCGCGTGGTGGGCGTCCCGGCCAATGCCCGCGATTTCATCGGTCAGATGCTCGACAAGTACATTGCGTAACTGAAGGGATCGGGATTGAGAGCCGGGAACCGCCGGGCCGGAGACGACATCTCTCCGGCCTGCGGGCGTCGGCTCTCAACTGTGTTTATTTATGGCTGTAGATTATGACGTCATTATTGTGGGCGGTGGCCCGACCGGACTGGCGGCAGCGGTCTATACCGGACGTTCGCTGCTCAAAACGCTGGTGCTGGAAAAACAGTATGTCGGCGGTCAGATCGCTTTGTCTGCCGCGATTGATAACTATCCGGGCTTTGCCGATGGCATTTCCGGCTTTGATTTTGCTCAGGCTTTTCTCAAACACGCTGAACGTTTCGGCGCTGAAGTCCGGCAGGGGACCGGCGCGGCAGGAATTACGCCCGAAGCTGACGGCACTTTCACTGTGGCGCTGAGTGACGACAGCAAGGTGACGGCGCGCGCGGTCATTCTGGCGATGGGGCGTCACCCGCGACGGCTTGAAGTGCCGGGTTATGACAAACTCTTTGGCAGCGGCGTCAGCGTCTGCGCCACCTGCGACGGCGCTTTTTTCAGAGATGTTCCGGTCGCGGTCGTTGGCGGCGGCAATTCAGCGGTTGAGGAAGGTCACTTTCTGACGCGCTATGCCTCGCAGATTTATTCGATTCATCGCCGCGACACTTTCACCGCGCAGAAAATTCTGATCGAAGAATACCTGAAGGAACCCAAGGTCAAACCGGTCTGGCATTCCGTGGTCGAAGAGATTTACGGCGACAGGGAAGTTGAGGGCGTGCGCGTGCGTCACCTGCTGAACGATCAGACCGAAGTGCTGCCGGTCAAAGCCGTGTTTGTCTTTATCGGCTGGATTCCCAACTCTGAAATCGTCAAAAGCCTGGTGGACACCGACAGCGAAGGCCGCGTGATCGTCAACGAACTGATGGAAACGAAAGTGCCAGGCCTGTTTGCCGCCGGTGATTTGTGCGTGCGCCCGATTTATCAACTGGCGAATGTCGTGGCCGATGGCGTGCAGGCGGCAGTCTCGGTCGAAAAGTATCTCGAAAAAAACAAGTAATCAGTCGGGAACCACGAAGCCTGCCCGGCAAGTCAGGTGTCATTTGGCCCTGCGGCTGCCTGCAATCTTCGTGGTCGTTTTCTGTCATGAACCTCGCAATTATTGGCGCGCAATGGGGCGATGAAGGCAAGGGCAAGATTGTTGACCTGCTCGCTCCGCACTTCGACATCGTGGCCCGTTATCAGGGCGGTCACAACGCCGGGCATACGGTCATCATCCGGCGCGACGGCACCGATCATAAATTTGTCCTGCATCTCATTCCGTCAGGCATCACGCACCCCGGCAAAACCTGTGTCATCGGCAACGGCGTCGTGGTGTCGCCTCCCGCTCTGTTGCAGGAGATTGACGAACTGCGCGGGCGCGGCGTTGAAGTGACACCGCAAAACCTGCTCGTCAGCAACCGCGCTCATCTGATTCTGCCTTATCACGTCGCGCTTGATCGCGCCGTTGAAGCTCATCGCGGACAGAATGCCGTCGGCACGACGATGCGCGGCATCGGCCCGGCTTACGAAGACAAGATGGCGCGGCGCGGCATTCGCGCTGGTGATCTGACCGACCCGGCGCGGCTGGCTGAAAAGCTGTCGCAAAACGTCACGCAAACGAACCGCCTGCTGACGATGCTCGGCGGCGAAGCGATTGATGAACGGCAACTGGTTGAGGACGGCCTGCGCTGGGCCGAACAGATCTCACCGCACATCTGCGACACGACATATTTTCTCAACGATGCGGCGCGCCGTGGGCAGCGGCTGCTGCTTGAAGGCGCGCAGGCCACGATGCTCGACATTGATCACGGGACTTATCCGTTCGTCACTTCGTCAAACTCGTCAGTCGGCGGAGCCGTCACCGGAACCGGCATTGCGCCGTCGCTGACCGGCTGCGCCATCGGAGTCATCAAGGCTTACACCACGCGCGTCGGCGGCGGCCCGTTCCCGACCGAACTCAGCAATGAACTAGGTGAGCACATCCGGCAGCGCGGCGGTGAATTCGGCGCATCAACCGGGCGTCCGCGTCGCACCGGATGGTTTGATGCAGTCGTGGCTCGTTATGCGGTGATGGTCAACGGGCTGGGCGCGCTGGCGCTGACGAAACTGGATGTGCTGGATGATCTGGATGAACTGAAAATCTGCACGGCTTATCGCATCAATGGCCGCGAAACCGATCAGGTGCCTTACGACGCCGAGCAGATGGAAGCCGCCGAACCCGTTTACGAAACGATGCCCGGCTGGCAGTGCAGCACTGCCGGCGCCTCAACTTATGAAGCCCTGCCCGACAGAGCCAGAGCTTATCTCGAACGCCTGTCAGAACTCTCAGGCGCGCCCTTCGCCTTCATCTCAACCGGCCCTGAACGCAACGAAACCATCTTCAATCACGAAGCTCTGAAAAGCTGCGGCCTTGATCTCGCCTGAAGTCAGAAATCAGAAAAAGAACGGAACAGACGGAAATAACGGAATAAACGGAAAGCGATTCTGATCACAACCTGCCGCTTTCGTTAGTTCCGTCTGTCCCGTTCTCTCGCTGTAGTCTTTCTGTTGTTCGCCGTAAATTATTCAGACTATCCACGCACCGCCGAACTCTGAGTGCAGTGTCAGTCAGGCCGACAGAGCAGTCACCTGGGTACGCACGCTTCCAGCGTGCTGCGCTTTGGGCGGTCGTTGTTTCAGCAAGGCGCAGCACGCTGGAAGCGTGCGTACCCAGGTGACTGTCGTAATCCTTCTCAGGCCGGGGTGAACTGAACAAACCGCTTGCGCATCAGCCCCCATACGGTTAGAGTACGCGCATTCAGACATTGACTGTCTCTCGGTCCCTGCCCAGTTAAATCAACTCAGGCGCCTGTTGTTCGGGATGATTCCCGGCTGAGGCCGATTCCGTTCGGTTGTTGATGCCCTCATAACCAGTAACGGTGAGTTTTGTTGATTGCCCGGTTAATAACCCGGAGCGGACACCCTCGGTCTGCACCTTATCTCAAATCACAGGAGAGGATATGGTCACGTATCGAAAGAGGAATTCCTTCAAGCTGATTATCATCTGTCTGGCGCTGGCGCTCGGCGGCGTCAGCCTGTTCACCAGACACCGCGTTCAGGCCAATGTCAGCGGGCCGCCGCTTGGTTACACAGGCGCTCCAACTGAGCTGAACTGTACGACGAGCAGTTGTCACACCACATTCGGACTCAACAGCGGGCCGGGAACAGTTGAACTGACCGGACTGCCGGCGAATTACACCGGCGGGCAGGAATACACGCTGACGCTGACCGTCAAACAGAGCAGCAGAGGCGCATTCGGATTTGAACTGACAGTGCTGGATGCTGCCAATAACAAGGCAGGCACGCTGGCCACGACGGCGACTGATGCCACCCGCACGCAGGTACGGACGAATTTCAACGGAAGGCAGTACATCCTGCATCAGTTTAATGGCACCGAGCCGGTCAACGGCGAAGGCAAATGGACTTTCAAGTGGACAGCGCCCGCGACTTCAACGGGGAAAGTAACGTTCTATGTGGCGGCCAATGCAGCCAGCGGCGACGGGACTCAACTGGGTGATTACATCTACACCAGATCATTTGCGCTCGATCCGCAGGTGGCGCTGACCGCGACGACGGTTTCAGCCGCCAATTATTCAGCCACGCCGGGCGTGACGGCTGAAGGCATTGCGGCTGTGTTCGGCTCGAAACTGGCGACCGTGACCAGTGCGGTTTTCGGTGATGACAGCGACCCGATCACGCCGGGTGTGCAGTTGCCGACGACGCTGGGCGGAACGACTATCAGGGTGAAGGATTCAGCGGGCAATGAACGCTTTGCGCCGCTCTTTTTCGTCGTCAACACGCAGATCAACTTTCAGATTCCGCAGGGCACAGCGGCAGGCGCTGCGACCGTGACTGTGACGGCGAGCGACGGAACGATTTCAACCGGAACGGTCAACGTCGTGGCGGTTGCTCCGGCATTGTTTGCGGCGAGTTCGACCGGCGGCGGCCCGGCGGCGGCGCTGGTGCTGCGGATCAAGGCTGATAACTCACAAATCTACGAATCGGTAGCGACCTTTGACGGGGCGAAGTTTGTGACCAGTCCGATTTCGCTCGGCCCTGATACCGATCAGCTTTTCCTGATTCTGTTCGGGACGGGCATTCGCGGCAACACGAATCTCGCCAATGCGAGCGCCACGATTGGCGGACTGAATTCTCAGGTTGATTTTGCCGGAGCGCAGGGCGGGTTCGTCGGCCTCGATCAGGCCAACACCCGCATCCCGCGCAACGTCACGCTCAATCAGGATCTCGACATTGTGCTGACCCTTTCAGGCATCAGCTCAAACAAGGTTACGATCAGTTTCAAGCAATAACCACAGCCTTTCCCGCAGGCGGTGCAATGACCCCCGCAGGTCACGGCATCGCCTGCGGCCCGCAGTTACCTGTTCATCCTTCCTGCCATTTTCGTATCAAACCGTTTTTCACCTCACCTGATTGAAAACAGAACGCGCGCTTGACATCCGCTCTGACCGGATGGAAAGTTACGACCATCACGCATTACCGGAATCAGCAGGACTTCAACAGTCATCGCACCATCACCGCCGCATCCTTCAGGAGGGGTTATGAAAAACACCCGGAAGTTACAGCGTCAGCCTGATGCGCTTCAGCCTGCGCCCGATGTTTCGCGCCGCCATTTCATTTCAACAGCCGTCACCGGCGCAGGCGTAACTGCGGCGTTTGTTTCCGGCAGCGCCAGAGCCGCTGAAAACAATGGCGACAGGCCCATCAGAATCCCCGATGAATTTACGCAGGCAGCGAAAACCGCTCCGGTCAAAGCCGCATTCCCGATGACCGGCGCGCAGGTCTTTGCGCGAGTCTGCAAAGAGGAGAATCTGGCGGCGCTCTTCAGTTGTCCTGGCAATTACAACGTCGTCAATGCCATCGCTCAGGAAGGCATCCCGACTTATTCGGGGCGTCACGAAGGCGCGATGACGCACGCGGCTGATGCCTTCTGTCGCGTGACCGGCGAAGTTGCGGCGGCATCGGGCACTGAAGGGCCGGGATTCACCAATATGATCTGCGCCATCGCCGCCGCCAATGCCGCACGTTCGCCGGTGCTGGTGCTGGCTTCGAATATGTCCATCTACACCGAAGACACCGAAGCCGGAATCCAGCTTGGCTATCAGCAGCCGACGACCGAAGGGCTGAAAAAATACGGCAAGCGGCTCATCACTCCGGCCCGCGTTCACGAATACGCGGCCTATGCGTTCAGACAGTTGCGCTCAGGCATTCCGCGCCCGGTGCATATTGATTTTCCGAGCGAAGTCTATCGCGCAAACTTCAAGACGCCGGGCGATCTCGCCTACTTTCACGACAAGACGAAATACCGCACGACCGCAAAACCGCATCCGGGGCCGAAGGATGTGGCTGCCGCGATTGATCTGCTCAAACAGGCGCAGCGTCCGATCATCGTGTCAAGCAACGGAGTCTTTTACAGCCGCGCCTGGGACGCATTGAAACGCCTGGCTGAAAAAGCGCAGATTCCGGTGGTCGAATCCGGCGCGATGAAAGGCCAGTTTTCAGACGCGCATCCGCTGTCGGCCAATGCCGCGCCGGGCGCGCTGGCCAGTGCTGACGTGGTTCTGCTCGTCGGTCAGTACTGTATGCCGACCATCGGTGAATTCGCCTTCGGGCCGGATGCAAAATACATCCGCATTGATCCCTGCCCCGAAGACATTGGCCGCAACCTGCCGATTGATGTCGGAATGGTCAGTTGCGAAAAGGCCGCGCTCGAAGCCCTGGCCGACGCCATCCCCGCAATGAAGCACGAAGCCTGGGTGGCCGAAATCGCTGCGGCCAGGCAGAAGTTTGAAGACGAACTCGACAGCTTTTACAAACAGGCGCTGACTTACACCGATGCCGTGCATCCGGCAGTGATCGCCAAAGAACTGACCGATTTTATGTATCGCGGCAAACTGCCGAAGGAACAGACGACCTTTGTTTCGGGCGGTTATGGCATAGCGCGTTACGTGCGCCGCTGGCTGCGCGGTTATCGTCCCGGCCAGATTATGAACGGCGCTTATCAGTACGGCGCCATCGGCCCCGATGTGGCTTATGCCTTTGGCGTCAGCGCCGCCGTGCAGCACGGCATCAGCGTGCAGGCCGCATACAAAGGCGCGCCCGTCATCGCCGTCACCGGAGACGCCGGATTCGGTTACACCGCAATGGAACTTGAAACGGCCTCGAAGTACCGCATGCCGATGATCGTGATCGTCTACAACAACAACGCCTGGGGCACGTGGTCGGGCAATCGTCGCAGCCCCGTGACGCTCAGCCTGCACCTGTTTCAGGAGAACGTGCGCTACGACAAAATCGGCGAAGCTCTCGGCGCGCACGGCGAATACGTGACAAGCCCGGCAGACTTCCGCCCCGCGCTCGAACGCTGCTATCAGATCGCCGTAAAGGAAAGCCGCCCGTCAGTCATTAACTGCCAGGCAAAGAAAGAATTCTGGGTAAAGGAGCAGTACGCGCCCGGCTTTCTCGGCACGGTCGAACCGGGGTGCATGTCTTACAACCACTGATTCAGGCCGGTTGTCGTTACAGTAAATTTGTGAGCGCGGAGCGTGTGGAGCCAGGAAAAGCATTCCCTCCACGAAGTGACACGAAGAATCACGAAGAGACATATCGGCTGTTTTTCACTTCGTTATTCTTCGTGTGGCTTCGTGGAAGAAATCCCGGTTACGCAGCTTCGATTACACAATCGAACCCGGATGAATGAAACGATGAACAGGCCTGCATATTCAATTCGCCCGCTCGCGCAGGCTGATGAGCCGTTTCTCTGGCAGATGCTTTATCAGGCGATCTATGTGCCGCCGGGCGCTGACCCCGTGCCACCTGAAATCGTCAACGAGCCTGAAATTGCGCGGTATGTTCAGCACTGGGGCCGGGACGGTGATGAAGGTTTCGTGGCGATTGATGAAATGACGCGGCAGGCATTCGGCGCAGCGTGGATGCGATTGTTTACCGCCGCAGACAAAGGCTACGGTTACGTTGATGATCAGACGCCGGAACTCTCAATTGCACTGTTCAGTAAATATCGCAATCTCGGCATTGGCGCTGAACTGCTCAGGCGTCTGATTGAAGCGGCGCGGGAACGCTGGCCGGGCTTGTCGCTCAGCGTGTCTGCCGAGAACCCGGCCATTCGGCTCTATGAGCGTCTGGGCTTTGAAGTTGTCAGTGAAAGCGGATCGTCGCTGACGATGCGAAAGATTTTCGGGAACACCGCAGAACAGAATTGAGGAGAAAACAACATGCTGTTTGGCGCTTCGATTTTCGTCACGGAATATTCAATCAGCCCCGATGAACTGGCGCGTGAAATGGAGCAGCGCGGTTTTGAATCGCTCTGGGTGCCCGAACACACGCACATTCCGGCCAGTCGGCGCACACCCTATCCTGCCGGTGGCGATCTGCCGAAGGAATACTGGCACACTTATGACCCGTTTCTTTCGCTGACTACAGCGGCAGCAGCGACGACACGGCTGCGACTGGCAACGGGCATCTGCCTGCTCATCGAACGCGATCCGATTGTGACGGCGAAGGAAGTCGCCACGCTCGACCGGCTCTCGAACGGGCGGTTCATTTTCGGCATCGGCGGCGGCTGGAATGCCGAAGAGATGGAAAATCACGGCACTGATTTCAAAAAACGCTGGCGCATCCTGCGTGAACGAGTGCTGGCGATGAAGGAAATCTGGACGCAGGAGAAGGCCGAATTTCACGGCGAATTCGTGAATTTCGATCCGATACTTTCATTTCCCAAACCCGTGCAGAAACCTCACCCGCCAATCGTGATGGGCGGCAACGGCCCGACGACCATTGATCGTGTGGTTGAGTATTGCGACGAATGGATGCCGATTGCGATGCGCACCAGCGACCTGGCCGAAAGAATCGAAACGCTCAAAACGCAGGCCGCTGCTGCCGGGCGCAATCCCGATGCCATCCCCGTCACGATCTTTGCGGCAAAGCCGGAGCGCGAAGCCATCGAAAGGCTCGCCAGCGTCGGCATCAGTCGCGTGGTCTTCCTGCTGCCGCCCGCTGATCGTGAAGTGGTGCTGCCGCTGCTTGATCGTTACGCCGGGCTGATGTGAAGAGACTTTCCAGTGGCTGCCTTACAACTCGCGGTAATAAACAAGACGCAGCCCGTTGTCGGAGAGTGCAGGTCGGCTGATACCGGCCTGAGCTGCTTTCGCAGTCTCACCGGAGCAATTATCATTGTGCGTGCAGGCTGCTGAAAAAAGAGCAGAGATATTATGGAACCAGCCATTTCACACAACCGCCAGGAAGAAACACCCGAAGCCAAGGCGCGATGGTTTCAGACATTGTCGCTGGCAGAACGGATGGAACTGCTCTGTTTCTTCACTGATCTGATTCTGGAAAATAATCCGGAAATCGTGAACGCCAAAGATGCTCAACCGATTGCAGGACGTGTTCGCGTCCTTTCAAAGGCATAACGTCAGATACCTGGTTATCGGCGGGATTGCTGCGGTGCTGTATGGAGTTCCGCGCGCCACTTTCGATCTCGATATTCTGATTGAAGCCACGCCGGAAAATGCCGGGCGGCTGCTCGCCGCGCTCGCAGAGGCACAGTTCGGCACTGCTTCATTCATTACGGCTGAAGAGTTACTGGCTAACGAAATTACTATCTTCAAGGATCGCGTTCGCATTGATGTTCAGACTTCCACGCCAGGGCTGACTTTCAATGAGGCCTGGCATCGCAGTGAGACAATGAGTTACCAGGGGCAGGCATTCCATGTTGTTTCCCGCAGCGATCTCATCGCCTCGAAACTGGCGGCTGGTCGGGAAAAAGACCTTGATGACGTTCGGATGCTGAGTGTGAATCAGCAGGACAGTGAATCCTGAAGCCACATCCTGAAAACAGTAATTTACTCTCATAAGCCATGATGCTCGACAGCAGAAAAACAGCCGCAAAGCCATTGAATGTAGTCAGAGAAAGTTTGCAGGCTTACGCTGACCGGGGCGTTTTTCGCGGGTTCAGTGAAACGAGCAGCGGGCGCTTCAGCTTTGTCTGGCTGATCCGTCATCAGATGGAATTGCAGGTTGACACCGCGAAGCACGAACTCAGGTTCAGCCAGTTGCTGCCTGGCGTGCCTGCGCGTTCGAGTCTGTATGCCGACCTGAAGGATTTCATTCACAGCCGACACGACAGCGATCTGCCCGAACATCGCCGGATTGATCGCCGCCGGGCTGAAGTTTCCTGCTTCACCCGGCGCGGCTTTCTTTCGGTTTCGCTCGGGGTCAAAAACAATCAGTACGCTTACGGCGTCAACCGGATCGTCAATCTGGTGCACGAACTGTTTCTGCACCTGCGCGAAGCTCATCCCGAATATCTGATGGAGAATTTTGATGTGCCTCAGGAGTAAGCAGAGAACGGTCAGTCTGTGTCTCGTCATTCTGGCGGCGGCCTTGTGGCTCGTGAATCCGGCGAATAATGCTCAGGAAGCGCGCCGCAACCCGGAAGCGCAGAAGCTCAATAATCCCGAACCGCAGAATGACGAAACCATCGAAGCCGGAAAGAAACTCTATCAGCGACACTGCGCATCGTGTCACGGCCCGCAGGGCAAAGGCGACGGCAGCCAGGCGCTGGCCGGTGGCACGCCGTCTGATCTGACTGATGAAACCTGGGATTACGGTTCAAGCGACGGCGAAATTTTTGTGGCCATTCGTGACGGCGTTTCGGCTGATATGCTGGCTTATAAGGACAAGCTGACTGACAAACAGATCTGGCAGCTCGTCACCTTTATTCGCAGCATCGGCCCGAAACCAGCCAGAGAACATCAATGAAGACATCTGGGAAAACATCTGGACGCATCTTCACCGGATTACTGCTCGCCGGACTTTGCTGTTCCGTCCTGACTGCTCCGCGCGTCTCTTTCACCGCCGAACTGCAACAAACGGCTCCGCTCACTTCGCCCGAAGGCGAGGCGCTTTACAAACAACGCTGCGCCGCGTGTCACGACAATCCGCAGGATCGCATTCCGCCGCTCTTTCTGATTCGCCGCCGCTCGGCTGAAGATGTGATTCAGACGCTGACGACTGGTTCAATGAAACAGCAGGCTGCCGGACTGAACTCAGAACAGATTCGCGCGCTGGCGATCTTCCTGACGGGCAAACAGCCGGGCGCGCCGATTGAATCGAATCTGAGCGCGAATCTGTGCAAAGCCGCTCCCGCTCCGATCAATCTGAAAGCTCAGCAGTGGAACGGCTGGGGCCGCGACCTGGACAATTCGCGCTTTCAGCCGAATCCCGGCATCAAAGCTGAAGACGTGCCGCGACTCAAGGTCAAATGGGCCTTCGCGCATCCGGGGCCGATGGCGACCGGACAGCCGACCATCATTGGCGATCATCTTTTTCTGACCACCGAAGCCGGAATCATCTTCTGCCTGAGTGCACAAACCGGCTGCACGTACTGGACGATGAACGCAGGCGCGGCAGTGCGCGCAGCCATCAGCGTCGGCGCAATGCCTGCTGGTTCGACAGCGAAATTTGCGATCTGGTTCGGTGACGAGAAATCGAATGTGCAGGCGGTTGATGCATCAACCGGCAAACTGCTCTGGAAAACGAAAGTCGAAGATCATCTGCTCTCGCGCATCACCGGCTCTCCGGTTTTATACAAAGACCGGATTTATGTGCCTGTGTCATCCTTTGAAGAAACTGCCGGGCGCGACAGCAGATATGAATGCTGCAAATTTCGCGGCAGCATCGTCGCGCTGAATGCAGTGACAGGTAAGATCATCTGGAAGAGTTTCACCGTGCAGGATGAGCCGCGACCATTCAAAAAGAATTCGAGCGGCATGCAGATGTACGGCCCGGCTGGCGGCGCAATCTGGTCGGCTCCGACGATTGATGCAAAGCGCGGAGTGATTTACGGTGCAACCGGCAATTCATACACCGACGCCGCGACCGGACAGACCGACGCGATCATGGCTTTTGATCTGCTGACCGGCAAAGTCAGATGGACGAATCAGGTCACGCCGAAAGACAACTTTCTGGTCGGCTGTCGTCAGCCCGGCGTCGGCAACTGTCCCGCAGATGCCGGGCCTGATTATGACTTTGGCAGTTCAGTCATCCTGCGCACGCTGCCGAACGGCAGACAGGTATTGCTGGCCGGACAGAAATCCGGCGTGATCTATGCGCTCGACCCTGACAACAAGGGACAGAAATTGTGGGAGGTCAGGCTCGGCAACGGCGGCGCGCTCGGCGGCATTGAATGGGGATTTGCTGCCGACCAGGAAAATGTCTACGTGCCGATGGCCGATGTCGGCGGCCCGCCCGACAAACGCAAACCCGGCATCACTGCGCTGAAGATCGCCACCGGAGAAAAGCTCTGGCACGTCCCTGCGCCTGCGGCAAAGTGCGCCTGGGGTACAACGCGCTGCAACAACGCGCAGTCGCAGGCGGCAACGGTCATCCCCGGCGCAGTCTTTTCAGGCACGGCAGACGGTCACCTGCGCGCGTATTCAACGAAAGATGGCGCGGTCATCCGGGACTTCGACACCGCCGCGCAAAGTTACGATGCAATCAACGGAGTAAAGGCGAAAGGCGGCACACTCGATGGCGGCGGGCCTGTAGTTGTCAACGGCGTGCTGTACATCAATTCCGGTTACGGTCGCCTGATCGGTCAGCCCGGCAATCTGCTGCTGGCTTTTACGGTGGATGGAAAATGAACCTGAACCATCTCAAAAGTGACCAGATATCCTGACCGTCTATGGCTGCAAGGGACAAAGTTCACCAGCAGGTAGTCAATGCCTTGAAAAAGGATGGCTGGACAATCACTCATGATCCATTCAAGGTTCGATGGAAGCGACGCGGTCTTCAGATTGATCCGGGGGCCGAGCGTCTGCTGGCCGCGCAAAAGGATGCAACTCGAATAGCCGTCGAGATCAAGAGCTTTGTCGGAGCAAATGATCTTGAAGACCTTTATCAGGCCATCGGACAATTCATTTTGTACCGACAAGCCCTGCGAAAGAGCGACCCGGACAGAACTCTGTTTCTGGCGCTGACGGATGAAATTTACAGGCAGCTTTTTGCTGATGATGAAGGCGAGGCGTTGAGAGCTGAGGAAGAAATCCGGTTGCTGGTCTTCAACCGGCAGACTGAGGAGATTGTGTTATGGAAGCAATAACTCAAAAGACTGAGAAGTATCGGCAGATTATCAAGGATCTGCTGACAAGTTGGGCTGAAGTTCCGAATCTTGAAGACGGGATTCGGGATCGCACGTTGTTTGATGAAGAGCATGATCGCTATGCCGTGATCTCTGAAGGATGGGATCGGGAGGAGAGAGTTCACTTCATCGTGGCCGACCTTGAGATTATCAATGGCAAGGTCTGGATTCTGGCTGACAATACTGATGTGGTCATTGCCCGGCAGCTTGAAGAGTCTGGTATCCCGAAATCCGATATTGTTCTCGGATTTCGTCCGCCCGATCTGCGCCCCGAAACCGGATACGCCGTGACCTGAGATAAAGGAGAACAAGTTATGCGCAAGCCGCTGTTACTGACTGCCCTTTCAATCGTGATGCTCGCCTGTCTGCTGCCTGTCCGTGCGCAGGTGATGCAGGCTGATGTGCTGTTTGCGCGGCTCTCGGCCAATACGCGCCGGATGGCTTATGAACAAGGTGGCGGCGAAATGCGCCTGATTGCGCCGCTGCTGGCCGAAGCTGACAAGAATACGATGAGCGATGCCGTCAAAGCTTATCGCGCTTACACGCAGGCGCTGGTGATGATGAGCGGGACGAAATGGACGCCCGATGCTGAACTGACGACCGCGCTCGATTTTGCGATCAGCGCCAAAGTCGTCGGTACGGGCGAGCATCTGCAAACCCGCGCCATTTTCCTGTTCGATGCGCCACCGGCAACAAATGCGCCTTACCGGATGGAGCTTGAAATTCTCAGAAGCGACAACTCAACCGAAGCCTTCGTGCAGCCGGGCATTGTACTCGGTGAAGTGAAGTCGCGGCGCGGCGGTGAAACCATCGGCCTGACGTTCGATCCGTCAAAGCTGGTCGGGCCGGGACTGCACGTTCTGCGGGCTACGCTCAAAGATGCGCAGGGCAATGCGCTTTATCAGTATTACCGCAGCTTTTTCATTATTGGCGATCTGAATAAGCGAATGGCCGCAGTCGAAAAGGCGATTGAACTGTCAGCCGATCAGCAGAGCGTTGCCGCGACGAGCGCGCGTTATTTGAGTGAAACCATCCGGCAGGCGCATCAGACCTATCTCGGCGGCAGCTTTCAGAATCTGATCGGCTACCTGCACACTGGCTATCGCACGGTCGGACTGGCTACGTCTGAACTGATGGATTTTGAAGCCGCGCTCGATCAGGCCACGCAACTTTCTGCCGCAATAAAGGACGGTCGCAATCCGCTGCCTGACAGTCGCGGCGATCTGCGGCTCGCTTATCGTTCCAGCTTTGACGGCAAACTGGTGCCTTACCGGCTTTATGTGCCGAAGAATTACGACAAGTCGAAATCGTATCCGATGATCACGCTGCTGCACGGCGCGGGCGGTGACGAAAACAATTTCTTTGACGGTTACCAGAAACTCTGGCCGAAGACGGCTGAAGAGCGCGGCTACATCATCGTCGCGGTCAACGGGCGCGGCCCGGTCAGCGGCTACGCCAAAGCCAACGGCGCAGAGCAGGACGTGCTGGATGTGACCGCGCTGGTGCAGAAGAATTACAACATTGATCCAGGCCGCGTTTATCTGGCCGGGCATTCGATGGGTTCAGCCGGAACGTGGGCCATCGGGCTTGAATATCGTGATCGTTTCGCCGCGCTCGCTCCGATTGCGGGCACGCGGATGAGTCCGGCGCTTGAAACCGCGCTCAAAGCAGGCCGCAAAATTCCGATCATCATTGTCGCAGGCGCAAAGGATGCGCTCGTCCCTGTAGCCGGATGCCGTGATGTGGCTGAGAAAGCCAAAGCGATGGGCTACGAAGTGAAGTATCTGGAATACCCCGACGGCGATCACCTGTCAGTCGTCGCCAGTTCAGTCAAAGACATCTTTGACTGGTTCGACGCGCACCGCAAAGCTGCGCCTTGAACCGCCATCACGCGGCAGAGCGAATGAAGATGTAAAAATTCAGATTGTGAGGCAGTCAAAATGACGCCGGAACAGATCGAACGCTGGTCACTGATCCGCCAGAAAGGGATAACACGATTTCTTTTTGTCACAGGTGTTCTCAAGACAGGCATTCCAATTGCCGTCCTGAATCTCCTGCTGTGACTGTTCTTCGATGAAACCACCAGAGGCTGGATCGGTCTGCCGCCAAGGGATAATTCTGGTGAGCCTAGATGGTTCATCCGGGTCACAATTGCGCTGAGGATCTGGGAGTTCTTCCTTTGGGCCATTAGCTCCGGGTTACTTTTTGGAACCTTTATCTGGGTGCTTGCAGAGCGGCGGTTCAGGAGGGGAATGGAATCAGGCGGAACACATCAAATCCGATCAGAATGAGCCTGCAATGTTTTTTGTTCGAAAAACCAGTTCCATCCACAGATCAGGAGCTTGAAACTGTCAGAGTGCCTTGAATCCGCGTCGTAAGCTTCACGACGAACAGACCACAGATGACGCGGATAGGCGGATCAGGGAGAATCTGTATTATCCGCATCAGGTCAGCGCGCCAATTCTTATGCTTTATCGTTTCGCTTTGATATTGATTATTCTGAATACGATCAGTCTGTTCAAATGTAACTCTGCCACCGTCACAGAGAAATCCGAGCGAATTGATCCATGTGCCGAACTGGACATTCTGAAAAACCCGGGCAGTCAGTTTTTGAAGCAGTTGAGCGACGAACGGACATACGGGTACGCACAGGATATTCCCCTGTCAGATGCTATTGCCAGGTTCAACCGTGTCGCTGGATGTAATGAAGTTGGCCGAACTCAGCCACCACTGACCGAAGCTGAATTGCTGGCTGCTGTCAGGGATGAATCAACTTATGAAGGAACACTGTCCGATATTTCAAAAAGCAAATTCAGGCGAATCTCAAATGAAAAGCTTTTGCCAAAGGGCATGTTTCTGACATTCGAACCCGGCAGGTTAAATCAGGAAAATGGTTTTTCCGTAACCTGCTGGAGAATTATTCTGATGACCGAGCTTGATAAGTATCCGCTGTTGCCCAGGGATGAAGAAGTGAATGACGGCAAAGTGAGAGAATTTGTTGTGCGGAAGCAGTGCATTTCATCGTGGCCAGACAGTAATGAGTGGCCGCCTGAACGTAAGATGTAACCTGACCTTTGTTTTACAGGAGCCATCTGCCGCAACATCATTTGCGATAATCCAATGACGCCCGAAGAGAGAAAAGAGAAACTTGATTCAATTGCCGGAGGGCTGTTTGAAATCAGCAGGGAACTGGAAGCTGTCTTACCAGGAATGGCTTTGGAAAAAGATCAGCAGGTAGTGCGATCAATCGTGTCTGAATTGCAGTGGGCAACTGAACACTGCACAACGATTGGCCTGCACCAGACTGGCCTGGCTCTCAACGATAAATGCGGGTTTGACTGAATCGCGGGCCTGTTCCGCCACTCATCATTGTGCTATAAGTGCGACACTGCACGGCTCTGCTCTGGCAGTGAATCGGAATCATCAGAATTGCGATAGTCTGCGCCATCATTCTTATTTGCATACCTTCATTAAAGTGCGCCTGCAATTCTGAAACCGTGAGGCGGATGTTCTGAACTGCCTCAAACAACGATTCACTCGACCGGGAGGGCTTGTCCGTGAAACGCATCTTCAGCTTCAGCCTGCTCGTTCTGCTTGTCGCGGCCTTTGCGCTGGTTCCGCAACTCAGTCGCGCCAGAGCAAAGTCGGCGGCGGTGACTTTCAATAAGAATGTCGCGCCGATTCTGCAAAGGAATTGCCAGGTCTGTCACCGGCCCGGCGAGGTCGCGCCGATGTCCCTGATGAATTACAAGGAGGTGCGGCCCTGGGCCAGATCCATCCGCGAGGCAGTCGTTGAGCGCCGGATGCCGCCCTGGTTTGCTGATCCGCAACACGGCGTCTTTGCCAATGACTGCCGCCTTGCGCCGAATGACATTGAAACCATCGCGGCGTGGGTTGACGGCGGCGCGATTGAAGGCGACGCGAAGGATTTGCCGCCCAATCCGCCATTCACAACCGGCTGGCAGATCGGCAAACCCGATGTCGTGCTTTCGATGACCGAGGATTACAGCGTCCCGGCTGAAGGCGTGATCCCGTACAAATATTTCGCCGTCCCGACAAATTTCACCGAAGACAGATACGTGCAGCTTGCCGAAATCCGCCAGGGTAATCGCAAGCTGGTGCATCACATCATCGTTGATGTGCGCTACCCCGAACACGGCGCGATGCCGAAAGCCGGTGAGATCAGACCCGAAGAGTTGCAGGCCGGACGCGCGCAAAATAATGGCGAACGGCCCGCCGATTCTGATGGACGACTGGTCGGCTGGGCGCCCGGCGAAGCGCCGTTATCGTTGCGACCGGGCCAGGCCAAGCTCGTCAAAAAAGGTTCGGTGCTGATCTTTCAGGTGCATTACACGACCAACGGCGAAGCCGGAACCGACCGCAGCAGCGTTGGTCTGATTTTTTCAAAACATCCGGTCGAGAAGCGAGTCATCACCGCCGGGGCCGTCGCGCGCTCGCTTGAAATCCCGCCCGGCGCGCCCAATCACGAAGTCACTTCAGCATTCACTTTCAAAGAGGATAGCCACATTGACAGCCTGCACCCGCACATGCACATGCGCGGCAGAGATTTTCTTTACCGGCTGGTTTATCCCGATGGCCGGGCAAAGATTCTGCTGTCAGTGCCGCGCTGGGATTTCAACTGGCAACTGACTTATGTGCTGAAAGAAGAGGTTGCCGCGCCCGCTGGCAGTCGTCTGGAATGCGTCGCGCATTACGACAACTCGCCCCGGAACAAATTCAATCCTGATCCGACAAAGCTGGTGAAGTGGGGGCCGCAGACCTGGGATGAGATGATGATCGGTTACGTTGATTACACGCTCGACAAACAGGATTTGCGCCGTCCGTCACAGGTCGCCGGAAGCAGCGTCAGGTAAACCGGACACGGAGGAATCAACATGAAAAGATCATTCAGCATCCTGCTCGCTGTTCTGATTGCCGCTGCGGCGCTGATTGTCAAAAGCAATGAAGCGGCCAGTGTTACTTTCACAAAGGACGTGGCGCCGATCATCTTCAACAAGTGCGCCAATTGTCACCGCCCCGGCGAAGTCGCGCCGATGCCGCTGACCTCGTATCAGGAAGTGCGTCCCTGGAGCAAAGCCATCCGCGAAGAGATCGTCAAACGCACGATGCCGCCCTGGTTTGCCGACCCGCACACTTCAACGCTCAAATTCAGCAACGACCGCCGCCTGTCGCAGCAGGAGATTGACACCATCACCGCGTGGGTTGATGCCGGCGCGCCGAAAGGCAATGACAAAGACCTGCCGCCGATGCCGAATTACACGCCCGGCTGGACGTTCGGTGAGCCTGACCTGGTGATTGAAATGCCGGTTGATTTTGAAGTCCCGGCTGAAGGCGAACTGCCGATGCAGAACTTTTATGTTCCGGTTCCCTTCAATGAAGAACGCTGGGTTGAAAAGGTCGAACTGCGCCCCGGCAACCCGGCAGTCGTGCATCATTCCATCGCCAACGTCGTGCGCCTGCCCGAAGGCACGAAGGTCGTCAATGGCAAAGCCGTCCGCGACAACTCAGCAGCATCGCAACTCAACAGCCAGTCAGCCCGCTCAACCGGAGGCTTGAGCGAAGGCGGCGCGGAAGTCTTTCTGAGCCAGGATAACTTCACGCGCGCTGGTGCCTTCAAACTCGTCGGCCAGGCTCCGGGCAAAGGCTTCGAACGACATCATCCCGGCACGGCCAAACGCATCCTGCCTGGGATGTACGTTCAGTTCAATATGCACTATCAGCCGAGCGGGCGCGCCGAAAAAGACCGTTCGCGCCTGGGCCTCTGGTTTGCGAAACAGCCCGTCACTCACGAAGTCCTGACCAAAGGCGTCACCGATACGATTTTCATCGGCGGCAAAGAGTTGAGCGAAACCCGCACGATCAACGGCAAAGAGGTCAAAGTGCGCGGCAAAATCCCCAACATTCCGCCGAACGTTGATAACTGGGAGATCAGCGGCGAAGTGACGATCAAAGAAGCCATCACGCTGTACGCCTTCGCGCCGCACATGCACCTGCGCGGCAGGGACATCAGATACACGCTCATCCGGCCCGACGGTCGGCAGCAGGTTTTACTCAGCGTGCCGCAGTTCGATTTCAACTGGCAGTTGCATTACGAACTGGCCGAGCCGCTGAAAATTCCGGCAGGCAGCCGGATCGTTGCCGTCGCGCATTACGACAATTCGATCAAAAATCGCTACAACCCCGCGCCGAACAGGGAAGTCTTCTGGAGCGAACAGAGCTGGGATGAAATGTTCATCCCCTGGTTCGAGTACACCATTGACAGCAAAGACCTGACGAAACAGGCAACGACACAGAGCGCGAGCAGCCACCAATGAACGTTGCGTGAGTAACAGAAGGAGTGTAAGTTTGGCGTATGATTGACTGGTCTGCCTGTTCAGCAGTGGAACGTGATCCGGCGAAGGTCAGTGGCGCCTGGGTTTTTCGCGGAACGCGCATTCCTGTGATTGCCCTGTTCGAGAACCTTGAGACCGGAGCGAGTGTTGACGATTTCCTGGTCTGGTTTCCTGGCGTCACGAGGCAGCAGGTGGAAGCTGTCCTCAATCACACCATTCAGGCAAACTGAATTATCAGGCCACCAGTGTACAGCGAACTGTCAGTTCGCTGATCGTCTTCACGGACAACTGATTTTGAAATCATCAGCGAACTGACAATTCGCTGTACATCTGCGGCCCGGCAGTTACAACGAAATCCCGATTCCCTGAAGGAAAAATCCGTGATGACTCGCGTCCTGTTTTTCGCCCTGCTGCTTTCTTTCCAGTTATCAGCCCAGCAACCCTCACGTCCCACTGAACCGACTGATCCGATGCCGCCGCCGAATCTGGATTACTTCGTCGGCGCGTGGTCGTTTGAGTGGAATGTTCCCGAATCGCCGCTCGGCCCCGCAGGCAAGATCAAGGGCACAGAGACATACAAAAAAATCTCCGGCAATACCTGGGAAAGCGTGATCGAAGGCGAAGGGCCGACGGGCGCTTTCAAGGGCCGCGCCAGAATTGTTTACAACGAGAAGGAAAAGCTTGTGACCCGGACTGAAGCGGGCCTGTTTGGATTGTCATTTACAAAGACCGGCCCGATTGGTGGTGATCTTGGCGGTTATTACACGATCTTCTGGGAAGCCGCGCCGGTCAGAAAGGATGGCAAAACAATCAGACTCAAAGGCAAAACGCTGATGCTTTCACCGGCGAGTTATCGTTTGCAGATGCAGATTTCAGTTGATGGCGGGCCTTACACCAGCTTTGGCAATCCCTGGTTTCGGAAGACTGAATAACTTCAGCCAGGAATGGAAACGAACTTTCACGAATGAGAAATGATGGCTGACGGGACAGCAGCCTGGTTGTATTTCCATTCGTGCAGATTCGTGTTCATTCGTGGCTCAGGTTACAGGTTCACCTGTTTACGGCAGCTTCCCCGCAAACACCTTCTGCCCGCCACGGCAGCAATCAGCCTTCTGGTATAATCGCCCTGTCCCTGATGATTCATTCCCGAAAGGACTCAACCCTGATGGATGTTTCGGTTGTGCCACAATTCACTGTACCCACGCCACAGGCCGCCATTGCCCATGTCAACCGGTGGCTGCATCAGCAGGTCGGGACGGCGCTCCATGCGGCTTCAGCGACTTTCGATCCCGTTACATTCTACTGGCACGTACCCATTGAACTCGCTTACGGAGTGACCGGCCCGCTCGGTCAGGTTGGTGATGTGTATGTCCACGCTGCCTCGGGCCAGTTTGCTGGTCATCCGCAGGCCGAACTCTTCGAGCAGCGCGCCGACGCTCTGGCTGCTGCGCACGGGATCGAATAATGCTCACCTGGTTTGCACAGGAACTCGCTTCTTCGTGCGTTGCCGCCTGTGTGCGGATGGTACTTGACGGTCTGGGTGATAACCGCGAGGAAGCGCAGGTACGCCAGTTGATCGGTCACACACGGCTGGGCATCTCACTTGCTGCGGCACAGGCACGTCTCGTTGCCGCCGGAGCCATTACAGAATGGCACACGGACTGGAACCTGACTGATTTGCGCGATGCCGTGCGAGAAGGTTTTTATCCGATAGTCGGCGTTGAGCGTCGCCTGCTCGGTTATCCGCGCGCCTTTCACGCTGTGGTCGTGTTACAGATTACCAGCGCAACCGCCGATGTCCTTGATCCTCTCGATGGCCCCGCTCTGCGCCGCTACGGTCTGACGGCATTCACTGAAGCGTGGGAACTGGCAGGCCGCGAAGCTCTGGTGATTGAAAGACCGCCCGTGACAGCGTAAGAGAATTTCAGTCCAACTGTTCTCCCGGCAACTTTCCGGCAAACACCTTCTGCCCGCCCAGCGATATGTAAAACCCGCCGCCGCTCAGCGCGAGCATCACGCCGATGACGAACCAGCCGTTGCTGACATAAAAGCGCGAAAAATCCAGCGTCAGCGGATAATCGAAGCTCAGCGCAAAAAAGAGCATATAAACAATCACGGCGAGCAGACCGAAGCGCGAAACTGCCACCACAACGGCGGCAGCCTGCACGAGGTAAAGCAGCCGATCCGACCAGGAAACGGTGAAGAGCAGCGCCAGGATGACATACATCAACAACCACGCCGCCGCCGTCGCCAGCCATTCCCGCCGCAACAGCAGGTAAATCAGCAGCAGAAACAACAAACATCCCAGGCCATCGAAAACGGCTTCGGGCAGGCTGGACAGGAAATGCGCGATGACGTGGCGAGTGCCGCCAAAGCTTAAGGTGTTGCGTGTCGAGATCGGCGATTCTTCAATCCCCAGACGTGTCGCCAGCAGGCGGGTTCCCCAGATTGTCAGCGGATGCCCGATCAGGCCGAGCATCCCGCCGATCAGCACATCGCGCCCGATCATCGGATTGCGCACTTCGCCCGCCAGCAGGCGCGTCCACGAAATCAGCAGTCGCGGCCAGTACCGGCGCACATAAGGTTCCAGCGCCTGATAAAACATCCAGGCCAGAAATGACTGAAACAAGGCGTAAGAAAGCGCTTCGTACAGAATTTGCAGTTCATCACTGGTCGGCACGTGATGCGCTCGCAGCAGCATGCCGCCCAGTGACAGCAGAAAAATCGCCAGCGCCATTCTGAATCCGCCTTTTCTGTCGCCGCGCCCTGCGCGCAGGTTGCGCCGGGCCAGATACAGTCCGCCGATCAAAACAGCCACCCAGGTTATCGTACTCAGAATATCGCCTGCCTGACGGCGCGAACTCAGCGCGCCCGCTTCCTGTCGGCGCGCTTTGTCCCAGGGCGCGACGATGCGGAAATAGACCGGACGGTTCTGCCACGAGGCTGCTTCGACGCGAATCGGCACATCGGGATGATCGGGATGCCGTCCCTGCCAGGCCACTTGTTTGTCAGCGAAATTCGGCGGCGTCCATTGCGGATTGGCGCTGGTGAATCTGGTGAAATCCAGCCCGGCTTCGGCAAATACTGAAGCCCAGTCCGGTGCGGCAGACTGGCTGGCAGGCTCGATGATTTGCGGCGGCACGGCCTGCAACTCGACCAGACGCCCGCGCGGATCAAGCGACAGGCTGACCATGCCCGGCACGTCCGCCGGGGGATCGGGCAAAGACACATCGCCCATAAAGAAACTTTTCGCCACCAGGTAACGCGGGCTTTGCCGATACCAGAAATAGAGCGTCAGCGGCTGCCCGCTTTTGATGCGTTGCCAGAAACCAGCCGGAGCCTGCGCCAGAAATCCGTATTCCCAGTAATTGCGCTCCTGCGTGATGCCATACGCGGAATCTGTCGGCGCATCGTTGTAGCCGAATTTCTGGCAGAGCGTCCGCGCGCGTTCGGCCAGCACTTCAGGCGATTTTTGCAGCGGAACTCTTTCGTGCAGGGTCACTGATTTTGCTGTCCACAACAACACACCGAGCACCAGCACAGTCGTGAGTAAACAGGCCACAGCCACACCAGGGCGCAACGCGCCTTCATTCGTCGCCGCCGCGACGATTTCCGGCGATGGCGTTTCTCCGGCAGCCAGCGCCGCCGCCAGCGGATCATTGCCCGGCA
This sequence comes from Blastocatellia bacterium, assembly GCA_046331565.1. Taxonomy (GTDB): domain Bacteria; phylum Acidobacteriota; class Blastocatellia; order RBC074; family RBC074; genus DASRDU01. The sequence goes on from JAXLQP010000001.1 coordinate 691,447, forward strand.
ATGCCGCCGCCACCTGAATCGCCGAGGCCGGGCGTCTGGCCGGATCTTTTTCGAGACAGCGCAGAATCAGTTTTTCAACCTGCGGGTCAATCTCCCTGACGTGCAGCGAAGGATTGGTCGGCGCGCTGCTTTCGTGCAGGTGACGCAGTTCATCAAGCGATGACGCTTCAAAGACGCGCCTGCCCGTAAAGATTTCGTAAAGCACCAGACCGAGCGCGTAAATATCGCTTCGCGTCGTCACCTCTCTGCCTGCAAGCTGTTCGGGAGCCATATAGGCCGGAGTCCCGGCCATCACTTCCTGACCGCGAAACTGTTCAGCCAGCCCGGCCAGACCGAAATCGGTGATGCGCACCCTGCCGCGCCCGTCAATCATCACGTTCGCCGGTTTCAGATCGCGGTGCAGAATGCCTGCGTCGTGCGCGGCAGCAAGACCCGCGCAAAGCTGATTCGCAATCTCAACGGCTTTGTCCGCAGGCAAACGCCCGATGCGGCGCAGCAGTGACGACAGGTCTTCGCCGTCAATGTATTCCATCGACAGAAAGTGCAGCGTGCCCTGTCTGGTCGGGACTTCGCCGATGTCGTGCACGCGGCAGATATTGGCGTGCGTGACCTGACGCGCCACGCGGACTTCGCTGTGAAAGCGCGCGAGCATCGCTCTGTCCTGCGACATCGCTTCGGTCAGAAATTTCAGCGCGACCGACTGGCCGAGTTTGAGATCGTCGGCGCGATAGACTTCGCCCATGCCGCCCCGGCCCAGCAGCCCGACAATGCGATAGCGACCGGCGAGCAGTGTACCCGGCGCAAAGCGCGCTTTCTCAAAAAATCCCGCCGCATCGTGCGCCAGCAGACTCGCCGCGCCCTGAATCGCGCCTGCGATCATCCCGCCCGCTGCTTCCTGATAAACCAGCAATGCTTCGACTTCCTGCCGCAGCGCCTCATCGCCGCGACAGGCCTGCGCAAGCCACGCGGCGCGCTTTTCCGGTTCAAGTTCGATGGCGGATTGAAAGAACTGCTCGACCATCTGCCAGCGTTCGTGCGAAAGCGGCTCAGGCGCACCGATGCAGGTTGTGTAACTGCCCACCGTCTGATTCGGCAGATTGCGCGTCTCCTGTTCATGAAAACCAGCCAGCGCCTCGATGCCGCGCCGCGCCGTCAGATCTTCGGCGCAGCTCTGCTGCAAAAAGCCATCGCGGTTTTCAGCCGCCAGCCGACTGACCGTGCCTGCCAGCGTTTTCAATTGTTGCCAGCGTTCGGGTGTCATCTGTTCTGTTTCAGTAAATGGACAAATATCTCCGACACAAACTTTTCACCACGAAGAAACGAAGAACACGAAGGCTCAGCAGAAAAGACTTGTGTTTACTGGTCTGTTCTTTTCGTGTGCGTTCATCTCTTCGTGCTCTTCGTTTCTTTGTGGTAGTCAAAGAACTTTCTGCGACCTGGATCAGGTTTCAATTGTGTCAACGACAGGTGTTGCGCGATTTGCCAGAATCGCGCAGTTTACGCCACAGGTCGGTTGCGGATGCCACGCGATTTTGGCAAATCGCGCAACACAGGGTGTCTCGAACACTGAACTGAAATCTGATCTGCTTCATTCAAAGGCGAATCAGCTTTCACGCGCCAGCGGAATTGACAGGGCTTTCAGCGAACAAAGATAGGCAGGCACGATCATTGTCCAGAATCGCCATTGATCGGCGCTCACCCATTCGCTGGCTGCGCGCGCCAGCAGCTTTCCATCGGTGACTGCGGGTTGTCCCTGCAATGTAAATCCCATCATCGCCAGGCGCGGATAGAAATAAATGAAGGTGAAACCGAATGCCAGAATAATCAGCGCCAGCGCCGCCATCAGCCACGCGCGCCGCGCCGTTCGCCAGTGCACAATGAGCGCGATCAGGCCAGTCAGCGCGCCCAGCCGCATCCAGGGCGAAGTCCAGAAGACGGCGGTTTTCACGGCGCTCTGATTGAATGCCAGCAATGAATCGGGCAGGTTGTGCGCAAAGGCCGGAACAATCACCATCATCTGATACACCGTCGCGCCCAGACCCAGCGCCCCGAAACAAAGAAACAGCCATAACGAATATTCCTGTATGCGCTTCATACCGATCCTCACATCATTTGTGGACGTTATGTCCGGCTATGTTTTTTGCATCTGCCTGCCCAGCCAGGCTTCGGCGAGGCGCAGATCGCGGCGAATAGTGGCGGCTGAAAGGCCCGTGACTTCGACCATTTCTTCGATGCTCAGGCCGCCGAAATAACGCAGTTCGATGATGCGGCTTTTGCGTTCATCAAACTTCGCCAGATCGCGCAGGGCGTCATCAAGCGCCACCACATCGGGCGCAGTGCGGCCCGGCACATCAATCGCCTCATCAAGCGGCAGCGCCGCCGCGCCCTGCCCGCGTTTGGCTGCGGCGTGAGTGCGGGCGTGATCAACCAGAATGCGGCGCATCAGGCGAGCCGCGACGCCCATAAAATGAGCGCGGTTCTGCCAGTCCTGCTGCTGCTGACCGATCAGTTGCAACCAGGCCTCGTTGACCAGCGCGGTCGGCTGCAAAGTGTGATCGGGGCGTTCGCGGCGCAGATAGCGCGCCGCCAGCCGCCGCAGTTCGTCGTTGATCAGCGGAGTGAGTCGTTCGAGCGCCTGCTCATCGCCCCTGCGCCAGTTGAGCAGCAGCGCGGTGATGTCGTGCAGTTCAGGAGGTGTCATCGCCGCTCCCGTCGAAGCGTCAGCGCGTGAAGGATTCGCCGGAGAGCTGAGCCATCTGCCGCAGACTGAGTCAATCAGCCGACTGACCCGCGCCTGCGTTTGCTGTAGCTGGCGCGTCAGAAGCATGCCGGATGAAGTCAGACGAAACGCCCCTGATCACCAGACAGCGCGCACGCCGCACGCCCGAAACCCGCTGATGATCTCATCTGACTCATGCGGATTTCAGTTCGTGAATCGCTCACGGCTGAAAAAAAATATTTCGATTACAGTCAAAACCTGGAAGCAGTCACAAATGAACACGTATTTTCACGAATCAGAATTGCCACTCAACTTTTCATCGTCTGGTTGGATTCGTGAAAATTCGGGTTCATTCGTGGCCGAATTTCTCAGCTTTTGCCGGGGTCGCCGGACATTTCCTGGTGTGCTGTTTCGCGGGCCAGAAAAACTGAGACTGTCGTAATCAGCGACATGCCGACAATGTAAAGCGCAATCGGCCACGAACGCCCGGTGCGACGGAGCAGGTCAGTGGCAATCAGCGGCGACAAGCCTCCGGCCAGCACGGATGAAAGCTGATAGCCGATGGATGCGCCGGTATAGCGAACGCGCGTGCCGAAGAGTTCAGAAAAGAAACTTGCCTGCGGGCCGTACATGGCTGAGTGTCCGATGGTCAGCGCCACCACAACGGCCAGCGCCATCAATGCCGTACTCGTTGTTTCAATCAGCCTGAAATACGGCCACGCAAACAGCGCCGTAAAAATTGCGCCGAACAGATAGACCGGCCTGCGGCCCACCAGGTCTGAAAGCAGACCGAAAGCTGGCATCGTGATGATTTGCAGCACTGCGGCCAGCGAAACGGCATTCAGCACCGCCGCGCGCGAAAATCCGATCTGCGGCTGTGTGGCAAAGGTCAGAATGAAAACCGTGTAGATATAAAAAACCGCGTTGTCAGCCACACGCGCGCCCATCGCCAGCAGCAGGTTGCGCGGATGCTGGCGAATTGTTTCGAGTATTGGGACGCGCGCCTGCGTCCTGTTTTCTCTGATGGCTGAAAAGGCCGGTGGCTCAACCACTGCGAGGCGAATGAACAGCCCGACTGCGACCAGCACGATGCTCAGCAGAAAAGCCACGCGCCAGCCCCAGCTCAGTAAATCCGCTTCCGGCAGTTTTGAAATCTGCCCGAAAATGACCGTTGACATCAGCAGCCCGGCAGGCACTCCGATCTGCGGCCAGCTTCCATAAAATCCGCGTCGGCCCGATGGCGCGTGTTCGACGGCCATCAGCACCGCGCCGCCCCATTCGCCACCGACCGCGAAGCCCTGCGCCAGTCGCAGCACAATCAGACCAGTCGGCGACCAGATGCCAGCCTGGTGATAAGTCGGCAGCAGCCCGATCAGCGCCGTCGCCACGCCCATCAGCAGCAGCGTGAAAATGAGCATGGATTTGCGCCCGATGCGATCACCATAATGACCACAGACAATCCCGCCCACCGGACGCGCCACAAAACCCGCCGCATAAGTCCCGAACGAAGCCAGCGTGCCTGTCAGCGGATCGTAGTTCGGAAAGAACAGGCGCCCGAACACCAGCGCGCTCGCAGTGCCATAAAGAAAGAAGTCGTACCACTCAATGGTCGTGCCGATAAAACTGGCAACCGCCACCCGGCGAATTGAAGCCTGCTCAGATGCGTGCTTGTTCAAGGCGGGTCGGCCCTCCTGTCGTTTGTAAATCTGGTTCGGTCTGATTTCAGAAATGCGAGAACGGCTTGTCGGCACAGTATCACCGATTCAGTGTTCTCACCAGACCCGGACTTTAATTTGTCTGTTCCGTTCTTTCCATCTGTTCCGTCATCTCTCTTCTGATCTTTTCTCTCAGGTTCATCTGGCACACTCGTTGCAATTTCTGCGCGCGGGTAAATCGAGTAACAGTCAAGTCCTGAGTTTTCTGACAACTCATCACCTTTTGAGCGCAGATCGTCCGGCTGTCACCGCAACTGACACCAATGGTGACGCACAACAGAGTCAGATGATTGCTCAAAGCGGGACACTGACCACTGCCTGGAAAGATCACCCTGATCTTTCCAGGCAGACTTTGCCGACAAAATAAAAAATTCATCTTTCAGCTTCACTGGCGCATGCAATCAAATCGAATCGTCAAACTGTTCCTGATTTCTGCTTTGCTCGCGGTCTGCGCATCGCAACTCAGAGCCTTCCCGGATTATCTGAAACTTTACGCGGCAGACCCGTCATCGCGGCCTGATCTGCGTTCGCGCTGCTCGACGTGTCACCTCAACTCGCAGGGCGGCGGCGAACGCAATGCCTTCGGCAAAGCCTTTGAAGCGGCGGGCAACAAAATTACCGATGAACTGCGGCGGCAGTTTCCTGATTACTTCGTGCCGACTGTGCCGGTGACTTTCGTGCAGGGTTCTGATTCGCAGGCGGTGGTTGAGATCAACGGTAAAAAGCTGCTGATTGACACGCGCACTCACACGGTTTCAGAAGTTGCCGAAAACAGGCCGGTCGAAAAGGCCGCGCCCAGGGAAGTGAAAACAACTGCCGCGCAGGCCGAAGAAACCGGAGCATATCAGCAGATGGATGTGCGCCTGATCAGTCTGCCGACGGCGAAACCGATTCCGAAAAATTCGCTGTGGACTGACTTCACGCATCGCTTTCCGTTTGGCGAATACGACGTGACCGATGCGGCTGGCTTGTTCGGTCTTGACGGCTTTGCGGTTCCGGCCTTCGGTCTGATTTACGGCATCACTGACCGCATTCACGCGGGCTTTTATCGTTCATCGGCGGTGACCGGCGCGCCGATTCAGCTTTATCTCGGCGCGAGCCTGCTTGATGAAAACAGGCGGCATCCGTTCACGGCGATGGCGCGCATCGGCGTTGAAGGGCGCGACAACTTCCAGCGCAATTTTACGACCAGTCTTGAACTGACGCTGGCGCGCAGCATCACTTCAAAGGCGCAGCTTTACGTGGTGCCCACGCTGTCGCTCAACAACCGCCCGTTCGGCTCGCCGGTGCAGAACCTGCCGGGCGAAAACACCTTCGCGCTCGGTCTGGGCACGGCCATCAACATCAGGCCGACGGTGGCGCTGATGGCTGAAGCGAATATGCGCGTCAATGAAAAGGGACGATTCGGGTCAACGCGCCCGGCCTTTGGTTTCGGGATTGAGAAGGTCAGCGTGTCGCGTCGCCACGCCTTCAGCCTGGTCTTCAGCAATGGCGCAGGCACCACGATGTCACAGCGATCAGCCACCCGCGCCTCGCTGATCGGCCCGTTCGCCAGTGAATCGTTTGAGGGATTAACCATCGGCTTCAATCTCTCGCGCAGGCTGTTCTGAACGCCCTGCAAGCAATGAAGGGAGACCGGAGAAAACGGAACAGATGGAAAGATGCCGGCCGACGAGGGGATGTGACCGTGTGTCTTGTCATTTCCGATTGCGCCGTTTTCTCCGGCCTCCCTTTATTTTATGCCTGATGCCTGACTCCTGTTTTCAGGAAAATCAGGAATCAGGATTCAGGGGTCAGGAATCAGGCAGCATGAGCATCAATGCTGAAAGTGCCAGGTTGTCTTCTGCACGCCTCAGGCCCGCGCTGATGGTTGTTTGCATTTCCTGATTGCGCGTGGCACATTCCGGGTCTCACATCTCCAGTAACTTCCTGAAAGATTATGTCCATTAATCACCAGGGCAGAGTATTGATCGTGGATGACGATCCGGATTTCGGCGCAGTGGCGCAAAGCCTGGTCGAGATTGAAGGCTTCTCTTCGAGCCTGGCGCTGAGCGGCCCCGATGCGGTGCAGTTGTGCCGACAGCAGCCGTTTGATGTCGTGCTGCTTGATTTGAAACTGGGCGCTGTTTCGGGACTGGATGTGCTGCGTGATTTGCGCGCGGGCTGGCCTGATCTGCCGGTGATTGTGGTCACGGCTCACGGCTCGCTTGAATCAGCAGCGGTGGCCGTGCGCGAAAAGGCATTCGATTACATCGGCAAACCGTTTCCTTCAGCCGAACTGCTGGCCATTTTGCGCCGCGCTCTGGAATGGCGCGCCGGACGGCTGGCTCAGCCTCTGCCTGAAACCAGGGCGATTGAACCGCCGACGACAGCCATTGTCGGAAAAAGCCCGGTGATGGTGGCGGTCTATCGTCTGATTGCGCGAGTCGCGGCGACTGATTCGACAGTGCTGATCAGCGGTGAAAGCGGCACAGGCAAGGAACTGATTGCGCGTGCGCTGCACGATAATTCGCTGCGGGCTTCGCATCCGTTCGTGCCGGTCAATTGCGGCGCGTTTACTGAAACGCTGCTTGAATCGGAACTCTTTGGTCACGTGCGCGGCGCATTCACCGGCGCGGCGGGCAGCCATCGCGGCATTTTTGAAACGGCCAGTGGCGGGACGGTTTTTCTGGACGAGATTTCAGAAACATCACCGGCCTTTCAGGTCAGGCTGCTGCGGGTGTTGCAGGAGCAGGAAGTGCGCCCGGTCGGAGCAAGTGAAGCGCGCCGCGTTGACGTGCGCATCGTGGCCGCGACCAATCGCCGCGTGCAGGATCTGCTCACCGCCGATGATTTTCGTCAGGATCTGCTCTATCGGCTCAGCGTGATTCACATCGAACTGCCGCCGCTTCGTCAGCGCCGCGAAGACATTCCGCTGCTGGTTGAGCATTTTCTGCAACGCGCCAGCCGCCGTTTGCAGCGCCAGGTTCAGGTCACGCCTGAAACGATGAACTGGCTGAGCGGTCTGGCGTGGCCCGGCAATGTGCGGGAACTGGAAAATGCCGTTGAGCGCGCCGTCACGCTCAATGCCAGCGGGCGACTGCTGCCTGAGGATTTCACCCAATTCACCCCGGCCCCTTTCATCACTGCGCCCGAACTGTCAGCCGAAATTCAGGAAGCCGATGAGCCGAAGCCCGGAACCGAAGCGCCGCCATTGCAGCCGCCACATACCTGGGTTTGTCGTGTCCCTTCGAGGCTGGATGAAATCGAACGCGAACACATCATTGCCACGCTGCGTTACACCGGCGGCAACAAACTGCGCGCTGCTGAACTGCTCGGCATTGGCCGGTATTCACTCTATCGCAAAGCCGAACGTCTCGGCCTCGATCTTGATTCGCTGACCGTCAAAAACAAAAGCGAGTAGTGGCCAGCACGGAAGAAATCATCAGTTTGTCGCGTCAGCGTCAGCGCGATGGTGATTTTAGCCCGGCCTTAAAAAAGACCGGGCTAAAATCAATTGCCGCTGACGCGGCGAGGAGAAAGGCGCGGCTTTGACCTCTGCACATAACTCTGGTCGCCTGCCTGTCGAACACCAGTGCTGAATCGGAGGCACCTGAACAAACAAATCATCACCTGTGTTTTTTCGTGGCAATTCGTGCTGGATCGGTTTTCAATTGCATATCCGGGAAGTGTTGCGCGATTTGCCAGAATCGCGTGGCACCCGCAACCGGCCCGTGGCGTGAAATGCGCGACTGCGGGCAAATCGCGCAACACTGGTTATTCCGCACACTGATCTGAAAGCTGATCTGATTCGTGGCTGAAATTCCTGTCCTGCTGACAAACTTACCAGGGATCATGACAACTCGTGCGCTGATGACAATGCTGCTGCTGACCGGATGTGTGATGGCCGGTGCGATGCCGCAACGCGCGCGCGTAGCCGGGACGGTTGAACTGCTCAATTCAAAGGCCAGGAAAAACGGGCGGGTTGATGCACGGGGCGTCGCGGTGTGGCTTGAACCGCTTGATGGCAAAGTCGCGCGCGGGCCGCTCACCAGGCAGAAAATCATTCAGACGGGCAAGCGTTTCATTCCGCATGTACTCGTGGTTGAGCGCGGCACTGAAGTTGATTTCCCGAACCTTGATCCATTCTTCCACAATGTCTTTTCGCTCTTTGATGGCAAGCGTTTTGATCTGGGGCTGTATGCCAGCGGCGAAACGCGACCGGTGCTGTTCAATCGCGTCGGCATTTCATTCATCTTCTGCAATATTCATCCGCAGATGAGCGCCATCGTCGTCGCCGTCGAGACGCCGTATTTTGCCGTGACCGATCAGCAGGGCAGTTTCGTCATCAACGATGTGCCCGAAGGTCGTTATCAGTTGCGGGTCTGGCACGAACGCACCAGCAATCAGGAATTGCAGGCGCAGTCCCGCACGGTGCGCGTGGCGGGGGCGAATTTTGATCCCGGCCCGATCAGGCTGAACGAAGCCGGTTACGTCTCGCGCCCGCATCAGAACAAGCATGGCAGGGAGTATGACAACGAACGCAACAATCCCGCCTACAAACGCCCCTGAGCTGCCGCGGCTGATGGCGCGTCTGAAATTGCGCGACCGGCTGTTCCTGGCTTCGGCGCTGATTTCCACGACCATTCTGCTGCTGGCCGCGTGGGTCATCAACAATCAGGTCGTGCGCCAGGCGCGGCAGCAGGTGCAGTCTGAGGTTGAAAACCTGCTGCCGGTTTACAACGCCGTCTGGGAAGAGAATGCGCGCAGCCTGGCAACGCTGGGCCGGACGATGGCCAATGCGCCCAACGTCAAAATCATTTTCGGTGATGCGCGGGCGGCGCGTGATCGTCAGACGATCCGCGAAATGCTGGCTGATTTCGGCGGCGAACCGGCTTCGCGTGTTGATCTGGTGCTGATTACCGACGGCGCAGGTCACATCACTTTTGCTGATATGCGCAACGACAGCGCGCCGCCTGTAACTGAACTTGAAGCCGCCCGCGTCGTGGCCGACAGTCAGCAGCCGAGTCAGGGCTTTGCGATTTTCGGCGGCAGACTTTTTCAGTTGTCGCTGACGCCGATTCTGCTGCAATCAGAGAGCGACGAATACCAGAACACGCTGGCCGTGCTGGGCACCGGGCTTGAACTGCGCCGCGAAGTCGCGCAGGCGATCAGAGAACGAATTCACTGTGACGTGATCTTTCTGACTGCTGAAAAAATCTATGCGTCATCGCTTGAACCGGCTGATGAAACCGCGTTGTCGCAGGTCATCGCGGCGCCTGAAATTGCGCGGGCCGATGCTGTGCGTCCGGTTGAAATCAGGGCGGGCGGGCATCTCAATCTGGCTTTTTCGCGGCAGCTTGCGGGTTTTGACGGGCAGCGCATCGGGCAGGTTGTGGCGCTGCGGTCGCTGGCCGATGCGGGCCGGTTTTTCAGGACGATTTCAAATCTGCTGCTGCTGCTCTGGACGGTCAGCATTGCCGCCGCTTTTCTGCTGAGCTGGCTGATTGCGCGGCGCATCACGCGACCGATGGAAGCCCTGGTGGCAGGCACACGCGAATACGGGCGCGGCAATTATGATTATGAAATCAACGCCGACGCGCAGGGCGAACTTGGCGAACTGGCGAGCGCGTTTGATCAGATGCGCCGTTCACTGAAACAGACTCAGGCAGAACTGCTCAGGCGCGAACGCCTGGCGACCATCGGGCAGATGGCCGGTTCGATCATTCACGATCTGCGCAATCCGCTGGCGACGATTTCGACTGCGGCTGAAATGCTCGCGCGCGACAACCTGCCGCCACCGCGCCGCCAGACGCTGCTTGAAAGCCAGTTGCGCGCCGCACAGCGCATGCACGAAATGTTCAGGGAACTGCTCGAATACACACGCGGCACTTATTCGCTGATGCTCGAACGACACCGGCTCAGTGACATTGTCGAGAGCGCCGTGCAGCAGACCGCCACGCTGGCCGGGCGCGCTGGCGTCGTGGTTGAAAAAAATATTCCGGCTGAACTGATCGTGAAAGCCGATGCCGAACAGCTTGGGCGCGTGTTTGAAAACCTGCTGACCAACGCGATTCAGGCGATGCCAAGCGGCGGGCAGGTCAGCGTGGCTGCCACAGGGCAGGGCCGTGAGGTGCGGGTTGAAATTCAGGATAATGGCCCTGGCATTCCGGCTGAAATCCGCGAAAGATTATTTGAACCCTTTGTCAGTCACGGCAAGCTGGGCGGGACAGGACTTGGCCTGGCAATTGCACAAAGCATTGTCGAAGCGCACGGTGGAATGATCGGACTGGAAGCGGTGTCAGCGCGCGGCGCACATTTTTATCTGACTTTGCCCCTGGATGATTGTGGAGGGCCTGATGCCGATCCAAATTCTGCTGGTTGATGATGACGAGGCTTTTCGCTCAGTCACGGCGATTGCCCTTGAAAGCGAAGGCTGCGTCGTGCAGGAAGCCGCCGACGGTTACGCCGCGCTCGAAGCCCTGAGCAGCGGCCACCCGGATGTCATCGTCTGCGATCTGGACATGCCCGGCCTCGATGGCCGCGAACTGTGCCAGCGTGTGCGCTCAAACCAGCGACTCTCCGATGTCCGCTTCATTCTACTTTCCGCATTGATTGAACCAGACGGTTCAGGCATCCCACCCGATCACAAGGCCGACTGCTGCCTGAGCAAGCAGACCCATTTTTCACAACTCGTCACCAGCATCGAATCGCTCGCCAGACGGTGATATTCGGCCTGTCCTGCGTTACATTGACACCGTGCGGGCCGCGCCGGAATAAGATCAGTTCAATCGCAAAGAGACAAAGCGCACAAAGCAGAATCAGTCTGATTGAAACTCTCTTTGCTTCTTTGTGTCTTTGCGATTGAATAAAATTGTCCGGCAAAAAACCGTGCGGTATCACCAGCCATTGCACACCGGAGTCTTAATAATGAAACCGAAAAAGCTGATCGTCTTTTCCGTCGCGTGGTCACTGGCTTTGACAGTTTCGACTGTGGCAGGGCCGACCAGAAAAAAGGCTAAAGCGTCGCGGCACCAGACAGCCCGACAGCAACCCTCTGCGCCTGACAATGAATGGCGCGAACTGCTGCTGCGCGCTGAGCAAATGGCACAACAGGCGCAGGCCGAAGCCCGCCTGGCCCGCCAGCAGAGCGAGGAACTGAAGCGAAGGCTCGATGCCAGCGCCGGCGAACTCGCCAGCCTGCGCCAGCTTGTCAGCCAGTACGGACAGCAGCTTGCCGCATTGCAAAACAATCAGCCTGCCGCCGCAATTCAGACTGCACAGGCAAAGCCTGCCGCTGAAGCTGAACAGCCATCGCTGCCGGAACGCATTGACAGGTTGCAGGAGCAGGTTGAAGTCAATACGGCCCAGATCAGCGAACACGCGCAGACCAAAGTTGAAAGCGGGTCGCGGCATCGCATCCGGCTGTCAGGGATGATTCTGGCCAATGCCTATTACAACTCTGATGATTCATCGCTGACGGATGTGCCGCTCGTCGCGCTGCCTGCCGGAGTGATCAGCCGCCGCAACAATTTCGGCGCAACGCTGCGACAAACCCGAATCGGCCTGACATTCGATGGCCCGCGCCTGAGTCCAAAACTTGGTGAGGCCCGCGTCAGCGCCGAAGCCGAATTTGATTTCTGGGGCGGCACCAGCGGCGAAATCGAAGGCGACGTGCTTGGCTCGCTGCGAATTCTGACGGCTTCGGCCAGGCTCGACTGGGAACGCACGTCACTGATTGTCGGGCAGCGTCCGCCGCTGGTTTCGCCGCTCAATCCGACCTCGCTGGCGGCAGTGTGGTTGCCGCCGATGACAGCGGCTGGCAATCTGTGGCAATGGATGCCGCAGCTTGAAATTGAACATCGCGCCCGCCTGCGTGATTCAGCCGAACTGGTGATGCAGGGCGGGCTGATGCTGCCGATTGGCAACAGCGTGCAGGGGCGAACGATTGAAGGCGGGCCGGGTTATGAATCAAGAATTGCGTATCGCCGCAGCCTCGACACTGACCGCAATCTTGAATTTGGTTTCGGCGGTTACTACCAGCGTCGGCCATTCACGGCAGGTCGTCACGTCAATTCTTACGCGCTGACAAGCGACTGGCTGATTCCGCTGGGCAGCCGCCTTGAACTCAGCGGCGAAGCCTTTACCGGCAGGGCCGTTGAAATCGGCCAGCAAAGCGGCGGCAGAGTTGACCGGCTCTATGCGGTGACAGGTTCGATTGATAATCCGGCGACGGTGATTCGCGGCGTGCGTTCAACCGGAGGCTGGCTGCAACTGGCCGTCAAAGCGCGGCGCGATCTCGATTTCAATTTTGCGTTCGGGCAGAACGATCCGCGCAACGTTGATCTGCGTTCAGGCATCAGCTTTCAGAGTGCTGCGAACCGGAACCGCGCCGGTTCAGCCAATGTGATCTGGCAACTGCAGCACAACTTTCTGGTGTCGTTTGAATACCGCAGGCTGTGGACAAATTACGCCACACAGCAGCGCACGAACAATCATTACAACCTCGCCTTTGGTTATGTGTTCTGAAGGATGGACGGAAAGAGAGATGACGGAACAGACGGAATAAACGGAACAGACGGAAAAAAACTGAAACCATCATGAAGTTTCAGGCTGTTCCGTCTGTTCCGTTATTTCCGTCTGTTCCGTCATCTCTCCTGTTCTTTTCAAGCGGCAGTCTGATTTCAACGATCAGGCCATCGCTGTCGGCGTTGGCTGCGCGCACTGAGCCGTGATGCAATCTGACGGCGCGTTCGGTAATGGCGAGGCCAAGACCGATGCCGCCCGATTGCCGGTCACGCGCATCGGCTACGCGGTAAAAGGGGCGAAAGATGTCGGTGAGGGATGATTCAGGCACGCCGCCGCCGTGATCGCGCACGGTGATGACGGCCTGATCGTTTTCGCAGCGCAGCGAAATGTCAACGGCAGTCTGTTCGGCGGTGTAACGCAGGGCATTGCGCACGACATTTTCAATTGCCCGCCGCAGCAGTTCCGGTGAGCCTGTGGTCGTGCATTCAGTGATTTCAATCAGCCTGATGCTGCAATGACGGCTGCGCGCTTCAAAATCAGCGTCGGCAGAAACCTCACGCACCAGCGCAGCGAGGTCAACCGGTTGTGGCTGCGGCAGCTCAGTTCCGCTTTCAAGTTTTGACAGTGTCAGCAACTGTCCGATCAGTTCATTGAGCCGGGCCGATTCACGTTCGATGCGGTCAAGTTCAGTTTGAGCGGTTGAACCGGTGCGCTGCCGGGCCAGTTCCAGCGCCACATTCAATCGCGCGAGCGGCGAGCGCAGTTCGTGCGAAATATCGCTGACCAGTCGCCGCTGCGAGGTGATCAGATTTTCGATACGCTCAGCCATCACATCGAAATCGTGTCCCAGGTCGGTCAGCTCATCGCGTCGTTTGCCGGTTGAAAGATCAGTGCGGGCTTTCAGATCACCGTGCGCGAGGCGGCGCGAAGCTTCACGCAGCCTGCTGATCGGCGCAGTCAGATAACGCGCCAGCCCGTAACAGACCAGCCCCGTCACCAGCATCACCCCCAGAAAATGCAGCAGCCTCAGCCCCGGTCTGATTGGCGGGCGAAACGGGCCGAAAAAACCGCCCGGATATTCGCTGACGACGACGTAGCGCGCTCCCTGGTCTGAAGTCACAACCCAGGCTCCGAGCGTTCGGCCAGCATAAAAAGCTCTGGCCGGGCGCGGGTCGCGGGCGGCGCGTTCATAAAGTTCCGGCGCGCCTTCAGGAATTTCGCGGCCCGAAAGCTCCTGCCCGTTTCTGTCATAAACGACCGTGCGAATCCCCGAATCACGATCAAGCTGCTCAAGCCAGTTCTGCAATCCGGCGCGGCCCTGCAACTCATATTTTTCAACTGCCATCCGCGCATAAAGCGTCAGCGAACGACCAATGATTTCGCGCCAGCGAACAGCGGGCGGCCCCGATTCAGTCGTGATGGCAATCAGAAACCCGGTCGCCACGAGCAGCGCAATGGTCGCCTGAAAGCAGATGAAAATTTTGAAAAACAGAGTTCGCACAGGCTCATTCGTGATCGTTTACAGCGGCGTAAATGTAACCGATACCGCGCACCGTTCTGATGCGTTCGATCTTGCCGTGCCGGGTCGAAATTTCGTGACCGAGCTTTTTGCGCAGGTTGCTGAGGTGCATGTCAATGCTGCGATCAAGGGGCGAAAATTCGCGGCCCAGCACTGACCTGACCAGTTCCTCGCGGCTGACCACGCGCCCGGCAGCGCGCAGCAGCAGTTCCAGCAGGTCAAATTCAACGCTCGTCAGTTCGATCATTTCACCCTGCCGCCGCACCGTGCGTGTGCCTTGATCAAGTTCGACATCGCCAACCGCGAAGCGTTCAGGCGGAGCCGGAATTGCCGGAAATGCGGGCTGCGTCTGAGTGCGGCGCAGAATGGCGCGAATGCGGGCGACGAGTTCGCGCGGGTTGAATGGTTTGGGCAGGTAATCATCAGCGCCGAGTTCAAGGCCCACGATGCGATCAACGTCTTCGCCGCGCGCCGTCAGCATCAGCACCGGAATGCGACTCGCCTGGCGAATGCGCCGCAGAACTTCAAAGCCGCTCAGCCGGGGCAGCATCACATCCAGCACAATCAGCGCGTAATTCTGCGACACCGCCCGCGCCACACCCGCTTCGCCGTCATTCACGAAATCAACGGCGAAACCTTCTGAGGTCAGAAACTCAGTTACCAGTTCGCACAATTCCACATCGTCATCAATCACAAGCACACGATCCATTTTGCGCGCCCTCCGCCCGCATATTGTAATGCAGTCATTCAGGCGCGCTTGTAAAGTTCTGTCAACGGCGCGGGCGCGGCGTTGACATTTCTCTACACTATCCTGACGCAGTTTATACGTCGCGGAAGTCGGTTTTATCGTCTGATACGGTGACAGCGCAGTTCACCCGGCGATGAGGAAGGGTGAGGCGCGGGAACATTCACTGACAGGAAAGGAACCGAAATTATGAGACTGACCAGAAGAATCGCAATTGTGACCGGAATTGTCGCGCTGCTGATTGCCGGAGCGACCTTTGCCATTGTCGGCGCGCAGCAGCATCACGGCTTTGGCAGCAGAGGCGGCGGGCCGGATCATCCGATGTTAATGGAACACATGCTTGACCGCGCTGCGGCTCATCTGGGCCTGAGCGATGAACAGAAGGCAAAGGTCAAAGCAATTCTGGATGCTGAAAAACCGACGATGCAGACGCTGAGAGATCAGCTTGCCGCCAACCACAAGGAGCTTGAAGCTGCCACTGCCAACGGCGCTTTTGACGAAGCCCAGGTCAAAGCCATTGCCGCTCGTCAGGGCGAAACAACGGCGGCGATGATTGTCGAAAGAGAAAAGGTGAAATCGCAGATTTTCGCCATTCTGACTCCTGAACAGCGTCAGAAAGCCGAGCAGTTCCATCAGCGGATGGGCCGCCGTTTCAAGGGGCATTTCTCTGACAAGCAGTAAGTTTGCCTGAAGAAAAACTATAGACCGCAGATGACACGGATGCGGCGGATCAAAGCTGATCTGAGCTGCCTTGATCCGCCGCATCCGTGTTCCATTTCAACTGCTGACCGGGCTGACTGCGGTCAGCTTGCGCGTGGCCACGACTGAATAAATCCGGCTGATCAGACCTTCGCTGTTGAGTTCGCAGGTCGTAACCTGACGCGGCGCGTAACCCGGAACCGTTTCAGGTAAATCAATCACCAGCGCAGGCAGACCATTCATCAGTCGCCACTCAACACGCCATTTGCCCGCGCCGAGTTTGGCCACACGCGAATTGAACAACACGATTTTGTCGCGCCCGACAATCGGCACGCGGGCGGCCACGAATTCGCCGCCGCCATCGCTCAGATGCCGCGCATCTTCGGCCAGCAGCGCGGCGGCTCCCGCGACATCGTGATTGAACAGACAGGCAAGAAATTGTTCCATCACCTGGCGGGTCTGTTCCTGCAATGAAGTCGTGATTGTGCGCCGCGAATGGTCATAACCCTGCATCGCCCTGCGGGCGCGGTGATGCGTGGTTTTGACATTCGCTTCAGACAAACCCAGGGCGTTTGCGGTTTCGCTGACCGAATAATCAAACACATCGCGCAGCAGCAGCACCGCGCGCTGAGCCGGTGTCAGAGCTTCGAGCGCGAGCAGGAAGGCAAACGACACGCTTTCAATCAGGTCATAACGCGCCGCCGGATTACCGCTTAGATCAGCCGGATCGTGCGAGGGCAATTCGGCTTCATCATTCAATTCAACTGGAGAAGGCAGCCAGGGGCCGTCATAACCGCGCCGCCGTCTGAGTCGCAGCAGGTCGCGGCACAGATTCACCGCCACCCGCACCAGCCAGGGCCGCCAGGGTTCATCCGTGCGCGGCGGCGGAGTTTTCAGCGCGCGCACGAATGTTTCCTGCACCACGTCATCGGCATCAGCCGCGTTACCAGTCATGCGATAACACAACCCCCACAGAAAACGCTCGTGCGCCTTGAAGACATCTTCGATTACTGCGGCTGAAACGTTCATCGGTCTGCGCTCCAGGTTTTGCTGTTTTCACGCTGCGGCGGCATTGGTGGCGGCAGTTTGTTGAATAATCAGTTCAGCCGCCTGTCTGCCGCTGGCAAAGCTGGCATCGGCAAGCTGTCCTTCGCTGCCTGCCCAGTCTCCCGCGACATACAAACCATCGCAACCCGGAACCTGCGGCCCCGGACGCCCGGCCAGCCCGCCCTGTGCCGCAGTGACAACGGCATTCGTCACCGTCATGCGCGGCAGAAAGCGCCTGGTCACCACCAGGCTGCGCCAGCCCGGCTGCATCAGGTCAGCCAGTGATTCAAGCTCCTGTTCATCGGCCTTCGCATCACTGGCTGCATCAGGCGCGAGGTATTTCGCCAGTTGAATCACCTGCCCGCCATCAGCCGCCAGTTTTGCCCACGCCGAATGCACCGAAAAATAGAGCGGCTGATCAATGCCGAGCGCAAACAGCGACTGCGGCTGCGGCAGTGATTTCAAACCCAGATCAAGGCAGGCCGCGCGAACCGGCGTCAGTTCATTGCTCCATTGCTTCAGCATTTCGTGCGCGTGGCCGGTGAGCATTGCGGCAGCGTCTGCCGGAGCAATGGCCAGAATTACGGCGTCAGCAGTGAACTGCCGACCATCAGCCGTGTGCAGCAGAAACTGCGGTGAGCGTTCAATCGTCGTGACTCTGTGACCAGTGATAATCTGCACGCCGGAATTTTCAGCCGCCTGGCGCAACCCGTCAACCAGCGTCTGCCAGCCGCCGTTCAGATAATAAACGCCGCCTTCGAGCGAAAGCTGAATCTGACGAATCGCCGACCCTGCGCTTTGCCGTTCCGGCGCATTCGTGTAAGTCGTGACGCGCACCACAGCCTGCAACAACTGCCGCACTTCAGGGTGTACGATGGTTTCATCCAGCCATTCACGCACCGTCCGATGCTGCCAGGGTTCAGGATTGATTTTGCCAATGCCGCCGAGCAGTTTGCCCAGTTCAAACTTCGCTGACAGATTCAGCAGCCCGGTCGTCAGCAGGGAAACAAAACCCGCAGGCAGCGTATGCCTCGCGCCTCTGGCAATGGCAAAAGCGCCGGACGTAGCCGCAATGCTGCCGCTGAATTCAACGCCCAGTTCCTTGAGAATCCCGACCCCGGCGGCACGGCGATAAAGCGCGTGCGGGCCGGTATTGAACTGAAAGCCCTGACCGGCATCCGTCGTCGCGCGTCCGCCAGGCGCGTGCGATTTCTCGAAAACCTGAACGCTCATTCCGGCGCGCGCCAGATAATTCGCTGCCGTCAATCCGGCCAGCCCGCCCCCGACGATTGCGACCTGTGGTGTTGTCTGACGATTAATCATCTTTTCATCCTTTCGTGAATCTGGTTGTCCTCAAACAGCCGTTTCATCCACCGTCACGTTCGGCGGGGCAAAAAGGTTACAATGTCGGTGAAAGGAGTTTTTCAGCAATGGCATATCTGGCTGCCGTCATTATCCTGCTGCTTTTCGTCCTGATGATTTACGGCCTGGTGCAGCAGTCGCGTGAGCGCGCAAACATGACCGAAGAGGAATGGGAAAACCGCGAACGCGAAAGTTCAGTTCTCGGCTCAGCCGTTCTCGGCATGGATCAGGTGCTGCGCCCCGAACTTGAAAAAGCCGCCGCCGTTCAGGAAGATCAGCGACAGGGGATGATGCCGGGCGGTGAAAATCAGGAGTTGAATGTCATTCGGCAACCGAATGCCGGAGTGGAAAAGCCGTAGCTCGGAGAAAAGGGGGAGAAAGCAATGAAAGTTCTGGATCACGTCGCAATCAAGTCAGTCAATGTAGCGGCGGACGTTGAGCGTTACCGGCAGCTTGGGTTCACGGTCGAAGCCTGTTTCGAGGACTGGGGCATGGTGCGTGATGAGCGCGGAGTCGGGATTGCGCTGCTTGGCCCCGGCTCGCATCATCCGACGCATTTTGCCGTGAAGGTGGACAGCCTGGAGGAACTGGAAAAAGCGGCGGCGGCTGAAAACAGGCCGCTCCAGCATCACCGCGACCGCTCGATTTCGTTTTATACCAGAGGCGCTGAAGGCGTGGCGATGGAAATGATCTGGTATCCCGACGATTTCAAAAAGTGATCAGGGCTGCGGTCTGCGAGGGGCGGCATCGCGTCCGGCGTCCGGCACTGGTGGCGGTGGAGCCGGATGGGCAACCTGCGGGGCAGCGGCGCTGTGCCGCTTCATTTTGAAAATATTGTCGAGTGAAGGCCTGCCGGTGCGCACAACACTGATCTTTATTTTGTCCGGATCCTGCGGCAGGGGTTTGATATTGACGATCAGTGGCAGCTCGCCTTTGGAAATCAGCGTTACCTCACCAGGTTTCTTGTCCTCGACATTGACCTGATCGCCAAGCAGTTCCTTGTAGTGATCTCTGACCTCTGACAAATCATCATCAGTGATCATATCCAGAATTTCCTGACCCGCCACAGTTACTTCATTCTCAATTGACGCGCCAGGGTACTTCAATTTTTCCATCGTCAGGGTTGATGAACTGCCCGGCGGTGGTGGCGGGGCAGGAACGTTCGGCGGGTTTGGTTGTCCGGGGATGCCCTGTGGCGCGCCGCCTTCGTCAGGCGGTGCAACGACGACGGATGGTCTGCGGGAAGCGTGATTGATCACCGTGACAACCGTAACAGCCAGCGCGCCGATGATCAGCAGCAGAAAGACAGTCAGGGTGATCCAGACGGCCTTCCAGCTTTTTTTCGGCCTGGCCAGTTGCTGCGGGTAAGCCTGCGGTGGATGGTACAGGCGCGATGTGTCAGGGGTGAGATATGCTGAACCCATGCCCGCATTCGGTTCGGGCGCGGGTGGCGCGGCAGACTGCGCAGCGGCCTGTTGTTCAGGTGAATACTGACGGGTATTGGCTGCCGTGACTTCGCTTTCAGGCACCAGTCGCCCGCCGCAGGTGCGGCAAAAGCGCGCGCCCAGCGTCGCATCGCGTTCACAATCGGGACAATTTCGTAACATGCTTTACCTCAGTCTGATCTGTTTCCGCCCTCGTGATAACGTCAGCGCCCTGACGCCGGTTCCCGGCATCTGCTGAAGCGGTCTGCGTGACGGGCATTGAAAGCTGATCCTACCTGAAGTCCGGTGAATAATGCCAGGCTGGGCATTGTCTTCAGCTTCGTCAGGAGCGGCGGATGCAGCGTGCAGGAGACAGGCTGCCCCTGACGGAACTGAGAGTGGTTACAGATTTTGCTCCTGGGCTTACAACTTTTTCGATGATCACGTCGCGCCTGTAACAAAGCAAGGCGTTGAAGGCGCGCTGACGCCGCTGCCGATTAACGATCCCTTGTTTTCTGCTGCTATAATTCCCGGCCATCAGACGCGAAACCCTCCCCCGACCATCACTGCTTCTTTCAATCGCAAAGATGTTTTCTGCTTCGGCGTCGGCTTCTGGTCAGATGTCGAAGCGGATCAGGACATCGGGCGCGCGATGAGAAGAAAGTGAGCGGAACATCAAGCTTGCAGCGTCGGCAGAGGAGGAGACAGATATGTTTAGCACCATCATCGTCTGTTCAGGTCACAGGGCTGTGACAAATCAAACTTCAACGCGAAGCCGGAGCCTGCGATTGTGGATTGCAGGATGCAGCCTGATTGCGGCCCTGCTGATTCAGAACACGGCCAGAGCGCAGGGCAGGCCGGACATAAGCTGGTTCGGCCCCGGCCACTGGACGGTCGCTTCGGTTGCCATCTCACCTGACGGTCAGACACTGGCGACGGCCAGCGATCAGGACGAAACAATCAAGCTCTGGCGCATGTCGGACGGAACCCTGATTCAGACGCTGACGAGGCATCTGGCCGGGGTCTGGGCGGTTGCCTTTTCGCCGGACGGGCAATACCTGGCGACGAGCGGCGATACGGCCTTTGGCAGCGGCGTCAGCAATATCATGTTGTGGCGCGTTTCGGATGGCAGCCTGGTGCGTGAATTCAACGCGCCGACTTCATCGTTGTCATATTCCGTCGCCTTCTCGCCCGACGGTCAGACGCTGGCCGGAACCGACGGCGCGATGGTTCGGTTATGGCGCGTGTCTGACGGCGCGCTGCTGCGCACGCTGACAGGCCATTCCTTCACGGTCTTTTCGGTGGCTTTCTCCAGGGATAATCAGACGCTCGCCTCAGGCAGCGGAGACAACACGATCAAACTGTGGCGTTACACGGACGGCGCGCTGTTGCGCACGCTGACCGGGCATACGAATTTCGTCAATTCCGTTGCCTTTTCGCCCGATGGCGCGACGCTCGGATCGGGGAGCTGGGATCAGACTGTGAAGCTGTGGCGTGTCGCTGACGGCGCATTGCAGCGCACGCTGACCGGGCACGCAGATCAGGTGCGCTCGGTCGCCTTTTCGCCGGACGGCGTGAACATCGCTTCCGGCAGTTGGGATCACACGATTCGTTTGTGGCGCGTGTCGGACGGATCGCTGATTCGCATTCTGACAAATTCAGATCAGCTTCAGGTCAACAGCGTGACTTACAAATCTGACGGGCAGACGCTGGCTTCAGGCGGCATTGACGGCAAGGCGCGGTTGTGGCGCGTTTCAGACGGCGCGTTGCAGCGCACCCTGGGTAATCACACGAACACAATTGCCAGCGTCGGCTTTTCGGGTGACGGCCAGACGTTTGTGTCAGGCAGTTACGATCAGACATCGAGGTTGTGGCGCGTGTCGGACGGAGCGATGCTGCGCACGCTCATCGGGCATACTGATCGTGTCAACTCAGTCGCCATTTCACCGGATAATCAGACAGTGGCTTCAGGCGCAGGCTCGCCGCCGCCTGACACCAGAGATCCAAGCATCAAGCTGTGGCGCGTTTCTGACGGAGCATTGTTACGCACGCTGGTCGGGCATCAGGGCGGAACCTTTGCCGTTGCCTTTTCCACTAACAGTCAGATGGTCGGTTCAGGCGGCTTCGACAAGCTCGTCAAGCTGTGGAACGTCTCAAACGGCAGTCTGATTCGCACGCTGACGGGGCATACCAATCAGGTTCTCTCGGTCGCATTTTCACCGGACGGGCAGAACATCGCTTCAGCCGGAAGCGACGCGACCATCAGAATCTGGCGACTGTCGGACGGGGCGCTGCTGCGCACGATTACTTCAGTCAATCCGATTCACGCCATCGCCTGGTCGCCCGATGGCCAGACGATCTCAGGGGCTGAAGAGGCTTATGGCAACAACCTCAGACTGTGGCGTGTGTCGGACGGAACGCTGATTCGCACGATTGACGCTGACCCGAACGGGTTTCTGCAATCAACGGCCTTTTCGCCGGACGGCGCGACGGTCGAATCGGGATCGGGTTATTCGCGCAGCTTCAGCCTGTGGCGAGTCTCTGACGGCGCGCTCATCAAAACTTATGATCAGGAAACAGGCTGGGGCATCACGCCGATGCTGCCGTTTGCGTTTGCGCCCGACGGCACGCTGTTCGGTTATGGCCGCACCGATGCAACGGTAGTGATGGCGCGCAACAATGCCGGGCCATCGTGTACGTTTTCGCTGTCGCCAGCCAGCGCGAACTATCCTTCAGCCGGAGGGACAGGCACTGTCAATGTGACCGCGCCGGACGGCTGCGACTGGACAGCGACGAGCAACGCCGCCTGGATTCACATCACTTCGGGCGCGAGCGGCAGCGGCAATGGCGCAGTCGGGTATTCGGTTGATCAGAACACCAGCGCCGGTGCGCGCACCGGCACGATGACTATTGCCGGTCAGACGTTCACCGTCACGCAGGATGGCGCTCCGCAACCTGTTCCGAACGCGCCGACGAACCTGACCGCCACCGCCGTTTCAGCAGGTCAGATCAACCTGACGTGGCGGGACAATTCAGGCAACGAGGACGGATTCAGAATCGAGCGGTGCCAGGGCGCGAACTGCACAAACTTCGCCCAGATTGCGCAGACCGGCGCGAATGTGACCAGTTTCAGCAATACGGGGCTGGCCGCAGGCACAACGTTCCGCTATCGCGTGCGGGCCTTCAACGCCGCAGGCAATTCCGCTTACTCCAACATCGCAGCCGCAAGAACGCGCCTGAGATAAACCGGCAGGCTGTGCATCGGATTCAGGTGCGCCGCAGTGTGTAAAGTGCAGTGACCCGCCACTGCACTTTACACGATTCTGATGGGCGACCTGCTGATTCAGAATGATGATAGAATGCCTGTTGAATTGAATGACCGAACTCTGAAAGGTTGATCCTCAGACAAGCAAAGATGATTGACGCCGTTATTCCGCCGCATTATTCAAATCGCCCGACTCTGCATCCCATTTCAGACTGCCTGTCTCAGCAACCGTTTGAGGCTCCGGTGGCGTTGCGCAACGGTCACGCGATGACGATTTTCACCAGCCTCTGGCCGCGCCGTTTTGCTGCCGCCTGGCCGCAGGAAGCACGCTTCTTTCAGACCGAACCGGAAACACGGGTGCTGACCTTTTGTCACTGGCAGACCGAGCGCCGAAAGCATCCAACCCTGCTGCTGGTGCACGGACTCGAAGGCCACGCCGAACGCGGTTATATGCTCGGCACGGCAGAAAAAGCGTGGCGCGCCGGATTCAATGTGATCCGGCAGAACGTGCGCAATTGCGGTGACACTGAACACCTCACGCCGACGCTTTATCATTCGGGCCTGACGAGCGATTTGCGGGCGATTGTACGCGAACTGATTGACACTGACCGGTTGCCCGAAATTTTTATTGCCGGGTTTTCAATGGGCGGCAATCAGGCGCTGAAATTTGCCGGTGAACTCGGAGCCGATGCGCCGCCGCAGTTGCGTGGCGTGGCCGCGATCAGTCCGGCGATTGATCTGGCGGCGTGTTGTGATGCGATTGCGCGCCCGCAGTGTCGTCTTTATGAAGAACGTTTTTTGCGCAGCCTGAAAGTGCGCGTCAGGCGCAAGGCGCAGCTTTTTCCCGGCACGCTCGACCCTGACCGGGTTGATCGCGTGCGCAGCCTCAGAGAATTTGACGACGTGGTGACGGGGCCGTTCTGGGGCTTCGGTGATGCTGACGGATATTATGCCAATGCGAGTTCGCGCCCGTTTCTCCGGCAGATTCGCGTGCCTGCGCTGATGATTACTGCGCAGGATGATCCGTTCATTCCTTATGAACCGTTCACCGACGCCGAGATTGCCGCGAATGAGCATTTGCTGCTGCTTGCGCCGCGTCACGGCGGGCACGTCGGATTTCTGGCGCGACAGCGGGGGCGGCTGCAGGACGAAGATCGGTACTGGGCCGAAGGCCGCGCGGTTGAATTCTGTCGGCTGCTTTCGCAGTTTCGCGTGATATAATCCCGCGCTTCTATGGTGCTGAAAATCATCCTTATTTTTCTGCTGGTCATCGCCAACGGCTTTTTTGTGGCGGTGGAATTTGCGCTCGTCAGTGTGCGGCGCGCGCGCATCGAACTGCTGGCAGGCGCAGGCCGCCGCGGAGCGCTGGCCGTCCTGCGCGCCCTCGACCACATTGACGCGCTGCTGTCGGCCACGCAGTTCGGCATTACGCTGGCGAGCCTGGCGCTTGGCGCGGTGGGCGAAGACACGATTGCTCATCTGGTTGAACCGGTGCTGCACGACCTGCTGCCCGCAAGCGTGGCTGAACTGGCCGCGCACAGTGTCGCAATTGCGATTGCACTGGCGATTATTACTTACCTGCATCTGGTGCTTGGCGAATATGCGCCGAAGGCGCTGGCGATTGAAAAGGCCGAGGCGATTGCGCTCGCGGTGGCGCGACCGATGGAGATTTTCTACAAAACCTTCAAGCCGTTTATCTGGCTGATCAATCGTTCCGGCATCACCTTTCTGAAAATCTTCGGCTTCAATTTCAAGCCAGGCCATCATCCGGTTTACACCGAAGAAGAGATTCGTCATCTGGTCAATCAGAGCCATCAGTCAGGGCATCTGGAACTGGAAGAGAAAAATCTGATTCACAATGTCTTTGAATTTGCTGAACTGACCGCGCGCGACGTGATGATTCCGCGCACGGAAGTGACCGCGCTCGAAGAAAATTCAAAGTTTGAAGACGTGGTGAAAATGTTCCAGACCACAGGTTATTCGCGGCTGCCGGTCTATCACGACAGTTTCGATAACATTACCGGCATCCTGCATAACAAGGATGTCATGCCTTACCTGCTGGAATCGAAACCCTTCACGCTCAAAGAGGTCATGCATCAGCCGCTCTTTATTCCCGACACGGCGAAACTCGGTGATGTGCTGCGACAGTTGCAGCAGATGCGCGTGCACCTGGGCGTGGTCGTGGATGAACACGGCGGCGTGGAAGGCATTCTGACGCTCGAAGACATTCTGGAAGAGATCGTCGGTGAAATTCAGGATGAACACGACGAAGCCCTGGTTGACCGCACCCGCGAACGCGGCAACGGCGTTTACAGCATTGACGGCGGCATGTCGGTGCGCGAAATCAATCGCCGCTTTGGTCTGAATCTGCCTGAGTCAGAGGATTACACCACCATCGCCGGTTTTATGATTACGCAGGCCGGGCGGCTGCTGGTGCCGAATGATTCGGTGCAGTGGAACGGAACGAAATTCACCGTTGAGCGGGTGGCCCGCCGCCGCATCACTCGTGTTCGCATGGAAACAACTCCGGCCCCGACTTCGGTTGAAGTGGCCAGCACCTGACTTGTGAAAGCGACAACTGATTTGCCGAACCGGATCACGCCACGCGACGACCCGCGCCGCGAATATTCAGCCCGCCTTGACGCGCGCCGCGCTCAACTCGAAACACAAAAACAAAGGTATCGCACTATCGGCCTGGCGCGCCTGGCGCTGATTGCGGCAGGCGTCATTCTGCTGCTGATGGCCTTGTCCGGGCGTCCGGCGCTGGCGTGGTGGCTGGTGCCTGTCGGGATTGTTTCGCTCGTGCTGCTGATTGCGCATCATCGCATCTTTCAGCAGCAGCGACTCGCTGAACGCAGCATCACGTTTTACGAACGCGGTCTGCTGCGGCTCGATCATCGCTTTGCCGGAAGCGGCGCTGAAACAGGCGAACGCTTTCGCGGCGAGCATCCATACGCCGAAGACCTTGACCTGTTCGGCAAAGGTTCGTTGTTTGAATTGCTCTGCACGGCACGCACACGCGGCGGCGAAGAGACGCTGGCGCGGTGGCTGCTCGCTCCGGCACAAATTGAAGTTGTCAGAGAACGGCAGCAGGCCGTTGAGGAATTGCGCTGCAATCTGGATTTGCGCGAAGACCTGGCGCTGATTGGCGAAACAGTCGTGCAGGGCATCAGCCCCGAACAACTGATTGCGTGGGGCACGGCCCCGCCGGTGCTGTCATCGCGCGCACTGCGATTAACTGCCGCCGTGCTGGCGTCGCTGACATTTATTTCGCTGCTGTTGTGGTTTGCGGGTTTCGGCCTGCTGCCACTGATGGCGATGGGGCTGATTCAGGGGACATTTGCGCTTTTTTTGCGCGAGCGTGTGCGCCGGGTTGTGCGTTCGATCAGCAAGCCGGGCAGCGATCTTGATTTACTGGCGCAGGTACTCAAACGGCTCGAACGCGAAAACTTTTCAGCGCCGCTGCTCGTCCGGCTGCGGCAGGAACTTGAAACCAGGCATCAGCCGCCATCGAAACAGATTGCCCGGCTTGACCGGCTGACTGCGTGGCTGGATGCGCGGCTCAATCAGTTTTTCGCGCCGCTCGCCGGACTGCTGTTATGGGCCACGCAGTTCGCCTTTGCCCTGGAAGCGTGGCGGATGCGTTCAGGCCCGCTGATCGGCAAGTGGATTGCTGCGGTCGGTGAAATGGAAGCGCTGTGCGCGCTGGCGGGTTACGCTTATGAACATCCGCACGATCCGTTTCCTGAACTGGTCGAATCAGGCATCTGTTTTGATTCGAGGGCGCTTGGTCATCCGCTGATTCCGGCTGAACGCTGCGTGCGAACCGATCTGAAACTTGATGAATCACTGCGTCTGCTGGTCGTCAGCGGTTCGAATATGTCAGGCAAAAGCACGCTGCTGCGCACGGTCGGCATCAACACGGTGCTCGCGCTCGCGGGCGCTCCGGTGCGCGCTGAAAGCCTGCGCATTTCACCGCTCGCAACAGGCGCTTCGATTCACATTCAGGACAACCTGCAAACCGGAGCTTCGCTTTTTTACGCTGAAATCACGCGGCTGCGACAACTGATGGAAATGGCCAGAGGCGAACCGCCGCTGCTCTTCATCATTGATGAAATCCTGCACGGCACCAATTCGCACGACCGCCGCATCGGCGCTGAAGCGATTCTGAAAGGTCTGGTCGCACGCGGAGCCATCGGCCTTGTGACCACGCACGATCTGGCGCTGACGAACGTCGTTGACGAACTCGCGCCGCTGGCCGCCAACGTGCATTTTGAAGATCACCTTGAAAACGGGCGCATGAAGTTTGATTACATTCTGCGGCCCGGCATCGTCAGAAAAAGCAATGCCATTGAACTGATGCGCTCGGTCGGGCTGGAAGTCTGAAGGAGGGAACTCTTTTCTCTCTGCGAACTCTGCGCCTCTGCGTGAAACCATTTCACGCAGAGGCGCAGAAAAAGCTGAGGACGGCTTGTCAGATGAGAGAGCCTGGCCACGTATCAACTGCCGGTTGACGTGGTGCTCATGGATTTGCCTTTCCAGGACTGCCGCCACTCTTCGACCATTGAGGCGGCGCTTTCGCGGCCACCCAGACCGAAGGCAATCGCCGTGGCGATGGCAATGGCGCCGACCAGCAGGCCGAAAGCCATATTGATAATCTCACTGGCGAGTCCCATCTGACGCAGGGCCATTGCTCCCGCAAGCACGACAATGGCGATTCTCGCCACTGTGGCGACCGTGTCAGCATTGGCGATGCCGCTGCTTCTGACCGCCGCTACGGCGAGATTCGCCAGGTACAGGCCCACGCCGAAAATCACGATGCCCGTCACCAGTTGTCCGGCGAAGACCGTAAACTGCGAGATCAGCCCTGACAGCGTGGCGAAGCCCATCAACTGGGCTGATTCAATCAGCGCAAACAGCATAATGCCGACCGTGACGAGCGAACCCATCATTTCTGACGGAGTCTTTGCGCCTTCAGTCGTACTCTGTCTCAGTCCGAGCCGCATCAGCAGCGCATTGAAACCGATGTTGTACAGCAGATTCGAGACGAAATCGCCCAGCACGCGACCCAGGTAATACGAAATAATCAGCACGGCTCCGGCGCTCAGGATTGATGGCAGGGCCAGCACGATCCTGCTCAGCATCGCTTCGACCGGGCGCGTCACTGTTTCCAGCGCTAGCGCGCTCAGGCTCGCCTGCACGACCGGAATCATAATCAGCGTGAAGACCACCAGGCCGATGATGCCCGAAAGTTTCTGCTCGCCCAGAATTTTGGCCAGTCCGATGCGTTCGCTCAGATTATTCGCGCCTGAGGCCGTCAGCAGGTTGCTGACGATCTGCCGCACGATGCGCGCCACGAACAGGCCAACAATAAAGATCAGGCTCGCGCCCATCAGGTTCGGGACAAAGCCGAGCGTTTTGTTGAGCATCGCCTGGACCGGGACAAGCAGTTGCTGCAGGCCCAGAGCTTCGAGAATGCCAGGCAGGAAAAACAGAAACGCGAGCCAGTAGGCCATCTCCGACAAATTGCCGCTGACGGGGCTGCTGGTGCGTTCATCGAGTTTTGCTGCCCGGCACAGGCGTCGCACCACGGCTCGCAGAATAGTTGCCACAATCCACGCGGCAATCAGCAGCAGCAGAGCGCCAACAGCCTTCGGGACATAACCGCCGATGATCTGAATGATATTGGTGAAGATGGTTTGCACTTGTTCCATGTCAGGTCTCCTTACAAAGTAAGATCAGGAATGTCTGCAGGCACAGACACCATGTACGGGGCTGATTGTTTGACTGGCGCGTGTGTTTGCTGAAGGGGGACCGAACGTGGGGGGAAAGCAGTTTACTGTCTGATGCGTGTGTGAACTCTGGCACGTGGAGAGTAGCAAAACTGTTCAGGAAAAGCTATTGTCCCTCTGCACGAATCAGGATCAGTGCCGTCGCCTGGGGACGCACGCTTCCATCGTGCTGTGTTTTGCTGAAAGAATGATTTTCCAAAACACAGCACGATGGAAGCGTGCGTCCCCAGGCGACGGCACTGACCCTGCTGTACGAATGGACAGCAGCAGATAGTACTGACCATCACACGACAGGCTCGCGGCCTGTCATCTGACACACGAGGAAAATCACATGGCTCACCTGGCGAATCGTCAATGGCGGCTGGCAGCGCGTCCCGCCGGAATGATCAAGGCTTCAGATTTCACGCTCACCGAAGAACCTGTACCGGAAATCAATGAAGGTGAATTTCTGGTGCGCAATCTTTATCTCTCGCTCGATCCGACCAACCGCGTCTGGATCGAACGCGATTCTTACCTGCCTGCGGTCGGCATTGGCGAAGTGATGCGTGGCGGCACGGTCGGCGTGGTCGAGGATTCAAAACATCCGGGCTTCAGCGTGGGCGATCACGTGACGGGTCTGCTCGGCTGGCAGGATTACGCTGTTTCAAACGGCGAGGGGCTACAGAAGCTGCCAGATAACCCGGCCATTCCGCTCACGGCTTATATGGCGCTGTTCAGTCACATCGGGCTGACGGCCTATTTCGGCCTGCTCGATATTGGCAAGCCGAAAGAGGGTGAAACCGTTGTTGTCTCAGCCGCAGCAGGAGCAACCGGGTCGCTGGTTGGTCAGATCGCAAAGATCAAAGGCTGTCGCGTGGTCGGCATTGCCGGCAGCGATGACAAATGCCAGTGGCTGACCGAAGAACTCGGCTTTGACGCTGCGATCAATTACAAAACCGAAAACGTCAATGATGCTCTGGCAAAGCATTGTCCGAATGGCATTGATGTTGATTTTGAAAACGTCGGCGGCAGCATTCTCGAAGCGGTTCTCAATCACATCAACCTGCGCGCGCGCGTGGTGCTGTGCGGCATGATTTCGCAGTATAACGACACCGAGCCGCAGCCCGGCCCGCGCAATCTGGCTGTGCTGATTATGAACCGCGCGCGGATGGAAGGCTTTATTGTGCTGGATTATTCGCACCGCGCCGCTGAAGCCTTCAACGATCTGGGCAAATGGCTGGCCGAAGGCAGACTGAAATACCGCGTGGATGAAGTCGTCGGCCTTGAAAACGCACCGCTGGCGCTCAATAAACTGTTTGAGGGATCGAACCAGGGCAAGCTGGTTGTCAAAATCGCCTGACCATCAGAAGCCCAACATTGACACGGTTTCACTGATCCGAAAACGGACGATCAAACAGAGACAGGAAGCAGGCAATGAAGCGAAATTTTTTCATCGCAGTGGCGCTGCTTTTCGGATTGCTGAACTCCGGTTCCGGCCTGGCCCGCAGTTCACATCCGAAAAGCAGCGCCGAAGATCAGCTTCGGCAAATCCACGAACAATTCATTGCGGTCACGGCAAAAGGTGATGCTGAAGGGATGGCGCGACTCATTGCCGATGATTATTTCGTGACCGGGGCTGACGGGAGAACTGAAGACAGGGCTGGCGCGCTCGCGCAGGTGAAACAAAACCGGGCGCAGGTGGAAATGAAAGATGAAGATGTGAAGGTTCGCCTGCTCGGCCACAGCGGAGTCGTGACCGGACTGATCAGGTGGAAAGTGAAGGCTGGTGAAAAAGACGAAACCGGACAGGTGCGTTTTACCGAAGTCTGGGTCAGGCAAAAGGGCAGGTGGCAACTGACCGTCGCCCAGGCTACAGCCGTTCAGCCCGGAACCGGGAAATAAAACAGTAAGCAAATGATCTCTGAAAATGAAAAGACAGATACAGGGAAAAATCTGTTGAGAATCGTGCTGTTTTGCTTTCTGGTTTTCATCAGCGGATGCTGCAAGTCCTCACCGCTGGGATCTGCGCTGGCGCTGAAGATATTTGATAGCTACGTGGAACAGGTGCGATGGGAACGCTACTGGCATCGTCCACCCGGCAAGTACAAAAATTACACTGACAGCAGAACCGTAGCGGTTCTGCTGTTCTGGACAAAGTCTGTGCTCCGACCAAAGTGGGGATTCTGTTCGACTGATCTTGCGACCTGTGTTGCAAATCATTCGGGCGATGATTCTGTCGGAATTGCTCAGCTTGAGATTGATCCGACCATCTCTCTCAAATCGGCGTTCAGTGTATTTGCCAGCCGGAACTATGGTGATGGAGATGTATCCTTTCCCTCCCTGAGTGAAAAAGACTTTGAGTTTGAGGGGAAAAAGATTGCCCTTCCATCTCTCGGCCTGCCAGCTCCGATTGCGAATTCAACAAGCCCTGAATCACTGCCACGCGATGCTGAAGATGTGCGTCGGCAATGTGGTTGCTGGCAGGGAACAAAACGCCCTGCCGATTGTCAAGGGACATTGATACTTCCGTTTTATTCGAAGGCAGATGAGACCTGGTACGTGTTCCGACGCTGTTCATCGGCTTGCGAACCGGAGTTCAGGGGGGATGCAGTTTTTGGTTTGTCGCGTCGTTTCGGCGGGTGGTCTGCAACCATCGGCGGTTTTACAAACAATCCCGCAGATGTCGAATGGTTCAGGCCGAAGATTGAAAGCGCAACGGCGCTGCGTGAAGAAATTCCCTGATACAGCTTCGTTCCTGGCTTATAACCGTTCCGGCCTCTGCCCGCCAACGAGCAGTGAGCCGAGGCGAATGCGATGGCCTGTGCTTTTCGGGTTGTGTTCGCTGCTGATTTTGATGGTCAGTTTGTGCAGGCTGGGGTCGAGGCCGCTGGTGATGATGCGCGTCTGAATGTGGCTGGCTTTGTTGTAGCAGTCAATTCTGGCGAGCGGTGCCGGGGCGGGCTTGCCGTCAATCAGGCATTCGATGATGCCTGCGTCCGGCCCGGCGCGATAGACCAGGCCGACGGCTGAACCTTCAAAGGTGGTTTCAAATTCGGCTCCGGGTTTGTCCGCCGTCAGGAGTTTGGCGGGCAGCAGGGGATCGCCTGCCGGTTCAGTCTTCCAGTTCGCTCCGGGTTTGAATTCCGCAAAGGGTTTGCTCTCGCCGTAAGTCAGCGCTTCCTGTTCCAGAAACGCGGGCAGTGAGGCTGGCGACATCACCGGCTTCAGTTTTTCCTGCTCGGCCAGAAACGTCGTAATCAGATTGGCGAAACATTTATGGCCAATGTCGAGCGGATGAAGACCGTCCTTCCAGAAATTTTCAGGCGTGATCTCCTGCGATTCAATAAATTTGAGAGTTCCAGGTTCCAGGTTGACTGACGGCAGGTGGTAATAATCGGCCACTGCTTCGTGCCACGCGGCGCGGGTGTTATGGCTGGCTCTGGTCGTGTAGATCATCACGATTTCAGGCGGCTGCGGTTGCAGCAGCAACTGGCGAATCGTGCCTTCCAGCGATTCACGAACGGATTTTTCAGTTTCGTTCCAGTCGTTGATGGCAAATTCGATAAAGACCAGATCGGGTTTGTGGGCGATCACATCGCGGCGCACGCGCATCGCGGCGTAAGCTGATCCGGTGCCGCCGACACAGGCATTGATTTCGTTGATCGTGGCCTGCGGGAAACGGTCGCGCAGCCACTGCGTCACCAGCGCGCGATATGAAGTGCGCGCGGCATCGCTGGCCCCTGCTCCGGCTGTAATTGAACCGCCGAGCCAGGCGACAGTCACGGCTTTCCCTGCGCGCAACTTGTCGAAGAACGGCGCAATCGTGCGGCGCGGTGTGGATGAGGTGGTTTGTGAATCGGCCTGCCAGACGAATGATGAACAGAGCGAAAACAACAGGACTGCGGAAGCGATGCGACGGTGATTTGCAATCAGCATAACAACTCAGGGAAGGTTACTCGATGGGGAGTTTCGGCAGCCGTGTTGTGCTGCCGCGTCTGTAGTTGGCCGTTTCGGCCAGTTGGATCAGATCGGAGGCTGTGCCAATGGCAATCAGCACATCGCCAGCGTGCAATTCGCGTTCCCCGTCCGGGTTGAAGTGCATCCGCCCCTCGCTGTCCGTAATTGCTACGATCATGGCGTTGTGCTGTGTACGAATGCCTGAATCCCTGATGCGCCGCCCGTCAAGCGGCGAGCCGGGCAGAATGCGAATCTGTTCGAAGCCCAGGTCAAGCGTTTCCGTCATCGTGGTCAGTTCAATGAAATCAGCCACTGCCGGCGAGAGCGCCGATTGCGCCATGCGATGGCCGAGCGTGGGCGCAATGG
This sequence comes from Blastocatellia bacterium, assembly GCA_046331565.1. Classification (GTDB taxonomy): domain Bacteria; phylum Acidobacteriota; class Blastocatellia; order RBC074; family RBC074; genus DASRDU01. Next base: position 724,544 of record JAXLQP010000001.1, read on the forward strand.
CTTTGTTGGCTCCGGCGCGCATCAGTTGCCGTTCGGCGTGATGGTCAGTAGCGCGCGCGACGATGTGAATGTTCGGATTGAGTCCGCGCGCGGTCAGCGTAATGTAAACATTGTCAGCATCGTTTGAAGCCGCCGCGATAATGCAGCGCGCCGTGCGCACGTTCGCGCCTTCAAGCACCGTTTCATCCGTCGCATCACCGATCAGCACCAGATCGCCCCTGCTCAGCAGCCGGTCGCCCATCTGCTCGTCGCGGTCAACGACGACGAAATCAACGCTCTTCTTCCTGAGTTCTGAAATGGCCTGCATCCCGACACGTCCCGCGCCGCAGACGATGTAATGACCCGAAAGTTTGCTGATGTCCCTGAACATTCTTCGTTTCCCCAGCACTGAGGCGATTTCTGATTCAATCAGTGTCTGCGTCACCTGGGAAAGCAGAAAACCGAAAACCGTTACACCAACCAGAATCAGACCAAGCGTGAAATACCGTCCGCCCTGCGACAGCGTATGCACCTCGCCGTAACCAATCGTGGCCAGCGTGATGACGGTCATATACAAACCATCAAACAGCGGCCAGCCTTCAATCAGATGATACCCGATTGTGCCGGTCAGAATCAGCAACAGAATCGCGCCAAGCGAATACCAGATTCTGGTGTGTGACGGAATTTCGAGAATTGATTTCATATCCTGTGAGCTTCGGTGGCAGTGCCCGCCGATAGTTATGCCGGTTTTTAAGCTGAAGTCAACCACAAGTTTGGCTGAAACAGCAGTCTGTGTTACTCATTGCGTGAAGAATGATTGTTCGGCAGGAGTCAGAGCTGTTTTACCGACACGACAGGCTGACAGCAGCGCAGGCATTTCAAACGCAGAGAGACAAAGCAGCAAAGACAGATTCAATCGGCCTGTTCCGGCTTTGTTTGTTTTATTACTTTGCGTCCGGCTGTCGGCAGGTCACATTTTTTCAAAGGAGAAGAAGATGAATGCAGGACTGATCGGGCTGGGCATTATGGGCGACCCGATGGCACGTAATCTGATCAAAGCCGGTTTTGCGCTGACCGTGGCCACACGCACCGCAGGCAAGGCTGAACGATTTGCGGCAGATGCCAGCGCCAGCAATCCGGCAGCGCGGGTGCAGGCCGTGACCACGCCTGCCGCCGTCGCCGCCGCCAGCGAAGTCATCGTGACGATGGTCACTGATTCACCCGATGTGATTGCCGTTGCGCGCGGCGAACACGGCATTTTTGCGGGCGCAAAACCGGATTCGGTCATCATTGATATGAGTACGATTTCGCCGCAGGTCACGCGCGAACTGGCGGCAGAAGCCGCCGAGCGCGGGCTGCACTGGATTGACGCTCCGGTGTCGGGCGGGCAGAAGGGCGCAATTGAAGGCACGCTGACGATTATGGCCGGTGGCGAGGGTGCGCAACTTGACCGCGTGCGCCCGCTGCTTGAAGCAATGGGCAGGCGCATCACGCATTTCGGCCCGGCAGGTTCAGGACAGTCGGCCAAACTCTGCAATCAGATTATCGTGGCTGGTAACTTACTGGCCGTCTGCGAAGGTCTGGTCTTTGGCGCAAAGGCAGGACTTGATCTGAACACGCTGCACCAGGCGCTGACGGGCGGCGCGGCCAATTCGTGGGCGCTTGAGGTGCTCGGTAAAAAAATGATTGATCGTGATTTTGCCCCGGCCTTTATGGTGCGTTTGCAGCAGAAGGATTTGCGCCTGGTGCTTGATGCCGCAGCGAGCGCGCACACGCCGCTGCCGGGAACTTCGCTGGTGCATCAACTGCTCGCCGCCGTCGAAGCCGAAGGGCGCGGTGATGACGGCACCCAGACGCTTTACCGCCTGCTCGAAAAACTCGCCGGAACCGGCGAATAAACCAGGATGATGCAGGCACCTGGGTACGCACGCTTCCAGCGTGCTGAATTTTGTGAAGTCGTTGTGTCCGCGAAATACAGCACGCTGGAAGCGTGCGTACCCAGGGTCATCAGGATTCAGGCGCGTTTCAGGGCTGGTGGAGAAGTGAAACGGTGGCGACGATTCTGTGCTCTCCGGGATGGCGGCAGACCAGGATGGCATCGGGTGGCGGGTCGCTGCGTCTGAGTTTTACATCGCGTGAATTTTCAGCCGTCGTGATTTTGCGGCCCGCGCCAACCTGCACATCGCGGCGCACTTCAACCGAGCGCGTGACCTGCTGAAAAAGTTCATCCGGCACGGGCCAATTTTCGACGCCGCTGAGTTCGCTGGTGCGCGGCAGGCCCGGCAGCGGCTTTTCGCTGAAGACGATGGTCAGTTTTTCAGTTCCGGCTTTGCCATAAAATTCAATCTCGCCCGCGTCGGGCACCCACACCGGATAATGCGCGCGAATGAAGTTGTCGCCGCCCTGCACCTGCGCATTCGGAAAGATCATCTGCGGCGCGCCGTTGTCGGTCTGATTGAAGATGTAAACGAATCCGTTCCGGCTGGTTTCAAGCAGCAGCCGCACCGCCTCGCCCGTATGAAATGCCCGCTTCGGATCAACCCGCGTGAAATCAGCGCCGACCACTTTCAGAAACACCGTGTAGCCAAGCCCAAGCGCAGGTTCAGTCACCGGCGCAGGCGTGACCACAGGAGCCGGGGTCTTTTTGCCTGGAGTCGGTCGCGGCGTTGCAGGCGGGCGAACCGGTGGTTCACGTCGCTCAAGCCAGCCGCCGCGCGTGTTGTCATCCTGCGCGGCCACGACAGGCAGCAGGCAGACGACTGACAGCAGGCAGATCAGTGACCACGCGGATTTTTCAGGGCACGTGATTGAGGGTGATTTCATAGTATGCAATCCGTTTTTCCGGCGACGCGATTTGCAGGGTGTGCCGGGTTTCATTGCCGTTCTGTGATGTGGCCGGGGACATTTCAACCGCATTCTGTTTCAGAAAATCAAACAGCCGTCGGGCTGCTGCGGGCGACAACTCAGCCACATCCGGGGCGACAGTCTTTATTTTTTCAGGGTCAATGGTCTGTTCCAGCGACCAGGTCAGGTCGGCTGGAACCAGCACCACCAGAAACTTTTCCAGCCCCGGATTCCGGTCAATCACCCACCAGGCATTTTCAGACGCAGGCAGTCTGAAAATTCTGCCCTGCGGACTGAATGGCCTTGATTTGCCTGGAGTCGCATCAAGCCAGACCAGCCCCTGATTCGGTGTCACACTGAACAGGTAGACTGCGCCTGACTGCGGCAACTCAAAGTCAAAGCAGATGCGTGAATCAGAATGGACGGTGTTGTCTGTCGGCAGAATTTCATTCGTCTTAGTCCTGATGCTGTAATCCAGCAGCCGGACAGGGGCGGCTTTCACCGATGACTCTGAAGCGACGGGCGAAGGCGTGACATTCTGCAACGCGCCTGACTTTTGTTCCGGCTCCGGCTGGTCAGCAGGTGGCCGGTTTTTGAGAATTACAACCAGCGCAATCAGCAGCAGCAGTCCGGCGGTCGCGGCGGCCACCGGGATTTTCCACTTTGCCTTTCGCTTCGCCACAACCGGTGATTCCTCAATCACAGGTGCAGGCTGATTTTCCTGCGGCTGAGCAATGACAGATGGTGGCGGTTCCGGCGCATCGGGGTAAACCGGCGGCGGAATGACGGGCATAATGATTTCGGTTGAATCTGCCTGGGCCGGGATGACGACTTCGCGGCCATTGATGGTGGCGCGTCCGGTTTCAGCGATGGTTTGCAGACTGCGGCTTTTGCTGGTTCTGAAACTGTCGGCCTGCTGCCGGGCCGCGAGCAGTTCGCTGGCCAGGGCCTGGGCGCTTTGCTGACGGTCGTTGCGATCCTTGCTGAGCGCCTTGAGCACAACCTGCTCGACCGCTGCCGGAATATTCACCTCCGGTCGGCGCAGGCTCGGACGCATCGGCATTTCATTCACCTGCCGGTTCAGGATGGTCAGGTATGAATCAAACTCTCCGGCCCTGAACGCGACTGATCCGGTCAGCATTTCATAGACGACCATGCCCAGTGAATAAATGTCAGAGCGCAGATCAATGCGGTCGCCGGTTGCGCCTGAAGCCTGTTCCGGCGACATATATTCCGGCGTGCCGATGACGGTTCCGGCTCTGGTGTGATGCGCGTCATGGCCTGGTTCGGCCAGCCGCGCAATGCCGAAATCAACTACCTTGACCAGCATCGCGCCTTCTTCGGTCGTCACCATAATGTTATCGGGCTTGATGTCGCGGTGAACGATGCCCAGTTTGTGCGCGGCGGCGAGTCCGGCGCAGCACTGCCGGGCAATTTCAACGGCCTGGCTCACCGGCAGCGCGCCCGCCCGATCCAGCATTTCGCGCAGCGACTGCCCCCGGACATATTCCATCGCCACATACATCTGCCCGTCCGCCGTGATGCGGCTTTCATAAATCATGACCACGTTGCGATGATTGATCAGCCCGGCTGAAGCGGCCTCGTTCTCGAAGCGTTTGATGACGGTCGGATTGGCTGAGTATTCGGGGTTGAGCACCTTGAGCGCGACCTGGCGGCGTCCGACGCGCAGTTGTTCGGCCAGATAAACCTCGCCCATCCCGCCTTCACCGAGCTTGCTCAGAATGCGGTAATCACGCGTGATTTCATCGCTCAGCGGAAAGTTCGATGTGAGGGGCGTCATGTTTTATTCCTCGTCCTGATTGCGTTTCTGACGATTGCTGGCGGCTTCCTGCTGCAGGCGTCGCAGTTCTTCTTCGAGCGGCTGGCGGGCGGCGGGGCTGAGCCTGGTGCCGACAAGCTGCAAATAACGCCGCATCTGTTCAGCCGCTTTATCAAACTTCTGGTTGTTGTTGTAGGCCTGGCACAGTGTCAGTCGCACGTCGGGCAGGCCCTGAAGCTCAGGCAGCGATTCAGCCATTTTCAGGGCGCGTTCGCCGTCTTCGATGGCGTGAGCGATGTCGCCTTTCAGAAAGTAACAGTTCGCGCTCGTTTCCAGCACCAGCGCCAGCCGCGCCGGATTGTTTGCGGCCAGGCGCATTGCTTCCTGCAACTGCGTGCGCGCCCGGTCAAGATACAAGGCCGGATCAGCCAGAGTCTCGTCGCGCTCAACCAGCGTCGTCAGGGCTTTGGCCAGCGTGTGACGGGCTTCGGCCAGCACGACTGCGTTGTTGTAGCGCGCGCCGCCGAAAATGATGTGCGAAATTGAAAGGCTGCGCAGGCTGCCTGCGACCGACACCTGTTTGCGGCCCAGTTCCTCAAAAAGCCGGAGCGCGGTTTCAGCCTCTGTGATGGCTTCCCGCAGGCGGGCGCTCGCTTCTTTGGTGTCGCGCTGTTCGGTTCTGGCTTCGATCATCTCCTTTGCGCCGCGCTGCATCAGGACATCAGCGAGAATCAGATGAGCCGGAGGCGATTTCGGACGGCTCAGAATGGCGCGGCGCAACTGAATTTCAGCGCGAATCAGATCGCCTTCCCCAAACAACAGATCGCCATAAACCACGCGGGCATAATCATAATTCTGGTGCAGCGCGATGACCTTTTGCAGCGTCGCCACCACTTCCTGGCGATTGTCGCCCGCCTGCAATCGGGCTTCGGCTAAAAGCGTCTGAGTCTGAAAATCGGTGGGGCGCAATTGCAGGGCCGTATTCAGCGTATTGACCGCCGCGCGATAGCGCCCAAGCGATTGTTCGGCGCGCCCGCGATAAACGAGGGCTTCGGCCCAGGGGCCGTTATTGGCCTGCACCGCGCGCGTGAGCAGGTCAATGGCTTCCTGATATTTCAGCCGCTTGAAACTGTCCACGCCTTTCAGAAAAAGTTCCTGCGCCTCTTTGCCCGGCGGTTTGTCTTCGAGCAGGTTGACGCTGACCTGTTCCTTTGACGGCTCAACCAGATCATCTTCATCAGCCTGGCTGAAGGTCAGATTGATCTCGAACAACTGCGACTTGCCGCCTTCAATGGTGGCGCGTCGCTGGACTCTGAATTTGTCTTTGACAAATTCCAGTGTGTGCGGCCCGGTCTGTAATTTGACCGATCTTTCGGAACGGCTGTTGAGCGTGCCCTGGTCAGTGCCGTCAACGAGCAGTCCGACGCCGTCCACGTCAGGATTGCGAATCACCAGCGTGCCCCAGGCTGTTTCAGTGGCCGCGCTGTTTGTCACCGGGCCGGTGTAGCGAACCTTTGAGAGCGGCAGATAGTTGGCTTCGACCGTGTCAGTGTTCCAGTGCGGATGCTGGCGGTTTTCGGTGCGCTTCGGCACTTCGTCGCGCAGGTAGCTGACGAGTTCGGTGAAACTGACCATCTGATCGTGATTGGTGTCGGCCTGCCCGCGCAGCGCTTCAAGCAGCGTCCAGGTAAAGACGCCGTGTTTGAGATCATCTGGTTCGTAGGATTTTTCGGTCTGTTCTGACGCCGTAATCCAGCCGATGCCCTGCGGAATTCGCCTGATCTCTTCGAGCAGCTTTGCGTTGGCGCGCGTCGTGATGCCCAGGTCGCGCCCGCTCATCAGCACTCCGGCGCTGTGGCAGGTGTCGGTCAGCACCAGACCCTTGCGCGCCGGAATTTCATTGACGGCCTTTTTGAAAGCTTCCATCCGCAGCGCCGTGCGTTCAACTTCCTTTTCATCGGGCAGCGTGTCGTAAAGGACAAAGTAAGGAATTTCGCGCGTCGTTTTCAGTTGCGGATCGGGTTGCGGAACAAGGATGCCGTGCGTGGCGATGTACAGGACAAAGTAATCTTCAGGTCGGCTTTGTTTGAGCGATTGCAGCGCGCGTTCGACTCCGGCTCTGGTGGCCTGTTCATCTTTGAGCAGCAGCAGATGGCCGCCTTCGCTGACATCGCGGAAGCCGCCGCCTTCATCGCTGCGCAGAAAATCATAAATCGCCTGCGCGTCATCAGCCGCGTATTTCAGATTCCGAATCTGACTGCCGTTGATGAATTCATCGCCATTGCCATAACGCGAAATGCCGATGATGACGGCCCACAACTGCGGCAGCTTTCCGGCAGTGACTTCCTGCTGCGTGGCGCCGACGCGGATTCTGACATCGCGGGCCGAATCCTGCTGCGGGCGGGCCGCAGGCGAGACGGCAAGACCGCCCAGGACAATAAGGCAAAGACTGAGGGCCTGGAGTGCTTTCATAAGGCCACCTGAAAATTCGTGATTGCCAGCGTGTGATTGAACGACGCTATTCTAAATCGGAGCGCGCAACATTGGTACAGTACCAGGAGCGTCAGCGACCTGGTTTCTGCGGCAGCGCCCCGTTCACTGAAACCAGGTCGCTGACGCTCCCGGTACTGTGCCGTGTCACGGCCTGATGACGGGCGGGCCGCTGGCTTTGATGGCGGTTTTGTCTTCCTGTTTGCTGATGGCGATGGGCGCGATGACGCTGATGGTGGCGGCTGTGCCCAGAATCGGCAGCGCGTTCTGTGGCGCCCAGAAACCGGGCACGAAGCGAATGACATTGATCGTTCCCACCCAGGTTGTGCTGTTCGCGCCTTCAACTGTCGCGGTGATGTTCTGAGCGCCGACAGTGTTGCTGGCTTTGAATGGCACCGAGGCCACGCCTTCGGCGTTGGTTTTGGCCGTGATCGTGGTCACTCCGTTCAGCGTTCCCAGGTTATTGCCGCCGAATTTGCTCAGCGTAAAGAGGACGGGCAGATCAGGAACCTTGCGGTCATTTTCGTCTGTCACCTGAATCTGAACCATGCGGGTTCCGCGCTGGCGCACGGTGATGTTGTTGGTCAGTCCGACCGGGCGCACGAAATAACGATGCGGCAGTTGTCCGGCAGCCTGCGCGGCCTGACTGACAGTCTGAATGATCTCTTCGGCGGTAGTCACTGACCAGTTGCTGACGCCCGGCTCGGCAGCTTCAATGACGGTGTGGCCGGTGCGCTCAGTCACGCGCACCGAGTTTTCTCCGAAGACGGTGAATAACAGCCCGCCCGACTGAATCAGCGTGAAACTCTGCGGCAATAATTTCAATTGCATTTCGCCGCTGATAAGCGACGCGCTCAGCACTCGGCGGACCGCATCTTCTGACCGCCCGGTGATGCCTGCGGCAAGTTTCGCGGCTGAACCGGGTGTCAGACTGACGCGACCGAGTTCATTGAGCGTGATCCGCAGTCCGGCCTCTGCTGAAGCCTGCCACGTTTCGCCGTTTCTGACCTCGGCCCTGGTTCCGGTCAGATGACCATTGATTGTCATCGCCCTGAGTGATTCAGCATGACCAATGATGCCGCCTGCATCGAAGCTGACCGGCGCGGCGCTGCTCATCAGCCTGATTGAGCGCAGCAGCTTTTCGTGGTCGAAAGCCGTCGCCTTGCCAGCCGCATTTCGGCCTGATCTGCCTGGTTCAGTATTCATCAGGCCGGGGCGTCTGATTGCCCACTTGTCAGCATTCCAGATGATGCCGTGATCGGCGTCAATCATCACGCGCCCGTCACTGAGGCTGGCGGTGAAACCGGCCCCGCCGAGGGCCGTGAACTGAGCGTTGCCGATCTGCACCAGGGCGCTGGCGTCCGGCTGAAGTTTCACGCTGACGGTGCCGCTGATGATTGAGGCCACCATCAGGCGCTGAGGTGAACTCAGGGCGAGGCGCGCCGTTGCGCTGCCGCCAAGTCTGACTTCGCCTGCCGCCGCGACGGTCACCAGCGCGTGCGCGCCGGGCGCGGTCTGAATGACTTCACCGCCGCGAATCGGCTGTCGGCCTGAGACTGCCTGCCCGTCAATCAGGGCGGTTCCGCTGGCTTCAATCATCCCGATGGATTCAGTGCCCGGCGCAATTCCGGTTGTGACGAAACGCGGCCTGCTGTTTGTCGCAGCCGCCGGAAGCAGGCCGGTCAGCAACAGGCTCAGGCACAAGCCGACCATCAGAATGCGGTGTCTCAATGAATGATTTGTGCGGCGCATATTGAAAGCCTCCTTTGTCACCGGATCAGCGCAGTGAGCCGCTGGTGATTTTTCGTTGCTGCGGGGTTTCGCTCAGCCTGACAGGCGGCAGGACAAGGCCCGAAACGAATGACAGCCGCGCCGTCACAGCGTCAGGCGTCTGTGCCGTTGTCGCACTGCCTGACGCGGTTGCGGTGTTGCCGAATCTGATCTGCACCGGATTGGCGACGCGGCTGTTGACGGCCAGGCTGATGTCAGCCTGGCCGCTGTCAGCCAGCGTGCGCGGCAGTTCCACATTCACCTGATCAAGTCCCGCAAAGCTGCCCTGCGCTCCGGCGTACAGCACCGGCGCATCAGTGCCGCCCACTCTCACGCGCACCGTGTCTGAGGGCAGCAGGTTGCGAATGCCCGTGCCGAACAGAATCAGGAACAATCGTTCATCTGCCGGGCCGAAATTAAGCGGACGAAAGATGAATTGATGACTGACCTCATCGAATTGCGCGATCGGTTCATACTGCTGCGAGCCGTCTGCCCTGACGCGCAGCGCGAGCGCCGCCGCGACGCCCTGACCGCCTGAATTGGCGGCAAACAGGCTCGGCGCAACCGACGCAATCTGAATCATCCCGCGCGCCACCGCGCCGTCTGCGCTGGTCACTGTGACGGTAGCCGCGCCGCTGACCGATTCAGCCGGAATCAGGTAATTGACCTGGCCCGGCGAAACAAAGAAAAGCGGCGCGAGTCGTTCAATGCCTGCGCCGTCGCGCACCTGCACTGTCGTTCCGTCAAGTGTGGTCGGCAATGGCTGGCCCGGAGCCGTGCGTGTCGTGCGGGCCAGGTCGGGGCCGAATGCTGCGACAATGGCATTGCTCGTCAGCGCGGTTTCGCTGTAACTGGCGGCTGAAACCGTTGTCGCTCGCGGTTCTGTGGCGTTGAGCTGAAGCGAGAGCGCGGAATCCGAAAATCCGTCATAGACCGTCACTCTGACTTTGACTGCCTGCGGGAATTGTGACGCTTCCAGAAACTTCTGCGTGACCGTGAAAGCCTGGCCTCTGACGATGCCTGCCCGCCGGATCGAATCGCCGAAATCAACATTCGTCGCGGGCCTGATCGGCTGATTACTGCTGTCCAGAAATTCATACTGCGCGACCGAGACATCGAGGTTCGGATCAAAAACTGTGTACTCGACCGTGAATTCATCGCCGCTGCGACTGAACAAAACCAGCGGCGCCAGCAGGCGATCCACCGGATGAATCAATCTGACTTTCGGATTGATGCCGCCCAGCAGGTCAATCGTCAGTGGCGCTCCGGCGTTGTTGCTGATGGTCAGTTTCGAGGCGATTTCATCAGGCAGCACCTGATTGGCTGAAAGACCGGTCGTGGCTCTGGCGCTGGTCGGAATCAGCGGATTGAAGCGCACCTGGCCGGCCACTGTCTCGCCGGGTTCAAGTCTGATGGTGGTCGGGTAGCTGAGTCTCGAAGTGATGCCGCCCGGCCTGGTCAGATCAATCGGGAACAGCGCGCTGTCATCCGGGTTGGGCAGCGTCTGACTGGCGCCTGCCGCGCGCAGCAGTGAATCGAAGCGCAATTCAAGCGGCGCGGTGCCGGTGTTTCTGATTGAGAAATTGAGCGGCGGTGAATTCGGATCAGGAAATCGCAGCGGCTCAGTCGGACTGAAGGCGAGTGGCCTGCCGTCCTGCGTGATGCTGGCCGCAGGCGTGCCGCCAACTACCTGAATGAGCGTCGGCGAAATGCCGGATGCATAAATTTCGTTGCCGTTGTATTGCGCCGTGATCGGATGTGAACCCGGAGCGAGCCGCGCAAGTGTGGTCTGATAGCTCAGATTATCGAACGCAAAACGATTGCCCGAAGGATTGAAAGTGATGCGCGCACGGCTGACCGGCGCGCCCGCATAGTCAAAGCGCCCTTCGCTGAAACTGATCAGCCGGGTCGTGGTGACTGAGCGGTTCTGAATCTGCTGGCCCGCCGCATCGAACAATTGCACAGTGAAACCGGGCGTCAGCGTCAGTTGCGAATCCAGCGCCACGCCAAAACCGAGCGTGGCAGTCGGGACGGCAAAACTGAGCGTCAGCGTTCCGGCGACAGTGCCTTCCAGCGACGGGTCATCCACGTAAGTAATTTTGCGGGGGCCGCTGGCGTGGTAACGCGCATCGTCAGAATTCACGCCGTTGACCTTGAAATCGAATCCGACGCCATTGAAATTCAGCCCGTTGACCGGCTGCAAAGGCAGTTCATCAAAAAGCAGCATCACCGGCAGATTACCCGGCGCGGTCAGCGTCGCCTGCCCGGCGGCATTGAGGACGCCGGTGCCGAGGACTGTCTGCCCGTCCCTGAAAGTAATCGTCCCGGTCGGCGTCACAGACTGGCTGGCCTGAACGGTTGCCGTGAATGTGACCGCATCGGTGTACTGTGAAGGATTGCGCGACGAAGCCAGGCTGACAGTGCTGGCCGCCCTGATGACGCTGACGCTGATCTGCGACTGATTGTCAGCGGGATCGGGGTCAGTCTCGCTGGCTGAGACGGTGGCCAGGTTGCTGATGATTCCGGTGGCAGTAGTCCTGAGAATGACCGTCGCCGTTGCGGTTGCGCCTGATGGCAGCGTGCCGAGCGAACAGACCAGCCCGGTTTCAGCAGGCCCGCAACTGCCCTGCGGCGCACTCGTGGTAATCAGCACGACCTGAAAGCTGCCCGCAGGTGTTCCGGTCAGTCTGACATTCGTCGCCGGGTCAGGCCCGTTGTTGGTGACGGTGATGGTATAGGTCAGATTGTTGCCGACAATGACCGGATTGGGCGTGGCTGTCTGAGTCAGCGACAGACCGGCGACCAGAGCCTTGCGCGAAAATTCCGAAGTGTTGCCATTCGGATCAGTCGCTGTCGCCGTGATCAGCAGTCCGTTCGAGGCTGTCGTCGAAAACGCAAAGCTGCTGTTGCCCGCATTGTCAGTCGTGACGATGGTCGAGCCGATGAATCGCTCGCCTTCGCCGTAACCTGTCGGGTCGTTTGCAGAGCTGGCAAAGAATTCAATTCTGAACGTCGTATTCGCTGTGCTGTTGAGTGTTCCCTGAATTGTTTCACTCTGACCGCTGATGGTGATGCGGGTCAGCACCGGAAAGTTTTGCAGATTGTTGGCGCCGGTGTCCGCGTCGCCTCCATCATTGAGCGTCACGCCATCGCCGCCGAGGTCAATGCCCAGGCTGCTGTTTGAGAAAATCGAATTTGACTGAATGGCATTGCCTGTGCCGGAAGCGACGGTGATGCCGTTACCCGAATTGAAAGCAATGACATTGCCTGCGCCGCTGGCTGTGCCGCCGATGCTGTTATTATCGCTGTCAAAAATGATTATTCCTGCGCCGGTATTGCCGAGCGCTTTTGTCCCGGTCAGATCAGTGCCGATAAAGTTGCCGGTAATGCTGGTGGCGGTGTCAGCCGGGCTTTGAATCACGATTCCATAAAGATCATTGCCGGAAATGATATTGCGCGCTCCGGCGGTTGTCCCGCCGATGATGTTGTCGCTGACCTGACCTGCCCCGGCCAGCCTGATTCCGCTGCCTGCATTGCCGATGTCAGTTGTGCCGGTTACATCAGTGCCCAGGTAATTGCCGAGCACCTGATTGTTTCTGGCCGGTCTTTCATCACTGACATTGGCGAGGATGATGATGCCTTCCTTCTCTCCGCCTTCAGGCAGTCCGTTGCCTGAGATGACATTGCGAGCGGCTGGCACCGTACCGCCGATAATATTGCCGGAAACGCTGATGATCCTGATCCCGTCGCCGCCATTGCCGAGCCTGACCCGGCCACTGACATCAGTCCCGATGAAATTGCCTTCGATGATGTTGTTGCCATTAACGAACAGGTTCAGGGCGTGCGCTGCCAGGGTATTGAAACGATTGATCACCAGTCCGCGCAGCACACTGTTGCCACCGGTGAATGAAATCGCACCGGTGCCTGTAATTGCTCCGCTCAGTTCGATGACCGGACTGCCGGTAAAACCAGGCTGTGTCGTTCCATCCAGCGTGACAGTATCCGAAATGATCGGCAGCGGCGTGGCGGGGCTGATCGTGAACGGCGCGGTTCCGTCAATCCTGAAGATGATCGAATCGGGGCCTTCGCTTGAATTGGCGTCCAGAATGGCCTGTCGCAATGAGCCGGGGCCGCTGTCATTCGTATTAGTCACGACGAATGTCGCCTGAGCGACTGACGGCACATAAGCGAGCGGATGCTGACTGTTTTTGAGGATGACCAGATCGCTGAGCGCATCTGAATTCAGGCGCATCGGCAGCACGGCGGCTGGTTCGCCTGCGACATCAATGGTGACAGGAACGAGTGCGGATGAAAGGGAAGCGTCACCTACCGCCGCTGCTCCGCGATCCAGGATGTGCAGTTGACGGCTGGCTGAGTCAATCAGGATCAGATTGTCAAAGGGATGACTCGACACGCGCGCGGTGACGAGGCGCGCCGCCTGCGGCCACGAGCCTGAACTGAGAGTTTCAGTCTGCCAGGCTGGTTTGGTTCTGCTTTGCTGAACGGACTGCTGTTTTTCAGGGCGCGACAGCAGTTGCACTGTGCCGCTGACGCTCAGCAGAGCCAGGCCGGGGCGATGGCTGCCGGTGAAATCGCCGATGGCCACTGCCTTCAGTTCGTCGGCAAAATCCTGACGGGTGATGACGACAGGCTGCACCTGAGCCTGCATCGTTTCGCTGAGCGAGGTTTTGCGGTCGCGCCCGTGAATGATCAGCAGGCTGTGACCGGACGTGACGGCGAGATCATGCGGGTAATCATCATCAAGCTGACCGAGCGCAAAGTCTGAAGCAGGGGCGGGCAGGCTGATTGCTTCAGGCCGGCTTTTGAGCGCGCCTTCAGGGCCTTCATAAATCAGCGCCTGCGGGCCGCCTGTGCCATCAATGCCAGCGATTAAATCGGTCAGGCCGTCGGCGCGATTGATCTCTCCGGCAGCCAGGGCAGTGATTCTGCCGGGCAGTTCAAAGGATTGAGGTGAATTGAAACCGCCGTGTCCATTGCCCGCGAGCAGATAAATCAGGCTGCTGCCACGCGCCGCCATTACCATATCCTGGTGACCATCAGCATCAAAATCACCTGCGGCCAGGAAGTCGGGAACTTCAGGCACTTCAGCCAGCATTGTGGTTGGGGAAAATGGTTCAGGCGTTCCGGTGCTGCCGCTCGCCAGCCTGTGCAAACGCGCTTCAGGAGTGTTCGGGTAAATCGAATCCGCGTTGCCGCGTTGCAGCATCAGCCTGCCGCTGCGGCCTGTGGCATAACTGCTGACGAGGTCGGGCGCGCCGTCTTCATCAAAATCGGCTGTGGCCAGCGCGCGGGCCTGAAGCGAACCGGGAGCAGCCTGTAAAAGTCCTGCTGTGGTTGCGTCATTCGGCAGGTCATGACCATCGCCCAGACTGAGCCAGGGATTGCCGCGACCGGCTGCCCGAACGGTGATCTGCGGTTCGGTGCGCAGCGCCGGTGTCTGGCTGGCGCGGGCTGAAAAGCCTGCCTGTCGGGTCAGTCTGCCGGACAGGGCCGTGTAGCCGATCAGGCACACGACCGGAATCAGCAGAGAAATGCGCAGTGGTCTTCTGAGTGATGTGCCGGTCATCAACAATCTCATGCTGAACCTCCTGGACGTGGGTGCGCCTTGTCAGAGCAGGCCGGGGCTGGCCTGTCTGTAACAGAAAGCAGCTTTCATTCAAGTCTGAAAACCGGTTGGCACAGGTCTGTGATAATTGACGATTTCCGTTTCATGAAATCGTCATGACGCGCTGAGTTTGATACTGATCAATGAATTATGATGACGCGGCGAAGTCTACGAGGTTTTCAGTGGGTGGTCAACTGACTCGTCTGACAGAAAAGCAGGCAAAGACCTGCATTGTCCTTGCCTGCCTGGGGTGAGGGATAACCTGGTCTCAGAGAAAGGAAAGAGGAAACGTGTCAGGCCTGCTGACGCCTGATTCCTGTGTGTCATAAACACAGGAATCAGGCGTCAGCAATATCTTCAGTTTGAAGGCTTATCTGATGCTGACTGTCACCGGATTGGCGGCTTTGCCATCCACCGTGACAATCACTTCAACTTCGCCCCGGCCAGCCAGAGTTCCGGGCAGCCGGACGTTGATCTGATCAAGCCCGGCGAATGACGGCTGCGCTCCGGCATACAGCACTTCGGCATCAATGCCGCCAATCTTCACGCTGACGTTGTTCTGACTGGTGCGATAGCGAACGCCCGTGCAGAACAGGACGAGAAAGACTTCGTCAGGCGCGGGGTTCTGATCAGCGCCCAGATCAATCGGAACGGCGACGTACTGATTCTGCGCGTTGTCGAACTGTGAGACCGGTTCGTAAATCTGCGTGCCGTCGGCTCTGGCGCGCAGCGCGAGCGCCGCCGCAACGCCCCGGCCTGTGGCATTCGCCGCAAACAGGCCCGGCGCAGCATTGATGACATTGATTGTGCCGGTGGAGATTTCGAGTTCACCGTTCAGAACTGTCAGCGTGGCCGGGCCACTGGCCATCCCGGTCGGCGCAACGAAGTTGATCTGATTCGGTGAAACGAACAGCAGTTTCGCCAGTCGCTCGACACCGGCGCTGTCTTTGATTCTGACTTTGACATCACCGAGCGTGTCGGTCAGCGGCAACGAAGGCGCAGCCGCCGTCACGGGTGAAATGCCAATGCCGAACCCGGCCAGCAACTGATCATTCGACATCGTCCCGCCTTCATATCCGGCAGCCGAAACAACCGTGAAGCTTCTCGACTGAGTGATCGTCACGGTTTGTCCGGCAACAGTCAGCGTGCCGCTGCGTGAGGCCAGGCTGCCAAGCGGCTCAACGGTAAAGCTGACTGTGCCGTTGCCGCTGCCGCTCTGGCCACTGCTGATCGTGATCCACGAAACATTGCTCGCCGCCGTCCAGGCACAGTCGCCGCGCGCGGTGACGTTGACTGAATAAGCGCCGCTGCCGACATCGGCAATGATGCTTGTCGCTGACAGCGCCCACGTACAGGCCGGGTTGATGGTTTGTGAAATCGCGGCTGATGAACTGCTGGCAAATGATGTGTCGCCGTTGTAGACCGCTCTGATCGAATGATCTCCGGCAGTCAGCGTTGAAGTCGTCACAAAGGCCGAACCATTACTGAGCGGCGCAGTGCCAAGTGAAACCGTACCGTCAAAGAATTCGACAATGCCCGAAGGCGTCCCGGCGGCGCTGCTGACCGTGGCTGTGAAAGTGACCGGCTGATTGACCGTCACAGGGCTGGCCGAACTGACCAGCGTTGTTGTCGTGTCGGCCTTGCTGACCGTCAGCGTCAGCGCAGCCGAAGCGGCGGCTGCGTAATTATTGTCACCGCCGTATTCAGCCGTGACCTGATGCGCGCCGACCGTAAAATTCGAAAGCGTCAGTGTGGCCTGGCCTGAACCATTCACTGAGCCTGTGCCGACGACGGTTGAGCCGTTTTTGAATGTCACTGTTCCGGTCGGAGCGGCTGCGTCAGATGACGCCTTGCTGATGGTCGCCGTCAGCGTCACCGCCTGCCCCCACTGCGAAGGATTATTGCTGGCGGTCAGCACAGGCGGCGAACTGACCGCTGTAACAGTCAGCGTGCCGCTGGCAAAACTGACATTGTAATTGGTCGCGGAAAGACCGCCTGCGGTGATCGGATAAGTGCCTGCCGGGCTGCTCGCCGTCGCAGTTGTTGACACATTCAATGCGCCGCTCAGAACGGCGGCAGTTTCGCCGTTGACGAAGCCCGAATAAGTCACCGTCAGTGTCGGCAACTGCGCGCCGAAGGCTTTCGATTTGTCATCGGCTTTGACTGAGAGCGCGGCTTTATTGATCGTCAGCGTGCCATTGCTCGCCGTGAAACTGTAACTGGCGGCGGTGAGGCTGCTGACATCCGCCGCGATGGCATAAGTCCCGACGGCGCTGCCGGGCGTGGCCGTGGTCGAAAGTGCCGGCGTGCCGCTGATCACGCTGGCCGTGTCGCCATTGACGAAACCACTGACTGAATAAGTAAACGTCGGATTGGCTGCGCCGTAAGTTCTGGCGGCATCGTCAGCTTTGACTGAGAGCACAGCCTTACTGATCGTCAGCGTGCCGTTTGTGGTGGTGAAAGTGTAATTGGCCGCGCTCAATCCGCTGGTGCTGACTGTGATCGGATAAGTTCCAGCCGCGCTTGAAGC
Organism: Blastocatellia bacterium; assembly: GCA_046331565.1. Lineage (GTDB taxonomy): Bacteria > Acidobacteriota > Blastocatellia > RBC074 > RBC074 > DASRDU01. Next base: position 741,563 of record JAXLQP010000001.1, read on the forward strand.
GGTTGCGGTGGTCGTCAGCACGGGCGTGCCGCTGACAACGCCAGCCGCATCACCATTGATGAATCCGCTGATTGAATAACCAAAGGCCGGATTGGCTGCGCCATAAACGCGCGCGGCATCATCGGCTTTGACGGTCAGCACGGCTTTGGTGATGGTCAGCGTTCCGCTGCTGGTCGTGAAGTTATAATTTGCCGCGCTCAGGCCGCTCGCATTAACCGTGATCGGATAGGTTCCGGCGGCGCTGCTGGCACTGGCTGTTGTCGTCAGCGCCGGTGTTCCGCTGATCACGCTGGTGGTGTCGTTGTTGACGAAGCCTGTGATGGTCGAGGTCAGGGCCGGATTGGCCGCGCCATAGACTCGCGTCTTGTTGTCGGCAGATACCATGAGCGTTGCTCTGGTTACGCTCAGCGTGCCGCTCACAAAAGTGAAATTGTAATTGGCTGAAGCGAGCGTGCCGGTTGACGGCGTGATCGTGTAATCACCGACCGGGCTGCCGCTGGTTGCGGCAGTGGTGAAATCGGGCTGCCCGGTCAGCACGCCCGTTGATTCGCCATTCACGAAACCGGAACAGACTGCGCTGAAGGCTGGCAGTGATGCGCCGTAAACTTTCGTCGCGTTGCTGGCCGTGACCGTCAGAGTGGCTTTGCTGACTGTCAGAGTGGCGGCGGCATTTGAGGAACTGGTCAGATAGTTGGCCGTGCCGTTGAATCTGGCGTTGATGCTGTGCGTTCCCGCGCCAGGCGAAGTGGTGCTGAAGACCGCCTGCCCGCTGCCGTTGAGCGCCACTGTGCCAAGCGTGGTGCTGCCATCAAGGAAGGTCACTGTGCCTTCCGTAATCGGATCGGTTCCCCTTAACACATAAGCTGTAAATCCGGCGGCCTGGCCATAGACTGTTGCTCCGCCGCTGGCCGCAATGGTGGTCGTGGTCGCCGCCGGGCTGACCGTCAGCTTCGAGATTGCGCTGTAGGTCGTACCGCAGGGACTGGTGAAAACCGCGCGATACTTGTAACCATCCATCGCCAGCGAAACACTGGCGAGCGTCAGTGTCGTGCCGGTTGCTCCAACAATGGTATTGAAGGCGAGGCCGCCATCAGTGCTGAGCTGCCAGCGGACTTCAGGCGTCGGGCTGCCGCTGGCAGTGGCAATCAGATTGAGCGTTGCGCCAACGGTCGTGTTCCGGTCTGGCGGGTTGCTGGTGATTGTCGGTGGAGTGTTGACCGTCAACGTCGCTGCTGACGATGTCTGGCTGCCGCAGCCCGAAGTTACGACACAGTCATAACTGCCTTCATCGCCGACAGCGGCTTCAGCAATGCTGTACGAACTGCTGGTTGCGCCCGTGATCGGCGTTCCGTTTTTGCGCCACTGATAATTGATCGTGCCCTGACCGTCGGCGCTGACCGAGAAGCTGACGCTTGCGCCCTCGCAGACGGTGCGCGAAACCGGATGGAACGTGATGCTCGTCGCCGTCCTGAGCGTCAGCGTGGCGGAATTTGAAACTGCCGATGTGCAGCCGTTGACGCTGGTCACAACGCAGTCATAAGTTGCCGCGTCGCCCGCTGCCGCGCCAACGACTGCATAGTTATCCGAATTGGCTCCGAGAATTGATGACCCGTTTTTGCGCCATTGATAAAAGAATGGCCCGTCGCCAGTGGCGGTAATAAAAAAGATTGCAGTCGAACCGGGACAGACCGACTGTGAAATCGGGTGCGCCGTAATATTGACTGTCTGAGCCGTGACATTCACCGTCAGACTTGCCGCAGCAGTTCCGCCATCAGCGTCGCTGACATTGAGCACGATGGTATTTGCTCCGGCAGCCGCATTACAGGTGGCGCTGACAGTCGCTGTAATCGTTCCGTTCGTGTTGGTCAGATCGCTGATCGTAATGCCGACTGGCAAAGTGCCTGACGTCACCGTCAATGATCCGGCGGCAGTCTCAGCGTCACTGACCGTCGCAATTGTCACGCCGCTGACTGAACCATTCTGCGAAACGGCGACAGCCGAACCGGCATTGATCACCGGATTATCATTGACCGGCGTAATGCTGACAGACACCGTCACGGTCGCTGAATCAGCCGAACCGTCATTGATCTTGAAAGTAAAACTGTCATTCCCGTTCTGATTCGGCGCAGGCTGATAAGTGAATGCGCCGGTGCTGGCGTCTGTAACGGTGGCGGTTCCCTTTGAGCCGTTGCTGACAATGCTGTAAGTCAGCGCATCATTTTCAGCATCGTAACCGAACAACCGGCCCGTAAAGAGCGTATCTTCAGCGGTGGTGAGGTCATCAGCCAGACCGGTGGTTTTGCGCGTCACTGATCCGGTCAGCGTTGCGTGATGAGCATTGGCCGTTGCGTCATTGAGCGTCGTGCCTGAATTTTCATCGGCGCGATAATATGCCGTCAGTCCTGATTCATTACCGATCAGTCCCTGACGCATCGCTGCCTGAAGGCTGGCCGCAGAGCGCGCCGCATTCCAGATTCTGATTTCATCAAGGCATCCGTTGAAGCCGGTGTTGTCAGGTGAACAGGTCAGACAGACACCGATGCCAAGCGCCGTCCCCGGAGATGCAGAAGCAGTCGTGCCACTGGCCGCGCCGGAATAAGTCTCGATGCCGTTGAGATAAATTCTGACGGTCGCGCCATTCCAGGTGGCTGCCACGTGCGACCAGACACCGGCCTGAACTGCCGTTGCTGAAGTGTGAAAACCCGGATTGTCTGTGCCGCCCAGCCAGATTGAAGGTTTGCCATCCTGAAGCAGAAAGAAGACCGGATCTCTGGAGACGATCTCAGCCCGTCCGGTCAGACTGACCGGATTAATCCAGGCTTCAATGGTCAGCGCACTCAGCCCGGTTGTGACCGGCCCCGGACTGACTGAAGCGTAACTGCTGTTGTCACCCGGCAGTTGCAGTGCGGCTGTGAAGCCGCCAACCGGAGGATTGCCGGAAGGCGTCGTCAGCGCCGCGCGCCGGGCCGAAGCCGTGAACGCGGTGATGACGCTGAGCGTGAGGCACAGAGAGAGCAGCACAGGCACCGAAACGTGCCGGGAGTAACGCGACGTCTTGTCCATATTTTTCAAGCCGGGCTGATCGCAGGCGGTCGGGAAGCCTGGTAAGTTGTGCAGGGCGGCAAAGATTATTGTCTGTCAGAAATCCGTTTGATTTAGTCCGGGAGTTTTGGCGGGCTGTCCGGTGCAGCGTCAGAAGGGCTAAGCAGGCTGCACGTCAGGCGCGGAGTGTAACGACTAATCTTTATGGTCGTCAATCATTTTCTTTTTCATCAAGGCTGTGACTGATCACAGCAAACCTGAGGCAGAGCATGATTATTATTGATGGTTCGGCAGGCGAAGGCGGAGGACAGATTCTGCGGTCGGCGCTGACTCTGTCGCTGGTCACAGGCCAGCCGTTTCGGATTGAGAAGATTCGCGCCGGGCGCAAAGTTCCGGGTCTGCTGCGGCAGCATCTGACGGCGGTCAGCGCCGCCGCAGAGATCAGTCAGGGCGAAGTGACCGGCAACAGCATCGGTTCGACGCAACTGACTTTCATCCCTGGCCGTGTGCGTTCAGGCGAATATTCATTTGCCGTCGGCACGGCTGGCAGCGCCACGCTTGTTTTCCAGACAGTGCTGCCTGCGCTGATGACAGCTACAAACGGCAATGCAGGTCGCACAACGATTGTGCTGGAAGGCGGAACGCATAATCCCTTCGCGCCTCCGCTCGATTTTCTGGAGCGCGCCTTTCTGCCGCTGATCAGAAAAATGGGGCCGCAGGTTTCAGTTGAATCTGAACGCCCCGGCTTTTATCCGGCTGGCGGCGGCAGGTTCACTGCCACAATCGAACCCGCAGATTCGCTCAGTCCGATTGAACTGAACGGGCGCGGAGCAATTCAGGCACGCCGCGCCAGGGCAGTCACCGCGCACCTTTCACCACGCATTGCCGAAAGGGAACTGGCGCTGATCAGGGAAAAAATGTCGTGGCCCGATGAATGGCTGAAGGCAGAACGCGCCGATCATTCACGGGGGCCGGGCAACGTGGTGCTGCTTGAAATTGAAAGCGAACACGTCACGGAAGTCTTTACGGGATTCGGTGAACGAGGCAGGCGCGCAGAGGATGTGGCTGATCAGGCAGTGCAGGCAGCGCGGCGGTATCTGGCGGCTGAAGTGGCAGTGGGCGAATACCTGGCCGATCAGTTGATGATCCCGCTGGCGCTGGCCGGGGGCGGTTCCTGGACGACGCTGCCTCTGTCGCGCCATTCAGTAACTAATCTGGAAGTTATCAGAAAGTTCCTTGATGTCAGGATAGAAACACAGACCCTGGCCGGGCGTACTGTCAGAGTAGCTATAGGAACACAGGTCATAGCTTGAATAAGGTGGATAGAAAAAACTTCGGGAAAGGTGAAAAATTATCTTGACAGAATGCGAGGCCGGAGAGTATAACTCGGCTTCGTTATTTATAGCCGGATAACGGAATTTAATAACCTTCTTCAACACGACGGGCTTGAGAGAAAACATGACGCTCAGATCACACAACAGAAGACAGGCGATCAGTCACCGCACCGGAATGGTGCTGTGGTTGTCGGCCAGTGCCGGATGTGCGGGCGTCATCGTCAATACAGTCACCCTGACTGGTCGCGGCTCCGATCTGATGCGATTCTGGTCCAAACCGGAACAACCGATTGTGACAGATCAACTTACGCGACAGTTATAGCCTGCGGGAGCGGCCCTCCCGCTCCCGAAAATCCCGATCAATATTCAGTCAAGGACTTTTCGGCAGTGCCAGGGCCAGAGCCGTTCCGCCTGAATCTGCGCAGCGCAGTGAGGCTGATAACGACAGCTCCTGCTGACAGGATGCTGCCGTGCAGGACTCAAATACAGTGACTGCCGTGTGAGCCGGGCTGGCTGAGCGGTGAACCGCAGGGACACATTTGCACCGGGAGGCAGGATTTTTAATTGCTTCTCCCGGGATAGGATCTGACTACCCTGAACAAGCTATGGAATAGCTGCTCAGGCTACAAAATATCAGTGTAGCCTGAGTCAGGACAAGTGTTGTCTGAACCAGGCTGGTTATAGGTTGGAGATAACAGGCTGGATAGAAAGAGACAGGTTGGGAGTGTGATGTAACGGCCAACAGGTCGGTCTCCAAAACCGATGATCCGGGTTCGAATCCTGGCGCTCCCGTTGACATTCGGAGACGTGGCCGAACTGGCAAGGCGCTGACCTGCTAAGTCAGAGAGTGAAAGATCTCGTGCAGGTTCGAATCCTGCCGTCTCCGTCATTTGGGAGGCCTGGGCTAACTGGTAAGCCAGCAGTCCTGAAAACTGCCGCGTGAAAGATCGCTTGTGGGTTCGAATCCCTCAGCCTCCGTTTTCGCGCCAGCGTGGTGCAACTGGCAGACACACCCGTTTCAGAGGCGGGGCGTTGTGGGTTCAAATCCCACCGCTGGCATTTGACTGCATCGGTAGCTCAGATGGAACGAGAGCGCCGGTTTCCGAAGCCGGAGGTCGCTGGTTCAAGTCCAGTCCGATGCGTGCCGTTCATTGACAATTGCGGACGTGGCGAAAACAGGCAGACGCGCCTGCCTGAGAGGCAGGTTTGTTGAGAGTTCGAATCTCTCCGTCCGCATCAGATGGTGATTTCAAATTTGAGATTTGAGATTTGAGATTGAAAAACGCGGGTGTGGCTCAAATGGTCAGAGCGCAGGCTTGCCAGGTCTGAGGTTGCGAGTTCGAGTCTCGTCGCCCGCATCGGAAGGTAATTTCAAATTTGAGATTTACGGACGCATGGCCGAGTGGTTGAGGCGCATGGTTGCAACCCATGACAGGCGGGTTCGATTCCTGCTGCGTTCTTGCAGGCCGGAGTGGCGAAATCAGGCAAACGCACTGCGCTTAAGCCGCAGCTATTGAGAGTTCGAATCTCTCCTTCGGCATGTGTTGCGGGAAGAAGAAGCTTCAGTCGGGTCTCATAAGCCCGATTCAGCCGGGGCAGTACCGGCTCCCGCAACTGCCGTTTCGGGTCTGTCGCCTAACGGAAGGGCAATCGGCTTTTAACCGATAAGGTGAGAGTTCAAATCCCTCCAGACCCATCAGTTTTCGCAGCGGCGCTGAAGGATGTGACTTCGCGGTTCATTGAACGTACTCCCGTAGTTTAATGGGCAAAACAGCAGGCCTATACCCTGTTCGCGCCGGACAAGCGCTCGATGTGGGTTCGAATCCCACCGGGAGTACCAGAACCGAATCTCAAATCTCAAATCTCAGATTTGAAATCCGGGGTTTGAAAATGCGGTGGGTGTAGCTCAGATGGCAGAGCGCCTGATTGTGGATCAGGATGTCGCCGGTTCAAGTCCGGCCACTCACCCTCTGATGGGATGTGGTCCAACTGGCAGGACGGGAGCCTTTGAAGCTCTGCGGTCAGGGTTCGAATCCCTGCATCCCGATTCAGTGCCTGAAGCTCAGATGGCCGAGCAGACGGTTGATAACCGTCAGGTCGCGGGTTCGAGTCCCGCCGGGCGCATCGTCTTTGACACAGCGGTGAATGCAAAGGGTCGCGCGGTCAGTCTTTCAAGCTGGCACTAACGGGTTCGAGTCCCGTCACCGCTGCCATCAGTTTTCGGGGCGTGGGCCAGTCGGAGTGGCCGTCTGCTTGTCAAGCAGAAGATCGCGGGTTCAAGTCCCGCCGCCCTGGTCGCGGATCGGTAACTCAACCGGCGAGAGTACCTGCCTCTTAAGCAGAGAGATGTCAGTTCGACTCTGACCCGATCCATCAGTTGTGGGAGAGCCAGGCTGGTAAGGCGTTCGATTGTTAATCGAAAGATCGCGGGTTCGAATCCCGCTCCCACAGTTCAACGGGTGGCGAATGCCGATGAAACTACATCCCTGGAATGTCTCGTTTCATCAACCCTCGTCGCCGCCTTCGGCCTGTGAAGCGCATTCCGGCAGCGCACTGGTCTTCCAAACCAGAGGCAGCGGGTTCGAGTCCCGTCGCAGGCTTTGATTTTGTGCTGACGCAGCTCAACGGATGGAGCAGCCGTCTCGTAAGCGGCAGGGTGTGGGTTCGAATCCCACCGTCAGCTTTGTTCGGAGGTCGTCCAACGGCAGGACGTCAGGTTCTGACCCTGAAGATCGTGGTTCAAATCCACGCCTCCGGGCTTGCAGGAGCGTAGCTCAGTTGGAGGCAGCGCCGAGCTTACACCTCGGAGGTCGCGGGTTCGATTCCTGCCGCTCCTATGTTGACAAACGGGGTCGTGGCTCAATTGGCAGGGCGCTGGTTTTGCACGCCGGAGATTGCGGGTTCGAGTCCCGCCGACTCCATCGCGCCGGTGCAGCTCGGATGGCGGAGCGCAGTTCTGGTACGACTGAGGCAGTGAGTTCGATTCTCATCACCGGCTCTTTTTCAGGATGTGGGACAGCGGCTGTCCACTGGTTTTGGGAACCAGCATACGTCGGTTCGAATCCGGCCATCCTGATTCGATTTTTGAAAGTTATCTCCGTGTAGCTCAGATGGAAATTCAGAGTGCCTGATTACGAATCAGGAGGTCGCAGGTTCGAGTCCTGCCACGGAGGCCAGGTTTGCCTTCTGGCCGCATTGTCATTGGCCAACAGAAACGGGGACAAAGCTGATGGAAAGCAGGGCGGTCAGAAGGCAAAGCATTCCGGTTGGGTAGCTCAGACGGTAGCAGCGGTGGTCTGAAGAGCCACAGGTCGTCGGTTCGATTCCGACCCCAACCATTCTTCAAATTTCAGATTTGAGATTTGAGATTTGAGATTTAACCGGGTGACGTAGCTCAGTTGGAATTGAGAGCGGCTGCCTCCTGAGCAGCAGGTCGTGAGTTCGAGTCTCACCGTCACCTCCAGAATAAACAATCAGGGTTCGTAGCTCAGATGGAAAAAAGAGCAGACGGATTCTACCCGTCAGGTCGAAGGTTCGAGTCCTTCCGAACCCGTCAGACAGTGCGAGGAGAATTGATGGAATTACCACAGTACATTTCACGCAAAGTGCTTTTGCTCAACGCTTCGTATGAGCCGCTCAATCTCGTCACGGCTCCGAAAGCACTCGCGCTGGTCTGGCGAAAGGCTGCTGAAGTGATTGAATTCGATCACGGCCACGTCCTGCGAACTGCGCGATTTGCCTTCGACGTGCCGGCGGTGGTGCGGCTCGTGCATTACGTGGATACGCGCAGACGCCGTCAGAATCGCGCGACCAGCCGGTTGCGCATTCTGATCCGCGACAAGCATCGCTGCCAGTATTGCGGGCGGCGCGGCACTCAGTTTGACCTGACCCTTGATCACATTATTCCAAAATCAAAGGGCGGTCAGACGGTCGCGGAAAACCTGGTCGCGTCGTGCAGGGAGTGCAATCAGCGGAAAGGTGATCGCACGCCGGATGAAGCCCGGATGCCGCTGCTCAGTAATCCGGGTGCGCTCTACTACGGTCTGGAACGGACGGCCATGATTTATGCCGCCGCTTCACGTCCGGAGTGGAGGAAGTATCTTTATCTCGAAGATGCTTCGGCGGTCGCCTGAGCCTTTCGCAGGCTTGCGCTGTTTGTCGTTCAGCAGCGTCCTCAGCAAAAAGCACGCAGTGGCGCACGAATTTCTGGTCGTCGTCCATCTGCGTGCTTTCGTGTTTTCGTTCGCAGCTCCTGTCAGAAACCGCTCCCTGACGGTCGCGGTACTGTACCAGGCATCAGCAGGGTACAGTACCGCGACCGTCAGGGAGCGGTTGACAGAGCTGCGAACAAATCATGCCATGAACTTACTGAACTTCAGCCGGAAGTCATTCGGCGTCATCCCACCGGCTTCGGCCAGCTTCGCCACCCAGGCTTCATCGGTGAAATCCTTCGGCCCCAGGCGCACCATGTAGTCGCGGGCGACCTGATAGCTTTCAGTATCAACCTCGACCGGACGGACGCGCCCGCGATGAGTGGCCGGGTCAGCCACGTCACTGAACGGCGTCGGATGAAATTCGCCGCCAAGCACAGTGATCATCGCGCCCGACCCACCGCGCAGCAGGTAATTGACTGCCGCATAGCCCATATCGCGGGCGTATTCGGCGTCATACGGAATCGGCTGTGCGCAGCGCAGTTCGTAGCCGATGGTTTTGTCAACGATGGTCACTTTGATGTCGCGTGATTCGAGCCGCGCCTGCACTTCGCTTTTGATCTTGCGGCCCAGATCAATTTCGGTGACGCGAATGTTGCCCTGTGCGTCGCGGTCAACGTCCTGCAATTCAACGACCTCTTCGTGACTGAAACGTTCGACGAGGGCTTCTGACAGCAGCGCGACGCCGTGATTGCGGCCCATCGCACGGCGCTTGATGATCGAACCTTCGATAATGTCGGCAATGTCATCAAGGCTGATCGTCTTTTGCGAAAACTCTTCAGGAATGACGACGCAGGTTGCGCCTGCGGCCTTGCCGATGCCGAGCGTCAGATGCCCGGTCGGGCGGCCCATCGTCACGCCGATGTACCAGCGGCCTGTGGTCTTGGCATCTTCCATCAGGCTTTTGACCAGACCGACGCCGACGTGACGCGCTGTTTCATAACCGAGCGTCGAAACCGGCAGCGGCATCCATAAATCGTTATCAATGCTCTTGGGAATCAGCACGACCCTGATTGTGCCGCGTGATTCGTGTTCGAGCGCGACGGCGCTGCTGACGGCATCATCGCCGCCGACGATGACGAGCGAATCAATATCGAGCTTTTTAAGCGCCGCGACGGTGTTTTCCAGACTCTGGCGATCACGCGAAATATCCACGCGCGATGAACCGAGATGCACGCCGCCATCAAGGTGAATGCGCGAGACTTCATCAATCGTCAGCGGATGCTGTTCATCGGTGTACCGCTGCGCCAGCCATTCAAAGCCATCGTGAAAGCCAATGACGGTGTGACCGAGTTTGAGCGCCTCAAGCGCGACAGCGGCGATGACTCCATTTGTTCCGGGGGCCGGCCCCCCGCCGATCAAGATTCCAATTTTTCTGCTTGCCATATGATAGTGGTTAGTGGTCAGTGGTTAGTGGTTAGTGGGCAGTGAAGAGTGAACAGTGAAAAGAACTGCTGACAGGCCGCTTTTCACTTTCCACTCTTCACTAACCACTGCCCACTAACCACTAACCACTGTTTTTACGCTCCTGATTGAACTGAGCCTTTGAGGTATTCGAATTTTTCGCAGAATGCGTCAACGGTCATACTGGCCGCGTGCGCGAGTTTTTCGACCCAGGCTGAATATTCAAAATCCTCTGCGCCCAGACGAATCATGTATTCGCGGGCGACGCGATAGCTTTCGCTGTTCGGATCAACGTTGCGAACTCTGGTTTTACCCGTGACCGGATCGCGGATGTCGTTGAATGAAATCGGAATCATCCGGCCACCCTGCACGCTGACCATGGCGCCGCTGCCGCCGTTGATCAGAAAGCGCACGGCGCTGTAACCCAGGTCGCGGCAATAAGCGGCGTCAAACGGAATCGGATCGGCGCAGCGCAGTTCGTAGCCGATGTTTTTGTTGGTGATCGTCAGTTTGATGCCGCGCTGCGCGAAGCGTCCGGCGAGTTCGGCCTTGACCTTGCGCGCCAGGTCAACTTCGGCAAAACGGATGTGGCCGTGTTCGTCGCGTTCGATGTCCTGCAAATCGGCCAGTTCCTGCGGGTCGAGTTTTTCAATCAGCCCTTCGGCCATAATCACGACGCCGTGATGGCGACCTTCGGCGCGGCGTTTGATGATTGCGCCTTCGATGATGTCGCAGATTTGCGAAAAGGGAACCGTCTCCTGCTCGAACTCTTCGCGGATCAGCGTCAGCGTTGCACCGGCGGCCTTGCCGATGCCAAGCGCCAGGTGTCCGGCCTGACGACCCATCGCCACGACAATGAACCAGCGTTTGGTTGAGCGCGCATCTTCCATCAGATTGCGCACCAGTTCGACGCCGACGTGGCGCGCCGTCTGAAAGCCGAAGGTCGGAATGTGATTGGGCAGCGGCAGGTCGTTGTCAATCGTCTTGGGCACGTGAACCGTGCGAATCGCGCCGCCCGATTTTTCAGCGACGCTGCGCGATGAAAAGGCTGTGTCATCGCCGCCAATCGTGACCAGATGCGTCACGCCCAGCGACCGCAGCGTGTCAACGACGGCGCGCAGGTGTTTTTCCTGTTTGGTCGGATTGTCGCGCGCGGTGCCGAGAATCGAACCGCCCTGCAAATGAATGCGCGAAACGTCTTCGATGTGCAGCGGGCGGACTTTTGAAGCGTCCTCGCGCATCAGGTGCTTGAAGCCTTCCTGCACGCCCAGCACTTCAAAGCCTTCATTGATGGCCTCAATCGTGGCCGATGAAATGACTGAATTGATGCCGGGAGCGGGGCCGCCGCCGACAATGATTGCCAGTTTGCCTCGTGGTGGCATGTGATTGCTCCTGAAATGTAATGCGGTTGGAAGAAGGGAGCGATTGTAACCAGGCAGGCGTGGATTGACCAGGGCGGTCAGGGAAGCGAAGGGTCAATTCATTTTCCCGGGTACATTCCTGGGTACGCACGCTTCCAGCGTGCCGGGCTTCAAAGAGGCGTTGTTTGCGCGCAGCAGGAGCACGCTGGAAGCGTGCGTACCCAGGAATGTACCCGGGAAAATGAATTGACCCTGAGGGAAGAGAAGAGATCGAACCTCAACTCTGAATCACGATTCTTCTTTTCTTTTCTGCTGTCTGCTTCCTGCTCATCCCGCCAGGATTTCGGCCAGAGTGCGCAGGAGTTTTTCGGCGGTGAAGGGTTTCTGAAGGTAGCGACTGATCAAAGGCAGCGGATGTTCGCTGCCGGGTTCGGGCAGACGCAGGCCGGTGGTGGCGATGATGGCGCAATGCGGATTGTGCTGGCGCAGAGTTCGGATTACGGCCTGGCTGTCCATTTGCGGAATCACCAGGTCGAGCAGGATGATGCGCACCTGACTGGCGTGCCGCTCATGGAGCGCGATGGCTTCAGCGCCGTTGATCGCGGTCAGCACGCGATAGCCGTAAGTTTCAAGGGTCTCTCTGGTCACTTCACGAATGGCGGCTTCGTCCTCAACCACCAGAATCAGTTCGCCGTGACCGACCGGCAGATCAGACTGTTCACCAGTCGTTTCGAGGCTCAGCAGCGATTCGTCAGCCGGAAGAAAAATGCTGAACCGTGTCCCGGTGGTGAGACTCGAATCAACGCTGATGAACCCGTTGTGGCCTTTCACAATTCTCCTGACGGTTGAGAGTCCGAGGCCCGTTCCCTGGCCGGGTTGTTTGGTCGTAAAGAAGGGGTCGAAAATCTGATCTCTGATTTCCATCGGGATTCCGCTGCCGGTGTCAGTGACGCTCAGACAGATGAAGCGGCCCGGACGCCCGCCGGGAATGAGGCTGGCGTTCGCTTCATCAAGCGTGACATTTTCGGCGGCCAGAATCAGACGGCCACCGTCGGGCATGGCGTCGCGGGCGTTGACGCAGAGATTGATGATGGCCTGATAAAGCTGCGTCGCATCGCCGCGAATCGCCCAGGGATGTTTTTCATACAGGCATCTGAGTTCGATGGATTTCGGAAAGGTTTCGCGCAGCAGTTGTTCGATGTCGCGCAACAGGTATTGCGGGTTGAGTTGCACCTGCTCGCTGCCCGCGCCTCTGGCAAAAGCGACCACCTGGCGCACCAGATCACCGGCGCGCCTGATGCTTGACAGCAGCGTCTTCAGCAGCCGCTGGCTTTCAGCATCCGTGAATCTCTTTTCCAGAATGTGTTCGACCAGCAGCATCGGCGACAGCAGATTGTTCAGATCGTGCGCGATGCCGCTTGAAAGCGCGCCGATGCTTTCCATCCGCTGAGCGCGGAGAAACTGAATTTCGAGACGCTTCTTTTCGGTTACGTCGGTGTTGATGATCAGCGTGGACTGATGCTTTCCCGCATCATCGCGCACCAGCGTCCAGCGGCTTTCGACCGTGATTTCACGACCGTCCCGCGTAAGCTGTCGCAACTCACCGGCCCATTCGCCGTGCGCGAGGAATTCGCGGCGATGAGAGTTGAAGGCCGGAAGCTCGCTTTGAAAAACCTCGGCGCTGATGTTCCGGCCCAGCACTTCGTCGGCCTGCCAGCCGTAGATGCGTTCGGCGCCGCGATTCCAGTAATGCACGCACCCTTCAGGGTCGAGCGCGATGATGGCTTCGTGCGCCTGATCGAGCAGCCGGGCCTGCTCGCGCAAACGCTCTTCATCAAGTCGGCGCGCGGTGATGTCTTCATCGGTGCCGACATAACCGATCACCTGGCCTTCTTCCGAGCGAATCGGCCTGGAGCGGCAATAGACCCAGCGCAATTCGCCTGACGGTGTGATGACGCGGAATTCGCGTTCCAGTTCTTTCTCTTCGCTGACTGCCTGCTGCCACGCGGCGAGCGCCTGGGCGCGATCATCGGGATGAATGGCGCGCTGCCAGCCCTCGCCCAGGCTCTCTTCGCGCGACAAACCTGAAATTTCCTGCCAGCGTCTGTTCGTGTACAGACAGCGTCCCTGCGTGTCAGTGTGCCAGATGCCAATCGGCGAAGAATCGCTGAGCGAGCGGAATCGTTCTTCGCTCAGATGCAGTTCCTCTCTGGCCTGCATCTGAGCGGTGATGTCGCGTCCGATGCAGCGGATGAGCGGAACCGGCCCGTCCTGCCGCAGCGAGTTTTCATAACCGATGAACCTGACCTCGCCGGTAGCGGCTACTGCTTTCATGATTCCCTGGGCGTGGCCCGTACTCAGCACTTCATTGAGATAGGACTGGAAGGCCGGGCGATCTTCAGCGGGTATGAATTCGCTGACGGACTGGCCGATCAGTTCTTCCGGCCCGGCGGCTCCGCAGAATTGAGCGACCATCTGATTGACGCTCAGGATTTTTCCGTTCACATCGTGCGTGCCGATCAGCAGGCCGCCGTTTTCGACCAGATCACGATACTGATCCTCGCTGCGGCGCAACTGCTCCTCGATCTGTTTGCGCGTGGTGATGTCTGCCGCAATGCCGCTCAGACGGTACGCCCGGCCTTCCTGATCCCGAATGGCAACGCCACGATCATGAATCCAGCGAATAGCGCCCTGCTGATTGAAGATGCGGTATTCAGTATCGAATTCATCAGTCTCCTGACTGATCAGTTTTTCAAAAGCCTGGTGAACACGTTCCTGATCATCCGGGTGAATGGTGGCGACCCAGAGTCGCGGATTGCGATACAACTCTTCCGCCGTGACTCCCCAGATTGCTTCAAACGCGGGGCTGACATACAGCACTCGTTCAGGGTTGAGCGCCGTAAACCAGAAGACCTGATTGAACTGTTCGGCCAGTTGCCTGAAACGTTCCTCGCTTTCGCGCAGTTTCGCTTCGGCTTCGCGGCGTTCTGTTATGTCGCGGAAGCAGACCAGCAGCCCGTCCTGAAACGGACAAGCGTTGATTTCATAGTTGCGATTGTCGGCCTGATAAAGATCCTCAAAGCGAACAGTCACCTGCTCAGCCAGTGCGCGGTGATATTCATTGAAAATCCTGGTTTCGATGGCATCGGGAAACGTTTCCCAGAGACTTTTGCCAATCAGTTCATCGCGCGTCTTTTCTGCCCGGCGCGCAAATTTGTGACTGACATAAGTAAATCGCCAGTGCCCGTTCACCGCAAAAAGGCCGTCTGCCGTATCCTCCAGAAACTCAAACACCCGCTCATCGGCAAACGAATTGAGATCAATGAGGCCCGGAAAGCGATCAGGTGAAAAACGATCAGGCATGGAGCTTTTCCCTGTTTTCAGGCGGGAAGCGGCCCGCTCTGGGTTTTACCTGGGGGGAAGCGGTCATTGGTACAGTGGGGGCATTCTAATCTCTGATTCGCAGGCTGGTAAAGACAGGATGGTTCCAGATCGGATTTCAAATCAGCGCCGGGAAGTGTGGCGCGATTGGCCCGCAGTCGCGCGGCATCCGCCATCGAACCATTGCGTGAACCGCGCGATTTTGACAAATCGCGCCACACTTCCTGTTTCCAGACTCTGCAAATGAGCAGATGCTGCTGTTCATGGGCGGTGGTTGAAGCGATCCCGGATTTCGCGTTATTGTGAATGAACAGGCACGGCGCATCGCACCGCACCTGTTCTTATCCAGGAGATTACTCATGCGAAACCGGAAGCTTCTGCACGTTGTGGCCGCGCTGCTGCTGGCTCTGAACCTGGGATGGCAGGCGCTGGCGCAAACGCCCGCTTTGCCGCCTGGCGTCGAACGCATCACTTCAGTCGAAGGCATCACTGAATACAGACTGCCGAACGGCCTGCAGGTGCTGCTCTTTCCCGATCAGACGAAACAGACCATCACCGTCAACGTGACTTATCTGGTCGGTTCGCGCCACGAAAATTACGGCGAAACCGGCATGGCGCACCTGCTCGAACATATGCTGTTCAAGGGCACGCCGAAACACCCTGCGATTCCGAAGGAACTGGAACAGCGCGGGGCGAGTTACAACGCTTCGACGAGTTTCGACCGCACCAATTACTTTGAGACGCTGCCTGCGACTGAAGACAATTTGCGCTGGATGCTCGAATTTGAAGCCGACCGCATGATCAATTCCACTGTCCTGAAAAAAGACCTCGACAGTGAAATGACTGTCGTGCGCAACGAATTTGAGATTGGCGAAAACAATCCGATTTCGATTTTGCAGAAGCGCGTGCTGGCCACTGCCTACACTTGGCATAATTACGCCCACCTGCCCATCGGCGCGCGGTCAGACATCGAGAATGTGCCGATTGAAAGGTTGCAGGCGTTTTATCACCAGTATTACCAGCCCGATAATTCAACGCTGCTGATTGCCGGAAAGTTTGATGAAGCCAGGACGCTCGCGCTGGTTAAGGAAACGTTCGGCGCAGTTCCGAAACCCGCGCGCGTGCTGCCGAAACTTTACACCGTCGAGCCGGTGCAGGATGGCGAGCGCACGGTCACGCTGCGCCGCGTTGGTGACGTGCAGGCCGCGTTCGTCGTCTATCACATTCCTGACGGCGCGAACCCTGACCTCGCCGCAATCAAGGTGCTGACCACAATTCTGGGCGATCCGACCACCGGACGTTTGCACAAGGCGCTGGTCGAAACAAAGAAAGCCACCGTGGCGGGCGGCTCGCAGTTTCAGCTTCACGATCCGGGCGTGATGTTTTATTACGCGCTCGTCAATAAAGGCGATTCGCTGGATGCCGCGCGCGACACGCTGCTGCAAACCGTCGAGGACTTCATCAAGAATCCGCCAACAAAGGATGAAGTCGAACGCGCCCGCACCGCATTGCTGTCAGCCAAAGAGCGCACGCTGAACGATTCAGGCCGCGTCGGCGCGGAACTGAGCGAATGGATTGCCCAGGGCGACTGGCGTTTGTTCTTTCTCGACCGCGACCGCATCAAAAAGGTCACGCCCGAAGACGTGCAGCGCGTCGCAGCGGCTTATCTGAAAACATCGAACCGCACGCTGGGCCAGTTCCACCCGGTGACGGTCAAACCCGAACTGGCTGAAATCCCGCCCCGGTCAGATGTCGAGGCGATGCTGAAAGATTACAAAGGCGAGGCTGCGGTTGCCGCCGGTGAAGCGTTTGACCCGTCACCCGCCAACATCGAATCGCGCACCACACGCACGACGGCGCAAAGCGGGCTGAAGCTGGCGCTGCTGCCCAAAAAGACACGCGGCGCAACCGTCAGTGCGCGCCTCGCGCTGCATTTCGGTGACGAAAAGAGTCTGATGAATCGCGGCACCGCAGGCGAAATGGTGGCCGAAATGCTTGATCGCGGCACCGCAAAACACACGCGGCAGCAGTTGAAGGAAGACTTTGATCGCCTGAAAGCCCGCGTCGGCATCGCAGGCGGCGCGACCGGCATCACCGTTTCGCTCGAAGCCCCGCGTGAAAATCTGCCCGCCGTCATGAAACTGGTCGCTGAAATGCTGCGCGAATCAAACTTCCCGGCCAGCGAATTTGAACAGCTCAAACAGGAATCGCTCGCAGGCATCGAACAAAGCCGCAACGATCCGGCCAGCATCGCCATCACGGCTTATAACCGCCACCTCAGCCCGCATCCCAAAGGCCACGTCAAATATGTCTCAACGCCCGACGAGGAACTGGCCGAACTGAAAGCCGTCACGCTGGATGAGGTGAAGAAGTTTTACGCCGATTTTTACGGCGCGCAGTTTGGTGAAATGGCGGTGGTGGGTGATTTCGATGACAAGGCGCTGACCGCGCAGGTCAGTGAACTGTTCGGCAACTGGAAGAACAAAACTCCGTACAAACGCATCAGCGAGCCTTACCGCGACATCGCCGCCGTCAATCAGACCTTTGAAACTCCTGACAAGGCGAACGCGGTTTTTGTTGCTGGTGAAAACCTCAACCTGAGCGACACCGACCCTGACTATCCGGCGCTGCTGCTGGCCGATTTTATGATCGGTTCAAGCTCGCTGCATTCCCGCCTGGGTGATCGCATTCGCCAGCAGGAAGGTCTGAGCTATTCAGTCGGCTCGCAGCTTGAAGCCGATGCTTTCGACCGCAGCGGCCAGTTCACAGCCTTTGCGATGTACGCCCCGCAGAACAACGCAAAGCTCGAAGCCGCTTTCAGGGACGAAATGGCAAAGATCATCAAAGACGGTTTTACTGCCGAAGAGATCAAAACCGCCAGATCAGGCTGGCTGCAAAGCCGCCAGGTCGCCCGTTCATCCGACCGCGCCCTGGCCGCCCTGCTGTCATCATCCCTGTACACCGGACGCACGATGATGTGGCAGACCGAACTGGAACAGAAAGTCGAAGCTCTGACGCCGGAACAGATCATTGCCGCCGTGCGCAAGTACCTTGACCCGACCCGACTGACCATCATCAAAGCTGGTGATTTCGCCAAAACCGGGCAGAAATCATAACAACTTGTTCACCGGGCGCGGGGAAACCTGCTTCAGTGGGATTGCCCCCGTCATCGAACGCAGCGGGCAGGCCTGCCGGACACGCTGGCGCTATTTCTGTCCGAAGTTTCTGCGCCAGACCTTCGTCGAATTTGCCGGCCAGTCAATCCCGTTCTGTGGCTGGGCGCGAGCGTTCTATCACCGGCAGCGGAGCAAAGGCAAAGGCCACGCCGCGGCGTTGCGGGCGCTGGCGTTCAAATGGATTCGGATTATCTGGAAATGCTGGCAGACCAGGACACCGTATGACGAAGCGCGCTACCTGGCACAATTGCGGAAAACGAATTCGCCCTTAATTGCGTTGCTGGAGGCGACGACGGGCTGATTTTTTGCTTGACAACTCCACCTCAGATGGATGTTAGGTACGGTTACGAAGTGAAAACAATTTTTTGCGCAAATTCATCGCTGCTGGAACTTTCTTTCATACACTCCATCAATTTTTTCCCGGTAAAGTCCCACTGGCCATGAGACATTTTTTGAAATCTGAATTGGTACAGCCGGTTATAGATAAAATCAAATATTTGTCCCCAAGTAATCTGAGGAACTTTTGGAAATCGTTCCGTGATTTCCTGATTTATTTCGTTACCGATTGAAAGCAAGGATAACGAGAAGATTGATTCTTCAGCATATCCCTGCTCGTATAAATCAGTTGCGATCTTATCAATGTATTCAGGTTTAATGCCAGGCCACGAAAGACTAACAACCCGTTCTGGGCGCGGGGAAAAGTCTTTGCGCCGCGTCTGCTCGCCGCGTTATACAACGGAACGTTTGAGCGCAGGCCTCGCCTGCTTCAGTGGGATTGCCCGTCATCGAACGCAGCAGGCATTCCTGCTGGACGCTGGCGCTACTTCGATCCGAAGTTTCTGCGCCAGACCTTGCACCTAAGGAAGTATGCCGAGAATCCATCAGATTCTGTGGCTGGGCCAACCTATCACCTGTACCGCCAGGACAAAGCTCACGCGGCGGCTTGCGGGCGCTGGCGTTCAAATGGATTCGGATTATCTAAGTGCTGGCGACCCGCACTCGTAGACGAATCGCGCTACCTCGCACAATTGCGGAAAACAATTCGCCCTTGAAATTGCGTTTGTTGAGGCGCCTGCGACTTAATTCTCTTGACAACTCCACCTCAGATGGATATTAGCCACCGGGACCGTTATGCTTCGGCGATTTTGTGGAGGCGCCGAGCACGTTTGGCCGCTGCAGGCCAAAACTGCTGGTGTGCATCGCGTACTTTTCGCCGACGGCGCCTAGTGTTCCCAATACGCCTTGCGCGGCCCTGAAACGCCCGAACTTGGTGTTGGTTCGTATCTACGATGACTGCGACGTGCCTGTCCGCCTGTTGGTTTGCCATCGCTGACGAAATAGCCATTGGTCGCGCAACAGCGGCGATTTCGGCGCGGCATCGCCGCGGCGATTATGGACCGGGCTTTACGCTGGAACCGCAGCGAAACGCGTTGGCATCGCCATCGGATATCTGCTCCGCCGCGAAGAGATAAAAACCGCTACAGTCCGAGTTATTCAGATGCATAGACCGTCAGCGGCCACCGCTTCTCGCCAGCCTTCATGATGCGCTCGCGGCGGTGATGCAATTGGGCCATTCCTGCGTCTGCATGGCAGTCTCCTTTTGTGCGGGCTCAATATTCGTTCACCGGGCCCCTGTGACCGCGTACGGACGCGACGGGGGCGCTGGGCGTTGTAGATGTTAGACGCGGCATTCGCCACGCCATTCGCTTCGTTATTGCATATTAGGCAACAGCCTGAAGGGTTATACTGACGTGTAAAACCGCTGCCATCACCTGGATCAGCAAAAAATGAAGCTCCCAACATTTTGATGCAGAATCCCAGTCAAAATATTGTAAGGCGTCGAGTTTACTCTCTGCTCCCAGAGATGTTCCGCAACCTACGGCAGTAACATCTTTCCAGATTTCTCTCTCGCTTCTTTATATCTTATAGTTTTGCTCACATATCGTTGGACGTGTTTGTAGTATGAAGCACGAGAGGGATTTTCTTTAGCGCACCAGTTCGGGAATTCGTCTGCATCTTCACTACGAAGAAATTGCTCATGTCATCCCAATGAAACTAAGGCAGCGAGGTTAAATTTAATTTGTCTGACTCAAATGAGAAAGGATGATGATGAATCAGAGCAACAGAAGATAGTCCTTAATTCTTGAATTACCAGCAGCTTTGTCTCATACAATGTCGCTATATCCATCATTTACTGGCTGTTATTTTTGCCTCTTGCAAGATCGTTCAGCATCTTCAGAATGAGATCGAAGAGCAAAAGCACATTGCATTTCATCATCCACAACAAAAACTTGACCACTCTAGGTTCGCTAACTCTTTCAGAGGTGAACCAACATTTCAGCCATTTCTGATCTACGATTTCAAGAACAATTACCTGATCCGCACATGTTCGGCGGGCGATGATCGAAAATATCTAATTGAATAGCATCTTCACGTCGAGTTGTTAAGAATCGCCTGTAATAACAACTCGATTAACAGAGGATAAAAGTGGATCAAGACAGGCAGACACATAGGCTTTATGACTCTGCCGCTTCTTGTGTGCCAAAATAAGATCGCTCAAATGAAGGAGTTTTTACTAGCATTTCGCGAACGATAGAATCAAGAATCCCTTTCTATACTGTCTCCTCGATGTTTTCAAGCTCTGATTAAATCTTGATGGCCTTAGCCACATCGTCTGAGGCAATGCAGATGCCCCTTTCCAAGACAAGAAAAGTTGGGCCGTTTTCCAAGGTTGTCGGCAATGGGTACAGAAGGAAACGGATCAACCTTCAAACCTCACCCCATTGAATGTGAATCAGGGATTAAAAAATATTGCGTGATGCCCGATGAATATACAGCGTACTCTACAAATGCTTCTAATTCTGCTCGTCTTCATATCCCTACAGCCAACCCAATTAACTCATAATGCCCAATGCCCGTTTTTGTCGAACAATGCTTTCGTCAAAGTCTGATCATCCAAAAACTCTTTTCTGTCTGTATTCTGCGCCCTAAGCCATTGCGAAGCTTCTTTGGCAGCAGCGGCCACCTCTCCTAACCCAGTGTTTATCAGATGATATGAGTGGGGGTGGCGGTATTCTCCTTGCATCGAACGAAATTTTGCAAAAAAGCTCCCAAGAGGTTAGGCGAGGAGGGTTACTTTTTATCATGGTGCCAGACATAAGCAACGACATTGGCGTACTTCAAAGAGAATCTCATCCCATATCATTTTCCTTTCTGTTTTTGAACTGAGTTACCTCGATGGACGCGAGCGTCTAACAATCCGTTCACCGGGCGCGCTGCCAAACCCACTCGAAAGTCACACGACCGATGGCGCGCACATATTTAATAAATGTTGGGTGGCGTTTCCGAAGTGATGAACAATCTACGACATTGGTTACCAAGTAACAGTAATGAACGCTATGAATATTTGGCTTTTCCTCAAATGTAGATGTTGTCTATTTTCTTAACCAATTTGTCACACATCAATCGGTATTGTTCTGTATGTTTCTGGGAATACAACAATGTGTTATCATCACCTTTTTCAATTTTCTTCAGGTATCTGTCAAAGGCTAAATCAATCCATTCCTGATGTGTTTATCAATATCAACCATCTCCGGTTCTGATTTAATATTTCTTCCATCTCGTGTTATCGGGCCGGAAAACCAAACCGTACCATTGCGGGACATCGCTTGTCGGCGCATCGTTGTTTCCTCTGTCTCAATAGTAGTAGCCTCAACTTTTTTATTTCGTATTGGCTATATCCAGTGACTTCAGATGGCATCATAGGGTTGATTTCCGGTTAGGCAAGTAACGTAAACAATTTTGCTGGCTTGGATAGTGACCAAACCGGACGAAAATTGAGTACTGCCTCTTCAAGCAGTTTCTTTATGTTATTTCCTTTTCTTTCAAAATAGATTTCATCGAAATTGTTCAGCTTTCATCTCTACAATTGGTCATTAATCCAAATGCAGAGATCAAATACGTGCCGCTTTCTTTTTCGTACTCTTCAGTCAAAATATCCATATTTCTATCGAGAGATACCCAACAGCTGCACGTTCACCGGGCGCGCGCTGTGACGTTGGTAGTAACAAACCGCCCACGTTGCGCGCGCTCCGGTGCAATAGATATTCGGTATGTTTTGTTGTCTTTTGACCGTCATTGACAAATGATTTCCGAAGCAACGATTTCACAAACGTTCACTGCCAAAGACCTTTGACCAAGACCAGTTCCTTCGTTTGGTCAGGAAGCGCATCAAGTGTGAGGATATGCGCTCAGTGTCAAAATATGATTGTTTCTGTTTGGTTTTCCTTTGGGTGTTGGTTTGGCGTCCGAGACCAAAGAAAAAACCGTTGTCGTTGCATCGTTGAGGGCTGAGAGGTTTTCCGATATTTGAGTTCTCAGCCGAGACTTTGTCTGTCGTCAAAATCAATTCCGTTGTTTGTCAAAGCCATTTGGTTTTGTTGATGAACAAGCTGTTTACTTTGTCACCAGATTCTTTCCGTTGTTTGGTCTGGTTCTCTTTTCACTGTCACAGGCCGTTGCGTTAGGACTACCGAACAAGGCGTTCAACGGGCGCGCCCCTGCAAGCGTGTAAAGCGGACGCGATGTGGGGGCCTGGTGCAATAAATATTCGGCGATTTATGATTAGCCAATTACTTGAAATTGTAATCAACTAACCCACCATAGTTCATGTTTTGCAACTTTACTGGTGCTTCTCCTGAAAATAGCCACCCATCAGAATTCACAACACAATGGTTCCATTTTTAGCATTGGGACAAAACCAGCAAGGTCTTGTGGAGATGTAATCTCAATTCTTCGAGGAGTATTGTCGGTCCCCAAGCCATAACCAAATAGTTCCCGTCCTTGTTCTTGCATTCCAACCCAAAGCATATTTTTAACCTTCCATCGCTTGGATTAAGGTGTTGCACTAATACCAGATTCATTAAATAGCGTTGCCATTGGTGGCGGTGGCGGTTGTAGTCAGCTTATTAACCATTTCTCGCCTCGTAATCCTTGGTTTTGTGACATAGTTGTTCCCTTTCATATTACATAGTTACCTTTGTTTAGTAGATACTCAAGATGGAAGATTGTCGCCGAACATGAATTAGATGGACGACAATATTTCCAGTACTGAGCTGCATGTTTCCAATACCAGGCATTTGTTTCCAGTACTGGAAATATCTCAATTACCAGTACTGAAACTTTGACTTTCCAGTACTGGCTTTCTTCACGATGCGTTCCGTCAGACCGAGCCTGACGACCTGATCGTACCGTAATTCCCACAACCGGGCTGCCGGGTTCCACCGCGCTTCGGCCTGCTTCACCTGGCGTTGCAGGTCGTATTCTTTCCAGCCGATGCGGATGGCAACAAGCTGCTCTGCTTTGAGGCGACGCGGGCGCGGATTGCGGGCGGATTCCTCAACGATGATTTCGACGGTTTTGATGATGGACTGACTTTCCGGGTCGCAGCGGTAACGCACGCACAGCAGGCGCGAACCGCACTCTGCGAGCAGTTCCTTTATGCCGGACTGGCCGGGTTTCAGCTTTCGCGGGGCAAGCATGGCTACTGGCCCTCCTTGTCTGGCTGATGCTGAGTTCTTTTCTCGTGGTTAAGCTTGTAAAACGCGCGCAGTATACGCCTGCACTAATCTTCAGACAAGAATAAATTCAGTTTCCGGCGATTATTCCGGGATTGTTCACGGTCGGTGAGTTGACGAGGCGGGATGCGGTTTTGCGGTCGGCCTCTGAGTGGACTGGATGAGAACCGGGTGCGGGAAGGATTTCTTCGCGCACCCGGAACGGTTCAGGCTGGCGTGACAGGTTCTGCCTGCAACTTACAGTGAGGGGCGTTGCAGGATCTCCGTGAGGGCCTGCACCCGCTTCGCGTCAACTGCGCTCAGGGACGATCCGGCGCTTTCTTTCAGCGACTGCGCCAGGCGACGGAGTCTGGTGCGGGCGCTTTGGTTCAGACGTGAACGCTCTGCACTTTGAATCGCGCTGCGAGCGGCATTGATCTGATCGGCTGGCAGCGCCTGTGAGCGTTCCAGTTGATCCAGATAAGCCTTTGCCACAACCAGCCGGTTCGGCCACACGATTCTTTGCTGGTTCTGCACATTGAGTCTTTCTACCTGCACTGCCTTCGCGGCATCAATCTCATTCTGTGTCAGAGACTCGGTCGGGGTCAGTTCAAAGATGTCCAGCCCGCGAGCGATTTCTGAAGAGTAGATATGACCGTTGTACCAGTAAGCAGACCACGAGCCGCCCAGAACCAGCATTTTCGGATCAATCGGCCCGCGATCAAAATACGCAATTTCGGTCGGGTGACTGGCGTCGGTAAAGTCCATCACCGAGATGCCGCCCTGGTACCAGGCCTGCACTTCGATATCGCGGCCAGGAACCGGGATCAGTGAACCGTTGTGCGCGACACAGTTTTCGGTGTCGCCCTGCGCGGCTGGCATCTTGTAGTAGCTGGCGAAACTCAGCTTGTTATCCTTCAGATGAAACACCGCGTCAGCGCCCCATTTGTTCGGATCGTTGGGACGGCAACGCGCACCCAGGCCTCCACCCCATTCATCGGTGAACACGATTTTGGTTCCATCGTTTGAAAACGAGGCTGAGTGCCAGTAGGAATAGTTCGGGTCGTTGACGGCGTCCAGTCGCTTCGGATGCACAGGATCTTTGATGTCCAGCACGATTCCGTTGCCCGAACATGCGCCTGCGGCCACGCCCATCGCGGAGTAAACAGTTATATCGTGGCACTGGTCGCTTTCGACGGGTTTCTCTGTGCCGTGCGAGCCGCCGCTGCTCAGGGCATTGATGACGCCTGAGCGCGAATCCATAAACACACGCGGGCTGGATACCACTTTGGCATTCTGCGGCGCGGCCAGCGGAACTTTGATGACTTCAATGCGAAACAGCGCCGTGTTCGGGTCTTTGTCCGGCGTTTCACCTGAACATCCTGGCAACTCTTCGCTCTGCCGCACGAACGATGTGCCGGACACGTAAATATAGACGTTGTTCTTATCCTTCGGATCAACGACCAGCGTATGCGTGTGCGAACCGCGACAGGTTTGCACGGCGGCGACCTGCCGGGGATGGCGAATGTCGGAGATATCGAAAATCCTGACGCCGCGGAACCGCTCTTTTTGCGGCGCAGGCAGCGTCGGTTTGTTCTCTTCACCGGCGGCTGGCGGCGGCCCCGGCGGGAATCCCTGCGTGCCGCAATCAAGGCGGCCATTGGGCATCTCAACCGACATAAACATCAGGTTTTTGTAAACCGACACATCACCCTGCCCGCCCGGACAAACCATCGAAGTCACCAGTCTGGCTTTGGCGGGATTTGAGATGTCGTAGATATTGACGCCGTAAAAATTGCCCTGAAACAGGTGATTGCGCTGGAACGCAAGATCAGAGTTGGCAAACGCCAGTTGCGCCATCACGGTCTGCATGGGCTTTGGCATTTTTGACGGGTCGGCAATGCCAAGCTGCCCCAGGGTTTTTTGCACTTTCGGATCAGCAGGATCAGCCGCATCGAGCTGAAACGGGCCGGGTTTTTTGATCAGCATCAGGTGCTTCAGGCCCTGTGCGGCGGCCCCTGCGTCATACAATCCCGGTTTCAGTTTGAATCGCGGGTCGCTGGTGTCTGAGCCGGTCATTCCGGCAGGAAGCTGCGGCGGCTGCTCCTGCGCAGTCTGATTCTCTTCGGCTTTCTTCTGGTCGGCGGCCTGTTTTGATTCCTGCGACTGCGGCGTTTGCGCCTGCATTGCGCCGACAAAACACAGCAGCAAAAGCAGTGAGCTGGTCAGTAAACGGAAGGGCATTGGGTGTAGGCGATTCATTGTTTCTCCCTGGAAGTTATCTGCTCGATCATTTTTTGCATGATGCGGATTTCGGCGCGCTGGCCGCTGTCTACATCGGTGGCGAAATTGAACAATTCGGCGTCCTGGCCTGCGCCTGCCGTGTCGAACAACTCTTTCACCATGTCCAGAGCGCCGCCGTGATGCTGAATCATTCCGGTCAGAAACAGACGGTCGAACTCAGCGCCGCTGGCTTTCCTGAGCGCTTCCATCTGCTCCGGAGTCAGCATCCCAGGCATCAGCGCCATCGCTTCGTGCGACATCTTCATCTGGTGCTGATCGTGCGTCTGCATGCGGTGCATGTTGTGCGTCGCCCCCGTAACGGGTTGTCCGCGTGACACGAGCCAGCGTTTCATAAACCTGATTTCGTCGGCCTGCGAATGGCTGATGCGCGCACCCAGCGACCGCACATCTTTGTTTTCAGTGTGCGATTCGATCAGCGCCGTCATCTCAACCGCCTGCGCGTGATGCACAATCATTCCCTGCATGAACTGCACATCGGCCTGAGAAATCGGCGGCAGCTTACCCTTCGTCGTCGAAGGCAGAACCCGCGTTCGTTTCCCTGGCGCGCCCGGCTGAACGACGACTGGTTTCGCTGGCGCAGCCTGCTGTGCGCAGACACGTAAAGCGGGCAACCCTGCGCAAACACCTGCTGCCGCAAGCACGCCTGCACACGCCGCAATGCCTGAAGCAACCCGCATCTCACAGGTGCGTCGCACAAAGAGAGGTCTGATGTACCGTATGTATCTGATCATTGTCGGCCTCACATTATCATATTCAGCGGGAACATCACATTTGAACGCGGCCCGCGCAGGGCCGCCCAAATTAAACCTGATGTCAGATCGGTATACAGAAACTGTGTTGCGCGATTTGCCAAAATCGCGCGGCATCCATCATTGGCCCGTTGCGTAAGCCGCGCGATTTTGGCAAATCGCGCAACACTTTTTATGCAATCGCAATCTGATCTGAAACGTGAACAGCGTTTCACGGCTTCTGCTTCAATGAGTTGCTATAGTTCCTTGACCGCAATGGCCTGAACAACCGCGCCAGTACCGGTGTGGTAAATGCCCTCTCTCACATCGCGCTCAAGCTCGATCAGGTGTTTGAAGGTCAGGCCCTTTAATTCAAGGCTCAGTGATTCTCTGGTCTGCATCGAATCCGCCGAACTGCCTCCGCCAGTGCCATGCTTCAACTGATCCGGCGTATAAGCTTCCACCAGAAACACCCCTTTGGGTTTCAGTCCTGCGACTACCTTCCTGTGCAATTCCTTTCTCAGCGCCGAAGGCAGGGGGAAGAAAATGGATATGATTCCGTCCCATTTGTTTTCGCCCAGGTCAAAGTCGGTCAGGTCGGCATGCACCAGTTCAATCGAAACGCCATTTTCTTCAGCCAGCCTTTGGGCCTTCTGCAAACCGACCTGAGACGAGTCAGCAGCGGTGACAGCGTAGCCCTGCTTTGCAAGAAAGACTGCATTTCGCCCTTCACCTTCGGCCAGGCTGAGAACCCTGCCTTTGGGAATAACCTGGTAATTAGCCGCCAGAAAACTGTTCGGGGCTTTGCCGTATGCGTACACTTCGCCGCTGTATCTTTCATCCCACATGAATTTTCTCCTGAATTGTTTCCGCTGTTTCAAGCCGGGGAATTATCGCACATGGGCCGTGCTGTCTGTCATGGATGAAGCCGCGCATTATCGAGAGCGCCAGCAAAGTGTGCGGCAGCTATTTTGTGTGCAGGTATAACTCAGGTCTTACTGAATTACGGCGTTCCTGTATTCACTAACGGTGTCGCTTCATCGGGCTATGCGGTTTTCAAAGGCCCGGCGACCTTGTAAGTGCTGAAGATGATGCCGGACGGAAATGCTTTCGTGCTGACAAGCTCAAATGTGTGTGCCGGGGTTCCCTCCGCAAAGAATCGCTTTCCCGTGCCCAGCAGGACCGGATAGACGACCAGCAGGACTTCATCCGCAAGCTCATGTTCGAGCAGCGGTGAGGTCAGCGTGGAACTGCCCGAAAGAATCAGGTCCGGGCCGTCCTGCGACCTGAGGCGGCGAATGTCCTCGACAATGTCCGGCCCAAGGCCCTCGAACGGCCCCCATTCAAGACTTTCCGGACGGTGAGTAGCGATATATTTTGTTGCCGCATTGATGCCATCCGCAATCGGACTGCCCGGCGCCTTTGGCCAGAAGCCCGACCAGATATCGTAGGTGCGACGGCCAAGCAGCAGATCGAACCTCTCGCCATACGCTGCAAGGATGGCATCCCGGCCAGCGGGGGTGCGATAGGGCGCAGTCCAGTCGCTGTAAGGGAAATCGCCCTCATCGGCAGAGTGCTGGATCACGCCGTCCAGCGAGATGTGTTCGATGATTCTAAGCTTTCTCATTCGAGTCTCCGTGTTTTTGGGATGTCAATACTCGCGTCTCAACATCAGGTGATGTGTGTCGTCTGTCCAACAACTCGCTTACCGGGCGGCGGCCTTTGGCTGTCTGATCACTGGCCACAAAAAGCCGCTCCGTGTGCAGCCGATGTCAGGCGTCACCCGTAGGAACGATGGCGGCGGTCTCAACCATGAGGATGATCGTACGTTCGGGAGCGCGTGTTCGATGGACGACCCCCTTTGGCACGACAAATCCCTGCCGGGGTTGAAGCTCAATGGATTGCTCCTCAAGGTCGATGATGAAGCGACCCTCAAGAACAAAGAAAAACTCATCGTCATCGTCGTGCTTGTGCCAGTGGTATTCGCCCTGCATCACACCCAGACGAATTACGGAGTCATTGACCTTGCACAGAGTCTGATTGAACCACTCAGCTTCCACTTGTGAGACGACTCCAGGAATGTCTATCAGGCTAAGTGGGGGAAAAGAATATTCAGGTTAGTCGTGTATGGAAAATCGCTGTTTGACATGATGCACCTCAAAAGTTGGATTGATGCCTGAAGACCCAGGCTCAGCGCCCCGGCACACGGGAGGCAACGACTGCAACCACGACGCTCTGGCCGTGATCGCTACAGAGTATGGTCAGGCAACTCGTTAATTGTGGATTGGTTTCTGCGCTGGCAAGGTCGCCTGGCGCAACCCTGAGTTCGGCAGTTGCAGTTGCTCCCGGAGTTGGTTCGTTCACAGGCTCAGTTCCTCGGTATGTGCGCAGAATTACCTGACAATTCGTTCACCGGGCGTGGCCGTGTGACCGTTGATTACAAACCAGCTTGAGCCACGCTCTGGTGGAATGGATGCCGGGGCAGCAGTATGCAGTTGTTGAGCGACTCTTTTTCCGGTCCCGTGTTTATTGCCCTGTCTTGTCTGCCTTATTACGTTCTCTCACCAGGGCCTTGACAGTTTTCCCGATAAGCGTGAAAGGGATTGGCTTGTCCAAAGGAAAGCGATAAGTCGCCTTGCCTGCGTGGTATTCTGCAAGTTCCGGAGGTACCGTTTCGGCCTGCCACGGAGTAATAAACAGGCTGATGTGTTTCTTAAAGGCGGCAAAATATATAAGCCGTCCTTTGTACCCAGTGCCGCCGTATTCATAAAACGGCATACCGTAGCTGATGCGTTCCGCAGCTCTCGGCGCGGCATTTTTAATAACGCAGCGAAGCCTGGTGAGCGTAACCTGGACTGATTCAGGCGCTGCCATAATATATGAATCCACATCATTTGGTGTTTTCATTCTCTTCCTTTCAAATCTGTAGATCACGATAAGTTACTGGTGAGCAGCCGAGTCTTGTACCCTCTTATCTCTCTACATAGTCAGTGCTGAACTTCCCGGTACCGCTTAGCTGAACTATCGCCTCGCTTTCCTTCGTCGCTAAGTAATGAGGCACACCTGCCGGAATGACTATAAAACTCCCTGCCGGATAGCCTTTTAGTTTGGCCGGGTCGAATCTTTCTCCCTCGCCCAGATACCAAATCCCTTCGATGACCGTAACCAGCTCGTCATGCGGGTGCGTATGGGCCAGCACGCGCCCGCCAGCCGGTATCTTAACCCGATCAACCCACGCCCCGTCCTGACTGGAGTCGCCCAACAACTGCGCTCGCTGTCGCCCGTCCTTGTAGTAAGGTGGCGTGAACCACCGCACTTGTTCGGGAGTTATCCCCATAACAAGTTTTTTGTTCTGCCCGGCCCAGGTCCTTTCCAGTGTTACTGCCGCAAGGGCTGCCACTACGGCAACGGCTGCAAGAAGCACCTTTTTCATCTCACTTCTCCTGACGTGGAACTGCCCAGCGCCTGACGTCCGGCATCAGCGGCGGCGGAACGCCGTCCGCTGCAGGCCGTTGTCAGGCGATCAAGACGTGTCGGTGTCACCGTTTGTCATGCCTCATTGTACGCTCTCTCCAGTGCCGCGACGTCGAGCTTCACCATCTTCATCATGACTTCCATCACCGCCTGTACCTTCTCAGGGTTCTTGTCGCTGATGAGTTCCATGAAACGCCTCGGAACGATCTGCCACGTGACGCCGAACTGATCGGTAATCCAGCCGCACTGCGATGGGGTTGCGCCGGCGTTGACGAGTTTGTTCCAGTACTCGTCAACCTCCTCCTGATCCTCACAGTCGACAAAAAGCGAGAACCCTTCGGAGAAGCTGAAGTACGGGCCGCCGTTGTAACCCATGAAGGACTGACCACCGATGACGAATTCGGCAGAAGTGATTGGGCCGTCCTTGCCAGTGCGCGCAACGTTCCTGATTTCAGAGTCCGGGAACGTAGCGGTGTAGAACGCTATTGCAGCTTCGAGCTGGTCGTTGAACATTAGGAAAGGCGTCACTTTGGACATCGGTATATCTCCTTTGTTCAGGTCGCAGCCTGACCTGAATCAGGTGGATAACACAGGTGCCCAATATCACGTACAAGTGTCTGATATTGGATACTTGTGCCTGCTATCAAACACCGCCTGGTGTCAGTTATTGGATATCTTTCTGGTGTCTGCTGTCAGACACCCCGTTTTTCTCAATCCGTCCGCTCTTGTCAGGCTCCGGGCCATGATCTCTGGCGGATTTTTCACCGGGCAGCAGGAAAAATGTATATGCAATGGTGCTGCTGAGTTCTTTTCTTGTCATTAAACCTGAAAGCGGCGCAGTATACGTTTGCGTCAACGATCACAACAAGGTGAAATCAGATTCCCGCGATCAGTTCGGGGCTGTCAACTGCCGGTGAGTTGACCTGGCGGGAAACGGGCAACGCTTCGATTTCGTCAGCGGGGTACGGAGTCAGGAGGCTGACGAGTTCAAGGGTGTTGTGGTTTACCGGGTCGAGCCAGAAAGCTTCGTGTGCGGGTGTCAGAATGACGGGCATGCGGTCGTGCACCGGGGCGGCGGTGGCATTGGCTTCGCCGGTGATGATGGTGCAGGTGCGCAGCGGTTCGGAGTGCGCGTTTTCGGGGTCGCGCCATTCATCCCACAATCCGGCAAAGGCGAACAGGCCGCCATCGCGGCGGCGAAAGTGATACGGCTGCTTGCCGTGTTCGGTCTTTTGCCACTCATACCAGCCGTCAGCCGGAATCAGGCAGCGCTGCCGTTGCAGCGGAGTTCGATAAGCCGCCTTGTCCGCGACCGTTTCAGCGCGGGCATTGATCATCTTTGCGGCCAGCTTCTGATCCTTTGCCCAGTGCGGCACCAGTCCCCAGCGAAAGGCCGTCAGCGCGCGGCCATCGGGCTGAGCGATGATTGCAGGAATGAACTGCGTCGGCGCAATGTTGTAACGCGGCGCAGGCTGCAACCACACTTCGCTGATGTCGAACCGCTCGACCAGTTCATCTTCCTGATGATGCTGAGTAAATCTTCCGCACATTTCTTTCTCCTGTCTTTGTTCAGTCCTGCTTTACTTGACAGAGGATACGGACAGGATTGACAGGATGAGCAGGATAAATTTTGCGATGGGGGATTAACCACGGGGGAAGAGGGGAACACGGGGGAAGAAGAAGAGGAGAAAAGGTGAAGAGGAGAAGGGGAGAAATAAAAAGGAGATGGACGACAAATCAATAACCGCACTCATCACCTCATCACCTTGTCTCCTTGTCTCCTCTCCTCCTCTTCTTTTCTTCCCCCGTGTTCCCCTCTTCCCCGTGGTTTTTAATCGGATGTCAGATCGGTGTACAGAAACAACAGTGTTGCGCGATTTGCCAGAATCGCGCGGCATCCGCTATTGGCCCGTTACGTAAGCCGCGCGATTTTGGCAAATCGCGCAACAACCTGTCCTGAATCACCCTGTCTGAAATTTCAATCTCTGATTCAGCGCAGCAGGCCTTCGGCGTAACCGATTTTGTAAACCATAAAGAGGCCGAAGCCGACACTGAAGATTCCGGCCAGGGCGCGCAGGGCGTAATTGAAGCGCGAAAACTTTGCCGCCGTCAGGTGCAGCGGCAGTCCGACCAGCGAACTCATCAGCATCATTCCGCCGATTGAGCCGAAGCCGAAAACCAGCATGTAAAACATGCCGACGAGCGGCGAACGAATTTCGGCTACGACTAATGGCACCAGGGCCGCGCTGCCCGCGAGTCCGTGCATCATCCCGACAAACAGCGGGCGCAGGCCGAGCCTGAAGCCATGATGCGTGTGCGCTTCATCGTGCGGCTTGTCCTTGTCGTGAAAATGCGGATGAACGTGCAGGTGCCCGCCATGCTGATGCGCGTGCAGGTGCAGCCGTTTGCCGCGCTTCAGCTTCCACAGGGCGTGTGCGCCGAGCGCAATCAGCATCAGTCCGACGCAGAATTCCAGCGACAATCCGACGCGCTCTTTGATTTCAACGCGCAGAATAATCACGGCCAGCCCGACCAGCAGAATCGGAATCGTGTGACCGATGCCCCACAACCCGCCGACCAGAGTTGAACTGAACAGGCTCTTGCGTTCGCTGACGATGGCTGTGACGGCGGCCAGGTGATCGGCTTCAACGGCGTGCTTGAGGCCCAGCACCAGGCCGAGCGTCAGCACTGACAAAGTTGAAAGGGAACTCGTCGGTTCAGCAGTCGTGAGCAGTTCGCTGAATCTGACTCCGGCCTGTTCGAGCGCCTGCCAGGTGATGAATCCGCCGATGACCGCAATCACCAGCGCGCTCAGGGCGGGCAGCGTCGTCGCCAGGCTTTGCAATGCGCTCTGTTCGCGGCTGCGCGATTTGAGAAAATCGCCCGTGTAAACAAAGGCAATGCCGATGCCGGTCAGCACTCCGGCCAGGCCCAGGCTGAAGGCCAGAATCAGCAGCAGCCCGAAAGCCGGACGATTGATGCCGATGGCTCCGATGGCCAGTGCCAGCGCCGCTTCGCACGGCAGCAGCCCGCCCGAAATGCCAAGCGAAAGCAGATTGCGCCACGTCACCCGTTCGGGCGGCAAATGCGAATGCGAATGCCCGTCGTGCGAATGTTCGTGGTCGTGATCGTGATCGGGCGCAAAGGCTGAACGCAGCCGCTGCACAAACAGACTCAGGCCCATCACCAGAATGATGACGCCCGAAATGATGCCGAGCGCCTGCACAAAAGTTTCAGCCCTGAAAAATCGTGACCCGGCCAGCGTCACCAGCAGCAGCGCATAAACCGACAGCGTATGCGTCACCGTCACCGTCGCACCCAGAAAGAAAGCGTGTCTGACCGTGCCCTTTGAACCGACCAGATAAGCTCCGACGACGGTTTTGCCGTGACCGGGCGTGAAAGCGTGCAGCGCGCCAAGCACAAAAGCCAGCAGCAGCGCGATGACGGCAAAATCTGATGAATTGATGCGCGCCATCAGCCAGCGTGTCGTCGCGCTGCTTTTGTCAGCGAGCGGCTTGCCTGCGCGGGTGAGCAGCGGTTTCGCACCCGCAGGCGCAGCGCCCGGTGCAACAGACCATTCGGCTGATCGTTCGTTGAGCGGCGCAAGCAGCATGTCCTCCGGGTAAGCTTTCAATTCATCGGTGATGCCATTGCCAAAAGCCGTGCTGTCAAAAACCGCCGCGCCCGTTGCGGGAACGATAACGATTTCGCGCCAGCCCTGCCGGTCGCGGTGATTGTTGTCTGCGAACTGAAGTTTTCTGATCAGGGCTGAACCTGAAGGCAGGCGGCCTTCAAAGTCGCATTCGATGCGCATGGTCGGCAGGCTGGCCGCGCCGGGCGGCAGCGACAGAATGCGATGCGCGACCTGCAATGAAACCGGCTGACCATCGGCAGTCAGGCTCAGGCCACCGAGCAATTCAGTTACTGTGCGCTCAAGATAAGCCTGCGATTCAGCTTCAGAAAGCGAGCCGCTGCTGTCGGTATCGGCCTTTTGCAGTTCCTGAAACGTGGCGAGTTCGGCCAGATCAACGACGTAACGAATGCGCAGGCGGTCAGCGCCCGCTTCGATGCGCGTGAAATGATTGACCGTGAACTGGCCGAGCGGATGCGCCAGCGCACTCAGCGCCAGCACGACAAGGCCGATGACAATCAGAACGGGGCGAAATCGAAGTTTCATCAGGATCGAAGGTTGTTCAGTGAAACAGAGGAAGCACAGAAAGAGAGCGCGCGGAACACGCGGAATAAATGAACCAGACGGAAACATCTGAACCTGTGCAGTTCTGGTTCTGTGTGTTCCGTTCTTTCCGTTTGTTCCGTCATCTCTCTTCTTCTCATCAGAATTTTTGCTTTGACAGATTACTCTGCCAGGAGTTTGCGGGCAAACGTTGACTGCAACGGGTCGAACTGCGGGCTGATCTTCAGTGCGCGTTGCAGGTAATTGCGGGCGGCCTGCCGATCACCGGCGGCGCGGGCAATCATCCCGGCGTGATAGAACAACCGCGCATCCTTTGTGCCGAGGCGCAGCGCATCGCTGATGAGTGATTGCGCTTCGCTGATGCGACCGGCCTTGAGCGCCGTCCACGCCAGCGCATCAGCGCCGTAAATGTCGCGTCTGTTCTCGTATTCTTTTGCGGCCAGTTCATACGCCTGCTGCGGTTGCAGGTCGTGGTCAGCATAAAAAAGCGCAAGCTGACGGTTGTAAAGCGCGCCGCTGCTGGCGCTCAGTCTGCCGCTCTGTTCGACCAGGGCGAATTGCGCTGCCGCTTCTTTATTGCGTCCGGCCAGTTGGTATAAATCACCAAGCGCGGCGACGAAGAGTGGTTCAGGAATAATGCTGACGGCGCGTTCGTAACTGGCAATGCCAGCGGCCAGATCGCCGCGCGCGGCTTTCGTGCGGCCCAGCCCGGCGAGGGCGCGAAAGTAATTCGGAAAGGTCGTCAGCGCGTCCGTGTAATGTTTCTCAGCCGTTTCATAATCGCCTTCAGCAAAAGCCAGTTCGCCAAGCTGCCAGCGACACCATGCGACGCTTTCACGCGAAGGCGGCACCTGCTCGACGGCCATTTGCAAAGCTTCGGTATAAAGCCGCCGCGCTTCTGCAATGTCACCTTTGAGCCAGGCGTAATGCGCCAGCCTTGTCGTGACTGACACGCCGCCGCCCGATTTTTTCATCATCCGGTAAGCTTCGTCAGCTTTGTCATATTCACCAAGTTCAAGCAGCGCATCGCCGGTCATCTGATAAGCAAAGGTGCGGTGCGACTGCTGCGACGGGCTGATTTCGCGCAGTCGTGCAGCGGCATCACGCGCGGCGGCAAAGTTGTGCGAAGCAAATTCAGCCTGGGCCAGCAGCATCAGCCCGCCTGCGTTCTGCTCTGCGGGAATTGCCGCGAGCGAGGCCTGCGCCGTGCGCCGCGCCAGATCGAGGTAAGCCACATTGCCGGTTTCACGCAGCCGTTGCAGGTAATAACCGCCGAGCCGGTTGTGCGCCATAAAGTCGAGCGGGTCGCCTTTGACGCGGTTTTCAAGAAAGCGAATCGCCGTTTCGCTGGCGTCGGAATTTTCAGGAATCGCCCGCGCCGGAGGAATCACCAGCGCCGCCGATGAAGCCGCATCGCGTTCCGCCGACATCACACCACAGGCGCTGAAAAACAAAGCCGCCATCAACAATCCGCATGAAACTGAAAGTAAGCGCATGACTGGTTTATGCGTAATGAAGGAAGGTGTTGTTTCTCTGCGTCTCTGCGCCTCTGCGTGAAACTTATTCTCACGCAGAGGCGCAGAGACGCAGAGAGGAAGAGGAGGAGGAGGAGAGAGGGAATGGAGAAGGTTATTCTGCTGCCGGATTATCCGGTTTCCCTTTCTCCTTTTCTCCTTTTCTCCCCCGCTCCTTTTCTTCTTCCTCTGTGGTTAATTCCTCGTGCGGTCGTCAATCACGCCTTTATCGAAAGGCTGCGGCTGCGGCGCAAAGAAGGGAAACGTGTCGCGGAAGGCGACATCGTTGGCGTCAACGTTGTCACCCAGTTTGGTTCCGTTGGCGATGATCGTCAGCAGGATGTCAACCACGTCATCACCGAGTCTGCGCCCGTTGGGGAAGGCTGCCGGGGCATTGGTGCCGCCGCCTGTGCCGGTATTGGCGAGGCCCAGGTTGCAGCGCAGGTAATCACCCTTTGCGACCACGACGCTCGCCAGCGCGTTGATGTTGGTGTTGTTGGTGCCGAAGCGTTGCAGCGCAGCTACCAGGTCATTGGCAAAGCGGCCTGCCGCATCGTCAGCGCCTGAAGCCGTGTTGTATTCGTTCTTGCGTGCGTAGGGAATCAGCAGCGCGTTGACTGCCGGGTTGCCGTCACGATCAACGTCAACGAAGGTTGAGCCGCCATCGCCGCGCACCGGTTTGCGGGTCAGGCTGCTTGGCTGACGACGCGCCGTGCGGGTGTCGAGTCCGAGCAGGCTGTTGGCTGAACCGGCCATCAGCGGATTGATCAGCGACAGCGGCACGCTCAGCGCAATGCCCAGCGTTGAGTAACCGGCAAACGTGTCGCGGCCCCGATTGAACTGCGTCGGGTCAGGGTTGCCCGCGCCTACCGAAGCGTTGAAGCGTGAAAAGGCGGGGATGTCGAAAAAGAACGGGTCATCCACCTGCCCGGCAAAAAACGAAATGCCTGCGGCTGAAGTGGTGATGGTCGGATTCGGCACAGTCGTCCCCAGGCTTGACGGCGTGGTGTTGCCTGTAAAGGTGGGGAAGAAGGTTGAACTGATCGTCGCCACCTGCGGGTTATTCGCCGCGTTGACCTTCTCAGAGAAAAACACATCAATGAAATGGTCAGGCACGGCATCGCCGGTGGTTTCCAGTTCAAAACGAAAACGCAGGTTGTGATCGAAGATGGCGAAGTTGACGGCTTCGCCAGGGACGATGAAACCCTGCACTGTCGTCAGCATTATTACTTTGGTGTTGTCGTTGGGATCGAGAAACAGATAAGTGTCGCCCAGATCGCCAGCGCGGTCATTGGCATTGTTCGGTGAATCTCCGTGATCTGCCGCAATCGTCCAGGTCGCAGGCGTAATCAGGATGGTCAGAATCAGGGTCACGGCGACCAGTGAGGCCGCAATCTTCCGGGTTCGCTTGGTGAAAGTCATCATGGATGTTTTTCTCCTTCTGAATGGTTTGAGAACTGTGTGTAAAGTTCGCATCCTTACTGCTGTTCGCGTCGGATGACGTGGCGAACAGCGTAACGAGGTTCGAGATTGCGGCTGCGATTGAGAGCTTCGTCGCTCTGTGCGCGACCAGGAATACGCCGCAACAAGTCGGCTGCCGCCAGCGGCTCAGCCATCGAGGGTGGCACATTGGTTTTGGTCAGCGTCAGGGTGTAAGCCCCGGTCACGCCGGGCTGGAAGGGCGTGGCGAGAATGAAATAAGTCCCTGTTTCATCGAGCGTCGCCGTCAGCCTCGCGTTGAGACCGCCGCCGCTGTTGTCGTCAAAGGCGACCTGATCGCCATTGCTCTTTTTGAGAATCAGGAACGAATCGAAGGCGGCTGACGACATCGTGATGACGATCTGATCGCCCTGCGTGCCGCTGAATGAATAGACATCCAGAAAATCGCCACCCGAAGTCTGTACATCGCTCGTCGTAATCGCAGGCGAAGCCGGAGGATTGCCGTAACTGATCGCCTGAATCACATTCGTGCGCATGCTCATCGAATAGCTGCCGACTGCGTCAGGATCGTTGTCAGCCGACGAAACGAAAACCACGTAATCGCCCGCTTCGGGCAGCGTGGCGAGCAGCAGCGCATTGCTGTTGCCCGGAACTTCGCCGCCATTGCCGAGCGCGCCGGTCTGATCGTCTGAGGCAATAAAGGTCAGGTTGTCGCCCGTGCCGAGTTTGTAGAGCGTCAGCACGGCATCGAACTGATTGGAATTGAGCGCAATGGCAATACTCGTGTTGGCTGCTGCGGTGGTGAAACGGTAAGCGTCAAAGAAATAGGTGCGCCCGTCCACTCCGCTTTGCACCTGGCTGCCGCGCGTCAGCGCGCCGTTGACGCTGACACCGGCATCAGACGGCGTGATGGCTATAGTGGTCACGGTTGTCGTTGCGCCGCCGATTTTGATGACGGTGACATTTGACGGGCGACCGTTGACGCTCAACCGGACTTTGACAATGCCAAGCCCGCTCAGTTGCGGCGGGATTTTCAGGTTGATCTGATCAACGCCCGCAAAACCCTGCGGCCCGGCAAACAGCACATCGGCGGGCAGGCCCTGAATCGTGGCCGTGACAGCCTCAGCCACGCGGTTGGCATCGTTGGGACTGGCCGCCGGAGCATTGCGGAATCCGGTGCCGTAAAGCACCAGGAAGTTCGGCGCAGCAGAAGTTCCGGCGCTGACATCGCGCAGCGTGCCGTCAGTATTGAAAACATTGATGAGCGGCGCAGCGCCTCCGGTCGTGGTCTGTGCAATCGGCACACCCTGCCCGGTTGCGCTGAGCGTGAAAATGCCCGGCGACGCGCGCACGATGGTGACAGTGCCGGTGCTGGTGGTGTTGTCAGAGTTGGTGACCGTGACATTCGCCGTTCCATCGGGCAGGTTGCCGGGAATAATCAGATTGATCTGATTGGTGCCGACAAACAGCAGTTGTGCATCGGTGCCGCCGATGTTGACTTTGACCCCGCCGAGGGTGGTCGGCAGCGGCGTGCCGGGTGCAGTGTAGACCTGATTGTTCTGGGTTTTGAAAATGCCAAAAGCCGCAGCCACCGAATCAGGCGCCAGCACGCTGTCGCTGGCAAAACTGGCGGCGTTGACAATCGTGACCTGAGTCTGGGCTGAGGCTGAGGCGGCGCACAGCACCATCAGCAGCAGGCACGCGGGCACTAACCACAGTCCCCGATGCTGCGCCGTCTGAAGTGCTGAGGGCCAGGCGAATGGGTAACAGTTGTTTTTCCTGATAGTCTTCATGGACAGGTTTCTCCTCATACCGGGTTGACAGGAAGTTGCAGCCACGACAAAAGCCGGAGTCGAAGGCAGAGACACCTCACCCAGACATTGCCGGGTCACAACGGTAACGGGGATTCACGACAGGACAGACCTGGGCAAAGAGCAGGGTGGTAGTTATGACTTTCGGGCCGGCACACACGACGGCTGTCAGCGATGGTGGACTGAACCGTCTCGCCGGGTTTTCAACGTGAGCCGGGCAGGCACTGGCCGACTCCGGGGGATCGTGACAGATTGGGATGAGTGGAACGCGCGGCACTTTACGCGGCCCGCCCGGTACTGTCAAGCTGACTCTCAGTCAGGATCATGCTTTATCCATTTCATCAGTTCCGTTTGAGCATTACGCACGCTGCCTGGCGGCTGGATTGGTCGCGCTGATAAATCACAAGGAGCGCAGGCGTCCCACCTGCCTGATTTCGGCAAAGGCTGCTTCACGAAAACAGGGCAGGCGGGACGCCTGCGCTCCTTGTGCACTCCTTGTGGTGCGTTTCGGGTGATGAATCTCATCAGGGGCATTTGCCAGAGGCTGGTTGCATGATTTAGCATCAGCCACCTTAATTACCTGGTTCACCTTTTTGCGGAATTAATAAACTGATAACACCAATCAAAGCACCTGCGACTATCCTTGCTTGCTGCGCTGGATGTTTCGAACCGAAGCCTGAAGTAAAGGTGCATGGTCTGAGTACAGGTCTGCGGCTTTCGGTTCGTTCACGACCTGATCAACAACACTCTTCCAGGGAGAAAATAAATGAATACAACTCAGTCTCTTCCCCACTGTCCCCGTCCGGCAAAGGGCCGGAAGTGGCAGATGCTGCTGATGGTTTGTCTGCTTTGCCTCGGCGGGATGTCGGTGCTGGCGCAGCAGGCGGCGACGGCCACCATCGAAGGCATCGTGACAGATCAGAATGGCGCAGTCGTGCCGAATGCCAAAGTCACCGCCCGCAACACCGCTGCTGCAATCGTCCGCGATGTGGTCACGGATGCTGACGGACTCTATCGCATTCCGCTGCTGCCGCCGGGCACTTATCAGATTACGGCGAGCGCGCAGGGCTTTGCCGAAAACAAATACGGCAGCGTCACGCTCACCGTCGGTCAGAAGCTCAATATTGATCTGGTGCTGCACGTCAATGTCAGCGAAACGGTGCTGGTTACCGATGTGGCTCCGGTAGTCGAAACGACGCGCACCAATGTCAGCGGTTCGGTTGGTGAAAAGGCCGTGCGTGAACTGCCCGTCAATGGCCGCAACTTTCTTGATTTCGTCACGCTGACGCCGGGCGTCGTGCGCGATCCGCGCCAGGGCGATCTCTCATTCGGCGGACAGAAAGGCACGCTCAACAGCGTGCAGATTGACGGCGTTGACAACAACAACCTGTTCTTTGGCCAGGCCCTCGGACGCACCGGCTCAGGTCGCGCGCCTTATCAGTTCAGCCAGGACGCCGTGCAGGAATTTCAGGTCAACACCAACAGCTTCTCGGCTGAATTCGGACGCGCTGCCGGCGGCACGATCAACGTCATCACCAAATCAGGCTCGAACGATTTTCACGGCTCGGCCTTTGAGTTCTATCGTGATCGTTCGCTCAATGCCAATTCGCTCGTCGCCGACCCGCAGCGCGGCAACGCGATGGTGCCGAACTTTGGCCGCGTGATTGACCCGGCCACCGGGCAGACCGTCAAGGTGGAAACCAAACCCTCGTATCACTTCAATCAGTTCGGCGGCACGCTCGGCGGCCCGATCAAACGCGACCGCGCGTTTTTCTTCTTCAACTACGACGGTCAGCGCAACACGCAGCCGAACATCATCAGCCTCGGCGCGCTGCCGCCGACGCCGCAGAATCCGCCGACGCAGGCCGACAAGGACGCAGCCAGTGGTCTGGCGAAACTGCTGCCGCTCGCGGGCAATTACACGCGCGGGTTCAATCAGGATGTTTACCTCGGCAAAGTTGACTGGCAACTGACGGCTGAAAACCGCCTGGGCTTTCGATACAACCGGCAGAATTTCACCGGGCGCAATCTCGAAAACAGCGGCGCGACGAGCGCGCAGGAACACAGCGGCAACAGCCTCGTGACGACTGACACCTTTACCGTGTCGCTCAACACGGCCTTTTCAGCGCGGCTGCTCAATGAATTTCGCGTGCAGGTCGGGCGCGACAGGGAACCGGGCCTGGCCAACAGCGACAATCCCGAAGCCGTCATCCGGCAGAGCGGCATTACCGTCCTCAACATCGGTCGCAACAATTTCAGTCCGCGTGAAACGACCGAACGCAAGTATCAGTTCATTGACAACATTAACTGGATTACCGGTCGCCACAGTCTGAAGGGCGGGGCCGACATCAATATCGAGAAGATCAAAAACTTCTTCCCCGGCTTTTTCGGCGCGGGTTACAACTTCAACAGCTACGCCGATTTCTTCAATAACCGCGTGGCCAGCTTCACGCAGGCTTTTGCGGGCGACGGCACGACGGGCGCAACCACTTTCCCGAATTTCAATGAATACGGTTTCTTTGTGCAGGACGACTGGCGCGTGTCAAACAAGCTGACCGTCAACCTGGGGCTGCGTTATGACGCGCAGGTGATGGCTCAGGGCGGCACAAAGAATCCGGCAGCCTCGCTGGCCGCCGCAGGCATTGACACGTCAAAGATCAACAACGATCTGAACAACTTTGCTCCGCGCCTGGGCTTTGCGTGGAAGCCGACCGACAGCGACCGTTTCGTGGTGCGTGGCGGTTACGGCCTGTTTTATGGCCGCACGCCGTCAATCGCGCTCGGCACGGCGCATTCAAACAACGGCGTCAACATCGTCAGCATCACGCTCAACAATCCGACCGGCCTGGTCTATCCGTTCCGCTTCAGCAGCCTCGATGCCATCAGGGCGGCGGGCGGCACAATCCCGGCTACGGCGATCTTTGTTTTTGAGAAGGATTACCAGCAGCCTTACACCGAACAGGGCAGTCTCGGTTTTGAATTCGGACTGACGAAGGATATGTCGTTCAGCGCCTCTTACCTGAGCGTCAAAGGTCGTCACCTGCAACGCACCCGCGACATCAACCTGCTGCCGACAGTGCTCTACACGACTGCGGCGAGCAGCGCGATTCAGGCGACCTTCCCGCGTCATCCCGGCACGCAGGGCAGCCCGACGCGGCCCATCGCCGGATTCACGCGCATCCGCGAATTTGAGAGCAACGCCAACTCCGATTACAACGCGCTGGTGCTGCAACTCAACAAGCGGTTCTCGCGCAAATTCCAGGCGCTGCTGTCATACACCTGGTCGAAGGTGATTGACGACGCGCCCGATGCGACTTCAGTCGTTGACGGCAACGGCGGCGATGAAGCCAAGCAGGCGCAGAATTCGCTCAACCTGCGTGATGATCGCGGCGTCGGCAATGCCGATGTGCCGCATCGTTTCGTGGCGAGCGGCGTGTGGGATCTGGATTACTTCGGCGGCGCGCCGAAGTTTGCGCGCTTCATCGTCGGAGGCTGGCAGTTGAGCGGCATTTTGCAGGCCGCGTCAAATCAGCCTTTTTCGGTCGTGGCCGGGCAGGATCTGAACAACGACAGCAACCGCAATTCTGACCGCGCGCCTGGGTTTGGTCGCAACACTTTCCGCAAGGGCAACTTTGTGAGCTTCGACATGCGGGCGCGCAAGGCGATTGCCATTAAGGAAAAGTACCGGCTCGAACTGATCGGTGAATTCTTCAATATTTTCAACCGCGTCAACTTCAGCCGCTTCCAGAATCAGATTTACAACATCACCGTCGGAACGGGCACGGCTCCGGCGGTGACAATCACCCCGCGCACCGATTACGGCGACCCGCGCGCCGCCTTCGACCCGCGCATCGGACAACTGGCGCTGAAGTTCGTGTTCTGAAAATGAAACCCGGAAAACCGGGACATTGATTGAGACTTCTCTTTCGGGGTGACGGTGTTCGGAGTTCCAGCTTTAGCTGGTTTTTCTCAAATCAAGCCAGACCAGCTAAAGCTGGAACTCCGAACACCGTCGCTTCGTGAAAGCTGTTTCACTGAATGTCTCAGCCCTGTGTGCTTTGACTTTAAGTTGAGACAATTCACAACGGCCCGCGTGCTGACTGGCGACAGTGAGGCGCGGGCCTTTTGATTTACTGAACGCGTGCTTTACTTTCAGCCATCACGCACGGACAATGACGCGCATCGGAACAGTACCGGGAGCGTGAGCGACCTGGTTCTCTCGAAGTAACCTGCTGATGAGTCATCCGGTCGCTCGCGCTCCTGGTGCTGTTCCTGAAATTTACTGACCGAGGTTATCCGCATGAAAAAAGTAACTCTGATTCTGGTGCTGTGTGTCGTGTGCGCGGCGGCGCTGCTGGCGACTGCCGATGATAAGAAGAAGGCTGGCATTCTTTTTGGCGGCAATGAAAAGCTGATGAGCAAAGTCGGGTTGCAGCTTTACAGCCTGCGCGAACAGTTCAAATCGGATGTGCCGGGCACGCTCGCAAAGGCAAAGCAGATGGGCTTTACGAACGTCGAACTGGCCGGAACTTACGGCCTCACGCCCGAAGATTTCAAGGCG
Organism: Blastocatellia bacterium; assembly: GCA_046331565.1. GTDB lineage: Bacteria > Acidobacteriota > Blastocatellia > RBC074 > RBC074 > DASRDU01. Next base: position 785,054 of record JAXLQP010000001.1, read on the forward strand.
AAACTTGAGCAGGCCGGATTGCGCCCGGTCAGCATGCACGCCGGTTATGAAAAGCTGCGCGATGATCTGCCCGGCGTGATTCGTGAAGCAAAGACTTTCGGCGTGCAGTATGTCGGCTGCGCCTGGATTCCGCACGGCAAGACGTTTACTGAAGCCGACTGCGACCGCGCCATCGCTCACTTCAACGAATGGGGCGAGAAGCTGGCCAGGGAAGGCCTGCGTTTCTTCTACCACATTCACGGTTACGAATTTCAGCCTGCGGCAAACGGCACGCTTTTCGACAAACTGGTGACGGGCACAAAACCGCAGAACGTCGCGCTTGAAATGGATGTCTTCTGGGTTGTCTGGCCGGGGCAGGATCCGGTGAAGCTGATGCAGAAATATCCGAAGCGCGTTGAGCTGCTGCATCTGAAAGATATGAAGCGGGGCATCAAAGGCAATCTCACAGGCGGCGCACCGCCGGAAGCTGAAACCGCGCTCGGTTCAGGTCAGGTGGACTGGCCCGCCGTGCTGCGCGAAGCCGGAAAACAGGGTGTGAAATTCATGTTCATCGAAGACGAAACGCCGCAGGTCGAACGCCAGATTCCAACCAGCATGCAATACCTGCGCACGCTGAAATACTGAAAAAGAGATTTCACCACGAAGATCACGAAGAACACGAAGATGAGGAAGGGGAGAAGAGGGGAAAAGGTGAAGGGGAGAAAAGGGGAAGAGGAGAAGAGGTGAAGAGGAGAAAAGGAGCGTGCTGGAGATGATTTCCCTTTTCCCCTTTTCTCCTTTTCTCCTCCTCTTCTTTTCCTGCTTCCTCGTGGCGATCAATAACCGGATGATTTGCTCCGCGCTGTGAAAAGCGGCACACTACACGGGACGATTCCCCCCTCGATCAGCAACACGATTTTTACGGAAGCACAACGGGAGGAGAAGATGATGTTTCATCGCGCAGCTTCACGCCTGCTGGTCACACTGCTGACCGTCGGGTTACTGACGAGCCTGATTCCGGCTCAGACGAAAATTGTTCCGCCAAAGAATAAATACAAACCTTCGGACGACATTCAGATCGGACGGCAGAATGCCCAGGAAGTCAGAAAGCAGATGCCCCTCTTTCCGCAGGGCGATGAAGCCGACCGCTACGTTGAAAGCGTGGGCCGCCGTCTGGTGCAGGCCATTCCGCCGGAGTTCTATTATTCCGAGTTTGAATACTCGTTCGATGTCGTCAATGCGCGTGACATCAACGCCTTTGCTTTGCCGGGCGGGCCGATGTTCGTCAATCGCGGCATGATCGAAGCCGCCCGCACCGAGGGCGAAATGGCCGGCGTGATGGCGCACGAAATCAGCCACGTCGTGCTGCGTCACGGCACAGCCCAGGCCACCAAGGCAAACAGTCCCGGCGTGCTGGCAGGCGTGATCGGCGGGGCCATTGCCGGAGCCGTCATTGGCGGCAACATCGGCCAGGTGATCGCGCAGGGAACGCAAATGGGCTTTGGCGCTTACATTCTCAAATACAGCCGCGAATATGAAACCCAGGCTGACGTGCTGGGTTCACAGATTATGGCGCGGGCCGGTTATGATCCGCGTGATCTGGCCAATATGTTCAAGACCATCGAGCAGCAGAGCGGCGGCGCGCAGGGGCCGGAATGGCTGAGCAGTCACCCGAATCCGGGCAATCGTTACGAACGCATCAATCAGGAAGCGCAGTTGTTGCAGGTCAACCGCAATGCCGCACGGTATGATTCGCGGCAGTTCGAGCAGATCAAGGCAAAGTTGCAGCGCATGCCGCAGGCTCCGACGATGGCTGAAATCGCCAAACAGCAGGGCGGCACGCAGACCGGCGGGCAGACGCCGACGAATGAAACCATCAGCCGCAATGTCGAAATGCCGACCGGGCGTTATCGCAGTTATTCGGGCGGCAATCTGTTCAGCGTTCAGGTGCCTGATAACTGGCGCGATTACGGAGAACAGAATTCAGTGACCTTTGCCCCGCGTGGCGCTTATGGCAATTACCAGGGGCAGAATGCTTTCACGCACGGAGCGATCATCGGTGTCACGCAAACCGACAGCAGCGATCTGCGCACTGCGACTGATCGTTACATCAATGGTCTGGTGCAGGCCAATTCGTACCTGCGCCCGCAGTCGGGTTATCGTCGCTTGTCCATTGATGGCCGCGCGGCGCTGGGCCGGGCGCTGGGCGGACAGTCGCCGGTGACGGGGCGCAATGAAAATGTCGCCGTCTATACGGCGCTGCTGCGCAACGGTGCGCTCTTCTATGTCATCAACGTTGCGCCTGACAACGATTACCGCAATTTCAGCGGAGCTTTTGATAACATCCTGCGCACGCTCCGCGTCAGTCAGTAAGCGCATCATCAATCGGTAACACAAACACAGGCAGCCGCACCGTCAGTCAACAGTGCGGCTGCCGTTTTTTGCATCACATTTCAAGGCGCGGAGTATGTGGAGTGCGGCAGCCTGGTGCCGCTTTGGTTTGACTGAAAACTGCGATCATAAAACCAAAGCGGCACCAGGCTGCCGCACTCCACATACTCCGCGTGACCATTACGGCTTTTTCCATTGAGATTGTCTGGCCTGCGATAAATCACGCAATAAACCGGAACGATGTAATGACGACAGCGAGTTTTGATGTGATGCTGATGAAAAATACTCATGTGAATTATGCTTCACAGTGCGAACTGTAATTCCCGTGAAACTGACTGCGCTCTGCTGACCAGCCTGCCTGCGCGATCACAGCCGAATGCTGAATCGCCAGTGTTTATGCGCCTTCCAGCCGTTTCTGACCTGCCGCCGCAAACTGCCTGACAATCCGATTCTGCTGATTTGATCGCGGCACAGGGCTTGCCCCTGTAGCTGGCATCAATTCATCAGCATCAGGCGCGTGGGGATTTTTTCGCCCTGATCGTCAGTGTTTCGGTTATTCACGGAGAGGTCTTTATGTCAGACAAAGCGAAACCGGATCGAAGTCTCATCAGACGCCGCGTGGTGGCGCTTGTTTTCGTCGGCTTGTTTTCAGCAGTCTTTGCGGCTGAGTTTGTCATTCAGGCAGGCAGCAGTGATCCGATGGTTGTGCTTGGTTACAACGATCTGGGGATGCACTGCATGAATGAAGACTTTTCAGAGATTGCCATTCTGCCGCCATACAACACGCTGCGGGCGCAGGTGATTGATCGCTCCGGCGAAGAACCGCGCATTGTGCGCAGCGGCGTGACCGTCAAATATTCGCTGCCGACCAATACGCATTCTGCTGACAAGACGAATTTCTGGCTCTTTGCCAAAGCACTGTTCGGAACGGCGCTTCCGCCGAACATCGGACTGACGGGCAACGGGCTGGCGGGCACGATGAAACAATCGGGCGATAATGACTGGATCGTGACCGGCATTCCGGTGACACCGATCAATGATTCAGGCCGCGAAGATCCTTATCCGCTGGCCACGATTACGGTGCAGCGCAACGGGCAGACGATGGCGCGCACGCAGGCTGTTGTGCCGGTGTCGTGGGAGATCAGTTGCAACCTGTGTCACAACACGCCGGGCATTTCGACAGCGACTGACATTCTGCGCAAGCACGACCGCATGCACGGCACAAACCTTGAAGCGCAGAAACCTGTGCTGTGCGCAGGCTGCCATTCCGACAACGCGCTGGGCACTCCGGGCCGACCGGGCCTGCCGAGCCTGTCAACGGCGATGCATCGCGCGCACGCGCCCCGCGTCAAATCGCTCGACATCAACAACTCCTGCTATGCCTGTCATCCGGGCGTGCGCACGCAATGCCAGCGCGATATTCATCTGAGCAAGGGGCTGACCTGCAACACCTGTCACATTTCAATGGAAGCCGTCGGCAGTCCGAATCGCCGGCCCTGGATTGATGAACCGCGCTGCGGCAGTTGTCATCAGCGTCAGGGCTTCGAGTTTGAGGAACCGGGCAAGCTCTATCGTGATTCACGCGGGCATCAGGGCATTCATTGTGCGGCGTGTCACGGCAGCCCCCATGCGATTACGCCGACAGTCACTGCCGCTGACAACGTGCAGGCGATCATGCACCAGGGCTTTGCCGGAACGATTCGCAACTGCCTGGTCTGTCACCGGCAGCAGCCTGATGACCGATTCCCGCATCGCCTGAGCGATGACTGATGAATCAGCCGAACGGAAAGGAGCGCAACAATGCAGACAACAATCATCAGCCAGCAGCCGGGACGGCAATTCATCGGCTTTTCAATCATCGTGCTGATTGCGTCAGCCCTGATGGCGCAGCAGGTTCACGCGCAGGGATACACGATCACTGACCTCGGCACACTCGGCGGCGCGCAAAGCCGTGCTTACGCGATCAATGCCAGAGGCCACGTCGTCGGATTTGCGGCCACCAGTGACGATCACTTTCACGCTTTTCTGTGGGACGGCTCGCTGCACGATTTGGGCACGCTGCCTGGCACGGTCGAAAGTAATGCTGTGGCCATCAATGATGCCGGACAGATTGCTGGTGTCTCTTATACCTTTGGTGAAATGACGCCGCACGCTTTTCTGTGGCAGAACGGCACGCTGACCCGGCTTGGTGATTTCGAGCCGCGCGCGATCAATCAGTCCGGGGCGATTGCCGGCACGATGACGATCAGCAGCAATGGTGAATGGATCAGTCACGCCTGTCTGTGGCGCAACGGCACGCTGACCGATCTGGGCACACTCGGCGGCAGTCACAGCTCGGCGGTGGGGCTGAACGATCAGGGCGCAGTGGTTGGAGTTTCAGCCACTGCCGGAGACACGGCGATGCATGCCTTTATCTGGCGCAACGGCGTGATGACCGACCTCGGCACGCTCGGCGGCGCCAGCAGCCAGGCTTATGCGATCAACAACAACGGCTGGATTGTGGGCTATGCCGACACCGGCAGCAATCAGTCACACGCCTTTCTCTGCAAGCTGACACAGTCAGGCGCGCCCGGCCCGGTCATTGATTCAGGTTCACCCGGAACCGGCTTTGGTTATCTCTATTCGATCAACTCAGCGGGGCAGGCGGTCGGACTCGGCGGCAAACCATTTTTGTGGCAGAACGGCGTCGTTACTGATCTCAATTTACTGGTGCCGCAGAATTCCGACTGGATTCCCGCTTCAGCGACGGCGATCAATGACAGCGGGCAGATTGCGGGCTGGGGGATGCACGAAGGCAACCTGCGCGCGTTTGTGATGACGCGCCCGCCCGCCATGCCTGTGACAACGGTTTCAGCCGCCAGTTACAGCGGTGAAACGCTGGCCGCAGAATCAATCGTCGCAGCCTTCGGCACTAATCTGGCATTGACGACGCAGGCGGCGGCCACGAATCCGCTGCCGACCGAAATTGCCGGAACGAAAGTTACCGTGCGCGACAGCGCAGGCGTTGAGCGACTGGCCCCGCTCTTTTTCGTTTCGCCAACGCAGGTCAATTATCAGGTGCCGCAGGGAACTGCGCCGGGCGCGACGACGATCACGGTCAGCAGCGGTGATGGCAGCCTTTCGACCGGAAGCGTGCCGGTGGCGATGGTGGTGCCGTCGCTGTTTACGATGGATGCGAGCGGGCGCGGGCTGGCGGCGGCGCTGGTGCTGCGCGTCAAAGCCGATGGCTCGCAGTCGTATGAAGCGGTGGCTGTCTTCAATCCGGCGCAGAATAAATTTGTGTCGCTGCCGGTTGACCTGGGTGCGGCCAGTGAAAAGGTTTATCTGCTGCTGTTCGGCACAGGCATTCGTCATCATCAGAATCTTTCAACCATCAGCGCCAGCATTGGCGGCCTGAATGTGCCGGTCGAATATGCCGGAACGCAGGGCGGTTATGTCGGGCTGGATCAGATCAATCTCAGGCTGCTGCCGGAACTGAGAGGCCGGGGTGATGCTCAGATCACTCTGACTCTGGATGGCAGGCCTGCCAATCCGGTCAGCATCAGCATCAAATAAGCGCGGCCTGCCCCGCCGTCACGACAACTGAACCTCACACCAGCCGGGGAAAATGTTTATGGCGAATTTCTGTGACCTGAAAACCGTGATTTATGAGTTGCCGCGTGAACAGGAGGCCGGGGAGCCGACTGAACGACAGGAACGGATGGTGCAACTGCGAACTGAAATCAGGTATCTGCAAATTGAACTGGCGCAGCGTCAGCGACTGCTGAACGACAAGATCAGGGAATTGCGTGAGCTGATGAGACAAGGGAACCGGTAAGCTCAGATGACTGTTTCGACAAGTGCGGGCGCGTTCAGCAGCCGGTCGAGTTCGGCGCGGTCGAGCGTTTCACGGCGAATCAGTTCCTGCGCGATGCGCTCAAGTTCGTCATGGCGTCTGGTCAGAATTTCCCTGACGCGCTGGTAAGCGTCATCCACAATCTGGCGCACTTCGGCGTCAATCAGTTCGGCAGTGTGTTCGCTGTAATTGCGTTCTTCAGCGGTCAGCGTCGAGGGCAGAAAGCGCGATGAAACCGGATGACCATAAGTCAGATGACCGAGCCGTTCACTCATGCCGAACCTCGTCACCATTTGTCGCGCCAGTTCTGAAGCGCGTTCCAGGTCGTTGGTTGCGCCCGTTGAAATCACGCCGTCATAAATAATCTCTTCAGCCGCCCGCCCGCCAAGCATGACCGCAAGCTGATCTTCGATTTCCGGTTGTGTCATCAGGAATCGCTCCTGAGTCGGCAGTTGCAAAGTGTGGCCGAGCGCACCGATGGAGCGGGGAATAATTGAAACGCGATGCACCGGATCAGCAAACGCGACGGTCAGCGCAACCAGCGCATGACCGGTTTCGTGAAAGGCCACGCGCTCTTTTTCTGCCGCGCTCATCAGCCGGTGTTTCTTTTCAAGGCCGAGCATGATGCGGTCAATGGCTTCTTCCAGGTCGTGCAGACTGACGGCTGATTCGCCGTGCCGTGCCGCCAGCAGGGCAGCTTCGTTGATGATGTTGGCCAGATCAGCGCCCACCATTCCGGGCGTGCGCGCGGCGATGGTTTTCAGATCGGCATCATCACCGAGCCGGACGTTGCGGGCGTGAACTTTCAGAATCTCTTCGCGGCCCTGCAAATCAGGGCGGTCAACCATCACCTGCCGGTCAAAGCGCCCGGCCCGCAACAGGGCCGGGTCAAGCACTTCCGGCGTATTGGTGGCGGCCATAATGATGACGCCCTTTGATGAATCGAAGCCGTCAATTTCAGTCAGCAACTGATTGAGCGTCTGTTCGCGTTCGTCGTTGCTCATCAGCATGCCGCGCCCGGCAGCGCGTGATTTGCCGATGGCGTCGAGTTCGTCAATGAAGATGATGCAGGGCGCTTTCTGCCGGGCCTGCTCAAACAGGTCGCGTACCCGCGCCGCGCCGACGCCGACAAACATCTCCACAAATTCAGAGCCTGAGATTGAAAAGAACGCGACGCCCGATTCACCGGCCACCGCGCGCGCGAGCAGCGTTTTGCCGGTGCCGGGCGGGCCAAGCAGCAGCACGCCTTTCGGAATGCGCCCGCCGAGTTGCTGGTATTTCTGCGGGTTTTTCAGAAAGTCCACAATTTCGACCAGTTCAGCCTCGGCTTCATCAACTCCGGCGACATCGGCAAAAGTGACCTTGTTCTGGCTGGACTGGTCATAAATGCGGGCGCGGTTTTTGCCGAAAGTCAGCGCCTCGCCCGGCCCCTGCGCCATCCGTCGCGCTCCAACGCCGAAGAGCAGAAACAGAATTACGAGCGGCGCCAGAAAAGTCAGCACGGCCTGAATCCAGCCTGATTCATTCTCGAAGCGCCCGGTGTATCTGACCTGATGCGCGGCGAGTTCCTTCAGCAGTTCGGTTTCATCAAAGCCCGGCAGACGGCTGGTCACGATGTACTGCCTGGCCTGCTGCCCTGAATCAGCCCGGAGCGTACCGGTCAGCGTCTGCTGGCTGATGCTCACATCAGACAACTGCCCCGCGCGAACAGCCGCCAGAAATTCGCTGTAAGCAACCTCCTTCGGTGGCGAAGCGACTGTGCAGGACGCAGGCAGCAGACCGATCAGCAGGAAGAAAGCCATCAGCACCAGCAATCCTGTCTGCCACTGACTTGAAGTAAAGCGCCTCATAATCTGCTCATTTGCTTTCAGGCACTGATTGAAGCCGCGAAAAATTACCCTGTTGATTAACCCGGCAACCATTGTGCCAGTTGCAGGGGGACGGAATGAGGCGGCGCTGGCCAGGGCAGTGGCAGATCAGGGCGCAAAGATGCGCAGATGACCAGGTTTTAATGGGCGAAATCACTCGGTCTGCCGAGTGCGGAAGTGACACCAGCCCCGACGTGCTGACGCAGCTTTTCCTGAACCGTGCTGAGGGCGCGGTCAGGCGGTCAGAGTGGCTGGCGGGGAGCGGCTGATTACTTACAGTCGGGGCCTGGCTGCGGTGACCATCAGAAATCGTCCGGCCAGTGATTCAGTCAGACAATCAGGCCTGGGGAAGCTGGCTGCTGTGTCTGTTTTTGATGGTGCTGATTAATTGATCGGTGTTGATGGGTTTCTGCATCACGACAGTTGCGCCCGCTGCCAGGGCTTCGGTTTCATAATGACGACCATAAGCTGACGTGACAACAATCGGGACATCGGCCAGATCCGCCCGCTTTCTGACATACCGGATCAGATCGCCACCGCCGACCAGCGGCAGCAGCAGATCAGTGACGATCACATCTGGTCTGATTTCATCGAGCAACTGGAGAGCCTTTTCACCATCGTTCGCCGTCACAACGACGAATCCTTCCTCTTCAAGCAGGACAGACAACAGATCTCTGGCGTCAGCGTTATCTTCTGCTACCAGCACAACGGTTTTATTCATTGCCAACCTCCGCAAATTTTTACATCCGGCAGGGAAACCGCAGGGAGTGTAACAGAAGCGTCTGAATATTTCATGGGTGCGCTGACGTGACAGGCTCAATTCATGCCCCCTGGGTACGCACGCTTCCAGCGTGCCGGGTTTCAGGCAGGCGTTGTGTCCGCGAAATACAGCACGCTGGAAGCGTGCGTACCCAGGGGCTGAATATTTCATAAGCGCGCTGACGTGACCAGGCTCAATTGCCAGCAAGGAATGCCGGTCTGAAGCCCTGGCCTTAATCTCATTGCGCGACGGCTTCCCGTCCTGTTCCACTTTTGACTTTCACCACGCATGCAACGAGACTTAAGGATGAACGCTGCGGCCACTTCAGGGCAGCGGCGAAGCTGTTGATGAACTGCCTGATTTTCAGTTTTACCGAACAGGATCAAAGGAGACCTCGCGTATGACCAGTGCGGTCAGATACATTTCACACGCCCTGCTGATCGGATTGCTCCTGACTTCGCTTGTGGCGGCTCAGACGCCGAACACCCTGCCGGCGGCTTCGCCTTCGTCAGTTGGAATGTCACCGGGACAGCTTGCTTACATTGATCAGGCGGTTGAGGCTGACATTGCGAAAAAGCAACTGCCCGGCGCGGTCGTGCTGGTCGGGCGGCAGGGCAAAGTTGTGTGGCGGCGCGCTTATGGCAATCGCGCGCTGGAACCGAAAATTGAAGCGATGACGCCCGACACGATTTTCGATCTCGCCTCGCTGACCAAAGTTGTGGCGACGGCGACCTCGGTGATGATTCTGGTTGAGCGCGGAATGGTCAGGCTTGGTGATCCGGTGGCGCGCTACATTCCCGAATTTGCTGACGCGGGCAAAAAGAACATTACCGTTGAGCAGTTGCTTGTGCATCGTTCCGGCCTGATGCCCGACAACGCGATTGAGGATTATCAGCAGGGGCCGGAAAAGGCGCTGGAAAATATCTGGAAACTCGCGCCCATTGCTGAAACCGGATCGAAGTTCATTTATTCGGACGTGAATTACATCGTGCTTGGCGAACTTGTCAGGCGCGTGAGCGGTCAGCCGCTCGATCAGTTTGCCGCTGAAAATATCTTTCGCCCGCTCGGCATGAAAGACACCGGCTTCAGACCGGCAGCGAATCTGCAACCGCGTATCGCTCCGACTGAAAAGCGCGGCGGCAGAAGCCTGGTCGCCAGCACCGGCGAAAAGAGCGATGGCGAAGAACACTGGATGCGCGGCGAAGTCCACGACCCGCGCTCATATCTGCTCGGCGGCGTGGCGGGTCACGCCGGGTTGTTTTCAACGGCTGACGATCTGGCGATTTACTGCCAGATGATTCTCAACGGCGGCGAATATCAGGGCGTGCGCATCCTGAGTCCGCTCGGCGTGGCGCGGATGACCGAAGCGCGACCGAGCGGCGGCAATGCGGTTGACGGTAACGCGCGCGGCATCGGCTGGGACATTTTTACTGGTTATTCATCCAATCGCGGCGATCTGTTTCCGGTCGGCAGTTTCGGGCATACCGGATTTACCGGCACTGGTTTGTGGCTCGATCCGGCGACGCGGACGTTTGTTGTTTTTCTGAGCAATCGCGTGCATCCGAAACTTGATCCGAAACAGCCTGCGGATGTCGGCAGTCTGCGCGGGCGCGTGGCTTCAATTGTGGCAGCGTCACTTACGACAGTTGTTCCGGCAGCCTCATCAAAGCCGATTGTCATTCAGTATTCCGGCGGGGATGCGCCTGCTTTCGGAGTAATGAAAGCAGAACCGGCGCGCTCATCATCACTCAACGGCATTGATGTTTTAGTGCGCGACAATTTTTCGATGCTCAGGGGGCGTCGCGTTGGTCTCATTACCAATCACACGGGGCGTGACCGCGAAGGGCGCAGCACGATTGATCTGCTGAAGGCGGCGCCGGACGTGACGCTGGTGGCGCTCTTTTCGCCTGAACACGGCATTCGGGGGGTGATGGATGAAAAGGTCGGCAATTCGACTGATGAAAAGACGGGGCTGCCGATTTACAGTCTTTACGGCGAAACGCGGCAGCCGACGGCTGAAATGCTGAAGGGCATTGATACGCTCGTCTTTGACATTCAGGACATTGGCGCGCGGTTTTATACCTATCCTTCGACGCTGGGGCTGGCGATGGAAGCGGCGGCGAAAAACAACATTCGTTTTGTCGTGCTGGATCGCGTCAATCCGATCAACGGCCTGGATGTGGCCGGGCCGGTGGCTGACCGCGACAAGCTTTCGTTCGTGGCTTTTCATCCGATGCCGATCCGGCACGGGATGACGATTGGCGAACTCGCGCAGCTTTTCAATAAGGAGCGCGGCATCAACGCCGATTTGCAGATTGTCAAAGTTGAAGACTGGCGGCGTGAGCAGTGGTTCGATGAAACCGGTCTCGTGTGGGTCAATCCTTCACCGAACATGCGCAGCCTGACCGAAGCGGCGCTTTATCCGGGCGTGTGCCTGCTTGAACCGACGAATGTTTCAGTCGGGCGCGGCACTGACACGCCGTTTGAACTTGTCGGCGCGCCGTGGATTGACGGGCGCAAACTGGCTGACGCCCTGAACAATGCGAAACTGCCCGGCGTGCGTTTTGTGCCCGTGCGCTTTACGCCGAAAGCGAGCGTGCATAAAGACGCCGAATGCGGCGGCGTGAACATCATCATCACTGACCGGCGCAGCTTCGAGCCGGTGACAACGGGCCTTGAAATGGCGGTGCAACTGCTCCGGCTTTATCCGAAGGATTTTGCGGCGGACAAATTCAACCGGCTGCTGGTGAATCAGAAAATTTACGATGCCTTCAAAATGGGAGCCGAAGCGAAGGCCTTGCGGCAGGTGTGGGAAACCGAGCTTGACGCTTTCAAGGCCATTCGCCGGAAGTACCTGCTTTATTGATGAGGCAAAAAAAATCAGTGGCAAACCCGGCTCCGATTGATTAATGTACCCGGTGCAGTAAGCCAGTCAGACGAAGACAGCCGACTCCCGCAGCAGTGATGACCATCCTCCCGGTGCGTTCGCTGCTGATCAGCAGAAGATGACAGCCATGCGCGTCAGAAAAACAGGTGCAAAATTTGTGCGGCGCTCAGTGCTGCTGGTGCTGGCCTATGCCGCGCTGCTGCTGAGCGCGGTGCTGCCGATTCAGAAAGCGGCAGCGCCCAATTCGCTGCCTGCGTCGCTGGTCATTGCGCCTGCGCCGCCGGGCGAAGTGCGCGCGTTGTGGGTGGTGCGCACGGCGCTGGTTTCGCCGGAATCGGTGACGGAAATGGTGCGGCGGGCGAAAGAGGCCGGCTTTACTGATCTGATTGTGCAGGTGCGCGGGCGCGGCGATGCTTATTACCAGTCACGGTGGGAACCGCGCGCGATGCTGCTTGAAGGCGCTGATCAGAATTTTGATCCGCTCGGCCTGACGATTCAGCAGGCGCATGCCGCCGGATTGAAGGTGCATGCCTGGATCAATGCGTTTCTGGTCGCGGACGCGAAGGATTTGCCGAAATCCCAGGAGCATGTGATCTGGAAGCACCCCGAATGGCTGGCCGTGCCGAAACAACTCGGCTTTGAACTTTACAAAGGCAATCCGAAAGCGCCGAACTATTTTCAGCGCATCCTGTCGCTCGCGCAGAGCAGCACCGATGAACTTGAAGGCCTCTATCTTTCACCCGCGCACCCGGCGGTGAAAGAACAGCTTTACGGCGTGTGGATGGACATTCTGGAACGTTACGACGTGGACGGAATGCACTTTGATTACATCCGCTATCCGAATCCGCAGTTTGATTACAGCCGCACGTCACTTGAACGCTTCCGCAGCGAACTGGAAAAGAGTCTTGATGCAAAGGAACGCGAACGCCTGGCGAAACTGGCCGAGGACGATCCGCTGATTTACGCCAACGCCTGGCCGGAGCGGTACGCGCAGTTTCAGCGCGATCAGGTGACCGATGTGGTCGAGCGCATTTACACGGGCGTCAAGGCGCGCAAGGCGAACGTCGTGGTTTCAGCGGCGGTGTGGGCCAATGACGATGATGCCTTCAATCACCGCTTTCAGGACTGGAAGCTGTGGCTGCGGCGCGGGCTGCTCGATGTCGTCTGCCCGATGGCTTACACGACTGACACTGAACTGTTCAGCGGTCAGATTGCCGGTGCGGTCAAAGCCGCCTCAGTGCGCGATGGTTTGCAGGTCTGGGCGGGCATCGGCGCGTGGCAGCAGCCGGTCAATGGGTCACTGGCCAAAATCAGCGCCGCGCGACAACTCGGCGCGCGCGGATTCGTTCTCTTTTCCTACGAAAGCTCAGTGAAGATTTCTGACAGAAATCCGCAGGGAGATTACCTGCTGCGCGTGCGCGATGCGTTGCAAATTCAGACAGCGACCGGCGCGCAGTAATAAGCTTCAGCCACAACCTGAGCGTGCCGCAGCCGCAGCGGTTGATCCATTTTTTCGGATCAGGAATCGGATTTTTTGTACGCGGTAAACCACATCCCGAAATTCACGACCTGCCTGGTTCACCACAACAGCCATCTAACTGCTGAAAGCAAGTCAGATACAGAGTGAACGAAAGCCCGGTTCAGCGCCCGGCCTGGTCGGGTCGCAATGGAATAATGCTTGCCTGTAAAAGCCTGTTAGCTGCGCAACCCTCATCGTTATCAAAGGAGCAAATATGAATCTTTCTCTGCTACTCAGACGGACAGGCTCCGTACTTGCGTTGTTGTGTCTTCTCGTTCTCTCAGGAACTGTTCTGGCTCAGGACATTACCGGAAGCATTGTCGGTCTGGTGAAGGACGCCAACGGCGCGGCAGTGGCCGGAGCCACAGTCACCATCAGAGACACCGATAAGAATATCGTCGTGCGCACCATCACGACCAACAGCGATGGCGCTTACGCGGCTCCGCTGCTGCTGACCGGGCATTACTCGGTGACAGTCGAAGCCGCGAATTTCAAGACGCTGACCAGAAGCGGCATTGAACTGAACGTCAATGACCGGCTCACCGTTGACATGACGCTGGAAGTCGGCGCGGTCACGGACGTGGTCACGGTTGAATCCGCGCCGTTGCAGGTCGAATTGCAAACCGCCACGCAGACCGGCCTCATCAGCGGGGCTGAAGTCCGCGAACTGCCGCTCAACAATCGCAATTACCTGCAACTCGTGACGCTGATGCCCGGCGTCAGTTCGGGCGCCAGCGATCAGCTTTACATTGGCACGACCAATCCTTCGGGGCAGACCAACGTCGTCAGCTTTGCGATTAATGGCGGGCGCAACAGCCAGAACAGTTACACGGTGGATGGCGCAGACAATATTGATCGCGGCTCGAACCTGACACTGCTCAATTATCCAAGCGTGGATGCGATTGCCGAATTCAAGGTGCTGCGCAATCACTACAGCGCGGAATACGGGCGCGATGCTGCCGGACACATCAATGTCGTGACCAAATCCGGTGGCAACCAGTTTCACGGCGGCGCTTATGAGTTCTTCCGCAATGATGTGCTGAATGCGAATCCGTTCTTTCAGAATGCCAACCCGAATGCGGCTAAAACTTCAGATGGCAAGGCCAAACGCGCGCCGCTGCGGTACAACAATTTCGGTTACACCATCGGCGGCCCGGTGACATTTCCTGAAAAGGTGTTCGGCCCGCTCGCTTACAACGAAGGCCGCAACAGGACATTCTTCTTCTTCTCGGAGGAGTTTCGGCGGGTGATTACCTACAGCAACTTCATCGCCAGCGTGCCGACGGCCAATGAGCGGCAGGGGATTTTCTCTTCTCCCGTTTGTGTCGCCTCAACGGGCAATACCTGCACGCAGACCGCCACGCAGATCACCAGCATCAATCCGGTGGCGGCGGCTTACATCAGGGACATTTACAGCAAACTGCCGCTGCCCAATGCAGGCACCAACACGCTCAACAGTTCAGTCCGCAACATCTACAATCACCGGCAGGAACTGCTGCGTCTCGATCACAATTTCAGCGAGCGGTTCACGGTGGCCCTGCGGTATCTGAACGACACCATCCCGACCGAAGAGCCGGGCGGGCTGTTTACGGGCAATGCGCTGCCGGGTGTGGCTTCCACCAAAACCGATTCGCCGGGCCGGAGCTGGCTGGTGCGCAGCGTGCAGAGCTTCAGCCCCACGCTCTTCAATGAGATCGGCTATGCCTATTCGTATGGCGCAATCATCAGTCGCCCGACCGGACTGAATCTCAAGGCCAACTCACCGGACATCAATCCGACGCTGCCCTTTGCCACCACGCTTGACCGCATTCCGAGCATTTCACCGGGCTACAGCGGCGTGAGCGGGTTCGGGCCGTATGATGATTTCAACCGGAATCACAACATCTATGACAACCTGACAAAGGTTCTGGGTCGTCACACGCTGAAGACCGGATTCAGCTTCCATCATTATCAGAAGACCGAAAACGCCGGTGGCAACAACGTCGGCAGCTTCAGTTTTGCGACCACGCCGCGTCCGACCGGCACCACCGCCGCGCAGCAGCAGTGGGCCAATTTCCTGCTTGGCAGGGTGTCAACCTTCACGCAGGATTCACTTGATTTCACGCCCGATGTGCGCGCCAAACAGATTGAGTTTTATGTGCAGGATGATTTTCGGATGAAGTCAAACCTGACGCTCAATCTCGGTGTGCGGTACTCGCTCTTCCGTCAGCCGTATGATGCCGACAACAACCTGACCAACTTCAATCCGAGGTTCTATGATCCGAGCAGGGCGTTTCAGATTGACGCCAGCGGCAATCGTGTTCCCGGCACGGGCGATCCGCTCAACGGCCTGGTGATTGCGGGCAAAAACTCGCCTTTCGGGCAGAAGGTCGCCGATGAAAGTTACAAGGACATCGCGCCCGTTTTCGGGTTTGCGTGGGATCCTTTCAGAAATGGTAAAACGGCGGTGCGCGGCGGTTATGGCATCAGCTATGACACGACGCTCTTTGGCATCGTTGAGCAGAACATCTTTGCCAATCCGCCGCTCATCAGCAGCATCAACATCAGCAACACGCGGCTTGATAATCCAGGCTCAGGCGTGCCGAACGTTTCCGCCGCCCCGCTTTCGCTGCGCGGGACGCCGTATGACACCAATACGCCGTATGTGCAGCAGTGGAGCCTTGACGTGCAGCGTGAACTGCTGAAAGGGCTGGTCATTGACGTTGGTTATTTCGGCTCGAAAGGGACACATCTGCTCGGCATAGTTGACCTGAATCTGATCGCTCCCGGTGTGGCTCAGGCCGCCGGTCTGGTCAAGCCCGGTGAACAGGTGACTTCGGCAACCACGCCAAAACTCAACGCCGTCAGACCGTACAAAGGTTACGTGGCGATCAATGCGCCACAGAACTGGTTCAATTCAAATTACAACTCGCTGCAGGTGGCGCTTGAAAAACGGTTCAGCGGCGGTTCACTGGTCAAGGCCGCTTACACCTGGGCGCACAACCTGACTGATAATCAGAGTGACCGCAGCAATGCGCCGCAGAATCCTTACAACTTCAAAGCCGATTACGGCCCGGCTTCGCTGGATCGCCGACACGTGCTGACGGTCAGCTATGTCTATGAACTGCCCTGGCTGAGAAAGCAGGAAGGATTTGTGGGGCATGTGTTTGGCGGCTGGCAGTTGTCCGGCATTACCTCTTATGCCGCAGGCACGCCGCTGACGGTGACGACCTCAGGCATTGACCCGGCGGCGCTGGGCTTCCTGGGGCCGAGCGCATCCGGCCCGCGCCCGGATATGATTGGCGATCCGAACAGCGGCGCACCGCATACGATTGCGCAGTGGTTCAATACCAGCGCCTTTGCTGAAGTTCCGACCGGAGTTACCCGTCCGGGCAATGCCGGTCGTGGCGTCGTCCTGGGGCCGGGTTATGGCCGGTGGGATCTGACGCTGGGCAAGAACATCAAAATCCGGGAAACGATGAAGCTTCAGTTCCGGGCCGAGATGTTCAATATCTTCAACCATACGAACCCCAGTTCCGTGAATACCACGCGCACCAGCACGCTGTTCGGTCAGATTACCGGCACGCGTGACCCGCGTCTGGTTCAGCTTGGATTGAAGTTCTATTTCTAAATCAGATTTCAATTGCGTATCCGGGAAGCGTGGCGCGATTTGCCCGCAGTCGCGCCACTCACGCAATGGTTCGATGACGGATGCCGCGCGACTGCGGGCAAATCGCGCCACGCTTCCCGGATACGCAATTGAAATCCGGGCTGAAACTGCACCTCCAGGCATCGCTGACTTCAGGCGCACTGACAGGCAGGCGTAATTTATCCTGCGCCCGCCTGTCAGTGCGCCTTTTACATTTGTCCGGCGGGCATTGTTCTGGACAGGAGACAAACAGGGATGAATTTGCGTCGCGCCGTTCTGTTCTGGCTGAATTGTTTACTGCTGGCGTCTCAATTACTGGCGCAGCAGGTTGCTGACACTGCCGCCGCTCATCACGCACAGGGCGTCAGGTTTCATGAAAAACGCTGTCTGGATGAAGCGAGCCGCGAATATGCGCGCACGCTGGCGCTTGATGCCCCGCGTGATCTGACAGCGGCGGAATGGCAACTGGTGCGACGTTTTGCGCCGCGCCTGTACACAACGCCGACGGAATTTTTTCCGCTGAAGGATTTCGCCGTCATCCTGCATCCCGACAAACGCCTGATTGCTTATCATTTCTTCTGGGCCGATGACATTGATTTTCCTGAAGACAACGATCCGTGCGATCACGAACTGATGTGGGTGCAGTATTCAGCCGATCAGCAGTCAATCGAAAAAATCCTGACGTACTTTCACGGGCGCATTCTCGAAGGCGGTGAAGCCGCTTTGCAGGATGCGCGACAGCACGGCCTGCGACCGCGCATCAATGTGCAGTGGGGCAAGCACGGATCACTGCCGGTCGGGTGGGAGGATTTGAAGATCGTGGCAGGCGCGGGTGATGCCGAAAGAAATTATTATCCCGTCAATCAGCCGATCACGCTGCGGCAGTACAACGAAGGCACCTTTCGCAAACTCTCTGAAGAAGGCCGACGCCTGGCTGATCATCCGCTTGGCGTGCGTCAGGGCTGGCCGCGCCGCTTTGCGGGAACGTGGCAGGACTTCATCAACTACTCGCGGCTGACCGACCCGCTGCGACTGCTCGACAAAACCCGGATGGCCAAAGTCACACGCTGGAACAGCGCGACCATCAATCAGCACTTTCTGCCTTACAACTTCCGACCCAAGACCGAATGGCCTGCCGCACAGGACTGAATCAGAGCGCACAATATCGGAAGCGAAGAGAGACAACAGCACAGACTGAATGAACCGCAACATAAGGAAAGCAGACCTGAACTCAGCCTGAACTTTTCGTCTGTTCCGTTGTCTCTCTTTGTTGCTGCTGATCCGGCGATTATGGCCGCAGCGGAGCGTAGCCCGCGCCTCTGAACAGATCGGCAATCACCTGATGACCGCGACCATTCGGATGATAGCCGTCAAAGGCAATGTAACCGAGGCTGCCCGGATCAACGTCACCATTCGGGCCATTGAAGGCGCGATAAACTTTGACGCTGGGAATGCCGCTCGCGGCGCTGCTGCTGGCAATGTAGCTGTTGATTTCATCCAGGTAAGGTTTGAGGACAACAAAATCATTGCCCTGATCGCCCGGCCAGGTGTCAGCCGCCTTGTCGGCCCTGACGAACGGATTGTAGATGTCCATCGTGCGGATGATCGTGTTGCTGACGCGGCGCAGTGACAGCACTTCAGTGAGGATGCCGCTCCAGTTGGCCTTGAAGGTCGTGACCGCGCTGCGCAGGCAGTTCTGATTGTCAGTGCCGCCGCAGGTGCGCGCCTTGTATTTATCGCGCGCATTGAGCAGGTCGTTGCCGCCAATGTCGAGCGTAATGACTGATGACCCGGCCAGCGAGACGCGGAACAGAATATTTGCTCTGACGGCTGAGAGCAGATCGGCGCTCGTCCAGCCCGGCACGCCAAGATTCGTCAGCTTCACACTGACGCGATTGTCAGTGGCCACATAACCGGCATACAGCGGCACGTAGCCTTTGCCCGGCGGCGCATAAAGCCCGAAGGCGATTGAATCACCAAGCGCCGTGTAATTCCACGAAGTCGCTGCCGTCACCTGAGGCGCACTGAACGGAATCAGCAGCAGACAGACCGAAACCCAGGCGCGAATTATTTTGCGAGTCGCAGCGCCAGCAGACAGACCGGACAAAAAACCGAGCGAGGCCATTGTGTTCTCCTTGTCAGGTTCCGGCAGTGAGAGATGCCTGAATCAGGGTGAATGACCCTGAGCCGCACGCCGGAAATAATTGAGTGATGAGTTGCTGGCGCGCAGTGTACGCCGCCGCAAAACAGGCGTCAATCAGACCTCAACAGGGAGCATTAACAAGGAGCATTAACAGGGAGCGCAGGCGTCTCGCCTGCCTGACTTCCGGGATCGGGGCTTTGATGAAAAGCAGGGATGAAAGGAGAGCAGGCGGGACGCCTGCGTTCCTTGTGAACAGGTGATTGATTCAGCTAACGTGGCTGAGTCGCGTGTTGCGCTGCCGGTGTGCGCTGTAATTTGAAATGGCCGAAGACCGCAATCAGCACCAGAAAACCTGCGCTCAGATAAAAGAGCCGGATGATGCCCAGCCTCTGCGCCAGCGATCCTGACAGCACCAGCCCGACCAGTTGCGCTACCGAGAGCAGCGACCAGACGCTGCTGCTGACGCGCCCGACCAGTTCCATCGGCGTTTCCTGCTGAATCAGCGTCTGTGACGGAATCATAATCAGCGCCGCGCCGATGCCGATGCCGAAATTCGCCAGCGCCGTCAGCCACACGCTCGGAAACGCGGCCATCAGCACCACTGACAAGCCGATGCCAAGCAGACCTTCAATGACCAGCCGACTTTTTGAGCGGGTGCGCGCGAAGCGATTGATGAACAGCGTGCCGAAAATCATGCCGACGCCAATCAGCGCATTGATCAGCCCGAAGATGATTTCACGCGCGTGCGAGGGCGTATCGTCGCTCGTAAAGCGATAAATAAATTGCAGCAACTGTTCGCCCGGCGTCAGGTAATCGCGGATGTAAACGGCAATCAGCGGCCCGAAGGAACTGATGGCGAACATGCCTGCCGTGATTGAAATCATCACAAACGAAATGCTGGCGTGCGTGAAGATGAACCGCATGCCTGCGCCGAGGTCGTGAATGATCGAATTGACGGTCGCCTTTTGCTGCGGGGCAGGGGCAGCCATCTGACGATTGATGACAATGGACGCAATCATCGCGGCTGAAAAGACGAAGCTGAAACTGTCTATGGCATAAACCGTTTTTTCGCCCAGCCAGTTGACCAGCAATCCGGTCAGGGCCGGAGTGATGATGCGAATGATCTGCATGACCTGCTGCATCAGCGCATTGGCTCCGAGCAGGCCGTGCGGGGGAACGATGTTGCGCAGCGTGACCGACTGAGCCGGAATGAAGAAGGCTGACACCGCGCTGAGCAGAAACAGAATGACGTAGATGCTGTTGAGATTCGGCGCAAAGACCAGCATCAGCGCCAGCCCGGCGCGCAACAGATCGCTCGTGATCATCGTCCGTTTCAGATTCCAGCGATCAACGAAAACTCCGGCCACCGGGCCGATGAACGCAAACGGGATCATAAACGCGATGCTGATCATCGTGACCTGCGCCGCCGTGCCGTGCAGCCGGTAGGCCGCGACGGTCAGCAGCGTGAAGATCGCCAGAAAATCACCGAACAGGCTGACAATCTGACCAAACCATAAACGGCGAAAGGCGGTCAGTTGCAGCACTTCCCGAAATGTCAGTTGTTGCGCCGGAGCATTCATAATCGTTTCCTGAATTGATCACACTCTGCATGGAGACAAAAAGTGCCGGAAAAGATAGCAGACTCCGGGTAAAAATTCAGTCCCCTGAAAAAGGCGGGAAATGGACAGGATTGACAGGATGAACAGGGAGAAGCAGCCAGATCAGCTTTAATGGACTGACTGACGGCTGTCAGTCCTGTTCATCCTGAGCAGAGAGTGTGGCGCGATTTGCCAGAATCGCGCCACATTCCCGGATACGCAATTGAAAACCGATCTACAACCTGGCAAAGAGTCCTTCATCAAGGACGGCGCGTTTCTTTTGCAGGAACGCCTGATTGGCCAGATGCGGCCCGGCGACGGCATTGTGTCCGACTTCGACCGGAGCGTTTGGTTCGCGGCGGGATTTGATGCACTCCAGGAAATTGGCGACGTGCGGATCGGTCGGAATGCCGCCCCTGAATTCATGCATCGTGGCGGGCGGAATGTTCGGACGCTTCCAGACTTCGGGATAGACGCGATAACCGTCATCATCAAGCACCATCGTGGCCTTTTTGCCCTGGATGGTGATCTTCCAACTGTCTTCGTATGAATTGGCGTAAGACAGCGTCCACGTCGCCAGGAAGGTCGGATATTCAAAGACGGCGCTGAAGGTGTCGGGCACTTCGCCAAAGGTCTGCATGCAGATCAGGCCCTGGCAGACGGCTGATTTCGGCGGCTTGCCATCGTTGCAGAACCACTGAATGACATCCATCAGGTGGGTACCCTGATCGGTCATATGGCCGCCGTTGTAATCAAAGAAACTGCGCCACGCAAAGAAACGCGGCGGCGTCAGTTCGTGACGGTTTTTGGCCGGCCCCTGAAAGCGATCCCAGTCGAGTTTGCCCTTGAATTTCATCCGGCTCAGATCCACCGGACGGTTCCAGTACCATTGCGCGCGGGCAAGCGCGATTTCACCGAGCACGCCGTCTTCAATCAGTTTCTTCGCGCCGCGAATCATTTCTGAACTGCGGCGCTGCATGCCGACCTGCACAATCTGCCTGGTGGCGCGCACGGCCTTGACGATGCGCGCGCCCTGTTCGATGGAAAGGGCAAAAGGCTTTTCGGTGTACACGTCCTTGCCCGCCGCGACCGCATCCATTACGACCTGCGCATGCCAGTGATCGGGCGTGGCATTGAGGACGGCGACGACTTCCTTGTTGCCGAGCACTTCGCGGTAATCAAAGGTTGCTTTCGACCCGGCGCGACAGGATTTGAGGGCTTCGGTCTGGCGCGGTTCGTACACATCGCTGACCTGGATGAATTCGACGTGATCGCCCCCGACCCTCTGAAACGTTTTCATAACGTCCTGGCCGCGCCCGCCTGCGCCGATAATGGCCATCTGCACGCGATCATTCGCGCCGAGGACGCGATTGTATGAAGCGGCAGTGAGCAGTCCCGCGCTGCCTGCGGCGAGGCTGGCGGTCTGAATAAAGCTTCTGCGGCTGTTGTGCGGATTGTGGTGATCTGTCATTGCGACCTCCGAAGTTGGTAGTGAAGGAATGGAAAAACTGCCGGTCAATTGCCTGTGTGCGAGTGACGGAACTGCGGCCCGGATACTACTACCGGCGCGTCCCTGCCAGCAAGCAGCGCGGGGCAATGCCGGGCCGGTTCACTTTTCTCAATGACAAACTGACAGCTACAGAACGCCGGGTGAAACCCGCTCTCAGTGAGACGGTGTGCGGAGTCCGGCAACAGAGAGATGACGGAACAGCCGGAAATAACGGAACAGACGGAACAGGTCTGATCTTGTTCAGTTCTGCTTTCGTGTGTTCCGTTATTTCCGGCTGTTCCGTCATCTCTCTTCCTGTCCGGTTCCGGCTTGACTTAACGCCATTGAGCCAAAGCCGGACTTCAAACACCGTTTCCCGAAGGGCGTGATTGACCGGGGACAGCAAATTGCCAACCGGGTGAAAACCGTGACAATCTGGTAATCAGCCTTCATTTGTCCTATCATCCTGCTGGTCGCAGCCCAAAGCTTCTCACCTTCGAGACAAATGATTCGGACAGGCCGGGCAGGCCAGCCGGAACAGATGGTGCGACTGTTGATGCTTATGGAAACACCCTCATTGTCCTCAATCCGTGAAACGGGCGCTCAGCGCGTGGGCGATCAGGACTGGACAAAGCTGATCAGCGCCATCGCCAGCGGAGATCAGGCCGCGATGGGGACGCTCTATGATGCCACCAGCCGGGTGGTGTTCGGGCTGGCCCTGCGCATCCTGAATGACCGCGCGACTGCTGAGGAAGTGATGCTGGATGTCTACACCCAGGTCTGGCGTCAGGCTGGCAGTTATGATTTGCAGCGTGGTTCCGCGATGGCGTGGCTGATGACGATTGCGCGCAGCCGGGCGATAGACCGCCTGCGTTCGGGCTGGCAGGATCGGCAGCGCCGCGAGCCGCTCGAAGTCGTGGGCGATGCCCGCGCGAGCAGTTCCAGCCCGGAAGAAGCCACCGAAATTTCAGAGCGCCGGGTGCTCGTGCGCCAGGCCCTCGGCTCAATTTCACCAGAGCAGCGCGAACTGATCGAGATGGCTTATTACGGCGGCCTGAGCCACAGCGAAATTGCTTTGCAAACTAATCTGCCGCTTGGTACAGTCAAAACCAGGATTCGCCTCGGGATGCTCAAACTCAGAGAGATGCTTGGCCCGGCTCTGGAAGGAAATGTATGAACCGTCACGACGCAGTCACTGAAGAAAGTCAGGAACTGGCTGCCCTCTACGCCCTGGGCGCGCTTGGTCAGCACGAAGCGCGGGCCTTTGAGTCATTGCTGGCCGAAGATGCGGCCAGCGCCGCCGATCTGCACGCTTTTGAAAAAGCCGTCGCCACCCTCGCCTTTGCCGCGCCTGAAGCCGAACCGCCTGCCGACGCCAAAGACAAACTGATGGCCAGCCTCAACGATCTGAAACCGCCAGCTTCAGTCACCAGGTACGCCACCGCTTCGCCGGTGATGAACGCCGCGCTGAAGGAAATCTTTCACGTCCGCGCCAATGAAGGGAAATGGGTTCCTTACTCAGAAGGAATTGACGCGAAGTTTCTCTTTGAGGACAAAAGCAGTGGTTCAGTCAGCCTGCTGCTGCGCATGCAGCCCGGTGCTGAAGTTATTCGCCATCGCCATTTCGGCATTGAAGAATGCCTGGTGCTGGAAGGTGATTTTCGCATCGGAAATGAAATCTACGGCCCTGGTGATTTTCAATGCGCCCTGCCCGGCAGCGTTCACGAAAAGGTCTTTACTCAGAGTGGCGCGCTGGTGCTGATTATCTCGAACGGCTTTGAAGTCCTGTCCTGAAGCGCCTGCCTGACGCTCAATCTTCATTCGCCACCTGGAATACAGATTCTCCTCTGTGCCGCTGCGCCTGCGGCGTGAGACATCCTTTTCATTTCGCAGGTTTCACTCCGCAGGCGTTTCGATTTTGAGACTGAGCATTCCCATAACTGCACACCTTTAATTCCTGACATTTATCTTTGCGCGAACAAAGTGCCTGACTCCGAAGTATTATCGAGACAACAGGCTGGCACGGAATTTGGTTACAGCCACCTTCAACTCAGATCGAATCAGGAGCGCGTATGCACACACTCTGGCAGGATTTGCGTTTCGGTGCGCGAACATTGCTGAAAAAGCCCGGCTTTACGCTGGTCATTATTCTGTCGCTGGCCATCGGCATCGGTTCGGTCAGCGCCATTTTCAGCGTCATCAACGGGCTGCTGCTGCGGCCTTTGCCTTATCGTGACGCTGAAAGGCTGGTCATTTTGTGGAATCGTTCGCCAGGACTGAATGTCGAGCAGGACTGGTTTTCACCGGGACAGTACCTCGACATCAAAGCCGAAAATCAGGTCTTCGAGCAGGTCGCGGTGGCGATTGGCGGCAGCTACAACCTGACAGGGCAGGGCGGCCCCGAACACATTGACGGCGCGCGGGTGTCGTCATCGTTTCTGCCGCTCTTTGGCGCGCAACCGGCCCAGGGACGCCTGTTTCTGCCTGAAGAAGATGAACCCGGCAAGCCTGCAACAGTCATCCTGAGTCACGGTTTCTGGCAGCGCCGGTTCGGTTCAGATCCGGCAGTGATTGGAAAAACAATCACGCTCAACGGCAACAACCTGACGATCACCGGGGTTCTGGCCGCAGGCTTTACGCTGACCAGAGAAGTGATGCCCGCCGTCAACAGCATCGAACGCGCCGATCTGTTTCTGCCCCTGCCGATGCCCGCCAGCGCCCGCCCGAATCGCGGCAACGAGGATTTCAATATCTTCGGCAGGCTCAGACCGGGCGTCACGGTCGCGCAGGCGCAGGCCGATATGGACGTGATCGCCGGACGCATGAAACAGCAGTACCCTGAAAATTATCCGCCGCACGGTCGCCTGACCATCAGCGTGGTGCCGCTGCTGGCGCAGGTCGTTGGTGATGTCAGGCAGACTTTGCCGCTGCTGTCGGGCGCGGTCGGGCTGGTGCTGCTGATTGCGTGCGCGAATGTGGCGAGCCTGCTGCTGGCCCGCGCTGCCGTCAGGCAGAAGGAGATGGCGATTCGCGCGGCGGTCGGAGCCGGGCGGCTGCGCCTGGTGCGGCAACTGCTGACTGAAAGCCTGCTGCTGGCAGTGATGGGCGGGCTGGCGGGGTTGATGGTCGCGTGGCTGGCGGTCAGAGCGATGCAGATTTTCGGCCCGGCCAATATTCCGCGCCTTCACGAAATCGGCATTGATTATCGCGTGCTGATTTTTACCTTCGCGGTGGCATTGCTGACCGGAATCATTTTCGGCCTGGCTCCGGCGTGGCGCTCTTCGCGGGTTGATTTGAACGAAACGCTCAGGGAAGGCGGGCGCAGCGGCGACGGCAGCGCGGCGGGACACGGTCATCTGCTGTCGCGCAAGCTGCTGGTGATTTTTGAAGTCGCGCTGTCGCTGGTGCTGCTGATTGCCGCCGGGCTGCTGATTCGCAGTTATCAGCGCATTCTGAATGCTCATCCGGGTTTCAATCCGCATCACGTCGTGGCGATGCGCCTGTCGCTGCCCGCGACGCGCTACGCAAAGCCTGAATCAATCACTTCATTCTTTCAGCGGGCGACTGAACGCCTGCGCGCACTGCCCGGTGTCGAATCGGTTGGCATCACCTATTCGCTGCCAATGAGTACGGTGGCGTTTGCCTGGGAGCCGATCACGATTGATGGCTACGTTCCGAAAGCCGCCCAGGAACTGATTATTTCCAACGTGCGCATCGTCAGCCCTGATTACTTCAACACGATGGGCATCAGGCTGAAGCAGGGACGCTTTTTCAATGAGCATGACAAGGCGGGCGAACCTGAAACCGTGATCGTTGACGAAGCCCTGGCGCAACGCTTCTGGCCGAATGAAGACCCGATTGGCAAACGATTGCAGCGCGGCAAGGCCAGTACGTGGCGCAAAGTGGTCGGCGTCATCAGCAGCGACAGAGAATACAGCGCCGAAAACGAACCGCCGATTACGGTTTATTTTCCGTTCGAGCAGTATGTGGCGCGCAGCATGTATTTTGTCATTCGAACGACTCCCGACCCGGCAGGTCTGACCGCTGTCATCACGCGCGAGATTCAGGCGGTTGATCCTGAAATGCCGGTCTTCGATGTCGGCACGATGGAGCAGCGCCTGGCTGATTCGCTGGCGCGGCGGCGTTTTTCGATGCTGCTGCTGAGCGTGTTTGCGGTGATTGCGGTCGTGCTGGCAGCGGTCGGCATTTACGGGGTGATGGCTTATGCCGTCAGCCAGCGCACGCACGAAATCGGCATCAGAATGGCGCTCGGCGCCAGCCCGCGTGATGTGCTCAGCCTGGTGCTTGGCCAGGGGCTGCGCCTGACGCTGACCGGCGCGGCGACTGGTCTGCTGGCCGCATTCGGGCTGACGCGCCTGCTTGAAAAGCTGCTCTTTGGCATCAGTGCGACTGACCCGCTGACCTTCGCCGCAATCACGCTGGCGCTCATCCTGGTCGCGCTGCTGGCCTGTTACGTTCCGGCCAGGCGGGCCACAAAGGTTGATCCGATGATTGCGCTGAGAACGGAATGACGAAGATGAAATGATGAATGGTGAACGATGAATGATGAATGAAAGCAGAAGGCTGGTTTGATAATTCATCGTTCATCATTCTGACTTCATCGTTCGTCAGACCGTCGCTGAATCAATCTTTGACAAGGCCCCTGCCGCCGCTTACACTTCCGGCTTACTGCTCACGCGCGAATGTTGTCATGGGAGTACGCTGGTGCCTTCAAGTGCTGTCAATCAGTCCAACCTGCCGGGCCGCTCGTCTGTCAGACCGTTGATCGGAATCACTGAGCGGCTGGATCTGAAGGAAAATACCTTTTATCTGCGTCGTTATTACGCCGAAGCTGTCGCGGCTGCCGGAGGCATTCCGGTGCAGATTCCGCTGATCGCTGACCGCGAAATGCTCGCGGCGCTCGCCTCACGCCTCGACGGGCTGCTGCTTTCAGGCAGTAACAGCGATGTTGACCCGGCGTGTTATGGCGAGGAACCGCTGCCGCGCCTCGGCACGGTCATTCCTGAACGCGATGAAACCGATCTGATCCTGCTTGAACTCGCTGAAGAGCAAAAGCTGCCGGTGCTGGGCATCTGTTTCGGCATGCAGTCGCTCAATGTCGCGCGCGGCGGCACGCTTTATCAGGATCTTGAAGCGCAGTTGCAGGGCGCGCTCAAGCACGAACAGGGAAATGCGTATTACCGCGCGTCGCACAGCATTCGCATCGAGGCCGATTCGATTCTTGCGCAACTGGCCGGTGGCAGCGCGGCCCGCGTCAACAGCAGTCATCATCAGGCCATTAAGGATGTGGGCAGGCATCTGCGCGTGATTGCACGCGCGCACGATGAAGTTATTGAAGCCGTCGCTGACACCCGCGCAGATCGTTTTGTGCTCGGTGTGCAGTGGCATCCTGAAATCGCCTGGGAGCGTGATGCGCTCTCGCAGGCGATTTTTGCGCAGTTCATCGCGGCCTGCGGTTCGTGACGAACCGGAACGGATAACGCTGAGATGGAAAAACGAGACAAGCTGACAATCTCACTGCTTTCGACGGCGCATCTGGTGCTGGATTCCTATTCCAGCTTCATCTTTCAACTGCTGCCGCTCGTCGCGCTGAGACTGAAACTGTCACCGGCTCAGGCCGGGTGGATTCCGCCGATTCTGACCATCAGTTCATCGCTGATGCAGCCGGTTTACGGGATGATCTCGGATCGTTATCTGAAACGATCAATGTCGGTGTTCGGGCCGCTGGTGGCCGCCGTTTTTTTATCGTGCATCGGGCTGGCCACGTCAGTGCCGATGCTGCTGGCAATCATCGTCGTCGGCGGCATCGGCGTCGGCGTGTTTCATCCGCAAAGCGCGGCGCTCGTGTCGCGTTCTGCCACCACTGACGGCGGCAGAAATCAGGGGCTGGTGATGTCGGTCTTTTCATCAGCCGGAACGGTTGGTTACGCGCTCGGCCCGATCATCATTGCGGCGGTGGTTGGCGCAGTCGGACTGGAACACACCTGGTACACGATGGGCTGGGGCGTGGCGATGTGGCTGCTGCTGGTGAAATTCTGCCCGGCGCTCGAAAGAAAGCAGAAGCCTGCCGATGCGCCCACTTTGAGCGAATCGCTGCGGGCTGCGTGGGTGCCGCTGACGCTGCTCTATTTTGCGGTGGTGCTGCGCTCGGCGGTGTCGGTCAGCATTCAGACCTTTCTGCCGTTCCTGCTGCGGCACAACAGCGTGCCTGAAACGACGGCGAGCCTGATTCTGGGCGGCTTTCTCTTTTTTGGCGGAGTCGGCGGCTTTTTCGGCGGCGCGCTGGCTGATCGTTTCGGGGCGCGGCGCGTTTCAATGCTGGCGATGCTGCTGGCCACGCCGCTGCTGCTCGTGGCGCTGTCAATGCACGGCACAACAGGTTATCTGCTGATGATGCTTGGCGGCACGCTGCTGAATCTGCCGATTCCGGTCAGCGTCGTGATGGCGCAAAGACTGGTGCCGGACGGAGCGAGCACCGTTTCAGCTTTGATGATGGGATTTGCGTGGGGCGCGGGCGCGCTGCTCGCTCCGGTAACGGGCGTGATGAGTGTGCGCTTCGGCTTTGTCAGCGCGCTGATGGTGATGGCGGTGCTGCCGCTCGCTTCAGCCGTGCTGCTGTGGCGCTATCCCAAAGATGTAATTCACGCCAGAGCCGCTTCAGTGAATGTCGCTGAAAAGGCGATGGCCGCTGGTGATTGATAAAAAGAGTCGGTAGTCAGTTGCTGCGCGATGACTCACGCGCTTCCTCTTTCTTCTCTGCGCCTCTGCGTGAGCTAAAGTTTCACGCAGAGGCGCAGAGGCACAGAGAAGAAAGAGGAAGAAGAAGAAGAAGAGAAGAGGATGTGTGAATGAGTCGGAGCTTTGCGCTTCGAGACATCGCGCAGCATCAGCAGCAACTGACGACTGACGACTGACAACTGACAACTGTTTTTATGGGACTTTTCTGGAAACGTAAAAGTGGCAGTGATTTTATTTCGCTCAATCTGAACAGCCCGCCGGAGCCTGAACCTGCCGCGCCTGAGCCGGTCGAACAGGTCAAACCTGCGCAAGTTCAACCTCCGCCAGTTCCCGTTCAGCCTGCACCCGTTCCGCCGCCGGTTCAGACTGCGCCTCCGGTTGCGGAACCTGTGACGGCGAGGCAGCCTGAACCGGAACCGGTTAAGCCGGTGATTCCGCCTGCTCCGGTCACACCGCCTGCTCCGATCACACCGCCTGCGCCAGTGACGCCGCCGCCGATTGAAAAGCCTGTGGCGAAGCCTGCGCCTGTTGCGGCAGAACCTGAGCCGGTCGAGGATGAAAACTTTCTGCGCCGGTTTCGTCGCGCCGTGACCAAAACGCGCGAGAACCTGGCCGGGCGCATCGAGGATGTTTTCAAGGGCAAACGGCAGATTGACGCGCAGACGCTCGAAGAGCTTGAAGAAGCCCTGATCGGCGCTGACATCGGCGTGCAGACCACGCTTGAAATCATCGAGGACGTGCGCCGCCAGGTTGATCGCAAACAACTGAGCGACGTTGACGAACTCAGGCGCGTCATCAAACAGCACCTGCTCGACATTCTGGAAAAGGCAGCGCACGCGCGCGGGGTGGCCTCTGAAACGAACGTGCCCGATGACGTGCGGCCTTATGTGATGATGATTGTCGGCGTCAACGGCGTCGGCAAAACGACGACGATTGGCAAACTCGCGCAACGCATCCGCGCCGAAGGCAATGACGTGCTGATCTGCGCGGCTGACACTTTTCGCGCTGCCGCTTCAGACCAGCTTGCCGTCTGGGCCGAACGCGCCGGAGTTCCGCTGATTCAGCAGAAGCAGGGCACCGACCCGGCGGCAGTCCTGTTCGATTCATTGAAAGCCGCCAGAGCGCGCAATTCAGACGTGCTGATCGTGGACACTGCCGGACGGCTGCACAACAAATCGAACCTGATGGCCGAACTGGAAAAGATGAAACGCATCGCCTCGCGCGAAGTGCCGTCCGCCCCGCACGAAACGCTGCTCGTCATTGATGCCGTCACCGGCCAGAACGGGCTGAGCCAGGCCCGCGAGTTTATGAAGGCAGCGGATGTGACCGGACTGGTGCTGACCAAACTCGACGGCACTGCCAAAGGCGGCATCGCCGTCGCCATCGCCAAGGAACTCAACCTGCCGATTCGTTACTGCGGCATCGGTGAGAAAGCGGATGATCTGGTAGTATTCGACCCGCACGCTTACGTTGACGGGTTGTTTGAGTGAGGTGAAGCCATGACTGTTCAGGAAATCATTGCCGCTATTCCTGCGCTCTCATTTGAGGAGCGTGTCACGGTTTTGAGAGTGTTGACGCAAAGTCTGCGCAGTCAAGGCAAACGAAAGAAATATCGGGGTGTTCCTGCCGACGAACTGCGCGGCGTGTTGAAGACAGTCTCACCTGCGCCAGCGGATGATGAAATCAGGGAAGCATACACAGATTATCTGATGGAAAAGTATAAATAATGCGGGTTTTGCTCGATACCAACATCGTTCTGGATTTGCTGCTTGATCGAGAAGGCTTTGCCGAAGACGCGGCTTCGATCTGGGAGGCACACCGGCGTGGCGAAATCGAAGCCTTTGTTGCCCCGATTACTCCGATCAATGTTTTTTTCATCGCACGTAAATTGAAAGGGGCGGATCAGGCTCGTCAGTATGTCTCGAAGATCCTCGAAACATTATCGGTTTCACTGCTGGATCAACAGACTCTTCTTGCTGCGGAAATTCTTCCCTTCACGGATTACGAGGATGCTGTTCAGGCTGCCTGCGCGTTGTTTGGTAATCTTGATGCCATAGTGACGCGCGATCTGAAGGATTTCAGGAATTCGCCGCTGACTGTCTTCTCTCCATCGGAGTTCATTATCCACCTCAATACAAGCCCGGCGAATGACTGATCTCGAATACATTCAACTCACCCTTGAACTCGCTGCCCAGGGCACAGGCCTGGTCAGTCCGAATCCCCTTGTTGGTTCTGTGGTCGTCAGCGACGGCGAAATCGTCGGGCGCGGCTTTCATCGCTTCAATGATGTGAAGCACGCTGAAGCCTGGGCGCTCGATGAAGCCGGTGAACGAGCGCGCGGGGCAACGGTCTACGTGAGCCTTGAACCCTGCTCGCATCAGGGCGAAGGCAAACGCACGCCGCCCTGTGTGCAGGCGCTGATTGACGCCGGAGTGAAGCGCGTCGTGGCGGCGATGATTGACCCGAATCCGAAAGTCAACGGGCGCGGTTTTGAAATGCTGCGACAGGCGGGCATCGAAGTCAGCGTGGGCCTGATGGAAGAAACGGCGCAGCGGCTCAATGAGAAGTATGCGAAGTTCGTGACGACCGGGCTGCCCTTTGTCCATTTCAAGACAGCCTGTTCGCTTGACGGACGAATTGCCACGCGCAGCGGCGATTCAAAATGGATCACCGGTGAACCGGCGCGCGAGGCAGGCCAGGCGCTGCGCCACGCGGCTGATGCCATTCTGGTTGGCGTCGGCACGGTGCTGGCTGACGATCCGCTGCTGACTGACCGGACGCATCAGCCGCGCCATCGTCCACTGGTGCGCGTCGTGCTGGATGCCGGATTGCGCACGCCGCTTAATTCAAAGCTGGTGCAATCGGCCCGTGAATGGCCGCTGCTGATCTTTGCGGCGCGGCACGAACTGATTGATAACATGGGCTTCCCGATCTATTCCGATTCAGGCGACACGACCGATGAACGCCAACTGGCCTTTGAAAATCTCAGCGTTGAAGTCGTCAGAGTCGCTTCGGATGGCGGTCTGCTCAATCTGTCGCAGGTGCTGGCGGAACTCGGTCGCCGGAACCTGACCAGCGTCCTGGTCGAAGGCGGCGCTGAAGTGGCCGGTTCAATCATCGAGCAGCAACTGGCCGACAAGGTGACGTTTTTCATCGCGCCGAAAATCATTGGCGGTCGTGAAGCCGTTCCGGCAGTGGGCGGGCAGGGCATCGAACGACTCAGCGAAGCGCTGCAACTCGACAATGTGACGGTGACGCCGTGTGGCAGTGATTTTGAAATCACCGGCTATACGCGCCGTCGCAATCCGGCCTGAAAAGCTGCGACAGGCTGCCAGCTTGTCAAACCTCAATCCAGAAGAAGCCAGCCGATGCAGGCCAAACGCAAACTCGGACAAAATTTCCTCACCGGGACGCATTACCCCGCACGCATTGTCAGAGCGGTTGCGCCTCAGGCTGATGAAACCATCATCGAAATCGGGCCTGGTCACGGCGCACTGACGCAACTGCTTGTTGAAAGCGGCGCGCGCGTGCTGGCCATCGAACTTGACCGTGACCTCGTTCCCGCCCTTCATTCCCGCTTTGCTCAGCACCGGAACTTTCAGTTGATTGAAGCCGACGCGCTGGAGGTTGATTTCTGCGCGCTGATTGCGCCTGCCGCCTGCGCCAGGGTGGTGGCGAATCTGCCTTACAACGTGGCGACGCCGATTTTGCAGCGGCTCGTCGGGCATCGCTCTTGCATTACTGACCTGACACTGATGTTTCAGCGTGAAGTGGTCGAACGTCTGACGGCGCAGCCGGGTGGCCGTGAATACGGCTATTTGTCGGTGCTGACGCAGTTTTATTGTCGCGCCGAAAAACTCTTTGATGTGCCGCCCGGTGCGTTCAGGCCCGTGCCCGCAGTCGTTTCAAGCGTCGTCAGACTTGTAGTGCGCGAGCAGACTGCCTTTCCGGTGCAGGATGAAAAGTATTTTGAGCAGGTCGTGAGCGCGCTGTTTGCGCAGCGGCGCAAGACGATTCTCAATAATCTGAAAAGCGCGCGCGGGCGGCTGGCGCTGAGCGATGACGAGCAGTTAATGACCGCGCTGCGGGAAGCCGGAACTGACGCGCAGCGGCGCGCTGAAACGCTGACGCTGGAAGAAATGGCGCGCCTGAGCGACAGGCTTTTAAGAATCTCTGCGCGCTGATCGGGCTTTGGGTTATACTGCCTGTTCATTTTTTTGAGTGAAAGAGACGCATAGAGCATGTCCACAGACAGATTAGAGATTACCCCCCTGGGCGGACTGGGCTTTTTCGGAATGAACATGACCGTCTTCCGCTGCAATGGTCAGATCATCATTGTGGATTGCGGGATGATGTTTCCCGATGAAGACCTGCTTGGCGTAGATATTGCCATTCCCGACCTGACCTACATTGAAGCCCACCGCGATGAAATTGTCGGCATCGTGCTGACTCACGCGCACGAAGACCACATTGGCGCGATTCCGTTTCTGCTGCAGGCCGTGAATGTGCCGATCTATGCGACCGGATTCACCATCGGCCTGCTCGAAGGCAAGTTGCAGGAATTCGGTTTGCTCGATCAGACCGAAATTCACCGCATCATCCCGCGCCAGAGTTTTGAGATCGGGCCGTTTGAAATTGAATTCATTCGCGTTTCGCATTCGCTGGTGGATTGCGTCGCGCTGGCCATCACGACTCCGGTCGGCGTGGTGATTCACACCGGCGATTTCAAGGTTGATCTGACGCCGGTGCAGGGCGATGCCATTGACCTGAAGCGGCTGACTGAATACGGCGACAAGGGTGTGCTGGCGCTGCTTTCCGATTCAACCAACGTCGAACGCGAAGGCCGCACCGGATCAGAAAAAGCCGTCATCCCGGCGCTGGATCGCATCTTCAGCGAAGCCGAAGGCCGCATCGTCGTTTCCTGCTTTGCCACCAGCATTCACCGCTTACAGATTGTCGTTGACCTGGCCGCTGAAAACGGGCGTCAGATTGCGCTGCTCGGTCGCAGCATGATTCGCAACGTCGAAACCGCCGAACGCTTTGGTTATCTCGATATTCCGTCCGGCCTGATGGTGTCGGCGCAGGAAGCCAAACGACTGCCCGCCGATCAGGTCTGTCTGATTGCCACCGGCAGCCAGGGCGAACCGATGGCCGCCCTGCCGCGCATGGCCGTTGACAATCACAAGGACGCCAGCATCGTTGAGAACGATACGGTCATCATTTCAGCCCGTCAGATTCCGGGTAACGAGCGCGCCATTTCGCGGATGATGAATCATATGTTCAAGAAGGGCGCGAACGTGATTGATTCAGGCACCGCCAAGATTCACGTTTCAGGGCACGGGCGCGAAGGCGATCTGAAAATTATGTACGATGCCGTGCGTCCGAAATTCCTGATTCCGATTCACGGTGAAACGCGCCAGCTTTATCGCCACGCTCAGGCCGGGCGCAAATGGGGACATCCGAAAGACCGGATCGTGCTGGCCGAAAGCGGCGACGTGATCGAACTTGACGAAATGAGCGCGCGCGTGGCCGACAAGGTGACAGTTGGCCGCACGCTGATTGACGATTCGCGCACGGGCCGGATAGATGACCTCGTGATTCGTGATCGCAAACACCTGGCTTATGACGGCATCGTGCTGCCGATTGTGGCGATCAACAAAACTTCGGGTGAAATGGAATCGGCCCCCGAAGTCGTGCAGCGCGGCCTGGCCCTCAGCGATGACGGCAACGGCTTTCTGCAAAAGGCCCGCACCATCGTCGGTGAAACCATTCAGCAGGCCAGCCACGAAGAGCGCGTTGACTGGACAGTGATCAAGGAAAAGATCAGACTCGACCTCAAGCGCTACATTCAGAAAGAAACAGGCCGCCGACCGATGATTATCCCGGTGGTGCTGGAAATCTGAGCGCATTTCTGAACCCGTCACGGATTGCTTCCTGACTGCCCGGTCAGACAAATTCAAAAGCTGCGCATCAAACCACTGAAGCGTGCATCGTGTCATTGTTTCTGAAGAACCAGTGGCATTGAATTGCGAACCTTCAGAGAAACCTGGTTGCACCCCCGTAGTAACCAGTTCATTCGTTTTGATTCAATCAGCATATTTTTGCGCCAACGAATGAATTCGTGACAGCGGGGCAGCCGGATTCATTCGGGTTCTCTTCAATTCAAACCAATTGCCTGAGGGGAAAGTATGACCAACATCTGCCACAATTTTATTGGCGGTGAACTGGCCGAAGTCAGTTCACCGCAACTTTCGCCTGTTTATAATCCGTCGCGCGGTGAGGTGATTGCACGCACGCCCGACAGCGATGCTGAGACGGTTGATCGTGCGGTGCAGGCAGCGCAAAAGGCCCTGCCTGACTGGGCCGATACGCCAGCGGTTGAGCGCGCCCGCGTGATGTTTCGCTTTGCGCACCTCCTCGAAGAGCATTTCGATGAACTCGCCCGCCTGGTCACGCGTGAACACGGCAAGACGCACGAAGAAGCCAAAGGCGACATCCGGCGCGGCATTGAAATGGTCGAACTGGCCTGCTCGGCTCCGATGATGCTGATGGGGCAGTCGCTCGATCAGGTTGCGCGCGGCATTGACGGGCGGGTTGAACGCCATCCGGTCGGCGTTTGCGTCGGCATCACGCCATTCAATTTTCCCGCGATGGTGCCGCTGTGGATGTTTCCGCTGGCGATTGTGTGCGGCAACACTTTCATCCTGAAACCATCACCGAAAGTGCCGCTGACGCCGCTGCGCATGGCTGAACTGCTTCAGGAGGCAGGGTTGCCCAAAGGCGTATTCAATGTCATTCACGGCGGCAATCAGACGGTTGATGCGCTGCTTACGCATCCCGATGTGGCGGCGGTCAGCTTCGTCGGTTCGACGAAAGTGGCGAAGCATATTTATGAAACCGCGACGGCGCACGGCAAGCGTGTGCAGGCGGCGGGCGGCGCAAAGAATTACATGCTCGTGATGCCCGATGCCGATCTTGATGCCGCGACGAGTCAGATCATCGGCGCGGCTTTTGGTTGCAGCGGTCAGCGTTGCATGGCTGGCAGCGTGGCGCTGCCGGTTGGTCGCGCGGCTGATCCGCTGATTGAACGTCTCAGCGAAGCCGCAAACAAAATGCGCACCGGCCCGACCGACAGCAACGATGCGGTTGATCTGGGGCCGGTCATTGATCCGGCAGCGCGTGATCGCATTCGCAGCTACATTGATCTTGGTTTGCAGGAAGGCGCGAAACTGGCTGCCGACGGACGCAGCGTGGCGCTGACCGAAACAGCCGATGGTTTCTTTGTCGGCCCGACGATCTTTGATTATGTTGCGCCTGAAATGCAGATTGCGCGCGATGAAATTTTCGGCCCGGTGCTGTCGGTGATGCGAATGGATGACCTGAGCGATGCAATCGAGCGCGCCAATCAGTCGCCTTACGGCAACGGCGCGGTGATCTTCACGCGTGACGGCGGCGCGGCGCGCACGTTCGGGCGCTACATCAAATGCGGAATGGTCGGCGTCAATGTCGGCGTGCCTGCGCCGATGGCAGTCTTTCCGTTCACGGGCTGGAACCAGTCATTCTTCGGCGATCTGCACATTCAGGGCGAAGAAGGCTTTCGTTTCTACACGCGCTCGAAAGTCATTCTGAGCCGCTGGAACGATCCAGGGAAGCGGGTGCTCGGCTGGTAAGGAAGAAGAGAGAGGACGGAACAGACGGAAAGAACGGAACAGACGGAAACAGGATGATGACTTTTGTTTTCCGT
This sequence comes from Blastocatellia bacterium, assembly GCA_046331565.1. Lineage (GTDB taxonomy): Bacteria > Acidobacteriota > Blastocatellia > RBC074 > RBC074 > DASRDU01. Next base: position 821,654 of record JAXLQP010000001.1, read on the forward strand.
GTGTTCCGTTCTTTCCGTCTGTTTTGCTTTCAGTGTTGTTTCAGCCATTCAATGATCTGCGCATCGGTCAGCCGCTCTGATTTCACCTGCAAATCCTCAGGTCTGCCGAACAGGCGATAAGATTCGGCAATTTTGTCAGTCTGAAAATTATTGCCAGTGTTGTGAATCAGCAGCGGGGTTTTCGAGCCAATGGCGACAGCAGTGGCGAAATCACCAGCGCGGCGAAGGTCGGGAATTGCAAGGAAACTCAGAAATGCGTCATCGCTGTTGTTATTGAACTGCACGGCGTCAATAACTATTCGATCAACCTTCGGTGCAAAAGCCTGTGCCAGCAGCAGCCATTGCCCGGCCCATTCTCTGCCAACAAGACTGAGTCGGGCGCTGCCTTTGCGCTGATTGAGATACGAAATCACTGTCAGAATGTCCTGAATGCTATTGGCGTCATCTGTGCGGTTGTAGGTGGTGATAAATTTGAATTTCTCTGTTGCCTGTTTCCCAGGCCTGCCTTTGAAATCATCCATCAGCACCACTGTATGACCAGCATTGACAAGCTGTGCAATGAAACCGTCTTTTGCCAGGTTTTCACCTGAAACCGACGGGAACACCGCAAGAACATACGAATTGATCGCTGTCTGATTGCGTTGTGCGGAGTTGCAGATTGCGATTGGAATCACATCGCCGCGACCGCGTCTTGTCAGTTCCAGTCCCTCAACAGACAGATTACCTGTCCTGTCACTTTCCGGCTTGCTGGCAATAATCTCTCCCGGCTTCGGATACTCAGCCATCAGCGCATACTTCAGCGTTACACCGTACTGCCCTTTGAATTTCTCCAGCCCCGCTGCATCACGCGGCCAGGCTGCGTCAAACTGTTTGCGGCGCGACTGAATCAGCGATTCGGTCAGTTGCTGTTCGTTCAGTTCATTGGCCGGGCGCGGCAGGCCGTAAAAGACCAGCAGATCAGTCAGTGTGAGCGAGCCGGGTGATTTCTCTTTGATCGGAGTCGTTTCAGCGCGACCCTGCAGCCAATGGGCGAACCAGCCGTAAACGGCTTCGCGGCTTTCACGATGATAATTGTGCGGCGCGTCGAACTGCGCGTACTGCACTTTGTCTGTCGCGCCGAAAAGTTCATACACCTTTCTGATGGCCGGGTATTCGACAGTCGGCGTGTTCTTCGTCCAGTCGCCGGTGGCCGCAATCATCAGCATCGGGCGCGGAGCCATCATTGCGCCGATCTCCATGTTGTTCGTGTCAATCCGCAGGTTCGGCGCGTTTTCGCACAGGCTGCCGCCCTGCATCGTGGATGAAATCATGTTGACCGGGGCAGAAACTTTGATGCGGTCATCAACGGCGCTCAGCAGAAAGGTCTGTGTGCCGCCGCCTGATTCGCCTGTGACGCCGATGCGTGTTGCGTCAACGTCAGGCAGCGATGCGATGAAATCAACTGAACGAATGCTGTTCCAGAGTTGCAGTCCGAGCAGGTTCACGCCCCACAGCGATTCGCGCACAAGTCCTTCCTTATGGCTGGCAAACGTGTGCGGGATGGCGATGCTGTCGTCATAACCGACCATATCCCAGGTGAACGCGACAAAGCCGAGCTTTGCAAAACTGGCCGCGCGCGTCGGGCCGGAATTGAGCGGCTGATTTTCAAGCCTGCCGTATTGCCAGTGCCCATGCGGCAACAGCACTGCCGGAGCCTTGCTGACATTCTTTGGCCGGTACAGATTGCCCGTGACGTAATGGCCCGGATAACTCTCGAAATAAACCTTCTCAACCGTGTAATCGCCGCGATCCAGTTTGCCAAAGACGTGCGCGTTGAGCGGCGTTCTTTCAGGCATCGGCCACAGCCCCGCGCTGACCATAATCTGCTGGCGCAGTTGCGCGGCGCGCCTGATCCATTCGTCTTTGGTCGCTGGCGCAGTGAAAGTGTAAGTGAGATCAAGGTGACGAATCTCAGTTGCGCGGCGATCAGTCGCCGGAACCTCCTGTGCCATGATGATTGACGACATAGCGAGAGAAATTACGATGATCAGCATCACCACTGACCACTGACCACTGACCACCGACCACTGACTGTTCTTCATAAGCGTGTAATCAGCATTGCCGTTGCAAGATAACCGACTGCTTCCAGGATTCCGGCTCCGATGTTTCGATCCTGTGCGATTTCGTGATCGAGCCGACCATTGCGAAACGAAAAGCCGCCGCCGAGCAGCAGCATCTGCACGATGATCTGCCGCACCGGATAAAGAATCAGCGTCAGCAGAATCATCAGCCCGAAGGCGCGAAAGCCTTCGCCGTAGCCTGTAAATGTTCCTGACACGGCATAGCCGACCAGCATCCCGATGGCCACCAGCAATCCGGCGTAACCGAGCGCGGCGGCGATGTTGCCATTGCCGATCATTTCGGTGTCGTTGTAAGTCGTCAGCATCCGAAAGAGATGCGTCAGCACGAGCAGCGCAATCATCCCCGCCGCCCAGAACACTACGGTCGGCAGCAGCGCGCCGCCATCGCCGGTCAGAGTGCCGCTGACCAGTCCGCTGACGGCGAGATATTCGCCAGCCACGACGATGCCTGCGGCGACGTTGCCTTCTCTGACCTGTTCGCGCAGCGGCGTGCCGGTCAGTTTGCTGTACCAGGTAAAGATCAGCCCTGACAGAGTCATTGCCGCAATGCCGCCGATGCCATAAGCGGCCACTCCTTTGACATCGCTCCAGAACGAATGACCTGGCCCGGTCAGCACCGGGATGATGACCTGCACGACGCCGAGCAGAAAACCGCCGAGCGCAATGGCGGCGGCCTTGTTGTCGCTTTCAATCAGCGTCGAAGTCATTGACTGCCCCAGCACCAGCCCGTAAACAGCGCGGGCAATAATCAGCAGCAGAATCGTGGCGAGTGCGACAAAACCAATGGTCGTTGCGTCCATAGCCTGCCTTTCAGAAGTAAAGTTGATCGGAAGGAACCAGAGCCGTACCAGCAAAGCCCATTCTCAATTCTCCATTCTCAATTCTCCATTATCAGCAGAGCGAACAGTGTTCAGATCACAACCCTCTGCTGAGAATGGAGAATGGAGAATGAAGAATTGAGAATGAGTTCATACGCAGGTGTTCCGGTTTTCGCGAGTCTGATTCAGCACGTGAAGAGGTCTCTCTGATTTACGTTTTCTTCCAGTCCTTCAGAATTTCACGGGCGGCGTTGTAACCTGGTGCGCCCATCACGCCGCCGCCCGGATGCGTGCCGGAGCCGCATAAATACAGGTTCTGAACAGGCGTTCGATATTTGGCCCAGCCTGCGACGGGACGCATGAAGAACAACTGGTCGAGCGTCATGTCACCGTGAAAGATGTTGCCGCCGGTCAGCCCGTATTCGCGTTCCATATCGAGCGGAGAAATAACCTGGCGGTGCAGGATGATGTCTCTGATGTTCGGCGCGTAATCGGCCAGCGCGTCAAGGCAGCGATCAGCGAAGCGGTTTTTCAAATCCTCATCCCATTGCGCGTCGCTCAGCTTGTAAGGCGCAAACTGAGCGAAGATGCACATGATGTGTTTGCCCGGCGGCGCGATGGAATCGTCATAAGCCGTCGGAATCGTGCATTCGAGCATCGGCTTCGATGCCGGGCGGCCCTGCGCCGCGTCTTCCCAGGCGCGGTCAATGTAATCCATCGAAGGGCAGACGTGCATTGTCGTTTTGTGCGGCAGGCCCAGGCCATCGGTCGGAAATGAAGTGAAGTTCGGCAGCCCGTCGAGCGCCAGGTTGATTTTGACCGCCGAACCGTGACAGCGAATGTTTTCAACTTCGTGGCGAAACTCCGCGTCCAGGTCTTTGCGATCAACGAGTGACAGAAAAGTGCGTTTCGGGTCGGCGTTTGAAATCACCACACGGGCGCGAATCTCATCGCCGTTTGCGAGCGCAACACCGACCGCGTGGCCGCCGCTGATGATGATGTCATTCACTTCGGTGTTCGTGCGAATGACCGCGCCGCGTGACTGTGCCGAAGCCGCGAGCGCCTGGCTGATTGCGCCCATTCCGCCGCGAATGAAGCCCCACAAACCACGCGGCCCCGCTGCGCCGCCCATCACGTGATGCAGCAGAATGTAGGCCGTGCCGGGCGTCGAAGGCCCGCCGTTGGTGCCGATCACGCCGTCAGTCGCCAGCGTGGTTTTGATGTGTTCTGATTCAAACCTTTCATCCAGAAAATCGCGCACGCTCTGCGTCTGGATTCTGACCAGGCGTTTCAATCCCTCATCGCCCAGCTTCAGGGTTTTCAGTCCGACCTGACCGAACTTTTTGAGGTCATCGAAGCGGCGGTTGATAATGTTTGGCGGCGTTTCAAGCAGCAGCGATTCAACCCATTCGGCCAGTTGCTCAAGCTCGCTTTCGTAGCGCGGAAAGTATTCGGCGTCGCGTCTGGAAAATTTCGCAATCTGTTCGAGCGTTTTCTGCTGATCCTGAAAAAAGAAGATGTGTCGCCCGTCGGGAAAGGCCGTGAAAAACGACGGGTCTTTGGGATAAATGTGATAACCGAACTGTTCAAGTTCGAGTTCACGAATGATGCGCGGTTGCAGCAGGCTGCACAGATAAGAAAGCGAAGAGACTTTGAAGCCGGGCCAGGGACTTTCAGTCACGCACGCGCCGCCGATGACTTCCCGGCGTTCAAGGACGATGACTTTCAGTCCGGCGCGGGCCAGATAACCGGCAGTCACCAGACCGTTGTGACCGCCACCAATAATCAGGGCGTCAAATTTATCAGGCATAAAATGAATGGACAGGAAAAGATGTCTGTTACTGAACTGGAAATGCAATTATGCACACAAGCCTTTTGACCTGCCAGACGCTTTGATGGCAATTTACGCACGCGCTGTGAATTATCATCACAACTGATCTGAATCTTCTCTGTACTCTTTGCGCCCATGCAGGGGATAAGGTTTTACGCAGGGGCGCAGAGGACGCAGAGAAAAAAGATGCGAACTCTTAATCATATCGAAAACAATTATGGCCAGAACTCGTGTTGAGATTGTTCAGGATAACCTGAATGACTTTCTGAAGAATGCGCAAAGCTCTGTTCGTCGCCTGCCGACTGAGGCGGCGCTGACCGCTGGCACGACGCTGACGGTGCAACAGGCGCTCGAACTTTTCGAAGATCAGGTGACGAGTCGCCTGCTCGATGTGGCGGCGCGTGAACTGAGAAAAACGAATCAGTCCTTTTATACGATTTCGAGCGCCGGGCACGAACAGAACGCGATCATTGGCGCGCTGCTGCGGTGTGATGATCCGTGCTTTCTGCATTATCGTTCGGGCGGGCTGATGATGGCGCGGGCACGCAAACATCCGGGTTCCGATCCGGTGACTGAGACTGTGCTTTCGTTCTGCGCTTCGGCGGATGACCCGATAGCGCAGGGGCGGCACAAGGTCTGGGGCAGTCGCGCGTTGTGGGTTCCGCCGCAGACCAGCACGATTGCCTCGCACCTGCCGAAAGCATCAGGGATGGCGTTTGCGCTGCGCCAGGCTGTGCGAATGGGCGTGGCGAAAGACCTGCGTGAAGATTCGATTGTGCTGTGTTCATTCGGTGACGCTTCGGCCAGTCACGCAACGGCGCTCGCGGGCATCAATGCGGCGCGTTACACGGTGCGGCGCGGCGGCGCGGCTCCGATTCTGTTTTTGTGCGAAGACAACGGCATCGGCATTTCAGTCGAAACGCCGCGCAACTGGATTCACGATTCGTTCAGCAGTCAGCCGCACCTGAAATATTTTGAAGCCGCAGGCGCACTTGATGAAATCTGGAACGTGGCCGCCGAAGCGATCAGTTACTGCCGTCACAAACGCACGCCTGTTTTTTTGCACCTGCACACCGTTCGCTTATGGGGACACGCGGGCACTGACGTTGAGACTGCGTATCGTCGCGTTGAAGAGATCGAAGCCGCCGAAGCAAATGACCCGCTGCTCGTCAACGCGCGCCGCCTGCTTGAAACGGGCGCAGCCGGGCCGGACGAACTTCAGGCGATCACCAGCAGAGTGCAGGCGCGGGTTGATGCCGCGTGCGCTGAAGTGGCGCGGCATCCGAAGCTGCGCAGCGTTGACGAAATCATCAGGCCGCTTGCGCCTTACGATGACGAAGCGATTCGCGCCGCAACGAAGATCAAAGCTGATGAGGCGGCCCGCGCAAATTTCTTTGGCGACACGCTGCCTGAACACGCGACTGCGCCGGTGCGGCGCACGATGGCCGCGCACATCAATGCGGCGCTCGCGGATGAGATGCTGCGCTTTCCTGAAATCATCGTCTTTGGCGAAGACGTGGGCCGAAAAGGCGGCGTCTATTACGTCACCGCCGGATTGCAGAAGAAGTTCGGGCCGCTGCGCTGCTTCGACACGCTGCTTGATGAAACAACAATTCTCGGCGTGGCGCAGGGCGCGGCGCTCGCGGGGCTGCTGCCGATTCCTGAGATTCAGTATCTCGCCTACATTCACAACGCGCTCGATCAGTTGCGCGGCGAAGCGTGTTCGCTGCAGTTCTTTTCGTCAGGTCAGTTTGCAAATCCGATGGTCGTGCGGGTGCAGGGGCTGGCTTATCAGAAAGGATTCGGCGGCCACTTTCACAATGACAATTCGATTGGCGCGCTGCGTGATATTCCGGGCCTGCTGCTCGCCGTGCCTGCGCGTGGTGATGATGCGGCAATGATGCTGCGCGGGCTGATTGCCACGGCGCGCACGTGCGGACGCGTCGCCGTCTTTCTGGAACCCATTGCGCTTTATCACGAAAAGGATCTGCACACAGACGGCGACAATGGCTGGCTTTTTGATTACCCACCGCCAGGCGCGATGCTGCTGCCGGGTGAAGTCGGAATTTACCACGAAGAAGCGCGTGACCTGCTGATCGTCAGTTACGCCAACGGGCTGCGGCTGTCATTGAAAGCAGCGCGGCGATTGAAGGAACAGCATGGCATTAACGCCAGAGTGCTGGATGCGAGGTGGCTGAGTCCGCTGCCGCTTGAAGCGATCAGGCAGCACGCTGCTGAGTGCGGGCGCGTGCTGGTGGCTGATGAATGCCGCGCGACCGGAGGCGGCATTGCCGATGCAGTGATTGCTGCGCTGGCTGAAAGCGGATTTCGCGGGCCGCTGAAATCAGTGCGCGCCGTTGATACCTATGTGCCGCTCGCTGAAGCCGCGAATCTGGTGCTGATTTCAGAACAGCAGATTCTGAATGCCGCACTTCAACTCAGCCGGGCCGAGTGATGAAAGAATCAGACAGAGAGATGACGGAACAAACGGAATGAACGGAAGAAACGGAAACAGAGATGACAGCACTTTGCCTGTTTCCGTGTGTTCTGTTATTTCCGTCTGTTCCGTCATCTCTCTTCTGCGCATTTGAAAATGATGCTGCAACAGGTGACGCCGCCTTCGGCTTTGGCGAGTTCTGACGCGGTAACAGTGATTACTTTAAGGCCGCGCTGTTCAAGTCGCCTGCGAGTGGCAGGGAAGTGATCGGCATGGATGATTGTTTCATTGACGAGCAGCGCATTGCTGCCGAACGGTTCTGATTCCTCCACTTCGATCAGTTCATAATCCCGAAAAGCATCAGCATCAACCCACGCCGGATTGTAAAGCAGCGTTGCGGGCGCAACCTGAGTCACGGCTGATTTCAGATGCAGGCAGCCACGCACAGGCACGCCGGTAACGCTGTAACCCGACGATGCAAGCAGGGCGCGCATCTGTTCAATTCCGGCCTGATTGCTGCGCCCTGAAAGCCCGATGAACAGTCTGTTGCCGACGCGCAGCACATCGCCGCCGTCAATCGTGCCAGGCGCGGTGATGTGTTTGAGCGGGCGATAAGACGCCAGCGCAGCGGCCATCGAAACTGTTTCAGGCTGGCGCGAAGCAGCGCCGGGCCGCGTGATGATGGCGAGTTCATCAAGCACAACGGCGGTGTCTTCGACAAAGACCGAATCGGGCAGGTCGGGTTCGGCGGGAAGCTGATGAACTTCGCAGCCGAGCGCAACCAATGTCTCGATGTATTGCTGATGCTGTGCGGCGGCGAGTTCGGCATCAATGCTCGTGCGTTCGAGGTGCGTCAGTTCACAGCGGGCAATGGCCGGGCTGACGGCGCGGGTGATGGCAATCGGCATAGTGTCGGACATTGATGACAATGATTATGACAGCAGCAGTTCCAGGTCTTCGCGCTTCAGGTTGCGAATCAGGCTGTTGTCGGCGTTGATGATGGCATCGGCCAGATCGCGTTTGGTGTTTTGCAGCGCGAGGACTTTTTCTTCAACCGTGTCTTTGGCAATCAAACGGTAAGCAAAGACCTGGCGCGTCTGACCGATGCGGTGAGCGCGGTCAATGGCCTGCGCTTCGACTGCCGGATTCCACCAGGGGTCGAGCAGAAAGATGTATTCAGCGGCGGTCAGATTGAGGCCCAGGCCACCGGCCTTGAGGCTGATCAGAAACAGGCGGCAGTCGGGGTCGGTCTGAAAGCGTTCGACCTTCTGCTGACGATTGCGCGTCCTGCCATCCAGGTATTCGTAAACGATGCCGTCCTGGTCGAGCCGTTCGCGCACGATGGCGAGAAAGCTGGTGAACTGTGAAAAGACCAGTGTTTTATGGCCTTCCTCGATAACTTCGGCCAGTTGCGGCAGCAGCACATCGAGTTTGGCGCTCGATTGTTTCAGCCTGGCCTGGTCAAGCAGGCCCGGATGACAGGCTGCCTGGCGCAGTCGCAGCAGCGCCTCAAGGATAATCATCTTTGATTTGTTGAGGCCTTCGGTTTCAATCCGGCCCAGCAGTTTGTTGCGATAATGATCACGCAGTTCGTTGTACTGTTTGCGCTGCGCCGCTTCGAGTTCGCAGAAGATGGTCTGTTCCAGTTTGGGCGGCAGGTCTTTGGCGACCTGATCCTTGGTGCGGCGCAGGATGAAGGGGCGCAGGGCTGATGACAGCAGCTTGCGCGTCTCTTCGTCAGGATTGCGGCCTGCCGTGCCGGTCAGATTGAGAACCGATGACGAACCGAGCAGACCCGGATTGAGAAAATCAAACAGGCTCCACAATTCACCCAGATGATTTTCAATCGGCGTCCCGCTCAGCGCCAGGCGGTAATCGCATTTGAGCAGCCGCGCAGCTTTGGCCGATTCGGTACTGGCATTCTTGATGGCCTGGGCTTCATCAAGAATGACGTAATCAAACCTGACATCCCTGAACAAGACCGCGTCATTTCGCAGCGTGCCGTAAGTGGTCAGGATCAGATCGTAATCTTCAAAATGTCCGACTTCGTCTTTCTTGCGTAACTGTCCGGTGTGATCAAGCACGCGCAGTTGCGGCGTGAAGCGCGCTGCTTCCTGCTGCCAGTTGAAGACCAGTGATTTGGGCACGACCACCAGCGACGGTGCGCGCCGCTGTTCGGGATTGTTGGCCTGCTGTTCGCGCCGCGCCTCAAGCAGCGCCAGAATCTGAATTGTTTTACCCAGGCCCATATCATCGGCCAGGCAGCCGCCAAATCCGAACTGTCGTAAAAAGTGCAGCCAGCCGAGGCCGTCGCGCTGATATTCGCGCAACGTGCCCTGAAAGCCGCCGGGTTCATTCACGGCTTCAATGCCGCTGAAGCTTTGCAGTTCCTCGCGCACGCGCGCAAAGCCCGCGTCAAATGTCGCTTCAGGCTGCGCGGCGAGCAGGGCATCGAGCAATCCGGCCTGCGCTCTGGTGAAGCGCAGATGTTCCTGTTCAGTTGTGCCCAGGCCCGCAATCAGCCCGTATTTTTTCAGCCATTCCTCCGGCAGCAGGCCGAATGAACCATCGCCCAGGCGCACGGTGTTTTCGCCGCGTTTGAGCGCCGCGAGCAGCGCGGGCAGCTTCACGGTCGAATCGCCGAAACTGACTTCGCCGTGCAACTCGAACCAGTCAATGCCCGACGTGACTTCGATTTTGAAATTGCCCGGCTGGCGATAGAGTTTGCCATCGGCTTCAACGCGCCAGCCTTCGGCCACCAGTTGCCTGACGACACGCGGCAGGCGCGAGGCGACGAGTTCCAGCACGGGTTTCGGCTCGTTGTAATAAATCTGCTCTTTGAACCCAAGTTCGAGCAGGCGTGACAGCGCGGCCTGTTCAGCCTGGGCATCGCGCACCAGCAGGCGATGCGTGGTCGCATCGTAAATACCGTGTCCGGGCTGAGAGAGCGGCACCAGTTTGCCATCGTAATTGAAGTTCAGTTCAGCGCGAATCCGTTCAACTCCCCAGCCCCGGTTCTTGTCGGCTTTCAATCTGATCTGCGGGTGCGGCTGACTGACTTTTTCTTCAACCTGCAAATCTGCGGGCAGCATCAGGCGCGGCGGGCACGGCATCGCAAACAGGCGGGTCAAAAATTCCTGGCTCTGACTGAACGGCACAACGATGGCTCCGTCGCGGCGCAGCCAGGGAATCCATTCAAACGCGCCGCCGTGATCGAAGCGGGCCGCGTGCTGCCTGGTGAACAGCACGCCGCTGTTGACCAGCATCACGGGTTCAGTCAGCGGCATGCGTTCCGCGCCGTCGTTTCGCACCAGCAGGCCGGTGATGAGGTACTGCTGACGTTCATCATCACGGTGCATCTTCAGATGAAACTGCCACGCCGGGCCTTCATCCCAGGCCATAACGGGAAAATCAGTCGGGTTCTCATTCAGCTTCAGCCAGCAGCGACCGGTAGCGCACAACTGCGGCAGCAGCAGGTGCTGGAGCGCGGCGGTCAACTGATAGCGCGATTGCAGCGACTCTTCGGAATAGCTGTTGAAGTAATGATTGCTGTAACCGAACTGTTCACGCGCGCCAAGCAGCACGGTCAGAATCTGCTGATCCTGCGCGTCGGGCAGCGAACTGATCTGAGCCGACGGAACCCTGATGGGTTTGTGTTTGCTCCAGGCTCCGTCAGTTTTGCGAATGTCGCGTGACGCCACTTCCAGCACCAGCCCGCGACTTTCCATCGTCGCCGGGACATCAATGATGTAAATCAGTTGTCGGCGCGCGGGCCATCCGGGCTGCTGCCGGAAAGATCGCGTTTCAGAGGTGTCAATTTCGCTGAGAACTTTCTTCCACGATGCGGTGCCTGATTTGTTCGTCAGCCTGCCCGATTGACCGAACCGCTCAAAGACTTTCTGGACGGCCTGCGCGCGCGATGAAACAACCGGCGCTGACCATCCGGTTTCGTCTTCATCATCTTCGTCGTCATCCTCGCTGAATTCATCCTCGAATTCGTCTTCATAATCATCCTCGTTCCATTCCTGCTCGCTGAGTTCAAACCCGGCTACCGGCTGATTGTCATCGCCGGTCAGAAAGCCTCTGGCGTCAGCGGCCAGAATGGCGGCCCACAGATGTTTGCACGCGGCATCAATGGCATAAGGGCAGGTGCAGGAGCCGAGGATCATGTCATCATTGCGGGTCAGCGTGACCTGATAGCGACTCGTCCCGCGCACGGTGGCCGTCACTTCCCAGGCTGAGCCGGAAGTGATTTTGACGAGGCCGGACTGATAATAGTTTTGTCCCCGGCTGCGGATACTGCTGGCAAAATCGCTGGAAACGAGCGTCGAAAGCTTCATGCGCTGAATCGTGGTTGATGAAATGACATCGAATGAACAAAACGCAACAAGCAACAATACGAAGAGTTCAGCGATTGAGCAAGTACCTTCTGAAACTAAATCAGACTTCAGTTCAGTGTCTCGATCAGTCAGTGTTGCGCGATTTGCCAAAATCGCGCGGCGCACGCAAGGGGCCGATTGCGGATTCAGCGCGATTTTGGCAAATCGCGCAACACATCCGGGACACGCACTTGAAATCCGGGCTAAATCGGTTTCGAATCGGCGCGCTTACTGTTCTGTTCCGGTGGCAGCAGTTCAGCGATGGTTGCGCCCCAGCCTCCGGCTTCGGGCGGCGCATCCGAGAAAGTGACCACAAACGGCGTGCGGGCAAGAATAGCGCGCACCATTTCGCGCTGTGTGCCGATGCCTTTGCCGTGAATGATGCGCACGTAACGAAAGCCGCGCTGGTGCGCTTCGCTGAGGTATTCAGTCACGACGGCTTTGACCTGCCTTGGTGGAATGGCATGCAGGTCAATGACATCGCGGATTTCAAGGATGACAGGTTCAGTGAACGGGTCTTCGTCAGCGCCGGGCGGAGTTTCTGATTCGGGTTCGGGCGCTGTGAACCGGAAGATGCGACGTAATGCGGCAAAGAGTTTCATCGGGTGATCTGATCGGCTAAACTGCCACGCGACAACTTAACCGTAAACAGGCATGGAAGACAAATTCTCGAATCCCTGGCGAACGACGGCGGTGCGCACCGTTTACGAAAATCCGTGGATCAGAGTGCGCGAGGATCAGGTCATCAGGCCGGACGGTGAGCCGGGAATTTACGGGGTCGTCCATTTTCGCAATACTGCCATCGGCGTGCTGCCGATTGATGCCGAAGATCATATTTATCTGGTCGGCCAGTTCCGTTACCCGTTGCAGGGTTATTCCTGGGAAATTCCCGAAGGCGGTTGTCCGGCTGATGAGGAACCGCTGGCCGCCGCACAGCGCGAACTGCGCGAAGAGATCGGCCTTGAAGCCAGTCAGTGGCAACTGCTCGGTCGCGCTCATCTCTCAAATTCAGTCACCGATGAACTCGCCCTGTGGTTTCTGGCGACTGGCCTGACTCAGGGCGAAGCGAGTCCCGAAGGCACTGAGAAACTGGAAATCCGCCGCGTGCCTTTGACTGAAGCCCTGGCGATGATCGCGCGCGGAGAGATTACCGATGGCCTGAGTATGCTGGCTCTGCTGCATTACGCCCGACTCAGAGACTGAAGCTCACAACAACAGCGTTCAGAAGACAGATCCTTTCCACGAAGTCGCACGAAGTACACACAAAGTGCAGGCCGGATGGCTCCGGCTTTGTATTGCCTGTTGCAGCTTTTCAAAGGAGGATTCCATGCCCGGTGAAGAGATCAGACAAGTTCGCGCGCTGCTGGCGATGCTGCCCGATACCAGCGCGATGACAGTGGCCGAGTTTCGTCAGGCTTATGAGGATTTCGGTCGCCAGTTCCCTGTGCCTGCCGGTGTCTCTGTTGAATCGGTCAGTGCCGGAGGCGTTCCGGCTGAGATGGTGCGGGCACCGCAGGCCGGAACTGATGCCGCCATTCTTTACCTGCACGGCGGCGGTTACATCATCGGTTCACCCGGCACGCACCGGCATCTGATCGCCGCGTTGAGTCAGGCGGCGGGCGTGACAGTGCTGGCGCCGGATTATCGGCTTGCGCCTGAAGCGCCGTTTCCGGCAGCGGTTGACGACGCAGTTGCCGCTTATCAGTGGCTGCTCGGTCAGGGCATCGCGCCTGAACGCATCGTGATTGGCGGCGATTCAGCGGGTGGCGGCCTGACGGTGGCGACGCTGCTCGCGCTGCGTGATCGCGGGCTGCCGCTGCCTGCCGCCGGAGTCTGCATTTCGCCCTGGACTGATCTGACGCTCACGGCTGAATCCTACACGACCAGAGCCGAAGCCGATCCGATGGTTGATCACGCCGGACTTGAGAAGATGGCGCAGGCTTATCTGAGCGGGCAGGATGCAAAAGCGCCGCTCGCTTCGCCGCACTTTGCCGATCTGCATGGACTGCCGCCACTGCTGATTCAGGTCGGCACTGATGAAGTGCTGCTCGATGACGCAGTGCAGCTTGAAGCAAAAGTCAAAGCCGCAGGCGGGCAGGCGACGCTGGAAGTGTGGGACGACATGATTCACGTCTGGCATTACTTCCTCCCGATGCTGGCGGAAGGCCGCGAAGCCATTGCCCGCATCGGCGCATTCGTGCAGACACAGACCGGCCTGGCCTGATTCGACCCGGGAGCGCGGACATCCCTGTCCGCATAGATTCGTGAGCCTTGAGTTGCGGGAAGCAGGCGGACAGGGATGTCCGCGCTCCCAGGTCACAGGACAACAGTTCCCCAACCCCTGACACAGGAGCGAAGATTATGAAGAGCTGCCGTCAATTCACCTTTATGCAACGCCTGCTGATTGTTGCGCTGGCGATTTTCGTTGTTGTCTGCGGTCTGACAGCGTTCTCGCCGCGCGCTATTTCAGCCGCACAGCAAAGCGGCATTTACACCGAAGCACAGGCGTCCAGAGGGCAGGCGCTTTATGAAGCCCGCTGCGCTTCGTGTCATGGGTTGCGGCTCGAAGGCGGTTCGGCCTCGCCGCTCGCGGGCACGCGCTTTCAGAGCAAATGGGCGCAGGGCAACAAAACTGTTGATGAACTTTACTTCATCACCCGCACGCAGATGCCTTACGGCGAAGGCAACACGATGACCACGCAGCAATACATTGACATTGTTGCTTATCTGCTGCGCGTCAACGGATGGCAGGCCGGAAGCAGTGAACTCGCCGCCGATTCATCAAAACTGAAACAGGTCAGAATCGTGCCGCAGGGATCGCTGAAGGATAACGCCCTGACTGCGCCTGCCGCGCCTGAGCCAAAGACTGGTGCGACAGGCACAATGGTGCCCACAGCGAATGTGCCTGTGCAGGACGAGTTGTTACGCGCGGGTGGCAATTCAACCGACTGGCTGATGTCAAATCACGATTACGGCGGGCAGCGGTTCGTTGATCTCAAACAGATCAATCAGCAGAACGCCGCGACGCTGCGGCCCGTGTGCATGTATCAGGCGGGCGACACCAAAGCCTTTCACACCAACCCGGTGGTTTATCGCGGCGTGATGTATCTGACGACTTCGACCTCGACCATTGCGCTCGATGCGACCACGTGCCGCGTGCGCTGGCGGCACAACTGGAGGCCGAAATCAATTGAGGTTCATCCGCCGAATCGCGGCGTGGCCATCAGCAACGGGCGCGTCGTGCGGGCCACGACTGACGGTTATCTGTTCGCGCTCGACCTGGAAACCGGAAAGATGCTGTGGGAACGAAAGGTCGTCGCGGCGGAAAAGAACGAAGGCTCGTTCAATATGGCTCCGGTGATTTATGACAACCTGATTCTGCTCGGCCTGGGCATCAGCGAGCAGGGCGTCAGGGGCTGGGTCGGAGCTTTCAAACTGGAAAACGGCGATCCGGTCTGGCGCTTCAATACAGTTCCTGCCGAAGGCGAACCCGGCGCTGAAACCTGGGGACAGACGAATGCGCGCGAACACGGCGGCGGGGCCGTCTGGTCGCCGCTTTCACTCGACCCGCAGGCCGGGCTGCTGTACGTGCCCGTTGCCAATCCCGCACCCGACTTTCACGATGACATCCGGCCCGGCGCGAATCTTTACACCAATTCGATGGTCGTGCTGGAAGTGAAGACCGGCAAACTGAAATGGTTTTATCAGGCCGTGCCGCACGACACACACGACTGGGACATTACGCAGGTCAGCCCGCTTTTTACCGCCAAAGTCGCGGGCCGCAGCCGCAACCTCGTTGCCGTTGTCGGCAAGGACGGGCTGCTGCACGTGCTTGACCGCGACAGCAAGGAGCATTTGTACGAAACTCCGGTGACGACGCGACTCAACACGGACGTTTCTGTTCCGGTCAGTGGCATTCGGGCGTGTCCCGGCGTGCTCGGCGGCGTGTTATGGAACGGCCCCGCATTCAATCCGGGAACCGGCATGCTTTACGTTCCGGCGGTTGACTGGTGCGGCACTTTCAAGAAAGCGCCCGAAGCGCGTTTTGTCGAAGGCCAGACTTACATGGGCGGCAGTTACATTGGCGACCCGCCCGACAAGGCGCGGGGCTGGCTGACGGCGATTGATGCCTCAACGGGAGCCGTGCGCTGGCAGTACGAATCGAAGAAGCCAATGCTGGCGGCAGTGACGACCACTTCGGCTGATCTGATTTTTACGGGAGAAATGACCGGAGATTTTCTGACTATTGATGCGCGCACCGGCAGGGTGCTGTATCGGTTCAATACCGGCGGGCCGATGAACGGCGGCGTGATTACTTATGCCATCAACGGCAAACAGTACGTTGCGGCGGCATCGGGCAGCGCCTCCGGTTTCTGGTTTGCGCCGCCAGGATCATCAACCATCGTGGTCTTTGCGCTGCCGGATAAAAGTTCGTTCTGAAATTTCAGGACTGACTTTTACGCGCATTCAGTTCGGCCCTGACCCGGCGTTGTCTTGCCTGGGCGCGCCGGATGGCCGCTTTCATGAGCCTGGCGCGCTGCTGGCACTGCTCGAATCTGGTGCTGTCAGGTTGCGCTTCAGATTCCTGCAAAGACCTGAGCAGCGCCTGCCAGAGTTCGTCATTCAGCGCGAAACTGTTCAGTTCCGCTTCTGCCAGTGCCGTTTCCAGCAGTGTTTGATGGTTGCTGGTATCCATTACTTCCGACTCCCGAATCTGTCTGATCCGCAACGCGGGAAGGATCAGAACCGTTTACGTCAGAATACCAGACAATCCGCGTGCCACTGGTCAGCGTGTCTGTTTGAATGTTCTGAAGTCAGATTCAGCCGCTGACTGTTGCAACCCGATACACCGGCAGACACCACAGATTGATGCAGCCTCATTAACATTAAAAAAACAGTGCCTCGGAATCTGATGAGGCCCTGACCTGCGTAAAGCTGCATGCACCTGTTCCCCTGTGCCTTGTCGCAACACAAAGTTCCATTCGAAATCTGCTGCAAAAATTACCGGAGAATGCAGATGTCAAAGACTCTGATCATTTCCAGTCTCATCCTGAGCAGCCTGGCGCTGACCGGCAACCTGCGTGCTGATGAATCGTCACGGCATCTGATCTATGACGGGATTGAAACCCCTGTTGTCGCGCCGCCCGCATCATTCACTCCGACCAGTGAAGCCGATTTGTGGGTTACGCTCGCCGATCTGACCCGCGCCACAAAATTCGTTCTGAAGCCGCAGGGCGTGTGCCGCGATGAACTATGCTTCCCACTGCCCAAAGGTCGGCAGCAGGCTTTTCTGAAAAAGCAGGGCAGTGTCAGTTGGTTCAACCTGAGCGAATTTGCACGGCTGGCACGGCAGCCGGTCGCCTTCGATGCAGAACATCAGGTCTGGTTCATTGGCCCGCGTGCTGATGAACAGAACGGTTTTCTCAGTACGCTTACCGCGCCCGATTTCACTTTGCCGGATGTGAACGGCAGGAAACATTCGCTCTCTGATTTTCGCGGCAAAAAAGTGCTGCTGCTGACGTGGGCTTCGTGGTGAGGCTGCCGCTTCGATCTGCCAGGCTGGCAGACTTTGTATCACGAACTGAAAGATCGTAATTTCGAGATCGTGTCAGTCGCGCAGGATACCGGAGGCGTAAAGGATGCCGCGCCATGGATTGCCGCCGCGAAACCTGAATACACGGTGCTGATTGACGAGCAGCACCTGGTCACACGCCTTTACAACATGGTCAATGTCCCGACCGCCGTCTGGATCAACGAGCAGGGCCGCATCGTGCGCCCGAACGAAGTTGCTTATGTGGACAATCGCTACACCAGCATGCACAAACTTGAGGCCGCGCCTTATCTGGCAGGCATCCGCGACTGGGTGGCGCAGGGCGAGCAGAGCGCCTTTGCCCTGAGTGAAAAGGAATTGAAGGACAGACTCGCGCCGCAGAATCCTGAATGGGCGCTCGCTGCGGCTGAGTTTGCCCTGGCTGAATATCTTTATCACCAGGGGCAGCGCGCGGCTTCGATCAGACATTACAAAGAAGCGCAGCGCCTCAATCCTGAAAACTGGAATTACAAACGCCAGGCGTGGGCGCTCTCAGACGCCGAGCGCGATTACGGCACCAGCTTTTTGAAGGAAGTGCAGAAACTCAACGGCAAACCTTACTACGCGCCGCGCCGCCTGCCCGAAGTGAAGAAACCGCAATGAAGAGACAGCCACGAATGAACACGAACTATTACGAATCCCGGTTGCCTGAATTGCAGATCAGACGTGTCACCGCTCAATTATTCGTGAACATTCGTGGCTGCCTGTAATTGCTTTTGCTGGTCAGGCCTCTGCTTTTCGTTCGACCGGCATTCTGCTTTCAGCCAGGGCTGACCGCAGCATCGAAAGCGCGGTGTAAGTGACGACCACTACTACCAGCCAGTACACATATTTCAGGTTCAACTCTTTGACGATATAAGCCGCAATCAGAACTGCCGGAATTCCGCCAATGGCCAGTCCGATTGCCGCACGCAGGTTATATCGCCCCTTGCTGATAAATTGTGTGCTGCCGACCGGCATCAGGAAAGCGCACGATCCCATCATAATCGGGAATGCTGCTTTGGGATTCATGCCCAGCAAAATAATCATAATGAGACATGGCCCATACAGACCAATCCCAAGTGACATCAGCGCGCCCAGAACAAAATTTCCGGCAACGCCAATCCAGAGTTTCATTCCATACAGGCCAACCTGACCACTGTCAGCCTGCTCGTTGAAAAGTTTCCAGAGTAAAAACGCGGCTGCGGCCAGTAAGGCAATGCCCATTCCGATCTGTATATTGCGGCGAGGCCATCTTGTTGTGAATTTTGCGCCCAGCCACATTCCAAGCACAGAAGCGACTATCAGCATGACAAGCGTCAGCATCTCAACACGGACGACTGTAATATAGATGAATGCCTGCGTAATCGTTGGCAGGGTGTGGCCAACGTTCAGTGTTCCGGGCAGGTCTTCATCCTTAACCTTCTTCAGAAATCTGAACAGCGAAGTGGTCGTGGCAAATGAACCGATGCCAAGGGTGTCAAAGAAGTTCGTGATAAAACCGATGCCTGCATCAACCGGCCCCGGCGTGGCCGGTTCGTCGCGGCGCGTTTGTCTGATGGCCAGCAGCCAGGTGATGAGGTAGAAAGCGGTGAAACCGCCGAGCGCAATAAAGAGCCAGGTTTTCATAGTCAGCATGGCGTAATCTTTGTTGGGGTTCCCTTCAGAAAAGTGTGGTGCGAGCGAGCAGATAGTACAGTCTTTCATCCGATTTATGAAGCCTGCGACGCACAGCAGAGAGATGACGGAACAAACGGAAAGAACGGAACAGACGGAACGAAACATTCAGCCACGAATGAACACGAATTTTCACGAAGAAGTTGAATTGTTCAGAATTGAAATAAAACGGAGACACCCAGGATCGCAGTGGTTGCGCTGTTCCGTCTGTTCCGTTATTTCCGTCTGTTCCGTCATCTCTCTGCTGCCTCACCTGAAACTCACGGCGGGCAGGTTTGCCGACGCTTTGAAAGCTGCGGTAAGCTGGCTTTATGGAATGGATTCAAAAAGAGTTTTCATTGCAGGCGCGACCGCGCGGCTTTCACCTGATTACGCGCGAAGTGCTGGAACATCTGCCCGAACTGCGCGGCATTGCAACCGGCATTCTGCATCTGTTCATTCAGCACACTTCGGCATCGCTGACGATCAATGAAAATGCCGACCCGGATGTGCGCGGCGATCTTGAACGCCACTTCAATCACCTTGCGCCGGAAAATGCGCCGCATTATGAACACACGCTCGAAGGGGCGGACGATATGCCCGCGCACATCAAGGCTTCGCTGCTGGGTAGTTCAGTTTCGATTCCGGTCAGGGATGGTCAGTTGCGGATGGGGACGTGGCAGGGCATTTATCTGTGCGAACACCGCAATCACGGCGGAGCGCGGCGCATCGTGGCGACTCTTTACGGGGCAGGGAAACGGCGCGACTGAATCAAACCGAATTCGATTGCAGGCGCATGTCCGGGAAATGAACTGAGGCGTCCGGGCTTCTTTGAGGCGCTGAACTTCAGTAATGTGCGCTTACTGGTCGGCAGCAATGTAATTGGTCGTGACCAGCGACCAGTAGGACGGGTATCGCCCTTCGGCAAAATCATTGAGAAAGACTGTCACGCGCTGAAGCAGCGTCGTCAGGCGGTGGCCGGGCAATCCGGCAGGGTGTCCGCCGCGCGCGACGGCGGCGCGAATGAACAGGCTGCGGTCATTGATCGGCAGCTTTCTGACGTTGCTGACAAAGGCTTCAAAGACGCGATTCTGAAACAGGTACTGCTCCACGTTTGAAGTGTAGAAAGCCGAGACGGTCAGACCCTTTTTGCGCAGGTAATCACCCACCGCAGCGAAAGCCTTGTCGCCCGCGAAATCTCCGGTCACAGGCACGATCAGATTTTTGAGCTGCATGTTTCTGACGAATTCATAGTCTTCATTGCTGGTCAGAAAATGCCCGTATTTGCCGTGCAGATCGGTCTGCAAAATCAGATCCTTCATCGTCGGAAAGTATGAACGCTGGTAGCCGTACCGCGTCTGATAGGTGATCTCCAGCCCGTTGTCCCTGAAACTGTCGAACAGGTATTGCAGGTCTTTCTGTTCGGCTTCAGACAACTGATACTGAAAATCCTTCTGAATCATCCGTGATATTTCGGCCAGCGTCGCGGCGTGGAATTTTTCATCAACCGGAGTGCTGTTCAGATAATCGAGAAC
The DNA here is from genome assembly GCA_046331565.1 of Blastocatellia bacterium. Classification (GTDB taxonomy): domain Bacteria; phylum Acidobacteriota; class Blastocatellia; order RBC074; family RBC074; genus DASRDU01. The sequence continues at coordinate 841,999 of JAXLQP010000001.1, forward strand.
TTCAGTAATCTGTGCGGTCGTGCCGGGCGCTTTGCCTTTCACGAGCGGGCGACTCAGCAGCCGCGACAGAAACTGCACGCGGTCAGGCGCGAGGTGAAAGATCGCCTTGAACATCAGGTGCTGAATCGCCGCCTGGTGACGAATGTCAATGATGAAGGCAATGCGCGGGCGCACGCGGGCAATGTAGGTGAAGTTCTGTTCCGGCCCGACGCCAATGTATGCGCCACCGGGCGCACTCAGTTGTTTCAGCTTGTCGGTGATGTGCAGAAACGATGTCTCGTTTGACACCAGATTGTCTGAATGAAAGCTGCCGCCCGGTTCAGACAGTTCGCGGATCAGACGCGAAAACTCAGTAGCTGACAGACCGTCGGGCGCTGTCGCCTGAACCTGCGCCGCCGGTTTTGACTGAGCCATGACAGAAGCAGTCAGAATCAGAAACTGAATCAGGATCAGCGTCAGTTTGCGTCGGTACATTGCAGCCCTCCTGTTGATGCGTCAAAAACTGGCCAGCGAATCTGCCTGTGACTGTGCTCAATCATCAGGCGCGGGTGTGGAATGCGCCGCTATTGTATGCGCAGCAGCGCGCCGGGCAAAGTCCGGCGATAAAAACAGCGCGGCCCGCGATGATCCTGACCATCGCGGGCCGCGCTGTTGCTGATCAAATTGAAATCAGTCAGGCGCCTCAGGGACGCTGCAGCCAGAAAGTGTAGCTGCCGCTGCCGCTGGTCGAATAAATCCGCCAGAGGTAATAACCCGACGTGCCGTTGTATGAAATCACCTTGTCATAAGTTGAACCGTCAGCTTTGGCGACCATTGCCCAGGCGTAGCCGTTCCACTTGTACAGGTACAGATCGAAATCAGTGCCCGCCGGGCCGCGCAGCCAGCCCTGGTGCAGACCGCTGACAGTGCTTTGATAATAATTGCCGTTCGGCTGGTACTGGTATGAACCGGCTCCTGAAAGCGATCCGGTGTAAGCCGTGCAGCCGGTGCAGGGCGCAGTACTGCCCGTTCCCCCGCCGGTGCCGCCACCGGTGCCGCCGCCGCTGCTGCTGACCAGTGAATAAAGCAGCAGGTTCGGTGAACCGGTGCCGATGCTGCTCAGCACGCCTGACGTAGCCCCGCTCGTCAGCGCGCTGGCCACCGTCGCGGGCGGCGCGCTCGGATTGTTCTGCAAATAGAGCGCAGCCACACCAGCCACGTGCGGAGTCGCCATTGACGTGCCGCTGATCGTGTTGGTTGCGGTGTCGCTGCTGTACCACGCGGAGGTGATGCTGTAACCAGGCGCGAAAATATCAACGCAGCTTCCGTAATTCGAGAACGACGCGCGTGCATCGCTGCTCGTTGATGCGCCGACTGTGAGGGCGGCTGAAACGCGCGCCGGCGAAGTGTTGCAGGCATCAGCGCCATCGTTGCCAGCGGCAATTGCGTAAGTCACACCGGCATTGATCGAATTCTGCACCGCCTGATCGAGCGAAGTTGAAAGGCCGCCGCCCAGGCTCATGTTGGCGACGGCAGGTTTGACGGCATTCGATGTGACCCAGTCAACACCGGCAATGACGCCGGATGAACTGCCGGAACCGCTGCAGTTGAGTACGCGCACGGCATAGAGCCTGACACCTTTGGCGACGCCGTAGGTGCTGCCGCCGACGGTGCCCGCGACGTGCGTGCCGTGACCGTTGCAGTCATTGCCGTTCTGCCCGTCGCCAATCGCATCATAAGCGATGACGGCGCGGCCACCGAACTGCTGATGCGTCGTGCGAATGCCGGTGTCAATGATGTAAACGTTCACGCCTGAACCGGTCGCGTTGTAAGTGTAATTGCCATCGAGCGGCAGCGGGTGCTGATCAATGCGATCAAGGCCCCAGGTTGCGCCGCTCTGCGTGTCGGTGGCTTTGACCTCGACATCTTCTTCGACGAGTTCAACGCGCGGATCCTGGCTGAGTCGCAGCGCGGCGGCTTCGGGCAGTTCAATGGCAAAGCCGTTGAGCGCGTGTTTGAAAATATGACTGAGTTTGCCGCTGAAACGACCGGAAAGTTCATAAGCGATCTCTTCGGCCTTTGATTCATCGCCGCGCGGCCCGGCGGCTTCATCCTTCAGTTTGACGATATACTGACCGGCAATCGCGCGCGGACGTTTGAGAATGCGGCCCTGATTCTGCTGGCCGTGCGCCGTCTGTGGCAGCGAGGCCGGAAGGCACAGCGCAATGAATGCAACATAGACAAGAAGTTTTTTCATGCAGACTCCGGTTAAGCAGGTCGGATCAGTAAACGGATGCACTCCGACCCAGAGTTGTATCAGCAATGAATTCTGATCTGAGACGCCACCGCCCCGGATGAACGTGGCGGCGGATGATGGCGTGAGGACTGACAAACCGATTCGGAGCGTGGCGCTCACACTCGGAACTTTATTTTCCTGGTCAATCGGGCATCAGACAGACACTGATCTGACTGCTGATAAATAAGTCGCGGGCAAAAGAATTTGATATTCAGTGAATAAGTGATTCGACCAGAGTTCAGGGGGCTGACTGATTGTGAGGTTTCGGACTGTAGCACGGGGCATATCCGCTGCCAAGATGCAAAAACCGGATTTAATGTTAGAGTGAATTGCGTCAGCCGCAGGCCGAAATGACAGTGAGTAAAAATGAATCCGCGCGGCTATTTTGTTGCTGATTCTGTCAGCCCGGCGTCAGGCAGGCCGAGCAACTGTCGCGCGCGCAACAGCGCGGCATCAATGTTGTCTATGATGTTTTCGCGCCCGATGCGATCAGTGAAGCCTGACTTGTTCATGGCTTCGCGGGGCTGATCAGCAACGCCGGTCAGCATCATCGTGCCGCCCTCGCTGCGGGTTCGTTCCAGCAAATCTTCCAGCACCTGCAATCCGGTCGCATCAATCGCGGGCACCAGGCGCATGCGAATAATCAGCACCTTCGGATTCTTTTCAATGCGCCGCATCGAATCCTTGAATCGCTCAATCGCGCCGAAAAAGAGCGAGCCGTAAACCTCAAAAACCTCGACACCCGGCGGCACCACGCGCTTTGAAATCGAACGCGGATTGTCAGGCTCATCTTCCGTTTCTTCCTCCAGGCTGCGCGTCAGCAGATTAACCTGCGTGATATCGGACATGCGTTGCAGAAAGAGAAACGCCGCCAGCACAACGCCCACCTGAATCGCTACGGTGAGGTCAATCAGCACGGTCAGAAAGAAAGTCACGAGCAGCACGACGACATCGCTTTTCGGGCTTTTCAGCAGCTTCAGAAAAACGTGGTACTCGCTCATGTTGTAAGCGACAAAGATCAGAATCGCTGCCAGCGCAGGCATCGGAATGAGCGCGGCCCAGCGCCCGAAAAACATCATGATCAGCAGCAGCGTGAAGGAATGCACGATTGCCGCCACCGGCGTGCGCCCGCCGCTTTTGATATTCGTCGCCGTGCGCGCAATGGCCCCGGTTGCGGGAATGCCGCCAAAGATCGGTGACAGCACATTGCCTGCGCCCTGCGCGATCAGTTCGATATTCGAGCGGTGCCGCGTGCCCATCATGCCATCGGCCACGACTGCGGCCAGCAATGATTCAATCGCCGCCAGCAGCGCAATCGTCACTGCCGGTGAAAACATCTGCCGGATCAGCGCGAAGCTCAGATGCGGCAGGTGCGGCGCAGGCAGCGTCGTCGGCACGCTGCCGAAACGGCTGCCAATGGTTTCGACATTCAGGTGCAGCAGTTGCACCGCTGCCGTTGCGGCGATAATCGCCACGAGCGAGCCGGGAATTTTGTGCGTGATGCGGGGCCAGAGAATCACAATCAGCAGCGAACCCGCGCCCACCGCCAGCGCCAGCGGATTGAAACTTGACAGGTGATGACCATAAGCCGTCCATTTTTCGACAAACTCAGCCGGGACGCTCGCCATCTGCAAACCCAGAAAATCCCTGATCTGCGATGAAAAGATGATCAGCGCAATGCCGCTGGTGAAGCCGACCGTGACCGGATACGGAATGAATTTGAGAAACGCGCCCATCCGCGCCAGGCCCATCACAATCAGAATCACTCCGGCAATGATGGTCGCTGTGGCCAGCCCGTCGTAGCCGTATTTCTGCACGATGCCGTAAATGATCACGACAAATGCGCCCGTCGGCCCGCTGATCTGCGCCCGCGTGCCGCCCAGCGCCGCAATCGTCAGACCCGCAATGATCGCGGTGTAAAGCCCCTGCTCCGGTTTGACGCCCGAAGCAATGGCAAAGGCGATGGCCAGCGGCAATGCCACAATGCCGACAATCAGCCCGGCAGTCAGATCAGCCGTGAATTTTTTGGTGGAATATCCTTCGCGGAAAACGGTGACAAGTTTGGGTTCGTAGAGCTGAGACATGATGATTGAAGTTAAAAAATCAGGGCAGGTCAGATCGCCCGCATTCTCGCAGCGTGCCTGGTTTCAGGCAAGTCATCTGCAAAATCAGCAGAGTTATAACGATAAAAACAGCCACGAATGAACACGAATTTTCACGAATCAAAAAATCAGTCAGGTTGTCGAACAAAATAATTCGTGCCAATTCGTGTTGATTCGTGGCCGCTTTATTCCGCTCAGGGCTGAATCGTGCGCCAGTCGAGATTGAAGCGGGCCAGGTATTTTCGCAACCGGTCGGCATCGTTGGCGGTGGCCCTGCGGTCACGCGAGGAATGAAACAATGCGCGCCCGGCTGCTGACAGCGTGGCAGATTCACGACAGATTCTGATGACTCCGGCAAGCTGAATCCGGTCAAAAAGGTCAATCTGCTGCAACTGCTCCTCATCGAAAAACTCTGCCAGCAGGCCGAGGTCTGAGGCGGGTGTTTCAGCCCAGGCCGCGCGCAGGCGTGCGATCTCTTCTTCGACCACTGAAACCGAAATGCGGCCACCGGCGGCGAGCGTCGCCATCCGCGTGATTGCGCCGTTAAGGTCACGAAAGTTGCCGTTCCATCTGGCAGCGGCTGAAGTGGCGAATTTCAGAAAACGCTGCCGCGCTTCGCGGCTGAAAGTCACGACGGTTCCAGCGCGACGGGTGTAATTTTCAAGCTCGTATTCCAGATTCGGTTCAATGTCCTCAACGCGCTCGCGCAGGCCGGGCAGTCTGAACGTCCACAGATTGATGCGCGCCAGCAGGTCTTCGCGGAACTGACCTTCGCGCACGCGCTCTGACAAATCGCGGTTGGTTCCGGCAATCAACTGAAAATCGCTTTTCACTTCACGATCACCGCCAAGCGGCAGAAAGGTTTTGTCTTCGAGCGCGCGCAGCAGCATCGCCTGTTCATCCAGCCCAAGCTCGCCGATTTCATCCAGAAACAGCACGCCGCCATCAGCCGCCCGCAGCAGCCCGGCGCGATCTTTCATCGCCCCTGTGAACGCGCCTTTGACGTGGCCGAACAGCGCCGACATCGCCGCGTCACCCCGCACCGTCGCGCAGTTGATTTCAACGAACCCGCCTTTGACCTGATGGCGCGCCTTGCGCAATTCAAAAATGCGCCTGGCCAGTTGCGATTTGCCCGCGCCCGTCGGCCCGCACAGCAGCAGCGGATCACGCGAAGCAATGGCGACCTGTTCGATGCGCGCCATCAGTTGATTGAATTTTGCGTTGCGCGTGGCAATGCCCGATTTGAGAAACGAAACCGCTTCGTGCTGTTCCTGCCTGAACCGCGAAGCCAGCCGGTCATACCGCGACAGGTCAAGGTCAATGATTTCAAAGCTGCCCGCTTCAGATTCACTGCGGCGACGCGGCGGCGAAGATTGCAGCAGGCGGCCCGGAAAGTATTTCGCTTCGGTCAGCAGGAACAGACAGATTTGCATGACGTGCGAGCCGGTGCTGATGTGAATCAGATAGTCCTCGCGTTCAGGATTGAACTGATAAGCGCGGGCATAATCGTGCAGCGCGCTGTAAACCTCCTCAAAATCCCAGGGATCCTTGAAATCAATCTGTGTAATGCGAATCTCAGTTTCAGGCGAAACGGTGGCAATGTCTTCGGTGACGATGCTCGTCAGTTTGCTGAACTGCGGCTGCGTCAGCAGTTCAAGCCGCCTGATCAGCAGGTGTTCGTGCTGGCAGATCGCCACCGTTGGACGCCACCGCTCCCACCGCTCAGGGCCGCTGCCGCCATCCTTGACCGGCCCCAGAAATCCAATGACGACATTGTCCTTTGCCATAGAATAAAATCCAGTCAGTTCGCTTAAAAGATAAAATCTGTGCGAGACATCATACCCAGTCAGCCGTCACCGGCCAAACCGGAAAAGAAAAATCCCACGTTCTTTCAGGCAGTTAGCCCCGCATCTCAGTCAGACATTCACGCTTTCACATCTGCGGCACGCCGACTGCACTATCCGATGCTGTACCGCGGTCAGCAGGCGGTGAAGTCAGAAAGGAGTGATGAGCGCAATGGCAAACAAGAATCTGTTTCAGTCAGTTTTCGGCAAAATGATTCCGGCGGCTGACGCCAGGAACGAAGCGGGCGGCAGGGCCTATGCCTTCACGCCGCAGCACGCGCTCGCGCAGTACGCCGCGACCGGCTGTTTCAATTCGACCTTTTACGCTTCTGCCGATGAGCAGCTTGCCAGAGTGCTTGAACTGTGTGTGCAGGTTGACGCTGAATTCATTGCTCGCACGGCAATTTTCTGCCGCGAACGCGGACAGATGAAGGACGTTCCGGCGCTGCTGGTGGCGGTGCTTTCAGGCCGCGATCACGGCTTGTTCAGAGCTGTCTTTCCGCGTGTGATTGATAACGGCAGAATGCTGCGCACCTTCGTGCAGATCATGCGTTCAGGCGTGACCGGGCGTAAGTCGCTCGGCACTGCGCCAAAGCGCATGATCCGCGAATGGTTCAATGCGCGCACGGATGAAGCTGTGTTCAGGGCTTCGGTCGGCAACGATCCGTCCTTCGCTGACATCATCAAAATGGTGCATCCGCATCCGCTGACTGCCAGCCGTCAGGCGTTGTACGGCTTCTTTCTCGGACGCGACATCAATGCTGATGCGTTGCCGGGTGTGGTGCGCCAGTTTGAAGCTTTCAAGGCTGGCGCGATCAGCGAACTGCCCGATGTTCCGTTTCAGATGCTGACCAGTCTGGAACTCGGCACGCCCGGATGGACTCAGATTGCGCGCCACGCTCCCTGGCAGATGACGCGCATGAACCTGAACACGTTTGCGCGTCACGGCGTCTTTGATCAGCCGGGCCTGCCCGAACTGATTGCCCGCCGCCTGAGCAACGCCGACGAAGTGAAGAAGGCCCGCGTGCTGCCGTATCAGTTGCTGGCGGCATACACGATGGCCGATGACAAAGTGCCTCCGGTCGTGCGCGCAGCGTTGCAGGACGCGATGGAAATTGCCATCAGCAACGTGCCTGAAATTGCCGGAAAGGTTTATGTCTTCCCCGACATTTCAGGTTCGATGCATTCGCCCGTGACGGGTCATCGCAGGGGCGCGACTTCGAAAGTGCGCTGCGTTGACGTGGCTGCGCTGGTGGCTGCGGCTGTGTTGCGGCGCAACCCGAATGCTGAAATCATCCCGTTTGAAAGCAACGTGGTGAAGGTAAAGCTGAACCCGCGCGACAGCGTGATGACCAACGCGCAGAAGCTGGCCAGCCTGCCGGGCGGCGGCACGAATTGCAGCGCGCCGCTGCGCGAACTGAATCGCCGCCAGGCTGCGGGTGAGCTGGTGATTTACGTTTCAGACAATGAATCGTGGGTGGATTCACCGGCTCACAGTCACTGGGGCGGCAGCCGCACCGAGACGATGAATCAGTGGGCGCAGTTCAAGTCACGCAACCCGCAGGCGCGCATGGTGTGCATTGACATTCAGGCTTACGCCACGACTCAGGCGCAGGAGCGCGCAGACATCCTGAATATCGGCGGTTTCAGCGATCAGGTCTTTGCTGTGCTGGCCGACTTCGCCGCCGGTCGTCTGAGCGCCGGGCACTGGGTCGGCGTGATCGAACAGCTCACGATTTAGCGGGGCGAAACGATGGCAGATTGCAGATTTGAGATTGAGACGATTCAGGCGTGATCTTTTCAATCAGCAATCCTCAATCTGCCATCTGCAATCAAAGCGGGCCGAATGCTGACGGGACTACATTTAAAGTGAAAATTGAGTCTCGGCAATCCTCGTCGGCCCTGCGCATTGATCTTTGAATCATCGGAAGCATCCGGCGAATGCTGGTCGGGAGTACATTGGCACAACAGGTTCGATTCCTGTCTCCTCCATTAACTTGCGGGGGAGAAAACTCTCACCGATGTTGTCGCCGGAAAAGCAGCATTGCGACGAATGCGGATGGAACTACATCCCTCCTGCGGACGAGGTCGCTGTTTCGATTCCAGCCTGCCCGATTGATGTGCCGGGCAGTAGCTCAGTGGACAGAGCGCGCAACGTCGTTTCATCAATTTTGTCGTCGCAGCCATTTATGAACCAGCGCGCCTTCTCTTCTTCTCTGCGCCTGCGGCGTGAGATTCTGCTTTCACGCCGCAGGCACAGAGATAAAGAGGACTGTCGAGTGCCGTGATTCATCTTTAACGTTGCCGCGCTTCAGCCGGAAAGTATCCGTTCCTCAGCCATTCCGGCTGAAGCGCTGTCGCGTTCAGGTCAAATGACTGACCTGTTGATCTGATAATACAAACCAGGCTGAAGGGATCAGCTTTTTCAGGAGGTGACGTATGGCAGGGAAAAACAAATTTGACGAAGAATGCTTTCAACGAACGAATGAGCAAACGTCGGCGGGGCTTCCCGTCTGAAACGCAGGTCAGGCGCGGCTTCAGAATCGTTCACGGCGAAAAGGAACTGCTCGAAAAGCTCGGTCGCAATGATTTATGCCCCTGCGGTTCCGGTCGCCGGTTTCAGGAAATGCTGCCTGCGCTCGAAGAAATTTGATGGTACGCTCCGTGATTATTACTTTCAGGGATTGAAGTCAGAACAGCGGCGAATGCCGGAGGAACTACATGGATAGAGCGTCAATGCCTGCATTGAAGGTCGTGGGTTCGATTCCCACCTGCTGGCAACAGCAGTAGCTCAGAAGAAACGTTTCTCAAATACTTGTCGCCGTGTTAATCGAGAGCTTGAAAAATCAGGTGTTCGGAGTTCTCGCTGCAGCGCGGCTTTTGAGCAATCTGTACCACGCAATCCAGTTGAAGAGGAGCGCAACCATGTCGAATGATGAAATAAAAAAGAATACGCGATGGTTCGAGAAATACATGGAAACCCTCAGGAACAACTCGGTATTCAAAGAACCGCAGGATGGAGTGAGTTACCCCTGCCCTTGTTGCGGGTACAAGACGCTGGATTCACGAGGCGGTTTTGAGATCTGCTCGGTTTGTTTCTGGGAAGATGATGGACAAGACGATCACGATGCCGATGCAATCCGCGGCGGGCCAAACGGCGGCCTGAGCCTGACGCAGGCCAGAGTCAACTTCAGAAAATTTGGCGCGGTCGAAGAAAGGTTTACCCATGCTGTTCGCAGGCCATTGCCTGAAGAAGGAGGCTGAAGAAAAAACGAAAGGCAGAGAGATGAGAATCGTAAAAACAGACAAAATGGCCTGTCCGCTTAGAATCTGGGACAAAGGCGTGCCTATGGATCAGGAAACAATCGCTCAAATGGAGCGCGTCTCGCAGCTTCCATTTATCTTCAGGCACACGGCACTTATGCCGGATGGGCATGTCGGAATCGGGGCGACTATCGGGAGTGTTATTGCAACCAGGGGCGCGGTGATCCCCGCTGCCGTCGGAGTAGATATTGGTTGCGGGATGATGGCGGTTCAGACTTCGCTCACAGCGAATGATCTGCCTGACCACCTGCGCAACATTCGGCGTGCGATTGAAAAAGCGATTCCGCACGGGCGCACCGATCACGGCGGGCGGCGCGACAAGGGAGCCTGGAGCGAAATTCCCAAACGGCAACAGGGCGTGTGGCGACAACTGGAAATCGGTTACCGGGAAATCTGTGAAAAGTTCCCGAAGCTGGATCGCGGCAACCACGTCAATCATCTTGGCACGCTCGGCACGGGCAATCACTTCATTGAGGTCTGCCTCGATGAAAGCGACAACGTGTGGTTTATGCTGCACAGCGGTTCGCGCGGCGTCGGCAATCGCATCGGGACGTTTTTTATTGAAATGGCGAAAAACGATCTGCGCCGTCACATTGCGAACCTGCCCGACAAAGACCTCGCGTACTTTGAAGAAGGCTCGGAGCATTTTGATGATTACGTGCACGCCGTCACGTGGGCGCAGGATTTTGCGATGTACAACCGCAGGCTGATGATGGAGCAAATGATTGACGCCATCGCGGAGAGCGGCGAAGTGAAGCCGTTCAAGGCCGAACTGCAGGTTGTCAACTGCCATCACAACTACGTCGCCCGCGAAACGCATTACGGCGAAGAAGTGCTGGTGACGCGCAAGGGCGCGGTGCGGGCGGCGCTCGGTGATTACGGGATCATTCCCGGTTCGATGGGCGCGCAGTCATTCATCGTGCGCGGCCTCGGCAACGAGGAAAGCTTTCATTCGTGTAGTCACGGCGCGGGCCGCGCCATGTCGCGCAACGAAGCGAAGCGGCGATTCACAACAGCGGATCACGCGAAGGCGACTGAAGGCATCGAATGCCGCAAGGACGAGGACGTGATTGACGAAACGCCGATGGCTTACAAAGACATCTCAGCAGTTATGCACGCACAGCGCGATCTGGTCGAAATCGTTCACACGCTGCGACAGGTCGTGTGTGTCAAAGGCTGAGAGAAAGGAAGAACGATGCGTGACGACATGTCAAAAGTCGTGATCGAGCGGCCACGTTACGGACACGCGCTGCCCTCGAAAAAAACAGGGCGGCGCATCAGCCGCTACGATGCAGACAAGGATTACGATGATTTGCCCGCGCGCCTGAGCGGACGAGCAAAGTATCCCAAAGGTGGAACCAAAAGCTTCAGCGACTTTCTGACTCCGCTCGAACGCTTTCTGCAAAGCAATGTCGGCAGGCCCTGGGACAAGGTTTACAGCGAATTATGCAAACATCTTGACCGGCGCAAAACAACGGGGCGGCACGTCTTTCAGCACCTGGAAGCTTACGTTTCGGTCAATTGCTTTTATGACGATGCGGGTGAGTTGTGGGTTGATCGTTATTCCGGTCAGCCTGAACCCGCCAGTCAGTTGCGCTGGCACAGGCTGGTTTATTACGTTGATCCGCGCACACGACTGCTGTGCCGGTTTGATCCGCAGAACAAAGCGGTTCGTCGCCATCAGCAGCAGGCGCGCAAACGTGAGGAACGCAGAAATATTGAACGCATCCCGATCAGCTTCGATCAGAGTTACGTGCGGATCAATGGTGAATGGTACATCGGTGATTATGTGACTGATGACCTGCGCAAACCGCCTGCCGATGGTCGGAAGTGTGATGACGGCCTGCGTTATTTCGATGGCAAACGCTGGATGCAACTCATCAGCAGGCGAAAGTGCAGCCAGCAGGAAAGACAACGGGCCGGACTTGATCGCACAACTCCGGCCCGCTGAACACTGCATTTCTCAATCAGGCATTACTTTCCGTAACTGACCCGGTAAATAAATCCCTTGCCGTCATCTGAAATGTACAACGCGCCGTCCGGGCTGACGGCCATTCCGGCGGGGCGACCGAACACCTGACCATCCTTCAGCCATCCGGTGACGAAATCTTCAAGGCCGGTAATCTGCCCGTTTTTCATGACAACTCTGGCGACTTTGTAACCAATCTTCTGCGCGCGTGCATTGCCGCTTGAACCGTGCAGTGCGATGAACAGCGAGTTGCGATAAGCTGCCGGAAACTTTCGGCCCTGATAAAAAGTCAGGCCGATGGGCGAAATGTGCGCGGGCAGTTCGTAAGCGGGCGGCGTGGCCTGCGCGGCCTGCATTGAGCCTTTCGCATCCTTCAGGTCGGGGTTGGGCGTGTTTTTGGCGATGAAGTAAGGCCAGCCGTAATGCTTGCCTGCTTCGACGCGGTTGATTTCATCGGGCGGCATTTCTTCGCCAAGTTTGTCCTGGCCCATATCACCGGCCCACATCACACCGCCTGCGTCCCAGTCAAAACCGATGGCATTGCGAAAGCCTCTGGCAAAGGGTTTGCCGCCGCTGCCGTCTGCGTTGTACTGCATAATCGTCGTGCGGCGCTCGTCTGTTTCTTCGCACGAATTGCACGATGAGCCGATGGAAACGTAAAGTCTGCCGTCGCGTCCGAACGCGATGGTGCGGGTGAAATGCGGTGTCGTTGACATCGGGAGGTCAATGATCTTTTCGGGCGTGCCTTCGATTTTGCCATTCGCATACTTCACGCGCAGCACAGCGGGCATGGTGGCGATGTAAAGCCAGCCCTGATGAAAGGCGACGCTGTGCGGGCGGTTCAGGCCGCTGGCGATTACTTCCATTTTGTCAGCGCGACCATCGCCGTCGCGGTCAGGCAGCGCGACCACATCGCCTTTGCCCTGGCGCGCCACAAAGAGCACTCCGTCCGGACTGAAAGCCATCAGTCGCGCGCTGGTCACGTCTGACGCAAAGACTGAGACTTTGAAACCATCCGGCACTTTCAATTCGGCTGGCTGCGGCGCGGTCGGTGCAGGGGATTGCGCCAGGACAAGCAGGACTGACACAGCAGTCAGGAAAAGTGCGCCGAAGACTGTTCGGGCATTCATGGACAAAGCGTCCGCAGGGGCGTTTTTCACGGGTGATGATCTCCTTTTGAATTGAATGAAGAACTGAAGCTGCGAGAGTGTGAGCCTACCAGCGAGACTGCGATCATTCAACCCCGCGCGCATCATCGGTGCAGTCCCGCGCGTCAGCAGGCGGCTGATGTTACAAACAACCGCTTGCTGACGCGCGCGGTACTGCACCGATGCTTGCTGACGCGCGCGGTACTGTACCGGCGTGAAGGCAGGACAACAAACAGGGAGTGCGGGTTCTGATCGTTACTGGCTGACGATGGCGAGGGCGGTTTCATCAGCGGGGATGTAAACGGATTTGCCTTTGTAACGGACTTTCAACTGCGGGCGGCCCATGACGTTCAGCACGAGCGGATTTTCCAGCCTGACCAGTTCGCCTGCCGGAATGCTGCGGCAATCATCGGTTGCGCAGCCGTCGTGACCATCACGCATCAGCATGCTTTTTTTCAGCATGACTCGCTGATCGTTGTCATAAGCGGAACGCAGCGTTTTTTCAAAACTCGCCTTGCGGGTCTTTTCTTCCTTGTGCGCCGGTTCTTCAGCGTGGTCGGCTTTCTTGTCGGACTTCACCTTTTCAGGTTTTTTGTGTTCGTCGGCTGCTTTGGCGGGCGCTTCTGAATGCGCGGGCGCTTTGTGCGTGGTGACACGTTCGGGTTTGTGAGCCGCGGGCGTTGATTTGCGTGGACGCGGAGCTGCTTTCGGTTCTTCGCTGGCAGCCTCTTCCTCGTCGTGTTCTTCGGCGGCGTGCTGTTTGATGGCCGCTTTTTCAGATGTCTGAACCTCGCCGTGACCGCTCTGGCCTGCTTCCTGATAGCCTTCATCGTCGGCGAAATGGCGCTGCACGGCGACATCGGTTGAGAGAATTTCGACTTTGCCGGTGTTCAGGTGATAGACGCTGCCGACAACCAGCAATTCTTTTTTGTGGACGGCTTCGCTGATGATCTCGCTTTCATAGAGCGAACTCTGAATCTGGTAATGCACGTTCTCTTTGATTGCCGCGTCAAGGCGGGATTTCTCTTCGATGCCCTGCGTCCAGACCTTGTCAACGGCGGGTTTGATGCGCGTCACCAGCGACTTGATGTTGGGCGGCAGTTCGCCGCCGCCCATCGTGGCCTTGACCGCACCGCAACTGTCGTGGCCCATGACCATCAGCAGTTTGACGTGCAGGTGTTCGACGGCGTATTCGATGCTGCCGAGCACTGCCGGATCGGCCACGTTACCCGCCACTCGCACGGTGAAGAGCCTGCCGAGCGATTCGTCAAAAACAACTTCGGGCGCCACGCGCGAATCGGCGCAGGCCAGAATGATCGCGTAAGGCTGCTGTCCCTGGGCGAGAGTTGGGCGTTCGCGCTGATAATCCTTTTTACGCAGCTTGCCTGACACAAAGCGTTCATTGCCGCTCAGCAGCCGCGACAAAGCCAGGTGCGCGGGCAGTTCATCGGCGGTCAGCGCCGGAACGGCGAGCAGTGAAAGGCTCAGCAGCGACAGCAGGACAAGAGTGGTGAAAGCGCGAACTTTGAAAGTGACGGGTGGCATGAATTTTGACCTCCGGTTTGATTCAGGCACGGGGATGCCACTGATGCTTATCGGCAGTCCGCTGCCAGACCTGAAGTCAAAATTCGCCGGAACTGACTCCGTTACTTCAGCAGCAGATAAGCCTCTTTGCTGCGCGGCTGTTTCCCGTTTGCCGACTGCGCGGCGCTGTCGTTTGCCGCATCAAGCAGGGTGATCGTGTAGCTGATGCACTGTTCGCGCCTGCGACGCCTGGGCGGGATGCCGGACAGACAGCCGCCTCCGGTCGGGCAGCGCCAGCGAAAGGCGCGGAAGGGCGTGCAGTCAGGCTCAAAGCGGATTTCAAAGGCGGCGTTGCGACTGCGCCAGAGAACTTCCTGACTGGCGGTGGATGTGAGCGCAATCGTTCTGGGACGAATGCTGAAGCGCCCGTTTTGCGGGTTGAAGGTGATGGTGACTCTGGCGGGGCTGGAGGGTTTCATGGTTTGTCCTTTCTGATTCAATGTGCTTTTTCGGTTTCGAATTTCAGATGGTTCTGATGCCGCGAAAGATGCGCACCCTGGCTGAACGCGGTGAGAAGCCGCGCACGCGCGCCGTGTAGCGGAAATCAGTTCCGCCATCTTCAGCCTCGATGGCCGCTTTGCCGGTCAGATATTTCGGCAGTTCATCGGCGGGCAGACCGGTTTCGGTGCGCGCCATTGAACTTTCCATGCCGGGGCCGAACGCATCAGAAACGAAGGGAGTCTGATCCTGATTTTCATCAAAGATCACTTCCCATCCTTCCTCTTCGCACACCCACTCGACTTCCTCGCCCAGGTACAGATCGCGGATGCGCGGGACAACACTGATCCGGCCATCCTCGACTTTGATGGTGACTCGCTGACGAACTGGTTCTGCCATAAATGACCTCCCTGAAGTTGTGATGGTTGAAGTGAACAGCAGCAGCCTGGAGACAGTACCGGAAGCGTCAGTGCAATGGCCTGAAGTCAGGCATCCGAGAGAAACCCGAAGCACCCGCGTAGTAACGAATTCGTTCTGCGGCTGAATCAGACTGGTTTCGGAGACAAAACGAATGAGTTCGTTACTACGCGGGTGCTTCCCGGTATCAGCCGGACGCCCTGACTTCGTGCCATAGAGCGTCAGCGACCGGATGCTCGTCAGCGACCTGCTTCGGCTGCATCCGGTCGCTGACGCTCCCGGTACTGTACCTGACTACTGTTGACCGCATTTATTTTGTTCCGCCGGGAATGGCCTGATAAGCCGGATCGGCGCGCAGGCCTTTCAGCGCGGGGTCGTATTCCAGATCAAAAACAGTGTTCCGGTTGCGCGCGGCCACAGGCAGCAACGCGAGCGCCCGGTCTTTTTTGCCGGAAAGATAAAAGACTCTGACGCCGACCGCTGCGATGAGCGGCTCATCCTTTGCGGCTGGCAATGCTTTTTCAAGACTTGCCAGCGCCTGCACAAACTGCCCACGTTTCGCCAGCCACTCAGCCAGCAGCGCGGGCCACAGCGGGTTTTCGGCATCGCCGCGCATCTGTTCACGAATCAGGCGAATCGCAGTGTCCCAGGCTGCGTCAGCATCGGCGCGTTGCGGTGATTCGCAATGCCGCGCATCGCCGAGCAGGCCCCACAATTCAGGATTTTCCTGATCGGCGCGCACTGCCGTTTCCAGCGTTTCGGCGGCATCGGCGCAATTGCCTTTGTACATCTGCGCCAGGGCGAGGCTTTGATAAGCTTCGCTGACGGGCTTCAACCGGATTGACTGTTGCAGGTAAGACTCAGCTTCAGCAAAGTGCGCCTGATATAAATGTGCGCTGCCAAGATTGGCATAGCCGTAAGGATTGAGCGGCAGCAGTTCAACTACTTTGCTCCAGCATTCAACGGCCTGATCGTAGCGATTCTGCTCGAACCAGAAACCGCCGAGTTCGTTGTACCCGGCCCAGTAATCAGGGCGCGACGCGATGGCGCGGCGATAAGTTTGTTCAGCCTGCGCAGTCTCGTGCAGCGTTTCATAAGTCTGCGCGAGGCCGAGCAGCGCTTCAGGATCATCGGGACGCTGCGCGAGAACCTGCTGATAATTATTGATGGCCTGTTCAGCGTGGCCTGTTCCGGCCAGCACCAGACCGCAGCGCAGCAGCGATTCAACAGCCTGCGAACCGGCTGTCTGATCGCAGAAAGTTGCGGCCTGGGTGCGCCATTTCAGTTCGCCGGTCAGCGCGTAAAGCCGGTAATACGCCAGTCCCAGCGCCGCATTGAGGCGCATCGCGTTCGTCGCGTCTCTGGTTCTGAGGTCTTCGAGGATTCTGATGGCATCGCTGATTGACGACTCGCTCGCGTACTGGTCGAGCGCGACCAGCGCCTGGTAATAAAGCTGATCGTCTGCTGCCGGTTGCCATTCAGGCGCAGCGGCATTGACGCGCAGCGCCGACAGCACACGCAGCAGCAGTTGCCTGAAATCGCTTTCAGCGCCTGATACAAGCTTTTCTCCCTGGCGATTGACGAGCGCATAACGAATGCCGGGCCGCGTTCCGGTACATTCCGAAGCAATCATCAGCACGTTGTCAGCGTCCATTGTGCGCGCCGCCTGCGTCCGGCTCAGGTCAGTCATCAGCAGCCTCAGCGCAGATGTTTCTGATGTCTGCCTGACCTGGACGCCGCGAATTTCGCGCAACCTGTCGGCCAGCAGACGCGCCATCGCACGGCTGCGTTCGGGCTGGCAGCCCTGTGTTTCCTGCTCGTCAGACCACGCAATGACGGCGAGTTCCTGCATGGCCGAATTGCCGCGCTGATTCAGCGTCTGCCAGATCAGCCAGCCTGATGTTGCGAGCAGCAGCAGGGCTGCGGCAGTGGCCGCGAGCCTCAACTGTGGCGTCAGCCCGTACCACCAGGGCTGAGGGGCGGGTGGTTTGGCCGCTTCATCAAGCAGGCGTTCGGCGACAGTGGCATCGCGCAGCCTGCGCTGCGGATCTTTTTCAAGGCACTGCCGCACCAGTCTGCGCAACGGCTCAGGCGTGTTTGCAGGCAGCCGCTCGAAATCGGGCCGACAGTCTCTGATGGCGTTTCTGGTGGCTTCGCTCGTAGCGGCTTTGAACGGATGCTGACCAGTCAGCGATTCATACAGCACAACGCCGAAGGCCCATAAATCAAGGGCGCGGGCGTCGTGGTCTGAATCCTGAATAGTGTTTCCGGCGCATTGTTCAGGACTCAGATAGGCTGCCGTGCCAGGTGTTGCGCCGGGACTGGTCAGCGAGACATTCGGGTTGTGAGCTTCGGCTTCAGTCTGCGCCGGAGTGGTTGGCTGCTGGTCGTGGCGAAAGTACCGGGCAATGCCGAAATCGAGCAGCTTCACCTGGCCTTTCGGCGTGAGCATGATGTTGGCCGGTTTCAGATCGCGGTGAATGATGCCCGCTTCGTGCGTGGCGGCAAGCGCGCTGGCAATCTGCGAAAAGACAGACAGCGTTTCGCCAGGTGACAGCGGCCCGTTCAGCAGCCGCGCGGCGAGCGTCATTCCCGGCACATATTCCAAAGCCAGAAAGCGCACTTCGCCGCTTTGTTCGCGGCCATAAATAACGGCGATGTTCGGATGACTGAGCTGCGCCAGCGTGCGGGCTTCGCGTTCAAAGCGGGCGATGCGTTCAGGGCTGCGGGCAAATTCGTCAGGCAGAATCTTGATTGCCACATCGCGGTCAAGATCATCGCGGGCGCGGTAAACATCGCCCATGCCGCCGCGACCGAGCGGCGCCAGCAGGCGATAACGACCCAGCCGTTCGGCCATCGCAGGCGATGGGGCAGCGGCCAGAAACTGTGCGGCTTCGTGCAGGGCAGTGGCTTCCAGGAAGTGGTCGGTTTCGTCGGCGCTTGCGAGCAGCGTCATCACGGCCTGTCTGACTTCGTGATCGTCGGCGCAGGCTGCACTGAGAAAAGCGTCTCTGGCGGCGGGTGGCTGTTCCAGCGCCTGAGCGAAGAGTTCAGGAATCAGGTTGAGTTGCGCGGTGGTCATCGGGCTGTGTTCCTTCCAGTTCCCGCCGCAGCCAGGCACGAGCGAACTTCCAGTCGCGGTTGACGGTTTCAGGCGAAATTTTCAGCACCTCCGTAATCTCCTGAACCGTCAGGCCGCCGTAATATTTCAGTTCGACCACCTGACTCTGGCGTGGATAGATTTTTTCCATTGAACTGAGAGCATCATCAACTGCCACCAGAATCGCCGTTCGTTCGACCGGCACCAGCAAAGTCTCTTCAAACTCGACGCGCTCGCCATCCGGCATACCCAGACGGCGCGGGCGTGAACGGGCAAACTCGACCAGAATGTGTCGCATCAGGCGGGCCGACAGCGCAAAGAAATGCGCGCGATCCTGCCATTCGACCTGCTGCGAATCAATCAGCCGCAACCAGACTTCATTGATCAGATCGGTCGGTTGCAGGCTGTGGCCCGCGCGTTCGCGCCGCAAATAGCCGCTGGCAATGCGACGGAGCCGGTCATAAACCAGCCGCGTCAGTTCATCGAGCGCCTGCTGGTCGCCGTTGCTCCAGGCTCGCAGCAGACCCGTGATGTCCGGTCGTGAGGGCGTCTTCATAGCTCAGTTTGCGTGATGATCTCTCCTGTGCAGTGACAGATTTTGAGAACACAGCAGAACACATTCTGTCGCTGTCAGATTGAGAGCTGGCAACCCCGGAAGTGCGTGCAGTATACCATCCCTGACCGGATTGAAAAGATTAACGAGTGTCTCGCCGAAACGGTCAGTCTGACCGGTCAGCGCGAATAAACAGGTCAGTCTGACCGGTCAGAATCGCGTCAGGCTGCCGTGAGCCGCAGGCCTGCCCAGGGTCATCACTGATGGCCTGCGATCAGCAGCACAGGATTCATCCGCCTGGGATCAGCCCGCCGACAGTTCACTAACCCTCATGCCGCAGAATCAGTTAGCTGCCTCCAGCCGCTGTGAAATCGAAACTCCTGAGCCGTCGGGGGCCACCTGTCAGCCCTGCACTGGAACATGAAGTGCATTAGAAATGCTGGTTGCCGGACATAACTGTGTCCGGCGGCGTCCGGGTTGCAACCGAAGCTGAAAAAGGAAAGGGAGGGAAGAGTTCAGCGCCGCCGCGATTGCCGGACAGCTTCAGCGCAGGCCAGCCACTTTGAAACATCAGGCTGGAGCAAAAGACAGAGAGACAGCCCGCCGTGTTATGAGCTGATGAACAGGAAGCGATTTACTGATCCATTCATGCTGCTGGTCACTGTTGTTGGTGGCACGGCGCTGGTCTGTTCAGTGATGCGGCTTCCGTTTGGCAGTCTGGATTTGCGCTTCTGGCTGCTGGCTCTTTTTACCGTCACCTGCAGTTCGCGGCTGATTGTTCGCATTCCGCACGTCAAAGGCGAGATCACCGTGTCAGACACGATGATCTTTCTGACGCTGCTGCTCTATGGCGGCGAAGCGGCGGTGCTGCTGGCGGCGACTGAAACGGTCTTTTCATCGTGGCGCGTCAGCAAGCGCATGCTGACGTTTGTTTTCAACGTCTCGATGCTGTCCTGTTCGACCTTCCTGACTGCTGTTGTGCTGCACCTCAATTTCGGCTCGGTGACCGAACTGGCGCAGAAGGATTATTCACCGAATTACGTGGCGATGATCTGCGTGATGGCGCTGGTGCAATACATCACCAACGCGGGCATCGCCGCCGTGCGCAGCGCCTTTGCCACCAATCAGACGATCATTCAGACGTGGACGAACGGCTTTCTGTGGACTTCGATCACTTACTTTGCCGGAGCTTCAGCCGCCGGATTCATTGCCCGTCTCAACGGCGCGATTGGCGTTTACGCGATGATCGTCAGCACGCCGATCATTGCCATTGTCTATTTCACCTATCGCACGTGGCTGCGCAATGTCGAAGTGTCACGCGAAAAGGCCGTGCAGGCCGAACAGCATGTGGCTGAACTGAACCGCTACATCGCCGAGCAGGAACGCATCAGCCGCGCGCTCAGAGAGAGCGAAGAACATTTTCGCAGCGCCTTTGACCAGGCCGCCGGAATGGCGCTGGTGTCGCCGGAATGGCGCTGGCTGAAGGTCAATCAGTCGCTCTGCAACATGCTTGGTTACACCGAACAGGAAATGCTCGACACCAGCATGCAGCAGATCACGCACCCCGAAGACCTGGGCAGCGATCTGACGAGTCTCTACAGTCTGATTGAAGGCCGGCTGATGACTTCGCAGATTGAGAAGCGGTATCGCCACCGTGCCGGTCAGGATGTCTGGGTATTGCAAAGCGCCTCGCTGGTGCGCGACATGGAAAACAAACCGCTCCATTTCATCTTTCAGATTCAGGACATCACCGACCGCAAACAGGCCGAAGAGAAGATTCACTATGCCGCGTTTCACGATGCGCTGACCGGCCTGCCCAACCGCATTCTGCTCAATGACCGCCTCAGCATTGCCGTCGAACGCGCCAAGCGGCATGCCGATTATCAGTTCGCCGTGCTTTTTATTGATCTCGACCGTTTCAAGATCGTCAACGATTCGCTCGGCCATCAGTACGGCGACGAACTGCTGGTGCAGGTGTCGAAGCGGCTGCGCGAGTGCGTGCGGGCGGTGGACACGGTGGCGCGCCTGGGCGGTGATGAATTTGCGATTCTGCTGGACGGCATCGAAGGCGTTGAGAATGCCGCGCCGACCGCTGAACGAATTCAGGAACAACTGACCGCGCCGTTCAGCCTGCTCGGTCACGAAGTCTTCATTTCGGGCAGCATCGGCATTGCCTTTTCGCGCAACGGCTACACGCAGCCTGAAGACGTGCTGCGCGATTCAGACACGGCGATGTACCGGGCGAAATCGAACGGCAAGGCGCGGCATGAATTTTTCGATCAGTCCATGCATTCGCAGGCGCTCGAACAGCTTCAGCTTGAAAATGATTTGCGGCGCGCGATTGAGCGCCGTGAATTTCAGGTTTATTACCAGCCGATTGTCTCGCTTTCAGATCAGCAGATCAGAGGTTTTGAGGCGCTCGTGCGCTGGCATCATCCGCAGCGCGGGCTGGTGCCGCCGGTTGAATTTGTTCCCTTTGCCGAAGAAACCGGGATGATTACGCTGATTGGTCTGTTCGTGATGAGCGAAGCGTGTCGGCAGATTGCCGAGTGGCAGCGACAGTTTCCCGCGCAGCAATCGCTGACCATCAGCGTCAACCTGTCGCCGCGCCAGTTGAAAGAGGCTGACGTGGCTGAACGCATCGGCCTCATCCTGCGTGAATCGGGGCTGCAACCGTCCTGTCTGCGCCTCGAAATTACCGAAGGGCTGGTGATGGAAAATACCGAACGGGCCGCGCAGATTCTGACCAGTCTCAAGGCCCTCGGTGTGCAACTCAGTCTGGATGATTTCGGCACCGGCTATTCATCGCTCAGCTACCTGCATCGCTTTCCGTTCGACATTCTCAAGGTTGATCGTTCCTTCGTGATGCGACTTGGCCAGGATCAGAGCAGCAACCGGATTATCAAAACCATTCTGCTGCTGGCTTCGGAAATGAATATGTCAGTCGTGGCCGAGGGCGTCGAAACCGTCAGCCAGTTGGAATACCTGTGTCAGATGGGCTGTCCGAGCGGGCAGGGATACCTGTTTTCAAAACCGGTTCCCGGCCCTGAAGCCGAAGCCCTGCTCAGTCGCCAGTTGCAGGAATCCGTCAGCCTCCCTGCCACACAGTCCGATCAGCCAGCCACTGCTCGCGTCATGACCAGTTCATATCTGATGTAATCAGGTTAATAACGACGCTTTTGATTTCAGACCTTCCCTCGGTAGCAGCGAGTGTGGCGCGATTTGCCAGAATCGCGCTGAATTCGCAACCGGCACGTGGCGTAAGCCGCGCGATTCTGGCAAATCGCGCCACACTTCCCGGATCCGCAATTGAAAACCGATCTGATTTATCGCCGGGGATTTTAATGTTTTTACCGGCGCTGTCCGATAAGCCGAATGACAGGATGTTGTGGTTTTCAGGCCCTGAAATATCGGCAGGAGCAACAGATGATGAACAAAGCGGTAGCGTTCATATCCGGGCAGGCGAAATTGTCAGATGTTCGTGCGCGCGTCAGCGGGCTGAGGTCGCTGCTGACAGGGCTGGCGGCGTGCTGTCTGTTGTGGTCTGGCGCGATGTTTTGCGGGGCGCAGACCCCGGCTGCTGACAAGTCTGACAATTCAGCGGCGGCAAAACGGCAGGGACAGCAGCCTGCCACCACGCCGGATGATCTGACAAACAAGAGCCTGGAAGAACTGATGAACATCGAGGTCGAGTCAGTTTACAGTGCGTCGAAGTTTATGCAGAAGATCACCGAAGCTCCGGCCTCAGTGACCATCGTCACCCGCGAAGAGATTCATCGCTACGGTTATCGCACGCTGGCTGACATCCTGCGCAGTGTGCGCGGGTTTTATGTGACCTACGACCGTTCTTATTACTATGTCGGAGTGCGCGGCTTTGCCCGCCCCGGTGATTACAACTCGCGCGTGCTGGTGATGGTGGACGGGCACCGCGTCAATGAAAATATTTATGACGGCGGTTATGTCGGCACTGAGTTTCAGGTTGATGTTGATCTGATCGAGCGCGTCGAGATTGTGCGCGGGCCGGGTTCATCGCTTTACGGCACGAATGCGGTCTTTGCCGTCATCAATGTTGTCACGCGACGCGGCGGTGAAGTCAAGGGCGCTGAGTTTTCGGCGCAGACCGGCAGCTTCAATGCCGATCTGGGGCGCGTCACGATTGGTCACAAATGGCGCAGCGGCGCTGAAATGCTGCTGTCCGGCACGATGTACAGCAGTCACGGTCAGCGGCGGTTGTACTTCGCTGAATTCGATGATCCGGCCACAAATTACGGGCTGGTTGAAAATGCCGATGCCGACCGCTCGCGCAGCCTGCTGGGCACGTTTTCATATCGCAACTTTACGCTGCAAACCAGCCTGCTGACCCGGCGCAAACAGGTGCCGACCGCGACCTATGGCAATGGGTTCAATGATCCGCGTTATTTCATCAGCGATACGCACGGCTATGCCGATCTCAGTTACAACCGCACTTTTGCGGGAGACACGGGCGTTTCAGGGCGACTCTACTTTGACCGCTATATTTATGATTCAGTCAATCCCTATGAAACAGGTGCGCCGGGTCAGTCGGCAGTTGTGCTGACGCGCGATCAGGCTTTCGGAAGCTGGTGGGGCGGCGAGTTGCAGTTGCACAAAAGGATTTTTCATCGTCACCTGATGACGACCGGCGCTGAATATCGCCACAATCTGCGGCAGCAGCAGGTCAATTACGACGCCGAACCTTACCACCGCAACGCCGACACGCAGCCGCGCACGAGCAACACCGGAATCTACGGACAGGATGAAGTAACGCTGCGGAGCAGTCTGAAATTCGTGGCGGGGCTGCGATTCGATCATTACAGCACCTTCGGGCAGACCTGGAGTCCGCGCGCCGGGCTGATCTGGAATCCGCTGACACATACGACGGTCAAGCTGCTTTACGGCCAGGCCTTCCGCGCGCCGAATGTCTATGAACTCTTCTATGACTTTCCCGGCGTTTATATCGGCAATGCCGGGCTGCAACCCGAACGCATCAGAACCAGCGAACTGATTGTCGAGCAGTATGTCGGCACGCGCTATCGTTTCTCAGGTTCGCTCTTTCAGAACTCGATGCGGAACCTGATCAATATTTCCTACAATGCGGACAAGGGGCTGATCAGTTTTGCCAATCTCGATGCAGTCCGGGCCAAAGGCGCGGAATTTGAAGCCGAAGGGCGACTGGCGAGCGGCTTTCAGGGGCGCGTCAGTTACACGTTTCAGCAGGCCACTGATGTCATGACCGGCGCGTGGCTGTCGAATTCGCCGCGACATCTGGGCAAGCTCAATCTGACCGGGCCGCTGCTGACGCGCAAACTGTTTGCCGGGCTTGACCTGCAATACCAGAGTCACACGCGCACCCGCACCGGACAGGCCGCCGATGATGCCAGCGCTTACTGGCTGCCCAACCTGACGCTGTCGAGTCTGAATCTGTTTCGCGGCTTCGATGCTTCGTTCAGTATCTATAACCTGACCGATCAGCAGTATGCACATCCGGTCGGTGATGAAGGACGACAGAATGTGATCGAGCAGGATGGCCGTTCATTCCGCGTGAAACTCACTTACCGCTTCCCGGCAGGACGCAGGTGAAATGATGTCAGATGTGCAGACGAGTCAGGGCATAACCCGGAAAGTCAGGCCGGAGTGCAAAGTGTCGAGGACATTCTCTCAGTCAGTCAGAGTGCTGAGCCGGTGGCTGGCGACAGGGCTGGCGCTGCTGTTGCTGCTGAGTTGTCCGCAGGCGCAGACGCCGGGTGAATATCAGGTCAAGGCGGCTTTCATTTACAACTTCGCCCGTTTTGTGGAATGGCCGGCTGATGCCTTCAGCAGCACTGATGCGCCTTTCATCATCGGCCTGGTGGGTGACGATCCATTCGAGGGCACGCTCGAAAATGCCATCAGCGGCAAAAGCATCAATGGTCACAAACTGGTCTTTCGCCGCGTGAAGGCCGGGCCTGAATTGCGCAACTGTCACATTCTCTATCTCAGTCCGTCAGAAAAGCGGCGGCAGGGGCAGCTCATCGCGCAACTCAGCGGCGCAGCGGTGCTGACCGTGACCGAAGCTGAGCGCGGCACGCCGGGCGGCATCATCAGCTTCGTGATGGATGATCGCAACGTCAAATTTGAAATCAACAACAGCGCCGCCTCACGCGCTCGTCTGAAAATCAGTTCCAGGCTGCTGGGTCTGGCCAAAGCAGTTTCCTGAAAGGATGCAGATTCAGCATGCGACTCTGGCTGAACATTTCAATTCGCCGCAAGATCACCCTGATTATGATGCTGACGAGCAGCATCACACTGCTGCTGGCCGGAACCGCGTTTGTGACGTGGGAACGCATCTCCTTTCGTCAGGAAATCGTCAATGATCTGACTTCGGTCGCTGACATCGTGGCCAGCAACAGCACTGCTGCGCTCAGCTTTGGCGATCAGCACGCCGCCGCCGAAACCCTGGGTTCGCTCGCCGATAAATCGCACATCATGGCTGCGGGGCTGTATACGATTGACGGCAGGCTGTTCGCGCAGTATGTGCGCACGAATCTGCCCGGCACTGTCCCGGCGGTATTGCCCGGCGCTGGAGAAGAGAGTCGCTTTGGCGCCAGCAGCGTGTCGCTGTCACGCCAGGCGCGGCTCAAGGGCGAAGTGATCGGGCAGGTTTACATTCAGTCCGATCTCTCGGAGATGAACCGCCGCTTGCAACAGTACACAGGCATCGTGGCGCTGGTGATGCTGGTGTCAGTCTTCGTTGCCTTTCTGATTTCGTCGCTGCTGCAGCAGGCGATTTCAAATCAGATTCTCAATCTGGCCGAAGCCGCCAGAACCGTTTCACTCGAAAAGAACTATGCCGTTCGCGTCAATTCGGTCGAACGAAAGGATGAGCTGGGGCTGCTGATTACGTGGTTCAATGAAATGCTCGATCAGATTCAGGCGCGTGACAAAGCTCTGCAGCAGCGCAATGACGAACTCGGCATTGAAATCGCTGAACGCCAGCGCGCCGAACAGCAGTTGCGCGAATTCACCGCCAGCCTCGAACGCAGCAACCGCGAGTTGCAGGACTTTGCTTACGTCGCCTCACACGATTTGCAGGAACCATTGCGCAAAGTGCAGGCTTTCGGTGATCGTCTCAAAAGCAAATACGGCGCAGCGCTGGACGACACCGGCAGGGATTACCTCACTCGCATGCACAATGCCGCCAGCCGCATGCAAACGCTCATCAATGACCTGCTGATTTATTCACGCGTGACGACCCAGGCCCGCCCCTTCGTGCCGGTCAGCCTGGCCAGGATTGCCCGCGAAGTGGTGGCCGATCTCGAAGTCAGAATCGAACAGTCCGGTGGCCGCGTCGAAATTCACGATCTGCCCGATCTCGAAGCCGACCCGACACAGATGCGCCAGGTGCTGCAAAATCTGATCGGCAATGCGCTCAAGTATCACCGCCCCGACCTCGCTCCGCACGTCATCGTCCGCAGTTCCCGATTTGAAGATGAACAGACCCGCCGCGCCTGGTGGCGCATCGAAGTCGAGGACAACGGCATCGGCTTTGAAGAAAAGTATCTGGACAGGATTTTCGGCATCTTTCAGCGCCTGCACGGCAGAGACGGTTACGAAGGCACCGGCGTCGGCCTGGCAGTTGTCAAAAAAATCGTCGAACGTCACGGCGGCGACATCACCGCCCGCAGCCAGCCCGACCAGGGCAGCACTTTCATCTTCAACCTGCCAGCTCCGATAACCGAATCAGCCGGTCATCCGCTTGCCGCGAGCGCGTCAGCCTGAATCGGGGCTGCCTTGTTGCGGGGCAGGTTTGCCATCTGCCCTCTGCCTCCTTTCAGTCGCAGGTGAAAAAACTGCCCGCATCAGAAATCTTCCACACACCCTGAAATTTTTTCCCAGGCCATGACAGTTTTTCTGCCTGCTTCATCGCTTACAGAGATGAGAGCAGCAGAACACAGCTTCGATCCCGGCGGAAACCGCAGGGCGGCCTGATTGCGGCCCCGTCAATTCGTGGTCAGTCGTCACGTGGTTTTCACCGGGGTCGCAGAGGTATCAGCAAAACCGTTTTTTGAAGGTGCGGTTGTCGCGGGATAAACAGAAAGTGGAAGAATGCCGGTCTGCCGCCTGCTCCATTCGCCAGGTTGCAGACCGGAGATGATCCCCCGCTTCTGTTTTCAGTGCCGGGGCAGCCACACGGCGCAAAGGCAGCGCGGCAGCCGGAAAATGCCCGCTGCCTTTTGCGCTCTGAAAGCTGGTCGTCCGAACTGATAAAGGATGTGAGGAAAACTGACTACTGAACGGGCATGACGGGTTTCCTGTGCGGCACCGGCTGACGCACAAGGAGAACCGCTTCCGGGCCGGCAGCCCCGGTCAGGAACTGGTGAACGACGCTCAAGCTGCACGGGGCTGACCACCGCCGATGGGGTGTGGTGGTTGGAAAAATCAGCGAGAGCGCCGGTCACGCCACAGTTCCGCTGGCCGGGCCGGAAGTGGAAACCTGACAATGGACAGGCCTGACGGGATTCTGTTGAAGATCTCTTCAGCCTGTCCATTTTTGTCTGCGCCTGCTGTATCGGCAGCAATGTTGAATTACTGTGTTCTGAGGTGTCGTTCGATCCACTCGAATTCGCGCTTCATTTTGTCGAGCTGATAACCCGGCACCGTCAGCCCGTGTCCCTGATCGGGATAGATGACCAGTTGCACGGGAACGCCGGTGCGTTTGAGTGTCCGATAACTTTCGAGCGACTGCGCGAGCGGTACGCGCTCATCCTTTTCGCCGTGAAAGATCAGCGCCGGAGTCTTTGCCTGGGGCAGGTAAGTCAGCGGTGACAAGTCATCATAGCCTTTGCGGTTTTCCCAGGGCGTGCCGCCGTGCAGGCGTTCGCGCTGCGCCTGAATGTCAGCCGTCGCCCAGTATGAAACGGCATTCGACAGCCCCGCGCCATAAGCCGCGCATCTGAAGCGACTGGTGTGGCCGATCATCCAGCCGCTCATATAACCGCCATAACTCCATCCGGCAATGGCCATGCGGTTTTCATCCACGATGCCGCGTCTGATCAGTTCATCAACGCCGCTCAGAATGTCTTCGTAATCAACTTTGCCAATCGCCAGTTTGTTGGCCTGGGCGAACTTTGCGCCGTAATTCGACGAGCCGCGAAAGTTCGGCATAAAGACCACGTAGCCATTACCGGCATAAACCTGCGGAAACGCGCTCCACGACGCATTGAAGTTGCGGGTGTAAGCGCCTTCCGGCCCGCCGTGAATGTAAGTCAGGAGCGGGTAACGCCTGCCGCTTTCATAAGCGACCGGGTAAACCAGCAACCCTTCAATTTCAGTCCCGTCATTCGATTTCCATTTGATCGCATCCGTGCGACCGAGCACGAATGATTCAACCTGCGGATTGAGTTTCGTCAGTTGAAAAAAGACCGGGTTGCGCGCGCTGATGGTCATGACTTCTGAAGCCATCATCGGATTTTCGTGAATAAAGATGACCTGATAACCATCCCACGTCGCCGAAGTCAGCAGGTTGGTGCCTTCGCCATTGGTCACAGGCACCAGCCCCTTGTCCGATAAATCAGTCGTGAAGATGTGCGAGTTGAGTCCGACATCAGCCGAAAACAAGAGCCGGTAGCTGTCACCCGCCCAGCGGAAGGTGCGAATGTAACCGTCAAAGCTGCGCGCCAGCACGCGCGGTTCGCCGCCATTTGTCGAAACGACATGAATCCGTTCAGGCCCGGTGTTCAGATCGCCGTCTGCTGTCGCCAGAAAAGCGACCTTCTGCCCGTCGGGTGAAAAGCGCGGCTGCGATTCCGCGCCCGGACGATTCGTGATCTGGCGCGACTGCGCTGTGTCATAAGGCGCATCGGTCAGCTTTGTCGGCGTAATGAAAACTTCGGTCGTCAGATTGTCGGCCAGCTTCGGCGTAGCGCGAGCCGTAAAAACAATCTGCGTGCCGTCGCGTGACCAGTCGAAAGCGGTAATGTGGCGGCGACCTTTGGTGAGTTGTCTGATTTCTCTGGTTTCGACATTGACCAGCCACAGTTGCGCGTAACGGTAATCTTCATCAACCACGACCGGAGGCTTGTTCTTCGGTCTGGTCTTTTCTTCCGGGCGCGGTTCGTCAGCAATGAAGGCAATGAAACGGGCGTCAGGCGACCATGCAAAATCCTGCACTGCGGTCGGGTGCCCAGTGATCTGCTGCGCTTCGCCGCCGGTCAGACTGATCAGATAAATCTGTGCGCCCGCTGCTTCGCCGCGTTCGGAAAGAAACGCAATGTTGCGTGCATCGGGTGACCAGCGCGGGTGATCGTCACGTTTCGGATTGAAGGTCAGCCGCACCGCCGGTTGAAAGAAATCGGTCGCGGTCAGCCACAAATCCGAATTGAAGCGGTCAGCTTCACGATCCCACGAAGTGACGACAAAGACCGTGCGGCGAATGTCGGGCGAGACCTGGGCATCGCTGGCGCGGTTGATGGCCACCACGTCTGCAATCGTCATCGGGAGTTTCGTCTGAGCGGCGGTATGGAGGCCGCAAAATAACAGGAGCAGAGCAATAAGTAAGGGGAGTCTGTTGATCATAGGTCGCGAGTAAATGTCTTTCGGATTGATTCGGGCACGAAATGAACCGGACGCTGGGAGTGCAAAATAGCCGGACTGGCAGGGTGTGGTCAAACCTTTTTGCGGCTCAGTCTGGACTTGCTGCGGTTTGTCGGGCTATAAATGGCCCGTCTTAATCTTCTCCGCTTCACATATTTCAAGTATTTACTGATCAGATCGTCGGGCCGGTCATTGCCGTTTCTTCAGCAGGCAGGGTGTTGATTCATTATTCAGGCAGGCTTTATCAGTTAAAGCGCACAAGCTCAACCCGAATCACAACAGACATATCAGGAGGATTGTATGAAACACCTGGAATTCACGGGCCGGAGTTTCATTTGCGGCCTGTTGGTTTTGCTGTTTGCCCTGCCTGGGCTGGCACAGGTTTCAACTACTGGCCGACTGACCGGCACAGTCAATGACGCTGCCGGGGCCGTGGTCCCGAACGTCACCATTACCGCAAAGAACAATCAGACGCAGCAGACGCTGACGGCTGTCACCAACAGCGAAGGCGGCTGGACAATGCCTTCAGTCGCACCCGGAAGCTATACTCTCACTGTCACCGGCAAGGGATTCAAGACCACTATCGTGCAGGACGTGAATGTTGACGTGGGGCAGCCGACGACCGTTAACGCGACGCTTGAAGTGGGCGGCGTCGGTGAACAGGTCGTCGTGACCGGCGGCGGTGAAGTGCTGCAAACGCAGACCGCCACCGTCAATTCAACGATTACCGGACGGCAGATCAGCGAACTGCCTTTCTCGACCCGCGACGCGATGCAGCTTGTTCTGGTGCTGCCCGGCACACAGACGCCCGGCACGCCGCGCAGTTCCTCAATCAACGGGCTGCCGAAGGGTTCGCTCAACATCACGATTGACGGCATCAATGTGCAGGACAATTTGCTGAAATCCTCCGACGGATTTTTTACCGCCACACAGGCCAAGGCCGACGCAGTGGCTGAAGTCAGTCTTTCAACCGCCACGCCGGGCGCGGAATCGGGCGGGCAGGGATCAGCGCAGGTGCGCTTTGTGACCAAGAGCGGAACCAATCAGTGGCACGGCGGCGGTTTCTGGCAGCACCGCAACACGGCGCTCAATTCAAACTATTACTTCAACAACATTGACGGGCTGCCGCGTGACCGGCTGCTGCTCAATCAGGCCGGTGGTCACATCGGCGGGCCGATCATCAGGGATCGCGCCTTTTTCTTCGTCAACTACGAAGAGTTCCAGTTGCCGCAGACTTACGACGCCGCCCGCACCCTGCTGACGGACAAGGCGCGGCAGGGAATTTACACCTACCGCGATTCCAGCGGGGCAGTGATTGAACGCAACCTGCTTCAGCTTGCGGCAGACAGGAACGCGACGCTGCCAGCCACCGTGCGACCCTATGAAACGACGATTGACCCGACCATCGCCAGCATTCTGAGCGCCTACAATTCTTCAAAAGGCGGCACGATTCGTGAACGCATTTCACGCGCGAATGATTACAACCGCGTGGATTACAACTTTCAGGCTCCGGGCCAGAACGTGCGCCGCTTCCCGACGCTGCGGCTGGACTGGAACGTGACGCAGAAACATCACCTCGAGTTCGTTTACAACTACCAGTATTACAACTCGAACCCGGACGCCGTGAACGGGCAGTTGCCGGTCGTGGCCGGAACAGGCATCGTGCTTGGTCAGCCGCCGACGGGCAGCATTGTCCGCAATGTCTTTTCGGGCGCGCTGGCACTGCGTTCGGAACTTTCATCGAACCTGATCAACGAAGTGCGCGGCACGCTCGGACAGGGCGGCACGGTTCTCTTTTCGGGTGAGATGAGCGCGGGACTGTTTTCGCCCTGGCGCGGCTATGCCTTCTCATTTCCGTTTACGAGCAATCCGCAAACGCGGCAGTCACAATCGCGGCGGCACACGCCGGTCTGGACTTTTTATGACAACGTGACCTGGATCAAAGGGCGGCACTCGATGGGCTTTGGCGCAGCCTTCACGCACATCAAGAGCTTCCAGGAATCGTTCGGTTCACAGGTCATTCCGACCGCTGTGCTGGGTATTGCTTCGGGCGACCCGATCAACACGGGGGCGACTTCGATCTTTACTACCACCAACTTCCCCGGCAGCACGCAGACGCAGCGCACTGAAGCCGCCGCGCTCTATGCGCAACTGACCGGGCGCGTCACGCAGATCTCACGCAGCGCCTCGCTTGACGGCAATACCAAAAAGCTGGCTTATGCGCCTTTCCGCGAAATCAACTTTCACAATGAACTGGGACTTTATGCGCAGAATGCGTGGCAGGCCCGGCCCGGTCTGACGCTCAATTTCGGCGTGCGATGGGAGATTGATTTCTCGCCTTACAACGATAACGGCGTCTACTCAACTGCCGGTTACAACTCGGTCTTTGGCGTCTCGGGTGAAGGCAATCTTTTCAAGCCGGGCACTTTCACCGACACCAAAGTTCCGCAATTCCAGCTTGCCACGCCCGACACCCGGCCTTATGACACGCGCTGGAACGATTTTGCGCCGTCATTCGGGCTGGCCTGGACGGTGCCGACCTTCAACAACAAATGGATCAAACGGGCCATTGGCGAAGGCGGGCAGACCGTGCTGCGCGGCGGTTATTCGATTGCCTACGTGCGCGAAGGTTTCAATACCTTCCACAGCATGTGGGGACTCAACGAAGGGCCGACGCTGACGCTGACGACCAACGCGACCAGCCTCAATACTGATTTCTTTGTCGGGCCGAACAACTACAAGGGCGCGGGCAGCGTTTCGTTCCGCGATGCAACATTGCCGGGTCGCCCGATTCCTTCCAATTTCGCGTTCCCGATCAATGGCTTCCTCGGCACCGATTTCAACGAATGGAAGCCGAACCTGCGGATGGGCTACGTTCAGTCGTGGACATTCGGCCTGCAGCGCGAACTGAGCAAGGACATGGCCCTTGAAGTGCGCTATGTCGGCAATCACGGCACGAAGCTGTGGCGGCAGTATGAACTCAACGAGGTCAATATCTTTGAGAACGGCTTCCTCAATGAGTTCAAAATCGCGCAGGAAAATCTGCGGCTGGCGCGGCTGGCCAGTCCGACCAGCAACAACTTCGGCCAGCAGGCCAGCGTGACCGGGACGCGCCCTGTCCCGCTGCTTTCAACCGCGCTCGGCACGACGAACGATTCAACTTATGCCACGACGATTTCACGCGGCCTGGCGGGCAGCCTGGCTTCGACCATCGCCTTCAACAACACGTTTATGAACCGGCTGATGGATGCGAAACTGGTTCCGTTCACCACGCTGTCGGACGGAACGCGGGTCTCGAATTTCTTCATCGTCAACCCGCTGGCGACGGGTGGTTCGTTCCTGGTCACGAACGACGGCAGCACGACTTACAACGCCTTGCAGGTTGAATTGCGGCGGCGGTTGTCAAAGGGACTGTTGCTGGATGGCAGTTACACGCTGGCCAAATCGGTGACGAATATGTTTGCCTCAAGTTCGTCAGTCTTCAGCCAGCCGCGCAGTCTGCGTCTGCCGGGTTATGACAAGGGGCTGTCGCCCTGGGATTTGCGGCACGCCTTCAAGATCAACGGCATTTATGAACTGCCGTTTGGCCCTGGTCGCCGCTTCCTGAGCAACACCAACGTTGTCCTCAACAAGGCGCTCGAAGGCTGGCAGATTGGCGGCGTGGCCCGGCTTCAGTCGGGAACTTCGACGCTGGTTACCAGCGGTCGCGCCACCTTTAACGGCAATGACAGCGGATTCATTCTGCGCAACATCACGCGCCGTCAGTTGCAGAAGATGATCGAAATCCGCAAGTCACCGAACGGCATTGTCTACTGGCTGCCGCAATCAATTATTGACAACACGCTCGCGGCGTTTGAAACCGGCGGCAAAACGCTGGCCGATCTGAAACCGAACGAGCCATATCTCGGCCCGGCCAATGTGGCCGGTGAACTCGGTGAACGCCTGTTCCTGCAAGGCCCCTGGCAGCAGCGAATTGATTTCAACGTTCTCAAGCGCACAAAGATTACCGAGCGCGTCAACATTGAGTTCCGCGCCCAGTTTCTGAATGCGTTCAATATCTCCAACTTCTTCATCAGCTCGCTCGCCGATGCCAGTTCGCAGGGCATTGGCTCGCAGTTCGGTCAGACCCGCACCGCCTTCCGCGACATTACCGTGTCCGGCACCAACGATCCGGGCGGGCGGCTGATCGAGTTTCAATTCAGAATCAACTTCTGATCTGAAACGCTGATTCAGACAGCGGGAGAACCGGAACCCTCATCCTTCCGGTTCTCCCGCTTTTTTTATGGCGAGATGCAATCCGTATCCTGAAAGAGTTGCGCGATTTGCCAGAATCGCGCGGCTTACGAAACGGGCCGACAGCCGTGCGATTCTGGATGCCGTGCGATTCTGGCAAATCGCACAACACATGCTGCTTCCAGCCTCAATTTGAAATCTGCGCTCAGCGCGGTTTCAGGGCGGCTTTGATTTTTTCGATGACTTCTCTGATCTGCGCGGCGTTGGGTGCGGCGGGCACGTCTTTGAGGTATTGCTCGAAGGCGAGTTGTGACTGCTGATACTTCTGCTGCATGAAATAAAGCTGGCCGAGAAAAAGCTGCGCTGCGCCGGTGCTGCTGCCGCCAAGTTGGTAAGCCTTCAGTAACTCACGTTCGGCTTCCGGCATTTTTTTCAATTGCAGATAAGCGCCGCCCAGTTGCAGGTGCGCATTGGCTGCGGACGGATCAAGCTGCACGGCCTGTTCAAGCTCAGTTGCCGCTTCGGCAAATTTGTCTTCACGGTTCAGGATGACGCCGAGTTTGAAATGCAGTTCTGATTTTGCCTGGTCGCTCAGACCCTGATCGCCAGGCGCGACAGCGAGCAGCTTTTTTGCATCGGCGGATTTCCCTGATCCGCTCAGCGCATCGGCGTAAGCGGTTCGCAATCCGGCAAGCGTCGGAACTTCCTTGTGCAGCGATTCAAGCACGGCGACAGCTTCGGTGAATTTCCCCTGGCGGTTCAGGACGATGCCATAGTTGAGGCGGGGATAATAGAACCGCTTGTTGACGGCGATGGCGCGGCTGAAGGTGGCCGCTGCTTCGTCCAGCCGGTTGAGCTTGAGATACAACACCCCCAGATCGTTGAGGGCGCGCAGGTATTGCGGATAGAGCTTCACGGCGCGACTGAGTTCACTGATCGCAGTCTCGGCCTGCCCTTCGCTGATCGCCTGCATCCCGGCGGTGTAAGCGGCGCGGGCTTCGTCCGGCGCTTTGGCATCAGCGGCGTCAACGATTTCTCTGGCCGGAATTTCACTTCTGAGCGGCCTCAGAAAGACCGGAATGTAGCTGATCGTCCGCACAATGCGAAATCTTGAAATCGTTGTCTCAAACGTCCGGCCATCGCCTTCAATCCTGATCGTGTAATCACCTTCGGCAGTCAGCCCGCCCGTCAGTTGAAACATGCCTTTCGTATCGGTGAACAGAATTTCCACCCGGCCATTGTCGCGGGTCAGTTCAAACCGCAGTTCGCGGGAAGGCAGCCCGCCACCGGGCATAAAAAACTGAATGCGCGGCGGCGCCTGCGCCGGAACGCTGATCGTGAACAGCACGAGGCTGAGCATCAGCTTGAAACTTCGCCAGCACATCCGGGTAGAAAACATCTGAATCCTTTCCGGCCTCAGTAAACATCGAGGTCTTTGCCGCTGACTACCTTTCCGCTGTAACCCTGTCTGATTTCATTGAGCATCTCGTCCTCGCTCGTGCCCCAGAACAACTGATGATAAAGCACCAGCAGCTTCGGTTTCGCTTTCATCGCAATCGCCGCGAGTTCCGCCGTCGAAGTGTGATAAGCCGCGTGATACTGCTGCCATTCGGGCGGACGCTTTCTGAATCCGGCCTGCGAATAGACTTCGTGAATCAGCACATCGCAGCCGTTGCAGTTGTCAATCACTGCTTCGCTCGGCGCGCAGTCGCCCGAAATCACGATCACGCGATCAGGCGTTTCAAAGCGATAGCCAAAAGATTCTTTCCATTTGCCGTGCCTGACCGGAAAGGCTTTGACCGTCACGTTGCTGTCTTTGTAAACCACGCCCGGTCTGATTGCGTGCGCATTCACGCGCCAGCCGGTCTTGTTTGAAGGCTCGCCACCGCTCAGACGAATCTGAATGTCCTGCGCATAAGCTTTGACAATGTGATCTGCCATCGCCCGAATGCCGCGCGGGCCGTAAAGTTCGAGCGGTTCCTTTCGCTCAAGCACCCAGGGCGTAAAGATCAGATCAGCGAGTCCGACGGTGTGATCAGAATGCAGGTGTGTGGCAAAAGCCGTGCGCAGTTTGCTGACCGCCAGCCCTTTGACCCCGTTGCGAAACGCGGCTGAAGCGCGCCGCACCACGCCGGGGCCGAAATCAACCAGGTACGGCGTGTCATCAACGACGATGGCCACAGACGGCCCGGCGCGATCAGGATCAGCATTCGGCGTTCCGGTGCCAAGCAGCACCACCTGAGTCCGGCCTGTTGCCTCGGACGTTGCCTGTGCAGGCTCAGCGTTGTTCGAGTGTGCGGGCAATAACACCACGATCAGCAGGAACAGACCGATAACAGAACGCAGATGAAACTGATGAACCGGGTCAGAACTGATCTGATCTGTGCTGATCTGTGGCCTCAGTTTCATCCGCGTTCCATTCAAACCAGAAAATGGAACGCGGATGAAACTGAGGCCACGCATCTGTCCCGATGAATCTGTCTTGATCGGCCTCATCAGTTTCATCCGCGTTCTATTCCATCACTTTGATGACGCCATCGCTGGCCAGCCGACTGATCGTTTCATCATCAACTCCCGCTTCAGCCAGCACCGCGCGCGTGTGTTCACCGAGTCGCGGCGGCGGAATCACGGCTTCAGCCGGAGTCGCGCTCAGTTTGATGGTCGGCGCAATCTGCCGCAGTGTTCCTTCAACCGGATGTTCAATTTCAGCGATCAACTGCCGGTGCTGCACCTGCGGATCACTGACCACCTCGCTTGCATCGAGCACCGGCATCAGGCAGGCATCAACTCCCCTGAATGCTTCGAGCCATTCAGCCGCCGCCCGCGATTTGAAAATCCCACGCAGCGCAGCGATGCACGCGGTCTGCTGTTCACCTTCGGCATATTGCAGCGCGATCAGATCCTCGCGCCCGATCACTTTGCACGTATTGACCCAGAACTTCGGTTCCAGCGCGCCGAGCGATAAATACCTGCCGTCGCCGGTTTCGTAAACGTTGTAACAGGCGTAACGACCCGTCAATGTTTCATTGCCGCGTTGTGGCACGCGCCCTGTCGCCAGATAAGTCGCCAGCCCGATGTGCATCATGCCAAGCGCACCGTCCATCATCGAAATGTCAATCATCTGTCCTTCGCCCGTGCGTTCGCGCGCCTGCAAAGCGAGCAGAATGCCGATCACCGCCTGCATACTGCCTCCGGCAAGGTCGGCAATCTGCACTCCGGTGATGACGGGCGGGCTACCTTTCACGCCATTCATTCCGAGAACTCCGGCAATCGCCAGGTAGTTGATGTCGTGTCCTGGTTCGTGGCGATAAGGCCCGTCCTGGCCGTAGCCTGTGATCGCGCAATAAACGATTCGCGGATTTACGCCACGCAGCGTTTCATAGCCGAGGCCGAGCCGTTCCATCACGCCGGGGCGATTGCCTTCAACGATGACATCAGCGCGGGCGGCGAGTCTCAGGAACGCATCGCGCCCTGCCGGATTTTTCAGGTCAATCGCCACGCTCTGCTTGCTGCGATTGGTGGCGAGGAAGTATGAGCCTTCCTTGCGGACGCGACCCATCACGCGGGCCGGATCGCCCGTCACCGGCTCTTCAATCTTGATGACGCGCGCGCCGAAATCGCCCAGCATCATCGTCGCCACCGCGCCCGGCAGCAGCCGCGTCAGATCGAGCACCGTTATTCCATCAAGTGGTTTCATACAAAGTGGTCAGTGGTTAGCGGGCAGTGGTTAGTGACACGAATCATCTGGTTCCTGATGGTTTCGCGGTTTCTGTCAGCAGCGGTTCGAGCCTGCGCTCAGCAAGCAGTTTATTGAATTGCGCCAGATCACTTTTCAGAATGTTATCCAGCCGTGTGCGCTGTTCATCGAGGCGGGCTGACAGTTCCCTGAAAACAACAAATGACTGATCGGTCGGGCGGCCATCGCCGGTTTCAATGCTGCGGCGCAACGCGGCAATCTGATTGTTCAGCCTGATTGGGAAGTTGAGCGGATCCTGACTGCTGCGATTGCGCACCTGATAAATCTCTTCTTCAACGGCACTGAGCTTGTTATTCAAAGACTCAGCGGCAGCTTTGACCGCCGCATCATTCGCTTTGTCAGTCCGTTCCTTCATCTGCTTTTTGAGGTCACGAATGCGGATGACCATTTCGTTGGCTTCGCTGGTCTTATCGCGGACTTTCATTGTCAGGTCGAACTGCTTCAGCAGATCGTCATCAGTAACATTCGTCAGGCGCGGGTCTTTTTTGATGGTGAATGGCTGTGTGTAAGTTTTGCCGTTCACAGTCAGCCGCGCCTGATAATTGCCCGGAGGCGCAAGCGGCCCCGCTTCGGCGCGTGCGCTCCACAGAATCATTCCTTCAAAAACAGTTGCGCCGGGATAACGCAAATCCCACGTGAAGCGATTCGTCCCGGCCTTGCGCGCAGGCGGCTTCGGCGCAGGCGGGCCGAACGATTCTGAATCGTCTGCTGCCGCAGTCGCCGGTTTCTTCTTGTCATCTTCAGCCGAGCCGGTGAAAGCGCGAATGACCTGACCTTTGCTGTCGAGAATTTCAATTGTCACCTTGTCGGCGTCTTTGCTCAGGTAGTAATCAAACACCGCCTGACTGACTGAACGATAAGCCGTGCGCGGCTGAAACAGGTGCGCGTCGGCGCTGGCGACCTGGTTGCTAAGCTGGCGCAGAATCGCAATGTCATCGAGGATGTAAAACGAACGCCCGTGCGTGGCGATGACCAGATCGTTTTCTTCAACGACCAGATCGGGAACCTGCGTGTCCGGCAGGTTGAGCGCCAGCGACTGCCAGCCTGCGCCATCGTTGAATGACACATAGATGCCGTGCTCCGTTCCGGCATAAAGCAGTCCCGGACGCTTCGGGTCTTCGCGGACGACGTGAACGTAGTCATTGTCGGGAATGCCGTTTGTAATCTTCGTCCACGTTTTGCCAAAGTCAGTGGTCTTGTAAATGTAAGGGCGACGGTCATCGAGCTGGTAACGCTTGGCCGCGAAGTAAGCTGTTCCGGCTTCGTGCGCTGAAGCTTCAATGATGCTGACGCGGCTGAATTCAGGCAGGTCTTTCGGCGTCGCGTTCGACCAGTTTTTGCCGCCGTCGCGGGTGAGATAAATCAGCCCGTCATCAGAACCAGTCCAGATCATGCCAGGGCCAAAAAGCGATGGCGCGATGGTAAAGATCGTGCCGTAAATTTCAGGCCCGTTCTGATCCTTCGTGATCGGCCCGCCCGAATCGCCCAGCGTTTTCGGATCGCCGCGCGTCAGATCGGGGCTGATGCGTTCCCAGCTTTGCCCGTCATTCGTCGTCTTCCACAAATGCTGCGATGAAGTGTAAAGCACGTTCGCGTCGTGCGGCGAAAAGACAATCGGGAATGTCCACTGCCAGCGTTCCTTCAAATCCTGCGCGGGCATCCCGGAAAAGAAGAGCGGGTAAACCTGAATGTCGCGCGTGTGTCCGGTTGTGCGGTCGTAGCGCGTCAGCAGCGCGCCCTGGCTGCCTGCATAAAACAGATTCGGGTTTTTCGGATGCGGCGCGATGTAACCGCTCTCGCCTCCGCCAACGGCATACATCACGCTGCCGGTGCGTGAACGCGATGCGCCTTCGCTTGAAACGCAGATGGTTGAGTTGTCCTGCTGCGCGCCGCAGACGTGATAGATGAAATCCTTTGTCGTCGAGACGTGGTAAAGCTGCGCGGTCGGATATTCCTGCCCAGTCCACGTCTCGCCGCCGTTGATTGAAACGTTGCCGCCGCCATCGTTGCTGTTGACCATTCGCCGGTTGTCATTCGCGGCAATCCACAAATCGTGATTGTCGCCGTGCGGCACGCGAATCGTCTTATAAGTTTTGCCGCCGTCGGTTGATTTGTAAAAACCGGTGTTGAGCACGTAAACCGTGTCGCGCTCCTTCGGGTCGGCGTAAATGCGCGAGTAATAAAAAGCGCGCTGCCGCAGGCGACGATCCTCGCTGACGCGCTGCCACGTTGCGCCCGCGTCGTCAGAGACAAAAACGCCGCCGTTTTCATTTTCGACGATTGCATAGACTCGTTTGCCATCGGCTCCCGAAATGCTGACGCCGATTTTGCCGATAATCCCGGCGGGCAGACCGGGATTGCGCGTGATCTCAGTCCACGTTTCGCCGCCGTCGGTTGATTTGTAAAAGCCGCTGTCAGGGCCGCCGCTCGACAAACTCCAGGGCGTGCGGTACACGTCCCAGATCGCGGCAAACATCACCTGCGGATTGCTCGGATCAAGGCTGAGGTCAACGGCTCCGGCCTTGTTGCTTTTGAATAAAACTCTGCGCCACGACTTGCCGCCATCAGTTGATTTGAAGACTCCGCGTTCATCGTTCGGCCCGTAAGGATGACCGAGCGCCGCGACGTAAACGATGTCGGGATTGTTCGGATGAATGCGAATACGTGAAATCGCCTGCGTATCGCTCAGCCCGACGTGCTGCCATGTCTTTCCGGCATCAGCGGATTTATACACGCCATCGCCCTGCATAATATTGCCGCGCAGTTCGGTTTCGCCCATCCCGATGTAAACAACATCAGGATTCGATTCTGACACTGCGACTGCGCCGACCGATGAGCTTTTGATCTGCCCGTCAGTCACCGGTCGCCACGTCACGCCGCCATCATTCGTCTTCCATAACCCGCCGCCGACCGCGCCAAAATAATATTCAAACGGGCGCTTCGAACTGCCCGCACAGGCAATCGAACGACCACCGCGTGCCGGGCCGATGCTGCGCCACTTGAGCGCATTGAAAAATGAAGCGTCGTACTTTGCTGTTGATTGCGCCGTTGATGAAGTAAGTGGTTTGAGTAATAGCAGCGCCGCGCAGAGTGAAAAAAGAATGGCACAACGAATAAGGGGTGTGGTGATTCGTCGCATATTAGCCTCCCCGGCATAACATCCACGAAGCCACACGAAGCAGCACGAAGTTTCTTTGACAGGATGTACAGGATAGTCAGGATTCGCCAGGTCTTTCAGCGGAATAATCCTGAAAATCCTGTTCATCCTGTCTGATGTATCTTCGTGCCTCTTCGTGTGGCTTTGTGGATCAGATTGATTCCTTACATATACGATCCGCCTGTCACGAGCAGGACGTGTCCGGTCACATAATCGGCCAGCGGCGAAGCGAGAAACAACACCGGCCCGGCGGCCTCTTCGGGCGTGCCGGGGCGACCGAGCGGAATGAACTGTGCGGCCATCTGTCGGCGCTCTTCGGGAATGCCGAGCTGAATTTCGTTTTCGCCGATGTGAACCTTCGACTGTGTTTCCTTTGCCGCAGTCAGGCGCGTTTCGATGAAGCCATAAGCCACTGCGTTGACGTTGATGTTGAAGCGGCCCCATTCTTTCGCCAGCGTTTTGGTCACGCCGACGATGCCCATCTTGCCCGCCGAATAATTGACCTGCCCCGGATTGCCCGCCACGCCCGAAGTTGACGAGACATTGATGATCCGGCGATGCACGCGCCTGCCTTCGGCCATCTCCTGTTTCGCCGCTTCGCGCAGATACGGAGTCGCGGCCCGGATGATTCTGAACGGAGCCTTGAGATGCACGTCAATCATCGCGTCCCACATTTCATCCGTCACATTCTGAATGACCGCATCCCACGTATAGCCCGCGTTGTTCACAATGATGTCGAGTTTGCCAAACTCCTCGACCGCTGTGCGCACGACCTTTTCAGGGAAGTCAGGCGCGGTGACGCTGCCCACGCAGGCGCGAGCGACGCCGCCGGATGCATTGATCGAATTGACGACGCCCTCTGCAACTTCGCCTTCAAGGTCATTGACGATGACGTGCGCGCCGTGTTCGGCAAACAGGGTGGCAATGGCGCGACCAATGCCGCGACCGGAACCGGTAACGATGGCAGATTTGCCTTCAAGCAGTTTCATTGCTGGTGATCCTTTCGCTGACTGGAATAAATGCCTGCGGTGAAATTACACGAACTGTCTCAAAGAGGAAATGGAAAGCCGTGATTGTTGAGGCACGGCTTCAGTCTGAGTTACACTGCTCACGCAGCCACGACCAGAACCTTATCAATGAGGGCAAACGCTATGTCACACGCTCTGGCAGAAGACTTACCTGATTACTCGGGCGTTATCGCCAACCTCATCACGGAGGACGATCAGCCCGTGGATAATTTATTCTCAGCCAAACAACAGCGTTTTTTAGTCAATAGTCTTTACGCTTCCTGGAAACCGCTCTCTGGTGGAAGCAGGTCAAAGAAGCGACGCATGTTTCTTGCAGATGTCAACGTCGGCATCTACTTTGGCCTGTATGATCCGCCGCTGGTTCCTGATTTCTTCCTGAGCCTGGATGTTGAGCCGCACAGAAACTGGTTTGAAAAGAAACATCGGACATACATGGTCTGGGAATTCGGCAAAGTCCCGGAAGTCGCGCTTGAAATCGTGTCCAACAAAAAGGGCGGTGAATTGACGAACAAGCTGAAGGACTATGCGCGGCTGGGCGTGAACTATTATGTTGTTTACGACCCGCAGAAATACCTCAGCAAAGACGTGCTGCGTGTCTATGAACTCGGCTTTGGCAAACGTTATCGCCTGCGCGAAGATCATCGCCTGCCTGACCTCGGTCTGGCGCTGAAACTCTGGAAAGGCGTGTTTGAAGGCAAAAGCGATACCTGGCTGCGCTGGTGCGATCTGAAAGGCCGACTGATTCCGACCGGCGAAGAGCGCGCTGCCACCGCCGAAGCCGAACTGACAAAACTCCGAGCCGAACTCGACAAACTCAAAAGCAAGGAAACTCACAAAAGAAAGAAATCAAAGTAAACCACTTTCACCACGAAGATCACGAAGAACACGAAGAACAGAAAGAGGAGGAGAAAAGGGGAAGAGGTGAAAAGGGGAAAAGGAGTCCGGATAGTACTGCATTTCACCTTTTTCCCTCTTCTCCCTGTCGCCTTTTCTTTCCTTCGTGTTCTTTGTTTCTTTGGGGTGAAATTCTTCAGCGTGTAAATCTTCCAGTCGGCATGCGCACCGGGCCGGGGTGAAAGAATTTTTCCGGCATCATTACGCCATCCTTTTTGAAAACCATTCCGTTTTTCATGACGAACTGCACATTGCGCAGGGCATCAATATCGGTCAGCGGGTCGCCCGCGACGGCAATCACATCGGCGTAGCAGCCCGGTTTGATCGGGCCACGCTCCCTGATGATGTCGGCGGCCTTGTAACCGTTGATTGTCAGGGCGCGCAGGATGTCGGCGGGCGGAATCCGGGCGGCCTTCCACGTTTCCAGAAAGGCGATGGTCAGCTCGCCGCGCGTCAGCCATTCGCCGGTCTTTTCGTCCTTCATTCGTTCGTTCCAGTAATCAAAATC
Source organism: Blastocatellia bacterium (assembly GCA_046331565.1). Lineage (GTDB taxonomy): Bacteria > Acidobacteriota > Blastocatellia > RBC074 > RBC074 > DASRDU01. The sequence goes on from JAXLQP010000001.1 coordinate 884,920, forward strand.
AGTCGAAAAGGTCAGCGGCACTTTCTTTTCCCACGCATCGCGCAGTTTGGCGACTGTTTGTCTGAATGCAGCTTCGGTGCCGCGATAGTTTGTCAGAGGCGTGTCGGTGCCTGCGAGGAAGATGCCTTTTTCGGCCATCTGCCGATGGTGTTCAGGCGTGAGCGCATTGCCGTGACCGATGATGTAAATTCCCGCGTCAATTGCGCGCTGTGCGCCTTCGGGCGTCTGGACGTGACCTTCGACTTTGCAGCCGCCTTTCGCCGCTTCAGTGATGGCGAGCCTGATGTCTTCGACCGAGTAGCCCCAGGGTTTGCAGTCAATGCAGAGCTTGATCGTCTTTGCGCCAAACAGCATGTTTTCACGCACGGCGCGGATGATTTCATCGTGCGTGTTGGCGTCGAGGTATTCGGGATAAACGATATTGTGCAGCTTGTACATTTCCGGCGAAGGCCAGAACTGCCCGCCTGTGCCGCCAATAATAATGCCCGACGGAATGACGGTCGGCCCCGGCAGCCAGCCCTGTTCGATGGCCTGGCGCAAAGCCGTGTCAGCATAAAGTCCGTTGTTGCCCACATCGCGGATGACGGTGAAACCTGAGTTGAGCAACTGAATGCCGTTCGATGCCGCCTGAATTGCGCGCAGCGCGGTCGAATCCATGACGTAGGTCAGATAGTAATAGTTGTTCTCAGGCTGCTCCTTGTAAGTCATCGCCATGTGCGTGTGCGCGTCCACAAGTCCGGGCAGCACGGTGAGCTTTGACAGATCAATGACCCTGGCGTTTGCCGGAACAGTCAGGTTTGCGCCAACGGCAGTGATCTTTTCGCCTTCGATCAGGATGATCTGATTCGCGGCTGAAGTGCCCGTTTCGGGATCAATCAGGCGGCCTGCTTTGATGGCCGTGACGGGTTGTGTGGTGGATTGCGCTGCCGCAGTAATTGTCAGCAACAGCGACGACAGGATGAAAATGATCGCTCGTTTCTTCATTGGTGATTCCTCTTTATTTGCGCACGTTCTTGTAAACTCTGCCGCCTTTCATCACAAACACAACTCGCGTCAGGGCGGTGATGTCGCGTGTCGGATCGCCTTCGACAGCGATCAGATCGGCTTCAAAACCCGGCGCGATGGTGCCGATTGTGTTCTCCAGGTTCAGCGATCCGGCGGCGAGCGAAGTGGCTGAGATGATGGCATCCATCGGCTTCTGCCCGCCTTCGCGCACGCGCGCCAGAAGTTCATCGGCGTTGCGACCGTGCGCGCCCGCGACGGCATCGGTGCCCATCACCAGTTTCAGGCCGGGTGTGGCGACGGCTTTTTTGATCATTGCATTGTTCAGGCCGACGGCTTTTTCCATATACGCAAAGCCTTCTTCGGTGTAATTACCGATGCCGAGGAAGCGTGCCTTGTTACGCAGATAATTTTGCAGCACCAGGCCGATGTTGGGATCAAAGTAAACGCCGCGTTCGGCCATCAGCTTCAGGGCTTCGTCGTCAACAAAGACGCCGTGTTCGATCTGACCGCAACCGGCGCGCACTGCCGCTTTGATTGCGCCTGCGGCGTGCGCATGCACCATTGTGCGCAGGCCCTGTGCTTTCGCTTCGCCGCACACAGCCGCGAGTTGTTCATCAGTCATCGTCTGCCCGCCGCCTTCACGAATGCTTTTTGACGCGAAGATTTTGACGACATCAGCGCCGTCGCTTTTCAGTTTGCGCACCTGTTCGCGCAACTGTTCAGGCGTGCCGCTGTTTTCGTTGAGCGCGCGAATTGCCGTGAGAATGCGCGGGCCGGGCAAAATGCCGCGAGCGATGGCGGCGCGCAATGGCACATCTGCTGCTGCGCCGACGCTCTGAACCGTCGTGAAACCTGCCATCAGCGTGGCGTAAGCATTCTCTGCTGCGTAGTAGGCTTCCTGCGCTGGTGTCTCGCCGCGATTGTCGGCGCGACCATCTGCGCCGAAGTGGTAAGTGATATGCACGTGCGTATCAATCAGGCCGGGCAGCACGGTCAGTGTTCGCAGGTCGTAATCCGGCGCTTTCGCTTCCGTCGTGAGTTTCACGATCTTAGCGCCCTGCACAACGATGCCTGCGTTGCGCTGTGCGCCGCCTTTGCCATCGAGCAGCAGTCCGGCGCGAATGACAATCTGTGGCTCCTGTGCGGCAGGCACGACAGCGATAAACAGGCCGAGCAATATCAGCCAGGGAGTTTTACGCATAATTGCTTCCGTGTGGTTGTGTGGTCTGATTCAGTCTCGGCAATGAGCTGCTCACGGCAGATCACTGAAGGCCGATTTTGAAATACGGATGGTAAAGATAAACTCTCGAAAAACTGTCACTGAGTCCGAAATGTCGCGCAATCACTGACGCCGGGTCAAAGAACCATTCGCCTTTCGGGCGGTCTTTTTCGTTTTCATCAAACCAGCCCCAGGGCGGGCGCGCCTTGTTCCTGAACCCGACCGTGCCACGAAAGGCCGCGCCAAGCCTGCCGGGCATCAGCTCAACGCTTTTCGCGGCGGCATTGTTCTGCGGCAGCGAGAGCGTGAATTTCTGAAATTCGGCTGCTTCGCCGTAGGTTTCATTTTCGCCTGCCTGCGCCTGCTGCCAGAGCGTGCTTTGAATCGGGATCAGGTCATAGCCGATGGTTTTGTCTCTGGACGCTTCAGGATCTTCGGCCCCGCCTGAATAAACATAAACCAGCGTTCCGCCGACAGACTTTTTCAACTGCTCGCGGAAACCGGTGTAACGCGACAGCCCGTGACCTTTCGGTTCAGCAAACAAAACCGGATGCCCATCCTTCAGGTCAACGATTTCGCCGGTGCTGGTTTTATAATCGGGCGCGTGATACCTCAGGAACTGATTATGCGCGACTGTCTCAACAATCTGAATCGTTCCGTCAACTGAGTCGGCGCTTTTCTTTTCGGCCACGACCAGACAGCCTTCCAGATCATTTTCGTGCGACAGCGCCACGTCATCGGCCAGCCCGCCGGTCGGGTCTTTGCCCACGCGGCGCAAACCTTCAGTCAGCAGCACGTCCACCAGGCTTGAAGTGCGCAGCCCGCCTTTGTAATCACGCGGATGAAAGGTGGCGTAGTGAATGAAGAAATGCGTCGTCGTTTCAATCACCGAAAAATAGACATAAGCCCGCAATGGATAACTGCGGTCGTCGGTGTTGCGCCAGTTGTTGTCGCCTTTCCAGTCGCCGTCAAAATCGAAGTTCGTGATGTAATCAGAACGCGGCTGATCGCCCAGACCCTGATAAATCACCGGCGCAAAGCGGGCGGCAATCTGTTTGTCCCGCGCCTGTCGTTCGGGTGAGAGTGTGACAGGCGCGCTCGCTTCCTGTGCGCTGGCAGCGGGAAGAATGAGCAGTAAGATCAGCAGGGCAAAACGCATGCGGCGATGATTGATGAATGGAACATGGATTGAACTGATGCGGCAGATAAAAGACAGATCATCAGTATCAATGGCGTCAGTTCAATCCGTGTTCGGTTTGGTTCTGACTTCAGCGCGCTGGCGAACTGACGGCAGGTTTGTCATTCGCGGCGCGATCCTTGCGCATGTGCTTTTCAAACCACGCCTGCAAATAAAGCTGCTGCAAAAGCTGGTGCGATGGCCTGCGCCAGCCGTGAAATTCATCAGGCATTCGCACGAGCAGCGTCTCTTTTTTGAGCATCTTCAGCGCGCGATAAAACTCCTCGCTCTGGCCCATCGGTGTTCGCAGGTCGGCTTCACCCGTCATCACCATCGTTGGCGTTTTGACATTCGCCACGTAATGCAGCGGCGAACGCACGGCAAATTCCATCGGGTCTTCCCACGGATATTTCTGAAACTGGTAGTACCAGCTCTGTCCGTCAGTCGTGCCGACAAACGAATGCCAGTTGATGACCGGGCGCATCGAAACCGCTGCGGCAAAGCGATCAGTGTGGCCGACAATCCACGCCGTCAGCACGCCGCCGCCGCTGCCGCCGCAGACAAACAGGTTGCGATCATCAATGAAACCCTTTGCAATCGCCGCGTCAACTCCGGCCATCAGGTCGTCGTAATCCCTGCCGGGATACGAATACTGAATGCCGTTAACGAAATCCTGACCGTAGCCGGTCGAACCGCGCGGGTTGGTGAACAGCACGGCATAACCGCTCGCCGCAAAATTCTGAAAGGCCCAGTTCCAGCCGGTCGAATACATTGACCAGGGGCCGCCGTGAATCCACAGCACCATCGGATATTTTTTGCCAGCTTCATAGTTGGCCGGTTTGATCAGCCAGCCCTGCACCTTCAGCCCGTCTTTCGAGTTGAACCAGAGTTCTTCCCATTCACCCAGTTTGACGCTGGAAAGAACATCGGCATTCACATCAACCAGGCGCGAAGCCTTCAGCATTTCACCCTGTCGCTGATTGAGTCCGAACGTGACGACCGCGCCCGGATCGGTCAGCGTGCTGGTGATTGCTGCCATCTGTCCTGACTTCATCGCTGCTGATAACGCGCTCAGGTGCGTGCCGGTCGAAGCCTTGTTCAGTTTGCCGTCAGCCAGCGTGACCCAGCAGACATCGGTGCGGCCTTTTGATTCGACCGTAAAATAAACCGTCCGACTGTCGGCCCACCAGCCCAGGCCCTGCGGCGTGCTGTCCAGATTGCCTGCGAGCAGCTTTTTGCCGCTGCCGTCACTGCTCATCAGGTAAACGCTGCTGACGTGATTCGTGTATGACTTTTCATCGTAGCCGACATAAGCAATCCATTTGCCGTCGGGCGAAACTTCAGGACTGCCGTCCGGCCCCTTGCGGTCGGTCAGTTGTCTGATGTCGAGCGTCGTCAGATCAACCGCATAAATCTCGCTGTCGTTGCGCGTGTATTCAGCTTCGGGTTTGCGGACGCCGGAAACGAAAATCGTTTTGCTGTCAGCCGACCAGTCAAAGCCGGTGTGATTGTATTTGCCATTCGTGATCTGACGCGGAGTGCCGCCGAGGACTGAATCAATCGTGAAGATGTGATTGTTGCCTTTCGGCAGCGGCCCGCGCCCGTCAGCCGCCCATTGCAGCCGGTCAACAATCACCGCCGGTTTCGCCCATTCAGCGCCACGCGGGCGTTCGGGCAGCTTCACATTCAGAATCGGATCGTTGTCAGGCACAAAAGCCGAGAAGGCAATCCACTTGCCATCGGGCGACCACTTGATATTTGAGGGCGCGCGTTCAAGGTGCGTGAGCTGTGCAATCTCTTTCGTGTCAGCCCACATCACGTGAAGCTGCGTTGTGCCGTCGCGGTCAGAGAGAAAGGCAATGCGTTTGCCATCGGGCGACCAGACCGGCGCGCTGTCTGTGTAACTGCCCGCCGTCAGTTCGCGCACCCGCGAACCGTCAGCTTCAACGATCCACAGATTGGAGCGGTACTGATCCTTCATCCTGTCCACCCACGTCCGGGTGAACACGATCTGCCTGCCGTCAGGCGAAATGGCCGGACTGCTGACCGATTCCATCTCCATAAAGGTTTCCTTGTCGAGCAGCTTCGCCTGACCGAAAACCGTCAGCGCAATTGAGACACTTAACAGCACAGTGAACAGAGAAATCCGAATCATCCGTAGCGTGGTCATGGTGAAGTCTCCTTTCAGACAGCGAAGAGAGAACGCGGAACAAACGGAAATAACGGAACAGACGGAATTATTCAGACTCTGTCCGGTTCTTCTTTCGTCTGTTCCGTTATTTCCGTTTGTTCCGTCATCTCTCTTCTGACTCTTCTGATGTGGTTCGTTATCGTTGTCCGTTGACAGCCGTCATCTTTGCCGGTTGTTTTGCCTTTTTGAATTCGGTTTCGAGCATTTTTACGGTTGCCACTTCGCCGTCGGGGCCGAGCGTGAAGACAATCTGCTCATTCTCCAGACGGCCTTCGCGGACGATGAAAGTGTCGAAATGAAAATGCTCAAGTCTGACTTTGAAGCTGCTCCATTGCACGACAAGCGCGCCGTTATCGAGTGTAAATGTCGCCGTGCCGTAAGCCGGATCTTCGTAAGCGCCGGTGTATGCGGCGAGGTCGCGCGAAGGTTTCGTATCTTTGAAGCGTTTGTCTTCGCGTTCCTTCAGGCGCGCTTTGGCTTCGGCTTCGGTCTTTTTTACCTGTTCACCGAGCAGCGCGTTCCAGTCCTTTTTCGGCAGTCCAAGCAGCATGTCGGTCAGGTTGTTGCTTGCGGCGGCATTCATCGAAGTGCCATTCAGATTGGCCAGAATGATGATGCCAAGCTTCGCTTCGGGGACAAGCGTGATGCGCGCCGTGAAGCCGTCAATGTTGCCGCCGTGCGAAACGATCAGCCGCCCGCGATAATCCTGAATCATCCAGCCCAGACCGTAATTCATCATGTTGGTGTCCGGATTCATCGCTTTGGCGGCAGGCTCCATTCTGACGACCATCTGCGGCGTGTGCGTTTCGCCCAGGGCAGCAGCCGAGATCAGGCGTTTGCCGTTAAAGACGCCAGCATTAAGTTGCATTCGCACCCAGTTGCTCAGGTCGCGCGCGGTTGAATTGATCGAACCTGCCGGGCCGATGTTGTCAATGTTGCGCCAGGGAATGACTTCAACTTTCTCTTCCTTGTTTTTGCGGTGCGGTGTGGCGTGGTCAGCGGCCTTTTCAGCAACGGTGATGCTGAAGCTTGAATTTTTCATGCCGAGCGGATCAAAGATGCGCGATTGCACGAAGCTTTCCCACGTCCCGCCGGAAATCGTTCCGACCGCGTAACCGGCGGTCAGAAACATGATGTTCTGATACTGATAGGTCGAACGAAACGGGCGGTTGAGTCTGACAAAACCGACTTTGCGAATGATCTCTTCGCGGTTCCAGGGCGAGGCGTACCAGAGCAGGTCGTTGCGATTGAGGCCGGTGCGGTGACAGACGATGTCGCGCATCGTGACAAACTCATTCGCCAGCGGATCAGAAAGCCGGAACCAGGGAATGTGTTTGCGCACCGGGTCATCCCAGTTCATCTTCCCGTCATCAACGAGCATCGCCATCGCGGCGGTCGTGAATGCCTTTGACGTTGAGCCGATGGCAAAGATGGTGTCGGGCGTGACCGGCACTGTGGTTTTGAGGTCTTTCACGCCGTAACCTTTCAGGTAAATAACCTCATCGCCGCGCACGATGGCCAGCGAAGCGCCCGGCACCTGCCAGGCTTTGAGTGCTTCCTGCATCATTGCGTCAACGGCGGCTGAGTCAACGGCCTGTGCAAAGGCTGCGGAGTGAAGGAAGGTGAAGGCGAAGAATAAACAGAGTAAGCGAAACAGCGGGCGAAGTGAGAAAGCGGATCTGGGAGTCATCAGTGCCTCTCCTGAAATTGTCCGACAAACTGCCAGCTTGCCGGGGTCTTTCGTCAGTGGCTCTTTCACGAAGTCAGCGACAAGCTGGCAGCTTGCCGGACGATTCGCGTCTGGTGTGCAATGTCCTGATTACTGCTTTCCGATTCCAATGTAATGTGTCGTGACTAACTGGTGGTAATACTCATAACGGCCTTCATCAAAGTCCCTGAGAAAGACCGGAATCTGTTGCAGGAGCATGGTGAAAAGATGGCCCGGAACGTGGGCCGGGTGCATATAACGATCCAGCACCGAGCGAATAAACAGGCTCTGATCATTGACCGGCAGCTTTCTGACGTTATTCGCAAAAGCCGCGAACGATGAGCCGTCAAAAAGATACTGCTCGACATTCGATGTGTAAAAAGCCGTCACCGTCAGGCCCTGCTGTCGCAGGTAAGCGCCAATTGACGCGAGCGCCTTTTTGCCGCCGAAATCGCCGTTAATCGGAATAATCAGATTCTTCAGGTGCAGTCCGCGCACGAAATCATAATCATCGGCGCTCGCCAGAAAGTTGCCGGTTTTGCCGTTCTGATCCTGTGCAGCGATGATTTCTTTCAAGGTGGGGAAATAACCCTGCTGCCAGCCGCCGTTGAGCCGGAACGAAATTTCCAGCCCGTCCTGCCTGAAGCTTTTCAGAATGTATTCAAGGTCTGACAAATCAGATTCTGTCAGCCTGACCTGATATTCCTGCCCGATCAGCTTTCTGATTTCAGCCAGGTTCGCCGCATAAAACTTTTCGTCTGCCGGAGTGCGGCTGAAATAATCAATCAGTTCGCTGATCGTCGCATTCGCGCCCGGCGATTTGTCTTTCGCCAGCGGGCGACTGAGCAGCCGCGAGAGAAACTGCGCGCGGTCAGGCGCAAGCTGAAAGATCGCCTTGTACATCAGGTGCTGCGTCACGGCGAGGCGGCGAATGTCCACGATGAAGGCGATGCGCGGGCGCACCTTTGCAATGTAAGTAAAGTTCTGTTCCGGCCCGACGCCGATGTAAGCGCCGCCCGTTGCGTTCATCTGCTTCAGCTTGTCGGTGATGTACAGGTAAGCCGTCTCGTTCGAGATCAGATTGTCCGAAAGAAAATCGCCGCCCGGTTCAGAGAATTCACTGATCAGTCGCGCAAACTCGGTGGCCGACAGCTTGTCCGGCAAAGTTGAAGTCGCAGGCGCGCCGGGCTTTGTTTGTGCAACGGCTCCGGCGTGCAGCAGCAGTGCCAGGACAAAAGTCAGGATTGGTTTGCGCAGCTTCATCAGCGAAGCCTCTTTTCCGGCAGCGCGAACAGGGTAATCAGAACTGCCTGAATCAGATGGTCAAAACTTCGACCTGTGGTGTGACCGCCGTTTTCGGAATCAGCGCAGGCCAGTAAGCGACAATCTCTTCAACCTTCGGTCTGCCGCCGCCAAAGCCCGTCACGGTTGGCGGGCCGTTCAAAGCAAGCGGCGCAAGCTCCTTGGTGAAGCGTTCAATTGCCGCCTTGTCGCTGCCGCGCACGCCAACGCGCAACATTACTTCAGCCAGATCGGTCGAAGGTTCACCTGCAAGGCCTTCGTGCGTTGAGTTGACGCCGATGTACTGCGACAGCGTTTCATCGAACTTCAGACCAAGCGCATCGAGCCGCCTGCGCAGAATCGCATCAGCCGCTTTCGCCTTGGCGTAAGCATCGGGCCACGAATAGATCAGCCCGCCAACAGCCTTGAAGCCGGATGAATAACTGATCGAGACTTTATAAAACTCCGTCGCCGGATTGCCCCTGATGCCCGAAACGCGCACGCGGTTTTCGCCGTCCGATGCCAGTTGAATTGATGTGAAATCGGCAATCACATCCGGCGTGATGTAACCCTTCGGATCGCCCATTTCATACATCAACTGCTCAGTCACTCCGGCGACGGTGATCTTTCCGCCCGTGCCTGCGTGCTTGGTGATGACGAAAGTTCCGTCAGGCTGCGCTTCGACAATCGGGTAGCCGATGTCCCACAGTTCAGGAATGTTCGGCCATTCAACCTGGCAGTTGCCGCCGGTGCATTGCGCGCCGCATTCGATGATGTGCCCGGCGACGGTTCCGGCAGCCATTTTGTCCCAGTCTTCAAGCGACCAGCCGAATTCGTGAATCATCGGGCCGAGCGTCAGGCCCGTATCGGTGCAGCGCCCGGTGATGACGATCTGCGCGCCCTGATTGAGTGCTTCGGCAATCGGGGCTGCGCCGAAATAGACGTTGGCGCTTTGCACGCGGTCACGAATGAGCGACAGCGGTTCGCCCGTTTCCATGTTCTTCAGTTCGACGCCGCGTGAAATCAGTTCATCGAGCTGACCCATAATATCATCGCCTGCGACCACGCCGACCCTGACTTTGCCCGCGAGGCCGAGCTTTTTGACGATTTCACCAAGCGCCGCCACGCAGGCCTGCGGATTGACGCCGCCCGCATTGGCTACGATGCGGATGTTGTTTTCGAGACACTTTGTCAGCACGCGGCTCACGACATAGAGAAAATCGCGCGCATACCCGGCGTTCGGGTCGCGCGATTTCTGCTTCTGCATAATGGACATCGTGATTTCAGCCAGATAATCGAGCGTCAGGTAGTCAATCTGTGAACCCGGTGTGCCGCGCTCGACCAGTTGAATGGGCGCTTCGAGCGAATCGCCCCAGAAGCCCTGTCCGTTGGCGATGCGAATGGTTTTCATGCTTTTCGTCCTGTGAAAATCGTGTGCTGGCGATACCACACTTCAATTTCGTCAATTTGGTACCGGTCTGATTCCACGGCCAGAACCAGTTCGATGATTTCATTCAGCGATGCCTGAATTTCAAATCCGTTGCGAAACAGAAACTCATCAACCAGCGCCGTTGCCGTTCGTTTGTTACCACCAGCCCAGGGGTGATTTTTGATCAGCCCGAAACAAAGTGTGGCAGCCTGTCAAATGAGGTCTGCATTTTCGTAAGTTGCAGATTGTTGCGGGCGCGCCAGTGCCGACTCAATCAGACTGCGATCAGCCACACCAAAGCGAACTTCGTCAGACATCATCATCAGCCGGATATGAAGATAGACAGCTTCAGGATATTCAAGGTATCTGACCTGCTCAGTCTCCAACTCGTTTCAACTCCGCGAAAACATCTCTGTACTTTTGATACAGGCGTTGTGCCGCTGCTTCAGGTTCCGGCGTGGGTGGAGGAAGAATTTCAGTGCTGATGCCGCCCTCGCCTGCATTCAGGATCAGCAGCGAACCTTCGGCCACCCCGACAGCACGCGCCATTTCAGGCGGCATTTCAATGACCCAGCCCTGCTCAGTCTTTTTGGGAATCAACACTGATGACATTACTTCATTACCTCCGGTCGCATCATAACAGCCAGCGGCGACAGATTCACGCGGGCGGGCTGCTGCAAGTTACGGGCAGCGGCAGTGCTGCCATCATAGCAGAGAAGCTGAAGCGAACGGAGCAGATGCCGCGCTTGTCAGCGACAAATTACTCGCCCGAAGCGCACGCTCCCAGGCGTGCGCCCCAGGCTGAATGATTTGTTCCGGCGTGTTTACTGTCTGGCGGCTTCCAGCAGCGCGAGGATGATGACGATGGCTGTCAGCACCATCACCAGCAGGGACAGCAGCAGTCCCACCCCGGCGGCAATGGTTCCGATCAGGGCGCGCTTTCGGCCTGGCGCCCATTCATCATCATTCCGGCCTTCTCTGGAGAGCACGCCGAGAGTCTGAATCCCTTTGCCCAGCACTGCGCCTGACAGCACCAGCGGCCCGAAGGGCAGAATCGCTCCGAGAACCGCCAGCACCATCAGCACAATGCCCAGCACCCGAAAATATGTCCGGCTGTCATAACGCAGGACGAAAAGCCCCACGCCCAGGCCGATGCCGCCGCTGAGCAGACCGATGCCCAGAATCGTCAGGGCCGCATAAACTGCTGCCGTAATGCCGAATCCTTTGACAAACCTCGCGTCATTGATGGCATTGTTGTAGGTTGGTGAACTGTAGAAACCAACAGTGTCCGGTTGAAGGCCTGGCATCACTTCCTGTTTTTCAAACATAGGGGTTCCCTTCTCACTATGATTCGGACCGCGATTGAGGCCGACCATCCGGCGCGGCTCATGGATCAGAGCCAGTCACCGGAATTACTGATTCACGACTGCTGTTCTGACCGTCGCCAGATTATTGAACGGCAGCGGGTCAGGGACGGAACTGCTGACCGAGGCGCCGTTGATGATGAATTCCGGCAATTGTGCGGTACAACCATTCAGCAGCACCGACATCGTTGAAGCATCAACGTCGCTGCTCGCCAGATCAGGGCGACCATCACCATTGAAATCAGCAACAACCAGGCTGAAGATCCGACCCTGGTGAGTCACCGGGGTCGGAGAACCGAAAGCTCCGTTACCATCGCCTGAGGCAATGAAAACGCTGCCGTTGAAAAACTCGCCATAGGCAACATCGGTTTTCCCGTCGCCATTGAAATCGCCGGTGGCTATCCCGCCTCCCCAGCTCCCGCTGAAAACCGGGCCTGGCGTGAAGCCGCCTGTACCATCGTTAAAGACAACAGTCACATAATTGCCATTGCCGTTGCCGACGGCCAGATCCGGTTTGCCATCACCGTTGAATTCCCCCACCGCCAGAAAGTTTGGCCGATTAAAACCTGAGATTGACCGGGGGGCGGCGAAGTTTCCCGCGCCATTGTTGATGATGAGCGAAAAAGCCGCTGTGCTGTCATTGCCGACCGCCAGATCAGGCCTTCCATCACCATTGAAATCCGCTACCACAATGCTGAAGGGAAAGCCGCTGATTGTGATCTCAAGTGGTGACAGAAAGCCGCCCAGACCGTTGTTGCGCAGGATTACGACTTTGCCGCTCACTAAAGCGGCAATATCGGCTCGGTTGTCACCGTCAAAATCGGCCACCGCGACGGATGAAGGATTACTGCTGAGCGTGAGGTTACTGGCCGTGAATCCGCCGAGGCCGTTATTGAGCAGCACTGAAAGCGTGGGTTCTGAATTATTGGCCGCAATCAGATCGGGTTTACCGTCGCCATTGAAGTCACCGGCTGCCAGAGAATAGGGACGGATTCCAACCGTGTAATCTGTGGCTGCGCCCAAACCGCCTGCTCCGTCGTTGAATCGCACTGAAACCTTGTTGCCGCCTTCGCTGGTCGCGGCCAGGTCAGGTTTTCCGTCGCCATTAAAATCAGCGGCCACCAGCCCGCGCGGAAAGCTGCCAATTGCATATGTCACTGGTGCAGCAAAGCCGGGAACGTCACACCCTGACTTCACGCACCTGCCCGCGCTGCCTGCATTGTAAACAGCCTGAATTTCCGAAGCCGTCAGTGAACGGTTGTAAATCTCGACTTCATCAAGCTGCCCACGCCAGTTTCGCGCACCACCTCCCCACGATCCGAGGCGAAGGAATTGTGTGCCATCGTAACTGATCGCCGTCGTTCCGGTTGCCGTCCCGACCTCCTGGCCGTTGACATAGACCCGGCTGACCCGGTTGGCATCGAGCGTCATGGCAACATACTGCCAGGTCTCTGGGGCAAGGTCGAAGATGACATTGACTGAGCCATCAGCCTCACCCCACACGTACTGATTGGTGGTCATATTGTTTTGCTGCAATACCCAACTGCGGTAATCAGTATGATTGTTGTCAATGATATTGGCATAGGCAGTTTGTGTTGTTCCCGGTCTGACCCACATTCCGATAGTGAATGTTTGCAGATTGAACCACGACCCCAGTTCGATAACATCATCTATCCCATCAAAACTGAAAGCCTGACCAACCTTGCCTGAGGTGAATGCCACATCATTACGCACTGTTCCGTGATTGCTGCCTGCCGCATCATTGGCGTTGCCTTCGCCGCGATACCACGCCACCAGACCTGCCGGGGCGGCAACGCAGCCGGAACTGCCAGCCGGGTTTGGCGGCGTGATCACAATGCTGATGGTCGTACTGGCATTGACGGCCAGGTTGCCGACATTGCAGGTGACGACTCCGCCGCTTTGCGAGCAGGAGCCAGTGACCGGTGTGGCTGAAATGAACGCAGCGCCGGTCGGCAGCGTGTCAGTCACGGTGACGCCGGTGGCCGCGACCGGGCCATTGTTGGTCACATTGACGGTGTAAGTCAGATTCCGGCCTGCGCCGAAAATGACCGGATCGGGCGCATCCGTCATCGTGATGGCAAGGTCGGGATAAGCCGTGACGGTGATGGCAATGTTCTGCGTCGTGGTGGCGTTGAGATTGTCCGTGGCGGTCAGCGTGGCGGTGAAGCTGCCAGCCTGATTCACATTCGGCGCGAGCGCCAGGCGGTACAGGCCATTGCCGGGGCTGCTGAGCGTGACAAACGCGGCATTGCCAGACAGCGCGATGCTGACAGTCTGATTCCCGTCAGGGTCGGTGACGGTGAAATCAATCGCGCGGGTCTGCCCGATGTTGACGGTGACGCTCGCAGGCACAAGCATCACCGGCGGGCGATTGACCGTTTCGCCAGGCAGGACAAGATCAGGATTGATCAGGGTTGTGCCATTCACCACGGCCTGAATGCCCGCGCGTGCGACGCGATCAATGCGGCCATTCGGACGCGCGAGGCTGGCCTCAACTGAAATCTGATTGTTCACTCCTGATTGCACCTGGCGCAGAACGAAACCGCCGTTGCCATCGGTGAAAGCCTCCTGGCCCTGCGTGCGCACTACCGCACCGCGCACCGGCGTTGCGCCGTCGCTGTCAACGACTCGTCCGACGACAGAGGTAGTCGGGCGTATCACCGAAACGAAATAGTAACTGGTTTCGATGATTGCATTCGCGGCGGTTTCAATGCGCTGCCCATCCGCAGAAACAGTGGCCGCGCCGCTCTGCACAAAACCGCCTGAGCTGGCATCGTAGCGAAACAGCACCGCCGCCGTGCCTGCGGCAAATCCCTGCGGATTCGGAAATGTCAGTCTGCCTCCGGGGTTGAGCTTCACGCCGAACGGCGTCAGTTGCACGATGGATGAACTGAAAGCGCCAGGCGGCAGATTGACCGGAGTGCGCGAATTTTCCACGACCGTCAGGGTCAGCAGTCCGCTTGTGTTGCCATCAGGAAACAGTGCCGTCGCGTTGTCCGTCAGGTCAAAGGTCACATTGCCAGCCACCACGCGGCCATCAGTAATTTCGGCTGTCTCTGAACTGGCTCTGACCGGTGAACTGTTGTTGCCCACGGCAAAGGTGGTCCCGGTGGTCTGCTGCAGAGCAATCGGGCGCGAAAACGGATTGTCACGACTGGCGATGACGTTCTGCTTGATCGAGACTTTGGGAAAGGGCGGCACGGGCGCAGCGGCAGTGCCATCAACTTCGATCAGCGCGGCTCCGGCTGGCAGGTCAGGCAGAATGAACAGCCCGTCGGTTCCGCTGGTGGTCGTGATGTTCGAGCCGACGACGCGCACCCGCACGCCGCTGATCGGCTGCCGGTTCGTGTTCTCGATAAAGCCGCTGACCGAAGTGCGAATCGGCAGCGCGCTGCTGCTCCGGCCTTCGCCCTGCGGCGTGCGCACGGTGGCCGCGCCGGTTTCTGCGCCGAACGGCACAATGACTGAAAGCTGCGTTGCGGTGGCTGACACCAGCCGCGCTTCAACGCCGCCCAGACGAATCAGATTGTCAGTGGTTTTGGTTGAGAACCCTGAGCCGGTGATGTTGAGCGTTTGCCCGGCGAGAGCCGAACTGACGCTGAAACCGTTGATGACCGGCGGCGCGCTGCCCGTTGCCGCGGCGAGTTCAATCTGACAGAGGTTTGATGAAGGAATGCCCGCGCCCGTGATGGACAGACCGATTTTGCCCCGCCCGATCTGAGTGCGCGGAACGAGGACGTTGATCTGATCGAGGCCGACGAAAAACGGATGTTTCCCGGCATAGTCAGGCACGAACTCACGGCCACCAATCGTGACGCGCACCGATTCATTCACGTTGCCGTCGCCGTTCGGATCAGCCGCCTTGCGCACACCGCTGGCAAACAGCACCAGCACAACCAGCTCGCCGTCCGGCCCCAGGTCAAGTGGCCGGGTGATGAAACGCCTGCTGGCCGCGTCGTAATCAGCCAGCGCTTCGACAATCTGCTGCCCGCCGTTTTTGACGCGCACGAGATATGCCGCCGGAACCCCGCTGCCATCGCTGTTGGCCGTAAAGATCGAAGGCGCGACATTACTGACCTGCATCGTTCCGGTCGAAATGGTTCCGTCGCCTGCGCGAATGACGATGGTGGCCGGGCCTGCCGCCGTGCTGGTCGGAATAACGAAATTGACCTGAAATGGCGAAACGAAAAACAGCCCGGCCTTCTGTCCGCCCACTTCAACGGACGTGCCGCCCAGGGTTGTCGGCAACTGCACGCCCGGCGTATTCGGATCGCTGTCATCACTGCTCAGTGTTGACGTGGCGAGCCTGGTGCCGAAAGCGGCGACAATGCCATCGGGCGCAATGGCTGAAGTTTCGTAACTGGCCGCCGCGACAGTCACGACCGGAACCGGATTGTTCGCCGTTTGCAGGCGGGCTGAGGCGCGACGCGCGGCATTGCCGGTGGCCAGCAGCAGCAGGCACAGCGCCGGAATCACAAGCTGACGACAAATTCTGAAAGCAGGGTGGTTGAGAGGCATGGCTGAACGAATGAACATTCAATAAGGCTCCGTTGGGTCAGATGGCCACAGATCACGCGAAACCTGCGGATGAAGGCTGAGCTCATCCGCCCTGAGCTGTTCGGTCCGCGTCAATGGTGGACGGTTCAGGCTGTTTTCAAACCGGCAATGGTTTCAAGGCCGAGGTCTTTGATCATCTGCTCGCGCAGTTCGAACTTCTTTACTTTTCCGCTCGCCGTGAGCGGGAAGGCTTCGATGAATCGGATGAATTTCGGTACTTTGTGGCGGGCGATATTCGCCTTGCAGTATTCGCGGAGTTCGTCCTCGCTGATGCTTTCGCCGGGTTTAAGTTTGATGAGCGCACAGACTTCCTCGCCCATAAACTGATCGGGCAGACCGATGATCTGAGCTTCGGCAATTGCGGGATGGCGCATCAGAAAGGCTTCGATTTCGGCGGGGTAGATGTTCTCGCCGCCGCGAATGATCATATCCTTGACGCGCCCGACGATGTTGACGTAACCATCGGGCCGCATCACCGCCAGGTCGCCCGAATGCAGCCAGCCTTCGGCGTCAATCGTTTCAGCGGTCTTGTCGGGCATATTGTAATAGCCGCGCATGTTTGAGAACGCGAGGGAACAGAGTTCACCCGATTCGCCGCACATGACGATTTCACCCGTCACCGGATGAACGATTTTGATCGCGGTGTGTGGGTACGGAAAACCAACTGTCGCCGCCTTCAGGTCAAAGCTGTCGTTGTAATACGAAGCCGTCACCGCGCCGGTCGTTTCAGTCATCCCAAAGACAATCGAACAGTCTGCGCCCATCTTCTCCTTGACCTGTTCCATTACGACGACCGGCACCGGAGTCGCACCCGTGAACAAAGTGCGCAGCGAACCCAGATCGAATTCCTCAAAGCGCGGATGATTGAGCATTGCAATCAGCATCGTCGGAACGGCAAAGGTGAACGTGCCTTTTTCGTTCTGAAACAGTTCCAGATGCTTGAACGGATCAAAAGCAATCAGCGGAATCAGCGTGCAGCCCAGATAGATTGAATAGATCACGCCGCCCAGGCTGCCCGCGATGTGAAAGAATGGCATCGCGGTGACGTAGCGTTCATCAGCCCGCAAATCGCCGCGTGTGCAGGCGACGCGCGACTGATTGACCAGGCTGTAATGCGTCAGCATCACGCCTTTCGGAAAGCCGGTCGTGCCGCTCGTGTACTGCATCATCGTGACATCGTGCGGCGAGACGGCAGCCTGGCGCGCCTGCAACGCTTCATCAGAAACGGTGTCACCGAGCGCGACGACCTGCGAATAAAGCGCGACGCCGGGTTGCGGCTCGCTGCCGATCAGCACGATCCGTTTTAGTCGCGGCAGCGCGGCGCTGTGCAGCGTTTCTGTCAGCGGATGCTCAAGCCCATTTAATTCCGGCACGATGTTGCGCACCGATTGCAGGTAGTTGTTGCCGCGAAACTCCTCGATCAGAAAGAGCGTGGTGATGTCGCCCTGGCGCAGCACGTATTCAATTTCGTGCTGCCGGTAATTGGTGTTGACCGTGACGATGACCGCGCCGATTTTGGCGAGCGCCAGTTGCAGAAAGATCCACTCCGGCACATTCGTCGCCCAGACCGCCACGTTTTCGCCCGGCTGAATGCCGAGCGCGATCAGCCCCTTCGCCACCTGGTTGACGCGGTCAAGATATTCGCGGTAACTGAGCCGCAGCGTGAGGCCGAATTCAGGATAGTGATAGACCAGCGCCTCCTTGTCCGGCACTTCGGCGGCGCGCTGATCGAGCAGGTCGCCAACCGTCAGTTCAATCAGATCAGTGCCGAAACTTTCAGCTTCCCAGTAAGCGAGATCACCCTTGATTGCCATTGTGCAGCGCCTCCTCTGAACAGCAACGAATTTTGTGCATCGGTTTAATCAACTTTGGGCCAGATGTAATCCTTGACCTTGTTGCCTCGCGTAAAGACTTCGTCGGCTTTCTGCCGTGAACTTTTGAGGTCGAAGGCGTGAAAGCTCAGTTTCGCCTCTTTCAGGATTGCGGCCAGTTGTCTGAGTTCAGCCGTCTGTGCCGGAAACCGCTGATTCTTTTTCTGAGCTTCACGCATCAGGTAATAGCTCCAGTCAATGACTTCGTCGGCGCGGGTGAAAGCGGCGATGACCGCGACGGCCTGTTCGGGAATTGACTGTTTACCGGCGGCAGGCCCGTCAGCGCGCTGATGACACTGCGCGCAAAGCTGTCCGGTTTCAGGCGGCCAGTAAATCACTTTGGTGGCCATGTGCAGGTGACAGGTCGTGCAGCCTGGCCCTGTGCCTGAAGCCCTGAGCCGCTGGTAATGCGAACTGGTGATGAATTCGCTGACCAGTTCCTGATGACATTTGCCGCACGTCGCAGGCAGGTTTTGCGCATTCAGTGTGCTGTTCGGAAATGCAGCTCGCAGCACGCCGTCGTGTGCCGCCTTGTAAGCTGTGGCTGCGGGGTTGCCGCCGTGACATTTTTCGCACCCGATGCCGCTGCGTTCGTGCTTTGAATTAAGCCATTCGTAAAAGTGCGCGCTGACCAGCAGCGGTTCGGTCAGCCGGGAATGACAGGTCACACAACTGTTCTGCCTGAAGGCTGAAAGCCGTGTGGGCGTGGTCTTTCGCTGCGCCATCACATTCGGCAGCAGGGCCGACAAAACACCAGCAGAAAACAGAACCCACAGCTTCAACTGCCTCATTGCAAACTCCAGTCTTTGAGTAATGGCGGCTATGTGTGGCCTGATCCAGGCGCGGTCTTGACTTGTCGCGGAACGTTGCTTACTGTCCCAGAATCCTTAATGACTGTCAATTATCCGGCTGTCTGTTCCGTCTTCAGTCAGAGCAAATCACATGCGTCCGATCAAATCACACGCTGATCATCAGGCCGATTCGTATCAGTCCAACTACGCCGCCAACCTGCAAAGCATCGGGCGGCTCAGGGAAGAACTGAAGAAATCCACGCTCGGCGGCGGCGAGCAGTACGTCAAACGCCACCTCGCACGCGGCAAGCTGCTGCCCCGCGAACGCATTGAACTGCTGCTTGATGAAGGCTCGTACTTTCTCGAAATCGCTCCGCTTGCCGGGTACGGCATGAAGGATGAATTCACCGGCGCAGGCGTCGTCGGCGGCATCGGGCTGGTGTCAGGAAAGCAGTGCCTGATTATCGCCAACGAAGCGACAGTCAAAGGCGGCGCGGTCAGTGAAATCGGCCAGCGCAAGAATGCCCGCCTCGCTGAAATTACGAGAATCAACCATCTGCCTTCGATCACGCTGGTTGAATCGGCGGGCGCGGATTTGCCGGTGCAGCACAAAATCTTTGTGCCCGGCGGCGCAGGCTTCAAGGAGATCACGCGCCGCTCAAAGGAACGCATCCCGTCAGTCTCGGTCGTCTTTGGCAATTCGACCGCAGGCGGCGCTTACCTGCCGGGCATGTCTGATTATGTCGTGATGGTGAAACGCCAGGCGCAGGTCTTTCTGGGCGGCCCGCCGCTTGTCAAAATGGCGACGGGCGAAATCGTTGACGAGGAATCGCTCGGCGGCGCTGAGATGCATTCAAAAGTTTCGGGCCTGTCGGATTACCTGGCCGAAGACGAAACGGACGCGCTGCGCCTGGCCCGCGAAATCGTCGCGCACCTTGAACCGAAACCGCAGCCGCGCCGCATCGCTGTTGAAGAGCCGCTTTACCCGGCTGACGAACTGCTCGGCCTTGTCTCAGCCGACGTGCGCGTGCCATTCGAGGTCAGAGAAGTGATTGCCCGCCTGGTGGACGGATCACGCTTTGAGGAGTTCAAGTCACGTTACGGCACAACGCTGGTGACGGGCTGGGCATACATTCACGGCTTCATCGTCGGCATTATTGCCAGTAACGGCGTGCTGCTTTCTGAATCGGCGGCGAAGGGCGCGCAGTTTATCGAACTGTGCAATCAGCAGAACATCCCGCTCATCTTTTTGCAGAACATCACCGGTTTTATGGTCGGGCGGCATTACGAGGAGCAGGGCATCATCCGCAACGGAGCGAAACTGATCAATGCCGTCTCAAACTCAACCGTTCCGGCGATCACGGTGATGATCGGCGGCAGCTACGGCGCAGGCAATTACGCGATGTGCGGGCGGGCTTACGATCCGCGTTTCGTTTTCACGTGGCCGAATCACCGCATCGCCGTAATGGGCGCGCAGCAGCTTTCGGGCGTGATGGAGATCGTCAAACGCGAAGGCGCGATCAAGAAAGGCGTGCCGGTCAATGAAGCCGAGATTGCAATGATGCGCAAAATGCTCGAAGACCAGATCAATGCCGAATCAGACGTTTACTTTGCAACTGCAAGGCTCTGGGATGACGGCATCATTGACCCGCGCGAAACCAGAACGGTGCTGGCCATCGCGCTGATGACGGCATATCAGAAACCGTTTGAGGGAACGATGGAATGGGGTGTGTTCAGGCATTAAATTGATTTTCTACCCGATCAGGAATCAGGATTCGGGCATCAGGCATCAGGAGGTGTGTCCGATGGGTGTGCAAAGTTATCGTGATTGCAGGTCTGGCAGAAAGCGATGGATCTGGTTGTGGCCTGTTACAAACTCACCGGTAAACTGCCGCAGAGTGAAATCTACGGGCTGGTCAGTGACATTCAGAAAAAATCGCGGCTGGTTCCGGCAGCTATTGCCGACGGACACGGGCGCGAAAATACGCACGATTACCTGTCGCGTCTGTCGCTCGCGCACGGTTCGCTGATGGCGCTGGAAACCGACATCCTTGCCGCCAGTCGGCTGGGTTTCATTTCCGTCGCTGAGATTGAACCGATAATCAGCCAGAGTGCTGAAGTCGGCAGAATGCTGCACGGTCTGATGAAAAGCCTGCGCGGTCATCACTGATTCCTGATGCCTGAAACCTGATTCCTGACAAGCATGAAAACCTTTCACAAAATCCTGATCGCCAATCGCGGAGAGATTGCGCTGCGCATCATTCGCACCTGTCGCGTGATGGGCATTGCGGCTGTTGCCGTTTATTCTGACGCTGACGCCAGCGCTCCGCATGTTCTCGCGGCTGATGAAGCTGTTCATCTCGGCCCCGCAGCGGCGAGCGAGTCTTACCTCAACATTGAAAGAATTATCGAGGCCGCGCGGGGCATTCGCGCTGATGCGATTCATCCGGGCTACGGGTTTTTGTCCGAGAATGCTGAATTTGCCGAAGCGTGCGCGGCGGCTGGTCTGGTTTTTATCGGCCCGTCACCGCAGGCGATCCGGCAGATGGGACTCAAGAGCGCCGGACGGCGGGTGGCGGCTGCGGCTGATGTGCCGACTGTGCCGGGTTATGATGGCGAGGATCAGAGCGATGAAACACTGCTCGCGCAGATGCGCCGCATCGGTTTTCCGGTTCTGATCAAGGCTTCGGCGGGCGGCGGCGGCAAGGGAATGCGCGTGGTGCATTCCGAAAGCGAAGTTGCCGAGGCCATTGCCGGAGCGCGCCGCGAAGCCGAAAAGGCTTTCGGCAATGGCGCGCTGCTGCTTGAAAAATTCATTGCCGGAGCGCGGCACGTCGAGGTGCAGATTCTCGGTGATGCACACGGGCATCTGGTTCATCTTTTTGAGCGCGACTGTTCATTGCAGCGGCGGCATCAGAAGATCATTGAGGAAAGCCCTTCACCGGCAGTCAGTGCAGAACTGCGCGAACAGCTTGGCGCGGCGGCGGTCAGAGTGGGCCGCGCGCTCGGTTACACGAATGCCGGAACGGTTGAATTGATTCTTGCGCCGACGGGCGAGTTTTACTTTATCGAAGTCAACACGCGATTGCAGGTTGAGCATCCGGTGACTGAAATGATTACGGGGCTTGATCTGGTCAGGCTGCAGATCGAAATTGCCGAAGGCAGGCCGCTGCAGTTTGCTCAGGCCGATTTGAAATCAGCCGGACACGCGATTGAAGCGCGGTTGTATGCCGAAGATCCCGCGCATGATTTTCTGCCCGCGACCGGCACAATTCACGAATGGCTGCCGCCGACAGGCATTGACGGCGTGCGGATTGATGCGGGAATCGAGCGCGGCCTTGAAGTCGGGATTCATTACGATCCGCTGCTGGCCAAAGTGATCGCGCACGGCGCTGATCGTGACGAAGCGATGCGCAGGCTTGGTTATGCGCTGCGGAGCCTGTCAATACAGGGGCTGATAACGAATCGTGATTTTCTGGTGCGGCTGCTGGCGCACGATGATTTCAGGCAGGGCAGGGCACACACTGGATTCATCAGCGGGCATCTGCCGGAACTGACCGGAACTGATGATGCTGAACTCAGCGCGGCTTCAGCGATGGCTGCGGCTCTTTATCTGCAAAAACGGTGGCAGACTGAAGACGCATTGATGAAAGACCTGCCGCCCGCTTACCGCAACAATCCTAATCGCCATCCGTCAGTCAGGCTGCTGATCGGAAAGTCAGAGGTCGAGGTTTCGTGGCGTCACCTGGCGGGTGAGAGTTTTGAAGTGACAGCCTTTGACAGAACATCGCAGGCGCGAGTGCTGGCTTTTGCTCAGGGCCGCATCAGGCTGGAGCTTGACGGAGTGCAGCGGCTGTTTCACTTCACTGAAATTAAAGATCGGCTGCTTGTTCATTCATCGCTCGGTGACTGCGCGATCACACGGCTGCCACGCCATCCCGAAAGGCAGTCAGCGGCTGAAGCGGGATCGCACAATTCACCGATGCCGGGCCAGGTCGTCAAAATTCTGGTTGAAGCCGGACAGCGCGTGACGGCGGGCGATGCGCTGCTGATTCTTGAAGCGATGAAGATGGAACAGACAATGCGCGCCGCAGTTGACGGCATGGTGGAAGCGATTCTGGTCAGCGCAGGCCAGGTGGTCGGGCCAGGCGAAGCTCTGGTAAACATCACACCCGCGCAGGAACAAGGGTAATCTGCGATAAGAACTTATCAAATGAAAACTTCATCCACGAAGCCACACGAAGAAGCACGAAGAAATTCAGACAGGATGAACAGGATTTTCAGGATGATGCTGCTGAAAGGCTCGTCTTATCCTGTTCGTCTTGTAAATCCTGTCTGAATTTCTTCGTGCTTCTTCGTGTGGCTTCGTGGACGATTTCTGAGGAGAACGGTTATGACATCACCTGTGGCAGAAGCTGCACAAACTGAATTCCCTTACTTCACTGAAGAACACGAAATGCTGCGCGAAACCGTGAAGAAGTTCGCGCAGAACGAAATCGCTCCGCACACCGAAGAGTGGGACGAAGCCGGAATCTTCCCGCGTGAGCTTTTCAAAAAGGCTGCTGACCTGGGGCTGTTCGGCATCCGGCTCGACCCGCAATACGGCGGCAGCGGGCTTGACTGGTGGGCGACGGCGGCTTACCTCGAAGGAATGTCTTATTCCAACAACGGCGGCATCAATATGGCGATGATGGTGCAGGCTGACATTACGCTGCCGGTGCTTGATGAACTCGGCACGCCTGAACAGAAGGAAGAATTTCTCAGGCCCGCGATTGCCGGTGACAAAATCGCTGCGCTCGGCATCAGCGAACCCGGCGGCGGTTCGGACGTGGGCGCAATCAAAACGCGTGCGAAGGAGGACGGCGATGACCTGGTGATTACGGGGCAGAAACTGTGGATCACGAACGGCACGCGCGCTGATTTCATCATTTTGGCTGTGCGCACGGGCGAGGAGCGTTACAAGGGCGTTTCGATGGTCATCTTTCCGACCGACACCAAAGGCTTCGCAGTGGGCAAAAAGCTGCGCAAGGTGGGCAACCTGTCGTCAGACACGGCTGAGCTTTTCTTTGACGGCTGCCGCATTCCGAAACGTTATTTGCTCGGCGAAATGGGCAGGGGATTTTATTACACGATGACCAATTTTCAGGGCGAACGTCTGGCTTCGGCCCTGGGCGCAGTGGCCGGAATGGAGCGGGCGCTGGAAATGGCGATTGCTTACGGCAAAGAGCGAGAGGCCTTCGGCCAGCCGATTGGTGAATTTCAGGTGTGGCGTCACAAATTCGCTGAACATCTGACCAGCATTGAAGCGGCGAAATGGCTGACCTATCGCGCGACTGATCTGATCAATCGCGGCATTCCGGCAGTCAAAGAGATTACGATGGCCAAGCTCTTTACCAGCGAACTCTGCCAGAAAGTCGCTTACGACTGCATGCAGATTTTCGGCGGCTTTGGTTACACGGTCGAATACCCGATCAGCCGCATCTGGCGCGATGTGCGCCTGCACACCATCGGCGCGGGTTCGTCCGAAATTATGAAAGAAATTCTGGTCAAGCAGGCAAAGCTCTGACCGCCGTGCGGCTGAATCATCAGGCCGAAGTAAAGAGAGACTGATTATCTGCGGGCTGTCCCTTCGCGGCTTCGGCCCACCCTCTGGCTGATCCGGTCTTTTCGTCAGACTGATTGCGCCTGTTTGCGGGAGTGTGTTACAAGATCACGCCATTTATTCTTCAGCAGTCACTACTGTGCCCCTTAACTGAACTTACTGTTTCCTGGCCAGGTTGAACGCGCGTTCACCAGTCCGGCCCCCCTTTTCATCCCGGTTCACTGAAAATCAGATCGCAATGCGCCCTGCTCAGGGCTGTGCTGATCGGTCAGGGATGACTGATCACATGCGGTGACCACTATGCCTGCTGCCTGCCATAACCACATGAAAACTGAACTCGTTCGATTGCTCTGCCTGATGTTTGCCATCACGCCGCTGTCGGTTGCCGCCGCAGCGAAAGCGCGACTGGCTGATAATCCGACTCCGGTCGTGACCGTTTCAGCCGCGAGCTATGAAGCCACTGCCATTGCGCCTGAAGCCATCGTTGCGGCTTTCGGCACTCAGCTCGCCACCTCAACGGCAGTTGGTGGTGATACTGATCCGGGCACGCCCGGCGTGCAGTTGCCGACCACCCTGGCCGGAACGACCGTTGAAGTCGCGGGCCGCGCTGCGGGACTGTTTTTTGTCTCACCGAATCAGATCAATTACGTGATTCCTGCCGCCACGCCTGCCGGACTTGCAACCGTTGTGGTGCGCGCAGGTGACGGCACTGTGTCGAATGGAACGGTGCAGGTCAGCACAGTTGCGCCTTCGATCTTTACGGCCAACAGCGATGGCGGGGGCGTCCCGGCGGCCAATCTGGTGCGCGTCAGGGCAAATGGCCAGCAGACCGGCGAATCGCCTGCTGATTACGATGCAACGGCGAATCGGTACATCACCAGGCCGATTGACTTGGGGCCGAATGGTGAAACGGTAGTGCTGGTTTTATATGTGACCGGCATCAGATATGCGCCCGACCCGAACGGCGACGGCAACGCAAATGAAAATGTGCGCGTCAGCATCGGCGGCAGCGAAGTGGTTCCGCAATACGCCGGACGCCAGCCCGGTTATGTCGGACTCGATCAGATCAATGTCGAAATCCCGCGCAGCCTGATCGGGCGCGGCAAAGTGAATCTGTCAATCACGGGCAGCGGTGTCGCATCGTCAAATCAGGCTCAGCTTGAAATCGCAGCCCTGCCCGGCAACGCGCCGCCCGTTGTCTCCGGCTTCAGTTCTTCATCGGTGCTGGCCGGACAGTCGCTCAACATTACCGGCTCAGGGTTTTCAACCAATGCCACAGACAATCTGATTCGCATCGGCGGCGTCGAAGCGCGCCTTGTTTCGGCAACTTCGACACAGCTTTCAGTCATTGTGCCGTTTGGCGCGGAAACCGGCGCGGCCACCGTGCGCACGCCGCAGGGCGAAGGCAAAAGCAGCAGTTCGCTGCCGGTCAGGACTTCGGTCAGCGGCTTTGTCGAAACGACCAGCCGCCAGCCGATGAGCGGCGCAACGGTCAGAATCAACGGTACCAACATCAGCGCGCAATCAGGCGCGGACGGTTTGTTTGTGCTGCCCGATGTGCCGGGCGGCGCGGCGCTCGTTGAAATTGACGGCACTTCGGTTCCGACTTCGCCGCCTTATCCCAAAGTCACTTTGAAGATGAGCGTCAGCGCCAACCGCGACAATCCGTTTTCGCGTCCGGTCGCGTTGCAGCAGGCCAGCGGCGCAACCATTCCGGTCGGCAGCGGCAGCGTCACTCAGCCGGGAATTACCGAAGTGACCGCTGTTGATGAAGGCAGCATTCAGTCAGGCAATGTCACCTTTGAAGTGCCGGACAATGCGACGGCTTTGTTCCCGGACGGCGCCAGAAGCGGTTTGCTGACGCTGACAGTCGTGGCGAACAGTCGCACGCCCGTTAATCTGCCGCCCGGCGCTTTCAGTTCCGCCATCGTTCAGATCACGCCTTTCGGCGTGAAACTGAATCCGGGCGGCAAACTGACCTTCCCGAATCCTGACGGTTTTCCCGCCGGAACGACGGCCACGCTTTATCGCTATGACGTGAATGCCGGAGGCTTTGTGCAGAGCGGCAATGCCACCGTCAGCAGTGATGGGCAGAGCATTGCGACCGCTGCGAATGCGATTACTGAAACGAGTTACTTTTTCGTTTCGATTGCGCGCCCGACAACGACAGTGATTGGCCGCGTGGTTGACAGTGACGGCACGACTCCGGTGCGCAATGCGGTTGTGCGCGCCAAAGGGCAGGAATCGTTCACTGACGGCAACGGCGGTTTCATTATGCGCAACGTGCAGGTGGGCAGCGACAACCAGATTACGGTTGAAGCCAGTCTGGCGCGGGCCAGTGGCCGCATTGATCGCGTGCAGCGAACGGGCATTCCGGTGGTCGTCAACGGTACAACAACCGTGACGCCCGATCTGGTGCTGACTGCTGAAACGGTCAATCGCCCGCCAGTGCTGCTTGCGCCTGCCAGCACCACGCTCAACGTGGCGCAAACGCGCAATCTCAGCATCAGGGTCAGCGATCCTGACCCCGGACAAACCGTGAACCTTACGGCCACAGGCGTTCCGTTTCTGAATCTGAGCAACCAGGGCAGCGGCGCTTACACGCTGCAACTGACGCCCAATTCAGCGCAGGCCGGAACTTATACGGTTGTTCTGACCGCGACTGACAACCTGGGCGCGAGCGTCAGCCAGAATGTCGCCGTCACAGTGACTTCGTATCCTGACCTGGCGCTGACGATGACTGAATCGCCTGATCCGATCACAATTGGTGCGGGGCAGAATCTGACGTATTCAATCAGCGTCAGCAACAACGGCGTCGTTCCGGCAACAGGCGTGGCCGTCAGCGACACGCTGCCCGCCGGAGTGAATTTCGTCTCGGCCAATGCGAGCGTCGGCAGTTGCGCGAATAACAGCGGCACAGTGACCTGCACAATCGGCAACCTGGCTGTGAATGCCAGCGCCAGCGTGACGATTGTTGTTGCTCCGACCGCCGCCGCGACGCTGAACAACACCGCGACTGTCACCAGCGCCACGACTGATTTCAATCCGGTCAATAATTCGGCAACAACCGTGACCACCGTTAATGTCGCCAACGCCGATCTTGAAGTCGCTCTCAGTTCATCACCGTCAAATCCGGTAACGGTTGGATCGGGACAGAACATCAGTTACAGCATGACGGTTTACAACAACGGCCCGACTTCAACGGCGACCGGCGTCGTGCTGACCGATACGCTGCCGACCGGAACGACTTTCGTTTCTGCGACGCCGACGAGCGGCAATTGCAGCGTGTCGAGCGGAGTTGTGACCTGCAACCTGGGCAACATTCCTTCCAGTGCAGGCGTGACAATCGTCGTCACGCCCACCACCGCCGGAAAACTGACCAATTCAATTTCAGTCACGGGCACGCTGCCTGACAACAATCCGGCCAACAACACCGCGTCCATTTCAAATTCAGTCAACGCCGCCAGCGCCGATTTGTCGCTGGCGATGAACAGTTCGCCGGTTGCCGTGACACTGACCGCAGGCCAGAACATCAGCTATTCAATTTCAGTCACCAACAACGGGCCTTCGGTGGCCAGTGGCATTACTGTAACCGACACGCTGCCGTCAGGCGTGACTTTCGTTTCAGCCAGCAGCGCGGGCGGCAACTGCACGTTGTCGAACGGCACTGTCACCTGTAATCTCAACAACCTGAACTCAGGTTCAGGTCACAACGTTTCAATCGTCGTGACGCCGACCACTGCCGGAACGGTCACGAACAGCGCCAGCGTCAGCAGCAGTTCGACTGACAATAATTCATCGAACAATTCAGCGTCAGTTTCAAATACGATCAATTCCGCGAACGCTGACCTCGTGCTGACGATGAGCAGCGCGCCCAATCCCGTCACGCTGGGCGCAGGCCAGAACATCACTTATTCAATTTCAGTCGTCAGTAACGGGCCTTCGACGGCCAGCGGCCTGACGGTGACTGACACGCTGCCAGCCGGAGTCACTTATGTTTCGTCCAGCGTCAGTTCAGGCACTTGCAGCTTTGCCGCCGGAGTCGTGACCTGCACGCTCAGCAGCCTGAACGCAGGCAGCGGGTGGAACATCAGCATTGTCGTGACGCCCACAATCGCCGGTTCGATCACCAGTTCAGCCAGCATCGCCAGCGTTTCGACTGATGCCAATTCAGCCAACAATTCAGCGTCAGTCATCAACACCGTCAATGCGTCGAATGCCGACCTGGCAGTGACCATTTCTGATTCGCCCGATCCGCGAATACTGGGGCAGGGGAATGTGAATTATTCAATCAGCGTCACCAACAACGGGCCTTCAGCAACGGCGACGGGCGTGGTGGTGACTGATACGCTGCCCGCGAATCTGACTTTTGTTTCGGCCAGCAGCAGCCTCGGCAGTTGTACTTTTGCGGGCGGGACAGTGACCTGCAACATCGGCAATCTGACCGGCTCAACCAACGTGACGATTGTCGTCGCGCCGACCGCTGCCGGAAACTATTCGAACACGGTCAGCGTCAGCGGAACTTTGCCGGATAACAATTCAGCCAACAATTCAGCGACGGCGGTTACGTCAGTCAATTCAAACACGACTGATCCGGCCAGCGCCGATGTTGATCTGACGATGAGCGCGACCGGCCAGGTCACGCTTGGCAGCGGGTCGAATATCAACTATTCGATGACGGTCAGGAATTTCGGCCCGGCTGCAACGGCTGCGTCAGTCACGCTGACAGACCGGTTGCCGACCGGACTTAACTTTGTTTCAGCCAGTACCAGTTCCGGCACCTGCGCCTTTTCAAACGGCACAGTGACCTGCAACCTGGGCAACATTGCCAGCTCTGCCAGCGTGACGATTGTCACGACTCCGACCACTGCCGGAGTCATCACCAACACGGTTAACGTGACGGCAGCGACTAATGACCTGGTGGCGAGCAATAATGCCCAGACCGTCAGCACCAATGTCCTGGCCAGCAACACCGATTTGCAGGTTTACAACATGACGGCCAATGCGACGGTGACGCTCGGCGCGGGCCAGAACATTACTTACAACATTCCGATCTATAACAACGGCCCGGCAACAACCGCGACCGGGGTTGTCGTGACTGACACGCTGCCTGCCGGAGTGACATTCGTTTCTGCCGCTGCTTCACAGGGGACGTGCAATCTGGCGAATGGCACTGTCACCTGCAACCTCGGTTCACTTACCAGCAATGCCAATGTCTCAATTGTCGTCACGCCGACCATTGCCGGAGTCATCACCAACACCGCCAGCG
The DNA here is from genome assembly GCA_046331565.1 of Blastocatellia bacterium. GTDB lineage: Bacteria > Acidobacteriota > Blastocatellia > RBC074 > RBC074 > DASRDU01. Next base: position 914,405 of record JAXLQP010000001.1, read on the forward strand.
TCAGCGGCACGCTGCCTGACAACCTGCCGAGCAACAATGCGCTGACGGTCACGACCAATGTCCTGCCGACGAATGCCAATCTTGAGGTTTACAGCATGTCGGCCAATGCAACGGTGACGCTCGGCGCGGGGCAGAACATTACTTACAACATTCCGGTCTATAACAACGGCCCGGCAACAACCGCGACCGGCGTTGTCGTGACTGACACGCTGCCTGCCGGAGTGACATTCGTTTCTGCCGCTGCTTCACAGGGGACGTGCAATCTGGCGAATGGCACTGTCACCTGCAACCTCGGTTCGCTCGGCATCGGCCCGGCGAATGTTTCGATTGTCGTCACGCCGACCGTTGCCGGAGTTATTACCAACACGGCCAGCATCAGCGGCACACTGCCTGACCTCGTGCCGGGCAACAATGCGCAGACGGTCAGCACCAGTGTCCTGCCGACTAATGCCGATATGCAGGTTTACAGCATGTCAGCGACGGCAAAAGTCACGCTTGGGCAGAATCAGAACATTACTTACAACATTCCGGTTTACAACAATGGCCCGGCGACGGCTTCCGGCGTTGTGGTGACTGACACGCTGCCTGCCGGAGTGAGTTTTGTTTCAGCCAATGCCACGCAGGGGACGTGCAGTTTTGCGGGTGGAACAGTGACCTGCAACCTGGGTGCGATGAGTCCCGGCGGCGCGCAGGTCACGATAGTCGTTGCGCCGACTGCCGCCGGAATCATCAGCAACACCGCGAGCATCAGCAGCGCGCTGCCCGATAATAACCAGGCCAATAACAGCCAGACTGTCGCTACCAATGTCAGCAGCATCACTGCCGACCTGTCGCTGACGATGAGCGCAACGGGACAGGTGACGCTTGGCACGAATCAGAACATCACTTACACGATGACGCTCAGTAATCGCGGCCCGGCGGCCAGTGTGTCGGGAGTTGTCGTCACGGATGTGCTGCCAGCGGGAGTCAGTTTTGTGTCGGCCAGCACTTCGCAGGGAGCCTGTAGTGCAGCGAGCGGCACAGTGACCTGCAACATCGGCACGGTGTCAGGCAATGTGAATCTCAGCATCGTGGTCGCGCCGACCTTCAGCGGAGCCATCACCAACACCGCTACTGTCACCGGCAGCCTGGCTGATTCGGTGCCCGGCAACAATTCAGCTTCGGCTTCGACCAATGTGCTGCCCGCGCTGATTCCGCCACCCGACGGACAGGCGACTGAATCAGGCGGAAGCAAAAAGCCGTGAGGTGAGTAAGGAAACAGGGGAGAAGAGGTGAGAAGCAATGGAAGCGAGTCAGGGCAAAACCTTCTCCCCTTTCTCCCTGTCTTTACTTCTGGCGCTGATTCAGGCTCTGCCGTTTTTGACCTTCATCGCTTCAGGATCCCATTCAACAATGCGGTTCTCGAAATAGCTGACATTGGCCATCAGCGCGGGCGCGGCGGCGCGGAAGCCGTATGATGCGTCCTCAAGCACCTGTTCGCGGGTGCGCATGGCCCTGAAGAAGTTTTTGAAATGATCCAGCCGCTCATCGTAACGATTCGGCGGCAGGTATCTGACTTCCGGCGTTTCGCTCAGTTCGGGGTCGCCTTTCGGGTACTGACGGCGATACTCCTTCATAAACGCTTCCTGAATCTTTTCAGGGAAAGTATCAATCGAAGTGCCGGGTTCCTTTGCCGGTGGTTTGCGTTTGAGCGTCACGCCGTCGCCGATTTCAATCACGCCGTCGCTGCCGACGAAACGATAAACCCACGTGCCCCAGCCTGCGTGATCGGTGCCGCCATCGGCAAAGCTGACTCTGAAATTGATTGAAAACGCCGGGTGCTTGTCGGTCTGCGGATAATCAAACAGGCCGAGCAACTGATCCGGCACATCGCGGCCATCGTTCCACAACCGCAGCCCGCCGGTCGCATAAACACGCACGGGGCCAGTGGCATTGGTCACAAAATGCGCGCTCGTAAACTGATGAACAAACAGATCGCCGCCGATGCCTGTGCCGTAATCGCGGTAATTGCGCCAGCGAAAGAACCGCTTCGCATCCCAGGGAACCTTTGGCGCTTTGCCCAGGAAGCGATCCCAGTCGCAGGTCTGCGGCGAAGCGTCGGGCGGAATCGAATACTGCCACGCGCTCATCGCGCCGCGCCGCCACAAACTTGAATCAACCATATTGAGCTGCCCAATCGCGCCCGACGCCAGCATCTCCTTCGCCTTTTTGTAAACAATGGAACTGACAAACTGGCTGCCGACCTGAAAGATGCGTTTGGTCTGCTGTTGCGTGTCAATGACGGCGTGGCCTTCTTCCAGCTTCTGCACAACAGGCTTTTCGCAGTAAACATCCTTGCCCGCCTTCATCGCGTCAATCGCAATCTGCTGATGCCAGTGATCGGGCGTAGCGATGATCACCGCGTCAATGTCGCTGCGACTGAGCACTTCGCGGTAATCACGCGTCGTGAAAATCTGTTTGCCCCAGACTTCTTTGACGCGGGTCAGGCGACCATCGTACAGATCGGCAGCGGCGACAAGTTCGACGCCTTTGACGCGCAGTGCGGTTTCAGTGTCGCCAAAGCCCATCCCGCCCGCGCCAATCAGGGCAAGGCGAATGCGATCATTGGCCGAAACCGCCTGTTGCGATTCAGGCTCGGATTCAAGAATGTGAGTTCGCGGCGCGCCGCTCACGCGCACATAAGAACCGGCAGCCACCGTTCCGGCAGCCGCCAGTTTGATAAAGCTGCGCCGCGAATTTTTCCCGGACTTCTGTTCTGACTTTTTCATACGATCCTCCCAGTCAGGTTTTCGTTAAGTGAAAGGGGGTTCTGATCCTTTCCCCGAAGGGGATTGATTCAATAGCCGCAGGTGTAACCTGCGGAAAACAGGTAACAGAATTACTCACCCTGAAAGGGTGACAGACGTGGATTCAACGTTATCACTACGACCCTTTCAGGGTCGGTCTGGCGGCTCGCGCTCTCCGCAGGTTTCACCTGCGGCTATTGAATCATGCCCCTTCGGGGCGGGGTTCGGAAATTACCAGAAATTGAATCAGGCCCCTGCGGGACGAATTCGGAAGCTATCAGAAATATTTTCATCCCCTTGTCTTTGTCTTTCTTCGTGCTCTTCGTTACTTCGTGGTTAATCCCTGAATCCCATTTCAGCACGAACGATGCTGACACCGGCAACCAGATTTTTAAGTTTCTGCCGCGCCGCCCAGCGTGCAGTCTGACTCAGGCCACAGTCAGGCGCAAACGACAGGCGCTCTGCCGGAGCGTAATTCAGGCACAGGCGCACGCGGGCAGCCACGTCATCCGGCGATTCGATGTAATAACTTTTCACGTCAATGATGCCGACCGCGACATCACGCCGCGCTGCGATTGATTCGATGATTTCAATTTCAGCAAACTCGCGGCTCGCCATTTCAAGGTGAATCTCGTCAACCTTCAGCTCAAGAAAGGCCGGAAACATCGGCGCATAACGCCGCAGGCCGACGGCGCGGCCCTTGTAATTGCCAAAGCACAGATGCGTCGAAAGGCGGCACTGCCCGGCGACCGATTCAACCGTGCGATTGAAAATATCAACAAATCGGCGCGGGTCTTCGCGGTGCGCGTAGCAGCTCATCGAAGGCTCATCAATCGTAATCTCGCGGCAGCCTGCGGCGACCAGCGCTTCGAGTTCAGCGCGCACGAGCGGCAACAACGCTTCAGTGATCGCATAGCGGTCAGGGTATTGTTGACTGAGCAACAGTCTCCCGCTCAACGTATACGGCCCCGGCACGCTCGCCTTGAGCGTCACGGCTGAACCACGCTGCCCGGTCATTGAACCGGCAATCCGTCGCAGCCGCGTCCATTCCTCAACCACTCCCAGGCCACGCGGAGCGTTGAGCGGACCAGTGATGGCGTGTTTGCCGCGCTGATCGTGACCAGGCGGGCCGAAGCGGCGCGGATGCACAATCTCAGGATCAATGCCTTCAAGAAAGCCATAAAACGACAAATTGAAATCAAGCCGCGTCTGCTCGCCATCAGTAATCACATCCAGCCCCGCAAGCATCTGATCGTAAACCGCCGCAATTACCGCATCATCCTGCAACTCAGCCCGGTCATCAGCGCCGAACCGTTCAGGATGGTCGCACGCAAACTCAAGCCAGCCAGGGAACGGATAGCTGCCAATGACTGTGGTTCTCAGTGGTCGCTCTTTCATTGTTCTTTTAGTTCAGCCACGAATTGATACGAATTTTCACGAAAAGTTGCGCGATTTGCCAAAATCGCGCGGCTCACAAAAAGCTGAAATCAAACGTCACGCGAAACTTTCAAGCCTGAATACTGTTGCAGTGGTTCAGTGAAACAGCGTGAGCGGACTTACTTTGAGCCGCGCGATTTTGGCAAATCGCGCAACACTGTTCATCCGCTTACGTTCCATCCGGCATCAACTGTGACGACATCGCCCGTGATGTAACGCGCTTCGTCGCTCAGTAAAAAGAGGGCGGCGCGGGCTACGTCATCTGCTTCGATCAGGTCTTCGCTGAGCGGCTGTTTTGTTTTCATCAGTTCGAGAATGGTTTCATTCGCCTGCGCGCGGGCGCTCATCGGCGTGCGGGTCAGGCCCGGCGCGATGGCGTTGACGCGAATTTTCAGCGGCGCGTAATAAGCGGCCATCGCTTTGGTCAGGCTGATGATCGCGCCTTTGCTGGCGGCGTATGCATGCGTGGCGAAGTTTTCAGGTTCAGGCGCGAAGGCCAGCACGCTGGTCATATTCAGAATTGCGCCGCGCAATCCGTTTGCAGACTGCGGCTGGCGCAGCATTTCACCAATGACTTCGCGTGACATCAGAAAGGTGCTGGTGACGTTTGTTTCCATCGTCAACTGCCAGCCATCAACTGTGCATTCGTGAACCGGGCCGTCACCGAAGCGGCGACCGCTGATGCCGACGACATTGAACAGCGCATCAATCCGCGTGAATTTCATCAGGCAGCGCCGGACTGCCTCAGCGACTTCATCAGGCTGCGTCAGATCAGCCACAGCAAAATCGCACTGCCCATTTTCAGCGCGCAGCATTTCAGCCAGCGCCTGGCACTGTTCCTGGTTGTTGCTGACAAAGAAGACCGTCGCGCCTGACCGCACAGCCAGCCGCGCCGTCGCCGCCGCAATCCCTGTGGCTCCGGTAATCAGAATGAGTTTGTCATGCAGTGATGTTGTCATTGCCTCATCAACAAATCAGGAAGAGAGATGACGGAACACACGGAAATAACTGAACAGACGGAAACGACAGGACAGGTTCAGGTCTTTGTTTCGTCTGTTCCGTTATTTCCGTCTGTTCCGTCATCTCTCTTCTGTTCGTTCATTGATACAGATGCGCCAGGCTGCGGCGATAAGCTTCGTAGAAACGCTCAAGCTGCTGCTGCGCGCTGGTGTTGCCGATGAACTGATGGCTTGGCAGCAGCACCGGTTTGTGTCCGCGTTCAAGCAGCAGTTCAGCGACACGCGAGCGCAGCATATTGATTATCATTCCGCCCGTCACGGTCGAAGTCGGCCCGGTGCGCCATTCCAGCCCTTCAAGTTCAACCACGCAATCACCCGGCGGGCAGCCGTTATCAATTATCACGTCGGCCACGTCAATCAGTTTCTTCCCTGATGAATGCGCAGGCGCGGACTGTTCGCAATGCTGCCGCGAACACATCGCAATCACCGGCAACCCGCGTGACTGTACGCCCATTGCCATTTCAACGACCACCGGACGAATGCCGCTGGTTGAAATCACAATGAATGCGTCGTGCGGGCCGAAGCTGAAGCCTTTCAGAATCTCTTCGGCATAGCCTTCGTATTTTTCGAGGTAGAGCGGAGCGCGCAATCCGTTTGCGCCAACGATGTTCGCGTGATTTGAGAGCGCCAGTTCAACCAGCGCGACCCAGCCGACAAAACAGCCCTGGCGCGGCGTCATCTCTTCACACATCATCCGCGAATGCCCATTGCCAAATAAAAAAACCAGCCCGCCGCTGCCGATGCTGTCAGCACAGATCGCAGCGGCGCGCTCGATGTTTTCCATCTGCGTTTCGCGGATGTGATTGAGAATTGCCAGAGTCTTGTCAAAGTAAGTATGAGCTGCGTTCATGAATCTCAGATTTCAAATGTTGTTCTTTACAGTGATCTTCAATCTGAAGGCTGTTTGATTTGCCGCACCTGCCCCGGCACTTTCGGCAGTCCTTCATCGGCGCTGGCGATGGCGGCGAAGCACAGGGCAAGGCTGCGCAGGTTGTCGCGGGCGTTGTTCGCGGGTTCGCGGTTTTCTTCGATGGCGCAGAGCAGTTCGCCCATTGCGCCGTGAAAGCCTTCGCGGAACCACGTGCCCTGCAATTCAGGCACGGCGATGCCTGCGGCAGTGTGCAGCGTGACCGTCTGATCAGACAGGCTCGGCCCGGCGCTCGTGATTGAACCGTCAGCGCCTGCCACAAACGTCCGGTCTTCCTGACCGTGCGTGACGTTGCCGTTCAGCACCAGCGCGGCCTGCCCGCCTTCAAATTCAATCACAGCGTGAGCCAGCATCGGCGGCAGCGCGTGCTGACTGACTGACTGCGCAACGCTGGCAAAAACCTGCTGTGCCGCTCTGTCGCTGAAAAAATGCGCGGCCAGATCAAACCAGTGAATCGCAAAATCAAAGAGCAGCAGGTGATGAATCCGCTCGAAAGGCGTGCCGATAATCCACGAATGATCCCAGTGCAGCGTGAAACTGACGCTTTGCACCGCGCCGATCAGGCCCGCGCTGATTGCCTGGCTGATGTAGCTGAAGTGCGGCGACCAGCGGCCATTCTGATTGACGGCGAGTTTCAGTTTCAGACTGTCTGCGAGTTCAACCAGCCGTTCGCCTTCATCAAGATCAGTCACAAAAGGTTTCTGACTCAGCACGTGACGGCCTGAGCGCAGCGCGGCCTCAATCAGCGGCAGGCGATCAGCCGGATGAGTGGCAATGTCCACGACTTCGATTTCATCGCGGGCGAGCAGTTCACGGTAATCGGTCGTCACAAAGGCGTCTGGAAAAAACTTTGCCTGATATTCGCGGGCTTTGCTTTCAGTGCGGTCACACAAAGCCGTGACGCGATAACCGGCGTGGCGGTAAGCGTTCAGATGCTGCACGGCAATGCCGCCGCACCCGATCAGGCCGATGCCCGGCTGATATGATTGCGGATTGCGCGGTTCGTAAGCGAGCCGGGGCGCGGCAATCCGCGTTGCCGTTTCCACTCTGCTCAACCCGTAATCATCTGACAGTGAATCGTTCATAACACTGATGTTGTGCGATTTGCCAAAATCGCACGGCTTAAAGTAAGGCTGCTCACGCTGTTTCACTGTACTTCTGTGATCGCTGACCGGGCTGGATGCTCCGCGGACTTTTGAATTTCACGTCCTGTCAGCCGCGCGATTTTGGCAAATCGCGCAACAATTGAAATCAGTTCAGCAGTCTGACGGTGCGTTTTTCTTTCGCGCTGATGAGCGCAGTGTCAACGATCTGCTGCCCGATGCGGCTCAGTTCAGGCGTCAGCGGGCCGATCAGCGGTTCGCCGGTTTCGATGCAGTGAATCACATGTTCGACCGGATTGCAGTGCGGTGATTCGAGCGTATCAACCGGAAGCTCAAATCCGGCGCGGTTGTCTCTGGTCTGCACGCGAATCAGCGGTTCGCCGTCAAAGCTGCTGATGGTGCCTGCCGTGCCGACGATGACGAATCCGCATTTCGGTTGCGGCTGATGAGTCCAGGGATCAGTGAAGGTGCCCCAGCGCGTTTCAAATTTCGACAGCCCGCAATCGTAACGCGCAATCGTGATGCTGTGTTCGTCAACTTCCAGGCCCGGCGGTTCATCAATGACTGTGGTGACTTCAAGCGGCGCTTTGCCGTTCAGAAACCACGTGCCGAGCGTCACACCGTAACCAAGATAATCAAGCAGCGAACCGCCGCCGCTCTGCTTTTGATAAAACCAGCTTGACGGCTTGCGCTGCTGCACTTCGGCCTCGCTGACTTCAACTTTGTCAGCGAGGTGATAGAGCGGGCCGCGATTGCCGCCGTAATAATGAACTTCGATCACGTCGCCGATCACGCCTTCATCACACAACCGTTTTGCAGTGCGATGCGCCGGATACCACACGAGCGGCCAGTTGATGGACAGCGTGCGGCCTGTCGCTTTCATCGCGCCGATCATCGCATCAGCGTCAGCGAGCGATGCCGCCATCGGTTTTTCAAGCAGGATGTGAACGCCGAACGGCGCAACCTTTTCGACCCACTCAGCGTGCCCGGCAGTCGCAGGACACAGAATCACCAGGTCAGGTTTTGTCGCCTGCAAACATTTGCGGTAATCGCTAAAGACCCGTTCAGGCGGGATTGCAAAGTTGCGCGCCGCGTCACGCATTCGCTCCGGCTGTTCATCGCAGATGCCGACAAGCTGCGCGTGCGGATGATCGAAAGCCATTCGCAGCAGGTCGCCCATATGAAAGTGATCGAAATTAATGCCCGCGATTTTCATAAGGATTTGTCCGGTCAGGTGATGACGAACTGCACTATAAAACAGCCTGCGGAGAAGAAGAAGAGAGAGTACGGAACAGACGGAATGAACGGAACAAACGGAAACAGCATTACGCATTGATTTTCAGGGCTGATTCCGTGTATTCCGTATTTTCCGTCTGTTCCGTACTCTCTCTTCTGCGCCTGCTATGAACCAGTACTTCATCAATTCATCATCGCGCCCGACCTCGACACGCGGCCTGTTCACGGCTGAAGAATATGCTGAGGTCGCAGCTTTTTACGATCATCATCAGCAGATCAGCCCGACCCCGCTGCGGCATTTGCCTGAACTGGCGGCGCAGCTCGGCATTGGTGAACTGATGCTGAAAGATGAAACGGCGCGTGCCGGGCTGCCTGCCTTCAAAATCACGGGCGTTGCTTTCACGCTTGAGCAGTTGTGGAAAACAGGGCGACTGACTTCAGATGCAGTGCTGGTGGCGGCGACGGCTGGCAATCACGGTCGCGCGCTGGCCCGCGCGGCGCGTGATCGCGGGCTGAAGGCGCGCATCTATGTTCCGGTTGATGCCGCTCCGGCGCGCGTTGCCGCGATCAAAGGTGAAGGCGCTGAAGTCATCACAAGCAGCGGCAATTATGATTTTGCCGTCAGGCAGGCCGCAGAGGACGCGGCGCGGAATGGCTGGATCGTTGTTTCTGATACATCGTGGCCCGGCTATGAACAGATTCCGCGCTGGATCAAGGCTGGTTACACGCGGGTGATTGCTGAAGCTGCCGGACAATGGGACAAGCCGCCCGACATTGTGCTGGTGCAGGGCGGAGTCGGCGGACTGGTCTGCGCGGCGCTGAGCTGGTTCTGTTTTCATTATGGTGACGAGCGGCCATATTTTATTGCCTGTGAGCCTGCGGGTTCAGCGTGCCTGCTCGCAGCGGCACAGGCCGGGCATTCGGTCACGCTGCCTGACCCGCCCGCAACGATGATGGAATGCCTGCGGTGCGGCGAGGCTTCGGCGATTGCGCTGCCGGTGATTACCGCCGCTGCCGATGCCTTCATTGCGATTGACGATGAATGGTGCGCCGCCGCAATGCGCACGCTGGCGCATCCGGCAGGCAGTGATCCGGCGATTGCTGCCGGAGCTTCGGGCGCGTGCGGGCTGGGTTCGCTGCTGGCAATGCTGCGTGATGAAACGCTCGCTCGGCTGCGTGATGATGCTCGTATCAATGCACAATCACGCGTGCTGGTCATCGTGACCGAAGGCGTGACTGATCCTGAACTGTTTGATCGCGTCGCCGGATAAACCGGCCTGCCCTCATTCGGGGCTTCATCACACTCCCAATTTAGCTGTCACAGTGATAATCTTTCGCGCGCAGAGCAACCCCGCGCATTTCAGGCAGTAAACTTTACATTTACGTCAATTCAACAGGAGGAAATTATGCGAAGCTTCCTGCTCCGGTCGTTCGTCGCTTTCTGTCTGATGGTGGTGTGCCTCGCGCCTGGTCTGGCGCAGATGCCATCAAACCGCCTCACCATCAATGACGTTTTCAACCTCGAACTCGCCACCGATCCGCAGATTTCGCCCGATGGTCGGCGCGTCATTTATGTTCGGCAGTTTGCCGATATTATGGCGGACAAACGCTGCTCGAATCTCTGGATCGTCAATACTGACGGGACTGATCATCGCCCGCTGACAACCGGCAGTTTCAACGACACCAGTCCGCGCTGGTCGCCGGACGGATCGCAGATCATTTACATCTCAAACCGCGATGGCTCATCGCAGATTTATCGCCGCTGGATGGACAGCGGGCAGACCGCGAAAATCACCAGCCTGACGCAATCGCCCGCAGGCATTGCGTGGTCGCCCGACGGCAAAATGATTTCGTTCACGATGCTCGTGCCTGAAGCGGCCACTTCAATCGTCAAAATGCCCGCGCCGCCCGAAGGCGCAAAGTGGGCTGAACCGGCGAAGGTGATTGACAAGCTGGTTTATCGCTTCAACGGCGTCGGCTATCTGAAGCCCGGTTACACGCACCTGTTCGTGGTTCCGGCTGAAGGCGGCACACCGCACCAGATTTCAAGCGGCAAATATCAGCACGGCGGCATCGCCTTTGGCGCAAGCGAAGCTGTGTGGTCGCCCGACAGCAAGTCGCTGATTATGTCGGTCAACCGCAATGACAACTTTGAAATCGAAGCCCGCGACTCTGATGTTTTTGAATATTCGCTGGCTGATGGTTCGGTCAAAAAGCTGACCAGTCGCAAAGGCCCTGACGGTGCGCCCGTGATTTCGCCTGACGGCAGGATGATCGCTTATGTCGGTTATGAGGATAAGTTTCAGGGCTATCAGGTGACGCAGCTTCAGGTGATGAATCGTGACGGCAGCAATCAGCGCCTCATTTCAGCGAAGTGGGATCGTGACGTCAACAGCCCGCGCTGGGCGATGGACGGCAGCGGCATTTACTTCCTCTCTGACAGCGAAGGCAACACCGGCCTTTATTTCATCACGCTCGATGGCAATGTCAGAAAGCTGACCGGCAATATCGGCAGCACTGCGAGCGCCTACAGCGGCGGCGGTTCGTTCACGATTGCAAAGAACGGAGCCTTTGCGACGGTGATGGCCCGTCCTGAAAATCCGGGCGACATTGCGACCGGAATGCTCAGTGACGGAAAGATCAAAACCATTACGGCAGTCAACGATGATCTGCTTTCCGCCAGAAAGCTCGGTCAGGTTGAGGAAATCTGGTACAACTCATCAAAGGATAACCGCAAAATTCAGGGCTGGATCATCAGACCGCCGGACTTTAACCCGTCCCGCAAGTATCCGCTGATTCTCGAAATTCACGGCGGCCCGTTTGCCAATTATGGCGACCGCTTCGACCTTGAGAAACAACTGATGGCCGCGAGCGGGTATGTGGTGCTTTACACCAACCCGCGCGGTTCGACTTCGTATGGCGGCGAATTCGGCAACCTGATTCATCACGCCTATCCGGGCGATGATTTCTATGATCTGAATTCGGGCGTGGATGCGGTGCTGGCGAAAGGTTACACCGACCCCGATCAGGTTTATGTGACGGGCGGCAGCGGCGGCGGCGTGCTGACGTGCTGGATGATCGGGCGTTCGCCGCGCTTTCGCGCAGCGGTGACGGTCTATCCGGTGATTAACTGGTACAGCTTCGTGCTGACCTCAGACATCGGCAACTGGACGGTCAATCACTGGTTCCCCGGCTTCCCATGGGACAACGTCGAGCATTACGAAAAGCGCAACCTGCTGTCGGTCGTCAAAAACGTCAAAACGCCGACGATGGTTTTGACCGGCGAAGCCGATTACCGCACGCCGATGTCTGATTCCGAGCAGTATTATCAGGCTCTGAAACTGCTCGGCGTCGAAAGCGTGCTGGTCAGAGTGCCCGATGAACCGCACGGCATTCAGGTCAGGCCGAGCCACCATATGTCAAAAATCCTGCACATCATCGGCTGGTTCGATTCTCACCGGAAGAAAAACGAAATCGCCAGCAATCAGTAATCGCAACAAAAGCGCAGGAATCACGAAGTCAGGAATGAAGAGGAGAAAAGGGGAAGAAAGAAGAGGAGAAAGGGAGAAAAGGCGACCAGGAATGTCTGAGCCGCTGTTGTGGCACATCTCCTTTTCCCCTCTTCCCCTTTTCTCCCTTTCTCCTCTTCTCCTCTTCTTTCTTCCCCTTCGTGGTTCACTTCCTGATCTCTCTGAAATGCAACTGATTCAGCCTGTCCTGATGAATGATGCGCTGCTCGCTGACATTAAAGCCGCCAGCCGCGAGACTGATCGCTTTCACCTGTGGTGGCTTGGGCAGTCGGGCTTTCTGGTGCAATGGCGGGGGCGGCATCTGCTGATTGATCCGTACCTGTCAGATTCGCTGACGAAAAAATACGCAACCACCGACAAGCCGCACATTCGGATGACGGCGATTCCGATTGAGCCGGCGCGGCTCGATTTTATTGATGTCGTCACTTCGAGCCACAATCACACCGACCACCTGGACCACGAAACGCTGTGGCCGCTGATGGCCGCCAATCCAAAGCTTCAGATGATCATTCCCGAAGCGAACCGCGCTTTTGTCGCAGACCGGCTCAAAACCGACCCGGCGTGGCCGCTCGGCGTGAATGACGGAACCACAGTGAGCGCCGCCGGATTCAATTTCACCGGCCTCGCCGCCGCGCACGAACAACTCGAACAGGACGAACACGGCAATTACCGCTGCCTGGGTTATCTCATCAGCTTTGATCACCGGACGATCTTTCATCCGGGCGATTGCGTGCCGTATGAAGGAATGGCCGAACGGCTGCTTGAATTGTGCGCAGGCAGGCAGATTGACGTGGCGCTGATGCCGATCAACGGGCGATTGCCCGAACGCCGCGTCACCGGCAACTTCTGGGGCAGGGAAGCAGCGCAGTTTGCCAGAGACATCGGCGCAGGCACAGTCATCCCGATGCACTACGAAATGTTCACCTTCAACACCGAAACGCCGGATGAATTTGTCGAAAGCTGCGAGCGGCTGGGCCAGAAATATTATGTGCAGAGGTGTGGCGAGCGGGTGAGTTTCAGCATTTGATTGCGAACCCGGCTGGTCGGCAACGCACGTTACTTGTGCGCTTCCATGCAGGCTCGCAATAACGAATTGATCTGAGTCTGCCAGCCGCGTCCCTGCTTTCTGAACCAGTCAAGCACGTCCTGATCGAGACGAAGCGTCAGTTGCGCCTTGCGAGCCACCGGCTTCAGCCCGCGTCTCACCACCGCGCGGGCAAACATTTCCGGCATTGCCCTGAGGCGTTGCCAGTCAGTCCGCGATTTCCCTGTAGTAACTCTTTTCTTCATTTTTCGTCGCCTTGCGTGCTGAGATCAGCCGGATCACCCGGTCAGTTTCAGTATGGCCAACAGTCAGCACGATTCCATCCTGAGTTCTAACAATTCGTTCACCGGGCGTGGCCGTGTGACCGTGATCTACGCACCGCCTGACGGCCACGCTCCGGTGCAATGGATGTTCGGTGATGTAGCCTGATCTAATGTTATTTTTTTGTCTCAATTGACCGGCTAATCATCTGAATATACATTATCTTACCGGGATATTTATTTTGCCCGTCATCTTTTCTTTTCTTTCCTCTACGACTTAAGAATTCTCCAAAGGAGTCGCCAACGCCATAAAATGCGCCATTATTGACTCGTGCAACGATGAAACTAGATTCTGTTATAGCCAATAGATCATACATCCCATCCATATCTTTAGCCGATGCACGCTCTTTCTCAGGGTTATAAGCTGATAAATCTGGCATCCGTTTCGTAAGAAATTTCGTCAATGGCGTAAATTCAACACCAAACAACGCTTTTAATTGATTAGGGTCGGCACGAAAATCATAGCCACGCGCATACGCATCCACATCTAAACGAATCATCACAAGCCTGTTGTCTAAAAAGGAGAAGTCGGCGGATGAATAGCCATTCACATTTTCATAATAAATATTCTTGAAGATTCTCTGCTTATGCTTTTCGTCCAACCATTTCCCAACTAATAGGATTGGGAGATTTGTTGTTTTTTCCTTTGCCTTCAAGTTTATGGCCTGCTTGACATTATCGACGGTGGCAACGTTTAGCGTCAGCCCTTGCCAGTGATCCTTGCCAGCAATGATCTTATCCTGTGCGGTGAGCCTCGAATGACTCAAGATTACCAAGAATGCAAAGACAGTAATTATAATTCTTCTCTTCATCTCAAAATCTGTGCTACCTGATTCACTTAACATGAATTCGGTTGAGCCTTAAATGCAAATTGTATTGATATGGACAATCTTCCATTGTTCATTTTCTTTTTGCCAGATGAAGTAAATGGGATAACTTACAACCACTGTATCAGTTTCAGTAGTGAGTTTCACAAAGAGCGTCAAATATAAATATGGCCCTTGGGGATAACGCGATTTCAGGTAAATTTCCTCTTTGTCAGATGGCTCTTTTTCGAGCAACTTTGGAACCAACAAGAGCAAGTAGCCATCTTTTTTGGGTGTAGCCAGTGTTGTCATCTGCACTCTTTCGAGGTTTGTTTTATTTGCCCAATCATATTTCAATACCGTTTTCAGCCGATCCCCTTTAATTCCTGTCACAATCATTTTGAAGAATGCATTGGTTTTCTGTTTGCTGTTTTCGGGAAATGAAGTTCTGCCGAGAGTCCCAATACAGTCGGCAGATAGAAGCATTTCATTCTTGTAAGCTTTCGCCGAAATGTATTTGCTCACTTGGTTCATATCCTTGCGAAGAAGCAAGGATGTAAGAAAACGATCTACCATCAGTTTGGGCGAGCGACTTTTTTGGGCCGTGCAAATATTGCAAAGACCAAAAATAAATATCAGGAATAATCCACGGCGTAGAGTCATATTCTCATTTTACGCGCAGCAACCGAACATGAATTAGATGGACGACAAAAGTGTCCAATACTGGAAACAAGTGTCTGGTATTGGATACTTGTGTCTAATATCAGACACCGCCTGGTGTCTGATATTAGACATTTTCTTGGTGTCTGATATCAGACACCCCAGTTTCCCCAATCCTTTCTGCTCGGGCCAGTTGCCACGACCTGATCGTCGCGTCATCCACGCTGAGCCACAGGGATAACACACACGACAAGCAGGAACTGTACTCACCGAGCGGTTGCTTTGTGCCCTGCTGACCAGAGTTCAGTTTCTTTCGGGCACGCATGGCTGATAGCGCTCCTGTCTGGCTGATGCTGAGTACTTTTCTCGTGTTTAATTGAATAAAACGTGGGCAATATACGCCTGAATTTATGAGAAGGGCAAGAATTTTTATGGATACTGTGAAGCGCGTTCAGCCTGACGCAGGTTTTATTGTAACGGCTGTGCTGCTTGACGAGTTAGGACTTTGGCGGTAGCTTCTGCCGCATCGTCAGTAAGCCGGTATCCGGTAAAAATGCTGCGCCGCAGTCTGGCGCAATGCGCATTCCAGGACAAACTGAAAGGAGCTTTTGAACTCTGTGAGTAATGCTGCTGTCTTTTTTGCACTGCTGTTGTCATTGACTGCCGGGGCGGCGGCGCAGACTCCGGCGACGCCGAATGCTTCAACGCAGGCGGCGGGGCCGACGATTGCGCCGAGTCCTTCGCTGGCCGGGGATTCGCGGTGTTTTGAATTGCGGACTTATTACGCTGCGCCGGGCAAACTTGAAGACCTGCACGCCCGGTTTCGCAATCACACGCTCAGGCTTTTCAAAAAGCACGGCATGCAGGTAGTCGCTTTCTGGGGGCCGACCGACAAGGAGAAAGGATCGGAAAACACGCTGGTCTATGTGCTGGCTTATCCGAGCCGCGAAGCCCGCGAAAAGGCGTGGAAGGCGTTTCAGGCCGATCCTGAATGGCAGGCCGCCCGCAAAAAGAGCGAGGAAAACGGCAGGCTCGTCGAAAAGGTTGATTCTGTGATTATGATGGCGACGGATTATTCTCCGATCAAATAATGGCTGAGAGGCAGGCCGGAATTTTCACCACGAAGGACACGAAGAACACGAAGATAGAAGGGGAGAAAGGGAGAAAAGGAGAAGAGGGGAAAAAGAGATGGGCAACAGCCGCGGTTCAGATCAACATTGTCGCCGCCACTCCTTTTTACCAGCCATTCTCAAATCGAGAACGGACTGGCGTAAGACGGTAGCGCAAACTGTCGAGTTTGCGTGGCTTCCGGGAGCGCAACTCTGACAGAGCAACGCAAACTCGACAGTTTGCGCTACCGTCTCACGCCAGATTGAGAATCACTGCCGTTTACCTTTGATCCCGGCTTTTTCTTCGTGCTCTTCGTGTTCTTCGTGGTGAAAGAAAATATCACCTGATCAATGACAGGAAATGAAATGAACCACACCGAAA
The DNA here is from genome assembly GCA_046331565.1 of Blastocatellia bacterium. Taxonomy (GTDB): domain Bacteria; phylum Acidobacteriota; class Blastocatellia; order RBC074; family RBC074; genus DASRDU01. The sequence continues at coordinate 930,766 of JAXLQP010000001.1, forward strand.
AATACTTTGATGATTTCGAGGTCGGGCAGGAAGGCGTCAGCGCCGGGCGCACGATTACCGAGGCTGACATTATCAACTTTGCCGGGCTGACTGGTGACTGGTATGAACTGCATACGAATCAGGAGTGGGCGGCGCGCAGCCGGTTCGGGCAGCGCATTGCTCACGGTGCGCTGATCTTTTCGATTGCGACGGGGCTGGCGCTGCGGATGGATCCGCCTTCTGAGGCGCTGATTGCCTTTTACGGCCTCGATCACCTGCGCTTCGTCAAGCCCGTCTTTATTGGCGATACGATTCACGTCCGGCAGAAGGTGCTTGAGAAAACCGCCCGCGATGACCAGAGCGGAGTCGTGACTGTGCAGACCGACGTGATCAATCAGCGCGATCAGGTAGTGGTCAGTTACGTGGCAAAGGTGCTCTACAAACGGCGCGGCTGAAAGGATCAGGTAATGAACGGAGCCGAGAGTCTGTTTCGCACGGCGATTGCCGCCGGAATCGAGGTCTGCTTTGCCAATCCGGGGACAACCGAAATGCCTTTTGTCAGGGCGCTGGATGAAGTGCCGGGCATCAGGGCTGTGCTGTGTCTGTTTGAAGGCGTCTGCACGGGCGCGGCTGATGGTTATGGCCGGATGGCTGACAAGCCTGCATTGACGCTGCTGCATCTGGGGCCGGGCTTTGCGAACGGGATTGCTTACCTGCACGATGCGCGGCGCGCGCGTTCGCCAGTTGTCAACCTGATCGGAGATCACGCGACGTGGCACCTGGCGGCTGATGCGCCGCTTACTTCTGACATCGTTTCGCTGGCGCGTCCGGTTTCGGCGTGGCTGCGCACGAACAGGTCAGCCGAAGAACTGGCGGCTGACGCGGCTGAAGCGATTGCGGCGGCGTCAAAGCGGCCTGGCCGCATCGCTACGCTGATTGTGCCGCACGACTGCCAGCTTGAAGCGGCGGGCAGCGCGGCTGAGCCGCAGCCTGTCGCAGAATGGCCACCGGTCAGTGATGAAGCTGTTGATGGCGCGGCCACGATGTTACGCAGTCAGCAGAAAACAGCATTGCTGCTTGGCGGCTGGGTTTTGCGCGAACGCGGATTGCGCGCGGCGGCGCGAATCGCTGCGGTCACCGACTGCAAACTGCTGTGCGAAGGTTTCCCGGCCCGCTGGGAACGCGGCGCGGGAATGCCTGTCGTTGATCGGCTGCCTTATTTTCCTGAACAGGCAATGGCGGTGCTTGCGCCTTATCAGAACGTCATCCTTGCCGGAGCCAGATCGCCCGTTGCGTTTTTCGGCTATCCGGGCCTGCCGAGTTATTTCATTTCACCCGAACAGCAGACCGCTGTGCTGGCCAGCCCTGAAGAGGACGCAATCAGCGCGCTTGAATCGCTGGCTGAGGCGTTGAATGCGCCTGAAGATGCCGGGAAGTTTGCGCCTGCTGCGCCGCCTGCCAGGCCTGCGGGGGCACTGACGCTTGAAAGCTTTGCCGCCGCGATTGCCGCGCTGCAACCTGAAGACGCGATTATTATGGATGAAGGCAACACCAGCAGCTTCGCTTACGGGCCGCTGTCGGCCAGTGCGCTGCGGCATTCATATCTGACGCAGCCGGGCGGCGCTATCGGGCTTGGACCTCCCTGTGCAACCGGCGCAGCCGTCGCGTGTCCTGATCGCCCGGTCATCAACATTCAGGCCGACGGCAGCGCGATGTACACGCTGCAGGCGCTGTGGACGCAGGCGCGCGAAGGCCTGAACGTGACCACGCTGATCTGCAACAATCGCAGCTACCGCATTCTCGGCGTTGAATTGAAACGCGCCGGTGTTGATGAATTCGGGCCGCAGGCGCGCAACCTGATCGGCCTGACCAGCCCGGCGCTCGACTGGGTACAAATGGCCAACGGCATGGGCGTGCCTGCCGTCAGAGTCGCAACCGCCGATGATTTGTGCCGGGAACTTGAACGCGCCCTGACCGAAGCAGGGCCGCACCTGATTGAAATGATGCTGTAAAAGATCTTCACCACGAAGGACACGAAGAACACGAAGGGGAAGAAAGAAGAGGGGAAAAGGAGACAAGGAGATGCATACACGCGGCAACTCAGAAATTCTTTTGACGCCTTTTCCCCTCTTCACCTTTTCTCCTCTTCTCCTTTTCTTTCTTCCCTTCGTGTTCTTCGTGTTCTTCGTGGTGAAAGTGGAGAGAAAACATGAAAGCCTGGCGCGTCAATGACTGGTGTGAACCTGAACAGATGCAACTGAGCGAAATTCCCGCGCCTGAACCGGGGCCGCGTGAAGTGCTGATTCGCAATCACGCGGCGGCGCTCAATTTTTACGACATTCTGATGGTGCAGGGGAAGTATCAGGTGCGGCCACCGCTGCCGTTTACGCCGGGCAATGAAGTCGCCGGAATTGTCGAAGCCGTCGGGTCGGAAGTCACGCAGTTCGCCCCTGGCGACCGGGTGCAGGCGATAGCTTCATCGGGCGGGTATGCTGAATACTCGCTCGCTCCGGCAGCCAAAACCTTTCGCCTGCCTGATGCGATGAGCTTTGCTGAAGGCGCGGCGATGACGGTGGTCTATCAGACTTCTTACTTTGCGCTCAGGGATCGGGCGCACTTGCAGCCCGGCGAATGGCTGCTTGTTCATGCGGCGGCGGGCGGCGTTGGCGTATCGGCCATGCAAATCGGGCTGGCGATGGGCGCGCGTGTGATTGCTACCGCAGGCAGTCAGGATAAACTTGATTTCTGTTTGTCGCAGGGCGCTCAGCACGCGCTCAGTTATCGTGACGCGGCCTGGGTTGAGCAGGTCAAAAAGATTACCGGGCGCGGAGCCGATGTGATTTATGACCCGGTGGGCGGCGAGGTCTTTGATCTTTCGGCAAAGTGCATCGCGTCCGAAGGCCGGTTGCTGGTGATCGGCTTTGCCGGTGGCACGATTCCGTCAATTGCGGCCAACCGGATTCTGCTGAAGGATATGTCTGTCGTTGGCGTCTACTGGGGCGGTTATGTCGAACGCCATCCCGAATACTTTCATCAGGCTCAGGCCGCGCTCTTGGCGATGTATGAAGCCGGGCAGATCAAACCTGTCGTGACCGCGCAATGGCCGCTGTCCGAAGCCCCGGCAGCGATGCGCGCCCTGGCCGAACGCAAAACCTCTGGCAAGGTTGTGCTGATGATCTGACAGAGCAGAAGAGAGAGGACGGAACAGACGGAAATAACGGAACACACGGAAAGTAGAACTGAATCTGCTCTGAGGCTTTCCGTCTGTTCCGTTATTTCCGTTTGTTCCGTTATCTCTCTTTCCTGTTTTTATGAAACAGGTCTGCGTTCGATGAACTGCTGAATGTGTTCGGCAATCTCCTGGCCTTTGTCTTCCTGCAAAAAATGCCCGGCGCTGGTGATCGTGATTTCGGGTTCAGCCTGGGCCGATGGAATCAGGTTTCTGAACCAGCGGTCTGCGCCTGCGGTGACGGGGTCGCCGTCTGAAAACATGACCAGCGCGGGTTTCTGCCACGTCGCAAAAAAAGCCCGCGCGCGGCGCATCCTTTCACTTGCCGGATTGTCAGGAGTGATTGGCACAAGGAGCGGGAACTGATGCGCTCCGGCTTTGTAAGTCGCATCGGGAAACGGAGCCTTGTAGGCGGCAATCACTTCGGGCGTGAGTTTTGATTTGCAGCCGCTTTGCAGCACGAAGCCCACATCCAGATCAGTCTGCCGTTCGGCATAATTGCGCCACTGCATAAAACCTGCTGATGGCGGCTCATCACCAGTTGGCAGAAAGGTGTTCATAATCACGACTCGCGCAAAACGGTCGGGCATTTCTGAACACACGACCAGCCCGATCAGTCCGCCCCAGTCCTGACACACCAGCGTGATGTTGCGCAGGTCGAGATTTTCAATCAGCCCGCTGACTGTGCGGCAGTGCAGGTCAAAAGTGTAATCAGATTTTTCAGCGAGTTTGTCTGAACGACCGAAGCCGATCAGGTCGGGCGCAATGACGCGATTGCCCTGCTTCAAACCCGGAATCATTTGGCGATAGAGAAAGGCCCAGGTCGGTTCGCCGTGCAGGCACAGCACCGGGTCGCCGCTGCCTTCGTCAACGTAATGCATCCGCAAACCGCCGGTTTCGGTGTAATGCGGCGAGTACGGAAAATCAGGCAGATGGGTGAACTGTTCGTCGGGTGTGCGCAGCACACGTCTGGTTTCGGCGGAAGTCTGATCGGTCATGGTCCGGCTCCTTTGGCAAGAGAGTTGCAATTATCTGAATGGTTGAGGGCCGTCAGTCTTGACTGCCCTGCCCGTTGTCCGTAGATTTTACCGGACGGTTGGTAAGCTGCAAGCTGAGCTGAACAAGAAACACCAGGTCTTTCCTGTCCCCCCGGAGCAATTAACCGGCCTCAGAGCCGGACGCAGTATGAAAGCACAAAAGAGAGTGGCTGAGTCGAACGAACAGAGTCGGCTGAATCAAATCTATTACGTCGCGGCGCAGATTTTCTGTGAAAAGGGTTATGACGCGGCTTCGATGAACGACATTGCCGAAGCCGTCGGCATCACCAAGGCAGGCATTTATCATTACGTCAAAGGCAAGCAGGAACTGCTTTACGCGATCATCAATTTCGGCATGGATCTGCTGGAACGCGAAGTCATCATTCCGGCCAGCGCGATCACGGACGCCGAAGAGCGATTGCGCGCCATCATTACCCGGCATTCGGGCATCATTATGAAAGGCAGCACTGATGCCGGTTACAACCCGCTGACCATCGTCAACGAGGAGATTGCCGGACTGACACAGGCGCAGCGTCGCCGGATTCTGCAACGCAAGCGCGTTTACCTTGACCTGCTGCGCGACACGCTGCGGCAGTTGAAAGCCGAAGGCAGGCTCAGGGAAGTTGATGTGACCGTCGCGGCCTTCGGACTGTTCGGTTCACTGCTCTGGCTGTCGCGGTGGTATCGTCCGGACGGCGAATTGACGAGTCAGCAGGTGACGGACGAAATCATCAAAATCGCGTTTGGCGGCCTGCTGCGCCCGCAGGCCCGGCTGACCCGCAAATAACCGTTTCGCAACCCGGAGAAATCATGCCTCTCAGAGAGATTGAAAGTTACGATCAGTTGCGGCAGATGGCCGGTCAGGAAGTGGCCGTTACTGACTGGTTCGAGGTTTCGCAGGAACGCATCAATCAGTTTGCCGAAGCGACCGGCGATCATCAGTGGATTCATCTGGACGTTAACCGCGCCCGCGAGGAATCGCCTTATGGCACGACCATTGCGCACGGATTTCTGACGCTTTCGCTGCTGCCGATGCTGATGCACGATGCGTTCGTCATCACGCAGCAGCCGAAAATGGGCATCAACTACGGCCTCAACCGTGTGCGTTTCACTGACGCCGTGCCTGCCGGGGCAAAAATTCGCGCTCATTTTGTCCTGAAATCATTTGACGAAATTCCAGGCGGCGGGCAGATGACCTGGGAAATCACGGTCGAACGCGCAGGCTCAACCAAACCCTGCCTGGTCGCGGAATGGATCGGGCGCACTTATTTCTGAAGAAGAATCTGACAGGATTGACAGGATCAGCAGGATTGAGCTGAAACCACAGAGAACCCTGCCTGCATCCTGAAAAATCAGATCAATTCTGTCAGCAGGTTTTTGTTTTGATTTGTGGCGTTTTTTTCAGTCACGAGAGGAATCATCAATGAGAGAAGCTGTCGTTGTTGAAAGTGTTCGCACCCCGCTGGCGAAATCGTTTCGCGGTTCGTTCAATCTGACGCGCCCGGATGACCTGCTGGCGCACGCGATCAAAAATGTCGTCGCCAGAGTGCCGCAGCTTGATGCGGCTGAAATTGAAGATGTCATCATCGGCGCGGGTTATCCGTGCGGGTTTCAGGGGCAGAACGTGGCGCGTGTGGCTTCGCTGCTGGCCGGGTTGCCGGTTTCAGTGGCGGCGACAACGGTCAACCGCTTCTGTTCATCGGGTCTGCAATCGGTGGCGATGGCGGCGCATCAGATCATCGTTGGCGGCGCGGATGCCGCGATTGGCGGCGGCGTTGAAAGCATCACGATGCTGGGCCGCGATTCGCAGCCGCACCCGTGGGTGAAGGAACATTATCCCGGCATTTATATGGTTATGGGTGACACCGCCGAAGTCGTGGCCAAACGTTACGGCATCAGCCGCCAGGTGCAGGACGAGTATTCGCTGGCGAGTCAGCAGCGCACGGCTCGCGCTCAGGCCGAAGGATTTTTCAGGGATGAGATCGTCCCGATCAAAGTCACGCGCGGCATTATTGATAAGAAAACCGGCGAAGTCGTCAGTCGTGAAGAGCATCTGTGCGAAGGCGATGAATGCAACCGGCCCGACACGACGCTTGAGGGGCTGCTCTCGCTCAAGCCGCACTTTGACCCGAACAGCGGGCAGGGAACCGTGACGGCTGGAAATTCTTCTCAGCTTTCCGACGGCGCTTCGGCTACACTGCTCATGTCGCGCGAGCGCGCTGAAGCCCTGGGCATCAAACCAAAACTGATCTTTCGCGGATTTGCCGTCGCCGGATGCGAGCCGGATGAAATGGGCATCGGCCCGGTCTTTGCCGTGCCGAAACTGCTCAAACGTCACGGGCTGACGGTTGACGACATTGATCTGTGGGAACTCAACGAAGCTTTCGCCGTGCAGGTTGTCTACTGCCGTGACCGCCTGGGTATTGATCAGGAGCGGCTCAACGTCAACGGCGGTTCAATTTCAATTGGTCATCCGTTCGGGATGACCGGCTCTCGCATGGTCGGCACGCTGGCCAATGAAATGCTCAGGCGTCGCGCAAAGTACGGAGTCGTGACGATGTGCATCGGCGGCGGCCAGGGCGCAGCCGGACTGTTCGAGGCGTGCAACTGATTTTTCAATTGCCAATGTCAAAGCGCGGCTTTCCGGGGAAAGTCGCCTCACCTGATTCTGGAGGATTCTCTATGCACCATCGCCGTTTGCTGATAGTCAGTCTGATGCTGGCTGGCGCTTCGCTGCTGATCGGATCAGTCAGCGCCACCGGCCCTGCCACCGTGACCTTCAACAAGGATGTCGCGCCGATTCTGTATGCCAAATGCGCCGAATGTCACCGGCCCGGTGAAATGGCGCCGATGTCGCTGATCAATTACAAGGACGTGCGGCCCTGGGCCAAATCCATTCGTGAAAAAGTCACCGACCGCACCATGCCGCCCTGGTACGCCGACCCGAATCACGGGCAGTTTCTCAATGACCGTCGCCTGAGCGAACAGGAAATCAATACCATCAGGGCCTGGGTTGACGGCGGCGCGAAGGAAGGCGACGCGAAAGACCTGCCTGCGGCTCCGAAATTCACTTCAACCGGCTGGACGTTCGGTGAACCGGATGTGGTGCTGCCGATGACTGAAGAGGCCAGCATTCCGGCTGATGGCACGGTGCCTTACAAGTATTACGCCGTGCCGACCAATTTCACCGAAGACAAGTACATTCAGTTTGCTGAAATCAGGCGCGGCGAACCGAGCGTGGTGCATCACGTCATCATCAGCGTGCGCGAACCCGGTCAGGGGCCGCTGCCGCCCGCCGGTGAAATCAAACTCGGCGCGCAGCGCGTCAACCCTGAAGCCGCCCGCGACCAGCAGCGTGAAAACCCGCGTCGCGGCACCAATCCTGACGGCATGCTGGTTGGCTGGGCGCCTGGGATGAGTCCGCTCACGCTGCGTCCGGGTCAGGTCAAGCTGATCAAAAAAGGATCGGTGCTGGTCTTCCAGATGCATTACACGACCACCGGCACCGCCGCAAAGGATAAGACGAGCGTGGCGATGTGGTTTGCCAAAGGCCCGATTGAAAAGCGCGTCATCACCAAGGGCGTGACGGTTGATCCGCGCAAGTTCGTCATTCCGGCAGGCGACGCGAACTATGAATCACACTCTTCCTACGTTTTTGAGGAAGACGTTCACCTGACGATGTTCATGCCGCACATGCACGTGCGCGGCAAGGATTTTGAATACAGGCTGGTTTATCCCGACGGCACTTCAAAGATTCTGCTCAGAGTGCCGAAATATGATTTCAACTGGCAGTTGAGTTACTTTCTGAAAGAGCCGGTGGCGGCTCCGAAAGGCAGCCGCATCGAATGCACCGCGCATCACGACAACTCAGCCGGAAACAAATTCAACCCTGATCCGACCCGCGAAGTGCGCTGGGGCGATCAGACCTGGGAAGAAATGATGATCGGCTGGATTGATTACACGATTGACAAACAGGATCTGCGCCAGGAAGTGCAGAGCGCCTCAAAGTAAGCCAGACATGACTGACACGACAGGATTCACCGCCCTGCGGTGAATCCTGTCTGTTTTCCCGGAGGAACCGATGCGACGATTTCTGATTACTACAATCGGACTAATACTGATTCAGTTATGCGCCACTATTGCCTTCGCGCAGCAGGACAAACTGGCCGGACGGTGGGAAGGCAAAATCCAGTCAATGCAGGGCGAGCGCGATACCGTCGTGATTTTCAAAAAGGACGGTGACAATTACACCGGTCGCAGCGCCGGATTGCGGCCCGGCACTGAAATGCAGATTCGTGATGTCAAAATTGAGGGCGACAAAGTCACGGCCAAAGCCGATGTCGAAACGCCGCAGGCGACAATCACCATCAACTATGCCTTCACGCTCGACGGCGAAAATATGAAAGGCCAGGGCACGCTCGATTTCAATGGCCAGGCCATTAGTTTTGATCTCAACCTGAAGCGGGTCAGCGGCGACACCGAAGGTTCACTGATGCCGCAGGCTGCGCCACAGAATCCGGGCGCCCGCGCTCAGCGCCCGCCGTCAGAACAGCCGCAGCAGAAGCAGTCGCTCGATTATTTCATCGGCCAGTGGAGCTATAAATACACCGGACGCGAAAGCGCGCTCGGCCCGGCTCCGCGCGAAGGCATGGTGACCATCACCAAAAATCCGGATGGCAAATCCGCCACCGTGACCGCGACCGGCAAATCAGATGCAGGCGCATTCAGGGAGAGCGCCGTGATCGTCTGGGACGAAGCGACCAAAACCCTGACCTTCACCGAAACGACTCCGGGCGGCGTCAAACTGATGAGCAAAGGCGACTGGAGCAGCCCGATTTCGATTCGCTTCAAAGTTGATCCGGTCAAAGCCAAAGGCCAGACCCTGCAACTGCGCCGGACAATCTCTGTCGTCGCCGCTCATTCATTTACCGTAACCGAAGAATTATCAGAAGACGGCGGCCCCTTCGTGCGCCTCGGTAACGCAATTTACAGCCGGGTCGGCGCGAAGTGATAATTTGAAATGAAAGTGGAACACGAGGTTCAATGACCGGAATCACGGGGAGCGCAACCGGCGTTGCCTGCCCCGTGTTCCCCCGTGTTCCCCGTGGTTTGTTTCACTGTTCCAATCCTGATTTTTCAACTTAATCTCTGTTTTGCAGGACGTGATTATTGATTCTGTAGTCTCTGAACCAAACATCTGCACCATCAGGAGGCGTTCAATGAAGCAAACACGTCTGATCGTTTTATCAGTGACGGCCTGTGTGGCCTTTGCCGCAGCCGGAATCTGGCGCACCAGCGCGGGCGGCGAAAAGAGCGCACCGACATTCAGCAGGGATGTTGCGCCGATCCTTTACAACAACTGCGTGAATTGTCACCGGCCCGGTGAAATCGCACCGATGTCGCTGCAAAATTACAAGGAAGTGCGGCCCTGGGCCAAATCCATCCGCGAAAAGGTTGTTGACCGTTCGATGCCGCCCTGGCACGCCGATCCGCATATCGGTGAATGGGCCAATGACAAGCGGCTTTCACAAAAGGATGTCGAGACGATCATTGCCTGGGTTGACGGCGGCGCGAAGGAAGGCGATCCGAAAGACCTGCCGCCGATGCCGAAATTCGCTTCGGGCTGGCAGATTGGTGAGCCTGATGTGATCTTCGAGATGCCCGAAGCTTTCACTGTGCCGGCGCAGGGCGCTGTCCCGTATATGTATTTCACCGTTCCGACCAATTTCAAGGAAGACAAATACGTCACGGCGATGGAAGCGCGGGCTGGTGATTTGTCCGTCGTTCACCACATCGTTATTTACGTTCGTGAGCCTGGACAGTCAAAACCGAAAAAGACGAATGATCTCGGTGACGGACTGCTTGGCGCGCTCTCGCCCGGCATGACTCCGTTCATCGCGCAGCCCGGCACTGCCAAGCTCATCAAGGCCGGATCGAACATCGTCTTTCAGATGCATTACACGCCGAGCGGCAAGGAGACAAAGGATCGCTCAATCCTCGGTCTGAAGCTTGCCAAAACTCCGGTTGACAAGGTTGTAACGACGACAGCGGCGTGGGATGCGCGCTTTGAAATTCCGGCGGGCGCAGAGAATCACGAAGTCAGGGCTTCGTGGACAGCCGATCAGGACATTGACATCATCAGCTTCATGCCGCACATGCACCTGCGCGGCAGGGATTACACCTATCGCGCTCATTATCCTGACGGACGCACTGAAACGCTGCTCTCAGTGCCGCGCTACGATTTCGGCTGGCAGGTTTATTACTATCCGAAGAAACCCGTGCGCATTCCCAAAGGCACCAGGATTGAAACCATCGCGCATTACGACAACTCAACCCGGAACCCGCAGAATCCCGACCCGACCCGGCCCGTTCGCTTTGGCGAACAGACCTGGGAAGAGATGATGAACGGGTTCTTTGATTACATTCCTGTCACCAGACCCGCCACCACTTCAGGCGGCAGCGGGAACTGAAGCATCGTCAGCAGACATCTGAGAGATGACGGAATAGACGAAAATAACGGAATAAACGAAAGCCTGCCAGGATCAGTGTTCTTCCGTCTGTTCCGTTATTTCCGTTTGTTCCGTCATCTCTCTTCCTGAACCGGAGGAAAATCATGCAAAGACATTCCGTGACTTTCGCGCTTGTTTTGCTGGCGTGCGCCCTGTTTGCAGGCGGTTGTGCGACGACTGCGCCTGAAAATGCCCAGGCAAAATCATCGCCTGCCGATATGAAGAAGTTGCAGGAAGAACTGATTATGGCCAGACCGGGCAGCGTGATCGAACTGCCCGAAGGAAAGTTTCAGTTCGATAAAACGCTCTCGAACAACGTCAACAACCTGACGATTCGCGGCAAGGGGATGAACAAGACCGTGCTTTCATTCAAAGGCCAGAAAGCCGGATCCGCCGGAATGCTCGTCAAGGCGAATGACTTCACCATCGAAGACCTCGCCATCGAGGACGCTGCCGGTGACGGTCTGAAGATCGAAGGCGCAACCAACATCACCATTCGCCGCGTGCGCGTGGAATGGACTGGCCCGCTGAGCGAAAAGAACGGGCCTTACGGCATCTACCCGGTGACAAGCAAAAACGTGCTGGTTGAGGATTCGTATGTCAAAGGCGCTTCGGACGCGGGCTTTTATCTGGGCCAGTCCGAGACTGCGATCATGCGCCGCAACAAGGCCGAAGGTAACGTTGCCGGGATGGAAGTCGAGAACTGCAAAAACGTTGACGTTTACGACAACATCTCAACCGGCAATTCCGGCGGCATTCTCGTTTTCAACCTGCCTGATCTGCCCGTGCAGGGCGGCGAGCGCGTGCGCGTTTACAACAACAAAATCATCGCCAACAACGCGCCGAACATCGCGCCGAAAAGCATGACCGTTTACAACCTGCCTGCGGGCCTGGGCGTTTCGGTAATGGCGATCAAAAACGTTGAGGTCTTCAAAAACGAAATCAAAGACAACAACACCGCCAACCTGCACATCCTGGGTTACGTCAGCGCCATCACTGAACCGATCAAGGACAAACGCTACAATCCGTTCGTGGCGAATGTCTACGTTCACGACAATCAGATTTCGGGCGGCGGAAAGAACCCTGACACGCGCCTTGAAGGCGTCGTCGCCGTGATGAAAGCCGTTGGCAAGCCGATGCCCGATATTCTTTACGACGGCGTGATCGAACCAAAGGACGGCAAGCCAGGCACGATGGCCGACGCAAAAATCTGTCTGGAAAACAACGGCGCAGCGACCTTTGCGAACTTCGACGCGGCGAACAAATTCAAAAACATCAGCCGCGAGATAAAGAAGCATCAGTGTTCGCTGCCCGCGCTCGCCGCCGTCAGCCTGCCGCAGTCAGGCGCATCTGACGCTGCGCCCAAAGCCGGAGGCGCGCAATGAGCATTGGTCGGAGCGCGCGCGCTGCTGCAATTCTCGCTGTCCTGCTGCTGACCGCAACCTGTAACGTGGTCAGGCCGACCGGCGTGATTTCATTCATTGCCGAGCCGTTTCCGGCAACGCTGTCGCAGTGGCAGTTGTTCGTTGCGGGCAGCGCGCCGCTCAAACCAAACAAAGGCGTGGTTCCTTACGATCTGAACACGCCGCTCTTTTCTGATTACGCCAGCAAGTACCGCTTTGTCTGGATGCCTGAAGGCACAGCGGCTCAGTACAACGAAGACGGGCCATTCAATTTTCCGGTCGGCACGATTCTGGCCAAGTCATTTGCCTTTCCCACCGCTGACGGTTCGGGAAAGGAACGCCTGATTGAAACGCGGCTGCTCGTTCACGCCAAAGCCGGATGGATTGCGCTGCCTTACGTCTGGAACGCCGATCAGACCGAAGCCACGCTCGAGCGCGCCGCCGATCCGCAGGAAATTACCTGGGCCGACAAGGCTGGAACGAAACACACTTTCACCTACGTCATTCCGAACGCCAACGAATGCAGCCAGTGTCACGACAACGCAAAAATACTGCTGCCCGTCGGCCCGAAAGCGCGCAATCTGAACCGCGATTATCAGTATCCGGAAGGCACGGAAAATCAGCTCGCTCACTGGACAAAGATTGGTTATCTGAAAGGCGCGCCGTCGCCCGACAAGGCTCCGAAAGTCGCTGTGTGGAACGACCCGTCAACCGGCACACTCGAAGCGCGGGCGCGAGCTTACCTCGATAACAACTGCGCGCACTGTCACCAGGCGGTCGGCGGCGCAGCGGCTTCGGGATTGTGGCTCGGCATCAATGAAACCGACCCGAAAAGATTCGGCACCTGCAAGATGCCCAATTCTGCCGGATATTCCGGCGGTCATCAGTACGATGTTGTGCCCGGCAGACCTGACGAATCAATTCTGCTCTTTCGCCTTTCATCCACCAGACCCAAGGAGATGATGCCCGAAATCGGGCGCAGCGTCGTGCATCAGGAAGGCGTTGCCCTGATCCGCGAATGGCTTGCCACGCTCAAAGGACAATGCGGCGCTGAAAAGACCGTTGTCGCGCAGAAGTAACCAATCGCCGGACGTTCGCTTTTACTGGTTTCGATCAACAACGAAAGATCACTCAGGATCCACTGCCGCGCAGCGGCATCTGAGCTTGGCCGTGGGTTTCAACCCACGGAATCGGTGCATCCATTTCCCAGTCGCGTAGCGACGATTGATTCAGCGGATAATTCAACCGTCGCCACGCGACTTCAATCTGATCGCCCGGCAACCGTGGGTTGAAACCCACGGCTAAACTCAGTCGCCGCTACGCGGCAAAGACAAATGCTTATTGCTGGTCAGTGGCAGGCATTCGCTGTTCTTATTTCTGATCTCTGATCTGAACTTCAACTACAGCACAATCTCTCAGGAGGGCAGGAATTATGCTTTCAGCTTTCAGTTCACGTCTGTTTCGTTCGCCGCTGGTCGGCATCGTTCTGTTTGCGGCGATTCTGACGCTGTCGGTTTATGCGCTGACTCTGCCGGGGCGCGCCGGGCAGGATGACAAGATGATGGCGCCGCAGTTTCCGGTGGCGCACTTTCATCACATGCACCTGAACACGACTGACCCGGCAGCAGCGATTGATTTTTATACTGGTCGCTTCGATTGTCAGAAGAGCCGCTTTGCCGGACTCGTTGATGCGGTCTGGGCGCAGAAGTCCTGGATTCTGTTTTCAAAGGTCAGCACGCCGCCGGCTTGGTCATTGAATACGGCCATCTGGCATATGGGCTGGGGCGCTGAGGATATGAAGGCCGAGTATGACCGGCAGTTGAAAATCGGCACGAAATTCTTTGAGCCGCTGACCGACATCAGCGACATCGGCGGCAATCCGAATGCGAAGCCGGGCAGCTTCTATTACGCTTACGTGCAAAGCCCCGACAACGCGCTGATTGAACTCAACACGGCGCGGCATCATCAGTTCGGCCACCTGCACCTGTTCAGCGCCGACCCGGTCGCGGCGGGCAACTGGTACAAGAAATATTTCGGCGCGAAACTGACTGGCAGCCGCAGCGAAGTGCGGATGTATCGCGGCCATCAGATCGGGCCGAGCGCCTCGCTGATGATGGACAACGTCAACATCATCATCTTCCCGGTTGAATACTCAAAACACGCCTACGCCGAACACTGGAAAGGCAAGACCGAAATCGAATCAACCAAAGGCAAAGTCTTCGATCACGTCGGCTTCAGCTTCGACAACCTGGCCGAAGCCGTTGAGAAACTGCGCAAAGATGGCGTGAAGGTGACCGATGAAATCCGCTCAATCGCAGGTGGCAAGGTGAAGTTCGCCTTCATTGAAGGCCCGGACAAAATTCGCATCGAACTGGTTGAAGGCCATCCGACCAATCAATAGGCAAATCGTATTTGCAAATTCAGGCATTCGTAATGTGCGACAACTCAGCCCCGTGAGGAGCATAATTCAATAGCCGGGGGTTCCGCTGACGCTTCACTTCCGGCTATTGAATTATGCTCCTCACGGGGCTGACAGCAGGGAGAATCCAAATGAGTAAAAAAATATCGCGTCGTAATTTTGTAACAACTACTACCGCCGCTGCCGGAGTGCTGGCAGCAAAGACCAATACTGCTTCAGCCGGTGCGCCGGTGATCTGGACACAGGGCAGCGTCAAACCTGTCGTTGTTTCTTCGGCCAATGGCAACCGATTCAAAAACGGCGGCGATGTGACCTGCGTGCAGAAGGCATTCACGCTGATGACGCAGGGCAATGATGTGCTTGATTCACTCATTGCCGGGGTCAATATCGTCGAACTCGACCCGCTTGATACGAGCGTCGGTTATGGCGGCATCCCGAACGCCGAAGGTGTCGTGCAGCTTGATTCGTCGTGCATGCACGGCCCGAAAAAACGCGCCGGTGCTGTGGCCTGCATCGAAGGTGTGCGCACGCCTTCGCTTGTTGCAAAAGCTGTGCTTGAACAAACCGATCATCACCTGATTGTCGGCAAAGACGCGCAGCGATTTGCGCAGAGCATGGGTTTCAAAATCGAAGACGATCTGAACACCGAACAGTCGCGCCGGATCTGGCTGGAATGGAAGCGGCGCACCGACCCTGAGCATTATCTTGATCCGAAAAAACGCGCTGAAGTCGGCTTTCGCAGGGCGCTGGAACTGGTCGCTGAAGGTCTGATTGACCGCGATCATCTGTTCGGTACGATCAACTGCGACGGCGTGAATGCAAAGGGCGAAATCTGCGGCGTGACGACGACGAGCGGCCTGGCTTTCAAAATTCCTGGTCGCGTCGGTGATTCACCGATTCTCGGCGCGGGGCTTTATGTTGACGGTGACGTGGGCGCTGCCGGTTCGACCGGACGCGGCGAAGCCAATCTTTATAACCTCTGTTCATTCCTGATTGTCGAAAACATGCGGCGCGGGCTGAGTCCGAAGGATGCCGGGATGGAAGCCTGCAAACGCATCAAGGCGGCGACGATTGAAAAGCGCCTGCTCAACAGCCGGGGCAATCCGAATTTCAACGTGAACTTTTACATCGTCAACGCCAAAGGCGAATATGCCGGTGTTTCGATTTACGAATCGAAGTACGCCGTCTGCACCGAAAACGGCCCGCAGACGCTCGACACCGAACCGCTGCTGAAGGGCAAGCCGGGCGAATAAAACGACAGAAGCAAAAGAGAGATGACGGAACAGACGGAAATAACAGAACAAACGAAACAAATTTCAGACCCTGTTGAGTTCTTCTTTCGTCAGTTCCGTTATTTCCGTCTGTTCCGTCATCTCTCTTATCTGTGCCTGCATTCTCACTGATTGTTGAGGAGCGAAAATGAAACTGAAGTTAACTGCGTTGCTGTTCATTTGTCTTTTCGCTGTTGCCATCGTGCGCTTTTCAACAGTCAGCGCTGCCGCTGATGCGAACTGGCCGCAGTGGCGCGGGCCTGAAGGGCGCGGCATTTCGACTGAAAAGAATCTGCCCGTTGAATGGAGCGCGACAAAAAACATCGGCTGGAAAACCCCGATTCCCGGACGTGGCCATTCGTCACCGATTATCTGGGGCAGACGAATCTTTCTGACGACGGCGATTGAAGGCGAAGCATTGCCGGGGCAGAAAGCCGTCACGCACATCAGAAATGGTCAGGTCTACGTTCATCCTGACAGCGTGGCAGGGAATCGGCAGCACACACTGAAGGTGCTGTGTCTTGATCGTGACACGGGCCGCGTGCTGTGGGAGCGCACGGCTTACGCCGGAACGGTACTGGATGACCGGCACCGCAAAGGCTCTTATGCGTCAGGCACTCCGGCGACTGACGGGCGGTTTGTTTATGCTTTCTTTGAAGCCGAAGGGCTGTATTGTTATGACTTCGACGGAAAACTGATCTGGAAATCAGCGCCGGGCCGGATTGCCAAGATGGGCCTCGGCAACGGCGTTTCTCCGGTGCTGTTTGAAAATCTGGTGATTGTGCAATGCGATCAGGAAGACGGCGGCGAAACGGCTGGTTCATTCATCGCCGCATTCGATAAAAAGACCGGCAAAGAGGTCTGGCGCACATCGCGCATTCATCGCAAGACGTGGGCGACGCCGCTGCTGGTGCGGGCTGGCAATCGAATGGAACTGATTGCGAGCGGCGCTGAATCGGTGATTTCCTACGACCCGAAAAGCGGCAAAGAGTTGTGGCATTGCGAAGGCGTTTTCGGCCACGCGATTCCGAGCGCCGTTGCCGGTCACGGGCTGGTCTTTGTCAGCGCAGGCTATCCGACCAAACGCGCGCTGGCCCTGCGGCCCGGAGGTTCAGGCAACATTACCGACACTGCAAACCTGGTCTGGAAGTATGACAAGGGAACGGCCTATGTGACTTCACCGATTCTTTACGGCGATTATCTTTACCTGTTCAGCGACAAAGGCATCATCACCTGCATTGAAGCAAAGACCGGCGCGATCAGATACGAAGGCGGTCGCCCGCCTGTGCCTGCGGCCTTCACGGCGTCGCCCGTCGCGTTTGACGACAAGATTCTGATCAGCAGCGAGGATGGCGATACCTTTGTGATCAAAGCAGGCCCGGTACACGAAGTGCTGCGTACCAATTCACTCGGCGAACCGATCTATGCTTCTCCGGCAATTGCCGATGGCCGGATTTTCATTCGCGGACTGAATCATCTTTACTGCATCAGAAATGGCGCGGGAGAATAGAATGCGGATTGAACCGATGCGGCGGATCGAAACAGATCAATTCGTTTTTATCCGCCGCATCAGTTCAATCCGTGTTCCATTCAGCTTTTCGTTTTCAGATCACACCTGCCGAACGAAACTCAGCAATCTCATCCGCGCTGAATTCAAGCTGCTGCAAAATCTCATCAGTATGTTCACCGAGCAGCGGGGCGCGGTGTCTGACTTCGCCTTCAGAATGCGAAAAGCGAATGGCAGTGTCGGCAATTGGAATCGGAACGGGGCTGCCCGGATAATCAACGTGCCGGAACAGTTCACGCGCCTGCACCTGCGGGTCTTTGTACACTTCAGCGAGTTCACAGACCGGGCCGCCGGGGATGCGCGCCTGTTCAAGCTGCTCCAGGGCTTCTGCCGTAGTGCGGGCGGCGCACCAGGCTCGCATCACTTCGTTGATGATTTCGGCGTTGTCGCCGCGCGCCAGGTCGTCCTTCAGACGCGGATCAGCAATCAAATCCTCGCGGCCCATCAGCTTTGCCCACCGCTCGAACATCCACTGCCCGATGGTCGGCACCATAATCCAGCCGTCCCTGGTCTGGTAAGCATCGGCGGGCGCGGCGTGATAGCCGGTATTGCCGCGCTGCGTGCGCACGATGCCGGTGACGAAGCGTTCAGCCAGCAGCGTCTGCATCATCGTCACTCCGGTTGCGAGCAGCGAAGCCTCTACCAACTGCCCCTGACCTGTGCGCTGTTTTTCAAAGAGCGCGATCATCGTGCCGAATGCCGCGTGCAGCGCCGTGCCGAAATCCTCAAAAGCCACCACCGAACGCACCGGCGCGCCCGGAAATCCGGTCAGGCTCATCGCCCCCGACATCGCCTGAATCACTGAATCAAAGCCGACGCGGTTCGCATACGGCCCGGTCGAACCGAAGGTCGAAACCATCGTCAGAATAATGTCGGGTTTGATCGCTTTGAGCGATTCGTAATCAAGACCGAGTTTTGTCAGCACGTTGAGCGGCAGGTTGGCAATGACAACATCGGCGCTGCTGATGAGGCGGCGTTTGATTTCATCGCTCCGCGGGTGCGCCGGGTCAAGCGTGACGCCTTTCTTATTGCGGTTCATCGCCAGAAAGAGCGCGCCATCGCCCGATTCAGTCAGCGGAATGACATTGCGATCCTCACCGCCATCGCGCCGTTCGATGCGAATCACTTCAGCGCCCAGATCAGCCAGCAGCGCCGCGCAGTACGGCCCGGCAATGTACCGACCGAAATCAAGAACCCGAATGCCAGAAAGTGGAGCGTTCATCATCAGTCCTCAGCAATCATCTGCAAAGCCACGCAATAATCAGGGGCAGAAGTGCAACTAGGTGGTACACAGGAAAACACGGGAAAGAAGTGAAAACGGCGCGTAATATCGAAATCTCCGTGGGGCGCGCTCTGATAGATTGGATGACAGATGGACGTTTCATTTTATATGAGTGAAGTGATGAAAAACTGAGGCATATGGATCACTGATTACCCACTCAGTAAATATTATTCCCTCAGCAATTGGCCAGTTCTGCACACGAACAAATGGGACCTTCTTAAGAGCGTGAATACTGAAGGGATGAATTGGTTCAGGGTGCAAGATGCCTGTAACATTTAGCCTGTCACCTGAGACCGGTATCAGCAAGACTGCTGATATTGACTGTCGGCAAGGTGCGACTTTCGAGGGGTCATTAAGATCCCGCTTGAAAAAGATCGAATGCTTCAGATCTGTAGAAAGATAGGTATCTTCATTGCTATTACTCATCGGAATTGCAAATGCCCAGTCAGAAATTAAAAAGCTAACGGCTTCATTTGGGCTGAGAAGTATATACGCCCCATCGTGCAATGAAGTAATTGCCAGCACCGTCGGTATGTCATTCCCTGCGAGTTGCCCGGCTTTATCTGTGACCCTTTGGCGAAGCATTTTTGTAGGTGACGATATTGCCATTAACTGCCCTGAGATCATGTGACAGCCAGTCTCTTTGGTTAAGGCTGGTTTGCCTAGACAGGTGACCTCGACTATGTATCTATAGCTTTCCCAAGGATGGCAAATGAAGTCAGCCCCTCCGGTGCTATTATTCTCATTCAATTCCGGGTTTTGGCCAATCCCGCACAGCCAATTAAAAACCAAGGCTTCAGATACCCCAGCTTCTTGATTATTTTCAAGGAGATGGTTGAATCGTTTTAGGGTTTGGTTTCCATGTTTTTGGACGAGATGGTTTTGATATGCCGAAAGTATATTTTCAATCATAGGAGTCCAGCCCATATTTACTTTTTATCCTTTCTATTCAAGTTTATTTGCGATATTTGAGCCGTCCAATCTGTGTCAGACGGATAGTAAAGGCGTCTGATAAGCCTGAAGCCGAATCGAAGCCACTAAGATCGGGAAATCAACTGCACCATCATTTCTGGCGAGACGGTGTTTGGAGTTCCAGCTTTAGCTGGCAGACCTGGGAAATCGGGACTGCCAGCTAAAGCTGGAACTCCAAACACCGTCTTTCGGCGCAGCCTAATTCGATCAGTGTCTCTGTACTGTGTGGCATGATTCGGATTCCAATTCCAGCATCAGCCCGACTCCTTTTGCTCTTTACTGTTTCTCCCTCATCTGTTCTCCGTGGTTGAAGTTTCTTCTTCGTGATTCTTCGTGCGGCTTCGTGGATTGTGTTATCTGAAAAATTCGAGCAGCGCCTGATTCACTTCATCGGCTTTTTCGATAAAGAAAAGATGACTCGTTTCAGTGAATGAAACCAGCCGCGCGCCGGGAATGCGTTCGGCAATGATCGTGGCGTTGCCGGGTGGAATCAGTACGTCTTCGGCTCCAGTCAGCACCAGCGTCGGAACTTTGATTTCAGGCAGCCGGTCGTATGAATCGAAGCGGTAGACGGCCTCAAGCTGACGGTAATAAGCGTAAGGCTGTTGCAGGTTGCTGACCATCTGCGGGACGACAGCTTCAATCAGTTCGGGGCGTGTTTGCTGAGTCTGGCGCGAAAAGTTGACCGGAATGAATTCGCGCACGACCTGTTCACGCGATTTCCCTTTGGCGTTGCGAAAGATTTCAGCTACCCATTCGGGCGAGGGAATGCAGCGGCTGATGCCGCAATGCGTGCAGCCGAGCGCCAGCTTACTTACGCGCTGCGGATGACGGAGCGTGAGTTCCTGCGCGATCATTCCGCCCATCGAAATGCCGAGCACGCGGGCCGTCTGAATGCCGAGATGATCGAGCAATGCAGCGGCGTCATCGGCCATCTGCGGGATGCTGTACGGTTCATCCGGCTGATCGGTTTCGCCCACGCCGCGATTGTCAAAAGTGATGAGCTGAAAGTGCGGCGCGAGCGCCGGAATTTGATAGTTGTAACTCTGTCCACGCGCGGCGAGGCCGTGAATCATCAGCAGCGGTTCGCCTGCGCCGTGAATTTCATAGTAAAGGTTGATGTCGTTGATTTTTGTAATTGGCATGAATTTATTTCGGGTTGAGTTTGTTTCTGATCTGACTGAAGCTGAACATCAGCCAGCCGCGTTCGTTGCTGTTGCGGCAGCGTTCGATGAGCAGTTCAAGCGCCTTCAGTTTTGCTTCGAGCGCCGGACGATGCGTGGCGTCAACTGATAACGCCATTTCGCACAGGTGCAATGCTTCAACCGGCTGTCCGGCTTTGACGCGCTCCATCGCCAGTTTTGCAATGGCGTCGGGGCCGCCTGCGAGTCTGACAACTTCGGGATAAACCGCTGAAGCCGGAGTTTCATACATCGTCGCCGGGTTGAGGTCGAACCAGCCGACATAGCCTTCATAAATGCCGCGCACCGACCACGACAGTTTGCCGTAACCTTCGCCCACATCGAGCGCGGGCGGCAATTTGATTTCGCGCATCAGCGTCCAGACATCTTTGCCCGCGTTCATTCCTTTGACGGTTTCATCGTGGACGTACTGAATCGCATCGCGGTAACGGGTCAGGCGTTTCGTGATTTCAGCATTGCCGACGATTGGCATGCCGTGTGATGGCAGCACAATTTCAGGCTTGAGCGCGAGGACTTTGTTGAGCGAGTTGATGTAATCGAGCGCCCATCGCGGCTGTGTGCCGCGCAGCGTGTAGATATTCGGGAATGAATCGTAGTAATTGTCACCGATGAACGCGGCTTTGTATTTCGGCAGCCAGATCGTCGTGTGATCGGGCGTTTCGCCGGGCGTGTGCATCAGCTCGAACTTCACGCCGCCGAGTTCAAATTCATACCTGTCATCAAAGAGCACGTTCGGTTCGATTTTGCCTGCAAAGTTGCCGGGCCACGGGCCGGGGTCGGGAATTTTGAGCGCAAACTGCGCTGCGTTGCGCTGTGCGTAGAAACCGTTCAGCCGGGCTTCGTAATGCCTGAAATCAGCGTGGAGCTTTTGTGCGATGACCTGCGTGCCGGATTGTCGCCACGCCGGGATGCCGCCGATGTGATCGCCGTGCGCGTGCGTGACGATGATGAATCTGATCGCGCCGTTGTTTTCGGCCTGGAGCAGTTGCTTGTGCCGCGCTGCATTGAACGGCATCGAAGTGTCAATGATGACGTTGCCCTCGCTGGTCGTGACCATGAAGGTGTTGCCGAAGCCGATGGCCTGATAAATCGCTTCGTTGACCTTCAGGGCTTTTTTCTGATCCTGCCCGGTGCGCAGCAGCACCAGCGGATTGTCTGCGAGTTCGCCCTGTTGTGCGCGCAATGGCGACAGGCTGACAGCCAGCAGCAGGGTGACGGCACAGGCAGTAAAACCAGACCTGAACAGATTCATAGTTACCCTCCGGTTGATTCTGTTGACAGCGGTTCTCAGTCGTTCGAAATGAAAGCCAGGGTGGTTACTTCAGGTGCGCACCGATTCTGGCGGGTTGGGCAGAAATTTTCAATCCGGAGACAGCGCCACACCAGCAATCCAGGCAGGGGCTATGCAGTCACCTGGGTACGCACGCTTCCAGCGTGCCGGGCATGCGCGGACATAACGACTGCCCGAAGCAGGAGCACGCTGGAAGCGTGCGTACCCAGGTGACTGCATTGATTCTCGCAAGACAGCGATCAGCAATTCAGGCATTCATTCCCGAATTGTTCCGGGCGGTCAGGCTGAGGATGACGGCGGTCAGTTCTTCAGGTTCGACCGGTTTTGCCAGGTGCATCTGATAGCCGCTGGTCAGGGCCTGCAACCGGTCGCGGGTGCTGTTATAAGCAGTCAGCGCGATGGCGGGCAATGCTTTGAAATGGTGCAGGTGTTCCCAGTCACGAAAGCGCCTGAGCAGTGTGTAGCCATCCTCATCCGGCATGCCAACGTCGCAGACAATAATCTGCGGTCGGTCTGAAGCGGCGTCGCTGGTCAGCAGCGCCCAGGCCTCGCTGGCTGATGTGGCGGTGATGACTGTGGCTCCGCTGCCTTTGAGAATTGCGGCGACCAGTTCCAGTGTGTCGGCTTCATCATCAACCAGCAGCACGCGCACACCAGCCAGGCTGACTGAGGGCGGCTGGCTGATGGCTGGTGACGGGTAGTCGGGAGCAGTGTCTGCCGGAAGTTCGCTGACCGCGCGCAACGGCAGATGAACGGTAAAAGTCGCGCCCTGGTTGAGACCGGCGCTGAAGGCGCTGATTCTGCCGCCGTGCAGTTCGACCAGTTGCTGAACGAGCGACAGGCCCAGGCCCAGACCGCCGTAACGGCGCGAGCGTGAAGCATCCTGCTGCGAAAACCGCTCAAAAATGTGCGGCAGAAATTCAGGCGCAATGCCGGTGCCCGTGTCGGTAATGGTCAGTGAGGCGTGTTCTTCGTCTCTTTCCAATTCGAGATAAACGCTGCCACCGACGGGGGTGAATTTGACGGCATTGGTCAGCAGATTCCAGACCACCTGCTGCAAACGGTCAGGGTCGCCGGTGATCAGTCCGGCGTCAGCATCAAGCTGCGAAAAGATGGAAATCTGTCGTGCGGCAGCAGCGGGGCGAACGGTTTCGATGGCTTCGCGGATGACCCCGGCCAGATCGAGCGGTCGAATTTCCAGCCGCAGTTTGCCGGTGATGACGCGGGCAGTGTCGAGCAGGTCATCAATCAGCACGCGCTGACGTTCGCCGTTGCGTCTGATGATTTCGATCACCTCGGCCAGATCGGGTGGCAGATCGCGGCGACTGTCGAGCATGCGGGAGTAACCGAGCATGGCATTGAGCGGCGAGCGCAGTTCGTGCGTCACCACAGCCAGCCATTCATCCCTGGCGCGATTGGCTTCTTCGGCCAGCGCCCGCGCCTGTTGTTCTCGAACGAGCAGTTGTTCGCGGGCCGCTTCAAATTCCCTGCGCTCGGTGATGTCGAGCGTCGAACCGACCAGGCGCACCGCCCGCAGCCGCCCGTTGACTTCCGCAAAGTGCGCGCGCCCGCGCACCGCCGCCCACCGCACTGTGCCATCAGGCCTGACGATGCGATGCTCGAATGAAAGCGTGCCGCTGCCCTGCGGATCAGTGATGGCGCGCAATGTGGCGCGCCAGCCCGGCAGATCATCCGGGTGAATAAAACTGGTGATCAACTCGGTCGTGATGGTGGTTCCGGGCGGAATGCCTGTAATTTCATACGCGCGCTCTGACCAGTAAAAATCGCCCGTCAGCAGGTTGGCGTCCCAGATGCCAAGCTGTGTGGCCGAAACTGCCAGATCCAGCCGTTCCTCGCTTTCGCGCAGCCGCTCTTCAGCGCGTTTGCGCTGCGTGATGTCAGTCACGGCGCCGACCATGCGAATGGCCGCGCCGTCTTCCGTGATGACCAGCCCGTTGTCCTGCACGATCACCCAGGCGCCGTTCCGGTGCCGCACGCGATATTCGCTCAGGTACGCGCCGCCGCGTTGCAGATTTTTCTCCAGTTGCGCCAGGTGCGCGGGCAAATCTTCAGGATGAATCAGCGAATGCCACCACTCGCTGTTGGTGCCGGTGGTTTGCGGGTCATAACCGAGCAGTCGTCCCAGGCCATACACCACAGCGGTTTCGCCGCGCACCAGGTCAACTTCATAAACCAGCGCGTTCGAGGCATCAGCCGCTTGGCGGAATCTTTCTTCAGACAGGCGCAGCGCCGTGTCAATCCGCAGTTTTTCGACGACCGCCCAGGTGCGTTCAGCGACATTTTCAAGCAGCGCAACTTCCTGCTGGCTCCATTCGCGGGGCACTTTGTCGCTGGCCCACAGTGAAGCCACCCAGCGGTTTTCGCGCATCAGCGGCACTGCGACATAGGCTCGTTCCTGACTCGGTTCGTAAGTTCTGGCGTAATCAGCAGCCGTGCGCGGATCGGTCTTTGAGTCAAAGTTGACGACTGTCTTTCCGGCCCGCATTGCGTCAGAAGTGGCGGCGCTGTAATCGGAAATGTGGTGAATGCCTGCGACTGACGGCACCCCGCAACTGTAGTCGCGGTAAACGATTTCGCGGTCGTGTTCGAGGTCAATTTCATTGAACAGGCAGCGGCTGACCCGCAGGTGCCTGCCGCTGGCTGTGGCCACTGAGTACATCAGTTCATTCGCACTCGTGGCTGTGCGCGTCAGTTCGCTGATTTCGGCGAGCAGCGCCAGCCTGATTTCGGCCTGTTTGCGCTGGCCGATGTCTTCAGAAAAAATGATGATGCCGCCAATGACTCCCGTGCTGTCGAACCACGGACGGGCTTCCCACTTGAGCCAGTCAACCGTGCCATCGGCGCGCTCAAAAGGGTCTTCGTCAGCTTTTTCAACCGCGCCCGCCAGACAGCGGCGATGAATCTCCTTCCAGCGTTCAGGTATTTCGGGGAAGATTTCGTAATGGCTGCGACCGCTGACATCTTCCTTTAATCCGTAATCCTGCAGCCAGCGACGACTGGCCGCCAGGTAGCGCATTTCGCGGTCGAACATCGCCACCGCGACCGGAGCGTGTTCGATGAACAGGCGCAACCGCTCCTCCGAAGCACGCAGTCTGGCTTCGGCGAGTTTTTGTTCAGTGATGTCACGAATAATTGAGGAAGCGCCGGTGATTCTGCCCGTATTGTCCGAGACCGGCGAAATTGTCAGCGAAACATCAATGACTCGCCCGTCCTTTGTGAGGCGCACTGTTTCGTAATGCCTGATGCGCTCGCCTGCTCTGAGCCGCGCCAGGATTCGATCTTCCTCCGGGCGATGGTCAGCAGGAATCAGCCGCAGGATTGACTGCCCGATGATCTCCTGCGGCTGGTACCCGAACATCCGTTCGGCGGCAGCATTCCAACTGGTGATGATGCCATCGAGTGTTTTGCTGAGAATCGCATCCGCCGATGACGCGACAATGGCCGCCAGATGGGCCGATGCTTCCTGCGCCTTCCGGCGTTCGGTAATGTCAATGATGGAAATCAGCACGAACTCATCATCGGCAATGCGCAGCGGATTGAGGCCGATTTCCACCGGAACCTCGCTGCCGTTCCGGTGCAGGCAGAACAGTTCGCGCCCCGCGCCCATTTTGCGCACTTCAGGCGAGGCCTGAAACCCGGCGCGGTAGATTCCGTGCTGCTGCCGGAAGCGCTCCGGCACGAGCATCTCGACTGGCGCCCCCAGCAGTTCCTCACGACTGTAACCGGTCAGTTGTTCAGCCTGTGAATTGATCAGCGCAATCTGCCCGGCGCGATTGACCAGCAGCAGGGCATTGGGCATCGCCTCGACCACCAGACGGAAGTGTTCATCGGTCAGGCTCTGGCGACTGACCCGCAGCAGTTCTTCGGCTGTGGCCAGACGCTGCCGCAGTTGTTCGTTCTCGCGTTCAGATTGCTCACGCATCAGCATGTCAGACATAGAAGTTGTTCACGTCGCCTCGTTCCGGACTTCAAACAGTGGCTGAAACTCAGCAGGGAGCAGGCAAACGCTGACAGGAAGAACCGGAAATTGACAGGAAGGATCAGATGATAACCGAAGCCGGTCAGGACTGAAATCCCGATCCGGCTCCGGTTCTGTTGCAGAGTTTTCTGAGGGGAGAAAAGTTGGTTACTTTTTATTGTAAGTCAGCTTGCTTTCCTGGGTGCCGCGCGGCGATTCACTGGTGCTGTGAATTTTAAGCACCTTGCCGCCTTCGGCAAGTTCGAGATGCTGAACCTGAGTAATCGTTACAGGATTGCCCTGAAACTCCACATTAATGACCGAATGCAGTTCGATCATTTTGCCGCCATCCATCCATTTCGCTTTGCGGGTTGCCTTGCCCTGCATGCGGCCCAGGTTGACATCGCCTGTGGTTTCGCTCCCATCAAGCTTGTAAGTCGCCGTCTGAGGCGGAGCCGGTGAACCGGCGATTTCCTGTTTTGTCGTCAGTTCCTTGTCATCCTGGGTGATGGTAAGGGTGATGCTTTCAGCATTCTGTAATTGTTGATTGAGGCCTTCACTCTTGCCTTTATCGAGCGACCAGGTTCCGGCAAAACTGGTCGGCGCCGGAGCGGCGCTGACAGCCCAGAGTCCCATCATCAGAAGCGCAATAAGGCCGGTCGTGAAAAGAGTTTTTTTCATTGATGTCTCCTTTGAGTCAGGTGGTTGTTGGATTCTCAGCGCCTCCGGGTTGCGGTTTTCCCTGGCAGACTCTGAACTGACTGAAGTATGCCGCATCGTGAGCGGCACTGACCACCGCAGAGGGTTCCGGCGATGTAAAAAGATTGTTAATTGCGCATCAGGCCGCGTTTCCGGATTAACTGCCACGTAATGAAGCGATGACGTTCATCAGGTGAGTGACACGGTGCGGGTCAACTGTATTAAGCCAGTTACCGGCAGTCTTGAAATGTGAGCCGATGATGAATCCGTCGGCGAGGGGATAAAACTCAGAGATGTTTCCGGCATCAATGCCTGAACCGAGAATGACGGGCAGATGACAATGCGCGCTGACTTCTTCGACATCGGCGCGGCGCGGGGCATCTCCGGTGACGCTGCCGGTGACGATGACTGCATCGGCGCGCATGAATTCAACGGCTTCGGCTGTCGCTCCGAGGCTGATGTCGGCGGTGATGGCGTGCGAGGAATGTTTCTTTTTCACATCGGCCCAGACCTGCACACGGTCAGCGCCGATCATTTTGCGGTAACGCAGCAGTTTCGCGGCTGACGATTCGATCAGGCCTTCATCCGCGACGTGCGCAAAGGCGTAACCTTCAGCGCGAATGAAATCGAGTCCGGCAGCGTGCGCGACGGCCATTGCTTCGATGTTCGCTCCGGCCAGAATCTGAATGCCGACCGGCAAACTGCCTGCGACTTTGACGGCGCTGCCAATGATCGTCATGGCCGCAGTGATTTCGGGGCCGACCGCGCCGCGCAGGTACGGAACATCGTGCATGTTTTCAATGGCAATGCCGTCCACGCCGCAGTCACGATAAATTGCGGCTTCGCGCACTGCCAGCGCGGCCAGTTCAGCGACGCTCTGCGTGTTTGAGGGAGTGCCGGGCAGCGCGCCGACATGAATCATGCCGATGACCGGCTTTGCTGAATTGAACAGACTGACGGGCATCATTTATTCCTCGCCAATATCCTCGTGCCAGAGTTCCGGGTAGTCAGCGATGAAACGGGCCAGCAGTTCGACGCATTCGGTTGAATTGAGGTCAATGACTTCAATCCCGTTTTCGCGCAGCCATTCGATGCCACCGGCAAAGTTGACCGACTCACCGACAATCACTTTACCAATGCCGAACTGACGGATCAGACCGCTGCAATACCAGCACGGCGCCAGCGTCGTGACCATAATTTTGTCGCGGTAGCTGCGCTGTCGTCCGGCCCGGCGAAAGGCATCTGTTTCACCGTGCGCCGAAGGATCACCATCCTGCACACGGCGATTGTGGCCGCGACCAAGCAGGTTGCCTGTGTGATCAAACAAGGCCGCGCCAATCGGGATGCCACCTTCGGCCAGTCCCTGCCGCGCCTCCTCAATCGCAGTTTGCAGCATCGCGTGATAATCAGATATGTCACTCATAAGCAGTCAGGATTTTCACCACGAAGTTCACGAAGAACACGAAGAGAAAGAAGAGGAGAAGAGGAGAAAGGGAGAAAAGGAGAAGAGGAGAAAAGGTAATGAATCAAAGCTGTGGCTCAGATCATCTTTATCGCCACTTCTCCTTGTCTTTCTCTTCGTGTTCTTCGTGATCTTCGTGGTTTTCAAAAATTGTCCACGTCACAAAAACAGTCAGGGGCGCAGGCCGCGACCTTTGGGGCCGAGTTGTGAGGGCAACAGTTCATAAGCTGTCTCAATCCATTCGCACAGCAGCGGGCGCGTGTCGCGCGGGTCAATGATCTCTTCAATGCCGAAGGCTTCAGCCGTGCGAAAAGGTGAGCGCAGTTCGTTGAGCATCGCTTCGATTTCGCGCCGTCGCTCGTCAGGATCGGGCGCGGCTTCGATTTCACGTTTGTAGGCCGCCTGCACGCCGCCTTCAATCGGCAGCGAACCCCAGTCGCCCGAAGGCCACGCATAACGCAGATTCAGGGCCGCGTGATTGCCGTGCGCGGCGCCTGCGACGCCGAACACACGGCGCAGGATGATCGAACACCAGGGCACGGTGGCCTGATAGACAGCGGCGATGGCTCTGGCTCCGTACCGCGCTGTTCCGGCGCGTTCGGCGCGCGTGCCGATCAGAAAGCCCGGCTGATCCACGAAATTGATCACCGGCAGGTGAAACGTATCGCACAGGTCAATGAAGCGAGTCATCTTTTCGCTGGCCGGGGCGTCAAGCCCGCCGCCGCCGTGTTTCGGGTCGTGCGCCATCACGCCGACCGGATAGCCGTGCAGCCGCGCGAGGCCCGTCACCAGCGGCCTGCCGAAATACCGGCCCGTTTCAAAGAATGAATCGTGATCGAGCACCAGGCCGATCAGACGACGCACATCATAAGTGCGGCGACGGTCACGCCGAATGATTGAAATCAGTTCCTCCTCGCGGCGCTGCGGGTCGTCGTAATACTGCGAACGCGGCGGCAACTGCCAGACATGCGAGGGCAGGTATGAAAGAAAGCGGCGAATCTGCGCGAAGGCTTCATCCTCGCTTTCGACTTCGTTATCAACCGCGCCACTGCCGCGCGCGTGAATGTGCGAACCGCCGAGTTCTTCCTTCGTCACTTTTTCGCCAACGCCGCGCTCGACCACTGGCGGCCCGGCGACAAACAACTGGCTGATGTTTCTGACCATCACTGAAAAATGCGAAGCGATGACGCGCACTGCGCCAAGCCCTGCGACCGGGCCAAGACAGGCGGCAATGACAGGGATTTCAGACATCTCAGCCACGATGATGTCCCACGCCGGATTGGCCGGGACGTAAGTGCGCTGCATTGTTTCGAGCGTTTTCACGCTGCCGCCGCCGCCTGTGCCATCAACCAGACGAATCATCGGCAGGCGCAGTTCACGCGCCATTTTTTCGGCATAACCGGCCTTGTAACCAATCGCCGCATCAGCCGCGCCGCCGCGCACCGTGAAATCATCGCCGCACACCACGACGCGACGGCCATCAATGCGGCCTGTGCCAATGACGACGTTGGATGGCGTGAATGAAACCAGCTCGCCATTTTCATAAACGGCTTTGCCGGTGAGCGCGCCGGTTTCGTGAAACGAATTGGCATCGAGCAGGCGGCTGATGCGTTCGCGCACGGTCAGGCGGCCATTGGCGTGCTGCCGTTCGACGTTGGCCGGGCCGCCCATCTGGCGGGCCAGTTCTTCGCGTCGTCTGATTTCGTCAACTTCGGGTTGCCAGGTCAACTTGGTGAACCTCCGGTTTTTTCAAGGTACAGCGAACTGTCAGTTCGCTCGACATTCATCATCAGGCAGGCCCAGTCCCCGGCGAATGGCGATTTCAACCGGAGAGTAGCTGCCATCAGCGCGGTGAAGCTGAAACGGTTCTGCCGGATAAAGCGGCGGCTGTGCCAGAAAGCGCGGTCTGAGGCCGCGATTCGGCTGCGCCGCGTGAATCAGAAACGGGTGACATAAATAAACCGTTCCGGCCTGGCCTGTTGCCAGGGCGAGCGGGCGATGCTCAACCGGCCCCATTTTTTCGGCCAGTTCAAGGAATGACAATCCTTCCTCGCCCGCCGGTTGCAGCAGCCGGGGAACATCCAGATGCGAACCGACACGAATGCGCGTCGGCGCGTCAGCTTCGCCCACGTCTGAAAACAGAAACAGCATCAGCAGCGCGCGACCCCTTGATTGCAGGTTCAGCCGCCACGAACCGTCAACTCCTTCAAAGCTCGCATCGGCGTGCCAGCCCGCGTCACCAGGATCAAGCGGACTCGGAAAGCGAATCGGAAAAGTGCCCAGGCTCGTTCGCGGCAGCCAGCGACCCCGGCCTACCAGCAGGTCAAAGGCTGCGTGCAGCAGCGGCGTATTCACGGCCTGGCAAAACGGCTCCTGCGCGTAACCGCCCAGGCGAATCACCGGCTGCGTCCAGGTCTGCGGGTCGTCGGGATCGCAGCCCGTATCGCGCCACAGAATCATTCTTCCCTCGTCGGCCAGTTCACGCGGAAAGGCGTGATCCAGGCGGATAAAACCGTCTCTGATAAACTGCCGCACCTGCTGATCGTCTGACTGACTCATTGTTTTCGGAACTGCTGAGTGAGTGATGCCACTGCCGCTCGAATCCGGCGACAGACTGACCGGACGGTTGGCAGGTTGTCAAGTACCCGGCCAAACCGTTAGAGTATCAGTCAGCAGTCAGAGAAAGGGATGAAAATTACTCAGGGCTTCAGCGCCACTGAATCCTGATGCCACCCTGCCTCACCGCCGGGTGTCTTCTACCGAAAAGCTGGAAATCAGACGGAAATTGAGTTTTGGTATCTTCAGGGATAAAGCGCCCCGAACCGTCAGGACTGCATCAGACGGTCACTAATCAACACGAAAGAAGAAATATAAGTTATGGGATTTCGTGAAGACTTCCGCGCCACCAGCAGCATCCCGGAAAGGTTGTTGCTGCCGGAACACAGAGATCCGGCAGAACCCGTCAGCGAAGAGGCTCGCCTGGCGGCGCTCGAAGATGCCGTCAGGACCAGTATGGAAGACGGCCTGCGACGCATGGGCGAAAGCAGCGATGAAAACGCCATGATCCTGCAGGGCGAACTGGTCTGGCAGGTCGAACGCTTCGGCCTCAGCAAAAGATCGCCCGGCACACGCAGTTCGGAAGAGACGAGCGCTGCCATTCAGCAGTTGAGCGATTATCTCGGCTCGGCCTTCAGCGAAGTCCGCTGGGCCGTCGAACGCCAGGCCCAGGCTTCCGAACAGATTCTCAACACGCTGCTGGAATCGCTTGGTAATGATTCGCGCCAGTTTTTTGAGCAGGGCGTGAAATGTTACGAAGCCGGTGAATACGGCATGGCCAGAGAGCGTTTCAGTCGCGCGCTTGAATCTGATCGCACCAACCATTTCGCTTATCAGTATCTCGGTTTCATTGCTGTGGCTGAAGACAACGAAAGCGAAGCGATTCGATCCTTTGACCTGGCGCGCAAGTTTGCCCGCAATGGTTATCATCAGGCGCTGGCGCTTTCGCACCTGGCGCGCAGCTTTCATGCCGCCGATAACGAAGCCACTGCTGCCGATTATGCCCGCGCTGCCACTGAAGCCAATCCTGAAACG
Source organism: Blastocatellia bacterium (assembly GCA_046331565.1). Lineage (GTDB taxonomy): Bacteria > Acidobacteriota > Blastocatellia > RBC074 > RBC074 > DASRDU01. The sequence continues at coordinate 962,658 of JAXLQP010000001.1, forward strand.
GCCCGGTTCTGGTACGACCGCGCCGCTTACAATGCGCGGCTGGAACTGCGCAAGCAGGCCATCTCTGCCCTCAGAGAAGCGATTGAGCGCGACTGGACGTACTGGGCCGTTGTGATCAATGACCATGATTTTGAAGCGATTCGTGATGATGTCTTTCACCTGCTGGCGGAACTGCGCGAACGCGAACGCGCCAAGGCCCGGCAGGTGATTGATGATCTCAAAGCCGCCATCGCCACCGCCCAGCAGGCCGGAGCGGGCGACCGCCTGCATGACTGCCTCGAAGCCCTGAAGGATTTTGAGGAACGCCACAAACAGAACAACGTCTTCATTCACCGCGAACACCTCAGCGAAGTGCAGCAGTGGCACGACCTCGCTTTCAGAATCGCGGAACATTCGCTCGAAGCGCGCATCGCTGACAAGCAGCAGGAAGTCAGTCACCTGCTGGAAACCAGCCGACGGCAGCAGTCTTCACTCGAATCACAGGAAGGCGTGTTTTCACGCCGCTCATCATCAGTGAATCCGCGCGCGGTGGTCTGGAATATGCACTGGGGAGCTTATCTGCTCTGGTGTGCGGCCTGGGCGGGGCTGGTCTGGTGGCTGAAACTCTATCCGCCATATCTGGCCCTGGAACTGCTGGCGCTGCTGGTGGTCGGAGTGCTGGCGCTGCCGGTCGTCGGGCTGTTCATTTACAACCTGCGCCGCGAACTGAACGGCACCGCCGAAATCAAACTGAAGGAATCGCAGGAACGCGGCGCGCTCCATCGCATCGAGGTTGATCACACCAGTTCGCTCAATGCGCTGAATGCCGAACTCGACGCGCTGAAACTGTTTCTCGAAAGGTGCCGCCAGAAACAGTACGTCGTCTGACGGCTGAGCGAATTCCCCTGAAATTAATGGTCAGGGCAATGATCTGACGGCTTTCCGGCTCTGTTCTCATCATTGCCCTGAGGTCTTTTCCTTGCGCCTCACCGCGATGCCCGACGCTCCGACAGCCTGTTTAGCTTCCCCTGCCGTTGCCAGGAACTCTGGTCAGGTATAAGATACCCGCCGCTTCATCACGAGATTCCGACTTGTCATCAACAATCCGAAACATCTGTGGCCGGAGAGGCTGCCAGGATGATTACCAGCAGTGTTTGACTGTGAACTTGTCATCTTCGCTTTCCGGCTGAAAACCTCTCGCTTTCAATCGAACAAGGAGGTCAGAGACGTGAAGACCAGGCTCACCATCAACGGCAGACCATACGAAGGTGATGTCGAACCGCGCCTGCTGCTGGTTCATTTCATCCGCGACGTGCAGGGGCTGACCGGCACGCACATTGGCTGCGAAACCTCGATCTGCGGCGCCTGTACCGTGCTGGTCAATGGCAGCGCCGTGAAATCCTGCACCATGCTGGCCGTGCAGGCCGACGGCGCAGACATCACCACCATCGAAGGCCTCGCCCGGAACGGCGAACTGCATGCGGTGCAGGAAGGCTTCTGGGAAAAACACGGGCTGCAATGCGGCTACTGCACGCCGGGGATGATTATGTCCGCGTGCGCGCTGCTCAGGGACAACCCCAGCCCGACCGAAAGCGAAATCCGGCACGGCCTCGAAGGCAATCTCTGCCGCTGCACCGGCTATCAGCACATCGTGGACGCCGTGCAGTATGCGGCGGAAAAACTGAATGAGGGAATTCGGTAGTCGGAATTCGGTAGTCGGAAGACGGAAGAAAGAAAAGCGGAAGTGGCAGGCGGCGGGCAGCAGCGGGGAGGCTTGCAGATGAAAGCTCGTTGTTTTCAGGATCTGGAAATGTGGCAGTTGTCGCATGCCTGGGTGCTGAAGATTTACAAGGTGACTGAATCCTTCCCCAGACACGAAATGTTCGGGCTGACTTCGCAACTCAGACGCGCTGCTGTTTCCGTTCCGGCCAATATTGCTGAAGGTTTCAGAAAAAGAAGCGCGGCAGAAAAGGGCCGCTTCTATAACATCTCGCAAGGCTCACTGGAGGAATGTCGCTACTACCTGATACTCGCAAACGACCTGGGGTATGCCAGCACGTCAGAACTTCAGAACGAACTGGATCGGATTGGCCGCATCATTGATTCTTACGTCAGGGCTGTTACAGCCGGGAGGCCTGCTGATTCCTGACTACCGACTACCGACTACCGACTACCGACTACCGACTTCCTGAACCGAGGAGGAAAACATGTCATTTCTGGCGAAATACATTGGACAAAGTGTCAAACGCACCGAAGACCCGCGCCTGATTCAGGGACTGGGCCATTACGTTGACGATGTCAAACTCGCTGACACGCTGCACGTCGCCTTTGTGCGCAGCCCGCACGCGCACGCCCGTATTCTTTCGACGAACACCGAAGCCGCGAAAAATGCGCCCGGCGTCGTCGCGGTTTACACGGGCAGCGACATTGCGGGCAAACTCGGCCTCGTTCCGTGCGCCGCCGCTGCGCCCGATATGAAGAAGCCCGATTACCCGGTGCTCGCAATCGGCAAGGTCGCTTTTGTCGGTCAGACGGTTGCGGCGGTAGTGGCGACAGACAAATACAAGGCGCGCGATGCGGCTGAACTGATCGAAGTGGATTATGAACCGCTCGACGTTGTCACCGACATCGAAGCGGCGGCGCGGCCCGATTCGCCGGTCATTCACGAAGAACTCGGCACGAATGTCGGCTGGCTTTATCAGGCCGGATCGGGTGACGTTGATGCGGCGTTCGCTCAGGCCGACAAAATTGTTTCGCTCAGGCTTGTGCATCAGCGTCTGATTCCGACCGCGATGGAACCGCGCGGCGTGCTGGCGCAGTACTTTCCCGGCGAGCAGCAGCTTAATGTCTGGTCTTCGACGCAGATTCCGCACCTGCTGCGCACGACGCTGGCTGCAATGCTCAACGTTCCCGAAAACAAATTGCGCGTGATTGCACCCGAAGTCGGCGGCGGCTTTGGCAGCAAGCTCAACGTCTATGCCGAAGAAGCGCTGCTTGGCTGGATCACGATGCAGTTGCACAAGCCTGTGAAATGGATCGAATCGCGGCGCGAAAATATGCTGGCGACGATTCACGGACGCGGGCAGACCGGCACGGTCGAGGTCGCCGTCAAAAACGATGGCACGCTGCTCGGACTGCGCTACAACGTGGTTTATGACCTCGGCGCATACCTGCAACTGCTCACGCCCGCGATTCCGACACTGACCGGACTGATGCTGTCGGGGTGTTACAAAATTCCGGCGATTCAACTCAACTGCACGCAGGTTTACACCAACAAAGTGGCGACTGACGCTTATCGCGGCGCGGGTCGGCCTGAAGCGACTTATCTGATCGAGCGCGTGATGGATCGTGTCGCCGCTGAACTCGGCATGGATCCGGTCGAATTGCGGCGAAAGAATTTTCCGAAGCCTGAAGAGTTTCCGTTTGCGACTGCCGCCGGGCTGGTTTACGACAGCGGCGAATACGAGAAGGCGCTCAACAAGGCGCTCGAAGTGGTGGATTACAAAAAGCTGCGCGAGGAACAGGCCAGCGCGCGCGCTGAAGGGCGGCTGGTCGGCATCGGCGTTTCGACTTACGTTGAAATCTGTGCGGTCGGCCCGTCGGTCATGCTGCCGTGTGGCGGCTGGGATTCAGCGACGGTGCGCGTCGAACCGAGCGGCAAGGCGACGGTGATGACCGGCGTTTCACCGCACGGGCAGGGCGAAGAGACGGCCTTTGCGCAGATCGTCGGCGATATGCTCGGCATTGACATGAATGATGTGCTGGTCGTTCACGGCGACACAGACCGCGTGCAGTACGGCATTGGCACGTTCGGTTCGCGCGGCCTGGCGATTGGCGGAACAGCGGTCGCGGTGGCGACTGAACGAATTGTGGCGAAGGCGAAGAAACTGGCCGCGCATATTTTGCAGGCTGACGAAAACAGCCTGACTTTTGAAAACGGCAAATTCGTCGGCGCTCCTGATGACCGGACGATGACGATTCAGGAAGTCGCTTTCGCGGCGCACCAGGCGCACAACATTCCGCCCGATTTCGAGCCGGGGCTGGTGGCGTCGTATTTCTTCGAGCCGAAAAACTGCACCTTTCCATTCGGCACGCACGTCTGCGTGGCCGAAGTGGACAGAGAAACCGGCGACGTGAAGATTCAGCGTTATCTCGCCGTTGATGACTGCGGCAAACAGATCAACCCGCTGCTCGTCGCCGGTCAGGTTCACGGCGGCATCGCGCAGGGCATGGCGCAGGCACTTTTTGAGGAAGCCGTTTACGACGAGAACGGTCAGTTGCTCACGGGCGAACTGATGGATTACGCCTTCCCGAAGGCATATCAGTTGCCGCGCTTCGAGCTTGACCACACCGAAACGCCAACGCCGGTCAATCCGCTCGGCGCAAAGGGTGTCGGCGAAGCCGGAACCATCGGCGCAACTCCGGCAGTGGCCAATGCAGTCATTGATGCGCTTGCGCCGCTCGGCGTGAAGCACGTTGATCTGCCGCTGCGGCCTGAAAAGCTCTGGCGACTGATGCACTGAACCGCTGCGTCTGCGGAGCAGGCATTTCAATCGCAAAGAGACAAAGAAGCAAAGATGGTTTCAGTCTCAAGTTGTGTTCTTTGTCTCTTTGCGGTGGAAATGATTTCACTGACCGGTTGAATGAATGAGCTTCAGCACCCGGTCGTCCGTTCCGCGGACAAAACAGCCCGAACGAACCCGTGCAGCCACTATCCGGCTGCCGGATTGTCGGACATTTTCCTGAGAGGTAATAGCCATGCAACCAGTGAAGGCACGTCAACCGGATCAGAACCTGCGCCCGCACGGCGGATTGCGCGGACTGGAAAACACGCTCAGTTCGCAGCTTTTTCAGGGGCGTTTCGGACGAATGTTTCGCACGCTGCCGGCGGCGGAATTTTCTGATGAAGCTCTGGTCGCGCTGGCCGCGAAGATGACGGCTGAAGCGGAAGCTGAAGTCACTTCTGAAAACGAGGATGACGCCGAAGAGAATCAGGGGATTGACGCGGGCGTAACTTATCTTGGTCAGTTCATTGATCACGACCTGACGTTCGATCCGATGAGCAGTCTGCAAAAACAGAATGACCCGGACGAACTGACCAGCTTTCGCTCGCCGCGTTTTGATCTCGACAGCGTGTATGGTCGCGGCCCGGCGGATCAGCCTTATCTTTACGAAGACGACGGGCTGACGCTCAAGCTCGGCAGGCGGCTGACCGGCGCTGAGGAGTTTGATCCGAACGCGCGCGACCTGCCCCGGCACAAATCCGAAATCGGCACTCGCGCCCGCGCCCTGACTGGTGATCCGCGCAACGATGAAAACGTGATCGTCGCGCAGTTGCACGCAGTCATGCTGCGCTTTCACAACCGGATGATTGCGCACCTCACGGCCAAAAATGGCCGGACGCCTGAACTGGCTGAAGTGCAGCGACAGGTGCGCTGGCATTATCAGTGGGTCGTGCTGCACGATTTTCTGCCGACCATCGTCGGCAAAGAAACCGTCAACGCCATCCTGCCGCACCTCGAAAACGAAACCAGCATTTACCTGGACAGCCCCGACCTGCGCTTTTTTCACTGGCGCAATCAGCCGTTCATTCCGGTTGAGTTTGCGGTCGCGGCTTATCGTTTCGGGCATTCGATGGTCAGGCCGCAGTATCGGCTGAATCTGACGCTGGTTGGTCAGGGGCCTGAGAAGGATCCGGTCAATGGTCGCATTGCGATCTTCACGCCTGAGGACGGAACTGAAGGTCTGAACGGCTTCCGCGAATTTCCGGCCAACTGGGCGATTGACTGGAGCCTCTATTTCAATATGGGCAATCGCCCGCCACGCTTCGGCATCAGGCGCGTGCAGAAGGCCTACAAGATTGACACGTCGCTCGTCAATCCGCTCGGCACACTGCCGGTTTCGACCGCGCCCGGCATTCGTTCGCTGGCTGAACGCAATCTGAAACGCGGCGCGCGAATGGGGCTGCCGTCAGGTCAGGACGTGGCGCGGCTGATGGATGAGGATGTCATCCCGGATGACAAACTGCGCGTGGGCAAGGCGACAAAGGAAGACGCGAAGTCGAATCCGAAACTGACTGATCTGCACCCTGATTTCAAAGGCCGCGCGCCGCTCTGGTATTACGTGCTGGCCGAAGCGCAGCAGCAGTTCGACGGACGCGACAGCACGCCGATTCGCCTGGGCCGCATTGGCGGGCGCATCGTGGCTGAAGTTTTCATCGGCCTGCTGCTCGGTGATGGTTTTTCGTTTTTATCACAGGCTCCGGGCTGGAAGCCTGATCCGGCATTCACATTCAAAGGAAAGTTCGGGATGGCCGAACTGATCAAACAGGCGATCAAGGCCTGAACTCCGGTGCCGTACCGCGCGCGTCAGCAGGCGTGGCCAGACGGATCACCCGCCTGCTGACGCGCGCGGTACCGGACCGGTTCTGCAAAGGGAGAAGAAATGATTCCAGCAAATTTTGAATACTTCGCACCGAAAACAGTTGATGAGGCGCTGCACCTGATCGCGCAATACGGCGATGACTGCAAAATTCTGGCTGGTGGTCAAAGCCTGATTCCGATTCTCAAGCTCAGACTGGCTGCGCCTGCCGTCGTCATTGACATCGGACGCATCAGCGAACTGAGCGCCATCAAAACTGTCGGCAATCAGCTCAGCCTCGGCGCCATGGCGACACACAAGGCCATTGCGAGTTCGCCCGAAGTCAGGGAACTGTGCCCGCTGCTCTCTGCCACCGCCGCGCAGATTGGCGATCAGCAGGTGCGCAATCGCGGCACGATTGGCGGGAGCCTGGTGCATGCCGATCCGGCGGCTGACTGGCCTGCGGCGATGCTCGCGCTCGATGCTGAAATCGTCGTCAGAAGTCTGAGCGGCGAACGCACCATCAAAGCGGCTGATTTCTTTGTTGAGATGATGACTTCAGCCGTGCAGACGGGCGAACTGGTCACTGAAATTCGCATCCCGGCTCCGGCGCAGCCAAAGGCTTCGGCCTATCTGAAAGTGCCGCAGGCCGCGTCAGGCTTTGCCGTCGTTGGCATTGCCGCGCAACTGACGATGGACGGCGGCACCTGCAAAGACCTGAGCATCGGCGTGACGGGCCTCGCTCCAAAAGCCTATCGCGCCACTTCGGTTGAAAACGCCCTGCGCGGTCAGACGCTCAATGACGAAACGATCAGCGCCGCCATCGCAAAAGCCGATGCCGAAGCCTCTGACGCAATGGAAGACATTCACGCTTCGGGCGATTACCGCCGCCACCTGACGCGGGTTTACACCAGACGCGCATTGCAGGCCGCCGCGCGGGCAGGTGCGTGAATGGCTGGTGATTGCCTGGCTCCTGACGGAGCAATCAACAAATGAAAGGACTCGCTGCATGAATCGAATCCTGACGATTCTGCTGAGTATCATGGCGCTCGTCGCCGCGGCGTGTAATGCGAACACCGGCAAGGCTCCTGCCCCTGCCTCATCTGCTGCCACGCCTGAACAGTTCATTACCGACGCCGAAAAGCGGCTGAATGATCTCAACATCAAACTCAGCCGCGCCGGGTGGGTGCAGAGCAATTTCATTACTGAAGACACCGAGGCTCTCAATGCCGATGCCAACAAGGAATTCATCGCTGCCACCACCGAACTGGCCGAGGCGGCGCGCAAATTCGACGGGCAGAAAATGTCTGACGAAACGGCGCGCAAGCTGAAACTGCTGAAGCTGTCGCTCACCCTGCCTGCGCCTTCTGATCCAAAGGAGCGCGACGAACTGACGAAAATCGCCGCTGCGATGGAGGCCGATTACGGCAAAGGCAAATACTGCCCCGAAGGCGACAAGGGCAAATGCCTGAACCTCGACGACCTCGAAAAAATCCTGCGCGAAAGCCGCAATCCCGATGAACTGAAAAAAGCCTGGCTCGGCTGGCACGCGATTGCCGGGTCGCATCGTGACCAGTACGCGCGCTTCGTTGAATTGTCGAACAAGGGCGCGCGTGAAATGGGCTTCAAGGACACGGGCGCGATGTGGCGGTCGAATTACGATATGGAGCCGGACGCCTTCGCCGCCGAAATGGAACGGCTGTGGCAGCAGGTCAAACCGCTTTACGAGGCGCTGCACACATACACGCGCAAACAGCTCATCAAAAAATACGGCAGCAAAATCGTGCCTGAACAGGGGCCGATTCCGGCGCACCTGTTCGGCAATATGTGGTCGCAGCAGTGGAACAATATTTATGACCTTTTGAAACCGCCGACCGGCGATCCGGGTTATGACCTGACGAAAATTCTTCAGGCGCGCAAGACCGACGCCAAAGGCATGGTGAAATACGGCGAGGGTTTCTTTACTTCGCTCGGCCTGCCGGTGCTGCCTGACACTTTCTGGAATCGTTCGCTGTTCACTCGCCCGCAGGATCGTGAAGTCGTCTGTCACGCCAGCGCGTGGGACATTGACGGCCAGAAAGATGTCCGCATCAAGATGTGCATCAACATCAACGAAGAGGACTTCACGACGATTCATCACGAACTCGGTCATAACTACTATCAAATGGCCTATGCGCCGCAGCCGTTTCTGTTTCAAAACAGCGCGAACGACGGCTTTCACGAAGCCATCGGCGACACGATTGCTTTATCAGTGACGCCTGAATACCTCAAAAAACTCGGCCTGATTGACAAGGTGCCTGATGCGAGCGCCGACATCGGACTGCTGCTGCAACGCGCGCTCGACAAGGTGGCGTTTCTGCCGTTCGGTTATCTGGTAGATCAGTGGCGCTGGAAGGTTTTTTCAGGCGAAGTGAAACCCGCCGATTACAACAAAGCCTGGTGGGAACTGCGCGATAAATATCAGGGCATTGCGCCGCCTGAACCGCGCAGCGAACAGAACTTTGACGCCTGGGCCAAATATCACGTCGCCGCCAACACGCCTTACGCGCGTTACTTTCTGGCCGCGATTCTGCAATTCCAGTTTCATCGCGCGCTGGCGCGCCAGGCCGGATGCAAAGACCCGCTGCATCGCTGTTCGATTTATGGCAACAGGGAAGTCGGCAGCCGCCTGGAAAAGATGCTGGCGATGGGACAAAGCCGCCCCTGGCCCGAAGCTCTGAAAGCCCTGACCGGCGAAGACAAAATGGACGCGACCGCCATACTTGATTATTTCGCCCCGCTCAAAAAATGGCTCGATGAACAGAACGCAAAGTAATCGGGTACAGTACCGCGCGTCAGCAAACCGCTTGCTGACGGACAGCACGATTCAGCTATGAAAATCGAAGGCAGTTACACCATCAGAGCGCCGCGTGCGCTGGTCTGGAATCTGATGATTGACCCTGAAGTGCTGAGCCGTTGCGTGCCGGGCGTTGAATCGCTCGAAGCGCTCGGTGACGGCGCTTACCGGATGGCGATGAAGGCCGGAGTCGGTTCAATCAAGGGTTCCTACACCGGCAGCATCAAACTTGCCGAACTGCGCGAGCCTGAACATTACAGGATGAATGTGGACGGCAAGGGCGCGCCCGGTTTTGTCAAAGGCGCAGGCGCGCTTGACCTGACTGAACAGGATGAGGCGACGGTTGTCGCTTATTCCGGCGATGTCAGCGTGGGCGGCACAATTGCGAGCGTCGGGCAGCGCATGATTCTGTCCACGGCAAAAATGATGACCGCTCATTTTTTCGCCGCCCTCGAAGCCGAAGCCAGAGCCATCATCGAAGCCGAAGAAAAAGGCGAGCCGGTCGTTACGCCCAAACAGGGCTTTTTCAGAAACGTCTTCAGAGCCACTTCAGGCGCAATCAAAAAAAAGCTGAATCAGTGACACCGGAATTGGAACGGATTTCGATTAAGTATCCTGGAAGTGTTGCGCGATTTGCCAAAATCGCGCGGCATCCGTGATCGGCTCCTTACGTGCCGCGCGATTTTGGCAAATCGCGCAACACTTCCAGGATACTCAGTTCTCATTGAAAATTGCCCCTCATCAATTTTCCGCTTATGGGACAGGTCATTCCCGGAAGCGGACACTGCTCATCACTCACTCCTTCATTCTCATCAATTCAACTGACAGCATTTGTGCAGTTAGCTCGAACGTCAGACCTGGCACGCGAGTTGGTACTTTGCAGACGATCATCCGGACTGCGACTGACAGCTTCCAGCAAAGCAGGATGCCTTTCCAGAATGCTGGATGGCCTGTGCAACCAACAACTGATTACCGACAGATAACCATGAATAACCTGAGTCACGATCTTCGTTACGGCTGGCGCATGATGGTGAAATATCCCGGCTTCACTCTGATTGCGGTGCTGACGCTGGCCATTGGCATTGGCGCTAACACGGCGATTTTTACGGTCGTGAACGCGGCGCTGCTGCGCGGGCTGCCTTATCACGAACCGGAACGGCTGGTGCATTTGTGGGAGCGCACAGAACGGCAGAACTTTCAGCAGCGCGAAGCCTCGTATCCTGACTTTCTCGACTGGCGACAGAATCAGGTCTTTGAAGGCATGGCGGCTTACAGCGGTGGCGGCGCTGTGATTATGGCCGGGCGCGAGGCTAATGAAATGATTGAGGCCGGGCGGGTGTCGGCTGATTTCTTTGACGTGCTCGGTGTGCGCCCGCTGCTCGGACGCGCCTTTGCCGCGGGCGAAGATCAGCGCGGCGCGGCGCGGGTGGTGCTGCTCAGTTATGGGTTATGGCAGCGACAGTTCGGCGGCGATGCAAAAATCATCGGGCAGACAATCAGTCTGAGCAGTCAGCCTTACACGATCATCGGCGTGCTGCCCGCACAGTTTCAGTTTGCGCCGCGTGGCGCGGCTGGTTTGTGGATTCCGCTGATTCCGACTGAAGATCAGGCCAGCCGCAGGTATATGCACTGGGTCAATGTGATTGCGCGACTGAAACAGGGCGTCAGCATTGAACAGGCCGCAGCCGCGATGCAGACCATTACCGGGCGCATCGCGCAGGACTATGCCGAATCACACGCCGGAACCAGTCTGAAGATTATTTCACTGCAGGAACAGTTCACAGGTCAGGTCAGGCAACTGCTGCTGGTGCTGCTCGGAGCGGTCGGCTTTGTGCTGCTGATTGTCTGCGCCAACCTGGCGAGTCTGCTGCTTGTTCGTGCGGCATCCAGACAAAAGGAACTTGCCGTGCGGGCCGCGCTCGGAGCCGGACGGCGGCAGATCGTTTCGCAACTGCTGACGGAAAGCCTGCTGCTCGCGCTGCCCGGCGGACTGGCCGGACTGCTGCTGGCGCGGTGGGGCGTTGACGGGCTGGTTGCCGCGATCCCCGATAATCTGCTGAATTTCATGCCTTACCTGCGCGGCCTGACCATTGATGGCCGCATTCTGATTTTCACTGCTGCAATTTCACTGCTCACGGGCATCGTCTTTGGCCTCGCTCCCGCGCTCAATACCTCAAGGCTCGATTTACAGCACGCGCTCAGGGAAGGAGGCCGCACGAGCGCAGGCGGCGGCAGTCACCGGATGCGCAATCTGCTGGTTGTGACTGAAATCGCGCTGGCCGTAGTGCTGCTGGTCGGCGCGGGACTGATGACGAAAAGCCTGCTGCGACTGATGCAGGTTGATCCGGGCTTTGATCCGAAAAACCTGCTGACCTTCAAACTCAGATTGCCTGCCGCGCGTTATGACAGCCCTGAAAAAATCACCGCTGCAAATCAGCAGTTGCTGGCGCGGCTGGAAGCGATGCCCGGCGTCAAAGGCGCAGCCACGGTCAGCGTCGCGCCTTTGATTGGCGGCAACACCACGCGCTTTTATGTCGCCGGTCAGCCGAAGCCTGCGCCGGGCGGCGACACCGAAGCCAACCTGCGCGACATCAGCGCGAATTATTTCAGCGTCATGGGCGTGCCGCTCATCGGCGGGCGCTTTTTCACTGAACGCGATGACGTGAAAGCGCCGCCGGTCATCATCGTCAATCAGACGCTGGCGCGCATGGCTTTTGGCAATCGGGAAGCCGTCGGGCAGCGACTGATTTTCACTGGCAATGATCCGACTCCGGTGCAGATTGTCGGCGTTGTCAGGGATGAACGAGTCAACGGGCTGGATGCCGCCATCACTCCGGTCGTCTACTTCCCGGCTTTGCAGGACACATCGCGGGGACTGACGATCAGCGCGGTGGTGCGGGGAAATACAGAATCGGGCAGCCTGCTCAATTCGATTCGCCGCGAGTGTCAGAACTTTGAATCCGGCGCGGTGATGTTCGATGCGCTGACGATGGAGCGCATTATGGCGAACTCTCCGGCCACTTTTCTGCGGCGTTATCCGGCGCTGCTGATCGGACTGTTTGCCGTGATTGCGCTGCTGCTGGCTGCTGTCGGAATTTACGGCGTGGTGTCGTGGACAGTCACACAGCAGACGCACGACATCGGCATCCGAATGGCGCTCGGCGCACAGTCCCGCGACATTCTGAAACTGGTCATGGGGCAGGGACTGGCGCTCACGTCTGGCGGCCTGCTGACGGGGCTGGTGTCATCAGTCGCGCTGATGCGGCTGCTGAGCGGGCTGTTGTTTGGCGTGAATGCGACAGACCCGGCGACGCTGGCGCTGATCGCGCTGCTGCTGAGCGGCGTGGCACTGACGGCCTGCTGGCTGCCTGCACGGCGGGCGCTGCGCACCGATCCGCTGATCGCACTGCGCGCCGAATAAACAGGCTCTGAGTGTGGAGTGCGGCGAGAACCTGCCCGGTCAGCGTCGCGTTCAGTTCTCCGAAGCAGTTGCGTAAAGCAGGCGAAAGCGGCGAGCACTCGCCGCACTCCATACCTGCAAACGAGGGATAACAGGTGAGCGAACAGAATCAGACCATCGAACGTGACAGAGAAGCCATCAGGCGTTTGCACGAAACCGATATGCAGGCATCGCGCACTGGCGATTTTCAGACGCTGCGCGCGCTGATGACTGACGACGCGGTGATGATGCCGCCGCAGGGCCGCTGGATTCGCGGGCGCGCCGAACTGGACGCCAGCTTTCAGCGCACCGAAGCCGCGATGAGTCAGGTCGAGGTGCTGGATTATGTGATTGATTTTGAGGAAGTGCAGATTCTCGGTGATTACGCTTTCGAGTGGGGCACGATCAGCGGCACGATGCGCGACCGCAGCGGCGGCGAGCCGGAACAGGCTTCGTACAAGGTGATGCGCATTCTGCAACGACAGCCCGACGGCGAATGGAAAGTGCATCGTTCGATCTGGAACGAAAACCCGAAACGGTAAGGCAGGAGCGGGAAGAAAGATGGAAAGACTGATTCAGGATGTGCGTTATGGCTGGCGGCTGCTGGTGAAATCGCCGGGATTCACCATCGTTGCCGTGTTCACGCTGGCGCTGGGGATTGGCGCCAACACTGCGATTTTCAGCGTTGTTAATTCGGTGCTGTTTCGTTCGCTGCCTTATCCGCACGCTGAACGGCTGATGACGATCTGGGAAAACCATCAGGCGCGGGGCGGGCCTGAGAATGAATTTACTTCGCCCACAGGCTTTGAAGACTGGCGCGATCAGGCCGCGTCGTTCGATCAGGTTGCGGCTTATGCCGGATGGCAGCCGACGCTGACCGGGCAGAATGAGCCTGAGCAACTCAATGGCGCAGTGGTTTCGCACAATGTTTTTACGCTGCTTGGAGTCGGGCCGCAACTGGGTCGCGCCTTCAGTCCTGAAGAGGACAAAGCAGGCGCGGAACGTGTTGTCATCATTGGCTACGGCCTGTGGCAGCGGCGGTTCGGAGGCGATCCGTCGCTGATCGGCAGAACAATTTCGCTGATGGGCGAAATTTATACGGTCATTGGAGTGATGCCTGCGGGCTTCAGGTTTCCGGTGATTTCAAATGCTGAAATCTGGCGCACGATCAGGCCCACCATCAATGATGGCTGCCAGCGCGGCTGTCTGACGATTCGCGTGCTGGCCCGCCTGAAACCCGGAGTCACGCAGCCGCAGGCCGCCGCTGAACTCGACGCCATCGCCCGGCGCGTGGCGGCGCAGTACCCGGATACGAATCAGGGCATCGGCGCCACGGTGCTGCCGTTGCGCGAGCTGGTGACAGGCAATATCAGAATGCCGCTGCTGGTAATGCTTGGCGCGGTCGGGCTGGTGCTGCTGATTGCGTGCGCGAATGTGGCGAACCTGCTGCTGGCGCGCGCGGCCACACGCGAAAGAGAAATGGCCGTGCGGGCGGCGCTGGGCGCGGGACGGTGGCGCATCATCCGGCAACTGTTATCCGAAAGTCTGCTGCTCGCGCTGGCGGGTGGTTTGTTCGGTCTGCTGCTCGGTTACTGGATGGTTGACCTGCTCATCACCTTCAGCCCGCCCGGCACTCCGCGAGTTGATGAAATCACGCTTGATCGCACTGCGACTGGTTTCACGCTGGCTGTGACGCTGCTGACCGGGGTTTTGTTCGGACTGGCTCCGGCGTGGCAGATGGCGCGGGCTGATCTGAATCAGTCGCTCCGAGACAGCCGGGGCGAAACTGCTTCAGTCAAAGGCCGCCGCGTGCTGAATGGGCTGGTGATTGCTGAAACCGCCCTGGCGCTGATGCTGCTGGTCGGGGCCGGTCTGCTGATGAAAAGTTTCATTCGGCTGCAACACGTTGATCCCGGATTCAGACCGCAGGGAGTGCTGACGGCAGTTGTGGCCTTGCCGCGCAGCAGCTATCCCGACCCGCCGCAGATCAGGGCTTTTTACCGTCAGTTGCTCGAACGCCTGGGCGCGGTGCCGGGCGTTGAAAATGTCGGCGCGGTTTCGTCACTGCCGCTCGGAAATTTCAATACTGATGCCGGGTTCCTGATTGAAGGTCGTCCGAAACCGGCTGTGGGGCAGGGGCCGACAGCCTGGTACAGCGCAGCGAGCCGCGATTATTTTCAGGCCATCGGAATCAGGCTCAGGCGCGGGCGAATGTTTACCGAACGCGATCACGACACTGCGCCAAAGACCGTGATCATCAGCGAATCTTTCGCCCGCCGCTACTTCACGGGCGAAGACCCGCTGGGCAAACGCATTGGCAACGGCAGGCCCGACGGGTGGCGTGAAATCATCGGCGTGGTGGACGATGTCAGGCATTTCGGGCTTGATGTGGACGTGCGCCCGACCATGTATTTTTCAGATCAGCAGCAGCCTGCCCGGCGGATGTGCATCGTCCTGCGCACCGCAGGCGATCCGCTCAGCCTGGCGTCGGCCCTGCGCGCTCAGGTGCTGGCGCTTGACCGGAATCTGGCCGTCTCAAACCTGCAAACCATGGAACAGATCACCTCTGAATCAATCGCGGCTCCGCGTTTTACGCTGCTGCTGATCGGGCTGTTTGCCGTGCTGGCGCTGCTGCTGGCGGCGGCGGGCATTTACGGCGTGATGTCTTATGCCGTCACTCAGCGCACGCACGAAGTCGGCATCAGGCTGGCCCTGGGCGCGCAAAGCGGCGACGTGCTGAAAATGGTCATCAGCCAGGGACTGAAGCTGGTGATCGGTGGTGTGCTGATCGGGCTGGCGGGCGCGCTGGCGCTGACAAAGCTGATGAAAAGCCTGCTGTTCAGCGTCAGTGCCAGCGACCCGTTGACCTTTGCCACAGTGGCGCTGATGCTGATCGCCGTTGCCCTGCTCGCCTGCTGGATTCCGGCCCGGCGCGCCACAAAGGTTGATCCGATGATTGCACTGCGATGTGAGTGAAAAGAAGAAGGAAGTCGGTAGTCGGTAGACGGAAGTCAGTAGAAAGAAGGCGGAAGGCGCAGTGGCTGCCACTTATTCCAACTACCAACTACCAGCTACCGACTACCGACTACCGACTGCCGACTACCGACTGCCGTCTACCTTCTTCAGGAGATCCTATGCAAACACTCATTCAGGATTTACGTTATGGGCTGCGCCTGCTGGCGGCGAAACCGGGTTTTACGCTGGTGGCAGTGTTGTCTCTGGCGCTGGGGATTGGCGCGAATACGGCAATTTTCAGTCTGGTCAGAGCGGTGCTGCTCAGGCCGCTGCCTTATTACGAACCTGAGCGGCTGGTGATGGTCTGGGAGGATGCGTCGTTTGCCGGGTTTCCGCAAAACACTCCGGCTCCGGCAAATTATCTGGACTGGAAAGCCAACAGCCGCACCTTCGCGGGAATGGCGGCTCTTGCTGATCGAAGCTTCAATCTGACCGGCGATGGTGAACCTGAAAAGGTTCAGGCTTATGCGGTGACGGCAGATTTCTTTCCGCTGCTTGGCGTCAGACCGGCGCTTGGTCGCGTCTTTGCGCCTGAAGAAGATCGCCCTGGCGCTGATCAGGTGGTCGTGCTGAGTTATGGTTTGTGGCAACGGCGTTTTGGCGGCGATCCGCAAATCACCGGGCGCGACATTCTGCTGAATGGCGAAAAGCGCCGCGTCATTGGCGTGATGCCAGCGGGCTTTCAGTTTCTTGAGCGTTACATTGGTTTGTGGGTGCCGCTGGCGCTGACGCCTGAGGATGCGGCGAGTCGCGGCAGTCATTACCTGACCGTCATCGGGCGATTGAAACCGGACGTGACGGTGGCGCAGGCGAATGCCGATATTGGCGCAGTCATGCAGCGCATCGCGCACGATTATCCGAATGAGGCTGAGCGCATTTCGGCTTATGTGCTGCCGCTGCGTGAGCAACTGGCCGGAGATTTGCGGCGGCCATTGCTGGTGTTGCAGGTCGCGGTGGCGCTGGTGCTGCTGATTGCGTGCGCGAATCTGGCGAATCTGCTGCTGGCCCGCGCCGCTGCGCGCAGCCGTGAAATTGCCATCAGAACCGCCATGGGCGCGGGGCGTGCGCGCATCGTGCGACAACTGCTGACCGAAAGTTTTCTGCTGTCTCTCACTGGCGGCTTGCTGGGGCTGCTGCTCGCGGTCTGGAGCTTCGCCTTTCTGCAACAACTGATTCCGCCGACGATGGCGCTTCAGACAAAGCTCAGTCTGGACGGGCAGGCGCTGATTTTTACGGTGCTGGTGTCAATGCTGACGGGTGTGCTGTTTGGTCTGGTTCCGGCGCTTCAGGTTTCAAAGGCGGATCAGAATCAGATTCTGAAACAAACCGGCATGCAGGCGGGAGCGGGCACTCATCAGCGCAGTCTGCGCAGCGCGCTGGTCGTTGCTGAAATTGCGCTGTCGCTGACGCTGCTGGTCGGCGCGGGACTGCTGATGCAGACGGTTTACCAGTTAACAAAACAGTATTCAGAATTGCGCGCTGAAAGTCTGCTGACACTGCGGACGGTGCTGCCGCCCAATAAATACCGGACGCCCGCGCAGCGCACGGCCTTTTACGATCAGGTGCTGTCGCGCATCAGCACACTGCCCGGAGTTGTTTCAGCGGGCTGCACGACTTCGGTTCCGCTGGAATGGAAAGGCGGCACGAGCGGCTTTGTGCCGGAAGGTCATCAGCCGCTGCCGGGTCTTTCTTACGACGCCAATCATCGTCAGATCAGCGCGGGTTATCTGAAGACGATGAACATTCCGCTGCGGGCGGGCAGGTATTTTGATGAGCGCGACCGCGCCAATTCGCAGCCGGTGGCGATCATCAACGAAACGATGGCGCGCCAGTACTGGCCGGGCGAAAGCGCGCTCGGAAAAAGATTCAAAATCGGCGACCCTGACAGTGATGTGCCCTGGCTGACCATTGCTGGCATCGTCGGCGACCTCAGGCAGATGGGCGCAGAAGCTCCGGTCAAGGCTGAGATGTATCTGCCTTATCAGCAGGCGCAGCAACAGCCCTGGTATACGCCGCGCGATCTGGTGATTCGGACAACCGTTGATCCGAACAGCCTGGTCGCTGCCGTGCGGCACGAAATTCATCAGGTTGATCCTGACCAGCCGGTGTCGAATGTCAGAACGATGGATGAGATCGTCGGAGAAGAAACGCAGTCGCGCCGCCTGGGAATGACGCTGCTGACGGTGTTTGCGGGGCTGGCGCTGCTGCTGGCGACGCTCGGCATTTTTGGCGTGATGTCTTACTTCGTCATCCAGCATACGCCGGAAATCGGGGTGCGAATGGCGCTCGGCGCACAGCGGCGCGACATTCTGGCGCTGGTGTTAAGAAAGGGCATGACGCTGGCGCTGGCCGGGGTTGGGGCAGGCATCATCATTTCGCTGGCCGTGACGCGCCTGATGCGCAGCCTGCTGTTTGCCGTCAGCGCAGGCGATCCGCTGACCCTGGCCGGAGTGACGCTGCTGCTGACCTCAACGGCGCTGCTGGCCTGCCTGATTCCGGCCCTGCGCGCCGCAAAGACCGATCCAATGGTGGCGCTGCGAAATGAATAATGCACTGTCAGTCAGGCCCTGGGTACGCACGCTTCCAGCGTGCCGGTTTTCTTTGAGTCGTTGTTTCAGCACAGCACGCTGGAAGCGTGCGTACCCAGGGCAGGCATTGACCCTGCTCCGCCTGACTGAGGCTGTCTGGACAGCCATTTGAAAGTCTGATGATCAGTGCCGACTGTGCCTGCCTGATTCGTCATTCTGGACAAACCTCAGCACTTCACATACATTCTGGCCGCAGGTCTGCAGGCACCATTCATCATTCGATCACGACAGGAGACAGGCATCATGATCGCCAGCATCATTCTTTTACTGGCTCTGCTTATTTCGCCGCAGCAGCAAAGGCCGCAGTCGCCGCCAGGCGCGCCGCCGCAATCCGGTCAGGCCGAAGCGCAGAAACCGGCTCCGCTGCCTGATGAACCGCCGGTCATGACAAAGCACGAAATCAAAGCGGGCGGCAAAACGCTGCGCTATTCGGTGATGACCGGGTTTATGCCGATCAAAAACAACCAGGGCGAAACCGAAGCGCGCATCTTTTTCATCGCATACACGCTGGAAAATCCGGGCAGCGCGGCGCAGCGGCCACTGATGTTTTCATTCAACGGCGGGCCGGGTTCGTCTTCGGTCTGGCTGCACCTGGGCGCGCTGGGGCCGAAGCGGGTCAGAATGCTTGATGACGGGCAGTTGCCCGCGCCGCCTTATCAACTGGTGGACAACGATTACACGTGGCTGGATAAAACCGATCTGGTCTTTATTGATCCGGTCGGGACTGGTTACAGCCGCGCGGCGAGTCCGCAACTGGCGCAGAAGTTTTTCGGTCTGCAGGGCGATCTGCAATCGGTCAGTGAATTCATCAGAATGTATCTGACGCGCTATGAGCGCTGGTCGTCGCCGCTGTTTCTGGTGGGCGAAAGTTACGGGACAACGCGCGCTTCGGGTTTGTCGGGACTGCTGATTGATCAGGGTATTGCACTCAACGGCGTGCTGCTGATTTCGACGGTCATGAACTTTCAGACGCTGCTCTTTGCGCCCGGCAACGATCTGCCTTACGTGGTCATTCTGCCTTCATACACGGCGACGGCGTGGTATCACAAAAAGCTGCCAACTGATTTGCAGCGCCGCGAACTGCGCGCTGTGCTGGATGAAGCCGAACGCTGGGCGATCAATGATTATGCGGTCGCGCTGATGAAATCAGATCGCCTGAGCGCAGCCGAACGGCAGCGCATCGTCGAACAGATGGCTCGTTACACCGGCCTCAGCAGGGAGTTCATCGAACAGAACAACCTGAGGGTGGAACTGCCGCGCTTCAACAAGGAACTGCTGCGCGATCAGCGACGCACGACGGGGCGGCTCGACAGTCGTTTCAAGGGAATTGATTTCGATGTGGCGGGTGATAACCCGGCCTTTGATCCGAGCATGACGGCGATTCGCCCGCCTTACACCGCGACGTTCAATAACTATGTGCGCACGCAGCTTGGTTTCAAAACCGACCTTGATTATTACATCCTGGGCGGCGGCATCGGGCCGTGGAACTGGGGCGTCAACAACGGCTACGCTGATACGAGCGTGGCGCTGCGCAATGCATTTGCAAAGAATCCGTATCTGAAACTGCTGGTCGCCTGCGGTTATTACGACATGGCGACGCCGTACTTTGCGGCTGAATACACGCTCGATCATCTCAATCTTGATTCGACGCTCCGGCGCAACATCACGACGACGTATTACGAAGCCGGGCATATGATGTACATTGATCTGAAATCGCTGGCGAAACTGAAACAGGACGTGGACAAATTCATTGACAGCGCAATTCCAGGCAGGCCGTAATCGCAGACATAATCGGAACTGAACTTCACACCGCTGAATCCTGACGCCTGACACCTGATTCCTGTTTGATGAATAAACAGGAATCAGGTGTCAGGCGTCAGGATTCAGTCGGGAGATGCTGCAAACAAAATTCTTCACCTTCGACCGGAGACAAAAATATGCGCACGTTACGACTCGCTGACTTTCATCGCTTCAACGGCAGAATGTGGCTGGCTGCCGGAATGTTGTCTGTCCTCGCGCTGTTGGCGGTGGTGCTGATTGCTGAAACGGCCACGCAGTCAAAGCCGCGTTACGAAGCCGAGATTCGCCGCACCAGTCACGGCATCCCGCACATTACGGCCCGCGATATGGGCAGCCTCGGTTTTGGTGAAGGCTATGCTTTCGCGCAGGATCACCTGTGTTCACTGGCCGATCAGGTTGTGAAAGTCAGAGGCGAACGGGCGCGCTTTTTCGGCCCCGGCGAAAACAATCGGCACCTCAACAACGACATCGCATTCAAAGCCCTGGGCATTTATGAACAGGCCAGAGCGATGTTGCAGGCAATGCCGAAAGAGCAGCGCGAACAGATCGAAGGCTATGTCGCCGGATACAATCAGTACCTGCGCGAAGTCACGGCGAACGGCGTGAGCGGCTGGTGTCGCGGCAAAGAATGGGTCTTTGAAATCACGCCCGAAGACCTGATTGCCTATAACCAGAGCGTCGTGGTGACAAGCACCAATTTTGCCGATCAGATTGCGACGGCAGTGCCGCCCGGCAAAGAGACGGCTCAGATCAGGCCGGTTGAGCTGCCTGATTTTGAGCAGGCCAGCAACGGCTGGGCGATTGGCGCTGAACGATCAGCGGGCGGGCGCGGCATGCTCATCGCCAATCCGCACTATCCCTGGGTCGGAGCCAATCGCTTCTGGGAAAAGCATCTGATCGTTCCCGGCAGAATGAATGTTTACGGTGTGGGCCTGCTCGGTTCGCCGGGCGTTTCGATTGGCTTCAATAATGCAGTCGCGTGGACGCATACCGTATCGGCGGGCAAACGCTTCACGCTTTACACGCTCAACCTTGTGCCGGGCAATCCGACAAAATATTTGTATGACGGCAAAGAACGCGAGATGACCAGCAAGGTGATCAGCGTGGCGGTGCGGCAGAGCGACGGCACGACAAAGCAGGTCGAGCAGCGCGTTTTCTTCAGTCATTACGGCCCGATTCTGAACCTGCCCGGCTTCGGCTGGACGGCGAAACGCGCCGTGACGATTCGTGATGCCAACGCGAACAACACGAATTTTTATGCGCAGCGCGTGGCGATGAATCAGGCGCGCAGCATGGATGAATTCAAACAGGCGCACGCGCAATACAACGCGATGCCCTGGATCAACACCATTGCCACGAGCGCCGACGGGCGCGCGTGGTATGCCGACACTTCGGCCACGCCGAATCTGAAGCCCGAAGCGATTGCCGCGCTGATGAAACGCAAGGACAGCGAGATGCTGACGAAAACAGCGTGGGATCGCGGGCTGATTCTGCTTGACGGCAGCGATTCGTTGTATGAATGGGTGAATGATCCTTCGACACGGCCCGGCGTGATTCCCTGGTCGCGCATGCCGCAACTGGAGCGGAAGGATTACGTCTTCAATTCAAACGACAGTTTCTGGCTGGCGAATCCGCACCAGTTATTGACGGGCTTTTCGCCGCTGCAGGGACTCGAAGGCACATCGCGTTCGCTGCGCACCAGAATGAATGCGCTGCTGCTCGATGACACGCGCCCGAACGGCCCCGCCGGTCAGGACGGCAAATTCACGCTCGATGAACTTGCCGCCGCAGTGATGAGCAATCGCAGCCTGTCAGCCGAACTGCTGCGCCCTGAACTCGTCAAACGCTGTCAGGCCACTTCATCAGTCACGCTCGACGGTCAGAGTGTTAATCTGAGCAAAGCCTGTCAGGAACTGGCCGCGTGGGATGGCCGTTATGAAACCAGCAGCGTCGGCGCAGTGTTGTGGCGCGAATACATCACGCAATATGAACCGGCTGAACTGCAACGCAACGGCGCTTTGTTCGCGCAGGGCTTCAATCCGGCTGATCCGGTCAACACGCCGCACACGCTGGCTGCTGATCAGGATGGCAACAGGCAATCGCTGCTGAAACTCGCTCGCGCCGTGCGGCTGCTTGAACAGGCAGGCATCGCCATTGATGCGCCGCTTGGCAAAGTGCAGTACAGCGACAAAAACGGCGGGCGCATTCCGATGCACGGCGGCGAAGGCGCGTATGATGGCATTGCCAACTTCGTCAACTACGCGCCCAACACGACAACGCTTGAACCGCACAAAATCCCGGAGCGCGTCAAAGGCAGCCGCTTCCTCGGCAAAGACGGCTACCTGGTCAATCGCGGCAGCAGCTTTGTGATGGCGCTTGAATACACCGCGCAGGGGCCGCGCGCGCAGGCATTTCTGACCTACGCGCAATCGGGCGATCCGTCATCGCCGCTGTTCTATGACCAGACGCAGTTGTTTTCAGAAAAGAAATGGCGGCGCATTCTGTTCACTGATGCTGACATTAAGGCCGACCCGAACCTGAAGACAACCAGAGTCACAAGCGGGAAGTGAAGAAGCAGAACGGATCAGGTACAGTATCAGGTACAGTACCGCGCGCGTGAGCAGGCGGTTGATTCAGATCAGATTTCAGATCAGTGTACGGAAACAACCAGTGTTGCGCGATTTGCCAAAATCGCGCTGTATTCGAGATCGGCCCGTGACGTAAGCCGCGCGATTTGCCAAAATCGCGCAACACTTTCCGGTTACGCAATTGAAAAATCAACCGCTTGCTCACGCGCGCGGTACTGTACCGACTGCATCCTGAAAATCCTGTTAATCCTGTCGAAATTTTTTTCTGATTTACGAAAGGTACTGACTTATGCCTCGCTTCAATTCAATGCTGCTCGTGCTGTTCTGCTCAATGCTGGCGCTTCCGGCGCTGGCGCAGAACAAGCTCAGCCCGGCTGACAAGTTCCGTCAGCTTGAAGAGATTCTGCCGACGCCGAATGAATACCGCACGGCTTCGGGCGCGCCTGGTCACAGGTACTGGCAGCAGAAGGTTGATTACGACATTGACGTTGAACTTGACGATGCAAATCAGCGCATCATCGGCTCAGAGAAGATCACTTATCACAACAACTCGCCCGATACGCTCACCTATCTGTGGCTACAGCTCGATCAGAACCGGTTTCGCCGGGACTCTGACGATCAGATGACGAAGACCGCGCCGGGCGAGATTGAGAAGATGCCGCTGGCGATGATTGAATCGCTCGTGCATCGCAGCGACAGGTACGGTTACAACATTACTGCCGTCAAAGACGCGAACGGCGCGCCGCTCGCGCATGCAATCGTCAGAACGATGATGCGCGTTGATCTGAAACAGCTGCTCGCTCCGGGCCGCAGCGTGACTTTCGCGGTTGACTGGAACTATTTCGTTCCCGATGCAAAAAAGATGGACGGGCGCGGCGGGCTGGAATACTTTCCGAAGGATGGCAATTACCTCTATGGCATTTCCCAATGGTTCCCGCGCCTCGCTGCCTACACCGATGTAAACGGGTGGCAGCACAAACAATTTCTGGGCGCAGGCGAATTCACGCTTGAATTCGGTGATTACAAAGTGCGCATCACCGCGCCGGATGATCACGTCGTCGGCTCAACCGGCGTGTTGCAGAATCCTGAACAGGTGCTGACGGCGAAGTGGCGCGAAAGACTGAAGCAGGCCGAGACCGCGACGAAGCCTGTCCTCATCGTCACGCCTGAAGAAGCGAAGGCAAATGAAGCGAACAAGCCGAAAGGCAAAAAGACCTGGATCTTTCACGCCGACAATGTGCGCGATTTTGCCTTTGCCTCGTCGCGCAAATTTATCTGGGACGCGCAGGGGCACAATGTCGAAGGCAACAAAGTGATGGCGATGTCCTTCTATCCGAAAGAGGGCAATCCGCTCTGGGCGCAGTATTCGACCGCTGCAATCATTCACACGCTGAATGTCTATTCGCGTTATTCGTTCAATTATCCATACCCGACCGCGATTTCAGTGAACGGCCCGATCAATGGCGGGATGGAATATCCGATGATCTGCTTCAACGGCCCGCGCCCCGAAGCCGACGGCACTTACTCGGCGATGACGAAGTACGGCCTGATTTCAGTTGTCATTCACGAAGTCGGTCACAACTTCTTTCCGATGGTCGTCAACTCGGATGAGCGACAATGGACGTGGATGGATGAAGGGCTGAACTCGTTCCTGCAATATTTGTCTGAAGCGGAATGGGAAGCGAACTATCCGTCACGTCGCGGCGAGCCGAAATACATTGTGGATTATATGACCGCGCCGATTCACGATCCGATTATGACCAACTCGGAATCGGTGATGGCGCTCGGCCCGAACGCATACGCCAAGCCCGCAACCGCGCTCAACATTCTGCGCGAAACCGTGCTTGGGCGCGAACTCTTTGATTACGCCTTCAAAACCTACGCGCAAAGATGGAAATTCGGGCGGCCTGAACCCGCCGATTTCTTTCGCACGATGGAAGACGCGAGCGGCGTTGATCTCGACTGGTTCTGGCGCGGCTGGTTTTACACGACCGATCACACCGACATCGGCATCGAAGGCGTGAAGCTTTACAACATCGATACGAAAAATCCTGAAGTCGAAAAGACCGTCGCACGCAGGGAGCAGGAAGCAGAACCCGTCACGCTGTCAGCGCAACGCAATCAGCCGCTGCCCAAACTGATCGAGCAGAAACCTGAACTGAAGGATTTTTACAATGGCTACGACCCGCTCAAAGTCACCGACCGCGACCGCGAGCAGTATCAGAAATTCCTGGCTGCGCTGACTGAAGACGAAAAGAAGCTTTTCAATTCAGGGCTGAACTTTTATGTCGTCGAACTTAAAAACATCGGCGGCCTGGTGATGCCGGTGATTTTTGAGATTGAATACACCGACGGCACAAAAGAGGAACTGCGCATTCCGGCTGAAATCTGGCGGCGCAACAATCTGGCCATCAGTAAAATGATCGTCACGCCGAAGGAGATCAAACAGCTCACGCTCGACCCGCACCTTGAAACTGCCGACACCGATCTGACGAACAATTACTGGCCGCAGCGCCCCGTCAAATCGCGCTTCCAGATTTTCAAGGAGCAGCAGAAACAGCCCAACCCGATGCAGCAGGTGCGCCCGCACACCGGCAGCGGCGGACAAAACTGAACAGGAGGAGTGCGGAATGCGGAGTGCGGTATACGGAATAAAGAGAGACAGGGGCAGGACGACAAACGGCGTAATTACGCGGTTGTCTGATCTGTTATTGATTATTGTGTTTTGTGCATTTACTCCGCACTCCGCACTCTGCACTCCGCGCCTGCACAAGTTTCACGTCAGCAATTCGCAGGTTGAATACAACCAGTCAGCGCAGTCGGCTGAAATCATCGTGCGCGTCTTCGCCGATGATTTTCAGAATGCCATCAGCCGACACGCGGGCCGCGAAGTCAGACTTGATCGCCCTGAGGACTGGAAGGACAAGACAAAGACGGCGCTGATTGTTGCTTATCTCAACGACAATTTCGTGCTGAAAACCAGGGCTGGCCGCCCGGTGAAACTGACGTGGGTCGGGATGGAAGGGATGGCCGATATGTTCTGGATTTATGTTGAAGGCCGGATGCCCGGCGGACTGGCCGGAGCGCAGTTGAAGAACCGGATTCACTGTGAACTCTTCGATGACCAGGTCAATGTCGTCACCGCGAAATTTCAGGGCAGACAGGTCGGCCTGATGTTCGAGCCGAAGGATGAATTCAAGCCCATTGCCGAGCCATCCCGTTCATAAACGGCGCAGCTCCGGTGTGCCGGGTTCGCTGATTATTTTGCTTTGTCTGCGATCACAAACCTGGCAGTCAGTGTTGTGTCCCTGCTGATATTCAATTCAATCCGTGGATTTGAACCCGCGCCTTCCCATTCGACAAATCTGAATTTCCGGCCTTCGCTCGGACGGGCCGGATTCGATGGATCCATAAACTGCCCCAGCCGCTCACTCCTGGCATAACCCTGCGGAGTCTTCACATCCGCCGGAACCACATCCACGATTTCAACTGTATGTCTGCCCGGCTGATCGAAAATGATCTCGAACCTGCCGAACCTGTCACCCTTGTGATATTCGGTGGTCCAGAATCCGCTATGCGTCCAGTAATCAAATCCATCCACGCGAAAACGCACTTCAGCGAGCGGAGGTGAGGTGGTGATGATCAGTTTCGGGCCGACGGGTGCAAGTTCATCGCGCGTGTCGGGGGCAAACAGATAAACGCGCCCGGAATATTTCGGAATCATCAGCCTGCCTGATGCGCTCAGGTCAAGGATGCGGCTCTGATCGCTGACTTCTTCAAAGCCGCCGTTCAGCAGCTTTTCGTTTCCGCTTTCCTCGCGCACCGAAACATCATCGAACCAGACCCGCCCGGTCTTGTTCCGAAACAGCACATTGAGCGTCAGGCTGGTGACCGGGCGCTGCGGATGAATGGTGACGGACTTTTGCTCCCAGTCGTGTGTGCCGGTGCTGAAAGGTGCGACCTGACCATAGAGATGTGTTCCGTCGGCATAAATCAGGTCGGCATATAGCGCATAATTGCTGTCGGCAGCGCCTGACACATTTTCGGCCCGGCTCCAGCCGCTGATGATGATCGGGGCAGGTCGTGTCTGCCTGAATTCAATCGTCTGTGTTGCGCCGCTGCCTGCGGTGGCCGAATCATTGGCGCAGGCGATGCTGCTGCGGCCTGAGTGTCTGACCTGGTAATCAGGTGTGAAGCCACCCGGCGCGTAATGCGTCCAGTTCTTTGCTTCGCCGCCGAACAGGTCAACAAGTCGGCGTGAAGGAACGGGAGAACTGAGCGTGAAGGAGGCTGCCTGCTGCTTGTCAGGATTGACCGCCACCAGACCACGCTCAAAGACGCGGTAATGAACCCCGTTTTCCTCGCGTTCATCGGTCAGCGGGCGACCCAGGCGCAAACGGTAAAGCACCGCCGTTTCAGGAGTGGACAATGGCAGCCCGCCATTCCAGACAAAACCGGCCAGCCGCGCGCTGGCATAACAGAAGAACGCATCTTCGCGCACGCCGTATGATGTGTGTCCCAGATAGCTGAGCGCCTGAATCTGTTTGCCTGCTTTCAGGTAAGGTTGCAGCTCACGGCCCGCCTTGTTCCAGTGCGTCTGCCAGTCGAACCAGCGGTCTGTGCTGGCCCAGGTGCAGATGTATGATTCAAGCATGTCGGCGTCGAGGTACTTCCAGAACTCCGGCGGCAATGTGGTCGGGCTGGCTGAATTGCCAAACACTGCGCCGTCAGGATGCGCCTGTTTGATGACTTCTCGCACGCGCCGCAGCAGCAGGGCAAACGCCTGATTTTGTTCCGCAGTTGAAGCCCTGCCGGACGAGCCGATCAAATGTTTGTGTCTGCCGAATTGCGGGCCGTCACACTCGGCGCGACTGCTCAGGTTGTCAATAAAAACTCCGTCCGCGCCGAGATCCAGCAGCTTTCTGACCCACGCCACCATTGCGTCCTGGTAAGCCTGCACATTGGGGCAGATGGTGTAATAGTTCTTGTAATCCTCTGATTCCCAGAATCCTGTGCGCCGGTAATTACCCTGTGCATCAACTTCGATGAATTCAGGATGATCCTTCAGATTGATGCCCTGATAGCTCTGACCGGCTGCGCCCTGATAGAAAGTGACGTAGGGAAAACAGCGAATGCCAAGCGCATGCGCCCGCTCAAAAAACCGGCGATTGACGGGGCAGTGAGTAATGAAACTGACTTTGGACTGGGCCAGCGCATCCCATTCGCCAGGCGCAAAGCCGACCGCATAAGTTTCAGAATCACGCAGCCAGTCCGGCGCGGCTTCGCCTGTGTCAGCCCTGGAGATGGCCGTTGCACGAGCCTGCCGATCAGCGCCTGTTTGCCCGAAGCTGAGGGCGACTGAAAGAAGTAACAAAGTCAGCAGAAAGAAAGTGCGACTGGAATGATGGCGCAAGATTGAAACTGCTCCTGCCGGGGCGGGGAATGGTGAACAGATTTACCGGGCCGCACTGATGACGGCCCGGTTTTTGTCTTACAGCTTAACGGGGAATTTTCGATGACGGTTACTTTCTGGCTGTGGCGGTTCCGCCGTGTTGCAGATCCTTTGCTACCTGTTCGCATTTTGCCATTACGCGCAGCAGGTTTTCGCCCAGCACTTTTTTGATGTCGGCGTCTGAATATCCGCGCTTCATCAGTTCAAAGGTGATGACGGGGTATTTGGAAACGTCTTCGACGCCTTCGGGGGCCGCGTCGAGCGGGATGCCGTCGAGGTCAGCGCCGAGGCCGACGTGATCAATTCCGGCGGTTTTGATGATGTGGTCGAAATGATCAATCAGCACCTTGAGCGGAGTCTTGCCTGGTACGGCATTGGCCGCGCGCCATTTGTCCATCTCTTCGTTCTGACGCTTTTTGTCGTTCGGGAATTTCTGTTTCAGTTCTTCTTCCAGCGCGCGCGATTTCAGCGCGACCTCGGCTTTGCGCGGGTCAATGAAACCATCATAAAAATTGACCATCACCACGCCGCCGTTTTTCGCGACGGCTTTGAGTTGTTCATCGCTCAGGTTGCGCGTGTGACTGGCCAGAGCGCGGGCCGATGAATGCGAAGCGATGATTGGCGCTTTCGTGGTTTCAATCACATCAAAGAACGTCTTGTCGGCAACGTGTGAAATGTCAACCATCATGCCGACGCGGTTCATTTCCTGCACGACCTGTTTGCCGAAATCAGTCAGGCCGTTGTGATGTCTGACCGCAGTGTTTTTCAGATCGGCTTCGGAATCGGCCCAGTCGTTGGTGTTGGTGTGCGTCAGCGTCATGTAGCGAATGCCCAGGCGATGAAAGTTGCGCAGGGCATAGAGGCTGTCTTCGATGGCGTGACCGCCTTCGATGCCCATCAGCGCGGCGATGCGACCGCTTTTCACAATGCGGCGCACATCATCGGCGGTGTAAGCCATCTCAAGCTGATCGGGATGTTTCTGCACCTGTTCATAAACCACACCAATCATATCCATGGCGCGACGGGCCGGGCCGCCGCCCTGATCGCCGCGCTTGCCGACGAAATCCTTGTCCACATAAACGGCAAAGAACTGCGCATTCAGGCCGCCTGCCTTCATGCGCTTCAGGTCGGTGTGAGTTTTGATTTTGCCGTCGGCAGTGATGCCGCTTTCACCAAGGTCGAAGCCGTTTTCGAGAATCGCTGAGGTTACGTCATTGTGCGTGTCGAGAACGATTGATTCACGGTGAAGTTTGAGGGCGCGCTCCCACAGCTCAGCATCCTTGCCAGTCAGTGGCGGAGTCGGCGCGGGCAGCGCCGGGCCGGGCGTGATTTCAGGTTTCGCCGCCGACGTGAGCGGCTGCGCTGATGACGCAGGAGCCGGAGCATTTGATTCAGTTGAATTCTGTGAGCCGGTGCAGCCGTAAAGCAAAGCGGCGACAGCGAGGCCAAACGCGGCAAATCCGTTTCGAGCGGTCTGATTGAGCATGTGGTTTGTATTCTCCTGGCGAGCGGTTTGACAAGCGCCCTCAATCGGGAGACTCTGTGAGCCTCGCAGGTTCAGGCGCGAAGAATGCCCTGACAGCGAATGATTGTAACAACCTTCGCCTGATTACACCAAAGCGCACCAGGGACAATTCCATTTCCTGGGTACGCACGCTGCCAGCGTGCTGTATCGTGCGGAAATAACGACTTCCCGAAGCCCGGCACGCTGCCAGCGTGCGTACCCAGGAAATGGAATTGTCCCTGAAGGCGCACACGCATCCGTTATGACAAAAAAGATTCTGCTGACAACGCTGCTGCTCGTGCTGATGAGCGGCTTTAATTCTTCGGCGGCTGAGAAGGTCGCAGGCAGCGCGAAGCAGCCGCTGGTGGTCTTTGTTTCCGGCGATCACGAATACGGCTCGGAAGAAACCTTTCCGCTGCTCGCGGCTGAACTGGAACGACACTACGGCTTTCGCACGCTGGTGCTGAAATCATCGCCGGATGAGAATGCTGAAGAGAACATTCCCGGCCTTGAAGCGCTTGAAAAGGCTGATCTCGCGGTCTTCTTTCTGCGCTGGCGACGACTGCCCGAAGCTCAGCTTGCGCACATTCAACGCTATCTTGATGCAGGCCGCCCGGTCGTTGCCTTTCGCACGACAACGCACGCCTTCAATTATCCGAAAGGCCATCCGCTCGAAAAATGGAATTCATTTGCGGCTGATTATCTGGGCGGGCCGCCCGGCTGGGGCAATGGTCATTATCATTACGGTCATACTTCAAGCACTGATGTGGCGATCATTCCCGCCGCGGCAAAGCATCCGGTGCTGACCGGCGTGGCCGCAAACTTTCACGTCCGTTCGTGGCTTTATCACGTGCTGCCGAATTATCCGCCACGTGATGCGCAGCCTTTACTGACGGGCCATTCAGTCAATCCTGAAAAATCGGATGCGATTGACAATCCGGTGGCGTGGACGTGGAAGAACAAAGCCGGAGGGCGTGTGTTCATGACGACGCTCGGCCACCCTGAAGATTTTCAGGTCGAGGCCTTTCAGCGCCTGGTCATCAACGGCCTGCACTGGGCCGCTGGCCGCCCGGTGCCGAAAAAATGGGCCGGAAAATTTGCCGTTGACGTGAAGTATCACGGGATCAGGAAAACGTAAGGCGTGAGATTGCTGAATCGGGACACGCAATAATGGAAGATGAATTCACCACAGAGGAAACAGAGGCACACAGAGGAGAACAGATTTTATATTCCCTCTGTGTACCTCTGTTTCCTCTGTGGTGATGTGATGTGCCATTTGCGCGCCACGATTCAGCCTGTGCAGTGTCACTGCCGCGTGTTCATTCGTGGCGTTGCAATCAGTCAGTCGTCATCGTCCCTGTCTTCCTTTCCGGCCTTCTCCTTTGACATCACGGCAGGATTGCCCGCCTCGCCGCCTGTCGCGCCAGGGCTGATGGCGGCTCTGACGCCAAGCTCATGCACCAGCCGCCCGCCCTGATGCGCGGTCGAAGCCAGCACGACAGTTCCCGCCAGATAGAACAACAAAAACGCCGAAGTCACGACAGTCGCGGTGCGGCGACCCGGTTCTTTCTTGAGCAGGCGCGGCGCAAACAGCATCGCGGCAAAGATCAGTGTCAGCGCCGTAAAAATCGTGCGGGTGATTTCAGCCAGTTCTTCGTGCCGGTGCAATACGGCTTCGGCTCCGGCAATGCGTTCAGCCATGCCTTCACCGGCTTCACCGGTAGCGATGGCCAGCCAGGTTCCAATGGTGCCGATAATCATCAGCGCCAGCGCCGACAGATAAAGCCCGCGACTGTTTTTCTGCCAGATCAGACCCGTGACCAGCAGCACCGGCACCGTCAGCAGCAGCGCAATCGGGAAATGAATGACCAGCGGATGCAGCGCATCCCAGGCCGGAATTTGAGCAAACATAATTGTGGCCTCCTTCGTCTCAGGTTACTTCGCACAGCCATTGTGACCTGCGCGCCGTCAGTAATGGCAAAGCTCGTGCCGTCGGTTGAGAAAATCTGGTTGCTGATTCCGGCGGGTTTATGGGTGTGAAGTGGCGTGTGCGGTCAATGTCTTGTCTGAATTTTCAGACAACAGCGCCGGTGTCGTATCAATTTTCTGACAGGAAGTAAAAGGTTTTCTCCACGAAGCCACACGAAGATTCACGAAGCAGGGCCAGGCCTCGTTACGGCATTTTTCAGTGATATGAGCAGCATCAATCACGCTCCGCGCTCTGAAAGTTGCTGAACTCTCTTCGTGAATCTTCGTGTGGCTTAGTGGAGAAAAACAATTCACCTCAGGAAGGCTGATGGTGATCGAGGCCGTATTTGCGGATTTTGTAGCCGACATCGCTGCGGGTCAGGTGCAATCGCCGCGCGGCTTCGGCCTGCACGCCTCCGGCAGCCTGAAGGGCGCGGCTGATCAGTTCGCGTTCGATTGTTTCGAGCATTTCGCGCAGGCTGATTTCATCGGGCAGCGAGGCCAGCCAGTTTTGCAGCGGATCAGTGGACTGAGGCGCAGTACTGATCGCCACAGGTTTTTCATCCGCGAGCAGCAGCAGGTCGGCAGGGCCGATCACATCACTGTGTGACAGGATGTAAGCCCGCTCAATCAGGTTGCGAAGTTCGCGGACATTGCCGGGAAAGCTGTAATGCGTCAGCTTCGCCAGCGCATCGGCGCTGAAACGGCGGCGCGGGAATTTCAGATCGCGCGCTACCTGAGCGGAGAGATATTCAATCATCAGTGGAATGTCTTCAGGCCGGGCGCGCAGGGGCGGGATCGAAAGCGGCACAACGGCGAGGCGAAAGTAAAGGTCTTCACGAAAGGTGCCTTCTCTGACCATGCGCAGCAGATCGCGGTGAGTGGCGGCAATGACTCTGACATCAACCCGGCGCGGTGTCGTCGCGCCGACACGCTGAATCTGACCGTCCATCAGCACGCGCAGCAATCGAGCCTGCAGGGGCAATGACATCTCTCCGGTTTCATCCAGAAAAAGCGTGCCGCGATGAGCCGCTTCAAACAGGCCATGGCGTGAACGGTCAGCGCCCGTGAAAGCGCCGCGTTCGTGGCCGAACAGTTCGCTTTCGAGCAGCGATTCCTGAAAGGCCGCGCAGTTGACGGCAACGAAGGGCTGAGCGGCGCGGGGGCTGCCTTTGTGAATGGCGCGGGCGACGAGTTCCTTGCCGGTTCCGGTTTCGCCGGTAATCAGCACGGTGGCCGAAGTCGGCGCGACGCGCGCGATGTTTTCTCTGAGCGTGCTGATGGCGGCGCTGCGACCGATGATTTCGTCAGACACACTCAGGCGGCTGACTTCATCCTTCAGCCTGGCGTTTTCGCGCAGCAGTGCAGCGCGTTCGCAGCCGCGCCTGGCGGTGGCTCTGACAACTTCAGGCACAAACGGTTTTGAGATGAAATCAAATGCGCCCAGCCGCATCGCTTCAACGGCGAGTTCAATTGAAGCGTAAGCCGTCAGCATCACGACCGGCAGCGTGGGGTCATTGTCGCGGCACGCGGCAATCAGCGAAAGCCCGTCGCCATCGGGCATTTTCTGATCGGTGATGACCAGATCGAAGGTCTGTTCAGCGAGCAGCTTCAGGGCTGCGCCGAGGCCTGCGGCTTCAACTGTTGCGTGTCCGTCTTCCTTCAGAATGACAGCCAGAATGCGGCGCAGGTTGTCTTCGTCATCAGCGATCAGAATGCGCGACATGGTTTGCTCCGTCCGGATTCACACTGCTGTTGATGTCAGGAATGGTGAGGGTGAACTGCACGGCATCGCTTTCGTTGCGGGTCAGCTCGACGCGCCCGCCGTGCGCCTGCGCGATGTTGCCCACGATGGCCAGGCCGAGGCCGGTGCCCTTGTTTTTCGTGCTGAAAAACGGCTCGAAAATTCGCGCCGCGATTTCAGCGGGAATTGCCGGGCCGGTGTTCAGAACAGAAATAACCAGTTCGCGCTGCGCTCCTGTCTGCGCTGTGATGACAATCCGGCCTTCGCGCGGCGTGGCTTCGAGCGCATTGTTGAGCAGGTTGAGCAGCGCCTGCTGAAGCTGAAAATCATCCACCCGCGCAGTCAGATCAGCAGGATAATCAGCCCTGATACTGATGCCTGATTCAGCGGCCTTTGGTTTGATCAGGCTGAGCAGATAGCCGAGCGTCGTGCTCAGATTCACCGTTTGCCGCACCGGCTCGCGGCCACGCGCATAGGTCAGAAACTCAGTCGTCAGGCGTTCAAGGCGCGCGGCTTCCTGCGAAGCGATGGCGAACATTTCAGCGCGCATCGCCGCGTCGTGGCTTTGACCGGCAGTGGTGAGCGAACTTGCAATCATAGCGACCGGGTTACGAATTTCGTGGGCGATGCCACCGGCCAGCCTGCCGACTGCGGCCAGTTTTTCTTCAGCGACCAGACGCTCCTGCATCTGTTTGAGTTCAGCATAACTGCCTTTGAGCTTTTCCTGTTCCTGCCGCAGATGACGCACCAGCGGCCAGACGACCAGCGCCACCACCAGAAAGATCAGCGAGACGGTGGCGGCTTCGAAATATTCGCTGAACTGTGACGGCGGGTGCTGACGAAAATAAAGCCAGACCTCAAGAATTGTCAGCGCAATGGCGACGGCAGTGACGGCGAGCGTGCCGGGCAGGCTGAAGCGCGAAGCGGCGGCGATGACCGGCAGCACCATCAGCACCGAGTAATGCGTGTCTGCCGCTCCGCCCAGATGCGAGGCCAGAAAGGCAAAGGCGATGTTGATCCAGATAAAGTAATGCGGCCAGCAGGCAGTGATGACAGGATTGATCGGCGCGCGCAGCCGCTGCCACCAGATCAGTTCTGCGAGCAGCAGCACGAAGCGCAGCGCGAGCGCCAGCACCAGCAGCCGCGACGGAACGCCAAGCAGGGAAATGAACGCCGTATGAACCAGCAACAAAGCCGCAATCACCGACAGATTGAGCAGAATCAAAGTGATTTCCTGCTGCCTGAAAAGTTCAGGACTGTCATCTGCGGCTGAAGCTGCTGACCCTGTGTTCATGCGCCTGTCCTCCGGCGTAAACATACCGGATCAGAACAGGCCGCCGCAATTGCAGATCATCAGAGTCAAACTCTGCGCCTGGGTACGCACGCTTCCAGCGTGCAGGGCTTTGGGGCCATTATTGTCTCAGCGCAGCAGGAGCACGCTGGAAGCGTGCGTACCCAGGCGCAGAGTTTGACTCTGATGATGATCTTTCACTATCGCTTTCTGAAACTCCACCACAACAAACCACCGACGAGCATTCCCGCGCCGACGATGGCGGCGGTTTTGAGGGCGCGATGATCTGACGAAAGCGGCTCAGGTTTGAGCGCAGTCCGTTCAGGATAATCCTGCGCGGGCTGATTGTTCAGCGCCATCTGAATCACCTGCGCCAGGTGCAGCGCCTGGCGGTCGGTGGTCTGCGCGATCTGTTCACGGCAACTGAAACCGTCTGCGATGATGATGGTGTCTTTCGCTGCGGCGCGGACTTCGGGCAGCAGCACACGCTCGCCGCATTGCAGCGAAACTTCATAATGCTGGCCGCGCTCGAAGCCGAACGCTCCGGCCATTCCGCAGCAGCCTGAATCAGGCACATCAAAATCAACCTTCATTTTTTTCAGGATTGCTTCCTCGTCATCCATCTTCCAGAGCGATTTGTGGTGACAGTGGCCCTGCACCAAAGCGCGCTGAGTCAGTGCGGGAATTTTGAAATGCGGCGCTTTGCGTTCCAGAAATTCACTGAGCAGCATGGTCTGCTGACTCAGACGCTTTGCGTTTTCGTCATTCGGGAAGAAGTTGAGCAGTTCATCACGAAAGACCGAAGCGCAGCTTGGCTCCAGCACAACGACGCTGGCGCCCGCTTCAATCGGAGCTTTGAGCGCCTCAAGAATTTCACGCACTCGCTGGCGGGCCTGATCGAGCATCCCCCAGTCGTGCAGCGGGCGGCCACAACACAAATCCCGCATCGGCACGACGACGCGAAACCCGGCGGCTTCGAGGACTTCAACCGCTGCCTGGGCAGTGGCCGGATGAAAATGATTATTGAAGGTGTCAGCCCACAGAATCACCGCTTCGCCTGCGGCTTTACCGTTTTGTGACTGGCGCTGCCGGAACCACTCCCTGAAAGTGAACGGCGCAAACGCGGGAATGGTGCGATGCGGGTCAATGTCAGCGACCAGTCTGGCAATCTCACGAAAGCCCGCAGTCTGCGTGAAGAAGTTGGCAATTTGCGGAGCCAGCGCGGCAAGTCGTGACCACAGATGAATCTGCCCCATCGTCCAGGCTGTGCGCGGACGCAATCGGCCTTCGTAATAATGCGAAAGAAATTCCGATTTGTACGCGGCCATATCAACCTGCACGGGGCATTCGCCCTTGCAGCCCTTGCAGGCGAGGCACAGGTCAAGCGCCTCTTTGACGGCTTCGCTGTGCCAGCCGTCAGTGATCGTTTCGCCGCGCACCATTTCACCAAGCAGGCGGGCGCGGCCCCGCGTCGAATGCTTTTCTTCGAGCGTGACCATATAACTCGGACACATCGTCCCGCCGCCGTGCCTGCGACAGACGCCCGCGCCGACGCACCGTTCAGTCGCCCACGCAAAACTGAATTTGTCATCGGGAAACTGAAAGTGCGTCTTCAACTGCGGCGGATTGTAATCAGTGCCGAAGCGCAGGTTTTCATCCACGCGGTAAGGTTCAATCAGCTTGCCCGGATTCATCTTCCATCCTGGATCCCAGATGGTTTTGAATTCGCGGAAGGCCTGCATCATTTCGGGGCTGAACATGCGCGTCAGCAGTTCGCCGCGCGCCTGGCCGTCGCCGTGTTCGCCCGACAGCGAGCCGCCGTTTTTGACGACCAGATCAGCGGCCTCTTCGAGAAAGTGGCGAAAGTGCGCGATGCCGTCAGCGGTTTCAAGATCGAAATCAAGGC
Organism: Blastocatellia bacterium; assembly: GCA_046331565.1. GTDB lineage: Bacteria > Acidobacteriota > Blastocatellia > RBC074 > RBC074 > DASRDU01. The sequence continues at coordinate 999,128 of JAXLQP010000001.1, forward strand.
GCGTATGCACGCAGCCCTGGCCGAAGTGACCATAGAGCGCGCCGCGATAATTGTATTTGTCCATCAACCCGCTCAGCGCGCGCAGGTATGAGCCGAGTTTGTCGGGCGGCACGGCTGAATCTTCCCAGCCTTCGTGATTCTCGCGCTCGCCGGGAACCTTGGCCGTCGCGCCCAGGCCTTCTTCGCGGAAGTGCCAGACCAGTGCTTCCTGTTTCGGATCATCGAACAGTTTCATCGAAGGCGGATCTGGTTTCTTTTTGAGTTCATCCATCAGGCGGCGCGCACTGGCATCAGCTTCGGCCTTGTTATGGCCGCCGAATTCAACGAGCAGCCAGCCGCGACCTGCGGGCATGAGGTTGAGGTTGGGCGGGTGAATGCCTTTCTTTTTCATATCGTCAATGATGCGGTCGTCCATCGCTTCAAGGCCGATGGGATGAAACGGCAGCGGCTCAGTGACGTGATCGGCGGCGGTGAAAATGTCCTTGTAACCAAGCACGAGCAGCGAACGCACGGGCGGGCTTTCAACCAGCACCGTTTCGGCTTCGAGCACCAGCACGCAGGTGCATTCAGAACCGACCAGGGCGCGGGCGACATTGAATTTATTTTCAGGCAGCAGTTCGGGCAGGTTGTAACCCGACACGCGGCGCGGAATCCGCGGAAACTCGCGGCGAATCAGATCGGCGTATTTGTCTCTGAAGTCGCGCAGCTTCGCGTAAATTTCGCCGCGCCTGCCGCCCGCGCTGATGATGCGCTGAAACTCTTCGTCGCTCGTTTCGCCAGTCTGCATGCGCGTGCCGTCATAAGTCAGCACATCGAGCGCGGCGATGTTGTCCGAAGTGCGCCCGGCCATCACCGAATGAATGCCGCACGAATTGTTGCCGATCATTCCGCCAAGCGTGCAGCGGCTGTGCGTCGCCGGATCAGGGCCGAAAGTCAGATGATGTTTTTCAGCAGCGGCGCGCAAAGTGTCAAGCACCGTGCCGGGCTGCACGCGGGCGCGCCGCCTGTCAGGATCGAGCGCCAGCACGCGATGCATGTATTTTGAAAAATCAAAGAGCAGTCCGTCATTGACTGTCTGCCCCGGAATGCCAGTGCCGCCGCCGCGCGCAAAGATCGGTGTGCCGTAACGACGCGCGACCGCAACGGCATTGACAGCGTCTTCGGCATCGAGCGGCAGCACCACGCCGAGCGGAATCATGCGGTAGTTGGAGGCATCGGCTGAATACATGCCGCGATCAGCCGCACTGAAACGCACCTCGCCGCGCACAACTGCGCGCAGGTCGCGTTCCAGCGATTCGGCATCAATCATCAGTGTTTCAGTAATTCCTGTGGCCTGCTGTGACTGTTCAGGCGAAGGCGGTAATTTGGTACGAATTGCAACTGCCATAAAAAGACCTCACGGGGCGGGAAAGTGTCAGGGGCTGGCTGAATCCTCAGGTGTTCAGCCGTGTGAGCAGAAAGGCAACCAGAAAGCCTGCGACTGTAATCAGTCCGGCAAAGCTGTGCGCCGTTTCAAAAGCTTCGGGAATCATCGTGTCAGCGAGCATTGCCAGAATCGCTCCGGCGGCAACGGCTGTGGTCGCGGCAATGACATCGGCTGACAGGCCGCGAAAGATCGCATAACCGGCGAGCGCGGCCAGTCCTGAAATCACTGTGATCGCGCCCCAGACGCCAAAAACATAGACGGATGAACGTCCGGCGTTTTTCATTCCGGCGGCGCTCGACAATCCTTCAGGAACGTTCGAGAGAAAGACGGCGACGACCGCCACGGTGCTGACTGCGCCGCCTGCGATCATGCTGACGCCGATGACGATTGATTCGGGAATGCCGTCAAGCAATGCTCCGGCGGCGATGGCGAGGCCGCTGCCGCTTTGTTCGCTTTCTGACGGCTGTTGTGAGCCGGAACGCTTGCGATGTTTCGCTCCCCGGCGCGACAGATACCAGTTGATGGCTGTGTAAACTGCCGCGCCGCCCAGGAAGCCTGCGGAAGTTGAATCAAAGCCGCCGCGTTTGTAAGCCTCATCCATCAGATCGAATGAAAGCGCGGAGATCAGCACGCCGCTGCCGAAAGCCATAATGGCGGCGATCAGCCGCTGCGGCACGCGCGCAAAGAAGCCCGCCAGCGCGCCGACGAGCAGCGCCGAACCGGCCAGCAATCCCCATAACCCTGCCTGTAACCAGAGCGGCATGCTGATACGCTTTCTGACACGAAAGGTAATTTGCGCGCTAGCGACCCGATTTCTTCTGCTGCGCCTGCGGCTGCTCGGTCACAGGTTGTCCGGTTCCGGCCTGGCCGGGAATTTCATCGTTGAAGTAAAGACGGCGCGGTTCGTTGCCGGTCTGCGGTTCGACCGCAAAGAGCAGGTCGGCCATTTCGTCGGCATGCTCTTCCTCGTTGGCCAGAATTTGTTCCATCAGAATGCGCGAGGTCGGATCCTTGTCACCGAAAAAGCGCACCATTTCGCGGTAGCTTTCAATGGCGATGCGTTCGGCAATCAGATTTTCGCGGATCATATCAGCCAGCGAACTGCCTTCCTTGTATTCACTGTGACTATGTTGCGGAAAGACCGCCGGATTCATCTCCGGCTTGCCGCCAAGCTGTTTGATGCGCTCGGCCAGTTTGTCGGCGTGCGCCTGTTCCTCGTTTGCATGCTCCAGAAATTCTTCAGCGACGGCTGAGGAATGAATTCCGCTGGCCATGTAGTAATGAAAGCGGTAGCGCAGTACGCAGACCAGTTCGGTCGCCAGGGCTTCATTGAGAACGGCAGCCGCGCGTTCACGATCAAGCCCGTAATCCGGCGTCACCGGCCCGTTCTCGATCTGCTGCCGCGCGCGGTCACGCAGCTTCTGAATATCGGTTAAGAAACTCATCTCGTCTCCCTCCATGTGAATCATTTCAAGGACTCTCTGTCAGACATTCATTGTTGAATCAGTTCAGGAGCAAGATGCATGCCTGAATGTAGCGGGCTTCGGGAATGCGGCTTGCCGTACAGAGCAGTGTCCCGACAAAGAACGTCATGGCAATCATCAGCACAGCCTGAATCAGACCGAACACCTGTATGCATCTGCTGTCACAGTTGCAGACAGGTCACAGTCGGTAAAGGAGGTCGAACATGAATAAGAAACTTGAAGGAAAGAAGGTCGCCATTCTGGTGGCTGACGGCTTTGAGCAGGTCGAGATGACCGAGCCGCGCAAGGCGCTGGAAGACGCCGGGGCGCAGACACAGCTTGTTTCGCCAGCCGAAGGGAAAGTCAAAGGCTGGCAGCATACCCAGTGGGGCGATCAGTTCCCGGTTGATGTGCCGCTCGGTCAGGCCGACGCGAACAATTACGACGCGCTGCTGCTGCCCGGCGGCGTGATGAATCCCGATCACCTGCGGCGCAATCAGCAGGCATTGCAATTCGTCAGAGCCTTCTTCGACGCAGGCAAACCGGTCGCGGCAATCTGTCACGGCCCGTGGACGCTGATTGATGCCGGCGTCGTACAGGGGCGCAAAATGACTTCGTATGAAACGATTCAGACCGATCTGAAAAATGCCGGGGCGCAGTGGGTTGATCAGGAAGTTGTCACCGACCGGGGCCTCGTCACCAGTCGCAAGCCTGACGACATTCCGGCCTTCAATCGGAAAATGATCGAGGAATTTGCCGAAGGCAAACACCGGCAGCAGCGCGCCTGATTGATGAATGGCAGCTCAGTCAGACAGGCCTGTGTGCGCTTTCGCACCGACGATTGCAGGTTTGAAGTTCAGCATGAAAACAATCGCCCCGGAGGAACAGCGATGGCAACATATCGTGATGATCAGAGGCGCAGCCCTTATACCGGCGGCCCGGCAGACAATATCAAACGTGATCAGCCGCCATCATTTCGCGGACGCGGCCCGAAAAATTATCAGCGTTCAGATGAACGCATCCGGGAAGACGTGAATGACCGGCTGACGGCGCATCCGCACCTTGACGCAACTGAAATCGAAGTCAGTGTGAGCGGCAGCGAAGTCACTCTGCAAGGGACTGTGCTGAGTCGTGATGCCCGGCGGATTGCCGAGGATGTGGCTGATTCGGTGGCCGGTGTCAGAGATGTTCACAACCGTTTGCGCATCAGTCGCCACATTGAAAGCCTGATGTCAGGTGACATCCCGCCTTCAGAACAGCGCAGCCGCAGCGCAACCACGTAAGAAAGAGAGGTACGCATGGACAGAGAAGACCAGCGACGTGAAGAAAGAGAGCGAAGATATTTATCCGATTACTGGCCGACGCGATTTGGCGATGACCGCAGGGATGAGAGAAGAAGGTCCCGCCCTGACTATGATGAACGCGGCGCCGTCGAGCGCGCCGGTGATGCCGTTCTGTCGTGGCTCGGTGATGATGCGGCTGAACGACGACGCAGGCTTGACCGGGCGCGTGAAGACTATCCTGAATCCGAAATCAGGCGGGCGGTTGATGGCCCGCTCGCCACACGCAAGCCCGGCTCAGAAATCAGTTCAGGATATGCGCGTTATGAAAGTCGTCCGGTTGAAATGAACCAGCCCCGCACTTATGCCGGTCGCGGCCCGCGCGGTTATCAGCGATCAGATGCGCGCATCTATGAAGACATCTGCGAACAACTGACCGATCATCAGGAGATTGATCCGAGCGATGTCGAAGTCAATGTCAATAACGGCGAAGTCACGCTGAGCGGTACGGTCGAAAGCCGTTATGCAAAACACCTGATCCAGGACATCGCCGATTCGGTGTCCGGCGTCAGAGAAGTTCACAGCCGCCTGCACGTCAGCCATTACTGAACGATAGTGCAGACAAACCACAGCACGCCGCTGCGAATCTGCTGCAATCATTCGAGCAGATTCGCAGCGGTCAGTCCTGATTGCTGCCTCTCACGCGCAACTTCCCGCGTTTCATTCCTTCAGCCGAAAAAAAAACAAATTCAGTCTGATAACGAACCTGAAGAATTGTTGCTGTTCTGAGATCAGATCAGTTTTCAATGGTGTATCCGGGATGTGTTGCGCGATTTGCCAGAATCGCGCAGTTCACGCGGGCGGGCCGATCACGGATTCCGCGCGATTTGCCAGAATCGCGCAACACTGGTTGTATCCCTGCACCGATCTGAAATCTGATCCGGGACTGAAGTTGCGAGCCAGGGGCAATGCGGTCACCTGGGTACGCACGCTTCCAGCGTGCCGGGCTTTTTATGCTGTCGTTGTTTCCGCGTAGCACTGCACGCTGGAAGCGTGCGTACCCACGTGATTGCATTGCCCCTGGCTTCAGCTCCGTCAGGAGCGTGCTGTTTATAGATCGTGAGCCAGTCAGCCGACCAGCTCCGTCAGGAGCGGCAGATGCGGCGAGTCGGACACAGGCCGCTCCTGACGGAGCTGCGGAAATTACGCGGAAATTACGCGGAGCTGATTTCTATCAACAGGCCGCTCCTGACGGAGCTGCAGTTATCCTGCCTCACTGGTTTCTGTAAATATGCTGCTTCTGATTGAGCTGAGGACGGCTCTCGATCTGGCAAGCCAGCACCGTACATTCACCTGCAATCTGATCTGAACATCTGGAACTGCTTGCTGGTTACGCTGCTGAAATTCAGCGGGCAATGGCTGATGATTGTGGAAGCGATCTGCACCGTGTGGCATTCATGGTTCTGAGATTCAGTCAGAACGGGGCAGGGCGAGGCAACTGTTCTTTGTCAGAAAAAACAGTAAAATGGGTTGTCGTTATTTACCCGTTAAGCAGTCTTCCATCAACTTTTATTCAGGGCGTTCGTCTGTTACTCTCACACATTTGAATTACAGCTTTGAAGCCATTAACAGGTGAGCCAGCAAAGGAGACACAATGATTATTGGATTGCCCAAAGAGATTAAGGATAACGAATACCGGGTCGGGCTGACTCCTGCCGGAGTCAAAACGCTCAGCGCCGCCGGTCATACCGTGCTGATCGAACAGCAAGCCGGAGAAGGCAGCGGGATTACTGATGATGAATACATCAGCGCCAGCGGTCAGATCGTCGCTTCGGCTGACGAGGTCTGGCAGCGCGCCGATCTGATCGTCAAGGTCAAGGAACCCGTCGGGCCTGAATACGAACGCATGCGCGAAGGCCAGATTCTGTTTACTTATCTTCACCTCGCTCCGGCGCACGAACTGACGCAGGTCATGCTGAAGCGCAAGGTGACGGGCATCGCTTACGAAACCATTACCAATAATGAAGGTCATCTGCCGCTGCTGACTCCAATGTCCGAAGTGGCCGGACGCATGGCGGTGCAGGTCGGCGCACATTACCTGCAAAAACCCGAAGGCGGGCGCGGCGTGCTGATGGGCGGCGTGCCCGGCGTGCTGCCCGCCAAAGTAGTCATCATCGGCGGCGGTGTCGTCGGCATCAATTCAATCAAAATGGCTGTCGGTCTGGGCGCGCACGTCGTTGTGCTGGACAAGAATCTTGATCGCCTGCGTTACCTGGATGACATTTTCGGCTCGCGCATCAAGACACTGGTTTCCAATCCCTACACGGTGCAGGATGCCTGCGCCGATGCTGATCTGGTCATTGGCGCAGTGCTGATTCCCGGAGCCGCCGCGCCGATGCTGGTGACGCGCGACATGCTCAAGACCATGCACAAGGGAGCCGTGATTGTGGACGTGGCGGTTGATCAGGGCGGCTGCATTGAAACCACGCATCCGACGACTCACAGCAATCCGACATTCTATGTTGATGACGTGCTGCATTACTGCGTGGCGAACATGCCCGGAGCCGTGCCGCGCACATCAACCTTTGCGCTGACCAACGCCACGCTGCCGTATGCCGTGAAGCTGGCCAATCGCGGATTCAGGGATGCAATTGCAAAGGATGAGCATCTGCGAAACGGCGTGAACACATACAACGGTTATCTGACCAATCAGCCGGTGGCCGAATCGCAGGGCCTGGAGCATCAGGCCATCGAGTCGCTGATCTGATCTGGCCGGACAAACAGCAATGAGCATCACCCTCCCGGCACTTCCGTCTGATAACGAATTGAATAATTGCTGTCAGCAACGAATCAGTCTCAGTGATTCAATCAGATCAGGAGCGCCGGGAGGCAGCAGGTAACTTTGAGCAGTAAAAGCAGGAAGCATGGCAAAAGGCATCAGGATTATTGAGGTCGAAACGGAATCACTGGCTGAGGAACTGGAACTCGCGCCCGGCGACAGGGTCTGGACTGTCAACGGGCGGCGGGTGCGCGATGCCCTGGACTTTCGCTTTCTGACGGCTGGCGAGGAAGTGCTGACGCTCGAAGTCATCAAGGAAAATGGCGAAGAGTGGCAGGTCGAAGTTGAAAAGGATGAAGGTGAGCGGTGGGGAGTTGAGTTTGAGCCGATGGTGCCGCGCCAGTGCGGTAATGACTGCATCTTCTGTTTTATTCAGCAGAATCCGGAAGGCGCGCGTCCATCGCTTTTTGTGCGCGATGAGGATGTGCGCTTTTCGTTTATGTACGGCAATTACTCAACCCTGACGACGATTGCAAAGTCAGAAATTGAACGGGTCATTGAGCAGCGACTGACGCCGCAATACGTTTCGGTTCACACGACCGATCCGGAACTGCGTTCGTATATGCTGGGCGTCAACCGCCGCGATGATCTGATGGAAAAGCTGCGGCATTTCATTGATCACGGCATCGAAATCCACGCGCAGGTGGTGCTGTGTCCGACGATCAATGACGGCGCGCACCTGATCAAAACCATTCACGATCTGGCGGCGCTGCATCCCGGAGTGATTTCAACCGCGATTGTTCCGCTCGGCATTACCGACACGCACAAATACCGTGACCGGCTGGTGCCTGTGACTGATGAATACTGCGGGGAAATCATTGATCTGGTGACGCCGGTACAGAAAGAGATGCAGGCCCGGATGGGAACTCCGTTTGCATTTCTCGGTGATGAGTTTTACATCCGCGCCGGTCGGCCCGTTCCGTCGCGCCCGCATTACCGCATTGTGCGCGGCCACGCGGCTGAGGACGCCACTTACCCGCAGATCGAAGACGGTGTCGGAATGGTGCGGCAGTATCTGGAAGATCACCGCAAGCGCCTGTCGCAGCTTGAAAAAATGCGCGAACGCGGCGAGTTCACGGCAGCGCAGGCCTGGCGCATCAATGGCACAGTGGCGACCGGGCTGCTTTTCTATCCGGTGCTGCGTGATTTAGTCGCTGAAATCAATGAACGCTTCGGAACCCGTCTGCACGCGGTTGCGGTTGAAAATGTCTTTTTCGGGCGCGGCGTGACGGTGGCAGGTTTGTTGTCGGGTATTGATTTCGTGACCGCAGCGAAGCAGTTCAGAGGCGATTTTCTGCTGATCCCGCCGGATTGTTATCGCAAGCCTGATCTGAAATTTCTGGATGGTCTGACGGTTGGCGAACTTGAAGTGCAGCTTGGCTGGCCGGTCAGGCGTTCGTGGGCCGAAGTGCTGGGTTTGCCGGTGGCCAGTCCGCGCCCGGAATTTCGCTCGTTTTCTCACGATTATGGTTCAGTGACCTCAATCTCCGCCTGAGGCGGCAGCCCCGAATCTTCAGTACATTCATTGATGGAAATCGAAAAGGAACTCCACACTGATCTCAGCCAGTCCCGGCTCATCGAGCTTTACGAAGCCCGCGAGGAGATACTGAGCCGCGTCCATCCCTCGCTCAGCAGCGTCATTGATCTGGATCGGTTCTTACAGGCGACAGTTAATGAAGTGGGGAAACGCCTGGGAGTTGATCGTGTCAATATCGTTATGCCGACGCGCGAGGGCGGCTTTCGGGTCAACTATGAATTCAGGGCCGATGACCGCCTGCGCTCAGGTGTCGGAGTCAACATTCCTGATTACCTGATTCCGACCGAGCGGATGAAAGACTGGCTGCCGCAGGCCCGGCCTTATGCGGTCAATGACACGAGCGAAGCGCCGATCTGGATTCGCACGGCCTGCCAGTTGATCGGGACTCGTTCGATTCTGATCGTGCCGTTCGTCTTCAATCAGGAACTGCTCGGCGTGATGGGGTTGCATTATTGTTACGGCCCGCACGACTGGACAGAATTTGAGGTCGGACTGGTGGGCTGGCTGGCGCAGCAGATCACCATCGGACTGATTTACACGCGGCTCTATGCTGAAAAGGAAAGGGAAGTCGAAATCACCAGAGTTTTGCTGGAGATTTCCAACGACATCAACACGCGCAACGATTTCAGTGACATTACGGCCTTCGTGATCGACAAGGCGCTCGAACTGCTGCGGGCCGATTACGGCTGTATCGGCGTGCTGGATCTGGCCGGAGAGCAACTGCATTTTGAGGAGTTGCGATCACGACGCGGCTTTGACCTGCGAAAGTCTGTGGAGTCGCGTTTTCGCGGGGCGCGTTCGATCCGGCTGCCCGATCATCCGCTGGTGCGCGAGGCGATGAATGAAGGAACTGTGCTGAAACTGGAGTATGCCCGGCAGTCGCCGCTGGCGCGTTACCTGCTGTCGAATCTGATTCGCGGCGAGTCAGCCCTGATCGCTCCGATTGCCGTCAGGGATCGGATTTTCGGGATTGTGGCGCTGGTCTGGCATTCCGAAGCGCGCCGCTTTTCAGATTATGAAACGCAGTTGCTGACGGGCATCTCGACGCAGCTTGGCATTGCGCTCGAAAAAGACCGCCTGGCGGCAGAAGTCATCAGGCTCAAACGTGAATTGAACGATGTCCGTTCAGGCGAACGCATCATTGGTTCTTCGATGAAGATTCGCCGCGCAATTGAAATGGCGCTGTCGGTGGCCGACAGCCAGACGACAGTGCTGTTGCAGGGCGAATCGGGCACGGGCAAGGAACTCATCGCCAGTCTGATTCAGTTCAATTCCGGGCGCGTTTCCCGGCCCTTTGTCAAAATCAACTGCGGCGCGATTCCGCAGGCGCTGCTTGAAACGGAACTGTTTGGTCACGAACGCGGGGCGTTCACCGATGCGCGGTCGCGCCGGATTGGCCGCTTTGAGGAGGCCAACGGCGGGACGCTTTTTCTGGATGAAATTGGCGAGATGAGCCTGGCCGCGCAGGTCAGTCTGTTGCGCGTGTTACAGGACGGCGAACTGACGCGCGTCGGCGGCACTGAAATCATCAGAACCGATGTGCGCGTCATCGCGGCGACCAACAAGGATCTGGAAAAAGAGATTGCCGAAGGGCGCTTCCGGCGCGACCTGTATTACCGGCTTAATGTTTACCCGATTCATCTGCCGCCGCTGCGGGAACGACCTGAGGACATTTACTCACTGGTGGCGCATTTCATTGATCATTACCAGCAGCGCAGCGGGCGGCGCGTGCAGGGGATTACTGACCGGGCGCTCAGTATTCTGAAAGGGTATGACTGGCCCGGCAATGTGCGCGAACTGGAAAATTGTATTGAACGCGCCGTGATCGTGGCTGCCGGGCGGCTGATTACTGAACACGATCTGCCGGAGCCGATTCGCGCGCATGCTTCGATTGAGCAGAACAGCCTGATCGAATTGTCCATTCCCACACCGATGGATGAGGTTGAACGGCGCGTCATTGAACAGACGCTGATTCATACCAATGGTGACAAGGCCAGGGCTGCCCGACTGCTGGGCATCGGGCGCAAAACGCTGTATCGAAAGCTCGATCAGTACAAACCTCACTGAAGCGCGCCCTGACCGGAATTAATTGCGATGATTTTCTCTGCGGGCAGAGATTGCTGGCATCCGATCATGATGAGCAGGCATCATATGGCGCGGCCCGAAACAGGATGAAATTTATCAGACCGGGCATTGGTTTCCGAAATTCCGGCTCAGGGGTTGCAAGAAAATCGTAATTGAGCGTTCCGGGGATGAAACACCAGGCGCGAAAAGTGCAGGCTGGATCAGTCTGTTGGCCTGTGCAGCGGATGAGACAGTGGTGCAGTGACATAACTTGATTTTGTCTGCCCTGAAGTCTAAGATTCGTGATCGTGAGGTTGACTATGAAGATATGCCCAAAATGTCAGGCAACGTTCCCGGAAGGGTTCCAGTATTGCCCGAACGACACAGAAGCTTTGCTGACGAAAGAAGAATTTACCCGGCAGCGGAACGTCACCCAGCCGGTCGTGCAGGTGCCCGTTTCGCCCGTTGCACCTGCCGCCAGCCAGTTTACGCAGAAGCTGACTGAACCTGTCACCACCCGGCTCAGTTCGAGTCCGGCCAACGGCTCGACAGGCGAAAGTCAGCCTGGAAAATCCGATTCCGGGTCTGAGAAAACAGCTTCGGCAGCAAAGCCGAAGCCAGCCGCGTCATCCGTCAACGGCACCGGCGGGCTGAGTCTGTCCATTCCCGAACAGGAAAGCCTGCTTGTCAGACTGAGTACAGCCATTCGCCAGTTCTTTAATGATCTGGGCAAACCAGCCCCCAGACTTCAGCCGGGCGAGATCGAGGGCAACAGATTTCTGCTCAATGAAGAATCGCTTTTTCAGCGCGTGCGCAAGGAAATTGTGCTGGCGCTGAGTGATTTCCGCCGGGATCCGAAAGGATTCATCGTGGAGGTCATCCGAGGCGAAGGAACGACCAAACGCCGTCGGCAGCTCCTGCAGGTCGGCGTCGGCATGGCGATGATCGCTTATGCCTTTGTTTTCACCGCTTTGCTGCTGATCGCTCTGATTGGCAAGAAGTCTTCGCTGAATGTCAGCGTGGTGAATTACGCCCTGGACGCGGTGGCCGCCGCAAAAGTAACAATCAGCGAGGCCGGCGGGCGCAATGCGCTGGAAAGCCTGGTCACGGATGACAAGGGACAGGCCGCCTTCAAACGTCTCGCTCCGGGGAAATATCTTGTTCAGGTTGAAGGCGGCAATTGTGACCGGCGCGAGCGCGAAGTTATCGTCAAAGGCGGGGAAAACGACACCGAATTCAGAATCTGCGGTGAACAGGTCATCATGACCGAAAACACAGAGATGGCCAAAGCCGAAAAAGTACCCAAAGAAATGCAGGGGAAAGGCGGCTTTACCGGAGGCAGCAAGCCGAAAATTGAGCAGGCGCACGGCGGCGGCGGCGGCGGTCGCCAGAGTCCGACTCCGCCAAGCAAGGGCGTGCCGCCGAAGATGTCTCTGACACCACCAATCATTCTGCCCAACCCTGAACCGCCCAAGATCAAGAATTCAACTTTGCAGGTTCCGATGACTGCGCTCGGTGATCCGAATGCGCTGCCGACGATGAAAGGCCCGATTGGCGACCCGCGAGGCGTTGAAGGGCCGCCCGCTCCTGGGCCGGGAACCGGCGGCGGGATTGGCCATGGCAGCGGAACAGGCGTCGGCCCCGGTGAGGGCGGCGGTGTCGGCCCCGGACGCGGAATGAATGCCGGTGGCGGTGATCCGAGTATGGGCGGCGGAAGAGGCACTGGCGGATCAGGCGGCCTGATTCCCTACGGGCAGTTAAGTACCAAGCCGGTTCTGCTTTACAAGGAAAAGGCAAGGTATACAGAAGAGGCCCGTCAGAACAAGATTCAGGGCGCTGTCGTGCTGAGCTTTATTGTGACATCTGATGGCTCGGTTCGTGACATCAAGGTTGTACGCGGACTTCCCGACGGTCTGACTGAATCGGCCATCGAAGCCGCCAGAAAGATGAAGTGGAAGCCAGCGACCAAGAATGGCGAACCGGTAGCCACCAGACTCAGCAACGTGGAGTTCTCCTTTAATATCTATTGACTTGGCCTGTCACGGCAGGGAAAGAAAAAGCCGCATCCAGGATGCGGCTTTTTCTTTCCCTGCGGCGAAATTCCATCAGGGTTGACGCTGCTGAAAGTGGCTGGTAATATCCGGTTTCGCTGGTTGGAGTCTTGTCAGAATAAGGTTTCTTCCTGAAAACTTCATTTAGCGGGGGCCGTTAGCTCAGTTGGTAGAGCATCTGGCTTTTAACCAGAGGGTCGCTGGTTCGAGCCCAGCACGGCTCATAAAAAAGAAATAAATTAAAGGGGCTTCTGGAGCCCCTTTAATTTATTTCGGACACTGACGCCGCCGGAAGCTGCCATAAATGCAGACGAATCTTTATTTCGAGCGAAATTTGACACGCTTTCGAGGGGTCTGTTAGATTGCCGAATCGCCTGTTCATCAAATCTGTCGGTGTGTAAACGATCCCTGGTTCCCGATGAAACCTCGTGACATTGTCTTTGTCGTCATCGTCGTCTTTGTGGTCGGCGGGCTTTATTTCCTGTCGACCAGAGCCAGAACTCCACGAGCCATGCCCGCCAATCCGGCTCATCTGAACGCCGTGACCAGAGATCAGTGTCTGGCCTGTCACAAGTCTGAAAAACTTGCCGAACTTGAAAAGGCTCACCGTCATCCGGGTAAGTGGAAGGATGAAAAGATCAGTTGCCTGCAGTGTCACCACACTACCACTGCGCCCGGCAGGGCAGCGCTGAGTCCGGCAGATATTCACTCACAGTGGCAGGCTGACGCGGTGTCGGCGCTGGATCCTTCACATTAAACTTATCAGCTTATGGCCAGAGCAAAAGAGAAAATTCAATCGAAGCCTGAAGTCTATCGCAACCTGATTGGTGGCAACTGGGTCAGGCCTGCGCAGGGCGAATTGATGGATAACCTCAATCCGGCGGACACCCGTGAAATCATCGGGCGGTTCCCGGCTTCGACTTCAGAGGATGTCGAAGCGGCGGTGAATGCCGCAAGCGAGGCGCTGCCGCTGTGGAAAGGCACGCCTGCGCCGCGCCGCGCTGAAATTCTGTATCGCGCCGGGCAGTTGCTGATTGGGCGCAAACAGCAGCTCGCCGCTGAAATGACGCGCGAAATGGGCAAAGTCCTCAAGGAGGCCGGGGGCGATGTGCAGGAAGCGATTGATATGACTTTTTATACCGCCGGTGAAGGGCGGCGGCTGCACGGCTACACGACTCCGTCGGAACTGCCGGACAAATTTGCGATGTGTGTGCGGCAGCCGATTGGCGTCTGCTCGCTGATTACGCCCTGGAATTTTCCGATGGCGATTCCTTCCTGGAAGATGATGCCCGCGCTGTTGTGCGGCAACACAGTCGTCATCAAGCCTGCCGAAGACACGCCGCTTTCGACCATCAATCTGGTCAGGGCGCTCAACGATGCGGGACTGCCGCCGGGCGTGGTCAATATTGTGATCGGGACAGGTGAATCGGCTGGCGCGCCGCTCACCGGGCATCCGAACGTCAATCTGGTTTCCTTTACCGGCTCGACCGACACCGGACGCATTGTGGCTGAGACTGCCGGACGGCTTGGCAAAATCTGTTCGCTGGAGATGGGCGGCAAGAACGTGATTATGATCATGGAAGATGCCGATCTTGATCTGGCCGTGGAAGGCGCGGTCTGGGGAGCTTTCGGCACTTCGGGACAGCGGTGTACGGCTTCGTCGCGGCTGGTTGTGCATCGCAGGGTCTATAAAAAGTTCGTCGAAAAGCTGTCCGAGCGCACGCGCACCCTGCGAATCGGGAACGGGCTTGATCCGAAAGTCGAGGTCGGGCCGGTGATCAATGAGCAGGCGGTTGAGAAAATCATGGGTTACATCGCAATCGGGCAGCGCGAAGACCGCGCAAAACTGCACCTGGGCGGCAATCGCCTGAGCAAAGGCGATTACCAGTACGGTTACTTTATCGAACCGACGATCTTTACTGATGTGCATCCGCAGATGCGCATTGCGCAGGAAGAAATTTTCGGCCCTGTGGTCAGCGTCATTCCGTGCCGTGATTTTGATGAAGCCATCGCCATCGGCAATGGCGTGAAATACGGCTTGTCGGCTTCGATCTACACGGCTGATGTCAATCGGGCTTTCAGGGCGATGGAGCAGATGCAGACGGGCATTTTTTACGTCAACTCCTCGACCATCGGCGCTGAAGTGCATCTGCCCTTCGGCGGCACCAAGGCGACGGGCAACGGTCACCGCGAAGGCGCGATGGTTTCCTCGCTCGACATTTTTTCAGAATGGAAGTCCATCTACGTTGATTACAGCGGCAGATTGCAGAAAGCGCAGATTGATACGGCAGAGTAAGTCAGCCTGACAGGGCATAAAAAATGAAGAGGGAACAATGTCTGACATTGCTCCCTCTTGCTGTTTCGGAACAGGCCGCAGATGACACGGATGCGGTCTGTGGTGAAAGGACGGACTCAGTCAGAACCGGCTGGAGCAGGTTTGACAGGGGACGTGCCAGTATTGCCCGGCGCTGGCCGGTTGAGGCGTCTTTGCGCGAGTTCCTTCAGGCGCTGCTGATGTGACAGTTGTTCTTTCTGCTTTTCGGCTCTGGCCAGGTTGCGTTGCAGTGTTTCCTGAGACGGCGCGCCATTGGTTTCGCTCCTCAGCCAGCCAGCCAGCGTCTGAATGGTCGGGTACTTGAATAACTCAATCATTGACAGATCGCGCTCAAATACTTCCTGCAATCGCCCGTGAGCTTTGGCGAGCAGCAGGGAATGACCGCCGAGTTCAAAGAAATTGTCATTGATGCCGATGGCTTCGGTGCCGAGTACCTCCTTCCAGATGGCAATCAGCTTTTCTTCGGTCTCATTGCGGGGCGCGATGTGTTCATCGCTGGCTGTGGTCTGGGGGCTGGACAGCGCCGCCAGCGCCTTGCGATCAACCTTGCCGTTCGGAGTCAGCGGAAAGGCTCCCAGCGCCGTGAAGTGCGAGGGCACCATGTATTCAGGCAGTCGTTTTCTGAGATGATCGCGCAGTTCCTGAAGCGGCAGCCGCGCCGTTGCAGCGGGGCTGATCGTGATTTCGTCATTGGCAAACAGCCGTTCGTAAAAGGGCGTGCCTTTCCAGCTTCGGCTGAAATGCGACGAGGCGTATGCAAAATCAATCGCTTCGCCGTGCTGCCTGATGAGTCGTCCTTTGATGACAAAATCAGGATTCAGTCCGTTTTCACAGAGCGTGCGCGTGATGGTCGCTTCGATGCGATCACCCGCGCTGACTGCCGCGCCGGGATCAAAGACCGGCAGCCAGACCGGCAGCCACGCGTGTTCATGCTCCAGAATATCAATCACCGCATCATCAATCGTCCAGAGCGTCAGCCAGACCAGCAGGCCATCAAGTCGCCCGTCGCGGCTGACGGTCAGCACAATGTCGTGCTGCGCTTCAGGCTCAATCGGCTGATTGAAGTGCAGGTCTTCAAAGGGCGCAGTATTTGAAATCAGATGTGACCGGTTCACACCCCTGAGGCTCAGGCGCAGATCGAACTGGCGGCCCACCTCCGCGAAAATCTTCCTGACATAATCGCCCGGCACCTGGCCAAAGCCGGGATGTGTGAGCAGTTCATCCGGCAATGTGACGGCGCTGATGAGCGTCAGGCTGCGGTCGGGAATCATCACGCCGCCGGGTTTCAGAAAGCGCCGGGCATTATTGATGATGATGGCGGCTCCTTCGGCTCCGCCAATCGCCCCGACAATTTCCGAGACGCAGACATCGGCGGGTTCCGGCAACTCGACTTTCATCGCGTCGCCGTGAATCAGCGTAATCCTGTCCTGCAGGCCGAGCCGTTCAAGCGTGGCCCTGGCTTTCTGATAAGTCTCTTCTATCCGTTCGATGGCATAGACTTTCCGCGCGCCGCCCTCGAGACAGAAGCGGGCGAGGATGGCATCCTTGCCGGTGCCGATGTCAACGACGACTTTGTCTTTGACAAGCTGATTGATCGCGGTCTTGTAAATCCGGTTGCGCAGTTCATCGTGGGTCAGGGCGTAATAGATCAGATCGTCATAGACGAAGAACTCGGCCACCGAAGGCCACAATTCAACTGTCTGCGCATGATCGGGAATCAGGTAAGCAGCAAGCCGTTTGTCACCCGGCGCGTATTCCTGCACGACGACGGCGGCATCACGGACTGCCGGGTGCTGGCGCAGGATGTTTTCAATCTCGCCGGGTTCAATTCTGAATCCGCGAATCTTGATCTGATTATCAACGCGTCCGATCAGTTCCAGATTTCCGTCCGGCAGCCAGCGCGCCTGATCGCCGGTGCGGTAAAGTCGGAAGTCGGAAGTCGGAAGTCGGAAGTCGGAAGGAAGAGAGGCCTCAGTCTCGCTGCCATCTGCCGTCTGCCATCTGTCATCTGTCATCTGTCTTTCAGCTTCCGACTTCCGACTTCCGACTTCCGACTTCCACGCAATGAATTTCTCCGCCGTCAGTTCCGGCTGATTCAGGTAGCCGCGTGCGAGGCCGAGGCCGCCGATGCAGAGTTCACCGGGGATGCCTGCGGGGACAGGCTGTCTGTGCTGATCGAGCAGAAAGATGCTGAGATTTGAAATGGGACGGCCAATCGGAACCGTGCGCAATCCGTGCGTGTTGCTGACGGCTTCATAAAAGGTCGGGCCGATGGTGGCTTCGGTCGGGCCGTAGGCATTGAAGAAATGACGCCCCCGGCCCCAGCGTTCAGCGATTTCCCAGGTGCAGGCTTCACCGGCTGAAACGACCGTTTGCAGCGCGGGCAGGCCCACCGGCTCAAACAGCGCCAGCAGCGATGGCGGCAGCGTCACCCAGGTAATGGCATGGCGGCGCAGCAGTTCAAGCAGCGATTTTTCGCTCAGCAGTTGTTCGCGCTGCGCCAGATACAAAGTGGCCCCTGAAGTCAGCGCCAGAAAAATCTCTGACACCGAAGCGTCAAAGCTGAACGACGCGAACTGCAGCACCCGGCTGTTTTCATTGACACCAAAGCCTTCGGCCTGGGCCAGAATCAGATTGGTCAGGCCGCGATGTTCGATCATCACGCCTTTGGGCCTGCCGGTTGAGCCGGAAGTATAAATCACGTAGGCCAGATGATTCGGTTCGAGCGCGACTTCAGGCGCTTCAGCAGATTCCCCGGCAATCTGCGGCCAGTCAGCATCAAGGCAGACCATCTCAATTTCAGATTTGAGATTTGAGATTTGGGATTTGAGATGAGCCTGTGTCAGCAGCACCTTCAATCCTGTGTCGGCCAGCATGTAACTCAGGCGATCAGCCGGATAAGCGGGATCGAGCGGCACATAAGCGCCCCCGGCTTTGAGCACGCCGAGCAGCCCGACAATCATTTCAAGCGAACGCTCAAGGCAGATGCCCACCAGCGCGTCAGGGCCGATGCCGAGCTTTTGCAGGTGATGCGCAAGCTGGCTGGAGCGGGCATCAAGTTCGCCGTAAGTAAGCTGAGCATCACCGAAGACCACTGCCACAGCGTCGGGCGCGCGTCGGGCGCGTTCAGCAAACAGCGCGTGAACGAACTGAGCCGGTGGCAGGGCGCTGCTTTTGCCCTGCGCCAGCGCCAGCAGGTCTTCGCGTTCCGTCTGCGCGAGCAGCGGCAGCGCCTGAATGTTCGTGGCGGGATTTTCAAGGACTGCGGCGAGCAGGGTTTCAAAATGGCCGAGCATGCGCCGGGCTGTGCCAGCTTCAAACAGATCGGCGTTGAAGCAGAGTGAACCGGACAGCCCGCTTTCAGTTTCGGCCAGCATCAGCGTCAGATCGAACGGCGCCTGACGGTGATCGAGCGGAAACGAGCCGAGTTTCAGCGGGCCGAGTTGCAGCCCCATTCCGGCTTCGCCGAGCGCGAGCGATGACATGCCCTCTTCGGCCAGCAGGTGCGCCCGCTGCATTACGAGCATCGTTTGAAAGATCGGCGTCCGGCCCGGATCACGACTGACCTGCAATCTTTCGACCAGCAGCGGGAAGGGATAGTCCTGATGTTCCAGCGCCTCAAGCACCGTCTGCCTGACCTGATTCAGCAAATCCGTGAATGCAGGATTGCCCGACAGGTCAGCCCGCAACGCGACAGGGTTGACGAAGTAACCCACCAGATCAACCAGCGCCGGTTGTGTTCGTCCGGTCATGGGCGAACCAACGATGATGTCTTCCTGCCCGGTGTAACGCGACAACAGCACCTGCCAGGCAGCCAGCAGGGCCATATACATCGTCACGCCCTGCTGCTCACAGAAAGTCTTCAGTCGCCGCGTCATTTCAGGCGAAAGCTGAAAGGCCTGTGAACTGCCGTTGTAAGTCTGAACCGCCGGGCGCGGATGGTCGCAGGGCAGTTCGAGAGCGGGCAGTTCGCCAGCGAGTTTGCCCTGCCAGTACTGCCACATTTTTTCACCGGCAGGCCCGCCGAGCATCCCGGCCTGATTTCTGACGTAATCCTGATAACGGAACCTGAGCGGCGGCAGGCTGGCGGTGTCGGCTGCGGTGGCATACAGCATTCCCAGTTCCTGCAGCAGAATTGAAAGCGACCACAAATCCACCACCAGATGATGCACCGTCAGCAGCAGCACATGTTCCTGCGCTGATTTTGAAAAGAGGTGAATCCGCAGCAGCGGGCCTGTTTCCAGATCGAAGACAGCCGCGGCCTCATCGTTCACGCGCTGCCTGATGTCGGCTTCATCAAGTGCGGAGACATCCACGTGCCGGAAGAAATCGCCGGAATCAGCATGGATGCGCTGCACCGCTTCGCCATTGACGAAGTGAAAAGTCGAACGCAGCACGGCATGGCGCTGCGTCAGCTTTTCGCAACTCTGACGAAACAGGTTCAGATCAAGCTGTGACTCAATCGTGACGGCATAGATGATGTTGTAAACCGCCTGCGGACTGATCTGATGCTGAAACCACAATGCCCGCTGACCATAAGAGAGCGGAAACTCAGTCTCTTCTTCGGTGGCTGCCGTCACTGAATCCTGAATTCCGGCAGTCAGCTCAGCGGTCTGAAGCTGAGCGGCGATCTGGTCGGCCAGTTCGGTGACGGTCGGCCCCTGCAAAAGGCTGGCGACGGGCAGATGAAGCCCGGTCTGTGATTCGATCCGGTTTTTCATCTCGATGGCCATGATCGAATCAAGGCCGAGCGTGTTGAGCGGCTGGCTGAGACTGAGCTGCGCCGGAGCAACGCCAATCACGCGCGCAATCTCAGCGCGAATGAACGATTCAAGCAACTGCTGCCGTGTCGCCGCGTCGCTGCTGCGGAGCCTTTCTGCCGTCAGTTTTTCTTCCGCCTGAACTTCCGCGCGCGCCGCAGGCACGGCCAGGGCAGCGGTCTGAAGTGAAGCGCCCGATAATTCCAGCAGGCATTCGCCATTTGCCGCAAGCAGCCTGACATCAGCCGTCAGCTTGTCTGAATCGCGCAGCACCGCCTGACACGTCAGCCTCTGACCGGATTCAAACCTGCGGCTGAGCCTGAGGCTTTCAGCGCCGGAGATGAAATAAGCCGTCCCCGCTGGCGGATTGAAAAGCCTTGCGGTCAGAACCGCGAGCAGGGCTGCGCAGCTTTCGAGAACCAGCGGATAAATAACGTCAGCGCGCGGCTGTGACAGATCGGGCAGCGTCAACTGAGCTGCCGCCTCAGCAGGGCCATAACGAACCTGTTGCAGCGCGCGCAGGCCGGAATCATCCTGAATCCTGCCGCTGGCGATCAGTTGATGAATTTCATCGTCAGCCAGTGAATGCGGGCAGCGCGTCAGGATGTCATCAACTGAGACAGTCCCGGCTGATTCAGTTTCAGCCTGATATCGTTCGACCCCGGCGGAAGCGTGCAGCGTCCACGTCTGCCCGTCGGCCTCGCAACTGAAGATGCGGCAGACGGCATCACCGGCCTGTTCCGTCAGCACGATCTGGACGGGGCGCGGCTCCGTTGTCAGAAACAGCGGCTGATAACGAACGAAGTTGCTTAGCTGATGGCTCGTTTCTCCGAAAGTGGCATCGGCGGCGGCCAGCATGGCTGCCTGATAAAAAGCCGCAGACAGCAGTTCCGCTGGTTTTTCACTCGCCTCACCGGTTGATGAATCCAGACTGAGTTGCGTCTGATACTGGGCGAGGGCAAGCGGGGAAGAAAGCCTGACGCCGGGCAGCGAACTGACCGGCCTGCCAGCAGGCGCGGATTTCTGATGAGCGGACTTTCTGCCCGGAGTCGGTTCATACCAGTAACGCGACCTTTGAAACTGATAGTTCGGCAACCGGACTGGCGTGCGCTGGTAATCACGATCAAACCCGCGCCAGTCAATTGCCCCGCCGCTCTGGTAAAGTGCGCCGAGGGCATCAGTCAGCACGTTCCATTCATCCTGCCCCTGTCTGAGCGATGCTGCCCAGACGGCTTTGTGGTCAGGCAGACAGCGGCGCCCCATCCCTGTCAGGGCCGGATCAGGCCCGATTTCCAGAAAGAAATTACAGCCCTGCACGGAGAGCGTCTGCATTCCGGCATTGAATTGCACGGCTTCGCGCAGGTGCTGTCGCCAGTAAGCGGCGTCAACCGGTTCAGTGGATGAATAAAGGCGCCCGGTCAGATTGGAGATCAGAGGCAGGCGCGGAGGAGCGTAGCTGACACTCGCCGCGATCTGCTCGAATTCATCAAGAATCGGCTGCATCAGCGGCGAATGAAAAGCATGCGAGACGGTCAGCGCGCGGGTCGTGATGCCATCGTTTTCGAGCCGCCGCTGCGCTTCGTGCAAAGCCGTCAGCCGCCCTGAAATGACCACGCTCGCCGGGCCGTTGATGGCGGCAATCGAAAGATCATCAGGATAACTGCTGAGCGTTTCGGCCACGCGGGCCGGTTCGGCAAAGACCACCAGCATGCCGCCGTCACGCGGCAGCGACTGCATCAGCCTGCCGCGCGCGGCAATCAGTTTCAGTCCGTCTTCAGGTTTGAAAACTCCGGCCAGACAGGCCGCGACATATTCACCGACGCTGTGACCGAGCAGGTAGTCGGGCGTGACGCCCCAGGCACCCCACAGGCGGGCCAGTGCATATTCAAAGGCAAAGAGCGCCGGTTGCGTATAGACCGTTTCATTGATCAGCGCCGTCCGCCCGTCTTCGGCAAACATGACTGACAACAACGGCTCAGGCAGATAGGGCCGCAGGATTTCAGCGCATTCATCAAGCGTCCGGCGAAACACCGGCTGAGTGTCATAAAGCTGCCGACCCATTCCGGCATACTGCGCGCCCTGGCCCGTCAGCAGAAAAGCGATGACAGGTTTTCTCGATGAGGCTTCGGCCATCGCTGTATCGCCGCTTGCCAGAGCCGAAAGCTTCGCCAGCAGTTCATCGCCGTTGCCTGCGGTCAGCGCGGCTCTGAAATTGAAATGATCTCTGCCGGTCGCGGCTGAAAAGCACAGGTTGGCAATATTCATTTCCGGCCTGGCCGTCAGGTAATCACGATAAGCCCCGGCCAGGCTTGTGAGCGCCTGCGGTGATCGCGCGGACAGGGTCAGCAGATGTCGCGGGCGTCGCCGTGCAGATGCTGATTCAGTGCCGGTTTCGCTGGCTGCAGGCAGCGGAGCCTCTTCGAGAATGATGTGGGCATTGGTTCCGCCAAAGCCAAAGGAACTGACTCCGGCGCGGCGCGGCTGTTGATGGTCACGCGGCCAGGGCTGGCGCGTGACCGGAATTGCAAACGGAATCTGATCAATCGGAATCAGCGGATTGATCTGTCTGAGATGCAGATGCGGCGGGATTTCCTGATGCCACAGGGCCAGCGCGGTTTTGATCAGCCCGGCAATGCCTGCGGCTGATTCCAGGTGGCCGATATTGGTTTTGACCGAACCCAGCAGGCACGGCTGATCGAGCGGGCGGTCGCGCATGACTTCGGTCAGGGCGCGAACTTCGATGGGGTCGCCCAGGTTGGTGCCGGTGCCGTGAGCTTCGAGATAGCTGAGCGAATGCGGAGAGACTCCGGCATCGCTGAGCGCGGCGTTGATGACTGCCTGCTGCGCCGCGCCGTTGGGGGCGGTCAGTCCGTTGGTGCGCCCGTCCTGATTGACTGCCGTGCCGCGAATGACGGCGAGGACTGGCAGCCCTTCCCGAACTGCATCCGATAACCGCCTGAGGATAATAATGCCGCAGCCTTCACCACGAACGTAACCATCGGCGCTGGCGTCGAAGGTTTTGCACTGACCGTCGGGGGCCATCATGCGGGCGTGTGAAAGGGCGATGGTGACTTCGGGTGACAGGATCAGATTGACGCCGCCCGCAATGGCCGTGTCGGATTCGCCGCGGCGCAGGCTTTGCGCGGCCAGGTGAACAGCCGTCAGCGACGACGAGCAGGCTGTATCAATCGCCAGGCTCGGCCCGCGAAAATCGAAGAAGTATGACAACCGGTTGGCGGCAATCGAAAGCGCGTTGCCCGTGCCGGCATAAGCGTCCAGGTAATCAATGTCTCCGCTTTGCAGCAGCGTGTAATCGTGACCGGAGATGCCGATAAAGACACCGGTTCTGGTTCCGGCCAGCGATGACGGAGGTTGTCCGGCGTGTTCGAGGGCTTCCCAGACTGTCTCCATCAGCAGGCGCTGCTGCGGTTCCATGCGCGCCGCTTCGCGTGGCGAGATATTGAAAAAGGCCGGGTCGAACTGATCGGGGTCTTTGATGAATCCGCCCCGGCGCGTGGCCATTTTGCCGGGCGCTGCCGGGTCTGGATCATAAAATTCATCAAGGCTCCAGCGTTCGGAGGGAACTTCGGTAATGGCGTTCACTCCATCCCGCAGCAGATTCCAGAACTCGTCAGGCCCGTGTGCGCCCGGAAAGCGGCACCCGATGCCGATGATGGCCAGAGGTTCGGCGCTGTTTGTGACCGGCAGGCTCTCAGGCTGTGGATCAGGTTTCGCCGGTTCGGGAGCCAGGTGTCCGGCCAGCGCGGCGATGTTCGGGTACTCATAAATCAGCGTCGGAGAAAGATTGCGCCCCAGCCAGTCCTCAAGCTCGCCGGAAATGGTGATCGCCTCTCTCGACGAGAGACCGTAATTTTCAAAGGGCAGTTGCACGTCAATGCTGTCAGGCGCAATGCCGAGCAGGTCAGACAACCGTTCGACCAGCCAGGTCTGAATTGTCTGCACATCAGGCTGCCTGCCAGCGGCGGGGGGATTGTCTGCTGGCCATAGACTCATGAAATTAATCCTCCAGATTTTCCAGTGTGCCTGCCAGAAAGCCTGCCCGGCAGGCCTGTCGGCGAATCTTGCCGCTCGAAGTCAGCGGAATCCGGCCCGGCCTGAGCAGGGTGATTTCGTGGACGCGGACATCGTGATTTTCGGCGACGCGCCGGGTGATGGCATTCCTGATTTCGCGGGCTGCTTCATCGGCGCTGCCTGAATCAGGGCCGATGCCGGTCTTCTGCCGGTGCAGGCGCGATGTCCGTTCGACTTCAGCGACGATGACCAGACGTTCGAGGCCGTCCACATCAATTGAAAACGCCGCCACTGCGCCATGGCGAAGATCAGGATGGCTGTCTTCGACCGAAGCTTCGATGTCCTGCGGATAATGATTGCGTCCGTCCAGAATGATCAGATCCTTCAGGCGACCGGTGACATACAGTTCGCCATCCTTCATAAAGCCGAGATCGCCGGTGCGCATAAACGGCCCCTCGCCGGTATCGGTGAGAAAAGCCCGAAAGGTCTGCTCCGATTCTTCCGGGCGGTTCCAGTACCCCTGGGCCACACTCGGCCCGGCCACCCATACTTCGCCGATCTGACCGGCCTGGCAGCGGCTCAGTTTTTCAGGGTCGGCAATCACGACTACGGCCTCACCCAGGGGGCGACCGCTGCTGACGAGCGTTCTGGCATTCGGCGCTTCAGGCGGCGTTTCGACAGCGCGGTGATCTTCGAGCGCGACGGTGTCAATGGCGCAGGATTGCGGCGCGGTGGTTCTTGAGCCGCCGGTGACAATCAGCGTGCCTTCGGCCAGACCGTAGCAGGGATAATGGCTGTCAGGCTGAAAGCCGCATTCGGCAAAGGCCTTTGAAAATTCCTCGAGCGTGCGGGCGCGAACCGGTTCGGCTCCGTTGAAGGCGACCTTCCAGCAGCTCAGATCGAGCGTGGCTTTCTGCTCTGCCGTGATGCGTCTGAGCGCCAGGTCATAAGCGAAATTCGGCCCGCCGCTGACCGTTCCGCGATAATGCGAAATTGCGCGCAGCCAGCGGAACGGGCGCTGAAGAAAGGCCGCCGGTGAAATCAGGATGGTTTCAGTGCCCATATAAACGGGATGAATCAGTCCGCCGATCAGTCCCATATCGTGATATGGCGGCAGCCAGATGATGCCCCGGTCAGGCGCAGTCATGGCAAAACCCTGGTCGATGAGGCGGCAGTTACTGAGCAGGTTGCCGTGGCTGATGATGACCCCGCGCGGATGGCCGGTCGAGCCGGAAGTGTATTGCAGGAAAGCCACGGAATCAGGCTCAATCGCCGGAGCCTGCCAGTTCTCTTCGATTCCGGCGGGCAGCGATTCGGTACTGAGCCATCGGGGTCGCGCCAGTTCCGGGGCCAGCTCAAAGAGCGAATCGGATTTTGCCAGCAGGGAAGCGTTCGTCAGGACGGCAGCCGCCTGCGAATCGGTAACGATGGTCAGAATTCTGGGCAGCGTCGGTTTCGGGCGGACAGGGTTCGGGGGATAGGCCGGAACGGCGATGACTCCGGCATAGAGACAGCCGAAAAAACCGGCGACATAATCCAGACCCGGCTGATACAGGAGCACGGCGCGATCACCGGGCGACAATTCCTGCCGGAGCAGGGCACCGATGGCGCGCGCCCGGCGGTCAAGCTCGCTGTAGGTGATCGGCATTTCTGCGGCATCGCCGTCGGCCAGAAAGATGAAGGCGGTCTGGTCTGGCGAGTGCTGAGAGCGCAGTTGCAGCATCTCCACAAGTGTTCGCGCCGCGGCGGTAACGGGCAGTTCAAAGTGAGGTGAATCAGGCATAGTGTCTCTTTATTTCATCGTTATTTCATTAGTCTGAGATTTCGGGCTGACGGAATGATCCGCATCAATTGCTGACTGGCTGTGTCAGGATGATGGAGCTTTTCCTGTCGCCGTCATTGATTGAGAAAGCCGCAGGCAGACGCACACCTGCCGGACTGTAAATCAACACAGGAATCTGTCCGACTTGTGCAGCATGTCTGATACCTGTTCTGGTCCCGGGTGATTTGCTTCAGCGCCGGACATTCTAGCGGAAATGAGGAATCATTGTCAGATATTATTCTGCTTCTTCTGGTGGCGGCACAGAGAGGCGATGAGCCGGAATCCGGGCACTTTCTGTTTTACCTGAATACAGTTGAAGTGATACCTGCGATCCTGCGTCCGGCTGGATTCTGAATCCACAACTCTTAAAGTTTTGCCTGAGATGTCGGCGGGCCGACGACCGTCAGCGGCGGTTCTCCAGGATCCGGCTGAAGGAGGCGGTTTGCAGTTCTTCGATGGTCAGGCCGGTCAGGCTGTTGACTTCATCTGCGGTCACAGCGCCGCAGTTGATGGCCTGGAGGAAGAAATTCAGAAGCCCCTGCCCGGTTGCCGCATCGTCAAAAAATACCCCGACTCTGGTGGCTCTGGCAGCCTGGGCCAGGAAATTGTTCAGGCGGGCCGCAGCGCTCTCCAGATGCTCAAGAAAAAAGGAATAGACCGCCGCGTAGCGGGCAGGCAGTTGCGCCGGATGCAGATCCCAGCTCTGATAAAAACCATTCCGCAGTGAATTTCTGATGTGGTCAAAATGGATCTGCCAGGCTCGCCGAACCACCTGCTGATTTTCAAGCAACTGTTCCGGGGTGAGCGGTTGCGATCCCTGCGGACGGTGCGGAGCGACGGGCAGAATACTGGTTGCCCCGTCGGAGAGCCAGACGCCTGTTTCTGCCAGAGCGGCCTGTATCATCTGCCTGGCAAAATTGCAGACCGGATGGAGCAGGTGCTGACAGGCGGCCACGATGTTGCAGGCGGCGGAATAATCGTAAGCGCCGAAATGTGCGGCGACACACCGGCCCTGCGCGGCTGAGATCAGGGCGGGCAGCCTGATTTCCCCGCGCTCGCTGATGAGCGCACGCGGAGACTCAATCATGATCTCCATTTTCAGTGCGCCCGGCTGGAGCCTTGTCTGTTGTTCGATGAGCCGCAGAATGTCAGCCATGGCCGAGACCTGTTCGGGGTGAGTTACTTTGGGCAGAGTAACGAGAAAACCTCCGGGCAGCTTTCCGCCGGTCAGATGGAGCAACTGCGTCAGGAAAAGATCGAGAGTGCGAACGCTGCGCCTGCCGAGTTCCGCCGTCACGGGTTTGAGGCGAAGACCGATGAGCCGTGGCAGCATCTTTCCCGTCAGACCTTCGGCCATCTCGGTCGCAGCCGCCAGAGCATGCTGATCCTCTTCATCATCAGCGCGGTATCCATAGCCATCCTCAAAATCGAGCCGGTAATCTTCAACCGGCTCGCGCTTTAGTTTGTCCTGCACGCGTGAACAGACTGTCCAGGCGAACCAGGCGGCATGATTATTCTGTCTGACGGCTTCAGCGTCCTCCTTCAACCGGCTGGTCAGGGCTGCGGCGGCGGCTTCCTCATCCGGCAGCGAAGCGGCTCCTTCGAGGTTGAAGGCGCGGGCAAAGGAGATGAAGTCCGGCGCAGCATCGTGCAGAGAGCGTTGTGCCAGTTCTCCCAGCTTCCGCATCGTGTCGCGCCTGAACAGGTGCGCGCCGCCATAAACTGTATGCACAGGCTGACGGTATTCAGTCTGCGCAGCCTGTGGCCGGGCGATGGCGTCGGACTGTGGCAGATGAGCGATGATTCCGGCGACGGATTTTTCAGACAGCGAAGTCTTCATCTTTCGGCACTCCGTTGGGCCTGCCTACGACAATCTGACGGAGACGAGTCGGGAGATGCCGGGATCTTCCATCGTTACCCCATACAGAGTCCCCGCTGCTTCCATGGTTCTTTTACTGTGTGTGATGACCATGAACTGCGTCTGCTGACTCATCTCCAGGATTTTGTCGGCAAAGCGCCCGATGTTGATTTCGTCCAGGGGGGCGTCCACTTCGTCGAGCAGGCAGAAAGGACTTGGGCGGTACTTGAAGATGGCCATCACCAGTGCGATGGCGGTCATGGCCTTCTCGCCGCCCGACAGGAGCAGCACATTCTGGAGCCGCTTGCCCGGCGGCTGGGCAATGATTTCAATCCCGCTTTCCAGCGGATCGTTTTCATCTATCAGTCGCATTTCGCCCTGACCACCGCCGAACAGTTCCTGAAATGTGCCGGTGAAATTGGCGTTGATGTTCTGGAAGGCCTCTCTGAATCGTTCTTTCGAGCGGCGCCTGATTTCGCTGAAGGCCGCCTGTGTGTCGAGGACAGCCTTTTCAATATCCGCTTTCTGTTCATTCAGAAAACGAATTCGTTCGGAGGTCTCGGCGATCTCATTGAGCGCGACCAGATTGACCGGCCCCAGTTTGTCGAGTTTGTCGCGTAAATCGGCCAGCCGCGCTCTGGCCTGGTCGGGATCGAAGGCCGACTGATCCGCTGATTCGGGGATTTGAGACGACCACAGCGCGGAAGCTTCCATCTCTCCGTGCTCATCAAAAACATCGGCTTCAGTTTCGCTGTCGTCTATCTCCTCGACCAGAGTCTGATAACGACCAGCGGAAGAACGTTCCTGATTGTGGAAAGTTGGATTGGTGAGGCTGGTGATTTCCTCGCCCAGATCGTTTCGGCATCTCTCGGCCAGATGTGTGATCTGCGCCGAATTACTGGCAAGCTCGATTTTGAGGGTTGATTTTTCGTCCCGTAATGACAGCAGGGAAGCCCTTAATGCCCTGATCTCCTGCTCCTGTTCTTCGGCTCGCTGTCGCTCAGTCTGTAATCTGGCAGTAACTTCTTCAAGCTGTTTCAGCGACAGGCTGTGTTCCTGTTCTTTGACTGTCAGCGACTCTTCAATTGTGTGAAGGGAATTTCTGATTTCCGAGGCTTTGTCTGCCGCCTGTGCCGCGTCAGTCTGCTGGAGTGCCAGTCTCCGGCTGATTGAGTGGCTTTCCTCTTCCAGGCGGTGCAGTTCATTGAGCAGGGATCTTCTTCTTTCGGTTCTGGTGGCAATCTCAGCGCGCCTGCCGGATAGTCTGGCGATCCGGGCTTCGGTTTCCTGCCGGAGTTGTGCGGCTCTTGTCTGTGCTTCCTCAATCTCCGTTTCAAGCGCCAGATGCCGCTCACTTTCAGCTTCAGCGGCCTGCGAAGCCTGTTCAAGTTTTTGTTGAGCTTCCCGGAGCTCAAGTTCTTCCTGAAGAGTTTCCCTGCTGATGACGCTGAGCCAGGTTTCTGTTCTTTCCTGTTCGCGCCTGCTTTGCTGAAGTTGCTCGCGCAGGATGGGGATGGTCTGTTCGGCTTGTCTGATCCGGGTATCGAGGACTTGTCTTTCAGTGTTCAGGCTGTGGATGCGGCTGGTCAGTGTTGTCAGTTCTGATTCTGCCTGTTCTGTCCTGATTTTCAGTTCGGTGATGACTGCCTGTAATTCTGTAATCTCTCTTTTGATGGTGAGAATGCCGAGCCGCCGTTCGGCTGAACTGCCGCCCGTCAGAAAAGCTCCCTGAATGACTCTTTCACCGGTGGCAGTGATGTAAATGTTGTCGCGGTCATGGCGTGACAGGGCAATGGCTTCGGCTGTGTCTTTCACAATTCTGGCGGCTGCCAGTTGCGGGAACACACGCTCAAAGACTGCCCGCACCCCGGAGTCAAGGCCCAGTATCTCTATCAGCCTGAGGTCAGATGAATCACGGCTGCCGCTAATAGCGTCTGATAACGACTCGCGCCTGTTTTCTTTTTCTTCCTCTTCTTCCTCAGGTTGTTCTTCCTCAGGCGGTTTTGTGGCGAGAAATGAGGCGCGCCCCGGTTTTTCCCGGTTGAGGTAATCCAGAAAAGTCAGTGCCTGGTGCAGGTCGGGAACCAGAATGTATTGCAATTCATCTCTGAGTGCGGCCTCAAGCATTACCTCGTACTCTGGCGAGGTGTGAATAAAATCGGCCAGAGTGCCTAGGGGGTGACCGGTTTGGTTATCTGAAGTGTGTTCACTGTTCAGGCGCAGGATTTCCTGCACGGCTTCGGTGAAGGCGGACTTTTTCTGATCGAGTTCCAGCAGGGAATCAAGCCGGGACCCGGATGAAGTCAGGTCTCGCTGTAGCGACCGGTACCGCTCCTGTGCTGAATCTCTTTCGGCTGAAAGATTGTGCAGGCTTTCATCGGTTGATCGGATCTGCCTGATTGTTTCCTGATGTTCTTCCTGAACCTCATTTAACCGTACCGTCAGAGAAGCAATCTGTTCCTGAATGCCTGACAGTTGCATTGAGGCCCGTTCCTTTTCGAGACCTGCGCCGTCGAGCTTTTGCTGGTGGCGCTCCACTGCATCAGCGAATTGTCGGCGCAACTGGCGCCAGCGCTCCAGTTGCGTGGCGCTTTCGTAGATCGCCTGCCGTAGTTCCTTCAGTCCTGCCTGTGCCGCCGAGTCTTTTTCCTGCAGGGTCAGGTGTTCGTTTTCTTCGGATGACAGCAGTTTGCCTGAACTGTTGATTTCCTCTTCGAGTTGTTTCAGATCCAGTCTCAGGCGTGAGATTTCCTGTTCAGTCAGTTCTTTTCTCTGGATTGCGGTCTGTTCTTCACGAGTCTGATCCTCTGCGCGTCTGGAGAGTTCCTGAAGTTGTTCCTGCAGGTAGAATTTTTGCTGTTGCAGTCGCTCGGCTTCCAGTGTGATCTGAGAGATTTTTTCCTTGGCGGCGTTTGCCTGCTCGGTGATCCGGTTATTGATTTGAATGGCTTCCTGATGTAGTTCCTCAACTGCTTCAAGGCGGCTCTGTTCATGAGACTCGGTTCGGGCAAGGGAACTGATTTGGGCCTGTAACCTGTTGATCCGTTGTTCCGTGTCCTGATAATCGTAAGCGTACAGGCTGCGCATAAGCTGTCTCATCTCGTCGCGCAGCCGCTGGTACCTTCTTGCTTTTGAGGCCTGCCGTTTGAGGCTGTTGTGCTGCCGTTCAACTTCAGACAGGATGTCGGTGATTCGTGCGAGGTTTTGGCGGGATGCTTCAAGTTTCAGTTCAGCGGCATGCTGCTGCATGCGGAATTTTGATATTCCGGCAGCTTCTTCGATGAGGGCGCGCCTTTCAAGTGGCTTAGCAGAGAGGATCTGACCGACGCGCCCCTGTTCGATGATGGCGTAGTGAGCGCCGCTCAGTCCTGTTCCGATAAACAATTCCTGTATGTCGCGGAGACGGCAGACCCGACCGTTCATTTCGTACTCGCTTTCGCCCGTGCGATAAAGCCTGCGGCCAATTACGATCCGGTCGCCTGACTGAAAGGACACTTTTTTCTTTGGTCCTGCCGGTGACTGGAAGGGCTGTGCTGATTCCGGTTCCGGGTGACCGTCCGCCTGCTTTTCCGTGATTTCGAAGTCTTCCTGAACCAGCAGTGTCAGGAGAACTTCGGCCATTCCTGCCGGCTGACGGTTGCGGCTTCCCTGAAAGATAACATCTTCCATTTTGCCACCGCGCAAAGCTCTGGCACGCTGCTCTCCGATAACCCAGCTCAGAGCGTCGGCGACATTGCTCTTGCCACAGCCGTTTGGCCCGACAACCGCTGTTATTCCAACCTGATCAAATACAATTTCAGTCGGGTCGCAGAATGATTTAAATCCCTGTACCTGAATTTTCTCTATTCTCAGCATGCGTAATATTCCTACAACAGGTTGAGTCCCTTGGTGAAAGTTCCACACTATAAAGTGGGTAGCGGGTGAAGTCAATTATGCGGGCCGGGCAGTTCGGGTCAGGGGCTTGAATGACCATAATGCTCCTGATACCTTTAGCGTTCAGGAAAAAGGATTGCGAGAACTTGGATCTGATAACGAATGCAACAATCATCTGATAGTAAAATAGTAACGCGGAAAGCGGCTCACTGCTGACTTTATCATAATTTCCATTATCAGACTCAGCGACCATCTCTAACCTCGAATGGCTGAAGACGTCAATAAAACCGGATCCCGCAAAATCTCTGCGACTCTGACACTCTATGTGATCAGAGAAACCATTCCCTTTTATGTTATCACCATCATAACTCTGACCTTCATCATCTTTGCTCAGCAGATCATCAGGCAGAACGACTTCCTTTCGGTCGTTGATGTTCCATTCCGAACTCTGATGGCATCAATCGCCTGCATACTCCCCGGAATTCTGATCATCACAACGCCTTTCTCCGCTCTGATAGCCACCCTTCTAACAATAAACAGATTTAGCAGTGACCGCGAAACCACAAGCATTATGGCAAGCGGACTCAAGAGCAGACAAATTGCCCTGCCAGTCATAATCACAGGGTTACTGGCGACAGCTCTGACACTTGTCTTCACCTTGTACCTCAATCCCAGATGCCTCCAATTCCTGAACACTCTCAAACTGGAAGCGTTGAAACGGGCAGTAGAGATTCAGGTCAAACCTCAGACCCTCACCACCCTCTTCAATGACCAGCTCGTTCTGGTCAGAAATGTCACCCCGGAAACAGGTCAATGGAAAGGGATTTTTGTTTACCACCCGACCCCGGACAACAAGATAGTCATCGTCAGCGCAGCAAAGGGTAACGTCAGAATCGAAGCCGACCGGCCAGACGTCAATACTGTCGGCATCCAGATGGAGGATGGCTTCACCGCCACCACCTCAGCGGAAAATCACCCGACAGAAACAATAACCCGCTTCAAACGACTCTACGTCAGATTATCAGACTCAGCATCAACCCCTCTGGCGGCAACAAGGCCGGTCAGCAAAAGGGCCTATCAGGAACTGTCTTCAGGTCAACTGAAAACCCAGCTCAGAACACTCGCGCCTGACAGCACCGAGTACCGGGCAGCAAGCGTCGAATGGCACAAACGGCTGGCCATGGCCTTCGGCGCCATAGTGCTGGTAATTATCGCCATCCCCACAGGCCTCAGCCTCTCCGCAAGATCAGGAAGAGCATTCACTGTCATCACAGGCCTGATCATCGCCGTGACTTATTACATCCTGACGGTAACAGGGCAGAACCTCGCCTTCACCGGCGCTATCCCTGTGGTCGCCGGGACCTGGCTGGCCAACATAGTCATTCTGACACTGAGCTTCATAATTCCGAACAGGCCTGTTCCAGCCCTGAAATCCCCCTTCCCCGCACTCCGTCTGTTCAATCGCGGGCACCGATCCGCATCAGTCTCTGAAAGACCACTGGTATCAGAACAGCGCACCAGAAACTTCAGAGTCTTCGATATTGTGAACCTGCTGCTGCTGAAAAACCTGACGGCCTATTCCATCCTGACGCTGGCCGCACTGCTGAGCCTGACCGTCATCTTCACCCTGACTGATCTGGTTCCGTCAGTAGCCAGGAACCGAATCCCCACGAGCTATCTGGCAGGGTACTTCTGGTATCTGACCCCGTATCTGATCTACCTGTGCGCCCCCTTCGGACTGATGCTGGGACTCCTGATCACGTTCGGACTCCTCGCCAGAACCAACCAGCTCACGGCACTCTCTGCCAACGGGCTGAGTCCGTACAAATTCGCCATCGCGCTGACAGCATTTGCCGTGCTGATCAGTTCCGGTCTCTACTATCTGTCAGAACAGATCATCCCTGAATCCAACCGGCGACAGGATGAGCGATACAACACAATCAAAAACCGAAAGACCGAGCAGGCAACCCTCGCATTTGGCCGGAAATGGGTCTACAGCCTCGATGACAAACTGTTCAGCTTCCAGCACATAAACGACAATAACCAACTGCTTAATGCAACCGCTTATGACATCGGAGGCCCCTCCCATCTGCTCTGTTCCGTCACTCACGCAGACAAGGCAGAGCAGATTTCAAATAATACCTGGCAGTCAGTCTCAGGCGGCTGGCAGGAAGAGTTCTGCAATGCGCCCGGCCCGCTCAGCCCTCCCGGCCAGAGCGGCGTTACATTCACCGCCTCTCAGGGAGCCGCACTGTTCAGAAAACCCGTGAATGAATCATCAAAGATGAACATCCGGGAACTCGGCAGCTACCTCAGACAACTCTCGGCATCAGGCATCTCTGCCGCTGAACTCAAAATTGATTACGAAAAAAAGAAAAGCTTCCCGTTATACTGCCTGATCTTCATCAGTCTGGCCTTTCCCTTCTGCCTGACTCTGACCAGCAGAAAAATCCTGACCCGACTAACCACAGGGCTGAGCCTCTGTCTCATTTTCTGGACCATCACCAGCGTTCTGGAATCTCTTGGCAGACAGGGACGCCTCTCGGCTGAACTGGCTGTCTGGGGCGGCCCGGCAGCTTTCCTCGCTCTGGGGATCTATCTGTTTTTCAGGATTGGAAAATAAAAAAGAGGGAAAAACGAATTCGTTTTCCCTCTTTACTGTACTGTTATCCGATTTTCGTTATCGGACGCTCGACGGCAAAATACGGCAAAATGCGGAACTACGTCCCCATCTGCCAGCTATTCATATATTCAATCTGCTCCGGCGTCGGCTGATCTATCTTCAACTGCATGGCTGCAAGCTTCAACCGGGCAATCTCAAGATCAACTTCTTCAGGAAGAAGATGAACATCAGGTTCAAGCTTTCCTTTATGTCTGACCAGATATTCAGCGGAAAGAGCCTGATTGGCAAAGCTCATGTCCATCACGCTGGCCGGATGCCCCTCAGCAGCGGCCAGATTGACCAGTCGCCCCTCCCCCAGCACCACGATCCCCCGGCCATCCTTCAATCTGAACTCCTCGACAAACGGGCGCTGCTCGACCCGGTCAACGGCAATGGCCGCAAGCTGCGACAGGTTGATTTCCAGATCGAAGTGGCCTGAGTTGCAGACAATCGCGCCATTCTTCATCTTCTCGAAGTGCTGCAGGTCAATGACGTGACGGTTGCCGGTCACTGTAATAAAAACATCTCCCAGCGGAGCGGCTTCATCCAGCGGCATGACACGGAACCCGTCCATCGCGGCTTCCAGCGCCTTGACCGGGTGAATCTCCGTCACAATGACGTTGGCCCCCAGACCGCGCCCGCGCATCGCCACGCCCTTGCCGCACCAGCCATATCCCACCACAACCAGCGTCCGGCCAGCCAGCAGGATGTTGGTGGCCCGGATCACGCCATCCAGCGTGCTTTGTCCTGTGCCGTAGCGGTTATCGAACATGTGCTTGGTCTGCGCATCATTGACTGCAATCGCCGGGAATTTCAGCACTCCGTCACGCAGCATGGCACGGAGGCGGTTGATGCCGGTCGTCGTCTCTTCCGTCGAGCCGATCAGATCGCCCACCTGGTCAGGTCTCTCCTGAATCAGCGTGGCCACGACATCCGAGCCGTCATCAATAATCAGTTGCGGCCTGTGATCCAGCGCCAGGCGCACATGCTTATTGTAAGTTTCGGTGCTTTCTCCCTTGATGGCATAAACAGAAATCCCGTATTCCTTCACCAGCGCCGCCGCCACGTCATCCTGGGTACTCAGCGGATTCGAGGCGATCAGAACGGTTTCAGCGCCCGCTGCCTGCAGGGCGCGCGCCAGATTGGCCGTTTCAGTGGTGATATGCGCACAGGCCACCAGTCTTAAATCCCGCAACGGCTTCTCAGTCCGGAAGCGCTCACGAATCATGCGCAGCACGGGCATCTCGCGTTCGGCCCACTCAATCCGCTTCTTCCCTGCCTCAGCCAGATTTATATCCCTGATTTCAAAATCCATCGCTTGCTTCCCTTTCTTGCTTCAGAGACCTGCGTCCTGTTTCAGTCGCTCAGCCTTGTTGGTCAGTTCCCAGGTAAATCCGTCTTCATTGCGGCCAAAGTGGCCGAATGCCGCTGTCGCCTGATAAACAGGCCGACGCAGATCAAGCGACTCGATGATCCCGCGCGGGGTCAGATGAAAATTTGCCCTCACGATCTCGGACAGGCGGTCTTCATCTATCTTCGAGGTGCCGGAACAATCCAGATAGACCGACACCGGATCGGCCACGCCGATGGCGTAGGCGAGCTGCACCTGACAGCGATCCGCGATTCCTGCGGCCACGACGTTCTTGGCAATGTATCGGGCCATGTAGCACGCCGAACGGTCAACCTTGGTCGGATCCTTGCCTGAAAACGCCCCGCCACCGTGCGGCGCCGCGCCGCCGTAGGTATCAACGATGATCTTGCGTCCGGTCAGCCCCGTATCCCCCTGCGGGCCGCCCACGACAAAGCGTCCGGTCGGATTGACATAGTACCGGGTATTTTTGTCCAGCAGGTCTTCCGGAATGGTCTGCCGAATCACCTGGTCCAGAACGTCCTCACGAATCTGCTCGTTTGTAACATCGGGGCTGTGCTGAGTTGAAATGACTACGGCATCAACCCTGATCGGGCGACCCTGATCATACTCAACCGTCACCTGCGATTTGCCATCGGGTCGCAGATAGCCGAGTTCACCCGAACGACGCTTGTCACTCAGCCTGCGCACCAGCCTGTGCGCAAGCTGGATCGGCAGCGGCATCAGTTCGGCGGTCTCATGACAGGCATAACCAAACATCAGCCCCTGGTCTCCGGCACCGCCCGTGTCCACCCCCATCGCAATGTCCGGCGACTGCCGGTCAATCGTCGAAACCACCGCACAGGTTTCACTGTCGAAGCCGTATTTCGCCCGCGTGTAGCCGATGTCCCGGACCGTATTGCGTGCGATCCCCGCAAAATCCACCTGAGCGCCGGTCGTAATCTCACCGCTGATCACAATCAGCCCGGTCGTCACCAGCGTTTCACAGGCCACACGACCCGTCGCATCCTGGCGCAGCACTTCATCCAGAATGCCGTCCGAAATCTGGTCAGCAATCTTGTCAGGGTGTCCTTCAGTCACAGATTCCGAGGTAAACAGGAATCTACCTTTTTGTCTCATCAGTCTGGTCTCCTCACTTATAGTTGTCCTGGTTCAGATTTTTCAACAGGTTAGAACTGGCCGACGGTGGCAGAAGGTCTGCCGGAACCGCCCCTGCCGCCAGCGCACATTGACAGGCTCTGACTCACACCGTAATCTTCAATGTCACGCTCGGATATGGAATGCCGGAGATTAGCGAGTATTGAAGCGTCTTGTGACCGCTGAGAATTACACAGCTTTTCAGGAGAGTCAAGCTTGGCCCATCTGCCCCACAACCACGCCCGTCAAGGCGAACCTAAGTCGCTGACGCTGCGCGAACTTGCCAGCCATCTGAACTGCCGGTTAACCGGCGATCCCGAAGTCACAGTCACAGGCGTTTCGACCCTGGAACTGGCCGGGCCGGATGAGGTCTCTTTTCTTTCCAACCCGAAGTACACTCCGCAGCTCTCCCGAAGCAGAGCTGCCGCCATTATCACCAGCAATCCGGATCTCGTGCCCGCCCCGAAGGCTGCGCTGATCTCTTCAAATCCATATCTGGCCTTTGCGCACGCGCTCGCCCTCTTTACCAGCCCGCCGCCCACAAAACCAGGGATTCATCCTTCGGCGGTCATCTCCGCCACCGCCGTCATCGGGTCGGATGTCTCCATCGGCCCGTTCACGATGATCGGCGAAGGCGTGAGAATCGGCGACCGCGTAACCATTCATTCACACTGCTCCGTTTATGATGACGCCGAAATCGGAGACGACTGCCTGCTTCATTCCCACGCGATCATCCGCGAAGGCTGCCGCCTCGGTCAGAGCGTCATTCTGCAAAACGGAGCCATCGTTGGCAGTGACGGGTTCGGTTACGCGCGGCGTGACGACCGTTCCTGGCAGAAAATCCCTCAGACCGGAATCGTCGTGATTGAGGATGATGTGGAAATCGGCGCCGGCTCAGTCATTGACCGCGCGACGATTGGCGAAACCAGAATCAGACGCGGCGCGAGGATAGACAACCTGGTTCAGATCGGTCACGGGTCGGTGGTGGGCGAGCATTCGCTGCTCTGCGCTCAGGTCGGACTCGCGGGCAGCACGACCGTTGGCCGGGAGGTCATCCTGGGCGGACAGGTCGGCGCCGCCGGACACCTGACCATTGGCGACAGAGTGGTGGCGACGGCTCAGACCGGGATCCCGTCCTCAGTCGCGCCCGATTCGGTCGTGTCAGGTTATCCGGCCATCAGGAACCGCGACTGGCTGAAGGCTTCGGCTGTCTTCGCGCAACTGCCCGGACTTTACAAGGAAATCTCGCAACTCAGGAAAAAACTGGCTGCCATCGAAAGTCAGGAACCATCATCACAGGGCTGAATCCGCCGCCGTTTTGTCATCATTTCCCAGGGAGCCATTCATACAGATGAGCGTCAAAATCGAAAACAGAGCTTCAATCAAACCTCCGGCCAGCACGGAAAAGACCATTCAGGGCGTGCTGGATGCCATCCCGCGCGAACACCTGCGCGGCCTGACCAGAATTGTCCTGGTTGATGCCATCGCCCCCGATCAGCGCATCAATCTGCCTGCCGGAACCGAACTGCCGGGCCTCTACCATCCGAAGATGGGGCCATACCCGCCCTGGTGCGAAATCGCCCTGGGCGCGCTCCTGCCACGCACCGGCTTCTTCAAAAGGCTCGCGGCGAGACTCAACTTCAAGGCCAATCTGGCCGGGATTCTGCTCTCTTTACAGGCGCAGCATTACTGCCTGACCATTGCGCATGGGGTTCGGAAGGGACAACTGGAAGGAGCCGTGAGGTCTTATACCGAAAAGTATTATGAAACCTGGCGCGAAACCCAGGGCGGCTTCCGCGCCCGCCTGCTCAGGCCGCTGCGCCCGTATCTGGATCGCTGGGCCAGAAGCCTCAGAAAGAAATACGACGCCGAACAGAAGAAGAAACAATCAGCCTGAATTCTCGTCCGGGGCATTGCGGCTGCGCAGTTCGGCGAGCAGCCGCTCAAGCGCCGCGATGACCTCGTCCCGATTCACCTCCGAACGCCGGAACTTCAGCTCCAGGGTGAACTCCTTTGTTTCGGGCTGATGCCGGAAGACATAAGGCTGCGGGCGCGTCTGCCTGTCGGTGCGTGCCCGCCGGGCTTCATCGCGCGTCATCCCCTGCTCAACCACTCGTGCGACAAAGGCGCGCATGGATTCCTCATCCGGCTGGCGGGCAATCTGAAGCAGCAGCGACTTTGAACTGATGTCGGCGCGCCGACACTGCTCTCTGACATCGGGCGGCAGACCGGCAATCGAAAGCACCTCAGTGACAGACGACCTCGACTTGCCGATCTTCCGGGCCACCTCCTCGTGCGTGTAGCCGAATTGCTCAACCAGCATGGCAAAACCGTCCGCCTCTTCAAACGGCGTCAGATCCTTGCGCTGCAGGTTTTCGATCAGTGCAATCTCGGCCACCGCCCGGTCGTCCACTTCCATCTCGATGCAGGGCACTTCGCGCAAGCCTGCCTCGCGGGCAGCCCGGTAGCGGCGCTCACCCGAAATGATCATAAACCGCCCGCCCACTTCGGACGGACGCACCAGCAGCGGCTCCAGCACCCCCTTCTCCCTGATCGAAGCGACCAGATCGGTCAGATCGCCGATCTCAATGCGCGGCTGCTGCGGGTTGGGTTCCAGCCGGTCAATGGAAATCATGCGACCGACCGGTGCCCCGCTGCGCGAAGAGAGTTCTTCGACGTAATGCCGGTCATGTCGCATCTTGAGTGTTGTCGGAAGACCTCGATGTTTACCAGACACGTTGGATCACCTCTTCACACAGGTTGGCATATTCAATCGCTCCGCTCGATGACGGAGCAAAGGTAAAAATTGATTCCCGGTAGGCCGGACTCTCCTCAAGCCGAACCGACTTTGAAATCGTCGTCCTGAAGACCTTGTCGCCAAACACATGGCCGATCTGCTCAAAGATGTCCCGCGAGAGCGTCGTGCGCTTGTCATACATCGTCACCAGCACTCCGATCACCTCAAGCTGCGGGTTGGGCCGGGCCTTGATGCGCTGCACCGTCTCCAGCAGGTCATCTGTTCCTTCAAGCGCAAAGTATGAAGCCTGAATCGGGATCACCAGATGCGTCGCCGCCACCAGAGCATTGACGGTAATCAGTCCGAGCGTCGGCGGGGTATCAATGACGATGATGTCGTAATTACGCCTGACGGGTTCCAGTCTGTCCTTCAATCTGAAAGGGGCGTCAAGTTCACCGACCAGTTTGCCTTCGAGTTTGGCCAGACTGATGCGGGCCGGCATCACGTCCAGATTCTGGATTCTGGACGGGCGGATCACCTCACGCGGATCCACATCCTCACCCGCCAGCAGGTCATAATTCGACAGGCCGATTTCCTGTAAATCGAGAAAGGAGATGGTGCTGTTGCCCTGCGGGTCAAGATCGGCCAGCAGGACGCGCCTGCCCTTTCTGGCCAGAGCGGCAGACAGGTTTATCGCCGTAGTGGTCTTGCCAACGCCGCCCTTCTGGTTGGCAATAGCAATTGCTATCCCTCGCAATCAGTGCTCCTGTGACAGATGATGTTCTCGACAGCAGTTCTTGATTTCCCGGATGGAAAGTCTGAAACCACCAGGCATCCTAAAGGTGAGTCCGAATAATGTCAACGCAACAGCCTGCGGCTGCGCGAACAGGTGAGGGCTACATCTTGTAATCAGTGAGGTCGTCAAGCTCTTCCGGCCATTCAAAATCCTCGTCCGCATCCTCTTCGCTTTCCAGTCCGCCCGCAGCATTGCGCTGTGAGGATTCCACTACTTCATCCCGCACAAAGATCGGACAGTCGGCGCGCAGCGCCAGCGCAATCGCATCGCTCGGACGCGAATCAATCAGCACCGTCCGCCCGTCCACACTGAGTTCAATCACCGCATAAAAAGTATTCTCTCTCAGTTCGGTCACTACCACCCGGCTGACAGTGGCGCCGAACTGACTGATCACATTGCGCAGCAGATCATGCGTCATCGGGCGCTGCGGGGCGACTTTTTCAATCTCGCTGGCAATCGAGTTGGCTTCATACGGCCCGACCCAGATCGGCAGCATGACGTCACTGTTGACATCCTTGAGGATCACAATCGGTGAATTGGTCGTTGGATCCATCAGCAATCCCCGAATCTTCATTTCTCTTTCCATAACTCCTCACTTGTTTACCGCAGGATGTCTGCCCCTCATCATTACCGCTCAGCGAGCTGTCCGTAAAGACTGTTCGGCCTGGTCTCCGTAATCCTGACCTGGACGAGTTTTCCGATCATCGCCGCATCGCCCGGAAAGTTCACCACCTTCTGACACCTTGAATGCCCCGTCAGATCGCTGGCCGAACGCGCGCTTGCGCCTTCAACCAGAACTTCAACTGTCTTCCCTTTATATCTCTCATATCTGGATTTCTGCGCTCCGGCCTGCACTTCCTGCAACCGTTTGAACCGCTCAGCCTTCACTTCGGGCGGAACCGAGTCGGCATAAGCTGCCGCCGGAGTTCCGGGGCGCGGCGAATAGTTGAAAATATACATTCCATCATACCCGACTTCAGATGCGAGCCGCAGCGTGTCCTGAAAATCTTCTTCCGTCTCGCCCGGAAAACCGATGATGATGTCCGTCGTCAGTGAAATATCCCTGTGCGCCTGCCTGACATACCCGATTTTACGCAGGTAATCGGCCCGCGTGTAACCGCGCCTCATCGCCCGCAGCATGCGGTCGCTGCCTGACTGCACCGGCAGGTGCAGCCATTCGCACAAAGACTGGTGATCATCCATGACCCGCACCACTTCCTGATCAAAATCACGCGGATGCGAAGTGGTAAACTTGATGCGCGGAATGCCGCTTTCGCGCGCCAGCAGTTCCAGCAGTTGCGCAAAGGTCAGTTCATCTGATTGCGCGGCCCGGCTCTCAGCGACCGGATTGCCGCGATAACGACCGCTCAGCCCGTAACTGTTGACATTCTGGCCGAGCAGTTGAATCTCCTGAAAGCCCTCTCCGGCCAGAGCCTGCGCTTCCGCCAGAATCCGATCAGCCGGGCGGCTGCGCTCACGGCCTCTGGTGTATGGCACGATGCAGAATGAACAGAACTTGTTGCAGCCTTCGATAATCGAAATGTAAGCAACGTGCGGATGCTGCCGGGAATTCGCCTCCAGTTCGACAAAATCGGCGTCTCTTGAGAGCGAAACCTCAATCGCCCTGGGAAAGCCCTGCTCAAGCTGATCGAGCAGTTCGGGCAGTTTCCCGATTGACTGTGTGCCCATCACGAGCCGTACATCGCGGCTGCGCTCGAAGATGCGTTCGGCCTCCGCCTGCGCCACACAGCCCATCACGCCGAAGACCGGCAACGGCCCGCTATTTCGTCCTGTCGAGCGCCGGTGACGGAAATCATCGATCCGTTTGAAGACCTTCTGCTCCGGCTTTTCCCTCACCATACAGGTATTGAGCAGGATCAGATCAGCTTCCAACGGGTCACTGGTCGCCTCGTAACCGACCGCAGAGAGTGCGCTGAATGCTTTCTCACTGTCGTGGACATTCATCTGGCAACCGTGTGTTTCAAGATAGAATTTCTTTGCCATTACTCTTTATCCCGGCCAGATTCACCGGCTCAGATTCAGACCTCCGCAGGGTTATATACCAACTCAGACGCGACCACAAGACAGCGCCTCCGGCCCGGCGCCTGCTGGTTTTACCCGCCTGTTTTCAATAATTCGCGGGCATGCTTGCGCGCCAGCACAGTGATTTCCGCGCCGCCGATCATCCGGGCCAGTTCCTCAACCCGCTCGGTCTGTGTCAGTTCTCCGATCCGCGTCGTCGTGCGCGCGCCCCTGACCTCCTTGTTCACCACAAAATGAGCATCAGCGTATCTGGCAATCTGCGCCTGATGCGTCACACACAGCACCTGATTGCTGGCCGCCAGCCGCCTGAGACGCAAACCGACGGCCTCTGCCACACGCCCGCCGATCCCCGAATCAATTTCGTCAAAGATCAGCGTCCGGGGAAACCGCGTGGGCGCCGTCAGCGTTTTCAGCACCAGCATAAGGCGCGACAATTCGCCGCCTGACGCCACCGCGCTGATCGGACGCAACTCTTCGCCGGGGTTGGCTGAAAAGTAAAACTCAACCGACTCCTGCCCGTACCGGCTGTAACCCCCGTCGCCATCCGGCCTGATTCCCCACTTTTCCAGTTTGTCGGCCAGCACTCCCCGCTCATAGTCATTCAGTCTGACCGAGAATCCCGAATCTCCCAGCGCGACCTCTGACATCTCTCTGAGTACTTCGCGCTCAAACTTCTCTTTGGCACGTCGGCGCATCCGGCTTAACCGGCCAGTCACATCCCTGTAACAGGTCAGTTCCTGAGCGATCAGCTTCTGCAATTCAGCGACATTCTGCTCAACTGAAAGCAACTCCTTACGGCGCAGCTTCAAAGCTTCCACCTTCTCAAGTATTCCCTGAAGGTCTTCGGCGTATTTTCTTTTCAGCCGGTCAAGTTCGATCAGCCGCTCATCAACCGCCTTCAGACGATCAGGAGATACTTCAATATTGTCAATGTAATCCCGCAGGTAATAAGCGATTTCCTCGATTGCATACCTGGCTGATGCCAGCGTGTCAACCTGCCCGGCAAAACGCTCGTCAACATTGAGAATATCCTGCAACCGCCGCTGCACTGCCGCCACCTGCGTCAGCACTGAGTCTTCATTTTCATACAGCAGGCCATATGCCTCGGCACAATGTCCCGCCAGTTTCTCCGCATTGGCCAGCACACGCCTTTCATTTTCAAGCTCTCCGTCTTCATTGACCCGCAGCCCGGCCCGCTCAATCTCGTCAATCTGATAATCAAGCAGGTCAAGCAGTTGCAGCCGCTCGGATTCGGTCTGACGTGAGGTTTCAAGCTCCCGGACCCGCTCCTGAATCGCTTCATAAACCCGGCCCGCTTCGGCCTGTAATTCCGAAGCTCCGGCAAAGGCATCAAGCAGCCGCAGATGAGCTTCAGCCGAAAGCAGGCTCTGCTGATCCCCCTGACCGTGAATATCCACCAGATGCGGCTGAATCAGACGCAGCAGCGACAGTGTCG
Organism: Blastocatellia bacterium; assembly: GCA_046331565.1. Taxonomy (GTDB): domain Bacteria; phylum Acidobacteriota; class Blastocatellia; order RBC074; family RBC074; genus DASRDU01. The sequence goes on from JAXLQP010000001.1 coordinate 1,042,668, forward strand.
CCGACTGATTATTGACGAACACCCGACTGCGCCCGGCAGCCAGAATCTCCCTTTTGATCACCACTTCATCATCTTCGGCCACAATGCCGGAGTCGGCCAGCAGATCCACCAGCGGCGTGTTGCTTTCCAGGCTGAAGATTCCTTCGACAAAAGCCCTGCTTTCACCGGTTCTGATCAGATCCGGCGAAGCCTTCTCACCCAGCAGCAGCCCGACCGCGTCAATAATGATAGACTTGCCTGAGCCTGTTTCCCCGCTCAGAATGTTCAATCCCCTGCGGAACTCGACCTGCATCTGATCAACTACTGCCAGATTGGAGATGTTGAGATATTTGAGCATAGCGGGAGCTAATTAAGTCATAATGTACTGCGTTTGACAACTCAGGCTTAAAACCCGTGTCTTCTTCAATCAGACAGCTCTTGCACCGTCCGGCACAGCATAATCAGCAAATATTTAGCCGCGCTGACCTCAAGTCAAACATTTAATGTAAAACATCAACCTATCAGCTTGTTAATTATGCCTTCAGCAGCGCGCATCCGTGTCTGACAGCCGCTTTCAGCACAGGTCATGATGTTTGATAAAAGCCCCCGGAGGGCATATACTCTATTCTGTCACAACATCATAGCTGTCCACAAACGAAGCCAGGGCAAGGAGGCAAAGAGATGAAGAAGTATGGGTTCTTACTTATTCCGGTCGCGCTGTTGCTGGTGGCGGGATCATTTCCCGCCGGAGGCGACAAGGAACAGATTGCCAGCCTGCGAAGTGAAATGCTGGTGCTTCAGCGGCAGATCCGCGATCTTCAGGAATCTTTCGACAAATCCCAGGGACAGACTACTCCCCTGGTGCAGAAAATTTCCGACAACTCTGACAACACCTTACGTTCACTGACAGCTCTCGAAGAATCGCTCAGAACCTCACAGACCACTCAGAGCAACAACCTGACCGGCACGAACAACAGAATCACCAGGCTGGAACAGCAGATCACCGCCACCGATCAGCGGACGGCCCAGATTCTGACCCAGCTCAGCACGCTCAAAACGCTCATCGAACAGCAGAAGCGCTGCCAGGAAAAGATGGAACAGATGGAAGACACTCCGCAGTTCGATTCACCTGAGCGACTTTACGCCTTCGCTTTTGGCCAGTACGTCAAGGGCAACTATCCGCAGGCAGTGACTTATTTTCAGCGGTATATGGAAGGCTACGGCACGACTGAAGCCGCCGACAACGCGCAGTTCTGGATCGCTGAAAGCTATTACAACCAGAACCGCTTTGAGGAAGCACTGCATGGGTACGAAAAACTGCTCGACGATTTCCCCCGCAGCGACAAGGCCGGTTCCGCGCTGCTCAGAAAAGGAATCACCCTGCTCAAACTTGAGCGGCGCGAGGAGGGCGTAGCCACTCTGCGTGCGGTTATCACCCAGTATCCGCGTTCACAGGAAGCCGCCTCTGCCACCGAAGAACTCAACCGGCTGGGCGAAAGCCCGCAGGCGCCTGCTCCTGTGGCTGCACCTGACAAGCCTGCTGGCCGTAAAAAACAGGGCAGGCCCAATCACTAAGGCTGGCATTCGGAATTTTCAGCCTGCACTTCACCAATTCAGAGGGAGGAACACATGGCATCGTTCAATAAGATCATCATTGTCGGCTACCTGGGCCGCGACCCCGAACTCAGGTACACCCCGCAGGGAACGGCTGTCTGCCACTTCTCGGTGGCGACCACCGAGAAACGAAAGGACAAATCAGGCGAAATGCAGGATCAGACCACCTGGTTCAGAATTTCAGTCTGGGGTCGTCAGGCCGAAGTCGCCAATCAGTACCTGGCGAAAGGCCGTCAGGTTTACATTGAAGGCAGGCTGCGGCAGGAAGAGTACACTGATCGTGATGGCAAGGTCAGAACCTCGCTTGAAGTCATGGCCAGCGACCTGCAGTTTATCGGTGCGCGCGGAGATGAACCGGCGGCAGCTTCCGGCAGCGCCCCCGGCCCGGCGGCCAGATCAGCGGCGACGCACAGCGAACCGGCAGTTGCTGATGTTTCAGATGATGATATTCCGTTCTGAACCAGGGTCACGTCAGGAGATGAAAAAGGGGATGTCGGCGCGCCGACATCCCCTTTTTCATCTCCGACAAAATCCCTTCAGCCTGCCCTGTGCCCACCGGCCACAATTCCCATGTTTCTGATCCGGGCGTAGCGTTTTTCCAGCCGGACTTCAGGCGTCATTCGTTCCACCATCTCCAGCGACTCAGCCAGATCATCACCCAGCAGCCGGGCAGCTTCGTCCCAGTCCTCATGCGCTCCGGCTTCAGGCTCCCGAATGATGCGATCAAGCAGCCCCAGTTCCATCAGATCAGTCGCCGTCAGTTTCAAACTCGCCGCAGCCTGCGGGGCCAGCGCCGCATCCTTCCACAAAATGGCCGCACACCCTTCAGGCGTAATCACCGAGTAAACGGCATTTTCCATCATCCCGACCACATCCCCGACGCCGATGGCCAGCGCGCCGCCGGAACCGCCTTCTCCGGTCACAGTCACGATGATCGGCACGCGCAGTCGCGCCATCTCCCGCAGATTCACGGCAATCGCTTCAGCCTGACCGCGCTCCTCGGCGTCAATGCCCGGATAGGCTCCCGGCGTATCAATCAGCGTAAAGACCGGGCGACTGAACTTTTCAGCCATCTGCATCACCCTGAGCGCCTTCCGGTAGCCTTCGGGTTTGGGCATGCCGAAATTCCTGTTCTGCCGCTCGCGGACATTCCGGCCTTTCTGATGCCCGATCACTGCGACCGGACGCCCCCTGAATTCCGCGAACCCGGCCACAATCGCCGGATCGTCACGGAACTTCCGGTCTCCATGAATCTCGTAAAAGCCGGGAAAGATTCGCTCGATGAAATCCAGTGTGTAAGGCCGACGTTCATGCCTGGCCAGATAGACTTTCTCAATCGGGGGGATTCCTTCAGTGTCGTCATTTCGCAGATTGACGACCTTGCTGTCTGTATTCATATCTTCTCCGCGTCTCAGTTGACGATCAGATCAATTTTCCAGTCGGGACAGATCGAGTTGACGGACTCGGTCAGATGAGTCGAGCCGCTGACCCTCAGAAACTGATTCGGACTGACGCTGACCACCATTCCGCCAGCCGTCAGCACCTCGAACGAGACCGGCGTCTCGCCCGGCGCTCTGGCGCACAATTCCTCAAACGCATCCAGCCGGTCAGGCGTGACAGCCGCTTCGGGGATCTTCAGCACAATTTTGCGGGCCGCCAGCACGCGTGCGCTTTCGAGCGGCTGCAAATCCTGCACAATGATGGTGGCGGCCCCTTCGTCCGACAATTCCAGCTTGCCCCTGATCAGCAGCGCCCCATCATCCTGAAAGTGCGATTTGTACTTTGCGTACGGCTCAGGCCAGCAGACGATTCTGACTGAGCCGAACTGGTCTTCGAGACGGCACAGGGCGAAGCGGTCTCCCTTTTTGGTCGTTCTGACCGCGAGGTCTGCCACCAGCCCGCCCATCGCCACCTGCGTTCCATGTTCACGTTCAGCAATGCTGCCACCATCCACATTCGCCACGCCCTTCAGAGAATCGGCATACTCTTCCAGCGGATGGCCGCTGGCGTAAAACCCCAGCGTCTCTTTTTCATAAGCCAGCATTTGTCGGCGCGGCCACGCGGCCACTTCGGGCAGCGGAGGCTCAGCCGGTTCGGGATGATCGGCCTGGCCGAGGCTGAACAACCCCACCTGTCCCGAAGCGCGATCCCGCTGCGCCCTGGCGCCATGATCGAGTGCCCTGTCAATCAGCGCAAACAGACGGGAGCGCGCAGGCGAGATTGAATCACAGGCTCCCGATTTGATCAGGGATTCAAAAACGCGCCGGTTAAGCCCGCGCTGGTCAACCCGCTCGGCCAGATCAAAGAGAGATTTGAAATGGCCGCCCTCATTGCGCGCCCCGATGATTGCCTGCACCGTTGCCGAACCGATTCCTTTGATGGCGGCCAGACCAAACCGGACAGTCTTGCCGACCGGAGTAAATCCTTCCTTGCTGCTGTTGACATCCGGCGGCAGCAGGTCAATCCCGAACACCTTCATCTCGCTGATGTACCGGGCAATTTTATCCGTATTCTGCAGTTCGTTCGAGAGAACAGCCGCATAGAAGTGCGCCGGGAAATGGGCTTTAAGGTAAGCTGTCTGGTAAGCCAGCCAGGCATAAGCAAACGAGTGTGAGCGATTAAACCCGTAATCGGCAAACTGAGACATCAGCGAGAATATCTTCTCGGCTTTTTCCCTGGCTACCCCGCGATCAACCGCGCCGTTGACGAATTTGGCTTCATGCCTGGCCATCTCCTCTTTTTTCTTCTTCCCCATCGCCCGGCGCATCATGTCGGCCTCGCCCAGGGTGTAACCTGCCAGTTTCTGAGCCAGTTGCATAATCTGCTCCTGGTAAACCAGAATCCCGTAGGTATTCTCCAGCACCTCCTTCATCTGCGGGACAATATACTGCACCTTGCGCCGCCCGTGACGCCGCTCAATGTAATCGTCAACCATCCCGCCATCGAGCGGGCCGGGACGGTAAAGGGCATTCAGCGCCGAAAGATCCTCCAGGCTTTCGGGCCGGAATTTGCGGCAGATTTCCACCATGCCGGAACTTTCAAACTGGAAAACGGCATTCAAATGCCCATCGGCAAACAGCTTCAGCGCCGCTTCATCGTGCAGCGGAATGCGGCTCAGATCAGGCCGGTGTGATGTTTCCTGCTCGATGGTTTTCAGGCAGTCTTCGATGATGGTCAGCGTGGTCAGCGCCAGAAAGTCCATCTTGAGCATGCCGGTTTTCTCAAGATCAGACATGACGAACTGAGTCGTCAATTCATCGTTCTGGCTTTTACATACGGGAATAAGTTCATGTAATGGTTTAGGTGAAATCACCACCCCGGCGGCATGAACTGAAGTATGACGTGAACATCCTTCAAGTTTTCTGGCAATCTCAATCAGCTCGGCCACCTGCTGATTCTGCTCAATGGCATTTTTCAGATCAGGATTTTGCTTGATTGCATCCTCAATCGAAACATTCCGGCCACGCACAGGCGGCGGAATCATCTTTGCCACCTTTTCGACTTCGGCATAAGGCAGTTCCAGCGCTCTGCCGACATCCTTGATGACAGCCCGTGAGGCCATTGTTCCGAAGGTGATGATCTGGCAGACATTCTGCCGCCCATACAGTTCGCTCACGTAATTGATGACATCAGCCCGACCGCGCACACAGAAATCAACATCAATATCCGGCATAGTTACGCGTTCAGGGTTAAGGAATCGCTCGAACAGCAGGTCGTACTGTAAAGGATCAACATCCGTGATCTTCATGCACCAGGCGACCAGGCTCCCGGCGGCTGAACCTCTTCCCGGTCCGACAGGTATGCCTCTTTCCTTCGCGTAACGGATGAAGTCCCAGACGATCAGAAAGTAACCTGAGAACCCCATCCTTTTGATCGTGTTGATTTCGTGCGTCAGCCGCTCACGATACTGGCTGAGCGGCTGCTTGAGCGAACCGCTGCTTTGCAACGAATCAAGCACCTCAATTCTTCTTTCCTCCAGACCATCCCAGGCGATCTTTTCAAAGTAGCTTTCAATCGTGTGTCCTTCCGGCACCGGAAAAAAAGGCACCTGATCAATGGTTCTGGGAAACTCCAGGTTGCACATCTCAGCAATGCTGAGCGTCTGATTGAGCCATTGCGGTTCTTCCCGGAAAATCTCCCACATCTCTTCGGCTGGTCGAAAATAATACTTCGGCGCACCATAACTCAGCCGGTTCGGGTCATTGATTGTCTTGCCCGTCCCGATGCAAAGCAGCACATCGTGCGCTCTGGCATCACCAGACATCAGGTAATGCGAATCATTGGTCGCCACAATCGGGATTCCGGTCTTTTTGGATAATTCAACGAGCGGTTTGCGGATGCGTTTCTGAGCGTCCAGTCCGTGTTCCTGGATCTCAAGAAAGTAGTTGCCCCGACCCAGAATCTCCTCAAATTCCTTTGCCACTGATGCGGCCTCATCAAATTTGTCGCGCAGGAGCAGCGCAGGCGGCACCCCGCTGATGCAGGCGGACAATCCAATCAATCCCTCGCTGTGCTGAGCCAGCAGGTCGCGGTCGAACCTCGGTTTTCTCCAGAATCCTTCAGTGTAGGCATAGGAGGACAGCTTAATCAGGTTGTGATACCCGGCCAGATTTCTGGCCAGCAGGACGATGTGATTGGTCGGGCGTTCTCCGGCAGCCACTGAAGAATTACTTTTATCGTGCCGACTGCCGCGCGCGATGTACCCCTCCATTCCGATAATCGGCTTCACCCCGGCGTCGCGCATCTTGTGATAAAAGGCCAGCGAGCCATATAAATTTCCGTGATCGGTCAGCGCCACGGCAGGCATCTGCAATTCAGCCGCCCTTTTCGCCAGCGGGCCGATTCTGATGGCTCCGTCGAGCAGGCTGTAATCGGTGTGCAGGTGCAGATGAACGAATTTGTTTTCAGGCATAAAACACAGCTTAAAGCATTAAGACATAAGCATCACAAGCAATTCAAAATTCAACGTTTTAAGCGTCGGCTTATCACTCCCACTCGATGGTGCCGGGAGGTTTTGAGCTGATGTCATAAACCACACGGTTAACGCCTTTCACCTCGCTGACAATCCGGCTGCTGATTCTCTCAAGCAGGTCATAGGGCAATCTCGCCCAGTCGGCGGTCATGCCGTCCTGACTTTCAACGGCCCGGACGGCAATCACATTTTCATAAGTCCGCTGATCTCCCATGACGCCTACCGTTCTGACCGGCAGCAGCACGGCGAAAGACTGCCAGAGTGACTGCTCCAGCCCGGCGGCAGCAATCTCATCTGTCACCACCTGATCAGCGTCCTGTAATAACCGGACTTTATCGGCATCAACCGGCCCCAGGATTCTGACGGCCAGGCCGGGACCAGGAAAAGGCTGGCGATTGATCAGATTTTCCGGCAATCCCAGTTCCCTGCCAACAGCCCGCACTTCATCCTTGAACAGTTCGCGCAACGGCTCAACCAGTTTCAGATGCATTTTTTCCGGCAGGCCGCCGACGTTGTGGTGGCTCTTGATTACCGCTGACGGCCCTTTTACCGAGACGGATTCGATCACATCAGGATAGAGCGTTCCCTGCACCAGAAAGTCATGGTTTCCCAGCCGGACAGCTTCTTCCTGAAATACGTCAATGAACTCACTGCCGATGATCTTCCGTTTACGTTCGGGATCTTCAACATCCTTCAGCGCGGTCAGGAAGCGTTCGCCAGCGGCGATGCCGACGACCCTCAGCCCGTCAACCGCCTTGAAAGCCTGCAACACCTTCTCAAACTCATTCTTTCTTAATAAGCCGTTATCCACGAATAAACAGGTCAGCCGGTCGCCGACGGCACGGGCGACCAGCGCAGCGGCGACAGCAGAATCAACTCCGCCCGAAAGCCCGCAGACTGCGCGCCCGTCACCAATCTGCTCCCGAATCCGACGAACTTCCGTTTCGATAAAGGAGGCCGGAGTCCAGTCCCCATGACAACCGCAGATGCCTCTGACGAAATTGGACAAAACAGCTTTTCCAGGGGGGGTATGGGCGACTTCCGGGTGAAACTGCAACCCGTACCATCCCTGGCGAGGGTTCTCCACTGCCCCCAGCGCGTTATCAGTCTCAGCAGTAATCTCGAATCCGGGTGGCGGAATGGTCACGTGATCGCCGTGACTCATCCACACCGCAAACTTTTCCGGCAGGTCTTTGAGCAGGCGGCTCTCAGTTTCGCCCCGGAGTTGCTTCGCTGTGGCTGCTCCGTATTCCCGGCGGGATGAAGGTTCGACTCTCCCGCCCAGAAAATAGCTGAGCAGTTGCAGGCCGTAACAAATGCCCAGAACCGGCACACCTGTTTCCAGGATTTCTCTGGAACAATGCGGCGCGCCTTCTTCATAAACCGAACTCGGCCCGCCTGACAGGATGATGCCTTTTGGCTGTAGTTTCTGAATCTTCCCGACCGGGGTATTGAAGGGATGAATTTCACAATAGACCCCGATCTCACGAATCCGGCGGGCAATAAGCTGAGTATACTGAGAACCAAAGTCGAGAATGACGACCGTCTCAAATGAAGCAGACACAGGCTCGCTCCTTTTCAGATGTGGTGATTGAAAGTGGATTTAAGAGAACTTGATGGCCGAGTATACGCGAGAGACCGGACGACCTCAACTGAACGGCACAGGAGGTCAGGTCGCCGATCCTGACAGGCAGTCAAAAACTGTAATGAACCGGTCAGACAGGTGTGGTCGAGGCCTGATCTTCATCTGCGGCGCCTGCGGCTGGCCGACGCAGGCGGTTAAAGAGACTGATCACCTTGAGGACAGGCCCATGCAGCACATAAACAAAAGCGATGATCAGCAGCACCCACTCGGAGTAAAACCAGATTCCGGCCACCAGCATTGAAAGCAGCGGGAGAGTAATGAAGGGTTTGTTGCTCTTGCCTCCGATATTCTTGAAACTGGTATAGCGCAGCGTGCTGACCATCAGAGCCGCGAGTGCTGCCATAATGGCGATCAGCACCCAGCCTTCAAAATAACCACGCATCAGTTGCGGATCAGGGAAAAAATGGACAGTCGCGGCAATAAAACCGGCAGCAGCGGGGATCGGCAACCCAACAAAAAACCGCTTGTCCAGTTTGGGCGTCGTGCCGGGATTGGCAAACCTCGGCGACCGGGCCAGAACATTGAATCGAGCCAGCCTGAGCGCCCCGCAGATCAAAAAGATAAATGAGACTGCCCAGGCCAGCCGCTCAAGTCCGGGAGTGGAACCATACCCCCAGGTGTAGGCCAGCAGCGCCGGGGCAATCCCGAAGCTGAGGACGTCGGCGATGCTGTCAAGTTCCACACCGAATTCACTTGTGGCCCCCGTCAGGCGGGCGATCCGACCGTCAAGCCCGTCCAGCAACACCGCATACCCAATTGCCCGCGAGGCGTTATCAAACAGATGAGTCGCCTGCTGATACGCCGCCGGGTCAGCATTGTCGAGCAGCCGATAGCCTTTGGCAGAATTGACGACGGCATAAAAACCACAAAGAATATTGCCAATGGTGAGCATGCTCGGCAGCAGATAGATGCCCCGCCGGATGCCGCGCCGGGGCGGACGGCTGGCGTCAGAAGAAGGATTCAAATCAGAATATGCAGGACTGTTGTCACTCATTGCAGGGAACCTCATCATTTCAGAGCCGGACTGCCCTTCACGCTCCATTGCCATCCATTGAGAATAATAAAATTAATGTTACGTCCAACTTCCTATTCGTTATCAGACTCTGTTAAATTCAAAACTGCATTTCTCCGGATCTGTGCAGGAGAATTTGCCATAAGCTCCGGGCAAAAGAAAACGGGAACACAAATTGTGTTCCCGTTTTCGGCGTTGAGTGAGAATAAGATCAGTCGTACCTGGAACAGAGCGGGGTCAGTGCGACAGATTGCTGGTTCTGTAACGCGCAGCAATAGTCTCCATCTGGTCTTTGAGGAAAAGCTTCTTCTTTTTAAGAACGGTCTCTTCAATCATTTCCTGCTCATTCGGATGAGCGATTGTAGCGAGTTCATTCAACCTTTGATCATATCGGCGATGTTCATTAGCCAGTTCACGATATTGTTCGTTGTTTCTGATCAGAAAATCCTTCAGCGTCGCTTCGCTGGTGAAAGCCGGATTGCTCATTGGCATTTCCTCCTTGCCGATTGGATGTTGATGTTAGGTGAAATAACTTATTCGCGCTGTATGCGCATACTATTACAAAGCCACAGGCGATTCAAGACAGGATTTGGATCCCCTGCACGACCTCTCCCTGCGCTGAAAGCCCCGTATCCATTTAATAACAGAACTGACAAGTGATGACTCAAACCCAGTCTGCGAGCAGACAATATTTGTCTGCACGTGTGGTCGCACCCGCCCCTGCGCCAAAAACGACAACCGTTTTTTTGCCGTCAAAGTCAACACTGCCCTACAGGCCACACTTGACAGTCTGACAAGCGGCAAATAATATCTGGCTGTCCTGATGGGAGGTCGTCTAACGGTAAGACTGCGGACTCTGGATCCGCCTATCGGGGTTCGAATCCCTGCCTCCCAGTCCAATTCAGTCACGCATTTACGGTCAGCCTGCGGGCTGGCCGTTTTGCTTTGGTGTGCCTGTTGTGCGCCGGATTTAAGGAAACCTGCAATCCCACTTCAATCGGAACAGGAATCGCAAAGACCTTCTCATAAGCTTTCCCTTTCTGATTTTTGCTCATCAGAGGAAATCTTATGAGACTTCTTTTGCTCAGCGGGATACTATTTGTTCTGTTATTGACAGGATTGAAGGCGGCGGTCGGAATCGAACCGACGGATAAAGGTTTTGCAGACCTCTGCCTTACCACTTGGCTACGCCGCCTGAAGATAATGAAGCGGAATGACGATCAGAAACTGCGAAAGATCAGGTGTGCGCGAAGGAAGGCGTATACTTCCACAGATTATTTTTGACGTCAAGAGAGGTGAATTATTCCCTGCCAGGCAGCCTGGCTGAAGCGGGGTCTGATGGTTCAGGCTGAAAACAGGCGGCCTGCCCTGTTACTTTAAGCCTGCCTGTACAAAGACTTGATTGACTTCAGATTCGCGTCTTTGTTACACTGGTTATGCCTGACCAAACAAGATCAACAGGCGTACTGAAAACGCATTATGTGCCCGGACATATCCCCCGTTCAAACAGGCTCCAAAAGGTAAGCTGGTCATCCGACCGGCAAGAAGCAAGACCAACGGTTGGATTCCCCGCCCCTGACTCAGGAAGATTCCTATGCAATACATTCCCACAGGCACACCCATGCACGAAAAACTCAGCACCTCCTTCGTGCGAGTCGAAGCTCTGTTTGACGAGTTGAAGGCTCAGGGGTTTACTGGTTACGTGCTGATCAACTTCCCGCAATCCACTGGCTACATCTATTTCGGCAGCGGACAGGTTCTCAATGCCATCGAAGAAAGCCAGCGTGATCGTCATGCCGGTAAGTCAGTTACCGAACAACTGATCCGCCAGGCCGCTCAGACTCGCGGAACGATTTCAATTTACAACCTGCAGTCTGAAGCGGTCATTGCCATGGCCGGGATTGCAGAAGGGCAACTGGTTTATGAAAACCTGACCAGTGATTTTGCCAGCCTGGGCAAGCTCATCAAGAAAGTCAGCCGCGAACGCAAACTGCATTTTGTTGCTCTTTCCTTCCCGGATCAGCCGAAGGAAGGCGGGCTGATCTATATTGATGGTGAGCGGGTTGATGTTTTCTGCTCAACCCCGCAGGGATCGCTGACCGGATCGCAGGCTTTGCAGCAACTGGTGTCACAGAGCGAAGGACGGCTGGCCGCCTTCAGTCTGTACCGGGCCAAAAGCGCTGACCTGCCGGCCTTCGATGAAAAGGATGTCGAAAGCAGTCTGAGTCGTCTGACTCAGAATCTGACCACGCCAGCACCGCTGATTCCGCCACCGCTCCCGCAGGCGGCTTCTGCCGGATCGGGTGGAACCAGTTCACTGACAGGGACACCGGGGAGCGGTCAGTCAGGGGCGCTTCCGGTTTTCAATGCCGTACCGGAACCGGCTTTTTCCGAGCCTCCGGCCCCCAAACCCAAAGCTGAGATCAGCAACGGCGTCACACTCTACCAGCCGGTTCAGAGCGCGCAGCCCAAACCGGCGGCCAGAGAGACTGAAGACATTCTGGATGTTCCCGAAACTGAGGAAAACCAGATTACTGTCAGCGCGCCGGTCACCAGACCCATCAATCTGCGCTCACCTGGTGAGGCTCCGGCGCGAACGTCAGCCGTCAGCACATCAACTTCGGCGACGCTTTCGCCTGTGGCCACCCAGGTCACTCTGGCCGAACCAAAATCAGGCACTGAGATGACCGAACTGACCGGGCTGATGAGCCAGGTCATTGCCGCCGTTGAGCGGGGCATGACTGTGGCCGGACGCGGCAGTTCATTCCCGACCGCACTCCGCGCCGGGTTGCTGGCCGTGACTGAGCAGTATCCGTTCCTTGATCCGTTTGCGGCTGAGTTTGAATACCACGACCGCGAAATCGTTTTCGTCGGTTCAGCCCAGCCTGAGGAATTTTCCAAAGGGCTGACTGAAGCCCTGCGCCAGATGGTTGAAGACCTGATCTATTCCTCCAATGGCCGCGTGCGTGATTACATTTCAGAAGAACTGACCAGGATCGAAAAGGATCGGCAGGACGATCTGAACAGATTCGGTCTTGAAAATATCACCCGCCGGATTTGCCAGAACTGACCTCAGCACAACAATGATAAAGAAAGAGGGCGGGAGAGTTAAGTTACTCTCCCGCCCTCTTTGTCTTGAAGTAACGCCTGAAGAGTCGGCAGGCCGACAGGTCATCGGCAGTGTCGCTACTGGCCGCCTTTCTTCCGCAGTTCAGTCAGCTTCTTTTTCTGATCGTGAGTCAGCACCTGCTTCAGGGTTTCGTTGATATTCTGATTGACTACGCCGATTCTGGCCCGGCGGGCTTCATCGGTCATTGATTTGTCTTCAGCAATTGATTTGAGCTGCCTGTTGCGCTCGGCATAAACAGGTTCAAGTTTTTTCTTCTGACTCTCCTTCAGATTGAGCGCCAGAATCATGGACGGGATTTCAGATTTCCCGGACTGACCGGTATCCTGCGGCAGACTCGCAGCCAGCGCAGAAAATGCCATCAGCAGGGCCAGTGTCAGGGCGGCTAACATTCTTTTCATGAACTCTACTCCTTCCCAGTCAGGTTGAAAGATTGGGGTCTGAATGGCCACAGACATTTGTCCGTCGAACAAATGCAGCGATCAATCAGACATTGTGGCAATCGAAAGCGTCTTTGAATTGGTATTGAATAACCAGCACGGGGATTGTTGCCTGCCTGCCGCCATCAGGTCAACAAGTTCTCACAGTTTTTTCCATCTGACAGGTGGTCGGCGCCGGGCCTGTGATAGACTCCGCTGCGCACAACAGACAACCCGGCGACAGCAGTCAGGGGCAGTTAACTCAGGACTCGCTCAGATGACCAATCCCGAATCAGTTTCAGCAGCGATTCAGGCTGAATCAGCTCCGCGCGGCAAGCTGCTGCGACTGCTCGGCGTCGGATTCGGACTCGCAGTGATTGTCGGCAATACCATCGGCGCCGGGATTCTGCGGACACCGGGAGAAGTCGCCGCCCATTTGCCGAACGCCTGGCTGTTCATCGGAGTCTGGATTGCCGGAGGGCTGTATGCCCTGCTTGGCGCCAATGCAATTGCCGAAACCGGAACGATGTTTCCGCGTTCGGGCGGTCAGTTTGTCTGCGTCAGGCACGCGCTCGGTGATTACGCGGGTTTCGTGACGGCCTGGAGCGACTGGGTTTCAACCTGCGGATCAAGCGCACTGATGGCGATGGTGATCAGCGAATACGCCGGCGCGCTGATGCCAGGGCAGGACGGCCACAGAATTGTGACCGCAACAATCATTATTCTGGCCTTCGCCGTGTTGCAGTGGCGCGGTCTGCGCTGGGGCAGCACGGCTCAGAACGCGACGAGCCTGCTCAAGACATTGGTCTTTCTGGCGCTGATTACGGCCTGCTTTATGTTCGGCAGCCATCAGGCCGATGCAGGCCGACAATCACTTGTGCCGGATCAGCCTTTGTGGCTGGGGCTGATTCTGTCATTGCAGGCGGTGATCTATACCTATGACGGCTGGACGGGAGTGATCTATTTTTCTGAAGAAGTCAGAAACCCGGAGCGCGACATTCCGCGTGCGCTCTTTGGCGGGGCGCTCGCGGTGATTGCCATTTACCTGCTGCTGAATCTGGCGTTCCTGTACGTACTGCCGATCTCACGGATGGCAGGCGAACCGCTGGCGGCGGGCGCGGCTGCGGCTGCGATTTTTGGCGAGCGCGGAGATCAGATCATCAGAGTCCTGACAATTTTTTCGATGCTGAGCAGTATTAATGCCTGTTCGCTGATGGCCTCAAGAGTCCTGTTCGGAATGAGCCGTGATCAACTCATCACTGATCGCCTTGCCACCGTCAATGCCGGAGGCACGCCGACACCGGCTTTACTGATCAGCACAGTCGTGAGTCTGTTCTTTGTCATCACCGGAACCTTCAATCAGGTGATTGCCGTCCTGGCGTTCTTTTTTGTTTTGAATTACCTGCTGTCCTTCTGCTCGCTGTTCGTGCTGCGCGTGAGAGAGCCGGACAGGCAGCGCCCCTTTCGCGCGTGGGGGTATCCGTGGACAACAGGAATTGTGCTGGTCGGTTCGATGGCTTTTCTGGTCGGGGCGCTGATTCAGGATACCGGCCACAGCCTTTATGCGCTGATCCTGCTGGCGCTGAGTTATCCGGTTTTTCTGCTGATCAGAAACCTGACCCGCACGACCGTGAACTGATTTAACAAGCTTCGTGAGTCATGAAAATCAGCACTTATTCTTTTGATGAAAACCTTGCGACGGCCTCGACCCTTCCCGCCGCCTGGTATTCTGACGCGCAGGCGCTTGACCGGGAAAAGGAAGCGGTCTTTGCCCGCACCTGGCAACTCGTCGGCAGGACAGATCAGGTGACGGAGCCGGGCGATTTTTTCACGACAACGGTGGCGGATGAACCGGTCATTGTAGTGCGAGGCAGCGACGGCAATTTGCGCGCGCTGTCGAACGTCTGCCGCCATCGCGCCGGGCCGGTGGCTCAGGGCGCTGGCAATCGCAGGGTCTTTCAGTGCGGCTATCACGGCTGGACTTATCTGCCGGAAGGAAGATTGCACGGCACGCCGGAATTCGATGGCGTTGAATGCTTCAGGCGCGAAGGCGTCAGCCTGCCCGAATTCAGCATTGAAAGCTGGAACGGGCTGATCTTTATCAACCTCGATCAGAACGCTCCGGCCCTGACCGAAGTACTGGAAGATTTGCCGCAACGACTGGCTGGCCGCGATCTGTCAGCGATGAAACCCGCCGCCCGCAAGGACTGGTACATTGACTGCAACTGGAAAGTTTATGTGGACAATTATCTGGAAGGTTATCACATCCCGATAGTTCATCCGGCGCTGAACCGCGAACTCGATTATCAAAATTACCGGACAGAGACGAAAAAATTCTATTCCATCCAGCATGCGCCAATCAGACGAAGCCAAACCGCGCGACTGTCGGTTGATGAAAATGCAGGTCTCACCGACGCGCAGTATTTCTGGCTCTTCCCAAATCTGATGCTCAATATCTATCCCGATAATTACTCAACCAATCTGATCATTCCGCTGGGGCCGGAGCGCACGCTGACAGTCTTTGAATGGTTCTTCCTGAATCCTGAAAATGAAAAGGTCAAAAGCAACATTCGCCGCGTCGTGCAATTCAGCGATGAAATTCAGTACGAAGACATCGCCATTTGCGAAGCGGTGCAGCGCGGCCTGCGGTCACGAACTTATCAGACAGGTCGTTACTCAGTCAGGCGCGAAAACGGCGTGCATCATTTTCACGGCCTGCTGACCGACTTCCTCAAATCCGCAGAATCAGATTCAGGCACAACACTCCATCAATCCCGGCGCTGAAATCTGCTTCGACTGTTTCGACAATACTGCTTCCGACTATTTCGTTATCAGACTGAAGTTGTACAGCGTCTGGTCGGCGGGATAAAAAAAGGAGCGCGAAAATGTTTCGCGCTCCTTTTTGATTGTCAGGATGAACCTGTCGTTAGTGTTAGTAACCGGCAAGTTCAAGCGCCTTCGTATAAATATCCTCGACCTGCGGCAGCACGGCTTTCTCAAGAATGCGTGAGAACGGAACCGGACTGTCCTTGCTGCCGACGCGCATAATCGGAGCGTCGAGATATTCAAACAGATTCTCGGAAACGCGGGCTGCGATTTCGCCGCCCACGCCGCCGGTAACCTTGTCTTCGTGAACGATCAGCAGGCGGCTGGTCTTTTTCACTGAAGCGGCAATCGCATCCATATCGAGCGGAACGATTGAGCGCAGGTCAATGACTTCGCATTCGATTCCCTTCTCCTGCGCCAACTGATTTGCCGCGCGCAGCGACCAGTGAACCGTGGTGCCGTAGGTGACGATGGTCAGGTGTTTCCCTTCGCGGCGCACACGAGCCTTGCCAAACGGCACTTCAAATTCATCGCCCGGATCGGGAGCCTTGGCGAAAATCTGGTTGTAGAGAAACTTCGGTTCGAGGAAGAACGTCACGCCCGGATTGCGAATCGCGTGACGCAGCATGCCCATCGCATCGTCGGCAAAAGCCGGACTCAGCACGCGCACGCCGGGCAGCGTGATCAGCCAGCCTTCGATGTTCTGCGAATGGTACAGGCCGCCGCCGATGTAACCGCCCGAAGCCAGACGGATGACGATATTCGGACAGAACTGGCCGTTGCTGCGGTAATAATCGTGCGAAATATCAACAAGCTGTTCAGCCGCCGGCCAGTAATAATCGGCAAACTGCGCGCCTTCGATCACCACGCGAATGTCTTCGCGGTAACGCGAAACGCCGACCGCAGTCGCGCTGATGTAATCTTCGGCAATCGGCGCATTGAAAACACGCTGCGGGCCGAACTCCTGCAACATGCCATGGTCAACATTGAAGACGCCGCCCTTGTTCTTTGAGGCGACGTCCTGGCCCCACAAAAAGGTGTTGGGGTTGCGATGAAACTCCTGCTTCATCGCCAGGTTGATGCCTTCGCGCAGCGTGATCATCTGCCCGCCCGGTTTTGCGGTGTAAGCGTCGGGCGATTCAGGAAAGATTTCCGCCGGGAAGACAAAGCGGGTCGCGGTTTCAGGATCAGGATTCGGCGCGGCCTCGCCCTTCTGGCAGGCCTCGTTGATGATGTCCTTGTTTTCTTCTTCGATGGTCAGAATTTTGACCGGATCAACCTGTTCGACTTCGAGCAGGTATTTTTTCAGCCGTTCGAGCGGATCCTTGCGGCGCACTTCGGCGAGTTCCTCGTCGGTGCGGTACTTCTTGTCGTCATCAGAGTTGCTGTGCGCGAAGATGCGCACGCAGGAGGCATGCACCAGCACCGGGCCGCCGGTCTGTTTGACGTGCCTGAGCGCGGCCTGCATCGCGGCCATCGAATCGAACGGATTGGTGCCGTCGCAGTTGATGATCTTGAAATCCTTCAGCCCGCGATAATTGTCTGAAGTCAGTTCGTTGGCCGTCTGTTCCGAGGTCGGCACCGAAATGCCGAAGCCGTTGGCCTGGACGACAAAGATCACCGGCACCTGTTCGCGTGACGCGCCATTGAAGGCTTCGTAAACATATCCTTCAGAACAGGACGATTCGCCCTGGCTCGAAAAGGCAATCGCATCATCCTTGTAATATTTGATGGCGCGGGCCGTGCCGACGGCCTGTGACGCGTGATTGCCGGTGGCAGATGAAACGTTCTGAATCCTGATGGACGGCTTGGCAAAGTGATTGCTCATATGCCGCCCGCCGCTCGCCACATCATCGGCTTTCGACAGACCGTTGAGGACGATTTCATAAGGCGTGATGCCAGCGGCCAGCGCCGTCAGCATGTCGCGGTAATAAGGAAAGAGAAAATCCTTGTTGGGACGGAATGAAAGTCCAAGAGCGAGCTGAATGCCATCGTGCCCGGCGTGCGAAGCGTGATAGCTCCAGCCCATCGCCTTGCGAATGTAGCCGCGCGCACGGTCGTCGAGCAGACGGCCCTGATGAATCAGACGATACCAGTCAAGCTGAGACTCAACGGAAACCTGGTCCTTTCCGACACTCAGCGGCTCACACTCCTGGACAATAATCGAAGCTTCTTTTTTCATCGGTAAGATTCCTGGATGTTGTGGATCAGGGTGATGTAAACAGGCATTCTAGTGACCCGAAAGGCTTTTTGCAACCGGGGTCGAAATCATCCACTCAGAGCTGAGCAATGATCATTAACAAGGAGCGCAGGCGTCCCGCCTGCCTGACTTGCAGCAACGATTCTCTGCGTAGAGTAAGGCAGGCGGGACGCCTGCGCTCCTTGTTTTTCTGTCATTATTTACTGCGCCGGGCAAAGTGCCTTTCAAAAAACGGAACCAGCAGATTCTGGTAGCGGGTGGGCAGCAGTCGCTGAAGGCGGTCAATGACGGCAGCATCGGGGCCGATGAGGATCTTTTTTTTGTTGCGCTGAATGCCGCGCACGATGCGTTCAGCCGCCGCTTCAGGGGTCGTGCGCGCGACCTGCTCAAAGCGTTCAGCAATGTCGCTGTGGTCTTCGGGGCGGGCCAGCGCGCCGATTCTTGAACTCGCGGCAATGCGCGTTCTGATGCCGCCGGGATGCACTGTCGAAACGCGCACATTCGTTCCGGCCAGTTCGCGCCACAATACTTCAGTGAATCCGCGCACGGCGAACTTGCTGGCGCAGTAAGCCGACTGCCCCGGAAAGCCGATGAGGCCGAACACGCTTGAGAGATTGACGATGTGCGCCTGCGGCTGTTGTTTCAGAATCGGCAGAAAATTCTTAACGCCATAAACCACGCCCCAGAAGTTAATGCCCATCAGCCATTCAAAATCCGCGAGGCTCAGTTCTTCAAATTTGCCAAGCAAACCGACTCCGGCGTTATTGATCAGGATTGATGCCCGGCCATGACGCCTGACCACGTCAGCAGCGAAAGCCGCGACCTGTTCGGCATCGGCCACATCAACCAGGTGAGTTGAAACTTTCACGCCCGATGGCGCAACCATTGTTGCAGTTTCATTCAGCCCCGTGTCGTTGACATCAGCAAGCGCCAGCGCACAACCTTCCCTGGCCAGCCGCACAGCGAGCGCGCGGCCAATGCCCGAAGCCGCCCCCGTCACAACGGCCACATCATTTGCAGTAATCTGCATGCGGTTTCCTCAGATGAAATTCAGTAGACCTGAAGATCGGATGGCGCGGCAATGCCCGCGTATCGGTTCAGATCAGGACCCGGTTTGTCGCGCAGTTTGTCGCGCAGCCTGCGCTCTTTTTTCAGCAGCGCGGGCAGGAACTTTTCAGCCAGCCACATCTGCCGCAGCGCCGCGTGCGGATTGACGAGATGCGTTTTCGGCAATGGCGATCCTGATTCCTTCATCACCAGGCCGATGGGCAGTTCCATCTGCTGCTGGATTTTGATGATGTTTGCAATCAGATCAGCCGCGCGCGTGATCAGCGGCCCGAAACCATAACGCGGCTGCATCGTCCCGACGATGTAGAGATTTTTGAATTCAGGCGGGCAGACGCCGCCGTAAACCATCGCCAGATTACCGTGTCGCACTTCAACGAGGCCGGGCGGCAGAAACGGAAAGCTGACGTAATAGCCGGTCGCCGCCACAATCGTGTCGTAATCTTCAATGCTGCCGTCGCTGAAGCGCACCTGCGTTCCCTGCACGCTGGCAATGTCCGGTTTCGGAATGATGCGCCCGTGTCGAACGTAATGCAGCAGTTCGCTGTTGATCGTCGGATGCCTGTCAAAGATGCGATGATCGGGTTTCGGCAGACCGTAATTTTCATACCTGCCGAAGACGATGCGCAGCGCGGCCTTCAGCATGGCGCGCTGTGCAAAGACCGGCACCCAGCCTGGCAATGCTTCAACCAGCGGCCTGCCAAAAAGCGTTTTGGGCAGAAACCAGTAACCGTGCCGCAGGCTGATGTGACAACTGCGACCGACGCGGGCGGCTTCTGAAGCGATGTCGCAGGCCGAATTACCGCCGCCAATAACCAGCACGCGGCGGCCCTGCAACTGCTCAGGGCTTTTGTAATCCTTTGAATGAAAGTATTCACCGGCAAACCTGCCGGGCAGTTCGGGCCACCGCCGATGCCAGTGATGACCGTTGCAGACCAGCACGCCCTGATAAATTCGCTTCTCGCCGCCTGACAGTTCGACTTCCCACCGCCCGTCCGCCAGTGGTCGGCACATCAGCACAGTCGTTCTGAACTGAATCCGCTCGCGCAGTTTGAAATGATCGGCGTAAGCGCGCAGGTAGGCGATCATCTGCTCCCGGCTCGGAAAGTCAGGATAATCATCCGGCATCGGGAAGTCAGAGTACTCGGTGGTTTTGCGCGATGAAATAATGTGCGCGGTAGTGTAAACGCCGTGATACCAGTTGCCGCCCACATCGTCATCAGCCTCGAACTGATCGTAAGGAAGCTGATGTCGCTGCAATCCATTCGCCACCGCCAGCCCGCACGGCCCGGCGCCGATGATGGCCATGCGCCCTGAATAATCGGTCATAGCATCTCCTCCCGACAAACGTTTGAGCGTTTATCTTAACACCTGTCCTTCTCTGAATGAGAGAGCGGCTGATTCGCTGTTTCTGCTGTTTGATGCGCTGCGTTTGTGTGTTGCCGGTTCATGATCCGGCGTCAGCAGCCTGGCTTGACAAGGTCGCAACAAGGTTGATATTCGTAACAGCCCGGATGAATCCTGAATCATCACCGTCGCTTTCACAGTTCAGTCAGCAGAAATCAAATGACCTCCCGAACCAGCAAATCATCTGAACCCATCGCACATAACGGAGCAACCACAGAACAGGTCGTCGCACGAGTGTATGACCTGATCCGCCGGGGCAGGCTGCGGCCCGGTGACCGATTGCCGCCGGAACGCGACTTTGCCCGCCAGCTCGGCATCAGTCGCCCCAGCCTGCGGGCCGGGCTGCGTTCGCTGATTGCGATGGGAGTGCTGCGGGCGCGCCAGGGTTCCGGGACGTATGTGGCTGAAGGCCCGCCGCAACTCGACAGCGGGCAGCTTTCATTACTCGCCGCGCTGCACGGCTTCACTTACGACCAGATGTTTGAAGCGCGCAAGGTGCTGGAAGTGAATGTGGCCGGAATGGCCGCCACTCGCGCGACCAGTGAACAACTCTCGGTGCTGGCCGATGAACTCGCCGCGATGCAGACTCACATCAGCGATCCGCAACAGTACCTGCTGCACGACATCAGATTTCACCGGGCGGTGGCCGCAGCTTCAGATAATCCGATTCTGGCGACGCTGATGGAGATGGTTTCTGCTGTGATGTACGAACATCGCCGCCAGACCATTGGCCGGGCGCACGACTTCAGACAGTCGCTGGAGATGCACGAAAGCATTTACCGCGCCCTTCTCAATCACCAGCCGGATGAAGCCCGCGCGCAAATGCAGCAACACCTTGATCTGGCGCAGCAGGCTTATCACACCGAAGAAGCCATTGAACTGGCGCTGAAT
Organism: Blastocatellia bacterium; assembly: GCA_046331565.1. Lineage (GTDB taxonomy): Bacteria > Acidobacteriota > Blastocatellia > RBC074 > RBC074 > DASRDU01. The sequence continues at coordinate 1,063,825 of JAXLQP010000001.1, forward strand.
CACAAAGCGGTCACTGAACCGACGCGCGCCAGCACCCCGGCTTCTCCCCGCAAATCACGCCGTTAGACCGGATTTCAATTGCGTATTCGGAAGTGTTGCGCGATTTGCCAAAATCGCGCTGAATCCGTAATCGGTCTGTGACGTAAGCCGCGCGATTTTGGCAAATCGCGCAACACTTCCGAATACGCAATTGAACTCCAGTCCGAATCCCGCAGTGTGCGTTGCCGCACCGACAGGCGCGCCACAGTTGAATCAGAATAGTGCGGTTGTGCGCCTGAACACAGCGCCGCGAACGAATGGCAAAGAAACAGCAGTTCGACATCAGCCTGATGCTCCAGCGAATTCGCCGGGCCGTCCGTGATTATCCGAAGGCAGCCCTGTTTGAACTCGCCGGGGAAGGCTTTGATTCGCCGTTTGAACTGCTCATTGCCTGTCTGATTTCGATCAGGACGTATGATGAAGTGACCCTGCCAGTGGCGCGCAGCTTTTTTGCCCGCGCGCGAACGGCCATTGAGGTCAGTCAGCTATCGCCTGCTGAAATTGATGAACTGATTCACGACTGCACTTTTCATGAACGCAAGGCGCAGCAGATTTCTGAGTTGTCGCGCCGCCTGGTTCAGGAACATCAGGGCGAACTGCCGTGCGATGAACAAATCATGTTGTCGCTGGCCGGAGTCGGCCCGAAATGCGCCAATCTGGTGCTGGGCATTGCCTGCCATCAGCCGCGCATCGGCGTGGATATTCACGTCCATCGCGTCACCAATCGCTGGGGGCTGGTTTCGACCAGAACCCCGGAAAAGACCCTCGTTGCGCTTGAAGCCGTGCTGCCCCGCCAGCACTGGATTGAAATCAACAGCCTGCTGGTGCCGTTCGGCAAACATATCTGCACCGGTAATCTGCCCGGCTGTTCGACCTGCCCGGTGCTTGAATTTTGTCAGCAGGTGGGCGTGACCGCTCATCGCTGAACGGCCGGAAGTGGCATCCTCATTGCACGGCACATCAATGACTGCACATCGTCACGGCATCTGACCGGACTCAGGTCAGCGACTGTTCGGATGTCGTGCGCTGATTGAACCGATGCCTCTGCGCCTGAAGAAGGACTAATTTGCGAAGGAGAAAATCAATATGGCAACACGTTATTCCATGCGAGATGATGAGCGCGCACCTTATCGCGGCAGCGAGGATTACAGATACGAGCGTGAGCGCGGCTCACGTCCTTATGACGACCGTGAGCGTGACGAACGCGGCCTGATGGATCGCGCAGGTGACGAAGTGCGTTCCTGGTTCGGCGATGAAGAAGCTGAGCGCCGCCGTCGCCGTGATGAGCGCCGCCGGGAACGCGGTGAGCGCGATGACGATTTCACACGCGGCTGGAACCGACGCGATGACATTCGGGCCGGTGATCTGATGACACGGGATGTCATCACCGTGCATCCGCTCGATTCGGTCGAACACGCCGCCCGACTCATGCGCGATTACGACTGCGGCGCGCTGCCGGTCGTCAACAGCGAGCGTCGCCTGACCGGCATGATCACTGACCGCGACATCACCATGCGGCTGGTGGCCAGCGGACGCGACACAATGAGCGCCATTGTGGCTGACTGCATGACCAGTCAGAGCTTTGCCTGCCACGTCAATGATGATCTTGAAACCTGCCTGCGCCGGATGTCGCGGCATCAGATCAGACGCCTGCCGGTCGTCAATGACCGCGATCAGATCATCGGCCTGATCAGTCAGAGCGATGTCGTGCGGCACGCGGGCAATCATCCGGGACAAGGCGAAAGACGCGCCTTTGCCGACATGATGGCTGCCGTTTCTGAACCCACCAGCGCAGCCTATCGCTGAGCATTTTCCCGCTCAGGGCAGGTACAATCACGGTTGTGCCTGTCCTGACCAGCCCTGCCTTATTGCATCTTCGCAACCGCTGAGATATTTTCCTGCCGTCACGATCCGGGATAACCATTCCAGTCTTGTCAGTTCCCTGCTGGATTCAATCAGGAATTCAGATCATGCCGCGACTACTGAAAATGCTGGCCCTGATGCTGGCCGCCGGGCTGCTGTTTCCGCTGCTGAAATCAACAGCCGCCTTCGGAACACAACCACCCGCAGATTTTCTGCGTGACATTCAGCCGATCCTGGCAGCGAACTGTTACCGCTGTCACAGCGGCAGCAAAGCATCAGGTCAGTTGCGCCTCGATGACAAAACACTGGCCCTGAAAGGCGGCATCTCAGGCGCAGTCATCCTGCCAGGCCGCAGCCGTGAATCACGCCTGATGCAGCGCCTGCTCGGCGAAGGCGGCGAACAACGCATGCCGCTCGGCAGCGCGCCACTCACGCCCGCACAGATTGACCTGATTCGTCGCTGGATTGATGAAGGCGCAATCTGGCCCGACGATCCTCAAATCTCAAACTCTCAATCTCCAATCTCCAATCTCCAATCTCCAATTTCAAATCACTGGGCTTTCATCCCGCCCGTTCGCCCCGCGCTGCCCGAAGTCAGAAACAAGACCTGGGTACGCACGCCGGTTGACCGCTTTATTCTCGCTGAGCTTGAGAAACACAAACTGTCGCCTTCACCGCAGGCCGACAAAACCACGCTGATTCGCCGCCTCAGTCTCGATCTGACCGGGCTGCCGCCCACGCTCAAAGAGATTGACGATTACCTGTCTGACAAATCACCGAACGCTGATGACAAGCTGATTGAACGCCTGCTCAGCAGCCCGCATTACGGTGAACGCTGGGGCCGCTGGTGGCTCGATGCAGCGCGCTATGCCGACACCAACGGTTTTGAAAAAGACCTGCCGCGTTCGATCTGGCCTTATCGTGACTGGGTGATCAAAGCATTCAATGAAGACAAAAAGTTCGATCAGTTCACCATCGAACAACTGGCCGGTGATCTGCTGCCGAATCCGACCACCGAACAGCGCGTCGCCACCGGCTTTCTGCGCAACTCGATGCTCAATCAGGAAGGCGGAGTTGATCCCGAACAGTTCCGCGTTGAAGGGCTGATTGATCGCGTGGACGCAATTGGCAAAGCCTTTCTCGGTCTGACGGTCAACTGCGCGCAATGCCACAATCACAAATTCGATCCGATCAGGCAGAGCGAGTATTACCAGTTTTACGCCTTTCTCAACAGCGACGATGAACCCGAAATCGAAGTGCCGGATGAAAGCATCACGTTAAAGCGTCATGAAATTCAAAACGCTGTCGCCGCCATCGAAAACGAACTGATCAAAGCCACGCCTGATCTGCCCGCGCGGATGCAGCAGTGGGAAGAGCGCGCCGCAAAAATCCGGACCCGCTGGATGCCGCTCACTGACACCGAGATTTATGCGGCTTTTGGCGTCAAGTTCGACAAACTCGAAGACGGTTCATTCCTGGCCAAAGGCGACAATTCAACGAGCAACAATTACAAGGTCACGGCGCGCACCACGCAAACGGGCATCACCGGGCTGCGGCTCGAATTTCTGACCGATGGCAACCTGCCGCGCGGCGGGCCGGGCCGCGCTCCTGACGGCACTTTTTACGTTTCTGAATTTTCAGTCGAAGCTGCGCCAATCAAACTGCCCGTTGCCGCCAGAAAGGTCACGCTGAAAAACCCGACTGCTGATTTCGAGCGCGCCGGGTTCCCGGTCAGCAACGTGATTGACGGTTTTCTGAAAACGCACTGGTCGAGCGATGCCGGGCCGGTGCGCCGCAATCAGGAGCGCCGCATGGTCTTTGCCACTGAATCGCCACTCGGCTTTGACGGCGGCACGCTGCTGACTTTTCAGCTCGCGCAGAAGTTTGATGAATCAATCAAACCCGGCAATGTGATGCCCAATCCGGGGCGCTTCAGAATTTCGATCACGACTGACGAAAACCCGGTCGCTGATCCGCTGCCGGTTACAGTCAGGCGCATTCTTTCAATTCCGGCGCAGCAGCGCACGCCCGCACAGCAGCGCGAACTGTTCAGTTATTACCGCACGACCGCTGCCGAATGGGCTGACGCCAATCGCAGAATTGATGAACTGATGAAAGCGTGGCCTTATGGCCCGACGACGCTGGCGCTGGCGCCGCACACGCCGCCACGCGAAACGCACATCTTCAAACGCGGCGACTGGAAGCGTCCGGGCGAAGTCGTCACGCCTGATACGCCTGCGTCATTGCATCCGTTCCCGACTGGTGCGCCGCGCAATCGGCTGGGTCTGGCGCAATGGATCGTGGACAAAAATAATCCGCTGACCGCGCGCGTGATCGTCAATCGCGTCTGGCAGCAGTATTTCGGCAACGGCCTGGTGACAACGCCTGAAGACCTGGGCACGCGCTGCGATCTGCCTTCGCATCCCGCCCTGCTTGACTGGCTGGCGACCGAGTTCATCAACAGCGGCTGGAGCTTCAAATACCTGCACCGTCTGATTGTCAGTTCAGCCGTCTATCGCCAGTCATCGCGTGTCACGCCGCAACTGCTCGAAGCCGATCCGACCAACCGCTGGTTCGCCCGCGCTCCGCGCCTGCGCGTTGAGGCTGAAATCATCCGCGACATTGCCCTGCACGCCAGCGACCTGCTCAATCCGAAGATCGGCGGGCCGAGCGTTTACCCGCCGATTCCCGACGGCGTGCTCAATCTTGGTTACGGCGCACCGATGCCCTGGCCAGCGGCAACCGGCCCTGATCGTTACCGGCGCGGGATGTACACATTCTGGAAGCGGTCTGTGCCCTATCCAGGCATGGTGGTCTTCGATCAGCCGAACGGAGATTTTTCCTGCACGCGCCGGATTCGCTCAAACACGCCGCTCCAGGCGCTGACGACGCTCAACGATCAGGTTTTTATGGAAGCCGCTCAGGCGCTTGCCCTGCGCGTCTGGAAGGAAGGCGGCGCAAGCGACCAGGCCCGCCTGATTTATGCGTTCAGGCTGTGCACAAGCCGACGGCCTGATGCCTACGAACTCAATCAACTGCTGTCGCTGCTCAGAAATCAGCAGACATATTTCAGCGGGCGCACCGCCGCCGCAGTCTATGTGTCATCACCCGATCTGAACAAACTGCCGGAAGATGTTGATCTGCACCAGGTCGCCGCGTGGACGATGGTGGCCCGCGTGCTGCTCAACCTGGACGAAACCATCACCAGGCAATAATGACTCTTTCATCCACGAAGCCACACGAAGAAGCACGAAGAATTTTCCAGACAGGATGTGCAGGATTATGGTGCTGATGAAAACGTGACTGATCCTGAGCATCCTGTCAATCCTGTCAAAAAATTCTTCGTGTCTCTTCGTGTAGCTTCGTGGAAAAAAACAGGGAGGTTCACCTTGAAAACATTCATCACCTGCATGCTGCTGCTGTTTGTTTCATCTGTTGCTCTGGCTCAGAGCAGTGAAAAATTTGATGGCCTGCAAACGGGAATGAACAATCTCTTTCGTTTGTCTGACGCCGAAACGCGCTCGATCAGCCCGGAAAATTTCACGGGCGAAAAGGGCAAGGGCGGGATGGCGACCGAAGGCACCGGTAAAAACGCTGCGCGCAACCTGGGCCAGGGCTGGAAGATCAGTCCGAGCGTACGCATCAAGGCGGGAACAACTTTTACGATGGCTGAAATCACCGGCTCCGGCGCAATTCAGCACATCTGGATGACGCCAACGGGCCGGTGGCGGTTTTCGATTATGCGCATTTACTGGGACGACGAAACCGAGCCTTCGGTTGAATGTCCGGTCGGAGACTTTTTCGGCATGGGCTGGGGCGAGTACGCGCAGCTCAGTTCGCTGGCCATTACCGTCAATCCGGGCAGCGCCTTCAACAGCTACTGGGTCATGCCGTTCCGTCGCAAATGCAGAATCACGATGGAAAACATTGATGACCGCGATATGACGCTTTATTACCAGGTTGATTACACGCTGGCGAAAGTGCCTGACGATGCGGCTTACTTTCACGCTCAGTTCCGGCGCGTCAATCCGGTGCAATTCAAACAGAACTACACGCTGGTTGATGGCATCAAAGGTCAGGGCCAGTATGTCGGGACTTATCTGGCGTGGGGCGTCAACAACAACGGCTGGTGGGGCGAGGGCGAAATCAAGTTTTACATTGACGGCGACCGCGACTTTCCGACCATCTGCGGCACCGGCACTGAAGACTATTTCTGCGGCTCATATAATTTTGAAAACCAGAAAACGAAACAGTACCAGGAGTTCACTACGCCCTACACGGGGCTGCATCAGGTCATTCGTCCCGATGGCCTGTATCGTTCGCAGCAGCGTTTCGGCATGTACCGCTGGCACATCACCGACCCGATCAGATTCAAACGCGACCTGCGCGTGACGATTCAGGCGCTGGGGTGGCGCGGCAACGGCGAATATCTGCCATTGCAGGACGACATTTCATCAGTCGTATACTGGTATCAGGCCGAACCGCACGGGAAGTTCCCGGCGCTGCCCGGCAAGGATTATCTTGAGGTACAGTAACAGTCATAAGGAGTGAAGCAGTAATGACCGCACTGAGAAAACTGACTGAAGCTGAGGTGGATGGAGCTGAAGAGCGGCTGGTGTTCTACAACATCACTTGGGATGGCTACGAAAAGGTGCTGGAAGCTTTCAAGCGTCATCCCGGTGTCCGCCTCACTTACTGCGAAGGGACACTCGAAATCATGGTCGTCTCGTTTGAACACGAAAAAATTGCGGCCATCATCAATGATCTGATCAAACTGACTGCGTATGAATGGGAGAAGGATTTCATTGATGCTGGTTCGACGACTTTCAAGCTGAAGCCGAAGGAGCGCGGCTTTGAGCCTGACGGATGTTTTTACTTCACACACATCAGACAACTGGCCAGGAAAACCAGAATCAACTTACTGAAAGACCCCGCGCCTGATCTGGCGGTTGAAGTGGACATCAGCAGCCCGTCGGTCAGCCGCTTTCCCATCTTCGCCCGGCTGGGTGTTAAGGAAGGCTGGCGCTACCACCAGGGCAAAGTGGATTTTTATCACTTGCGTGGTGAAACCTATGTCCGCCGCGAAACCAGCAGGCTGCTGCCGGGCATCTCATCTGAAGCCGTGACCCGGCACGTCGAAGCCAGAAACGGGATGACCGCGCCTGCCTGGCAAAAGAAAGTCCGTGAACTGGCACAAAAGCTCCTGTCTGAAACCAGAAGGCAGTAGCAGGAATGAAAGGCGCGATGAATTACGACAACGAACTCAGATTTGAAATCAACAGGCTCCGCACCCGCCGCTGGTTTTTCAGGCAGTGCGGCATCGGGCTTGGTTCGATGGCACTCGCTTCCCTGCTCGACAACGACCTGTTCGCTGCGCCGCAGCAAAGCGGCAATCCGCTGGCGCCAAAGCAGCCGCACTTTCCGGCAAAGGCAAAGCGCGTGATCTGCCTGTTCCAGGCTGGCGCGCCGTCGCAGCTTGAATTGTTCGATTACAAGCCGCAACTGGCAAAGTACAACGGTCAGCCCGTGCCAAAGGATTTTGTCAAAGGCATCAATTACGCCTTCATCAAACCTGACGCCGGACTCTACGCCTCTGAACTGAAGTTCGCAAAGCACGGCCAGGCTGGCACTGAACTGTCTGAAGCCCTGCCGCGCCTGGCCACCGTCGTTGATGACATTGCCGTGATCAGATCAATGGTGACTGATGCCATCAATCACGCGCCGGGTCAGATTTTTATGAATACCGGCTCGGTGCAGTTCGGGCGGCCCAGTTTCGGGGCGTGGGTGACTTACGGCCTGGGCTGTGAGACGCAGGATTTGCCCGCTTTCGTCGTGCTGTCATCGTCAGGCGGAACGAGCGGCGGCGCAGGCAACTGGGGCTGCGGTTTTCTGCCGACCGTTTATCAGGGCGTGCCCTTTCAGCGCACCGGCCCGCCGATTCTTTCGCTGTCAAATCCGCGCGGCATCACCCGCGAAATGCAGCGCCAATCGCTCGATACGATCAAGTCACTCAATCAGCATCAGCTTGAACTCAGCGGCGATCCTGAAATTGCCACGCGCATCAGTTCGTTTGAGATGGCTTACCGGATGCAGGCAAGCGCGCCCGAACTGATGGATTTATCGAAGGAATCAAAGCAGACGCTGGAAATGTACGGCGTCACTCCGGGCCAGTCATCGTATGCCGCCAACTGCCTGCTGGCGCGACGGCTGATTGAACGCGGCGTGCGTTTCGTGCAGCTTTTTCACGAAGCGTGGGATCATCACAGCGAAGTCGCCAGAGGCGTCCGGGATCAGTGCCGACAGACTGATCAGCCAACCGCCGCGCTGATCAAAGACCTGAAGCAGCGCGGCCTGCTTGACGATACGATTGTCATCTGGGGCGGCGAATTCGGGCGCACTCCGATGGTCGAAAGCGACCCCGACGCGGGCCGCAGCCTGGGCCGCGATCATCACAACAAATCATTTACCATGTGGGTCGCCGGTGGCGGCTTCAAACGCGGCGTCACGATTGGCGAGACGGATGAATTCGGCTTCAATGTCGTCAGGGATCCGGTACACGTCCACGACCTGCACGCCACGCTGTTGCACCTGCTCGGCTTCGATCACACGCGCCTGACCTGGCGTTATCAGGGACGCGATTTCAGACTGACGGACGTTCACGGAACAGTCGTGGAGAAGCTGCTGGCGTGAGTTTGCGGGTGAAGCAGCGGCGGGCGGCTGTTATAATTCAGGCAGCAGCCGACTGAGTTGATTGGGCAGTAAAAGTGACAAATGAAAGGAATGCTCAATGGAGGCCATCAATCCCGATTTGCGAGACCTTCAGCAGAAGTATAAAAACCTGCGCGCCGAACTGGCCCGCACTCAGGGCGAGGTTGAACTGCTCAAGCGCACCACCTCAGACAATACACGTCAGACGATCTGGCAGTTTGTCATCTTCACCATCACAATGGCCGTGATTCTGGTTGGCGGAATCAGGTATCAGGCCGACACGCTTCGTCTCGAATTCGATCTTCGGTTTGAGTCGCTGGATAAACGAATTGATCAGGCAGAGAAAAATATTTCAGCCCGTTTTGAAGATTTGAAGCAGGAAGTCAGAGCAAGTCATCAGAAATAACTGAACTGTCGGCCCGATTATTGATTCCAGGTTACCACGAACTGCTTCTGCCAGGTCTGAGAGAACACAGCAATAAGCAACAATGCGACTCTTTCAGAATCGGGAAACCTTTCGGCTCGTTCCGGCGGGTTTCACCCGTCGCTATTGAATTCATCCGCTGCGCGGATACAAACTGACTGATCAGAGACGCAAACCATCAACTGTCATTATGCTCAATCAATTCATTGGCATTGATCTCGGCGGCACAAATATCAAGGCCGCACTTGTCAACACTGATACCGGCGAAATCAGCGGTATTCAGTCAATCCCGACGCACGCGCGCGATGGTTATGATGCGGTCATTGCGCAGATGGCCCGGCTGGTTGAAATGGTCATCAGCGCCAGCAATGCGGATAAATCTGCTGTCGGCGGTGTGGGCGTCGGCGCGCCGGGCGTGGTTGATATTGAACGCGGGCGCACACTGTTTCTGACCAATCTGCCGGGACAGTGGCGCAATGTGCCCGTAGCTGAAAAGCTTGGTCGGCTGACCGGGCTGCCGATTGCGCTCATCAACGATGCGCGCGCGATGACGCTCGGTGAATGGAAATATGGCGCGGGCAACGGAGTTGATACGTGCGCCTGCTACACGCTTGGCACAGGCATTGGCGGCGGGCTGATTCTGAACGGACAACTGCACCTGGGCATCGGCGGCGCAGCGGGTGAGCTTGGCCACGTCTGCATTGACCTCAACGGGCCGAAATGCGGCTGCGGCTCCAACGGGTGCATTGAAGCCTACGCTTCAGGCCCGGCGATTGCCGCGATGGGAATGAAGGCTGTGGCGCAGGGCTTTTCGACGCGCATTGCCGAACTCGCTGAAAACGATCTGAACCGCATCACTCCTGAACTGATCTGCCAGGCAGCGATTGAAGGGGACGCCATCGCCCGCGACATTTACGAACAGGCTGGTCATTACATCGGCGTCGGCATTGCCAGCATTGTTACGGCGCTCAATCCGCGCCGCGTCATTATTGGCGGCGGAGTTTCAGCGGCGGGTGAAATCATCCTTGACCCGATTCGCCGCACCGTGCAGACGCGCGTCTGCCTGACCGATATGAAACATGTTCAGGTCGTGCTGGCCGAACTTGGCAACAATGCCGGACTGACCGGCGCAGCATTGTGGGCCTGCCAGCGACAGCAGTTGGGATGAATCAACAGCGCGGCAGCGTGTTGAGTGCGGCGAGTTCTCGCCACTGTGCGTTCGAGCACCTGGTCTTCGCCGAAGGTCGCACTTCTGAAAATAAAAGCGGCGAGTTCTCGCCGCACTCCATTATGGAGTCAGGCTATGAAAAGTGCAGGCAAATTTCTTCTCTTTGACGATGTGAACGAGTTCGGGACGTGGCTCAATTCGGCCACGATTAACCGGCGTGTCTGGCTGATTCAGAATCACCACACCTGGAGTCCGAATTACGCTTCGTTCACGGGCAGCAATCATTTTGCGCTGCTGACCGGAATGGAAAATTCGCACATCGAACGCGGCTTCAGTGAAATCGCGCAGAACCTGACGACCTTTCCCGATGGACGTGTCGCTGTCTGCCGCGATCTCGACAAGATTCCGGCGGGCATCAAAGGCGCGAATACCGGAGGCATCTGCATTGAAAACCTGGGCAACTTCGATCAGGGGCACGATCAGATGACGGCGGCGCAGCGCAACTGCATTATCAGATTGAATGCGCTGCTCTGTCGCCGGTTTGCGCTCACGCCGAATACTGACACGGTGGTTTATCATCACTGGTGGGATCTCAACACAGGGCAGCGAACGGATGGTTCAGGCGTGACCAAGACCTGTCCGGGTACGGCGTTTTTTGGCGGCAATACCCTAGCTGACGCCAGAGCGAGATTCATTCCGCTGATTCGTCGCGCGCTGACGCCTGGGCCTGAACGCAGAAGCCTGCCTGCGGCGCTGCGCCAGGCAATGGTCATGACTGAACTGCTCAATGTGCGCGCCGAACCGTTTGCCACTGCCCGCCGCATCAAGCAACTGACCAGAGGCATTCACGTCAGCGTTTACGAAGAGAAAAACAACTGGTGTCGCATTGATCCGCTCGAACAGTGCTGGGTCAGCCGCAAATACCTTCAGGATTTATCAGCCTGAAACCGGACGTACAGATCACAAACAACCGCAAAGAATTTCGCCATCATGAATCCGCACTGGACACAGATTGTTCACCACACGCTCAAACGCCTGACGAAAACCTGTCCTCACTGCGGCAAAAAAGCCGTCTATGAACGCAAAAAGGCCGGGCAGTTTTATACCTGCAAAAAGTGCGGCCACCGCTTCATGGAGAAAAACAAATGATCGCGCTGGAGCATCTGCTGCTGGGCGCTGCCGTGCTGCTGCTGCTGAGCCTGCTCTTCAGCAGAGCTTCGGGCAGGCTCGGCGTGCCGGTGCTGCTGGTCTTTCTGGCGATTGGCATGCTGGCCGGGTCAGACGGGCCGGGCGGAATTTACTTTGACAATGCGCGCATCGCTCAGGCGCTGGGCGTCGTGGCGCTGGTCTTGATTCTGTTTGCGGGCGGACTGGAAACAAAACCCGCCGCCGTGCGTCCGGTGCTGTGGTCTGGTTTGTCACTGGCAACTGTGGGCGTGCTGCTCACGGCTGCGCTGACCGGATGGTTTGCCCGGCTGGTGATCGGGCTGTCGTGGGCTGAAGGGCTGCTGCTTGGCGCAATTGTTTCATCAACCGATGCGGCGGCGGTCTTTGCCGTTCTGCGTTCACGCAGCGTCAGACTCAGTGAGCGGCTGGAGCGGCTGCTTGAACTTGAATCGGGCAGCAATGATCCGATGGCGATCTTTCTGACCATCGGACTGATTCAGGTTTTAAGCGCGCCTGATTTTGCGTGGCCGAAGCTGCTGCTGATGTTTGTGCTGCAAATGGGTTTGGGCGCGGCGCTGGGATTTGCCATGGGGCGGGCCATGCCCTGGCTGCTGAATCGTTCGAGGCTGGCTTATGAAGGCCTGTATCCGGCGCTGACCATCGGGCTGGTGCTGCTCACATACAGCGCAACGGCGGCGCTCGGCGGCAACGGATTTCTGGCGGTTTACCTGGCCGGAATCTTTCTCGGCGACAGCTCATTCATTCACAAGAGCAGCCTGATCAGGTTTCACGATGGGCTGGCGTGGCTGATGCAGATCACGATGTTTCTGACGCTGGGGCTGCTGGTTTTTCCGAAGCGCCTGGCGCCGGTGATTGTGCCGGGGCTGCTGCTGGCGCTGTTTCTGATCTTTGCGGCGCGCCCGGTCAGCGTTTTTATCAGCCTTGCGCTGGCGCGCCTGAATGTGCGTGAAAAGGGCATGGTGGCGTGGACAGGATTGCGCGGCGCAGCTCCGATCATTCTGGCGACCTTTCCGATGCTGGCCGGAGTGGCTGGCGCTGAGACTTTTTTCAATCTCGTCTTTTTCATCGTACTGACTTCGAGTTTGTTGCAGGGCACGACTATTCCGCTGGTGGCGCGCTGGTTCGGGGTTGAAGCTGTGACAGTGTCTCGCTCACAACCACATCTTGAATTCGATTCGGCAGGACAGACCAGAAATGAACTCGTTGAAATCAGCGTGCCTGACAACTCACCTGCCGCCGGTCATCGCGTCATGGATTTGTCGCTGCCCGCAGGCGCGCTGATCGTGCTGCTGCTGCGCGATCAGGAATCAATCGTGCCCGGCGGCAGCACAGTCATTGAAAGCGGCGACAAGCTGATGGTCTTTGCTGACAAGGCATCTGTCAGCCGCATCAACTCGACCATTCTTTCCGACACTCATTCACCTGACAGACAACCAAGCTGAAGCAATGAAACTACCCCGTCTTTTCACCCGCAATCTGTGCCTGACAATTCTGACAATCATTGCACTGAACCTGACCTGCCTTCAGACGCGCTTCAGGGCAGAAGCGCAAACGACCGCACCACGACAGAGCAATCCCGAACTGCTGACGCGGCAATGGAGCGCGCGCTGGATTACTGCATCTGACGCCTCGCCTTTTGATTATGGCGTCTGGCACTTTCGCAAATCCTTCGACCTGCCGACCCGACCCGCAACTTTTCTGATTCACGTCAGCGGCGATAATCGTTATCAGCTTTTCGTCAATGGCGAGCGCGTGGTGTGGGGGCCTGCGCGAGGCGATCTGAATCACTGGCGTTATGAAACGGTTGATCTGGCTCCGCACCTGAAGGCCGGTCGCAACGTGCTGGCCGCTGTGGTCTGGAATTATTCGCAGTTTGCGCCGGAATCGCAGATCACCTGGCGCACGGGCTTTCTGTTGCAGGGCGACACGAAAGCTGAACAGATTGCTGACACCGGGCCGGGCTGGAAGGCGATGCGCAATGAAGCTTATGCGCCGCTCCATTTCACGCACGCACAAATGCGCGGTTATTTCGTCGCCGGGCCGGGCGACAAGGTTGACGGGATGAAATATCCCTGGGGATGGGAAACGGTCGCTTACGATGATGCAGCGTGGCGCAATGCCGAACCGGTCACGAAAGACGGACGTGATCGCGGCACGCCGCGTGAAGCGCAGGACGGGCCGAATATGTGGCTGCTGGTGCCGCGCACCATTCCGCTGATGGAAAACACGCCGGAACGCATTCAGCAATTGCGCCAGTCATCAGGCGCGAGCGTCCCGTCGCAGTTCCCCGCTCAGGCTGCGCCGTTCACAGTTCCAGTCAGAACCGAAGCAAGGTTGCTGCTCGATCAGACGTACCTGACCACAGCTTATCCTGAACTCATTGTCAGCGGCGGCAAAGGCGCAGTGATGTCGCTCGGTTATGCTGAAGCGTTGTTCAAGCCTGGCACTGGTGAAAAAGGCAATCGCAACGAAGTCGAAGGCCGCGAGTTTATTGGTTATTACGATCAGTTCACTGCTGACGGCGGCAGGCAGCGCCTGTTTCGCCCGCTGTGGTGGCGCACTTATCGTTATCTTGAACTGAAGATCAGAACGCAGGATGAGCCGCTCGTGGTCGAGGATTTGCGCGGCGTTTACACCGGCTATCCGTTCGAGCGCAAAGCAAAATTCGATGCCGGTTCAGAACTGCTGAGCAGAATCCTTGATGTCGGCTGGCGCACGGCGCGGCTTGACGCGCACGAAACTTATATGGACTGCCCGTATTACGAGCAGTTGCAGTATGTCGGCGACACGCGCATTCAGTGCCTGGTTTCGCTTTACACCAGCGGCGATGCACGGCTGATGAAAAATGCCATTGCGCTGATCAATGATTCGCGCACGGCTGAAGGCGCAACAATGAGCCGCGCGCCGACGCGACAGCAGCAATACATCCCGCCGTTTTCGTTGTGGTGGATTGCGATGGTGCATGATTACTGGCGTTATGTTGACGACCCGGCCTTTGTCAGAGAGATGCTGCCGGGCGTGCGCGCAGTGCTGTCATTCTTTGCCGCGCGACAGCAGGCCAGTGGTTCGCTGGGGAAAATGCCCTGGTGGAATTATGTTGACTGGACGCCTGAATGGAAGTCGGGCGTGCCGCCGCGTGATGTGAATGGATCGTCAGCGCCGCAGGATCTGCAATTGCTCATCGCTTTCAGCTACGCCGCCGAACTTGAAGATGCGCTTGGCTCAAAGTCGCAGGCTGCCGAACTGCGCCAGGCTGCCGCCAGGTTGCGCGCCACCATTCAGCAGCTTTATTTTGACGCGGGCCGCAGGCTGTATGCCGACACGCCGGACAAAAAACATTTTTCGCAGCACAGCAACGTGCTGGCTGTGCTGGCCGGTGTCGTTACCGGCGATGAAGCCCGTCAGCTTATCAACCGCATCATTGCTGATCGTTCGCTGGTGCAGTGTTCATATTACTTCCGGCATTACCTGCACTCGGCAGTCAGCCTGGTCGGTGAAGGTGATCGTTATCCTGACCTGCTGGCGCCGTGGAAAGCGATGCTTGATCGCGGGCTGACGACGTGGGCTGAAAAGGACGATCCGACGCGATCAGATTGTCACGCGTGGAGCGCAAGCCCGAATTACGAACTGTTTCATACGGTGCTGGGCATTGATTCCGCCGGGCCGGGTTTCAGCCGTGTGCTGATTCGCCCCTTCCCTGGCAAACTGGCAAAAGTTTCCGGCGCGATTCCGCATCCGAAAGGCGAGATTGCCGTCAGCCTGGAACAGAACAACGGCAGGCTGAAAGCGGTTGTGTCATTGCCTGACGGAGTGACGGGAACCTTTGTCTGGCGCGGTCAGTCGCGCCCGTTGCGTGGTGGCACAAATTCACTGAACTGGTAACAGGCATGGATAAAGCAAATGAACCTGACATCATCATTCGCCCGCTGGCCGGGCTGAGCGAAATGCACGCGGCTGAAAAGCTTCAGCAGGAAGTCTGGGGCATCGGCGATCTTGAAACGGTGCATGCCGCTGAAATGATCGCCGTGCAGCACGCTGGCGGCACGGTCATCGGCGCGTTTGCGGGGGCGGAACTGATCGGTTTTGTGTATGGCTTTCCTGGTTATGAAAACGGGCACGTCACGATTCATTCGCACCTGGCTGCCGTGAAATCAGCGTGGCGCAATTATCAGACCGGTGCGCGGCTCAAGCAGGCGCAGCGGGCCGATGCGCTCGCACGCGGCATCAGTGAAATCACCTGGACTTACGACCCGCTGCAAAGCATGAACGCGCATTTCAACTTTGCGAAGCTCGGCGTCACGACCCGCAATTACAAAGTCAATTTTTACGGCGCTGAGATGACCATCCTCGTGCCAGGCATCGGCACTGATCGTTTCTGGGTAAGCTGGAACCTGGACAGCGAACGAGTCAGACGCAGAAGCGAAGGCCTGCCCGCGCAGCCTGATCCGGCTGAAGAACTATCAACTGCCGAAAAGCTGGTTGAGATGACTCCGGGCAATGTGCCGCGCCTGAATGCTGAGGTGAAACTGACGAACTCAGCCGATGCGCTGTCACTGCTGGTTGATATTCCGGCTGAGATTGCAGCGGTGCAGCGCGAATCAAACGAACTTGCCATCGCGTGGCGCGAAACCACGCGCGAGGCTTTTACTTCGGCATTCGCTGCCGGATACACAGCCATTGAATTTTTCAGGCAGCAGGATCAGGAATCTCGCTACGGCTCTTACCTGCTCTGCCCTTCGGCGCGGGCTGATAAATATCTGCGCTGAATCGAAGCAGCACAAAAACTCATGCACAGACATACCGCACTTCAATTCACCTCACCGGAGATCATCAATGAGTGAACCAATGCAACGCCGTGATTTCATCAGACACAGCCTCGCCTCAGGCGCGGGCGTGACGCTTTCGCACAAGGCTTTTGCGCGCACGGTCGGGGCGAATGACCGTGTGCGTCTGGGCTTCATCGGCCTCGGTCGGCAGGGGCGCGGACTGCTGAAAACATTCATCAGAAACAAGGATGTTGAAGTTGCCGCGCTGTGTGATGTTTATGCGCCGCAACTGAAACAGGCGATGAATGAAGCGAAGATCGAAGCGCCGACCTTCAGCGATTTTCGCCGCCTGCTCGATGACAAAAGCATTGATGCCGTCGTCATTGCCACGCCTGACCACTGGCACGCGCTCAATGCCGTCATGGCCTGCCAGGCGGGCAAGGACGTGTACATTGAAAAGCCGATCTCAGTCACGATTGATGAAGGTCGCAAAATGGTGCAGGCCGCGCGCAAACACAACCGCATCGTTCAGGTCGGCACGATGCAGCGTTCAGGCAGGCATTATCAGATGGCGGCTGAAATCATTCGCAGCGGTCAGCTCGGCGCCGTCTCATTCGTGCGCACATGGAATTATGGCAACTCAGCGCCTGAAGGCATCGGCAGCCCGCCCGACAGCATGATCCCTGACGGACTGGACTGGGAGATGTGGCTGGGGCCTGCGCCAAAGGTTCCGTTCAATGCCAATCGCTTCGGCGTGCATCCTGACAGATGGTCGAGCTTTCGCTGGTTCTGGGATTACGCCGGAGGAATGATGACCGACTGGGGCGTGCATCATCTCGACATTGTGCAGATGCTGATGAATGTTGACGCGCCCCGCGCCATTACCGGACTCGGCGGCAAGTATGCGCTCAAAGACAACCGCGAAACGCCTGATACGCTGATGGTGAGTTATGAATATCCCGGCTTTGTCTGCACCTACGAAAACCGCGAATGCAACGCGCGCGGCCTCAACGGACAGGGCTACGGCATTTCATTTCACGGCACCGAAGGTACGCTGTACATCAACCGCGAAGGATTTGAAATCACGCCTGAAATGCGCCGCGTCGGCGACAGGTCTGAACCGCGCACCACAGCCCGCAGCGAGAAATCATCTAATTCAATGCTGGATGACCACGCGCGCAACTTTCTGGATTGCCTCAAATCACGCCGCAATCCCGTGTGCGAGATTGAAACCGGTCATCGTTCGACGACCACTGCGCTGCTTGGCAACATCGCCTTTCGCTCAGGTCGCCGGATCAACTGGAATGCGAAAACCGAGCAGATCGAAAATGACAAAACCGCTGCGCAATACCTGACGCGCGAATACCGCAAGCCCTGGAAGCTGACGGTTTGAGATCAATAATCTTCCACGAAGAAACACGAAGAACGAACACGAAGCAGAAGGCAGCGCCACTTTTCCAATCGTCATCAGGGTCGGTAAAAAAATTCAGCCCGATTCATCGGGCTGAAAATTTCTTCGGCATTCGTACCCGGCAATTTATCGCCGGGCTGCTGGAAAAGTGAGACACCGGGCTATGAGAAAGCTGACCTGCCGGGTTAAGTGAAAATCAACTCTGCTTATGCGGCTCGCTTTGGCAGCAGCGTCAGCGGCGGGGCCGCGCCCTGTTCCAGTTTCATGCTTTTGACCACGCTGCCATTCATTTCAAACTGCACGAAGAAGCCTGCCGGTGCGCCTTCAATTTGAAAGCGTGTCGGCGTGACTGCGTTCAGCGTGTAAACCGGCTGCCCCGGCACGACGGCTTTCAGTTTGCCGCCGACGATTTCAATGCTGATTTCTATCGGCAGGCCGTCAGCCGCATATTTGCCCGCAAACTTTTTCAGTTCGTTTTCGCTCAGCGTCAGACCGGCGACGGGTTCGGCCTTTTCGGGTGCGCGTTTGAAATCACCGAGCGCGTCAACCCTGACTTCGGCCACCTGCCCCTGCGCATTGAGCGTGAAGCTGACCATCCCCTTGCCGAGCGTGCGCGTGCGCCACTTCGACTGGAACGTGTCGTAATGCCAGTGTTCCAGATCGCCCGTGAAAGTCTGACCATAACGCGCGACCAGATGACCGTCTTCAACGGTGAATTTCAGATCGCCGTACATTTCGTTCTGATAAGTGCCCGCGTATTTTTCGAGCGCGAGCGAAGGCTTTGTGTCTCTGGCCCGGCCTTCGATCTGTTTCTTTTCGGCCTCCTTGCCCTGCGCCTCAAGCGCCTTCATAGTTTTGAGAATGACGGCGCTCCAGTCTTTTTGCGGCTGATTGAGAAAGGCATCAATGATGCGGAATTCCAGCGCCTCGCGCAGGCTTGAACCGTTCATATTGGTCAGAATCACCATCCCGAATTTTTCTTCGGGCACCATCGAAACCAGCGCGCTCATGCCGTCAATGTTGCCGCCGTGTTCGACGATCTTGCGCCCGTGATAATCGTGCAGAAACCAGCCCAGGCCGTAGGCGATGAAGTGCGCGTCCTGCGCCATCAGATTCCAGGGCGGATCGTTGTTGATGATCGTGTGCGGCTTGTGCATCTCTTTGACCGCGCCCGAACTGATCAGCCGCTTGCCTTCATAACTGCCTTCGCCAAGCTGCAACCGCAACCACTGCGCCATGTCCATGACACTGGAGTTGATCGAACCGGCGGGCGCAATGTTGTCAATGTTGCGCCAGGGGATGACCTCCACCTTGTCTTCAATTTTTGCGTGCGGCGCGGCCACGTTGTTCAGGCCTTTCAGCGCAGTGATGCTGGTGCTGCTTTCTTTCATACCGAGCGGCGCAAAGATGCGCGCTTTGATGAAATCATCCCAGCTTTGCCCGCTGACTGCCGCGACGACCTGACCGGCAGAGAGATACATAATGTTCTGGTAGCCGAAATTGCTGCGAAAGCTCCACGATGGTTTCAGGAAACGCACGCGACGAATGATTTCGTTGCGATCAAGCGATGAGCCGTACCAGAGCAGGTCGCCGCGTTCGAGGCCGCTGCGATGACACAGCAGGTCGCGCAAGGTCATCTGCTGCGAAGCGTAGGCATCGTAAAGCTCAAAGCCCGCCAGGTGTTTTGTTACCAGGTCGTCCCATTTCACTTTGGCGTCATCAACCAGCATCGCCATTGCTGCCGCCGTGAAAGCCTTGGATGATGAACCGATGGCAAACAGCGTGCGCTCGTTCACAGGGTCAGGTTTGCCCAGTTCACGCACGCCGTAGCCTCTGGCGAAAATGATTTTGTCGTCTTTGACAATTGCAATTGCCACTCCCGGCACTTCCCAGTCCTTCAGTGCCTTGTTGACGTAATCATCAAAGCCCTGCAGCGGCGCGTCCTGCGCGCGCACACCAACGGCGCACAACAGCGCCAGCACGGCTGCGAGGGCGAAGCGGGTGATCCTGTGTGATGTCATATTCAAGTCTCCAGTGAAGGTTTGAGTTGGATGTGTTTACTTCAGCGCAGCCACCGTCTTGATGGTCGGTGTTGTCTGTGGAGTGCAGGTGCGGCGCAGCGCGTCTGTCACCAGTTGCGGTTCATCGAGCAGGATGAAGTGACTGCTTTTTTCGGCAATGATCAGTGTGCTGTTTGTTGAGCGCGTCGCCAGATCGGCCTGAAGTTCCCGCCATACTTTCGTGAAGGCAGCAATGTCCTGCGGCGAAAGCTGCGGCGGCATTTTGCTCGCGTCACCCTGCACCAGAACTGTGAGCGGTTTATCGCCCAGCAGCAGTTTGCCGCCCGGAGCTTTGACGGCGCGCACCTGGGCGGCGCTATCCATCAGCGAGGTATATTCCCTGAGCGCGCCGTCAAAGGCATTCGACCTGAAGCCTGTGCCTCGCCCTTGAAGCTGTGCTTCCGGCGCATAGTTTTTGACGTTGCCCATTGGCTGATCGAGCAGGCGCAGCAGTCCTGTCCGCGCCAGCAGCGGCGTCGCCCTCAACAAAAGCTCTATTTTCCAGGTTGGCTGAAAGGCCGGTGGCATGCGCTCGAACTGATCTTCGTGCGAAGAATCAACCAGCACCAGTCCCGCCACTTCGTCGGGATATTGAGCCGCAAACAACCGCACGTTGTAACCGCCGAAGGAATGCCCCGCCAGCACGTATGGCGGCTGTTCCCCGGCGTTGACCAGCAGCGTATGCAATTCCTTCACGATCTGCGCGCTTGTCCGGGGCGCGGGGCCTGAATCGCTCCAGGCATAACCTGCGCGGTCATACGAACAGACCCGCGCAAACTTCGCCGCCTCCGGTTGTACCCTGCTCCAGCTCAGTGATGATTCGCCGAGACCTGCATCCAGCACAATCGTCGGGCGTCCCTGGCCGGTGCAGTTCAGATGCAAACGATAACCGCCCACGTCAATCATCCGGCCCGGCGGCGGGAATCTCTGCACATCTCGCGCCGTAGCGATGGCCTGATAAATCACGCCGACAAGAATGACCACAATGAAGAACGCAGCCAGACTGAGAAAGCCACGCCAGAGCCAGCGCCGGATGCGGCGTCCCTTGCGGGTTGGTGCGGGCAGTGCATCTTTATTCATCATCTCAGCTCCTGTCGTTCAGACCGTCCAGATTTGTGCAAGGACACGTTTGAAGTTGCCGCCGAGAATGCCTTCAATGTCCTTGTCTGAATATTTGCGGCGAATCAGGCCTTCGGTCAGGTCGAACATGCGGCGCGGGTGATTGATGCCTTCGATATCAATTTTTTCGCGGAACCCGTAGCTGCCTTTATAACCGGCACGCAACTGTTTGTTCTGTTCCGGCGGCATCGCATCGTAGCCGTAAAGATCAATGTCGCTGCCGACGCCCAGGTGTTCAGGGCCGATCAGATTGCGAACGTGATCGTAATGATTGAGCGCGTCTTCGATGGTGGTGGGTTCATCGTTTTTGACAAACATCCGCACTCCGGTGATGCCCATGACGCTGCCTGCTGCGCCGACTTTTTTGATTGCTTCGTCTGACTTGCAGCGCGGATGACCAGGCGCTAGCGCGCGGCAGTTGGAGTGCGTAATCAGCACCGGCCTTTTGGAAAGTTCGAAAGCATCAAGCGTCGTGCGGTCGCCGCAATGCGAAACGTCAACCGCCATTCCGACTTTGTTCATGCGTTCGATGATCGCGGCCCCGAAATCGCTGATGCCTTCGTCGCGCCGCTCGGTCGAACCGTTGCCGATCAGGTTGCGCGCGTTGTACGTCAGTTGCGACACACGCTGACCCAGGTTGCGAAAGAAATCAACATCGTCAGGCCGACGAAACTGATCGGAATTTTGCAGGCCGAGCAGAATCCCGACTTTGCCTGAAGTCCTGACACGGTCGAGATCAGCCGCGCTGTCAATGCGCATAAAGTTCTCGCTCTGACCTGCGATAAAGCCATTCCATCCGGCAAAGAATTTCAGCGTCTCCACATAAGCCTCAGGCCCGCCGAGTCCGACCGCAATGTGAAAAACGTGAATGCCCGAATCCTTGTAAGGCTGCAAATCAGCCGCCGTGAAAGTTTCAGGATCAGCAAACCACTTCGCCTGCTTCGGAAAGTTGAGCGTCAGCGGGCTGAGCATATCAATCACGGTTGAGCGTTTGACCAGATCAATCGCCCGCGCTGAATATTCAACGGGTGAACCTGCAAACAGACGATACCGCCCGCGATTGATCATCGGCGCAGCCAGCACCGCCGCGCCTGCGCCCGCCATCGTTTCGAGCATTCGGCGGCGCGTCAGCAATTTCGATTCAGTTTTACTGGTCATAATCAGATGAATCCTCAGTTGGGGTGAATTCAACGAAGAAGAGAGAAGACGGAACACACAGAAATAACGGAGCAGACGGAAGGCTTCAGACATTGTTCAGGTTCAGTTCTCTTTCCGTTTGTTCCATTATTTCCGTCTGTTCCGTTATTTCTCTTCATTAATTAACATCATTGGGAAAGCTGGCGGCCCGGCCCGTAAATCACCTGTCCGGGGCGCGCGCCGGTATGTTTGCCGTGATCAATCACGACCTGCCCGTTGACCAGCACGTAATCAATGCCTTCGGGATAGAGCAGCGGCTGTTCATAGGTTGAGCGATCCTGAATCCGGTCGTAATCGAAGATCACCACATCAGCCTGGTAACCTTCGGCAATCAGGCCGCGACGAGCGAGGCGCATTCTCGTCGCCGGCCACGAAGTCATTTTGCGAATCGCCTCTTCGAGCGTCAGCACTTTGCGTTCGCGCACGTAACGCGCAATCAGGCGCGGGAAGTTGCCGTAACTGCGCGGGTGCGGCAATCCAAGATCATCCTGCTCACCGGCTTTCAGCGCGGCTCCGGCGTCGCTGCCAATGCTCGTCCACGCAAAGCGCAGCGCCGTTTCAATGTCCTGCTCGCTCATCATGTGATAGATGGCCATCACGCGCCCCTGCCCCTGCGCGACCAGATCGAAGGCGGCATCGGCAGGTTCTTTGCCCCACTCCTTCGCAATCTGCGTCATCGTTTTGCCGTTGAAGCGGGCGTTTTCAGGGTTGCGCGCATTGACCATCACCACGCCGTCCCAGCCGCCTGCGGCTTCGATAATGTTCCACCAGCCGGGCGAACCGGTTTTGATCTCTTCTTTCAGTCGCGTGCGCGTGGCTGGATCGTTCAGCCGTTTGAGCAGCGCATCGTGCCCACCTTCAAAGGCCCACGATGGAATCGTCGCTTCAAGGCCCGTTCCACCAGCGGTGTAAAGATACAGATCAGCCGCGACATCAACGTTGCGCGCCCGCGCCTGTTCAATCAGCGCGCCGACCTCGCGCATCATCTTTCCCCAGCCCGGCTGCCACGCAGCCTTGAGGTGAAAGACTTCAACCGGCAACCCGCCGCGTTCACCGATGGCAATGGCTTCGGCTACTGAGTCGAGCAGTTCCCGGCCTTCGCCGCGAATATGGCTGGCATAAATCCCACCGTACCGGCCTGCAATTTTCGCCATCCCGACCAGTTCACTGGTCGTGGCATAACTGCTCGGCGGATAGATCAGCGCAGTGGTCAGGCCCATTGCGCCGTTGCGCATTGCGGTTTCGACAATCGCGCCCATCTTCGCCAGTTCATCAGCATTCGGTTCACGGGCCGACATTCCAAGCACTGCGACGCGCGCCTGTGTTTCGCTGAAGTAACTGCCGAAGTTGATGCTGATGCCGTTCTTTTCAAGGCTCGCAAAGTAATCAGGAATTTTTTCGGCAGGAACGGGAAAGCCGCCTTCGCCGCCAATCGCCGTTGTGACGCCCATCCGCAGCTTGTTCTCAGCCAGGCCATTGCGTGGCAGCACTGAGCCGGACTGATCCATCATGTCAATCCAGCCGGGCGAAACGTAGCGGCCCTTTGCGTCAAGTTCCTGGCGACCACGCCCGGTGATGCGGCCAATCCTCACGAAGCGGCCTTTATCAATCGCCACATCGGCCAGAATCCAGGGATTGCCCGCGCCATCCAGCACGCGGCCATTGCGAATCACCAGATCATACTGCTGTTCGGTGGTCTGCCCTCGCAGCGTCGTCACGCTGAGCGAAAACGAAAGAAGGACGAACAGGAAAATCCGAATGAGACGATGAATGATTTTCATGAGTGTCAGAAATATCAGCACCAGCGATTGCCGGATTCATATTCCTTGTTGATGCGCCCCAGCGCTTTGAGCGAATGCGCCGGATCACATTTGGTCACGGCGATGGCAATGGCATTGATGACCGCCAGCGGAGCCACGTAAGTTCCGGCAAAAGACTGGCTGGAAATCGGGGTCAGCAGATATTCGTCGCAGATTTCAATCAGCGGTGACAGCCTGCTGTCGGTCAGGCCAACTGTATAAGCGCCCGTGCCGTGAGCTTCGCGCGCGGCTTCGACGGTGTCGCGCAAGCCGCGTCTGAAAGTGATGGCAAAGACCAGATCGCGCCGGGTGACAGACATCAGATGATTGCGCAAACGCCCGCCGCCCGCCGTGACCGCCCTGACCGGCAGGCCCAGCGAATGCAGCGTGTATTCCATGTGCAGTGACAACGTGCTGGCCAGATCAAGCCCGATGATCAGCACCTGCCTGGCCCGGATAATGCGCCGGGCCAGCCTGACGATCTGTTTTGGATTAATGGTTTCGATGACTGTTTGCAGATTAAGGCGATCTTCCTGCAAACCGACCACGACCGATTGTTCAGGATCGGCCTCGTCGCGGACGCTGCGCTGCACAATTTCATAGGGCGTCGGAGTTGACGGCGCGCGCCCTTCCAGAAAGCATTTGCGCGCGCTTTCGATGAAATCGCCATAACCGCGATAACCCAGATCCTGCGCGGTGCGCACGACTGTTCCCGCGTCCACGCCGACCTGCTGCGCAAGCTGGCTGGCGGTCAGAAATACGGCGGTTTGCAAATGATCATTGACATATTTGATCACCCGCTGACGCTGTTTGCCGAGTTGCGCATAACCGGCTTCAACTCGTTCTCTGAATGATTGTCCGTTTTGCTGGTACTTGCTCATGGATTGTTCAGTTCACCACCTGATCTGATTATATTGCAGATTTTCCACTTTGCAATATTCATTGCAGCAATTCCTTGACTTCGCCAGGTTCGCTTGTTATAGATGAAGCTCCGCAATATTGTTCTGGTCATTCATTCTTTCTGCAAACAAACCACTGACTGGCGATCTGACCTGCATCAGATCTGATTTATGAACTGTTTTCAGGCGTTCGTGCCTGCTTTCTGTCAGCACGCTCGCCAGAAACATTCAGGCAGGAATTAATTCAGGAGGATTCAGCTATGCAAACCCGCAGCAAAACTCTGGCCGGATCAATCTTCAGCCTGTGGCTGGCGGTGCTGCTTGCCGCAACCGTGTCGGCGCAGACCGCGTCAACCGCCCGTGTGTCAGGAATCATTACCGATGCCACCGGGGCCGTGGTTGCCGGAGCCACAGTGAAACTGACTGATAAAGCGACCGGTGTTGCCAAAACCGAAACGGCGGATCGTGAAGGCCGGTACATCTTCGCCGCCGTCGAACCCGGACTTTATGAATTATCGGTGGCGGCGCAGGGCTTTCGCACTTCGGTCATCAGCGGCATCAGAGCCGAAGTCACCAAAGTCGCCACCGTTGACGTGGCGCTGGAAGTCGGCGGCGCAGCCGATCAGGTGACGATTACGGCAGGCGGCGAAGTGCAGTTGCAGCGCGATGATTCCTCCATCGGCAATGTCGTGGATTCAGATCGCATCAAACGCCTGCCGACGCCGAGCCGTCAGGCCGCAGACCTGCTCAGGCTGCAACCGCTGACCGCGCCCACGGGCGAAGTGTCAGGCGCGCGCGCCGATCAAAGCACCTACACGCTTGATGGTCTTGACGTGACTGATCAGGTCGGCTTTCGCGGTTCATTCACGACGGTTGTGCCGACGCCGACCGAATCGGTCGAAGAGTTTCGCGTCACGGTCGCCAATCCCAATGCGGCGTTCGGTCGTTCAGCCGGAGCGCAGGTGACGCTCGTCACCAAACGCGGCACCAATACCTTTCACGGTTCGGTGTATGAATATCATCAGAACAAGGCGCTCAATGCCAATTCCTGGACCAACAACCGGCTCGGCATCAAACGCCCGCCGCTGATTGATAACCGCTTCGGCTTTTCGGTTGGCGGCCCAGTCTGGAAGGACAGATTCTTTTTCTTCTTCAACTACGAAGGCCGTCGGGTGCCCGGCACCACACAGATTACACGCGTCGTCCCAACGCAGAGTTTTCGTGACGGGCTGCTGAAATTCACGGACGCTTCCGGCGCGGTGATCACGATCAATCCGAAAACTTATGACCTGACGCGCAACCTGGGCGCGAGTCCGCAGATTCTGTCGTATCTCAAAAAGCTGCCGCTGCCGAATAACTCCGGCTTTGGCGACGGGCTGAATACCGGCGGCTTCACCACCAATCTGCCGTCCACACTGAAGGATGATTACGGCGTGCTGCGGCTTGATTACCGGATCAGTGACAAGTGGTCGTTCGAGGCCAAGGGCGCGGGTTATCGTGACATTGCCAGCAGCCAGGGGCAGGCCGACATTGTCAGTCTGAAAGCGCCCGACAGCATTCAGCAGCGTCCGAAAAATCTGACCTTCGGCCTGCTCGGTTCGCTGCGTTCGAATCTGGTCAATGAAGTGCGCATCGGCCATTCATTCGACAACTTCGTGCTTGATCGCGCCTCGCCGAGCGGCGCGCCATCGGGCTTTAATGTCGCGGTCAATCTGGCCCCCACAGCGTCAGACGCCAACCCGGCGGCGGCGCTGCTTGATGAGGCGATTGATGTGGACACGCAGCGCGCCCGCAAGCAATCGCTCGGCGGCGGCACCTGGCAGTTCATTGACAATGCCACCTGGACCAAAGGCGCGCATACGATTCAGTTCGGCGGCAATATGCGCCGCATTTCGACCTTCCACTTCCGCGATGACAAGGTCATCGGCTCAGTCTCATCGCCGGTGGCATCCATCGGCGCGGCGGGCAACGTCGTGATTCCGGCCAGCGAAAGACCGGCGACCTGCGGCGGCGGAGTGACGACCAACTGCCTGCAGGCGGCTGATGTCTCGCGCTACAATCAGTTTTATGCGGCGCTGCTCGGCATCGTGGACAATGTCGGTTATCTGGCCGTGCGCGATGCCGATCTGAAACCCACGCCGATTGGCACCGGCCTCATCAACAACGCGGTGCTGCGGCACTGGGAATTTTACGGCGCTGATGTCTGGAAGCTGCGTTCGAATCTGACGGTCAGTTACGGTCTGATGTATCAGTGGCACACGCCGCCGAAGGATGAACTCGACCGGCAGACGCTGCTCGCTTACAAGGACACCGGCAAGCTGATTGATCCGCAGGATTATTTGCGGCAGAAAGCGGACGCCGCCCGCAATGGCGACATTTTCAATCCTGACATTTCCTACATCCCCATCAAACAGGCGCCGCAGGATGGCGTCTTCAGAGTCAATCGTCTTGATTTCTCTCCGCGCGCCTCAGTCGCGTGGGAGCCTTCGTACAAAGGCCGCCTGCTCGGCAAATTGTTCGGTGAACACAAGACCGTGCTGCGCGGCGGTTACTCGCTGATTTACGACCGCACCAACACGGTTTCAAGCGTTGTGGTGCCGATGCTGGGTGTCGGTTTCGCTCAGACTTTGACGATCAATGGCCCGAAGAATACGGCAGGCCAGCCGTTCCGCGCAGGTGTTGACGGCAACATTCCGGTGCCGCAGAACACTGCGGTCACGCCGCCGGTGGTGCCGGCCAAACCCTTTGGCGAAACGCTCTCGTTCACCATGGATCCGGGCATCGAGGATCCGTACAACCACGCCGTCAATTTCACAATTCAGCGCGAACTGCCCGGACGCATGCTGCTCGAAGTCG
Organism: Blastocatellia bacterium; assembly: GCA_046331565.1. Classification (GTDB taxonomy): domain Bacteria; phylum Acidobacteriota; class Blastocatellia; order RBC074; family RBC074; genus DASRDU01. The sequence continues at coordinate 1,091,322 of JAXLQP010000001.1, forward strand.
GTTATGTCGGACGTTTTGCGCGCAAGCTGTATCAGAACGTCAACCTCAATTCAGCGCCGATTTACTTCAAGGATAAAGCTTCGGGCCAGACCTTCGCGCAGGCATTTGATGCCGTCGCGGCGCAGCTTCGCAACGGCGTGGCGCCGTCGGCAGTCACGCCGCAACCCTGGTTTCAGAATCAACTGAGCGCGGGCCTGGGGCCGAATGCCACGCAGACGCTGGCCGGGCTGCAAACAGCTAACTTCATCGGCGGCAATATCAACAGCCTCTGGAACACGTTCATTGATTTCGTCTCGCCGAAATCATTCAACAACCAGCAGTCACTCGATCTGTTTGTTCGCACCAGCCTGGGCCGGTCGAATTACAATGCGATGGTCATCACGCTGCATCAGCGGCTGGCGCACGGGCTGACGTTCGATTTCAATTACACGCTCGGCAAATCGCTTGATCAGATTGGCGGCATTCAGAATTTCGTCTCGCAGCTTTCATCAAGCTTTGATGCGGATATTGATTACGGCCCGTCTGATTTTGACTTCCGGCATATCATCAATGCCAACGGGCTGTACGATCTGCCATTCGGCAAGGGCCGCCGCTTCTCAACCGGCAACTGGCTCGATCAGGTCATCGGCGGCTGGCACATTTCCGGCATTTATCAGGCCTCAAGCGGTCTGCCGCTGACCATCGTTCAGGGCACGCAGGTGTACGGTGCAGGCCTGGTCTTTGGCAACAACACCGGCGCGATTCCGACCGGCAAACTCAGTTACGATAACAGCATCAAGAGCGGCGTGGCCGGATCGGGCGGCGTCGGCACCAGCGGTGACCCCGCCAGAAAAGGAACCGGCCTGAATCTCTTCTCTGACCCGCAAAGCGTGCTCAAGGGATTCCGTTCGATCAACATTGCCACTGATGGTCGTCAGGGGCGCGGGCTGCTGCGCGGGCTGCCGCGCTGGCAGTTTGACTTGTCAATCGGCAAAACGACGCAGATTTACGAGCGACTGAAATTCAGTCTGACGTTCGATTTCCTGAACGTGTTCAATCACGTCAATTTTGCCGACCCGTCGCTTGACCTGCGCAACCCGCCAACATTCGGCGTCATCACCAGCCAGCTTGTGCAAACGGGCCTCGGTCAGTCCGGCCTGCGGCCACGTGTGATTCAGATCGGCGGCAGAATCGAGTTCTGACACCAAAGCTCAAACAGGAGCGGTTCACCCAAAAACAGCGAGCCGAAGCGGAAATTAAACTCCGCTTCGGCTCGCTGTCATTCAGGTCAGTCCGGCAACCAGGCCGAGACACGAAACAGCAGCAATGCACCACAAAGGGCACAGAGGCTCACAGAGAAAACCAGATTCTCTTTCCCCTCTGTGAACCTCTGTGCCCTCTGTGGTGTATTGCCCTGTCGCAGGCTTATGTATTCTGAATTACTCGTGAAAGTTCGTGTTCATTTGTGAAAGATTCCCGCTTATTGTGGAAACCCGGAACCGGATTTGATCTCGCTGATCTGATCGGTATGGCGGCGTTCGTGCAGGCCGACAAAGAGAAACCACTGATACAAATTCAACTCACCAAACAGCGGGTGCGGCCATTTCATCAGGCTGAGATCGTACTGCCCAAGTTTTTCAGCCGCCGCCACAGTGTTTTCACGCACGGCCTGCAATCGCGTCAGCGCCGCTTCACCTGTTATCGCTGATACTGGCTGCACACGTTCAGGAGCTGTGACCTTCTGTTCACGGTCAAGCAGCGCTTCTGAATAAGGGCTGATCACCTCATTCACCGATTCATCAGGTGACGGATCAGCAGGCGCGCCGCTTTCAGTCGCTTTTTTGAGCATCATTCCGAACAGCTTCTGATTGGCTTCTTCAACCAGCGCCAGGTGATGCAGCACGTCAGCGATTGACCACTGCCCCGCCGCAGGCTGGTAAGCGAACTGCGTTTCATTCAGCCCCGCGACCGCCGCGAGCAGTTCCTGTCTGTCCTGGTTGATTGCATCAATGATTCCCTGCATCTTTTTCGTCAGCATCGTTCATCACCCCCACTGATTTGTGTTCGACAAGCTGGTGAGCCTGTCGCGGTTTCAGCCGAATTGCCTGTCACGAAGTCAGCGCCAGGCTCACCAGTTTGTCGACCCCTGCGCGCCTGATTACCTGCCGACAGGTTTTGCATCTCTGCCAAGTGCGATTCCAAGCCAGCCTCCGACAATGCCAGCCAGAAAGTAAATGAACCCGGCCAGCACGATCAGAAATTTCGGCACGGCGCACCAGTAAGCAATCACCGGCCAGCCCGTCCACAGCGAACCGGAAAGCTCGCTGAGCAGCGCGAAATTTTCAATCGCATCAAATCCCGCAGCCACAAACTGTGCCCAGGCCAGCAGCGTTCCCGCAATCACCGTCTGCACGCCCAGCCAGCGCAACCACTGCGTCGCCAGCACACAGGCAACAGCGAGACACGCTGAATAACAGAGCAGAAAGAGATAATCGAACCGCAGATTGCTGAACGCCGCTTCAATCAGCCCGGCCTGCTTCCACGATTCGATAATCCTTGCGGCTGTCGCCTGATCGCCTGCCAGCTCAAAGGCCACGATGCCCCTGACCTCATTTTTCAATACCGTCACCCTTGATTCATCTGTTGCCAGCAGTCGCCCGCTCCTGCTCATTTCAAACATCACAACCAGCGTCACCAGCAGCAGGGTGACATAGAGCAGACAGTACCTGCTTTCAGGGATGCGGTTGAACGGTGGTCTGATCATCGTGGGCACAATGCAGTTCAACTTCGGCCAGCAGTCAATGCGCTCATTTCCTCAACCTGTTCTTACGCCTGCTTACAGTGTGGCAGCACAAACCCAGGCCACAAATGGCAGCACTGACATACGCTGTCAGATGAACAATGGCGACCGTGATAAAAACCCGGTGCTGAGATTGCGGGATAACATAATCCCACGGCACGCCAGGGCTGACCTTTCCAGTCCCGACGTAAAGATATGCGGCGATTCCGGCCAGCAGCGCGAACAGCGCCACCAGCAACATTGTCAGCATCAGCGGCCTGATCAGCTCGCCTGCGCTGATTCGCGGCCCCCCGCCCGCGACAGCGCACAAGGCCAGAGCGGTTCCGGCAATCAGACCAGCCCACCAGGAGCCGAGAAAACCCCAGATAGTTCCGAGCAGTGAAAGATTCGATATGCCGCTGATCGGCAGATGAGCGATGGTGAAATATTCAGGACACAGCCGCACCGTGATCTGATCCTGCAATATTCCATAAACTACCGCGCCCCCGACGCCCAGCATCACAATTCGCAGAAACGGCATCTCCCGCAACAGACAGATCAGCGCAACCAGCGCAACAGCCATTGCCGGAATGATAATTTGCCAGAGCGGGAGAGGTTCCGTCAGCATCATCGCAGCAGCCTGATCACTTCTGATCTTTTCAGACGCACTCTTGTTTACTGTCTCGGCGGCGGCGGCAGCGTCGTTCCGCGCGGGCGATTGTATGGTGAATCACTCTTCCAGGCTGGCATCGCGTCCTGGTTCGCAATGCGCAGCCCCGTGATCAGGCCGATGGCGGTCAGCTTCTGCGCGCCCGCCCAGTTCCAGTCAGGCTGCACAGTGTCTCCGGCCATGTGATAAGTCGTCGCCAGCCATTTCATTGCGCGGCCCATCGTCTCTGTCGGATTCCCTTCCGGCCCGCCAGCCAGATAAAGCGACGGAATCCCGCGCTTGAAAAAGACGTAGTTGTCCGAGCGGTAAAAGAACCCTTCTTCCGGCGCTGAATCGGGAATGATTGTGACTTTGTGCGCCGCAGCCACGTCCCTGATCAGTTCGTGCAAATCTGAATGAACATAGCCAAGATCAAGCAGAAAACCGAGCGGCCCCCACGCATCAGTGCCGATGCCGTCATAGTTGACGTTGGCGGCAACCTTTTCCAGCGGCCACGTCGGATTCTTCACCCAGTATTCAGCGCCGAGCAGCCCGTACTCTTCGCCCGTCAGCGCGATGAACACGACCGAACGGCGCGGCTTCGGTTTCATCTTCGCCATCACTTCGGCAATCGCCACCAGCTTTGCCGTGCCAAGCGCGTTGTCGCCTGCGCCCGCATAGATCGTGCCATCCTGATCAATGCCGTAAGCATCGTAATGCGCGGTATAAACGACCGCTTCACTTTTCAGCTTCGGGTCAGAACCTTCCAGCACGCCGATGACATTGCTGCTTTTGACTGTTTCGCGTTTGATCTGCGCTGAGATTGAGGCCGGAAGGTTCAGATCACGCGAAACAAATTCGCCTGATGCTGCCTGCTTCCTGAGTTGTTCGAGTGTCAGATTCTGCCCGGCAGGAATCCGGTTTGCCGTGCCTTCGCCGATCAGCACCACCGGAGGAATTTTGAACGGCATCTGCGGCGCATCGGCCAGGCTGACGCGACGGCGCGAAAGATAAGCTGCGACCAGCGCAAAGGGCTGCGATTCGGGGCCTTCGTAAATCACGACAAAACCCGCCGCGCCCTTTGAAATCAGGCGTCCGAACACGACCTGCTGTCCGGCGGCTTTGCCCCACGCTGCCTGATCAGCACCTTTCGGCCTGCCGCTCAGAACGACAGCGATCTTTCCTTTGACATCAATCCCGGCCAGGTCGTCGCGTTTCAGTTCCTCAGACACTACGCCGTAACCGACAAAGACCAGGTTGCCGTTTGCTTCGACCGACTGAGCAGGCAGCGGCGGCGCAAGAACGAAATCCTGTTTGAATTTGAAAGTCGTGTCACCGGCTTTGAATGATGAATCAGACAGCACCGTTTCAACCTTGAAGTCGGCAGGCTGCAACCAGCCGTTCTGTGCGCCGGGTTTGAGTCCGGCCCTGGCAAATCTGTCGGCCAGGTACTGCGCCGCCCTGTCTGCGCCGGGCTGCCCTGTGCCACGACCTGCCATTTCCTTTGCGGTCAGCGCGCCTGTGACTTCGCGCAGTGTTTTGATCTGCAACCGTGCCGCTGCCTGCTGCTCAACGGCAGTGAGCGTTGCGCCGGATGATCTGGCCGCGCCCTGCTGCGCAAAGGCTGCAACTGAAAGCAGTAGCAGCCAGGCGGTTACGACGCTAATCCCTCTGCCTGTAATCTTCAGCATCATTTCTGCACCTGACCTTTCAGCTTATTTCATGCCGCTTGCAAACTGTGTCCACTCGCCGGTCTTCATATCGCGCAGCAGTCCGCGCATCCACTCATATTCCGTATGCTGCTTCAGAAATTCGTCTGCGATGAAATCCTTTGCGCACGGATGGCCATAGGCCGCCCACATCTGCATCTTTTCAGCCATCGTCGCATCCATCACCTTCGCCTGCACCGTTCCGCCGGGGAAGTATTTCGGCCAGTCCCATTCCGGCACGCCGCGCGGCGATTTGTCCACGCAGCCGCACAGCGAACGCTCGTTCGGGCCTTCCTTCTTCTCAAACGCATCGTAGCTGTCAGCTTCAAACTTCCTTCCGGCTTCGGCATCAATCTTTCCCTTGTTTTCAGCGATCAACTGTGCCCAGCGCGTGCGGCGGGCGTTGGGCGAACTCGCCTTATCCTTCACATTGAAAGTCGTTTCAGCTTTGATGAGTTTGTCATCCACCGGAAAGTTCGAGCCGACAAAGTAACCGTCCTTCGTGCGCCGGATGCTGTGTTCCTTCAGACCAAGCTCAAACAAGGCAATCTCGCCGGTCTTGTTGTCACCGATCAGCCAGTCGTTGGCATAACCGCCGTTGTTGCCGTCAAGCATGATTCGCACGTAATCATCAATCGAACTACTGTACTGCATCGCCTTGCGCGCCCGCTCGAATTCAGGCTTGCCCTTCGGGTCGAAGCCGTGAAACTGCGTGATCGTCGTTTCAGTAATCACGATGCCATCTGCATTGACGCCGAAATCATCCATGCTCGCAATCACGCCGGGCAGCCCGTCCATCAGCATGCGATGCCCCTTTTCAGGTTTGATGTCGAACATAATGTTCCAGCGCGAGCCGATGACGTAATCAGTCCAGGCGTTGTGACCGATGACGATGCGCTTGTCCTTTGTATAACTGCCCGTCGCAATAAACGCGCTGCAATTGCCCGGCGAATGCACCGAAGCAGTTTTGCCCTGCTGCTCATCGAGCCACGGAACGTAATACTGCGAAAGCTCGATGAAACCGTTCATCGCCACAATGTCAAAGCGATCAGCACTGACGCCCTTTGATTTCAGGCCAGCCACGATGCCGTCAATTTCGCGCTGATATTCGGCATCCATCTTCGGCCAGAACATCTTTTCAGCGGCTTCACGGTAAAAGTTCCAGTCGCGTTTGCTGTTGTGCTGCAGCACCGGTTTCATCACGCGCAACAGATCTTCGGTTTCCTTTGCGAGCAGGCTGCCATGCTGAAAGCCGATCTGATCGGGCGAGCCTTCGAGATGAACATAGATCCAGCCGTTGCGCTCGAACCGCTGGCCAGCCTGAACCTGATCCTTCCTGTCGAAGTCAGTGAAATGAACGTCAACGGAGGTGCAGCCTGCAAGCGTGATGGCAAGCAAACAGACAACGGCAAATGCAATCCTGAGATTTCGGCTCATACTCATCTCCTTTTGCGTTACCTGACCAGCGATTTCATCAGCATGGTCAGAAAGGGTACGCACAGCTCGTAATTGAGGGTGTAGTAATTCAGCCCGATTTTGATATTGCGGTAATACTCCGCCAGATGTTCCTTGTAATACTGCTCCGATGGAATCTGCCATGCCGCCCGGCCCAGGTACTTTGCCAGAAACCATTTTTCCAGCAGGCGCGCCGCGCGACCGTTGCCATCCTGAAACGGATGAATGTGAACGAAGACGAGATGCAGCAGCGAGGCGAAGTAAAAAACGCTGCGCGCATCCGGCGCTGACTGGCGAATCGCTTTCAGTTCAGCAAACAGTTCGCTCATCTTTTCCGGCACAAAGTCAGGTTCGACGGCGGCGTATTCAATGCCATACTGGCTGTAAACGAACATCAACTGATCGCGGTATCTGCCCTGCTTCACCTTCGGCAGCAGCGGGCGGGTCAGCAGGGCATGCGCCTGCAGCAGATTCTTTTCGTTCAGCGCGTGTGTGCGCGCAAAGCGATAAGCTTCAATCAGCGCCTCAATCTCTCTGCGCTCCTTTGCCTTGAAGTGCCGACTTGTGCGCCCGGCCTTGGATTCAAGAAAGGCTCTCAAATCCATGCTGTTGCCTTCGATGTTTGAAGAATAGACAGCGGCAGCTTCAAACGAAAAAGTCAGCGGCGGCAGCTCATTTTTCACGACAAAGTCAGTCCACAGCTTCAGCGGATCAAGCGGCTTCAGGGCCTTCAGCCAGGCGCGGTAAAACTGTTTGTCGTCAACACGCATGCCTAATGCGCCAGCTCCATCACGCGAATGTTTCTGAACCGCGCCCGGCTGTTTTCGCCCCATGCGCCTTCGCCGCCGTGAACCTGTAATCCGATGTAGCCTTCACGTGGATAACGTTCGCGTGAATCCTTGAAGTCGGTCATCTTCACGCCATTGAGCCAGGCCTGAACGTGCGCGGGCTGGCCTTCGACGCGGGCGCGCAATTTGTTCCAGCCGTTTTTATTGAAGACCTGTTCCCAGTTTTTATTCTGCTGAATGAAGCCGCCTTCAGCCGGAGCGTAGAGGCTGCCGACAAAACCATCCTTGCGATAATCAATCGTGATCTGATAGCCCATCCCGTCATCACGCGTGCGCAGAAAGAGGCCCGTATCAACCGGGAAATCGGCCTTGAACTCCAGTTCGATTTCAAAGTCTGAAAATTTCTTGTCAGTGCCGAGCAGGCCGCCTTTATGATCTTTTTCCTGATTGGCTGTGAGCGCGCCGTTTTCAACCGTCCACACGCCGCCATTGCCACCGTGAACAGCCATCAGCCGCCAGCCGGTCAGCGTTTTGCCGTCGAAGATTTTCTGCCACTCGCCTTTGGCCAAACCGGATGAAGCACTGAGAAGTAAAATTGAAAGCAGAGAAATAAAAACAAGTTTCATTGCAGTTCTCCAGATTGAATCAACATTGCAGAAACAAGGAGCGCAGGCGTCCCGCCTGCCCTGTGTCGATTACAGTTTTATTTGGCTGAGACAGGCAGGCGGGACGCCTGCGCTCCTTGTTCTGCTCCTTGTGTCTGCGCTTAATTAAAACGCCGCATTTATCGGCTGGTTGTCTCTTTGACTTTGCCCGGCCCCCACAGTGCGCGTCCGGGTTTTGCATTTGTATGCTCGCCATCTTTCAGCACCTGCGTGCCGTTGACGAAAACGTGTCTGACGCCGACTGAGTACTGATGCGGTTTCTCGAACGTGGCTTTGTCGGTAATCGTCTGCGGATCGAAGACCACCACATCGGCAAACATTCCTTCCTTCAGAAAGCCGCGATGGTCAAGGCCGAGGTTGGTTGCGGGCAGACCGCTCAGGCGGCGCACGCCTTCACTGAGCGACATGACTTTTTCATCGCGGACGTATTTGCCCAGGAAGCGCGCAAAGTTGCCGTAAGCTCGCGGGTGCGTCGAGGATTTCAGAAACACGCCTTCCGCCGCCATCGAAGCAGCATCCGAGCCGAGCGAAACCCAGGGCTGGCGAAACTGCTTTTTGATGTTCTCCTCGCTCATCATGAAATAGACCGTGCCGATGCGCGAACGATCAGCCAGAATCAGATCCATAATTGTTTCGACCGGATCGGTGCCGCGCAGCTTCGCCACTTCAGCGAGCGTTTTGCCGGTATACTGCTTCAAGGCTTCTGATCTGAAACCAACCAGCAGAATGCGGTCAGGCGAACCGGCGAGGATGTACATGTTCTCCCAGTCTTTGGCCGGATTCCTGATGGCTTCGGCAATCTTCTGGCGCGTGGCCTGATCCTGAAGCCGCTTGAACAGAGCTTCGTAACCACCATCCAGCACCCAGGGCGGCATCGTCGAGGTCAGGCCCGTTGCGCCTGCCGGGTAGGTGTACATATCGGCGGTGATCTTCAGCCCCTGGCGGCGCGCTTCGTTGATGCGCTGAATCACGGCGTCCATCTTCGGCCAGTTCTGCTGACCTGAAGCCTTGAGGTGATAAATCTCTGCCGGGATTTTTGCCTCGCGGGCAATGCGAATCAGTTCGTCAACGGCTTCGAGCAACTGATTGGCTTCGCTGCGAATGTGCGAAATGTATTTGCCCTGATACTTCGCCGCGACCTTGCACATTTCGATCAGCTCTTCAGTCGAAGCGAAAAACGCGGGCGCATAAATCAGCGATGAACCGATGCCGAGCGCGCCGGCTTCCATTTCGCGGCGCACCAGTTCGCGCATCTTTTCAAGTTCGGCGGGCGTGGCCTGACGATTGTCCCAGCCGATGACGTATTCACGAATCGTCGTCGCGCCAATGTATGAAGCGACGTTCTGCGAGATGCCGTGCTTTTCCATCCACGTCAGATATTCAGAAAGCGTCGTCCATTCAATCGGGTAACGCATATCGCCTTCGTCATCCTCGCGCCGCTTTTTCATCTCATCGCTGAGCGGCCCCATCGAAGAACCTTCGCCGAAAATCTGCGTCGTCACGCCCTGTTTGAGTTCACCGAGCGAGCGCCCGTCAACGATCATCGAAGCCCACGAATGCGAGAGCATATTGATGAAGCCCGGCGAAACTGCCAGTCCGGTCGCATCAACCACGCTCTGCGCTTTCGCCTTGCTCAGATTGCCAATCGCCGCGATGCGGTCGCCTCTGATGCCGACATCAGCGCGCCGGGGCGGCCCGCCCGTGCCGTCATAAACCGTGCCGCCTTTGATAATGACATCAAAGGTCTGCGGCCCCTGCGCCAATGCCGCAAACGACAGACAGCAGAAGATTGCAGTCAGCAGGTAAAGATTGATTCTGTGCATGTGTTCACTCCTGACAATTGCGTTACGGCCAGGCCGGGGCCGGTCTGCCCTGCCACAGCCAGACGATGAAATCCACGAGTGGCGGCTCCGCTCCGAGTTCGCGCAGGCGGGCGTTGGCCTGTCCACGGTGATAGGTGCTGTGCATCGCCACCTGAAGCGCCGTTTCAGCTTTGGTGGTCGGGGCAGGCGGTCGTCCAAGCCGTTCTTCAAGCATCGCTGACCAGGGCAGCACGAGCGGCTGATTGAGTTCGTCATCAGTGAGACGGTCGAGATGCGCGAAAGCCTGGCTGTAATATTCGCGCGCCCAGGTCAGCAGCGACTGCGCATCGCTGAATTCAGGCGGCAGACCGGTCAGCGGCTCGCCGCGCCACACCATCAGAAAGGCGCGTTGTACCGTATGCAGATGGCTCAGATATTCGCGCAGCTTTTTATCTTCGACTGCGACAGCCGAAGCCAGGACAACAGACCAGACTGCGGCATCGGCCCATTCCATCTGCCTGAAAAGGTCGTTGAGTGTTTCCTTGTTCACCATCTTTCCACCTCACTGCTTACTTTCCGGCAATGCGATAAAGCTTCGATGCGGTGCGAATAATCAGGCTGCCACGCGCAATGGCCGGTGTCGCCATGCACATTTCATCGAGCGAATTTTTGCCAATCAGTTTGTATTCCGGCCCGGCCTGAATAACGAACGTATCGCCGTCCTCGCTCAGACAGAAAATCTTTCCGTTATAAGCCCAGGGCGATGAAGTGAACGCGCCCGAAGCCGGGTCAATGCGCTGCTTGCCGTACACCTCTTTGCCCGTGCGCGCATCGTGGCAGGTGAAAAAGCCGCGATCATAAAGCGTGTAATAATGATCGCCGTAAACTATCGGCGAGGGATTGTACGGCCCGCCCTGCGGCAGATACCACGCGATGTACTGATTGCTCGTCTCGCCCTGTTTGAGCGAAATGTTGCCTGACGCGCCGGGTTTGATCGCATAGACCGGGCGATGCTGATCGCCGACATAACCTGACGCGATGTAAAGCAGGCCGAATTTTGAGAACGGCGTGGGAATCGCAATCGAGGACATGCCGTTGAATTCCCACAGTGGTTTGCCGTTCAGATCATAAGAACGCACGACCTTTGTCCCTGAAGTGATGAGTTCGGTGCGCTGCGCGTTTTCCCAGATGTAAGGCGTGGCCCAGTTGGTGCCGGGTTCGCGTTCGGTGCGCCAGATTTGTTTGCCGGTGACTTTATCGAAGGCCGCCAGGTATGACTGCTCGTCGTTGTCGTTGACGATGTAAAGACGATCCTTGTAAATCAGCGGCGAGGCTGCCGTGCCCCAGCCGAAGCGCGTCTTGCGGGCTTCCCATTTCTGCTGCCACAGCGGTTTGCCGTTCAGGTCGAAGCAGAACAACCCGATGTTGCCGAAATACGCATAGACCCGTTCGCCGTCAGTCACAGGGGTTTCAGAAGCGTAGCTGTTCTTGAGGTGGCGCGAATGCGTCGGCGCGCCGCGATGCACTTCGCGCTCCCACATGACTTTGCCGGTTTTGAAATCAACGCCGTAAACCATCCACCGATGTTCGGCAGTTGAGGCCGGGCGCTCGCCGCCAAAATACAAGCCCTTTTTCGGCTTCTCACCTTCATCGCTGGTGATGACTGAAGTCACAAAGATGCGTTCGCCCCAGACGATGGGCGATGACCAGCCGGTGCCGGGAATGTCAGTTTTCCAGGCGACGTTTTCGGTCTGACTCCAGCGGTCGGGCAGTTTCGGGTCTTCAACGCTGCCGAGCGCGCCCGGCCCGCGAAACTGCGGCCAGTGGTCAAATTTTTTCTGATCAACGGCAAGCGGCGAAGCAACAAGCGGCAGGGCAAGAGCGCAGGCCAGCAGACACCTTTTCAGCATGCAACACCTCCGGTCAGCGTGACACGTTCAGGAATGGTCTGGTTCTGAATGACGGAATCAAACGCAGTGAATTGCTGTGCGTGGCCTGTATCTTACCCGAAACCGCCGGTCACGAGTAATTGCGCGGAGAACTTTTGCGTGAATTTTTATATAAGGAAGAGAGAAGACGGAACACACGGAATAAACGAAACAAACGGAAGGACAGAATGGGTTCGTGCGATTTTTCCGTTTGTTTCGTTTATTCCGTGTGTTCCGTCTTCTCTCTTCCTCTGCTTTATGGCGACTTGTGGCGGTAGTGACTGAGCGCGGCGGTCAGGCGTTCGGCAAGTTTTGAATAATCGCCTTCGCCCTTGATGATGTAATCGTCAGCACCGGCGCTGAAGACTGCTGCCGCCGCCTGATCGTCGTCAAGTCCGGTCAGCATCACGACGGCCACCTGGTCGCCGCGTGCGCGAATGGCGGACAGTAGTTCGAGACCGGTTCCATCGGGCAGGTGCGAATCGGTCAGCACCAGATCAAAGGTCTGATCCTGGGCCAGGCGGTGCAGGGCTTCGTTTCGGGTGGCGGCAACCTCGCACTGAATGCCAGCGGAAGCGCGGGTCAGGTAATGCTGTACCAGCCCGACATCCAGCGGGTCGTCTTCAACATAAAGTATTCTCATCTCAACTCGACCTGGGGCTGAGTCGAACAGACAATGATCACCGGCTGTCAGCGGGGCTTTTCGTTCAGCACGCACCAGTACAACTCAATCTGCTCGGCCACACTCTGAAACTTCTCAAAATCAACCGGCTTGATGATGTATGAATTGACGCCGAGCTGATAAGCGGTATTGATGTCCCGGTCTTCGCTTGAAGTGGTCAGAATGACGACCGGGATTGTGCTGTATTCGGGATGGGTCTTGAGTTGTCGCAGAACTTCCATGCCATCCACTCGCGGCAGCTTGAGATCAAGCAGAATGACGGCGGGGCGCGTTTCTCCGGCGTCCCAGCGGGATAGAAAGCTGAGGGCTTCAGCGCCGTCGCGGGCAATTTCAATGGGATTGCTCAGGCGGCGTTTATTGAAAGCCCGCAGGGTCAGTTCCAGATCCATCGGGTTATCTTCGACCAGCAGAATGGGCGGCGTATACATGGCATTAGTCCCCTGGTAATTCCAGATAAAAAACGGCTCCGGCACCCGGAGCGCTCTCGGCCCAGGCGCGACCTCCGACACGCTCCATGGCCTTGCGAACGATGGCCAGGCCGATGCCTGTGCCGGTGTAATCCTCTGCGCGATGCAGTCGCTGAAAGATGTCGAAAATCCGGTCGTGATACTGCATCTCGAAACCGGGGCCGTTATCGCGCACCCATAAGAGAAATTGATTCTGTTCCTTCCTGCCGCCGATTTCAATGACCGGAGCAGTCGTCAGGCGGGTAAATTTTATTGCATTGTCGAGCAGGTTGCGCAGGGCCATCACCAGGCTGCTGGCATCGGTCGTCAGGGTCAGGTCAGGCAGTTCAGCACTGACGGCAATCCCTCTGGCGCTGATCTCGTCGGCGCGTTCAGCAATCAGTTTGCTGACCAGCGACTTCACATTCACAACTTCAGGCGTCAGGCGGCGACGATCAAGCCGCGACCACGCCAGCAGATCGTCAATCAACTGATTCATCTGGTGCGTGGCCTGACGGATGGTGTTGATGAACCGGCTGCCGTCGCCGACAAGCTGATCCTGGTAATCTTCCTGCAACAAACGACTGTAACCGTCAATGCCGCGCAATGGCGCTTTGAGGTCGTGTGAAACCGTGTAAGCGAAAGTTTCGAGTTCGCGGTTTTTCGCTTCCAGTTCCGCCGTGCGCTGCGTCACACGCTGTTCCAGTTCAGCATTGAGCGTGCGAATCTTCTCTTCGGCTTCGATGCGTTCGGTAATGTCCACGACGATCCCGCCGAGCAGGCGACGACCGGTCAGTTCATTGAGCGGGAACTTGAACACCATCAGATGAGTCGTTCCCCCGCTCTGATTCGGGACTGATTCAAGCGCCTGAATCGTCCGGTTGGCCGCCAGCGCAGCCTGATCACTTTGCTGAAACAGACGGGCCACCTCATCAGGCCAGAATTCAAAATCAGTCCGGCCCACCCAGTCAGGTTTTTCAGTCCCGAACTGTTCGAGCCAGTGCCGGTTGACATACACATACCGGCCTTCATCGTCCTTGATGAGCGCAATCACCGGGCTGTTGTCCATAAACACCCTGAAGCGTTCCTCGCTCAGCCGCAGTTGCTCTTCAGCGCGCTTGCTGTGGGTAATGTCGTTGTTGATTTCGAGAATCGCGCCGGGGCTGCCGTCCTTGTCCCGATGCAGCAGCCACTGACTGCTGACGATCATCGCTGACCCGTCGTGGCGATGGTGCGTCAGTTCACCTGACCATTCTCCGGTGGCGAGAATCTGTTCACGAATTTTTGCGAGCGGTTCGGGAAAGACGGTCTGCAACAGTTCGTGCGAAATCCGACCAAATGCATCCTCGCGCTTCCAGCCATAAAAACGCTCAGCTCCGGTGTTCCAGAAAATGATGCGGTCATTGATGTCACGAATCAGGACGTTGGCCAGATCCAGCACTTCAGCCTGGCGGCGCAATCGCTCTTCGGTCTGATGGCGCTCGGTGACATCCTGTCTGACAGACGCCACGCCCAGCAATTCCCCCTCCGGCCCGAAGACCGGATAGTAACTGCCCAGGTGATGTCTGATTTCACCGGGCGCAGTGGGCGATGGCAATGAAAGTTCGATGTTCTGCAGCGGCTCTCTGGTCTGCAGCACATGCCGGTAAAGCGGTTCGAGTATTTCAGCAAAATGCGGCAGAGCTTCATGAACCGTGCGATTCAGGTGCTCATCAACCGGCAGACCATTCAGGGCGGCCATCTGCTTATTGACGCGCCTGAATCGCAATTCAGTATCCAGCATCCCCAGACCAACCGGGGCGTTGTCATACAAATGATCGAGAATGGCCAGCAGTTCAGCCTGTTCAGCTTCGGCTTTCTTTTTACTCGTAATCTCCTCGGCCAGCACGAGACGGGCCGGGCGGGCGGCCAGATCGAACGGTCTGGAGATGATGGAAACAAAGATGAGCGTGCCATCTTTTTTGCGATGAACCCAGACTCCTTTCATCTGCTGACGCTCCAGACGGGCCAGCGCCTGTTCGAGCTTTTCAACTTCATCAGCCGGGCGCAGATCGCGCAGCGTCATCGCCAGAAACTCAGCTCTGGAGTATCCGTACAATTCGACTGCCGTTTGGTTGACCTCCAGAAATTGCAGCGTTTCGGTGTCGTACAGCCAGAGAGGAAACGGTGTGGCATCGAACAATTCACGATAAATCTCAATCTGATCGGGCATGGTTATTAATTCGGGGAAAGAGATTTGCACCTGTCCGGTCTGGTCTGATCGTTCGCAGAGCGGACAAACAACAGCATAGAATCAGAAATCAGGTGCGGGAAAGTATGGAACTATACGACTGGTTGAAAACAGTTGGTTGTGGCTACATCGAACTGTCATGGCCGAACAGTTCAGTTAATTGTCCTGAAAATTTCGATTGCGCATCAGGTCGTGAACGAATTCAGCTTCAGGCAGCCAGCGCGCGATTGAGGCGCTCAACTGCCTCATCAATCTCCTGAGGACTCCTGAATCCTATCACAACGGCATCCACAAAGCCGCACGACATAGCGAAACGAACAGCTTTTTCGCGGTCTTCGGCGCGCGTGAAATCACCGTTGCCGCACAGTTTCATGCCAATGATGCCGCGCCCTTTGGCGTGCATGGCTTTGATCTCCTTCATCGCTTCATCAAATTTGCCGCGCGGATCGTGGACGTTGGGCAAATCCTGATCAACGTGATGGCCCTGCGGATTGATGCGCGCCAGTTGCACTTCCATCCAGTCGCTCTGCGTCGCCACGCGCAGCGCGCGCAGCCCGTGACACGACATGCCTTTGGTTCTGATCCAGCCGCGCTGCTGCGCTTCATCAAAGGCATCCATCATCGGTCTGAGTTTCACCGGCCAGTCAGGTTCGGTCGTGCAGTGAATCAGCAGGCTGTCAATGTAATCGGCGCCGAGTTCCTGCCGGAAGCGATCAAGCACTTTGAGCGGCTGCGTGCGATTCTCTTCCTCAATCCAGCGCATTTTGGTCTGAATGAAAATTTTGTCGCGCGGAATCCTGTTCGCTTTGATGGCCTCGCGCACCATGCCGTGAATCCGGTACTGATCGGCAGTGTCAATGTATCGCACACCGCGTTCATAAGCGTGCGCCACCAGGCGATTGAAACCATCCTGTCCGAGCGCCCGCTGCACATCGCCATTGATTGACCCTGTGCCCATGCCCAATCGCGGAATTCTGATTCCCTTTTTGTTGAGCCGACCGAGCGGCACCCAGTCCGCAGCCGTGCGCGCCGGAGCCGCGTCAGCAGACAAAAGCTCAGTTCCGGCCAGCACAGTGCCGGTAATGGCAGCAGACTTTCTGATGAATTCGCGGCGGCTGATGTGGTTGTCTTTGCTCATGGGTTGCTCTCTGAATTTTTCTCCACGAAGTCACACGAAGAATCACGAAGAGTTTCTGACAGGACTGACAGGATGATCAGGATGAAACGAATTCTTTTTCAACACAATCCTGCTTATGCTGTTCATCCTGTCTGCTGTTTCTTCGTGTGAGTTCACGGAAAATCTCAATCAAACCTGTAGGTCTTTCTGGCCAGGCGATAAGCGCAGTCGTGAATCATCTCTTCGGCATCGCTCAGGTCAATGACGCTGCGCGTGACGAGTCCGGCCAGCCAGTTCGCATCAGCGCGGCGCGCCAGATCGTGCCGCGCCGGAATTGACGGAAACGCGCGCGTATCATCATTGAAACCGACCGTATTATACAACCCGGCGGTTTCCATCACCTGATCGCGGAACCGCATCATCCCGTTCCAACTGTCGTGAAACCACCAGGGCGGCCCCAGTTTCACTGCCGGATAATGCCCGGCGAGCGGCGCCAGTTCACGCGAGTATGTGGTTTCATCCAGCGTAAAGAGAATCAGCGTCAGACGCGGATCGTTGCCGTAACGATTCAGCAGCGGCAGCAGCGCGCGCGTGTAATCAACCGCCACCGGAATGTCGCAGCCTTTGTCATAACCGAACTGCTCAAAGATTGTCTGATTGTGATTGCGGTACGAACCCGGATGAAACTGCATCACCAGGCCGTCATCAATGCTCATCCGCGCCATTTCAATCAGCAGATGACCGGTGAACAAACGCGCATCTTCGGGGCTGAATCTGCCGGTCAGCGCGCGCTGAAAGATGGCTTCGGCTTCCTGCGGCAGCAGGTGATCGGTGTACGGCGTCAGCGCGGCGTGATCGGTCGCGGTCGCGCCGAGTGATTTGAAATATTCGCGCCGGTTCTCAAGCGCGGCAATCAGTTGTGTGTAACTGCCGATTTCAAAACCGACGACTTCACCCAGCCGCCGGATGTTGTCGCGCCAGTCAGGGCGATCAATATTGACGACGCCATCGGG
The DNA here is from genome assembly GCA_046331565.1 of Blastocatellia bacterium. Lineage (GTDB taxonomy): Bacteria > Acidobacteriota > Blastocatellia > RBC074 > RBC074 > DASRDU01. The sequence goes on from JAXLQP010000001.1 coordinate 1,108,564, forward strand.
CCTGAAAGTCGGCACGATGTGGCCATTCCAGCCGGAGCGGCGCAGTTCCTGATGTGAACTGAGCGGGTCGTCAGCGGCATCGGTCGTCGCGAGTACTTCAATCCTGAATCGCTCGAACATGCGGCGCGGGCGAAATTCAGGCGTGGCAAGCTGCGCGGTAATATGATCATAAATTTCCTGCGCGGTGTCGCTGCTGAGTTTGTCTTCAACGCCAAAGACTTCGCGCAGTTCGTGGTCAAGCCACATCCCGGTCGGCGTGCCGCGAAACAGATAGTAATGATCGGCAAAAAGCTGCCAGATTTTGCGGTGATCGGTTTCGACCGGCCCGCCGTCAAGGCGCGGCACGCCGAGCCGTTCAAGCGGAATGCCCTGCGACCAGAGCATTCTGAAAATGTAATGGTCGGGAATCAGCAGCAGTTCGGTCGGCGTGCCGAACTGATAATCAGGATCGGCAAACAGGCGCGGATCAACATGCCCGTGCGGACAGATGAGCGGCTGATCCTTCACCAGATGATAGAGTCGCAGCGCCACTTCCTTCCGCTGCGGGTCAGAATCGAAATAGCGGTCTTCCGGCAGGTTGATCTTTGCTCGCTTGCCCATGTTGTGCGCTCCCGATTGAATTGTGATCTGCCTGAACTGCTGAAATGAACGGCTTCAAAATAACTCAGCGCAGAAATTACGCAAAGCATTGCGGGCAGAAGGACGATGATTTAATCAGAGACCACAGATTCGGCGGACTGTTCATTCATCTGCGGCCAGGCAGCGTTCAGGCCCGCTCGCCAAGCAGCACTGAAGGTTTCGGCGCGCGCGCGCGGCTCAGGCCGAACTGTTCGATGGCGTGTTTCTGAATGTGCGCCATCGCTTCTTCGACCGAATCAGTAAAGAGCAGCAGTTCCAGGTCTTCCGGGTTGATCGTTCGGGCAGCGGCCATTGAATTCATAAAATTCATCAGCGGCTGCCAGTAATCACGGCCCATCAGCACAATCGGGAAGTTGCGAATCTTGCGCGTCTGAATCAGCGTCAGCGCCTCAAACATTTCATCCATCGTCCCGAACCCGCCGGGCAGCACGACAAAGGCATACGAGTATTTGACCAGCATGACCTTGCGGACGAAAAAGTAATGAAAGTTGACGATGGTATCGAGAAACGGATTCGGTTTCTGCTCGAACGGCAGAATGATGTTGCAGCCGATGGAATAGCCTCCGGCATCCTTTGCGCCGCGATTGGCCGCTTCCATAATGCCCGGCCCGCCTCCGGTCATGACAGTGAAACCGAGGCGGCTGAGTGCGGCTCCGGCCTGGCGGGCCAGATGATAAAACTGATGATCTTCCTTAAAGCGCGCCGAGCCAAAAACAGTCACGCACGGCCCGGCGAAATGCAGCGCGCGAAAGCCGGTAATGAATTCCTTCATCACCCGCAGCACCGTCAGCAGTTCCCTGGAACGTGAACGCGGGCCTTCGAGAAAGAGCTTTTCGCGGGCAGCCTCTTCGGGCTTCACGGTGATGGCGGTTTCAGCATCACCCGCCGCTTCCATCGCCTGAGGCATAATGACTCCGGGTTAAAAGCAAAAGACAAACACACTCCCCCCGCTTTCATCTCTGCGTTCTCTGCGCCTCTGCGTGAAATAAAGTCTCACGCAGAGACGCAGAGGCACAGAGATGAAAGTGATGGATGAGCATTCACGAACGAAAGATGAAATAAACCGCGCCGAGCATGCACAGCGCAGCCCACAGATAATCAAGCCTGAGCGGCTGATTCATGTAATAGACCGCAAACGGCGCGAAGACCGAGAGCGTGATGACTTCCTGCAAAATCTTCAACTGCGGCAGTGAAAGCTGCGTGTATCCGATCCGGTTGGCAGGCACCTGTAACAAATACTCAAAGAGCGCAATGCCCCAGCTTGCCAGCGACGCGATATACCATTTGCGCGTATGCAGGTTTTTCAAATGCGCGTACCACGCAAACGTCATAAATACATTCGATAAGATCAGCAGCACAATCGTCCGCAAAATAACCGGCATGACGAAAGCTTTCCAGCGGGGATTTCATTTCTTCGGCAACTCCTCAATCGTCGGGCCGCAGTGCCAGGCTCTGCCGCGCGGCAAAAAAATAACCGGCGGCTGGACAAGCCTGCTTCTTCCAACGAGACTTTGGATTGAAATCAACCAGTCTTTTTTTCACATCCGGCTATCACAGGCCGAAGGGAAGGATTCACGCATGATCCGCTTGCGAATATATACACTGCTCCTGTTTCTGACAACCATCAGCCTCATCGCCGCCGCACAGCATCGCGTCGTGCGCGTGAGCGAACCTGATGCCGTGCGCCCGGCTGAAGTTTCAATTGCCATCAACCCGGTCAGGCCCGATAACATCATTGCGACTTCGGTTCAGTACAGTCGCGGCACAGGCCCGCGCGTCAACGGTTACAGCTACGTCAGCACTGACGGCGGCAGAACGTGGAAATCAATGCCGCTGCCCAATGCGCGACAACTGCCGCAGGGCGATGATTCAGTCACCTTTGCCGCCGATGGCGCGGCTTATCATTGTTATATGTCCTTCGACGGCATCCGTGAACAGCGTCCGCGTCGCGCTTACAGCGGCATTTACATGATTTCGTCAAAGGACAGCGGCGCAACGTGGAGCGCGCCCGTTCCGGTCATTGATCACATCAACAGCGTCACGCCGTTTGAAGACAAGCCTTATGTCGTCACTGACAACGTGCCCGGTTCGCCAAATCTGAATCATGTCTATCTGGCGTGGACGCGCTTCGATGTTTACGGCAGCAAAGACCCGTCCTGCCATTCGCACATCTATTTTTCGCGCTCGACCGACGGCGCGCAGACTTTTGCCATGCCGATCAGAATTTCTGATGACACGGGCGATTGTCAGGACGATGACAACACGCTGGAAGGCGCGATTGTCGCGGCTGGCATCAAAGGCGAAGTCTATGTCGTCTGGTCAGGCGCGCAGGGACTGGTCTTTGACAAATCGCTGGATGGCGGCCTGACGTTTGGCAAAGACAAAACAATCGCACCGCACCCTGGCGGCTGGAGCCTGGACATTCCCGGCCTCGGTCGCAGCAACGGCATGCCGGTGACGAAAGTTGATAACAGCAACGGCCCGAATCGTGGCACGATTTATGTCAACTGGGTTGACACCCGCAATGGTGATCCTGACGTGTTCGTGATGTCGTCACGCGATGGCGGCGAAACCTGGTCAGCGCCGGTGCGCGTCAACGATGACCAGACCGGCAACGGCAAGGCGCAGTTTATGACGTGGATGGCGATTGACCCTGCCGATGGTTCGCTGAATGTGGTCTTTTATGATCGTCGCAACACGGAAGGCACAAAGACGGCGGTGTGGCTGGCCCGCAGCGTGGATGGCGGCAGAAGCTTCGTCAATTATCAGATCAGCCTCGCGCCGTTTGAGACGAACGAAAGCGTCTTCTTTGGCGATTACAACGGCATTGATGCCTTCAACGGCCTGGTGGCGCCGATTTTTACGCACTTCATCAACAGCCGCGAACTCGCCGTTTCAGCCGCTCTGTTCAGATTCAAACCCGGCACTCAGGAACAGATCAGCCGGTGAAGCCGGAATGAGAGAACGGAACAGACGGAAATAACTGAACAGACGGAAAGCTTCTGAACAGGTTCAGTTCCGGTTTCGCCTGTTCCGCTCTTTCCGTCCCTTCCGTTTTCTCTCTGTTGTGCTTTGCTTCCATCGCCTCTCAGCCCTGCCCGGATAAATTGACACTCGCAGGTAGCTGTGGCAGGCTGACGCCACTTAAAACGAAAAGCAACTTTCAATGACACTTCAGAAGTGACCTGTCAGGCCGGGCAGCTTGTTCCACAGCCCGAACCAGGCTTGTGTCCTTCCTCACCAGATGCCTGCCGTCAGGTCAGAGCTGTTATTGACCGCTGCGCTTTTATCAGCGGCTGACAGTTACGGTCCCGCACGGGCTGCGCTGCCTGGTAAAGGATGGCTGAAACGCGATGAACCGCAAACAAGGAGATGAACAAAGATGAAACGGATATTGATGCTGACCGTGCTGTCAGGCAGTCTGATTCTGGCTGGTCATTTCGGAGTCACGCGCGCTTCAAAGGACAACCCTGGTGACGATCACAAAAAACCTGTCGTCTCGCCGCCGCTGAGCCTGCTTGAACAGGAGATTCTCCAGGCTGAAATTGAACGCTCAGCCAGAGGTCTGGCGATTTCACCTGTCCCGGTCAGGGCCGGAACAGGCCGCACCCGCTTCCTGACTGGCCTGGGCAGTTATCTGGTCAATGCCGTCGGCGGCTGCAATGACTGTCATACCAATCCGCCCTATGTCGCGGGCGGCAATCCTTTTCGCGGAGAAAAGGAAAAAATCAACGCTCAGAACTTCCTGGCCGGTGGCCAGCAGTTCGGCCCGTTCACTTCGCGCAACATCACGCCCGACCCGAAAGAAGGCAATCGTCCCGCCGGTCTGACGCTCGCTGAATTTCTGGATACGATGCACAACGGCACAGACCACGACAAACTGCATCCGCAAATCAGCCCGCTCCTGCAGGTGATGCCCTGGCCGGTTTACGGCAAGATGTCTGATCGTGATCTGACGGCGATCTATTATTATTTGTCGGCCATCCCGCACGCTGAACCCGGCAAGCCATAAACGCTGAATCCTGAATCCCGATGCCTGTTCCTTCAGCGCCCGCAGGCATCGGGATTCAGTCCCGTCACATTGCCCGGCTCAATTTATCGTCCTGGGTACGCACGCTTCCAGTGTGCTGTGCTGCGAAATGTCGTTGTTTCCACGCAGTCCGGCACGCTGGAAGCGTGTGTACTGTTTCAGTCTGGTTATGGACTGCACGACCTGAGCGCGCAGTCCGGCACGCTGGAAGCGTGCGTACCCAGGTGAATTCATTGCCCCTGCTGAAATTCAGGACAGGTGGACGCCTGCCGGAAGGCGGGATACCATAACCGTCCCTGACAGCCTGAATGTCTCGTTCTCATTAACCTGACCTGACAAATGAACAAACAAACCAGTCAGTCCCCCGCGTTTATTACCTCTCTGCTGTTTCTGCTGATCTGCCTGCCTGTGGCTCAGGCGCAGAACGCGGCAACCGCTCCGGTCACATTGCCGGACAAATTCGCAATTGCGGCCAGTCCGATTGAACTGACCAGAACAGCGCGCCCGCAAGTCTATTTCGATGCGGTGGGCCGCAAATCAGCGATCTTCGGCCACGAATCGGGAACCTTTGAAGCGTGGGCTTTTCCGTTCAAGCTCTTTCACGACGCGCGCATCAGCATTGCCGTTGACGGCCAGGACAATCCGGTTGATTTTGCTTCGTGCGTTGAGCGCATCATCGTCCGGCCCGAAGCCACCACGCTGGTTGCATCAAATCAGTTATTCACGATCCGCGCTCATTTCCTGTCACCGATTGACGAAGCCGGTTCGCTGATTCTGCTTGATGTTGACAGTTCGCGCCCGCTGACGCTGACCGTCAGTTTTGTGCCTGATCTGAAACCGATGTGGCCGGGCGGGCTGGGCGGCCAGGCTGCCGGATGGCGCGATGATCTGAAAGCTTTCGTCATCACTGAAAGCCGCCGCAAATTCAATGCGTTCTTCGGCTCGCCCGCCGCCACCAGAGGCGTCTCAACGCCCGCGCATCAGCTTGGCGCAGGCGCTGTGCGCTTTGATTTGAAAATTGATCCGCAGCAGGCGCGGCGCAGCTTTTATCCGCTGATCATCGCTGCCGGATTCAATGGCCGCCAGCCGGTGATTGATCTTTACAACCGCCTGGCGGCGACCATTCCGCAGCAGTATCAGCAGACCCTGGCGCATTACCGCCGCCTGCGCGATGAAATGATGAGCATCGAAACGCCCGACCATCAGCTTGACCTGGCTTTTGAATGGGCAAAGGTCGCGCTCGACAAGGGAATGATCAATAACCCTGACCTCGGCCTTGGCCTGGTGGCCGGATGGGGCGCCACCGGCGAAGGCGCGCGGCCAGGTTTTGGCTGGTATTTCGGCGGCGATGCGGCCATCAATTCGCTGGCGATGACCGGCTATGGCGACTTCGATTCAGTCAAAGCCGCGTTCAGGTTTCTGGCGAAATACCAGCGCGCCGATGGCAAGATCACGCACGAAATTTCGCAGTCAGCCGGAATGATCAAATGGTTTGAGGAATACCCGTATGCCTTTATTCACGCTGACACGACGCCGTTTTACATCGCGGCGGTCTATAACCTGTTGGCGCAAAGCGGCGACCGGAAGTTTGTTGAAGAGTTGTGGCCCGCGCTGAAAAAGGCTTATCAGTTCTGCGCTGACAATGATGGCGACGGCGACGGCATTCTCGAAAACTCAAAGGCCGGACTCGGCGCGTCTGAGCTTGGCTCGCTGCTTGAGGATCTGCACCAGGACATTTACCTCGCCGCCGTCAACGTCGAAGCCTCGCGCGTGATGCAGAAGATGGCCGGAATGCTCGGTGATGCACCGACTGAAAAGATGGCTGCTGATCGTTACGAACGCGGCAGAAAGGCAATCAACGAACGTTACTGGAACCAGGCTGAAAGCCGTTATGCTTACGCGCTGACCAGAACTGGAAAGCAGAATATGGAACTGACGGCGTGGACGGCAGTGCCGATGATTTTCAGGCTGCTGGATGCAGATAAAGTCGGGGCAACGCTGGCCGGACTCGCTTCAGCGCATCTGAGTACGGACTGGGGCACGCGCATGATCGGCAACAACAGTCCGGCTTATGACCCGATGGCTTACAACAACGGCGGCGTGTGGCCGTTTCTGACCGGCTTTGTCGCCACCGGCGAATACGCTTATCAGCGCCCGCATTCGGGCCTGGCGCATCTCAGGCAGACGGCGAATCTGACCTTTGATTTTGCGCTCGGCGCGCATCCTGAAATTCTGTCGGGCGATTTTTACCGACCGCTTGATGAATCAGTGCCGCACCAGTTGTTTTCATCGGGAATGGTCATCACGCCGCTCGTGCGCGGACTGCTCGGTTTGCAGCCCGATGCGGCAGCAACCCGTCTCAGCATTTCGCCGCAGCTTCCCGCTGCGTGGGATCGTCTGAACGTCAGAAATTATTCGTTCGGCTCGCATCGCATCAGCATTGAAGCGGCGCGCACCGGAACAAACAGACTGCGTTTTGAAATTTCAAAGCCGGATGATGAACCGGTTGAAGTGCAGTTGTCTCCGGCCCTGCCTGCGCTGTCGCAAATGGTGAAAGTCACGATTGACGGGCAGCCGACCGCAACTGCGCCTGTTCTTTCAGGCATCTATCCGACAGCCGCAGCCCGCCTGACGCTGCGCCGCCGCGCCGTAATTGAATATTCCTTCACTGGCGGAATCGAATTTGATGTGCCGGTCACTGCGCCGCTGCCGGGCGACCGCACCAGTTCGCTGAAGGTGCTGGAAGTCACCACGCCCGCTGAACGAAAGCTGGCAATCAAAGTCGAAGGTCTGAGCGGGCGCGCTTATTCGCTGCGCCTGCGCGGCGGTCTGAAGCCGCTGAACGCGACAGGCGCAACGCTCAAAGGTGAAGTGAATGGCTGGCACCTCGCTGAAATCACTTTCCCCGGCGATGCCAGCAGCGGAACGTGGCAGTCCCGCACAGTTGAATTTGAACTGAAATAGTTGAAAACTGACCACGAAACGGCAGTTGTTTGCAGGAGCGGAGATTAATCACAAAAAGCACAAAACGCGCAAAGCTGGCCGGACAGAGCGGGTGATGCCTTATCTTTCTTTTGTGCCTTCTGTGCATTTTGCATTGAATAACTTCTCTCTGTTTGAAGTACAGCGTTTTATTCAGGGCATGTATAAATGAGCGTCCGGCAGAGTTGCGCGATTTGCCAGAATCGCGTGGCATTCTCAATCGGCTCGTTTTGTCAGCCGCGCGACTGCGGGCAAATCGCGCAACTCTGCCGGAGACTGTTCTGAAATTCGATTTATGTCGTTCGACAAGCTGATCGAAAACAAAATCCGCGAGGCGATGGACAAGGGCGAGTTCAGCAACCTGCCGGGCCGGGGGCAGCCGATTGATCTGGATGAATACTTTGCCACGCCGGAAGATCAGCGGCTGGCGCATTCGATTCTGAAAAATGCCGGAATCGTGCCTGCTGAAATCGAAGTCCTCGGTGAAATCGGCGCGCTGCGGCAAAGGCTCGCAGGCTGCGCTGATGACGACGAACGCGACCGGCTCAGAAAACTGATTGAAGCAGAGACGCTGAAACTGAACCTGATGCTCGAACAGCGCAAACGCAAAGGCCGCTGAACCTGACAGGCAATGATGTACCGCCAAACAATGACAAGCCTGCTGCTGTGCTGCGTGCTGTGCGCGGCGTCCGGTTCGGCGCAGCAAAAGCAGGAACAGAATCCGCCAAAGCAGGAAGACCGCATCCGCATTGAAACCAGGCTGGTCAGCGTCACCGTCACCGTCAGCGACAGTCGCAGGCGCTTTGTGACCGGGCTGAGCAAAGATGATTTTGAAGTTTATGACGACGGCATCCGGCAGGAGATTGCGCTGTTCCGCGATGAAGACGCGCCGCTGACGCTTGGCATTGTTTACGATGTTTCGCATTCGATGAAGCCGCTGACGGTGCAGGCCGTCCACGCGCTGCGCGGGTTGTTTGAGAATTCGCACGACGATGACGAATATTTCATCATCGCCTTCAATGATCGCCCGAAGCTGGTGCAGGACTTCACTTCACTGCCGCAGGAAATTCTCAACCGCACGGTCTTCATCAAATCAAAAGGCAGCACGGCGCTCTTTGACGCCACCTACCTCGCGCTTGAAAAAGTCAGGCAGGGACGGCATCCGAAAAAGGCGCTGCTGATTATTTCTGACGGCGAGGAAAACAGCAGCCGTTATTCATACGGCGAATTGCGCAAAACGCTGAAGGAAACCGACGCGCAGATTTACGCCATCGGCATCAGCCAGTACGGCAACGGCGTTGGCACGCTCGAAAACATTACGGAAACAACCGGCGGGCTGACTTTCTTTCCGCAGGAGGAATCAGAAGTCACGGACATTTACACACGCATCGCCCTGATGCTGCGGCATCAGTACGTGATCGGTTATTATCCGACCGATGCCACGAATGAATCGCGCTGGCACAAACTGAAACTGATCGTCAAACCGCCAAAGGAAATCGGAAAGACCCACATCTTTTACCGCAACGGCTGGCAGTCAACTCCGCGCTGAAAGAAAAGAGAGAGGACGGAACAGACGGAAATAACGGAAGAAACGGAACATTTCAGAGTGAGTTCAGTTCTGCTTTCCGTCTGTTCCGTTATTTCCGTTTGTTCCGTCCTCTCTCTTCCTTTCTTCTGCCTTCACCGCAGGATTGAATGCAGCGACTCGTGTGTGGCTATTTCTTCGGATTCAAATTCGGCAAAGTCGGCCTGACGGCACAATTCACCGAGGACGCCGAGCGCAATCAGATATTGCGCGTTGTAATAGGTCGCCCAGATCAGCAGGCCGGACGACACCGGGCCAAGCATTCCCTTGAATCTGTTGATGGCAATCAGCGAATCGGAAATCAGAAACAGGACGGCTCCGACAGCCACCCATTCTGATTCAAAGTCAGCCAGCGTCGCCGCAATCACCATCGCCGTCAGCACACACAGATAAATCGCCACCGGCGCTGACAAACCATCCTGAAGCGGCATCAGCCACCACATCATCACAGCGGCATAAACCGTTACCAGTCCCGTCACGATCAGTTTGCCTGGCGAAACGCGGAACGGCTGCGGCCACTGTCTGATGAACAGCGGCACGTAAAGCAGATGCGCGACCAGAAAAGCGATGAGTCCGTAAATAAACATTCCCGCGCCGCGCATCGCCAGCAGCACATCACCCGTACTTGAAAACGCCAGCGCGCCACCAAGCAGCCATTGATCCCATCCCGTCGCCCGCCGCAGCGCAATCAACGCGAGCGGCGACACCGCCAGCCCCTTCATCACAATGGTCAGCGTAAAGTAAGTCTGGTGCGAATGTGTCAGGTTGAAATAAAAACCCGCGAGCAGATAGCCCGCGCCGCACAGCGCCGACACCGTCAGCAGCCACCAGTCAAATCCGGTGAAATGCAACCTGAGTTCATCTGACATGGGCAGTGTCATCCTTAATTCCTGATTGAATGATTAAGTCAGCAGGTATTCCCTGAGGGCAACATGCAATCACCGACTCGCCAGCGAATGCAACCAGCGATGAAAAATCTGACTGACTACACACCGCCCTGAAGTCCCGGCGCGCTGAATGAAATCAGGTCGCACCCTTGTAGTGACGAATTCATTCGTTCTGTTTTGAGGTTGCTGCATTTCGAGACAGAACGAATGAATTCGTCACTACGAGGGTGCGACCTGATTCTTCGGTCAGGCCGGAACTTGATTGACGGGCAATGTCAGTCTGCCTCAGTTCGTTGAAATCAATTCTTGCCTGAAGGCGAAGTTGGTTGTATTCTCCGGGGCCGCTGACGGCTGAGGCTCACAGCCGTTTTCAGTTCCCTTCATCCCGCCCCGCGACAATTTCATCGGAGAGATGCAGATGCAGGTTAATGCTGACCTCACCACGACAATGCAGGATACTTATGAACTGACGATTGTGGCCGATGATGCGCGCTTTACAGGCCACGCCCGGCACAGCGGCGTCACCATGCGGCTGGCGGCCCGGCTCAGCACTTATGCTGAAGCGTACAAACTCGGCTCTGTGTACGGGCCTGATATGTGTTATCTGAGCGGCCCGCACCGTCTGACGCCGGACATTTCATTTATTGCGGCTGACCGCCTGCCGCCCGAAGGCGAACCCGACGGCCCCTGGCGGCTCGCGCCTGACCTCGCGGTTGAGATTGTGACGGCGAATGATTCGGGCGATGAGATTCAGTGCCGGATGTCATCTTACTTCCTGGCCGGAACACGCCAGGTCTGGATTGTCCTGCTCGACAGCCGCAATGTTCACATTTACCGCTCGGCAACTGATTTTGTCGTGCTGACTGACCTGGACAATCTGTTCAATCTGGAAATTCTCCCCGGCTTTCGCTGCCGCGTGAATGATCTGTTTGAACTGCCGGCTTTCAGTCAGGTTCAGTAGCGGCGTTTCAGGTCAATCGGCAGGTAAGCGGGCAGCATTCGTTCGGGCTTTTCGCTGGCGGCGCGCAATGCTCTTTCACTTCCGGCTTTGACTTCGGCGTACTCTTCGGCGGTCAGAATGACCTTCAGCCACAGTTGCAAATCGCGGCTGCCGAGCGCAAGCCACTGACCGCCGGGGCTGAAGGCGACTGAGTTGTAGCTGATGTTCTGATACCGCAAACGCTTGATGACTTCGCCGGTTGACAGCTTCCACACCATCACGATGCGACCGAGGCATCCGGCGGCGAGCAGTTCGCCATCGGGACTGAAGGCAACCGAAGTCACGCTGTTGCCGTGTCCGGTGAATGTCTGCGCGGCGCGGCCTGTTTTCAGATCCCACAATTTCACCGTCGCATCTTCGCCACCCGAAGCCAGCCACGCACCGTCAGGGCTGATCGCCAGTGAAGCAATGCCTTTGCTGTGACCGGTCAGCCTGTCAATCACTCGTTCTGTCGCCACGTCCCACAGCCTGATTGATTTGTCCCAGCTTCCCGAAGCAATCACGCTGCCGTCAGGGCTGAAAATCGCGGACGTGACGGGCATCGTGTGACCTTTGAGCGTGACGGCTTCGCGGCCTGTCGCCACGCGCCACAAACGCACGGTCTGGTCGTGACTCGCTGAAACCAGCCACTGCCCGTCAGGACTGAAAGCCACCTGCCTGACTTCGCTCGTGTGGCCTTTGAGGGTTTGCACTTCGTGGCCCGTTCCGGCTTCCCACAATTTGATGTCACGGTCACGACTGCCTGAAGCCAGCCAGTAATTGCTCGGACTGAAAGCGACCGACTGCACGCTGGCAAAATGTGCGTTGTGCGCAAAGAGCTGCATTCCCGATTCAGCTTCCCAGACCTGCAACCCGCCGTGCAGAAAGCCCGCCGCCAGCAGTCGCCCGTCGCGGCTGAAAGCCACCGAACGAATGTAATCGCGCGGATCAACCGAATAGCGCTGATAAAAGCGGTCGTGAATGCTGCGCAGTTCCTGCTGAATCTGCGCGAGTGCTTCCATCACGCGCAGCCCCGTCTGATAGGTCATCGCCCCGGCTGATTCCTCTTCGACCTGAGCCAGCACGGCGGCAATCTGTTCCTCAACGGGTTGCGCGATGACATAGCCCTGCAACTGTTCGGCCTCCTGCCTGACTTCGGTCAGCCTGGCCCTGACTGGCGGCATCATCCGGTCAAGCAGTGCCGTCACAGCTTCGCGGATCGCATCGAAAGCTGCATCGGTTCCGGCCATTTCAAAGTAACGCGCATCACTGCCGATGGCGAGTTCAAGACTCTCCAGCGCCTCGTCCGCATCACCATTCAGCGCGGCGAGGCAGGCCATCTGATAGCGGGCAACAGAGAGTTCAGGGTTGAGCGTGACTGCTTCGCGCAGGTGGGTGAAGGCGGCACGGGTTTCGTGTTGCAGCAGGCAGACCACTGCGGCAAAGAAATGCGCTTCGGCGGCCTGTTCAGTATCAAGCGGGCGGGCATAACGGGCGGCTTTCTGAAAATATTCCAGCGCCCTCGGCAGATCAATCAGGTGATAAAGACAGATATGCGCAATCGAACGATGAACGGCATAATCCGGGTAGTTGCGTTTTTCGGCTTCGAGAAAATCGCGCAACGCCTCTTCGTACCAGCCGTTGAGATAAGCGCGTTCGGCGCGGGCGCGGTAAGCTCTGGCTTCACGCTCAAATTCAGCGAGCCGGATTTCTTCGAGCGTCTGACTGAGCCGTTCCTGCTGCAATTCCTGTTTCCAGAGCCGATCACCAAGCCGCAGATTGAAGTCGGCATTCAGGCGCAATGCTTTATTTGTCAGCCCTGCCGGTTGAATTTGCGCTGCGGCGCTTTCATCCGTGAGTTCATTCAGGTACTCAGCCCAGGTCTGACGTTTCAGATAAATTTCCAGCAGTCCCATCAGTGACCAGCCTTTTCAATCAGGTTGCGGGTCGGGATGTGTTGCGCGATTTGCCAGAATCGCGCAGTTCACGTAACAGACCGATTGCGAGGGCCACGCGATTCTGGCAAATCGCGCAACACTGGTTGTTTCCGTTGCCGATTATCCAAATGCCGTGCCACTGATCAGCGTTGCGCGAATTACCGGAATCGCGCCGAATCGTCAGCAGACATTCGCGTAAACCGTGCGATTCCGGCCAGTCGTGTAACCGTGAGCGTGTGATGAATGATGGAAGCGTTGAATTGAAGTGTTCGCTGACGGGATGACGTTTTCCCATTTCCGGGCGATTTCAGCGGCCTGCGGTATTGAAGGCGAAGACGAGGCCGCGCTGAGTTCCGGCAAGGATTATTCCTTCATCGCTGCCGATGCTGCGAAGCGGGCCGCGCAGTTTCTCAGTCCAGCGAATCGCGCCATCCGACAACTGCACGGCGGCGACTTCACCGCGCGTGTTTCCCATCAGAACCTGGCCGCGCCACAGGTGCGGGCGTGCGCTGCTCCAGTTGTTTTTCTGCTGCCACAGAATTTTTTGCAGCGAAAGATCGAGCGCCGTCAGGGTCTGATCCTGTTCGTCCCTGCCGTGCATAACCAGTATCATCCGGTCAGCAATGACCGGCACGCCGCGTACAACACCTTCCAGCGTCGTTTCGTTCAGTATCTCGCCGGATTTCTGATTCACGCGCAGCAGCCTGCCGTTATTCAGGCCGACATAAAGTTCGGAGTTATGAGCGAGGACAGATGTTGAAACCGGCGCGCCGAGGTCGCGCTGCCACGACTGCTGACCGGATTTTGCAGCGAATGACAGCAACTGTCCGTTGAGCGTGCCGAAAAAGACCTGTGCGCCTGAGACTGCCGGAGATGAATTCAGCAGGCGATCATCCTTTGGCGCAGCGGCAGCGTGGCTCCATTTCAATCGCCCGGTCTGCAATTCCACACAGACCAGTTCATCGGCCATCGTCACGGCATAGAGCAGATCACCGCCGCGAATCACATCAGTTGTGATGCCTGCTTTGACCGGAAACCGCCAGCGCACTTTGCCCGAACCGATTTCAAAGGCATACAGCCCGCCCGCCGCCTGTGATGTGTGGCCGCCATCGGTGCCGACGATGATCAGATCACCCGCGAGCAGCGGTTCACCGTGAAAGCTGGTCTGCGCGCCGTCCCTTTTGATGTCGTATGACCATCGCTCCTGCCCGGTCTTTTTATCCAGCGCATAGAACATTCCGGCGCAGGAACCAATCAGCACCAGATCGCCCGCGACCGCAGGCGTTGAATAAACTCAGCCTCCGGTATCGAACTTCCAGAGCTGACCGGGCTGCGCTCCGGCGCGCTGAATGAATAATGCCGCCGGAAGCAGAAAGAGCAGCAGCAGGCTTCGTTTCCTGATTGTCCCGATCCTGTTTGCCATCGCCTGAATTTGCAGCACAACCAGCCTGAGGCTCAATGTTCAGGCTGGTTGTGCGCGGATGATTACTTCGCGGGTGGATTGAACTGTGCGTCATCGAGTGACGCAGCTTTAACTTCGGTCAGTTTGCGGGTGGCTGAAAAGAACGCATCCAGATACGAGGTGCGAATGGTGAACGGAATTTTGACGCCGTTCACATCGCGGTAATCCTCATAATCGGTCTGTTCAGGATCCTGACCGACGACGGTTTCACTGATGACCGTGCGGCGCAGCAGCAACCCGGTCTGCGTGTCGAAGAAATAACGCACGCGCTTCCGGTCAGGGGTCATGCCGCCAAGGATCCAGGCTTCACGATCACCGACTTTTGTTTTGCCGCCGAAGTTCAGGCGCGGGTAAGGCGCGGCAATCTGCAACGGTTCGAGCGCCTTTGCCTGGCTGCTGAAACGGCTCAGTTCCAGCGGCGAGAGCGGGCGATTCTCACGATTATCCTTCAGCCACGAAGCGCTGCCATTGACGCCCACAGACTGCGCGCCAGCGCCGGGGACGGTCATCGTCTGCACCCATTTGTCAGGCCCGGCGATTTTCAGTTCAAGCGGGAAGCTCTGATTTCTGGCAGTCAGGTATGAGCCTTTGAGCACGCGGCTGCTGAGTTTTGCGGCAGCGTCTGCGCCGCCGACGGCCTGCGTGTATTTATCGAGAATCTGCTGCGGGGTTGGCCAGCCTGAAGCCGGGCGGGCAGCCTCTTCGTGTTTTTCGGCAAAATCACGCGGCAGCGCCGCCACTCCGCGCGGATGCTCTTCGCCCTGGTGGCAGGTGTAGCAACTGACCTGCGGGCGGCCCTGGAAGAAATTCTTGTTGAGATCCAGCGTCAACTGAATCATCCGGCGTGCGGTCTGTTTGGCGCGTTTGTCGTCCTTGTCCCATTCCCACTGATCGCCGTTTTTGACGTGACAGAACACACAGTCAGCGCCGAGCGCGACGTTGAACTGATTCATAATCGGATAAAGCTGCGACGCAGGCACGCCCTTGAGCGCCTGAATATTCTTGTGCTTCTGCTCCATCGTTTCTTCGGCAGGTTTGGCGGCAGCCTGTTCCTGCGCGCTGATGCGGGTATTGAGCCAGATCGCTGAAAGCAATCCGACCGCCAGCATCAGTGCAGTCATCATCAAAGTGCGCTGAGTCAGAGTCCGGCGCATAAATTCCTCCTTCGGGGTTATGTGTCTGAATTTTCCGGTGAAACAAGTGCGGCTGATCCTGCGGCAGACCAGTCGTGCGCCGATCATTATCCATATTCTCAGTGCGGATGCGAACGCTCAGCACACAAAAGCGCCGTGAGCGCAGAGAAGATTGAAGGTTCTCTGCGCTCACGACGCCTGATGAATCGCTGATTTCCGGTGATGAATTCCGGCTTCAGTTCAGCGGATTGAACTGAACGTTGCCGTTGATGCCCGACACTGAAATGGCCGGGCCGCCGTTGCCGATTCTGGCATTGATGCGTGAGCGGGTCAGTTCACCGCTGACGGTTACTCTGTCGAGATTGACGCTGACGCGGCCATTGACGCCCGAAGTGTTGAGTTCGGCATTGACGGCTTCGCTGATGCGGCATTCGACTGAACCATTGATGCCGCTGATTTTCAGCCCGCCTTCACCGATGCGGTTCATGCCGACGACGACGCGGCCATTGATGCCGGAGATGCGTGAGAAACTTGCCGCCTGGGCGAAACTGACGCTGCCGTTGATGCCGCTGACTTCGGCTTTGCCTTCGATTTCGGCCACGCTGACTGCGCCGTTGATGCCGCTGACGTTGAGATCAATGCGGCGCGGCAGTTTCAGGATGGCGCGATCATGCACATTCCTTTCGCGCCCGCCCCACGATTCCTCGCGGTCTTTTTCGGTGCGGATGATGAGTTGATCGGGCGCGGATTCGATGATGACGGGGCGTGATTCCAGGGCTTCACGGCTGCGGGCAGTGCGCTCGATATAAATTTCGGCGGTGTTGCCCTCGGTGGTTTCAATCGTGACCGGCCCGTTCAGGCCTGACACTTTGACGCGCGCGCCGGGCGAAAGCTGATAACTCTTTCTGATTTCCTCGCGTTCATCAAACATCGCCGCATGCCCTGCCGACAGTGCCGGAGCCGCTCCGGCAGCGGTCGCTTTGATGCCGCTGCCAGCCAGGGCCAGCGCCAGCGCAATCACAATGACAATGGTAAAGATCAGTTGTTTCATGGCTCCCCTCTTGAATGGTCAGTTTTTTGTGGCTGCCGCCCGGCAGTCAGTTCTGTTTCGCCGGAGTGAGTGATCCTCAGCACGGAAACGTTGCAAATAATTTTCGGCAGTCAGTCTCCGTTTCGCCCTGTGTCCAGACCAAATTCCGTGCCGTCAGGCTGACGCGGTTAAGTGCTGCGGGCTGAACAATGGAGATGGCGGAGCCGGTCTTTCGGTGTTCGATTATGGGATCGTTTTTCCCGAGAGCGGAATCGCCCTGAAAACCGAAGGTGGCGGCAGGCCGGAAGGGTGTTTTTTTCAGCCCGTCAGAGACGGGGTAAATGCGCTGGCCGCAACGCTTTTAATGCTGATGTGAGCAGGATCACAATCACCTGTGTTTCGCATCACAGACGGCTGACGTGAAAGCGGCTAGTATGCTCTTCACTACATGCAGGATTAGCCGACCCGGAAGATGTAGTAACCCGTTTTATTTATCCTGCCAGGAGGAACAACATGTTGAAAAAGCTGGCTGTTCTAACCATTCTGGCAATCTCAGGATCATCCTTCCTGACGTCCCCGAATTCATACGTATCGGCCCAGGATGAACTTGCCGTCTTCAAAGGCAACTATTGCGTCACCTGCCATGCCAAAGTCAGTGAGCTGGCTCAGAGCAATCGTTACTTTCAATGGCACTCATCGCTGCACCGTGAAAAGGGAGTCGGGTGCGAAAAATGTCACGGTGGCGATCCGACCATTGCCGATAAAAAATCAGCTCACACGGGCGTTCTGCGCCCTGACAATACGGGCAGCAGGCTGCACCCGAAAAATCTGCCCGAAACCTGCAATTCCTGTCATCAGGCGGTCGTCAGTTCATTTACCGAAAGCAAGCATTTCCAGCAACTCAAAGGTTCGGGGCTTGGCCCTTCCTGCAGCACCTGCCACGTTCATATGGGTTCAGAAGTGATCACCTCGCCTGATGACACGGCCACGCTTTGCGCCACTTGTCATAATTCACCCAATGCCCTGCTGCCGAAACGTCCCGAAGTTCCGGGCAAGGCGAGCGAAGCCATGCAGGCCCTGCGGCGCGCGAGTTCCGTCGTCGCCTGGGCTGACCGGCTGGTTGAAGACGCACAGAACAAAAAGGTGAATGTCAGCGACGAAGAGCGGGAACTGAAAGTCGTACACGCCATGCTGAAGGAAGCCAAATCCGGCTGGCACGTTTTCAATCTGGATGTGGCGCGTCGCAAGTCGGACGCGGCCTTTGATGCGGGGACAAAAGTCAAGGATGCACTGAGGAGCAAAATCTATCCTCAACAGTGACCGGCGGAGGTCTTATGCGATTATTAAAATATCTCGTAGTCGTTACGTTCTGCCTGGCTGCTGCGGCGGCGCTTTACCTGCCTTCTACCGCTGCTTTGACGCCCGGCGAGAAAAACAACAAGGGCAAGGGAAAAACCCCCGACGTGGTCATTCCCAAACCCGATGCGCCTGAAATGTATGTCGGCAGTGAGGCGTGTGCTGACTGCCACACCAATCAGGCCACCCACTATGCGCTGACCGCTCACCGTAAAACCAACAATGCCAAATACCCGGTTGATCAGCGGGGCTGCGAGGCCTGTCACGGCGGCGCAAAGAATCACGTTGATTTCTATCAGGCTGCTCAGAAGCTGATCAAGGAAGGCAAGGACGCCGAAGCACAGGCGCTCTATGCCGACGAAGCGAAGGCGAAACTGGCGAAGATGAAATCATTCAGTGATATGTCTTCGGCTGATGCCTCAGGCCTGTGCCTGCGCTGTCACGAAGGCTCGCAGGGCCGCAGCGAGGAACGCTTCAATTACCGCCGCAGCGAACATTCGCGGCATGGTGTTTCCTGTCTCGACTGCCATTCATCGCACTCACCCAAACGGACTGAGTTTCTGCTGCGCGGCACCGAGCCGGATATGTGCTATCAGTGCCACGCTGAACAGAAGGCGACCTTCTCGAAGCCGTTCCATCACAAGGTTCCCGAAGGCGGCATGAAGTGTTCAGACTGTCATAACCAGCACGGCGGTTTTATGGCCAAGTCCATGCGCAATTCCCTGAACGGGGATTCCGGCTGTGTCAAATGCCACGCCGACAAACAGGGGCCGTTCGTGTATGAACACGCGCCGGTCAAGGTGGAAGGCTGTCAGGCCTGTCACACCCCGCACGGCTCGTCATATCCGAAGATGCTGACCAGGCCGGAAGTGAAATTCCTCTGCATTGAGTGCCATTCCAATACGCCCGGACTTGAAGCGGAAGGAACCGGACTCGGAGAAAGTGCGCCGCACAATCTCACTGATCCGAGGTATGCCAACTGCACCGCCTGTCACTTCGACATTCACGGGTCCAACAAGAATCGGCAATTCCGCTGAGAGGAAAGGAGCACAGCCATGAAAACGCAGTTATTCTCAATTTTTCACCGGCTCTTCCGACCCTGCGCAGGAGCAGTGGCCCTGGCCCTGCTGCTGTCCGGCGGGATGCTGACTCTGGCTCAGAGCAGCGTTGAGAAGAGTGAAACCACTCAGGACACCAAAAAACAGGATGACGAACTCGCGCTGGCGCGGGCCGCTGTCGCCAAACCCGGCGAAAAACCCGCACCGCCTGAAACCGGGCGCATCATCGGCCTCTATTCAGTTCAGTCAACCATTGAACTTGGCTATCGTTTTGAAGACACCAAAGGCAGCCGCGACAGCTTTCTCTCACAGATCAATGTGCGTGACGGCTTTCGCGTGCTGGAATATTCACTCGATTCCCGCTCCATCAACGGTTCCGGCCTGCTCTATGACTTCCTGCGGGCAGACGTGAACAATGCGGGCGGCGATGCGGCGCAGAGCTTTTCGCTGCGCATGGACAAAACCCGCGCCTATCGCTTTGATGCGAGTGTCCGGCGATTTAATTACTTCCGCGTGCCGGGGCCGACTTTCGCGCTCGGCTGGAAGAATTATGATCAGCGCCAGCAGGTGTCTGATTTCAATCTGAAACTTTTCCCGCAGCGAGCGGTGAAATTCAACCTCGGTTATGGCCGCAGCATGGCAACCGGGCGTTACACGACCATCTACAGTTTCTCGCGCGATCTGTTCCCGGTGCGCGGCGATTCGCGCTGGGAATCGAACGATTACCGCGCGGGTGTTGAGGCGTCGTGGAAGGGCTGGGACTTCAACCTTGAAGGCCTCTATCGCGGCTTCAAGAATGACCCGCAGCTTCTTTCCAATCCGAATGTGGAAAAGGGCTTCAATCCGACCGACCCGGCCACGCTGGCAACCTTCGAGCGCGATTACCCGCTGCGCTCGCATTCCGGCGTCTTCCGTGCCAGCGTGAAGGGTTCGATTGCCGAACGCCTGCACCTGGTCGCGCGCTGGCTGCACGACGATGAAAGAATGAGAGCGCCGTTCTATGAACTCTCCTCAGGCACCAGCAACACGGCCAATGTCAAGGTGCTCTCGCAGCTCTTCAGTGCAAACGGCAATGTGAAACGACCGAGCAAAACGGCTGATCTGGGCCTGACCCTTGATCTGAGCCGTCATTTCTCAATCAGCGAAACGCTGCGCTACAACTCCTACAAGATTCAGGGTGACGTGGCAACGATTCAGACAACCGTGAACCAGACGGGCACAGCCAATCCGGTCACGACGATTGCCAGAACGGTGGGCAGCGATCTGCTGACTGATCAGACTTCGTGGTGGAACACCCTGTCGCTGGATATGACCTTCGGCAGGAAGTTTTCAGCCAATCTGGGCTGGCGTGCCATGAAACGCGATGTCGAGCTGGCGCTGAACGTCGCCACTCCGACCAGTTCGCCTTCAGCCACCAATCCGTTTATCAGCAAGGATGAAGAGTCCATCACCACGCATACTTTCGTGGGTGGTGTGCGCTTCAGACCTGTCAACCGGGCCAGCTTCTTCTTCGATGTCGAGCATGGCCAGAACAACAACGCCTTCGTGCGCATCAACCCGCTGGATTTCACCCGCGTTCGGGTGCGGTCACAGTTCCAGGCCACCAGCACGTTGTCATTCAACGGCAGCTTCACCTCAGTTGACCGGATGAATCCGACGCCGCAGGTGCAGAACGAATCAGACAGCCGCAGCTATACGGCAGCCGTTAACTGGGAACCGAAATCACGGTTCTGGGTGAATGGCGGCTTTGACCATCACAACCTGTTCACGACGGCCAATCTCAGGTATACCCTGGGGACTCAGGTCATTCTGGGTCGGCTGCTGGCTTACGGGCGCATGAATTCGATCTTTTTCAATTCCAGAGTCGGGCTGACCAGTCGGCTGGATCTGCTGATGGCTTACTATTACATCAAGGATCTGGGCGCGCCTTCAGTGACCCTGGCGACGACTGACACAGTGCAGACGCTGCCGCTGAAGCGTCATAATCCTGAGCTGCGGCTGGCTTACCGGTTCAATAATCACGTCACCGGTAATGTCAGTTACCGGCATTACAGTTATAATGAACGGGACTACGCCACTCAGGACTACCGGTCCAATATCCTGACTCTCAGTACGCGATTTACGTTCTGAGATAAAGTTATCAGACAACAGATTCTTCATCAGAAGAATCTCAGTAACGCTCTACCCCTTGCAGAGCAATCTGTTTCTAACAAGGAGAAGAAAATGAAATACAGAAAAGCCATCCTCCCCACTGCAATGATGCTGGCGCTGGCGGTTTCACTCTGGTCAGCCAGTCCGTTACAAGGCGCTCCGTTCCAGGATGCCAAAGCTCTCTATGCTCAGAAATGCGCTTCGTGCCACGCGCTTGATGGCAGCGGCAACACTGCCAAAGGCAAGGAACTGAAGTGCAAGGATCTGCGTTCAGCCGAAGTCCAGGGAATGTCCGATGCCAAGCTGCTTGAAATCACCTCCAAAGGCAAAGGCAAGATGCCCGGCTATGAAAAATCGCTGGGCAAGGAAAAGGTTGAAATGCTGGTCAAGTATGTTCGCAGTATGAAGAAATAACCTCCCGGTGGTTCTTCCGCCTCCTGATCTGACTCCTGTTCAGGCGAGCAGGTCAGGTGGCAACCACTCTTATGTTCCTCCTTCCGACCACTGACAAAGAGCCATCTATACGGGGGTGTAGATGGCTCTTGCTCTACCGGCTTACACAGGTGCATTGAAGGGTGCTTATGTTATGAAACGCTATCTTCAGCTTGCTCTCGTTCTCTTTTTTACTGGTCTGTTCATCAATTTCCTTTTCACCGATCACGCCCGCGCCCAGAAGCAGTCCGCCGCCAAAGCGTCAGTGAAGAAAGTTCCCAGTTCTGAATGTCTGAGCTGTCACACCGATCCCAACACCGTCAAGGAAGTGGACGGCAAAACGGTCAGCGTCACGGTCAGCGAGGAAGTCCTGAAAAATTCCGTTCACGGCACGCTTGACTGTGTGGACTGTCATTCCGATGTGAAGGAGTATCCGCACGACCCCGCGCCGCAGCGCGCTTCCTGCACGTCCTGTCACGAAAGCACCGTCACTGAACATCAGGGCAGCATTCACGGCAAACCCGGCAAAAACGGCGAACCAGTCGCAAAGTGCAGCGATTGTCATGGTTCGCACGACATTCTCGGCAAGAACGAAGCTAAATCAACCATCAACCGCTTCAACATCGCCAACACCTGCGCGAAATGCCACACCGATCCGAAACTGATTCAGCAGTATTCGATGAAACCGGCGCAGTTCATTGACGACTATCGCAAAACGGTGCATGGCAAGGGACTCTATTCCAGCGGTCTGGTGATTTCAGCCACCTGCTCAGACTGCCACAGCGTGCACGACATCAGGTCAAAGAAGGATCCCGAATCCTCGATGGGTCGGGCGAAACAGCCTGAAACGTGCAGCAAGTGCCACCAGGGCATCCTCAACGATTTTGCCCGGAGCGCGCACGGCGAAGCCTGGAAGAAGGGCAATGACAAGGGGCCGGTCTGTTCGACCTGTCACAGTTCACACGAAATTCAGAACACCACACTCGCCAGTTTCCAGGCTGCGGCGCTCAACCAGTGCGGCAAATGCCACAAGGAAGAGTCGGCCACTTACCGCGACACTTTTCACGGCAAGGCGACATCGCTCGGCATGGTTGTCGCCGCCAAATGCTCGGATTGTCACACGGCGCATCTGAACCTGCCTCAAAAAGACCCGATGTCAACGGTTCACAACGGCAATGTCGTCAAGACCTGTTCGCAGTGCCACGCCGACATTACGCCCAAGGCCGCCAGTTTCAACCCGCACCCCGAACCGACGAAGAAGAAAAAATCGGCCCTGCTCTATTACGTCAACCTGTTTATGAAGTGGCTGCTGATCAGCGTCTTCGGCTTTTTCGGCGTCCACACTCTGCTCTGGTTCCAGCGATCAGTGATGGCCTGGATCAGAAAAGAACTGCCGAAAGCCTCTGAAGAAGGGCCATACATCACGCGCTTCATCACGCCGCACCGCATCACGCACATCGTCATCGTGATGAGCTTTATTGGTCTGGCGCTGACCGGCATTCCGCTGAAATACAGTTACACGCGATGGGGACATTACTTCAGTTCGTGGCTCGGCGGCGTTGAAGTGTCGCGGTTCTTCCATCGCACCTGGGCTGTGGCGACGCTCGGTTATGCGCTCTATCACCTCTGGTTCATCTTCCAGACAGTATTCATCAAAAAGGAACGATCAATTCTGTTCGGGCCGAATTCGATGATCCCGCGCAAACAGGATGTGATTGATTTCTTCCATAACCTGCGCTGGTTCCTGTACCTGGGGCCGTATCCGAAACTTGACCGCTGGACGTACTGGGAGAAATTTGATTATTACGCCGTCTTCTGGGGCGTGCCGGTCATCGGGTTGTCGGGGCTGATGCTGTGGTTCCCCTGGCTCTTCACGAAGTTTCTGCCCGGTTCGATTCTGAACGTGGCGATGATCATTCACGGCGAAGAAGCCCTGCTGGCTGTGGGGTTCATCTTCACCTTCCATTTCTTTCACAATCACCTGCGACCTGAAAACTTTCCGATGGACACCGTGATTTTCACGGGCAAAATGCCGCTCGAAAAATTCAAACACGAGCGCCCGGCTGAATATGAACGGCTGGTGAAGGAAGGCAAACTTGAAGCCATGCTGACCGACCCGCCAACCCCGCTGGCCCGCCGTCTGTCATTCTGGTTCGGAGGTCTGGCGCTGATTTTCGGACTGCTGCTGGCTGCTTCGATCTTCACGACCTATCTTGTCCATCGTTAAGCAGGCAACAGGCCGATTTCTTGAAAATGGCCGGAGCAATGCCCCTGAAGTCAGGTGCGCTTCGCTCCGGCTCCGTCAATCAGTTCACCATTCCTGATCAGTGGTGCAGTCCGGCTGGCAACGACATCCTCAAATCAACCGGCGATGACTGATCGAAAGGAGAACTTTATGTCTGATTCATCCTCCCCTGCTGACAAACCTGTCCATCAACATCCGGGCCTTTATCGCAATCTCATCAGTCTGATGGGAGCAGTTATCGCTGTGTTTGCGCTGGTCTGCATTCTTTTTCTGTTTCTGGCTGAACTGACCGGCAAACACGGCAATCCGTATCTTGGCATTCTCACCTTTATTATTTTCCCGGCGGTGCTGATTTTCGGGCTGCTGCTGATTCCGGCAGGCATGCTCATTGAACGGCGTCGGCGCAGACGCCATTTGCCAGACGTGATTCCGGCCTGGCCCCGCATGGATCTCAATGATCCGCGCCAGCGCCGCTCAATTGCCTTTGTCATGATGGCCACGCTGGCCCTGCTCTTTATGAGTACGGTGGGCAGCTATCGGGCTTATGAATACACTGAAACCACGACTTTCTGCGGTCAGTTGTGCCACACGGTCATGGAACCTGAGTTTGTGGCTTATAAAAACTCGCCGCATTCCCGCGTCGCCTGTGTTGATTGTCACGTCGGGCCAGGCGCAACCTGGTATGTCCGCTCGAAACTTTCAGGCGCTTATCAGGTTTACGCCACGATCTTCAAAAAATATCCGAAACCCATCACCACCCCGATCAGCAACCTGCGCCCGTCGCAGGAAACCTGTGAGCAGTGTCACTGGCCCGAAAAGTTTTTCGGCGCACAACTGAAGGTCTTCAATCATTTCGGTGACGACGAAAGCAACACTCCGCGACAGATCAGAATGCTGATCAATACCGGCGGCGGCAGCGAAAAGTCGGGCTTCGTGGCCGGGATTCACTGGCACATGAACATTGCCAATGAAATCAACTATGTCTCAACCGATGCTCAGCGCCAGATTATTCCCTGGGTGCAACTGAAGGAGCCATCCGGCAAAATCACCGAATTTTTTGCGAAGGATACGCCGCTCAAACCTGAAGAACTCTCCGGCCTTTCCAAACGGCGGATGGAATGCGTGGATTGTCATAACCGGCCCACGCATATCTATGTTCCGCCTGATCGTTCAGTTGACACTTCACTGATTGCCGGCAGGCTTGACCGCGCGCTGCCTTTCATCAAGCAGCAGGCCGTGCTGACGCTGACCAAAACCTATCAGACAAAGGACGAGGCGCTCAAAACGATTGCGGCTGATCTGGAAAGTTTTTACCGCACCAATTACGGTGATCGCTATCAGAGTCTCGAAGGTTCGATCAAAGGAGCCATTTCCGAAGTTCAGCGCATCTTTGCCACGACCATTTTTCCCGAAATGAAAGTGGACTGGCGCACCCATCCCGACAACATCAATCATTACTATTTCTCGGCCTGCTTCCGCTGCCACGACGGCCAGCACGTCAGCCGTGAAGGCCGCGTCATCAGAAACGAATGCAACATCTGTCACACCATCCTCGAACAGACCGAAGGCACCACGCCGATTATGCCTGTTCAGGGCAAACAGTTTGAGCATTCAGTTGATCTGAGTGATTTCGGCGGGAAATGCACGGAATGTCACAACAAAGTTGAGGAGAAGAACTGAAGCTTTCCGAAAAACATCGTCCGGCAGAACCCGGATGAAACAGAGCGCCCGGCTCAGCAGAGATGCTGAGCCGGGCGCTCTGTTTCATCCGGGTCTGCTTTTGTCGGGTCGGAATAAAATGCGGATGACACGGTAACGAGGAATCAGGACTGATCCAATCAGCCTGAAATCCGTCGCCTCCGTGTCATCCGCATTCCGTTGAGCAGTAAAGCTACGGGTTGACGAGATTTTCGAGCGCCGCCTTGTCGCAGATGAACAGGCTTGATCCCTTGAACTGAATGATATGCCTGTGTCTGAGTTCACCGAGCAGGCGGGTGACGGTTTCGCGTGAAGCGCCGATCATCTGGGCGATTTCGCCGTGCGTGAGCAGCATGCGCAGATGAATCCCCTGCTCCGTGATGCGCCCGTTGCGTTCGCACCAGCCGAGCAGCAGCCGCGCCAGCTTTTCACAAACCGAATCAGACAGCGCCAGCGAACGCACCTGATCGTAAACCGCAAAATAATCGCGGCTGAGGTGTTGCGCCACACGCAGCCCGGCCTCGCCGTGCTGACGCACAAAGCGCAGAAAATCCTCGCGCCGGATGTAATTGACCTGACCGGCCTCAAGCATTTCCACTGAACCCTCGTAAGGTGCGCTTGTAATGGTCGCGCTCAGACCGAGCGCCTCACCCGGCTCGGCAATTCTCATTAACGCCTTGCCGTTGCTTGAGCTGATCGTCAGTTTGGCGCGTCCGCTGCATAAAATGAAAACCCCGCGCGGAGCCTGCCCTTCGATGAACAGCAGCGTTCCCTGCGGGAAGAAACTGGGTCTGACAATCTCGTCAAAGGCTTCCAGCACGTCATCGGGCAGGTCACAAAAGAAACGCCCGTAACGCAGATGGCATTCCGCACAACCTGAATAGGTCCCGGGGGTGCGGGTCAGGGTGTAGATTTCTGCAACCAAAGCTGTTCCTCCTTAATTTTCTCACCATAACCACTAACACCTCCGCTCTGGTGCAACAGCCGTGCCGCCCCGAATATGACGCCAATCCCAGTTTTCCAGTGAACAGGTCAGGTGAAATTTCCGCAATCCTGTGGAATATGCCTTTGTTATGCCGCGTAACCCTGCCCTGAGTTACTGAGTGAGGATAATTCCCCACCGCCAGACCGTGACCGCTGCGACCAGAGACCGTTTGACTCTGATCTGACCAGTCACCGCTCATTCATACCGGAGCGCCACCATCGGATCAACCCGCATCGCCCGCCGCGCGGGAATCCAGCAGGCCAGTAAAGCAACCACCGCCAGCAGCAGCGCAAGGCTGATAAAGATCATCCAGTCAGCCGCCGAGACACCCGCGCCAAAGAGCAGGCTGCCCATCAGCCGCATCAGCCCCCACGACGCCACCAGCCCGATTCCCAGACCGACTGATGTCAGACGCAGTCCCTGACCGATGACCAGTTTCAGCACATCGCGGCGCCCGGCTCCAAGCGCCATTCTGATGCCGATTTCGTGCGTGCGCTGGCTGACGGCATAAGCCATCACGCCGTATATCCCCGTCGCCGCCAGAATCAGGGCAAAGATGCCGAACACGCTCATCATCACTCCCGAAGCGCGGTAATGCAGAATCGAGCGGTCACGCACCTGCACCATGCTTCTGACATCAAAGACCGGCTGATCGTGGTCAATCACCTGCACTGCGGCCCGCACCGGCCCGGCCATCGAAAGCGGATCAGTCGTGGTGCGGGCGACCAGCGACATCGTTGACCAGGGATCCTGCGCCAGCGGCAGGTAATAATCGGGCGTGACCGGCAGGTTCATTTCATGCCTGACATCGCTCACGACGCCGACCACCTCCATCCAGGGATTGTCAGCCGGAGGGCCGGTAAACCTGAGGCGTTTGCCGATGGCGTCGCCTTTCGGCCAGAACTTTGCGGCCAGCGTTTCATTCACGATGATGACTCGCGGCGACTCCGCCGTGTCGGCGCGCGCAAAGCCCCGGCCTTTGATCAAAGTAATGCCCATCGTGCTGAAATAATCGGGCGAACAGACGCGATAACGCCCGACCCATTCCTGGCCCGGAGGCGGTTCCGGCAATCCTTCAACCAGAAAGCTGCTTGATGAATTGCTGCCACCAAGCGGCAGGTAATTGACAAGCGCGGCTGATTCGATGCCGGGCACGCTCTGCACCCGTTCGATCAGTTCTTCATAAAAATTGCGCCGCTGCGTGCGGTCGCGGTATTTCGTCGCCGGAAGCGTCATCGTCATCGTCAGCACGTTGTCGGGCCTGAAACCGGGACTTGAGCGCAGAATCGTCATGAAGTTTTTCATCAGCAGCCCTGCGCCGATCAGCAGCACCAGCGCCAGCGAGATTTCAGCCATCACCAGCATTCCGCGCAATCCCTGACGCCCCGGCCCCGACGTTGATTTGCCGCCGCCTTCCTTCAGCGTGTCATTCAGATCAGGACTCGACGCCTGCCACGCCGGAGCCAGCCCGAAAATGATTCCGGTCAGAATCGAAATCGCCAGCGTGAAAATCAGCACCCGCTGATTGATGCCAAGCTGATTGAAGCCCGGCATCATCATTTGCGCGTCATCAGGCAGCAGCGTTCTGAACGCGGCCAGCCCCCACATGGCCATCAACACTCCGGCCACGCCGCCGGTGACACCAAGCATCACGCTTTCAGTCAGCAACTGGCGAATGATGCGCCACCGCCCCGCGCCGAGCGCCAGCCGCACGGCAATCTCTCTGGTGCGACCCGCCGCCCGCGCCAGCAATAAATTCGCCACATTCGCGCACGCAATCAGCAGCACAAATCCAACCGCGCCCATCATCACCCACGAAGCCGCTTTGTATTCACGCACGGTGTCTTCGAGAATCGGATAAACGCCGACTCCGCGCCCGGTGTTGGTGTCCGGGTACTGCTGTTCAAGCCTTCCGGCAATGGCGTCAAGATCCTGCTGCGCCTGAACGACCGTCACGCCCGGCTTCAGTCGGCCAACCACCAGATTGCCGTGACTGCCCCGGTTAACGACCACTTCCGGCGTCAGCGCCAGCGGCGCGAGCAGTTCAGCGCCACGCGGAAAGACCACATCCTTCGGCATTACGCCAATCACCGTGCGCGTCACACCATTGATGGTCACAGTCTGGCCGACAATTTTCGGGTCGCTGCCGAACCGGCGCTGCCACAACCCGTGCGTCAGAACTACGACGGCATCGCGGCCCGGCTGATCTTCTTCCGGCCTGAAGCCGCGACCGATGACCGGACTGATGCCGACCGTTTCCAGAAAACCGGCTGAGACTCTGAATCCGCGCACTCTTTCGGGCGGTTCGATGCCGGTCAGATTCGCGCTCCACCACGTATAAATGGCGAGGTTTTCAAACGAACTGTTCTGAGCGCGCCAGTCCAGATAATTCGCCATCGCCGCTTCGTTGCGATCAACGCCCTGACCCGGCATCTTTTCCCACAGCACGACAAGGCGTTCGAGATTATCAAGCGGCAGCGGTTTGAGCAGGATCGCATTGATAATGCTGAAAACCGCGCTGTTGGTTCCGATGCCGAGGCCGAGCGCAATAATTGCAACCAGAGTCATGCCGGGCCGGGCAATCAGCATCCTGAAACCGAATCTGATGTCGTGCAGCAGAGTTCCCATCTTCGACCTCCTGATTTTTGTGGATTGAAGTGCAGTTAACCAACCGCCGTGCCAGACCCATCAATACCGCTAAAGCCTGCAATCCAACCATTCAGCCCGCAACCACCCGCACAAGGCTGTCCGCTTTCGGAACCCTGATTTCCCGAAAACGGAATTTCAACTTACGTTGATAAGGTTCTGACTCAACCGCAAAGACACAAAGCGACAAAGACAGATTCAATCAACCTTTGTGTTCTTTGTCTCTTTGCGGTTGAAATGCTTTCCCGGTCAGGCCGAAGCGGCCACGCTGATGACGACTGATTTTGAGGTTGGGGTCAGACTTTTATCGGCCACGCTGCTCGCCGGCACTAAAACATTGGCTTCGGGAAAATAGGTCGCGGCGCAGCGGCGCGGGATCGGGTAAGGCACGACCATAAACCGGCGCGCCGTGCGCTGTTCGTCTTCAAAATGGCTGGTCAGGTCAACAAGCTGTCCGGCGCGCAATCCGGCGGCCTGCACATCTTCGGGATTGAGCAGAATCACGCGGCGGCCCTTGTAAATGCCGCGATAACGATCATCGAGGCCGTAAATCGTCGTATTGAACTGATCGTGACTGCGAATCGTCATCATCAGAAACTGCCCCGGTTCCAGCCGGTGATGCTCAATCGGATGAACGACAAAATTTGCCCGCCCCGTTGAAGTGCCGAACTGCCGTTCACGCGCCGGATTCGGCAGATAAAACGAACCCTGGCGAATCCGTTCATTGAAGTTCTCAAAGCCCGGCACGACGCGCGAAATGTGATCGCGGATGCGGTCGTAATCAGCCGCAAGCTGAAGCCATTCGACTGTGCTGCGTTCACCGGTCACGGCGGCGGCCATGCGCGCGACTATCGCCGGTTCACTCAGCAGGTGTTCTGACGCAGGTTCGAGCACGCCCCGCGAGGCGCTGACAATGCACATCGAATCCTCGACCGTGACGAACTGCTCGCCCGCTGCCTGCACATCCTTTTCGCTGCGACCGAGACACGGCAGAATCAAAGCCTGCTCGCCGCAAATCAGGTGCGAACGATTGAGCCGCGTCGAAACCTGCACGGTTAATTTGCAGCGACTGAGCGCCTGCGCCGTCAACGCCGTGTCAGGCGTGGCTGAAAGAAAATTGCCGCCGAGCGCAATGAAAACCTTAATGCGCCCGTCGTGCATGGCTCTGATCGTTTCAACCGTCGCCAGCCCGCGATGACGCGGCGGTTTGAAATTGAATTCGCGTCCGAGCGCATCAAGAAAGGCTTCGTTCGGCGCTTCATGGATGCCCATCGTGCGGTCGCCCTGCACGTTGCTGTGACCGCGCACGCAGCACAACCCCGCGCCCGGCCTGCCGATGTGACCACCCATGAGCATCAGATTCACCAGAGTCTGAATCGTGCCGACCGCATTTTTATGCTGTGTCAGCCCCATCGCCCAGCAACAGATCAGGCGCTTTGCCCCGGCAATCATCAGCCCGGCTTCGCCAGACTGCTCACGACTGAGGCCGCTGCCTTCTTCAATTTCTTCCCACGTTGTCGCGTTGAGATCAGCGAGCAGTTCAGCAAAACCTGACGTGCATTCCTGCAAAAACTGCTGATCGAAAACCTCACCTGGCCGCCGCGCCTCTTCAGCCACGAGCGTTTTCATCAGTCCCTTGAGCGCGGCAATATCGCCGTTGATGCGCACAGGCAGAAACAGATCGCTGAGCGGCGTGCCGTCACCCATCAGACCAGCCAGCATCTTCAGCGGGTTTGAATAATCCTGCGGGTTCGGATTTTTGAAGCGCATCAGCCCGGCTTCGGGCAGCGGATTGATTGAAATGATTTTTGCGCCGCGTCGCTTTGCGCGCTGCAGCGTGCTCATCATTCGCGGATGATTCGTCCCCGGATTCTGACCGATGATCAGAATCAGATCAGCCAGCGCAAAATCATCGAGCGTCACCGTAGTCTTGCCGACGCCGATGCTTTCGCGCAGCGCCGTGCCGCTCGATTCGTGGCACATATTCGAGCAGTCAGGCAGGTTGTTCGTGCCGAACTGCCGGACAAAAAGCTGATACAAAAACGCCGCCTCATTGCTCGTCCGGCCCGAAGTGTAAAAAGCCGCTTCATCAGGCGCGCCAGGCCGGTTGAGTTCATCAGCGATCAGCGCAAAGGCCGCGTCCCACGAAACCGGTTCGTAATGCGTCGCCCCGCGTCGCAGCAGCATCGGATGACTGAGTCGGCCCTGCTGCTCCAGCCAGTAATCAGACTGTTCAGCGAGTTGCGCGACTGAATAACGCGCGAAAAATTCCGGCGTGATGAGTTTGCGTGTCGCTTCGTGCGCAACGGCTTTCGCTCCGTTTTCGCAGAATTCAGCCAGATGCCGTTCACCGTCAGGGTTCGGCCACGCACAGCTCTGACAATCAAACCCGTCCTTCTGATTGACGCGCAGCAGCGTTTTCAGGCTGCGCCGCAGTCCCATTTCACCCAGCGCAACCTGCATCGTTCGTCTGATCGAAGGCAATCCCGCCGCCGCTTCAGCCGGATCTGCAACTCTGATCTCAGCCGTATCCTCAGGCGACTGTGCCAGCCGCTCGATCATTTCTGATTTTGTCGAGTGCTCGTCCATAACTTTATTCACGACCTTCTCTCAACAGCACCAGGAGAGATGACGGAACAGACGGAAATAACGGAACAGACGAAACAATAACCGAACCAGGCTGGCTGTTCCGTTTCTTCCGTTATTTCCGCCTGTTCCGTTATCTCTCTTCCTGTCCGGTCAGTTCAACGCGCCAGTCGTGCGTGTAGACATTGAATCTGTTTTCGCGCACAAAGCCGAGCAGGGTCATTCTGAATTCGCGGGCCAGTTGCACCGCCAGGCTTGAGGGCGCACCGACTGCCGCCAGAATCGGAAGGCCGCCCATCAGCGCCTTCTGCACCAGTTCAAAACTGGCGCGCCCGCTGACAAGCAGGATGTAATTATTGAGCGGCACGCGGCGCTCAAGCAGTTCAGCGCCGATCAGTTTGTCGAGCGCATTGTGCCGCCCGACATCTTCGCGCAGGGCCAGCAATCGCCCTTCCGCATCAAACAATGCCGAAGCATGCAACCCGCCAGTGCAGTCAAAAACGGCCTGAGCCGCGCGCAGCTTTGACGGAAGCTCATGAATCACCTGTGCCGCAACAATCGGCCCCTCAGGCAGCACCGGACAGGCAGCGGTCTGCAAGGCCTCAATCGAAGTCTTGCCGCAGACGCCGCAACTTGATGACGTATAAAAATGGCGTTCGAGGCGTTTGAAATCAACCTTCGCTCCGGTCTTCAGATCAATGCGCACGACGTTGTGCAGTTGCGCTTCGCCGACCGGCTTGCCGCAATGCCTGATCTGTTCAATCTGATCGGCGCTGGTGATGATGCCTTCGGTAAAGAGAAATCCGGTGGCGAGTTCAAAATCACTGCCGGGCGTGCGCATCGTGATCGAAATGCTTTTGTGCGCGAAATTGTCTTCGGTCGCAAAGCCCAGCCTGATTTCCAGCGGCTCCTCAACCGCCAGCAGGTCGCGACGCACTGTCGTCTGAGCATCGCCGCTCAGGCTTTGCACCGGCAGTTCGATCATTCGCGGGTCAGACATAACTTTCACCTTTCAGGGAAACAGGATTTCCACGAAGCCACACGAAGAAGCACGAAGAAACTTCAGACAGGATGAACAGAATTTTCAGGATGATGAAGCTGAAATGACGACCTTCATCCTGATCATCCTGTAAATCCTGTCAAAGTATCTTTGTGCTGCTTCGCGTCACTTCGTGGATAATTTTTTTCGCGCTCCAATAGCATACGGAACCCGGCGAAATAACGAAACGGCAGGTTGAAAATCAGGCGGCTCACTCGCAATCTGAAAAAAACTGTGCAAAGCTGCCAGCCACTGAGCACCTTCAATCTCAACCCGGAGGAACACCGCACAGCATGAGCGAACTGGTACTTGTCAGGCACGGGCAGGCTTCATTTTTCAGCGATGATTACGATCAGCTTTCGCAGACCGGCGAATTGCAGTCGCAGGAACTGGGCCGGTTCTGGCTCGCGCGCGGCATCAGGTTTGATGAGGTTTACAGCGGCCCGCTGCGGCGTCAGGTGCGCACGGCTGAAGTCGTCGGTGAAGCTTATCGTCAGGCCGGTCAGTCGTGGCCCGAACTGGGAATCATTGATGAACTGGCCGAATATGACGGCGACGGCATTGTGCGGGCGCTGCTGCCGGTTCTGGCCGAACGCGATCCGCGCGTGCAGCGACTGGCGGATGAGTATGAAAAGGCTGAAGGCCAGCGCGAAAAGTACAAAACCTTTCACCGGATGCTTTCTGCCACAGCCGAAGCCTGGCTGCGCGGCGAAGTCCTTTCACCCGACGTGGAACCCTGGCGCAGCTTTCACGACCGCGTGCAGCGCGGGTTGCAGCAAATCACCGAAGGCAAATCGGGTGGCCGTCGCATCGCAGTCTTCACTTCAGGCGGCCCGATTTCAATTGCGGTGCAAACGGCAATGAAAGCACCCGAACCGCTCGCGCTGGAACTCAACTGGCGCATCCGCAACTGCTCAGTTACTGAAATCGTTTTCAGCAACGGCAAATTCACGCTCGATCATTTCAACGGCATCCCGCATCTCGGCGATCCGAAACTGTGGACTTACAGATAAATTTGCAGCAGAAGCGAAACACTGCTGATTCCTGAATCCTGAGAACTGATTCCTGTTTCTTTGAGTAAAACAGGAATCAGTTCTCAGGATTCAGGAATCAGCAGCGTGATGGTCAGAATCTGTCTCAACTTAAAAACACTGCTTACATTGCTCTTTCCCTGACCTGCGCCTGCAAACGCCGCATTCCGCGCAGCCAGCGTTCGTAATCGTTCGCCTTGCGCTTGAAATATTCAGCGACTTCAGGGTGCGGCAGAATCAGAAAGCTTTCTTCAGCGAGACCTTTCACCACCACATCAGCAACGGTTTCGGGTTCAAGCGCGCCTTCGATCAGAAAGCCTGCCTCCTTTGTCTGCGCGGCTTTCATCAGCATATCGGTCTTCACGCCCTGCGGACAGAGACACGAAACTCTGATGCCCGCTTCGTAATGCGTAACCGCCAGCCATTCGGCAAAGGCAAGCGCCGCGTGCTTCGTCACCGAATAGGTCGCGTTGCCGATCTGCGTGAGCAATCCTGCGGCTGACACGGTATTGAGCAGGTAGCCGCTGCCGCGCGCTAGCATCTGCGGCAGCACGGCGCGGGCAGCAAAGACGTGCGCCATCACGTTGACTTCCCAGATCTGCTGCCAGATTTCGTTCTGCACTTCAGCGCCACCCTGCGCGCCGCCAATTCCCGCATTCGAGCAGAACAGATCAATCGCGCCGTAAGCGTCATTCGCCTGCTTCACCAGATGAACAATGTCAGCCTCACTGCCGACATTTGCCTGCACTGCCAGCCCGCCGATTTCGCCAGCGACCTGCGCCGCGCCTTCGCCATCAAGGTCAGCGACGACGATGCCCTTTGGTTTTTCAGCGGCAAACCGCCTGCACAAAGCGCGACCAATGCCGTGCGCGCCGCCGGTTACGACAATGACTTTGTCTCTGAGTTCCATTTGATTCCCTGTTGTTTGAAAACAGGAAGAGAGATGACGGAACAGGTCAGATTTTGTCTGGTTCTTCTTCCGTCTGTTCCGTTCTTTCCGTGTGTTCCGTCATCTCTCTTCCCGTGATTGAACCTGAAGCTTATTCGTTTTTCTTCAGTTCGATTTTGGCGATGGCTTCGCGGTGAACTTCGTCGGGGCCGTCGGCCAGGCGCAGCGTGCGCGCTCCGGCCCAGGCTTTGGCGAGGCCGAAATCCTGGCAGACGCCGCCGCCGCCGTGCGCCTGAATGGCGCGGTCAATGACGCGCAATGCCATATTCGGCGCGACGACTTTGATCATTGCAATTTCAGCGCGGGCTTCCTTGTTGCCGACCGTGTCCATCATCCACGCGGCTTTGAGCGTCAGCAGTCTTGCCTGTTCAATCTCCATTCTCGATTGCGCAATGTCGGCGCGGATCGTGCCCATTTCAGCCAGCGTGCGGCCAAAAGCCACGCGGGTTCTGGCGCGGTGGCACATCTCTTCAAGCGAGCGTTCGGCCAGCCCGATCAGGCGCATGCAATGATGAATGCGACCGGGGCCGAGCCGTCCCTGGGCGATTTCAAAACCGCGCCCTTCGCCAAGCAGGATGTTCGATGCGGGCACGCGCACGTTTTCAAAGATCACTTCGGCGTGACCGTGCGGCGCGTCGTCGTAACCAAACACCGTCAGCATTCGTTTGACCGTCACGCCCGGCGCATCCATCGGCACCAGAATCATTGACTGCTGCTTGTGCTTCGGCCCGGTCGGGTCGGTCTTGCCCATAAAGATCGCCACCTTGCAGCGCGGATCGCCTGCGCCCGATGTCCACCACTTGCGCCCGTTGATGACGTATTCATCGCCCTGTCGTTCAATGCGCGCCTGAATGTTGGTCGCGTCTGACGAAGCGACTTCGGGTTCGGTCATCGCAAAGCACGAACGAATTTCACCATTGAGCAGCGGCCTGAGCCATTGTTCCTTTTGTTCTTCGCTGCCGTAACGCACCAGCACTTCCATATTGCCGGTGTCGGGCGCGGAGCAGTTGAAAACTTCAGAAGCCATGACTGAGCGGCCCATGATTTCGCACAGCGGCGCGTATTCCAGATTGGTCAGGCCCGCGCCGTATTCGCATTCGGGCAGAAACAGATTCCACAATCCGGCGGCTTTGGCCTTCGGTTTGAGGTCTTCGATGATCTGCACCGGCTGCCAGCGGTCGCCTTCAGCAATCTGGGCAAAAAAGGTTTCCTCGTTCGGATAAATGTAAGCGACCATGAAGTCCTGGAGCTTCTGCTGAAGCTCTCTGACTTTGGGAGAGTATGCAAAGTCCATAATCAGTTCTTTCCTTTGTTCTCAGGCCTCCGGGCAGCCTGTCGCGGATAGTTGTTAACAACAGATTGAAATGACGGATGGGCGTACAGCTTACCATCCAATCGGTCGGTAAGCGAGACTGGCGCAATGGATTTCATCAGGATATGATTTGTCCGCCTTACTGAAATTTTCTGAACCTGACCATCCCCGATCCTGGAGAAACTGACATGAAACAAAGACTGTTTCTGCTTCCGTTCCTGTTGCTGCTGGCGCTCGCCGCTTCATTGCCCGTTTACGCACAACAGACCGCGCCCGCTCAGGCGCAGCCCGAAACGCAGATGCTGGCAATGCGCGACGGCGTGAAACTGGCGACTGATATTTATCTGCCCGAAGGCAAAGGCCCCTGGCCGGTGATTCTGGTGCGCACGCCTTACGGCAAAAGCGGCGCAATGATGGGCGGGCAGAACAAACAATGGACGACGAATGGTTACGCTTACGTCATTCAGGATTGTCGCGGCACCGGCAAGAGTGAAGGCAAATATATGCCGTTTATGGATGACCATTTTGACGGCTACGACACTGTCGAATGGGCCGCGAAACAGGCGTGGGCCAATGGCAAAGTCGGAATGACCGGCGCTTCAGCGATGGGCATCACGGCGAATCAGGCGGCAATCACCGCGCCGCCGCATCTGGTGGCGATTTACACGATTGTCGCTCCGGCGAGCGCCTATCAGCACGCGGTTTATACGGGCGGCATCTTTCGCAAGGAGATGAACGAAAACTGGCTGAAGGCGCAGAAGGCCCTCGACGTGCTGGCGCTGACCTTTCAGCATTACAGCCAGGACGGTTATCTCGACATCCGCGAAGGCCGCAAGCACTGGGAACAGGTGCAGGTTCCGGCTTACAACCAGGGCGGCTGGTACGACATTTTTGTGCAGGGCAACATTGATAACTTCGTCGGCCTGCAAAGTCAGGGCGGCGGGCTTGCGGCTGGCAATCAGAAACTGATGATGGGGCCATGGGCGCACGGCAAGGTTGAAGAAGTCACTTACCCGGCCAACTCGGCGCAACCCGGCAACCGCGAAGCCCTGCGCTGGTTCGATTACTGGCTCAAGGGCGTCAACAACGGAATTATGGATGAACCGCCGGTCAGATATTACGTGATGGGCGACACGACTGACCCGAAAGCGCCGGGCAACGAATGGCGCACGGCGATGTCGTGGCCCGTTCCGGCTAAAGTCACTTCGTACTTTCTCGCTCCGAACGGACAGTTGAGCGAAAAGATTCCGGCTGATGACAAAGGCAGCAGCACATATCAGTACGATCCGAAAAATCCCGTGCCGACGATTGGCGGCGCCAATCTGTTTGCGAAAAAAGGCCCGATGGATCAGCGCGCCATCGGTGATCGTAAGGACGTGCTGAAGTTTCAGACCGCGCCGCTTGAAGTCCCGGTTGAAGTCACCGGCCCGTTGACCGTTGAGTTGTGGGCCGAATCAGACTGCCCCGACACTGACTGGATTGCGAAACTGGTTGACGTTTATCCCGACGGCACTGAAAGACTGGTGCAGGATTCAGGATTGCGCGCGCGCTTTCGTGAAGGCTTCGATCACGAAGTGATGATGAAAAAAGGCGAGGTTTACAAATTCAAAATTGATCTGTGGTCAACCAGCCTGGTCTTTAATAAAGGCCATCGCATCGCGGTTCACATCAGCAGCTCAAATGATCCGCGCTTCGATCCGAACCCGAACACCGGCAAACCGATGCGCGCCGACAACGAAACCCGCGTCGCAACGAACACCATTCATTTCAGCCGCAAACATCCGTCCCGCATCCTGCTGCCGATGGTGAAAGTTTACAAGCAGCCGACAGCAGGCGGAGGCCAGCAATAGCGGCTGAAACAAACCACAGTCCCCTCTCTCTTATTTCCTTCTCTGTGCCTCTGCGAGAAATCAGGCTCACGCAGAGGCACAGAGAAAACCAGAGAAAAGAGTTTCATACAGAGGCGAAGAGACGCAGAGAATTGCAGGCTCAATTCTGGCGCTCATCCGCAACACCCTGTATCATCAGTCCGACTGCACGCAGCAGTTCTGACGCATCATCAATCACATTCTCATTAATTCAGCATCGCGGAGGTTGCAGCTCGTGAAACGTCGCCTTCAGCTTCTGACCCTCGTCGTCGCGCTCATCAGCCTGCATTTTTATCTGCGCACCGTGACCGCGCAGACACAACCTGTCAGGTCAGCCAGGCCGGTTGATTTCAATCGTGAAATTCGCCCGATTCTTTCTGACAATTGTTTTGCCTGTCACGGGCCGGACGAAAAGCAGCGCATGGCGCGGCTGCGCCTGGACACCAAAGAAGGCGCGTTCAGCAAATCCGGCGTCATCATTCCCGGCGATGCCGAAAACAGCCGCCTCATCAAACGCATCTCTTCCAGCAACCCGAATACAGTCATGCCGCCGCCTGATTCCGGCCACAAGCTGACCGAACAGCAGATCAGCCTGATCAGACGCTGGGTGGCTGAAGGCGCGCAATGGACTGAACACTGGGCCTACAGCGCGCCGCGCCGCGTCGAACCGCCGTCAGTGAGCAATCCCGCGTGGATTCGCAATCCGATTGATAACTTCGTTCTGGCGCGACTGGACAAGGAAGGGCTGAAGCCCGCGCCCGAAGCCGACAAAACCACACTGATTCGTCGCGTCACGCTTGATCTGACCGGACTGCCGCCGACGCTGGCTGAAGTTGACGCATTCCTCGCTGACAAATCGCCGGACGCTTACGAAAAACTGGTTGACCGTTTGCTTGCCAGCCCGCGATACGGCGAGCGAATGGCGATGCAGTGGCTGGACCTGGCGCGCTATGCCGACACGCATGGTTATCACATTGACAGCCACCGCGACATGTGGCCCTGGCGCGACTGGCTGATCAGATCATTCAATGCCAACAAGCCGTTCGACCAGTTTACGATTGAACAACTCGCGGGCGACCTGCTGCCCGATGCCACGCTCGATCAGAAAATCGCGTCGGGTTTCAATCGCAACCACATCATCAATTTTGAAGGCGGCGCGATTCCCGAAGAGTATCAGATTGAATATGTCGTTGATCGCGTCGAAACCACTGCGAATACGTGGATGGCCATGACGATGGGATGTGCGCGCTGCCATTCGCACAAATACGATCCGATTTCGCAGAAGGAGTTCTATCAGTTCTTCGCTTTCTTCAACAACGTGGCCGAGCAGGGTCTGGACGGGCAAAGGGGAAACGCCAGGCCATTTCTGCCGCTGCCGACTGAAGCGCAGAAAGCACGGCAGGAAGAATTGAACAACGCCATCAAAGCCCGCGAAGCCGCGCTTTCAGATCAGAACATCGCGCCCCTGCTTGAACAGTGGGAACGCGAACACGCGGGCAAAATCGCCCTCGCGCCGCGTCACGACCTGCTGGCTTATTACAACCTCGATGGCAGCCTCGCTGACGCTTCAGGCCGCGATCAGCACGGCAGAACCGTGAAAGGCGATCCGACCTTTGGCGGCGGAATGGTCAGCCGCGCAGTCTTCTTTGACGGGCAGACGCAGGTCAGTTTCGGCAACGTCGGCGCATTTGAAGACAACAAACCGTTCACGCTGGCCGCGTGGTTGCGCCCCGGACTTGGCAAACTCAGCAATCACGTCTTTCAGAAAATCGCTGATGAACAGACGCGGCGCGGTTATGAAGTGTTTTTTGATCGCACGCAGCTTGTTGACATTCAGCGGTGGGCGGCGCCGCTCACCATTCGCCTGACTTCAAACCGACCTGACAGCGCAATTGAGGTGCGCACCAGAGAGCTGTTTGTCAGCAGCGAATGGAAACACCTGACCATCACTTATGACGGTTCAGGCAAAGCCGCAGGCGTGCAGGTTTATCTGAATGGCAAAGCCGCCGAACTTGAAATCATCAGGGACATGCTGCAGGGCACAATCAGCAGCAACGCTGAATTTGAAATTGGCAGCCTGCGGGCCGGACATGCTTACAGTGGCGGCATTGATGACCTGCGGCTTTATGGTTGCGCGCTCAGGGCTGATGAAATCAGCGATCTGGCGGTGAACTTCCCGATCAGAACAATCCTGTCCGGCGTCAGCGGCAAACGCACAAAGGATGAAAGCGACCGCTTGCGCGAATATTTTCTGACTTACGTTGCGCCCGCTGAACTCAGGCAGCAGCACGCCGAACTGAAACAACTGCGCAAGGAGAAAGAATCGCTTGAGAAAACCATTGTCAGCGTGATGGTGATGAATGAACTCGAAAAGCCGCGCGACACTTTCATTCTGGCTCGCGGTGATTACCGCAACAAAACCGAAAAGGTTTCGCCCGGCGTGCCGTCGGTGCTGCCGCCACTGCCAAAGAATGCGCCGCTCAATCGCCTGACGCTGGCGAAATGGCTGACCGATCCGAATCATCCGCTGACCGCGCGCGTCGCGGTGAATCGTTACTGGCAGATGTATTTCGGTCCGGGCCTGGTCAAAACCGCTGAAGATTTCGGTTCGCAGGGTGAACCGCCGGTGCATCCCGAACTGCTCGACTGGCTGGCGACTGAATTCATCCGCACCGGCTGGAACATCAAAGCGATGCAGAAGCTGATCGTGACTTCGGCGACTTACCGGCAGGTATCAAAAGTCACGCCCGCGCTCGTTGAACGTGATCCTGAAAACCGCCTGCTGGCGCACGGCCCGCGTTTCAGAATGCCCGCTGAAATGGTGCGCGACAATGCGCTCGCGGTGAGCGGCCTGCTGCACGAAAAGATCGGCGGGCCTTCGGTGCTGCCTTATCATCCGAAAGGTTTGTGGGAAGAGATGGCTTTCGGTGACGGCTTTTCGGCGCAGGAGTACGTGCAAAGTCACGGAGCCGATCTGTATCGCCGTTCGATGTACACCTTCTGGAAGCGCACCGTGCCGCCGCCAACGCTGGTGACATTCGACGCGCCCGACCGCGAAAAATGCGTCGCCCGCCGTCCGCTGACCAACACGCCCTTGCAGGCGCTGATTCTGATGAACGATCCGACTTACATCGAAGCCGCCCGCGCCCTGGCGACCAGAACGCTGCACGACGGCGGCAGAGATGCGAACAGTCGCCTCACGTTTGCCTTTCGCCAGGCCACCGCGCGCAAACCCGCGACTGAAGAACTGCGCGTGCTGAATGAGTTACTGAAACAACAACTCACGCGTTATCGCAGCGATCAGAAAGCGGCTGAGCAGTTGCTGAAAGTCGGCGAGTCGCCGGTTGACGCCAGGCTGGATAAAACCGAACTCGCGGCGTGGACAATGGTGATGAGCGCGATTCTCAACCTGGATGAGACGATTACGAAGGAGTAAAGTGGCCGCAGCCCCGCAGCGAAAGGAGTGGTTGCCATGTCAGTTACGATTACACTTCCCGACCCGCTTTCTGAGAGGTTGCAGAATGAAGCGCAGGCCCGCAGCCAGTCGGCTGAGGCCCTGGCGGTTGAGTTGCTCAATCAGGCTTTGACAGACAGCTCTGATCAGGAACTGGCGGCCCTGATTGCCAGAATCAGGGCAACACCGCCAAACCCGGCTAATCAGTTCGTCCTGGAACCTGGAATGCAATCGCTGACCGAATACCTGTCCTCCAGCCTCGCATCAGAAGACCTGAATGAAGAATTCGATCTGGAAGAGTGGCAGCGCAACTGGAATGCTGTGGAAGCCGGAATGAAGGGCATTGACCGGGCAAACGACATTGCCGAAGGGCTGGAATAGGTATGGCGCGCTACCTGCTTGACACCAACCACGCTTCGCCGCTGGTCACACTTCATCATCCGCTGCGACGACGTGTTCTTTCCGCTCTTCAGTCGGGACATGAATTTGCTGTCTGTGTTCCTGTGCTGAGCGAAGTCTGGTATGGCATCAGCCTGTTGCCGCGTGCGAAGCAGAACCGTTAGGAATAGCAGAAGCTGGCAGGCTGGCTGCCCTGCTTTGTCACAGACAGGGCGGATGCAGAATACGCAGCGGAGTTGCGCCTGCTGTTGCGGCATCAGGGACGGCAACTGGCGCTGGCTGATGCGCTGATTGCCACGATTGCGGTTCGTTACCAGTTGGTTCTGCTGACCAGTGACAACGATTTCAATTCCGTACCGGCGCTCTCTCAGGAAAACTGGTTATAACCGCTGCCACGCTGTCGTATGTTGTCGCAGGATAATGACCTTCTGAAAATCGTAAATAACATTGAGGAGAATTGATTCCATGCAACCAGTCCAGACACCATCGAGCGTTCGTGAACAGGTTTCAGCCGAAGAGTGGCAGGCGCGCGTTGACCTGGCGGCGCTCTACCGCCTGACGGCGCTTTATAAATGGGATGATCTCGTCTTCACGCACATTTCGATGCGCGTGCCGGGGCCGGAGCATCACTTTCTGATCAATCCTTACGGCTTCCTGTTTGAAGAGATTACTGCGTCGAGTCTGGTGAAAGTTGACCTGCAGGGCAACATCGTGATGGAGACGCCGCATTTCATCAATCCGGCAGGCTTCACGATTCACAGCGCCGTGCACGAAGCCCGCGCGGATGCGCTGTGTGTCTTTCACACGCACACGCTGGCCGGAGTTGCGGTCTCGGCGCAGAAAAACGGACTGCTGCCGATTTCGCAGCATTCGCTCTTTCCGCTTTCATCAATTGGCTACCACGATTACGAAGGGCTGGCACTGAACGAAGCCGAGAAGCCTCGTCTGGTGGCTGACCTGGGCAACAACCGCGCGCTGATCCTGCGCAATCACGGACTGCTGACGGTCGGGCGCAATGCGGCTGAAGCGTTTCTGGCCATGTACACGCTCGAAGCCTCCTGTCGCATTCAGGTCATGGCGCAGTCAGGCGGTACTGAACTGACGATGATTGCCGATCCGATTCTGAAAGGCATTCAGGCTCAGGCTGAACAGGTGACGAAAGGGATGGGCGGCAATCTGGTCTGGCCCGCGCTGCTGCGCAAGCTCGACCGTGTTGATCCGACTTATCAGGAGTAAAATTGTCTCGCAGCTATTTGACAGGCAATGGCTGAGATCACCAACCCGCACGACAGATTCTTCAAGGAACTGCTCGGACAGCCTGCCATTGCGGCGGATTTTCTGATCAATTACCTGCCGCCGGAAGTTGTCGCGGTGCTTGATCTGAGCGCGCCTGAGCCGGTGCGCGATGCGTTCATTGATCCCGAACTGCAGCAGCATTTTTCAGACCTGCTTTACCGGGTCAGAATGCGCGATGGCGATGCCGCTTTCGTCTACGTGCTGTTCGAGCATAAAAGCGCGCCGAACAAACTTGTGGCCTTTCAACTGCTGCGCTATCTGGTGCGCATCTGGGAAAGGCTGGTGACTGACAACAACGGACAGTTGCCGCCGATTTATCCCTCTTTCATCACGGTCTGGCGCGCTGGAATGTGAAACTGAACTTCCGGTCGCTCGTCGCAGTGGCTGATGATTCGCCGCTGCTCAGACATGTGCCGGAGTTTGAGTATTATCTGATTGATCTGGCGGCGATTGACGAGGCTGAGTTGAAAGGCGCGCCGTATCTGCGTGCCGGGCTGATGCTGTTCCGCAACATCTTCAGCCGTGAATTGAAACGGCGGCGGCCTGAGATTTTCAGACAGCTCAGCACTGAGCCTGAACAGTCGCTGGTCGAACACCTGCGAACGCTGATTGCTTATCTCAGCCACGCCCGTGATGAAATCAGCCCCGCAGAGATCAGACAATCACTGGAACAAACATTCATCAGACAGGGAGGCAGTATGCAGTCAATCGTGGATGAGTGGATCGCCGAAAAAATCGAAGGCGGCAGACTGAGAGGCATCGAGGAAGGCAGAGAGGAAGGCAGGGTTGAGGGCCTGACTTTACTCACGCTGCGACAGATTCAGAAGAAGCTCGGCAGTCTTCCTGAAGTCACGCATGAACAGATCAGTCACCTCTCTGCCGAACAACTTGAAGACCTCGGCGTAGCCCTGCTTGATTTCAATTCAATGGCTGATCTCGAAGACTGGCTGCGGCAGCAGCAACATACGAATTGAGTGGTGACAAACCTGAAATGAGATGACGACGATGAACCTGCAACGTGAACTTGAACTGCATCTGACGCGACGTCAGTTGTTCGGACTGACAGCAAAGGGCATTGGCGCGGCGGCGCTCGCTTCCCTGCTGCGA
The DNA here is from genome assembly GCA_046331565.1 of Blastocatellia bacterium. Classification (GTDB taxonomy): domain Bacteria; phylum Acidobacteriota; class Blastocatellia; order RBC074; family RBC074; genus DASRDU01. The sequence continues at coordinate 1,152,840 of JAXLQP010000001.1, forward strand.
CAGGATGGAATGGCAGCAGACGGTGAAAATGGACGCGATCCGAAAACGGGCGGGCTGATTGGATTGCCGCATTATGCTCCCAAAGCGAAGCGCGTGATCTTTCTGCATCAGTCGGGCGGGCCGTCGCAGATTGAGACCTTTGATTACAAGCCTGCGCTCGCAAAGCTGCACGGCACAGAACTGCCCGATTCCGTGCGCAACGGGCAGCGCATTACCGGCATGACTTCGGGGCAGAGCGCGTTCCCGTGCGTCAGATCAATTTTCGATTTCAAACAGCACGGACAATCGGGCGCGTGGGTCAGTGAACTGTTGCCGCATACCGCGAAAGTCGTTGATGACCTGACAATCATCAAAACGATGCACACCGACGCGATCAATCACGATCCGGCGATTACGTTCATTCAGACGGGCTTTCAGCAGCCCGGTCGACCGAGCCTGGGCGCGTGGGTCAGTTACGGACTGGGCAGCGAGAATCAGAACATTCCGGCTTTCGTTGTGCTGCTTTCGACGGCGCACGCGATCAATACCGATCAGCCTTTGTTTTCGCGGCTCTGGTCGAGCGGCTTTCTGCCGTCGAAGTATCAGGGAGTGCGGTTTCGCGGCGGCAGCGAGCCGGTGCTGTATCTGAACGATCCGCCGGGCATAAACAAGACCTCGCGGCGACAGATGCTTGATGCCGTGATGAAGCTGAATCAGATGAAACATGACGCTTACGGCGACCCTGAAATCGAAACGCGCATTTCGCAGTACGAGATGGCTTACCGGATGCAGACTTCAGTGCCGGAACTGATGGATTTATCAAAAGAGCCGGACAAGACCTTTGAAATGTACGGCCCCGAATCGCGCCGTCCCGGCAGTTATGCGGCGAACTGTCTGCTGGCCCGCCGCCTGGCTGAACGCAACGTGCGATTCATTCAGCTTTATCATCGCGGCTGGGATCAGCATAACGATCTGCCGCGCGATCTGGCGCTGCAATGCAAAGGCACTGATCAACCGACGGCGGCACTGATTCAGGATTTGAAACAGCGCGGGCTGCTCGATGACACGCTCATCGTGTGGGGCGGTGAATTCGGGCGCACGGTCTATTGTCAGGGCAAGCTGACCGAAGCTAATTACGGGCGCGATCATCACCCGCGCAACTTTGCGATGTGGCTGGCAGGTGGCGGCGTGAAAAAAGGATTCGTGATGGGCGAAACTGATGATTTCAGCTACAACGCGATTGAAGATCCGGTCAGCGTTTATGATTTGCAGGCAACGATTCTGCACCTGCTTGGCATTGATCATAAGCGGCTGACTTACAAATTCCAGGGCCGTCATTTCAGGCTGACGGACGTCCACGGTGAACTGGTCAGTAAAATTCTGGCCTGAAGTGAAATCAGCACAGACAGGATTCTCTCAGAAACCGGTGCTGTCAGTTTTTCAGAAGGGAAGTTTTTCATGCAGCTTTCAGGCAAATACACGGCGCTTGATGATCGCTTTTACGAATACCTGCTTTCGGTATCGCTGCGGGAGCCGGAACTGCTCAGGCAGTTGCGCGAAGAAACGGCGCAGCATCCGATGAGTGCGATGCAGATTGCGCCGGATCAGGGACAGTTGATGGCGCTGCTGATTCAATTGACGGGCGCGCGCCGGACGCTGGAGGTCGGAGTTTTCACTGGTTACAGTTCGCTCAGCGTGGCGCTCGCGCTGCCTGCTGACGGAAAGATCATTGCCTGCGATGTGAGCGAAGAGTTCACGGCGATAGCGCGTCGTTTCTGGGCGCAGGCCGGAGTCGCGCACAAGATTGATCTGCGCCTCGCCCCGGCCATTCAGACGCTCGATGGCCTGCTCGCTGATGGTCAGGCCGGAACCTTTGATTTTGCATTCATTGATGCCGACAAGGAAAACTACGATGGTTATTACGAACGGTCATTGCAGCTTGTCAGGCCGGGCGGGCTGATTGCGATTGATAACGTGCTCTGGCACGGCAAAGTGATTGACAACGACGCGCAGGACGCCGACACCCTGGCTATTCGCGCGCTCAATGAAAAGCTGCATCACGATGAGCGCGTCACGCTCAGTATGCTGTCAATTTCCGACGGGCTGACGCTGGCGCTGAAGCGTTGATGAGAACTCTTTAGCCCGATGGTTTGAGCGTAACTGACGCGCTCAACATCAACTTGTCATTGGTCGGCGGGCCTGCCAGGATATAACCGGATGTCAGTAACCGCGAGCGTGTGCGAGCGGTGATTCAGCTCAGGCAGTATCGCGCTGTCACCTCTCGTTCACGCTCGTTTTATTTGCTGCTGGCATCACGAAGAATGTGAGCGATTCAAGGGAAGGAGAACAGTTATGAAGAGGTTATCAACAGCCCTTGCTTTGTCGGCAGTGTTGCTGCTGACCAGCCTGGCTTACGGACAGCAATCAGGCAGCCAGCAGACGACCGGCGCAGCCGCAGGCGGTTCGACACAGATGCAGGGCGACAAGACCACGCTGCCGCCACTGATTGCGGCGCTCAAATTGTCTGAAAGCCAGAAACGCAAACTCGAAGCCGTTTACGAAGACCGTGACAAACAACTGGCCGCGCTCAAACAGGACACTTCGCTGTCCGAAGATGCGCGCAAGGCCCGGCTCAATCAGATCAATCAGAACATCAACGAAACCCTCACCAAAGTTCTGACCCAGAAACAGAAAAAGAGAATCGTGGAACTGCGCCAGAATCCGGGCAGCCGGACTTCGTAACCAAGAATCATTCTGATGGAAAATCAAAAGGGGTTCAGAGTTGATCAGCTCTGAACCCCTTTTATTCTGGCCCCCCCGGCGAGCGTCGGCTGGCAATCAGGCGCAAGCGTTCCTCCCGGCTCAGCTTTCGCTCATTGTATCCGCGTTCGTCATAAGGTTGCAGTTTCTCCAGCCATAGTTCCTCAAGGAAGGCCAGATCGGCGCGATGGTCATGCTGCGGGTCAGCATTCGGCGTCAGTTCATCCAGAATTTCAAAGGCGAAGCTGTCACTGCCATACCTGTTCCAGTCAGCCTGCAACTCAGTATTCTGATGACTGCCCATCTTCAATTGAAACTGAAGACGATTGATCATTCCGGGCAGGTTCGGTGACGCGCCGATCAGCACACGGTCATTCACCAGATTGCGAACCTGCCAGATGCCCATGCGCGGCGTCTGTTGCTGCGATTCCTGTTTCAACTGCTTCTTTTTCTGTTCCATAGCCGCAATGAAATCAGCTCAGGTTTCAGATCAGTGTTCGGGAAGTGTTGCGCGATTTGCCAAAATCGCGCTGAATCCGCAATCGGCCCGTGGCGTGAACTGCGCGATTTTGGCAAATCGCGCAACACTTACCGTTCATGCAATTGAAACCTGAGTCAGAATCAGCCCCTGGCAAAAACATCGTGCGCTGCACCGAAATCACGCGCTGACGGAGTGATGATCGTTTTCGCGTTGATATAAATTTTCTGCCCTGCCGCAATCGCCTTTCGCACGTCATCTTCGCAGACGAAATCAACTGCCTTGTGACCATTCTGCGCTCCGACAACCGGAGCAGGCGCAGGCGGCGGCGCAGTTTCAGGTTTTGGCGCAGTCACCTGCGGCGGCGCGGTCGGCGCTTCAACCTGACGAGTTGAAAGAAACTGATCAACGAGCGCAGCGACTGCGGCGCGATCAGGCTGTCGCGCAGGCTGCGGCTGCGCGGTGACGGCAGGCGCGGGCTGACCGGCGGCTGTCACGTTTGTGATCTGTTCAGGCACAGTCACCGGGCGAGTCTCAAAAGCCACGCGCTTGATGTCCATCAGATGCAGCGGCGAGATGTTGTCAGAAGTGACATTGCCGCCCCACGAACCGCAGCCGAGCGTCATTGACGGCGCAAGATCGGTCGAGAAGCCAATGGCTCCGTGCGTGGTCGGTGAATTGACGACGATGCGCGCAGTCGGCATCAGCAGGCCGTAACGCAGCGCGGCTTCGCGGTTGCGCGTGTGAATTCCTGAAGTGTGGCCCATCCCGCCGTAATGCAGCACTTCATCACACAGGCGACAGCCTTCCTCAAGCCCGTTGACCACGTAATAAGTCAGCACCGGCGAGAGCTTTTCGAGCGAGAGCGGGAAGTCGCGGCCCACGCCGTTGATTTCGGCAATCAGGCAGCGCGTATTCGGCGGCACGCTGATTCCGGCCATTTCGGCAATTCTGGTTGCAGGCTGACCAACCACTTTGGGATTAAGGCTGCGATTCGGCTGCACGATGACTTTCTGCACGGCTTCAATCTGAGCCGGATTCAAAAAATGCGCGCCCTGAGCCGTGAATTGCGCGCGCACCTCACGATCAAGCGGCACATCCACCACAACCGACTGCTCGGAGGCGCAGATGGTGCCAAAATCAAAACAGGTTCCGGCCAGAATATCGCTCACGGCTTTGGCTGCATCGGCTGTGCGCTCGATCAGCACCGGCACATTGCCCGGCCCGACGCCGAACGCGGGCTTGCCCGATGAATAGGCAGCGCGCACAAGACCGATGCCTCCGGTCGCCAGGATCACCGCTGTGTACCGGTGTTTCATCAGAGCTTCGGTGCCTTCGATGGTCGTTGCTTCAGGGCAGCCGATGGCTTCAGCGGGCAATCCGGCAGTGACGGCGGCATCACGCATCACCCGCGCTGTTTCGACCACGCACCGCGTCGCAGAAGGATGCGGGCTGAGCACCACTGCATTGCGCGATTTGATCGAAATCAGAATCTTGAAAATCGCGGTTGAGGTCGGATTGGTCGAAGGAATAATCGCCGCCACGACGCCGCGCGGAGCCGCGATTTCAATCACGCCGCCAGTGTCGCGCACCACGCCGACTGTGCGCAGTCCCTTGAAGTAATTGTGAATATCAACCGCCGCAAACAGGTTTTTGACATTCTTGTCTGCGGGGTTGCCATAACCTGTTTCTTCGTGCGCCATCGTGGCCAGGCGCATGGATTGTGCGCGCGCGGCCTGGGCCATCGCTTCACAGATGGCGTCAATTTTCGCCTGATCGAACCCGGCGAGAATGGTTTGAGCGCGATGCGCCGCTTCGACAAGGTCGCGCGCCGTCTGAACTGATTGAAGATCCTGATCGGGCATAGGAAAAAGACAAGGCAAAAGGCAAAAATCAAAAGGCAAAAGCGGGATATGAAAGAAACCCCTGATCTGAAAAAGTAAAGCGCCGACCTTTTAACTTTTGATTTTGCCTTTTGATTTTTTCTACTTCTTCTCTTCCCGCGAACCGCTGATGCGCTTCGCATCCTTACCGGCTTCACCATCGGTCAGCACCTGCTGCGAACCGCCTTCGAGCCGCGAACCGGGACGATAACCGTTCTGCGGGATGACGCGCTCAACTTCGATGTGCGGGCGCGGAATGACATGCACGCTGACGAGTTCACCAACCCGGCGCGCCGCCGCCGCTCCGGCATCAGTGGCGGCCTTGACCGCGCCGACATCGCCGCGCACGAAAACAGTCACGTAACCTGCGCCGATGTATTCCTTGCCGGTCAGTTGCACATTGGCAGCTTTCACCATCGCGTCGGCAGCTTCGACTGCGCCGACAAATCCCTTCGTCTCGACCATGCCGAGAGCTTCCATATTCATCGTGATTCCTCCAGTCAGATTCGGGAAGTTAACATCAGATTTGATTGCTGATTTCAGATCAGGCGGAAATTGAGGCAGCATCATACCGCCGACCCTGCCAGACCTCAAGACAACCAGCAATGAGCCTTGCCGATGAATGTTATCAATCAGCGCAGGCCAACAAGGAGCGCAGGCGTCCCGCCTGCCTGTGTTTCAATCACTGCGCCTTTCGCGGAAGTCTTGCAGGCGGGACGCCTGCGTTCCTTGTTGCTCTTTGTTTGCCTGTGCTCCTGGTTAACAGCTCTGAGCGATCCTTTGCCATTCCCTGCTGTTTCGTGTATCAATTTCCTTTTCATCTTAACCACTGGAGAAATGATCATGAAAACACTTGTCTTATTGCGGCACGGCGAAAGCGACTGGAACCGGGAAAACCGATTTACCGGCTGGACTGATGTTGACCTCAGCGAAAAGGGCGTGCAGGAAGCCATCGCGGGCGGACGCCAGATGAAAGCCGATGGTTACACCTTTGATGTGGCTTATACCTCAGTTCTCAAGCGCGCCATCAAAACCCTGAACCTGGCACTCGAACAGATGGATCTGCTCTGGATTCCCGTCTACAAATCGTGGCGGCTGAATGAACGGCACTACGGCGCACTGCAGGGACTCAACAAGGCTGAAACTGCCGAAAAACATGGCATTGAACAGACTAACATCTGGCGGCGCAGTTATGACATTCCGCCGCCGCCGCTCACGCCTGATGACCCGCGCTATCCGGGCCGCGACCCGCGTTATGCCACGCTCACGCCGGACGAACTGCCGCTGACCGAATGCCTGAAAGATACGGTAGCGCGCTTTCTGCCTTACTGGCACGAAACGATTGCGCCGGTCGTCAGCTCAGGTCAGCGCGTGCTGATTGCGGCGCACGGCAACAGCCTGCGGGCGCTGGTCAAATATCTCGACAACATTGCTGATGATGAAATCGTCGGGCTGAACATTCCGACCGGCATTCCGCTCGTTTATGAACTCAATGACGACCTGAAGCCGATCAGACACTTTTATCTGGGCGATCCTGAAGCGATCAGAAAAGCCACCGAAGCGGTTGCCGGGCAGTTGAAGAAGAAGGATTAACCTGACTTTGCATGATGGCAGGCAGCAGTCTCAAAAAGCGACCAGTCGTGCTGATTGTTCTGAGCGGCTTCGGCTGGTCGCCGCAAACCACAGGCAACGCGATTGCGCTGGCCCGGACGCCGTTTCTGGATCAGTACAGATCAAAGTATGCCCACACGCTGCTTGAGGCATCCGGCGAACGCGTCGGACTGCCGAAGGGACAGGCCGGAAATTCAGAAGTCAGCCATTTAATCATCGGCGCGGGCCGCACCGTGCCGATGGAAGTCACGCGCATTGACGAAGCCATTGCCGAAGGCACTTTCTTCGAAAATCCGGCGCTGGTGGCCGCGATTGATGCGGGCCGTAATGCCACGCTGCATCTGATGGGGCTGCTGTCTGACGGCGGCGTGCATTCGATGAACACGCACCTTTATGCGCTGGTGCGAATGGCGGCGGCGCGCGGCGTCAGCGATGTCAGGCTGCATCTGTTCACGGATGGCCGCGACACGCCGCAGACTTCAGGCGCAGGATTCATTGCTGAATTGTGCGAACAGCTTCAGCAGATCGGCACGGGCCGCATTGCCACGATCACCGGACGCTATTACGCGATGGATCGTGATAACCGGTGGGATCGCATCAGACGCGCTTACGATGCGATTACCAGAGGCGCAGGTCGCCGCTTCAATGATCCGGTTGGAGCGGTCGAAGCTTCGTATGATGAAGGCGTGACCGATGAATTCATTGAGCCGATCATCATTGCCAAAGGCGATGAACCAGCCGGGACGGTGCAGCCGGGCGATTCGGTGATCTTTTTCAATTTTCGCGCTGACCGGGCGCGTCAACTGACCCGCGCCTTTACCGGCCTCAGCTTTGACGGCTTCGAGCGGGAACTGATTCCGAATCTGAATTTCGCCACGTTCACGCAGTATGATCGTTCATTCAATACTTCGATAGTCTTTGCGCCAATGCACCAGCACAACACGTTGGCTGAAATTTTTGCGGAGCGCCGCGTCAGCAACCTGCGCGTGGCTGAAACTGAAACCTTTGCGCGTGTGACCTGGTTTTTCAACGGCGGGCACGAACACGAAATGCCTTACGAAAGCCGCATCGAAGTGGCTTCGCCGCAGGTTGCGCGCTATGACCAGCAACCGGAAATGTCGGCTTTCCGCGTGACTGACAAGGTGTGCCGCGCACTCGATGAGCACGACACCGATGTTTACGTCATCAATTTTGCCAACGGCGATCTGGTCAGCCACACCGGCAATCTGAACGCAACCATCAAAGCCGTCGAAGCCGTTGACACCTGCCTCGGCTGGGTAGTCGGCACGGTTGAGCGAATTAAAGGCACAGCCATCATCACTGCCGATCACGGCAACTGCGAGCAGATGACTGACCCTGAAACCGGCGCGCCACACACGGCTCATACGTGCAATCCGGTGCCGTTCATCCTGTGCGACACGGATTTCAGCGGAACCCTGCGCGAAGGGGGAGCGTTAGAAGATATTGCGCCCACGATGCTTGAACTGCTGGGGCTGGAACAACCTGCTGAAATGACCGGCAGGAGCCTGCTGCAACCACGAACGATGGAAAAAAGCTGACATCGTTCGCAACTGATGTATTCTGATCCGCGCCAAATTCTGATCGTTCACATCGCCGGACTTGGCGAAACAATCCTGGCGCTTCCCGCGCTGCGTTCATTACGACAACATCTGCCGCGCACCCGCATCACCATTGCCACGAGTCCTTCGACTGCTGACCTGCTGCGGATGGCTGGCTGCGTTGACGAAGTGCTGACCGTAGGCCGTCTGAAAAAAGCCGAAGTGGCCGGGCCGCGCGCGATGTACACGAGCCTGAAATCATTGCGCGAAGCGTCGCATCACACTTATGACCTGGCCATCGAATTCAAATCAGGCACTGAGGCCGCCGTGCTGATGAATTTTGCGCGACCGCTGCGCCGCCTGAATGCCCCGCGCAAGGGATTGCATCAGGTCATCGGCCTGCTGACGAGCGCCTTCTCGCGGCCATCCAAAACGGTCAGGCATCAGGCGCAGCGTTATCTTGACCTGCTTGAACCGCTCGGCGTGCGTCCGGTTGAAGCCGCGCCGAAACTGAAAACCGACCGCGCCGCTGACGAGCGAATTGACAAACTGCTCAGGAAGAAAGGACTGCAACCGGGCGAACTGCTGGTGGGCATTCATCCGGGCGCGGGCAGCGCGGGCAAACGCTGGCCTGCTGAAAGATTTGCTTCGCTGGCCTCACGAATGATTCATAATTTCAATGCGCGGGTGCTGCTGTTCACCGGGCCGCGTGAGCGCGGGCTGTCACGTCGCGTGGCGGCAACGCTGCCGAAAGATCGCATTGTGACGCTCGAATCACTGCACGCTGCCGACCTGGTTTCAGCCCTCGCGCGACTGAGTTTGTTCATTGGCAATCGTTCCGGCCCGGCGCATCTGGCATCAGCAGTGGGCGTGCCGGTAGTGGTGGCCTCGGTGACAAACGGGCCTGCGCCTGATGACCTGCTCGGCAAAAATACCGCGCACGTGCGCGGCCTGGCCCCTGATCTGATTTCCGAAGAAGCGGTTTATGAAGCGGCCTGTCTGCTGCTGCAAAGCAGCCGGGCTGAAAGACTGATTGCGCTGTGACACGATCTGATAAATTACGGCGGTCGAGTCAGCGGCGTGCCTGAAGAAACCCGAATCATCCTCGTAGTAACGAATTTATTCGTTTGTCTTTGAATAAATCACGGTTCTGGAAGCGGAACGAATGAATTCGTTACTACGGGGATGTGACCTGTTCACCCGGAGAACTTCCCGGCTTAAGGGCCTGACTGGCGAACCCAACGGAAAGGAACTGCTTCCAATCACAGCTCTCAATTTCAATTCAGCAGTCCTGAAGCTGTTGAATCAATCTCAGGAGAATTCAATGTTACGAAAGGTACTGGTTTCAACTTTACTCATCGGCTCGCTGCTGCTTTCGCCGCTCGCTGGTCTGGCAGATGAAGGCATGTGGCTGCCCGATACGATTTCGCAGATTCCCTTCAGCAAACTGAAGGCAAAGGGACTGCAACTGACGGCAGAGGACATTTACAGCACGACAAAGACCAGCCTCAAGGATGCGGTCGTGCAGCTCAGCATCGGCTGTACCGGCTCGTTCGTTTCGCCGGATGGATTGATTCTGACCAATCATCACTGCGCTTTTGAAGGCGTCACCAAAAACAGTTCGGTTGACAGCAACCTGATCAGCAACGGCTTTCTGGCTCCGTCGCGTGACAAGGAGATTCAGTTGAAAGGCTATGCTGTCTCGATCACGCAGGATTACAAGGATGTCACGAGCGAAGTGCTGAGCGCCGTCACACCGCAGATGTCGCCCGAAGAACGCGACCGCGCCATCAATCAGAAAAAGGTTGAAATTGCCAAAGCCGCGCTCGGCGACCGCGCAAAGGATGGCTACCGCACTCAGGTCATGGATATGACCGGCGGCGTCAATTATTACCTTTACACTTATCTGACAATCAGGGATGTGCGGCTGGTTTATGCGCCTCCGAAAAACATCGGCTTTTTTGGCGGCGATCCTGACAACTTTGAATGGCCGCGCCACGCGGGCGATTTCGCGTTCCTGCGCGCTTATGCCGGAGCGGACGGCAAACCGGCTGATTACAACGCGAACAACGTGCCGTTCAAGCCGAAAAAATTCCTGCCCGTCAATGCCGGCGGCGTGAAGGAAAACGACTTCACAATGATTATGGGTTATCCGGGCGCGACCTATCGCTATCGTGAATCGTACTCGATTGACTTCCGCGAAAAGTATCAGTTGCCCGATGCCATCAAAGCACTCAAACAGCAGATTGCGGCCCTGACCGAAGAAGGCGACAAAGACCCGGCGGCAAAGATTCGCAATGCTGACCGTATTTTCAGCCTCAGCAACACGCTCAAGGCTTATGAAGGCGCGGTCACGGCTCTGCGCCGGATGAAACTGGCCGATCACAAACGCGCCGAAGAAGCAGCGTTCACGAAATGGCTGGACAGCAATCCGGCAGCGAAAGCGAAGTACGCCAACATCCTGCCGCAGATTGCCGCGCTTTATGGCGACCTCAATTCTTATTACCTGCAACTGAGCGCGCTGCAACAGGTCGGCAATTCAGCCGATCTGCTGGCGATTCTGTCTTATGCTTATCAGCGCGCACTGGAACAGGAAAAGCCTGCGAATGAACGCTCGGCGATTTACAGCGATGCGCGCGCGCAGGGGCTGCTCGCTCAGCTTTCAGCGGCCTGGAAGGAAATGGATGCCGAATCCGAAGCCAGAGCGCTGGCCTCGGCCCTGGCTGGCGCGGCTGAACTGCCCGACAATCAGAAACTGCCTTACATCGAACAGCTCTTTGCAGGCAAAACCGGCGCTGAACGGCGCAAGGCTGAAAATGAATTCGCCCGCAAGCTGATTGAGAACTCTCAGTACAGATCATTCGACAATCTCACGAAGGCGATGAAGTCATCCGCCGCAGAACTGCGCGCCATTGATGACCCGGCCCTGAAGCTGGCGATTCAACTGACTGAAACCAGAACTCCACTTGAAGCCAGGCAGGCCCGCTTCAATAACGAGATCGTCAAACTGCGCCCTGAATTCGTGCGCGGCATGCTTGAAATGCGCAAGGGGCCGTATTACCCCGACGCCAATTTCACGCTGCGGTTCACTTATGGCGAGGTCAAGGGCTACAAGCCGCGCGATGCGGTGACGTATGACTGGCAGACTTCGCTTTCAGGCGTGATCGAAAAGGACACGGGCGAAGAACCGTTCGACGTTCCGGCAAAACTGAAGGAACTGGCGAAGAAGAAAGACTTCGGCGGCTACATTGATTCACGGCTCAATGATGTGCCGGTGGACTTTCTGACAACGACCGACATTACGGGCGGCAATTCCGGTTCGCCGGTAATGAACGGCAAAGGTGAACTGATCGGCCTCGCCTTCGATGGCAATTACGAAGGCCTCGGCGTTGATTACGCCTTTGAAGCGCCGCTCAACCGCACGCTGGCTGTTGATATTCGCTATGTGCTGTTCCTGACCGATAAATTCGCGGGCGCGAACTATCTGTTCAGGGAGATGCAGATCAAGGGCGGCAAAGCCTCAGCCGCCAAAGCAGCCGGAGCAATCTGAAACAAAACAGAAGCCGGGAAGGATTCAGAGATTCCTTCCCGGCTCTGAACATCAATCCTGGCGGTTATCGTTCATTTTCCTCTGCGCCTCTGCGTGAGATTGATTTCACACAGAGGCGCAGAGCCGCAGAGGAAAGCGAAAGTGATGGCCTCCCGCTGATTCAGCCTTCCCTGTTCCGCATAAAGTCAGCCAGTCCTGCAAAGGCGTGACGCAAATGCTGCCTGACGGCATCAGGCACTCCGGTTTCTTCCATCGCTCTGAACATGCACCACAGCCACTGATCGCGTTCGGCTTCGGCAATCGTGAAAGGCAGGTGGCGCGCGCGCAGGCGCGGGTGCCCGAAGCGGCTGATGTATTCGGGCGGGCCGCCCATCCAGCCGACCAGGAACCAGTAGAGCTTGTTGCGCGATTCGGTGAGATCAGCCGGATGCAGCGCGCGGATGCCTGTTGCTTCCGGCGCGCTGTCCATAATGTCGTAAAAGCGATCCACCAGGACGCGAATCCGTTCTTCGCGCCCGATGGCTTCATAAGGTGTTTCAGGTTTTTGCGTAATCGGGACAGGATTGACCGCTTCCCGGTGAGGTTGCGGCCTGTCCTGTCCGTTCTGATGTTCGTTGTCTGACATAAAACTTCCTGACTGCCAATAATGCTTCAGCGCTGCCCGCCGCTCGCTGCCGGTTTGTCTGCCTTTGCCGGTTTGACGATGACGGCGGGAATGTCGGCATCGCGCACGGCTTTGTTGAAGGCAGGCAGATCGCTCGCCACCGCCTGTTTCAGTTTATCAAGCTGAGCGTTTATCCGGCCAGCAAGGTCATCATACACCCTGTATGACTGATCGGTTGGCGCATTGTCAGAACCGCCGATGACGCCGCCAAGCGCGGCAAGTTTGTTGTTCAGTCTGATCGGATAATTGAGCGGATCCTGACTGCTCTGATTTTTGGTCTGATACAACTCTTCCTCAATCGCGGTCAGTTTCGCATTCAATGTTTTCGCGGCTTCGGCGATCTTTGCGCCGTTCGGCTGATCCTTGACGCGGGCTACGGTGTCATTGACCTGTTTGCGCACGTCACGAATCTGAATAATCGCTTCGCTCGTTTCCGAGAACTTGTCGCGAATCTTTGTCAGCAGGTCGAACTGTCTGGCAAAGGCTTCGGGCGTCGTGTCAATGCGCGGGTCTTTCAGCACATTGAAGCCTTCAGTAAATGATTTGCCATCCACCGTCAGCTTCACCTGATAAGCGCCCGGCACGGCGCGTGGCCCGCGCGTCTGACCAGCCCAGAGAATCATCCCCGGAAAAGTCACGGCATCGGGATAACGCAAATCCCAGATGAAGCGATTCAGTCCGGCTTCAGTGGCAACCCGCACCGGGCCGCCGCCGAAGCGCCCGCCGCCTTCTTCATCGCCGCCTGCCATCGGGCCTGCGCCACCCTGCGGCGCGCTGCTCGAAAACTTTTTGACCAGTTTGCCCGACGAGTCGAGAATTTCAAGCGTGACTTCGCCCTTCGGTTTTTCCTTCAGCCAGTAATTGATGACCGCGCCGCCTGGCGGGTTTTCACCAAGCGCGGCATTGGCCGGAAGCCGCCCGCCACCACCGACCGTGCGGTAAGTGTCTTCGGGCTTGAAAAGATGAACGTCAGCTTTGGCAATCTCATCCTTCATCTGATGCAGCACCGTCAGATCATCGATAATCCAGAAAGCGCGGCCCTGCGTCGCGGCGACCAGATCCTTGTCGCGCTTGTGAATAATCAGATCCGTGATCGGCACGACCGGCAGATTCAGTTGCAGCGAACGCCAGTTTTCACCGTCGTCGAAGGAGACATAAATTCCGGTTTCGGTTCCGGCATAGAGCAGCCCCTTGCGATACGGGTCTTCACGAATCACGCGCGTGAAGGCATCGGCGGGAATGCCGCTGACAATCTTCTTCCACGTTTTGCCGTAATCACTGGTCTTGTACAGGTACGGGCGAAAATCATCCGACTTGTACATCGTCGCGGCGACATAAACCGTCCCGGCATCGTGCGGCGAAGCGTCAAGCGAATTGATCTGAATCCATTCGGGCAGGTCTTTGGGCGTGACGTTGTCCCATTTCTTTCCGCCGTCGCGGGTGACGTGAACCAGCCCGTCATCGCTGCCTGCCCAGATGACGCCTTTCTGCACGGGCGATTCCATCAGCGTGAAGATGGTGCAGTAATACTCAACGCTCGTGTTGTCTTTGGTGATCGGCCCGCCCGATGAACCCTGCTTCGAGCGGTCGTTGCGCGTCAGGTCAGGGCTGATGATTTCCCAGGTCTGACCTTCATTGGTCGTTTTGAAAACGACGTTGGCTCCGCTGTACAGCGTGTTCGGATCGTGCGGCGAAAAGAGAATCGGGAAGTTCCACTGAAAGCGATACTTCATCCCTTCAGCGCCCCAGCCCATCGGGTTGTCGGGCCACGCGTTCACATCGCGCAACTGTCCCGTGCGGTGATCGTAGCGAGTCAGCAGTCCGCCATACGAACCGGCAAAGATGATGTCGGAGTTTTTCGGACTCGGCGCAATCCAGCCCGATTCGCCGCCGCCCACGTCGTACCATTCCGTGCGGTCAATGCCGAAGCCGTCCGAGCGGCTGGCGATCTTGATGGTCGAGTTGTCCTGCTGCGCGCCGTAAACGTGATAGGGGAAATCGTTGTCCACCGTCACGCGATAGAACTGCGCCGTCGCCTGATCCTGCTCGCTCCAGGTCTTGCCGCCATTGAATGAGACGTTCGCGCCGCCGTCATTGCTTTCAATCATCCGCATCGGATCATCAGGCGCAATCCACAAATCGTGATTGTCACCGTGCGGCACGCCGATGGTCGTGTAAGTGCGCCCGCCATCGTTCGATTTGTAAAAGCCCGTGTTGAGGACATAAACAGCGTCGGCATTTTTCGGATCAGCGAAGATGTGTGTGTAATACCACGCGCGCTGCCGCAGGTTGCGGTTCTCGTTCACCTTCATCCAGTTCTTGCCGCCATTGTCGGAACGGAACACGCCGCCGTCATCGGCTTCAATGATGGCCCAGACCCGTTCGGGATTCGCAGGCGAAACGGTGACGCCGATGCGACCGATGAACTTTCCCTTCGGTCCGCCCGGATTGCGCGTGATCTCAGTCCACGTATCGCCGCCGTCGGTTGACTTGAACAGACCGCTGTCAGGCCCGCCGCTTTCCATGCTCCAGGGCGTGCGTTTCGCTTCCCAGATCGCGGCGTAAATCACGTTCGGGTTTGACGGGTCGAGCGCCAGATCAACCGCTCCGGCCTTGTTGCTTTTGAAAAACACGCGCTCCCAGTTTTTGCCGCCGTCCCTGGTTCTGAAAACTCCGCGCTGCTCGTTCGTTCCGGCAGCGTGGCCGAGCGCGGCGACGTAAACGATGTCGGGATTTTTCGGATGGATGCGAATGCGCCCGATGATGCGCGAATCCTCAAGCCCGACGCGCTTCCATGTCCTGCCCGCATCGGTTGATTTGTAAATGCCGTCACCGTGCGAGAAGTTGCCGCGAATACAGGCTTCGCCCATTCCGACATAGACCGTATTCGGATCGGAATCAGCAACGGCAATTGCGCCAACGGTGCCGGTGCCGAACGGCTGCCCGTCAGAAACCGGCTCCCAGTTCGCGCCGCCGTCAGTGGTTTTGAAAACACCGCCGCCCGTGCCGCCGAAGTAATAGACCATTGGCTGTGAAGCCACTCCGGCGACAGCGACAGAACGGCCACCGCGATACGGGCCGATGCTGCGCCAGCGCAATCCTTTGAGCGGGTCGGAAGCGGATGAACTTTTACCTGTCTGCTGCGCGCTTGAAACCTGCAATCCGGCAGCAACCAGGACTGACAGTGCCAGCACTGCCAGACAGACACGGCGAAACAACCTGTAACGCGGGCTGATCATAATCCTGATCTCCTCTGTGAATAGTTATTGCGGAATTGACTCTTCAAGGTGTGGAGACGCATATTCTCGCGTTGACAGAATCGAGTCAAGACAGGCGAAACCTTTGCTGACCGCTGGCGCGAATCAGTGAAGCGTTTTTGTCGGAAGACCAGTTCATTAACGGTAAGGAGGTCATGTTTATGAATCTGACTGCCGCGCAGAAGAGCCTGATTGAAAGAATCGTCAACGTCTTCGAGACCGGAACCCCGGACGGCGATTACGCCGCCATCACCATCTTCAACGACGGGCCGCACAACATGCCGCAGATCACCTACGGCAGATCACAAACCACCGAGTTCGGCAACCTGGGCCAACTGGTGCGGATGTATGTGAATGCCAATGGGCTGTTCAGTGACCAGTTGCGCCCCTTTGCTGCCAGAACAGGGCAGGAAATCCTGACTGACAACGCGGAATTCAAGGGTCTGCTGCGCAGCGCAGGCCGCGAAGACCCGATCATGCGCCGGATTCAGGATCAGTTCTTTGACCAGGCCTATTTTCAGCCTGCGATGCAGTGGGCCGACAATCATCAGTTCACACTGCCGCTTTCGGCGCTGGTCATTTACGACTCGTTCATTCACAGCGGCGGGATGCTTTCGGTCATTCGCAACACCTTCCCGGAAGTGACACCGGACAGGGGCGGCAATGAGAAGCTGTGGCTCACGGCTTACATCAATGCGCGCCAGAACTTTCTGGCGGGCAGCCATCGGGCCGTCGTGCGCCGGACGGTTTACCGGACGAAATGTCTGATGGATGAAGTGAACCGCGAAAACTGGGATTTGTCAGTCGTGCCGGTCATCGCCAACGGCGTGAAGGTCAGCCCGGCGGCATAGCTCCGATTTCACTTCCGGATTTGCCGCCCGCGCGGGTAATCACACACTGGCTCACAGCGCGTCAGAGCCGCGAACATCAGAACACCGAACGGTGCTGAATTCTTTCTTTGCCCGCCAGCCTGAAGCGTGGTTCAACCTCGCCGCCGTTGATGATCAGTGCGGCGGCATATTCGCCAAGCGCCGGGCCGTGTTTGAAACCGTGTCCTGAACCGCCCCCGACCAGCCAGACATTTTCAAATTCAGGATGCCGGTCAATCAGTAAATCACCATTCGAAGTGTTTTCATACTGGCAGACCCGCGATTCAAGCAGCGGCGCCTGTTCAAGCGCCGGGAAACGCCCGGCCAGATGCTCACGCACTTCGCGCAGCTTGTCAGGACTGATCTGCCGGTCTGCCGTGTCCGGGTCAATCGGCGGGCCGTGCCGGTCGAGCGCCACCTTGAAGCCGCGATTTTCAAGATCAGGGATGCCGTAAAGTTCAGCGCCGAAATCAATCCAGGCCGGCATCTGCGGCGGCGCAAATCGCTGATCGCCCGGCGGCGCGCCAAAGAAAAAGACCTCCTGCCTGGTCGGACAAATCCGGTCACCGAGCAGTGCCGGAAAAATTTTCGGCAGCCAGGGGCCGCAGGCAAAAACATAAGTTCCGGCGCTGATGCGCTGACCGCTGCGCGCCGAGACACCTTCCACGCGGCCCTGCCCGACTGGCGCTATGACGGCTTCGCTGAGCAATTGCACGCCGCTGCTGACGGCATCATCAACCACTGACTGCACGGCGCGCCGGGCCATCAGCGCGCCGCTGTCAGGTTCATACAAAGCCCAGGTGACAGGGCCGAATGAAATCTGCGGCCAGCGTCTTTCGAGTTCGCGGCGATTGAGCTTCTCGAATTTCACGCCCGTTTTGCTGAACGTCGCTTCAGTACTGAGCGTGTAAGGATCGGCTTCGCGGGCCATCCAGAGCATGCCGGTACGATGCAGGAGCGGCTGACGCACGCGGTCGGCAAACTCCTGCCAGAGTGTCAGCGAATGCATTGCCCAGCGCGTATAAATTTCATCCGCTCCATAACCCATGCGGATGATGCGCGATTCCCCGCCCGAACTGGCCCGGTTGTTTGCCGCACCATAAGCGTCGGTGAGCGCGACTTTCAGGCCCGCCCGTCTCAGATGCCACGCCGTCCACGCGCCGAAAACTCCCGCGCCAATCACTGCCACATCGAATGTTTTTGCGTCCTGCATGACTGGGATAATGACAGCCCGCGCTTCGTCAATGACAACGCGGCGGGCGCTGTCGTTTTGGTTTCGGATTGTGCCCTTCGGTTGTTGCGGCCCTGGCGAGCGATTCTTTTTCGCGGCACCACTTTCGGCAGGTGCGACAGTAAACCATCGCCTCAGCCGTAACGTTCTCAATCACCAGGCCGCAGTCGGGACAAAGAACATCAATGCGTAAAACTTTGCGCTGTTCTTTCATCATTCATCTGAACCATCTGCCGTTGTAGCGAGACGGTGTTTGGAGTTCCAGCTTTAGCTGGCTTTTGATTCAGTGCAGACCAGCTAAAGCTGGAACTCCAAACACCGTCTCGCCACAGCATCGGTTTCAATCATTGTTTCAAGGTCGGCAGACTGCCTGACACAGCTCAGGGCTGAAACCAGGTTGAAAAAACATGCTGTGTGTCGAGGTACTCTTTGACCGCACAGATTTTTTCGTCGCGGATTGTGACCAGGAAATGATACTGCTGATTGTAAACGCGACCGTTTTGCAACCGTCCGAGCGATTCCACTTCCAGCGCCACCTTGTCGCCCTCTGCGATCAGGCCTTTGATGGTCATCTTCAAACCGTCCGGCAACTGACCAGCCATTGTCTGAAACAGGCGGGCAATCTTCTCCCTGCTGTAATTGCCCGCCGCTGGCAACTGCTCAGGTCGGCCAGCAATCCACCACGTCGCATCGTCGCTCAGAAGGTTCAGTGCAGTGGCCACATCGTTGGTGCTGAAGCAGTCGAAAAATCTGCGGGCCAGTTCTTTGTTATGCTCAATGCTCATTGTGAATGCCCCTGTGGTTCGCTCACCTGTTCTCGGCGCTGCTGGTTTTGACGGTCGGGTATTTGATGCCAAGCTGTTCGAGATAGGTTTTGTACTTCGCCGGATCGTAATAGTACTTCTTCAGTTCAGGCCGGAATTTTTCCATCTTCTCTTTGTTGAGTTCAACTGCGGGCGTGTCGGACGGGTTGATCAGCGGCTGATATTTGATCTCTTTCGTCTGCACATTATTGAAATAGTCCCACGCCTGTCTGATCAGTTCGGGATTGAGAATGAAATCGAGCGCGGTCATCGCCTGCACTTTGGCTCCGGCGGTTGAGCCTTTGTGCGCAATCGGCGTGGCCATCGCAATCGCGTTTTCCCAACTGTGACCGGGCAGGTTCGGAATGTTGGCCGGGAAGCGCAAATAAACCATCGGCACATTCCACGAAATGTCGCCAACATCATCAGAGCCGCCGCCGAGTACCTGCTCCTTCGGTTTTTCCAGTTCCTTCACTTTGGTCTTCAGCCCTTCGACCTTTGCGCTGATCTCTTTTTGCAGAGCTTTGGCCAGCGTCTGATCGGCTTCGTTCCATTCGGGCATCCCGACGGCTTCGATGTTTTTCTGCTGCACTTCGGCCACGGTCTTGTTGAAATGATTCGGCCACGCGGAACCAACGACGCGCTGAGTTACTGTGGTGTCAGTCATCATCGTGGCGGCCTGCGCCATCTTGTTGCCGAGTTCGTAAAGAGCTTTGATTTTCGGGTAATCGAGTTCGCGGAAGTAATACCAGACCGAGGCTTCAGACGGCACAACGTTCGGCTGATCGCCGCCGTTAACAACAACGTAATGCGAACGCTGCTGCAATCGCAGGTGTTCGCGGCGATAGTTCCAGCCGATGTTCATCAGTTCGACCGCATCAAGCGCGCTGCGGCCAGACCACGGCGCGCCAGCCGCGTGCGCCGCCTTGCCGTGAAAGAAATACTGCACCGACACCAGCCCGCTGTTGTGTTCCGGCTGTCCGAAGTTGGTCGCAAAATCGCTGTCAACGTGGCAGCCAAGCATAATGTCCATGTCCTTGAACAATCCGGCGCGCACAAAGAAAGCCTTGGTGGCGACGAGTTCCTCAGCCACGCCCGGATAAAGTCTGATCGTGCCGGGCAGCTTGTATTTCTCCATCAGTTTTTTCAGCACCAGCGCGGCAGTGACATTCACAGCCTGGCCTGAATTGTGACCTTCGCCGTGACCGGGCGCGTCGGGCACAATCGGATCGTGATATGCCACGCCGGGTTTCTGCGACGCGCGCGGAATGCAGTCAATATCGGTCATAAATCCGATAACCGGCTTGCCTGAACCATAACTTGCCACCCACGCGGTCGGCATTCCGGCAACTCCGCGTTCGATTTTGAAGCCGTTCTTTTCGAGGATGCCGGTGACGTATTTGCTGGTTTCGTATTCCTGAAAGCCGAGTTCGCTGAAGCTGAAGATGCTGTCCACCATTTCCTGCGTCAGCTTTTGCAGCTTGTCTACTTCGCTGACAGCTTCGCGTTTGAGTTCGGTCAGTTGTGATGACTGAGCCGCCTCCTGGGCAGGCACTGGCGAGACAGTCAGCGCGCAGGTTACAAGAATCAGCACAAGCCTGTTCAGCTTTTTCATGGATCAGCCTCCGGTCAGAATTGAAATGTGATGACAGATGTTGAGACGACAGCAACGCGGGAATATTCTGCCTGTTGCGTGAATTGAGTCAAGCCATCCGCCTTTGAAATTGTCTGCTATAATCGCCGCGCCGTTTGCAGCAATCCCGAAAAACAGGATCCTGTCACCTGTCATCTGTTCCCTGTCACTTGTGCTGAGTTTGTTTTTTTTCAGGTTCAGTCATGCATGGTCACAGGTAAACAGCATCAGGCATCACGAACAACTTTATCCACACATGAAAATCACCCACGTTGAAGCGCGCTGGCTGCGCTGCGAAATTCCCGAATCAGGTCAGCACACCAGCGATTTTGGTCGCCTCACAACATTCGACACGGCGCTTGTCAGAATTGACACCGATGAAGGCATCAGCGGTTACGGCGAAGCCAAAATCGCAGTCGGCAGCGCAGGTCATTACGCAGCCGTCGTGACCACGATCAATACCGAGCTGCGCGAATTACTGATTGGCGAAGACCCGCGCAGCCCGGTCAGATTGTGGGAAAAGATGTACAGCGGCAGCCGCGCTCACTATGCGCTTGAACACGGGCGCGTCTTTCCCGAAGTCGGGCGACGCGGCGTGCGCGTGTCAGCCATCAGCGGCGTTGATCTCGCCTTGTGGGACATTGCGGGCCGGGCGCTCGACGTGCCGACTTACCGGCTGCTCGGCGGCAAGTGCCGCGACAGCATCAATGCTTATGCTTCGGGCGGCTGGGCTGATGCAAATGGCATCGGCGCGCAACTGCTCTCGACAATCAGTTCATCAGGTTATTCCGCCGTCAAGATGCGCGTTGGCGCGATGGACGGCACGGTTGAAAATTCGATTGCGCGAGTCAGAGCGGCGCGTGAAGCAATCGGGCCGGAAGTAAAACTGATGGTTGACGCACACGGCACGTTCGATGTGCGAATGGCGCGCCGCTTCGCACGCGGCGTTGAGGATTGTCACCTGGCGTGGTTTGAAGAACCGGTCAGCGTGGATGACGTGGCAGGTACGGCAGAGGTGCGCGCTTCGTGCGACATCCCTATTGCGGCGGGCGAAAGCTTTTACACGCGCTTTGATTTTCAGCCGTTCATCGCCGCCCGCGCGATTGACATTATGCAGCCCGACCCCGCGATTGCTGGCGGCATCAGCGAAGTTATGCGGATTGCGAACCTCGGTTCGGCGCATCATCTGACGCTGGCCCCGCATCTGTGGGGCGGCGCGGTTCTCTTTGCGGCGGGAATGCAACTCGCCGCTGCATTGCCAAACTGCATCACGCTCGAATACTCAAAGGGCTTCAACCCACTGCTGCGCGAACTTGTCGCAGAGCCGGTCGAGGTCATCAACGGTCGGGTTCAGATTCCTGATCGTCCCGGCCTGGGCGTGACGATCAACGAAGATTTCGTGGCGCGGCACACAAAGGAATGACGACGGCATTCAGGCCCCGGTACAGTACTGCGCGCGTGAGCAAGCGGTTGAATCAGCAGACAACCGCTTGCTCACGCGCGCGGTACTGTACCGGGGATTATGCAAGCCCGAAAACGCGACGGGCGTTGTTCCACATAAAATCGGCGCGAACGTCATCAGGCAGTTTGAGTTCATCAACCTGGGCCACGCATTTTTCCAGCGACAACTGCGGAAAGTTGGTGCCGAAAAGCACCTTCGCGCGGCCATACGTTTTCAGGTAATGCAGCAGTTGCGGCGGGTAATAACGCGGCAGGTAAGCCGAAGTATCAATGTAAACGTGTTCGTGCTTCCACGCTACGCCGATCATTTCATCAGTCCACGGAAAGCCGATGTGTCCAGCGACAATCTTCAGTTCAGGAAAGGTCAGCGCCACTTCGTCAAGGTACGGCACGGGCCGCCCCGTTTCTGAAGGCATCAGCGGGCCGGTGTGCCCGACCTGCGTGCAGAACGGGATGCCGAGTTCGATGCATTTGACGTAAAGCGGGTAATAAAGTTTGTCATTCGGCGGGCGATTCCACAGCCAGGGAATGACGCGCAATGCTTTGAAGCCAGTTTCTCTGACGGCGCGTTCAAGTTCGCGCACGGCTTCGACCGGCTTTTCCAGATTGACGGCAGCGACGCCGACAAAGCGGCCCGGATGTTTGCTGACCATTTCAGCAATCAGGTCGTTGTGAAAGATCCACTGCCCCGGACGATGCCACGCCGACAGCATCAGCGTGCGAATGCCCGCGCGATCCATTGCTTCGACGATCTGATCTGAAGTCAGGCCTGTTTTAAGCAGGTGCGCCGAACCCGATTGTCTGAACAGGCGCGCGACTTCAGGCATCCGCTCGAAGGATTCCTTCACTGCCGGTTGCGCCCAGGCGTCAATGATCTGATGTGAATTGTCCATATACTTTGAGCATTTCTGAAAACTCTGTTGTCTCAAACCGAAGAATCTTCAGAGAAACCAGGTCGCTCCCTCGTAGTAACGAATTCATTCGTTCTGCTTCTGAAGCCGCATGCATTTCAGGCAAACGAATGAATTCATTGCTACGGGGATGCCGCTGGTTTCCTGCGATTTCATTTTTCACAGAAAGTTTTATTTGCGACTGTGCATCTGCGGATATTTGACGTAAGCGATGACCCCGTCGCGGCCATGAATTGACAGTGCCTGTTCGATGGCGGTTTCGACCGTATCGGTTGATCTGAAGCCGAGGTGATGAACGAGCGCGGGCCGTTCAGCTCCGGCGACAATCACATCGCCAGTGTGGCGCAGACGTTTGAGCGG
Organism: Blastocatellia bacterium; assembly: GCA_046331565.1. GTDB lineage: Bacteria > Acidobacteriota > Blastocatellia > RBC074 > RBC074 > DASRDU01. Next base: position 1,175,849 of record JAXLQP010000001.1, read on the forward strand.
ATAGGTCGCCATTACCGCATGCACCGGATGAAAGGCGTAGGCGTAACGGTATTTGTAAATGTAATCGGGCCGGTGCGCGAAATCGTCTTCAGCGCGATCCCTGATCTGATAAGGGTCTGTGGTCTGCGACAGCCAGTTTTCCCAGATTTCACGATACGACGGGAAATGCACATCGTTCCACTGATTGTGACACGGCGTCGCCAGAATCACTGTGCAGCCGGGTTTGCCGACGGCTTCGATCATTCCGCCGAGATAGCCGAGGCCCGTTGAAATCAGCGTCAGAATCGGATTCATTGCGGAGAACGCCGCGTAAGGACTCCAGTCAGGAATGCCGTACAACACAATGTCGGCCTTTTCAGTCATTGCCTGGCGACGCGGCGGCGACATGGCTCTGAGCGTTTCAAGCGCGGCGGCGCGGGTGGCATTGACGCTGCCTGCCCACATCCGGGCGACATTGTGCGGATCGCTCAGAATCGTTTCGAGCTTGTAAATGCGCCTGCCGGTCGCGGCTTCAAGATGCGCGCCCATTTCGTTGAGCATCTCGTGCATCGGATTGCGCACGAGCGAAGTGGACATATCATCAGGGTTGTGATGCCAGCGAATTGAACGAAAGCTCGACAGCCCGACGCAGACCGACTTCCAGCCGCCGGTGAAGCCGCGAAAGCAGGTCGTGTTGATGTAAATTGTCAGGTCTGAATCAGTGACCAGCCGATTCACTTCAACGTCATAACCCGATTCTGTGCGGCCCAGGTAAACCAGGTTCTCTGCGTCTTCGGCATCGTGACAGATCAGCCGGTAGCCGAACTCCCTGACCAGCTTTTCGCCGATCAGTTTTGCCAGTTCCATCCGCGTTGATTTGCGATGCAGGGCGTTGGCGCAGACCAGCGTCACATCGCGCCTTTTGACGCCTGCGCTTTCAAGCTGTTCGAGCGCGACGCTGATGGCTGTTTCCCAGACCGGCGCAAAACAGGTCACGGTCGGATCATCAAAGGCGATGGTCACCTTCCAGCCCGGCCTGGCCAGTTCGCTGAGCGGCGGCAGTTCAAGCGGATGAGCAAACGCCTCGCGCACCGTCTGCTCAAGGCTTTCAACCGGAGGCAGCCCGGCCTCAAAGCCGCCAGGAATCACTACAGTCCGATCCGGCAATTGCACCGGAATTTCCTGCGCGCCGAACACAATGCTTTCGTTCATAAGTTCGCCTCGGCAATTTCGAGAGACTGACTGTCAGAAGTGAGGTCAAATTATCACCGCACTGTGGCATTTACCAGTTGCTGCTTTCGAATCAGAGTGTGATTGAAAAATTTGTCCCGTCCGCTTCGCGGACAAGAGTTATGGTTTTCCATAATGCCGGGGTTCAGAGTGGTTCTATCTTCTGCTCACATTCTTCAATGCCGTCTGAGCCACACCCGGCCATTGCATAACTGCAGGCGCTGCTTTAGGCTCTCGGCATCTCGCACCAGCCTGGCAGTTTGACGATTCATAACCGGGAGCAATGACCAATGAAAGTCAGGAAAATAACTCACGTCAATCTGATCGTGGACAATCTGGAAAAATGCCGCGACTTTTATACGAACGTGCTGGGGATGCAGGAACTGCCCGCGCTCAAATTCGATTACCCGACACAGTTCTATCAGATTGATGAAGACACGCAGTTGCATCTTTCTGAATGGCCCGATCAGGTGCCTTTCCGCGCTCATTTCTGCATTGAGGTGGATGATTTCAATGAAGCGTTTCGCCGCTTCAAGGCGATGGGCATCATTGACACGAAGCCCTGGGGCAGGGTGCGCAAACTGGCAAACGGCAATATGCAGATGTTCATCCGTGATCCGTCCGGCAACCTGATTGAGATCACTCATCACGACAACGGCACAGTTGATGCTGATATTTTCAGCGATGAACTGTTCGATGAAACCAATGTCTTTGTTTCAGGGCGCAACGATGCGCGGGGTTTGAGGTAAACAGTCATGCAGGTCAGGACTGAATATGCTGTCATCAATTCCGGTGGCAGTCCGATGCAGATGTTTGTCGCCGCTCCGGCAGATGGAGAAAAGTATCCGGGCATTCTCTTTTACTCGGACATTTTTCAACTGACGGGGCCGATGCTGCGCGCCTGCACGCGGCTGGCCGGTTACGGCTTCGTCGTGGCTGCGCCCGAAATTTATCATCGCCTCGAACCGCCCGGTACGGTGATTCCTTTTGATGATGCAGGCCGCACACGCGGACTCGACAACGCCGCGAAAACTCCGGTTGCGCAATTTGATGAAGACTGCCGCGCCGTGCTGGATTACCTGAAACAGCATCCGCGAGTCGCTGACGAGAAGCTCGGCGCCGCCGGATTCTGCATCGGCGGCCATCTGGCCTTTCGCGCGGCGCTGCAACCTGATGTGCTGGCAACGGTCTGTTTTTATGGCACCGGCATTCACGACGGCAGACTCGGCCAGGATGAAAATGCCGGATCGCTCGCACGCGCCGGAGAAATTCGCGGTCAGTTGCTGATGATCTTTGGCACGCTTGACCCGCACGTGCCCGAAGATGGCCGCGACAAAATCAGCCGCGCTTTGCAACAGGCCGGAACGAAACATTCAGTCAGCCTCTATCCGGCGGAGCATGCGTTTATGCGTGATGAAGGGCCGCGTTACGATCCGCACGCGACCGACCTGGCATTCGGTGAAATGATTGAACTGTTCGGAAATGTCTTCGGCGCTTCAGGACTCAGTCACAGGTGAGATGAAAACTCTGCTGCTCGAAAAACTGCACGACGACGCATACCGGCTGCTGGCCGAAGCCGGTGAAGTGATGATGGCCGAAAGGCTGGATTCTGATTATTTGTGTTCGGCCATTGCTGACGCTGATGCGGCGCTGACACGCGGCAAAGGTCGCCTGCCACGCGAAGTTCTGAGCGCGGGCACAAAGCTGAAAGCCGTTGCCCGCTGCGGTGTCGGCACTGACAACATTGATGTCGCGGCGGCAACCGAACTGGGCATTCCGGTCATTTTCGCGCCCGGTTCGACGACTGAAGCCGTAGCCGAACACGCGCTGATGCTGATGCTGATGGTGGCGCGACGCGCAGCCCGCCTCAACGCTGAAGTGAAATCAGGCAACTGGGCTTACCGCGATCAGTACGGGATGGGACTTGAACTGCGCGGCAAAACGCTCGGCATTCTGGGCCTCGGCGACATCGGGCGGCGCACGGCTGAACTCGGTCAGGCTTTCGGCATGCGCGTTGTTTACTGGAGTCGCACGAGCCGCGATGACCGCTTTGAACTGCTCGACCGCGACGAACTGTTGCGCGTGTGCGATGTATTGTCGCTCAGCGTTGCGCTGACGCCTGAAACAAAACATCTGCTCAATCGTGACACCCTCAGGCTGATGAAGCCTTCGGCCATCGTCATCAACACAGCGCGTGGCGACGTGATTGACGACGAGGCATTGTATGAAGCCCTGTCTTCGGGTCGGCTGGCCGGAGCCGGGATTGATGTGCTGACAGCAAATCACGAACATCATCCGTTCTGGTCGCTTGATAACGTCGTCGCCACGCCGCACGTCGCGGCAGTCACCGATGTAACTTTTCGTCAGATGTGCGTTCCGACCGCACAGGAAGTGATTGACATCGTGCGCGGCAAAGCGCCGAATCCGAAACTGGTTCGCAACCCCGAGGTTTTATCGCAAGACAAATAGCCACAGAGCAGGCAGAACAGGGATTTTTCCACGAAGGCACACGAAGGCAGCACGAAGGGAGAATGGAGAAAAGTAAAGGGATGTAACTTCCCTGCCTCAGTGCTGTTTCTCTTCTTTTTCTCTCCTCATCCTGTCTTTACTCGTGTTTCTTCGTGTGACTTCGTGGAGGAAAGTTCTTCTTTTCTCCGTAACAACTGTGCCTTGTCTGTGGCTGAACAACCCGAAGGAGACTGTCATGAAATTCGCCATGCACAACTGGATGCGCCCGGAGCCGATTGAAACGACACTCGAACGGCTGAGCCGGTTTGGTTACGACGGCATTGAAATCAGCGGTGAACCGGCGCGTTACGATACGGACGAAGTGCGTCGCCTGCTCGAAAAGTACCACCTCGAATGCTGGGGCAGCGTGACGCTGATGACGCCGGGGCGCGATCTGGTTCACGATGACAAATACGTGCGCGTCGGAACCATCGCGTATATGAAAGACACGATCAGAATGATTCACGCGCTCGGCGGGCAGTTTTTCTGCGTCGTGCCTTCGACTGTCGGCAAGGTCAAGCCGCTCGCCTCGCCTGCGCAGGAGTGGGCCTGGGTGGTGGAAGGCTTGCAGGAAGTGGCCGATTTTGCGCTGGAATACAACGTGCGCATCGGGATTGAACCGCTCAACCGGTTTGAGACTTATCTGATCAATCGTCACGATCAGGCGCTGAGGCTGGCCGATGAAGTCGGACGCCCGAATGTCGGCGTGACGCTCGATGCCTTTCACATCAACATTGAAGAAGTTGATCCGCTGGGCGCGATTCGCGCGGTGGGCGACAGGCTGTTTGATTTTCACGTCGCTGACAACAACCGCAAACCGGCAGGCCAGGGCAGCTACAACTGGCGCGAAGTGCTGAGCGTCATGAAGGAGATCAACTTTCAGGGACGGCTGACGGCTGAATTTGTGCTGCCGATTGACCGCACTCCGCTGGCTGTGTCAGCCGAAAAGCGCGAGGCCGATATGGAATTCACCGAAGCCGATCTGAAATTCATTCAGGATCACGGCTCAGGTCTGATCACAGCGGCTGAATACGACCGCGCCACTGAAAGCAACATCAATCATCTGAAAGCGATTCTGGCTGAGATGTAGAAAATCGTGGCCGAATGTGGTTCGACAGGCTGCCAGCTTGTCGAACCTTTTCAGGCTTTACTTTTCTGCTCACGCATACTGCCCTGCCGCATAGCCGGATGACCACGCCCACTGAAAGTTGTAACCGCCGAGCCAGCCCGTCACGTCTACGACTTCACCAATGAAACAGAGGCCGGGAACCTTTTTCGCTTCCATCGTCTTTGATGAAAGTTCGTCGGTGTCCACGCCGCCAAGAGTAACTTCGGCCTTGGCGAAACCTTCGGTGCCGGACGGGCGAAGCTGCCAGTGGTGCAGATGATGGGCGACAGCTTCAAGCTCTCTGACGTTGTGCTGGCGCAGTGGTTTGGCAGCAGCGTAAAGTTCGGCCCACGCGCGGGCGAATCGTTGCGGCAGATGTTCGCCCAGCAGCGTGGCCGGAAAAATGTTTTCACGCTGATGCTGCAGCAGCAGTTCGCGGGCGTCGAGGTCGGGCAGCAGATTGATTGTCAGCAGATCGCCCGGCTTCCAGTATGAAGAGATTTGCAGCACTGCCGGGCCGCTCAGACCGCGATGCGTCACCAGAATGTTTTCGCGGAACTGCTGGCGCTGGCAGGAAACGATGGCATCAACTGAAATCCCGCTCAGTTCACTGAATACGCGCTGATCGTCGGGGCCAAGTGTCAGCGGCACAAGCGCAGGTTTTGGCTCAACGATGCGCAGGCCGAACTGCCTGGCCAGGCGATAACCAAAATCGGTTGCGCCCATCTTCGGAATCGAAAGCCCGCCGGTCGCCACCACGAGCGATGATGATTCAAAAGTTCCCTGGCTGGTTTCGACGATGAAGGAATCGTTTTTGCGCACGCGCCGGATTTCGCAATTCACGCGAATGTTGACCTGAGCATCAGCGCATTCGCTGAGCAGCAGTCTGACAATTTCGCCTGAATTGTAATCGCAGAACAACTGGCCGAGTTTCTTTTCGTGATGGGCAATGCCGTGACGCTCAACAAGCGCAATGAAATCAGCCGCCGTGTAGCGGGCGAGCGCGGATTTGTGAAAGTTCGGCCTGGTGGACAGATAGTTTTCGGCGCTGGCGTAAAGATTGGTGAAGTTGCACCGCCCGCCGCCGCTGATCAGAATTTTTTTGCCGACCTTTTCGGCGCGTTCGATGAGGAGCACCGAACGCCCGCGCTGCCCGGCAATGCTCGCGCAGAACAGACCCGCCGCGCCTGCGCCAATCACGATCACATCAAATTTCATGTTCACTGATGATTTCTTTCAGAATCACTTGATCAGACCGCGCATCGTAGTGGATAAAGAGCTTCCTGTCATCCCGCAAACAATTCAGAAAGGAACATTCGTAATCGCATGAACGCAGCAGCCAGTCACAGTTCAGTCGCTTCAGTTGAAGAGATTCGCTCGCACTTCCCGGCGCTCGAACGCCAGCATCACGGTTTTCCGGTGGCCTATTTCGACGGCCCCGGCGGCACGCAGGTTCCGCGCTCAGTGGTCGCGGCAATGAACGATTATCTGTTCAATCACAACGCCAACACGCACTGGGAATATCCGTCGAGCAATGAAACCGATGAAATCATCGCCGGGTCGCGGCAGGCGCTGGCCGATTTTCTGAATGCTTCGCCTGATGAAATCGCGTTCGGGCAGAACATGACTTCGCTGACCTTTCACCTGGGGCGCGCCCTGGGTCGTCAGTTCAAACCGGGCGATGAAATCATCGTGACCGAACTCGACCATCACGCCAATTCCGACACGTGGCGCGCACTTGCGCCCGAACGCGGCGTGGTCATTCGCACGGTGCCGATGGACATTGAAAGCGGCACGATTGATCTCGATGACCTCGCCGGACTGCTGAATGAAAAAACGCGGCTGGTGGCCATCGGCGCTGCTTCAAACGCGCTGGGCACAATGACTGATGTGAAGCGCGTGGCGCAGATGGCGCGTGAGGCCGGGGCGCTCAGTTTTGTTGACGCGGTGCATTACGCGCCGCACCGGCTGGTTGACGTGCAGGAAATCGGCTGCGATTTTCTGGCCTGCTCGGCCTATAAATATTACGGCCCGCACATCGGCATTCTGTACGGTCGCCAGGATCTGCTGCAATCAATTGATTTTCCGAAGCTGACGCCTGCGCCCGACAATGCGCCCGACCGCATCGAAACCGGCACGCAGAGTCACGAATCAATCGCGGGCGCAGCAGCGGCGGTTGATTTTCTGGCTGCACTGGCCGAAAGCGGATCACGGCGCGAAAGACTTGATACCGTTTTCAATGAACTGCACGCGCGCGGCAGTGAACTGCTGAAACGAATGTGGGAAGGACTCGCCGCAATTGATGGCGTCAGGCTTTACGGCCCGCCACCTGAAGCGCCGCGCACGCCGACAGTTTCATTCACCATCAAAGGTCGAAATTCCACTGAAGTTGCGCGCGCGCTGCTGTCACGCGGGGTGTTTGCTTCGAATGGTGATTTTTATGCGCTGACTGTGGCGCAACGGATGGGGGTGGCGGATGAAGGCTTTCTGCGCGCCGGATGCGCCTGTTACACGACAGCGGAAGAGGTTGACCGGCTGCTGGCAGGCGTGCGGCAATTAGTCTGACCTCAGCCGAACAGCGGCTGCCCCTGATAAGCGACGTGCCAGCCGCGTTCGAGGCTGGTTTCAATGGCCTGTTTATATTGCGTGATCGCTTCGCGGCGCTCATTGAAAGGTCTGATCAGCGGCGTTTCTTCGCGCGGATCGAGTTTGGCGACGGCATTGACGTTGGTGACATGGCCATCTTCGTCGGGCATCGGGCCACTGAAAATCGAAAGCAGCGAATACAAATCGCCCTTGCAGAGAATGGTGGTAACGGATTCAGTTTTCACTATATCTCCTGTTGAATCTCAATTCTGTCATTCAGGCGTGATGCTACCACGCAAGGCGGCAGGCACCAAATCAGCCGTGAACAGCGCGGCAAAAGATAATCAGGGACAGAATTCATCGGCTCAGGAAGCCCCGTTACAGCAGAACTGAGGCTGGCAGCGGATTTCAACAGTCTGCTGCCAGCCTGCCACTGATGAAGCTGAAGGCGCAGCTTAAGAACACCGGGCTGGCAAGTGCATTCCTCAGAACAGGCCTGCCTACCGAAATGCATCCGGGGCAGGCGTTCATCAGTATCACCGTCAGGGCTGCAACCGTGCTTCGGCTGAACAGGTTGTGAGGGTAACCGTCAGGACTGGCACAGGAGCGCCGACACCCTCAGCCTATCAGCGGCGGTGACAGCCAGCACACTATGGGGTGGAGTAATGCGCGGCTGTCAGACCTGATTTCGGGATTCAGTTGTCTCAGACCGGCAGATGCCGTCTGAGGTACCATCAGATTTGATGAGTGATTGATGTTCCAGTGAAAGACAGCTTTTTCGGTTGATGTTCGTGGAACTCTCAGACCTGAACGGGTGGTTCAGATTCACAGCTAAAAAATACAATGGTTGCCAGTGATGTCTTGCGGAAGATGAAACACCAGTAAAGTGAAGCGTGAGGACTCGATGTTTCAACGGTGTTCTTATAGCCGGAGCAATGATTAATTGTCAAGAATTAAGATGGTCAGGAGCGCATTATTACCCCCATCGGGACACAGCAGATTGCATTGACATCTCTTTGAACCACAACTTATGATGACTGCCTGCTCAGGCAGATTGATGCCGATTAATGGTCACAAGTAACAATACTTCATCACCCTGGTAAAGAGACCAACTGAATCAAGTAACCTCGTTTGGGACGGGAGAAGGTAACCAGACAATGCTAGGAGCTTACATTGGCGAAGGGTGTCAGCGCGTCATCAATGGCATGGTGCGATTGCTGGCCCGGCTCAATCCTGATCCCAACCTGCTGACGGTCATCGGCCTGTTCATCAATATTCTCGCGGCAGTGCTGTACGGGTTTGGCGAATTTTTCAATGCCGGACTGGTCATGATTGCCGCCAACATCTTTGACATGCTTGACGGGCGGCTGGCGCGGCTGACCGGGCGGGTGACGAAATTCGGAGCCTTCCTTGATTCCAGTCTCGACCGGCTGTCGGATATGGTGACTTTTCTGGGCATCATTATTTTCTATGCCCGCGACACGCAATATCACAGCACCCTGTATGCGTCGCTGACCGGCGCAGCACTGATCGGGTCAGTGATGATCAGTTACACCTCAGCGCGCGCTGAATCACTGATTCCGAAATGCGATGTCGGCTTTTTCCGTCGGCCTGAACGGGTAGTCCTGCTGATTATCGGTTCGCTGACCGTCTGGCCTGAATCAAAAAGCCCGTTTCTGAACAAGATGCCAGCCACCATCTGGCTGATGACGCTGATGTCTTACTGGACATTCTTCCAGCGTCTCTATCATACCTGGCGTATGACCCGCGATCTTGAACTGAGTTCAGCGACTGACAGCGCCAGTCAGTCACCGGAAAAAAGCAGTCCTGGACAAGCCGGGATCAAACCGGTTCCGGTACATCACCATTGATCACATGACCAATCACCTGACGAAAGGCACCCCCGGTTCATCAATGGTCTGCCCGTGCTGCGGGAAGGCCGAATCATTCACTGACCGTCACTGTCCGGCCTGCGGGGCCAGACAGGTTGACGAACCGCTGGCCCGGCCCGATGTGCGGCTTCCCGGTCTGGGCAATTCCCTGCTGGCGCTGACGGTCGCGCTGATTTCAGTGGCAGTCTTTCTTGTCGCCTGGCTTTTCAATAATGATATGAAGGTGCTGCGGGTTTTGATGGTCTGGGTCTTTGGCGACGGACTCAAATTCACCCGCGACCTGCTCAGCCTCGACCCGAAGCTGCCGTACTATCGCATCTTTACCTGGGACGCGTACCGGCTGGCCTTTTATCTGTCAGCCGTTGTCATTCCGCTGGGTCTGCTTGCGGCGTGGCTGGCGCGGCGGGCGCGGCGTCTGATTCAGCATCAACCGGCCCTGTTCGGCGGGCTGAAGCTGGCCAATGCCGCCTTCGTGCTGGCGATGCTGATGACGGTGTCATTCAGCGCCATCACCATCAGTTCGATTCCGCGCGCGATTGAAAACGGTCGGGCCAAACACGCGGCAGCGACCCGCGCCACGATGTATCAGATCGGGCGACTGCTGCACGAATACAACGAAACCTTTGGCCGTTACCCGGACGATCTGGCGGAATTGCAGGCCTTCAGTCAGGAACAGATTCCGCAGCTCGATTACTGGGAAAAGCAGATCGTCTATTCTCCGGCGGCGTTTGTGGCATCACGCGACAGCGCGCCCGGTTTCAGTGATTACAGGCTGATTTCCGCCGGGCCTGACGGCGTGACCGGCACCGCAGACGACATTGTGTTACAGGACGGAGTGATTGTTTCGTCAGCAGGCGAGGACAGCATTCCCGGCCTGTCAGGTTCTGACAAACCTTCGAAATAAGCCCAGGGTTCTGAGTCCAGAAGTCCGGGTTTCAACTTCAGACCCCGGCCCCGCTGACACTGCACTCAAACCGCTGTCGCTCAGAAACCCTATGGCAAGCTGGTTTTCTCGCGCCATCAATCGCCTGTTGCGTCGTAACCAGGAGGATGAATATTCCGCCTGGCTGCTCCGGTACGGGCGCATCATCGAGGGCGAAATCATTGATTTGCAGCGTGACGGCGCTGAGGTCAGAATCTTTTACACCTACAATATTTCCAACGTTCAGTACGAATCCTCGCAGACGCTCCGGCCCGAACAGGTCAACGGCAGCTACAAGTATCAGCCTGGTCTGCCGGTCACAGTTCGCTTCGATCCGAGGTATCCTGGCCGGTCAATCGTGCAGTAAAGTCCTTCCTGACTTTTATGTTCCAGAAAATCCTGATTGTCAATCGTGGAGAGATTGCGGTGCGGCTGATTCGCGGCTGCCGCGATCTGGGCATTTCGCCGGTCGCCGTTTATTCCGATGCCGACCGCAACGCGCTGCACGTGCGTATGGCAGATGAGGCTTATCACATTGGCGAAGCGCCTTCAGCTTCAAGTTACCTGGTCAAAGAGCGAATCATTCAGGCGGCAAAACAATCGGGCGCTGAAGCCATTCATCCCGGTTACGGCTTTCTGGCTGAAAATGCCGGATTCGCCCGCCTCGTCGAAGACTCCGGTCTGGTGTTCATCGGGCCTTCACCTGCGGCCATCGAACTGATGGGCAGCAAGACCAATGCCCGCGAGGCGGCGCTGCGCGCGGGCGCGCCCATCGTCCCCGGCACCGCGCAGCCTTTGTCCGATCTCGATGAAGCGCGCCGGGTCGCCGCTGAAGTTGGTTATCCGGTGATGCTGAAAGCCGCAGCCGGTGGCGGCGGCAAAGGCATGCGGCTGGTGCGTTCGGCTGAGGAGATTGAATCAGCCTTCACGACAGCCCGTTCAGAAGCGCAGGCCGCATTCGGTGATGCGTCGGTTTACATTGAAAAGTTCATCGAGAAACCCCGCCACATTGAAATTCAGATTGTCGCTGACCGGCAGGGTCACACGATTCATCTGGGCGAGCGCGAATGTTCGATTCAGCGGCGTCACCAGAAAGTCATTGAAGAATGCCCGTCACCGCTCAACGATGCCGACCTGCGGGCGCGAATGGGCGCAGCCGCCGTCAGCATCGCCAGAGCTGCCGAATATTACAGCGTCGGCACGGTTGAGTTTCTGGTGGATGCCAGCCGGAATTTTTATTTTCTCGAAATGAACACGCGGTTGCAGGTTGAGCATCCGGTGACTGAACTGGTCACGGGCATTGATCTGGTGCGTGAACAGATTCGCATTGCAGCGGGCCTGCCGCTTGAGATTCGCCAGGAAGATGTGCGCTGGCACGGCCACGCCATCGAATGCCGCGTCTACGCCGAAGATCCGCAGAAAAACTTTCTGCCTTCACCGGGCCGCATCACCCGCCTGCGAACCCCGTCCGGCCCCGGCGTGCGCGACGACAGCGGCGTTTACGAAGGATGGGAAGTGCCGATTTATTACGATCCGATGATTTCCAAGCTGGCCACTTATGGTTCATCGCGCGCTGAAGCCATTGATCGGATGAAACGCGCGCTGCTTGAATATCACGTCGGCGGCATTCGCACGACGATTCCGTTTTTTCAGGCCGTCATGCGCGACGAGGAATTTCTGAGCGGCGATCTTGATACAGGCTTTATCGCCCGCTTCAATGAACGCCAGGCCGCGACTCAGACAACAAATGAAACAGGTGAAGCCGAAGAACTGAGTCAGGAACAGATTGCCGCCGCCCTGGTCGCTGCGCTCAACACCACACGCCAGACGCAGCAGCAAACTTCAGCCGACAGTTCAGACAACTGCCGGAATATCAGCCGGTGGAAAACGGCGGGTCGCATCTCTGGGCTTCAGCAGCGATAAATCACAACCGCAACTTTCAAAACGACCGTGAAACTTGAACTGAACATTAACAACACGACCAGGCTGGTGGAATTCAAAATCACCGGCAGCGAAGTACAGATGATTGCTGACGAGGCGACCTGTTCAGCCCAGGTCAGCGAACCCGAACCGGGTTTCTTTACGGTGATTCTCGATGGTCGCGTTTTCCGCTGCCTGCCTGAGCGCACAGCCAGCGGCGAAACTGAAATAATCGTTAACGGCCAGCGCATTCCGGTGACCGTGCGCGATCAGAAACGGCTGCGCTCAGGCGCTCACGATGCGCACAAGGGCAGCGGCAAAGCGACACTGACCGCGCCAATGCCTGGCAAGGTCGTCCGCATTCTGAAAGCCGTCGGTGATGAAGTTGAATCGGGCCAGGGCATTCTCGTCGTCGAAGCGATGAAGATGCAGAACGAAGTGCAGTCCCCGAAAAACGGGCGCGTCACTGAACTCCGCGTCAGTGAAGGTCAGACCGTCAATGCTGGCGAAGTCATGGCAGTCATCGAATAAAGCGCCCTGCTCAACCACCTCAGTCCTTCCCTGTCTTTATCCTCTCGTTGAAATTGCATACTTTTTTGAAGTGTCAGTTTGGATTGCCTGGCTCCGGCTGTCGTGGCAGCATACTATTCACAAGGAGGCGATCATTATGGTAGCTGGTGGCAAGAATCAACAGACACATTACAACATCGGTGACGAAGTCTCTTATGCCTTTGGTTCCGGCCTGGTTTATGGCGAAGTCGTGCGACTGCTGGAAGGCGGCGCTGCCGTTGAGGTGATGTTTGAGGACGGACGGCGTGAAATCAAAAAAGCCCGCGACCGCGCGCTGCATCTGGTGCGGCGGGCTTCAGGCGCAAGCGAACTTGACGAAAAGCACGCCGACCGCGCGCGGGGCCGCGATACTGAAATTGACGAAGTCATGCGCCGCGACATCCGGCGACGCTGGTAACGCGACAGGAAAATCATCCGGGTCTGCCATTCTTTTTTTCCGGTGCAGGAAACCTTCACCGCCGAACCCGAATCAAAGAGCGCGCATCACAAGCCCGCGACCCTGTTTTATCCAGCAAAGTGAGGTCACAATGAAAAAAGCCTTAACCTTCAGTCTTTCTGTTCTGCTCCTGTTACCAGGCGCTTTCGCTCAATCACCATCGCAGTCTCAAAGCCAGTCTCAACCACGCCCGCAGGCCGCCGAAGACAGTTCGCCGAAAACAGATGACATCGTCATAGCCGAAGGCACGACGGCCAAACTCTCGCTTCAGACTCAGCTCAGTTCCAAACTCAGCGAGGTTGGCGATCAGGTCATCGCGGTGCTTTATGAACCGGTGCGTGACAAGGATGGCCGCACGGCGATTGCTCGCGGCACCGAATTCATCGGGCGCGTGACGCAGGTTCAGGCGGCCAAACGACCGCAGAAACAGGCCACCATCACCGTTTCCTTTGATCGCATGCGCATGCCTTACGGCGAGGAAAAGATAGCGACCGTCATCACCGCCATTGATGATTACGGCAATGATGAAAAGCTCAAATCCAAAGACGATGAAGGCAAGGTCGGCGGCGGGCGTTCCGGCGGACGCACGGCACGCAATGCCGGAACCGGCGCCGGACTTGGCGGTATTGGCGGCCTGATTATCGGCGCGGCGGGCGGCGGACTTGGCGGACTGGCCGCAGCCGTCGGCATCGGCGCAGCAGGCGGCGTGCTGATGACCAAAGGCAACGACATCAAACTTCAGCCCGGCACGGTTCTCAGAATCCGTTTTGAAAGACCCGTGACTGTTCCCGCCTTCGATGGCGAACGCCCGGCACGCTAACCGTTGCTCACAGTCAGGGCAGGAAAAGCTCACCGCAAAGAAACAAAGAGCGCAAAGAAAGACAGGTCTGACTTCTTTCTTTGCGCTCTTTGTTTCTTTGCGGTGATGATTATCCTGCCGACACACTCACCATTCAGTGCCTTCGCTCAATTCAATCTGTTTCGCCTCAGACATCTGATTTTCATAAAAGACCTGAATTGATGCCGGGCCTGCCTCAAGACCGGGCGGCAACGCAATATTGATCTGCATCCGCAACACCTGATCTGCCGGATTGTGCGACGGGCCGACATAGACCGGCCTTGCACCAAACCCGCCGATCCTGATTTTGACGTCATCGCGCGTGGCGCGGGCGGGCAGGCCTTCGGCCCAGATGGTCAGGTAAGCGTGTTTGCCGCGACGCGGGAATGAATGGTCAAGTCTGATGGCATTGACCACATCACAGATGCGAATCGAAGGTGACGATTCAACTGGCAGATGATCCCACTGCCGCTGCGCTTTGACGACGCCGCGCACATCGTCTTTTCTGATTGCTTCGGCAGTGACGAACCCGGCGGCGCGGGCCATCTGAATCAGGCATTCCACGTTCGGCCCCCACCAGTTGTCATACTGCCCGCCAAGCTGATCAACTTCATAAAACTCCATCACCGGGCGCGGCGTGTGCAGCACGTTGTCAATGATGTGCGATTCAATGATGGCAGTTCCACGCGACACTTCGCAGACCCGTTCGAGCGCGAGCAGCGGATGTCGCAGGTGATAAAGCACGCCCAGAAACAGCACGATGTCGAATTGTCCGAGCCGTTCCTTTGTGACTTCGTACACGCTCAGTTCGTGAAACTGAATCTTTGACCCGATGGCCCGGTGTGCTTCAAAGAATTTCTCAGGCCGCCAGACATCAACCGAAACAACCTCAGCACCGCGCCGTTCCGACTCAAAGCTGTAAAAGCCGTCCCAGCAGCCGATGTCCAGCACACGCAATCCGCGCATGTCCTGCGGCAGTCCGAAGCGCGCGTAATTGTCGCGCAGTTCTTCGATCCGGTGGACGCCCGGCGTAATCAGCCCGTTGCCAAGGTCAATGCTGTGCCACCAGCCGGTTGAGAAAAATTCGTTGCGCTGATCGTCCGCCGTCTGATCCAGAATCCCGCGCAGTGTTTCGTTGTCCTGTAAAGCAGTTGATGATTCAGCCGACATATTCATTTAGTCAAAACAGAAAATGGAATTTGCAATGCGTGCCAGCCGCACGCTTCAGGTCATCAGTGAATGCTGACTGACGAAAGCGGAAGGCCACATTACCCTGGAGGCCGCAGGGTGACAAGCGCGGCAGGCTGTAGTAAATTGCCCGCCTTCTGCAAACCAGTATCAGATGAGGTCAGTAGTTATGAGCCAGCCGGACAGGCAGCAGTCAGCACTCAGCAATTATTCCACGACGATGAAACGCGACTGGGATGACCGTGCGCGCGAGGATGCCCGGTGGTACATCAACACCGTGCGGCGCGGCCAGAGCGATGAGGAATTTGACGCCACCTGTCGCCACGACATTGAGAATTTCATCCTTGCTGACCTGCCAGTGCTGACCGGCGGGCGCGACCCGAAAAGTTTGCGCCTGCTTGAAATTGGCTGCGGCATCGGGCGCATGACGCGACACCTTGCCGCCATCTTTGGCGAAGTGCACGGCACAGACGTTTCCGGTGAAATGATTCGCCTCGGACGCGAACGATTGAAAGACCTGCCCAACGTCCGAATGCACGAAACCAGCGGATTCGATTTCGCAGACTTTCCTGACGAACATTTCGATCTGATCTTTTCGGCTTATGTCTTTCAGCACATTCCCGACGCTGAAGTGATTCGCTCGAATATCCGCGACGGCTACAGAGTGCTCAAGCCCGGCGGCATCTTCAAATTCATGGCGGCAGGCATTACGAGCGAAGAATATGCACGGATGCCCAAGGATACGTGGACGGGTGCGCCCTTTGCCGAAGCCGACAGCCGCCGCACAGCCCGCGAACTCGGCGCGCAACTGATGAGCGTGGTTGGTGAAGGCACGCAGTATTTCTGGACGGTGCTGCGCAAACGCCCGGCTGGCATTCAGATCAATGCTCACCGTCATCCGGTCATCACCGGCACAGGCCGCGCTGATGATCTGACAATCAAAGCAGTACCGTCACGCGGCGATAAAGCCTGGCTTGGCCTGACCGTTTCGGGCCTGTCTCCTGAAGAAGCCGACTGCAACGACATTGTGATTGAACTGCGCGGGCGCGACGTGCTGCCGGTTTATGTCGGCCCGGCTGGCATCAATCCTGATGCGCCTGAAGCCACAGCCGGATTGATGCAGATCAATGCGCGGATTCCGCAGGACGATCCTGGCGGCCCGGCTCAGGTCAGATTGCGCCTGCCTGACGGAGTGATGACCGATCCGGTCACAGTGGCGATTCTGCCGCCCGAACCCGTGCCGCCACGCATCACGCTGGTCAGCAATGCCTTTGATGGCGGCGTTGACATTCACGCGACCGGCCCGAAATCACTCGTCAGAGTCTTTGTTGACGGCCTTGAGCGCAACACTGCGGCCAGCGATGTCACCGTCCGCATCGGCGAACGAGAATACCAGCCTCAGTCACTCACCTTTCAACCGAACAATGCCGTGTACCTGCTGACCGTCCAACTGCCCGCTGACACGCAGCCGCAGGAAACTTCTGTCACTGTCATCACCGGTCAGTTGCAATCACAACCCTGGCCGGTGCAGATCGTCTGAGCGGATGTTTGAGAAGAGATGATGAACTGTTCCGGTTTGCGGAACTGTGTGGTGTCAGAGGCAGGAAGAGAGATGACGGAACACACGGAAATAACGGAACACACGAAAAGCTTCAGAGCCTGATGAGTTCTGTTTCCGTTTATTCCGTTATTTCCGTGTGTTCCTCTCTCTCTCTCTTCCCTTCAGGTATCATAGCCCTGTTCAGAAGGCTGGATAACGTCACCCAAAATGAAAGTTTTTCACCTGGCGCAAATCCTGGTGCTGGCATTGTTCATCGGCCTCGGATTGAAAGGGCTGGCCGATCAGCATCTGCTCGCGCTGGCTGATACGGGGCCTGATGGCTGGGGCACGGAGCTGACGCCTGAGGCTTCGACTGATGCTTATCTGAAAGCGTTGTTGCGCGAAACTGACCGGACGGCGATGGCGGCGATTCCTGAACCGACAAACAGGCTGCGCGAAGCGTTGAATGCGCTGCCGCAGAGTCAGGCCATTCTGCTGACCGGGCGACGCGAGCAGGCCGCTTATCACACGATTCTGCTGATGGTGCGTCAGATGAGCTGGCCGCGGCCTGTGTATGAACTGAACTGCGATGACACGCGCAGCCTGAATGAAATTCCGGCGAGCGCAAAATTTTCAGCCGTGATCTGGCTGCTGAAAAAACCGCCTGCCTCAGTCGCAACACCCCGAACTGTTCTGCCCGGCCTGGCTGTTGGCGCAGCGCCTCAGTCGGGCAGCACTGCCGCGCTGTGCCTTCCCTGATTTCGCAGCTTTCTTTCTTTCAGTTTCACCACCACAAATCCGGCAAGCAGAATCAGCACACCGCAGGAGGCCCAGGTCAGACCGTTGATGAAACTGGCGGGGCGATAGATCAGTTCAATGCGATGCGCGCCTGCCGGGACGACGAGGCCGCGCAGCGTGTAATCAGTGCGATAGATGCGCGTGCGCTGACCGTCAATCCGCGCGCGCCAGCCCGGATAGTAAATCTCGCTCAGCACCAGAAAGCCGGGCTGATCACTGCGCGTCTGCAATTCAATGCGCTGCGGTTCAGAGCGCGTGACACTGACTTCTGCCTGTAATGTCCTGGTTGCGTTCAGCGACACAGCTTCCTCAACCAGCGCGATCTCGGTCGGATTGAAAACCTGCCCGTCAGGCAGTCTGCTGTCCTTGATGGCACGCAGAATCTCATTTTCATTGAGCGTCAGCGTCTGACCGACAAACCACGCGCGCGGCAGCGCCTTCAGGTTTTCATAAACTTCAACGCCATAAAACACATTCAGCTTTCGCCATCGTTCGGCGGGCAGCGCCGAATTGTCGGCCCGTTCGGTCAGCAGGTATCTGACATTCATCAGATTGAATCCCTGATGCCTCACATCAAAAGCTGACGGATCGGTAACCCTGCCATCAATGCTCATGCCGCCCATCATCGCCGCAGGCCGCGACAACCGCAGTTCATCATAACCATTCACGCTCGCCAGTCCGCGCACGATGGAAATGTTCGGGTGATTGAGCAGTTCGTAGCTGTTATCAAACGGATTCGGCGCGTGGCTGAGCAGGCGAAACGAATTCGCATCACGTTCACGGTCTTTGATGAATTTCACTGTCACCGGATCGGCCAGATGCCCGCCCACATCGAATGCCAGCGTGCGCCAGTCCAGGAACTGACCAAACGAAGCCAGGTCGAGACACAACACCATGACTACGATCAAAGCTGAAAGCAGCGTCTGCTTTTTTGCCAGCCACCACACAGCCGCCACCGCCAGCATCAGCATCAGCACCGGAACCAGCAGTTCAGCGTGTCTGAAGCCGCCACCGCGTGACAGATAAACTGTCGCCGTCAGCAGCACAATGCCAGCCAGCACCGCCGCACATAATTTCAAAGTCCTCTGCACCACTGCCTGGCCAGCCTTCATCATCCAGTCAGCACCCATTCCGGCCAGCACGGCCAGCGCAAAATCAAATTCAAACAAATGCCGCGACGAAGTGCGAAAAAGATTGAAAACCGGAATGCGATAGAGCAGATGATTCACGCCAAATGGCAGCGAATCGCCAAACGACAGCAGCAGCGCCACGTAAGCAATGAAAGCCCAGAACCAGGCAGTGTGCCGCCGCACGCCGAACAGCGCCACCAGCGCGAGCAGCAGCCCCGCCAGCCCGACATAACCCGCCGTGACATAAATTCCCCACGCGCCCTGATAAGGCTGCTGATAAGGCGGCAGTGACGCGCCGCCGAAAAAATACGGAAAGATCAGCGCGGCCACCTGACTCAGCGGAAAGTTATGCGAGGCGAAATTTTCATAACTGATCGTCACGCGCGCGCCCTGCTGCTGCAGTTCTCTGAGCGGCAACAGTTGAATCATCGAAAGCAGCGCCCCGCACAAAGCCATCACGCCCAGAGCCGCCAGCATTCGCCAGCGCGGCTGAGATCGCTTGCGCAGCGTCACCGCATACAAAACATAAGCGCCGCCGAGCAGGGCTGTCTGCCAGGTCAGTTGCGGAAAGCTCGTCAGAAACTGGAGAAAAATAAACAATGCTCCGGCGCTGATCCATTTCCACTCCGCCCGCTCACACAGCTTTTCAATCGCCAGCATCACCCATGGCAGCCACGCTGCGGCGGCCAGCATCGCTGAATTACCGAGCGACATCACCATCATCCCGCCAAATGAATACACAATGCCGGTGATGAGCGCCGCCACCCGGCGATTGCCGATGGCACGCGCAAACAGGTAAGCCCCCGCGAGCGCCTGATAGAAGGTCACGATCACGACCGTATTGATGGCAGCTTTCGGCGGCAGCAAAGCAAAGATCCAGTTCAGCGGATAGAACGCGCCCGGATAGACATCAGCGAGCAACGGCATGCCGCCAAAAACATAAGGATTCCAGAGCGGCAGCAATCCCTGCGCCACCATTCGGCCAGTCAGTACCTTCACGCCCAGGTGCTGCGGCCACCCGTCACCCTGCACCAGCGCAACCCGGCCCGCCACCGCCGGATAAAACCAGACCAGCGGCAGCAGCAGCATAAAAAGCCACACCAGTTGTCTTTCAGAAATGCGCTTCACAAATGACTGAGTCTCTCGATGCAATCAGCATTGATTTTCGACACGCTGCCAGCCGGAACTCAGATTTCAATCGCGGTTCCGGGATGTGTTGCGCGATTTGCCAGAATCGCGCGGCATCCATCATCGGCCCGTTGCGCTATCCGCGCGATTGCGGGCAAATCGCGCAACTCTGGTTGTTCAGTATCCTGATCTGAACTCTGAACCAGATCAGCCTGTCCCCTCTTTGTGTTCTTTGTCTCTTTGCGTTTGAAATGATTTCATTGACCAAACCAGCACCTGCCCACCGATCAGAAAAATCACCCCACTGATTGCAGCAATCATTCCGACTCTGAAACTCAGCGGGCGATACACGAATTCAATGCGATGCTGCCCCGCTGGCACGCTGATGCCGCGCAGCGCGTAATCCGTCCGGTGAATCGGTGTCTGCACGCCGTCCACACGCGCTTCCCAGCCGCGAAAATCAATTTCACTCAGCACCAGAAAACCGGGCTGATGATTGCTGGTCTGCAATTCAATGCGCTGCGGTTCAGAGCGCGTGATCCTGACTTTGCCGCCGACTATGTCAGCCTGTGGCAAAGAAATGTTTGATTCGACGAGCGCCATTTGTGCCGGATCAAACTGCCGACCATCGGGCAGCCTGCCTGACGTAATTGTTTGCAGAATGGCAGCGTCGCTCAGATTCAGTGTTTCGCTGACAAACCAGGCGCGCGGCATTGCTTTCAGATTTTCGTAAAGCTCAGCTTCGCCGCACGGCCCGATCAGCTTCCATCTTTCAGGCGACAGTCGCTGACGATCAAGCGGCGTTTCAGTTCCCGTCGTGCGATCAACCAGGCGCGCGCGCTGCATCGTCAATGCGCCGTCAGGCAGCAGATACTTCAGTTCAACGTAATCAATGGCCGCTCGCTCAAAGCTGAATCGCGTCAGGTAACGATGCGCGATAAAGCTGCCCTGTTCGCTGCTCGCCTGCCAGCTTTGAATCACAGGGGCGCGGTGATGCCTGATGCTCTGCCCGATGTCACTTCTTTCAAAAGCCCATTCGGCAGTGTCGCGCCCGGCCTGCATTTCCCTTTCAAGCACGCGCCCGTCGCGTGTGTGCAGCCTGATGCTCGCTATCGGCGTGCCGTCTGTATAATGCGCAACACCGAAGGCCGCCGAGATCAGTTCAAGTTCAGACGCGCCTGCACCGTCAGCTTCCAGATCAAGGCTGATGCCCGACCCCAGCCTGAGTTCACTGAAAATTCCGTCGTAATAAATTTCGCCGTTGCGCTCCACGCGATTGATGCGCTCATCCTTCAGGCTCGAACGTTCACGCACCAGGTATTTCACATTGAGCAGGTTCAGCCGCTGATCTTCAGGTCCCGTTGCCTGGCTGTCGCGCATCATCGCAAACATATCCAGATTGCCCGCCATCGTGGCCGACCGCTGAAGATAAAGCGGGTCATAGCCGGTCACGCCCTGCAATCCGCTGACGCCTGCCAGATTGGCGTGCCCGATGGCAGCATAGTTTTCACCAAACGGCCACGTCGCCTGGCTGATGACGCGAAAGGAATGCAGCGCAGGCTCACGCGCCTTGATTTCTCTGACTGCCGCCGAATCCTGTAGTCTGCTGACAATGCTGTAATCAACCGAGCGCCAGTAAGTGAACCAGCCGAATGAAGCCAGATCAACCAGCACAACGATAATCAGCGCCGCGCCTGCCAGCGCGCTTTGCCGTTGCACATAAATCAACGTTCCGGCCACACACAGCCCACACATCAGCCAGGGAACCAGAATTTCAGCATTGGTAATGCTCGTCCTCTGCGGCGTCACAGGCGCGCCGAGTTTCGCCGTGAAGAAAAGAAAAATCAGCGTGACCACAATCAGCAGCATCAGCAGCACCAGGCTGCTGCGAATCAATGCGCGTGTGGCGCTGTCGCGCTTCAGCCGGCTCAACCCTTCAAGTCCGAACCCGGCCAGCATCGCCGCCGCAAATGTAAATTCAAGCAGGTGACGATACGACGCGCGAAACAGATTGAAGACCGGCACGCGATACAACAAATGATTCAACCCGAATGGCAGATAATCACCAAACGACAACAGCAGCGCCGCCGCGCCGGTCAGTGTCCAGAACCAGACCTGTGATTGCCGCTTTGATCTGCCCGGCACAAACCACGCCGCCAGCGCCAGCAATAAACCCGACAATCCGACATAACCATAGCCATAACGCAGCAGCCACCATTCATCCCATCCGCCCGCGTGATAAAGCGGAGGCCAGCCGCCGCCGTAAAAGTAAGGAACAATCAGCGTCAGCAGAAAGCGCGGCGCGAGCGGATAAGCCGCAAACGCTTCGTAAGGAATCGCGGCGCGCTCGCCCTGCTGTTGCAACTCAATCGTCGGCAACAGTTGCACTGCCGACAACAACAGACCACCCGCCCCCATCAGCACAACGCTCAGCACATAACGCCGCAGCGGAATAAAGCTGTCTTCACTCCGTCTTTCAGCCAACAGAAATTTCCTCCACGAAGCCACACGAAGATTCACGAAGCGAAACACAGACATTTCTTCACTTCGTGCTGTTTCGTGCGACTTCGTGGAAAGAGCTTTGCCGGGTTCCACCAGGCTGAACAGAAAATACGGGCCACAGATCAGAATGGTCTGCCATGTCGCCTGCGGCAAGCCGGCATAACATTGCAGCGCGATCATCAGCGCACCGGCCATCACCCAGCGCCACGATTCGCGCCACGACCGGCTGCGCGATATTTTTTCAGTCGCCAGCAGAATCCAGGGCAGCCACGCCGCCGCCGCAATGTAATTGGTCATCTCAGGATGACTGATCATAAAACCGCCGAACGTAAAGATGACGGCGGCAATCAGCGCGGCAAGGCGACCGAGCGACAAGGCGCGGGCAAACAGAAATGTTCCGCACAGTGAAAGATGGTAAGTAATGATCGTCACCGCATTCATCGCGGCTCCGGGCGACAGAATCGCAAACAACCAGTTGGGCGGATAGAGTACGCCGGGCTGTACCGTCGCCAGCAGCGGCATTCCGGCAAATACGTGCGGATTCCACAGCGGCAGCGTGCCGCGCCTGAGCATTTCGCCGGTCAGCACACGCATCGGCAGGCTGTAAGCCCACGCATCACCCATCGCAAAAATCACGCGCCCCGTCACTGCCGGAAAAAAATAAATCAGCGGCAGCAGCAACAGCACAGCGGCTGTAATCACTGATGAGGATTTTCGCGTGGCAGTCATCCTAATCGCTTCAGGAAAAAAGAACCGCACACCAGCAGCAGCAGCCCCGCCAGCATATCTGTCAAACCCAGGCGAAAGCTGCGCGGGCGATAGACGAATTCCAGGCGATGCTCACCGGCAGGCACAAAGACGCCGCGCAGTGCGTAATCTGTCCGGTGAATTTCAGTTTCGCGCCCGTCAATGCGCGCCTGCCAGCCGGGATAAAAGACTTCGCTCAGCACCAGAAAGCCTGCCTGCTGATTGCGCGTCGCCAGGTCAATCCGGTTCGGTTCATAGCGCGTGATCTTTGCGTCAGCTTTGATTGCTGACACTGTCGGCAATGATGAATACTGCTTTTCAGCTTCAAGCATCGCCGTCTGCTGCGGGTCGAACGGCTGACCATCGCTCAGCTTCCCGGTTTTGATGGCGCGCAGAATTTCGGCTTCAGGCGCAGTCAGCAGACGGCTGACAAACCAGGCGCGCGGCAGCGGCTTCAGGTTTTCATAAATCTTCACGTCGCCAAACTCAGCCAGTCTGCGCCAGCGTTCAGGCGGCAGCGGCACGTCATCAAGCGGCGCAACTGTTCCGGTCTGCGCGTCAGTCAGCGAAGCGCGCACCACCTGCAACTGCGCGTCAGTTCGCACGTATTCAAACTCGACGCGCTCAATCACGGCGCGATCAAAAGTCAGCCGCGCCAGATATGTGTGCGCGGGATAAGCGCCGGACTGCTCCTGCACCGGTTTGCTTTCGGCAATTTCAGCGCGATGATGTTTGATGGCAGCTTTGACATCAGGGCGATCCCACGCCCATTCCGATGTGTCGCGCCCGGCCTGCAATTCGCGTTCGATGATGCCGCCGTCTTTCGTGTGCAATCTGATGCGCGCGACCGGAGCGGAATCGGGAACCTGCACCGAATCTGACAGCAGCGAAATGATGGCGAGTTCGGTGGCGGGCACGTTTTCAACTTCAGTCTGAAACTTTCGCCCTGGCGCGAGCATCAGGTGCAGCGGCGTTTTGGCAAAGCTGACGCCTGCGATTTTCAAGGCATCCGGCGGTGACAGGGTGCGATGTTTTTCGAGCAGCAGGTATTTGACGTTGAGCAGATTCAAGCCCTGCGCCTGCGCTTCGAGCGGCTGCCAGTCAGCCATGATGCCGTGCGCGTCAGCGTCTCCGGCCAGTTGCATCACGCGCGCCAGACGAAACAGATCATCGCCGCTGACGCTTTGCAGGCCGCGTGCGATCAGGCTGTTTGAGACATTCAGCAGATCGTGATTGTCAGGATTCTGCTTCGGCTCGAAACCATAATCAGACGGCAGCGCGCTCTGACTGATGATGCGAAAGGATGACAGATCAGCTTCGCGTGATTTGATGAACTTTACTGTGGCCGGATCAGCCAGCCTTTCATTCACACGGTTCGGCTCTGCCCGCCAGGTAAAGAACCAGCCGAACGAAGCCAGATCAATGATCAGTATGGCCGTCAGCAGCAAAGCTGAAAAGCGATACCGCGCCGCATAAAACCACAACGCCAGCGCGCCGCCGACAAAAGTCATCAGCGGAAGATAAGCTTCAGCACTCGCCAGCGAACCGACTCCGGCAGGCCGTTCAGTTCCGGTTTTGAATAATGCACCGCCAAACAGCCAGAGCATCAGCACCGCCACGACCGCGAGAAAAAGAATCGCTATGCTGCCCTTCGCCAGTTCAGCGGCCCTCGCCTGCTTCACTTCGCGCAGTTTCATGACGCCAAATCCGGCGAGCATCGCGGCAGCAAAAGTGAATTCAAACCAGTGGCGGTATGAACCGCGAAAGAGGTGATAAACCGGCAGCTCATACAACCAGCGATTCATCCCGAACGGCAGATAGCCGCCAAAGGCCAGCGCGGGCGCAATCAACAGCACCAAAGTCCAGAACCTGACCTGACTTTGTCGTTCACGACTCAGCCACGCCACGACCATCAGCAGCAGGCCGAGCAGACCGACATAACCGCACGGGATGATTTCATTCCACGCGCCCCAGTAAGGAATGCTGTAGGGTTTGAGAAACGCGCCGCCGAAAAAATACGGAAAGATCAGCGACACCAGATGCGAAGGCGGCAGCGAATACCCGGCAAAGTATTCATAGCTGAGTTGTGCCCGCTCACCCTGCTTCATCAGTTCAAGTTCGGGCAGCAGTTGCGGCAGCGAAAGCAGCGCACCCGTTAACGACATCAATGCACCAGCCACGATGAATCGCCAGTGCTGCACGCCGTCATCTCTCGCCAGCAGAATAAAGACGGCATAAGCCGCACCGAGCATTGCTGTGTAAAGCGTCATTTGCGGATCGCCCGCAAAAAGCTGAAGCGCAATCACCGCTGCGCCAAACACCACCCAGCGCCATTCAGCTTTCAGATAAAGCTGCTCAATCGCAAGCAGCACCCAGGGCAGCCAGACAATCGCCGTCAGCCGGTGAATGTGATCGAGATGACCGATGAAAAATCCGCTGAAAGTAAAAATCAGTCCGGCCAGCAGCGCCGCGAGTCGCGTCATTCCGATGCGCCGCGCAAACAGGTAAGTTCCTGTGAGTGCAAGCTGCGCACTCGTAATCATCAGCACATTGAGCGCCACAGACGGTGAGAGGATGGCGAACAGCCAGTTCGGCGGATAGAGCGCGCCCGTGTAAACATTGGCGAGCAGTGGCATGCCGCCGAACGTGTAAGGATTCCAGAGCGGCAGTTGCCCCGCCGCCAGCATGCGACCGAGCAGCACGCGCACGCCCAGATTGGAAATCCATGCATCGCCGTGTGCAAATGCCGTGCGCCCCAGCACTGCCGGAAGAAAATAAATCACCGGCAGCAGCAGCAGCGCCGCCGCAAAAATCAGTCTTTCACGCTGTTCTGTGCGGTGAGTGAAATCAGCAGAAGCAGTCATCTTCGGGGTCTGATGCCTGACCAGCGGGCGCTTCGGGCACTGTCATTGAATCCAGGCATCACAAAAGGGGCTGGAGTCACCCCCGTAGTAACGAATTCATTCGTTGGTTTTGAAAGCTGCTGTTTCTGAAGCAGAACGAATGAATTCGTCACGACGGGGGTGGTTCGAATCTCTTTCGTGACGCCTGTTTCCGGTTGGCGTGAAATCACGGGGCATTGACTCTGGCCGGAACCAGTCGTTCGCTGGTTAATTCAGGCGCTGAACCGGCGGTTCCGGCTTCGTGATATTCGGCGTCTTCGTTGACGCGCCAGACATCGTAAAGCTCCCGATCAGCCAGAATGTTTTCTACCGTCAGCATCGCGGTCATCATCGCGTGATCCTGATTGTTGTATTTGTGCATGCCATTGCGACCGACCAGATGCAGCCGGGGATAATCGCGTGCGAGTTCAGCGCGAATCACGCTGACGTTGTGCGCGTAATCATCATCGTACACCGGATAAGCTTTCGGGCTGCGTACGACACAGCCATCCAGCACGTCGGCTTTCGCAGCCAGGCCGAGCTTTTCCAGTTCTTCAGCGGCCAGGGCAATCAGCTTTTCATCTGAACTCGTCCACAAGCCATCACCTTCGAAACAGAAATATTCGAGGCCGTAACAGCACAGCGCCGGATCAGGCACCATCTCCGGCGACCAGGACTTGAAGTTCTGAATGCGCCCGACCTTAACGCCCGGATCGTGAATGTAAATCCAGTTGTCATCAAATAGCTGGCGATCCTTCAGAATCAGCGCGACCATCAGAAAGTCACGATACCGCAGCGCCGCCGCCGCATCGCGGGCCTGCTGACTCAGTTTCGGCGTCAGGCCATTGATCAGCTCACGCATTGGCGCTGATGAAATCACGTGCGCGGCCTCGACAGTTGATTGCCTGCCTGCGCCGTCCTGCATCGTGATGCGCCAGACGCGGGCTGAGCGGTCAAATTCAAGCGCAGTGACTTTGCGGCCCATCAGCACTTCGCCGTTCATCTGCTCAATCAGGCGGGCGGCTCTTTCCCACATCATCCCCGGCCCCTTGCGCGGATAGCGAAACGAATCAATCAGCGTTTTGATGACCCGATCGCCGCGGCCTTTGTTGCTGCGCAAACCGAGGGACTGAATGATGGCCCGGCCAAGCGACAGCCCCTTGATGCGCTGCGCCGCCCAGTCCGCTGAAATCTCGCGGCAATCCATCCCCCAGACTTTTTCAGTGTAGGTTTTGAAAAAGATGCTGAAGAGCCGACGCCCGAACTGATTGGAAACCCAGTCCTCAAAATTGCGCGGCTGCGGCACCGGAAAGATTCTTGCCCACAGGTAAGACACAACGCACCGCACTGATTCAATCACGCCCAGTTTGGCGAGCGCATCGGCGGCACGGAGCGGGTAGGAAAAGAATTTGCCGCGATAATAAATGCGCGATGAACGCGGGCGGTCAAGCATGTCGTGCGGCAGCAGTTCAGTCCACAAATCCTCGACTGCTTTTGATTTCGAGAAGAAGCGATGACCGCCAATGTCGAAATGAAAGCCCTTGTACTGAGCCGTGCGCGACAATCCGCCGACATAATGCGGATCGGCTTCCAGCACCTGCACCGGCACACCCTGTTTTGCCAGCAGATAACCCGCCGTCAGACCCGCCGGGCCGCCACCAATGATTACTACTCGCTGTTTCATCAAAAGTCATTATCACCACAGTCGGCCTCTCATCGCGGACGGGGCAGGAATCTCAACGGGCCTGCGGCTGCGGTTAATTTCTGAAGGATTCAAAGTTTTTCGACCGGGGCTTTTTATAGCCGAGACGGCACGCTAACACAAGGCACGCCCAGGCGATGCCGGATTTGATCTTTGCGCGCGGCGTATGTTATTGCTTCGTTATGCGAGTAGCTCTGGACGGCATTCCGCTGGTCGCGGCAAAGACCGGCGTGGGACATTACACCGATGCGCTGGCCGAATGGCTGGCGCGCGTGCATCCCGATCATCAGTACGATCTGTTTTCGCCCTTCGACTTTGCCTTCGATCATCACAACGGCAGCAAACCGCCGAATCTGAACAAACAGTTTCTGCCGATGCGCAAACCGTTCAGAAAATGGTGGCTGATCGGTCTGCCCGCGCTGCTGCGCCTGACGCCCGTTGATGTTTTTCACGGAACGAATTACTGCGTGCCGGTCTTTGCGCCCTGCCCGACGGTTGTGACGATTCACGATCTGTCGCTGTTTGCCCAGGCCGACACGCACGAATCAGAGAACGTAGCGCGCGGCAAACGGCGCATGCCGATGATGGCCCGCCGCGCCACGATGATTATTGCTCCGAGCGAAGCCACGCGGCGCGAAGTGGTTTCATACCTGGGCATCAGCGACGAACGCATTCGCGTGATTTACGAAGCGGCCCGACAACACCTGCGCCCCTGGAACGCTGAAGAATGCTGCCCCGTGCTGCAACGTCACGGACTACAGCAGCCTTATCTGCTCTATGTCGGAACCATTGAACCGCGCAAGAACCTGGCGACACTGATTCACGCTTATGATGAGCTGATTCACACCACGCCGCATCGCCCGCAGCTTGTGTTGTGCGGCGGGCGCGGATGGTTATGCGATGACATTTACCGGCTGGTGGATGAGCTGAAACTGAACGAACTGATCCGCTTCACCGGTTATGTCGAAGACAGCGACCTGCCCGCGCTCTATTCGGCGGCTGAGGCGTTTATTTATCCATCGCTGTATGAAGGCTTCGGCCTGCCGCCCCTTGAAGCGATGGCCTGCGGCGCGCCGATTATCACGAGCAACACTTCAAGCCTGCCCGAAGTCGTCGGTGAAGCCGGTCTGAAGCTGCCGCCGAGAGATGTACCAGCTTTAGCCGAAGCACTGGCCCGGTTGCTTGATGATACACAGATGCGTGAGCATTACCGGCAGGCCGGACTGGCGCGGGCAGAGTTGTTTTCCTGGCAACGCGCCGCACACGAAACTCAGTCGGTTTACGATCAAGTTTATGAGCAATGGAGAAGAAAATAACCAGCAGCCCGATACGGCACTGAACCCTGCGCCCGAAAAATCACCCGCGCCAGTCAGTCTGAATCAGCGCGTCAGAACGATGATGCGCAATTTATATCTGATTCTGGCAAAGGATCTGACTGCGCTGTGGCAGCAGCAGGTCAGCGAAATCGAACAGCGTTTCAATGTGCGCGCCGACACTTATGAAGGCGCAGTTGATGCCCGCTTTGACGAGCGCGCCAGTGCGCTGGCGCTGCATCAGGATCAGCGGCAGGATCAGTATCAGCAGGTACTCGACGCCCGCACCGACGACCGCCTGGCCAGCATCGAGCAGCGACTCGACAAGCAGTTTGCCAGTCAGTCACAGTCGCTTGATGAGCAGTTCGTCAAAGGCGCGCAGTTGCTCGACCATCGTTTTGACAGCCGGGCGACGGCGGCGGATGTCAGGCTGGATGAACGCCTCGCCGCCATTGATCGTTACATTGACCAGCGATTCAATGCGCTCGAACAGCGCACCGATGACCGGATGGAAGCTCACGAACGCCTTGTTGACAGCAGGCTGCACAACAACCGGCAGGACATCGTTGACCGCACCGACCTGTTATTGCAGGTCTTCGAGCAGCGGCTCGACAAACTGCGTCGTGAACTCAGCAGGCTGCGCGCTTCTCACATCAATTCTCCGGCTTCAGCCAGTTCATCCAGTTCATCAGTCTCAAACTCTCAAATCTCAAATCCCCCGATCTCAGAGCCGTTATCAGCCGCAGTTCCGGCTGAGGTTGCGGGCAATGGCGCGGGCGCGGTGCCGATGATTGATGAGCAGTCGCCGCAGATGCAGCTTTTATCGTTTCGCAAACTGGCCAGCAGCAGCGGCCTCAAACCGACGCAGGCGCTGCCCGACAGCAGCGAGCAGGCGTTGTATGACCGCATTCTGGACTGGAAGAAGGTCGCGCACGAAGGACTCGATCAGTTCTCGCCCGACGAACGAGAAACGGTTGATTACATTCTCAGCTTCATCAGCGACCCGAAGGAGATTGAATACACCCGGCAGCACCTGCGCCGCTTCGTGGCTACGCTGCAACGCATTCCGCCCGCGCAGAAATCGAATGAGCGGCTGCTTGAACTCGGCAGCCTGACGCATCTGGCGCCCGCGATCAGAAAGTTCTGCGGTTACAGCGAAGTCTGCTGCGCCGATTTCTGGGAGTCGGATGAAAAGGTCACGCACGAAATGATGCAGCAGCAGAACGGGCCGGACAAATACACTTTCGAGTTGCGCAATTTCAATGTCGAAAGCGACGAGTTCCCTTACCCTGACTCACACTTTCGCGTCGTGCTGTGCTGCGAACTGATCGAACACCTGCAACGCGACCCGATGCATATGCTGTGGGAATGCAATCGCGTGCTGCAACCGGATGGCTTTCTGCTGCTGACGACGCCCAACATTGCCAGCGCCCGCGCCATTGAAGGCCTGCTCGTCGGCTGCTCGCCCTACCTGCTGTCGCAATATAATCTGAAAACTCCTGTGGATCAGCACAACCGCGAATATGCGCCGTATGAAATCGGGCTGGCGCTCTCCGCAGCCGGTTTTACCGTCGTCGAGCTTGAAACCGAAGATGTGTGGCTGCGCTCAAATCCGGCTATTCTCGAACTGCTGCGCAAGGTCGACATCACCACTGCGCTGCGCGGCGACAACATCTTCGCCCTGGCCCGCAAAACCAGCGCTCCTGTCGAACGCTATCCGAAGGAACTTTACATCGAATAGAGCGGAATCAGGTTTATGTCCCAGATCGGTTTCAGCTTTGTAGACAGGAAATAACAGTATAGAGGCTCGGTGGATGTACAGCGAACCGACAGTTCGCTGATGACTTTTAAGGTGATTCTATCCTGAAGTCAGTAGTGAACTGACAGTTCACTCTACCGCAGCGGCCAGAGACCTAACAGAAGGCTGATCCAGGCTTCTGAAAGCCTGAAAATACAGACTCATCTATTCTGAAACCTGCCCCTCATCAGGCGGCGGTGCAAGCGCACAGAGACCCGCGTATGAAAGCAATAGCAGCAACACTGATTCTCTTGCTTTCCGGCTTTGTTACTAATAAGCAGGACTGCAAATGCTCGCCCCCAAAACCCAATGAAACTACATACCAGGGCGGCAATGAACTGGTTATTTACAAAGAAGACGAGGTGCTGCGTGTTGTCAGAGGCGTTGTACTACAGCCTGATCTTAACCCTATGGAAAACGCGCTTGTTGAATTATTCAGCCCGCCGAGCCATAAACTTTACGACTATTACCATCCTGTCAGGGGAAAGATCAAAGAATCAAAAAGGGTTGCTGCCTGTAAAACTGGTGCGGATGGGATATTCTGCTTTGGCAGGATTCCGCGAGGCCAGTATGAACTGCGGGTCAGCAAGGATGAATTTTCCGCCTGGAACCCGACGCACGTCTTCATTCAGGTCAACCCTCGCAGCCAAAGAGCAGTGAATAAGACGGTTGAGGTCATTATGAAGCTGGGGACATAGGGACTTGCCTCTGAGTTTCATTTCATCGCCATAGATAATTCGCAAGGTGTCTGCCGAAATCGTCAACATTACAATTCCGACTGAAGCCGCCGGGACACGGCTTGACGCTTTTCTTGCGGCGCAACTCGGTGATGTCAGCCGCTCGGCCATTCAACGGGCGATTGAAAGCGGCGATGTGACCGTCAACGACCGGCCAGCCAAACCGAGTTACAAGGTGCGGGCGCAGGATGAAATTCAGGTGGAACTGCCCGAAGCGTTGCCGCTCGAAGCGAGGCCGGAACAGATTCCGCTCGAAATTGTTTTTGAAGATGATGAACTCATCGTCATCAACAAGCCTGCGGGAATGGTTGTACATCCCGGCGCGGGCGTCAGTTCAGGCACGCTCGCCAATGCGCTGGTCTGGCATTTCAATCAGTTGTCGCAGGCCGGTGGCGCGCTGCGACCGGGGATTGTGCATCGGCTGGATGTCGGGACTTCGGGACTGATCGTCGTGGCCAAAACTGATCGCGCGCACCTGCAACTGGCCGCGCAGTTTGAGCAGCGCACGGTGCAGAAAAGTTATCTGGCGCTGGTTTACGGAATGGTCGCAGCAAGTGAAGGCCGCATTGATGCGGCAATCGGGCGCGATCCGCGCAACCGCGTCAGAATGGCGGTGCGGCCTGCGGGACAGGGCCGCCACGCGCTGACCTTGTTTCGAGTCGTCGAACGATTCAGCGATTTCACGCTGCTGGATGTGCAGATCAAAACCGGGCGCACGCATCAGATTCGCGTGCATCTGGCGCACACCAGGCATCCGGTGGCTGGCGATACGACTTATGACAGCGGGCGACTGAACAATCTCAAAGACCAGCGGATTCGCGCCGCCCTTGAAAAACTCAATCGCCCCTTCCTGCACGCCGAGCGCCTGAGTTTCACTCATCCCGTCACCGGAGCAAGGCTCGATTTCACCGCCCCGCTGCCTGCCGAACTACAGTCTTTTCTGAATCTGCTCAGGAAAATCGAGACAAAGTAAGGAAGGCGCGTCAGCAGGCCAGGCTTTCACCACGAAGGGCACGAAGAACACGGTGATAATCCCTGAAAAGCACTTTGGAATAATCAGCCGTTTCTGCCATTTCTTCGTGTTCTTCGCGTCCTTTGTGGTTTTCAGTGTTTTGTTACTGCCTGCCTGACAGCGATCATCGTCAGGACTGTCGGCAAAACCCTGCACCTGTCAGACTGAGCCTGCCTGCGACATTGCGGCGCGGGCGCTTCCTGAAACCATAACGGTTTTGTTTTCAATGCCGGGCCACGCAATTCAGGGCTGGCATCTGATTTGCCATTCACCTGGCGGAGCAATGATGAATAAAGAGATCAGGCGTGTCTTAATCATTTACAACCCCAATGCCGGTGCGCTGCATGGAAACCTGAACGTGATCCGGCGGCTTGAAGCTTCATTGAAAGCTGACGGGCTGATGGTTGTGGCGCAGGCGACGACCTGCGGCGGTGACGCCACGCGGCTGGCGCGTGAAGCGGTCACGGCAAACTACGATGCACTGATCGTCTGCGGCGGTGACGGGACGATCAATGAAGCGGCGCAGGAACTGGCCGGATCAGCGACCGTCCTGGGCGTCCTGCCGTGCGGGACGGCCAATGTTTTTGCGAAGGAACTGAAACTGACGTGCGATCCGCAAAAAGTGTCACAACTCATTGCCGCCGGTCGCACCAGAACGATTAGTCTGGGCCGCGCAATTCAGGATGACACAGGCTGGCAAAGATATTTTCTGCTGATGGCCGGAATCGGGCTGGACGCGGCGATGGTCAGAAACGTCAATCTGCCGCTCAAACGCCGGATTGGTGAAGGCGCTTACTTCGTCGCCGCGATGGATTACCTGATGCGCTGGCCGCTCGCGCCCTTTGCGCTCAGGGTTGACGGGCGCGATTACGAAGCGGCTTACGCCATTATTTCAAATTCGCCGGGTTACGGCGGCGGGTTCAGAATTGCGCCCGGAGCGCGCATGGATGACGACAAACTGAATGTCTGCATTTTCAATTCGCGCAATCGTCTTGATTACATCGGCTACGCCGCGCTGGCGCTGACAGGCCGACACACCGGTTGCGCCGGAGTGACTTACCTGGAAGCGCAGCAGATCAGCGCCGAAGCCAGGCCCGAAGTTTTTGTGCAGCTTGACGGTGAACTGGCCGGAAAACTGCCAATGCGTTTTGAAGTCGTGCCGCACGCGCTACAGGTCATCGCGGCTGACTGACGGATGAAATTCATTAACTGAGGTAACAACCATGACCGAACGCTCACTTTCGATCATCCAGGGCGCGCTGCTGGCCCTGAACTTCCTGCTGATGTTTGTGCCGATACCCGGACGCGGGGCGTGGAAGGAAGTCGGCGGCAACCTGACTGCGCTTTTGATCGTGACGACCAGGCAGGTGAAAGAATCGTGGCAGACATTTGCGCGACTCGCAATCACTGGTTCGGTTGTGCTGCTGCTGTGGCCGTTTTCGGTGACGGCTCAGACCACTGCGACCGATACTACAGCGCCTGCCATCACCAGCGGTGCGCTGCCTGATGACATTGTGGCGTTGCGGCGTGAAGCCAATGACGCGGTTTACAACCTTGATTACACGACTGCCCGCGCCAAATTTGAAGAGATTCGCCGCCGCCTGCCTGACCATCCGGCAGGAGATTTGTACCTCGCCACGCTGATCTGGCTGGATCAGTTGAATCGCAGTCGCCGCCTGCAAACAGGCATTTATCAGAACGAAAGTTTTTATGCCGGAGCCGACAAAGCCAAAGAGGAAACTGAAGGCGATGCCGTTGACCCGGCGGTTGACCGGCAGTTTCGTGACACCATCAATCGCGCCAAAACCAAAGCCCTGGCGCTGGTCAATCGCACTGCGAAAAAAGATCCTGACGCGCTCTATTTTCTGGGTACGGTCTACGGTGTGATGGGCAGCTATGACGCTTCGGTGGCGCGCAAATTCATTGGCGCGCTGCGCAACGGTTCGCGCTGTGTTGATTATCATCAGCAGGTCGTCAAACTGAAGCCGGATTTTTACGATGCTTACATGTCCATTGGACTTTATAACTACATCGTCGGCAGCCTGCCTTTTCCGCTCAAGGCGCTGGCGGCAATGGTCGGCACTCGCGGCAGCCGGTCAAAGGGGCTGGCGATGCTCGAAGACGCGATGAACAAAGGCCACTACATCAACGACGATGCGCGCGTCATTCTGATTGCCATTTACCAGAACGAAAAACGCCCTGAAGACGCGCTCAAACAGTTGCAGAACCTGAGCCAGCGATTCCCGCGCAATTACCTGATTCGCCTGGAAACGGCCTCGACGCTTTCACAGTTGCAGCGGTCGGCAGAAGCTTTTGCGATTTACGAAGAACTGCTGAAAAGCGCCGACGCAGGCAAAGCTGTTGACCTGATTCATTACCAGTACGCTGAAGCCCTGGCCAGCGGTCAGCAGTTCGAGCGCGCCGCCGAACAGTTTCTGGCCGTCCCGAAAACAGCCAAAGCCGAACCGGGACTGATTACGTGGTCGCTGCTGCGCGCCGCCCAGGTTTACGACCTGGCCGGGAAGCGCACCGAAGCCCTCGCCCAATACCGTTCAGTCCTCGCGCGTCCGAATGTTTACGACACCCGCGAACAGGCCGAACGCGGCCTCAAACAACCCTTCAGGGAAAAGGAACGGAAACGCGCGGGCGATGAGTAATCCGCCCTGCACAGCCCTGGGTACGCACGCTTCCAGCGTGCTCCGGCTTCCATCATTTTGAAACGCTTGATTTCGATCAATAGAAAGGTACGCACGCTTCCAGCGTGTTCCTGCTTCGCGGAAACAACGGCTGCCCGCAGTCCGGCACGCTGGAAGCGTGCGTACCCAGGGCTGTGCATTGACCCATCCTGGCGGATGACTCTTTACCATCAGAGTTGAAGTTTCTGCTTACAGGCAGGCTTTACTGTTTCACCAGCCATATTGAATAATCTGCTCGCACAACTTCCCCGCTGATCACTTCCCCTGTGTTTTCACTCCCCGATTAATCAGCCTTTGCCCGGTCGGGCTGAGCGACTGTTGCATATGCAGGGAGGAACCGATGGGACTGGATGTCAACGGCACCAGGTTTTTACTTTACGCCAGGAACAAAGGCGTCTCGTTTGAGAGAACTGCCATGATCGGTCGGCAGGGTCTGCATCTGGATGCCGCAGCGTTGAACCGCAATCTGTCTGAGTTCGGCTGTTCGCTCAGTGAAACTGAAATCAGCAGGCTGCTGAGCGAAAGCGGCGGTTATGCTGAGCCGCTGCTGAGGCTGCTCGGCGCAGACGAGGTCTGTTCATTTGACGCTTCTGATTATGAACAGGCCAGCGTCATTCACGATTTCAATCTGCCGATAGATGAAAGCTTTCGCAACCGCTTCAGCGTGGTGCTGGACGGAGGCACACTCGAACACATCTTCAACTTTCCGACAGCGATCAGAAACTGTCTGAAGATGATCGAACCGGGCGGCTGTTTTCTGGGCATCACGCCGGCAAACAACTTTCTCGGTCATGGTTTTTACCAGTTCAGCCCGGAGTTATTTTTCAGAATTTTCAGTCAGCAGAACGGTTTCAGCCTGGTGCAGATGCTGTTGTTTGAAGACCGGCCCGATGCTGAATGGTTTGAAGTAACTGACCCTGATCTGATCAGAGAGCGGGTGACGCTGGTCAATCAGCAGCCCGTCTACCTGCTGATCATTGCCCGCAAGCAGGCTTCAGTTCAGCTTTTTGCCAGCCCGCCGCAACAGAGTGATTACGCCGCGCTGTGGAAGCAGAACGCGCAACCAGCACTCTTTGCCGCGATGTCGTCCGGGTCTGGATCTCAGCCAGCCGGATCGGGCCGGGTGTCAGCACTGCTGCGCCGGGCAATGCGGCTTGCGGCCCGGCAAATCAGAGGACGCAGGGCGCTTTCGCCTGACGGGACAAGCTGGAATCCGCGCTTCTTCAGAAAAATTCGGGTGCCTTAATCCGGCGCCTCAATCCTCTGATGACAGACCGCTGACCTGACCGCTTCTCCCATTCCATCCCCTGTGCTATGCTCCCTGGCGACTGCCGCACAGGCAGTTGCCACACAGCAGAATTCCTGATTCTGATCTGAAGGGAGTCACGGCGAATGAAGACAGGATTCGTCCTTTTATCCCACACCAGCACTCATACTTTCTTTTTATCTGCTCATCGTTCTGCCAGTCCGCTTTCACCCCACCGGCAGAAAAAGAAAATCCTCAAAAAACCGCTGACCATCTGCTGACAGTTCGGCCTGATTGAACTGCGGCGCGATTTCACCTGACACGACAGCAGTTTCAGTCAGCCGGTTCATTGCAATCCGTTTTTCCATCTGTTGACCCTGACCGCGCATCACGGGCACCGGCCTGTTGTCGGCGTGCGGTTTTTCCATCCATCAACACAGTCCGCTGCGGACTTTAACCAGTCATTTGAAAGGAGCCAGGAAATGAAAACTTATGGCACACAGGAGATCAGAAACCTGGGCATTGTAGGTCACGGCGACGCGGGCAAAACCTCCCTCGTCGCCGCCATGCTATTTGTGGCTGGCGCAACACCGCGCCTGGGCCGCGTGGACGAAGGCACCGCCCCCACCGACTTCGACGAAGAAGAGATTGCCCGCAAAATCAGCCTCAACATCGGCACCGCTTACGCCGAATACAAAAACGTCAAAATCAATCTGGTAGACACGCCCGGTTATGCCGCCTTCATCGCCAATGCCAAACCCGCGCTGCGCGTGACCGAAACCTCAGTGTTCGTCGTTGACGGCGTCAACGGCGTGGGCGTGCAGACCGAAAAGGCCTGGGAATACTGCAACGAACTGCAACGCGCCCGCCCGCGTTTGTTTGTCATCAACAAACTCGACAAGGAGCGCGCTGATTTCGGCGCGACGCTCAACCAGTTGCGCGAAACCTTCAGCATTCACTGCGTGCCGTTCACGCTGCCCATCGGCTCGGAAAAGAACTTTCGCGGTGTGGTTGATGTCATTCGCATGAAAGCCTGGGAATTTGATGCCAGCGGCAAGGCAAAGGAGATTCCGATTCCCGAAGACGGGCGCGGTTACATCAACGAAACGCACGAACGCCTGATCGAAGCCGTCGCCGAATCGGACGATACGCTGATGGAACATTTCTTTGAGGCCGGAACGCTGCCCGACGATGAATTCATCGGCGGCATCAAGAAAGCGATTCTCTCAGGCGTGCTGATGCCGGTGTTTGCGACTTCGGCCACTTCGCTGGTTGGCGTCTCAACGCTGATGGATATGGTCGCGGAGTTTGCGCCCTACCCGTCCGACCTGGGCGCAGTGCACGCGCATCCTGACGCCGATCATCCGGCTGACGATCTGGAACGCCAGGTCGGTGACAGCGAAGCCCCGGCAGCCTTCGTTTTCAAAACCATCGTCGAAAACTTTGGCCGCATCACGGTCATGAAGGTCTTTTCGGGCGTCATCAAATCTGACGCCACGCTGACCAACATGCGCACCGGCACACAGGAACGCCTGGGGCCGCTGCACGTCATTCAGGGCAAGAGCGTCGAGAAAATCAACGAAGCCCACGCGGGCGACATCGTGGCCGTGCTGAAACTGAAAGACACCACGACCGGCGACACGCTCTCAGACAAGGCTTCACCGATCTACTTTGATCCGGTCAAATTCCCCGAAGCTTCGATTCATTTCGCCGTCGAACCGAAATCGCGCGCCGACGAAGACAAGCTTTCCGGCGCAATCAACAAGCTGCTTGAAGAAGACCCGCAACTGCATTACATCCGCAACGCCGAAACCAAGGAATTCGAGCTGGGCGGTTCAAGCCAGCAGCACATCGAAGCCGTCGTCGCCAAACTCAAAAACCGTTATCACGTCGAAGTCACGCTGCACCAGCCGAAGGTGCCGTACCGCGAAACCATCAAGGCCCGCGTCGAAGTCCAGGGTCGGCACAAGAAACAGTCCGGCGGGCGCGGCCAGTTCGGTGATTGCAAGTGCATCTTCGAGCCGCTGCCGCGCGGTAGCGGGTTTGATTTTGTGGACAAAATCTTCGGCGGCGCGATTCCGCAGCAGTGGCGGCCCGCCGTTGAAAAAGGCATCAAGGACGCCGCCGCCAGAGGCGCGCTGGCCGGTTATCCGCTGATTGATTTCAAGGTTGAACTGATTGACGGTTCCTATCACACCGTAGATTCAGACGACCTGTCATTCCAGATGGCCGGACGCAAAGCCTTCAAGAACATGATCGAAAAGGCCCATCCCGTCCTGCTCGAACCGATCATGCACGTTGAAGTGATCGCCCCGCAGGAATACTCCGGCGACATTATGGGCGACCTCAATTCACGGCGCGGTCGCATTCAGGGGATGGATTCAAAGGGCAACAATCAGATCATCAAGGCCCAGGTGCCCATGTCCGAAATGCTGACCTACCCGCAAACGCTGAATTCAATCACCAGCGCGCGCGGCGAATACCACATGGAGTTTTCGCATTACGACGAAGTCCCGCCGCATCTTTCACAAAAGATCGTGCAGCAGGCGGTGGCTGAAGGCCGGGTGCGGAAGGAAGAGGAAGAGTAAACCTCAGTTGTTATTCACGACTGAAGAGCGGGCGCACAATCCGGCTGCGCCCGCTTTCCAGTCGTGACACCAGACTCAGCATCAAACGCAGTGAAGCTTGAGATGTCCCTACTCTGAATCTGCCTATGAAGCCCAAACCAAGAGACTCTGATCTGCCCGTCGAAGGCGAAAGTGGCTATACGAAGAAATCATCCCCCTTTCTACGAGGCGTTAAGATCGAGATTCCTGACATCAGGTATAAAGCTGACCTTGAGCTTCACGATAGATTTCAGAGTTTTGCTTCTGAGGTCATGCGCCTGGCCCTAGCAGGAATTGCAGCTATCGGGGCTTTCTTGACGATTCTGGCCAGCAGTGGCACTACAGGAAGCGTTAAGAGCGCCATGCAAAGCAAAAAGTTTTTCTCTATGGTGCTCATTGCTCTCATAACATTTTCCTTATCTGTCATTTGTGCACTACTGCATAGGTTTTTAGCCTCAGATGGAATGTTCCACCACATGAGAGCCATCAAACTTCTTATACTAAAGGAAAACCCAGACGCCAATCCGCATTTAAAAATGGATAAGCTAAATGTTGAGATAGGCAAAGAAGTAGGCAGAGACGAAAAGCGACGAACCCAAAAATTCGAAAAATCGGAGTTGTGCCTATGGCTTAGCGGAGTGCTTCTTGCGATTGGAGCTGTAGCCTTGGGCATTGCCTTTTTAATGCTGCTTTACTAACGAAAATACATCTGACAATGCGTTGCGGCGGAAGCGGTGAAGCGCGGTTCTTATGGTTAATGCAATGCTGCTCACAGCCATGCTGAACGCGGGCATTAAGCCACAGGAGGAAACGATGAAGCGAACCTGGACAATCATCGGCGTTGCTGATGTTGCCCGCAGCTTCAAGTGGTATCAGTCGCTGTTCGGCCAGCCGGAAACGACTCCGGCGCATGATGACTTCGGGCAGATTCTGGACACGGATGGAACTGTCCTGCTTTGCCTTCACCAGTGGGGCGCTCACGAACATCCGCCCCTGACCAGTCCCGATCACGCTCAGCCTGGCAATGGGCTGCTCTTGTTCTTCCGCGTGGATGACTTCAATGAAACGCTGCTGCGGGCGCGCACGCTTGTCGCCGAACTGGAAGAGGAACCTCATGTGAATCCAAATACCGGCACCAGTGAGTTCGCACTGCGTGATCCTGATGGATATTACGTTATGGTCAGCGCCCTTGCTGCGGCCTGACAATTCAATGGTTTATCGTTCAGGCCCGGGGGTTATTCTTCAGCCGCTTAATGTGCGACCCGGTGCACGAGTTATGTGGCAGCCTCCTGATTGGCAGCAGGTTAGTTTTTGGCAGCGCCGACACAGGCCCTGTAGTGGACATAACGATGCGCGATCTGCGATGCCTGATGATTAATCCTGACCCGGATACAGCCAGACAGAACCCGCGCATAATGAAAGCGTTCGTGCATCTGAACCAGAATCATGCAGGAGTTTATGGAACAGTGGCGCGCAGAGGTCGGCTCCGTGTGGGTCAGCCGGTAAGTTTGATGATTGAGAAACAAGCCTGAAATCGAATTGCCCTGCGGGCAGGTGCAGGCTTTCTCGTTGCTGGCGGCTGGGCAAACAAAGGGCGAAAGGAGAGGCGCTCATCCTGAACTTTCGTTTCAATTGATGCTGACGGTACAACTGCACTTATAGTCAGGTTTACTTATCACACTTTCGTTGCCAGTCAGGAGGAACCTGTGAGTATTCACCCGAACGCAGCAGTCATTGGCGCAGGACTCGGCGGGTTGTGCGGCGGGACACACGTTATAGTTTGGCTTTGTTGCTGCTGAGGTTAAAATGAATGGTCAAAGGAGAATTTTTGTATGTCAGCAAACCTGCAACAAACGATCCAGGAGCAACTGAGCGTATTGACGGAGGAAGAAATGCGCCAGGTGCTGAATTTTGTCAATTCGCTGCATAAGCAGAGGAAATCATCGAGGGAGAAACCACTTTCAGCGATCTTTGAAGAACTCAGCAGCGAACTTCCCTTGGAGCAGTGGCGCGAATTGCCTGCTGACGGCGCAGAAAATCACGACCACTATTTATATGGCGCGCCCAGACACACAAAATGACTCACATGGTTGAAGTTTTTGGTGACACCTTTTACTGGATTGCCCTCACCAATCCCGCTGACCAGTGGCACGCGGCAACAAAAAGCATTCGATCAGACACATCCTGATATTTCAGTAGTGACAACAGAGGAAGTACTGACCGAGTTCCTCAATTTTTATGCTGAGGCAGGTCAGCATCGGCGCAGAATTGTTAGTGCGATGTGTGAACAAATACTGTTTTACCCGAATGTCACCGTTCTTGCCCAGACACATGAATCGTTTTCAGAAGGGGTGGAATTTTATCGGCTGCGCGACGACAAGGGCTACAGTCTGACTGACTGCATCTCAATGCTGGTGTGCCGGAAACGTGGCATTCAGCAGGTGCTGACCAGAGACCATCACTTCGAGCAGGAAGGATTCATGATTCTGTTTTGAAATGCATCAGATGAGGAACCTATGCCTGATCACCCGAACGCAGCAGTCATTGGCGCAGGACTCGGCGGGTTGTGCGCCGGAATCAAACTGAAGGAAGCCGGGTTTGATGACTTCGTGATTCTTGAGAAGGGCGCGAAAGTCGGCGGCACCTGGCGCGACAATACTTATCCGGGCTGCGCCTGCGATACGCCGGTTGCCGTTTACCAGTTTTCGTTTGCGCCGAGTATGAAATGGAGCCACCTCTTTCCGCGTCATCACGAAGTTCAGCAGTATGCCGAAGACCTGGCTGATAACTTCGGCCTGCGGCCACATCTGCAACTCGGCGACGAAGCTATTTCGGCAGTGTGGGATGACGCAAATGCTGTCTGGAAGCTGACGACGCGGCAGGGCAAAAGGTATGAAGCCGATGTAATCATTCCGGCGCTTGGGCAGTTGAATCGCCCGCTGCTGCCGGACATTGAAGGGCTGAACAGTTTTGCAGGCCCGTCGTTTCATTCGGCCCGCTGGGATCACAGCGTTGAGCTGACCGGCAAACGAGTGGCGGTCGTTGGTTCAGCCGCCAGCGCCATTCAGATCATTCCCGAAGTGGCGAAGATGGCCGCGCACCTGACCGTCTTTCAGCGCACGCCCAACTGGGTGCTGCCGCGTCGTGATCGCCCGATCTCTGACGAAGAGAAGATGCTGATCATGACCGAGCCGCACGTTGCGCTGCACAACCGCGAGGATATTTACCTGTGGGCCGATTACCTGTTCTGGCAGGCGTTCAGTTTTACCGAAGTCGGGCGCGCCGCCTTTACCCGCATGGCGCTCGATCACCTGCATGAACAGATCAGCGATCCTGAACTGCGCCGCAAACTCACGCCTGATTATCCGCCTGGCTGCAAGCGCGTGCTCTTTGCCGATGATCTTTATCCGGCCCTCACGCGCCCGAATGTGACGCTCGAAACCACCGCGATTTCTCAGATCACGCCCGCAGGCATCAGAACCGCAGACGGCGCGGAACACGGATTCGATGTGATCGTTTACGCCACCGGATTTGAAACGACGGGCTGGCAATGGTCGGTGGATGTGGTCGGCAGGGACGGATTGCACCTGCGCGAAGCGTGGGCCGCTTATCCCGAAGCATATCTTGGCATCACGACGGCGCGCTTCCCGAATATGTTTATGCTGTACGGCCCGAACACCAATCTGGGCCACAACGCCATCACCTTTATGCTGGAACGGCAGGTTGAATACACCGTGAAAGCATTGCAGGCAATGCAGGAGCGCAGCCTCGCTGCCATCGAAGTCACACAGTCAGCGCAGGATCAGTTCAATGCCGAGCTTCAGGCCGCGCTTGCCAAAACAACGTGGGCCGATCCGGCCTGCCATTCCTGGTACAAGACCGCTGATGGCAGAATCACGCAGAACTGGTCATCACACACACGCGACTATGCAAAGGCAACCGCTGAAGTGAAGTGGGAGGATTACCACGTCCGCAGTCGCAGCATTTGACAACCACGAAGAACACGAAGAACACGAAGAGAAGAAAGCAGCGGCGAAAGGGAACGCGTGGGATCTGATTCTCCTTTTCCCCTTTTCTCTTCTTCCCCTTTTCTTTCTTCTCTTCGTGTTCTTCGTGTTCTTCGTGGTGAAAAAGCTTTGCCCCTGAACTTATTGCGCCTGACGTAAACTTTTGTTGCTGACTATGCTCAATCCGCAACCGAACACGAA
The DNA here is from genome assembly GCA_046331565.1 of Blastocatellia bacterium. Taxonomy (GTDB): domain Bacteria; phylum Acidobacteriota; class Blastocatellia; order RBC074; family RBC074; genus DASRDU01. The sequence goes on from JAXLQP010000001.1 coordinate 1,219,071, forward strand.
CTATTACACGCCCGAACACGAACAGTTTCGCGCGACGATGCGCACTTTTGTAGCGCGTGAAATTGCGCCTTTCGTCAGTGAATGGGATGAAGCCGAAGAGTTTCCGCGTGAGCTGTACCGCAGGGCCGCTGAGATCGGACTGCTCGGACTTGGCTATCCCGAAGAGTATGGCGGCACGCCTGCTGATCGTTTCTTTTCCTTGATTGCGGCTGAAGAACTGGCGCAGGCAGGCAGCGGCGGCGTTTCGGCTTCGCTGCTGTCGCATTCAATCGCTGCGCCGCCGATTCTGGCCGCAGGCAGCAGTGAAATGAAAGCGCGCATCCTGCCGCCGCTGCTTGCGGGCGAAAAGATTGCGGCGCTGGCCATCACTGAACCTGCGGGCGGTTCAGACGTGGCGAGCCTCAAAACAACCGCCGTCCGCGAAGGCAGTCATTACGTCGTCAACGGCGAAAAGACTTTCATCACGTCAGGCATTCGCGCTGATTACTTCACGGTGGCGGTGCGCACAAAACCCGCTGAACACGGTGCAGGCGGCATTGCGCTGCTGCTCATCGAACGCGACGCGCCCGGCTTCACGCGCACGCCGCTGAAGAAAATGGGCTGGTGGGCGTCGGATACGGCGCATCTTTATTTCGACAACTGCCGCGTGCCGGTGACGAATCTGATTGGCGAGGAGCATCAGGGCTTCAGGCTGATTATGCAGAATTTCAATGCCGAGCGGCTGGGGATGGCGGCGGGCGCGTATGGTTTTTCAAAGGTCTGCTTTCAGGATGCCCTCGCGTGGGCGCGTGAACGCCGGACGTTCGGGCAACCACTCATCGAGCGCCAGGTCATTCGCCACAAACTGGTTGATATGGCGATGAAAATTGAAGCAACACGCGCCCTGCTCGAAGACCTGACGTGGCGCGTCGGTCAGCGCACAGGCGATGCCAGTCTGCTGGTCGCGCAAACCTGCATGCTGAAAAATCTGGCAACACAGACGATGCAGTTCTGCGCCGATCAGGCTGTGCAGATTCTCGGCGGAATGGGCTATATGCGCGGCGAGCGTGTCGAACGCATTTACCGCGAAGTCAAAGTCAATATGATCGGCGGCGGCGCTGAAGAAATTATGAAGGATCTGGCCGCGCGGCAGTTGAAGCTGTAAACCCGTCAGCGTCAAGTCAGGAACCCGTGAGATATTCGAAGCCCCCCGTAGTGACGAAGTCATTCGTTCTGTCTTGAGCAACGCGGTTTAGGAAACAGAACGAATGACTTCGTCACTGCGGGGGTGCGGCCTGTTCTGTTCATCACCAGAGTCTGCACTGACTCTCAGCCAAAAACGTTCAGTGTCGGATAGTCGCCTTTCAGCACTGCTTTCGTGTCATCGAAGCCCATCCACTCTTTCAGCATCGTCGCATAGACCGAACGAAAATCGGTGGTCATCTTCAGATTGCCATCGTCAAGATCGGTCAGGCTCGGCATCTGGCCGTAAAAACCGCCCTTCACGTTTTTGCCGACCATGTACATCGGCGTTGCCGTGCCGTGATCGGTGCCTTTGCTCAGGTTTTCATTCACGCGCCTGCCAAATTCAGTAAAGACCATCACGGCCACGTCGTCAGCGCGTCCGATGCGTTCGAGGTCTTCCATAAAACCACGCAGCGCATCGGCAAAATAAATCAGCAGCGTCTGCTGTGAACCAGCCTGCGCGGCGTGCGTATCGTAACCGCCCTGGCTGACGTAAAAAATGCGCGTCGGCAATCCGGCTTTGATCATTCCGCTGACTTTCCTGAGATCAAGCGTCAGATCGTTGTCGCTGCCGTAATCAACCAGCGTGCGGTACTCAGCGCAGGCATTGCGCACGAGCGCTGCCCCGACCGTCGCGGTTCTTGACACCTTGTTGAGGTAATCAAGCGACAGGTTGCTGGTCGGATAAACTTTGCCGAATGTCTCAAAGACCCTCTGCTGCTCGTCAGTGCCAGCGCGCCCGAACTTTTTCGGATCCTTGAAAACCACTGGCGACTGTTTCGCGCTTGCCACTGCGCGCGTCTGCCGCGTCGTGATGTTGACGATGTAATTTTCAACCGGCTGCGGCTGGTTCGCATCGGCGTACCGACCCAGCCAGCCGAACGGTTCGTTGCCGTGCGGCACGGCAGTGTGCCACCACTCAGCCGCCGTGAAGTGCGAGAGGTTCGGATTCGGATAGCCGCAGCCATGCACAATGGCCAGCCTGCCGTCCTTGAATAACGATTCAAAACTGGTCATCGCCGGATGCAGCGCGAAGCGGTCATTCAGCTTAACAGCCTCTTTCGACTTGATGGCCAGTGTCGGACGCGCTTTGTAATAGGCATCATCAGCGTAAGGCACAATCGTATTCAGCCCGTCATTGCCGCCGCTCAGTTCCAGCACGACCAGAATGCGGTTCGGATGGTTTTCACTCATTCCGGCCAGCACTCCGGCGGCCTGCGCAGCGCTGACCCGTTGCAGAAACATCGGCAACGCCGCCGAGACACCAAGCCCGTACAATCCTGAGCGCAGAAAATCGCGGCGCGAACAACCACAGTTCTCTTTTTTGATCAGCATAATCAGTCTCCGTTGAAGATCATCCACGAAGCAGCACGAAGCAGCACGAAGCTTTTTTGACAGGATTGACAGAATGGTCAGGATGAAACAGGTCTGTTTCAGCAGCATGATCCTGTTCTTCCTGTAAATCCTGTCTGATGCTTCTTCGTGCTTCAGGGATGGGGCCAGTTAAGCCAGTTGATATTCCGGCGCGCTCAGGATGAGATGAACCGTGCGCCGCAGGGCGGGTTCAAGTTCCGCCGCTGAATAATTGATCCGGTCTGATTTCAGTTCGCCTTTCAGAAACGCAATGACCGCCGCGCGCCGTTCGTCACTGAGCGGCAGGCGCAGAAAGCGTTTGATGAAGTAATCAGCGGTTTCATCCACTGTCTGCACCTTTGCGTCGCGGATCATTCGCGTAAAGCTGACTTCGGCCACCGTGCGCGGAATCGGTTTGACGCGGTCGCTGGCCTGCACTGCGCCCATATAAACGCCGACTGCCAGGTTGTACTGTTCGCCGTTGGCGACCACCGACATGCGGCTTTTGCCCTTCTCTTTTGGTTGTTCGGCGAGCGGCGTGCCGCCTTCTGACTTCTTCTCGCCCTGGCTCGCGGCAAAATTCTTTGCGGCTTCGAGCGTCATGCCGGTCAGGTAATAGTCATAAATCTGCGGCGTGACTGCTTCCATCTTCTGTAGCTTCGCGTTCCAGATGTACGGCGTGATGTGATATTCGGGAAAGCTGAGCGGAATCCTGCGATAACCTTCAGCCACCTCCTTGTCGGGCGCGATGAATTTATTCGGGTCGGGAAAGAGCAGCGTCTCGACAAAGTTTCCCCTGGTCAGCAGCGTGGCCGGATTGATCCACGTCCGGCCTCCGGCCCACCCGGCCACATTCGGCGGCAGCAGCAGCCCCTGACCGAGCGATGCCGATGTTTCATAAAAGTCCGGCAGGCCCGGAATCGTTTTCAATCCCAGTTTGCGATAGGTCGAAATCAGCAGATGCACCGGCGACTTGATCTGCGTGGCGTAAGAGGCTTCGCTGTAAAAATCACGCGACAGAAAGATCGTTTTGAGCAGCGGCCTGAAATCATACTTCGCTTCAAGCAGCACCTTTGCCAGCCGGTCGTTAAGTTCCGGCGTAATCTCTTCGCGCACAAAGTAGCGATAGATCTTCCTTGTGATGAAGCGCGGCGTGGCGGGCTGTTTCAGGATGGTGTCAATCGCATCGTAGCCGTTGAAATTGCCCGTCTGACCGAGGAATGTTTTGACGCCGTCATCGTGCAGGCTCTTGTCGTCAATGAATCTGCCTTCGTCCTGCACGGTTTCATCCTTTGTCATCGTCCAGCCGGTGAAGGCGCGGGCTATTTCGCGGATGTCCTTTTCGGTGTAGCCCTGACCTTCGCCCATCGTGAAAAGTTCCATCACTTCACGCGCGAAATTCTCGTTGGGTTTGCCTTTGACGTTGTCCTTGTTGTCGAGCCAGATGAGCATTGCCGGATCCTGCGCCATCGCAATCAGAATGTCGCGGAAGTTGCCATTCGCTTTCTGCCGCAGCGTTTCAATCATTCCAAGCATCTTCTGATGGCGATGCACCTTTTCCTGACTTGTCGCAAAATGTCCGTGCCAGAAGAGCGTCATCTTCTCCTGAAACGGGCGCGGCGTGATGAGCATTCGTTCCGCCCACCACTGCGCGACGCGGCGAATCTCGCCGAAATCGCTCCAGAGCAGCGTGTAAAATTCATTGATGCCGGGCTGAAACGGCAGCGCGCCTTCCTGCCTGGCCGGAATCCCGAAGGCCTTGCCCGTCGCCATCGCCTGCCGCACGCCGTCCTGAATTGAAGCGTATTTGTAACCATGCGGATAGATGCCCGACTCTTCAAACTTCGGCAGGCCGCCTGTGTCAATCGTTTCGTAATCAATCAGGTAACTGACCGCCTGCTGCGGCGTCATCCGCGCCAGCTTTTCAATCTCTTCCGGCGCGCCGCCGAAACCGGCGCGTTCGAGCAGATGCCCGGCGCGTTCATAGCTCCAGTCGGCTTTGCTGATCGGTGACAGATCACCGCTCCACGAGACAGGCCCGCCCGCCTTCCAGGCAGCAGTATTCATCCCGGCCTCGCCTGTAAAACCGTAATTCGCACAGGCCAGACTGAGGATGAGGATCAACAGCATGAGTTTGCGCATTTGTTTTCCTCCATGGAAGCAGGCTGACCAGCCCGCGGCTCGCCAGCCAGTGCCTGGTTGTTTCGCGTTCGATAAAGGGAAGAACAGAGTGCGAATGATTACCTGACGGAACGAATCGAGACTGCCCGACGCGCTGCCTGACGTGAATTACTGCTGCTGCATCTTTTTCAGCAGCGCCAGGCATTCAATCATAGCGCGGCCATTGTGATAACCGGCTTTCCAGATCTGCGCCTTGTCGCCCTGCGCCACGCCTTCGGGAGTGATGGTGGCGTGCCACTCACCGTGCTGCCAGTCGGTCTGATATTTCTCGATGAAATCGTATGTCCGGCGAAAGATTTCAAGATACTTCGGCTCATCTGTCAGCCGGTGCAGGTAAAGCGCGCTGACAATGGCTTCAGCCTCAACCCACCAGATTTTGTCGCGCCGGTTCGCCTCCTGATTGAAAGGCCCGCTGTCATAAAAACCGCCCTGAGCCGCATCGTAACCATACCTCAGCGAATAATCGAAAAGCGCCCGGTACAGATCGAGCAGCGGATAAGTCGAAACGCCCGCCGCATCGCAGGCATCAATCAGCAGCCAGATGTTTTCAAGATCGTGGCCATAAGAAACGCGCGCCCATTCGCCGTCAAGACGCGGCTGCCAGTTGCGGTCATATTTGTCAGTACAGGCGGTCAGGCCCTTGCGCACGACGGCATTGCTTTCAATCGTGATCAGTTCAAGCAGCCGTTCACGCGCCAGCGGCAACCTGCCTGCGCGATAAAACGTGGTCATCGCTTCAAGCAGGTGCAGGTGCGTGTTCATCAGCTTCAGCCCGTGCGGCACGCCCATATAGCCGTTTTCATCCGCCGCCGGAACCGTCCAGTCCTCGTTGAAGTATTCGAGATAACCGCCGTATGTTTTGTCGTGGGCTTTTGCTTCGAGCAGATTGAACAGGCGCGCAGCCAGTTCCAGCGCCTCTTTTTTCTGACTGGCAAGGTAGTATTCAGACAGCGCGTACAGCGCGAAGGACTGCCCGTAAAGATGCTTTTTCGGTTTCAGCTTCTGCCGCCCGGTCGCGTCAACCTCCCAGTAAAAGCCGCCGTTTGTCGCATCCCACATTCTTTCTTTCAGAAAGCGAAAGCCGTGATCGGCAGCGGCGAGGTAATCGCGGCGGTTGTATCCGGCGCGGGCGAGCCGCGCAAAGAGCCAGACCGTGCGCGCCTGAGTGACGATCATCTTTGTGGTCTGCCCGTTCGGGTTTCCCTGCGCATCGAAGTTGATCGTGTAACCGCCATTCGCCTGGTCGAGACTCTTCGAGTACCAGAACCGCGCAATGTTCTCAGTCAGGTTCTTCTCAAGTTTCGGAATATAGTCGCGGGCAAGCGCAGCCTTGTCCTGTGCAGACGCGGATGACATAACCAGCAGCAGGCAGATGACCGCAGGCGCGGCTTGCAGAAGGGGTGAACCGGTTTTCGGGGACATAGGCTGTCGTAAGCCTTTCACTGAGCCTGAGACAACTCTGTTGGCAGACCGGAAATACAGCCGGAAGCTGACCTGAACTTATTTTGATGATCGGCGCAACTGCTCCAGTTCCTCGCGCAGCCGTGCCAGTTCAGCCTCTGCCCGGTCAGCGCGCTCAGCCTCCTGTTTTGCACGTTCAGCTTCGCGGGCAGCGCGTTCGGCTTCCTGATTTGCGCGTTCGGCCTCCTGATTTGCGCGTTCGGCTTCGCGGGCGGCACGTTCGGCTCCGGTCGGGATGATGGTTCCGGCCTTGTCGCACCAGCGCAGCCAGGTTTCGGGAACGCCCTCATACACAGCTCGCCACAGCGTCACGCTCAGGCCGACCGTCGGCAGCACAAAATCATCACGGAGGCGGTAGCTCTTGCCGGAGCTTATTTCAAAAATCCGCAGCACCTGTTCACTCAGTTCCTGCATCGGGTCAAAAACGATGTAGTAATTGATTCCCATTTCGGCGTAGCGACGCACTTTGCTGCCGAGTTCGTTGCCTTCGCGGTTCGAGACGACTTCGACCACCACTTCCGGCACTTTGCCGAACTCCCAGATCATGTATGAGCGGTTCTCTTTGGCGTGCCAGTCCTTGTTGACCTCCACGTCCAGGCTCAGAAACATATCGGGCACGAGCGGCGGCTGACGCACTGAATAGAACACACCGACATTGGCATCAGCCAGAAAGGTGCGCGGCGCAGGATGGTCTTCATCGGGTTCAGGCATCCACGAACTGTAAAGCGGCTCGACCAGCAGCCGCTGCTGTTTGGCTGAGAATATGTTGTCCACCGGTTCATCATCCTCGGTCACAAGCTTGCTGACGATCTCTTTCAGATCATATGGTTTTTCGGTCAGTGTCTCAGGCATAACTCTTCACCTTCTGCTGACAATCCGGGGGGATGCGGCTGCGCGCAGTGTAAACCCGGTTCACGGTAATCTCAACTTCACGCTGATAATGGTTTCATTCAGGCCAGCCAGGCCTTTTTGCGACTGTTGATGCGCTGCGGAAAGGCCGCCAGCAGTGTGGCTTTGCTCCTGCGCCACTTCTGATCTTCGTTCGCCAGCCTGTCCTGTTCATCCAGAAACTTCTCAACCGTCTTTGGCGCAGGGCCGCCGATGACTTTGCGAACGGTCACGAAGTTGACGGGGCACAGCGCGGCTTCGAGCTTTTTACGCGGCGTGTTGAGCGGGCGACCGAGTGATTCTCTGGCCACACTCAGCAGCGTCTCAACCGTCGTTGCACAGTTGGCCTCGGCGTCAGGCAATCGTTTGATTGTTTGGGCGACCAGCCGGTGCGCGGCCTTGAAACTCAGCTTCTCTTCCCTGACCAGCGTATCGGCCAGTTCAGTCATCGTCAGGCAACTGCCCTCTGCGCGGCGTTTCAGATTCGCTTCGTCAACCGTGATCGAACCGACCGCGCCTGAAAGCAGGCTGATGGCGCGACGGGCATCAACGAATGTATTGAAGACCAGCGGCTGCAGGTCGTCCTCAACATCAACGATGTCACCGAACGGAGTGTTGTGCACGCTCGTCATCACAGCGACAGCCTGGCTGTAAGCCTTGCTGGTGATGATGCGCGTGTGTTCGAGCGCCACGGGGTTGCGCTTCTGCGGCATGATCGAACTCGTCTGAACATAAGCATCGCTCAGACGAATGAATGAAAACTCCTGCGTCGCCCAGAGCAGCAGATCCTGCACGAATTTGCCGAGCGAAATCATCGCCGTCGCCAGCGCGCTGATCGTTTCCATCAGGTAATCAATGCCGCCGATTGCGCCGTATGAATTTTCCGCAATGCCTTCAAAACCGAGCAGCGTGGTCGTCATCTTGCGATCAATCGGAAAGCCGGTTGTTGTAATCGCACAAGCGCCGAGCGGATTGCGATTGACGGTGGCAAAGGCGGCTTTGAAGCGGGCGATGTCGCGGGTGATGAATTCAATCGCAGCTGAGAGGTAATGCGCGAGCGTTGTCGGCTGTGCCGGTTGCGTGTGCGTGTGCGCGGGCATCACGGTGCAGAGATGCTGTCGCGCCAGTTTCATCAGCGCGGCGCGCAGGGCGATCAGGTCATCAACCGTCAGCAGAATCTCTTCGCGCAGCTTCATCCGGTACATCGTCACGTCAATGTCGTTGCGGCTGCGCGCAATGTGCAGTTTGCCCGCGACCTCTTCGCCAATCAGCGCCGACAGTTCGCGTTCGACATAAAAGTACAGGTCTTCAACCGTGCCGTCATACTTTGCCGCGCCGATCTTTTTCAGATCAAGCTGATCAAGTCCGCGCAGAATCGCGCGCGCATCTTCCGGCGAAATGATCTTTCGTTCAGCCAGCATCAGCGCGTGCGCGTAATGAATGTGCATCAACGGCTGCAGAAAATATTTCTGCCCGTCAGCAAAGTTGTGAGTGAGAACACTGGAAGAATAAACAGGAGCAGGAAAACGTTCAGAAGCTTCTTTCGGACTCATGGAGAAAACCGGGATCCACGAAGTCACACGAAACGGCACCAGCTCAGATCACTGAAGCCTGGAACAATGAAGTTCACCACAGAGAACACAGAGGTTCACAGAGGAGAGCAGATTCTATGCACTCTCTGTGAAGCTCTGTGTTCTCTGTGGTGAACTGGCGGGCCATTGTTGCGCGTCCCGGTTCAGGATAAATCACTCATCTTCGTGCTGCTTCGTGTGCCTTCGTGGAAGATAAAGATCAGAAGTTGAATTTGAAACCAAGCTGGAACTGACGACTGTCGAGCGCGGTCGGATTGCGAGTCGTGAAATCCGGCAGCGGCGCTGACAACACGCCATTCGCATCGGTCGTTACGACGCTGTTGACCGAGAAGATGCTGCGATGGTTGAAGACGTTGACGAACTCACCGAAGACTTCAGCATTGAAGCGTTCGGTGAAACGGATGAACCGCGAATAGCGCAGGTCAACATTGAACTGCACGGGCGTGTTTCCGGTGTTGCGCCCGATGAAGAGCGGTCGGTCTGAGCCGGTCACGCCGTCCTTGTTCACATCCTGATTGGAAGTGATGTTGAAAGTCTCGCCGCTGTTGGCGGTCAGAATCACACCGACCTGATTATCGTTGACCAGCCGATTCATAAAGGCGTTTTCAATTTTGAAGGTCGGACGACCAACAAAGCTGAAAACAAAGGTGTGCCGCTGATCGGCCAGCGAATTGCCCCGGTCGCGGCGGCGACTGGTCGGGTCAGACAGCACCAGCGTCGAAGCGGCGACGAGGTTCTGTTCCGGCGCGTCATCAATCGAGTGCGACCAGGTGTAATTGGCGCTGAACTGATAGCCATTGGCAAAGCGTTTGGTCAGCGTCAGCACTCCGGCGGTGTAATCAGAGATGCCGACCGATTCGGCAATCAGCACGTTATTGAAATTCGGATAGAGTCGCGTCGCCGCGCTGATCGTCGTGCTGAAAATGGGTCGCCCGTCAGCGAGCGTGCCGGTCGGATTGATCGGGTTGATGTTGCGATAGATCGGAATGTGATTGCCGCGCGAATGAATTGCGCCGAGCGTGACTGAAAAGTTCTGCGACAGCGCCTGTTCAATCTGCACGTTGGTGTGAAAGGCGTACATATTGACGAAATCCGGCGCGACTCCGGTGATGCTCTGGCGCGGCGGCGTCACGCCCGGAGGCAGCGAACCAAGCGTGTTCGGAAAAGCAGGTGCGCCAGGACTGGTCGGGCTGAAGCTGAAATTCAGAAACACGGGGCTGCCGTTGCCCTGCAAGGCGCGGCGGTAAATGTCAATCAGCGGCGGATCGTAATACAGCCCGGCGCTCGCGCGAATCACGGTCGGGCGGTCGCCTTCGCGCAATCCGTAAACGATGCCGAGGCGCGGCGCGATGTTGTTCTTGTCCACATTGAAATTCTGCGAGAGCGCCAGCGGCGATGTTTTGATCGCCTGCGGCACATCATAAAGATCGTAACGCAGCCCGTAATTGAGTTTCAGGCGCGGCGTCACCTTCCAGTCATCCTGCGCGAACAGGTGATAGTAAAAGGTCTTGTATTCAATCATCGGATCACCGATGGCTTCGGTGTATTGCGTGTAACCGCGCGGGGCGGTTCCGTTCTTTGCGGCAACGTAAGCCGCGATGTTCGGGAAAGTGTATTGCGCAAAGGCGCGCGACACACGCTCATCTCTGACAATGTTGACGCCGCCGCCGAATTTCATCGTGTGTTTGCCTTTGGTCAGCGTCAGGTTGTTGAGAATCTGATTCGACACCTGCAGCGGCTGCACCAGGTCATCAGTCGGCGCGCCAAAATTGGCGATGCCTGCAATCACCAGCGTCAGCCCCTGACCTGAATTATTGTTGGCCAGGTTCTGCGATTTGCGCCGCGCATACTGATAGCGAAACTCGTTGAGCAGTTCCGGCGAAAGCGTTGAAATCATCTGCACGCCGAGCGAATCAGAAGCATCCACGAAATCAATGCTCCGTTGCAGCGTGTTGAGGCCGCCGCCAATGTTGTTGGGCGAAGTGTTGCGGAAGAGATTGTAACGACCGCTCAGGCGATGCTGGCTGCTCAGTTGCAGGTCGCTGCGCACGATGAAAAAGTTGACGCGCTGCGCCGCCGGAATCGAACCGGGGAACGCATCCTGCGGGACGCCTGCGGCCACGAGCGCCGTCTTGTTCGCCTCGCTGATGGTCACGACGCGCTGCGGTTCGCCCGCCAGATCGCGGGTGACTCTTTCGTAGCCGGAATAAAAATGCCAGCGGTCTTTGATGATCGGCCCGCCGATGGCTCCGGTGAAATCATCAACAACGGCGGGCGGGCGCGGGATGCCGCCGTAAAAGAATGGTCGCGCTGAAAACGGCGTGCGACGAAAACGATAGCTGGCTGAGCCGTGATAGTTATTGGTTCCCGACGGCGTGACGGCATTCATAATCAGGCCGGGCGTGTTGCCGAATTCAGCCGCGAAGCCGTTGGTGACAAGCTGCACTTCGCTGACGAAGGCTTCAGAAATCGGCATCAGGCGAATGCCAGCGCGGTCGGTCTGCGTGTTGTTGTTGCCGTCAAGCTGATAATTGGTGCGGCGGGCGTAACCATTGGCATTGATGCGCGGCACGCCGAATTCAGCGTTGGGTCGGCCCGTCACGTTCGCCTGCAGCAGCGAGAAGTTATAAGGATTGCGCGACACGAGCGGCAGGTTGCGCACTTCCCTTTCATTCATCACGCGGCCCAGATCAATTTTGGCGACATCGGCAATCGGCGCGTCTGAAGTGATCGTGATCTGTTCGGTCACGCCGCCGGTTTCAAGGCGCAGATCAATCGTCGCGGTCTGTCCTGTGGTCAGCGTCACGCCTTCGCGCGTCAGCCGCTTGAAGCCCGCCGCTTCGACTGTGATGCGATAAGTTCCGAGCGGGAGCAGCGGAACGCGATAGACGCCATTCTCTTCGCTGGTGATCTGGCGCGTGGCGCCGGTTTCAAGATTGGTAATGGTAAGTTTCGCGCCGACAATCGCCGCGCCGCTGGCATCAGAAACGACGCCTTCAATCTGCCCGTTGAGCGCCTGCGACTGCGCCATCGCGGCGCACGGCAGCAGCAGCAGACAAACGGCCAGCAGCAGTAAATGTAAAGCGCCAGTCAGGTGAGAACGGGCAGCACTGATCGCGCAAGGCTGTGACTTCATACTCTTCTCCTGTGGGTTCTGCTGACCGTCAAAGACAACAGACACGGTCAGACACTGGTGGTCAAACTTATGAGTTAATCCTGAACGACTGCGATTTGTTATCTCACAGATAGCTGCGTTTCCACAATTCAGGCGCGCCCGGCGTGAATTGCAGCAGCGGGAATTACGCGCCCGCTTTGCGATAAGCCTCACCAACGACTCTTTGATAAAGCGCCTCGTATTGCGGAATCACGCGGTCGGTCGAGAATTGCCCGATGGCCCAGGCGCGGGCGCGTCGGCCTGTTTCGCGCAGCAGTTGCGGCGCGTCAATCAGCCTGGCTGCGTGATCGGCCATCGCTTCGGTATCACCGACCGGAACCAGAAAACCTGTCTCGCCATCGCGCACGACTTCGGGCAGGCCGCCGGTGCGCGTCGCAATCACCGGCACTTCGCAGGCCATCGCTTCGAGAGCCGCCAGGCCGAACGATTCCGTGTCGCTCGGCAGCAGCAGCACTTCAGAAACCGAAAGATAATCAGCGATGTTCGGCACTGAACCGACAAACAGCACATCGGCGGCCACGCCGAGTTCAGCCGCGAGCGCTTCAGCCGATTTGCGTTCCGGCCCGTCGCCGCACATCACCAGGCGCACCGCAGCTTTTGTGCGCCGACGCAGCGCGGCAAAGGCGCGCACACAGTCAGAGATGCGTTTGACCGGGCGAAAATTTGAAACGTGAATCAGCAGTTGTTCGCCATTCGGCGCAAGTTCAGCGCGCAGCCCGGCGTTTTCGCGGCGCTGATAATCCTGCGCGTTGATGAAATTCGGAATAACCTCGACCTGATCGTAACCGAACGTGCGCGCTGTTTCAGCGGCCAGATAATCTGATATCGCCGTCACTGCATCAGACTGCGCAATCGAAAAGCGCGTCACCGGCAGAAAGCTCGCCCGCGATCCGACCAGCGTAATGTCAGTGCCGTGCAGCGTCGTCACAAAAGGCAGATACCGCTCCGACTTGTAAATCTCCCGCGCCAGAAATGCCGACGCCGCATGCGGAATCGCATAATGCATGTGCAGCACGTCGAGCTTTGCCAGTGCCGCGACTTCAACCAGCTTCGAAGACAGCGCCAGCGTGTACGGCGGAAACTCAAAGAGCGGATAATCAAACATCTCAACCTGATGAAACTGCATCCGCTCATTCAACCGGCACAACCTGGTCGGCAGTTCATAACTGATGAAATGTACCGAATGCCCACGCGATGCCAGTTCGCAGCCGAGTTCAGAGCCGACAATGCCGCTGCCGCCGTAAGTTGGAAAAACTGTAATGCCGATGTTCATTCAGAAAGTGGTTAGTGGTCAGTGGTCAGTGGTCAGTGAAGAGTGAGCAGTGAACAGTGAAAGAGCCTTTCGCTGTCTGCTCACTTCACTCTTCACTGACCACTGACCACCAGCCACTAACCACTGCTCACGAATACATATTCATTGACCTGGTCAGCAGCGCGACCGGGTCAGCGACGTTGAGGGCTTCACGGACGTAAAACGCTTCGCCGGATTCGACGCCGATCATTGCGCCCCAGTAACGGTCGCGGGCTTCGATTTCATAGAGAAACTGCGAAGTGCTGACGCGTGATTGCGGCTCGCTGCTCTGCGGATTGTAAAACTGCGAAGCGTGCGCCCGAATGGCTTCCCATTTACGCTGCCAGGTGTCAGAGATGTCTACGATAAAGGTGGGCGGCAGGGTTCGCGGAAAAAGGAAATAAGCGACGCACGACGGACGCCAGCGGGGTTGCTCTGATTCGGCATCGAATCTGGCGAGGCCGCTCAGATGCGCCGCTTCGCGGACCAGGCGCGAGGTGTGCGCGTGGTCGGGGTGTGGGTCGTCCTGGTGCTGCGTAAAGATGATGCGAGGCCGCAACCGCCGCAGCACTCTGACCAGTTTTGTGCGCGAATCGTCATCGGCCTGAATGTGAGCATCGCCAAGGTCAAGGTTTTCACGAACCGTGACGCCCATCAGTTGCGCAGCGGCGGCGGCTTCCTGGGCGCGCAGTTCGGGAGTGCCGCGCGTTCCGGCTTCGCCGCGTGTCAGATCCAGCACTCCGGTTTTGTAACCCATCGCTGCGAGTCTGATCAGCGTTCCGCCTGCCGATAATTCAACGTCATCGGGATGAGCCGCGATAGCCAGCACGTCGAGTTGTATTTGTTCGGACATATCGGTTGCAGTTATCGCACAGCGACCTGCAACACTTCAACGAACCGGAGTCAGGATCAGATTGCGCCAGGCATCCACCGCAGCGTTCCATCCGCCAGGCAGCAGCGTGGTCGAACCGTATTCGCCAATCAGCGCCGGGCCGCTGAAACGCGCTCCCGGTCTGAGCTGCTGCCGGTCATAAACGGGAATGCTTTCGGGCCGCTTCGTGATGCGCACCAGCGTTGATGATTGCGGCCTGGCCTGATGAGTTCTGAAACTCTTTGTCCTGTGCAGCGGCGGCTTGTCGCTGAGGCCCGTTGCCCGCAGGCGCAGGCTGACGATTTCAATCGTTCCCTGCGGATCAGAATGGCCGTAACGCTCCTGATGTGCGCGATGAAATGAAGCGGCGACGCGGGCATTCAATTCATTCGCGCAGGGCGCATCAAGCTCGAATGACTGTCCGGCATAACGCAGCGCCAGCGACCGCGTAAGCCTGAGCCGTGAACCTGAAAAGCCTTCGGCCCGCATTTCGCTGACGGCCTGCCGCTCAAGTTCGGCAAAATGACGGCGCACGATTTCAGACAGCGCCTTTTGTTCGGGGCCGCTGAATTTCAGCATCACCGTGCGTGAATAGTCCCTGACCACATCAGCCAGCAGCACGCCGAGCGCGGAAAAAGCACCGGGATTTTCGGGGATGATGACTTTCGGCAGTCGCAATGCTGCGGCCAGGGCAACAGCGTGCAGGCCACCTGCGCCGCCGAAACTGACCAGCGTAAAACGTCGCGGATCGTGCCCGCGCTCGACTGAAACCAGCCGCAGCGCCTGTTCCATATTGGCATTTACGACCCGAATCACACCCAGCGCCGCCTCGTCACGCGACACCCGGCGCGCTGAAGCCGCAGACATCTGCCCGGCCAGTTCATCCAGAGCTGCGGCTGCCCGTGTTTCATCAAGCGGCATCTGCCCGCCCAGCAATCCCGCATGGCCAAACCGGCCAAGCACCAGATTGGCGTCAGTCACCGTCGGTCGTGTGCCTTTGCCGTAACAGGCCGGGCCGGGATCAGCGCCCGCCGATTCCGGGCCGACACGCAGCGCGCCGCCGGGGTCAACAAAAGCGATTGAACCGCCGCCCGCCCCGACCGTGTGAATGTCGAGTACCGGAACCGCGACCGGCAGCCCTGTAATCTGCGCTTCACTGGTGGTCTGTGCCGCGCCCTGCCACAGCGCCACATCGGTCGAAGTGCCGCCCATATCAAAGGTCATTACTTCAGTGTCGCCGGTCAGCCGGGCAATTTCGGTCGCGGCCACGACGCCGCCAGCCGGGCCTGACAGAATTGTGCGTACCGGCTCGCGGGCCGCGACTTCAGCGGAAATCGAACCACCGGATGATTGCATCACCCTGAGCAAAGCCTGCTGTGACCGCGAGGAATTTGATGCGCTCGTTGCGCTCAGCCCGGCAACCAGTTCTCTGAGGTACTGCCCGACGCGCGGAGCCAGATAAGCATTAATGACTACCGTCGAGGTTCGTTCATATTCGCGGTATTCGGGTAAAATCCGGTGCGAAACTGAAACCGGGAGGCCGAGTCGGGTGATGGCTTCGGCCATTTCCTGCTCGTGTTCGGGACGGGCGAACGAGAAAAGTAATGAGATTGCAACCGATTCAACGCGGGCGCGGCTTAACGTGACGGCGAGTTTCTGAACCTGCTCCGGGTCAGGTTTTTCAATCACTGAGCCATCCGCAGCCACACGCTCGCGGAGGCCGAAACGCAGAGCGCGGGGAACGAGCGGCGCCGGGCGCGTTCCGGCCAGGTTATAAAGGTCAGGCCGGGCCTGACGCCCGATTTCAATGACATCTTCAAAACCAGCAGTCGTAATCAGAGCCGTGCGCGCGCCTTTGCGTTCAAGCAGTGCATTGGTGGCGACTGTGGTGCCATGCACGATGCTCAGTTGCGGCGATTTTGAAATCAGTTCGGCATCGTTCAGGATGCGTTCAATCCCGGCGAGAATTGCCTGGGCCGGAGCCTGCGGGGTTGATGGCACCTTGAAGGAAAGGATGCGCTGTCCGGCGACGGCGACAAAGTCGGTAAAAGTTCCGCCGGTATCAACGCCGATGCGCAGGGTGACGTCTGATTTTTTGTGTTCTGAATGCAGGGTTTGTCGGTTCATCGGGGGACAATCTGCCCGGATCGAAATTAAAAGTAAAATGAACCGCGCAAAAAAATACGGAACCTCCGGCAGGTTGTGGCGTGTAGCCAGTGTGAGCAGACACGGTGCGCTCAGGCCGAAAGTCAGGACTCACTGGGGGATTTTCGGAGGAGCGCATCGGTCACTGGTTCTGCTCAGTTGTGGCCGGACTGAAAGGCTTGACCGGCCTGCTTTTCAGTCCGGTCGGTCCCGCACAGAACTGGCGCGCGGCTCCTCGCACTTCCCAAATCGCATCGCGCCCTGTGACGGTATGAACGACCCCTGGAAAAGTTTCTGTTGCTCCAGCCCGGAACCGCCCTTTCCGGCACCTGAGTTTCAGTGTCTGGCACTGAGGCTTGGCGTAACACAACACACAACCCGAACAACCTCATTCAAGTTCCAAGGAGACTGTAAATAAATGAACACCAGAACGATCAGCGCATTTCTCACCGCCCTCTTTCTGCTCGCGCTCGGCACAACGGCCCTGGCGCAGCAGAAAACCAACAAGGTCACGATTGCGACTCCGGCCAAATTGGTCATCAGCAAAATCAAGGTCAGCGAAGGCGACGCTTACGACGTGCGCGGGAAGGCTGTGCTGACGCTGACTTCAGCCAACTCAGACGATTCCGTAACCGGCGTTTTA
Source organism: Blastocatellia bacterium (assembly GCA_046331565.1). Taxonomy (GTDB): domain Bacteria; phylum Acidobacteriota; class Blastocatellia; order RBC074; family RBC074; genus DASRDU01. The sequence continues at coordinate 1,235,895 of JAXLQP010000001.1, forward strand.
TCGTATGCCCTGCCTGATGATGCCCGGCAGAAGATTGCCACCATCACCGGCAAGCCGCTCACTCAGATTCCGGCCAGCGTGTCCATCAAGGATGTGGTCGGTCGCTTTCAGCCCGCAACCGCCTGCCCGGTGATTCATCTGGAATTTTCAGGCACGCAGGTTGACATTGCCGGCGTCAAAGCCGTCTTCAGCCGCTTCGTGCTTGACATCAATGAAAGCACCAAGGAGCAGGACATGCTTTTCTGCGCCTGGGCCAAACAGATCAATCGCGGCATGTCACGACGCGGCATCATTCGCCGGATCAACGTGCTGATCAACGGCGAAGAGGAAGAGCCTCAGAGCGGTAATTAAGGTTTGATTCGCTGCTCCTGATCCAGAGCAGGTCCCGGCAGGACAGGTTTCACAGGTTTGTGGGAGGGTCTGGTAAATCCCTGATCTGACGAGGCTGGAGGGGCACCAGATTCTACAGATCAAGGCGACTTAAGGCCCTCCCACAAAGCCATTTACTTGCGGCCCCTTTTTATGCCAGACTGCCGACGCCATGCAAGGCCGTAACGTAGTGATTCGACTTTATCTTCTTCTCTCCCTCCTTTCAGCGGTGCTTATCAGCCCGCAGGCTGCCGTTGCTCAGTCACCGATTCCCGAACAAATCCCCACAGCATCACGTCCGCGTCAGGTCGCGGTGGAACAGATTTACCTGACTGCGCCGAAACTTTCCGGCGATATTGAAACAGCCAATGGTCAGTACCGGATCAGTCTGGCCAACCTTGAAGAAAAACGAGTCGTGCGTGGTTACGCTGTCATTCAGCTTGGCAGCAGCGAACAGCTCACCGAAGCCATCAAGCTGCGCTTCACGCTCGCGCCGCAGGAAGGCATGCTGTTTCCGCTGTGGCCACTGGCCGCGAGCGGTGATTTTTATGCGCTGATGGTTTATGACCTGCGCGGTGTGATGATTTTTCAGAAAATCGCACCGGTCAAACGAGGCAATGACGCCAACTGGGCCGTCGCTCCGCCGATGAATGCCATCATCAGTCAGCGTTTTGTGGCCACCACAGCCAGCCCGGAAGCCGAGGTCAAAGTACAGGCGAAACTGACCGGCGGCGAAAGTGAAAGCGACCCGTTTTTACTTTCACTTGAACTTTCGGCTCTGCGCCCGATTCCCGGTGCGGGCGTGACGCTGACCGGCAAGGGCATCAGCCAGCGCAAGGTGGCCGACCTCAGAGGCACCACGCTGGTTCAGTTCAAGCTGCCCGATGACCTGCCCGAACAGAAATTATCCTATCTGGTGACCGACGCCGCAGGCCGGATGCTCGCGCACGGTGAAGCTGACCTGCACACGCTGCTCGCTGATGATTATGTTTCGGTCGGTGAAATCCGCCCGGACAAGCAGGCTTATGCGCCCGGTGAAACGGCTAAGCTGACGGTCAACCTGCAGGGCAATTCGCCGCACGGGTTCAGGCTGGAAGTGATGGCCAAAGACAGTCGGGGAACGATTCTCTTCCGCGATATGCACAAGTCGGATGCCGGTGGTAATGGCGCCAGCATTGATTTCAATGTGGCCATTCCAAAGGACGCTTCGGGGCCGCTCTTTTTTGAGTACAAGGTCTTTGATGCTCAGTCCGGCAAGCTGTTCGATTCCGGCGATACGCAGCTTGCGCTCAATGGCAAAGGCCAGCCGCAATAATCCTGCCCGCTCCTGCCCGCCCGGTCAGAAAAACTCCTGGATTCCTGGCTTGCGCCCTGGCCGATTGTGATACAATGCCCGTGCGTCCCCTGTAGGCTGTGTGAGTATCGGAATTCAAGGACAGTTTCATTCTTCAAACAATCAGATCACACTTCCCGGTCTGGCCAGTTCGCCCTGAATCTGGTTTGTCGGGAGTAGTCTCAGGAGAGATTACGATGTACAGCAAGTTCATTTTGCGGCGCACAACGACGCTCCTGCTTACGGGTATCTTTCTGTCAGGTCTGTTCTTCAGCACAGTTCTGCTCAGAACCGCTGGCGCAGCCCGGCAGCAGCCGGGGACGCCACCAACTGCCGGTAATCCCGCGCAAAAACCCGAATCAGGCCAGAGCAGTTCTCAGACACAGGAAAAAAGCAAATCCGAGGAAAAGGCCGACACGACCATTCAGGTTCAGCGCCGCAACCCCGATGACGATCAGGCCGGGGTCAGGGTGCGGACTGAAACCGTGACCCTGATGGTCACGGTGACTGATCCTTACAATCGTCTGGTGACCGGCCTCGACAAACAGAACTTTGAAGTCTTTGAGGACAAGGTCAAACAGGACATCCAGTTTTTCAACGATGATGATGCGCCGGTCAGCATGGGAGTGATCTTCGATGTGTCGGGCAGCATGAAAAACAAGCTGGATCGCGCCCGCGACGCGCTGAAAGCCTTTGTTGACACCAGCCATCAGGACGATGATTTCTTCCTGGTCGGATTCAATCAGCGCGCCAACCTGCTTGGCGAATTTATGGATGGCACCTCGCTGGTCAATAAATTCAATCTGGTTGATGCGCGCGGTCAGACGGCGCTTTACGATGCGGCTTATCTGGGAATTGAAAAGGTCAAGCAGGGCCGTCATCAGAAACGCGCCATGCTGCTGATCTCTGACGGGCAGGACAATTCCTCGCGCTACACTTACGGCGAACTGCGCAAGCTGCTCAAGGAAGCCAACGTGCAGATTTACTGCATCGGGATTGTCGAAATGGGCGGCGGCGCAGGCGGCGCGCTCGATATGCAGGGCCAGGCCATTCTCGAAGAGATTTCTCAGGTCACGGGTGGCAAGGCTTTCTTCCCCCGCTCACCGGCTGAACTTGAAGACGCCATTACGCGCATCGCGCTTGAACTGCGGCATCAGTACAGCATCGGTTACTATCCCTCGAACGCCGAACGCAACGGGCAGTGGCGCAAAATCAAGGTCAGCGTCAAGCCGCCGCGCGGTTTCCCGCATCTGACCGTGCGCGCCAAAGAAGGTTATTACGCTATCAAATAATCAAAGCAGCCACGAATGAACACGAATTGGCACGAATGAAAGACAGTGTCGCACTGACTGAGCAACGACACTGATTCGTGCCTGTTCGTGTGTATTCGTGGCTGAATTTTTCAGGACTCACTCCTGAACCTGATCGCTTTCTGCTTCAGCTTCTTTTTCGCCGTCATCATCTTCAGCTCTGGCCCGCTTCTTCCGGGACTTTCTGGCAGCCTTCCCGTTACTGACTTCAAAGCTGGCGACGGCTTCCTGCTCGGTTTTGAAAGTTTCGATGACCTTGAGCAACTGCGTGATTTTCAGCGCGCCGTAAACGCGGTCGGTCAGGCCCACGAGTTTCAGCGTCCCGCCTTCATCCTTTACCTTTGAGAAAGCCCGGACAATTTCGCCGATGCCCATGCTGTCAATGACCGGCACATCAGTCAGATTCAGCAGCACATGCTTTGTGCCAGCCGCCAGCACTTTTTCAACCAGCATCTGCAACTGATACCCGCCCTGTCCCTTGATAAACTTGCCTCGCAGGTCAATCGAAGCGACATCGGAAAGATAGTGAATCCCAATGGTCAGCATAAATTGATCAATTGTTTTCAGATTTCTGATTCCGGTGACAGCCACTTTCCGATTTGACGGTTCGGCTGAAATCCCGGTCAACAATTCAGGCCGGATTGATTTACCGCTTCCGCATTTTACCTGATGCCGTGCTAAGATCACAGCGCATCAGGTTCAACTGTCCACCACTCAGAAAATTTATGACCAGCCCGACTGATACGGTTTCCATTGAAGCCATCCGCGCAGCCCGCGCGCCGGTTTATCGCCATCTGCTGCCGACGCCGCTGCTTGAACATCCGCTGCTGACCGAAGAAACCGGCCTGCGAATCTTTCTCAAGCACGAAAATCATCTGCCCACCGGCGCTTTCAAGGTGCGCGGCGGCCTGAATTTCATGCATCATTTTGCTGCCGAACAAACTCATCACGGAGTCATCACGGCCACTCGCGGCAATCACGGGCAGTCCGTTGCGCTGGCCGCCAGGCTGCACAACATCCCGTCGGTAATTGTGGTTCCGTTTGGCAACAATCCCGAAAAGAACGCGGCCATGCGCGCTTTCGGCGCGCGGCTCGTCGAGCAGGGCCGCGACTTTGACGAAGCCCGCGAGGAAGTCGAACGACTCTCCCGCGCTGAAAATCTGCGCTACATCCATTCGGCCAACGAACCGCACCTGATTAATGGCGTCGGCACTTGCGCACTCGAAATCATCGAAGCCATGCAGCAGCGCGGCGAAAAAATTGATGCGGTTTTCGTGCCAATCGGTCTGGGCAGCGGGCTGTGCGGGACGATTACGGCCTTTCGCGCGCTTTCGCCTGAGACGAAAATTTACGGCGTCCAGGCCGAAGGCGCGCCGAGCATTTACCTTTCATGGAAGGAAGGCCGGATCGTGGAGACCAAACACGCGCACACTTTTGCGGACGGCGTGGCGACGCGCGTTCCGGCGGCTTTCACCTTCGACATCATTCGCCAGGGAGTTGATGAAATCGTGCTGGTCAGCGACAGCGATCTGATTCGCACCATTCGCCTGCTCTGGCGCACGACACATAATATGGTTGAAGGTGCCGGCGCCGCAGCCACGACTGCCGCCATCAAATTACGCGAACAGCTTCAGGGTAAGAATGTGGTCTGCGTCATCAGCGGCGGCAACCTCGACACCGACACCTTAAAGGAAATCTTCAGGAACTGAATCAGATGTTAAGTTTTGACGACATTCTCAAAGCACAGCAAAGATTGCACGGCGTGGCACATCGCACTCCGGTGCTGACTTCATCGCAGTTCAATGAACGCGCAGGCTGCGAGGTTTATTTCAAGGCTGAAAATCTGCAACGCATGGGCGCGTTCAAATTTCGCGGCGCTTACAACAAGGTCGCGTCGCTTTCTGAAGACGAACGCCGTCGCGGAATCATTGCTCATTCGTCCGGCAATCATGCACAGGCGGTGGCGCTGGTCGCGCGAATCTTCGGCATTCCGGCAGTCATCGTGATGCCCGAAGACGCGCCCGCACCGAAACTGGCCGCCACACGCGGTTACGGCGCTGAGGTCGTGCTGTATAACCGCTACACTGAAAGCCGCGAAGCCATCAGCCAGCGCCTCAGCGAAGAACGCGGGCTGACGCTGGTTCATCCGTTCGATGATTACCAGATCATGGCCGGTCAGGGCACAGCCGCACTCGAACTGCTGGAAGACGTGCCGGAACTCGATTTCCTGCTCGTTCCGTGCAGCGGCAGCGGGCTGCTCGCAGGCAGCGCGACTGCGGCCAGACATCTGCGACCGGACATTCGCATTTTCGGCATCGAACCCGAAACCGGTAACGACACGTGGCAATCTTTCCGCAAAGGCGAGCGCGTCGAAATCCCCGTGCCGAAAACCATCGCGGACGGCTTGCAGGTGCAGACGCCCGGCAAACTCACCTTTCCGATCATTCAGCAACTGGTCGAAAACATTCTGCTCGTCAGCGACGATGAACTGATTACCACGCTGCGTTTCATCCTCGAACGAATGAAAGTGCTGGTCGAGCCTTCGGGCGCGGCAGGAGCGGCAATCGCCTTTCATCGCAAATTCGATTTCGGCGGTGGTCGCGTCGGCGTCATTCTGTCAGGCGGCAATGTGGATTTGCAGAAGCTGGCCGGGTGGTTATCTGCCTGAAGTCAATTGACCTGAAGCAGGGCAGCAGAGAGATGACGGAACAGACGGAAATCACGGAACAGGCGAAACATTCAGCGCTGGTTCAGGTTTCATTCCCTCTGTTCCGTCATCTCTCTGCCTGTCCTTTACCTGACTGAAAACACTGAATTGAAGTCTGCTTTGACACCCGCGCCAGCCGCACGTAAAATCCGCGCATTACAGTTGGCTTAATTAAGCAAACGTCAGAGCTGACATTCAACTGACTGTCATACTGCATTCAGGAAACCGTCTTTTATGGCCTGGTTCAAACGCAAGCAGGAAAAGATCGCTGAAATCACGCCGATTTCCGAACGCAAAGTCAAAACTGAAGGCATCTTTACCAAGTGCGAAAACGCCGACTGCGGCGCGACGCTGTACCGCAAGGATCTGCTTGAAAATCTCAAGGTCTGCCCGCAGTGTGGCTTTCATTTTCGCCTGCGCGCCAAAGAGCGGCTGGAACTGCTCTTTGACGACTCGGAATACACTGAACGCGATGCCGACATTGCGCCGACTGATCCGCTCAATTTTGTGGATAAAAGCCCTTACCGCGAACGGCTGAAAAAGAGTCAGAAGGCGACCGGACTGCTTGATGCCATCGTGGTTGGCGAAGGCAGAATCGCCGGTCGTCCGGTCGTGATTGCGGCGATGGAATTTGAATTCATCGGCGGCAGCATGGGTTCAGTGGTCGGTGAAAAGATCACGCGGGCAATTGAATACTGCATTGAAAAGCGATACCCGCTGATCATTGTTTCCTGTTCCGGCGGCGCCAGAATGCAGGAAGGCACGCTGTCACTGATGCAGATGGCCCGGATTTCAGCGGCCCTGGCGCGGCTTGATGACGCGCGACTGCCTTACATCGCACTGCTGACTGATCCGACGACGGGCGGCGTGACGGCAAGTTTTGCGATGCTCGGTGATCTGAACATCGCTGAACCCGGTGCGCTCATCGGCTTTTCAGGAGCGCGGGTGATCGAACAGACGATTCGCCAGAAACTGCCCAAGGGCTTCCAGCGTTCAGAATTCCTGCTCGAACACGGCATGCTTGATGCGGTGGTTGACCGGCGTCAGCTTCGTGACTATCTGATCTGCGCTCTTAAATTCACCGGGCCGGACAAGTAACGCACCAGAGTCTGATGAACCGGCATCTGGGCGCACATTGCCAGGCTTCACCGGCATTTTTACCTGACGATATTTCTTCCGTCTTACTTATGCGCTGAAAGCTGCCACCTGTAGTAGAATGGCAGCCGAACACTGATTCCACTTCAACAGGTTTACTGCTCAGGTGCGTTGGTCACGGGCGAGGTTTGTGCCTGCGGTTCTCGTTTTTCAATCAGTGCCTTGCACTTCAGCGGTGACAGGGAGGAACGGGCCAGCATGAACAAATGGGAATATCGGACTCTGGACTGGGGCGAAATTCGCAAGATCGGTTCCAAAATCACCGGTCAGGATTTCATTGATGAAAACGTTGATGCCGGGCTGAACGCCGTCGGACAGGAAGGCTGGGATCTCGTCAACGTCTACGTTGACGGATACACCATGCACCGCAGCAACAAGGGCGAAGAGATGCTGTCAAGCAGCCGGTACGTCAAATACACCTTCAAACGCCCGGTTCAGGAATAACCAGAGAGTAAAAAACGTGACAGATCCATCGAAGTACGGGCAGGGTCACAGGCCGGGCGATGCAGTTGCCTCAGGCCAGCGCCCGCGTCCGGTTTCACTGATTCTTTATCTGCCCTTTGGCATTGTGCGGGGTCAGATGGTGGCGGATAGTCCTGAAGGCGTGATTGCGCAGCTCAGCGGCGGCGCAGGAATGGTTGAAATCAGTCAGGCTGTCGTCGAACATTACTCGAATCATCTGCCGACCGGCAATTACGACCGCCTGTTTATCGGCGTGGCGCAGCTTACCGGCTTCTCGGTCATTGAGCAGCCGTAACGGCCCGGCGGCGTGAGACTGCGGCCATTACGGCTTCGCGCTGTGGTCAATGATCTCCTGAATATCAGAGAACAGAATCTTGGTAATCCGGCCATCGGCGGTGCGAATCTTGACTGCCGGTTTGCTGAACGGCTGAGTGCTGCGCAGGTTGTCAATCCGGCCTCTGACTCGGGTGCCATCCTTTGAGATCACCTCGACATCGTCGCTGCCCATCAGTTTCTGCACTTTCTCCATCATCGTAAAAAAATCGCTCACGGTTGACCTCCTTTACTGTATTCCGCACAGGCTGAGCAGTGCCGTCAGCGCCGCCCGCGCTGGTTCAGGCGCATGTCTGGCCGCCTCAGGAGCCATAATGATGCCGATTGCCTGAATGCCATTGAACAGAAAATGTGTCACCACGCAGGGCAGCAGGCTGCCCGTCGCCGCCCGCACCAGGGTCAGCGCCAGGCTCAGCACAAAGACCGACACCAGCACCGCCGCGCTGTTCCAGTATTGCGCCAGATGCACGCTCCAGAACAGCAGCGTCACTATCACCACCGCAACACTTGAATTCACCGTTCGTTCAATGGCCGGGTAAAGCACGCCCCGATAAACGACCTCCTCGACAATCGGCGCTCCAAGCGTCGCCAGCACCGCTATTGTCACGCGCACGGCCAGCCCCATCTCCAGCACCTTGTCCAGACTCGTTTCCTTGTGCGGCAGATATTTTGTCGTCAGCCAGCCCACACCGAGCATGACTATCGTCAGGGCAATCGCGTGCGGCACCTTGAACCAGCTTCGCCAGAACCAGCCCATCGTACTCAGAAAAGGCCGTTGTCCCATCCGCGTCACCACGCCCCACGCCAGCGCCAGCGTCAGCATCTGCGCGACAAAGGTGGCAACCAGCGAAATCAGCACCGCCCGGGGCGTCATCTGACCTTTGGCCAGTTCACCAAACAGCGCAGGCTGGAACAATCCATAAATCACCAGCCCGGCCAGTGGCAGCACCAGCATAAAAACCAGACTGGCAATCCAGATGCCAACCCCTGACAGCAGATCAGTCCAGGACGAATGCGAGGCTGCACCCGGAATTGATGGCGCGGTCACTGGCGGCCCGGTGACAGTCGCTGATTCATGCTGGCGTCCTGTCGCTGCACAGTGCGGACAGTATGCGCCGCCGACTGAAGATTGCAGCGGGCTGCCGCACACAGAACACGATGAAGAAGTTTCATTCATAAAATCAAAGGCCGTCATTTGTTACTGCCGACTGTCGGCAGTCTGCCGTTCAGTGACGGCGGTCGGCTGCCTGTTGCTGACTGCTGCCAGCCTGGCCTGAATATGCGACCGCGTCCGGGCAATCAGTTCCGGCAGTGTCCGGCTGGTGTAATCGGTCGTCGCCAGTGGCGGGTCAATAATGACTTCGACCTCGCCGGGATGAAAGACCAGCGAATCTTTTTTCAGCACCCGCGCAGTGCCGATGATCGTCACCGGCACAATCGGCGCACCGGCCTTCAAGGCAATTTTGAAGCCGCCTGATTTGAATTCCTGCAACGTCCCGTCCTCAGAGCGCGTGCCTTCAGGAAAGACGACAATCGAAAATCCCTCCTTCAGTTTGTCCACGGCACGGTTGACGTTGGCCAGCGCCGCCCGCGCATTTTCACGATCAACCGGGATGTGCCCGGCCCGCCACAGAAACCAGCCCATGAAAGGAACATAAAACAGAATCCGCTTCGCCAGAATGCGAAACTGCAATGGAATGTAACCCCAGATGGCCGGAATATCGAGGTAGCTTTGATGGTTGGCAATGACGACGCAGGCCTGGTCGCGCGGCAGGTTTTCGAGACCGCGCACACGAATGCGCGCGCCTCCGGTGACGGCAATCATCCGGCACCAGGTGCGCGCGCACCAGTGTTGCAGCCTGCCTCCACGATCAAAGAATGACAGCACCAGCGACAGCGTCGCCATCAGGATCGTGTACAGATAAATCAGCGGAATGATGATGCAGGACTTCAGGACATCCAGCATATTTCAGGGCATCGCCGTTTGTTTCTTGAGTTTTGACATGAACTGCTTGCGGAACTTCAGCACCTTCGGAGCAATCACGACGCGGCAGTAACCCTGGTTCGGGTTCCGTTCGTAATACTGCTGATGATATTCCTCAGCCGGATAAAACGCCGTCAGCGGCTTGATCTCGGTGACAATCGGCTCATCCCAGATTTTCGCCGTGTTCAGTTCAGCCATGATTTTTTCAGCCACAGCCTTCTGTTCCGGCGAATGATAAAAAATGGCCGACCGATACTGCGTGCCGACATCAGCGCCCTGGCGATTGAGCGTCGTCGGGTCGTGAATCGTAAAGAAAACATTCAGCAGATCCACATATGAAATCACCTGCGGATCAAAGGTGATCTGCACGACTTCAGCATGTCCGGTCGTGCCGGTGCAGACCTGTTCATAAGTCGGATTTTTGACGTGGCCGCCTGCGTATCCCGAAACCACTTTCTCAACGCCTTTGAGTTCATTGAAAACAGCTTCGAGACACCAGAAACAACCGCCCGCCAGCGTGGCGACTTCCCTGTTCTGTGTGTTGTTCATAGCCTGATTCTTTCCTTTGGCCTCTTTGCTCTGCGGCGCAGCCTGCGGGTTGTCTGCTGCGCCGGATGAACGAATCGTTTCAGACACCCGCGCCGATGCCGTCTCACCGGTCGCTGTTCCGCAGGCCGCAAAAACAGCCGTGACGGCAAACAGCAGCCCGCATAAAACCGATCTGATCAGCACTCTGCCTGTTCCGGATTCTGAACTCATATTCCGCACTCTCCTGTTGAATTATCGCGGTCAGCTTCAGCCGGGCAACTGCTGCTGCGCGATCATTCGTTCAGCAAGCAGCAGCGCGATGATGGTCTTTGAATCGGCAATCTCTCCGCGATGAACTTTTTCAATCGCCCCGGCAAGCGACAGGTAAATCACATCAATCAGTTCATCGTGATCGGGCCTGCGCTCAACCGGCGTCAGTTGCGTCGCCAGATAAACGTAAAGCTTCTCTTCACAAAAACCCGGCGTTGAATAGAACACCGAAAGCCGCTGCAATATTCCCGCCCGCGCCCCGATTTCCTCTTCGATTTCGCGCCGCACACACTGTTCCGGCGTTTCACCTTCCTCAATGCGGCCCGCCGGAATTTCCAGCAGTTCCTGACGCGCCGGATGCCGGTACTGCCTGACGAGCGCGACGCGCCCATCATCAAACAGCGGCAGCACGCCTGCCCCGCCCGGATGCCGCACTACTTCACGCACAATCTCCTGACCGTTCACATCACGCAGCCAGTCGAGTTCAACAGCAAAGATTTTACCGGCAAAGATTTTTTGTGATTCGAGCAGTTGTCGCGACAAGCAGTTTCTCATTTCATCTTCAGTGTTTGATTTGAATCCTTATTCAAACATGCGGACTTCGGGCGCGCAAGCAGCCGCTCACGCACGAACATCACAGCTACAAAGGAATTATTTACACTACACATTCAGGACAAAATTACATACCCCGCGCGCAGCAGCCGCGTGCGGCAATCCGGCTGCGGCGACTAACCCGCCCCTGCTGAGTCAGAAAGAGCGCGCCGTTCGTTTCTGGCATCCGGCTTGCCCAGTCAGACTGCGGTAACGCGGTTCAGTAATCAGTACAGATTCCGTTCTGACTGTGCGACAACCTGACTTCGGCTGTCGGCATTAAGCTCTTATTCAGGCTTTCTCAGAGCTGCCGACTGCGTTGTCAGGTCGCCGCGCAGGCAGACGGAATCTGCACTGATGAAAGGTCTGCTGCTTTCCTGCGGGTCAGACAGTCAGGACCCGATTTCAAACTGACAAGGAGGGACAAGAAAATGGATTACAGAAAACTGATGTATGTGCTGATGCTCTCACTGACACTGGCGGTGGCAGGAGTGAGCTATGCACAGTCAACGCAGAAGTCGGAACACCACGAACAAGGCCAGGCGACCAAAGCCGTCACCGGTAAAATCGCGGCCATTGATACCACCAAAAACACACTGGAAGTCAGCGAGCAGAGTGGCAAAAATGTCAAGCTGATGCTCAATGCTGAAACCAAAGTCACCAGGGGAGGCAAGGAAATCACGCTGGCTGAACTCAAGTCAGGCGACAGTGTGAGTGTCGAATATGATGATGCAGGTGGCAACATGGTCGCCAAATCAGTCACGGTTCTATCTGCCTGATGGTGAGTACCAGTCCTCACCTCGGCGACAAAAACAGGAGCGCATGAATTGATAATTCAGGCGCTCCTGTTTTTTATTTCCAGCTTACTGCTCAGATGCGCAGAAAGATTTTGCGGCGATACATCCAGTACAGAATGATCCAGTGCGCCAGCAGCACTGCGCCGCCGAGCAGCAGCGGCTGATAAGCCTGTCCGAGCGCATTGAAAAAACCTTCGCCCAGGTGACGCTTCAAAGCATCAGCGATGAAGCCGGTGAACAGATGATCCATGCAATAAGCCGCAATTGAATTCATCCCGATCACCACCAGCGGAAATGCCCACCGCTGCCAGCCGCGCAGATCAATCAGCACATAAAAAGCCGCCAGCAGCAGAAAACACCAGCCGCCGCTGAACAAAACCCAGCTCGGCGTCCAGATGCGTTTGACGACCGGACAAATCCCCAGCCAGCCGATCAGCCAGCCACTCGCCAGCCCGATCACTCCGGCCACGACAAACCATTTCACCTTGTCAATCGGAGCGCGTTTGTCCCGCAACACCCGGCCCGCCATCAGACCGAGAATCATCGTCCCCAGCGTGGGAATAAAACTCAGCGTGGCATAACCGCCGCCGTTATAAACAAACGCCTTTTCACGCGGGAACAGATTCAGAAACCACTGATCAAAAGCCCACGCCGCATTGGTGTTCTTGTTCCAGTGCGCCGCCAGCCCCGTCATCAGATGCGACCAGTCATTCGGCACACCCACCGTCGTCAGATCAACCCCCGGCCCAGGTAGCGGATAAAGCGCAAACAGCGCCCAGTAACTCACCAGAATCACGCCGAGCGTCGCCCAGTGCCAGCCCCCCGAACGCTGCCCCAGCAGAAACAAAAACCCGTATCCCAGCCCGATCTGCGTCAGCGTGTCCTCAAACGTGAAATATGTCTGCGGGCGATTGATCGAGCGCAGAAAAATGCCCAGCAGAATCAGCACCAGCGCCCGCGTGAAAGCGTGCCTGATCATCTGCGCCTGCGTCTGCCCTTTGCTCACGCGACTGGCAATTGAATAAGGCAACGCCACTCCGACCAGAAACGAAAACGAAGGCTGAATCAGATCGTGCAGCGAACACCCGATCCATTCCACATGCGTCTGGTGATAAGCCAGCAACCGCCAGAATCCGCTTTCCGGCAACGCTTCAGACACACGATGCAGCCGCAACACTTCAGCCATCATCAGCAGCATCACAAAGCCGCGATAAGCGTCCATCGAAGCGAGCCGATTCGGGAAAGACCGGGCCGAAGCAGGGCTGACTTCTTCGCTTTTACCAGCCCGCTCGACAACCTGAGTATCATCTGCCTGATGGGTTGGGGCGGTAACCTCAGGGGCACGAAGCATAAGCAATCCTTTCGTCTTTCGGGTTGATGGGAGTAATGAGGAATCTGACTGACGAATCGCCCGGACAACAAGGCTGATACCAGAGAATGCCTGGTTAGAAATCACGTGTTCCCGGTCTGTCCGTCAGTACAGGCAACAGATACAGGCTGACTTCGTCCAGAAAATCTGCGAGAAAGCTGTCTTCTCCCCGCTCTCGCAGCGTTTTGAGATCGGTCTTCCAGCACTTTTCCATCCGAGCTTTGTCTGCAAAGCCATCGCTGTTGGTTATGAGACGGCGAATTGATTCCTTTGCCGCATCAGAGGAAAGTTGATGACCGTTCCGACAGGGGTCAAAACCGACCTCCTGCCGCAGTGACTTCAGGCGGCTTTCTTCGCTTTCGTTATCACAAACAAAGCCATTGAGCATCCACACCTCAATCACCCTGTTGGGAGTGGCAAGGATAATTTGCGGACTCCCTGTGAATCTCTGTCTGGCTTCCTCGCGTGCCTGAATCATCGCCATTCGATGTTCTTCAGGTTTCTTGTCCAGATCGCGGGCCAGAATCAGTGCGTCAGGCAGGCCGTCCTTTCTCAACAGTCGGCATAAAGCAATGGCCTTTCTTGTTTCCGCTTTTCTGTCGCCATCTCCGGGTCTGCGATAAATGTGAAGCCCGTTTTTGTAGGAATCAGCAAGCTGTTTGATGCGAGTCCAGCTTGTATACTGATGTTCAGTTCCTTCTTCAAGCGCCGCCCATTTCCACAGTCGCTCAGGATCATCTTCAAAATTGTCTCTGATCCAGTCATCTCCTTCTTCGCACAATACGCGATTCACAAGACAGGTGACGACACGTTCATCGGTTTTGCCTTCAGCGACAAGCACGAATTCAAACATTCACCTGCTCCACAGGAATACTATTATCGGTTACCCAGGACTCTCCTTCAGCACTCAGGAATTCTCCGGTTGTCAGCACCTCAAGCGCACGTTTCGCATCAGGATGATCGCTCAGGCGTTTGGTATGGCTGATTCCATCCTTGTCAGTTGCCATTACCCAGACGTCTTCTGCATCCAGTTCATCAACGATGTAGGGCGAATGACTGGTGAGAATGATCTGCCTGTTCTGCCTCTCCGCAAATTCCTTCAGCGTTTGCATCAATTTTCGCTGAGCCAGCGGGTGCAGCCCCTGCTCAACATCATCAAGCAAAAATATCTCAGTATCAGATGTATGCAACAACGTAAGCAGGGCAAGAGTGATCAGTGTACCTTCACTAATCAGGCTGGCTGGCAGGCTGTCGCCACTGCATGTATCAAATATCAATTCCTGAGCGACTACTTTTCGGTCTTCGTCATAGGCGATGGTATTGCCATTAGCTGAGATCGTGCGTTTCTCTTTTATCAGTTTGGAGACTGGATGCACACGGATGCGTTTTACTGCTGGCACAATCTGCCTGAGATCAGCCTCAATCCGTTCATGTACTTCCTCCTGATAATTCTTCAAATATCCGATGACTGACGCGACAAGGCTTCCGTCAGCACCAATTACGGGTGGGATGTCGAGTGTATAAGACGACGACGAAACATTCTGAGCAAGAGCCTTAAAATAACTGGCCTGCCCGAAGGATTTGAGCAACTCCGGGGTGATTTCGTGCCGATCCTGAAGATCAAGAACCTTATATCCTACAATCCCGATTCCCCAGGACTGGGCCGGTCCAATAACAAAAATACTAATGCTGTCGTTGCTTTGCCCCTTTCTTGTGAACTGGTGAATCAATTTCCAGTCCCACGAACCGTTGTTCGCAATCCTTCTGACATATTGATTCAGGATGTAGACAGCTTGAAGCAGCGAAGTCTTCCCACATCCGTTCGGCCCCACAAGCGCGGTCACTCGCCCCGGCTCAATCTCAGTACGCGCATGGCTCTTGAAATTCTCGACCGTAATTTTGCTGATCATAGTCATCACCTCAGCAGTTACTATATCACTCCATCCGCCTTCAGCGCCGCAATCTCATCGTCGCTGATCCCCAGTAACCCGCCATAAATTTCGCGGTTGTGTGCGCCGAGTGCCGGGCCGATCCAGTCGGTGTGGCCCGGAGTGTCGCTCAGTTTTGGAATGAAAGTCGGCAGTCTGACTTTATCGCCTGCGCCCAGGTCAGCTTCTTCAAACATTGCGCGGGCTTCGAACTGCGGATCCTGCATCATCTCCGCGACGCTGTAAATCGGGCCGACCGGCACGTCTGCGCGTTCGAGCGTTTCGTAAATTTCGGCGTAAGTGTGCTGACTCGTCCAGGTCTGAATGGCTTCGTCAATCAGGGCTTCGTGCGTGACGCGACCATCGTTGCGGGCGAGGCGCGGATCATTTGCCAGGTCTTCGCGCCCGGCTGCCGTCATCAGGCGTTTGAAAATCGAATCGCCGTTGCCGCCGATGATGACGTATTTTTCATCTCTGGTCACATAAGTGTTCGATGGCACGATGCCGCTGATCTTTGTGCCCTGCCGTTCACGAATTTCACCGAGCTTGTCGTATTCAGGCACAGTTGATTCCATCATATTGAAGACGGCTTCATAAATCGCCACATCAATCATCTGCCCCGCTCCCGTGCCTCTGGCATCACGATGATAAAGCGCCAGCAGAATGCCGAGCGCCGCGTGCAATCCGGCCAGCGTGTCGCCCATGCTCAGATTCGGACGAGCCGGAGGACGATCAGGAAAGCCGTTGACGTAACGCAGGCCACCGTAACCTTCAGCCACGCTCGCGTAACCAGGCCGCGCCGCATACGGCCCGGTCTGACCGAACCCGGACACGCGCGACATAATCAGCCGGGGATTGATTCGCTTCAGTTCTTCATAACCGAGGCCCCATTTTTCAAGCGTGCCGGGCCGGAAGTTTTCAAGCAGCACATCGGCTCTGGCGGCAAGCTGCCGGGCAATCGCCTGGCCTCGCGGATCGCGCAGGTTGAGCGTGACGCATTTTTTGTTGCGGCCCAGACTGTACCACCAGAGCGCCGTGCCCTTGTACATCCGGCGAAATTTGCGCAGCGGATCGCCTTCGCCGGGCGGTTCAATCTTGATGACTTCAGCGCCAAACCACGCCAGCATCGCGGCGGCAAACGGCCCGGCCAGAAGCTGGCCCATCTCCAGAATCTTCACGCCATCGAGCGGGCGCGGCGGTTGCGGTTGTTCACTCATTGTTCAGTCAGAAGGTTAAGGCAGTGATAAAAATCATTTCACCACGAAGGAGACGAAGGACACGAAGGGAAGAAAGAAGGAGGAGATAAGGAGAAAAGGGGAAGAGGCGAAAAGGCGAAAAGCGATGTCTGAGCGGCTGCGATTGTGAGTTTCCTTTTTCCCTCTTCTTTCTTCATCTTCGTGTCCTTCGTCTCCTTCGTGGTGAAATGACCTGTCAAAGTAATCCTGAAAACAGAAGAAATTCAGTGGCTTGAAACTTCACTGGCGATTGATGGCGTAAACGTAATGTCGCAGCCCGGCGTGCATTGTTTCTTTGACGATCTGCATGCCGTTGCGTTCGGCCACGCGACGCGATGGCAGATTTTCAGGGCGAATCAGCGAAATCAGGCGGCTGACCGTGTAATGACTGAACCCGTAATCACGACAGGCCCGCGCCGCTTCAGTCGCCAGTCCCTGATGGTGAAAGCTGCGATTGAACCGATAACCAATCTCCAGTTCCCATACATCATCCACCCGCTGATAAATCAGCCCGCAATCGCCGATTACCTGGTCGGCCTCTTTGTGTACCACTGCCCACAAACCGCCGCCGTAAGCTTCAAAACGCCGGATGTTGCGCTCGATGCCGTAGCGCACGCCTTCGGCATCATAAGGCTGCGGGTAATACTTCATCGTTTCCGCATCGCCCAGAAACTCAAAGAGCGCGGCGAAATCGTGCTGCGTCATGACGCGCAATCTCAACCGCTCAGTTTCAAGAATGATGTTTTTCATGCCGCAGATCATAACTGCACTGGCACGTTCAGCGCATCTGTCGGTAAAACAAATTCGGGAAGCGAATGAAAGAACAGCCGCCACGAACGCACACGAATTTTCACAAATCACAACCGAGGCTTACCGGAAGGTCAGGCCGGTTTTCACTGGTGAAAATTCGTGTGCGTTCGTGGCGGCTGCTGGCAGAGCGGCTGATGGACGGGCTTATCTGATTCTGACGGTGAGGCTGGCGCTGGCTGAATTATTCGGCGCAGTCTGGCTGAGCGTGCCTGCGGTGACGCGCCAGCGCACGGCTTTGACATTGCGATCATAACCCGACGGTGCGCCGCCGCCGCCGCTCGTCGGCGTATAAGTCCACGTCGCAGCGCCCGGTGAACCGCTGTCGTAATCGCTTGAATATTCGACTGTCAGCGTCAGCCCTGATGAACCAGGACTGCTGGTTCCTGAACCGATTTTGAAATCGGTCGTGACCGGAACGGGATCAGTAATAATCAGATTCTGCGCCGCCGTGCCGCCTGAATTGGTGAAGACCAGTTGATAAGTCAGTTCAGTGCCCGGCTGCTGTGCGGCTGACACACAGTCAGCAGGCGCAATGCAGCTTTTGGCCAGCGTGATGACCGGCGCGTTGGCAACGGTCAGCGTTTGCGAAGTGGTATTGTTGACCAGCCCGCCGCCGAGCGCGGTCAGATTGGCCGGGCCGTTTGAGTAACTGCCCGGCACTGTGGCCAGCACGTTGACTTTGACCTGACAACTCGCCGCGCCAGAACCAAGCAACGCGCCGCTGATTGTGATTGTTCCGCTGCCGCTCGTCGCCGTGACCGTGCCGCCGCACGAATTGACGATGGACGGCATCGGAGCCACGACCAGGCCCGCTGGCAGGTTATCAGTAAAAGCCAGATTCGGCTGATTGAAAAATCCCGATCCGTTTGTCAGCGTGAAAGTCAGCGTTGACGGGATGTTGATTGACGTGGTGGCCGGGCTGAACGATTTGGTCAGATCAGGAAAGTCGCTGGCGCACAGATCGCGCGTGTCATAACCGGTCGGGCTTGAAGTTGCCGTGACCGGAATGGTCGAACTGACATCGGCCACCAGCGGCAGCGGGCCGGTGTAAATCTGACTGATTGTTGACATCACCATATTCGAGCCTTCGATCAGCAGGCCGTTCGGCGTGCCTGAGGCCAGCCCGGTCAGTCGCCCTTCGTGAACGACAGTGCCGCTGCTGCCGGAAATGGTGATTGAAAAAAGCCTGAAGTTGCCGCCCGTCGTATTGGCCAGAAAGTAAAGCTTGCCCGAAATATCAAAGGCCAGATCGCCGCTCGCCGGATTCGCAGGCGGGTCGGTGCCCGGCGCAGTCAGCGTGATGGTGGCATTGATGGCAGCACTGTTCGGGTCGAGTTCGTAAACTCTTGTGGTGTTGCTCGACATGGCATAGAGCCTGCCGCTGATCGGATTGAAGGCCAGCCGCACAACGACGGCATTGCCGGTCAGACTTTGGGCAATCGTGCCGACCAGCACCGGAGTGCCGCCCTGCCCTGGATTCCAGCGATACATACTGCCGTTGCCGCTGCTCGTCGCGTACTGCACCCAGTACAGATCACCCGTTGTCTGCTCAATCGCCATCGCCGCCGCATTGTTGCCAGCCGGGAAAGGCGAGCCGCTGTAAATCAGCGTTCCGGCTCCGGTCGTCCGGTTGAACTGAATGACGCCGTTCAGCCCGACGCCGTAATAGAGCGTGGTCGCGTGCGCAGTTGAAACCATCAGCGCCAGCACACAGATGGTCAGCAGGATGCTGCGCGTTTTGTCAGTGCGGCTGATCAGTTCCGCGTGGTTGTTCATCGAACCTCTCCTGTTCACCGGTTGAGGGGATCAGTAGTCTGAAAATCAGCGATCACGAAATTCACGAGCGCCCCCTGCTCTTTCAGTTTTTCGCCATAAGTTCCGGCCTCATTCAGCGTGGCGAACTGACCGCTCTGCACGCGATACCAGAGGCCGCGACCGGGCACACCGGCTTTGACAATGCGTGCATCAACGCCGAACTGTCTGAGCCACGCCGCGTGTCGGCGCGCATCTTCCAGACGTTTGTGCGAACCAATCTGCACGGTGAAGCTGAGTTCAAGTGCGCTCAGCACTTCGCCGCCCGATTCATTCTTTCTGATTTCAGGCTCGGCTGTTTTGCGTTCATCGTGACGCGGCGCAGGCATCGGCGCTTCGGTCATCGGCGTTTGTGTCATTGCAGGAACAGGCGTCGCGGCAGCCGCAGCCTGCACCGGCAACGATGGCGCTGACGGCTGAATTTGCGGCAGTTCAGCAGCCTGCGGTTTCGTTTTTGGTTTGCTGGCTGGCGGTGTGGCGACTGAAGCCGGCTGATTGAATTTATCAGGCGGCGCGCTTTGCTGCGGGTCGAAATTCTTCGCCAGGTATTCGTTCGTCTGCGCCTCGTTCATCGTCACCAGTCCTTCGCGCGAAGTGCCGAACAGATTGAACAGATTCGAGAGCTTCGACGAAATGACAAAGTAAACGCCGCGTCGCTGACTCGAACTTCCGGTCGGACTGATGCCCCCGAAATAAACCGGCTCTGTTGACTGCGTCAGGTTGTAACCGAGGCCGAAGCGCAGATCGGGCAAGGCCCAGAAACCAAGCTCAGCCCCGGCTGAATTGCGCTGCGATGAATTTGACGGCTGCCACACTGAACGGCCTTCGCCTGCCAGGTCAAAGAATTTTGCAAAGCGAAACTCAGCGCGGCCCTGACCAAGCATCGTCAGCGTTGACGCAAGCGGCACATCGGCGCGTCCGTTTTCGCTGAACTTCAAAGCGAATCGCCCGTAAAGTTCCAGCCGTCTGGTGGCCTGAAACAATCCGTCAGTCGAAACAATGTCGGCACGGTCGCGTGTCGCTTCAAAGCCGCGCTGCGCGCTCTGTTCCAGCGTCCGGTGGTTGTAACTGAACAGCAGCGCCGTGCGGTCTGATTCCAGCGGTCGCCACGCCAGCGCCGCAATGCCATTGATTGTCAGATTGTCGCGCCCCTGATAATCGGCGCGGGCGACCTGAAAACGTCCGAGCGAAGTCAGATTGTTCGTGATTTTGCCCGCTGCGCCGAACGTCAGAATGTTGCCGAAGCCGTTCAGGTCGCGCAGTTCGTAACGCGCCGCTGAACGAAAGTTGTCAGTCGGCTGCCAGCTTAATCCGAACGAAGCGTTATTGAAGCTCTGCCCGTTACCTGCCAGATGCATCCCGCGTTCATAACCGAGATCGAGCGACAGTTGTTTGCTGATCGGCAGACGATTGAGCAGGCCGATGACGGCAAAGCTGTCAGTGCCGTTGATGCCGTTGTCAATCTGATAGCGCGTGTTGAGGCTGGTGTAACGACCAAGCGCCGTTTCGACACCGACTGCCGTTTCGCGCCGCGAACCCAGACCGCCGAAGCCTGTCGCCATCACATCGCTGACCGGCGTAATCGCCTGTGACGCGAGGCGCTGCGTGAAAAAGATTTTCGCCAGCGAATTGAGGCGATACCCGGCAGTAATCGTCGTCTGATTCGGATAACTCGGATCAGCATCACCCAGGTTCTGTTCGCGCCGCACCGCGAGTTGCAGCTTGTCAGTCGGCGTGTATTCAGCGCCGACCGTGACCAGATTCGATGTCACTTCGCGCCCGGCAAACGAAGCCGGAGCCGTATTATTATTGCCCGCCGCGTTGTTCGCTGCCTGAGCCAGCGCCGTTCCCGACGCATCGCTGAAGGTGCGGTAATCGTATCCGGCGCTGACGCGCAGCTTGTCGCTGAGGCTTTCAACCCAGCCAATCGAAACCGTCTGGCGATTGTTGTTGAAGTTGCTCGTGCGGTTTCGTTCGTCAGTGAATCCGAAGCGCATCAATGAACGGCGGCGCGGTTTCAGATCGAGCGCGACGCTGGCGCGCTGCGAGCCGGGCGTCACGGTCGAACCGAACGGATTGAGAAAGTCAGCGTCAGATTTCAAAAGACTGGCCTGCACGACGCCTTCATAAAAACCGAGCGGCTGGCGCAGGTCAGCGCGAAACGCATTGCCGTTGTGTTCCTGATCGAGCGTGTTCGCACCGGTTCCGCCAAAAAACAGATTGCCGCCCGAAGCCACGCGCCCGCGACTCATGCCCCATTCAAATTGCAGCGAACCGTTGTGCGGCAGTCGTTTCTCAAGTTCGATGCCGCCCAGGTAATACGGCCCGAACTGATCCTGCCGCTGATTGATGAACGACGCGCCCACGCGCAGCCCCAGTTCATCAAACGCCTTTGAGCCGCGCGCGGTGTAGACGGCTGACGACATGCCGACCGCGATGTGTTCATAAGTCGCCACAATCTGCACCAGATTCAGCGCGTAATCGAAAGTTGAAATCGGGCGCAGAAAGAAGATCACGCCGAGTTCAGGATCAATGTTGTAATCAACCGAGCGATTCATCAGGTTGCGCGACAGAATGATTTCAGGATTGCGCCGGTCGCGCACTTCAACCACGATGGTTTCAGATCCCTGAATGATGTCGGTGTTTGAAAGCTGCACGAGTCCGAAGGTGCGGCCCGGAAAAACATCACGCGCAAAAGCCGTGTCTGGCCGCGCTCCGGTGGCCGTGACGTAATCGCCGCGACTGTTTTCAAGGTGCAGCTTCACGCCCGTCAGGCGGCGCTGATAACTGGTCAGTTGCGGCCCGCCGCTGCTGTTCGTCATCGCGCCTGAATTCAGACTGAGATTGCCGATGGCTGAACTCGCCAGGTTTTCGCTGAGGTTCTGCTGCGCATATGAATTCATCGCCGCTGCGGTGTCGGCGTTCACATCGAAATCACCGAACATCGCAAACGAGCGGCCCCGGTCAAACCGGGCATACAGTTTTGAGTTTGACTGTGCATCTTCAAAACGCGCCGACGAATCACCAAAGACCGGGTACACGCGGTCGAGCGGATCGAGCGCAAAGACGCGGTTGCGCCCGGCTGTGCGCGTCAGCGGGCGAAAGCTGTTGTAAGCGAGCGTCATCATCACCTGCTTCGGCAGCACGCCTCTGAAATAAAATTCGGTGTGCGTGCGATAGCTGCGATCATCGCCGCGCAGCGCAATTTCAGGCGCGGCTTTGCCAAACGAAGCTTCAGCCAGGCCGACGAGCAGTTGCGGGCGCATCTCCGGCATAATGCGAACGTGACCGCGTCCCTGCACATCGCCGGTGCGCGCCACGAGTTCAGCATTGCCCGGCGCGCCTTCGCCGACGAGTTGCAGCACGGCTTCACCGTTTTCAATCGTCACCACCTGCTGCCGCGTGCCGCCTGCTGACTGGTCACTGGCCAGGTTGTTCTGTTCGATGCCGTCACCATCCACCATCGAAGCTCTGAGCTGCTGATTATTCGGCAACTGCGCTTCGCCTTCGCCTTTCAGTCGCAGCAGTCGTCCGGCTGAAGTTTCGACTGCAACCTGACCGCTCATTGCCGGATTGCCCCATTCATCAAACGCTTTGATGCGAACGAGCGTGGCATCGCGCCCGCCGGTTGAGACTTCGTTTTTATCGCTGACGATTTCGATGCGCTTTGCCGGGCCTGGCCCCATCACGCTGAATTCAACCGTGCGGCCTGCGGTTCCGTCAGGCGCAATGGCTGTGACTTTCAGATTGTTGCGGCCCGGTCTGAGCAGCAGGCTGACGAACTGGAACGCTGCGTTTTTATTCCGGCGATCAACTTCCTTCAGACCGATGTTGGATTCAGGTACGCGCTGACCGTTGAGTTCGAGCGCGACTTTGTAATCCATCGCCACGCGCGCTTCGACCGTCAGCGACGGAGCTGCAATCACCTGATTCGGCGCGGGCGACAACACTTTCAATTCACCAGGCGCGACCGGTTCGATGGTTTCAGTCGCGGCGCGCTCAAACGTTCCGGCCCTGAATGCCGAAGCGTTTGCTGGCTGTCCTGAATGTTTTCCGGCCATCCCCGTTGCAGTTTCAATTGTATCAGTCTGCGTGGCGGCTGAGCCGGTAAGCGGGCTGCTGACTTTGAGCAATGGAAAGTTGACGCGCAGCATCCCGCCGCCGCCCATTGGCGTGCGCAGCATGCGCGTCCAGCTTCGGCCCGATTTCAGGCCGTTTTCGTGCAGCGCCAGACCGCGCGGAACCGTGACCGGATCGAGCGAAACAACGGCTGCGCCTTCTTCAACCGAAGGAAAATTGAACATCCCCTGCGAATCGGTGATGACCGACACGCCGTTATCAAGGTAAACGCGCGCGCCTGCAACCGGACGCTCGCCTTTGTCGAGCAGACCGTTGCCGTTGGCGTCTTCAAAGACGCGACCGATGATGATCTGGCGCATTGAAAAGACGCCCTGCCCGACGATCACCGGCGCTCTGGCTGGCGGCGTCGTGATGACATCGCCCGAAGGAAAGCGGCCTGTGCCGACGATGGCATTGATCTGTTCGCCTTCACGGGCATTCGCGCCGATGCGCACGCGATAAGTGACGGTCACGCGCTCGCCCGCGCCAATCTGACCGATGGTAAAGACCAGCGTGTTTCCATTGATGACCGGTTCAATGGCAAAGGCCGGACTGCTGCCAACCTGGATGCGCGCTGAACCGGGAATGAAGTTGAATGACTGCGGCAGCGTATCGGTCAGTTTCAGATCGCTGAGAATGACTGAACTGGCATTCCTGGCTTCGGCGCGATAGCTGACCATCTCGCCAATCTGGATGTGCTGGCGATCAGCGATCTTTGACAGTTCAAGCGTTGACGGCTCGAACATCGGAACATTCATCACCAGCGCCGCCAGGTTATCCAGCGCGACAGTTTCATTCGTCAGTTGAAAGCTGCCGCGCTGCGCGACCGGCTGCCCATCCAGCGATTTGATGGTGGCTGAATAAAGATTGCCCGCAGCGGGTCGAATCGAAACTTCAAGCGTGCGCTGACGCCAGCCCGGCGCGATGACGTTGAGGTAATAAACTGACGGATTGTCAGGCGCGCCGAGTTGCGACTGATTGAGCGCAAAATTGAACTGCCCCTGCTGATCGGTGTGAAACGGATTGCTGTTCTGTTTGTTCGGATCGAAACCAGCCGTCGCCGAAGTCGCAACCGGCGCTGCGCCTGCGCGGTCAGTTGACAGAACTACTTTTGCATTGGCCACGCGCAGACTGCCCGCGCTGTAGCCCGCGTAAACCACCCCGAACGGATTGATGACCGCTACTGTTTCAGTTGTTCTGATCGTGGTTCTGATGTTTTCGCCGCTGACTGTGGCGGTGTTGATGACGCCGACGCCGGGAATCACGACCTGATTCAGTCGCGCCTGAAACGTGACCATCACGGTTTCATCAGGTGCGACCGTTGCGAGACGAATTTCAAAGCGTTTGCCGCTCACGCGGCCTTCGTCAGCGTCGTCAGCATCGGTCAGCAGTTTGCTGCCGAGTTTCAGCGTGCCGGGCTGGTAATCAAGTTCATTCGGGAAGTCATCAGCGAGCAGCACATTGCGCGCAGGCGCAGCGCCGCGATTGCGAAAGCTGATTGAATAGTTCAGCACGCTGCCTGCGGTGGTTGTGACCTGATCCTTGTTTTCGACCAGCTTGATTGGCGGCAGCGATGGATTGATCGGATCAGTCAGCGTGACCGCCGTCCCGACATTATTGATGATCGTTCCCTTGTCCTGCGGTGCGCCGTTGGCTGCGCCGGTCGCCGTTGATTTCGCCGTAATCGAAATCGTCAGCGCCGTGCCGGACGCAATCGCTCCGGTGTCAATAACCGCGAGGACATTGAGACACGCGCCGGGTGGCAGGGTCGGCGTGGCTGTCGAATTGAGCGTGACCTTTGTATCTCCGGCATCGTAAACGCCGTCTTCGTTGAGATCGAAGGCGAGAAAGGCAATCACCGATGGCGCGGTGATTTCAGAATTCGTCAGCACATAAGCGTCCGGCGTGTTGCCCGCATTGCACAGCCTGAAAACGCGCGTGATGCGATCATTCGGCGCGGCAATGCCTGATGATTGCGTGTCATCAGGCGTGAGGACGACCCCGGCCACCGCCTTGACCGTGAAGGTAACGGTTGGCGAAACGGTGTTGTAATCAGCGCCGCTGTCATCACGATAAGACGCTCCGGCCTGATTCGTGATGGTGATTCCGGCGCTGCTGCTTTGCGCCTGCGCGACAATCGTCAGCCAGCACACCAGCGCCGAAATCATCAGCAGCGACCGCGACACTTTGAAGATGCTCATTGCTCTGCCGGAATCCATCATTTGATTTTGCGCTTGAAGGTGAGCGTGCCTGACCCGCCCGGCGCCAGGCTGCCCGGAACCGTATCAACCAGACGCGTGTCACTGTTGCTGTACACAATCACTCCGCTGCGGCTGTCGGTTTCTGAAGCGGCGACGCGATCAGTGGTCGTGCCCCAGTTGTTCGGCGCAACGTTGCCATCTTCGGTAATGACCAGGCTGCTCGCAGAGAGCGAAATGCTGCCTGCGCCGCCGGTCGTTGATTTGGCAATGTTGGTGTAAGTGACGGTGTAAGTGACATCGGCTCCCGGCACCGGATCAGTGGCGTTGCCTTTGGTCAGGTCGGCGTTGCTGATCGTGACCGTTTTGGCCAGCCTGACGAAACCCATATAGACAATGTCAGTCGTCAGATTGGTGGCGGCTGGCGTGGCGCCCGAAGTCGCCAGCAGTTTGACGCTGTAACCGCCGTCTTCGGTCGCGGTGCCTGCGTTTGCCGCTGGCAGAACGGTGGTGCCTGAAGGCAGCGCGACTGTTGCCGTGTAATCAGCGGTGCTGCCGTAATTCACCGGCACTGACAACGTCGCGCTTTGATTGGCTGAAGTGATGACGATGCTGCTGCCGCCTCCGGCTGCGGTCGAGAGCGTCACACTCGCGCCCGCAGGCAGCAGTGAAAACAGGCTGGCCGCGTTCTGAATTGAAATCGTGTAAGTGTCGTTGCCCGTGCCCGTGTTTTGCAGCGTGTTGGTGAAGGCCACCGTATTCGCCGCAGTGCTGACCGAACCCGGCGCAACGTTGATGCCGATGTTTGCGCCTTTGGCTGTGAAGTCAGTGCTGGTCGTGCCGTCCGGCCCGGTGGCGGCGGCATTCCCGGCCACGCCGTTGAGCACGTTGCCTGAAGTCGTCAGCGTGGTGGGTTGTTTGTATCCCTTGCCGGTCACTGCCGGGCTGCCGCTGGCAGGTTCATCAAAGTTCGCGTTGCCGTCGCCGTCGGCTGGCGTGCTGTCGCCTGACTGGTCGGTGATGATGACGGGCGTTGACGCATTGTTTTTGGCGAACGCATCGGCAATCGCATAAATCGGCGTTGAGGTATTGATGCCGCTCGATGCGACCGTCACGGCGAAAGCAATGGCTGAGGCCGGGCCGCAGGCTCCGGCGGCGAGCGTGTCACCGACTTTGAAGGCAATGCGTTTGACGGTCGAAAGATCGGCTGGCGCAACGTTTGTCCACGTTGCTGAAACCGGCGTGGTCGTCAGCGCATCGGTTGAATAGATCGTCTGCACTGATCCCGTAAAGCTCTGCCCGCCTGTCAGCGTTGTGCCCACCGGAATCGGAAAGACAATAAAGACGCCTGAATACGCGCCCAGGCTCATCGCCTGTGCCGTTGCGGTCGGCGCGCTCGCGGTGTTGCAGACCTGCGTGCTGTAGTTAATCGTCCCGCCCAGCACGACCGGCCCTGCCGGAACCGTCAGGTCAACCCGCAGCATCGCGTCACCAACGACCTGAAAATCATATGAACCTTTCGCTTCGCGCTGACCGTTCGCCACCGGAGTGCCGCTGACCGAAGCGAGCGCGGTTTTGACGGTATTCGCTGATGAATCGGCAGGCTGATTATCGAACGACGGGCCACCGGTCGAAGCGTCACCGAGCGCCACTGAAACCGATCCGGTCGTGGTGGTGCCTTCGACTTCAACCAGGACGGTGATCGTGCCGCCGTTGGCGCTCAGGTCTGCCGAAGTCGCTCCGGCCAGAATGTTCGTGTCGCCCGCGTCAATGCTTCCGGGTGTTGAGCCGTTGTCAATGACTGCGCGCTTGACGGTCACTGACCCGGTGCCGCTGACCACGATGCCGCCGCCGCTCGGAAAGATGATGCCCTGCGCGAAGTTGCCGGTGTTGCGAAGCGTAAAACTCAGCACCTTCAGTTCACCTGCCACGATGTTCGATGACGAACCGGCATCCGGCGAAATGTCCATCGCGGCCACGTAAGCCACCGTCACCGTCACGGTATTTGAGGCTGCGCTGTAGCTGTTGGTTCCGTCCGAATACGTAATCGAAGCCTGGTTGCTGATGACTGTTCCGCCCGTGGTCTGAGCCTGTGCCTGAGAACCAATGATAATGGCGGCACACGCTGACAGCAGACACAGCGCCGTGCGGCGTGCCTTGAATCCTGATCTTCTCATTATTGCGCCTGTAGTTTTTCCGGCCACTGACGCGGGACTTGCGCCACAGCCTCGTTGCGTCAGTTGTTATTTGACCCGCACCTGGTAAGTGATGGTGAATTGCTGACCGGGCAGCAGCGGTTCGCTCAGTTCCGAACGCACTTGGGTATACAGCGAAACCGGAGCCGGAACCTGTTTGATGGTTCCATCAGCCTGCCGCTGTTCGATCATTGGCGTGGTCTGAAATGTTTTGCCCCCGTCAATGCTGTAAACAACGCGCGCGGCGGCAGCGGGTCGCGCTGATCCGGCGACATAAACCGTGCCTGCCGGGATGGCGGCTGACGGGCTGACATCGCGCGCGGCGGCATTGCCTGCGTTGTGCGCGGTGATGGTGTAGCTGATGATCTCGCCTGGATTGATCAGCCCGGCCTGAGCAACCTGAATGATCTGATCTCCGCGCTGCACGGTTCCGGTCAGCGAAAGTTTCACGTCGGGACGGGACAGGCTGCGTCCTCTGGCCACCACTGTCGCAGCAATGGCCACACCGAGACAGAGAATCAGCAGGCTTCTGAAATTGAAAAAAGTCTGGTTCATGTTCAGTTCGTCAACTTGTATTTGTGGGGGTAACGGGAAAGAGAGTCCGGGCGACAGCGCGCCGGATTCAATTGAATCCGTGGCAGCCGCAAATCAGGGGCGGATGTCGGGCGTTCAGTTCAGCAACCGCTGTGCCGCTGACGAGCCAGCCGGTCTTTGCTGACGATCAGCAGAAAGGCGCGTAAATACGGAATGAAATGCTGATTGAGACTGAAAAAGGCGGGCCGGGCGATGACAAAACCCCGGCACCCTTGCCGGAGTCGCCAGTGAAATGACGGTAATTCGTCAGTCAGGTTCAGGGAACTTCAGGACGGCTGAGGACAAAAGTTTCGCGCCACGTCGCCCAGGTCGGTTTGCCATTGAGCATGGCAGGCGTGAATTTGTATTGCCGAAAAACTTCGATGGCTCTGGCGTTGTAGGCAGCGTCGGGCGATTCCAGCACTTTGACATTGGTCACGCGGCCATCGGGAGTAATCACGCCTTCGAGCACAATCTGTCCTTTGGGCGCGCTGCCTGACGAAAATTTCAAAGCTACGCGCGTCAGCACCGACGGCATAATAAACACATCGTCAGGGCTGAGCCTGGCGGCTGCGCCGTACTGATCGGTCGGGCGCGACAGGTCGGATGGCCGGTTCTGCAATCCGCGCACGGCGATGATGGTGGGCGTGATGGTGACGAGCAGCGCACGCTTGTCGGGAATGCTTTCCAGTCCCTTCGGCCCCTGAAACTGTTTGATGCCGAATTCACCCCTGCCGCCTCGCAGCATCACTGTCTCGTAGTTGTTCACCGTCACGTCAGATTTTTCAAGCAGCGTTTTGCCGTCATAAGCGGCCTTGAAATCAAAGCTGACGCTGTCGCGTGAAATGCGGCGCGGAATGATCGTGAAGGTCAGCGGCTTGTCATTGCTGCCGAAAGCATCAGTAAAGCTTTCGCTTTCAGCGAGGCCGACCGAACGCACGTGACGCGGTTTGAGGTCTTCGACTCCGTAGGTGCGCGTGATGTATTCGGCCTCTTCGTCGGCGGTGTTGACCGTCTGTTTCAGCGTGGTCACGTCACTGACGGCTTTGGAGCGCGTGTCATCAAACTGATAAATCGCCACAGTCAGATTCGCGCCGTATTCAGTGCGCTTCGATGACTGAGCGGCGGCGTTGATGCTGAAGAAAATCAGCGACAGCAGGATGAAAACACCAGCCTGCCGACAGGTAATTTTATTCATCATTTGGTTATCAGTTCTGTTCATCCGGTACTTCCTCGTTATCGCCCTGCTGCTCCTGCACCATCAGCCGATAGGCTTCCTTCTTTGACAGGCCGCGCATCCGGGCTGCCTGCTTGAGCGCATCATTGCGGCTGAGGCTCTGCGAAGCCATCAGATGCCCGATCAGTTCCAGCATCGAAGCCGCAACCGGGGCCGCAGTTTCTGCATTATCATCAGCGCATCCGGCAATCACAAGCGCCATCTCGCCGCGTGGTTCGCGGGTTTCGAGCTGCGCGCTGATTGACGAAAGCGGGCCGCGCAGAAACTCTTCGTGCAGCTTGGTCAGTTCACGCGCCAGCGCCGCCTGGCGATCACCCAGCACCTGCCGCGCTTCCAGCAGGGTTTCCAGAATCCGGTGCGGAGCCTCATAAAAGACCAGCGTCTCGCGCACTGCGCGCAGTTCTTCCAGCCGTTCGCGCCGGGCCTGGCGTTTCGTCGGCAGAAAGCCTGCGAACAAAAACGAATCAGTCGGCAGCCCCGAAGCCACCAGCGCCGTCACGAGCGCAGTCGGCCCCGGCAATGGAATAACTCTGATGCCCGCCGCAATCGCCGCCGTCACGACGCGATAAGCCGGATCAGAAATGCCAGGCATTCCGGCGTCAGTGATCAGCGCAATTTTTTCGCCGCGCTGCAATCGCTCAATCAGTTCAGTGGCGCGCTCGCGTTCGTTGTGTTCGTGGTAACTGACGAGTGGCCGCGTGATGCCGTAATGATCCAGCAGCCGCCGCGAATGGCGCGTGTCTTCACAGGCAATCAGATCAGCTTCCTTCAGCACGCGCAGCGCACGCAGCGTGATGTCTTCAAGATTACCGATGGGAGTGGCGACCAGATAGAGAGACATATGATCTTGAGAACAACGGATTCACCACACAAAGCACAGAAGGCACAAAAGAACATTCAGTCATCCAGCCTGTCCTGTTTTGTGCGTCTTGTGGTGAAAGTTCTGCACAGCCGTCGGTTAATTTGACGTGCTGTCTGAAGCGGGCATAAACTGTGCCTCACTTCTTTCAATGGCAATCAGCATTTCAGACTTCCGGTAAACAATGGCAGCGGACTACAGAAAAATCAAAGTCACCTGGAGCGCACTGTTCGCGCTGCTGCTGTTGTCGGGCTGGCTGACTCCGGCTGTTGCGCTGGCGCTGCCTGCGCCGGTTGAATGCGGAATGGAATGCTGCCTGACGAGCGGCCACTGCTGCTGTCTGGATCGTTACAACGAACACCTGAAGGAGCATCCCGAATCAGAACCGAACCCGCAACTGATCAGATTCAGGGAAAGCTGCCCGCCGGGTTGCGCGACTTCGCCATCAACTTTTTCGCTCCATTTCAAAGCCAGCGCGCAGCCGCCTGTGCCGGGTGATGAACCTGAGCCGGACTGCCCGGCCCACCGGCAGAATGATTACGCGCCTGATGATCCGCTTTTCGGTCAGCTCACTCCCCGCGCTCCTCCGCTTTCTCTCATTGATTTTATTGCCTGATTGGCCGCCTGATTTCGGGTCGGCCTGCGTTGTCATTTTCAGCAGCGCAGGCAGTGCTGTTTTCAAAACTGGCGGCAGATCACAGTCATGCAACTTATGAGGGATTGCCATGAATCTTCATGCCCGTTTCATTATTCGATTATTTTTGCAGTTGATACTTACCATTACTTTGGTGACTGTTGTGACCGGGAATTTTTCGGCGTTCGCGCAGCAGTCAGTCAGTTCAGCCACGCTCAGTGGCCGCGTCGAAGATGTGACCGGAGCCACTGTTCCCGGCGCTGTCGTCACTGCGCTCAATCGTGACAAGAATCTGAAATGGCAGGCGACGAGCGACGATCAGGGCCGCTATCGTTTTCTTTATCTGCCGGTCGGCAGCTATCAGCTCAGAGCCGAAGCCAGCGGCTTTGCCAGTCTCGAACAGGCGCTGACGCTCACCCTGGGTCAGGCGCTTGATGTGACGCTGCGCCTCAAAGTCGGCGGCGTTACTGAACAGGTTGATGTCACTTCTGACGGAGCCGTGATTGAAACCGTGCGCACCCAGGCGGCTGAAACCATTCGCCCGCGCGAAATTGACAACCTGCCGCTCAACGGTCGCAACTACCTGGACCTGGCGGCGCTCACGCCTGCCGTGTCGCGCGCCAATCCGGTCGCCAATCAGCGTTTCGCTGAAACTTCAGCCGTGCCCGGCACTCAGATTTCAGTCACCGGACAGCGCAACATCAGCAACGGTTTTGTCCTCGATGGCATGTCGGCCAATGATGACGCGGCTGATTTGCCGGGCAGCTTTTTCAGCCAGGAAGTGATTCGTGAATTTCAGGTCATCACCTCCGGCGGCATTGCTGAATTCGGGCGCGCATCGGGCGGCATTATCAATGTCGTGACCAATTCAGGCGGCAATGACTGGCGCGGCAGGTTGTATGGCTTTCTGCGCAACCAGCGATTTGATGCGCGCAATCCGCTGGCGGCAACCAAAGACCCGCTGACGCAGGCGCAGTACGGCGCAAGCATCGGCGGCCCGCTCAGACACAACCGCACTTTTCTGTTTTCAAATTTCGAGCAGACGAGATTGCATAACGCCGTCGTGCTGACAATTCAGCCCGCGAATGTGACGGCCATCAATGATGTGCTCAATCGCATCGGTTACGCCGGGCCGCGCCTGACAACGGGCCTTGCGTCCACCGGCTACAACACAACCAACGTGCTGGCGCGGGTTGATCACCGATTGAATCAGGATCATCTGCTGACGGCGCGTTACAGCCTTTATGACATTGCCAGCCCGAACGCGCGCGGCGTTGGCGGGCTGAATTTCATCAGCCGGGGCACGGCGCTTGATAACCGCGATCAGACGATTGCCGTCAGCGATGTGGCCGCGCTGTCGTCACGCACGGCGAATGAAGCCCGCTTTCAATTCACCCGCAGCCGCCTGAGCGCGCCGCCCAATGATCTGACCGGCCCGGCCATCAATATTTCAGGCGTGGCGAGCTTTGGCACTTCGACCTCATCGCCCACCGGACGCGACCTTGACAGTTATGAACTGACCGACAACTTCACGTTGCAACTCGGCGCGCATTCGCTGAAATTCGGCGCTGATTACCTGCACAACCGCGTCAATATTGCTTTCCCCGGCGCGGTGCAGGGCGTTTACACGTTTTCATCGCTGGCGAATTTTCAGGCGGGACGGTACACGACCTTTCAGCAGGCGTTCGGCGCGCCGGAGCAGTTTCAGTCCAATCCGAACCTGGGCTTTTTCGTGCAGGATGAATGGCGGGTGCGCAATGACCTGACCCTGAATGCCGGGCTGCGTTATGACGTGCAGTATCTGCCTGAACCTGTGGTGACTGATACCAACAACTTTGCGCCGCGCATCGGGCTGGCTTATGCGCCGGGCGATCATCGCACCGCTTTTCGGGCGAGTTACGGACTTTACTTTGACCGCATTCCGCTGCGCGCGACTTCAAACGCGCTGCAGCGCGACGGCTCGAAATACAGGGTTGCGGCGCTTTCGTTCGGTCAGAGCGGCGCGCCGGTCTTTCCGAACGTAATGTCGGCATTTCCCGGCAACGTGCTGGTCAGCATCACCACGATTGACCCGCGCATCAGCAGCGCGTATGCGCAGCAGGCCAGCGTGCAGCTTGAACGCGAACTGACCAGCAGCACTTCGCTGACGGTTGGTTATCTGCACACACGCGGGCTGCACGTGATTCTGTCGCGCAACAACAATGTGCCGACGCTTTCAGCCGCAGACGCAGCGCGGCCTGGCGTGGCGAATCTCGGACGACCAGATCCGAATTACGGCAATATCAGCCGGTATGAAAGCGCGGGCGATTCGTATTACAACGGGCTGACGGTGTCGCTCAACCGTCGCTTTACAAAGTGGATGGGAGCGCGGCTCTCTTACACTTTCTCGAAGGCGATTGACAACACCGGCAATGCGTTCTTTTCGTCGCCACAGGACAATTTCAACCTGCGCGATGATCGCGGCCTGTCAGACAACGATCAGCGTCACCGGCTGGCTTTCAGCGGTTCGCTCGCCGTGCCCGAAGCGCGTCACGATGCGCTGTGGCGGCGCGCTGTCAGCGGATTTCAACTGAGTTACATTTTCAGTTACGGCTCGGCGCTGCCGTTCAATATTCTGACCGGCAATGACCGCAACAACGACACAAACACGAATGATCGCCCGGTCGGCGTGGCGCGCAATGCAGGCGAAGGTTTTGATTTTGCGTCATTCGATCTGCGCCTGAGTCGTCGCCTGCGCTTCACTGAACGCATCGGGCTGGAAGTGATGGCCGAAGGCTTCAATCTGTTCAATCGCGCAAATCTGCAACTGCCCAATAATGTTTTCGGCACGGGCGCAACACCGCTGCCGTCATTTCGCAGGGCGACTGCGGCAGCCGATCCGCGCCAGATTCAGTTCGGCCTGAGACTCAGTTTCTGATGAGTGACAATGGTTTTTCCTGACTCCTGACGCCTGCCCCCTGATTCCTGTTTATTTGAAAAGAGGAATCAGGATGCAGGCGTCAGGAATCAGCAGGGAGGAATGGTAATGATGTGGCGAAGCCTGATTCTTGTTTTGTGGTGTGCGGTCGGTCACGCGGCGCTGGCGCAGACGCACGGACAGCACACGCCTGCGCCGGTGACGGACGGGCAGTTCAATCCGTTCATTGCTGCCGGGCCGCAGGGTAATTTTTATCTGGTTTATGTTCAGCGGGTCGGTGGTGTCAGCGATGTGATGCTGCGCGTGTCACGCGATGGCCGGACGTTTTCTGATCCGGTGCGCGTCAATGATCGCGCTGGCGATGCGACGGTGCGGAATGAAAATCCGCCGAAGGTGGTCATTGCTCCGAACGGGGATGTGTATGTCTGCTGGGCCAGCGAACGCGCGCGGTGGAAAGGCGACATTCGCTTTGCGCGTTCCGTTGATGGCGGCAAAACCTTTTCACCAGCTCTGACGCTCAATTCTGATGCGGGCGGCGAACCGGCAGGGCACGCTTTCCAGTCCATCGCCGTTGATCGCCGGGGCCACATTTACGCGGCCTGGATTGATGAACGCAACAAGCAGCAGGATGATCGCGGCGCTGAAATCTTTCTGACGACTTCGACCGACCGGGGCCGCACTTTTGCTGCTGATCGTCGCATTCTGTCGGATGTCTGTGAATGCTGTCGCACCAGTTTGCAGACTGATGCGGCGGGACGGATTTATCTTTCCTACCGGATGGTTCCCCGCTCCGGGCCGATGCTGCGAAACATCGTGCTGGCGCGTTCGCAGGATGGCGGGCGCACCTTCACGCCAGCGGTCGTCAGTCAGGATGGATGGGAAGTCAACGGGTGTCCGGTGGTCGGGCCGACTTTTGCCATCGGTTCAAGCGGCAACATCACTGTGGCCTGGTTTATCGGCGGCGGTGAAAGGGCGGGGCTTTATTTTTCGCATTCAGGTGATGGCGGCAGCACTTTTGCGCCGCGTCGCCTGCTTGACCCGCAGCAGAAGATTGGCAAACACGCGCATCTCGCGCCGCTTCAGAACGGGCAGGTCTTTGCGGTCTGGGATGACGCGCAGGAACAGACTTTCAGCGTTCGTGGTCTGCTTGATCCGCGCAAGGGGCTGGTCTGGCGCAGTCGCGCAGATGAAGGCGTGGCCTTTCCGGTCGTCGCCGTGAGCGGGCAGACGGCGGTGATTGTCGGCATGCGCCTGGGCACGCGCGAAATTGCGATCAGCACTGAAAATCTGAGTTCTCCCGGTGAGGTTCGACCGATCAGCGGACAGCATTGAATATTGCGACAGACCAGACGCGGCGATTCAGTTCCGTGACCGGCGCGCCAGGCTGGCGACAACGGCGGTCAGTTCGGCGGGTTCGACCGGCTTGGCCAGATGAGCCTGAAATCCGGCTGACAGCGCGCGGTCACGATCTTCATCGCGGGCATAGGCGGTCAGCGCAATCGCCGGAATGTGGCCACCGTGTTCAGCATCCATCTGACGCAGGCAACGAATCAGCGTGTAACCATCCTCGCCAGCCATCGCAATATCAGAGACCAGGACATCCGGCTTCTGATCCCGAATGACGCGCAGGGCTTCAGCGCACGAAGCCACTGCCCGCACGTCCACGCGACATTTGCCAAGCAGCGTGGTCAGCATTTCGCGGGCATCGGTGTCATCTTCCACAACCAGCACCCGCAATCCGTCGAGCGCGGTCAGGCGCAGACTGGCCAGACTTGACAGGTCTTCGTGCCGAAAAACATCAGTTGATCGCTGCCGGTTGATCGTCAGCGGCAACTGCACGGTGAATGTTGCGCCCAGATTCGGCCCTTCGCTCTCTGCCTTCACCGTGCCGCCGTGCAGTTCAACCAGATGCCGGACGATTGACAGCCCCAGGCCGATGCCGCCGTGCGCGCGCGTGGCCGTGCTGTCAGCCTGGCGAAAGCGATCAAAGACATAAGGCAGAAACTCAGGGTTGATGCCCTGCCCGCTGTCCCTGACCGTGAGGATGGCCTGATCGTCACGGCTTTCCAGCCTGATTTCGATGTGACCGCCCCTGGGCGTGAACTTGATCGCATTCGATAACAGGTTCCAGATTACCTGCTGCATGCGGTCAGGGTCACAATTCACAATGCTGACGGTCGGATCAGGGATGAAGCGGTATTCGATGCCCCTGGCTTCAGCCGCCAGCCGCAGCGATTCGATGGCGGCGGCCACAACAGATGAAATATCCGCAGGCCGGACATTGAGCCGCAGTTTGCCGGCAATGATGCGTGACACATCCAGCAGGTCTTCAATCAACTGAGCCTGCAGCCGCGTGTTGCGTTCGATTGTTTCCAGCGCGCGGTCGTGGGTCATCGCATCAAGCCGCCCCGTGCGCAGCAGGTAAGTCCAGCCAAGCATCGCATTGAGCGGCGTGCGCAGTTCGTGCGACACCATCGCCAGAAACTGATCCTTGGCGCGATTGGCGGCTTCGGCTTCGGCGCGGGCTGCCTTTTCACGTTCGAGCAGGCGAATGCGTTCGGCTTCAATGCGGTTGCGTTCGGTGACATCAACGGCGATGCCGATGTATCCGACCACTGCGCCCGCATCATTGCGCAGCGGTGAATTGGAGACGCGCGCCATGATGATCGAACCGTCCCGGCGGCGCATCGGCACATCACTCTCAAACGTATCGCTCTGACCCGGACGACCAAAGACCTGTTCCAGCATTTCGCGGCTCTCGTCGAGCATCATCAGGTCGGTCGTGACGCGGCCCATCGCTTCATCGCGTGTCCAGCCATAAAAGGATTCACAATAACGGTTCCAGTAAATCACCCGGCATTCAAGATCACAGGCCACAACCGCCACCTGCACCTGGTCGAGCAACATCTGTTGCAACTGCACCTGCTGCCGGGCCTGGCGATGTCCGGCGCGGCTCGCCGCTTCGCGCAATTCGCGCTCGACTGCCGGAATAATGCGCGAGAGATTACTTTTCAGCACATAATCGTGCGCCCCGGCCTTGATGGCGGCAACGGCCATATCCTCGTTGATCGTTCCTGAAACAATGATGAAGGGTAAATCCTGATCGCTTTGTCTGAGCAGTTGCAGGGCTTCAATGCCACTGAAATGGGGCAGCGTGTAATCGGCAATCACCAGATCCCAGGTTTGCCGCAGGGCCGCCCGCATGGCGTCAGCAGTTTCGACGCGCTCATAAATCGGCTCATAACCATTGCGCCTGAGCAGCCTCACCATCAGCGCCGCATCATCATCCGCATCTTCGACCATCAGTATTCGCAGGGGGGTACTCATCATTCATCTCCAGCCACGTCCTGGCACGCATCGGGCACTGGCGAATAATTGAGCCAGTCAATGCCGATCTGCCTGACAACGGCGGCAAAGCTGCTGAAATCGGCGCTCTTGCAAACGTACCGGTCAGCGCCGAGGCGACGGCTTTCCATCAGATCACGTTCCTCATCTGACGAAGTCATCATAATTACCGGCAGATGACGGGTCTGATGATGATTGCGAACCTGGCGCAACACTTCCAGCCCGTCGAGGCGGGGCAGTTTCAGATCAAGCAGCACGGCGAGTGGCAGATTCCCGGCCTCGCCTTCGGCATCCGCGCTCAGGCCAAACAGGAAATTCAGCGCTTCAACTCCGTCATGCGCCACCCTGACTTTCACGCCGATCTGGTTCTTTTGCAGGGCGCGCAACAGCAGGGCTTCGTCATCAGGGTTATCCTCGACCAGAAAGATATAATCGCTCTCCATCCTGGCTTCCCCGTTCAAATTCAATACTGTCAGTTCCCGACCTCGCAGGCCGGGCCTTTCATCAGTCTCAGGCTGGCTGGTCTGGCTGAATGGCCAGTTTGCCGGGGGGAAGCCTGAATTTCACACGATCAAAATGCGGTCAGTCTAACGATGCTGATTTTCTGCTCCCAGCGTGAAGTAAAAGGTGGCGCCGGTGCCCACGCTGCCTTCGGCCCACAGCCTGCCGCCGTGCCGGTTGATGATGCGCTGAACTGTCGCCAGACCGATGCCCGTGCCGGGAAATTCCTGGGCAGAGTGCAGTCGCTGGAAGGGGGCGAATAATTTGTCTGAAAAAGCCATGTCAAATCCGACCCCGTTATCACGCACGAAGAAACAGCTCTCTCCGGCCCTGTCTTCCTGACCGAATTCAATCAGCGCGGCACTGCGGGCGGCAGTGAATTTCCAGGCATTGCCGAGCAGATTCTCAAGCGCCACGCGCAGGAGCCGCGCATCGCCGCTCACAACCAGATCACCGGCCAGGCGAAATTCAACGACACGCCCCGGCTGCTGGCGTTGCAGGTCAGCCGCCACCTCCAGCGCCACCTGGCTGAGGCTGACCGTTTCACGCTGAATCGTCTGCCGCGTGATGCGCGACAAACGCAGCAGATCGTCAATCAGTTCGGCCATGCGTTCGCTGGCCCTGATGACACGCCGCAGATACCCCTGGCCGACTTCACCAAGCTGCGGCAGAAAATCTTCGAGCAGCGCCTGGCTGAAACCTTCCATCGCCCGCAACGGGGCACGCAGGTCGTGCGACACCGACCAGGCAAAGGCTTCGAGTTCGGCATTGCTTTCGCGCAATTCCTGGGTGCGTTCAGCCACCCGCTGTTCCAGTTCCGCAGCGTGACGCTTCAGCTGCTCGTACAGCCGCGCATTTTCGAGCGAAATGGCAATCTGCGTGGCAATCGTTTCGAGCATCCGCTGATCATCCGTTGACCAGGCGTCCGGTTTCACCGATTCGACATCCACGACGCCGATGATGCGTTCGCCGGAACAAAGCGGCACACACAATTCAGACCGAATGTCAGCCCGAATCCGGCGGTAACGATCATCAGTCGAGACATCAGGCACACAAACGCTTTCACCGTGACGGGCAACCCAGCCGGTCAGCCCTTCCTCAACTGAGAACGATTCAAAATACCGCTCGTTTTCAGGCGAACCATGCAACGCCTCGTGCAGACTGATGGCAAACGGCACCAGGCGGGTTCCGGTTTCATCCAGCAGCAGCACGGCGCAATGTTCAGAACTGAGGGTTTCCTTGAGCGCCTGCAACACATCCTGCGCGAGCAGTTCAGGCTGGCGCAGCCGCTGCAACCGCTGCGACACCTGATAAATGGTCGTCAGTTCCTGAATGCGGCGCTGCAACTCTTCGGTAAGCTGGCGCTGCTGACGTTCGAGCGCCAGCTTTTCAGTAATGTCCTCAACGATCACCTGCGCGGCGTTGCGTCCGCCGAATTCAAGCTGAATCAGCACCAGGTTGACATCCATCAGCGTGCCGTCGCGTCGCTGATGACGCCAGTAACCGGGCAGCTCAACCGTTGAAAGCGACCGATTGATGTATTCGATCAGTCGGGGCACATCTTCCGGCGGGCGAATGTCGGTGATGTTCATTCGCAGAAATTCATCACGCGAATAACCATAACGGCTGACGGCGGCCTGATTGACTTCGAGAAACCGCAGCGTTTCGAGGTCGTAGATATACATCGGCAGCGGAGTCTGATCGAACAGACGGCGAAAGTCCTCTTCGCTCTGCCGCAGGCGAGTACTGCCGGCATCAGCGGCGTGTTTGATGCGCTCAGTCAGCGAAAGTTCCATCGCGTGATTCCCTGGCGATGATGCAGCAATTACTCAGACGTGAGGAAACAGTCTCAGGGCAGTGATGCAGTCAGCAGCGGTCGTTTTACCCTTCATCAATCCGGCTGAAAAGTTCGGCGTGGCCGGGACATTTTTCTTCCCACAACCAGACGCCGCCTTTCATCCCAAGTTCATTCGGCACCAGGCTGACATCGGGCGGCAGTTTCAATTTGATCTCAGCCGCATTGCCGCCGCCGATATACAGATGATCGAAATTCGTCAGTGCGCGCAGCGTTTCGATGGCCCGCTGCACACGGCGATTCCACCGGCGTTTGCCAATTGCCTGCAACGCAGCATTGCCAAGCTGCTGCTCATAGGTTTCACCCTTGCGAAACGGATGATGGGCAAATTCCAGGTGCGGCGCAATGCGGCCATCCTCAAACAGGCTGGAGCCAAGTCCGGTGCCCAGCGTAATCACCATCTCAACGCCCTCACCCCTGATCGCGCCCAGGCCCTGAATGTCAGCGTCATTGAGGACTCGCACGGGTCTGCCCAGCCTTTTTGTCAACGCCTCGTCAAGATTGAATCCGCGCCAGGCCTTTGTGCCCAGGTTATGCGCCGTGACGATCCGGCCCTTGCGCACCACACCGGGGAAGCCGACCGAAACGCGATCATACTCCGGCA
The DNA here is from genome assembly GCA_046331565.1 of Blastocatellia bacterium. Classification (GTDB taxonomy): domain Bacteria; phylum Acidobacteriota; class Blastocatellia; order RBC074; family RBC074; genus DASRDU01. The sequence goes on from JAXLQP010000001.1 coordinate 1,275,925, forward strand.
GCGATTTCACCAGCCTGGCCAGCAGTGTAATCATCATTTTCGGCGGGCAGTTTTCCGGCGTTTTGATGCGCACCCGTTCGGTCGTCATTTCGCCTTTGCTATCCAGCACCGAAGCCTTCAGGCCCGTGCCGCCAATGTCTATGGCCAGTGTTCTGAGGTGGTTTTGCGCAGCGCCAGGTTCTTTGTTTGCGGCGGCGCGGCGACGCGCTTTCGTGCTTTTCCTGGTTCCGGTGGTTTTGCTCATGAACTCTCCACGATCAGCGAGGGCTGGTCAGCAGCTTCTGTTGTCGAATCATGCGCGCACTATACCCGAAGCCGCCGGGAATTGTGAATGGCTTTCTGTCCGGTTGTGAGCATTGAGCAAAGGGCGGGAGAACGGGGAAAGCCGACACGAATGAACACGAGTTTTCACGAATGCAGGACAGGTTGCGCCTGGTCAGGCGGCATTTCTGATTCGTGAAAATTCGCGGCCTGTCTTTCGTACTTTCACCAGCAGATCAGACGGTCAGGCCCAGCGAAACGTGTCTGGTTTCAAGAAAGGCGTCCATTCCTTCAATGCCCAGTTCGCGGCCCCAGCCGCTCTGCTTTGCGCCGCCGAACGGACACTGGCTGGTTGACGGGACAGCATCGTTGATGCCGATGGTTCCGGCTTCGAGCGCGTCCATCAGCCTGAAGGCACGGTCGAGATTCTGCGTGAAGGCATACGCGCTGAGGCCGTAAATCGTGTCGTTCGCCAGTTCAATCGCTTCATCTTCAGTATCGAAGACCGTCACCGGAGCCACCGGAGCGAAAGTCTCTTCGCTCATGCACAGCGCATGTTTCGGCACATCGCTCAGCACAGCCGGTTCAATGAAAAATCCGGCGCGGCCTTCCATCCGTTTGCCGCCACACAACAGACGCGCGCCCTGTGACACGGCGTCATCAATATGCTCCAGCGCCTTGCGCACTCCGGCCTCGTCAATCAGCGGCCCGATGTCAACACCCGGTTCCAGCCCGTCACCAGCTTTCAGGGCCTTTGTCTTTTCGACGAACGCTGAAAGAAAGCGATCATAAATTCCGCGCTGCACATAGATACGATTTGAAGCGATGCACGATTGCCCGGTATTGCGGAACTTCGTAATCAGCGCGCCTTCGACTGCCCTGTTGAGATCAGCGTCATCAAAGATCAGCACCGGAGCGTGACCGCCGAGTTCGAGTGAAAGCGGTTTGACGCTCTGCGCCGCGCCCGCAATCAGCAGCCTGCCAACTTCGGTCGAGCCGGTAAAAGTGATTTTGCGGCACAGCGGATTCTCAAGAAACTCAGCGCCAATCTCTGAAGCTGACCCGGCGACAAGCTGAAAGACGCCTTTCGGCAGTTCCGCTGCCGCCACGCATTCAGCCAGCGCCACCGCGCAGAGCGGAGTCTGCGCCGCAGGCTTCAGCACTACGGCACACCCGGCGGCGAGCGCCGGAGCCACCTTGCGCACCGCCAGCACGAGCGGAAAATTCCAGGGACTGATTGCGCCGACCACACCGAGCGGAACTTTAATGACAAGGTGACGTTTGCCATCCACCTGATTCGGGACAACGCGCCCGTAAGCGCGCCGCGCTTCTTCAGCAAACCAGCGCAGATGATCAGCCGCCATCGCCACTTCACCCAGGCTCTGCGCCAGCGGCTTGCCATTCTCAAGCGTGATCGTGCGGGCAATCTCATCGCGCCGCAATTCAAGCTGATCAGCGATGCGGTGCAGAAAAGCCCCGCGCGCCTTGCCCGTCAGTTTGCGCCAGCCCGCAAAAGCCGCGTGCCCGTCGCTCAGCGCCTGCGCCACGCGACCGCGATCAATGAGCGAAATCGCCGCGAACGCCTCACCAGTCGCCGGATTGACAACCGGCTTTGCGTTCGCAGTCGTCACCCATTCGCCATTCAGATAAAGCGGAGAGTTTTTCATAGGTCAGTGGTTAGTGGTTAGTGGTCAGTGGTTAGTGAAGAGTGGAAAGTGAAAGAGCTTGTAACTACCCTGGCTCTTCACTAACCACTGACCACTAACCACTTCACTTCGGTATTTTGTTCCAGTCATCGAGGAACTGATTGATGACCATATCGGTCATCGGGTGTTCGTAAAGCTGCGCCAGAATGTCGAAGGCCATGGTGCAGACATCGGCTCCGGCCAGGGCGGCTTCAAGTACGTGCGTCGGGTGGCGTGTGGCGGCTGACAGCACCTGCGTTTTGAAACCGTAGTTGTTGTAAATCTGCCGCGTCTGTCGCAGCAGATCCATGCCGATGTGGCCGAACGCATCCAGCCGCCCGATGAACGGACTGATGTAAGTCGCGCCGCATTTGGCCGCGAGCATTGCCTGCAAAGGCGAGAACGTCACCGTCACATTTGTTTTGATGCCCTCCGCGCTCAGGATTTTGACGGCCCTGAGTCCTTCCTTCATCAGCGGCACTTTGACGACGACATTTTTCGGGTTGAGCTTCACCAGCTCGTGAGCCTCTTCGACAATCTCCGGCGCCGTCAGCGTGACTGTTTCCAGGCTGACCGGGCCATCCACGATGTCGAGAATTTCGCGGTAAACATCGAATGCTTTACGACCCGTGCGGGCAATCCACGAAGGATTGGTCGTTACGCCTTCGATAATGCCCCAGTCCCAGGCGGTTCTGATCTGATCCACATCGGCTGTATCAATAAAAAGTTTCATGAAATACCTCGGATGATTAATGGATGCCTTCAGCCACGAATGAACACGAATCAGCAGCGGCTGTTGCGCGATTTGCCAAAATCGCGCTGATTTCACAACCGAATCATTTCGAGAGCCGCGCGGTTCCGGCCAGTCGCGCAACAGATACGGCCCTGCGTGATTATTCATGTTCATTCGTGGCTGAAGTCTTTTCGGAATTTCAAAACAGGCAGGCTGAAGCAGCAGTTACTTTTTCGGCCTGCTGAAATTGGCATAGTTGCGTGCGGCCTCACCGTCAAGCACAGCGGCCACATCGCGGCAGACGGTTGCCACCACACGCGCCTGCGCCTCGCGGGTAAAGGCCGCGACGTGGGGCATCATAATGACATTATCCATTTCTGCAAGTGCGCTCGCGGCGGGCGGCTCCTGCGCGCGCACATCAAGCGCCGCTCCGGCAATTCTGCCTTCACGCAAAGCGCGAATCAGCCCGTCTTCATTAACCACACTGCCACGTGAAGTATTAATGAAATACGCGCTCCGCTTCATCTGACCGAAGCGATCATAATCAAAAAGATTCCGCGTCTCATTCGTCAGCGGCAGATGGCACGAAACGAAATCAGCCTGCGCCAGCACTTCATCCAGACTGCCGAGCCGGGCGCGCAGGTTCATCACATTCAATCCGTCAGGATCAACAAACGGGTCATAAGCAATAATGTCCATGCCGAGCGCCCGCGCTTTGGCCGCCGTGCTGACGCCGATGCGACCGAGGCCGACAATACCGAGCGTTTTGCCCAGAATTTCAGTGCCGGTGAAACGATGCCGGTTCCAGTTGCCCTGCCTCGTGTCACGATCAGCAGCGAGAATCATCCGCGCCAGCGCCAGCATCATGCCAATCGCCAGTTCGGCCACTGAATTGGTCGTCTGTTCAGGAGCGAAACCGACAACGACGCCGTGATCTGAAGCCGCGCCGAGATCAACGTTATCCAGCCCGACACCGGCCCGCCCGATGATTTCAAGCTTTGTCCCGGCGGCAACCAGTTCGCGCGTCACCTGCGTCTGATTGCGCACGATCAGCGCGCGAAACTCAGAAATCAGCGCAAACAACCTCTCCGGCTGCTGCCACAGCTCAGGCTCAAAAACACAGTCGAACCTCTGCCGCAGCACATCCATTGAAGGGCCGATGATGTTTTCAGAAATGAGAATGTCAGGCATAACTGTGATTGTGCTGAATGAAAATCGAAGACCCGCCCTTTATCAGGAACCCGGTTGCAGCCCCGTAGTAACGAATTCATTCGTTCTGCTTCAACTCAGCGTTCTTTCAAAGACACAACGAATGAATTCGTTACTACGGGGCTGCAACCTGGTTATTTGCAATTCTGCTTTCTGAATAAATTATTCGCGTCCCTGTTTTTTGATCAGGGGCAGCACCTTTGCCTTCACGTCTTCTTCAGTGAAGTCAGGGCTGATGTCCTTGTGCAGTTCCCACGTTTCTTCGTGCGTGACTTCAGCGCCGGGTTGCAGGCTGATGAGCGGGCCGAGCGTTTCGAGTTCGAGCATGCGATTGTTGGTGAACAGTTCGACCGATGAACCGAGGTCGGGATACTTCGCGCCTTCGACAAAGTGAAATCTTTTGACGAGCAGGTAAGGCTTCAGCACATAAGCGCACCAGCCTTCGTTATTGGCGATGCCGACTTTGGCGCGTTCGACTGAAGCGTCATTGCCTGCGCGGTGACGCAGCAGAACGAAATCAGCGCCGAGAAAGTAACGGTCATCGCGCAGATTTGTATAAGGCCACAGCGCAAGCTGACGATTCGGCAGCAAACGGTCGGGATGAAACTTTGTCGGCAGCGGCGAAATCGCAAACCCGCCCGGAGCCATCACACTCAGCGCCCAGGGCGCAAGCTCAACCGCCCACATTCCGGCGTTGCGCAAACGGTGAATCACTTTCACTTCGGCCCTGGCCGGATTCATCGTGATTTCGATGGTCTTCTGAATGCCCGTCAGCTTCTCAACCGGCGCGGTCAGCAGCAGCCCGTTCGTGATCTCTCTGACTTCAATCGGGTGATTGTCGTTCTGATAGGTGCGCGTCTTGTCTTCTGGCGCGTGCCACAAACGATGGCCGCCGTAATTGCGAAACTCATCGCCGCCGGTCTTGCCTGCAAAATCCTCGCGCACATAAAAGAGATTATTTTCGCCCGTAAAACCGAGCGAAATAATGCGCGGCCCGACATCGGATGTGGCGATGAATTCAATCAGACCGTTGCTGACCTTGTAACAGTTCGGCCAGCCTGCAAAGCTGACCTTTTCAATTCTGACTTGTGCCATAGCGTTGAGATGAACAAAAACCAGCGACAAAACCGCAGCCGCGAGAATGCGGCAGAATTTCAGGATCGTTGCGTTCATGGTTTCATCTGTTGATCTGAACCCGCCGGTAATCTCCGAGCGTGGCAAACAGAATCACGATTCCGACCAGCGGCATCAGCGCAGCCATAAAGAAAACCGGCACATAACTGAACCTGTCCACAATCACGCCCGTCAGGTACGGAAACAGAATCCCGCTCAGCCCGCTCGCTACGCCCGTCAGTCCGGTCACGCGCGCGACCGCTGAATTCGGAAAGACATCCGACACCGAAGCGAACATATTGGCCGAGAGAAAAGTGTGACCAAGCAGCACAAGCGAAATCGCCGCAATCGCCAGCGGAATGCTGTTGAGCACCGGCACCACGAAACTGAGCAGGCACAGCGTCGCGCCGAAAAAGAGCGTTGTCTTTCTGGCCGAACTCACCGCCAGGCCTCTGGCAATCAGCCAGCCCGCAACAAGACCACCGCCGATGCTGCCGAGATCGCCAAACAGAAACGTGACTGAATTGAAATAGGAACTCTCGCGCACGCTCAGGCCCCGCACATCACGAAAGTAATTCGGCATCCAGTAAATATAGAACTGCACGACCGGGCCGACCCAGAACCGGCACAGCATCAGCCCCCACGTCTGCTTCAGTCGCAGAAGTTGCCCGTTGGTCGGCGCAACATCAGTGGCAGTTTCAGCCGCGCTGCCTGCGGCAATGTATTCAGCTTCGGCAGCGGTGATCTGCGGATGTTCCTTCGGCTGACGATAAAGCAGCCACCACGCCGCAACCCAGAACACGCCCAGCACGCTCGGCACCAGAAAGCCTGCGCGCCAGCCGTATCGTTCCGCAATCGGAATCACCAGAAACGGCGCGATGAATGAACCGATCATTGATGCGCTGTTGAAGATGCCGATTGCCAGCGCCCGCTCTTTGACCGGGAACCATTGCGCAACGACCTTGTTGCCGCCCGAATAATTTCCGCACTCGCCCGTGCCGAGCCAGAAGCGAAAGATTCTGAACTGCCACAGCGAACCGGCCACCGCGTGCAGGGCATTGCCAAGCGACCACCAGATCACGGCAAAGGCCAGCCCGAACCGCACGCCGACGCGATCCATCAGCCAGCCCATCGGAAACTCGCCAACCACCATGCCGAACTGAAACCACGACACGATGGTTCCGTACTGCGTGTTTGAAAGATGGAAAGTATCGCGGATGACCGGAGCAAGTACCGACAGCGCCTGCCGGTCAACGAAGTTGATGACCGTCACGCAGAAGAGCAGGCCGAGAATCCACCATCGCACCTGCTTGTGGAGCGGCGGCATCACAGCCTCTTCGATGGTCGTCTGCGCGACAGCCTGAGCCATTCAGCCCTGCCTTGTCATCAACAGGCAGAGAGATGACGGAACACACGAAAATAACGGAACAGACGGAAAGGTTCAGACCTTGTTCAGTTCTGCTTCCGTCTGTTCCGTTATTTCCGTGTGTTCCGTCATCTCTCTTCCCTGTCTGTTTACTTCGTAAATGCTTCGAGGTATTTGACGCCCGCGCCGGTATTGAACAGGACGACGCGTTCATCAGGTTTCACTGCGCCGTCAGCGAGCAGTTTTCTCAGCACCGGCAGGCACGCCGCGCCTTCGGGAGCGCAGAAGATGCCTTCAGCCGCGCCGATTTCGCGGGTTGCGGCAATCAGTTCATCATCAGTCACCGCGACCGCGCCGCCGCCGCTGCGCCGCAGAATGTCGAGCATGATGAAATCGCCAATCGCGCGCGGCACACGCAATCCTGAAGCGACCGTGTGCGCGTTCTCGAATTCAGGAGCTTCATTCCAGCCGTTTTCAAAGGCACGAACAATCGGCGCGCAGCCTGTGGCCTGCACCGTAAACATCTTCGGTCGCTTGCTGCCGATCCAGCCCATCTGCTCCATTTCATCGAAGGCTTTCCACATGCCGATCAGCCCCGTGCCGCCGCCGGTCGGATAGAGAATCACTTCGGGCAGTTCCCAGTTGAACTGCTCAGCGAGTTCATAGCCCATCGTCTTTTTGCCTTCGATGCGGTAAGGCTCCTTCAAAGTCGAAACATCGAACCAGCCTTCCGCGTCCTTGCGCTTTGCGACTTCAGCGCCGCAATCGGTAATCAGGCCGTCAATCAGCGTGACGTGCGCGCCGAGTTCGACGCATTCGATGCGGTTGGCAGCGGGCGTGTCGCGCGGCATAAAGACATAAGCCTCCATTCCTGCAAGCGCCGCGTAAGCCGCCATCGCCCCGGCAGCATTGCCCGCCGAAGGAATCGCCACCTTTGTAATGCCGAGTTCCTTCGCCATCGAAATCGCCATGCCAAGGCCGCGCGCCTTGAATGCGCCGGTCGGATTGAGCGATTCATCCTTGATGTAGAGTTCAGGCATGCCGAGCTTTTTGCCAAGCCGTTTCGCGTGCGGCAGCGGCGTAAAGCCTTCGCCGAGCGTGACGATGTTTTCGTCATTCTCGACCGGCAGCACTTCGCGGTAACGCCACATCGAAGCGACGCGGTTTCTGAGGTCTTCGCGTCTGAGCGTTTCAGCGGCTTTGTTCAGATCGTAGCGCACCAGCAGCGGCTTGCCGCACTTTGCGCAGAGGTTATAAATCCGGTTGGGTTCGTAAACGGTCGCGCACTTCGCGCATTCAAGATGAGTAACATTCATAGTGATTAGTGGTTAGTGGTCAGTGGTTAGTGATTATCGGAATGCTGCATTCAGCAGCGTCAGGGGTTTACTAACCACTGACCACTAACCACTAACCACTTTTCAGGTTGTAATCGCATCGCCTTTGCCCGCCATAAAATCCTTGTTCTTGTCACCGACCCAGTACCTGGCTCCGGCGATGCACCAGATGAATTCGAGCGGGCTTTCCTGCGAGAAGACGGGATGATAATTCATCATCGGGATCGTGACCATATCGCCTTCATTAACGTTGTGGACGAAGCACAGCTTTTCGGGCGACTCATAAACTTCCATCGAACCGTGTCCCTTGATGAAAATATAAACTTCTTCCTGATCGGTGTGATTGTGCGGCGGCCACGACCGCTGAAAGGGCTGAAAGAAGGTGTAACCGGCAATCAGTTTGTCGGCGGCTTCAGGCACATCGAACATCATAAAGACATCCTTGCCCTGCAAATGGCGAATGCGATCCTCGCGCCGCGAATACTCAGCGAACCGCGAATGATGCACCGGATGCACACTCTCAGCCGTCGCTGAACACTGAATCACTCTGGCGATCTGAGATTTGAGATTTGAGATTTGAAAGTGCGCGCCGCGCGGAATATAGAGCGTGTCGTAGGCTGCAAGTTCATAATCGCTGCCCTGCACCTGCACCGTCACGCCGCCCTGCCACATAAAGAGCAGGCTTTCTTCTCCGGCCAGACAGACGCTGCCCGTCACAGTCGCAGCCGGAATTTCATATTCGCCGCAACTCAGCCACTCAAGACTGGCCGCAGCGGGCGTGAAGTGCTGCCGGTAAGTGACCTTTGCGGCGGTGGCGCGAAAGACCGTGCCCGGCCTGACCGTTGCGCTGGCATTGACGGGTTCAGCGACAGTGGCGGGCGGCACTGCAAGTTGTAAGGCAGAATGTGAGGCGTTGTCTTTCATGGTAACTGTCATTGATTCATCCCTGAGCCTGTCCACTAAGCCACACGAAGAAACACCAGATCAGATTTCAGATCAGTGTGCGGAAGCAGCAGGTGTGGCGCGATTTGCCACAATCGCGCGGCTTACGTAACAGGCCGATGGCGGAGGCTGCGCGATTTTGGCAAATCGCGCCACACTTACCGGATATGCAATTGAAATCCGGCCTAAGAAGATGAAAAGGTGAGGAGGTGAGGAAAACAAAGTTGCGTCGTCTTCCTTTCTCCCTGTTCTTCCTTCGTGCTGCTTCGGGTGGCCTGGTGGATCATTTGTTATTCAGAACAGAACCTTCAGGCCAAACTGGAACACACGCGGATCGAGCGCGGACTGGATTCTGCCGAAGTTTGCGCCAGCGGTGATCGTGGCGTTCGGGTTGTTGAAGTTGACACGATTCGCAACGTTGAAGCCTTCGGCGCGGAACTGGATTTTCACCTGTTCAGTGACGGGAATGTTTTTGAAGACTGCCAGATCGAGCGAAACATAACCGGGGCCGCGCAGGCTGTTGCGTCCGGCAGTGCCGAATGTTCCGGCGGCAGCAGCGGCAAACTGCCCGGCGCTGAGGGGCGCCAGATACTGCACCTTGTCGCCATTGCTGCCAATCGAGGGGCTGGCCGTCAACTGATCGGCATTGTCCTGATTGATCAGCGAACCGGAACGGTTGGTTCCGCTCTTGACCGTGAAGGGCAGGCCGCTTTGCGCGGTGAAGATTCCGTTGAGCTGCCAGTTATTGAAAATGGCTTTGATCAGACTGCCGCCGCGCTCGAATTTCGGCAGATCGTAGACGAATGAAAAATTGGTCTTGTGCGTCACATCGTAATCCGACAATCCGCGATCAAGTCTTTCATTGAGCGAACTGCGCGGGTGAAAGCCGTCGCCTTCAACCGTGGCCGAAGAGTTGTCAATGTTCTTTGACCAGACGTAAGTGCCGAGCAGCGTCAGGCCCCGGCTGGTGCGTTTGGTCACATTGAACTGGAAGGAATGAAAGTTCGACGATTCATAATCGGTTGCAATCTCCATCGCGCCGAGTCCTGCAAAGAGGCGGGTGTTGTTGATGGCTTCATTCAACTGCCGCCCGGCCAGAATGTGAACGCCGAGGTTGCCGACATAGGCCGCTGAGACTGACACATCCCTGAACAACTGCTGTTCAATCGTCAGATTCCAGTTCTGCGAATAACCTGTCCGCGAATGCGGATCAAGCACTCCGCCCGAAACCGGCAGCAGGTACTTGAAGTTTTTGAACTCGCTCGGTGAAATGCGATTGCGCGGGAATGGATTGCCGCCCGCAATGCTGGCATACGGATCAACAAACGTCGCCAGCACACTGGCCGCGAACTGCTGATCAATCGTCACCACACTCGGCTGCGTCGAAACCGTGCGGGTATAGAGTGTCAGCGCGGGTTCGACATAAAAGATGCCGTAGCCGCTGCGCACCACTGTCCGGCCATTGCCGAACACATCCAGCGCAAAGCCGACGCGCGGCGCCCAGTTGTTGTAATCGTGCGGAAAGACTGTTTCATCAACTCCGGCATCACCCGGATAGACGAGTCCGAGCGGCGCGCCGGGCGCAATGGTTGACTGCTGTCCGGGCACAAACCCGACCAGATTATTGAGCTTGTCAATCGGGTGCAGTTTCGGCTCCCATCGCAAACCCAGGTTGAGCGTCAGCCGCTGATTCACCTTCCAGTCGTCCTGGACGTAGAAATGATATTTCGATTCGCGCAGCTTGTTGGTGCGGCCTGAATCCTGCTGAAAGCGGAAGGGCAGCCCCATCAGCACATCGGCCAGAATGTTCCCCGTGCGCGAGCCGTTGAAAAACCACGTCGCCGGAGTGAATGAGGCATCGAGCGTGAAAAGCTGATCGAATTGCAGGTCGCTGCCGAATTGCAGCGTGTGACGGCCTTTGATCCAGATGGCGGCGGCGTGAAAGTCGAGAGTCGTCGGCGTCTGCTCCAGCCCGCCGCCGCTGAACAACTGAAACGCCGGATTCGCCATAATGCGAACGCCGGGGAAAAATGTGGTCTGAATGCTCTGCGGCACTTTGACGCCGAATGACTGGATTGTTTTCAGCCCTGGCGCCTGCGGTTCCTGCACCCGGCGAAAGCGTGACCACGCGCCTGAAAATGTCGCCGTCAGCGTTGGCGTAAAGACATGCGTGTCGCGGATTGTCACCGAACGATTGCGGAAGAAGTTGGACGCAAAGAATCCCGGCGGCGCGGTAAAGACGCGCTGAAAGAAATTGTCATCATCAAAATAACGCCCGCTCAGCCGGTTGTTCTGCGTGATCTGCCAGTCCACCTTGCCCGTGTACTGATCGTCATCAACGTTGCGATTCGGCACCACAATCAGGTTACTGCCGCTGTTCGGCAGCGGCAGATACGCATCCAGCACCTTGCGCATCACCGGATCAAGGCGAGCAGACGGAATTTTATTGTTCGCAAAATTCTGTCCCGTCATCGGATCCTTGATGGGTGTGGTCAGCGCCGAAAAATCACCGTCGCGCTGCGCCGCTGTAATTGACTGAATCGTGAACGAAGTCAGCGATGACCGCTGCCGCGTGCCCTGAAAGGCGAAAAAGAAAAAGAGCTTGTCCTTGCTGATCGGCCCGCCAAAGGTCGCGCCGTACTGATTGCGCTTGAACGGAGGCCGTTTGAGACTGCGCGAATTGAGAAAGAAATCATTGGCGTTCAGCACCGTGTTGCGCAGGAACTCAAAGGCCGAGCCGTGAAACTGATTCGTGCCGGAACGCGTGGTCATCTCAATCGCCGCGCCTGCACCTGAAGTGCGCGCGCTGTAATTGGCTGATTGCACGGTGAACTCTTCCATCGTGTCAGGATTGGGCAGCACCGGCGCGGAACCGAAGAAACGATTGTTGTAATTCGAGCCATCCAGCCGCCAGTTGTTCTGCGTCGGGCGCAGTCCGTTGACGGCAATGCCGCGATTGTCCTGCTGTCCCTGCGAACCGATGGTGCCCGCATCGCTGACGGTCGCGCCCGCCGTCAGCGCCACCAGTTGCAGCGGATTGCGCCCGTTGAGCGGCAGTTCCTGCACCTGGCGCACAGTCATCGAAGTCTGCACCGTCGCGCTCGTCGTCTGCACCACCGGGATTTCGCCGGTCACTTCAATCGTTGATTCAACCGCGCCGACCTGCATTTGCAGATTCAGTTCAACGACCTGACCGGTAATCAGCGTAATCCCCGCCCGCAACAGTTTCTGAAACCCCGTCTGCGTCGCGCTCAGTTCGTACTGCCCGACCGGCAGTTCAGTGAACTGATAAATCCCCTCGCTGTTGGTTGTCGCTTCAATTGTCAGCCCGGTCTGCACATTGCGACAGATCACTTTGACTCCGGCCAGGGCTGCGCCGGAACTGTCAGTGATCGTTCCGCCCAGTCGCGCATTTGCCGACTGAGCGCGCAACTGAACCGGCAGCATCAGCAGCGCAGCAGTGATGACAAGAATGCTGAAGAAAGCTTGCAGCAGGGATTTATTCAAACCAGGCATGATGCTTCTCCTTTGGGGTTTTGTCCGGCAGGTCGTGAACCTGCCGCTGCGATGGATATTCAGCAATTCACCAGCAGGCCGCAGGTGTCGCCTGCTGAAGTGAATCAGAGGTCTTCGATGATCTTCATCCCGCCAGCATCAAATTTCATGCGCTTTCGCTTCCAGTACGCCGCCCGCGCCAGATGCACCGGATTGCACGATTCAATTCCGGTCTGAATATCGGCGCTCGGTCGCGTCCCGTTTTTAATCGCATCCAGAAAGTTCGCGGCGTGCGCGACTTCAAGGTTTTCGGTCGAATCAACCACTTCAGGCTCGCCCCTGTTCGGACGGAAGATGTAACCCGACCGCGCCAGGTCGAGTGTGCCTTCGGTGCCCTGAAAGAAAACGCCCGGTCGTTCGTTGCGAATCGGCAGCACCGAAGATTCAAACGTCAGGTTCCAGTTGCCCGGATACTGAATGATCGCGCTGACAGTGTCAGGATTGACGCGGCCATCATTGAGCTGATAGATGCCGCCGGTCGCGACGGCGCTGGCGGGGCGCGATTCATTCATCATCCACTGCGCGACATCGGCCCAGTGCGTCAGAATGTCGGCCAGCAGCCCGCCGCCGTAATCGGGGAAGTAACGCCACGAATCATAGCGAATCCATTCATACGCCACTTTCGGCGCAGGCCCCAGAAACCGCTCCCAGTCGAGTCCCGCCGGTTTCGGCTGCGGAGCAATCTTTCTTCGCTGCCAGGGAAAGTCGTGCCAGACCGCGCGCGCAAAGATCACTTTGCCCAGGCGGCCTTTGTCAAAAAACTCTGCCTTTGCGCGCCGGTAATGCGCGCCGCTGCGCTGCTGCGTGCCTGTCTGACAGACCCTGCCGCTTTTGCGCACAGCTTCGATCAGCAGCGGCCCTTCGGCAGGCTGATGCGTGGTCGGCTTCTCAAGGTAAACGTGTTTGCCCGCCCGCAGCGCGACCTGCGCGAGCGACAGATGCAGGTGATCGGGCACGCCGATCAACACTGCGTCAATCCCGCGCTGATCGAGCGCTTCCTCAACGAATCCGGTTTCGTGCGGTTTGTCCCCGGCGCTCAGCAATGATTCGCGTGCGCGTTGTCGCTGCACGTCGTAGACATCGCACAGGCAGCGCAGTTCAGCGCGCCCGGTCGTCAGAAAGGCTTTCATCACTTCGCGCCCGCGCCGCCCGCTGCCGATGAGCGCCATGCCGAGGCGATCATTCGCGCCATGAATGCGACGATACGAAGCGGCGGTCAGAACCGCCGTGCTGCTGCTGATCAGAAACTCTCGTCGTTGCATAGTTACTTTTTGAAAGCCTGGCGCAATGTCTCGCGGGCCGGAGCAACGGCGCTCTCGCCCGGTTTTGCGCCGCTCAGTCGTTCCTCTTCATTCAGCACCCAGCCGTTCCATTTCACTTTGCGAATCACTACGGCCAGTTCCCGCACGGGAAAATCGCCCTGTCCGAGCGGCACCTGCTCATCGCCTTTGAAATCGCGCAGGTGCAGCCCGGCGATGCGGCGGTGATGCCGCTCAAAAAACTGCGGAACGTTCATCCCGGCGCGAAACGCCCAGCCGCAGTCAGTCAGAAAATCAACGAGCGCGGGAGCTGTCTGCTGAGACAGCCCTTCGATTTCGAGGCCGTTCTGCTGCAGCTCAGGGCCGTGATTGTGATAAGCCAGACGCAGTCCCTTTGTCTTGCAGTACTGCCCGGCGATGTTCAGCCCTTCGGCCTTGCGCTTGAGCGCCTCGCCGTCAACGCGACCATCTTTGATGAGGCCGCCGCCGCTCAGAATCACGCGCTGTGCGTCGAGCGCGGCTGCGCCGTCCGCGACTTTCCTGATCAGATCGAGCGGCGCAATCTGCGTTTTGTCGTCGTATTTATCGAGAAAGATATGCACGCCAAAAAACTTCAGCCCCGTCGCGCGCAGCTTTGCCGAGGCTTCAGCAGCCCGGTCAAACTGCCCCTGCACATTGCGAAAGCTGGTCTCGAAGCCATCGAATCCAAGCGATCTGAGTTTTGCGAGGACACCGAGCAGTTCTGAAAATTCGGCGGGATTGATGCGCCAGGCATTCGTCTGACAGCCGAACTGAATGCCCCGGCTGCGCTCAAAGGCGAGGCAGGACGAAGGCGCAGCCAGCGCGGCGAGTGAGAGCGAAGCCAGAAAGTCACGGCGTCGAAGCATGACAGGTCGTTGAATGGTTACGATTGCTGAAAGGTGAAACTGATGACTGACCCCGGCAAAGCTGTGCGGGTAATTCGCTCGTGTTTTTGCTTTACCGGTAAACTAAAACACGGCAGCGCGGAGAGTGTCAATGGACGCGCACAGATTTCTTGCGGAATTTTCAGGCGGATTTCAAACGGCGGGCCGCAGGTGCTGGGCCGATGGATTCGCGCAGCTTCAGTTCGACAGGCAGGATCAGGCTTTGCGGCTGCGTGAACTTTCCTTCCATCGCGCCGGTCAGGAGTTTGAAGGCTTCCTTCCCGATCTCATACATCGGCGTGTAAACAGTCGTCAGACTTGTGTGTGTGAACTCGCCGACGGCAGTGCCGTCAAAGCTCACGACCGAGACTTCATCAGGGACTTCAATTCCCGCCTGATCGAGAAAGCGCATCAGGCCGACCGCGACCCCATCGCTGAAGGTCACAATCGCCGTCGGCTTCTGTTTGCAGGCCTGCCACAGCCGCTGCCCCGCTTCAAAGCCTCCGGCAAAGGTCAGCGCGCTGGTTTCAAACAGCGTTTCGCTCTGCTCGAAGCCATGTTTTCTGGCGTAGCGTTTGAAGGCCGCGAGCCGCTGGCGAATCGGCAGCATCGCCGGAGTGCCTGAAATATAGGCCACGCGCCGGTGCCCGCGTTCAGCCAGCGCCTCAACGACCATCCGCACGCCGTCCACGTAATCGGCGGCGACCTGATGAAAGATCGGCGGTTTGAGCTGGCGATTGATCAGCACGACTTCAAAATCGCTTTTCTGCAAATCCTGCCAGAAGCGCGGCAGTTTCGGTTTCTCGCTGGTGAAGGGCGGCGCAGCGATCATCCCGCCGAGGTGCAGCCCGATCAGATCCCTGACCTTGTCGGCATAACGATCCAGTTCATACGAGCCGTTGCCGAGCAGCACGTGATAACCGGCGGCGCTCGCGGCGTCCTCGATGGCGCGAATGACTTCAGCGTAATACTGATCGGAACTGTTCGGCACGATCACGCCGATCAGATTCGAGCGTCCGGTCGCAAGCGCACGCGCCACCTGATTCGGCTCGTAATTCAACTGCTTCATCGCCGCCCGCACCCGCGCCCGCGTGGCTTCGGGAATGCGCGGATGATCGCGCAGCGCCAGCGAAACAGTCATCGCCGAAAGGCCGAGCTTGTTGCCGATATCACGAATTGTAACTTTCTTCTTCATCGTGATGGCATCAGATCAGAGGGAAGAGAGATGACGGAACAGACGGAAATAACGGAACACACGAAAGAAGAACTGAACAGGGGCGGAGCTTTTTCGTTCATTCCGTTATTTTCGTGTGTTCCGTCATCTCTTCCTCTTCTGTTGTTATGCTGACACAGGCGGTCTGCGCTGTGCCCAGGGCCGCGCCGATTCAAGCTGTGACGACAGCCTGAAAAGTGTCGCTTCGTCACCGAAGCGTCCCGTAAAGTGCGTGCCGACCGGCAATCCTTCAGCATTCCAGTACAGCGGCAGCGAAATTGCGGGCTGACCTGTCACGTTGGCGAGCGGCGTGAAAGGCACGAATTCAGCCGCGACGCGCATGCCGTTCATCGGATTTTCGGGCGCGCTGTCCATCGCACCAAGCGGCAGCGGCGGCGCGCCGAGCGTCGGCGTCAGCCACACATCGTAATCGAGCATAAACCGCCCGATGTTACGCGACATTCCCTGACACCACTGCACCGCGAGCAGATATTTCGCCGCGCTCTGCTGCTGGCCCATCTGGTACAAGGCCCACGTGCCCGGCTCGAACTGATCGGGCGTCGGCGTTTTGCCAAGCATCATTGCAAAGCCGTCAATCGTCCACGTCGTGCCGCTCGACCAGATGGTCATAAACATCGGGACGATCATTTCCGAATCAACCTGCGGAGCGGCTTCGACGACTTCGTGACCGAGATCGGCGCAGAGCTTTGCGGCATCTTCGACTGCCGCGACGCAGTCAGGATGCAGCGGCACGCCGGTTGGCGACTGTTTTGTAAAAGCGATGCGCAGCCTGCCGGGATTTGCGCCGACCTCTTCAATGAATGGCCGCGCAGGTGCAGGCGCGTAGTACGGATCACCAACATCCGGCCCCGCTGTCGCGTCAAGCAGCGCGGCTGAATCGCGCACCGAACGAGTGACCGCGTGTTCGGCAATCAGCCCGCTGAAAGCATCGCCCAGATCCGGCCCCAGCGGATTGCGCGCCCGCGTTGGCTTCAATCCCACCAGCCCGCAGCACGAAGCCGGAATGCGAATCGAACCGCCGCCGTCATTGGCGTGCGCCATCGGCACCAGACCCGCCGCGACGGCTGCGGCTGAACCGCCGCTTGAACCGCCGGTGATGTGGCTGGTGTTCCAGGGATTGCGCGAAGGCCCGTGCAGTTTCGGTTCAGTCGTCGGCAGAATGCCGTATTCAGGCGCATTCGTAATGCCGCAGATGACCAGCCCGGCGCGCTTGTATCGTTTCGTCAGCTCCGAATCGTATGGCGCAACGAAACCTTCCAGAAAGCGCGACCCCTGTGTTTGCGGCGCGCCCGCGCACAGAGCCATCAGATTCTTGAGCAGGAACGGCACGCCGGTAAACGGGCCTGCGGGCAGTTCGCCGCTCGCTGCCTGACGCGCCTGCTCAAAGAGCGGAAAGATGACGGCATTGAGTTGCGGATTGATGCGCTCAATGCGTTCAATCGCGGCCTCGACGAGTTCGATGGGTTTGACTTCCTTCCTGCTGACCAGTTCGGCCTGTGCGGTCGCATCAAGCCACGCGAGTTCATTCATTGCTGACATGCCGATTGCTCCTTATGGGTTTCTGCCCGTTCGCAGTTTTTCAAGTTGTTTCGTGGCCCCGATCAGTTCGTAATATCTCTCCTTCGGTTCCGCTGTCCAGCCGCTGACGCCGTGTTTTGGCAGCCACACCAGATGCACATAAGCGGCTCCGAGAAGCAGCAGCGCCGGGAAGCCAAGCGCCCACACGCGTCCGACGGTGATGGATAAAACGATTGTGATGCCGAGGACAATCACGACTTTCAGCACCCGCCGCAGTTTCGGCTTGTGTTCCTCAAAATGCCCGAAGAGGATGTTGCCGACGGCAAAGACTGCCATCACGACAGCAACCTCGAACCAGAGAGAATCAGTGCGCCACATCATGTCTCCTGTCGGTGAAGGGATAGTGATGACGGGCTGATATATTGGATGATCCGCGCGAAAAATGAAAAGGGCGGGAGCGCCTGGATCGTCACTGAGCGACTATTATCCGGGGTGGTGATTCAAGGCGGGAAGAAAACCAGCCACGAATGGACACGAATTTTCACGAATTGAAACCCGCACTGAATCGGATTTCAGGCGCGTGTGCGGAAGTGAAAGACGGGCTTCAGCTCGATGGCCTGAAGTTAATGCGTCGTCGTGGAACAGGGCCGCTTCCCCCGTAGTAACGAATTCATTCGTTCTGCTTCTGAATCAGCGCGGATTCAAATCAGAACGAATGAATTCGTTACTACGGGGGTGATCCGGGTTTCTCCGGGATGTGTAATTTCAGGAACGCCTGATTCCACCTGCCCAGCCTGGTCATTCAACTGACATTCAATTGCTTTTCGGGCGGCTGCCAGGGACGCAGGCGCGGAATCCACGCCGGAACATTCGCGCGATAAAGCCGGTAATCATCACCAAAGCGGCGCACCAGCATTGGCTCTTCAACCAGCGGAATAACGATCAGATTCAGCGCGGCAAAAATCAGCCACCAGTTCAGCACGGCCCGCGAACCGAACAATGCCGCCTCGCCGATCAGAATCAGCCAGACGCCTGTCATCATCGGATTGCGGACGTAACGATAAATGCCTCTGACAACCAGTCGTTGCGGCGGATCCCAGGGCGCAAGCGTTCCCTGCCCGACCGTCGCAAACAACGAAATCGTTTTGTACATCAGCCACAGTCCGCCGCCGATCAGCCCGATGCCCGCCAGCACAGGCAGCAGATTCAGCGGCCACGTCCAGCCCCAGCCCGGCCTGGTTTCGTCTGATCTGACGAGCAGCGCCGGAATCAGCAGCGTAACCACTCCGGGCAGCAGCAGAATGGCGAGCAGATGACGCAGGTATTTCATAGCCGGTTGAATTAACACAAAGAGGCGCGAAGGAAAACTGCTTTCCTTCGCGCCTCTGCTCGCGGCTACAGGGGATGGCGTCTTATTCGTACCGCAGACATTCAATCGGGTCGAGCCGCGCCGCCTTGCGCGCAGGCCAGACGCCGAAAATCAGGCCGACTGCAATTGAAACCGTGACGCCGGTCACGACCGCCCACATCGGAATCGAGGCGGGAATCGAGGGGATGAAAAACATGATGATGTAACTGATGGCGATGGCCAGCACGACGCCGATGATGCCGCCCAGCGAAGTCAGTGTCATGGCTTCAAACAGGAACTGCCGCACGATGTCGCGGCGTTTTGCGCCAATCGCCTTGCGCACGCCGATTTCCTTGGTTCGCTCAGTGACGCTCACGAGCATGATGTTCATCACGCCGATGCCGCCGACCAGTAACCCGACGGCTGAAATGGCAATGGCGATGATGCCGACGGCGGCGGTGATTGAATCGAACTGCTTGATCATTTTGTCCGCCGTGCTGAGGTCAAAATTATTATCCTGATTGTATTTCACCCCGCGCTGGCGGCGCAGAATCTGTTCGATCTGATCGTAGGCATCGGCGAGGCGTCCGGTTTTGGCGCGCGCCATAATCATCATCCATTCGCTGCGCGGCGACAGTTTGCGCGCCGTCTCGAACGGAATGAACACGGCATTGTCTTCTTCGTTTTCGCCAAAGAAACCTGACTTTCTTTTCTCCAGCACGCCGATGACTTCAAACTCCCTGCCGCCCCAGTCCACCACTCTGCCGGCAATGCGCGCCTGGTTCGGGAACAACGCTTCAGCGACATTGACGCCGATAACCATCACATTGCGGCGATGTTCATCGTCAACTTCGCTGATGAAGCGGCCTTCGGCAATCTGCACATTCGCCACGCGCTCATAACTCGCCGAAGATCCCTGAATGTCGCCCTGCTTGTAGGAATGGCCCTGATACTTGATGTTTCTGTCAATCTGCCAGAGAAAGCCGTTGTAAGCGACTGAATCAACCGCATCGGCCTGCGCCCGGATGGCTTCGCCATCGGCCACTGTCAGCGGCTTGCGCGCATATTCGCTGCGGTCGCGGTCACCCATGCGCGGCCCGGTCGAAAGGTGAAACGCATAAATATTGTTCGTGCCGTATTCCTCAACCATGCTGACGATGCTGTGCCGCATGCCGGTCAGAATCGAAGCCACCGCAATGACGACCGTCACGCCGATGACGATGCCGAGCACGGTCAGAAAGCTGCGGAATTTATGCGCGCGAATCGTGCCCATCGCCATTTTGATGGTTTCAACGGGCAGCAGTTTCGCCAGGCTGAAGCGGGGTTCGCCCTGGCGCTGACGGCGCTCGACCATCTTCATTTCGTGCTGAATGTGTGTTTGCAGTTTCACTTTTGAACTCTCCTGGACGAATGACGAATCAGTTACGAGTCAGCGCAATGATCGGGTCAAGCCGGGCCGCCTTGAAGGCCGGATAAATTCCGGCAATCACTCCGATGCCGCCTGAAACGAGCAGCGAAATCAGAATGTAGCCGAACGTAATCACCATCGGAATCGGCGTCGTCGCGCTGACCAGCGTCGAAATGCCTGCCGCTAAAAGCAGCCCCAGCATGCCGCCCACTGACGACAGCAGCGACGATTCAATCAGGAATTGCAGCAGAATCTGACCGCGTCGCGCGCCGACCGCCTTGCGTAATCCGATTTCAAAAGTTCTTTCGGTCACGCTGACCAGCATAATGTTCATGACCACGATGCCGCCGACAATCAGCGACAGCAGCGTAATCGGCGTGACGACCATCGCAATCGTGCCGGTGAACTGATCCACCTGACCCTTAAGCTGATCGGTATTGACCAGACCAAAATCATCCTCTTCGTTGCCGACCAGTTTATGCCGGTTGCGCATGACCATGCGGGCCTGCTCAATCGCCGCCTGAAACTGTTCGGGATGATCGGCCTTGCCGTGCAGTTGAATGCTCATCCGGCGGCCAAAGAGATGACCGAAGGTGCTGATCGGAATGTACAGGTGATTATCGAGCGAACTGCCGAACATCGAACCGCGTTTGGCTTCGACGCCCACGACCGTCAGCGGCACGCCGTTGACTTTCAGTTCCTGCCCGATGGGGTTCTGCCCCTGAAAGAACTTTTCGCGCACGTCCATTCCAAGGACGCAGACCAGCGCCGAATGCTCAACTTCTGTCTGTGACAGAAAGCGGCCTTCAGCGACATCCTTGTTTTCAATCTCGCCCATATTGGCTGTGACTCCGGCGATCTGAGTGCCGAAAAGTTCCTGTCCCTTCTGTTCGAGTTTGAGCTGAGTGTTGACCTGCGCGCCGACTTCAGCGCAGACGTTGCAATGTTCGGCCAGCCATTCGTAATCATCCAGATAAAGCCGCTTGTTGCGCTTCATCATCTTTTCCCATTCCTCTTCGCTCAGCCTGCCGCTGACCGCAATGCGCGCAATCATGAAATGATTGACGCCGAGCATCTTTGAGACTGTCGTCAGCACGTAGGAATTGAAGCCGCTGATCGAAGCGCCCACCACCACAACCGAAGCCACGCCGATGATGATGCCGATCAGCGTCAGAAACGAACGCAGCTTGTGCGCGAAGATGGCCTGCAGGGCCAGGCGGAAGGCATCAAGATAAAATGAGAAATAAGCTCGCATAAGGCTCCGGTTTGCTGGAATGGTGAACGGCAGAATCAGCCGGATTGAATCCCTTGTACGTCAGGTGACGGATGCTGGTTCACGGTTAATGAGCGCCGACCAAAGAACCCTGATTTTTACATCGCTCACTGATGAAAACGACCTGCGACTGATTCGATTAACAGCCGGTTTATTTTCCCGCCCCGGTCATTAAAGGAGCGTCATCGTCAGCCATTATTTTGGATATGCGGACTATTCTGTGGAAAGCCGACTGACCGAACTTGCGCGGCCCTGCTCAGGAAAACCGGGAAACCTGATTAAAGTTTTTGAGGATAACTGCCGATGAATCCTGGGTGCGAGACTTCAGCTTCGCACCCATATCAGCCACCGGCCTGGCTCCGCAGTCAGCGCCGCGCCGGATTTCAAAACTGTCCGACCCGATCATTCCCGCAGATCAGACACTTGTTGTTGCGTGTCAGGGTCACTAATCAGGATTTCCCCTCATGAAAAAGTTTGCCGATTTCAGTCTGTCAACAAAACTGTTGCTGGCGTCCTTCACCATTGTGGCCATGCTGACGCTGCTCGGCCTCATTGCCCTGACCCGGCTTTCCAGCGTGCGCGCCGCAGGTGGTGAGATGGCCGATCACTGGCTGCCCTCCATTCAAAGCGGCGGTGAAATGAATGACATTCATTCTGATTTGCGCGTCACCGAACTCCAGCATGTGCTCTCGGTCACGGCAGCCGAAAAGAGCGCGCAGGAAGACAAGCTCAGGACGCTGCTGGCGCGAATGCAGGAATGCGAAAAAAATCTGGATCGCCTGCTGCCGACTGAAGAAGGCCATCAGTTGCTCGGCAATTTCAGAAAAGTCTGGGCCTCGTATCTGACCGTACACGACCGGGTCATTCTCTTGTCACGCGAAAACAAACGGCAGGAAGCGGTCAGCCTGTTGCAGGGCGACGCTTTCAGAGAGTGGGAAAATGCCAATCACACGCTTGAGGCGCTGGTGGAACTGAACCAGAAGGGCGCCGATCAGTCCAATCTCTATGCCGGGCAGGTCTATGGTTCGGCGCGCTGGTGGATTATTACAATCCTGCTGGCGAGCGTGATTACCGGCGTGGCCATTTCGCTGCTGCTCGCGCGCCACATCAGTCGTCCGCTCCATCAGGCCGTGAGCATTGCCGACCAGCTTTCACGCGGCGAATTGTCAGCCGAAATCACCCTCACTTCAGCCGATGAAACGGGCCGCCTGTTGCAGACGATGGGCCGGATGATGGAATACCTCAGGGAAATGGCCGGAGTCGCTGAGCGCATTTCAACCGGCGACCTGTCATCTGACGTGCAGCCGCGTTCAGCCCACGACCGTTTCGGTAATTCGCTCGCAAAGATGACCGGATACCTGCGCGAAATGGCTTCGGTGGCCGATCATATTTCAACGGGCGATCTGTCGGTCAGCGTGACGCCGAAATCAGCCGGTGACCGCTTTGGCAATTCGCTCGACAGGATGACGAAATACCTGCAAACGATGGCCGGTGTCGCCTCGCAAATTTCCACCGGCAATCTCAGCGTCAGCGTCACGCCGCAATCCGGCGCTGACCGCTTTGGCCTGTCCTTCGCTGAAATGCTGACCAACCTGCGCGGCATTATGGGCCGCATCGGCAACGGTTCATCACAGGTGGCTTCGGCTTCAGCGCAACTCAATACGGTCAGCGACCAGTCATTGCAGGCTTCGAGCCGCCTGGCTTCCACTGCCGAAGAGATTACGGCGACCATTCATCAAATGTCGGTTTCGATTCGCAACGTGGCGGGCAACACGCAAAGCCAGGCCGCTGCGGCAACTGAGACTTCAGCGGCTGTCACACAGATGATCCGGTCGCTGCACACAATCGCCGGGACAATCAGACAACTGACCACCCTCACCACGACCGCCGGTGACGCGGCCAATTCCGGCCAGCAGACACTCGAAGCGGCGAACCACAACCTGCAACGCATTTCATCATCGGTTGAAATCGCCAGCCGCACGATTCACGCCCTCGGCCAGCAGGCCGAAAACATCAGCCGCATCGTTGAAACAATTGACGACATTGCTGACCAGACCAACCTGCTGGCCCTCAATGCCGCCATCGAAGCGGCCCGTGCCGGTGAGCACGGCCTCGGCTTTGCGGTCGTCGCTGATGAAGTGCGCAAGCTCGCGGAACTGAGTACCCGCTCAACCAGGGAAATCAATGAACTGATTCACGGCATTCAGCGCGAATCCCGCGCCGCCGTTCAGCAGATGAATGAATCCAGTTCGACCGTGCGCGATTACATGGCCGACACTTCACTGGCAAATGCGCTGCAAAATATTCTGGTCAGCGTGCAGCGAACGATTTCACTGACGCAGGAAATCGAAGTCGCCACCAGCGAACAGTCAGCCGGAGCCGATCAGATCGGCAGAGCCGTCCAGAACCTCTCGAATCTGACTCAGGAAATCAGCATGTCCACCGAGGAACAGACCGTCGGCGCTCAGGAAGTCACCCGCGCCATGGAAGAACTGCGCCAGATGGTCAAGGAAGCCGGTGCAATGTCGAATGAACTGCGCGGCTCGGCGCGGCACCTGTCGGAACAGGCTGATCTGTTGCAGGGCGTGGTCAGCCAGTTCACGGTCAGTGAGTCCCGCAATGAAGCGGCGCCAGGTCAGGATCAGGCAGGAAATATTCAGCAGTCACACATCCGTGCCGCAGGGGCGCGAGGTCACAGCCTGTAAGCCGGGACAGCGAATCATCGCTGTCCCGGCGTGAAAGAGTTGAACCAGACCTCGAACCAGTTACAGAATAGCCGCGCCGCCGCAGTGGCAGCCGACCGATTTCCGCGCGGTCTCCGGAATCTCGTATAACCTGAACCGCACGTCGCGTGACTACGGAAATCGGTCGGCTGTCACTGCGGCGGCAGCACAGTCAACCCTGTGCTTCGATCACACCGACAATTCAAATTCGCGTTTCATTACTTCAGCTCGGCGGTTGAATCAATCCGGTTGCGCCCGGCCAGTTCTACCGCCAGATGCCGCGCCCTGGCCCGCGACCAGTTCCACGAACGCCAGTCTGTCGAAGCGTTCAGCCAGCGCGGCTGCAGCCGCCCGATCAGAACCGCCTGATCAGTTTCGCTCAGGGACGCCAGTCCTTCGCGCCAGGCCGGAGCCGCATCGGCGCTGAGCGAAGCCAGATAATTCAGATCAACGCCTTTGCCTTCGACCGCCCGCTTCAGATTGTGGCGCGCAATCACGGCATCAGGGTTGATGACGTGCAGCGCGGCAATCATCAGCAGTCCCGCCGCGACCGCGCCAAAGGCGAAGCGTTCACGCCTGCCGCGCAACACCGTGACGCCGAACCAGCCGAGCACCAGCGCCAGCCAGCCCATAAATGCCGTCGTATAAAACCGCAGTTCAGTCAGCCCGAAAGCCTGCTGATAAAGTCGCATCCGCTGCACGGCTGAAAACATAATCACCGCGACCAGGGCAATCTGCACTCCGGCCAGTGATCTGAAAATCAGTTCATTCCGGGGCTGATCCTTTTTCAGCAGCCAGTGCGCCAGCAGCAGCAAAGGCAGCACCAGCGCCGCCACCCAGACCAGTTCAAAAAAACCGGCCCGCGCATATTCGGCATAAGACAACCCGGCGTGATCGGCCAGGTGTGCCCGGCCCCCGAACAGGTAACGAAACTGCACCAGCACAAAAGCCAGAAACAGCACATTCAATGAGCCGAGGACGGTTCCGATTTCTATCAGGCCCAGTCCCTGAAATCCGCGCTGCCGCCCGCTGAGCGGCAAAGGATTCTGATCCATCAGCAGCCAGCGCAATATTCCGGCTGTGATCCAGGTCAGGAATCCGGCACAGGCCAGATGCGCAGTGACGCGGTCTGAATCGAAACTGAAAATGCGTCCGACAAGCTGCCCGAAAACCGCATCGGCCATTGCCAGCAGACTGCCGAACAAAAACAGCAGCGGCAGTGCGATCAGCACCCCGCGCAGTACTGCTTTCGTTTTTCCGGCCCAGCCCTCACGCGGCAGTTCGCGCCACGCAATATCACCAAAGATCAGCCGCAACAGCCCCAGCGCGCTCCACGCAAAGACCAGCAGCGCCGTTTGCAGGTATTCAATCGCCACCGCCTTCAGCATCCGGCCCGCGTGCAGCCGGAACGCGACCAGCAGCAGCGTCAGCAGCAGCCCCGTCATGGCCAGCAGATTCAGCACCACCGAATCACGCCACGCCCACGCTCCGGCAAAAAAGATCATCGGCGCGGCCAGCCACATCACGCCTCGTGCCGCCTGCGACGCGCGCCACCGCATCAGCGCGCCTGATGACAGCATCAGCAGCGCCACCCAGACCGGCACATTCAGCCCCCAGGGTATCGCCCGCAGCAGCGCATCACCGCTCACTCCGGCCATCACCGCCACCAGCAGCACACCAAGTGCGAACTTTGTCTGAAAGCTGATGCGCGGCGGTGTGTCTGTGTCTGCGCTTTCATTCCGAGCCTGAAAATCCGGCGGCAGTTCGTCAGGCACGATGGATGAACGCCAGGGTTCAGCAATCCACGATGCGCGCTGAAGTTCTGATTCGTTTTGACTGGATGCATTTTCCATAAATTACTCCGGTGTGATGAGCCTTTTATCCAGCCTGGCCAAGCAGCATGACTGAAATCGTGCGATGGCGGGCGCAATCAAGCTCGATCAGAAAGATGCGCTGCCAGCGACCCAGATCGGGGCGGCCATTGATGATGTTGATCGTTTCGGACGAGCGCAGAAACAGCGCCTTGCAATGCGCGTGTCCGTTCGCTTTTTCATCCGGCGTCAGATTCGCGGTGCGAATCGCAAAATCATCGTGCCGGTAAGCTACGCTGCGCGGCGCAAGCTGTTCGAGCGTGCGTTTGAAATCATCCAGCAGCAGCGGCTCATCTTCGTTGATGAAAATCGCCGTCGTCGTGTGCCGCGTCTGCACATTGACAAAACCCTGACTGATGCCCGACGCCTGCACCAGCCGGACAATTTCATCGGTCAGATCAATGAACTGAAGACATTCCTCAGTCTCGAAACTGAGCTGATGATGCAACGTCTGAAAGATGGCAGGCAGGGGGCGAGTAACCGGAAAACGAATCAGCATAATGATGCTCCCTCGGCAGAATCGAATTGTTCAGAAACCTTCAGTCAGGCGACGCAGCAGGACACCCGCATACGCACCGATAAAGGATGGAATAAGCGGCAGCAATGTCACCGAAATATTCGGCTGAACCGGATATGGCGACGGATTGCCGAGCGCCCGATTGATCAAGTGCAGCGCCGGGATGCCGCCCCCGGTTATCAGCGCCCACCGCCACGCGCCTGCCGGATGCAGGAAGCCAGCCGCGCCCGTCGTAATCAGCAGCAACAGGACTGTCCCCTGCACTTCATCAGCCCGAAAGTCGAGCCACGCAATCACCATCCCGGCCAGCAGCAGGCTTGCGCCGCACCACCAGGCATTGATTTTGGGCAGTGTCAGGTTCACTGGTCATCCTCCGGTTAATTCCATGGTGTCATCAGTACAGATGATCTAACCGGCCACGGCTTCAGTAATCTTCCCGAAGCGGCGATGGCGCTGCTGAAACTGGCTGACCGCTGCGGCCAGTTCGTCGCGGCCAAAGTCAGGCCATAGTGTCGGCATAAAAAACAGTTCCGCGTAAGCGCATTCCCACAGCAGAAAATCGCTCAGCCGCTGCTCGCCGCTGGTGCGAATCAGCAGATCAACATCCGGCGCTGCGCCCTGTTCGTGACCGGCGGCGGCGATCAGTTCGCTGAAGCGTTCTCTGGTCAGTTCACGATGACGCGAAGCCTGCGCCAGTTGCGCCGCCCGCAGCAGCACATCGCGCGATGAATAATCAATCGCAATTCGCAGGTGCAGCCGCTGACAGCGCGCCGTCATCGCCTCGGCAGTTTCAATCGCCATCCGCACGGCTCCCGACAGCCGGTCGCGGCGACCGATGACACTCAATCTGATGCCGTTGCTCGCGCAGCGCCGCGTTTCACGCGACAGGTAAACGCGCAGCAGTTTCATCAGTTCAGTGACTTCGTGCGCCGGGCGCTGCCAGTTGTCGCAGGAGAAGGCAAACAGGGTGAGCGTTGAAATGCCAAGTTCCGGCGCCGCCTCGACGGTGCGCCGCACGGCATCGGCACCGGCGCGATGGCCTGCCGTGCGGGGCAGCCCGCGCGCCACCGCCCAGCGGCCATTGCCGTCCATAATGATGGCCGCGTGCAGACCCGGCTTTTCCATTCTCTGCAAATTACTTTGTTTCATAAAGCTGAACCTCAAAAAAAAGCGGGGAGGCTGATGATTACCTGCCGCGTGTGGCTTTGATGATTGATTCCATGTGATTCAGATAAGCTTCGAGCGCGCGGCGGCCTGCGGCGGTCAGGCTGTATTCGGTTTTCGGAATGCGGCCATCGAATGATTTGACGCACTTGATGTATTCGGCCTCTTCCAGCTTGCGCGCATGCACGCTCAGGTTGCCGTCGGTGGTGTTGAGCAGCGCTTTCAGATCATTGAAGGTCAGCGAATCGTTGACCGCCAGCGCGCTGACGATGGCCAGCCTTGCGCGTTCGTGAATCAGGCGGTCAAGTTCGGTTGAGCGCGCCGCAGTCTGTTCAGCCGCCACGAGGTTGCGCGTGCCTTTCGCCTCTGCGACAGGCCGGGCGCGATCCTTTCTGACAATGTTCTGTTTAGCCACCGTACTTCCTCGCAATGATCAGCCCGAACACGATATGCAATCCGCCGAATCCGGCAGCCATCAGCCAGTCACCGACTGCCGGAGCAAAAAGCGCCACCGAGCCGAGCAGCATAAACGCCGTGCCCATCACCGGTACGACTCTGACCGAGAATGCGCCGCCGGTAATCACGCCTGCGCCATAAAGCATCAGCCACATCCCCGGCACGCTTTCATTCAGCCGGACGCGATTGAGCAGCACCGTCAGCAAAGCCGCCGCCAGCCAGGGCGGAGTCAGACTGAGGACAAACTTGCGCGCCGGACGCGAGATCAGTGATTCGTTGGCGGCCCGTGCCTTGCGGCTGATGGTGATCGCCGCAATGACCAGGGCCAGTGCCGCTTCGATCAGCCAGACTCTGAGCCACGCGCCCGGCCAGCGCGCGCGTCCGGCCAGGTAAGTCGCACCCAGCGCCGTCAGGCCGATGACGACCATCCCCCGCCCCGGCACCGCCGTGAATGAAGAAGCGCGCTCCATCGTTTCGCGGATGAAGCGCAGGTTATCCATCGCGCGGTCGTGCAGCGCGGGCGGTTCAGTTGGTTGTGAGCGCAGCGGCGCAGGAGAACTCATCACGGCGACATCATATCCTTCCCGCAGTTACTGTCAAGTACTTTTTCACACAAAGTACACGACGAATCAGTTTCGTTTTCCAGGGTGAAAGAGCGGCTGAAAGCTCATCCCGGCGCGCTGCCTGATCCCACACTGCTCGCGGCGATGCCGTGTGTTGACAGGGCTGCCGCCATAACTTCCATTCGGTCAGGCGCGGCGCTATTCATCAGCAGGTTCAGGCTGTGCAGTTCATCCGATTCTGAATTCGCCGACTGTGGCGGTCGGCTGAGCGGGTCAGCATCAGCACCGGTCAGCGGCTGAACGCGACGGTCAGGCAGGGGCAGCACGACCGTAAAGGTTGAGCCTGCTCCGTGCCCCGGACTTTCAGCGACGACCGTGCCGCCGTGCAGTTCAGTCAGGTGGCGCACAATCGCCAGGCCCAAGCCCAGGCCGCCGTGACGGCGCGTAATCGAACTGTCGGCCTGGCTGAAACGGTCAAAGACGCAGGGCAGGAATTCAGCCGAAATGCCCTGCCCGCTGTCACTGACTCTGATCAGCGCGTCGGTGTCGGTCTGCCTCAGACTGATCGTGATGCGCCCGCCCTGCGGAGTGAATTTGACGGCATTTGACAGCAGGTTCCAGACCACCTGCTGCAACCGGTCGGCATCGCCCGAAACAATCTGCGGCTCGGCGGGCAGATCAAATTCAAGGTGTTGCCCCCTGGCTTCAGCCGCCAGTCTGACGGTGCTGACGGCGGAGGTGATCACCGCGCCCAGGTCAACCGGCGCAGTTTCAATCAGCAACCTGCCGGAAATGATGCGCGAAACGTCGAGCAGGTCATTGATCAGTTGTGTCTGCGCTTTGGCATTGCGCTCGATGACCTCCAGCGCGTAAGGAACCCTGGATTCCCGAACCGACCCGTCACGCAGCATTCTCGACCATCCGATGATGGCTGAGAGCGGAGTCCGCAATTCGTGCGACACGGTGGCCAGGAATTCATCTTTCAGGCGGCTGGCGGTTTCGGCTTCGCGGCGGGCCGACTGTTCGCGTTCAAGCAGGCTGGCAAGCTGTTTTTCGGCCTGCTTGCGTCCGGTAATGTCGTGCATCAGCGCAATGATGCCGAAGATTTCGCCTTCGCTGTTGCGGTGCGGCGCAAAGGTGACTGAGCGCCAGTAACTGCTGTGGTCAGGGCGCTGCATTTCAAAATCAGGCCCGGTCACTGTTTGCCCGTTCAGCACCTGTTCATACAAACCGCCATTGAGGTCACTCAGTTCAGGAAAAACATCGCCCGCGCTGAGGTCGGGAATCAGTTCCGCCGGCCAGCCGAGCTTTACTTCCATAACCCGGTTCCACAGCACGAAACGCCGGTTGCAATCCATGACCATAATGCCTTCACCGGCGCTGTTGATGACCTCTTCGGTAAATCTGATGACTTCGCGCAATCGCGCCTCGCTGCAGCGCAAAGCCTCTTCGGCGCGTTCTGACTCGGCAATTTTTTCGGTCAGTCGCGCGTTGGCGACTGACAACTGGCTGGTTCTGGCAACCACTCGTTCTTCGAGTTCGGCCAGCGCCTTCCGCTGCGCCTGTTCAGCTAGGCGGCGGGCAGCCAGCGGCACTTCAACGCCCACTGCCACCAGCATCAGGCCCGTCACGCGCAGCAGTCCGATCAGATTCAAATCCAGCGCAAAGAATGGCGGCAGGAAAAGATAATCGAAGCTCAGCACACCGAGCAGCGCCGCCAGCAGGCCCGGCAGCAGGCCACCGGCCAGCGTGCTGACGCCAACGGCAAAGGCAAACAAAAGCAGGGGTGTCAGTTTAAGATCATCCCACAGAAGCTGTGTCAGTCCGGTCGCCAGCAGCACGTTGAGCACTGCCACGCCATGCCAGAAAAGTGAGGAACGTCTGGTCCGGGTCATAGATTTCAACTGAGGGCACAGGGTCAGGCCGAACAGATCGGCTTCAGGAGTCACGGGGCGGTCGTTTGTTGTCGCTCGGACGGTAGCTTTCGATTCTTAAAAAACCAGGCGCTCTGGTGCGGCGGCGCCTGCGTCTTTTCGCTCCTGAGGGTCAGTCAGCAAATGCTGACGCATAGTAGCAGATTGATCCGGCAATGTTGAGAAATTTTTCAGCCCCCTGATCCGGTCAGTCCCCGCCTGAAAACAGAAGCTTGCTTCATTGGGCGGGTTTGTCCATAATCGCCGCGCTGCCACGAAGCAGAATCATCATTCAATGAAATATCCTGATCTTCACTCAAACAGCCGCTGTGAACGGCTTGTCCTGCCCGGCGCGCAAACCGCAACCTTGACAATCACTGACTGCCCCCGTCAAACATCAACCAGAATCACCAGATAATCCGGCAAATCA
The DNA here is from genome assembly GCA_046331565.1 of Blastocatellia bacterium. Taxonomy (GTDB): domain Bacteria; phylum Acidobacteriota; class Blastocatellia; order RBC074; family RBC074; genus DASRDU01. Next base: position 1,306,705 of record JAXLQP010000001.1, read on the forward strand.
CAGATGAATTCAGGCTCAGTCAACTACTCATTCAGACTCTTTTTTTCTTCGGCCCGGCGGACATTTCCCCCGGTGCGTCTGCTGATCGGGCTGCTCGTCGTTTCATTGTTCAGCTTCGCCCTCGCCTGCAAACGCCAGGCAAAATCAGATGAACTGACGATGGTGATTGAAAAGAAAATCACCACGCTTGATCCGCGCGTCAGCACCGATTCCGCTGATGAACGACTGCGGCAACTGCTTTTCAACGGCCTGACGAAAAAGAACAGCCAGTTCGAACCGGTCGGCGACCTGGCCGAAAGTTTCGAGGCCGCGCCCGACTACAAAACCTTCACCTTCAAACTGCGCCAGGGCATCAAATTTCACGACGGCAAACCGCTCACCTCACGCGACGCCAAATACACCTTTGAATCCACGCTCGACAAATCATTTCAGTCCGGCAAGAAGGTCGAACTTGCCGACAAGATTGATTTCATCGAAGCGCCCGACCCGCAAACGCTGATCTTCCGCTGCAAGGTTCCGGTGCCCGGCCTCGCCAACATCATTCTGCCCATCGGCATCATTCCCGAAGGCTCAGGCTCGCAGCAGTCAAAAAATCCCGTCGGCACCGGCCCGTTCAAATTCGTCAGCTACACGCAGGATCAGGAAGTCGTCCTCGTCGCCAACGAAAACTATTTCGATGGCCGCCCGTCATTCAACACGTTGCGCATTCGCATCGTGCCCGACAACTCAACGCGCGAAAGCGAACTGCGCAAGGGTTCGGCTGACCTCGCCATCAATGCCGACTTTGACCCCGTCACCGTCGAAGCATTGCAAAAGGCTCCGGGCGTCAAGGTCACGCTCAGCGACGGCACCAACGTCACGCATCTCGCGCTGAATATGAACGATCCGATTCTGAAGGATCAGCGCGTGCGTCAGGCGATTGCTTACGCCATTGACCGCGAAGCAATCATCCGCGACCTGCTGCGCGGCCAGGCCAAACCCGCCACGAGCGTGCTGCCGCCGTCGCAGTGGGCTTTCGAGCCGAATGTGACCACATACAGGCACGATCCTGAAAAGGCGAAGCAGTTGCTCGACGCCGCCGGGCGCAAAGCCGAAGGCGACAAGCCGCGCTTCAAAATGACGCTCAAGACGCGCACCGTATCGCTTTCGCGCAAGGTGGCTGAAGTGATGCAGGAACAGTTGCGCGGCGTCGGCATTGATCTTGAAATCCAGTCGGTCGAACCGCAGAAATTCACGCAGGACGTGACGGACGGCAACTTTCAGATGTATCTGAACACGCTCGTCGGCGGCAATCAGAGTACCGATATTTTCCGCTACGCCTTTCATTCGCAGTCTGTCCCGAAAAACGGTCAGAACCGCATGCGGTACAACAATCCGAAAGTGGACAAACTGCTTGACGAATCGGTGCTCGCTCCGCGCGACCGGCAGAAGCAGATCTTTTCAGAAGTGCAGAAGACGCTGGCCGACGAACTGCCGATGATTTATCTGTGGTATCCGTCAACCATCGTCGTCGCGCGCGACCGCGTGACCGGACTCACGCTCGATCCGTCGGGCGACTGGAGCGCAATTCGCAACGTGAAGCTGAGCCAGTAAAGAATTACTGTATTCTTTCAGAAAGAATCATCAGCGAGGAAACCGGAACCAGCCCCGTCGTGACGAATTCATTCGTGCTGTCGCCAGCGTGCCTTTGAAGCAGCACGGATGAATTCGTCACGACGGGGCAGCATCCTGTTTCACGCCGGGATGCCGCTTGCTGAAATCAGAAAGAGAAGTTGCCCCCTAACCGCTGAAAGGAGTCTTATGCAACCACAGGCCGGAGCCAGAGAGGCGCAGATCGGAATGATCGGACTTGCCGTGATGGGTGAAAACCTCGCGCTCAACATTGCGCGCAACGGCTTCCCGATTGCTGTCTTCAACCGCGACACATCCAAAGTTGACAAATTCCTTGACCGCGCAAAAGAACACGCCGAAGGCAAAGAGGTCATCGGCACTTATTCGATTGAGGAGTTCGTCAGATCGCTCGCCCGCCCGCGCAAAATCGTGCTGCTCGTCAAAGCCGGTGAAGCCGTTGACGCCGTCATCAATCAGCTCAGGCCGCTGCTCGACAAAGGCGACATCATCATTGACGGGGGCAATTCGTACTTTCCCGACACGCAGCGCCGCGAAAAGGCGCTCAAAGCCGAAGGTCTGAACTTCATTGGTTCCGGCGTTTCGGGCGGCGAATCGGGCGCACTGTGGGGGCCGTCGCTGATGCCGGGCGGCGACAGGGAAGCTTACGAACAGATTCGCCCGATCTGGGAAGCCATCGCGGCAAAGGTTGATGACGGGCCGTGCGTGACTTACATCGGCCCGGACGGCGCGGGCCATTTCGTCAAGATGGTGCACAACGGCATCGAGTACGGTGACATGCAACTGATCGCCGAAGCCTACGACATTCTGCGCAACGTCGCCGGACTGAAAGCCGCCGAACTGGCCGATGTTTTTGCGGAATGGAACGCCGGATCGCTGCAATCGTTCCTGATCGAAATCACCGCAAAGATTTTCACCGCGACTGATCCTGTCACCGGCAATCCGCTGGTGGATATGATTCTCGACAAGGCGGGACAGAAAGGCACGGGCAAGTGGACTTCGCAGGTCGCGCTTGATCTGGGCGTCGTGATTCCGACAATCAACGCTTCGATTGATGGCCGCGTGCTGTCATCCATGAAAAACGAGCGCGTCGAAGCCAGTAAACAACTGCCCGGCCCGGCTGCGTCCACCTTCACCGGCGACAAAAAAGAACTGATTGATGCCGTGCGCGACGCGCTGTACGCGAGCAAGATTTGTTCCTACGCGCAGGGCATGAATCTGATTCGCGCCGGATCGGAGAAATGGAACTGGAACATCAACCTCGGTGAACTGAGCCGCATCTGGAAAGGCGGCTGCATCATTCGCGCGCAGTTCCTGGACAAGATCAAGCAGGCTTATCAGCGCCGCGCCGACCTGCCGAATCTGCTGCTCGACCCTGATTTCAAGGCGTGGGTGCTGGAAGCGCAGCCGCGCTGGCGGCAGGCCGTCACAACCGCGCAGAGCGCAGGCATTCCGGTTCCGGCGATGTCAGCGAGCCTGGCGTACTTCGATATGTACCGCACGGCGAACCTGCCGCTCAATCTGACCCAGGCGCAGCGCGATTTCTTCGGCTCACACACGTATGAGAGAATTGATCAGCCCGAAACCGGGTTCATTCATACCGAGTGGGAAGAGCTGGTCAAGAAACAGACCAGATAACCAACGCAGGCGGATGATGTGATCAAGCTTGTCTGCTCATTTCTGATCATTCTTTTCTCGGCTGAACCTTGCATGGCTCAGCCGAATGCAGATCAGTGGGCAGCGGCTGAAAAACGCCTCGTCCGCCTTTCTCCTTCTGCTTTTCCTGAATTGCCTCGCGCAGTTTCGCGTTATTTGAGCAGGCACGGCTATACGATTCCGCAAAGCTCCCAGCGTCTGGAATGTCACAATGTCATTTCGGGGCAGTTCCGTCAGAAGGGGCAGACTGACCGGGCTGTGCTGGCGTCACGCAAAGGAGCCTCGCGGATTCTCGTTTTCTGGAATGGCTCTCCCACAAATCCTTCAGGGATTGCCGAGACTGCGGATCGCAGCTTTCCTGAGAGTAACGAAAAAGGTGAAATCAGATTTTCCAGATCAATTCACAGGGCAGGGAGAAAATATATCCAGGATCATCACCAGGCTTATGGCAGCCCGAAACCTCCGCCCATCAGACACGATACGATTAACGATGGGTTTGATGGAAAAGCATCAACTGTTCGCTACTTCAATGGCAGGCAATGGATCGAATTGCAGGGCGCTGATTGATCTGAAAATCCGAAGCAGAAGCATATGTCAGAAAGCGACCTCCTTAAAAAGGAACTGGCTGAACTACAGCAACTCTCTGATCAAGAACTGCTGCTCAGATTCAACCATATACCATGATTGAAGAGATGGAACGGATTGGTGTTGAGCGCCTGAAATTCCTGATTGCGCTGGCGAACAAACACGGAAAATCACTTCGTGGAATAATGGACCATCCTGGTCTGAAAACCTCCACATTGTATAGCTCCCGGATTCACCTATGGACACTAATACGACCAGCAACCCATTACGCGAAGGCCTGCGACTTGAGCGCACCGCCGATCCCTGCACGGTCATCATCTACGGCGCTTCGGGCGATCTGACGAAACGCAAGCTCGTTCCGGCGCTTTACCGCCTGACACAGGAACGGCTGCTGCCCGGCGAGTTTGCCATCGTTGGCGTCTCGCGTTCGCCGATGTCGCACGATGATTTCCGCGCAAAGATGAAAGACGCCGTCGCCACCTTCTCTGAAGCGAAGCGCGTGGATGAGGCCGTCTGGGAGAGTTTTGCCAAAGGCATCTTTTATGTTCCCGGCGACATCGGCAATCCTGAGTCGTACAAACAACTCAGCGACCTGCTCGATCAGATTGACCGGGAGCGCGGGACGGCGGGCAATCGCGTCTTTTATCTTTCGACTGCGCCGGAACATTACGCGATGGCCGTGAAACAGCTTGGACTGGCCGGACTGGCGAAACCAAAACCCGGAAGCTGGGTGCGCACGATCATCGAAAAACCCTTCGGCTACGATCTGGCTTCAGCCCGCAGGCTTAATCAGGACGTGGCCGCTGTCTTTGACGAAGATCAGGTTTATCGCATTGACCATTACCTCGGTAAAGAGACAGTGCAAAACCTGATGGTCTTTCGTTTTGCCAACGGAATTTTTGAGCCGATCTGGAATCGCAACTACATTGACCACGTGCAGATCACCAATGCTGAAGCGGTCGGCGTCGAAGGTCGCGGCGGTTATTACGAAGGCGCGGGCGTGTTGCGCGATATGATTCAGAATCACGTCTTTCAGGTGCTGTCACACGTCGTGATGGAACCTCCGGCGAGCCTGACGGCCAATGCCGTGCGCGACGAAAAGATCAAGGTCATGCAGGCCGTCCGTCCGATTCCGAAAGACCGGGTGAACGATTTCGCCGTGCGCGGACAGTACGGCCCTGGCTCGGTCGCAGGCAAGCCGGTGATCGGTTATCGCCAGGAATCCGGCGTCAATCCCGAATCAAAGACGGAAACTTATGCCGCGCTGAAACTGTATTTCGACAACTGGCGCTGGGCCGGAGTTCCCTTCTACATTCGCTCGGCCAAACGCATGCCGAAGCGCGTGACTGAAATTGCGATTCAGTTCAAGGAAGCGCCGCACCAGTTGTTTGGCAGCCTCGCCGAACAACAGCTTGAACCGAATGTGCTGGTCGTGCGCGTGCAACCCGATGAAGGCATCACCATGCGCATCGGCGCAAAAGTTCCCGGCCAGGTCACGCGCATTCGCTGGGTCAATATGGATTTTCGTTACGGCGCTTCGTTCGGCGTGGCCTCGCCGGAAGCCTATGAACGCCTGCTGCTTGATTGCATTCTCGGCGATTCGACCTTGTACGCGCGCCGCGACATGACCGAACGCGGCTGGGAAATCGTCATGCCGATTCTGGAATACTGGAAGGAAGCAAAGGCCGATTTCCCGAATTACGAAGCCGGAACCTGGGGGCCGCAGGCCGCAGATGATTTCATCGAACGCGATGGCCGCCGCTGGCGCAAACCCTGAGCGTGATGAGAAGCCGACCACGAATCCTGTCGTCATCGCTGACGGTGTTCTTTCGGGCGATTGTTCCAGCCGCGCTGTTGCTGGCATTTGGCTGGTGGTCGCTGGTTTCGCTGCTGAAATCTCAGGCTGAAACTGCCGACAGTGAGATGAAGCTGCTTTTACTTGTGACGGGGCTGTTGCTGATGCCGACCCTTTACTGGTTCGGCTTTCGCCTGAAAAAAGTCGCGGTTGATGATCGTCATTTGTATGTCTCGAATTTTGTCAGGGAAATTGCGATTCCCCTGGCTGACATTGAATCGGTCAGTGAAAGCTGGCTGATTCAGCCGAAACTGATTTATATCGGGCTGAAAGCGGAATCGTTATTTGGCAGAACAATTGTTTTTGCCCCGCCGGTACGCCTGTTCTCTCAGTTCAGACATCATCCTGTCGCGGATGAATTGAAGCAGATGATTCAGCCTCACCGATGAACGCACTGCCGGACAAAGAGGGAGGAAAGCAGTATGCAGACTGATTCAAGCATCCACTCCACGCTCCGTTCGCTTGATGCCTCTGCCATCGAACGTGAACTGAATGCCTTCTGGGAAAGCGCGGGAAAAAATACCGAAGAGGCCGGCGTGTCGCGCGCCTGCGTGCTGAACCTGATCGTCTTTGTGCCTGCGGCCCAGGCGACAAGCGCGCTGGATGAAACGCTGAGTGAAATCAGCATTCATCATCCGAGCCGGATCATTCTGATTGCAGCAGATCGCACGGCGCCCGATTCGGTGCTGGAGGCCCAGACCCTGACGCGCTGCGCCTTTCAGCCAGGGGCGGGCAAACAGGTCTGCGGCGAACAGGTCACCATCCATGCCAGAGGCGCGCAGGTTAGTGAACTGCACAGCGCGGTCACGCCGCTGCTGCTTTCAGATCTGCCGATTTATCTGTGGTGGCACGATGTCCCGCCGCTCGCTGACAAAGCGTTCACGCGGCTGGCTGAGATGTCGAACCGCGTCATTATTGATTCGGCTTCGTTCGCTGATCCGCAGGGCGATCTGATCACGCTGGCGCTGCTGCTGCGCGAACGTCCGAAATGGACGGCGATCACTGATCTGAACTGGGCGCGGCTGACGACGTGGCGGGCGCTGATTGCGGGCTTCTATGACATTGCCGAATATCGCCCGGCGCTCAGTCAGGTCAACCGGCTGGTGATTGAATATGCGCCGCCCGCGAGCGACCCTGAAGCCATCTCGCCGCGCGCCCTGCTGATTGCCGGATGGATTGCGGCGCGGCTCGGCTGGCGGCAGGATCGCGTCAGACGCGATCAGCAAAGCGGCGCAGTCACGTTTGAATTTCTCACCAGAACACAGCGCATCTTCATCGAACTGCGCCGGACGAAGCGCGCGACCATCGAACCCGGCCACCTCGCTCAGGTCACATTGAAAGCCGATTCGTTTGCCGAGGAAGCTTCAGACGCCTCCTTCACAGTCACCAAAAGCGATGAAGGCACACGACTGAAAACCTCGATATTCATTGGCTACGAAGCCCGCGTCGGGCGCGTGCTGAGTTACATCAAGCATACCGAAAGCGAACTGGTCGGACGCGAACTTGAATTCCTGTCGCGCGACCGCGTCTATGAACAGGCCGTCGGAGCCGCTGGCGAAATGCTGGTGGCTTACGCGCAGCTTTGAAACACAAACCTTTATCCACCAGGCCACACTTAGCAGCACGAAGGAAAGAAGAGGAGAAAAGGTGAAAGAAAAGGAGCAATAAAGAAGCAGGTAATGAAAGCTTCTGAAAATCCCTTCTCCTCTTCTTTCCTTCGTGCTGCTAAGTGTGGCCTGGTGGATGAAACCTTTTGATTCATCAGGACTGATATGATTCTTGCAGGAGACATTGGCGGGACCAAAACCAATCTGGGCTTGTTTGAAGTCAGAGACGGAGCGCTGGCTTCGCTTTATGAACGCAGTTTTCCGAGCCGCGAATATGTCGGACTGGAAACCATCGTCACCGAATTCATCAGACAGATCGGTGAACAGGGCCATCACACTGCGATCAGAGCAGCCTGCTTTGGCGTGGCAGGGCCGGTCACGAATGGCGAATGCGTGGCGACCAATCTGCCCTGGGTGGTCAGCGCGCGCAACCTGGCGCGGGTGCTGCAACTTGATCACGTCGAACTGCTCAATGATCTTGAGATCACCGCGCACGGCGTCAGCGAACTGAAACCCGATGAAATGGTCACGCTCAATGAAGGCGTTCACGCCAGAGCCAACGCCGGACTGATCGCCGCCGGAACCGGACTCGGCGTGGCCTGCCTGTTCTGGGACGGCGCGAAAATGATTCCGTCAGCTTCGGAAGGCGGACACGTTGATTTCGCGCCGCAGAATCAGCTTGAAATCGAACTGCTGCAATATCTGATGCGCGAGTACGGACACGTCAGCGTCGAACGCATCGTGTCGGGCATGGGCATTCCGGTGATCTATCAGTTTTTGAAATCAACCGGCTATGCCGAAGAGTCGCCGGAGGTCGCGGCCCGGCTCACGCAGCACGATCAGAGCATGGTGATTTCGCAGGCAGCGCTCACAGGCGAATGCGAAATGTGCGTCAAAACGCTCGATATGTTCACGGCCATTTACGGCGCGACGGCGGGCAACCTGGCGCTGACGCTGAAGGCGCTCGGCGGCATCTACATCGGCGGCGGCATCGCGCCGAAAATCATCAGCAAACTGAAGGACGGCACGTTTATGGGCGCGTTTCTCGCCAAGGGGCGTTTTACTTCGCTGCTGGCGAGCATCCCTGTCCGCGTGATTATGAATGACAAGACCGCGCTGCTCGGCGCGGCGCGCGTGGCCGCCAATCATCTGTAGAAATCCAAACCTGAGACTGGTGAATGTTTGATGAACCGGCAGCCAAAGGTATCTGTCCAAAATCGCCTGGTATCTGCACAAAATCGTCGCGTCAGCGACTGACTGAGTTCAGCCCGGTCTTTCAGAACCAGGGGCGTGAAGTCAGGCAACAGAGAGATGACGGAACAGACGGAAATAACGGAACACACGGAAAAGTTCAGACCTTGTACAGTTCTTTTTTTCGTCTGTTCCGTTATTTCCGTCTGTTCCGTCATCTCTCTGTCCGTCCTGGTTTGTGCAGGAATCACTGACTGGTAAGCTTGTCGAACTTCACTTTTGAAGCAAATATTTTTTACTCGCACTGAAAGGAATTTATTGAATGCCTCGTCGCTTTCATCGCTCTTTGCCTGCAGGTAATTTAGTTACGATTCTCGCCATTGCGCTGCTCTGTCAGCCGCTCGCACTTTCACAAAAACGCAGCGCGGCAATTCCGCTTAAAAACAAGGTTGTCCTTGACCGCATCTCGGCTGATTCGCTGCGCGGTCATCTGTCGTTCATTGCGTCTGACCTGCTTGAAGGGCGCGACACGCCTTCGCGCGGGCTGGATGTGGCGGCGGAATACATTGCCGCGCAGTTTCGCCGCGCCGGACTCGAAGCCGTCGGTGATGATGGCTACTTTCAGACGGCGAACTGGACGCAGATGATGCCGAATCCGCAGGGCTTTGCGCTGACCATCAGCCGCGACAACCGGCAGTTCAGCGTCAGCGATCAGCACGTCAGTCTGGCTTACGATCAGGGGCTGAATCTGAACAACGCGGGCATCATCAAAGTTGATTTCAACGATTCAGCCGCCCTCGCCGCACTGACCGAAGCGCAGGTCAGCGGGCGCGTGGTGATGACTGAAATACCTGATTTCCGCCGCGAGGAACGGGCGCGGGCGATGCAAATCTTTCAGGCGATGGGTGAACTCAGAAGCCGGATGCAAACGCTCAAGGCGGCGCTGATCGTGAGCATTGATCGTTCAGGCAGCAGCGGAACCGGAGTCAGCACACGGCGGCTGATCAATCCTGAAAATCCGCAGGGCCAGGGCCGGATGCAGAATGTTCCGATTCTGACGCTGCACGATGCTCAGGCCGCCAGGCTCTTTGATGAACTGAGGCCGGGACAGACCGATGCAATGTTGTCGCTCAATGCACCGCCCGCAATTGAAAGGCCCGTGAAGCTGCGCAATGTCATCGGCCTGCTGCGCGGTTCTGATCCGGTGCTGAAAGATACTTATGTGATGGTGACGGCGCATTACGATCACGTGGGCATGCATCCCGGCGGCGCTGGCGACAACATTTTCAATGGCGCGAATGATGACGGCAGCGGCACTGTGTCAGTAATTGAACTCGCGTCGGCGCTGGCCACGCGCAAGCCGCGACCGAAACGCAGCATCGTGTTTATGACCGTCTTTGGCGAAGAAAAAGGCCTGCTCGGTTCGCGTTATTACGGCAAACATCCCGTCTTTCCGATTGAAAAGACCATCGCTGACATCAACCTCGAACAGGTCGGGCGCACCGACAGCACCGAAGGGCCGCAACTCAGCAACGCCACGCTGACGGGTTTTGATTTCACCGATCTGGGGCCGCTCTTCAAGGCTGCCGGAAAGCTGACCGGCATCAATGTCTACAAGCACGAACAGAACAGCGACGCCTTTTTTGGCCGCAGCGACAATCAGGCCCTGGCCGATCAGGGCGTCCCGGCGCATACGCTGTGCGTGGCTTTTGATTATCCCGATTATCACGGAGCCGGTGATCACTGGGACAAGATTGATTACGACAATATGGCGAAGGTTGACCGGATGGTGGCGCTCGCGCTGCTGATGCTGGCCGACAATCCGCAGGCTCCAAAGTGGAACGAAGCCAATCCGAAGACCGCAAAATATGTCGCAGCCTGGAAGAAACGCCACACCGGCTGAGACTGAGCCATTACTGTCCGAAGCTCAGACAAGCGTCTCAGGTTGATTCGTTCTGTGTGAAATTGTTCTGATTTCACACCGCTCGCAAAAAATTGCAGGCCGCACGGTCTGTCCTGTGTTTGGACGTTACCTTATCCGCAACGATTTCATACACCCGTTGACCCGCCTTTTACCTGACTGAGCGTCTGGAAACAACCAGGTCGTTCCTCGTAGTAACGAATTCATTCGCTGGCTTTGAATCAGTGGAACCTCAAAACAGAACGAATGAATTCGTTACTACGGGGGAACGACCTGGTCTCTCCACGATTCCTTAACTTCAGGATCCTGACCTGACGGTTTGCCCTTTGTTGAGGCCTTCCAATGTTGCCAGACCGGGTAACGTACAGCGTTTGCATGAGAAACCGGCATGAATTTTCTTACTCTGCTGCTGAGCGTGTTATTCGTTCTGTCAGGCCACAGTCTGACCTTTGCTCAGCAAACCGGCACGCAAAGTCAGGCAGCACAGAGCGGCGCTGGTCAGGCCCCCGGTCAGCGCGGAGCAGGTCAGCCGGGCAATGCGCAACCTGCCACTCAACAACCCCCGGTCGTTGGCGGGCAGCCTGCCACGCGGCCCGGAACAGGCGGGCAGCAACTGCCTGGCGCGGCGGTCGTCAAAGATGCGCCATCTGCACTGAGCCTCGCTGAGGCCATTCAACTGGCGGTGCAGAACAATCTCGCCACGCTGCTTGCACAGGAACGACGCAACGAAGCGCGAGGGCTGGCGCGGCAGGCGCTCGCTGCGCTGCTGCCGAATCTGTCCGGCGCAACTTATCAGGCCAGCGTCACGCAGAATCTGGCTGCGCTCGGTTTTCAGCCCGGAACCTTTCCCGGTTTTACTTCAACCTTTATTGGCCCCTTCAACAACTTCGATGCGCGGGCGCGGCTGGTGCAGACGATTTTCAATCTCAGCGCCATTCGCAACTATCAGGCGGGCCGCGTCGGCATTCAGCTTGCCGAATCGCAGGAAATCCTGGCGCGCGAAGAGGTCGCAACCGCCGTCTCACTCACTTACCTTGAATCATTGCGCGCTGATCGCGCCGTCATCGCAGCACAAACGAATGTGGAACTGGCGCAGGCGCTGCTCACGCTGGCCCGCGATCAGCGCAATGCCGGAGTCGGCACCGGCGTTGACGTGACGCGCGCTGAAACACGGCTGGCGCAGGAACAGGTACGACTCGCGCAGGAGCAGTTTGCCGCCGAACAGGCGCGGCTCAATCTGCAACGAGTTGTCGGATTGCGGCTCGGCAGTCCGCTGACACTGACCGATCCGCTGCGCTTTGCGCCTGAACCGCTGCCGCCGGTCGAAACCGCTGTGCAGCAGGCCGGGCAGAATCGTCCTGAACTGCGCATCGCAGAATTGCAGGTTACGCTCAATGATTACGAACGCCGCGCCGCGCGGGCTGAACTGCTGCCTTCGCTGGAATTCGTCGGGGATTACGGCGTCAGCGGCATCACGCCCACCAACACTGCGCTGCCGACGCGGCGCGTGGCGGTTCAATTGAACGTGCCGATTTTCAACGGCGGTCTGACACGCGGGCGCATCACTGCCGCGACAAGTCGCCAGCGCCAGGCTGAACTGACGCTCAGCAGCGTTCGCGGTCAGGTTGAAGAGGATGTGCGGCTGGCGCTCTCGACGCTGCCGACAGCGGCTGATCAGGTGCGCGCCGCCGATCAGGCGGTCACGCTGGCCGAACGCGAACTGGCGATGGCGCGCGACCGCTTTCGCGCAGGCGTGGCCGACAACATTGAAGTGATCACCGCGCAGGCGGCGCTCTCGAATGCCCGCGAAACGCAGGTGGCTGCGCTCGCTCAATACAACGCCGCGCGGCTCAACCTCGCCGCTGCGCTCGGTCGCGCTGAAGCGTTTCGCCTGTGAGGAAGTCTGGTTATGGCCAAAGTTGTGCGCCAGCCCGAAACAGAAAACAATCCGGTCGAGCATTCGGTCAGCGCCGATGTGCGGCAACGGGCTGACACTGCGCCGGAAGCCGAATTGCACGACACTCCGGTTGAATCTGAAGCCAGGCGCGAAAACTCGTCAGACGATTCAACCGATGATTCAGGCGCGCCGCCTCGGAAGCCGCCGTTATTCAGGCGACCAGGTTTTCTGATCGGCGCGGGCGTGGTGCTGCTGATTGCGCTGCTTGTTGGCATTCGGTACTGGCTCTATGCGCGCTCGCACGAATCTACCGACGATGCCTTCATCGCCGGAGAGATTGTTCAGATCAGCCCGAAAGTCAGCGGCTATGTGGCGAAGGTTTATGTCACCGACAATCAGCAGGTGAAGGAAGGCGACCTGCTCGTTGAACTTGACGCGCGCGATTACGAAGCGCGCCTGGCGCAGGCCAGGGCTGCGCTTGAAAGAGGCGAAGCGCAGCAGCGCCAGGCGCAGACCGGAGTCGCGCTGACCCGCGCCAGCACACGCGCCGCATTGCAGCAGGCCTCAGCCCAGGTGCGCCAGGCGCGTTCAGGCGCAGCCGCCGCACAGGCCGCCGCTGCCGCTGAAAGTTCGCGGGTCACGCAGGCCGCTGCCGCCATCAACGCCGCGCAGGCCTCAGTCGCCCAGGCACGCGCACAGGTTGCTTCTGCCGAAGCCGAAGCAGCGCGGGCCAGCGCCGACGTGCAGCGTTATCAGCAGCTTTATGAACGCGATGAAATCTCACGGCAGCGCCTGGATCAGGCAATCGCTGCCGCCGCGACGGCCAATGCACAGCTTGCCGCCGCACGCCAGCGCGTCACCGCCGCCGAAGCTCAGGTGACTGAAGCCCGCGCGGCTCAGGCCACTGCGGCTGAAACTGCCAGGCGGGCGCAGGCGCAGACCGGCGGCGCGCAGGCGCAGATTGGTGAAGCCCTGGGCAAACTTGAACAGGCGCGCACTGCACCGCAGCAGGTCGCCGCCAGCCAGGCGCAGGCGCAGACCGCAGGCGCCACCCTCGAAGAGTTGCGCGCCCAGGTGAAACAGGCAGAGCTTCAGCTTTCATACACGAAAATCCATGCGCCTTCAGCGGGCCGCGTGACGCGCAAATCGGTCGAAGAAGGCGCGCTCGTGCAGCCCGGCCAGCCGCTGCTTGCGCTCGTGACCGGCGATCTGTGGGTGACGGCCAATTTCAAGGAAAGCCAGATCGGGCAGATCAGGCCGGGGCAGCCGGTTGAAATCAAAGTTGACGCTTATCCCGACAAGATTTTCAAAGGCCACGTTGACAGCATTCAGGCCGGTTCGGGCGCGGCCTTCAGTCTGCTGCCGCCTGAAAATGCGACGGGCAATTACGTCAAGGTCGTGCAGCGCGTCCCGGTCAAAATCGTCTTTGATGAGCGCGATCCGAAATACCTGTTAGGGCCGGGCATGTCGGTTGAGCCGGAGGTGAAGGTGAAATGAATCGCGCAGGCGCACGCAACGAGGCAGCACAGCCCTGGCAACCTTCGTTCAGCCCCTGGCTGATTGCGGCCTCGGTCATGCTCGCCACGTTTATGGAGGTGCTTGATACTTCGGTGGCCAACGTCGCGCTGCCGCACATGGCGGGCAATTTGTCAGCCACCACTGATGAAGCAACGTGGGTGCTGACAAGTTACCTGGTCTCAAATGCGATCATTCTTCCGGCGACGGGCTGGCTGAGCAGTGTTTTCGGGCGCAAGCGATTTCTGATTGTCTGCGTCATCATCTTCACGCTCGCTTCGGCGCTGTGCGGTGCGGCAACGAGCCTGGGCATGCTGATTGTTGCGCGCATTTTGCAGGGCGCGGGCGGCGGCGCACTGCAGCCGATTGCACAGTCGGTGCTGCTTGAAAGTTTCCCGCCCGAAAAGCGCGGCTCAGCGATGGCCGTGTTCGGCCTCGGCGTGGTGGTGGCGCCGATCATCGGGCCGACGCTTGGCGGCTGGATTACTGACAACTATTCGTGGCGGTGGATTTTTTACATCAACCTGCCCATCGGCGCGCTCGCGGTGGTGATGGCGAATCTGTTTATTGAAGACCCGCCTTACATTCGCCACCGGCGACCGGGACGAATTGATTACATCGGCTTCGGCCTGATGGCGCTCGGACTCGCAACGCTGCAACTGGTGCTGGATCTGGGACAGCGTGAGGACTGGTTTCAGTCAACCCGAATCATCTGGGCAACGGTCATTTCGGGCGTGGCGATGCTGGCGTTCGTGATCCGGGAACTGATGACGGATGAACCAATCGTCAATCTGCGCGTCTTCAAAAATCGCAACTTTGCGGTCGGCACGCTGCTCATCAGTACGGTTGGCATCGTGCTTTACGGTTCCATCGCGCTGCTGCCGCTTTTTCTGCAAACGCTGCTCGGCTATCCGGCGGTGCAAAGCGGAATGGCGATCAGCCCGCGCGGTTTTGGTTCGATTGTCTCGATGCTGATTGTCGGGCGACTGATTGGCAGGGTGGACAGCCGCTTTCTGATTATGTTCGGTTTCGGCGTGCTGGCGTGGTCAACGTGGATGCTGGGCGGCCTCAACCTGGAGATTGCCACGCGCAACGTGGTCTGGCCCAACATCATCAACGGATTTGCGATGGGCTTTATCTTTGTGCCGCTGACGACAACCACGATGGGCACGCTCACGAATGAACAGATGGGCAATGCGTCGGGCCTTTACAACCTGATGCGCAATACGGGCGGCAGCGTCGGCATTGCGCTGGTGACCACACTGCTCGCGCGCGGAGCGCAGATTCATCAGGCCGCGCTCGTCACGCACCTGACGCCTTACGATCCGGCCTTACAGCAGCGGCTGCATGAACTGATGGCCACGCTCGGCAATTCGGCAACGGCGATGCAGCAGGCTTACGGGACGATTTACGGCATTCTGGTCAGGCAGGCGATGCTGCTGTCATACACTGATAACTTCCGACTGCTCGCCGCGCTGTGCGTGGCCTGCATTCCGGCAGCCCTGCTTTTCAAACGAGTGCGCGCTGGCAAAGGGCCGGTGGCAGCGCATTGAAGCGATTTGAGTGGAAAGCTTATTCTTCCACGAAGCCACACGAAGAAAACACGAAGGGAAGACAGAAGGGGAGAAGAGGGGAAGAGGAGACAGGGAGAAAAGGAGAAAGAGGGTGAGGATAACTGGCCACAACAAATTTCATTACGCCACTTCCCTTCCTCTCCTCTTCTCCCCTTCTCCTTTTCTCCTTTTCCATCTTCGTGCTTCTTCGTGTGACTTCGTGGAAAGAATCTGCTGCATACTTTCAATTCAAGCATGAAGACCGTCATCACAATCTCGCGGCAGATGGGCAGCGGCGGTTCTTACATCGGGCAGGTGCTGGCGACGCGGCTGGGCCTCAAATATGTTGACCGCGAAGTGCTGCACCTGGCGGCGCAGGAGTTCGGATGTGACACTGAAACGGTCGAAGCTCGCGCCGAGCGTATCTCTTCCTTCTGGAGCCGCATCATCAGCGGGCTGACTTTCGGCGCGCCGGACGGGCCGTATACGCCGCCGCCGCTGCGCGATTTTTCTGATCGTGAACTGTTTGAAAAACAGATTGAGATCGTCAAAAAAATTGCCGACAAACACGATTGTGTCGTCATCGGCTGGCCGGGTCTTTATCTGCCGCGAGAACCGCGCCGGTTTTCGATCTTCTGCCACGCCCCGCTCGGTTTCAGGGTCAGACGTTCGGTCGCGCTCGGTTATGCCCCGAACGCGGACGAGGCGCGGCGGGTGATTCAGGAATCAGACGAAATGCGCAAACGATACCACGCTGCGATGGCCGGTCAGGACTGGGCCTGCGCCGAGAATTATCACCTGACGATTGATACCAGCCTGCTGCCGCTTGATGAACTTGCAGTGATGATTATTGAGCTGCTCAGGCGCAGGCAGATTGTCTGAAGGTTGAAAGATGGATGCTGTCAGGGAATGCCTGAGAAAGCCTCTGGTAAATCGCTGACAGATCGGGATGGGACTGAAGCCGGAGTGAAAGCGGCTATTCCGTGCTGATGATGCCCTTGCGCAGAGCGTAGCGAATCAGGCCCGACAGATCGCTGATGGCCAGTCGCTGCATGATGGCTGCGCGGTGCGATTCAACTGTCTTGATGCTGACTTTGAGTTTGAAGGCAATCTCTTTGGTCGAATGTCCCTCGGCAATCAGTTGCAGGATTTCGCGCTGCCTGGGCGTCAGCAGTTCAGATTCCGGCTTGCCCGCATCCTGCCAGATAAGGCCTGAAATCGAAGGGCTGAGATAAGCGCCCTCTTTCATCACCGACCTGAGCGCAAATTCGAGTTCCGAGACATCGGCGCCTTTGACGATGTAACCTGCGGCCCCGGCCTGCAGGGCTTTTTTCACATACTCTTCGCCGGTGTGCATTGACAGCACCAGGACGCGCACCTGCGGACATTCCTTTTTGAGCCGCGTGACAAGTTCAATGCCATTGAGTCCCGGCATGCCGATGTCAACCAGCGCCACATCGGGCAGATGTTCTCTGGCCAGGGCCAGGGCGGTGTGACCGTCCCCGGCTTCAGCGACAACTTCCATGCCTTCGTAATGCTGCACGAGCGTTCGAATCCCGGCCCTGACCAGATTGTGATCATCGGCCAGCAGTAACCTGATCTTTTCCATGCTCAAAGCCTCCTCATCCTGACTGACGATCCTGGATCGGATTTCAGACCAGTGTCCGTGAACCACAAGCGTTGCGCGATTTGCCAGAATCGCGCTGAATCCGCAACCGGCACGTGGCGTGAACCGCGCGATTCTGGCAAATCGCGCCACACCTTCCGGGTGCGCAGTTGAACTGCGAGCGTGAGCGAACGGAGTCACGCTACAGCGTCTTTCCCCACAGGCCCCGCTCGCTCACGCTCGCGGTACTGTACCGGCGCGTTCTCATTCTCTTGTGTTTCAATTTAGCGCAGCGGGAACCAGGCGCTGATGGCTGTGCCTGTGCCGATTCCTGAACTGATGGTCATCTGCCCGCCGGATAACTGCACTCGTTCGCGCATGCCGACGAGTCCCATACTTTCGCCGCGCGATGCTCTGGCCTGCGCTTCGCTGAGATCAAATCCCCTGCCGTCATCGCTGATGGTCAGCGTCAGCCGCCCGCCCTGTTTTTGCAGGCTGATGATGACGCGCCGGGCCTGAGCGTGGCGCACGATGTTGGTGAGAGCTTCCTGCACGACCCGAAAGCAGCTTGTTTCAATGTCGGCGGCCAGGCGTTCGCTGAGGCCGTCCACGCTGACCTCAATCGCCAGCCCGGTGCGCTGCGCCAGGCGTTCGGCGTGCGAGCGCACGGCTTCGGCGAGGCCCAGATCATCAAGCGCCGACGGGCGCAGGCTGACCGAAAGATGCCGCACCAGTTGCATCGAATCGTCCACCAGTTGAATTGATTCCTGCAACTTTTCAGCTTCGGCGGCTGAGTTCATTTGCTGCTGCACGGCCAGCAGACCAAACTGGGCGGCGGTCAGCGACTGTCCCAGTTCATCGTGCAATTCGCGGGCAATGCGCCGCCGTTCGATTTCCTGCGCCTGGATCAACTGATGCGACAGATGAGTGAGGCGGTCGCGCGCATCCCGCACCTGTTCATAGAGGCGTGTGCGTTCGATGGCCGAAGCGGCGCGCTCGGCGACCAGTTGCAGCAGGTGCAGATCATCGGCAGTAAATTCGCGGGGCGCAACCGTGCCGACGTGAATCACGCCGATGACTTCATCACCTGCCAGCAGCGGCGCGCCCATCAGTGAATGCACCTTTTCTCTGAGCGGGCGGCTGACCACTTCAGTCCGGCTCAGATCATTGAAGATCATCGGTTCGCGGCTCGCGGCAATGCGCCCGGCCAGGCCCCTGCCCAGTGGAATCATGACCTTTCCGGTCACTTCGGCTTCGAGTCCGTAAGAAGCACGTGCCTGCATTTGTTGCCCGTCCTCACTGAGCAGCAGCACTGTGGCGGTGTCGGTGCGCAGCACTTCGCTCAGTCGCCGGAGCAGTTCATTGAGCATCTGATCAGGTTCGAGCATCGCCACCGCTGCATCAGTAATGGACTGAATCGCTGTCAGTTGTCTGACCGCCGCCTCAGCCCGGGCCAGCGCCGCCTGCTCCTGCAACAGCAGTTTCAGGCGTTCCTCTTCAAGCTGATGCCGTTCGGTAATGTCGGTCGAAGTCGCCAGCACACACGGCTCGCCGTCAATATCAATCACTCCGTAAGAAGCCAGCAGGTGATGTTTGCGCCCCTGCCTGTCCTTCATCACCACTTCATAATCTCTGAGATGCCCGTCCTGTTTCAGTTTGCCAAGGACGAAATCGCGCTGGTGCGGCTCGGCCCATAAATTCAATTCCAGCGCCGAATACTGCATCAGTTCTTCGTGAC
Organism: Blastocatellia bacterium; assembly: GCA_046331565.1. Lineage (GTDB taxonomy): Bacteria > Acidobacteriota > Blastocatellia > RBC074 > RBC074 > DASRDU01. The sequence goes on from JAXLQP010000001.1 coordinate 1,325,458, forward strand.
TGTAGCCGGTCGTGCGCTGAAAGGCCTCATTGAATTCCAGCAGCTTCCCGTCAGATAAGCGTGAAATAATCAGCGCGCTGGTGTTGTTGTGAAAGGCCGTAAAAAAGCGCCGCTCAGAAGCTCGCAACGCATCTTCCATCCGGCGTCGTTCGGTAATGTCGGTGAGCGTGCCGACATAGCCGGTCACTTCACCGGCTTCATTCTGTTCAGCCGTCGCCTGGCCAAGCACCCAGGTAATTTCTCCGTCCGGGCGCTGAAAGCGGTACTCAGATTTGAAAACCCGTTTCTCCTGCGCGGCGCGATACCATTCCGCAAAGACCGGTTCGCGGTCGTCGTGATGCAGCGCGGTTGTCCAGCCCCGGCCAGCCGCCTGCTGCGGCGTCAGGCCCGTAATCTGACACCAGCGTTCATTGACGTACAGGCAATCGCCCCTGACATCGGTGCGAAAGATGCCCACCGGAGAAATGCCCGCCATCTGCCGGAACAGGGCTTCGCTGGCGCGCAAAGCCTCTTCCGCCCTGAACCGTTCAGACATATCCACTGCCACCGCCAGCACTGCCTTGTGCTCGTCAAACCTGAGCGTATGCCAGGTGACTTCGACCTGAATGATGCGGCCATCACGCAGGACGTGAGTTGACATGGCCGGGCCAAGCCATTGCGGTTCGCCGCTCAGTTGCGGCCTTCCTTCATTCACCAGCTTTTGCCGAGTGGCGACCTTGTCAGACGGCCAGAGGTCATTGATGCGGAGTTTCAGAAATTCCTCGCGGCTGTAACCATACCTAGCGATGGCGGCCTGATTGACTTCGAGAACCTGCCACGTCTCAAAATCAAAGACCCACATCGGCAGCGGATTGGCCATAAACAGCAGCCTGAAACCGGCCTCGCGTTCGCGTAATTCCTGCTCCAGCCGCTCGCGTTCGCGCAGTTCAGCACGCAGCGCCGCATTGGCCGATTCGACACTGGCCACAGCGTCGGCCCGGCGCCTGAGAATGCCGATCAGAATCGCCACCGCTGGCAGTGCCGCCAGGTACAGGGCAAGGCGCAGTCGCCCATCAGATCCCACAGCCGGATCGCGCCCCGACATCACAACCGTCCACGCCAGCCAGAGCAGTGACAGCAGCGCGCCAGTCAGACCAGCCGCCGTGCCGCCTCTGAAGGCAGCATAAACCACTGCCAGCAGCAGCGGCGGTATCGGCGGAATCACAATGCCGCTCAGCCTGAAAATCAGTTCAAGGGCAATGATCACACAGACCACCAGCAGCCCGCGCAGCGCAGGCCGCCAGACACGCTGACCGGCTGAGGTTGTTTCAGATTTTATCGGATCGTCTGGCAACTGGCTGATTCAGAAATGTGACGCAGGCATCTGAGTCGGACACTGAGCTGACGGCAGCGGTTTTATGGCCGCTCCGGCATGCGCCCCTGCCGTTCACTCAGACCGCGTTCGGCCATCAGTTTTTCAATGGCTTCGATTTCAACCGGCACGAAGGCCGACAGATTTTCATAGCCGGTTTCAGTCATCAGAATCACGTCTTCAAGCCGAATCCCGATGTGTTCATCAGGAATCGTCATCGCCGGTTCAATCGTGAAAAGCTGCCCCGGTTCGAGCGTCGGCGTCGGCAGCCGCACGTCATGCACTTCCATCCCGACGGTATGCCCCAGGCTGTTGCCGCTGCTTGTGCGATAGCGTTCGACAAAACGCACGGCAGCATCTTTGATCTTCGGATCAGTGAACCGGAATGAAGCCATAATGGCGTCCATCTTCACCACTGCCTCTTTGATAATGTCGCGCGGCGCGGCGTGAACTTTGATGGAAGTCATCAGCGCCTGATAGAGTCGCAAATAGATCGTATAAAATTCGCGCTGCCGCGCCGTAAACTTCCCGTTAGCCGGAAAGACCCGCGTCACGTCAGACACGTAATATTTGAAATCGGGCGCATAATCGAACTGCACCAGGTCGCCGTCCTGCAATCGCGTCAGCGCCTTGTGATAATGCGAATAGAGCGTGTTCTGCCCGGTGGCGACCAGCGCGAAATAGGCCGCGCCCTGCGAGCCGTATTTCTTGAAGACAAATTCGGCATCGGCCTGCAGTTCATATTCAAACATCCCCGGCCTCGCGTCGCGCATTGCTTCCATAATGCCGAGTCCGGTGATGCGCGTGGCTTCGCGGATGATGGCAATTTCACGCGGGCTTTTGAAAGCGCGCAGCGCATCAATTACCGGATCAAGGTTTTTGATTTCAGAACGCGGCGCAGCTTCGCGCAGCTTTTGCAGAAAAGCTTCCTCGCGTGACTGACGGCCATCCCAGGGATCTTCCTTTGTCGTCCTTGCCAGTCCAACGACATCGCTCGATGACGCGCTGCCCAGCACTTCAGGCCGAAACGGCGTGTAAATCGTGCGACCGTCACGCGCCAGCACAGCCAGCGTCGCCGCAAATTCATCACGCGGCAGCACGGCGTCAAGCCCGGTGGCTTTGGCTGCTTCGTCGCCGGGATAAAGCAGCAGGCCGTACATCCGTTCGCGGCGTTCATTGCGCGGCAGCAGAAAAAGCGTCGAGCGTTTCGTTTTGCCATCAATCAGCAGCAGCGCACGCGGCTCCACCACGCCGCACAGGTAATGAAACTGATTGCCCTGTCGCAGCGGCTGTTCACCAGGCCGTTCGGTTGTGCCCTGCAAAATGGCGACGGCATCACCAATCTGCTGCATCACGCGAGCGCGCCGCGCCGCATATTCTTCAGGCGGAAACACGTCAGTAAAAACCGGCTGCGCCAGCACCGGCCCGCACATCAGACACAGCCACACCAGAAGCAGAATCTTTCTCATCGGTAACTCCTGTTAATCAGTTCGGGTTTCAGAGAAAAGCTGTTGACGCGATTCTGTCACATCGCGCCGGATCAGACTACATTTCATCAGCAATGAGGACTGATGCCTGTTCAGTAAATCAGTCAGTGAGATCACCACCACCGCAAAGAAACAAAGAACACAAAGCGGCTTCATGCGGTCTGAGTTGTCTTTGCCTCTTTGTGTCTTTGCGGTGGTGATGATTTTGCCGTCGCTCGCGCTGCGCCTGACAAACGGATCACCTTATCGGCCAGGCTTTCGTGCCGTCATCCACTGCCACACCTTCCACGCCACCAGCAGCGGCCACGCGCTCAGCACTGCGCCGAGCGCAAAGGCTGTGCTGCCGTGACCGAACAGCATCTGCTGCAATCCGGTCAGCGCCCGGTCATTGATCAGATATGTCCACGTCGCCGCAGGCCCGCGCAATCCGGCCTGCTGCAAGTCAATGCCTGCGGGCGTGAACTCGACGAGAGCAAAGGTTTCGCTGACGCGCGCTTCGATGGTCTGCTGCAATTTCGCAAAGGCTTCGGCAGCCTGTTTGTGAAATTCATAAAGCGGATCCTGCCGACCGATGCCGACCAGGTGAATGCTTTCGCGCAACTGTGCAATGAAAGCCAGATGATCGGCCCAGCATTCATCAATGTGGTGCAGCGTGATCGCGCGTTCGGCTTCGCGCACGACTGCCGCGCCAAAGCGGGCGCACAGTTCGGCGTGACGTTCCGGCTGCAGCGTGGCGCATAACTCAGGCTCAATGGCTCCGGTCAGCAGCGCCATCCGCTCATCGTGCAGCGCCTGGCGCTGACGCTCGACGATTGAGGAATAGCTCCACAGCGTTTTGCGAATTTCGTAATTCTGCCCTTCGATGATGCGCTGCAAACGCTCAACCTCGCGGCGAATCACCGGATGCTCAACAGGCTGCGGCTGCGGTGCCGGGCGCAGTTCCGACGGAATCAGACGGTCAATGCCGAAGCGCACGAGCAGGTCATCATCAAGACTGACATAAAAACGCGAAGTGCCCGGATCGCCCTGCCGCCCGGCGCGGCCTCTGAGCTGATCGTCAATGCGGCGGCTTTCGTGACGGCTGACGCCGATGACCAGCAACCCGCCGAGCGCCAGCACGCGCTCGCGCTGCTGCTGCCCGGCTCCGCCCAGGCGAATGTCAGCGCCGCGCCCGGCCATGTTGGTTGAAATCGTGACCGCATCCGGCGCGCCCGCTTCGGCAATGATTGCGGCTTCGGCTTCATCGTTCTTTGCATTCAGCACCTGGCAGTTGATGCCCGCCGCGTGCAATCGTGCGGCAAGTCGTTCTGAATCCTCAACGCTGCCGGTACCGACCAGCACCGGACGACCGGTGGCGTGTATCGCGCAGATTTCATCAATCAGCGCCTGCTGCTTTGCGGCCTGGTGCGTGAAGATCAGATCGGGCAGATCAGTGCGGCGGCAGGGCTGATGCGGCGGAATCGGGACGACTTTCAAATCATAAACGGCTTCGAGTTCTTCAGCCGCCGGTTGCGCCGTCGCCGTCATTCCGCACAGGCCGGGGTAATGCTTCAGAAAATGCGGCAGGGTGATTGAACCGAGAATGCGCCCGCCGGGTTGAACCACCAGCCCTTCTCTGGCTTCAAGCGCGGCCTGCAAACCATCAGGCAGACGGCGATCAGCCACCACGCGCCCGGTGAATTCGTCAACGAGTTCAATGCGCCCGACGCGCACGATGTAATCAACATCGCGTTCAAGCAGCGCGCGCGCATGCAGCGCCTGACTGACTTCAACCAGCAGCGCATAATTTTCCGGCGCGTGCAGGTCGCCACAGCCGAGCGCGCATTCGACGCGCTCAATGCCCTGTTCGGTGAGGCTGACGTTGCGGCGGTTCTCGTCAGTTTCCCAGTCGGTCGTTTCAGTCAGACCGGCGACGATCTGCGCAATCTGGTCAGGGCTTTTTTCTGAATGGCGCGTTTCACCGGCAATGACCAGCGGCACCCGCGCTTCATCAATCAGAATCGAATCGGCTTCATCAACAATCGCCAGGTGAAACGGGCGGTGAACCAGCTCGTTCGCATTCCGGCACAGGTGCATGCGCAGAAAATCGAATCCGGCCTCTTTGGCTGTCGCATAGGTCACGTCAGCCGCATAAGCCGCGCGCCGCGCCAGAATGTTCATTCCCGACTGGATAACGCCGACGCTCAGACCGAGGAAGCTGTAAACCGGCCCCATCCACGCCGCATCGCGCCGCGCCAGGTAATCATTGAAAGTCAGCACGTGAACGCCGCGCCCGGTGAGCGCATTCAGACACGCAGGCAGCACGGCCACCAGCGTCTTGCCCTCACCGGTCTGCATCTCGACCAGTTTGCGCCGGTGCAGCGCCACCGCCGCCATCACCTGCACATCAAATGGCCGCAGGCTGAGAACGCGATCAGCCACTTCACGCGCAAGGGCAAAGACTTCAACGAGCAGTTCATCAATCGAAGCGCCCGCCTGCGCCTTTTGTTTCAGCGCCGCAGCCGTTTGCCTGAGCCGTTCATCAGACGCGCCTTTCAGCAAACTGCCAGCTTCAGTGACAGCATCGCCCAGCAATCGGTATTCAGTCAGATCGGTTTCGACTGAAGTTTCACCGCGCCATTTCTTCAGATTTTGTCTCCAGCGCAGATTCATCCTGAAAGAAACCGGGCCGCACCCCGTAGTAACGAATTCATTCGTTGGGATTGAATAGTCGCAGTTTCAGAAGCAAACGAATGAATTCGTTACTACGAGGATGCGGCGACTGAATAACTTCAGCCCGGTCTTCAAGGCCACTGCCCAGAAGTCACGGCATTTTGAAGAAAACCGGGCCACACCCCCGTAGTAACGAATTCATTCGTTATGTCTCAGAACAACGTGACTTCAGAAGCAAACGAATAAATTCGTTACTACGGGGGTGCGGCCCGGTTCCACTACGACTCCCTGACTTCAGGCCATTAGCTTTGAAAGACCAGTTTCAGGTCAATTGCGACTGACGCGGCCTGGAGACAGACGTGGCTTTGTTTTATGCAGATAACCTGGCAGCTTGCCGCACGGCTTACGCCTGATTCATTTGATTCGTTTGCCTTTCAACTGCTGCCCGTCCTGATTGAAGATGATTGAAGCGGCGCGGCCTGAGGCGTCGGGCACGAATTCTAGCTGCGCCCCAACATCCATGACCTGAAATTTCGTCGCGGATTCGGGCACGAGTTCAACCTTCGGCTGCCCGGCAGCTACGGCCATCAGCTTGTCACCGTCGCGGCTGACGGTGATGGTGAGGCCCGGAGCGAGTTCGTATTCACCGGTATACTGGTCATAAATTTTCGGATCAACCTTAGCCGCTTTCGGCGCGGGCGTCGCAGGCAGCGGGCGCTCAGTCCGGCGAAATTCCTGATCCGCGCCGTAACTTTCCAGTCGCACGAGACCCGTCACGCGGCCACCAGAGCGAATGAATCGCACGCGATTGCGCATTGATTCCTTAAATGCAAATTCGGTTTCTGAAAGCGGAACAATTTCAATTTTGGCCGGGCCGAGGCTGACCATGAGCCTGCCGCCGTCGCGCCGCACCAGAACTTCCTTTTTATCCTCGCCTTCGTACACGCCGACATACTGATCAAGCTGGCTTTCAGTGAGGCTGATCGTCGCCGGATCACGATACGGTTTGCCGATGGTCAGCGTTCCAATCCTGAAAGCGAGGTCGCCCGGATTGGCCAGCGGTGAATCAAGGTTGGTCAGCACCGCGACATACACTTTGTCATCAGGGAAACGATAGCCGCTGGTGATGAAACCATTGATGCCGCCATCGTGCGTGATGAAACGATGGCCCTCCCATTCACCCATTGCCCAGCCGTAGCCGTAATGCGTCGGCCTGCCATTATTGAGGCGGTAAGGCGTCCAGGCGCGTTTGAGTGATTCCTGCTTCACCACTCGTTCGGTGTACAGCGCCGCATCCCACAGCGCCAGGTCATCCACCGACGACATCAGCGAACCGGCAGCATGCGGCTGCGTCATACTCAGGTAAGCGCAGTTGACGTAACCATCCTTGCCCTTTGAATAACCTGCCACGCGACGCGGAATGACCCGTTCCGTGCGGTCATAGAACGAATGCTTCATCCCCAGCGGCGCAAAGATGCGCTGTTCGATGAAATCCTGATAGCTCTGCCCCGAAGCCTTTTCGATAATCGCGCCCAGCAGCACATAGGCCGAATTGTTGTAAGACCAGCTTTCACCCGGCGCAAAATCCAGCGGCTTGTCCTTGAACAGCGCAATCAGTTCCGTCAGCGACAGATCCTTGCGCCAGAGCGGCAGCCATTCGGGCAGCGAAGTGTAACTTTTGATGCCCGATGTGTGCGTCAGCAGATGCTCAATCGTAATTTTCTTTCCGTTCACCGGATAATCGGGCAAAAAGCGCGTGATCTCATCGCTCAGCGACAGCTTGCCCTGTTCAGCCAGCATCAGCGTGGCAACCGCCGTGAACTGTTTGGTGATCGAACCGATCCGAAAAATCATGTCCGGTTCAATCGGCACGCCGAGTTCAAGACTGGCCATCCCGTAACCTTTGCGAAAAACCACCTGCCCGTCCCTGACCACAATCACCGCCGCGCCCGGCTGATCGGGTTTGTAAGTCTGATCGAGCAGCGCGCTGATGGCAGCGGTCAGTTCCCTGTCAGACATTTTTGCCGCCTGTGCCCAGGCATTCGGCAGCAGCAGCAAAAGCAGAAACAACACAGACAATCCTTGAAATCTTCGCAGTCCCGGTGCTGACATAATTCACGCTCCTCTCGGAAGTTCGACCAGCGGCCTGTTAATGGCCGTGCAAATTTCAGGGTTGGACAACCAGATGCGAGCGACCCGCCTTTCGGGCCGCTGTGGTGATAAGCCTGTTTTATTTCATTTCCCGCCACAACGCCAGCACCCTCAGACAATCAGGGCCGTCAACGCCGCCGGGAAGAGAGATGACGGAACACACGGAAAGAACGGAACAGACGGAAGAAGCACACTCTGTTCATCTTCCGTCTGTTCCGTTCTTTCCGTGTGTTCCGTCATCTCTCTGTGGTTTCACTAAACGCCATTGCCCCGCAGGAGCTGAAGAGTGCCTGACCTCAATTCATTTTTTTCTTTCGCCATTACAGTTTTTGCCGCGGCTTTCCGCTAGTGACTGGTGAGAGGAAATAAAACCACAACTACAGGCCCAGGACTGACCATCCGCTGACAAAGGCTCGCGGATGGCGATGGAGAATTTATGCGTTATTCCGAAATTCCGGCTTTTCAGGTGCTGGCGACGATTGATGAATCGCTGCTGCTGGCGGCGCTGGGCGTGGCGCTGCTGCTGGCGGCGCTGCTGCTGCGCTCAGTCCTGCTGACCCGCACGGCAAACGGGACGCAGGCGCAAACGCAGGCTGACCGGTTGCCGCAATCAATCACGAAATCAACGACCGGCAGTCTGGCGACGAGGTAACTATGGGAATCATCAGGCCACCCAAAGCGGATGAAATCGCCGAGCTGCTGTGGCGGCGCAAGCTGGTGCTGCTGTTGTTTGCGGCGGTGGCGCTCGCGCCCGGCGTGCTGCTTATCAAACGACTGCCGAAACTTTATGAGGCGCGGGCGCTGGTCATTATTTCGGGCAACGCTGATGACGACGGGCGGCTGAGCGGCCCGCAAACAGCGGCGGTGTCAAATCGCCTGAACAGCAGTTCCGGCCTGTCTGAACTGATTCGCAAACACAAACTGTATCCGCTCATCACCAGCAATGATGATGCTGTGGCGGTGATGAGCAAGGCAGTCAGACTTGAGGTCAGACTGCGCGACTATTACCCGCAACTGCCCGAAGCCGTTGCCGTCAGCTTTCGTTACGAAGACCCGCAGACAGCGTGTGCGGTGGTCAATGATCTGATTGCCGCTTTCAATCAGGTCAACGATGAAATCAGGACTCAGGCCACGACTGAAATCAAACAGTTCAATCTTGAAATCACTCAGGTTGAAAACGGGCTGGCCGAATTGCGCCAGCGCCAGGAAGCCGCCGCGCGCAGCAGCGTGGTGCGTCGCCCGGCGATTGATCCGTTAATCGTGCGCGCTGAACGAATGGCGATGGCGTCTTCGATTGACGCGTTGCGCGATCAGCAGACCGCGCTCGAATTGCGCCTGTCTGACCTGAAAAAACAGATCAGCGCGCAGCAGCAGGTTGTCAGTTCACTGCCAGCGGGCAACAGCGCATCGGGCAGCAGTTCATACGGCATTCTGCTGGCGCGCAAGGCTGAACTTGAAGCGCAGCTTCGCATTCTGCTGACCGAAGTCACCGACAAGCACCCGAAGGTGCAAAGCACCCGCGTGCAGCTTGATGAACTGACAAAGCAGTTGCAGCAGTTTGAGAAATCCGGCGATGCAAACGCAGGCCGGAACGGTGTGCCCGAAGAACGCGAGTTGCGCGAATTGCAGCGGCGGCAGTCTGAAATGCAGACCGATCTTGAAGTCACGCGCCGCGCCATCGAACGCAAACAGATGATGCTGGCCTCAATGCCTGACAGCAGAGCGAGCGAAGCGGCAACAACTGAACCTGTGCCGAACATTACCGGGATGACTGTGCCGACCGAATATTCAGCTTTGCTTGGTCGGCTGAATTCACTGCTCGACAAACGCAATGCGCTGATGCGGCGGCAGAATCTGGCGCTCTTTCAGATCGTTGACCGGCCCGTTGTGCCGCAGGTTTCGGTGGCTCCGAAGTATCTGAAGCTGTATCCGTTCGCGCTGGCGATTGCGCTGGCGCTGGGGCTGCTGGCGGTGATTGTGGCCGAACTGCCGCGTCGTCTTGCGATTCGCAATGAACGCGACGCTGAATTTTTTCTGGGCGTTCCGGTGATGGCGCTGGTGCCGCGCACTTACACCATTGCCGAACGCAGCCGCCTGGTCAGGTTGAAGCTGGCCCGCAATGTCGGTGTCCTGCTGTTGGCGTTGACCCTCGCTCCGGCGCTGCTGGTGCTGCTCAACCTGACGGGCATCTTTCAACTGCTGGCCAGTAAGTAAGGAGCTTTCATGGGCAACGTATACGCGGCCAGCGTGCGACAGACCGAAGCTGGCGTGACTCAGACGCAGCCGCTGAATCAGGCGGCCACAAATGAAATCACTTTTGATTTCGTGCCGCAGACACAGGCGCTTGAGCCATTCGACCTGCGGCTGTTCACGTCGCCTCAGCCTGCTGCCGGGTCAGATGAAACGCAGAGCAGCACGGCGCTGGCCCGCGTCAGAACGACTTCGCCGCTTTCGCGTCGCCTGCTGCTGCAACCTGATCTGGAAGTGCTGCCTGATCCCGAACGAATGGACGCGCACCTGGCGGCGGCGCTCGAAGGCGACCGGCGCGTTGAAGAACAGTACGGGCGGCTGGCCGTTTCGATGATTGCGGCAGCAGAAGCGCGGCAGCATCGCCGCATTCTGACGATTTCTGCACAGTCAGGCGAAGGCCGCACCTGCGTGACGCTCAACCTTGCAGCAGCGCTGGCGCGGGCGCGTCGGCGCGTGCTGGTGATTGACGGTGATCTGAATCGCCCGTCAACGCTGCGGCTGCTGGGCATCAGTTCAAAAGCGGGACTGGCCGAGGTGCTGGCGCAAAGATGCCCGCTCGAAACGGCGCTGATCAGAGTTTTGCCGTTCGGCTTTCACCTGCTGCCTTCGCGTGAACGGATTGAGAATCCGGCTGAACTCTTCGGTGATGCCGCGCTGTCACGGCTGCTGGATGAAGCCGATGCGATGTACGACTTCATTCTCATTGACGCGCCGCCGCTCGGTGGCGCTGAAACGCAGTGGCTGGCGCGCCTGGCTGACACGGCGCTGCTGGTGGTCAGTCCGCAGCGCAGCAGTGCGCGACAGGTTTTGAAATCGCTGGCCGCGTTTCCCGGCGAAGAGATTGCCGGAGTGCTGATTAACGGACTGATGGAATGACGAGTAATTGGCGATGACCAGAAACCGCTTCAGAACATTGTCACTGCTGGGCGCTGAAACCGCGCTGGTCTGCGCCTGCTGCGCGCTGGCCGTGTGGTTGCAGTGCCGGGCCGACGGCGGTTGTGAATGGTGGCAGATGCTCTTTCTGCTGCTGGTTATGCAGGGTTCGTTTTATCTCTTCGATCTCTATGACCTGCGACTGATCAGGCAATGGGAACTGCTGCCGGTGCGACTGGCCCAAGCCTGCGGAGTTTCGGCGCTGATCTTTACCTTCACGCTGCGTCTGGCGCCGGTGCTGATGCCAGCGCGCGGCGTGTCGGCGCTGAGCCTGCTGTTTCTTCTGCCGGTCATGATTACGTGGCGACTGATGGCGCGGTGGGTGATGACGCATCCGAAGCTGGCCGAGCGCGTGCTGATTATCGGCACCGGAAAGAACGCCGTCGAACTGGCCCGCGAAACGCTCGAACGCCGCGAAGCCGGTTACAGCATCGTCGGTTTTGCCGGTGATGACCCGCGCCTGATCGGTCAGAGCCTGATCAATCCTGCGGTCATCGGTCTGACGGCTGATCTTGAATCAATCGTCAGTCAGCATCAGGTCGAGCGCATTGTCGTGGCGCTTGATGACCGGCGGGGCCGGATGCCGATGGATGCGCTGCTGAGATTGAAGCTGCGCGGCGAAACGGTGGTCGAAGAGGCTTCGTCATTTTACGAAAAGCTGACGGGCAAGCTCAGCCTGGCGACGCTGCGGCCCGGCTGGCTGATCTTTGGCGAATCAGAAAGCCGCTGGCGCAGGCTGTCGCGCCTGCTGCGACGCGGCGCAGACCTCATCATCAGCCTCGCCGGACTGACGCTCAGTTCGCCGCTGATGCTGCTGGTGGCCATTGCCATCAAACTCGATTCACGCGGCCCGGTCTTTTACACGCAGGAACGCATCGGCCTGAACAACCAGCGATTCAGGATCATCAAGTTTCGTTCGATGACAACCGACGCTGAGCGCAACGGCCCGGTGTGGGCCGCGCAAAGCGACGCGCGCATCACGCGCATCGGTCGCCTGATTCGCAAACTGCGCCTGGATGAACTGCCGCAGTTCATCAACGTGCTGCGCGGCGAAATGAGCCTGGTCGGGCCGCGACCTGAACGCCCTGAGTTTGTTGAATGGCTGGAACGCGAAATTCCATGGTACGCGCAGCGTCACCTGATCAGGCCCGGCCTGACGGGCTGGGCGCAGGTCAGATATTCCTACGGCGCATCGGTTGATGATGCCAGAGAGAAGCTGCGCTATGACCTGTATTACCTCAGAAACCAGTCGCTGCTGTTTGATCTGGTGATCCTGATGGAAACCGCGCGCGTCGTGCTGTTTGGCAGAAATGCGCGCTGAACTGATGAGAACGATGAACACGAAACAAGTATTGACGGGTTTATGGCTGGTGGCCGCGCTTTGCACGGTGGAGGCGTCCACGGCGAGACGTGCCCTGGCGCAAACGCCACCAGCCGCCACTCCTGCCCAGGCCAGGCCTGCGCTCAGCGATGGCAGCGCGAGTATCAGTCAGCCGGATGAACCATTCAATCCGATCTACCGGCAGTTTTACGAACGCTACCAGCTTGGCCCCGAAGACGAACTGGCGATTCACATCACCGGGCATCCTGATTACTCGGTCGAAAAAGCCAGAGTCTCCCCGGTCGGTCGCATTCATCATCCGCTGCTTGGCGAAATCGAAGTCGCCGGGCTGACGCTGGCCCAGGCGACGAAAAAGCTGAGCGACGATCTGTGCGAATACATCATCAATCCGAAAGTCAGCCTTGAACTGCTGACAACGAAAAGCGCCCGCATCGGCGTGCTGGGCGACATTCTGCGTCCGGGCATTGTCGAAATGCGCGGGCCGATGACCGTGCTTGACGCCATCACCGCCGCCGGAGGCTTTGCCGAAACCGGCAGCAAATCAAACGTCACGCTGCTGCGTCGCAGCGGCAGCGGCTGGCGCGAAACCAGAATCAACGTCAAGCGCATGCTCGAAGCCAGAGCCGCCGCCGAAGAAAACCTGCAACTCGAGGCCGGTGACACGCTGATTGTGCATGGCAATGTGAAAAAGACGCTGGCGATGATCACATCGCTCGCCGGTTTCAGCGGCTTCCTCAGCTTCGTTTCACTCGGCGCAGGTAAATGAGCTGTTGACCGGCTGGAAATAATCACGGGGGAAGAAAGAAAAGGAGAAGAGGAGAGGGGGAGAAAAGGAGAGGTGATGCCCGTGTGTATAAGAAAGCTCAGATCCCTTTTCTCATCTTCCCCCCTTTCTTTCTTCCCCGTGTTCCCCTCTGCCCCCGTGGTGCTTACCGTTGCTACAACGCTTTGACAGAACAGGCTATGAAACAACTGATGCTGAATCTGATGTGGCGAACAGGGGCTTTTGCTCCGTTCCGGCTGGCGCACCGCAATCGCGCTTTGATTCTGACTTATCACCGCTTCAGTGCTGACGGCGTAAACCAGACGGTGTCTGAAAGTCAGTTCAGATGGCAACTGCAATATCTGACGAGCCGTTACCACGTTGTCCCGTTGCAGCAGATTGCCGCCGGGCAGTCGCTGCCGCCGCGCGCCGTGGCGATCACGATTGATGACGGATACCGCGATGCTTACGAGCTTGCCTTTCCGCTGCTGAAAAAATTCGGGCTGCCCGCGACGCTCTTTGTCGTCACCGATTTTCTGGATGGTCGCATCTGGCTGTGGCCGGACAAGGTGCGCTGGATGTTCGCTCATTCTTCGGTTGATCAAGTCGTCATTCATTCAATGCAGCCCGTGCAGCGATTCCATCTCAACGATGAAGCGTCACGCCGTCACGCCGCGGCTGAGATGAACGAACGATTGAAGGCCCTGCCGGAACCGATGAAGGAGATTGAAATCAGCCGCCTTGCACGCTTACTCAAAGTCAGCCTGCCATCGCGTCCGACTGCTGAATACGCTCCGATCACCTGGGATGAAGCCTGCGAAATGGACCGGGCCGGAGTTGAAATCGGCTCGCATACAGTGACGCATCCGATTCTGACCCGCGTCAGCAATGAACAACTCAGGCGTGAACTGCGCGTTTCGCGTGAACGACTGGAAGAGAAGCTGGAGCGCGAAGTGAAGCAGTTCTGTTATCCGAATGGCGATTATGACGAGCGCGTGCGCGCGGCTGTGGCAAAGGCTGGTTATGAATGCGCCGTCACGACAGCGAGCGGCTTCAACGATCGGCGCAGTGACCGTCTGGCGCTGCGTCGCATTCACACGGCGGAAGACCAGCCGCATTTTGCGCAAAGCACCAGCGGGTTTGAGCAGGTGCGGCTGCAACTGGCGCAACGCGGATAAGCCATGGAACAGGCCGATCACAAATCAACCGGAATGCTGCGACAGACGGCATTGCTGACCTGCGCCAGCGCGGCCTCGTTCGGCTTGTCGTTTCTGCTGCCGATGGTGCTGGCGCGCACGCTCAGCCAGACTGAGTTTGGTTTGTACAAACAGGCTTTTCAGATCGTGGCCACACTGGTCACGCTGCTGAACCTGCAAATGGCGGCGAGCGGAACGTTTTTCATTGCGCGTGAGCCTGAACGCCGAACGCAGATCGCCTGCAATGTCATGCTCTGGTATCTGCTGGCGGGTTCGGTGACGGCGCTCGTGTTTCTGTGCTGGCCGCAGTGCGTGACGCTGTTTGTGCAGGGGCGCGAACTGATTCCGCATATGCCGATGCTTGGGCTGGCGGTGCTGACCGGACTCTTTGCCATCAATCTGGATGCGCTGCTGCTGGCGGTCAGAGATTACCGCGCCGTGTCGGTGTCGGTCGTCGCGGCGCAACTGGCAAGAATGCTGATGATGCTCGCAGCGGCCCTTTATTTTCGCACGCTGACGGCGCTGCTGATTGCAGTGATTGCTCAGGGACTGCTGCAAAGCGCCGTGATGCTGCATTACCTGCGGCGACATTTTGGCGCGCTGCTGGCTCCGTTTGACCGGCAATTGTTCAGAGCGCAACTGGCCAATGCCCTGCCCTTCGGACTGGGCGGCATTGCCGGATCGCTGATCGGTGATCTGCCGCATTATTTCGTGGCTTATTACTTCGATGCGGCGGCGTTTGCGATTTATGCGGTGGGTTGTTTTCAGATGCCGCTTGGTCGGCTGCTGGTCGGTTCATTCAGCAGCGTCATCGAACCCGAAGCAGCGCGGCTGGTGCAGGCCGGAGACACGGCGCAACTGATTCAGGTGTGGTTCAGAACAACGCGACATCTGACGCTGCTGCTTGCGCCGCTGTGCGCGCTGCTGTTTGTCGTGCGGCACGAATTCATCAGCGTGCTGTTCACACGCAGCTATGCGGCGTCGGTTCCGCTGTTTGCCATCAGCCTGATCGGAGTGCTGCTGTTCGTCAGCCGTCATCTGAACATCCTGCGCGCCTTCAATGAACACAGGTATTACCGGCTGAAGCTGTATCTGGCGCTGCTGCCGGTCAACTGGCTGGCGCTGCAAACGGGCCGACATTTCGGCGGTTTGCGCGGAGTCGTGGCGGCAGTGGTCGCCGCACAGGCGATTGATGTGCTGTGTTCAATTATTCCGGTCGCCAGAAGGCTGAAGGTCAGCGTGAATGATCTGCGCCAGCTTGCGCCGATGCTCAGAGTGCTGATTGTGACGCTGGCGGCGTCAGTTGTGGCGGCGGCTTCGCTGCACCTGGCGCAGGCGCAGCCTGAGTGGTGGCGCATGCTGGCGGCGGGTTGCGCGTTCGGCCTGATTTATCTGCCGGGCATTCTGTGCAGCGGGGCGCTGACTGAAGCCGAACGCCATGAAATCAGACTGGTCGTGCGGCAGGCATTGAGACTGGCGCGACTGCGCCGCTTTGCCGCCGAAGGAGCGTGACTTGTGATGAGTTCGTCATCAACTGCCATCTTTGTTCAGGCGATGCTGCCGCCAAAACAGTCAGCGCGGGCTGAAGCAAATCAGCGACCGGCTGGCGCATGGCGCAAGAAACTTACGACACAGACAGCGCGTCACAAGGCCGCTTATGCGCTGCTCTATGCGTTCATCCTGCTGCTTTATGTGCGCCCGCAGGAATTGTTTCCTGAGCTGTTCGACCTGCTGAAGCTGGTCAAGGTGACAGGCATTCTGATGCTGCTGGTTTATGCGTGGTCGAAATTCAGCAGCGGCGAAAAGCTGACGATCTGGCCGCTTGAAATCAGAATGGCGCTGGCGATTTACCTGCTCGGCTGGCTGTTTGTGCCGTCTGCGGGTTCGCCTTCGTCAAGCATTGATGAACTGACCGATCCGTTTTTCAAAGTCATCACGACTTTTCTGCTGCTGGCCAATCTGACCGACACACGCGAACGGCTGCTGAATCTGTGGAAGCTGGTCTTGTGGTGCGGGCTGTTCATCGCGGTCAGCGCAATCAAAAGTTATCTGGCAGGTGAATTCAAAATGCGCGGCGTGCGCATCGCAGGCGCAGTCGGCGGCATCTTCGGCAATCCGAACGATCTGGCAACGGCGCTTGATTTGCTGATTCCGCTGGCGATTGTACTGGGCTTGCTCGCTCACGGATTCTGGCGGCGCATTTACTACGGTCTGGCGTTTGTGCTCGGTGTGGCAACGCTGGTCACGTTTTCGCGTGGCGGTTTTCTGGGCCTGCTGGCGATTGGCGGCGTGATGCTGTGGAAGCTCGGACGCGGGCGGCGCGTGCGCACAATGCTCACCGGGGCGCTGGTGCTGATGGTTTTTCTGACAGTTATGCCGGGCGGTTATGGCAGCCGTCTGCTGACGATTCTTGATTCGCAATCTGATGAAACCGGATCAGCGCAGGAACGAAGGCTGATTATGGAGCGCGCCATGCAGGTTGCGGTCAGTCATCCGCTGATTGGTGTGGGCATCGGCAACTTTCCGATCTACTCGATTCACGAAAAGAAAGCGCACAACGCCTATCTTGAAATCGCCGCTGAACTCGGCATCGGCGGGCTGCTGGCCTATCTGCTGATGGTGCTGTCACCGCTCAAACGATTGCGCAAAGTTGAGAGAGAGAACATCGCGCAGCGCGACGCCGGACAGCGCGAACGTTACCTGCTGAGCATCGGGTTGCAGGCGTCGTTTTATGCTTATCTGGTGTGCAGCTTTTTCGCTTCGATTCAGTATCTGTGGTTCATCTACTTCCCGGTCGCGTGGGCCATTGCACTCAGCCGGATTCAGCCACTTAGTCTCGCCACGAAAATTGAAGACAAGGCAATTCACCACAGAGGACGCAGAGTTTCACAGAGGATGCATCAAATGTGGTCTCCTCTGTGTTCTGCGGTGAATTCAGGTTCCATTGCTGTGTGTCCCGATTCAAAACCAGATGTTGAAGTTGTCGTGAATCCGCGCTGGCGCACAGCCAGGAAAGGAAAGGCATGATTGCTGCAATCATTTTTTTCACGGCGCTGGCGCTGATCGTTTATACGTGGATTGGCTATCCCGTCCTTGCCTGGCTGCTGTCACTCGTGATGGGTCGCCCGGTGCGCAAGGCCGCCATCACGCCGCGTGTTTCGATCATCATTGCCGCTTACAACGAAGAGCGTGATCTGGCCGAAAAGCTCGACAACACGCTCGCGCTCGATTACCCGCCCGAACAGCTTGAAATCATCGTCGCCTCTGACTGCTCGACCGACCGCACTGATGCAATTGCGCGCAGCTATGCAGGGCGCGGCGTCAGACTGCATCGCCAGGCGCACCGGCGCGGCAAGACCGTCGCGCAGCATCAGGCTGTCAGTCTTTCATCGGGTGAGATTCTGGTCTTTTCAGATGCCACGACGCTTTATGAACAGTCGGCGCTGCGTCATCTGGTCAGCAACTTTGCCGACACGCAGGTCGGCTGTGTGTCCGGGCAACTGATCTATGCCAGTCGCGCTGCGAGCAGCACCGGGCGCGGCTGCCGTTCTTACTGGGGCTATGAAAAAACGCTGCGCCGGATTGAAAGTCGCCTCGGTTCTCTGATCGGCGTCAGTGGCTGCCTGTACGCCGTGCGGCGCAGTTCATACACGCGACTGTCACGCGAGATGATTGATGATTTCGTGATTGCAACCGAGATTCACCAGCAGCGTTTGCGCACAGTCTTTGAGCCGCAGGCTGTCGCGTTTGAGGAACCCAACAAACGCACGCGCAATGAATTCAGCATGCGCGTCCGCATTATCGAGCAGACACTGCGCGCTCTGGCCGGTTATCGTGAAGCCTTGCAATGGCGGCGCGGCGCGCTGTTCGCGTGGCAGATGTTTTCGCACAAACGGCTGCGGTATCTCGTTCCGTTCTGCCTGCTCGCATTGCTGGCGGCCAGTCTGTTTCTGCTCAACGATGGCTGGTTTTATCAGTTCGCCCTGCTCGGCCAGTGCGGCTTCTATCTGCTGGCGCTGGCCGGATGGCTCTGCGAGCGCGCCGGAGTGAAAGCAGGCGTGCTCGCGCTGCCCGCTTACTTCGTTCTCGCCAATGTCGCCTCGCTCGCGGCATACCTGAAGTATTTTCGCGGTGAAGCCTTCGTCATCTGGCAACCGCTGCGCGAATCGCGGCTGCCGCAAACTGAACAGTCATAAAGCGCATTTCAAATGAGTGTACAAGTGTTCACCTGTCCAATATCAAACTCTGCCACAAAGTCAGGAAGCCATAGAGAAACCAGGAGGCAGCATCGTAGTAACGAATTTATTCGTTCTGTCTCGAACAGACATAACTTCGGAAGCAGAACGAATAAATTCGTTACTACGAGGTTGCCGTCTCGTTTCTCCCAGGGGCCGGGCCTGACGTTACCGGATTGAAGTCGGAGCGAGATAACGGATACCAGCGAAAGCTGTCACAGGAATTATTATGTGTGGAATTGCAGGAATGTTCGGGCCGGAAACGGCGATGGGGCCTGGTGAACGGCGTGAAGTGCTGAGCCGGATGTGCGGCGTCATCGCACATCGCGGGCCTGACGATCAGGGGCTGTTCTTTGATCGCGGGCTGGCAATGGGAATGCGCCGACTGGCCATCATTGATCTGGCTTCGGGTCATCAGCCGTTGTCGAACGAGGACGGCACGATCTGGATTGTCTTCAACGGAGAGATTTACAACTACCGCGAATTGCGCGCCACGCTGATTGCGCGCGGCCACGCCTTTCAGACGCGCACAGATACTGAAACGATTCTGCATCTGTACGAAGAGTACGGCGCTGATTGCGTGACGCACCTGCGCGGGATGTTCGCCTTTGCAATTTACGATCAGCGCGCCAGGCAACTGCTGCTTGCGCGCGACCGCGTCGGCAAAAAGCCGCTGCATTATGCGCTCGCGGGTGACACGCTGGTGTTCGGCTCTGAAATCAAATCGCTGCTGCAGCATCCGGCCATCAAACGCGAGATCAATACTGAATCCATCGCTGATTACCTTTCCTTCGGTTACATCCCCGAACCGGCGACAGCCTTTCGCGGCATTCACAAACTGCCGCCGGGCCACACGCTGCTCTTTCGCCAGGGCGAGACGCAACTGCGCTGTTACTGGGATTTTGATTACAACGATGACGCGCAGATGCCGGTGCGCGATGAAGCTGATTACGTCACGCTGCTGCGTGAGCTGCTGTCTGAATCGGTCAGAATCCGGCTGGTCAGCGATGTGCCGCTCGGCGCGTTTCTGTCGGGCGGCATTGATTCAGGCGCCGTCGTCGCGCTGATGGCCCGCGAAATGAATCAGCCGGTCAGGACCTTTTCCATCGGTTTCAGCGAAACGGCCTTTGATGAACTGCCGCACGCCCGCCGCGTGGCCCGTCACCTCAAGACCGATCATCACGAACTGATCGTCAGGCCGGACGCCTGCGCGCTGGTTGACACCATCGTGCGTCATCACGACGAACCTTTTGCCGATGTGTCGAGCATTCCGACTTATCTGGTTTCGAAGCTGGCGCAACAGCACGTCAAAGTTGTGTTGTCTGGTGACGGCGGCGATGAACTTTTCGCCGGTTATGAAAGATATGTGACTGACCGCCGCCGCGAAGTGTTTTCGCGCATTCCGGCGCTGATCCGTCGCGGCCTGCTGCGCCCGATTAGTGACGCGCTGCCACGCGCTGCTTACGGCAAAAACTTTCTGCATAACATTTCGCTTGATGCAGGCGAGCGTTACATTGACAGCCTCTCCTATTTCAATAATGAAGCGCGGCGCGAACTGTTCATGCCTGAATGGCAGCGCACGCTGGCCGGTTATGATCCGGCAGCCGTCTTTCGCAAGCTGCATCGCAGCCCCGTCACGGCTGACAACCTTGATCGCCTGCTTTACCTCGACGGCAAAACCTATCTGCCCGGCGACATTCTGACCAAAGTTGACCGGATGAGTATGGCCGCTTCGATTGAAACCCGCGCCCCGCTGCTCGATCACAAGCTGATTGAATTTGCGCAAAGCATTCCGTCATCGCTCAAGCTGCGCGGAATGACCACAAAATATCTGCTCAAAAAAGCCGTCGCCGGTCTGCTGCCTGACGAAATCATCAACCGTCCCAAGCAGGGTTTCGATGTGCCGGTCGGTCAGTGGTTCAATCACGAACTGCGCGAACTGCTGCACGACACGCTGACTGGTCGGCGCGCACGGCAGCGCGGATATTTCAATCAGGCAGCCATCGCCGCGCTGCTCGATGAACATCATCGTGGTCGGCGCAACAATGCGCGCCATTTGTGGGGTCTGCTGATGCTGGAACTCTGGCAGCGTCAGTACATTGATCAGGCGGCAGTGTCAGTTGAGTCAGGTGTGAGAGTCAGCGAGATGTTGGGTTGATAAGTTTACCTGAGTCAGTTGCCAGTTCGGCTGCAGGCCCAGTCTCCCGGCTGACGACCAGTTCGTGCGCGTCGGATCCACATTGGCCATCCCCTGTGAAATCAGCCGCAGCGCCTGCCCGCATTCGGTCGGAATCCCGTCCAGATAGCAGTGCGGCGCGGTCGGGTCATAGCCCGGCTCGCCTGTATTAAATCTTTTCTTGTACTATGTTAACCTACCTTTTTACTTGGTATCTTTTTTGACAGACTCGACAACCAAATTATTTAATGATAAGTCCCTTGAAAAAAGCCCTTGTCGTTCACCAAAATCAAGTAACTGGATATATGGAGTGCCGCTATTTTCTTGTAACGATTCAGGGGAAATAAAAACTGGTTTCCAACTTCCTTTATCGTCGAACCCTGTCAGCTTGAATTCCTGCTTGCCTGCAGATACTGTTAATGGTTTCGAATTTTGATAGGGAATTAGTATAAGCACCATGTATCCCTTCCTACTAAGCACGTCCAAGGGAGAAATATAAACTTGATACTCCTGAATCCATCGGTCTTTTTCTTGTATCATTCCAAATTTGACCAGAACGGGTTTGAGGTTGCTATCCTTTATCGGCTCGCTTGATGGCCCGAAATGTTGGAAAAACCAAAAACAGAACATACCAGCCAAAAAGGCGATGACACCCCCCAAGAAAATAGCCGTCAGTTTTAGGCTTTGCTCAATCATACAAAAGTCTCGTTTCTGACAATCCTGATTTAATAGCCTGTAAAGTCAAATATTCTTACCTGCCGCAGGGTTTTCCGCCCGACTTGGTAACAGGCCTTAGCTAACTTCCTCTAAAGGCCAGTTTTCAGGGGCCATCATTCAGGAATGAAATAATGATTCTACATTTCATAGCAATTTCGGCGAAGAGGGCTATTTATTTGTCCAAGGATTAGTGAGCGGAACCCACCATTTGCTTGGTGGAGTAAAACCCGCCTCCTTTAATCTTCTGCATGCGAAAGATGTGCAATTCATGCCGAGTCCATTTGTAACGTTGTACAAGTTCGATGCATTATCATCGATCTTTTGCTCAAGTATACGAAGGCTTTCCGGGCAAGCTTTGTATATACGTACTGGCTCTTTATCTCGCGGATGGCTTGAGTCATCTTCTATTTTGCGTGGAGATGTTGGCCAGCGATTCCACTTGGGATAAAACCCGACTGTTCTATCAGGGGTTTCTATAAAAGTATGCGGTATCCCGCTTCCCGTCCAATTCCAGAGCTTGACTAATTCCATCTCTTCTTTCTTACATTTACGCCCAGCATCATCAGTCTCTAATAGCTTTTCCTTTGGCCTCTCCTCTTTCTTTCCTTTAGCTGAAGTCACAGGTCTCTTAGACTGAAACACTCCTTGCCTAAAGACAGGCTCACCACTAATTGCTCCGATATACCGCACTGACCCGAAGACCTCATACCCCTTGAACTCCCAGTGAGAGTTGGTGGCCAGCACCATCCGCTCCTCTCCGGCACGACCATAGAGTGTCCCGTCCGGGTTATATTCATCAGTCAGCAGCGTCCGCTTGTAGAAGCTGCCATCTTCGACAAACTGCCAGTTCGGCTGCAGACCCAGCCTCCCGGCTGACGACCAGTTCGTGCGCGTCGGATCCACATTGGCCATCCCCTGTGAAATCAGCCGCAGCGCCTGCCCGCATTCGGTCGGAATCCCGTCCAGATAGCAGTGCGGCGCGGTCGGGTCGTAGCTCGGCTCGCCCGTGTAAGTCGGCACGTCCAGGTCGTAATCACTCGGAAACGTCACCGGCTCGCTGAAGCCCACGTCCACGCCTGCGGCATCTCACCCAATGCTTACAGGTGTCTCGGCTATTTTACCAACTACTTAACTCTAAAGATCAACGACTGCCTTTTGAGGTGTCTTCTCGTGCCGAACTGGCTATTTCAATAACCTTCGAGGTAATATTAACATAGTACTTTGCCTGCCTATTCTTTAAGGTAATCTGGTCTATATTCAACTTACCTTCAATCATCTTGTCTTCAACCCACGCTAATACGCTTAAATAACGCTGCTTTCCATTATACAAACTCTGCGGCTTTGCGTTAACATGAGCCGATGAAAATGGAGCAAGGTCAAGAATGTACCACCATTCTTCATCCCCAACATGTATCTCAACACATCTCAGGCCTTTGTCACTTTTATTGCTAATGAGTATTTCATCTGCTCGCCCTGGTAATGACTGGTTGCCATTGCTTATCCTAAAGACATTTCCGGCAACCCATTGCTGGTCACTGAAATCATTGAAAAAGCCTCGTTCCGAGGGATGCACCTTATGAAGATAGGTCTTACCAACAATCACTTCCGACCTACGTCTTATTTCAACTGCTATAATATCGTCACCCGGGAAAACCCCTATTGCCGGGTCAAGAAATAGGCTTACTTGAAACATTTTATCAGGAGATGTAAAACTCCTCTTCTGCGGGAGATAACGGCACCCAGCAGATAAAATCAAAGTAATAAGCAAGCAAGCCAGCAATCTCATCAGGCAAACTCCTCTCTACAGCAAATCAAGCCTGCACTCTTCAATAAACTGGATAATAGCATGTCTTGAAGAGTTCAGATTATAAGACACGGTTTGGGTCTTGCAGCCATTCCTATTTACAAATAGTCCTTCTGGTTGGCTTTGTTGCACGAATCCGTGAGAAGCTCTGCTAACCTGCAACGCTACCCTGTAACCTTATGGCTCTGCGGCATCCCGAGATGCACCATCCGATTCAGCGCCGCACATTTGATGAACATTTCACTGAACTGATTCTCGACCCTCCGCGTCTGCAGCCGCTCCCCGAAACTCACCTTGAAGCGGAAGACCGTCGTCTCGGCCAGCGACCGCCGATGATACCCGCTCTCCCGCTTCCATTGCTTCCGCCCGACCGCCCGGATTCGGCGCAGGTTCTCATCGCGGGCGTGCCGAGTGGCTTTGCAGTTGCCGTGCTGCCAGATCCGCGCCCCCTTGCGCGGCGGGATCGCCGCCCGCGCCTTGCGCCCGCTGATCGCCTCGTAGCACTTGCGCTTGTCATAGCTGCCGTCGCCACTGACCTGCTCGACCTCCCCCGGCACGTCCTGGAGCATCTCCGGCAGCAGTTCGTCATCACTCACGTCGTTGGTGCTGGCGCAGGCGCTGACGATCTCTTTGGTCGCCTCATCGACGCAGAGGTGCAGTTTGCGCCACGTCCGCCGCTTACTCCAGCCGTGCTGCCGGACCTTCCATTCGCCCTCGCCATAGACCTTAACGCCGGTCGAATCCACGACCACGTGCCGCGCCCGCCGCACCCTTTTGAGCGGCAGCGTGACGGTCAGGCGGGAGCGCCGCCGCGAGAGCGTCGAGTGATCCGGCACGGGCAGGTCGAGCCGCAGCAACTTGAAGACCGAGGCGAGGAAGCCTTCGGTCTGCCGCCCGGCGAGCGAGTAGATGGCTTGGACGGTGGCCATCGTCTCGATGGCCAGATCGGTGTACTGGTCCGACGCCCCGCGCCGGCCGGTCTTCTCTTCGGTGCGCCAGTGAGTGCGGACGTCATCAGTGATCCAGACGGTCAGGCTTCCCCGGCGTCGGAGTGCGGCGTTATACTCTTTCCAGTTGCGGATGCGGTACGTGGTTTTCTTTTTCATGGCAGAAAAAACTTACCACGGTTCCTGCCTCCGCAACTACTCTTCAGGATTCACGCAACAACGCCCTTCTGGTTCGTGATTCAAATTCCATCGAACTCATTCTCCCGGATATTACTTGAGACATCCACCCTCCAATCCAACGCCCCGCATGGTCACCTGCAATTTCAGCATCTCCTTGGTCTGCGTTAAGACCAGTATTGAAAAACTTCCTTTCCCTCTGGTCCTGCTCAAGTGCAAGGTTTGATAGTTGTTCACCTGTATAGGGTATTACCCCGCCTGTTCGGGACCCTCCAAAAGGACTGCCCGTCATTTTACGCTTCAGCCAGGCTCCCCCTTCAGCAGCGGCTATCATCGCCATTGTGTGTGACGATAAGCGTACGTTCCCAACAATCATAGCGCCAGCGTGAGCAAGGATATGAGAGAAGGCTTGGTGATTTTGATTTCCCTGAGTCAGTTCTGGTTTTAAAGAATTCCAGTCATAAGGTGCTTCGCTGTGCCAAGCAGTAGCTGACCCAATCAGTCCTTCACCTGATTCTCGTTTATAATGCACCCAGTGCTCACTATCCCCTTTTATTTGCTCAGCGGTCTTCTGTGCAATTTCTGAAAGATAAGCCACAAAAACATCACACGCAGGCAATATACTTGTGATGTTATGGGATGCCCTTACCTGCCCGCCCCAGCCGAGGCCGACGCCGATAACAGTGTAC
This sequence comes from Blastocatellia bacterium, assembly GCA_046331565.1. Classification (GTDB taxonomy): domain Bacteria; phylum Acidobacteriota; class Blastocatellia; order RBC074; family RBC074; genus DASRDU01. Next base: position 1,350,328 of record JAXLQP010000001.1, read on the forward strand.
CCTGTAAGCTCCCAGTGGGCAGTATTTGCAATAACCAGGCGCACTTCTCCCTTTCGACCTGTTAGCTTGCCATTCTCATCATACTCATTTTTAGTGAGCGTCCTGGGGTAAGCTGTTCCTGCTTCGTGAAACTGCCAGTTCGGCTGCAGGCCCAGTCTCCCGGCTGACGACCAGTTCGTGCGCGTCGGATCCACATTGGCCATCCCCTGTGAAATCAGCCGCAGCGCCTGCCCGCATTCGGTCGGAATCCCGTCCAGATAGCAGTGCGGCGCGGTCGGGTCATAGCCCGGCTCGCCCGTCCAGGTCGGCACGTCCAGATCGTAATCACTCGGAAACGTCACCGGCTCGCTGAAGTCTGCATCATCGCGGTCGCGTAACAATGCGCACCATTTGTGGGGCCTGCTGATGCTGGAACTGTGGCAGCGCCAAGCTATTAGTCAGGCGATGCGACTGTCGAGCCAGAAGTGAGGGTCAGCAGGATGACTGTGGGTAATGTCATTTTATTTTTTCATTTGTCCTGCACTGGGCTTTTTCCACGCTTTCTCTCAGATTTATTACACTTCGATACTCTTTTACAATCCTCAGATGATTTGAGCCCTATTGCCTTGCTCACAAATATAATGGAATTGATTATGTCATTATCATTCGCTGCAAGCGCAATACCTCGGCTCCGGTACTCTATGTAAAGAAGGGGTCCATCAGGAGATTCAAAAACAGGTGACTCATCATCCAAATCCGACTTGCAGGGACAACTCTTATACCGAGTTTTGATATAATCGTGGCCCAGCTTTTCAATAGCCTGGTTAAGAGATAGGTCATCAGGTGATATTTCAATAAGAGTAACCTTTCCGGTCCTAGTTTCAGCCTCTACAGTTACCGTACCTATGAATTGTTCACGCGAGTCGTATCTGTAAAGAAGAAATCTTGGGCTTTTGGGGTTGTCCCATTCCCAGTGTCCTGACCAATTCGGTTTTCCCCACTTTTGAAGAACCTCCACCGCAGTTGACTGACCAACGGTGATACCCCGATAAGTTGCGGCTTTCCATTGGTGGTCACGTTGGTGGGCCTGTTCGACAACAACTGCTGGTAAGTTAGAGAGGCCTGTCCTGCTAATCGAAGCAGCAGAGCCTGTCACTATAGGGACTGCAAATATTAAACCTGCAAGCAGAATCAGAAGCATTTTTCTCTCCTCTCTCTGACGATGCACAGTAATGTCCGCTACCAAATACACTTATCTACGCCTTATATTTGGTGGTGGCGGCGGCGGAAGTGGGGGAAATTCAGAACAAGAAGAATTGAGATAAGTTTCAGGGTCATAAGCTTCTCCGTTATATCTGACTTCAAAGTGAAGATGTGGGTCATCCGCAGCTGCGTTGCCAGTAATTCCGACTATTCCAATTCCCAATCCCTGCTGAACGAATTCTCCAAGGACAAGCCTGCCGTTGGTGACATGAGGCCCTTGCACACCAATCAATGCAAGATGTAAGTATCTCGTCGTTACGCCTCCGCCATGGTCTAAAATAATCATGTTACCAGCCCGGCCTCTGTTTCCAGTAAAAATAACTCTGCCTGCACGGTTAGCAACTACAATGTCCTGCCCATTTAAGCCTGATATATCAAGCCCTCTATGCGGATACGGCCCATTGGGACCGCGCCTAGGCGACCCGAAGGCGGGATTTCCATGTGTCCCTCTTGTAAAGTGTCCTGGTATTCCGTGCGGAGTTCTGGTAAAGCCACCTGTATTAGTGATCGGATTTACGCCACAATGTAGCGGGTCTGGAATAGAAAGCTGTGGAAGCGATAATATCAATGGCAAATCTCGTTGTGGAATATTCGGCAGCTCCCCGGACTGCTGCCCGCCCCAGCCGCTGTTCCGTCTCAGGTCATAGTCCGGTTCTGCTCCGTTGATTGCAGCCAGATTATCCCGCAGTCCGCTGTGCGGGGCGCGATAGAGTTGCTGCCTGCCGCAGCGCGTGAGCACGCCATCTCCGCCGTAGCACGCTCCGAAGGGCACGTACCCTTCATATCCGTCACCAAACGACTGCCAGCGCGCCAGCGTCGTCTCTCCGTGCCAGACGACGGGAATAATCGTACTCTCAGGTGCATGCGTGGCTGCCCCCATCTGCAGCAGGCGCTGGGCATAGGACCAGCTTTCTTCCACACCATCCACCAACACTTTGACAAATGGCTGCTGGTCTGAGACCGGGAACAGGAATACTGCTGGCGCTCCTCCTCCATCTGTCGGCGTCGGAGGCGGCGCTGATGGCGGGTCGAACCCGACAAATGTGCCGAGCGGGTCCGGCTCAAAGGTGGGGAAATACACCCCGTCGGTTCTTGAACTCCCCCGGCTGTTGGTCACAGGGTTCAGATGATTCCATGTAACGCTTGTACTGCCATTGGCATTGGTTGTCTGCACCGCCATCTGTGTATCGCCAGCGTAGATGCGTTCTTCGACCTTTCTTCCGACCTCAAGAAAACCAGGGCCATTGTTAGTCCCGTTAAGCCGAATGACCACCTCACCACCAAGCACAGTTGAAGGCAGATAGTAGATGGTCGGATTCGGCAATTGCGTGGCATCTGTCTGCCTGACGACCAGCCCGTCTCCATCAAACCACTGGCTCCTGGGGTTGCTGCCAATCCTTGTGATGGAAACATTCCGCCCGGCAGCATCGTAACTAAACTGATTTTTAGTGTCATTCAGCAGATTGCCTGCGGCATCGTACTGCCAGCCCTCCCAGCGCCCGCTCGGCTTGTAGCTGTCTGTGGAATTATAATTCGTGTTCCATATTTTGCCGCTGCTGCCGGTCTGATTTCCCCAGACATCATACTGATATGTCTGCCGGTATGGCGGAGTGGCCGGATTCGGGTCTGGCAGGCTCATGTAGTTTCGGGCATCAGAGCCTGCATATGACTCCTGAATCCGCCCGGCCTGGTCATAAGTGAACGCCCGGTCAAATCTGCTGTCCCGGTAATCCTTCGCATATCTGATGCGCCCGTCTGCATGATACTGGTAATCGGCTTTAATCATCGTGGGCGACCCGCTTCTGGCAACCTCGAATGACTGCGTTTTCAGGCGCGCGTTGTAACTGGTTGAAAGGTTCACCCCATTGCCATAAGCAAGCGATTTGACGGCTCCCCAGGCGCGGTATTTCAGGTCATTCGCGTACTGAGTGACGCCGCTGAAGGGGGAGCCGGTCACTAAGGTCATTTGTCCGGCTTTGTCATAATCATAATAAATGTCGGTGTTATCTGCCGGATAGGGGCCGGACACAAAGCTGATGCGTTTGACCTGGCCCGCCGTAGTGTAATCATAACTCAGCGTGTAAGTACCGGGGAGTCCGGGAAACTGCCGGTCTTCCGAGGTCATCCGGCTGATAGTGTTCCAGTGATAAGCGACCGACCCTGTGCCATCCATCATCTGCATCAGAGTTCGATTTCCGGCAGCATCGTATTCGTAATGCACAGGTGAAGTGGGAGCTGCGCCCGAATATGTGATGTCGGTTGTCAGGTCACGGCCATTATAGGTGAAGTTTGCGACGGCTCCGCGCGCGTCCATTACCTGCACCAGACGGTCATCATAATCATAACTGTAGCTGGTGGCGGCATCCTCAATCGGGCGCTTCCGATAAGCAACACGCCCATAGCCATCATAACTCTGCGAGGTCTCCAGACAATTCAGACAACTGCCATCACCCGGCGCATCTCCCTGATACTGTCTGATGAAAGTCGCCTGGTCACGCACATTGTAAATCGTCGTCGTGGTCGAATAAACATTGTTGCCGCTCCAGTCGTAGAGCTGGCGTTTGGTTTCGCGACCCAGCACGTCGTGAAAGATTTTCGTTTTACGCCGCTGTAACACGGCCTGTCCCGAAACCTGGTTGACCTGCCCTTCATCCTGCAGCGTCACGACTTCGCCCCCCGCACAACCGCAACTGTCGTAACTGGCGATGCGGGTGGCGCCGTCCTGACTGGTCGTCACCGTCGGGCGCCCCTTCCAGTCATACGCCTGCTGGCTCCAGACATAACCTGCCGCGTCATCTCCGACCGGCGACCAGCCGCCGTTGACTTCGGTCGGATTCGACCACTGCACGACGCGCCCCATCCGGTCAAAGACGCGGAAAGTGGATTTCAGCCCCCCAGAGCTGCCCGGATGGTCGGAGATTTCTCCGCGCTGCCGCCCGTAACCATCAAAGACCTGAAACGCAAAGTATTCCGTGTTCGCATCTTTGATGGTCGTGTACACCGACAGATAAGTGTGACTGTTGTCATAGACGTACCGGACATACCCCTGACTGACATCGTTCTGCACTTTGAAGAGCCGCCCGGTGTCGGCCACGTCCCAGGTGTAAGTGACTCCGGCTCCCTTCGGGTCGGTCGTGTGCGTCACCGCGCCGAAATCATAGTTGTACTGCGTGGTCGAGAAGAACTGCGGGCTGGCCGCTCTGCCGTCCGGGTCAGTCACCTTTGTCGGGTAAGCATAAGTGTTGCGCGCGATGCCGTCCGAGAAGGAGTCGGTGTAAGCGATGTCGGTCTGATGACCGAGCGGGTCACGCGTAAAGATGACTGAACCGGTATTGTTGTAACCGATGCGCTGGTCTTTCTGCCCGCTCTGAATCACGTCATACTGGCGCACGGTCGTCACGTTCCCGCGATATGTTCCTCCGGCAGTCGGGTCAAACTGTGTGACCGCGCCGGTGATGGTTTGCAGAAATTCGCCCCCTTCATCGTAAATGTACCCGGTCATCGCCTGCAGCGCACCGGTCGTGCCGCCCTCATAGAGCTTGCGAAAGGTCGGCAGCCCGATGATGCGCCGCGTCAGGTAATTTACATTCTCCTGATAATCGGTATGCGTCGTGCGCAGCGGGGTGACGGCATCAGCCTTGAATTCGGTCACGTCCTGCGGCAGGCTGCAGAGGGTTCCGCCCGGCAGCGTGATGGTGCGATAGCTGATGGTGGTGCGGCGACGATTGCCCGCTTCATCATACACATTCGTTTCGGTCGGGCGCGGATTGAGCGGATAACTCACACTGGTATTGTCCTGCGTCCACTGCGTCGTCGTCCATCTTCGCAGCACTCCTCCGGCGCGCGTTTCGGTTCTCGTGTTAAGCCCCTTCTGCCAGCCGCTTGTGCCAAAGTATTCCTTCTGCTCGGTGCCTTCAGGATTCGTTGCTTTGCCGAACGTCCCGCTGGCGTCGGTCTGGTCGAACTGAAAGACCGTGTATACCCAGGCATTCGGATTGTCCGGCGTGCCCAGCCAGTCGCTGGCCCAGTCCTGCCGCGAATTAAAGCGCGGGCAATCGGTCAGCGTGCCGAGATTGTAATTCCAGACGCTCGCGTTGCGCTGATTGTCGCTGGCGCCATACTGCCAGATGGCATTGACCTGCCCCCACGAATTGTACACAAACACAAAGCGTGCGCGGTCATTCGTGACTACGCGCGTGAGGACCGGAATAACTGTGCCGTTGGCCGGGCCGTACACGGTCAGCCCGCTGAAACTCGTGTTGATCGTCAGGTTCGCATAATCAAAGTGCGCCCAGTTATGCGTCTGTGCGACTCCGTTGACCGTCCAGCTCTGGGTAATGTCGGTCAGATGATTGTTGGCGTCGTAAGCGAAACTGAGCACGCGGCCCAGCGTGTCGGTAATTGTGTTCGGATTGCCGACGCTCGTATAACTGATGCTGACCCTGTTGCCGTTGGTGTCGGTGACCTGCGTACACCGGTAATAAGTCGGCGCAGGCGTATAGGTCAGCAGCGTGCCGTCCGCGGTGCGCAGTTTGAGAACCTGCGCCGTGGTGTCGGCTTCGAGCTGAAAATATGAGGAATCGTAAGATTCATAAAAGCTGCTGCTGCCGACCTGACGCAGCTCCACTCTGCGGCCCGAAGGCAGCACGAGCAGATAAGCGGCCTGGCCGGTAAAGGGAGAAGGATTCGTCCATTCAATCATCGGAAAGCCCAGCCGGAAACCGGGACTCGGAAATCCGGTGTCCGGGTCAAAGACGATGGATTGAGCTGAGCTGTCCTTGGCCCGGACCAGCGAGTTGTAGGTCAGCGCAAGTCCCAGGTCGAGTCCGGCGCGTCCGGGCAGACTGACCAGCGGCAGGCTCCAGTTGAAGTTGCCGGAGTAGAGGTCCTCGCCCGGCTCGCCGATGCGGTTATGCGGGTCAAGGCGCGCTCCGAGCCAGGTGGACACCTGCTGCGAACCGGCGAGCGGCGCCACCTGCCCCTTACTCGCCTGACACGGCGTGTCCCTGTAGCCGCAGCGGGTGGATGGCTGGGGCGTCGGTTTCGGCGCGGGAATATTGGGACGATTCCGCATCTGTTCAGCGTCGGGCAGTCCTTTGGCCGGTGGCCCCTGTGTCACCAGCACGGCTTTGCCTGCTTCTCCATCGTTGCGACTCTGAGCAAAACCTTTTCGCAACGAAACCGGCGTACTGCCAAAGATCAGGGCGAAACAGAGGAGGTAAGCAACAACTCGCGCAGTCAGTTTACTGGCACAAGGTTTGATGGGGGGGGAGGAGTCAGAACAGGCATGAATAACTTTCCTCTCGTGGGTGAAGCACGCTGCTGCGATGACAGCAGTTGAGCCGTAATTGGCGATCAGTCATCTGAGGCAGAAATGAGAATAACGCTGAGTACTGCCGGTGAAGACAGGCGAGCTTATAAACCGCCTGCAGGAAGCGGGTCAAGAACTTTAATTTCATCGTGTGGAGTGCGGTGACTTGTCACCGCTTTTGCTTTCGCAGGGGCAATCCTTCCCGCAGGTTCGAGACACGAACTGAAAGCGGTGACAAGTCACAAGTCACCGCACTCCACACGATGAAAACTTTTTTTTCGAGCCATCCAGTTTTCGTCCTGATTTTTCGCTTATCCAGGTGAGGACGAATTATGAACAGCCCACAACTCAAAACTACCGGCTGCGCGTCGCGCGCGGGGAGGGCGGATTGCGGCCATTTGCCGCGCTCGCGTGTGCTGCACCTGCTGACCAGTTTTGAAACCGGCGGCACTGAGCGGCAGGCGGTCGAACTGCTTCGCCGCCTTGATGCACAACGCTTTGATGTGCATCTGGCAGTGCTGCGCCGCGAAGGGCCGTTGCAGTGTCAGATCGCTGACCGCTTTCCGGTCGTGCCTGAATTCAGGCTGACCAGCTTTCTGAGCCTGAATGCCGTGCGACAGTGCTGGCGGCTGGTCAGGCTGCTGCGGCGCACCCGGACTGACATTCTGCACACACACGATTTTTATGCAGGACTGATGGGCGCAGTGGCCGGGCGGCTGGCCGGAGTCAGAGTCATCACCAGTCAGCGGCACCTGCGGTTGTCTGATCGTCGCAGCCACCTGTTCGGTCAGCGCCTGATGCACAGCCTTGCGCATCGCATCGTCGTCAATGCCGCAGCCATCCGCGATCAGCTTGTCAAAGCGGGAACTGCGCCGCTGACCAGAGTTGCGCTCGTCAGAAACGGGCTGCTCAATGAATCAGCAGTAAACAGGGCCGCGATTCGCGCGCAACTGCTGAATGAACTCAGACTGAAAGATGACGCGCTGCTGATCGGATCAGTGGCGCGATTGCAGCCGGTCAAGGGGCATCGTTTTCTCGTTGAAGCCTTCGCGCAGGTTGCTGATGTTCATCCGCATGCTCATCTGGTGCTGATCGGTGACGGGCAGGTGAAAGCTGAAATCACTGAGCAAGTCAGACGTTTCGGCCTTGCTGATCGTGTTCATCTGATGGGTGATCGCGCTGACGCCGCGCAACTGATTGCGGGTTGTGATCTGTCAGTACTGGCGTCGCTGCACGAAGGTTTGCCGAATGCCGTGATGGAAGCGATGGCCGCCGGGGTTCCGGTAGTGGCAACGGCGGTTGGTGGCGTCAACGAACTTGTTACTGAACACCGCACCGGATGGCTGGCCAGCCCGGGCGATGCTGATTCGCTTTTCAAAGCCATCAGCGCGGCGCTCAGCGATGAAGCGCAACGCGCTTTGATTGCGGCGCAGGCCCGTGAATTCATTACCTCGCAGTTCAGCATGCAGCGCGCCGTTTCAGCCGTCGAAAAACTTTACGAAGAAATGCTGCGCGAACGCGAACGCGAGTTATCACAAAGGATTCTGCGCAGCCGCGATTTCATTTTCCGTGATTTCAAATGGTCGGCTCCTGACCGGACAACTCCGGCAGGGCTGACTGAACGATGGTGAAAACAACAGTCACCGCTATGACCGAAGCTGTCACACAACTGAATGCTGATCTGCACGCGCTGGAAGTCAGACGCGGCGAACGGTTCACGTTTGGCCGCAACTGGGCGCGCTTTCTGACCACCCTGAGCGATGAACGCATCACCCGCGCTGAAAGCTCGCTCAGGGTGATGCTGAATGTTTCGACGCTGGCCGGGCTGCGTTTTCTCGATGCTGGTTCAGGCAGCGGCCTGTTCAGCCTCGCAGCGCGCAACCTGGGCGCGACGGTGCATTCGTTCGATTTCGATCCGCAATCAGTGGCCTGCACTGAGGAACTGAAGCGACGTTATCACTCCGGCGATGCGCGATGGGCGATTGAACAGGCATCGGTGCTGGATCAGAACTACCTGCACAGTCTCGGTCAGTTCGATGTGGTCTATTCGTGGGGCGTGCTGCACCACACCGGCGCGATGTGGCAGGCGCTCGAAAACATTCATTCGCTGGTTGCACCTGGCGGGCGGTTATTCATCGCCATCTACAACGATCAGGGCACGCGCAGCCTGCGCTGGCGACGGCTCAAGCGGATTTACAACCTTCTGCCGGGCGTGTGCCGCGTACCTTACACGCTGCTGGTCAGCGCGCCGCAGGAAGCCAGATCAGCGATTCGCGCACTCGTCAGCGGTCAGATGAAAACTTATCTGCAATCGTGGCGCGTGCCTTCGCCGCGTCGCGGGATGAATCGCTGGCACGACATTGTGGACTGGGTCGGCGGTTATCCTTACGAATTTGCCAGTCCTGAAGCCATCTTTCGTTTCTTTCGTGATCGCGGCTTTACGCTGACCGAAATGATCTGCGGCAACACTGGTCTGGGCTGCAACGAATTTGTCTTTCAGAAACAAGCCTCAAACGACACACACCCGACGCTGAAGATATGAACACCACCCGGCTGAAAAAGATGCGCCAGATGGACTGGCGCGAACTGCACGAACGCAGCAGGCAGGAATTGTCGCGTTTGCGCGAACGCTTATGCGGCAGCGGCGAAATGAGCAATGAGCAGTTGCAGCGTGAATACAAATCATTCCTGCGTTTTGAAACGGCTGAAGAAACCGCGTGGCAGACGGCGGCCAGGCTGCATCGTTCGTTTCAGCCCGGCGGCACGGCGACAGTCAGGCCGACGTTTTTTCCGGCTCCCGCGTTTCGCGCTGAAATCGTCAGACTGATGGAAAGTCGCTTTCCGCTCGAACGCCGCGCCATCATTGATCGCGCTGACCGCGCCATTGCCGGGCGCTTTGATTTGCTGGGATTGAAGGACGTGAGTTTCGGTGAACCGGTTGACTGGCATCTTGAACCGCTCACAGGTCGCCGCGCTCCGCTCGTGCACTGGAGCCGCGTTGATTATCTCAACCCGGCAGCGGTCGGCGACAAGAAGATCATCTGGGAACTCAATCGTCACAGCCATTTCGTCACGTTCGGCCAGGCGTACTGGCTGACCGATGATGAAAAGTATGTTGAAGCCTTTGTCGCACAGGCCTCGGCGTGGATGGATGCCAACCCGCCGGGTCGCGGCATCAACTGGGCAAGCAGCCTTGAAGTTTCATTTCGCGCCATCGCGTGGTTGTGGGCCTGGCATCTGATGGCGGGTTCAGCGGCGCTGTCATCTGACTTTGTGCTGCGGCTGATGAAGTTTCTGATTGCGCATGGCATTCACATTGAAACTTACCTGTCGCATTACTTCAGCCCGAACACTCATCTGACCGGCGAAGCGCTGGGCCTGCTTTATCTCGGCACGGCGCTGACCGAACTGCAACGCAGCAGTGGATGGTGCGACCTGGGCTACCGCGTGCTGCTTGAGCAGATGCCGGTTCAGGTGCGCGAGGACGGCGTCTATTTTGAGCAGGCGTCGTCTTACCACCGCTACACGGCGGATTTTTATACGCATCTGGTCGCGCTGGCCAGGTTGCGTGACGTGAAGCTGCCCGGCGTGGTCGAAGAGCGTTTGAAGCTGATGCTCGATCACCTGATGTGGATCACGCGGCCTGACGGCACAACGCCGCTGACCGGTGATGATGATGGCGGGCGGCTGGTTTATCTGGCTGAGCGGGCGGCTGACGACTTCCGCGACACGCTGGCAACAGGCGCGGCGCTGTTCAGGCGCAGCGACTGGAAATATGTCGCGGGCGAAGCCGCAGTCGAAACGCTGTGGCTGCTGGGGCCGCACGGTTTGTCTCATTACGACGCCATCGAACCTGAACCGCCGCGTCATCATTCACGCGCCTTTCCTGACGGCGGCTGTTATGTAATGCGTGACGGGTGGTCGCCCGTCGCGGGTTATGCGCTGGTTGATGGCGGGCCGCACGGTGCGGGCAGTTGCGGCCACGCACACGCCGACGCGCTGAGCCTGGAGTTTGCGGCTGATGGTTTCAACTGGCTGATTGATCCGGGCACCTTCACTTACACGGGCGATCCGCAGTTGCGCGATCAGTTCCGCCTGACGGCAGCGCACAACACCGTGACTGTTGACGATGAACCACAGTCATTGCCTGCCGGGCCGTTCGCGTGGCATCAGGTCGCGCAGTCACAGGTCAGTGAATTCATCGCCACCGGCAGCATTGTTTATTTCGAGGGCAGTCACAGCGGCTATGAACGCCTGGCTGATCCGGTGACGCATACTCGTTCGGTGCTGCTCATTAAAGCGAACCGCGCAGCAGGTCAGTTGCCTTATCTGATCGTGCGCGACAGTTTCAATGCACGCGGTCATCACCGCTACGCCATTCGCTATCACTTCCCCGCCAGCGTGCGCGCCCGCGCCGCAGGCAGCAGCGTGCAGGCCGCCGCACCGCAGGGCCATCGGCTGAATATCAGCGTACACGGCCCCGGACAGCCGGTTGCGCGTGTCGAACGCGGCGAAGTTTCGCGCGCCTACGCACAGCGCACAACGGCTCCGGTCGTAGTGTTTGAAGCTGAAGCAGTCGGGCCGGTGGAATTCGTCACTTTCATTGTGCCGTCAGTCAGCCCGAAAAAACGCCGGGCAGGAGAAAGATTCTGAGATTGCCTGATTATGTGCGGAATTACCGGAACAGCTTCGCCCCGCCAGTTTCATGCGCTGAATGAAAGCCGGATGATGCAGATGCGCGACACGCTCAGGCATCGCGGGCCTGATGGCGCAGGGCTATGGATGCGGCCCGGCGTGGCGCTCGGTCATCGTCGCCTTGCCATTGTTGACCTGCACAACGGTCAGCAGCCGATGACGAATGAAGACGGCACAATTCACATCGTTTTCAACGGCGAAATCTATAACCATCGTGAACTGCGCCCGCTGCTTGAAGCGCACGGTCATCAGTACCGCACGAACTGTGACACTGAAACGATCATTCATCTGTATGAACAGTTCGGCGCACAGTGTGTGCAGCACCTGCGCGGCATGTTCGCTTTCGCCATCTGGGATGAAAACCGCCGCCAGTTGCTTCTCGCGCGTGACCGCCTCGGCATCAAGCCGCTTTATTACACGCTGAGCGATGACGGAACAATTTACTTTGCTTCTGAAATCAAGGCGCTGCTCGCGGCAGGTGCAATCAGGGCTGAACTCAATCACGATGCGCTGCCTGATTACCTGGCCAGTCGCGGGACTTCGGGCGCTGAGACTTTGTATCGCGGCGTGATGCGCCTGCCGCCCGGTCACACGCTGGTCTGGCATCAGGGCCGCGTGCGCATTGATCGTTACTGGGAAGCGAGCTTTGCGAAGGATGAACGACCAGCCAGCGAAAGCGAATACGTTGACGAATTCGGCGAGCTGCTGCGCGATGGCGTCAGATCACATCTGATGGCTGACGTGCCGCTCGGCGTGTTTTTGTCGGGCGGGATTGATTCGAGCGCAATTGCCGCGCTGATGAGTGAACAGGTCACTGAGCCGGTGAAAACCTTTTCAGTCGCTTTTGCCGAACGCGAGGCCAATGAATTTGCATACGCGCGCATGGTGGCGCGGGCATGCAGGACTGAGCATCACGAAATCACCGTCACGCCGGATGAATTCTTTGCCGCGCTGCCGCAACTTGTCTGGCACGAAGACGAGCCGCTGGCGCACCCGTCAAGCATCCCGCTTTATTTTGTTGCGCAACTTGCGGCGCAGCGCGTCAGGGTGGTGCTGACCGGCGAAGGCAGCGATGAGTTGCTGGCCGGTTATGACAAATATCGCAAGACGATTTTCAACCTGGCGTGCGGCAGGCTCTGGCAGAACGCTGTGCCTGCGGCAGTGCGTCGCAGTGTGCGGCAGATGATCTCAGCGCGCTCTGCCACTTCAGCCATTCAGCGCAAACTGTCACGCACGTTTCTGTGTCTCGCGCCTGAGCTTGAAGACATTTACTTCGACAACTTCGCGGTCTTCACACGCTCAGCACAGACCGCGCTGCTGGCGGATGAAACGCAGGCGCGCATCAGTGAGCGCAATCCTTATCGTCATCTGAATGGCCTGACAGCACAGGGCGCTGATTCACTGCTTGACCGGTTGCTGGCGATTGATTTGAAAACATACCTGCACGAACTGCTGATGAAGCAGGATCAGATGAGTATGGCCGCGAGCATTGAAAGCCGCGTGCCGTTTCTCGATCACCGGCTGGTCGAATTTGCAGCGCGGCTGCCGGTCAACCTCAAACTGCGCGGGCTGACGACGAAATACATTCTGCGCCGGGCGATGCGCGACGTGCTGCCGCCTGAAATTCTGTCGCGCCGAAAAATGGGTTTTCCGGTTCCGGTTGGCGCATGGCTGCGCGGGCGATTCAGGCACCTGCTTGATGAATACGTGCTGAGTGAACGAGCAATGCAGCGCGGCGTTTTCAATCCGGCTGATGTGCGTGGACTGGTGGCGCGTCATCTCGCTGGCGAAAACCAGACTGAACGATTGTGGATGCTGATGAATTTTGAAATCTGGCAGCGCCGCTTTTTTGATGGCGAAGCGACGAATCAAAAACTGCCTGAACTTCAGACAATGCAGATCAGCACAGCGGCCTGAAACGATGAAAATTCTCTGGCTCAAAACCGAACTGCTGCATCCGGTGGACAAGGGCGGCAGGATTCGCACTTATCAGATGCTGCGCGCGTTGCGACGCAATCATCACGTCACTTACCTGACGCTGGATGACGGCGCAATGCCTGAAGCGCAAACACTGGCCGATGAATATTGTCAGGAACTGATCTGTATGCCGCACCGGCTGCCTTCGAGAACAGAATTCGGATTTTATGCGGGTCTGGGCGCGAACCTGCTGTCAGGGCTTCCTTACGCTGTAGCGCGTTACCGTTCAGCGCTGATGCGCGAAGCCATCACGAGGCAGGTGCAGCGCGACAAGCCGGATGTGCTGGTCTGTGATTTTCTGGCTCCGGCCATCAATGTGCCGGAGCGATTGCCGTGCCGGACGGTGCTGTTTCAGCACAATGTCGAAGCGCAAATCTGGCAGCGCCATTTTGAAACGCAGACGAATCCGCTGCGGCGCGCGCTGTTTCGTTTTCAGTGGCAGCGCATGAAACGCTTCGAGCATGCGGCCTGTCAGCGTTTCGATCAGATCATCGCCGTTTCGCAGGCCGATGCTGACAGGCTGCGACATGATTATGAAATTGATCGTGTCGCCGCAGTGCCGACCGGAGTTGATACCGATTTCTTTCGCCCCCGGCCTGAAGTTGCGACTGAACCACATCACCTTGTTTTTACGGGTTCGATGGACTGGCTGCCGAATGAGGACGGCATCAACTGGTTCATTGAACAAATCTGGCCGCAGCTCAGACAACAGATTCCGCAAATCAGACTGACTGTTGTCGGGCGCAATCCGAGTCGTCGTTTGCTGGCGCTGAATCAGACAGGTTCAGGCATCAACGTGACCGGCACTGTTGATGATGTGCGTCCTTACCTGGCGCGGGCGGCGGCGGCGATTGTGCCACTGAGAATTGGCGGCGGCACGCGCCTCAAGATTTATGAAGCGATGGCGATGTCAAAGCCGGTCATTTCAACTACTGTCGGAGCAGAAGGCCTGCCGCTGCGTGATGGCCGCGAACTGCTGATTGCGGATGAACCATCAGCCTTTGCTGCGGTCATCTGTCGTCTCGTCAAAGAACCGTCAAAGGCCCGTGAAATAGGCGCAGCAGGCGCTTCATTTGTCAGCAGCAGCGGAAGCTGGCAGGCCGTGACGCAACAGTTTCTGAAGCTTTGCGAGGCGTGATGTTTTGCTCTTTGCGCCGCGTGTGGAAGCTGGTTTCACACAGAGGCGCAGAGAAGAAAGAGTTGAATCAATGTCACCTGTGATGATGCAGAGTAATTTGAATCGTCGTCTGCTGCTCGGCGGAATTGCCGCAGTGTTTGTGACGCTGGCGGTGCTGAGCGCGATGAGTCGGCGGCCCTGGAGCGATGAGGGATGGTTTGCGGCTCCGGCGTGGAATCTGGCGACTAACGGCGTGATGGGAACTCCGGTGCTTGAAGCTGAAGGCTGGTTGCGCGGCATCAGAGAGCATACTTACTGGGTGATGCCGCTGCATCTGATCACGCAGGCGGCGTGGTTCAGGCTGCTGGGCTTCAGCATCGTCTCACAACGTTTGTTATCAACCTGCTTTGGCCTGCTGGCGCTGGTGGCGATTGCGGTGATCGTGCAGCGGCTGAGTGGTGACAGGCGCGCCGGGGCGCTGGCGTTTGCGCTGCTGGCGCTTGATTACACATTCATCAACGGCGCTTCGTTTGGCCGCATGGATGTGATGTGCGCGGCGCTTGGGTTATCGGCGCTGGCGGTTTATCTGGCGTTGCGCGAAAGGCATCTGAAGCTGGCTGTGCTGCTGAGCCATTCGCTGACGGTGCTGAGCGGGATGACGCATTTCAACGGCATTCTGTGGCTGACGGCGCTGCTGTTTCTGACTCTGTATTTTGATCGCGCGCGACTGAACTGGCAGCTCGCGGCCATCGCAGCGTTGCCTTATCTGATCGGCGCGTCGGCGTGGAGTGTTTATATCCTTCAGGATCCGGTCAGTTTCTGGAGCCAGTTTACCGGCAATGCCTCAACTGGCGGGCGATTGCGCGGGCTGGCTGCGCCCTGGCAGGGTTTTATTCGTGAAGCCACTGAGCGTTATTTCACGGCTTTCGGTCTGGGCGCGCATTCTGCAGGTCATTCGTCGCTGGCCCGATTGAAAGTAGTTATTCTGGCCGTTTATCTGTTCGGCATCATCGGTGCGGTCAGCACGCGCTCGATCAGGCAGCATCGTGGTTGTCGCGCGCTGCTGCTGCTGGCGCTGCTGATCTTTTGCATTATGGCGCTGCTCGACGGGCAGAAGCTGGCCTGGTACCTGGTGCATATCATTCCGTTTTACGCGGCGATTCTGGCTGTGTATCTCAACCACAGCTTCAGCGACAGTCGCACCCGCCGCAATCTTGCCTTTGCCGCGCTGACAGTTCTGGTCATGGTGCAGTTTGGCGGCATCACACAGCGCATCAGGATTAACAGCCTGAAGGAAAGTTACCAGCCTGCCGTCGGCTTTCTGAAACAGCACGCCGGGCCGCAATCGCTGGTGATGGGCAGCGCCGAACTCGGCTTTGAACTCGGCTTCGATGCACGGCTGATTGATGATCCTTATCTCGGCTGCACGAGCGGCAAACGCGCCGATTACATCGTGGTCGAAGAGATTTACGAAGATTCGTTCAGCGGTTCGCAACGCGAGCGTCCGGCCATTTACCAGCACATCACGCGACTGCTCGCGCACGATTACCGGCTGGTTTATGACCACAACTTTTATCGCATCTACGCCCGCGAACCGCAGTCAGGCGAACTCGCCGCCAACGGAGGGAATTGAATGAAGCTCAGCATCTTTGGTCTTGGATATGTGGGCTGTGTCTCGGCAGCCTGCTTTGCCAGCGCCGGACACGAAGTCATCGGCGTTGATGTCAGCCAGCTTAAAGTTGACATCATCAACAGCGGTCGCTGCCCGATTGTCGAACCTGGCATTGGCGAACTGATTGCACAAATGGTCAGTGAAAAAAGGCTGCGCGCCACAACCGACTGCGCGGCGGCGGTGGCGTCTTCAGACGTAACACTCGTCTGCGTCGGCACGCCGGGCCAGCACAACGGCAGCCTTGATCTGACTTTCATCAAACGTGTCTGCCAGCAGATTGGCGAAGCCATTGCCGCGAAAAATCGCTATCACATCGTCGCCATTCGCAGCACGATGCTGCCCGGCACGATGGCTGAAACGATTGTGCCGACGCTTGAAGTTTATTCGGGCAAACGCGCCGGGCGCGATTTTGGCGTGGCCGTCAATCCTGAGTTTCTGCGCGAAGGCACCTCGCTCAATGATTTTCATCACCCGCCGTTCACGCTGATCGGCGCTGACGACGAAGACGCCGCCGGGCCGCTGCGCCGCCTGTACGCGCACATTGACGCGCCGGTGATGACCGTGCGCATTCGTGAAGCCGAGATGGTCAAGTATGCGTGCAACTGCTTTCACGGGCTGAAAGTCGGCTTCGCCAATGAAATCGGCAATCTGTGCAAGGCGATGGGCATTGATTCGCATCGCGTGATGGAAGTCTTTGCGCGCGACACCAAACTGAATCTGTCGGCTTACTACCTGAAACCGGGCTTTGCGTTCGGCGGTTCGTGTCTGCCGAAGGATTTGCGCGCGCTGACTTATCGCGCCCGCTCGATTGATGTGACGGTGCCGCTGCTCAATTCAATTCTCGCCAGCAATCAGCAGCAGATCGAACGCGCCGTTGAGATGGTTTTGCAGACGGGCCGCAAACGTGTGGGCGTGCTGGGCCTGAGCTTCAAATCGAACACTGATGATCTGCGCGAAAGCCCGATGGTCACGCTCATCGAACGTCTGATTGGCAAGGGGCTGAAGCTGGCGATCTATGACCGCGAAGTTGAAATGGCCCGCGTTTTCGGGGCCAACCGCGAATACATCGAACGCGAAATCCCGCACATCTCCTCGCTGCTGCTCGCCGATGCAACCGATGTCATCGAACAGTCAGAGGTCATCGTCATCGGCAAAAAGGACGATGAATTCAGCCATCTTGCCGAAAGGATGAATCACGGTCGCATCGTGATTGATCTGGTCAGAATGTTTGAGGAAAACAACAGACCAGCCGGTTACCAGGGCATCTGCTGGTAAGAGCGAGGACGGAACAGACGAAACCGGCTGACCGATTCTGTTTTCACAGGGCTTTCGGCCAGCAGATCCATACTGCTGATTCCTGAAGCCTGAAACCTGATTCCTGTTTCTGAACAAACAGGAATCAGGTTTCAGGCTTCAGGAATCAGCGGACTGAACGTCTGCGTCAGAATTGCTGTTTTTGTCTGTTGCTTTATCGCCCCTTCAATCCCTCACATTTTTTCCTGCTGCCTTACAGGTTTCGGCCTGCGATCCCGCTATTACAGTTGAAGCAATCAAACTCAGAACAGACTGCCGGGCAGCGCAGGCTCTTTTACGGAGTTGTGCGTTGCGCTGAAAGCTGATGACCGAATGGAGACACGGGAGATGAACTCAACCAACGCCACGATGACAAAGCCTGGTCAGCCGCCGAACCTGCGCGGGCTGATGGCAGCATTTGATGGGCAACTGACGATTGAAGAAGCCCTGTCCGGTTCGTGGCGCACGGTGAATTATCTGGCGCGGGAAACAGCGACCGGCAGACCAGTCAGGCTGAAGGTGCTGACTGAATGCGCCGCGCAGCACACGCGACAGATTCAGCTTTTTCATCTTGAAGCTCAGGCTTCGGCGGCGTTGTCTCATCAGAACGTCGTCAGCACGACGGCGGCAGAACAGATCAGCGGATTTCACTTCTGCCTCAGCCCGCAACTTACCCAGGGTGAAACGCTGCGCGAACTGATCAGGCGGCGGGGATGGATGCAGCCCGCTCAGGCCATCAGCCTCGCGCTGCAAATTGCCGGTGCGCTCTCGCACGCGCGCGAACACGGCGTGCTGCACCTGTGCCTGCATCCCGAAAAGATTCTGCTGACGGCTGACGGCCAGGCGCTGGTCACCGGGTTTGGCATTTTTACCGGAGAAAATTACGACTGGGCCGGTGAGGAACGGGCGCAGCGATGCGATGCGCGTTACCTCAGCCCCGAACAGGCGGGCAATTTCATCGCCGGTCATCGCAGCGATCTGTACGCGCTCGGCGTGATGCTTTACGAAATGCTGACCGACCGTGTGCCGTTCGATGGCGACACTCCGGCGGCCATTCGCCGCAAGCGCGAATTGAAAACACCGATTGCGCCACAGCGCATTTCGCCGCTGGTGCCTGAGAGTTTGTCGCGGCTGGTGATGTCGCTGCTTGAACGCCAGCCTGAACGACGCCCGCAACAGGTCAGCGATCTGATGGCGTCGTTGCGCGCGATACTTTCTGAAATCGAAACGAATCATCACGCTACAGGCTCAGACACGGCGCAGCCTGCTGACAGCGGCGACAGATACATTGCGGCTGAATCGGGCGAAGTGATCGAGCTGATGCCTTTCATCAGAAATTATCAGGCTGTCGGCGTTCCGACCTCTGCAACAGCAATGTCTGCTGCCATTCAGGATGAATTCAGAAACGAACCGGTCATCAGCCGGTTTGCCACGAATGTCGCCGCAGAACCCGTCACAGCGCCGCACCGCGATGTGGCTGCAGCGCCAGCCACTGAACCGAAATCCGAAAATCGCAACTTTCGTTCAGCTCAGCCTGTCGCCGCTGCCTTTCTCAGCGGAATGCTCGCTGCCGTCAACCGGCATCGCACGAAGCTGCTGATCATTACGCTGTCAGCACTGCTGATTGCCGCTGTCACCGCGGCGGCTCATCAGCGTTCACAAAAGGCGAAGCAGTCCGAACAGAAATCGGAACCGGCTCAAATCAGCCTGCCATCGCCTGCGCCTTCACCTGCGGATGAAAAGGCTGCTGATGACGCTGCTGCAACGGCTCCGGTTGTGATTGAAGAAATGGTAGTGACGGCGGGCGATGCAACGACCAGCAAACATCGTGATGATCGTGAACCGACCAGCAGACAGCAGGCGGGAGTGAAAAAGTCAGAAGCTCAGGCCGAACAGGCATCAGCCCCGTCAACGCCTGAACCGGCAGCGCAACTGCGCCCGCGCACGGTTTCATTGTCGCTGCCTGCGGCTGCCGTGCCCGGCGTCACGCCTTCGATGATGGCGCAATTGAAAACAGAAATGATCGGTCACGCCACGTCAGAAACCGGCGCTGATGGATTGCACAATCCACCGCCGCCATCAACACCGCAACCGAAGCCGACGAATGCGCCCGCTGCTGTCATCACGCGCAGCATTCCGGTCAGGCGAGTCAAGCCGTTCTATCCGGCTGATGCCAGAGAGAGAGGATTGAAGGGCCTGGTCGTGGTTGAAGTGAGTATTGATGAAAAAGGCCGCGTCACCAGCGCGAGAGCCGTGCAGGGCCACATGATTTTCAGAAACGTGGCTGAAACCGCCGCGAGCAACTGGCAGTTCACTCCGGCAACCGTCAATGGCAAACCGGTCAAAGACCGCATCACCATTACCTTTAATTTCAGGAATGACGATAACAGGCCATAAACCTGCGCTCTCAATGTCCCAGGCAAGGAGAATGTTATGTACCTCGAATTTTATGGGCTGAAGGAATACCCGTTCAGTCTGACCCCGGATACCAGGTACATCCTCAAAACGGAAAGCTATCTGGAAGTGATGGCCAACCTGCGTTACGGCATCGAACAGAACAAGGGTCTGGTCGTGGTCACAGGCGAAGTCGGAACCGGCAAAACCACCACGCTGCGTTCAGCGATGCAGCAGTTCAGAGACGAAGTGCTGGCGGTCTATGTCTTCAATCCGTTTCTGACAGTCGGCGAATTTTTTGAGCAGCTCAGCAATGGGCTGGGGCTGGGGCCGAAACCACCAGCTTCAAAAACCGAACTGCTCAACCTGCTCGGCCATTGTCTGGCGATGCGGCATTCGCGCGGGCTGCGCACGGTGCTGATGATTGACGAAGCGCACGGCCTGTCAATGGCGGTGCTCGAAGAGATCAGGCTGCTGCTCAATTACGAAACCAACCGGGGCAAGCTGTTGCAGATCATTCTGTGCGGTCAGCCGGAACTGCGGGCCACGCTTGAATTGCCGGGCCTGCGCCAGCTCAAACAGCGTGTTTCGCTGCGCTGCGCCATTCGCCCGCTCAATCTTTCTGAGATTCACAATTTCATTCGCTTCCGGCTCAAGATCGCCGGAGCCGAACGTGTGGACATCTTCGACAGCGAAGCCGTGTCGCTGATTGGCCGCGTTTCGCAGGGCATTCCGCGCATCATCAACAACGTCTGTGACAACGCGCTGCTGTATGGCTACGGCGGCGCCCGCGACACCATCACCCGCGATGTCATTGAAGAAGTCATCTCGGTGCTGGAACTGTCACACAGCG
Organism: Blastocatellia bacterium; assembly: GCA_046331565.1. GTDB lineage: Bacteria > Acidobacteriota > Blastocatellia > RBC074 > RBC074 > DASRDU01. Next base: position 1,370,882 of record JAXLQP010000001.1, read on the forward strand.
ACCTGATGCCAGCCACAGCCGCAAATTTCAGCGTGACGGCCAGCGTGCAGATGTAATCAATGAGCAGCCCGTGAAGTTTTCAGATTCAAAACACGGATACTCTGATGAACCTCGCGCCATTCCCGTAGTAACGAATTCATTCGTTCTGCTTCGGGAAGTGCTGGTTCCGGGGACACAACGAATAAATTCGTTACTACGGGGGTGCTTCCGGTTACTTCCACGCGGCCTGTTCGCGCATTGTGCTGATTCGCTCCGCCGGTTCGGGGCTGTGAACTGACTGAAACAACCAGATCGCCATTCACTGAGGAATTGTTGTGAACCAGTTGACGATTGAAACATACCGGGGCGTGCAGGCATTCGAGACTTTGCGCGATGAATGGCGCGAGTTGTTCATCGCGTCTGCCGCGCCGCCTTTTTTATCGTGGGAATGGATGACGGCCTGGCAACGGCAGTTTGGCGGTGAGGTGACGCCGCTCCTGATTTGTGCGCGTGCGGCTGACGGGCAACTGGCCGGGCTGCTGGCGCTCGGTGAGCAGGTGAAAGCAGGACAGGCCGGGGTGCGCGTGCGCAGGCTGGCTTTTCTCGGTGAAGGCGAAGGCGCGGCTGATTATCTGGATGTGCTGGCGCGGCCCGGATGTGAACAGGCCTGTGCCCGCGCCATCTTTGAGCATCTGGCGTCAGAGAACAGTTTTGACCTGCTCGAACTCGACGGCATTGCGGCTGATTCACCGAACCTGCCGATGCTGATGTGGTGCTTTGACAAGCGCACTGATTACCGGCTTGAACTGCAACCGCGCTGGCCGTGCCCGCGCCTGCAACTGGCCGATGACGAAGGCGAGGTGATCAATCGCAGCCCGCGTGGCCGCGAATTTCAGCGCAACCTGCGCAAGCTGCAAAAGCTGCCGGGTTTTGAGCATCGCGCCGTGACTGATGCTGACGAAGCGCCGGAAGCTTTCGAGCGTTTTCTGTCACTGCACCAGGCAAGCTGGGCCGGTCGCGCTGAACCGAGCGCGTTTGAGCATCCGGCCCGCCAACAGTTTCACCGCGATCTGATCAGGCCGCTGGCTCGCGCCGGACTGCTGCGATTTGAGGAAGTGTGGATTGAAGGCGCGTGTCGCGCTTCGCTGTATGCGCAGCAGTCGGGCCAGAGTCTTTATTTCTATTTGTCAGGCTGGCAGCCGGAATGGGCCAGGCACAGCATCGGTTTTATGTTGCGCGGGCTGGTCATCACTTCAGCGATTCGGCGCGGGCTGCGGTGCTGTGACTTTCTGCGCGGCGCTGAGAAATACAAATTCGACTGGGCCAGTGATTCACGCGGCACGCTGGCCGTGCGGATTTCCAGCCGCTCGGTTCCGGCGCGACTGCACCTGCTGCGCGGACAACTTGAAACAACGGCGCGCACGCTGCTGCCGCAACGAACAATCTCGGCGCTGAGCCGACTGCGGCTGGCCTTCGGCAGAACTGCGACTCGCATTGCGCCCGCTCCGGCATTGACCGAAGCGAGCGGAAGCTGAAGCGCACAATCAGTGTGATTGCCCTGCGCTTCCTGAACCCTGAAACCTGGTCCTGAATAACCGGGGTCACGCATCGTTCTTTGCTCTTTGCAGGTCAGGCTTCAGGGTTCAGGAAGCGCAGGGCGGGTAATGTAAAAAACAGAAAGAGAGATGACGGAACACACGGCATAAACGGCACAGACGGAAAGATCAGGACAGCTTCAAATCTCCTTTCGCGTGTTCGGTTATTTCTGCGTTTTCCGCAATCTCTCCGCTGATGAATCTGATTTCTGTATGACTGCTTCAATGACCAGTATTGCGCCGCATCAGGCTTCGCCTGCGGCTGATGATCGCGGTTCACAGCTTCGGGTGCTGGTGATCAGCGATCCGGCAGAGCTGAATCGTTACACGTCAGCGATGGAAAGGCTGGCGGCGGCGGCGCTGGAGCCAAATATTTATTACGAGCACTGGATGCTGCGCGCGGCGATTCACGCTTTCGGTGAGGGTGTTGATTTGCGACTGGTGCTGATCTTTGCGCCTGATCCGTTGCGGCCACAGGGTGAACCGCTGCTGTGTGGCCTGTTTCCGCTGGAACGAAATCAGCACTGGCAGGGTGTGCCGGTCAGCGTGCTGAGTTTGTGGAAGTATCCGCATTGTGTGCTGTGTACTCCGCTCATCAGAGCTTCGCACGCGGCTGAGACGCTGGCGGCTTTCAATGACTGGCTGGCGACGAATGAAGCCGCCAGCGCGCTGTTTGTCTGGAAGTGGGTCAGCGCCGACGGGCCGTTTCAGCAGTTGTTGTCACAACAGTTTCATTCAGCGGCCACGCTGTTTTTCGTTGCTGAATGGTATCCGCGCGCGATGTTTCGCCCGCGCACGGAAGCTGACACTTTTCTGGCCAATGCAATTTCGGGTCACGCGCGAAGAAAGTACCGGCGGATATTGAATCGCCTGTCTGATCGCGCCCCGACCGAATTTGTCAGGCCTGAACCTGAAGAAGTGCCGGAATGGATCAATCGCTTTCTTGAACTCGAAGTCAGCGGCTGGAAGGGGCGCGAGGGCGGCGCGCTCTCGCTGGTCGAAGCTGACGAGTCGTTTTTCAGAATCGCTGTCAAAACCGCCCATGAACGCGGGCAGCTTGATTTGCTGGCGTTGCGGCACGACGACGAACTGATCGCCATGAAATGCAACTTCCTGGCTGCGCCCGGCGCGTTTGCGGCGCGCATCGCTTACGACGAACGCTTTGCGCATTATTCGCCCGGTCTGCTGCTCGAACTGGAAAACATTCGCCAGTTGCACGACCAGCCGCAGGTTGAATGGATGGATTCGTGCGCCATTCCCGATCACCCGATGATCAATCGCCTCTGGCCCGATCGTCGCCTGATTCAGACGCTGGTGATGGCAACCGGTCGCGCACCCGGCGCGCTGATCGTTTCATTGCTGCCATTGTTTCGCTGGATCAATCGCCAGTTCAGACGCAGGCACGCGCTGCCCGGACGCCAGTGCGCAGCGCCACCCGCAGGAGAAGTAAAATGACCGCACAAACACTGACTGCCGAATCACTGACCAGCAAAGCCAGCGATTCACCCAGGCCCCGCACAACCAGACTGCTTGAACTGAATGCCGAAACGCTGCGGCGCAATTTCAACCGGCGCGGATTTCTGACCGGTCATCGTCTGGCTGATCACCCGCTGTTTGAATTGCCGCGCCTGCTCGAACTCGCGCAGCGGCTGCCGGCTGAAGATGTTCGCTACAATTCAGGCAAAGTTTCGGTCGAGACGGGCCTGTATCGCGGCGCGCACAACGGGCTGTCAATCGAAGAAACCATCCGGCAGATTGAGGATTGTCATTCGTGGATGGTGCTGAAGTTTGTCGAGCGCGATCCGGCTTATCGTGAACTGATGGATGGCTGTCTTGACGAAGTGCAGGCGCTGACTGAAGAGATTGATCCGGGCATGTGCCGCCGCGAAAGTTTTGTCTTCATCACCTCGCCGCATTCGATCACGCCTTATCACGTTGACCCGGAATACAACTTTCTGCTCCAGATTCGCGGCAGCAAGGAGATTCATCAGTGGGAACCCGCCGACCGCACGGTGATCAGCGAAACGGAAGTCGAGGATTACCTGGCGCGTCATCGCACACAGATTGAATTCAGGGATGAATACGAAGCGAAAGCGACTGTCTTCAATCTGAAGCCGGGCGTCGGGCTGCACTTCCCTGTTGCCGCTCCGCACTGGGTCAGAAACGGCAGCGAAGTCTCAATCTCGTTCAGCATCACCTTTCGCACTCCGGCCAGTGAACGCCGCGTGAGGGTGTCACAAATCAATTCAGCCCTGCGCCGCGCCGGAATGAAACCTGCGCCGTATGGCCGTTCACAGATGCGAGACAGATTGAAATCACAAGCCTGGCGCGCGTGGCGCACACTCAAACGATCAGACTGATCAATGCTCAGGCCCCTGAATCTGAGGCGCTCTGAATAAAACGCGAAACACCCTTGTAGTGACGAATTCATTCGTTCCGTTTCCAAAATCCCGTTCTTCAAAACAGCACGAATGAATTCGTCACTACGGGGCTGCAACCTGGTTCTTCGGAAAATTTCAGGTTGCTGACAATTTCTCTATTGTTCCGGCTTTTCGAGAGGTCATGATGACTGCATTACGAATTCTTTTTTTGCGTTCACTCGGTTTTGCGGCGCGATTGTTCGTGCTGTTCTGGCTCGGTTGTACGGCGACGCTGGCACAGAGTTTCAGCGATCAGGGATTCACGGCTGAGACTGTCACGACGCTGCCGCCTTACAAAGCGGTAGGGCTGGCCTTTGCGTCAGACGGGCGAATGTTCATCTGGCAGAAAAACGGTGTCGTGCGCATCTATAAAAACGGCGTGCTGCTGCCGACGCCGTTCATTGATATTTCAGGTCAGGTCAATACCTACCTTGATCGCGGGCTGCTTGGTCTGGCGCTCGATCCTGATTTTGCGACGAATGGCTATGTCTACCTGCTTTACACTTACGAGCCGAACGGACAGCCGAACAATGACGGAATGAAAACAGCGCGACTCACGCGCGTGCGCGTTGATCCGGCCAATCCCGATGTTGCGCTGCCGAATAGTGAAATCGTGATTCTGGGCAGCATCGGCAATGCGCCCTGTCCCAACCCGCCTGATGGTTCTGACTGCATCGCTTCAGAAGGCAACACGCACAGCATCGGCACGGCGCGCTTCGGGCCGGATGGCAAACTTTATGTCAGCGTCGGTGATGGCACGAACTTTTCGTATAACGATCCGGTCTCGCTGCGCGCGCAGAATCTGAACAGTTACAACGGCAAGATTCTGCGCATCAATAAAGACGGTACAGCGCCCGCTGACAATCCGTTTTATGACGGAACCAATTCGGTGCGCTCAAAAATCCATGCTTACGGTCTGCGCAATCCTTACCGGTTTGCGATTCACCCGACGACGGGCGAACTGATTCTCGGTGATGTCGGTTCTGATCAGGCTGAAGAACAGAATCGCGGGCGCGGAGCCAATTTCGGCTGGCCCTGTTACGAAGGCGACAAACCACGCGATGGTTTTGTGAACGCACCCGTTTGCCAGGCGCTGTCACCGGCGAGCGTGACGACGCCGCTTTATTTCTGGGATCACAAGGACGGCAATGCGGCTTCGGTGGGCGGCGCTTTTTACACGGCAGCGCAGTTTCCCGCGCAGTATCACAACAGTTATTTCTTTGCTGATTACGCGCGCGGCTGGATCAAACGCATGACCTTTGATGGCAGCGGCAATCTGACCGCTGTGCTGCCTTTTGCCACCGGAGCCGGAGCCGTGGTGACGCTGGAACAGGGGCCGGACGGAATGCTTTATTACATCGAACTGGTGAGCGGACAGGTGCGCCGGATTCGTTACAGCGGCTCAGCACCGACAGCCGCCGCTGCGGCCACAATCACGGCAGGCATTGCGCCGTTGCAGGTGCAGTTCAGCAGCGCAGGTTCAGGCGATCCGAACGGCCTCGCGCTGAGCTATCAGTGGAATTTTGGCGACGGCCAGCAATCAAACAGTCCGAATCCCGCGCACGTTTTTACTGCTGACGGAACTTACACCGTCACGCTTACAGTCACCAATTCACAAAACCTGAGCGCAACCGCAACAGTGAAAATTACGGTTGGCAATCGCCCGCCGACGGCCACGATCACTGCGCCGGTTAACGGCGCGCACACTGCGCCGGGACAGGTCGTAACGTTTCAGGGCGCGGCTGATGACCCCGATGAATCGCTGACGGCAAGTGCCATGTCGTGGCAGGTGCTGTTGCATCACGATGATCACATTCATCCGCAACAAAGCGTGAACGGCGCTGCGGGCAGTTTCACCGCTGAAGCGCACGGAAACGGCACATACTTTTACGAAATCATTCTGACCGTGACCGACAGCGGCGGGCTGAAAGATACACGCAGCGTCAATGTATACGTTGACGATCACGACGAACCGCCTCCGGCCAACTGGCAGGATACTGACATCGGCATCAGCGGCCCGGCGGGCAGTTACAACGTCAGCAATGGCGTCTTTACGGTCAGAGGTTCGGGCTATGACATCGTTGGTCAGTACGATTCATTTCATTACGTGTATCAGCCGCTGACCGGCAACGGGCAGATCACGGCGCGACTGACCGGCATTGACAATACTGATGTGTGGGCCAAAGCGGGAGTCATGATTCGTGAAAGTCTGACGCGCACCTCGCGTTACGCCATGATGCTGGTCACATCACAGCGCGGCGCAGCGTTTCAGCGGAGGTTGAATACAAATGATGACAGCCTGCATACGCTGATCAGCGACCTGTCAGCGCCAATGTTCATCAGGCTGACGCGCCAGGGCAATCTCATTTCAGCTTACTGGTCAGCGAACGGAACCGACTGGACGCTGGCCGGGTCTGAAAACATCAGCCTGCCTGAGACTGTTTACATCGGCCTCGCCGTCACCAGTCACAACAACCCGGTGTTGTGCGCGGCCACGTTCGATCAGGTCAGTCTGAGCGGGGCAACCGCCCCCGGCAACGCGCCTCCTTCAGTGACGCTGACGGCTCCGGCCAGTGGCGCAACGTTCACAGCTCCGGCAAACATTACACTGACCGCGAGTGCGAGCGATGCCGATGGCACAGTCAGCAAAGTTGAATTTTTCAATGGCGCAACTTTGATCGGCACGGCAACTGCGGCTCCGTTTCAGTTTGCGTGGTCGAATGTTCCGGTCGGCACTTACAACCTGACGGCGCGAGCCACTGATGACAAAGGCGCAACGGCAACTTCAGCCGCAGTGAGCGTCACGGTTGGCGCGACAGGCGGCGATCCCGGCCCGCTGCCTGCGCCCTGGCACAGCGAAGACGTAGGGATTGCAGGCCCGGCAGGCAGCGCGACTGTCGCCAGCGGTGTGTTCACGGTCAAAGGTTCCGGTTATGACATCTGGGGCGAATACGATTCATTCCAGTTCGTCTGGCAGCCGCTCAGCGGTGATGGTCAGATCACGGCCCGCGTGCTGAGCGTTGAGAACACTGATTCGTGGGCCAAAGCGGGAGTGATGATTCGTGAAAGCCTGACGCGACAATCAAGGCATGTGATGCTCGCCGCCAGACCGCAGGAGACGGCAGCCTTTCAGCGGCGACTGAATTATGGCGGCGACAGCCTGCACACATCGGTTGGCAGCAATGCCAAACCGCTCTGGCTGCGGCTGGCGCGCACCGGCAATGTCATCACGGCGTACTGGTCAACCGATGGCAGCACCTGGATTCCTGGCGGAAGCGAAACACTCAGCCTGCCCGGCACTGTTTACATCGGCCTCGTCGTCACCAGTCATAACAACCCGGTGCTTTGCACCGCAATGTTTGACCAGGTGAGCGTGAGCGCCGGAACGCCGTAGGGTTGAAGAAAGAAGAGAGAGAACGGAACAGACGGCAATCACGGAACAGACGGAAAACAATCATCCACCAGGGAACACGAATTGTCACGAATGGTTGAACTGTCCGGATCCTGATTGAATCGGAACAGGCAGAATCAGGACTGATTTCATCACTTTCTGATCAGCCTGTTCCGTCTGTTCCGTTATTTCCATCTGTTCCGTCATCTCTCTGTTCTTCTTTTGCGAAGATTGAATCAGCCGGTCGCAGTTTGATTTGCGACCGGCTTTTTTACGGAGTTGAGGTTGCGATGACAGCGAAGATGGTTTACCTGCTCAGCCAGTATCCGGCAGTCAACACGACTTATCTGTTGCGCGAGGTCAGACAGCTTCGCGCCTGCGGTTTTGAGCTGCCGGTGATTTCGGTTCGCCCACCCGACCGGCCTTTCTCTGAAATGACGCAGGAAGAACGCCAGGAAGCTGCAACGACCTTTTACCTGCTCCCTTTTGGTTTTATTCGGACGGTCGGGCCATTGCTGCGCGCGGTGATGACAAGACCGTTATCTTTGCTCAAAGGTCTGCTGATGGCGCTTGCGTGCAGTTCTTACGATCTGAAAAGGCTGCCTCACTGCGTCGCATATTTTCTCGAAGCCGTGCAAGCCGGTGACTGGGTGATGAAACATCGCCTCAGTCACGTGCATACGCATTATTCGTCAACCGTCGCGTGGCTGATGACGATCATTTATCCGGTGACGATGTCCATGACGATTCACGGCTATGAAGAATTTGAAAACCCGCTGCGTTTCAGGCTGACTGAAAAGATCAAAGCAGCTTCGTTCATTCGCACGATCAGCAGCTACGCGCGCGGGCAGTTGATGAAAGCCTGCGACCCGGCAGAATGGAACCGGATTGAAATTGCACCGCTCGGCATTGACCCGCAACTGTTTCAGCGTCGTGTTCACAACAGAGACGGCAACGATGAAACTGAGATTCTGTGCGTCGGCACGCTGATGCTGGTCAAGGGACAGTGCCTGCTGCTGGCGGCTGTTGAGCGATTAGTCAGGGCAGGTCGCAAAGTGCGGCTGCGGCTGGTGGGTGACGGGCCTGACCGCGCGCAACTTGAGCGACTGATTGCTGACGGCAACCTGCGCGATCACGTCATTCTTGAAGGTCGGCAGAATCAGGACAGAGTACGCGAGTTGTATCAGCAGACTGACATTTTCGCGCTGGCCAGTTTTGCCGAAGGCGTGCCGGTCGTGCTGATGGAAGCGATGGCGATGGAAATTCCCTGCGTGGCCACGCGCATCACCGGCATCCCCGAACTGATTCGTGACGGTCAGGACGGGTTGCTCGTCACTCCGGCAGATGCCGATGAAATGGCCGCTGCAATCGCGCGCCTGATTGATGACCACGAACTGCGCCAGCGCCTGACCAGTTCAGCCCGCCAGCGCGTGCTTGAAAAATACAACCTGCACCACAACACCAGCGCACTCGCTGAGCTTTTCGACCTAAAGCTCAGGACAGGCGATTGCTGAAGACTTCGGCCTGAGTCAGCCACGGGGAGGGACGGGAACACGGGGAAGAAGGAATAAAAGTTGAAGAGGCCCGGTGATGAGGTAATGGAGTGATGGACAACATTGAATCAGAGTCCTCTTCTTTTTTTCCACTTCTCCCTGTCTTCTCTTCCCCGTGTTTCCCCGTGCTCCCCGTGGCTGATGACCTCAATCTGACTGCTGACTGAATGTGAATTACCGGCCTGGCACTTTGACGATGAACACGTCGCGGCGGGTAGTGCCCCAGTTGCTGGTAAAGACTACGAAGCGGCCATCGCGGCTGATCGTCGCGCGCGGGGTGTCCCAGTATTCGCGGTAGACCGAATGATGATGAGCCAGGCGTCTGACACGTTGCGAACCATCCGTGGCAATCAGATAGATTTCGTTTTTGAACAGACCCGTTGACGGCAGATCGTTGGCCTTGAACGAACTGTTCAGAATCCACAGATCGTCATCTTCCATCATCGAACTGTGACCCGACTGGCTCCAGTCATTGCCCCAGTCAATCACCGAATAAAAAATATGCGGCGCTGACAGGTTGCGATAAAGCAGCCGGTTGTTCCAGTTGTCGGCTCCGATGACGAAGCCGCGCCCGCAATCCGAATGACCCGGCGCAAAGTCAGGCGCGTCATCAATCAGGTTCTCGACACTCTGCGTCACCAGATCAACGACTCTGACCTGAATTGTGCCGTGCCCGCTCTGATTGGTTTTGACGACCAGGTAACGGCCCGTCTTGTCAATCTGCACTTCATCAAGATCAGTCGTGCTGACGCGGTAGATTTTATTTCCGGCCCGCGTCCAGACCAGATAACCGGTGATCTGATAGCTGCTGTTTTTGACCGTGAAGGCAAAAACGTTGTCATCAATTGAACGGCTCATCTGCCAGAGCAGGCCGCTGCCGTATTCAGGCGTGAAGTCGCGCAGCAACTGATAAGTGTTCCTGGCGACGTTGTAACTCCACAGCTTCAGCCCGTCGTGACAGAGCATCACATCCGGCTCAAGCCCGCTCCAGATGGCGTCCTCGCTGTCGGGGCGACTTCCATTCGGCAGCGTGCTGGCAAAGAGCGCGCGTTTATTGGCAATTCTGAAATTGACCGGATCGAAGTCATACAGCGTCGGCTTGCCGTTCGAGACGATGTAAAGCCGCGTGCTGTCCCTGTTGAAGTTCGGCCAGTAAGAATAGTTCGTGTTATTGAACTGGCCATCGCTGGCATCAGTGACGCGCATCAACGTGGTTTTGAAAACCGGATCAGTAAATGTTCCGCCTGCGGCTGGCAATGCGGGCGGCGCAGGTTCGGGATAGACTTTTTTATCGGTAATCACCGGGCCGTCGCCGACAGTGATGCTGCCGGTGGTGAAAGTGTAATCAGCAGACGCGACGGGCTGACCCGTTGCAGTCTTTGATTTGACGCGGAAGTGATAGAGCGTCGCCGCGCTGAGTCCGGTCAGCGTGACGCTGTGGCTGGTGACAAGCGCGGCGTCGGTTGCAGTCTGGCTGCCGTAATTTGTGGACGTGCCGTATTCAACCTGAGAATTGCTCGCTGCATTTGTTGTCCAGGTAATCGTCGCGCTGTTTGTCGTGACGTTATCGGCTGAGACGGCGCTGATGACGAGCGGCGATTCAACCGGCGGCGGCGCGCCCGCTGAAATTCTGGCATTCGCAATCGTGCCGCCAGTGCTGACGATTGAGGCATCAAAGAACAGCGGATAAGCGGGCGGCGTTTTGCTGGTATAGAACACTTTGCCGTTGCGATAGTATCTGACCACGCCGCTTTCAACGGCGATTCTGAAAACATCACTGGTCTGGTATCTGGTTTCGGCTTTGTAGGTGTGATTGAGTTCGCGCACTTCAGCGACGCCGAAGTTGGTCAGCTTGATTGAATAACGCAGCGTGTCATAAGTCGGCTTCGGATCGTTGAAGCTGAGTCCGGCAAATCTGAGACGGTCAGTTTCAAGCGCGGTGAATTCAATCAGCCCGTCACCTGATGTAATGGATTGCTGCGAAATCGCGCCCGCATCAGGACAGCCGCTGCAACCGCTGTTTTTTTTCAGGGTGTTGCCGGTCACGGTGACATTGACCTGGCCATTCCAGATCACATCGGCAATGCTGACGGCATCAGCCAGGCGGCCTGTGCTGCGGGCAGTTCCGGTCGGTGCCGGACTGCCTGTGCGACTCTGCGTCAGCGTGCTGTCGGGCGTCGCGGCAATCAGCAGCACGGCAATCAGCAGCAGAAACAAATTCCTCTGAAAACCCATTTTCTCCTCCTAAATTGAAACTGGTCAGTTCATGCCCGGCAGACTCCGGCCCAGGCCGGTCTTGCACGGATCATGCCGACGGATTGTTGATGCGTGAGAAAGAGGGGCAATCGTCCGGTGATGTGCAGCCGGACGGTTAAGGGATGAAGCAGCCCTGTTCCTGAAACAGCCTGACGTAACCTGGTCAGCACAGGTTGCGACGGCATTGCCGGTGAGATGAGCGAACATCACACCTGAGCAAATCGCAGACAGACTGTTTCTGCTGATTTCAATTCGGCGAGAATTGTGGAGGCGTTTGAAATGGCTCTGCGTTGAAGCCGCGACCATCATACATGCTTTCAGTTCTGAGTCAACCAGCCCATCTGTCATCAGCCGCCGTTCAGCGGGTGTGCTGACAACATCCTTATTGCAGGCACTGGAAGTTAAACCGCCAGAAAAAAAAGCGGCCCGGTCAATTTTCTGCCGGGCCGGAAAGGAGGAGATGTGTGCTGCGAAGGAACTTTTATCGAACCTGTCACGACCGGCTCCGCACAATTGTGACTTTCGTCTGACCAGCCTGCTGAACCCTTTCATTAAAGCTGCGCGCTGCCGCTTCCGGTGTCGCCACACCGGCCTGGGTGCTGAGCTGTAATGTCTGTCTGACAACCAGACAGCCATCCCGCACTTCAAATTCAGCCTGAAAGCTGCCCTGCGGCTGACTGAATCGAATGGTTTCAGGCAGATCTTTGACCGACCAGCCTGACGGCAATCTGATCTGCGCCGTCTCAGTCAGACGCCTGTTTTCAGTGATGAACTGCTGACGACTGGCCGCCTCAATCATCCAAGTCATTTCACCGAAGGCAAACAGCGCCGGGCGAATCACCATTCCGCGCGCCTGAGCCTGCGCATAATTCGGAACGGAAAAGCGGACTTCAAGTCGCAGGCGTCCGTCGGTTTCATCGCGCGGGATGATGGCCGAAACTCTGGCCCCGCTGATGTTGCGCGTGATGAAAGCCTCGATCAGTTTGTCAGTTTCAGCGCGTTGTGAGGCCGCCAGACACGCGCGCCAGGCGCCGGATTTAATCCCTTCGGTGGTTTCGCGCACGTGCGCGAGCAGCGAACCATCGGCAGTCAGCACAGCTTCAATCAGTCGTTCGCTGCTCAGGCGGTGCAACACCTCAGCCTTCGACTGAGCGGCCTGGCCTTCCACCGTTACAGGCATCACTGCCTGAATCAGCAGGCTGATGAGCAGCGCGCTGATTGTTTGTCTGATCTTTTGACAGCATCGCATGGCGACTCCTTCAACCTGCGCCGATCAATCATACAAACCAGCGCGCAGGTTGTGTCTGACGCGCAACACTTCACTGAACACATCCACGTAAGCGCGCCAGGTGACTTTGCTGCCCGGAGCGTTGAGCCACGTCACCGGCACTTCGCGGATTTGAAAGCCGCGACGGCGCGCAATGGCCAGCGCCTCAATATCGAATCCCCAGCGATTGAGCGTCAGGCGCGGAAAGACCTGTTGCGCGCAGCGAGCCGTGAAGATTTTGAATCCGGCCTGCGTGTCGGCAATGCCCGGCACGGCCAGCGTGCGAATCACCAGATTGCCGATGCGCCCGGCAATCCTGCGATACCAGGGCTGCTCAACCGGCAGAATGGATTCCGGCAGACTGCGCGAAGCGATGACGACTTCGCAGCCTGCATCAAGCCAGCGCCAGCATTGTTCGACGTGTTCAATCGAAGTCGAATTGTCGGCGTCCATAAATAATCTGAACCGGCCCCGCGCCGCGAGCATGCCGAGCCTGACCGCCGCGCCCTTGCCGTGATTCAGTCCGTCGGGATGCCTGAGTACCCGGAGAGATACAGCGCATCTTCCCAGCTCTCCAGCCAGATCTCCTGTGCGATCCGTGGATCCATCGTCAACAACGATGACTTCTGCGCGCCAGGGTTGTAGAGCCAGATAACCCAGCACCCCGGCGAGCGTCGCTGGCAGCCGATGTTGCTCGTTATAAGCGGGAATAATGACGGAGAGATGAATTTCTGAATGATCCCCCTCGTTTCGCGGTAAGTGTTCGTCTGATTGAGCGCGGCATTCTGCATCGCAGTTTCCTCCTTCTCCGGTCAGCGCCGGTGCATTCCATCCATCAGTAAGTGTCCAAAGTTCAGATTCCATGTCTCGCCTGAGTCAGATTTTTTTCTGCTTCAACCGATATAGCGGAATCTGCGGGCCAAAGCTGTAATGGCTGGTAAAGAATTTATGCGGAGAATGTGGCTGAGACTTACAGCGGTTTGCCAGTGGCCACGACCTGCGGCGCTCAACGTCACCGCAGAGGACACAAAGGTTCACAAAGGTTTTACTGACAGCTCTGTGAACCTCTGCGTCCTCTGTGGTGGAGCCGCATCCACCTGCCAACCTTTATAAAACAGAGATAAATCGAAACTGACTGAATGGAAGTCGTAATGGCGCGATGGCTGAACGTCGCGCCTTGTGATGAGGTGAAAAATCTTCAGCAGATGCGCGGCAACTGCTCCCCCGTGAACATATCCACGATGCGATGCGCGCCGATGCGGCTTTGCAAAATCACGGCGGGCGTCTCGCTCGCGCCGACGTAACCGATCACGCTTGCGCCCTCGCCGAGCGGGTGCGACTGCAATAACGCCAGCGACTTGTCAGCGTCCTCAGCTGCGACGAATGCGATGAAACGGCCTTCATTCGCCAGATATAACGGGTCGAAGCCGAGAATTTCGCACGCTCCGCGCACGTCTTCGCGCACCGTGACGGCGGCTTCGCGGATTTGCAGACGAACATTCGCCGCTTCCGCAATTTCGACGAGCGCGCTTGCAAGACCGCCGCGCGTCAGGTCGCGCAGGCAACGCACCGCAATGCCTGCGTCAATCAGCTTCAGAACAATTTCGGCCAGCGGCGCGCAATCGCTCTCAATCGCGCTTTCAAACGCAATGCCTTCGCGCTCGGCCATAATGGCAATGCCGTGCCTGCCGAGGTCGCCGCTCAGCAGAATTGCGTCGCCGGAACGCACCGCGCGCGGGCCAATCGGCAGCGCGTGCGTCACGACGCCGATGCCTGCGGTGTTGACGAAGATGCCGTCGCCCTTGCCGCGATCCACAACCTTTGTGTCGCCCGTCACGAGTTGCACGCCCGCCGCGTCAGCCGCCCGCCGCATGGATTGCACGACGCGCCAGAGCGTCTCCATCGGCAGCCCTTCTTCCAGAATAAAGCCCGCGCTCAGATACAGCGGACGTGCGCCGCACATTGCCAGATCATTGACCGTGCCGTTGACGGCGAGCGTGCCGATGTCGCCGCCGGGAAAGAAGAGCGGGCGCACGACGTAAGAATCGGTCGTAAAGGCGAGCCGTGCGTTGCCGACATCGAACGTCGCGCCGTCGTGCCGCGCGCCGAGCAGCGCGTTGGCGAACGCGGGCACGATCATTTGCTCAATGAGCTGGTGCATCAGCTTCCCGCCGCCGCCGTGCGCGAGCAAAACCTGCGGGTACTGCTGAATCGGGATGGGGCAGACGGGATTGAAGTCCGGCGCTGGTTGCATAAAAAATGTCCGGGTTAATCGCCGGGCGTCGGCCCGGCGGCGTTCGTCAGTTGCACGCGGCGGTAGCGATAATAGGCCGCGCACGCGCCTTCATTGGAAACCATCGTCGCGCCAAGCGGCTTTTCAGGCGTGCAGCGCGTGCCGAAGGCCGGACACTCGAAGGGCTTCCTGAGGCCCTGTAAAATCAGGCCGCTGATGCATTCGGATGATTCTTCCGCCGTGCAGTGCGCGACATCGAATTTTCGTTCGGCATCGTAAGCCGCATATTCGTCGCGCAGCCCAAGCCCGCTCGCCGGGATTTCACCGACTCCGCGCCACTTGCGGTGAACGATCCTGAACACATCGCTCACCAGCCGTTGCGCCGGTTCGTTGCCGTTGCGCCGCACGGAGCGGGCGTACTGGTTTTCGACTTCGGCGCGGCCTTCTTCAAGCTGCTTCACGCACAGGTAGACGCCTTCCAGAATGTCGAGCGGCTCGAAGCCGGTGACGACAATCGGCACCCGGTATTTCGCGGCGATGGGTTCATATTCGGTGTAGCCCATCACCGTGCAGACGTGGCCCGCCGCAAGGAACGCCTGCACGCGGTTCTGCGGCGACGAAAGAATCGCTTCCATCGCGGGCGGCACGAGGACGTGCGAAACGAGAATCGAGAAATTCCGCAGGCCGAGTTGGTGCGCCTGAAAAACGGCCATCGCATTCGCGGGCGCAGTCGTCTCGAAGCCGACCGCAAAAAAAACAACTTCTTTGTCGGGGTTGTCGCCCGCAATCTTCACGGCGTCGAGCGGCGAATAGACGATTCGCACGTCGCCACCCGCTGCCCTGGCCATCAGCAAATCCTTCTCGCTGCCGGGCACGCGCAGCATGTCGCCGAACGAGCAGAAGATCACGCCGGGCCGCGACGCAATCTCAATCGCGCGATCAATCATCTCAAGCGGCGTGACGCACACCGGACATCCCGGCCCGTGAACGAGCGTCAATTCAGGCGGCAGCAGTTCGTCAATTCCGAATTTGACGATGGCGTGCGTCTGCCCGCCGCAGAGTTCCATCAACGTCCACGGTCGCGTCACGGCGCGGGCAATCAATCCGGCCAGTTGCTGCGCGAGCCGCCCGTCACGATATTCGTCTATGAACTTCATGCCGCGCCTCCTTCCGCCGTTTCCAGTTCGGTCAGTTCATCAATCGAGCGCAGGTAATCGAAGACGCGCGCGGCCTCCGCTTCGTCCACAATGCTCAGCGCAAACCCGACGTGAACGACCACGTAATCACCGATCTTCGCCTCCGGCACGTAGCTGAGATTCACGTCCTTGACGATGCCGCCGAAGCTCACCCGGCCTTGTCTGAAGGCCGGGTCTTCGCCCTGAATGCTGAGAATTTTGCCCGGAACTGCGAGGCACATAATGCCGCTCCTTTATCCATTGTTGATTTCCGCCTGCCGCAGCGCACGCGCCGCCGCGCACGCCTGACCGAGCGCGATGCCGCCATCGTTGGGCGGGATGCGCTGATGCCAGTACGGGCGAAAGCCTGCGGCCCGCAACCGTTGCACGGCGCGTTCGGTCAGGTACTTGTTTTGAAAGCAGCCGCCCGTCAGTGCAACTTTCTCCTCGCCGACGGCGCGCGCTACGGCAAGCGTCGCTTCGACCAGCGCGTTGTGAAAGCGCGCCGACATCACGCCGGGCGGCGTGCCTGCGCGCACGTCGCGCCGCAATTCATCAATCATCGGCGACCAGTCCAGAATCATCGGGCCGGAATCAGCGATGAGTTGCAGCGTGTAATGCTCATCCGTCGTCACGCCATCCAGCGCAAATTCCAGTTCCATCGCGGCCTGCCCTTCAAATCGCACGACGTGGCGCAGGCCTGTGATTGAAGCGACGGCATCAAAGAGGCGGCCCATGCTCGAAGTCAGCGGTGCGTTCAGCCCGCGCTTGAGCGCAACGCTCAGCACATTCAATTCCTGTGCGGAGAAGGCACGCGCCGACAGCAAACCATCCATGCCGAAGACTTCTTCGCCGTAAAGTTCATACAACAAGCCGAGCGCCGAGCGGCGCGGTTCGCGCACGGCCCGCTCCCCGCCGGGCAATCGAAACGTCCGCAGGTGTGCCGCACGCACGAATGAATCCGGCGTGACGCGCAGAAATTCGCCGCCCCAGATCGTTCCGTCCGTGCCGTAGCCTGTGCCGTCCCACGTCACTGCGAGCGCGGGCGCGGCGACTTCGTTTTCGGCCAGACAGGCGAGCGCGTGCGCGTAGTGGTGCTGCACGGCGATGTGCGGAAGTTGTGACGACATTGCAAACTTCGTCGAGACGTATTCGGGGTGCGCGTCGTGCGCGACGGCTTGCGGCGAGAATTCGTAGAGCCGCTCGAAGCTCGCAATCACGCGCCGAAACGCGAGGTTCGATTGCTCGGTTTCCAGATCGCCGATGTGCTGACTGACGAAAATTTCGCCGCCGAGCGAGGCCGCGACGGCGTTCTTCTGATGCGCTCCGACGGCGAGCGTTTCCTTTGCGGCGGCTGTTGTGTGAATCGGCAGCGGCGCGTAACCGCGTGCGCGGCGCAGGATCATTTCGCGGCCCATCACGACGCGCACAATCGAATCATCAACGTGTCGCGCAAGCGGACGGTTATGCACCAGAAACTGATCGGCAATCCCGCGCAGCCGCTCCACCGCTTCATGCTCGTCCGTGCAGATCGGCTCGTCCGAAAGGTTGCCGCTTGTGGCGACGAGCGGAATTGGCAGTTCCCGCAGCAGCAGATGATGCAGCGGCGTGCAGGGCAGCATCACGCCGAGATATGGATTGTTCGGCGCGACGAGCGGCGAGACTGATGCAGAAGTTCGCCGATGCAGAAGCACAATCGGCGCTTCAGGCGAAGTGAGCAGCCGCGCTTCCAGTTCCGACACATCGCACAATTCTTCCGCCGCATCGAGCGTCGCGCACATCAATGCGAACGGCTTCGCCTCGCGGCGCTTGCGTTCGCGCAGCTTACTCACAGCTTCATCGTTGCGCGCATCGGCGATCAACTGAAAGCCGCCGAGTCCCTTGAGCGCAACGATTTCGCCGCGTCGCACGGCGTCCGCCGCCGCGCACAACGCTTCGTGTCGCGCAGCAATCACTGCGCCCGCCGCGTCCCACAATTCCAGATGCGGGCCGCACGCCGGACACGCATTCGGCTGCGCGTGAAAGCGGCGGTCGAGCGGGTTTTCGTATTCGGCGCGGCACGCTTCGCACATCACGAAAGTCTTCATCGTCGTGTGCCGCCGGTCGTAGGGCAACGCTTCGATGATCGAGAAGCGCGGGCCGCAGTTGGTGCAGTTCGTGAACGGATAAAGATGCCGACGGTCGCGCGGGTCGAATACTTCGCGCAGGCAATCCGCGCAGGTCGCCACGTCCGGCAACACGAGCGCGGTCTTGCGCCCCGTCTCGTCGCTCGGCTGAATTGCAAAGCCCGCGTAGCCGACCGCATCGAGAAACGAAAATTCGAGGCTTTGAATGAACGCGCGTGGCGGCGTTTCGCGTTCAATCCGCAGCAGGAATGACTGCAGCGCCAGTTCGCCGCCTTCGACTTCGATCACCACGCCCTGCGACGTGTTCTTCACCCAGCCTGCCAGTTTCTCTTCCAGCGCGAGGCGATAAATGAACGGACGGAAGCCGACGCCCTGCACTGCGCCGCGCACGACGGCACGCACGCGCTGAGTACAATAAGTGACAACCGGAATGTGACGAGCTGGGCGCATACGTTTCGTTACTGCTGATGCGAATGCGCGGCGACGACGGGGCAGGCTTGCGACACGCGAAAGGCGTCAATGCGATTCTTTAACCAGCCCACCCATTCATCAATGCCGTCGCCCGTGTGGCACGAGACGGGGAAGATGTTCGCTTCGGGGTTCACCTCAAGGACGTTGCCGCGCAATTCATCAAGGCTCGTTCGTGAGTAAGGCAGCAGGTCTGTTTTATTGAGCAGCACCGCGTTCGATTCGTGAAACATCACCGGGTACTTCTTCGGTTTTTCTGCGCCTTCGACGACGCTGTAGACCATCACGCGCAGATTTTCGCCAAGATAAAATTCAGCCGGACAAACCAGATTCCCGACGTTCTCAATGAAAAGCAGATCGAGCGCGCTCACGTCAAAGTTGTGCAGCGCGTTATGCACCATCCGCGCGTCCAGATGGCAGACCGACCCGGTCGTGATCTGATACGCAGGCACACCGAGCGCGCTGATGCGGTCGGCGTCAATCGTCGTCATCAGATCGCCTTCGATGACGCCAAGCCTGCATTCACCTTTAAGCCGCGTAATCGTCTGCTCCAGCACCGACGTTTTCCCTGCCCCCGGCGCAGACATCAGATTGACGACGAAGATTCCGTGTCGGTGAAACAAAGCTTCGTTCTCTTCGGCCAGTTGTTCATTGAGGTGCAGGATGTTGGTTTCGGTCACGACCTGGTGCATACGTCCTCCGCTACAGATTGATAGCAGTTCTCAGTTGTGCGTTCAGTTTCTCCGAAGCGCCGCCGCGTTTGGAGTGCGGTGACTTGTCACCGCTTTCGCTTTCGGGACTGCGATCTCCGTCGAAAGCGCGAGACCCGAACGAAAAGCGGTGACAAGTCACCGCACTCCAAACACGGCGGCGCTCCTGAAGCCGTCAATCAATGTCAACGTATTCAACCTGCATTTCGCGCCCGGCGATGATTTGAACCACGCCGTCACACTGCGGGCAGAGCAAACTGAAATCGCTTATTTCACACGCGACCGCGCCGCACGTCGCGCACTCCAGTTGCAGCCGCACCGTCTCGACTTCCAGCACGGCTTCGGCGGCGGGCGTGTTCTGCTTCAGCGCCTCGAACGCGAATTCAAGCGCCTCTTTCACGACGCCCCGGAATTCGCCGATGCGGACTTTGACCTTGTTGATTCGCTGCGCCGCGTGCCGTTGCGCTTCGTTGAGCGCAATGTCGAGCACGCCTTGCGCGATGGCGGCTTCGTGCATGATCTGGAAAGGTTGCGCGACAGTTTATGAACAGGCGGCTTCGAGCGCGGCGGCTTCGCCCTGCGCCTGTGCGTTCAGCGCGTCGTCAAGGCGGCGCAGCCCGGCTTCCATATCCTCGCGCTGCGAGCGTGCGAGCGCGGGAAATTCGGCAATCTCAATCGTGCGAAGCACGACGTGATTTCCTGCGTTGCGGTACTCGCCCCACCACACGCCAGCGATTTTCGACTCCTGCCAGAAGGTGTGTTCCATCCCGCCGTAAGTGATTTTGAGGTCGCCGCGTCCGAGCGTTTCGTCGAGCACGCGCGAATCGTCGTCCGTCAACGGGAAGTTCAGGATGTTGAGCGTGCGCGCCTCGCCCGTTTCGCGCAGTGCGGCGAGCGCGTGACGCACTTCATTGAGCACGGGAATCACGTTCATCAGTTGCATGAACATTGCCTTTCCATAACTCGACCTGTGCTTTGATCTGCTCGGCCACCGGCAGGATGGCGGCTTCGACTTCGGGGCTGAGCGGGTCGGCCCAATCATTGCTCTTCGGCTGCACGCCGAAAAAAACGAACTCGCGCGGCTCTTCGCCGAGCAGTCTGAGCAGCGCGAGCACTTCGTTGAAGCCGACCTGATGTTCGGACATCTTGACCTGCAACCGCGCCGGAACCTGATCGGCGGTGAGCCGCACGACTTCGCCCGGCCTGCCGCCGAATGCGATGGCGTCGGCGACGACGATGTGTGTGCGGCCCTGCAAATAAGGCAGCAGGTACAACCCCTGCGAGCCGCCGTCCACGACTTCAACATCCGACAACTCGCGCGACGCGGCGAATGCTTCTTTGACGCGCCGCGCCACTTCGACGCCGAACCCGTCATCGCCGAGCAGCGGATTGCCGATGCCCATCACCACTGCGTTCATCGTTTGCGCCTCGTTCATCACCTGACCAATGACCTCACTACTTCCAATGGTGCGTCTCTTCCTTCCAGTCGGTCGGACGCGACTTGTAGCCCGTGATGATCGAAGAGATCAGCCCGCGCTCGGTCAGCACTTCGTAGTAGATGACGAACCCGATGTGATGCACCATAAAGCCCAGAATCGTCCACATCGCCAGCCGGTGCATCATCCGCGTTCCTGATTCGCCGCCACACAGCGGAATGACCCAGCCAAAAAATGTGTTGAGCCAGGAGTCCGGGTTGATCGCTCCTTTCATCGCAAAGCCGGTGATTGAGATAAACGCACAGGCGAGAAAGAGCAGCGTGTAAGTCAGCGAGGCGAGCGCGTTGTGATCGAGCGTCGGCGCGTAACGGCCAATGTAGCGCAGCGTCAGATACTCTTTGAGCTTCCACCACACCTCACGCCAGAACTCAGGTTGCCAGATGTGCGCGCGAAACCATTGCCGGTACGTGCGCCCGCCCCAGAACCAGTAGACGCGGAACGCCCCGTTGAGCGCAAAGATCGTTCCGGCCAGAAAGTGAACATTCCTCATCGTCGCCATCGTGCTTGCGCCGAACGGTTCATCGCTCGGCGGGCGAAAGAACGGCCCGCCGATGTAAAAGCCGGTGAAGATCAGCGCAACCAGGCTGACGAAGTTGATCCAGTGCCCGGCGCGGACGACGCGATCCCAGATGTAATAGCGCACCGTGCGCTCCCCGCGCACTTCGGGAGCGACTGCGGCACGCGCCAGTGCGGCTTTGACTGCCATAGTTCAGCCTCCTCTCCAATGCCTTCATTGCACGTCCACGCGCACAATCTCGTGGCCTGTGGTGTCGAGCACATGCGTCGAGCACGCAAGGCACGGGTCGAACGAATGGATGACGCGCAGGATTTCCAGCGGCTGTTTCGGGTCGTGAATCGGCAGGCCGAGCAGCGCGGCCTCAAACGGCCCGTGCTGCCCCGTCGGGTCTTTCGGCGAGCCGTTCCACGTCGTGGCGACGACGGCCTGATAGTTGGAAATCTTCCTGTCCCTGATCTTCACCCAGTGCGCGAGCGCGCCGCGCGGCGCGCCGTATGTGCCGACGCCTTTCAATTCGCCGTCGGGCCACGTCTTCGGATCCCACTTCTCGGTATTGGCCGTCTGGTAATCGCCCGCCTTGATGTTGGCGACAAGTTCCTCGTGCAGCGTCTTCATCAGCCGCACGGCGCGCCGCGTCTCGATGCCGCGCGCGAGCGTGCGTCCGAGCGTTGAGAACAACGCATCAATCGGCACGCCGAGCGTCTTCAGCGCCTCGTCCACGTACTGCTTCACCTCGGCGTCGCCCTGCGCGTAAGCGAGAATCGTGCGCGAGAGCGGGCCGCCCTCCATCGCGTGGCCTCGCCAGCGCGGGGCTTTCATCCACGAATATTTCTCGTTCATTTCGAGAAAGTCCCAGGGCGGTTTCGGCCCGCTGTACTTCGGCGCAGTCTCGCCGTCCCACGGATGGAAGCCGGTCTTGTCGCCCTGCGAATACTCGTACCACGAGTGCGCGACGAATTCCTGAATCTGGTTCGGGTCGCGCGGGTCAACCTCGAAAATCTCCTTGAGGTTGTTGTTCAGAATCGCGCCGCCCTTCCAGCGGTCAGTCTTCTTGTCGCCGGGCACGGCGGGAAAATCGCCGTAATCCATAATCCCCTTGTTGCTCACGCCGCCGCCCCACTTCGCCCAGTCTTTGTAAAACGACGCGATGGCCAGCAGATCGGGGTAATAGACCTGCTCGACGATCTCTTCGGCTTCGTCAATCTTCGCTTTGACGAGGCTCAGCCTGTCCACGTTGATCGCGTCCGGGTGATTCGGATTGATCGCGCACGGCACGCCGCCGACGATCAGATTCGGGTGCGGATTCTTGCCGCCGTAGACGGCGTGAATCTTCACCACTTCCCTCTGCCACGCGAGCGTTTCCAGATAATGCGCGACGGCCATCAGGTTCGCTTCGGGCGGCAGTTTGTAGGCCGGATGCCCCCAGTAACCGTTGGCGAAGATGCCGAGTTGTCCCGACTCAACAAACTTCTTGATCCGGTTCTGCACGTCGGTGAAATAGCCGACTGAAGATTTCGGCCACTTCGAGACTTTCTGCGCCAGTTCGGATGTCGCCTTCGGGTCGGCTTTCAATGCCGAAACCACGTCCACCCAGTCGAGCGCGTGCAGGTGGTAGAAATGCACGACGTGATCGTGAGCGTGCAGCGTGGCGATCATCTGGTTGCGGATGAGATTCGCGTTTTTCGGGATGGTGATTTGCAGCGCGTCCTCGACTGCGCGCACTGACGTGACCGCGTGCACGAGCGTGCAGACGCCGCAGATGCGCTGGGCCAGCGCCCACGCATCGCGCGGGTCGCGGCCTTTCAAAATGATTTCGATGCCGCGAAAGAGGGCGCTCGTGCAGGAGGCGTCGCTCACTACCTTGTCGTCGCCGACGACCGTCTGCACGCGCAGATGCCCTTCAATGCGGGTGATCGGGTCAACCACAATTCTCTGTGTCATGGCTCAAGCCTCCTTCCCGGTTTCGCCGCCCGCGTCCGGCGTGACATCCGGTTTGCGTTCGTCTTTGTGCGTCGCCTTTTTGATCGTCGAAGCGGCAAGGTGAACGAGCGTCGCGCCCGCCACACCGCCCGCGAACCAGCCGCCGAGTTTGTCCGCCGACGCCACACCGGGCAGCGGCACATCCGCGACGTGTTCATAAAGCGGCTGCCGATCCCAGTAATCCGGCTCGGAACAGCCGAGGCACGGGTGGCCCGACTGAATCGGGAAGCTCACGCCGCCATTCCACTTCGTCATCGAGCAGGCGTTGTACGTGACCGGCCCGCGACAGCCGACCTTGTACAAACACCAGCCCTTGCGCGCGCCCTCGTCATCGAAGTTCTCGACGAACATTCCGGCGTCAAAGAAAGCGCGGCGATAGCATTTGTCGTGGATGCGCTGGCCGTAAAAGACGCGCGGGCGCTGCAACCGATCCAGCACCGGCAGCGTGCCGAACGTCACGAGATGCACAATCGTGCCCATAATCACGTCGGGAATCGGCGGGCAGCCGGGAATGTTGATGACCGGCTTATCGGTGATGATCTTGTGAACCGGCTTGCAGCCCGTCGGGTTCGGCCTCGCCACCGTGACGCAGCCGAACGACGAACACGAGCCGACGCAGAGAATCGCCTTCGCGCCTTTGGCTGCTTCTTCCAGCGATTCGAGCGCCGTGCGCCCGCCGACGGTGCAGTAAATCCCGCCGTCCGCCGTCGGCACTGAGCCTTCGACCGCGAGAATGTAATTGCCGAAGTTTTCTTTCATCCCCTTGCTCAAAATTTCTTCGGCCTGATAGCCCGCCGCCGCCTGAATCGTTTCGATGTAATCCATCGAGACGATGCCGAGAATCGCGTCGGCGACAAGCGGGTGCGACGATTTGACGAGCGATTCAGTGCAGCAGGTGCAGGCCGCGAAGTTGAGCCAGAAAATTGGCGGGCGTTTGACGGTTTCGAGTGCGTTGACAATCTGCGGACAGACGGTTGATTCGAGGCCAAGCAGGGCCGTCGTTGTCGCGCAGAATCTCAGGAAGTCGCGCCGCGATACTCCATGGCGGCGCACGGCCTCATAAAAGGTTTCATGCGGCATGGTGTTCCTTTCGCTACAGGCCCGGACGACCGGTAACCAGGGTAATAACCAGATGGTGAATCAGACGACCTGAAGCCGCCTGGGTTATGAAAACGACGCGCGATGACAGACTAAATTTACTGGTGAGAGTCAAAAACGGTGCTGAAAAGTGCAAGGCTTATGCCAGGTGCGGAACGGCAGGGCGCGGGTGCAAAAGCCGTGCTTCGGACAGCGATGTGGGGAAATTACCAGGCAGAAATACTGCGGAAGATTTCACAGCGGGTAAAATTCCCGGCCTGTCTGGGAAATATTTCGTCGCGGTTCAGTTGGGGTTCTGGTTGCTGGCGGGATTAATTTGAATCTCAGGCGGCTGATGCAGGGCGGGTTGTGAGTTCGTCCCTGCATCAGTCCGACCCGGTTATTCCTGAATCAGCGACTGTTGTTCCTGCACGTAAATATAGAGCGTCGGGCTGATCAGAAATCTGCCGTCCTCGCCCGGCGTAGTCACCATCAGCGTGTAATCATACGGTTGTGACTGCGCGCGGCGGCTCAGTGGAATGCCGGAATAACAGCCGCCGTTGAGCGAGGCGCGGTAGCTGTGACAGTAAAACGGCGTGTTGCCCGGATTGAAGCGGACTTCAAGGCGGCCTGCGTCGCAGATCCAGACGACCTCTTCGCGCTGTGTCCGGTTGAGTACCATCACCGGATTATCAACCACAACCTGATTGTCTCTGACCGAAACGCGAATGCGGCGCGGCTGCGTCTCACGCTTCGCCACAGGCAACTGCGGCCTGTCAGCAGCCGCAGCCTGAAGGGTCTGATCTGCATTCGGGTATTCAGCGGCAGCAGCGCGTTTTCTGCTCCGGCGAGGTCTGGCGGATTCAGCGGCGGATTTTTTTGACTTTTTCATGCTGATTTTCTCCGTGGGCTGGCAGTTGAGCGAATCGGGGTTCAGGGATTCAAGGGACGGCGACGCCGGATGATGATGCGCGGATCAAGCACATCCTTGTTGCCATTCACCGTGACTTCCACGTTGTATTTGAAGGGCCGCTCATTCTGATTGGCAGCCAGCAGGTTGTCGCGGAACTCGCCGGAAGAAAGCGCCGCCGCTTCTTCAAGCGAGGGCGCGGTAGTGTTTTCAAACGAGCGAAAATCATACCGGCTCCCTGACAGCGGACGTTTGCCTGCATCACGGTCAAACGTGATGACAAGTTCCGGGTGTGTGCACGTCCAGATAATTTCGGACGGGTTGTATTCATCCTGATCAATGTCGTACTCCACGACAATATCCGGGATCGGCACGATTTTGTTGTTTGCATCAATCTGAATTTCGACAGTCAGCGGACTGGGCATGATTATTCTCCTTATCGGGGCTGTGTCAGGGGTCAGATTGTCTGAATTTATTCAGGTGTGTTTACTGAGAATGTTCTTTGCCGCCGGATCGTCAAAGAGTGACCTGAGATCAGGATCACGGCGCAGTTCGGTCAGCAGTTCCCGGCTCAGGCTCAGCGCCTGATCGAGCAGCGCCAAAGCGCGCCGTCGCTGACCGGCTTTTTCGTAAACTCTGATGGCGCTGCTGAGGCAGCTCAGATCCTGCGCATCGAGCGACAGGGCGCGTTCAATATTTCTGAGCGCCGGTACTTTGAGGCCGCTTTTGATCTGCCATTCGGCCAGCAGCGAAACGATGGAGGCGTTGTTCGACAGATTGGCCCGGCGCTGCGTGGCCAGCGCGAGCGCCTGCTGATAAGCAGCCCCGGCCTGATTCTTCTGCTGCGAAGACCAGCGGCGGGCATCGCCCAGGTTGCCCCACAAAATGGCATTGCGGTCATTGAGTCTGAGGCCCTGTTCCAGCACTCTCACCGATTCATCAAACTGCCCGTCGAAATAGAGCGCCGCGCCGAGGCTGGCCCAGGCTTCGACCGTTTCCTGAATTCTGATTGAGTTGTGATAAGCCTCGCGGGCCTCGTTCATTTTGTTCTGATAGAAATATGCCGAGCCGAGATGAAAGAAGCCGACCGGATTGAGCGGCGAAAGCTGCGTCACTTTCAGCCACTGCGCTGCGGCCTCGTCAAATCTGCCCTGGCTGAAATAAAAAGCGCCGAGTTCGTTGTAAATGCCCCAGTAATTCGGGCGCAGCCGGGCGGCTGCGAGATATTTCTGTTCGGCTTCAGCCGACTGATGATTGTTTTCATAAGCCTGGGCCAGCCCAAGCATCGCGTCCAGGTCACCGGGGCGCGCGCTGAGCACCTGAGTGAAGGCCGCGACCGCTTCGGCGGCGCGTTCGAGCATCAGCAGCAGATGACCGAGCGCCAGTTGCGTGTCAGGAGCGTCACGACCCAGTTCGCGCGCGCGGTCGCACATCCGCACCGCTTTCTGGCGCAGGGCATCACGTGCCGTTTCGTCGTCCGAGAGCAGCGACTGGTAAAGATATGCCTGGCCGAGTCTGGCGTGAACGAGGGCCGAATCAGGCGTTTTTTCGCGCACGACTTCGAGCCGTTCAATGACCTGCTGCAACAGGCGGAGTTGTTCAGGATTGATCAGATAAAACAGTTCCAGATCACTGCTGCCGGCCTGCCTGAAAATCTCCTCAACCGATTGCAGCGATGACGTGGCAGCGGCGATTTCAGGCGGCAGCGGAGTGCCGGGCGGTCGGGGATTTGCAACGCCAAAACTGGGTTTCAGATCATCCATGACCTGCGTGACGGCCTGGCTTTGCAATCGCATCGGATCATCGCGGCCAAAGGACAGGCTCCTGCCGTCGAGCTTTCGTCCCTGGTTGTCAATCAGCGCCCAGGTCACATCAACTCCGGTGTTGAGACAACTGACCGTTCCCTGAATCAGCCTGTCCACGCCCATCTGCCGCGCCAGATCGCCCGGACTCAGACTGCGACTGACCTCTTTCAGGGTGGGCTGCGACGGAATCACGCCGATGCCTGGAAATTCCATCAGCCGCGCAAACAACAGGGCTTCCATGCCGGTGCCGAGCGGGCGGCAGTAATCAGGTTCGCCGCTGACCTGAAATGGCAGCACTGTAACCATCAGCGGCGTGTGGATGCGATGCCAGTACCAGTTCGCGCCCCACCAGCCTGAACCGCCGATGACGATCACGGCCAGCGCCGCCGCAACCAGTCGTTCACGCCTGTTTTCATTGTGGTGGCGCAATCTGCTGATGACCTTTGCGGCTTCAGCGGCCTGGCCGAGGCGGGTTTCAGGCTGCCGGGCAAGACAGCGCCTGATGAGCGCCTGAAAGGATTTTGGCGCTTTGCCGCGCAATGCCTTCCAGTCAGGATCGCGGTTGAGAATGGCGTCAGTGGTCAGTTCGCTGCGGCGCTGCCGGAACGGATGCTGGCCGGTCAGGGTTTCATAACAGATCACGCCAAAGGCCCACAAATCGGTGCGCTGATCAATCATCTCGCCTTTGATCTGTTCGGGACTCATATAAGACGGCGTGCCGGGTGTGGAACCGGGCCGCGTCAGCGTGTTGGCGATTGTCGGTTCACTGCCGCTGATGGTGCTGCCGGAATCGTCTTCGGAAGCGCTGGTTCTGACGTAACGGGCAATGCCGAAATCAAGCAGCTTCACCTGGCCTTTCGGCGTCAGCATGATGTTGGCCGGTTTGAGGTCGCGGTGAATCAGCCCTTTTTCGTGCGTGGCGCTGAGCGCGTCAATGATCTGCTCAAAGATCGGCAGCGCAGCAGTAAACATCAGAGGGCCTGATCTGAGCCGTTCAGCCAGCGTTTTGCCGGGCACATATTCAAGCACCAGGAAACGTTTCTGCTGCCAGATTTCGCGGCCCAGAATGCCGGCAATGTGCGGATGTTCAAGGCGGGCCAGTTTGCGCGCTTCCTGTTCCAGCCGTTCAATCCAGACCGGATCATCGGCCATCTCTTCGGGCAGCATTTTGATGGCGACATCGCGGCCCAGGTCATCGTGCGCCTTGTAAACCTTGCCCATGCCGCCTTCGCCAAGCTGGTCGAGTAAATAATAACGGCCCATCTGCTGCCCGATCAGCACCGGTTCATCCGGCGGCCCGGATGAGTCAGACAACAGCGTCGCCAGTTCGTTCTGCACCTTACTGACGGGCGAAAAATCATCGTCCTCATCGGCCCGCAGCAGCTTCAGCACCTGCTCGCACAACTGCTGATCGTCGTGACAGGCGCGACGCAGCCAGCTTTCGCGCTCATTCGGTCTGAGGTCGAGCGCCTGCTCAAAAAGCTGGTAAATTCGCGGTTGTGGTTCATCCTGCATCCGGCTCACTCCTTCGTCATCGCCGCTTTGAGCCAGGCTCTGGCAAACTTCCAGTCCTTGTAGATCGTCTCCACCGAATAGTTCAGCACGGCAGCCGTCTCTTCGACCGACAGCCCGCCAAAGCAGCGCAGTTCGACCACGCGGCACTGGCGCGGAAACTGTTTTTCCATTTCGGCCAGCGCCTCATCGAGCGCCACAATCGTCGAATCGTTTTCCACCTTCAGTTGCAGCATCTCTTCGGGACTGATCTGCCTGCCTTCGTGTGCCCAGGGACGCCGTTCACGTTCGCGGGCCAGATCAACCAGAATGCGCCGCAGCATGCGCGAGCAGAGCGCAAAAAAATGCGCCCGATCCTTCCAGTCAACTCTGGCCGCATCCACCAGCCGCAGGTAAACCTCATTGACCAGCGCGGTCGCCTGCAAACTGTGTTTCGCCCGTTCGCGGCTGACCTGGCGGCGGGCAATGCGGCGCAGATCGTTGAAAACGAGCGGCATCAGTTCGTCAAGCGCCGCCTCTTCACCGCCGCCCCAGCGTTTGAGCAGGCCGGTGATGTCCTGATTGTTCTGGTTATCCATGGCGCTCCTCTGCCGTGACTGTCGGTGAATACAAAGACACAGACACGCCGGATCAAATGGCTGAGCCTGCCTGGTGGCCGCCCGCAGGATCAATTCAATACTGAAGATGATGACTGATGACAGCGCCTATTATTGACGAATCGCTCAACTCTGCAAGCCGCGCCGGACGACCATCCCGTTTTCTTGCTTTAGCCACAGCCATCACCTACAATCGCCCTCCCCCCGAAATAATCGAGTCACACGAAACGATCAGGGAATGTGCGGCATCACGCGCATTTCAAAACAACAGGCACAAGAGGAGGATGTGGATTATGCCGAGTCTCGACGAACTCAAATCAAAGTACCAGGCAGTTTATGCGAAAGGTCACGAAGTCGGGCTGACGATTCAGAATGAAAATATGGAAGGTGACAAGCTTTTGCTGCGGGGTGTCGTTCCTTCTGAATACGCGAAGGATCAGATCTGGAATGCGATCAAATCAGTTGATTCATCGTGGGACGACCTGACGGCGGACATCAATGTGCAGTCCGGCCTGACCTATACCGTGCAGTCCGGCGATACGCTCAGCAAGATCGCCAAACGCTTCTATGGTGATGCAGGTCATTACCAGGCGATTTTCAATGCCAATACCGATCAGCTTTCTGATCCTGATCGGATCAATGTCGGGCAGACCCTGAAGCTGCCGTAACAACAGCGACTCTGCTTTTGCACAAAGGCCGGGCGTCACGCAGACGACCCGGCCTTTGTTTTCTCTTCAGCAGCTTCATCCATCAGCTCAGGATCAAGGTAACGCAGAAAGCTGTCATCTGTGATGGCCGCAACCACGCTTTCACCCACGGCCCGCCCGTCGTGATGCCGCCAGACATGATCACGATCACGGACAAAGCCATCCTGTTGCAGCAACTGCAACCGCTCCTGTAGTGGAATCTGGTAAAAAGTTTCAGTCATAAATTGATCAGTCATCAGTTCCGGGATAAAGCCGGTGAAGTTGTGCGCCCGGATAATAGTGATTGAGAATCCGGGTAAAATCATAACCGCTTTCGGCCATCAGCGCCGCGCCGATCTGACACAAACCGACGCCGTGCCCCCAGCCTGCGCCCGCCAGCGTAAACGACTCAGGAACCTTTGCCGCGCCTTCGGCTTCAACCACAAAAGCCGAACTGTAAAGATGCGACTTTGACAGCGCGCGGCGAATTTCGAGTTCCTTGCCAATCACCATCACCTCTTTCTCGCCGGTGATGCGCAGTCTGACGATGCGCCCTGACGGGCCGCGTTCGACGGGTTCAAGGCTGAGGATCGCGCCGAAATCAGTGCCGAGTTTCTGCTGCAACAAAGCCTGCAACTCATCCTGCCTGATCGTCACGCGCCAGCGGTAAAAATCGGTCGTCTCCTGATCGAAGTCCGGCAGGATGCGCGTCAGAATCGTCGGGTCGCTGGTGTGACAAAACGCAGGCGGCGTATTCAGAATCCAGCGTTGCGCGCTGGCCTCATCAGTCAGCGGCAGTTCGTAACCGGCAGGAAACTGCTCGCCATCATAAAGCGGCGTCAGGTAAGGAATGCTCGCGTCTTCCCAGGCGCTCTGGTACTGCTCGACCATCCCGCCGCAGGATTTTGAAAACCGCGCATCGCAGATGGCATCGTCAAAGATCAGCACCTGACCCGCCGTGTCACGAATGACGCTGGTCACACCGGCCAGCCCCGCCGCGCCCGCCGGTGTTTTCATCGCTTTGGTAATGCCCTGATATCGCTGGCAGTGATCGTCAGCGCAGACATCGAAATCAGTGTGCGCCTCGCGGTCGTACCAGCGAATCAGTTCCTTCACGCCGTCAGCACTGGTTGTGATTACCGGCCTGAGCGAAGACTGCCCGTGATCCTGCTTCCAGGGCCTGAGCTGAGCGAGCAGCCAGCTTCGTGAAATGATCGCGTGCGCCCGCAGCAGATCAGCGTGCGCCGATGCGCTCATCTCCGACGAAATCACGCTTGCCAGATAAGCCTCAACCGGTAGTTCGTTAATGACCACCAGCCGCCCGTCAGCATTCGTCATCAGCCGCAGATCGCCGCGAAAACGCTGGTCTTCGCGCCGCTCCCAGTGAA
Organism: Blastocatellia bacterium; assembly: GCA_046331565.1. Lineage (GTDB taxonomy): Bacteria > Acidobacteriota > Blastocatellia > RBC074 > RBC074 > DASRDU01. The sequence continues at coordinate 1,402,022 of JAXLQP010000001.1, forward strand.
AATCAATGCCGATTATCACATCACGAATCGTGAATGACGACGCGGCCAACTCACGCGGCGCGAGCCTGACGGCATCGCTCACAAGCCTTACCCGGCCAGTCTCATCAGCCAGCGCAATCTGCTTCGTTTCCGGCGCGACAGAGGCCCGCCAGTTTCCTGCCTCGAAGCTCTGCCCGGCAGACGTGATAAATTCGCCGTGCAGTTCAATCCCGACTTCACTGGCATTCGACATCAATCCGACCGCAACTGTCGGTTCCTGTGCAAGTGTGATCACAACAAACTCCCGTTCACGCAGTCCTGCGCTGAGGCCGACGTGAATCCTGCTCAAGAATTTTCAGAATACTTTTCCAACCTGAATTGATCAGGGTCTTTCAACTTTCGCGGAGCAGGTCGTCAATCATCTCTCCGGCCTGCGCCACAACCTCGCGTTCGCCCCTGAATGACAGCATCTCCAGGGCTTCGGGCAGTGTCACCCAGCGGGCTTCGGTGACTTCGTAATCGTGCCTGCGCACATCGCCTTTCAGATAACGCAGCAGAAAGAAATGCACGAACTTGTGATAACGCACCCGCTGCCCGCGCCGTTCGCTGACGTACCAGTATTCAATTGTCCGCACCCTGTCGAGCAGCCTGGTTTCAATGCCTGCCTCCTCGCGGACTTCGCGCAGGGCTGCGATTTCAGGCGTTTCGCCTGCGTCAACCAGACCTTTCGGCAGTTGCCAGCGCGGCTCATCGCCGGTCGCAATGATGACAATCTTCACTCCGGTTTTCAGTTTGCGAAAGGCCACGCCCCCGGCTGAAACCTGAGTCAGCGTCGGAATGGCCGCGTGTTCCGCTGCCGTTGCTTTCCGGCGTACCGGCGATTGTTTTTTCATTCCATTCCATGTCCCGCAGCCGAATCATCGGCCACCCCGCGCCAGACGACTTCAAGCTCAAATGCCAGCGAGCGCGCCAGCCCGTCCAGATCGGGGAACAGCGTCGCGTTGGTAATGTTCATGCGGTAGAGCGAGCGCATCCCTTCGCTTCTGATCGCAGCGGCGGGCAGAATGATTTTTTGCAACAGGCTGTCACTGACCTCGTACTGCGACAGAATCCCATCAAGCGATTTATCCAGCACGCCAGGCATCACAAAGGTACCTGACTGCGCCACCAGCCGCCGATCCATCTCTTTCGGCTCGCCCGTCCAGACGATTTCGTGTTCATTGCCCGCAAAGTATTTTTCAAAATTCCCCTTGATGCGCGGATCAATCACGCGCCTTGTCAGTTCAGGATTGTTGCGCGGCGCGGCCCGCCACAGCAGCGGCGTATTGAGGGCAAAGACCGCCGCTTCGTGAGTCGCGTTTTCGAGCGCAAAAAAGGCCGCGACGTAAGGCGACTTGGTGAAATCAAGCAGCCGGGTCGGTGAACCGTGATGCTGCATCAGCGCGATGCAACGCACATCGTCATCAAGCGTCGAATGCTCGGTCAGATAGTTGTGCGCCTTCCGGCGAAAGATTCTGATCGCTCTGGCCTCGCGTTCCTGCCAGCGATTCTTGTCGGTCACAAAGTTGCTGAGATGGCGCGACAGCGAACTGACCAGCGGCCACCCGGCCTCACGCTGCCCGCGAAAAGCCCAGTCATCCAGCACGCTGATGCGGTCAACAAATTCAGCCCAGCTTTCGACTCTGATCTCTTCCATCCCGAAACTCTGCCTGCCTGGTTGTTGCCGTCCCGCACTCTGCCTCGCTAGTCAGCCTTTGCCCGGTCCTGGCTGCGATCCCAGTGCACGACTTTCTGCTGTTTCGCTGACAGGTTGATGAGGTGCGGGACGGCGGCGGCGTGATGACCGACGGTCGCGTTTTCATAGGGCTGCTGGCGCGTGCGCACGCAGTTGATGAAATTTTCAAGGTGGCTGATCGTATCGTCGCGCCCGATCTCTTCCCAGCGTTCCTGGCCTTCGAGCATGCGTCCGGGCTGGCGGTGCGCGAGTTCGCTGGCGATGACTTTCGGATCCTTGTAATACGCCTCAGCCAGCGCGCGCGGCCACGAATCAATAATCCAGCCGTTGTCATCGAATTTGCTTTCGGGTGTGAACGAAATCTGCGAGCCGGTGATTTCCAGCGTCCCGTCAGTGCCGAGAATCTGCCAGCCGCGACCGCCGCGACCTGAATTATTGAATGTGCCGCTGAGGTTCGCCACGAAGCCTTCGGGATATTGCAGCACCGCATTGATCGTGTCGGTCGTGTCGCGCCCGTCCTTCCAGCGATAAAGCTGACTCATCGCCATCACGCTTTCAGGCGCGCCCGTGTTCATAATGTAATGCAGCGTCGTCGCCAGGTGAACGAACAGATCAGTCGCCATCCCGCCCGAATAATCGGTGTAACAGCGCCAGCGGAAGAAGCGTTCGAGACTGAAGCCGGGTTTCGTCGTGCCGCGAAACATCTCCCAGTTAACCGTTTCGGGCGAAGCGTCAGGCGGAATCGGATAGACCCACGCGCCGCCCGCCGTGTTGCGATTCTGCACGGCGCGCACCATCGTAATCTGACCGAGTTTGCCCGAAGCCACGATTTCACGCGCCTTCGCCTGCAAGGCGGAACTCACGCCCTGGCTGCCGACCTGCAAAATGCGATTGTGTTTTTTGACGGCGGCGATGATTTCCAGTCCGTCGTCAATCGTGTAAGTCAGCGGCTTTTCGATGTAAACATCCTTGCCCGCTTCAAGCGCGGCGAGGATGTGAGATTTGTGCAGGTGATCGGGCGTAGCAATGACGACGGCATCAACTTCCCTGAGCGCCAGAATCTCACGATGATCCCGATAAACTTTCGCGCGTCCCTTTGTGCGTTCGACCGCGCGTTCGAGGCGGCCTTTGTAAGCATCGCAGAGCGCGACGATTTCAGCGCCCGGCACCTGTTTGAGAGCTTCGATCAACTGATGCGCCCGCGCCCCCGTGCCGATAAATCCGACCGTGACGCGGCTGCCGGGGTTGTCATCCCTGATGAGTTCAGGTTCAGCGGCGGCGCGCTCAGTCGCACCGAGCGTCAGGCCGAGAGCGGCGCTGCCCGCCGCAGATCGTTTGATGAATTCACGGCGATCAAGTTTATTCGTCATGGGTTATGCGCTCCTTTTCAGTCAGTTGATGATTCGATGTTTCAATTCCGGCATCAGCCAGCGCCTGTGCCAGCAGTTCCGCCAGTCCCAGATTGGCCGCCCACTGGCGCAGATAGCTGTAATCAAGTGTCTTTGCCTGCACACGCAGGACGCCCTGCACGTCCTTCCATTGCTGTTCCGAAATGCCCCCACCTTTCTGATACCAGCGCAACTTCTGAAGGATGATGTCTTCTGCGCTGGAGATATAAACCACCGGGGCGTCAGCATCCGGCTCAATTTGTTCCGGCCTCCGTCGTTGCAATTGTTGCTGCGACCACTCATCAGCCGCGAGGATAAATATATCTGCCTTGAACAGCGTGTCGAAGTGGATCAGGTTGAAGCTGCGACGTGTGACAACAGCCCTGTGAATCGCCTGGGCATCAAGATAAAACTCTGACTCCAGGGCCGCGACCAGAGTCTGAACGTGTTCCGGTTTCAAATCAGCCACCAGGTCGGCATCGCGCGTGGCCCTGGGCTGCCCGTGAATGCCGCTGGCAATGGAACCTCCGACTACATAAGCAATCCCCAGCGACTCAAAAACCTCAGTCACTTTTCTAACCACCAGTGCAGCATCAGAAAGCATCAGTAACCTTCCTCATCAGGGTCCCACCCGAAAGCCTGCCGCATCAGTTCAGGTTCAATCCAGCGCGACGCCAGACGCATTCTGATTTCCTGCTCACTGGCTTCAGGGTGGCGCTGGCGAATCTGCGCCAGTTGCGCATTGCGCAGGAACTGATTGAGATCAACGATGCACTGCATCTTTTTCCAGGCAGGCATCCGGCGATAACCTTCAATCAGCACCTGTTCAGCTTCCGGCGATGTGTCTTCAAACAATGGTTTCATCTTGTCATTCACCTTTGCCAGCCAGCAGTTCCTTCACGAGTTCCTCCATATCAGCCCTGAGCCGCGTGTAGCGTTCGCCAGTGGCCGGGCCTTCAAAACCCGCGTGAATGCGTTTCACCAGACCGTCGCGGCCAGTAAAGATCGTGGTCGGATAAGCGCCGAAGCCGGTCAGTTGCGGCAGCTTCTGTTCGATTTCGCCTTCAGCGGTCGAGCCGCACAACAGAATCGGATATCTGACGCCGTGCCGTTTCTCGAAAATCCGCAACTGTTCGCGGTCGCGTGGCACATCGCCGGTATATTCAAATCCGAGCAGCACTACTTCCAGTCCCTGCGCGTGGTATTTGTCGTAAAGCTCGTTGAGCACCTTCACTTCGTCGTGACAGTTCGGACACCAGCTTCCGGTAATCGAAGCGATGACGACTTTGTTTTTGAATTGTTCATCGGTGGAGGAAACCGTTTTGCCGTTGATGTCGGCGCAACTGAAGCGAAACGGTTCTGCCGGATTTTTCATCTTCGTCATCGTGTCCGGATCAGGCACAGCATTCTTTGCGTCACCTGCCGCTTCGCTGACTTTTTCAGCAATGACCCTGCGCGTGCGACTGTTGGGCAGCCCGAAATCAACCGCGCCTTCAAGTTTGCCGTCGTCGCGCAGCACGGCGCGGAAGGTGCGCGCATTGATGCCGTCAAAACGGGCGAGCATCAGGCGACCTTCATAAAAATTTCCGGTCATCACGCCCCAGTCGCCGCTGACCGGAATGATCGTGCCGGTCACGTCCGAACCGTTCTGCCGAAACGAAGCGCGCCAGACTTTCTGATTGTCGCCTTCGCCAACGTGCAGCAGCCATTCGCCGCTGACATTCTTTCCGCTGCGATCAGGCGGATTGAAGTTCTTCGCCTCACGCCAGAATTTGAGTGGCCGCCGGAGCGTCTGCTTCTGCCACTGCCGCGTGAATTCACCGATCATTTCCTGACGAATGAGTTTCGCTGTCAGTTCGGCGTCATAAAAATCGAAGCGCAGTTTCAGATTTTTGCCATCCCACGAACCGCCGGTTGAGGTGATCCGCTCATCGCCGTTGACGAGCGCGCCCGTCACCTGATCGCCTTCTTTTTTCAGTTCAATTTTGAACGGCACTTCGTCGCCTTCCTGTTCGCTGAGATAAACGACACCGTGCCACAGGCCATTAAACTGCGGCGGCTGGCGGCAGGATGAAACCAGCAGCATCAGCAAAAGCAGCGCAAACAAAGCGAGTCTCTGACTGGCGAAATTGAGAGAAGAAAACAGCATTTGATACGTAATCGTCATAACACAAATCACTATTTGGACGAACACTCCCGGTCACCCGGAGCGTGTGGAGTGCGGTGACTTGTCACCGCTTTTCGTTCGAGCGTTGCAGCTTCGACGGAGATCGCAGTTCCGAAAGCTAAAGCGGTGACAAGTCACCAGACGCTGCGGCGCTTTGACTCAGACTGAAAATTCGTTATCAGCACCCGCAGACTCCGACTGTTTTCATAACTTTTTTCTGATTGCCACGAGTCACGGTGACAGTCGCATCATACCAGGTGACTTCACAACCCTCATCTTTCGGATCGCAGACTCCGGTCACGACATAATCAATACGGACATTCAAATCACCTGCACGGTACAGTTCAGTGTGACGTTCGCCTTTTCTGACTTCACCCTGTGGCGACTGGCTCTGCTCAAGTTCTTCAAGTTTGATGTTCTGCCCGTCTATGTTCATAACTGGATCTTCATCCAGGTTGCAGATAAAAACATAACGCTCACGCTTTCGGCGGAAATCCTGAAGAAGCTGAAGCGAACATCCGCATCCATCAATCAAATCTCTGCCCAGAGTTCCAATTTTCAACTCACCAGCGGCTCCGCTGTTTGAAGCCGTCTTTGCCGGTTCACTTTTCTGAAAATACCTGTAATGCCCGATCACCTGCCACGCAAAGAGCACGTCCTCAACCTGCGCACCCGCGCCGATGTTGTGCGCGACCAGACAGCGCGCGGCTCCATTATTCCTTACATCCGTTATCAGACCAATGTGCTGGCGACCGTTGCCCAGATCCCAAGCGACCACATCGCCGGGCGCGTAATCAGCTTCGCTCTTCGTCACCGGCAGCGATTTGTGCTGCCGCTCGAACCATTTCATCAGATTGCCGACGCGGCGATGATCAATGTTTGCATCCGGCCTGCGCGCGCCCCACGTTTTTGGGTAGGCCGCGAAATTGCCGGTCATGTCTTCGTGGACTTCCTTCTGCAAATCAATGTTCGCGGCCCTGAAAGCGCGCACGATCACGTCAGCGCAGACGCCTGTTTCCTTCGGCACGTCGCCGTTCGGATAGTCAATTTTTGTGTAAGCCGGATCGTAGCCTTTCGTGTACTGCGTCTGTTCGATGGCCGCCGCGATGACTTTTTCAAGCGGCGTGGCCTGACTTTCAGTGACTTTCTGCCGACTCGGCGAATGAGTAATCTCAATCTGCGCCACGCCTGAATAAAGCGGCTTGTGACAGGCCGCCGTCAGCGAGACGACGAAAACAACGATCAGGCAGCAGAGAGCTTTCATTGATGTCCCTCGCAGATGATGAGCAGTCCGCACGCAGGATACTAAAATCCGGGCCGGATGACACCTTTCACCGCGCGCCGGTCAGCAAAATCGCTTGTGCCATAAGCAAACAGGACTGAAAAGGTGAATGATTCAACTTCTCAGCCCTGTGAATTTCTGACTGTGTGGCAGCCTTAACGCGGCTTGATGACGTTGCCGTTGACGGGCGGCGCAACTCTGACGGCATCCTTGAGCTTCTCGATCACCTGGCGGCTGAGTTCGTCATAATCAGCCGTCAGCGTAAAGCCTGCGGCATTGGCGTGTCCGCCGCCGCCGAATTGTTCAGCCACGCGGGCCACATTGACGCGGTTTTTTGAGCGCAGGCTGGTGCGGATGGTGTTGTTCGGCAGTTCACGGAAGAAAGCGGCGGCTTCAACATCGCCGATGGTCAGCGGGTAATTGATGATGCCGTCGGTGTCTTCTTCAGAAGCCCCGGCCTCCTGCATCGCGTCTCTGGTCATTCTGATCCAGGCGATGGAACCGGTTTCATCACGCTGGAGGGTGGAGAGTACCGAACCGATCAGTTTGATTTTGCTGTAAGGATAGCAATAGAAAATTGCCTGCGACAGTTTGGCCGGCTGCGCGCCGTGACGGACAAGTTCGCTGGCGATTTTGAAGGTGCGTTCGGTGGTGTTGGAAAAGTGGAACGAGCCGGTATCGGTCAGGACGGCGGCATACACGCAACTGGCCAGTTCCGGCGTGATGCGCGCGCCGATGGCTTTGGCCAGGTTGTAAATCATTTCGCCGACGGCAGCGGCAGTGGAATCAATCCAGTTGACGTTGCCAAAGAGTTCAGTGGTCGAATGATGATCGATGTTGACGACGAACTGCTCCTTCAGTTTCGGCAGTCCGGGCCGCGTCACGTCGCTGCATTCAATGACGAAGACCGCATCGTAAGCCCGGTCAATATCCGGCACGACTCGCACCAGTTCAGAACCGGGCAGCCGTTCGTAAGCCTGCGGGACATCGTCACACATGATGACTTCGGCATCCTTGCCCAGTCCGCGCAGAATCCAGAACAAGGCCAGCGAGGAACCCAGGCTGTCACCGTCAGGGCGAATGTGGGAAGTTACGGCGAACCGCTGGTTCTTTTCAATAAGTTCAATTACCTGACTCAGCATGGCAGTTTTACTTCTTCACCCGGTAAAACCGTCACCAGTCTGTGCAATCATTCAGCCGGAATCAGCGCCTGGCTGCTGACGATCAGCAGGGTGGGGCGGCTGATCATTCAGTTCGGAATGGTGGCGGGAAAATTCAGTGTTGACCGAATCAGCATCCGGGGTTGCTTCAGCGGTGGTGGCGGGCGGCAGATCACGGCTGATTTCATCAATCAGCCGCGACATTTTGTCGCCGCGCTCAACCGATTCATCAAGTGCAAAGACAATCTCAGGGCTGTGGCGCAGGCGCAGCCTCGAAAAAACCTCGTGCCGCACGAACCCGGCGGCGTGATTGAGGGCGGCAATGGTTTCCTTCTGCCTGGCGGCCTCGTCAAAGACGCTGACAAAGACCCGGACGTGGCGCAGATCGCGGCTGACTTTGACTTCCGTGACCGTGGCAAAACCAATGCGCGGATCGTGCAGTTCACGCGCAATGATGGAACTGATCAGATCCTTCAGTTCGTGCGCCAGTCTTTCAGGTCGGTAGGACATAGTGGTTAGTGGTCAGTGGTCAGTGATTAGTAGTCAGTGATTTTCAGAAGCACTTCACTGACTACTAACCACTGACCACTGACCACTGTTTTCAGAGCTGAGTGGCCGCGATCTTCTCTTCAACGAAAGCTTCGATCTGGTCGCCGACCTTGAAATCGTTGAAGCGTTCAATCGTGATGCCGCATTCGTAACCCTGCTGCACTTCGCTGACATCGTCCTTGAAGCGACGCAGGCTGCCGATGGCTGATTCAAAGATCACGACGTTGTCGCGGATGAGCCGCGCCCGCGCCGTGCGTTTGATCGAACCATCAATGACATAACAACCAGCCACAGACCCGACTTTCGGCACGCGAATCACATCGCGGACTTCGGCCTTGCCAAGTACCTTTTCTCTGATCGTGGCATCCAGCATGCCGATCATCGCGTTGCGAATTTCCTCTTCGACCTTGTAAATGATCGAATGCAGCCGGATGTCCACGCTCTCCTGGCGGGCTGCTTCGCTCGCGCGCGCTTCGGGCCGGACGTTGAAACCGATGATGACGGTGGCAGCGCCGCTGCTCGTCGCATTCGAGGCGCTCGCCAGCAGCACGTCGTCATAGGTAATCGCGCCGACCGCCGAACGGATGATGCGCACCTTGACCTTGTCGGTTGAAAGTTTGCTGAGCGTGTCCTTGAGGACTTCCACCGATCCCTGCACGTCAGCTTTCAGAATCACCAGCAGTTCCTTGACCTCGCCGGATTCCATCTGCTGCGCCAGTTGATCGAGTCCGCGTGCGGCAGTGCGGGCCAGCGCCGACATGCGGGCTTTCGACTGCCGGTAGCTGGAAATCTGCTGCGCCTTGGCCACGTCAGCGACAACCTGGAACTGATCGCCAGCCTGCGGCACGCCTTCGAGACCCAGAATCTCAACCGGGGTCGCCGGGCCTGAATCATGAATTCGTCTGAGCCGGTCATCCATCAGCGCGCGCACCTTGCCAAAATAATTGCCGACGATGAACGGTTCGCCAACCCTGAGGGTGCCGTTCTGAATCAGCACCGTCGCCACCGCGCCGCGCCCGCGATCAAGTTTGGCTTCCAGCACCGTCCCGGTCGCCATGCGTTTCGGATTGGATTTCAGATCCATCAGATCGGCCTGGAGCAGAATCAGTTCCAGCAGACTATTGATATTCAGATTCTTTTTGGCTGACACCTCGACCATGGACGTGTCACCGCCCCAGCCGTCCCAGAGCAGTCCGCGATCAGCCAGTTCCTTTTTGACCCGCTCAGGATTGGCGTCGGGTTTGTCAATTTTGTTGATGGCCACAATGATCGGAACCCCGGCGGCCCTGGAATGCTCGATGGCTTCGACCGTCTGCGGCATCACGCCGTCATCGGCAGCCACGACGAGCACGACGATGTCGGTGACTTTGGCTCCGCGTGCGCGCATCATCGTGAAAGCTTCGTGACCTGGCGTGTCGAGAAAGACCACGCGGCGTCTTTCAACCGGATTGTCAGGATTCGGGACTTCGACCGAATAAGCGCCGATGTGCTGCGTAATGCCACCGGCTTCGCCCTCGGCCACGCGGGTCGAGCGAATCATATCGAGCAGGCTGGTCTTGCCGTGATCAACGTGTCCCATCACGGTCACGACCGGCGCGCGCGGGTCGGTGTCTTCCATCGCTTCGGGCGTGATCTCGAATTCGGATTCGATGATCATGTCCTCGAAGGCGCCGAACGAGACATCAAAACCGAACGCCCTGCCGATCTCTTTGGCCACATCAGGATTGAGCGTCTGATTGATGGTGGCCATCACGCCACGATTGAACAACTCGGCCACGACTTCCTTGGGCGCAACTTCCAGCTTTTCAGCGAACTCGCGCACCGTGCTGCCTTCGACCAGGCGCACCGGTTTGAGTTCGACCGGAACGGCGCGCGGGGCCACCTGCACGACCGGGCGACGCCCCGGAACCGGTTTCTGATGACCTTCCTGCTTGTCGGCCACGCCGCCGCGCGGTTTCGCGTGTCGGCCCTTATGACGGTTGTCGCGGGGCGGAACGTAAGTGGTGCGCTGCACGGCCCCCGACGGCAGCAGATGGACTTCAGTGCTCTCTTTGGCTGTGGTCTGGCCGGGCACAGCAGGCCTGGTTGTGCCGGGTCTGCCAGGCGCAGGCCGGGCAGGCTGTGCCTGGGGCGCCGGACGCTGCGGCTGAACGGGTTTCGGCAATGGCCGCGTCGGAGTGGCCAGCCGAATGACATTCGTGGTTGAAGCCGGTCTGCCCGGCGGCGTGCGATGCTGCGGCGGCGGTGTGACCGGCGCTTTGGGCGGCGCGGGCGCAGCCGGTGGCGCGCTGACTACCGGTTCCGGTTCAGCCACTGGCGCAGTCGGCGCGGGCGGTGTCACGGGCGGCGTGATTTCCCTGACGACCTGTTTCGGTTCGGGCGCGACCGGCACCGGCGCTGGTTCAGCCGCGACTGGTTCAGTCAGCGCAGGCTCGGCAACAGGCGCCGCCGTGACTTCGGGTTCAGCCGTCGTTTCGACTGCCGGTTCGGGAGCTGGCGGTTCCGGTTCGGCAACGACGTCAGGCTCAGCCGGAGGTGTCGGCGGCACGATCTTGAGGAGTCGCGCTTTCGCAGCTTCCGGCGGAGCGGCTTCGACTTTCTGTGCGGTAACGGGAGCGGCCTGTTCGGCTGGCGCGGGAGGGGTATGTACTTCGGGGGCCGATGGGGCAGGTTCGGTCGCAGTCTGCGGTCTGGCGGTTTTGACCAGACGAGCCTTGTGCGTCACGGCCTGCTCTTTTTTAGGGAAATAGATTTCCCTGATCTTCTCGGCAATTGGTTCGTCGAGAGAGTTCGATGGGACACTGACGTCCACCCCCATCCGGCGAGCATGATCGATGATCTGCTTGCTCTCCAGTTTGAGGTCTCTCGCTAATTCGTAAATCCTGACCTTGCCCATTGAGTCCTTTATAAGTTTCCGTAAAAGGAAAACCCGCTCTGTTCTGAATCAGCATGTTCATAATTTATGATGCTTATTCAGCCGGAGCCGCGGTTTCCGAGGCTTCTGCCTCATCCTGTTCTGCCGCAGCCTCAGTTCCAGTCGCGGCGGCCTGCTCAGCCAGCGCGGCTTCGCGTGCAGCCACGATCTCCTGCGCCTGCTCAATCCGGTGCTGCGCTTCGTCCACGCTCAGATCAAGCCATTCTGAAATTTCATCAACCGTCGCGGCAGCGAGTTGTTCGACCGTATCAATGCCGTGTTCAGCCAGCGCCGCCGAATCCGAAGCGGTGATGCCTTCGATGTAAGCCACCGGAACAATGTCAGCCGTAATCAGTTGCTGCATCTGCGTGGCGACTTCGCGCTTCATCTCCTCTTCACTGCGGATGTCAATATCCCAGCCGACCAGGCGGGCCGCGAGTCGCACGTTCTGACCACGCTTGCCGATGGCCAGGCTCTGCTGATCGTTCTCAACCGTGACCTGCAGTTTCTTGCTTTCAAAATCCATCACCGCCACCTTGCTGACCTTCGCCGGCGACAGCGCGTTGGCGGCAAAGATGGCCGGGTCTTCTGACCATTCAATAATGTCAATCTTTTCGCCGCGCAGTTCGCGGATGATTGACTGCACGCGCGAACCTTTCATGCCGACGCACGCGCCGACCGGATCAACATCACGTTCATTGGAAACCACGGCGATTTTGGCGCGCTCGCCGGGTTCTCTGACGGCGGCTTTAATGACCACAGTGCCGTCGTAAATTTCCGGCACTTCCATTTCAAACAGTCGTTTGATCAGTTCCGGGCTGGTACGCGAAACCTCGACCTGCGGGCCTTTGGCTTCCTTGCTGACATCATTGATCACAACTCTGATGCGCTCGCCCTGCGTAAAGGTTTCCAGGCGCGACTGCTGATTTTTCGGCATCACGGCTTCCAGGCCGTTGCCCATGTCCACGATGATTCTGCCGCCCTCGAAGCGCTTGACGTAGCCGTTGATCAGTTCGCCGAGCCGCCCGATGTATTCCTCATAAACGTTGTTGCGTTCGGCCTCGCGGACTTTTTGCAGGATGATCTGCTTGGCGGTCTGCGCGGCAATGCGTCCGAGTTCCTCGACCGGGCGCGGCAGTTCCAGCATATCCCCGACTTCAGCGCCCTCGCCGACTTCCGCATTGGCTTCAGCGACCGTCAGTTCCCGTGAGGCATCGGCGACTTCGTCCACCACTGTTTTGATGGCGAACAGTTCGACCGTTCCCGTTTCGGGACTGTAGCGGGCGTGCAAATCCTCGTTGGATTTGAACTGCTTTTTCGCCGCCATCACGACCGCATCTTCGATGGCGCTGACGATAACGGCTGAGTCAATTTTCTTTTCCTTGCTCAGCAGTTCGATGTTTTGTGCGATTGAACTAAGACTGTTCATTTTGTCAGTAGTCAGTAGTCAGTGGTCAGTGGCTGGTGGTTAGTTTGAGGAAAGCTTTACTAACCACTAATCACTAATGCCCACTATTCAGGGTTCAATCTCGACGTTCGCTTTGGCGATTTTGTCGAGCGGCAGGCGATGTCGCCTGCCCTGTTCATCATCCAGCAGGGCCGCCGGTTCGCCGTCCTGATCAAGCCCGATCAGCGTGCCGTGAAAGTTACGCTGCCCGTTCACCGGTTCACTTAACCGGATGTGTGCGGGCAGACCTGCAAAGCGGGTGTAATCCGCCGGTTTATACAATCCGCGATCCAGTCCCGGTGAACTGACTTCCAGCGTGTAAGCTCCCGGAATCGGGTCTTCAACATCCAGAATCACGCTGACCTGCTCACTGACTGCCACGCAATCCTCGTGCGTCACGCCGCCGGGTTTATCAATATAAATCCGCAGAATCTGACTGCCGCGCCCGCCTGTCATTTCAACGTGAACCAGTTCCAGCCCTTCGCGCGCGGTCACGCGTTCAGCGATTTCGACAATTCGAGGATCAGCTTTCACCATCCGGTCTTCAGCAAACTCAAAGCGGAAACTAAAAAGGTGGGCCTGCGCCCACCTCAAGTAAGACGGGATGGTAGCCGAAAGCATGTCTGAAAGCAAGACGGGTCTTGTGATTCGCCGGGGGTGACGACAGCGATTCAGCAGGAAGAGAGATGACGGAACAGACGGAATGAACGGAACACACGGAAAGTTCAGACCCTGCCGAGTCCTGATTCCGTCTGTTCCGTCATCTCTATGCTTTTTCCAGGCCTGATTCAATGAAGCCGGTCTGTCAGGGCTGCAGCCAGCGATAACGGCTGCCGAAATAGACCAGCGGCTCGCCGCCCCTGTATTCCAGATGCTCGATTCGGCCTACCACAATGACGTGATCGCCACCGGGCAGCAGTTCATACCGGGCGCATTCGATGTGGCCGAGCGTCCCGGCCAGCAGCGGCACGCCTGACCTGCCAGGTCGGTAACTGAGGCCCGCAAATTTATCAATGCTTCTGGTCGCAAAGCGGCGCGACAGATCTTCCTGCCCGGCGGCCAGAATGTTCACGCCAAAATGTGAGGCGCTGGTAATGACGCGCGCAAAATCGAGTTCACGTCCGACACACACGAGCAGCAGCGGCGGGTCAAGCGATACCGAAGTGAATGAATTGGCGGTCATGCCGTAAAGATTCCCGTCATCATCCACCGTCGTAATGACCGTGATGCCGGTAGCGAACTGCCCCATCACCTGGCGAAAGGCCTGCGCGTCGAAGTCCTGAATCATCGGTTCTCCTGAATATTCTGCAATGAAGGTGCCAAACTGCCTCGCAGCCTGCGTCCACTATGATTGCCCGAATGCGCGCCGATTGGAAAGACCAGTTTCGATTAAAGAAATTTTTGACGACCAGCCAGCCACTCCGTTGATTAATGGCCTGATTAGCAATTTAAGGCAATCTGCAGACTGATGTCCGCAAACACTGTCAGTCTCACGCAGGACGGCGGCAACAGCATTCATTGCTGTCCGGCAGTTGTGTGCCTGCCGGGAGCCGCCCGGCCTGCGCGAGCGACAGTGCGCCAGGCAGCACATCACCACCGATCAAAGCAAATTGCCCATGAAACGCTCCTCACACGTTCATCCGGCCATCCCTGCCTTACTGATTGCGCTTTCTTTTCTGACTGTTTTCGCTGAACGTGGCCACCTGCCCGCAAGGATCAGTTCAGTTCTGCTGAGCAGCAGTTCGCCTGTCAGCCCGGCTTTACCGCGCATCAGACAATCAGCCGCCCGGCATCGCACAGCACACAGGCTTGAGAATTTCGATATTCGCGCTGACCGGCAACTTTCGCCCGGCTTCAATTCCGGCCTTCAGAACCGCCGTTTTTCATCGCACACCGCACAGCCGCGCCTGATGCGTTCGCATCCTGACGTGCGGCTGCGCCGGGACTCAATGACAGGCTCACCGGCGCGCGTTTACAGCGCGGCTGAAGCACTCAGCGCGCCTGCTCAGGACGAACCCGAAACAATTGCCCGCACTTTTCTGGCCGCCAACGCTGATCTTTATCACCTCAGTGAGCAGGATCTGACCGGACTCAGTGTGGTGCGGCGCGATTCATCAGCGAGCGGCCTGACGCATCTGACATTGCAGCAGCGCGTCAATGGCATTGATGTTTTCCAGGCGCGACTGACGACGCATCTTGACCGTCACGGAGCCGTCATTGCCACCACCGGCGAACTGATGCCTGGCGCGGCAAATTCGATCAGGCAGAATAAACCAGGGCTGAGCGTCAGCGCGGCTCTCGCGCTCGCTGCCGGATTTGCCGGAACTGAGCTTAGTCATTCACCGCCGCTGGCAGCATCGGTTGCAGGACAGGAACAGCTTCAGACCATTGAGCAGCCCGCTGATTTTGCGCGCAGCGTTAATGCCCGACTGGTCTTTTTCCCGCTCTCGGCTGATGAACTGCGGCTTGCGTGGGAATTTGAACTCTGGCCCCAGGGAACAGCCGATGCTTATCTGATCGTGGTTGACGCTGAACGCGGTTCGCTGCTCTATCGCTACAATCTGACCTGTTACGAAGACGATTTGCTTCCACCGCATGGACTGATCTATTCCGGTGACAGCCCGCGCCCTGGCAATCCTTACACGACTGACAACCCGGCCATTGTCGAGCGGCAGGACAAGCCGTTCCGGACTGAGCCATTCAACGGCGCAGTGATCTTTGCGCCCGGCGATCAGCATGCTGACTGGTGGGCCGGAGCCGCCGCCGATTCACTCATCAGCAACAATGCCGACGCGCACACTGACCGCGACGGCAACAATCAGGCCGATCTGCCGCTGCTGAAAGTGCCCGATGGCAATTTCACCTTTCCGGTTGATTTCACTCAGCCGCCTTATCAGGAAGCGAATCAGAAAGCGGCGCTCGTGAATCTGTTTTACTGGGTGAACCGTTATCACGACATTCTTTACTCGTTCGGTTTCACTGAGACAGCCGGGAATTTTCAGACGCGCAATTTCGGACTCGGAGGCGTTGAAGGCGATGCGATTCAGGCCGACGCGCAGGACGGCAGCGGCACGAACAATGCCAATTTCTCAACCCCGCCGGATGGTCGCCCCGGTCGCGTGCAGATGTTCTTATGGTCGGGTTCGCCGCAACCTGATGGTGATTTCGATCAGACTGTCATCCTGCACGAACTGACGCACGGCGCGAGTAATCGGCTGATTGGCAACGGCACGGGACTGTCAGGGTTTCAGTCGCGTGGCATGGGCGAAGGCTGGTCTGATTACTTTGCGCTCGCGCTGCTGCGGCAGGAAAGCGATCCGCTCGATGGCGCGTATGCCATTGGCCAGTATGTGCGCAACAACTATGCGCAGGGCATCAGGCGTTATCCGTACAGCACCAGCCGGGCCGTTTACCCGCTGACATTCGCTGCGCTGTCGCTCAGCCCGTCAGTGCATGCGGCGGGTGAAATCTGGTGCGTGGCATTATGGGAAATGCGGGTGCGACTGATTCAGCAGTACGGTTTCAATGAAGGCCAGCGGCTGAGCCTGCAACTCGTCGTTGACGGGATGAAGCTGACGCCGCCTGAACCTGATTTTCTCGAGGCCCGCGACGCCATTCTGCTCGCTGATCGCACGGTCAATCACGGCGCAAATCAGCGTTTGTTGTGGCAGGCCTTTGCCAGTCGCGGCCTGGGCTTTTCAGCCGATTCTTCCGGCGCGGCTGACAATGCGCCCGTTGAAGCCTTCGATCTGCCGCCCTGGTGCAGCGAAACGGCTTCGCTGCAACTCGACAAAAAGAATTACGTCAGCGGTGAACTCATTCACATCACGCTCAATGATTACAACGCCGCCAGTGCGCGCATTCAGTTCAGCAGTTCGGTGACAGGCGATCACGAAACGCTGACGGCGATTGCTGACCCGGCAGTGAAAGGCCGCTTCACCGCTTCGCTGCGAATTGCTGCAGGCCGCGCCAGCAGCGGCGACGGCGCATTGCAGGCCTCGATTGAAGCGGGCGACCAGATCATCGTGACTTATGACGACTTGATGACTGCGGCGGGTCAGTCGGCCACATTCATTGCCACCGCCGGGCTGGTGCGCGAAAAAACGATCCTGGCTGATGACGTTGAGAACGGCAATCAGGGATGGATCGCTTCAGGCGCGTGGGCCATCACAACGCAGCGCGCAGCTTCGGCCACGCACGCCTGGACTGACAGCCCCGCAGGCAGCTATGCCAGCAAAAGCGATTCATCCATCATCTCGCCGCTCCTTGATCTGACCGCATTGAGCGATGTGATGCTGACCATCGCGCAAAGTTACGACCTCGAATTTCGCTATGATTACGGACTCGTTGAATATTCAATTGACGATGGCGCAACGTGGACGAAGGCCGCAGCCTTTACCGGAAAGCAGGCTGAATTCAGACAGGCGCAGATCAGTCTGCCCGCGCTCGCAGGTCAGCGCCGCGCGCGGATTCGCTTTCGTTTACTGACCGATCAGGCCGGAACCGCCGACGGCTGGTACATTGATGACATTCGCCTGACAGCGCGTTCAGCCAGCCCTGCCATCATCAGACCCGGCAGCGAAACAGCGCCGCAAATCACTGCCATCAGCCCGGCTTTCAGCGCGCCTGTCGGCGGAACCACAGTCACAATCACCGGCAGCGGTTTTACTGATTCGGCAGATTCAATGCTGACCTTTGATGGCATTCCGGCGCAGCAGTTGAATGTCACCGGCAGCGCCACGATGACGGCCATTGTGCCGCCGCACAGCGCGGGCGCGGTGATGGTGCGCCTCGTCAATCGCAACGGCAGCACGGCATTCGCCAACGGCTTTCTCTATTACCAGCCGGGCAGCGCCGCGCTCGCGCCAAAGGCTGATCGCATCTTCCCTGCTTCAGGTTCGCTGCGCGGCGGTTCAGCAGTCACGATCACAGGCGACAATTTCAATCCTGAGACCAGGGTTTCATTCGGCTCAGTCATAGCCGCAGTGAATTTCATCAACTCCGGTACGCTGCGCGTCATCGCGCCTGCGGCAGCCGCGAGCAGCGCAGTTGATGTCACGATCAGCAACGGCGCGCTGCAAACGACGCTGCGCGGCGCTTTCACTTACACCACGCCAACGCCGCCCGTTGTCGCTTTTATCAGCCCGGTGAGCGGCGATGAATTATTTACTGGCAGCACCGTCAGCATTCGCTGGCAGTCAGCAGATAACAGCGCAGTCGCAAGGCATCGCCTGAAGCTGGTGCAAAGCGCGGGCGCAACGATGACACAGGTCAGCGACATCGCCAGCGAACTGCCCGGCAACGCGCAGTCATTCAACTGGACGATTCCGGCGCTTGATAATTTGTCGCAGGCGCGGCTGTGCCTTGTCGCCACCGATGACGAAGGCAGCGAAACCGAAGCGTGCAGCGGTGAATTCACGCTGGCGCGGCGATGGGAAGCGGTTAAGCAGTTGCCGTTCCCGCTGCAGCGGCTTCAGGCCGCGAGCGATGGTCGTTACATTTTTATTTTCGGTGGGCGCACTTCATCGCTCAGCAGCGCAACGATTGAAACCGTCAGCCGCTTTGATCCGCTCAGCAACACCTGGACCAGCGAGGGCCTCACGCCAATGCCCGCCGGACTCAGCAGCGGCGCGGCAGTCTTTCTGAATGGCCGGATTTATCTGCCGGGCGGTTTCACTTCCGCGTCAGCTATTCCGTCGCCGCAGCATTTCGTTTACGACGTGGCGGGCAATGCGTGGTCGCAGGCGGCTCAGGTTCCGGCTGCCGGATATTTTTACGCGCTGGCGGCTGACGAGGCGCGCCGCGCTTTTTATCTGACTGGCGGCCTCAACAATCTGGGCGGCGCGGTGGCTGCGGTGCGCGCTTATCAGCCGCAGTCTGATCAGTGGCGCGAACTGCCGCCGATGCTGACGGCGCGTTACGGCCACACGTCAGCAGTTATCAATGGTCGGCTGTTTGTGGCTGGTGGATTCGGCCTCACGGGCGGCCTCACCAGCGCCGAGGTATTCGATTTCACGACTCAGAAGTGGTCACCGATTGCGAGCGTCAGCCGGGCGCGGCGCTTTGCCGTCAGCGCAACCGGCACCGATGCCGCAGGCAATCAGGTCTGGCTGATCTGTGGCGGCGAAGATCCGATTACGGGTCAGCCCGTCCCGACCGTTGAAGCTTATGACGTGCAGCGCAATCAGTGGTTCACGCTCGACAGTTCATTCAATCAGCCTGTGCCGCGTTCGATGCTCGCTGCCACAGGCGTGAACGGCAACCTTTACACCATCGGCGGCGCAGCCTTTCAGGGCAGCTTTGTGACGCTGACCACGATGACCACTGTTGAGCGCATGAGAATCAATGGCTTCAATCCGGTCAGCACCGCCGCGCCGCCCGTGCTGGCTGTGCCTGCCACGCAAACGGCCATTGCAGGCCAGCCCGTCAGCTTCAGCATCACCGCCAGCGATTTCAATTCACAGGTTCCGCTTTCGATCACGGCACAGGGTCTGCCTGACAGCGCAACTTTCACGACAACTGAAGCAACAAACAATCTCACGCGCAGTGAATTCAAATGGACGCCGGGCATTGACGATGCGGGCAAAACATTTCAGATCACCTTCACCGCCCGCGATGAAAGCCTGAGTGACAGCCGCACGATCAGCATCAAAGTCGTCGCAGCGTCACCGCTCGCAGTGGTCAATGCCGCCAATTATCGCGCCGGTTTTATCGCGCCCGATTCGATTGTCGCTGCCTTCGGAACAAACCTCGCCGCGCGCACTGAAACAGCGCAGGCATTGCCGCTGCCGCTCACGCTGGCCGGAACATCAGTCACGGTTAATGGCATCAGCGCGCCGCTCTTTTTCGTCTCACCGAATCAGATCAACTTTGCCGTCCCGCCCGGCATTGCGACCGACGAATCAGGCACTGCGCAGGTCATCGTCAGTTCGCCGCTCGGCACTTTCGCGCTCGGCACGGTCAGCATTGCACAGACTGACGCTGCGATTTTCACCGCTGATGCAAGCGGCCAGGGCGAAGCCGCTGCGCTCGCCACCGCTGATGGCATCGCTTATCAGCAGTCTCCGTTTGATGTGCTGGTCAACGGCGCGCCGAATATTCTGGTGCTTTACGGCACCGGCTTTCGCCACGCTTCAGCGGTCAGCGTCAGCATCGGCGGGCAGGCTGCGCGAGTGTTGTACGCGGGCGCGCAGGGCAGCTTTGTCGGTCTCGATCAGCTCAATGTCGAAATCCCGCGCAGCCTGGCCAGTTCGGTCAGAAACGCGCCGCAACGAACTGAAGTCATGGTGACTGTGAATGGCGCTGATGTCGGTCGGGTTTATGTGATGCTCAGATAACAGAACAGTTCAGCCATGAATGAACACGAATTTTCACGCAGCGAACTATCGTTCAAACGGCCTGCGCCGAACTTTGCCTTGTGAAAATACATCTTCGTTCTGCCTCCGTAACACAAAGAGACGGTGTTTGGAGTTCCAGCTTTAGCTGGTCTGTTGATGATTCAAAAGCCAGCTAAAGCTGGAACTGCGAAACACCGTCTCCTGCTGCGACCTGATTTACACGATCCTGCAGCCGATGTAATGATGTGGGCATGAAGCGACGCAGGCCACAGATCAGACCCGCAACGTGGCGGCAGCGGCTTTCGATTCCGCTGGCTCCGACGCCTGCGCCGCCGTTGTTTCTGTCGCCGCGCCGCCCGCCCTTGTCACGGATGTTCGAGCATCTGTGGGATGAATGTTTCAAGGATGATGTCTTCGGGCGGGCGGCGCAACTGGCTTATTATTTGTTGTTCTCAATCTTCCCGATGCTGCTGTTTCTGGCGGCGCTGCTGGCGTTTCTGCCGATTCCTGACCTGATGGACAGCCTGCTTGGTTATCTCAGCCGCGTGCTGCCGCCGGAAGCGTTCAGGATGCTGTCAGGCACGGCAGTTGAGGTGCTGCAGCATCAGCGGCCCGGACTGCTCAGCATCGGTCTGGCCGTCACGCTCTGGAGTTCATCATCAGCGATGGCCGCGCTGATCGGCTCGCTCAATGTCGCCTACAACGTGCAGGAACATCGCCCCTGGTGGAAGCAGCGACTGCTCGCCATCTTTCTGACCATCGGGCTGGCGGTGTTTACGATTATGGCGCTGGCGCTGATCTTTTTTGGCGGCAGCATCGGTGAATCAATCGCGCTGGTTTACGGTTTCGGGTCGGCCTATCACGTTTTCTGGAACATTGCGCAATGGCCGCTGCTGATCGTGTTCGTGCTGCTCGGCGTTGATCTGGTTTATTACCTCGCGCCCAATCTGCCGCTGCGGTGGCGCTGGATCACGCCCGGTTCGGTCTTCGCGCTCATCTGCTGGATTGCGATTTCCTACGGGCTGCGGTTTTACCTGGGCCGCTTTTCAAATTACAACGCGACTTATGGTTCGATTGGCGGCGTGATGGTGATGATGCTGTGGCTGTATCTGACCGGGCTGGTCATTCTGATCGGCGGCGAAATCAATTCAACGCTGGAAATTCTGGTCTACGGCACGCACGATAATTTGCAGATGGAAAAACGCCGCAGGAAACTTCAGCGAAACAAATAGAAAACATAGTCAGAAAAAAAGAGAGGACGGAACAGACGGAATAAACGAAACACACGGAGAATTTCTGAATGCGTTCAGTTCCTTTCCGTGTGTTTCGTTTATTCCGTCTGTTCCGTCCTCTCGCTGCTGACTGACTTATCTTTCGTAATTCACGATTTTCGCAAAGCTGTCAGCGTCAAGGCTGGCGCCGCCGACCAGCGCGCCGTCAATGTCGGGTTCGCGCATCAGGTCTGAAATGTTTTCCGGCTTGACGCTGCCGCCATAGAGAATGCGCAGGTTTTCAGCCACTTCAGCGCTGAAACTTTCCCTGAGCCAGCCGCGAATGAAGGCGTGCATCTGCTGCGCCTGTTCAGGCGTCGCGGTGCGGCCAGTGCCAATGGCCCAGACCGGTTCATAGGCGATGATGCTGCGCAACATATCCCACTCGCTCATTCCGGCAAAACCGCCATCAAGCTGCATGCGGACGACATTTTCTGCAATCCCTGCATCGCGCTCGGCCAGCGTTTCACCAACACAGACAATCGGCAACAGGTTGAAATGGAGCGCCGCGCGCGTCTTCCGGTTGACGGTTTCATCTGTTTCACCATACATCAGGCGGCGTTCGGAATGGCCGATGATAACGTGCGAGCATCCGGCATCGCGGATCATATCGCCGCTGACTTCACCAGTATGTGCGCCCCACTTTGTTTCAGTTGATAAGTCCTGCGCGGCAACTTTGATATTTGAACCTTCCAGCCGGTCGGCCACTGCTTTCAGGGCCGGATAAGTCGGCGCAATGATCACCTCGCAATGATTGGCGTTGGCCGTCAGCGGCTTGAGCGCAAGCGCCGTCGCAACGGCATCGCCAATGAGTTTGTACATCTTCCAGTTGCCTGCAATCACAGGTTTTCGCATGTGTCTCCTCGTGGTTGATGATTGAAATCAGGTAAATAGTAAGAATTTGTCTTTCACCACGAAGGGAAGAAAGAAGAGGAGAAAAGGTGAAGGGAAAAAGCGGCGATAAAGCTTATCTGAGCCGCTGCTGTTGCCTGTCTCCTTTTCTCCTGTTCCCCTCTTCTCCTCTTCTTTCTTTCCTTCGTGTCCTTTGCGTTCTTCGTGGTGAAAATCAATAACTATCTGAACAGACCCGATGACAGCCCGGCCTGGCGGCCCTGCTCGATGAGTTCAGCAATCTGCTTTTTCACTGCCGCAATGCGCGCCTGAGCGGCAATCAGTTCTTCCTGCGCCGTCTGCAATTCGGCACGCTGGCGGTTGACGTAATAAATATCCGAACAGTTGAAGCTGTTGACGAGCCCCGCACAGGCATTAACGCGCAGATTGGTGTTGGCGCGACGTGTGCGCAAATCCATCACTGCGGCGCGGGCTTCGGCGTCCTGCAAATCCTGTCTGAGTTCAATGAAACGGTCACGAAAGCTGTCAGGGTCAGGCTCGCCGTTGCGTTTGAAAAGCGCGTAAGTTCGCACCAGAAATCCCTCGCGGCGGGCTGCTTCAAGCAGGGCGTTGAGTTCCACAAAAGCCTGTTCAGCTTGGGCGCGCAATTGTTTTGACAGCGCAGCCTGGCGTGCCTGTTCATTGTTCAGGCGATTGAGTTCCTGCGCGTCATGCGGCTGATTGACATTGAAATAAGCGTTGCGTGCCCGCGCGACGGCGAGTTCGGCCTGATCGGCCTGCCGCTCAAGTTCGCGCACGCGCTGCAGCGTCCGACGGTAACGCTCATTCCAGGCAATCTCAGCCGCCGTGAAAGCATCGGCCTGCTGATCCTTCTGCACCGTTCTGGTGGCAGTGACCATTGCGGCAGGGTTTCGCCGCTGCACATCTTCAGTCGTCAGCGACGGTGAAGTCTGGCGTGACTGCGCCAGACCGCTGGCCGTGACCATCACGAGCAACAGCAGCAACGGGACGAGGCTTTGCAGATTTCGACTCATAAAATGCAACTCCTTTGATGCCGGCGTGGATGGGTGGGTGATACATCTCAGCAGAGAGAAGAAAGATTCAATTCCGCGACCGATTCACAAAATTCTCAAATAACAAAAACAGACCGGATTGACAGAATGAGCAGGATCAAACAGTCAGACTTTGATTCAATGACACCGGTTAACGAAACCTGAAGAAATCAGGTCGCACCCCCGTAGTAACGAATTCATTTGTTTTGTTTCCAAAGCTGCGCTGATTCAAAGCCAGTGAATCAGTTCGGTGCTACGGGGATGTGCCGGGTTTCTTCAGTGCGACAGGTTTCTGGTCACTGGCCCTGCTTCTGTCAATCCTGTTAATCCTGGCTGATTACTTTTCAGTCAGCGCCGCAACGCCGGGCAGCACGTCACCAGCGAGCAGTTCGAGGGTTGCGCCGCCTCCGGTTGAGATGTGCGTCACCTTGTCAGCCAGTCCCGATTCGTGAATCGCCGCCACGCTGTCGCCGCCGCCGATAATCGAAATTGCGTGATTGTTTTCTGAAGCGTCGGCCACAGCCTGGGCTACGGCGCGCGTGCCTGCGTCGAAGGGTTGCTTTTCAAACATGCCCATCGGGCCGTTCCAGATGATCGTTTTCGCGTTGCTGATGATTGCGCTGTACTGCTGCTGCGTCTGCGCGCCGATGTCGAGGCCCATCAGATCAGCCGGAGTTTCGCTGACGCTGACGGTCTTTGCATTCGCGCCGTCATCCGGCCCGGCAGCGACGACGTGATCAACCGGCAGGCGCAGATCAACGCCGCGCTGCTTCGCCTGTGCTTCAAGGTGGCGGGCGAGATCCTGCTTGTCGGCTTCGACCAGCGATTTGCCGACGGGCAGCCCCTGCGCCAGGAAAAAGGTGTAAGCCATCGCGCCGCCGATCAGCACTGAATCGGCTGATTTCAGCAGGTTTTCAATCACCTGAATCTTGTCTGAAACCTTTGCGCCGCCCAGGATCACGACAAAAGGCCGCTGCGGATTTGAGAGCGCGCCGTACAGATAGCGCAGTTCCTTGTCCATCAGAAAGCCCGCCGCCGCCTGGCTGACGTGATGCGTAATGCCTTCGGTCGAAGCGTGCGCGCGGTGCGCCGTGCCGAAAGCATCGTTGACATAAACATCGCAGAGGGCTGCAAGCTGCGCGGCAAAGCCCGAATCGTTGGCTTCTTCCTCAGGGTAAAAACGCACGTTTTCAAGCAGCACAATGTCGCCGTTCTGCATTGAATTGACGGCCTGCTGCGCGGCTTCACCGATGCAGTCTTCGGCCATCGTCACGGGTTTGCCCAGCAGCTTTGACAAATGCGCGGCCACTGGTTTGAGCGAATACTTCGGGTTCTTCTGCCCCTTCGGACGCCCCAGGTGCGAAGCCAGAATCACCTTTGCGCCCTTGTCCATCGCATACTGAATAGTCGGAATCGCCGCCGTGATGCGCGTGTCATCGGTTACGACGCCGCCTTCAAGCGGCACATTGAAATCAACCCGGATGAATACACGTTTCCCGGTCAGATCAAGATCACGAATCGAAAGTTTAGCCATTGCAATCTTCGCTCCTCTCACTCACAACGGCTGACCAGCGCCGCCACAGACGGTGAATCTGCGGCGCAGTCAGGCGTGAAGCTCCTGAAAATAATTGTTAAGTTGATGAATTGATGAACCAGGGAGCCAGGTTAACACAGATCGCAGAGAGGAGCAAAACCGGGCAGGGTCTGTTGATTCTCAGTCAGGGTTCGACAGGCTGGTGAGCTTGTCGAACCCTGGCAATGAATCCATTGAGTTGAAGCGATGAATCAGCGCAACTGGTGAGGCGCTGCGCTGATTCGTCGCTGTGATCACTGCCGACTGAGCGCCTGAACTCAGCGGCAGCTCGGAGTAAACACCGGCACCGTCAGACTCGCTGCGCCGGTCAGAGTCAGGTGATGCAGGTTGTGACCCTGGTTGAAGGCGCTCTGATTGGCCGGTGCTGACTGGTTGAAATTGATGGCTGCGCCCATCAGAGCCACATCGTCAATGGCTCTGAACCGCACCCAGCCGCTTGAACCCGGCGGCAGAATCTGCCCCATTCGCGGTGTCGTGCGCGGGAAGCCGGAGGTGCCGAAAATGCCCCGGAACTGACAGCCACCGCTGAACTGGAAGCTGAAGGGATGTTCCAGTTCGTCGTACAACAGCCCGAACATTGTGCCGATGCTGCCGAGATTCGACCGCAGATCACCGCCGATGCGATTGACGATCAGCATCGTGGCATTGTTGTCGGACTGGCTGGCCAGGCTGTCGAGCGCCAGCACGCGCGGCAGCGTGGCGTAACTCATGCCGTCAAAGTTCAGCGTCACCGAATCAACATTCGCATTGACGCCTGCCGGATTGATCATCAGCGCGGCAATCGCTTCAGCGCCCAGATTGGCCGCCTGGCCGGAATTGAATTTGACATATTCATCACCGATCAGGCAGTTGAAGGCGCGCGGCAATCCCGTCTCCGAGTCAACCGCGACAGCAATGATGTAACCCGTCACGCCCGGATCAACATCCGAAGCCAGAATCGCCGCCGTCTGATTCGGCGACAGGCAGATGATTGAATCGGCCACTGAACAACTGCTGCCATCAATAAAGAACAGATGCACCGTGACAGGTTCAGCGGCTGAAATATTGGTCAGGTTGATGCGCGTGTTTTCCTGCGCCGGGTTGCTGATGTTTGAAGTGTAGATGTTGTAAACCAGCACCGAACCGGCCCGCCCGTCATGCACGCCCGAAGCTGCCGGGTCAGGCAGTCCGGGATCGTTTGATTCGGGAAAGACTGTGGTATCGAAGCTCGCCGTGTTGTTGGTCAGGTTCGGATCAGGCAGACAGTTGCCCCCCGTGACGCTGGCCGTGTTGGTCACGGTGACGACCGGATATTTGACCGGCACATTCGCCACAATCGTAATTGTGACCGAGGTCGGGAAGTTCGTCGTACACTGCCCCGCTGCGCCAAGCGTGCCGAGCGTCGCGGTCACGGTCACTTTCTGCGTCACCGGATCAGGCGGCGCAGCGTTAATGGTTCCGGCAGTGGTGTTGAGGCTGACGACGGTGAAGCCTTTCGGCAGCACATCCGTGACCACAGTATTGATGCTGTTGGACGGGCCGTTGTTGGTGACCGTCAGCGTGTAAGTCACATCGTGCCCGGCAATGACCGGATCGGGCGTTCCCGTTTTGGTAATCGCCAGATCAGACTGTGCCTGCACGGTGGTCGGGTTTGAAATCGCCGAATTGTTGTTCGGCGTTGGATCAGGTGTGAGCGATGAGACGACAGCGGTGTTGGTAATCACGGTGTTGCACGCGACTTCAGAACAGACCCTGACCGTGATGCTCAGTGTGCGAATCACGCTCACCGCTGTATCACCGTTCCAGGTTGCCGTCACCTGGCCCGAAGCTCCGACCGCAGGCGTCACCAGCACGCTGCCTGCGCTGCTCGTGGCTGAAACGAAGCGCGTACTGGCCGGAATGGTGTCGCTGATCTGCATATTCTGCGCGCAGCTCGGCCCGTTATTCGTCGCGGCAATGGTGTAAGTAATCTGCCCGTTTCCGGCAATCACATTGCCCGGCGCGCCTGATTTGGTGATTGACAGATCGGCGCTGCGGTTGACTGTGGTCGTGGCCGTTTCCTGATTGTTATTTGTATTCGGATCAGAAGTGGTCGAAGCAATTGACGCCGTGTTGCTGATCGTTGCACTGCCTGCCGTGCAGGGATCAACCCGCACGACCAGCGTAAATGCGGCGGTTTCATTCAGGGCCATGGTGTCTTTTTTGCAGGTAATCGCTCCGGTGCCGCCCACTGCCGGAGTCGTACACGTCCAGCCCGCCGGGGAAGTCAGCGAAACAAACGTGGTACTGGCCGGAACGTTGTCGCTCACCTGAATGAAGGCTGCCGGGTCGGGGCCGTTGTTTTTCGCGTTGATGGTGTAAGTCAGATTGTTTCCCGCCACGACCGGATCAGGACTGTCGGATTTGGTAATTTGCAGATCGGCTGATGACACGGCGCTGATGGCCTGCAAAGCCATGACAATGCCGAATCCGGCATCGCGGTCATAACCGTTCGCTTCAATGTCGAGCGCGGAACTTTGCAGCGCGTTGCGCACCTGGGCCGGAGTCAGCGCAGGCTTGAATGACCATAACAAAGCAGCAACCGCAGCGGCATGCGGCGCGGCTGCCGAAGTGCCGCAGAAAGTCAGAAAGCCCGGCGCGCTCGTGCTGCCGCAATCTGCCGCCGTGATGTCCGGCTTGTTGAGTACCTGCCCGCCACTGGTGCCGAACAGAATATTGCCCGGCGTAATGGCTGTTCCGCCCGGCGTGTAAAAGATGCGGCGCAATCCGTCTGAAGTGTAAGTCTCAACCGGATTGGCTGCGCCGCCGGTAAAGACACCGCCACCGGCATTGCCGACATTGGTGGCTGAGACGCTGAAGGCATTGGCTGCGCCCGCCGCGTTGTGACCAAAGACCTGGCCTGAAGTATTGATCTGCAACCGCCCGCGATTGGTGTTCAGATGCAGCGCGCGCGTTGCGGCTCCGGTCTTGCGCAAAATGACGACGCGCTGATTGACGGCTTCGTTGATGTTCGATGATTCGTATGGATCCTGCGTGCCGTTCTGCGTGTTAGTTGATGAATCGAGGATTGATGTCAGAGTTGAATTCAGAATGTAGAGGTCATAATCATTGTTCGAGGCGCCAAGCGGATCAGACCATTTCAGGGCCACGCGGCGGCCTGCCGCGGCGGCGGCGGTAATCGTGTTGCCGTAAACTCCGCCGCCGAAATCATGCACATTGCCGCCCGGCAGCAAAGCCTGTGTGCCGCCGTCAACGAAATCGCCTTCCCAGACGCCCGAAGTTCCGTCATTCAGATTTCCTGAATTGCCTGCGGACGAAAAGAACAGCACTCCGGCGGCTGAGACAGTATTGACCGCCTGCGAAATCACGTCATCCTGAAAAACGCCTTCGGAACGATAAGTCACATCATCAACGATGATGTTGCAGTTGTAAGGCGCGCCCGCAAGCGTCGTGATGTTGGTCGCCATATTCGCAGGCCCGCCTCCCGCCGTCGCAAAGAAAAGCGTGGCCCCCGGAGCCAGGTCATAAACGATTTCAAGCATGGCCGTGCCTTCATCGCCTGAACCGGCCTGTCCTGGGACGACCGTCACCGTGGCGGGCAGTTCGCCTGCGGCCTGTTCGGTGGCGAGTGAATCAACGCCGTCCGACATCACAGCGATTCTGATTCCCGTTCCGTTGATGCCGAGCGCGCGCACCTGATCGGCGCGGTGCGCCACATCGCCTTCTGAATCAACCGGCCCGGTCAGTGCTGATGCGCGGTGCGGTTCAGTGGCGCTGATCTTTAAGGCGGCGAGTTTTGCGGCGAGCTGGTTGCGAAACACGCTGAGTCGTGCTGCGCGAGCGGCTGACTGTTCGCGCAGCGCCTGAGGGTTTGCGCGGCGACCCGGCTCAGCGCGATTGGTCATCGGTTCTTCGGCTGGTCTGATGAACTTCACAGCCGCTTCGCCCGCCAGCGCCTCAAGGCTGATGAGCGGCAAACGGGCGCGCAGCGAATGATATTGCGGAAAGGCTCCGATCACTTCGCCGCCAAGCTGTTCGATCTTTGTCTGAAGGTCGCTGCTGACATCGGCTTTGATGTCCACGACCACGTTGCCTTCAGCATCGGCGAGCGCGGTGTTCTGCGCCGCCGAAGGCACGGCCCTGGCAATTGCCTCGCCCCGCTTCACCCTGATCGCCAGCAGCAGGTGCGAATCAATCTTCTGCTGCGCCGGAGTGCGTGATTCCTTTTCCTGCACGAGCGCCGCAATCTGTTGCAGGGCGGTCTGCGAAATCTGCTCCGGCGCTTTCTGTTTTTCAGCCGAAGCCGGGCGCAACGACCAGGCGCAGGCCAGCAGCAGCAACGCCGCCAGCAGCCAGCGACCGGCATTCAATGCCTTGCGCCCCTTTTCTCTCTGATTGTTTTCTGTGTGTGTATCGCGGAAGCTGAAACGAAAGCGCAGCATGTCATTCCTCCTTTGGGAACACGGCAGGTGGCGCACTCAGGCCACACGGGTTCAATGACACGTCAGGCTGAAATGAAGATGAGGGATCAGGGGAAAGTTGTCAGTAAATGATTAGTGCAGCGTCTGAAATTCCAGTGAGCGTGAGAACGCCGCGAAGCTGTTGCCCGGACATGCGGAGGAGATTTACGGGAACACGCCGGTCAGAACAGCCCGGTTGTGGTAATTGTGGTCGGCTTTCAGTATGGATTAGTAATTGCCGGTAGTGAGGAAAGCAGCCACACGCGCAATCTACTCCTGCGCGTGCTGATAGTCAAAGAATAGAAAATTAATTCAGGTTTCAATTAAGTGTCAGGCCGTGTTGCGCGATTTGCCAGAATCGCGTGATTCATGCAACCGGAACGTGGCGTGAACTGCGCGATTCTGGCAAATCGCGCAACACGCCTGATTCCGTATACCGATCTTCAACCTGATCCGGATCGGGTTTCAATTGAATCAACGATGATGCGCTGGTGAAACCGGGAGCCGTTCTCAGCTCCGTCAGGAGCGACCTGTTTATAGCAATCGGCAAAATGCCCGCAGCTCCGTCAGGAGCGGCCTGTGTCCTGAATACTGAAATACGGTTAGTCTGAAAACTTCTGAAAATCCCCGTCGCTCAGATTCCTGACGGATATGTTTCCGGCGCTTCACCTGTATGCCACAGCGGCGTGCGTTCGAGTGGTTCGACGGCCCGCGTTTCATCGAAATGCAGCACCGCATCAAACTGATCAGACAGCCGCGCGTGAAAGTAATGGCTCAGGCGTTCAGTTTCAGGCCGGTAAATCACGCCGATGGCGCGTTCCAGCCGCTGCGTGCGCAAACTGGCGGCCAGCTTTTCGTTTTCGCGCAGAACAAGCAGAAAGCGCGGCACACCCGTTTCGTGAAAGAGCAGTTCATAACTGTGCCTGAGCGCCGGACGCACGCGCTTGCGTTCAGCCGCGCCATCCCAGTCTGACGCCGCCGTGACCGTTCCGCTGTGCGTGCTGAAACCGATCAGCACGGCATCACGCCCATACCGTTCACGCGCAAGCTGCCCGACATTCCATTCACCGCGCTCGCCCATTTCAGTCGCCCGCGCATCGCCGAGATGCGAGTTATGCTCCCAGACCACGATCCTTGCCTGTTCGCCCTGCGATTCAAAATGCGCTGCCAGCGCGTGCAGGGTTTCGGCCATGTGCCGGTCGCGCAGGTTCCACGACGAAACGCGCCCGCGAAACATCTGCCGGTAATATTCCTCAGCGTTGCGCACCAGCCGCGCGTTCTGCTCGGCAAAGAAATATTCATCAGCCGCAACCCGCCCGTCACGGCTGGCCAGTTCTGCCGCCCGGCGCTGCAACTCCTTAAGCTGCCCCACGACTTCGTCCTCGCACGATCTCGTCAGATCGAAGCCCGCCGCATAACCATAAGCCTGCGAATCTTCGCCGTAATGATCGAAGCACGAATAACGAAAACGCGCCCGCTGTGCGGCTTCCGGGTCAATCTTATCGAGGTAATGCAGCACGGCTTCAATCGAACCGAACAGGCTGTAGAGATCAAGCCCGTAAAAGCCGATCTTTCTGGCATACTGGCCGAGGCTGTTGTTGTAATTGTGCAGCCAGCCGACGAAATCAAGCACATCGGCATTGCGCCACATCCATTGCGGAAACCGCTCAAAGCCCCGCAATGACTCTTCAGCATCGGCATCGCTGCCAAGTCCGCGCACAAAGCGGTTGATGCGATAAGCGTCAGGCCAGTCGGCTTCAACCGCGACGGCGGTAAAGCCCTTTTCCTGAATCAGTCGTTTCGTGATCTGCGCTCGTTCACGATAAAACTCGTGCGTGCCGTGCGAGGCTTCGCCGAGTAACACGAAATGCGCGTCACCAATCATTTCCAGCAGCGGATCATAATCCTCCCCTGCGCCTGTCAGCGGGTGCGCAAAGGTTCTGGTCAGCACTGCGGTTGTTTCGTCGCTCACAACTGCCTTTCAATGATGCGCCATTTGCGAACGTTCAGCCGGTGCGCCCGCCACACACCCCGCGTGTCCGCAACCACAGATCACTTCATCGGGCGAAGTTTCACAATGCGGACTGCACCACTTTTCATCCTTCGTCACGGAACAGTTGCAGCCCGGATGCGCACATTTATTTTCATTTTTTTCGACTGTCATTGTTTACGCTCCTTTCTGATTCTGACTCACTGAAACTCGCAAGCAGAGTGCCATTGGCCGGTGCGCGGCGCTGTCAGATGCCGGTCATCATTCAGCCGTGACGGGCGGCTGGCCTGGCGATTGCAGCGATGCCGGAAGCGCGCAACAGGGCAGGCATTCCGTGCAGCGACAAGCGCCATTGCAGCGCGTCAGTACACAGGTGTTTGCGCACCGGACGAATTTTCAGATGAGACAGATGGAGGAATAATCAAATGGACGGGCTTGAATTATTGAAGCAGGATCACCGGAAAGTTGAAGAACTCTTTTCGCAGTTTGAAAAATCAGAAACTGACCAGCAGAAAGAACGGCTCTTTGAGCAGATCAGGCACGAACTCGAAGTTCATACGTACATTGAGGAGGCGGCGCTCTACCCCGCCCTTCAGCAGCACGAGGAACTGAAGGACATGGTGCTTGAGGCCATTGAGGAACACCGCCAGGTGAAAAATCTGCTGCGCGAAAGCGAACGCCTCACCGAAGGCAGTGAGCGACTCGACGCCAAAGTAAAAGTGATGAGCGAAGACGTGGAACACCACGTTCAGGAAGAAGAGGAAAAAATGTTCCCGCAGGTGCGCAGGCTTTATTCACAGGCACAGCTTGATGAACTTGGTCAGCAGCTCACAGCCGCAAAGCAGGAATTCGACAGTCAACCCCGCACCCGCTCAACCGTCGGGTAATCAGGAATGGCGCTTTGACAGCCGGTGCTGAACAGACCGCTGAAGACACGGATGAAGCCAGTCAGCCCTGATCCGCCGCATCTGCGTCATCGGTGGTCTGTTTGCCGACGCTTTACGCTGCCTGCTGTTTGACGATGACACTGGCCCGAACCTCAGCGGGATAATTCTGATCAGCCTCATCAGACACCACTCTGACCGCGTAGCTGTATGTTCTGACTCCGACTTCGTCATTCAGCACTCCCGACAGGCAGACGCCTTTGACCGGGCAGCGATAGTGGTAGTAATAAAACGGCCCGGGCCGGTCAAAAATGATCTCGACGCGACCATTTTCTGACTTCCATCTGACCTCCTGCCGACTGCCTTTGCTCAGCACAATCTCTGTCGGGCTGATCGTCAGTGCCCTGCGCTCCGGCGAGTAACTGATGCTGACCGTGACCGGTTCAGTGTTTCTGACATACGCCTGCTGTCTTATCGTAATTTCGCCCATTGGATTTGCCTTTCGCTGCTGCGTGATCAGTTCATCCTGCGCCGTCTGATGATGACGCGCGGATCGGAATTGATGACCTGTCCCTGGCGGACGACCTCAATGGTGTAATCGAATTCCGCAATCTCAAACTGATTGTCATTGGTATCAGGAACGAAAATCACCTCGTCATCAGGGAGCCGGTTACTGGAAACCTCCGCCAGCTTTGCGGGATCAGTGCCTGAACCGGCGGCACCAGCCTCAAGCGCGGGCGACACGATTTCATGATCTTCAAATGGCTGCTGCCCCGGAATGAAACTGATCTTCCAGTCCGTTTCATCCTGTGAAGTCCAGCTTACATTTTCACCTTCGTTGAGAATGATGGGGTCAACGGTTCGTTTATTTTCGTCTCTGACCCTGGCACAAGGCTGACCATTCTGCGTGTCCACAAAAATAAAAACTGTCTTGTCTGCCATTTGCTGCTCCTTTCCGAAAAGTTGAAGCGTTGCGAGTGGTGTCAAGCCGAATCCAGATCCGCCCCGTCTTCATGTGGCCGGAATTGAAAAACGTTTCAGTCGGCCCGACGAAATCCGGGACAAAAGGCGGTTCTGGTTTGTGCTGAGGCGCTATTTAATCTTACTCCGGGCCAGCCGCAAAGCCCTGCTCTGTTCACAGCCGCAGCAAATCATTTATGATTCGTGCAGCAATCATCTGCGGTATCGCCCTCGCTGCGGGGGCCATTCCTTTCAGCAGTATTTTCAGTGGAGATTATTTATGCACGAACACGAAACGAAGATGAATCGTCGGGAGTTTGTCAGAACATCCACGATGGCGACGGCGCTGCTCGCCACGACGGGCATGAGCGCGAAATCCTACGCCCGCATCCTCGGCGCCAATGATCGCATCCGGCTGGGCGGCATCGGGCCTGGTGATCGCGGCGCGGGACGTTTGACAGCAGCCCAGAAACTCGGCGCTGACATTGTCGCGCTGGCCGATGTCAACAAGGGCCTGCTTGAACTGGCGCAGAAAAAACTGGCCACGCCGGTCGAGAAAACCTACGTTGATTACAACGAACTGCTGGCGCACAAGAGCCTGGACGGCGTCATCATTGCCACACCTGACCACCTGCACCACGACTGCCTGCTGGCGGCGGTCAAAGCGGGCAAGGATGCTTACATCGAAAAACCGCTCTCACGCACCATCGAAGAAGGCGAAAGCATGGTGGCCGCCGTCAAAGCCACGAAACAGATCGTACAGGTCGGCAATCAGCGGCGCAGCGGCGAACATTTCAAAAAGGCCCGCGAGATTGTCGAAGCGGGCGGCATCGGTGAAATTCGTTTCGTGCGCATCTGGGATTTCCGCTACCGCCCGGTTGATCCTTACATCAAACGCAGCAAGGACAAGACGCTGTTTGCGCCGGAACTGATTGACTGGCCGCGCTTCCTGGGCAAAGCGCCGAAACGGCCTTATGACCCGAAACGGGCTTCGGGCTGGCGCTGGTACTGGGATTACGCCGGAGGCCTGATGACCGACATCGGCCCGCACTGGCTGGATGTGGCGATGTGGATTACGGGCTGCGACGGCCCGCGCACGGTGTCCTGCAACGGCGGCAAGTATCAGAGCATGGACTGGGAAACGCCCGACAACGTGCATGCGATCTTTGATTGCGGAACTTTTGCCATCGTTTTTATGGTGCAGTTTATGAACGGCCAGGAATACGACGGCGGCGCTTTTTACGGACTCGAAGGCAGCATCGTGCAGGAAAACAGTCGCAATCTGATGGTGCGTTACGACAAGAACCGGAAGGAAGTCGAAAGCTGGAAGATTGTGGATGAAAGCCCGGCCCACATGCAGAACTTCCTGGATTGCATGCGCAGTCGGCAGCAGCCGAACTCGCCGGTTGAACTTGCCAATCGCGTGCTGGTCGGCGCACACCTCGCCAACGAATCATTCAGAACCGGCAAACGTGTCGCCTGGGATCCGGTCAAATGGAAGCACGCGTGATTCACAAAGCGAAATAGTAAAGAGATCCCCCACTCAGGGACTCATCAAAAGAACCGGGCGGCACCCTCGTAGTAACGAATTCATTCGTTTTGTTTCCGAAATTGCCTTGATTCGAAACCGAACGAATGAATTCGTTACTACGAGGGTGCCGCCCGGTTCTTTTGGATGGCTTGCTGCCTGAATGAGATTGTTTTTCGCCTTCCCTGTCTATTTCTCCGCAGCCAGGGCGGCCATCTCTTCATCAGTGCGGCGCGGTTTGCCGAAGACCCAGACGATGCCGATGCTCAGGAAGTAAAGCATCAGCATCGGCGTGGCAAAGATCAGCATATTGAAGGCGTCCGCCGTCGGTGTCAGCACCGCCGCCAGAATAGCAATTATCACGACCGCGTACCGCCAGCCCTTCCACAAAATCCCCGGCGTCACCAGCCCGACGCGGCCCAGGATGAAGGCAATCGTCGGAATCTGAAAGACGATGCCGAGGCCGAGCATAATGATCAGAATCAGATCAAGATAATCTTCGGCATTGATCAGCGTCTGAAAGCCTTCCTGCAAACCGAGCAGGTAATTGCAGGCGGCGGGAAAAGCGACGTAATAACCAAAGGCCGCGCCCAGAATGAACAGAAAACTGCCCATCACCAGCACCGGGCCGATATATTTCTTCTCGTGCTGGTATAACCCCGGCGAGACGAAGGCCCAGATTTGAAAGAGCAGAAACGGAATCGCAAACGCGACGGCGGCATACATGCCGACTTTCATATACAGCGAAAAAGCGCCGCCGACCGTCGTAATCACCAGTTCATCGCGCGAATCGAAGCCGGGAATCAGCGCCGCCTGGCCAAGCACTTCGCCCAGTTCGGTTCCCGTCGGCAGAACGGTTTTGCCGAGCAGCCAGGGCTGTGTCAGCACGGCTGACGGATGGCCATTCTTACTGACCACTCTGGCCGGAATCGTTGTGCCCGCCGGAACCTGCACCTTCTCGACCACTGCGGTAAAAGGAAAGGTGTACTGGAAGATTTCGCCTTCCTTCAGACTTGTCCGCGTGTCCGGGCCGAGCAGCTTCGATTCTCTTTCGACGCGGGCCTTGCGGGCTTCCTGTTTGACCGGAATCGCCAGAAACCGGTAGATGTAATCAGAAACGGCAAAGCAGACGCAGAAGGCGATGCCAATCGCCACGACCGAATGAATCAGCCTGCGACGCAGTTCGTCGAGGTGATCGAGGAAGGACATCTGCAATCCTTCGTCTTCGTGTTCTTCTTCTCTGGTCTCAACCATGTTTTTCACTCAACAGGCAAAAGGCAAAAATCAGCGCATGAAAAGCTGAAACTCCGCAGCTCCCATCCACTGATTTTTGCCTTGTGCCGCTGCCTTTGATGCTCAAATCCAGTGTCCGGCCTGCGGCGCTTTGCCGGTGGTTTCGTTCTGATGCGCTGCCACAACCGCCGGCTGGGCGGGTGTCGCGGGCTGAGTTGCAGGCGTTCCGGCATCGGCCTGTTCACTTGTCGTTTCAGCGCCGGAATGGGCCGCATCCGAATACGGATCGTAATGATAAGTGCTGTCAGAAGTGTATGAATGATCGGCCTGGTAATCGGAGTGATAAGCCGTCTCTGAACTGCTGCTGATAGTGGTTTTGTGTTTTTCCAGTTCGACTTCCTGCTCCCAGGTGCGCTTGAAATCATCCGAAGCGCGGCGGAATTGCGCGAGCGCCTGCCCCAGCGATTTGCCCAGTTCCGGCAGCTTGCGCGGGCCAAAGACGATCAGCGCGATCACCATAATGATCAGAATTTCAGTCATTCCAAGATTCATTGCGAATCCTCATCCTGCATGGTCGGGTTAGTGACGAAGGTATGAAACAATAGCGACAAAACAGACTATATGTTGCCGTCCAGGCTCAGTCAAGCAACGCTCCCGGCCCCTTTGTCTGCTCCTTCACTCAGAGCCAGCCAGGAGCCAGCAAGGAGCGCAGGCGTCCCGCCTGCCTGTCTTTCAATCAATGCGCCTTTAATGAAAGCCGATCCCCAGCAGACTGAATTCAGTAGTGAAGGCGCACCGCCTGTGTTTCAATCAATGCGCCTTTAATGAAAGACAGGCAGGCGGGACGCCTGCGCTCCTTGCTGGCTCCTTGTCAGCTCCTTGTCAGCTCCCTGCTGGTTCTCATTTTTTCGCTTTGCTGGCGAAATAGCCCTGGCGGGTGCGGACGGTGTAACTGGCCCCGGTGCGCACATCAATCGCCCGCCAGCGTCCGTCGCGTTTGTCATTGGTGGGTTCGTAAGCGATGGTGTACTGATTGCGCAATTCCTCAACGGTCTGCTCAAAAGCCTCGCGCAGTTTGCTGCCGCCCGGCGTCGGAAAGAATCGCCCGCCGGTTTTGGCCGCCAGCGCCTTGAGAACTTCAGAACCGTTGTCGCGCGCCGGA
The DNA here is from genome assembly GCA_046331565.1 of Blastocatellia bacterium. Classification (GTDB taxonomy): domain Bacteria; phylum Acidobacteriota; class Blastocatellia; order RBC074; family RBC074; genus DASRDU01. Next base: position 1,438,945 of record JAXLQP010000001.1, read on the forward strand.
GTGCGGTAAACCGCCGTATCGCTCATATCAACCGCATAAACCGTAATCTGTCCGGCCAGTGAACGCTTCAGCGCGTCTTCAAGCGTGTGTTTGCTGGTCGTGTCAGCGCCGTCAGAAACAATCAGAATGGCGCGGCGGCGTTCGGGCCGTTTCGCCAGCGATTCAACCGCCTCGCAGATGCCGTCATAGAGCGGCGTCATCCCGTCGGCGTTCACTTCCCAGAGTGACGGGTCAACGTCGCGCACTTCGGAAAAGTCCTGAAGCTTTTTGATCTTCGTCCCGCCAAAACTGTAAATCGCCACGTTGTCGCCTTCGCGGATGCCGCTGACAAAGTATGAACACGCGGCCCGCGCCATACTCATCCGCGCCGACATGCTGGCGCTCGTGTCCATCAGAATGACGGCGGCGAACGGCGTTTCCTCAAAACTGAAGCTGACGATTTTCTGCGGCGCCCGGTCTTCAAAAATACTGAAGTCCTTTTCGCGCAGCCCGGCCACGTACTTTGACTTTGCATCAGTCACCGTCACGTTCAGCACAACCAGCGTCGTGTCAACCGAGGTCACATCGTCCGCGGACTCCTGTTTCTCCTGCTGCTGCGCCAGCGCAGTCAGACTCAATAACGAAAGCAGCGTGAGCAGGCCGAGAACCGAAAACACTTGTGCCCTGCCGAATGACCACACACTGACTGCAACGGCAACGCCCTTTTCTCTGTGCCGCTGCGCCTCTGCGTGAGATAAAGTTTCTCGCAGCGGCGCAGAGCACGCAGAGGTAAAGAGTTCACCTGTGTCAGCCGGTGTGGTGCGAATCGGTGCAGGACAAAACATAAGGCGTGTGACCTGGGAAGTCAGAAAAGAATCAGGCAGGCATCAGTTCAGATAGCCGCGAATCACTTTGACAAGCTGAATTACTTCGGTGGCGGTCGAAGCAACCGTGATCGAAACCACGTGGCGCGAGGTTTTTTCCACGCCTTCCTGTAACTTTTTGCTGGCTTCGCTCAGTTGCTTGAGCGCCTCTTCCAGATTTGAAGGAGTCGGAACGGATGCCTCTTCATCACCGCTGCCGCCCGATTCGGTGCGAATCTTTTTCGCGCCCTTTTCAATCTCCTTCAGCTTCTTTTCAGCGGTTTTGGGCAACGCGCTGCCGCTGGCATCCTTCAGCAGGGCTTCGGCATTCTCCTTCACTTCGACAGCAGTTTTGACCAGCTTTTTGTGTTCTTCCTCTTCACGCTTGATCTGCATTTTTTTGAGCGTGTCGAGCCAGGTTTCACTCTGCTGATCTTCGTTCTGGTGTTTGTCGGGAGGATTCTGAGCAATGCCGGGAGGAGTCACCAGCAGCACGGCAGCCAGCGCCAGCAGGATCAATAAGAAAATACTCCGGGAAATCATTGGCTTCACCTCGCGCATTTTGTATCACAAACGCCAGCCGCGCTTCTACCATTTGTTTTTTCTGACTGGCGCAGCGCCGCGCCACCGCGAGTCAGCGGGCGGTTGTCTCTGCTGCCCGCCGTTTGCTGACGCAGGCGGTACCGCGCCAGTTCATCGGATTCCGGCCTGCAAAAATGCAGTCATCCACCGCGTCACCACTGATTCATCAGTCGGCAGATGCAGGCTGTCGAGTCCCGCCTGCACGCGCTCCGCGCCGATGCGCGCCACGCGGTCACGCAGCAATGCTTCCTGATAGGCCGGAGTGAATTCAGGATGTGCCTGAATTCCGAGCAGGCTGTCCCCGATTCGAAACATCGCCACCGGACAGTGCGCGCTGCGACCAAGCACCACCGCGCCTTCCGGCAACTGCTGTACCTGATCCTGATGCATGTACTGTAACCGGCAAACATTTTGCGGCGGCTCCATCCACGCTTCAGGCCGGATGATTTCAACCTCACCAGTGCCCACGCCCCAGCCCTGCGCCGCTTTGGCAACTTTCCCGCCCAGAGCTTCAGCCAGCAACTGATGCCCGAAGCAGATGCCGACAAACGGTCGGCGCGCCGCGTCAATTCGCCGCACGAAACCCTTCAGCGCGTGAATCCACGCCACGTCGTCGTAAACCGAAAACCGCGACCCGGTGCACAGCCAGCCGTCGCAGTCTTCAGGCGAATCCGGCAGTTCACCATTGCAGACATCAAATGGCCTGAGCGTCAGTGGCGGCGCACCGGTCGCAAACAAGGCGGCAAACATTTCGCGGTAATCGCCCGCCAGGTGGCGATATTTCTCCAGCACGTGATCGCATTCAAGCAGGCCGATCTTCATCACAAATCCACCCGGTCGAAATTGTCAGTCAGTGGCATTACCCGTAACCCGCCCGGCAGCCCGGGCGTGACACTGATGATAAAAAGCCCGTTCCACTTCTGCCGGTTCAATCCAGCACAATTCATGCTCACCAGTCCCGTCTGGTTCGCTGCTGAATTCAGCCGCATAAAAGATCGCTTCCATGCGATAGTGCCGCCCGTCAGCCTCGAAGTGCTGCACAGCCTCACCAATGCAGTAAAGCAGTCTCACCTCGCGGGCCAGTTCTTCGAGTACTTCACGCCTGATCGTCTGCTCCGGCGTTTCACCGGGCAGCGCGCCTCCGCCCGGCAGAAAGTAACCCGCTTTTCCCTGAACAGCGGCAATCCTTCCCGCGTTATCAGTGACAACCACATAAGCCGCCACGCGACGGGTATCTTTCTGAGCCGGGTTCGGCGCACCAAAAACCGGGATTGAAAGCTGGCTTGAATGCATCATCCTGTGCTTCAACCAGAGATGCTCAGGTTGAATCGAAGCGCGGCGCGTGTGGAGTGCGGCAGCCTGGTACCGCTTTGAATTGTGATTTGAAAACCAAAGCGGCACCAGGCTGCCGCACTCCACACGCGCCGCGTAACTGAGACTGCTTACACATCGAAATGCGCTTAAATTTTCAGCCGCAGGTGAAATGACTTTGGCCGCGTGAATGCTTCAAAGCCGAGCTTCGAGAGCGTGCAGCCGCGACCTGAATCCTTCACGCCCGTCCACGCCAGCGCCGGGTCGAGGTAATCACAGCGGTTCATGTACCACGTCCCGGTTTCAATCTGATCGCCAATCCGAATTGCGGCATCAGCGTCCGTTGTCCAGATTGAAGCGGTCAGGCCGTAGCGGCTGTCGTTCATCAGCGCGACGGCTTCTTCATCATCGCGCACCGGCATAATTCCGGCGACCGGGCCGAAGGTTTCTTCGGTCATCACCAGCATCCGGTGATCCACGCTGACGAGCACCTGCGGAGCCAGATACGGCGTGCCTGCGCGGTCTGCCGGGAATTCGCGCGGATCAATCAATGCTCGTGCGCCCTGCTGAATCGCCTCGCTGATGTGGGCGCGCACTTTGTCAGCGGCATCGGTGCGCACCATCGGCCCCAGCGTCGTTTCAGCTTCGAGCGGATTGCCGAGTTTGTAACTGCGGGTCAGCGCGACAAAGCCTTCGACAAACTGCTCATAGACATCGCGGTGGACATAGATGCGTTCGACGGCGCAGCACGACTGACCCGAATTGAACATTGCGCCGTCAACCAGGTTTTCAATCGTCGCGTCAAGCGGCGCATCGGCGCGCACATAAGCCGGATCCTTGCCGCCGAGTTCAAGGCCCGTGGCAATGAATCTTTCGCTCGCGGCGCGCTGCACGGCGTGACCGCCTGCGACCGAGCCGGTGAAAGCGACAAAGCTGATGCGCGCGTCACGAATGACTTCGGCCACCTGATCGTGATCAATGTGCAGAAACTGAAAGACGCCTGCGGGCAGTCCGGCTGCGGCAAAGGCTTCGGCGTAGCGTTCAGCGACGAGCGGCGTTTGCGGCGCGATCTTCAGAATCACGCTGTTGCCTGCGAGAATCGCCGGAACAATCGCATTGACTGAAGCCAGCCAGGGATAGTTCCAGGGCGCGAGAACAAGCACGACGCCGAGCGGTTCGCGGCGAATGAACCGCTGAAAGTTTTCCTTCGGTTCAATCATCATGTCCGCGAGTTCGCGTTCGGCGATGTCGCACATATAACTGACGCGCTCGCTGAAGCCCCGGCGAATTTCAAACGGACTGTAAGCCACAGGCCGCCCGATCTGCCACGTCAGTTCCCTGCCGACATCGTCAGCGTGTTCATTCAGCCACGCGGCCATGCGGCGGCAGATGGCGGCGCGTTCGGCAACGGGCACGCGCTTCCATTCACGCTGCGCGCTGACAGCAGCGGCGATTGTTTTTTCGATCTGTTGATTCGATGCCAGTTCACGTTCGGCATAAACCGAGCCGTCAACCGGGCTGATGGTCTGCTGGATTTGATTGTTCATTGGCAAGTCAGGCTGTGCATCAGCGGTACAGTACCGGGAGCGTGAGCGACCGGGTGAATCAGGACAGCGATGGATTCGTCAGCATCCGGTCGCTCACGCTCCCGGTACTGTACCGATGCTTTTACTCCGGCGTCACGTAAGCCGCCGTGATTCCTCCGTCAACCAGAAACTCTGTTCCGGTCACATACGACGATTCATCCGAAGCCAGATAGAGCGCGGCGTATGCAATCTCCTTCGCTTCGCCAAACCTGCCCATCGGAATGTGAACGAGGCGACGCTGTTTTTTCTCGTCGGTGTTGAGATAGCTCATCAGCAGTTCGGTTCTGAGCGGCCCCGGACAAAGCGCATTGACGCGAATGTTTTCGCGGGCGTGAATGACTGCGAGTTCGCGCGTCATCGAAAGCACTGCGCCCTTGCTCGCGGTGTAGGCAATCTGCGGCGTCGCCGCGCCGAGCAGCGCCACAAACGAAGCGGTGTTGATGATCGAACCGCCGCCCGCGCGGCGCAGCGCCGGAATGCCGTATTTACAGCCGAAAAAGACGCCCTTCGCGTTGATGTTCATCGTCTGATCCCAGATCGCTTCTTCGGTCGTCACGGCGTTGTCATCGCTGTGGTGCATAATGCCCGCGTTATTAAAAAGCACGTTCAGATGCCCGAATTCCTTTTCAGCCACCGCCACCATCAGATTGCAGTCAGCCGCCTTTGACACATCGGCGTGAACGTAAACGGCGCGGCCTTCGTTTTTTCTGACCATCTCAACGGTTTCATTGCCGCCTTCGTCATTGACATCAGCGACCACGACCGATGCGCCTTCAGCGGCAAACAGCAGCGCCGTTTCGCGGCCAATGCCGCTGCCACCGCCCGTAATCAGTGCAACTTTGTTTTTCAGTCTCATAGTATTCCTCAGTTCAAATCAGGCCGTAAAAGAAAGAGTGAACCACGAAGGGAAGAAAGAAGAGGAGAAAAGGGGAAGAGGCGACAGGGAACATCCATGTTGCCGATAGTGTGCCTCACCTTTTCCCCTTTTCTCCCTGTCACCTTTTCCCCTTTTCTTTCTTCCCTTCGTGTTCTTCGTGCCCTTCGTGGTTCATTTCTGTGTGTCAGTGTTTTGTCTTCTGTCGTTTCGTCAGATTCTTTCAAAGTATCGTCTGCGTTCCCAGTCCGTCACAGCGGTATCAAAGGCGCGCTGTTCGGTTCTGAAAAAGTGCGCGTAATGCTCAACCACGTCAGCGCCAAAAGAAGCTTTGGCAAATTCGCTGTGAGCAAATTTATCGGCGGCTTCGGCCAGGGTGTAAGGCACGCGGGGCAGATGACGCGCCGCGTAAATGTCGCCGGTGAAACATTCCGGCGGTTCGATTTTATTTCTGATGCCGTCCAGTCCCGAAGCCAGCGCCGCCGCATAAGCCAGATACGGATTGCAGTCTGCGCCGGGAATGCGGCATTCAATCCGCAGGCTCTCGCCGTGACCAACGACGCGAAAGCCGCCCGTGCGATTATCGTAACTCCAGGCCAGCCGCGTCGGCGCCCACGAACCGTCAACGTAGCGTTTGTATGAATTCACCGTTGGCGCATAAAACGGCATCACGTCCGGCACGTGCGCCATCCAGCCGCCCAGGAACCAGCGAAATTCATCAGAGCACCTGACCGGGCCGAACTGATTTTCTCCGGCAAAAATATTGCTGCCGTCGCGCCACAGGCTGAAATGAATGTGGCAGCTCGAACCGGCGCGGTCAGCGGCGAACTTGGCCATAAAGGTCACGCTCACGCCCATCTGATCGGCCACTTCCTTCAGGCACTGTTTGTAAACCACATGGCGGTCGGCCATCTCCAGGGCTGCGGCGTAACGAATGTTGAGTTCGTGCTGACCGAGGCCCCATTCGCCTTTGGAATTTTCAACCGGAACGCCGGAATTTTTCAGGTGCTGACGCGCGGCTGCGGTGAAAGGTTCGGTGCGCGTGCCCTGCAGAATGTGGTAATCCTCCAGATACCACCCGGCAGGGTCAAAGTGACGATAACCAGTCGTCGCAGCTTCGCGGTAGCTGTTCTGAAACAGATAGTATTCAAGCTCAGAGGCCGCGAAGCTTTGAAAGCCGGTACTCTGCGCGGCTTCAAGCTGCCGGCGCAGCAGCGAACGCGGCGCAACTGAAATCAGATCGTGCGTCTTTTCGCTGCTGACATCGCACAGCACGAGCGCCGTTTTCTCAAGCCAGCTTGCCACGCGCAGCGTCGTCAGATCGGGCACGAGATGAAAATCACCATAGCCCAGTTCCCAGTTGGCGAATTTGTAACCCGGCACCGGCTCCATTTCCATATCAGTCGTCAGCAGGTAATCGCAGCCGTGCGTGCCGTGCTGCCAGGTGTCTTCGACAAACATTTCGGCGTCGTACCGTTTGCCGCACAATCGCCCGTAATGATCGGTGAAACCGACAACGACGGTTTCAATCTCTTCCTCTGCGACCAGTTCGCGCAACTGATCGAGCGTCAGCATTCCTCTGGTTCGTTTTTCCTGTTCTTTCAAGCTTGACCTCCACAGGGCCGGGGTACAGGCGACAGCGAGTACCGGGGCTGATCAGGGCATTTCTTCAGGGCTGCTGATCGGCAGCGGGTGGCGGCGGATGCTGATGTTCAGCGCCGGTTGAATGTTCAGCTTTTTCTGCGCTGCCAGGTTCATCATGACTGCCTTTGCGCGGGCTGGCGGAATGTTCGCTGCTGCTGAAATTTTCGAGCAGTTTGCGGTGCGCCCAGCGCCACACATCTTCGCTGAAGACTGCCGCCACCAGACAGGTCAGCAGCAGCACATAAGGGTTCGGTTCACTGCCACTCGATGCAAAGATCGCCAGGCCGCCTTCCACCGCCAGAAAGACGACTATCGCCGCCGACAATCCCCTGATTACCACGCCGGGCAGGTCAGCGACCAGCACACCGTCATTTCCCCGGCGCACGCGCTCACGCACAAAGGTCGAGCAGGCCGAACCGAGCAACCCGAATCCCAGCAGGCCGGTGATGAGCGCCAGCGACAGCGATTCGGTGCTGAGCAGCCACCGGGCGACAAAGCCGAACGGCCCCAGGAATGAACCGAGCGCGGGACGTTCGGGCAATCCTTCGAGCGATAATACAGGGCGGCAGGAATCCAGCGTTTTGCGGTACGACTCGCTCAGCGTCGCCCCGAAAATCACATCGTCCGGCAGTTCGCGCCCGTGCGTGAGGGCATCCTGCAACTGCGAACTCCAGATTCGCCAGTAAATGTCATTGCTGCCCACAGCCGAGCCGCAGGCGTTGATGCGGCTTTCAAATTCGCTGACCTTCTGCCGGTAAAAAGCCGACAGCGCCAGAAAGTGCTGCACCTTTTCGCGCCCGCCGATGCGATAGGCATTACTCGCCTCATAGGTCGAGACAATGGCCGATTGCGTGTCCTTCAGGCGGGCCTGCGCATTCTGCACCAGGTTGCGATATTCATTGAGCAGGTCATCGCGCATGCCTTTATGTCGCAGCAGCAGCGGCTTGACGTATTCAATGTCAACTGCCTGAACGGGCGTGGGAATGGCAGGCGCTGAAGGCGAAGGCTGCGCGGCTGCGTCAGTTTTCTGCCCGGTCTGCGGTGTGGCTGAAGCCTGGGTTCCTGTCGGCTGAATGTTCTGCGGCGATGGCGATGGTGAAGCTTGCGCGGCGGGCTTCGCGGCTTCCGTTTCTTTCTGCCTGTCGGAGCGGCTGATCACTTCTTCAAGCGGAGTGAACGGATTGATGCTTTTCAGTTCACGGTTCAGGTTGATTTCGGCCTGCTGCCGGACTTCCTCAAGCTGTTGTTTGAGCTTTTCAGGATTGACCTGCTCGGCTTCAGGCGAAGTCTGCCGCAAACCGGGAATGGCAGTGATGGCAGCGACACTGAGATAACCGGCCAGGGCGAGCACCAGAAAAAAGATCATATTCTGTCGCGTCACTGGCCTGAGTCCGGCCAGCGCGTCATAAATGCGCCAGTGGCCGGTCGCAGTTCCGCTTTGATCTGCCGCGCCCGGACTGAGAAACCGGGCGATGACTGCCCACAATGCCAGCATCAGCACCAGTTGTCCCCAGGGCAGCGCCACCGGTTCGAGCGAAAGAATGACGTTGGCCACAGCCCGCCCCCAGCCGGTGAGAAAAAAGATTCCGCTCTGGGCAATGCAGTTTGTTGTTTCGCTGTCGCGCCCGCACATCTGCCGGATGAATTCCCAGTTCCGGGGCAGTTCAACCAGCACATCCCTGAACAGCCTGACCACGAGGTTGATCATCGCGCCAATGAATGATGGCAGCACCGCCGGGAAAAACAGCGTCGCCAGACCCAGGCTGATGAGGCGCGTTCTGAGATCCTCGCCAAACAGGCCGTCGCCGCGCGACCAGATTCTGAAGATGCCCCGGAGCAGCCGGAACATCAGGTAAAGCAGAATGAGCAGCCCCAGCAGCGACAGCGCCACAAAACAAATGGCAATGATCAGCAGGTGATTTTGTGACTGGTCGTTCATGGCCGTCACCCTCCTTTCGGGCCGCAGCAGCCGGATCTGTTATTTTTCCGGGCTGGTCAGCGTCGGCCTGTCAAATTCAGTCGCAGCCGGATGGTCAGAGTTTTGAGCCGCCCACGCCGGGCCGATAAAACGATGGCGTTCGTGCAGCACGTACCACAAGGCCAGCGCAACAGTCACCGCCGCAATTGATTTGCCAGCCCGCAGGTTGTCCGGCAGGCTGAGAATGATGCTCAGAAAGATGACATACAAAATAGCGATGATATTGATCGCGGCGCTGTATCGCCCAAGATGCCAGGGGCCGCGTTTGATCTGCCGTTCAGTGCCGCTCGCCCGTCGCGCCAGGTAAACCGGCAGGATGTAGGAAATATAAAGTCCGATGGTGCTGATCGAAGTCACCACCGCATAAGCTCCGCTGTAAACCGCTGCGACAAACGCGGCAGCCACGCACAGCCAGATGGCCGGAACCGGAGTTGAATGTTTGTGGCTGACCTGCTTCCACACCACTGACAGCGGCAGGCCTTCATCACGCGCAAAGGCCCAGATCACACGCGAACTCCAGGTCACTGCCGACAGTCCGCAGAACCACATCGCCATTGCCGCGAGCGCCGAAAACAGGCTGCCCGCGCGTTCGCCGAGCGCCGTCCCTAGAATCGCAATCACCGCCGGAACGTCATTGCCGCTCGCATCCTTTGCATTCAGCACGCCTGAAATATCCCTGATCGAAAGCGTCAGCGCAATCAGCAGCAGGTAGCCGACCACACCCGACACCACAACCGCCATCAGCATGCCCCAGGGCGCGCGGCGTCGCGGATCAACCGTTTCTTCTGACACGCTTGCCGAAGCGTCGTACCCCGTGAACGTCCACATCGCCTGCAACAACCCGATGACGAAAGCCCAGCCGTAAGACCAGCCTTCGGTGTTGCTCGTGATGCGCGCAAAGAAAAATCCGGCGGGCTGTTTCGGCGCAAAAAGCAGCAGCGCGCCGACAATCACAATCACGCCGATGATATGCACCGTCACACTGAAATCATTGAGCCACGCCACCAGCCGGATGCCGTAATGATTGATCAGCGCGTGCGAGAGCAGAATCACGGCGTAAACGATCAGCAGATTCTGCGTCGTTGCAGCCAGCCCGATGAGCGGCGTCACGAACAAAGCGCAGCCGTAATCAATTCCGGCCAGCGCGGCAATCTGCCCGATGATATTGAACCACGCCGTAAACCAGCCCCAGCCTTTGCCACCGAGATGACACGACCAGTGATACATCGCGCCCGAAGTCGGCAGCGCCGAAGCGAGTTCGGCCATGCTCATCACGACCGCAAGCGTCAGCAGCGTAACGAGCGGCCAGCCGAGCGACATCTGCGCCGGGCCGCCCATTTTCAGACCGTGACCGTAAAGCGTCACGGCTCCGGTCAGAATTGAAATGATTGAAAACGAAATAGCGAAGTTCGAGAACCCGCCCATGGTGCGAAAGAGCTGCTGGGCATAACCGAGTCGGCCCAGTTCCTGCGCATCCTCGCGGGCATCGTGTGCGGCGTGATCCGGGGACTTGTTCATAAGTTTGAAAAGGCGGACGGGACCTGGGGTCGTGATGCTGGCGTTTGGAACTGCTTCCTGCTATGCTGCGCGCCGGTTCACGCGGTCTTCAACTTTGCATCAGCAACAACAATTCAGCCGGGGAAATCACTCTGAGTTCGCAGACCTGACCTCGATCTGGCGCAGGATTCTAAGTAACCCTCCCGCGCACGTCAACCAGCAGTCACTTTCCCCTGGCGCACCAGTTGATTTAACGGTCACCTGGCACGCACGTAACTTCATCTGAACATCCGTCCGCTATGCTGTGCCTCACCAGCAGGATGTTCGACAAGCTGCCAGCTTGTCGCCGCTTCACCACAAATGATTCATCACGACGCCACGACAAGCTGGCAGCTTGTCGGACAAGCAATGAGGAGGAATTATGATCACCCGGAAACTGCCGCTTCAACGCGCGCTGCTGCTCCTTGTCACAGTTCTGCTGCTGACCCACGCGAGTTTTGCTCAGTCAACTTTCGGCGCTCTTACCGGCACCGTGACTGATCCGAGCGGCGCGGTCATTGCCAGCGCCACCGTTTTGATTACCAGCAAAACCACCAGCCTTTCGCGCACGGCGACGACCAATGCCGAAGGCACTTTTCTCGTGACCAATCTTGATCCGGGGATTTATACCGTCGAAATCAGCTCAACCGGATTTGCGAAATCGGCGCATACCGTCGAATTGCTCGCTCGTCAGATTGCGCGTGTTGATGTGCGGATGGAAACCGCCGCCACGACCGAGCGAGTTGACATCATCGCGCAAAGCACCATCACGACCGAAACGCCGACGATTGCCGATTCAAAATCGGGCCGTGAAATCAGCGAACTCGCGCTCAACTTTCGCGCCACGACTTCACCGAGTCCGATTGTCGTCGCCACGCTCGCGCCCGGCGTGCAGCAGGATCGCAGCGGCAATGTCTCGGTCGCCGGCGGCCAGCCTTTTACGACTTCGTTTTCGATTGATGGCATTTCAACTCAGAGCGTGCGCGGCGGCAGCGCCGTGCGTGACCTGTTCCCCTCGGTCGAAGGCATCGCTGAATTCAAGGTCAGTTCGATCAACAACAATGCCGAATTCGGCCAGGTCAGCGACCTGACGACGATTTCGAAAAGCGGCTCGAACGATTATCACGGCACGGCGTTCTGGTTTCATCAGAACAACCGCCTCAACGCCACCAACCCGTTCGGCCCCGTCGCCAATGGCAAACGCATTTACTTTCCCGGCCACGCCAACAGCTTCGGCGGCGCATTCAGCGGGCCGGTGAGCATTCCGAAACTTTACGATGCGCGCAATCGCACGTTCTTCTTCTTCGATTACGAAGGCGTGCGGCGCGGCGACCCGCTGCCGATCAGCCAGTTTGTGCCGCCTGATGCCTTCAGAACCGGCGACCTGTCGAGCATCACGACGCCGATCAGGAATCCGTTCACCGGCGGCACGTATGCGAACAATCAGATTCCGGTCAACCCCGCGTCAGCCAAAGTTCTCGAACTGCTTTACGTCCGGCAGAATCAGGCGACCGGCGCGGCGATCAACCGGCCCAATTTCATTTCCAGCGCGACCAATGTTTACACGGTCAACGGCTGGGATCTGCGCGGCGATCACAATTTCAACGACCGTCACAAAGCCTTTGCCCGCTACACGCACAAGAATGTGCAGACCGCCGGAACTGACGGGGGCGGCAATTACAACACGAAGTTCGGCGAATACACTGCCTCTACCGAAGTGCGCAACCTGGCCGGATCGTATAACTGGATCGTGCGCCCGAATCTGATCAATGAATTTCGCGCCGGTTACACGATCAATGATGTGCTGCAATCCTATCCGCTGGCTTCGCAGGGAGCGCAGATCACGCAGCAGATCGGCCTGACCGGCCTGCCCAAACCGCCCGCGCTCGGCGGCATTCCGAACTTCAATTTCAGCGACGGCTCGTTTATGCCGACCAACAACACCGGTCGTCCGCATTTCACCGGCAATCGCACTTACCAGTTCAGCGACAGCCTGACGTGGACGAAGGGCAGCCATACGTTCAAGGGCGGCATTGATTTTCAGAAGCTGAAGTTTCAGGACTATCTGAGTTTCTTTGCCGGAGATGATTTCGGCGAATACAGCTTTACGGGTCAGTACACCGGCAATGCCTTCGCTGATTTTCTGCTCGGCCTGCCTTCGGTGACGACTTATGCGGCGAACGGCCCCGACGTAAAGCCCTTTGCTTATCACTATGCGTTTTACTTTCAGGATGACTATCGCGTTTCACCGAAACTGACGATCAATTACGGACTGCGGTATGAACTGCATCCGCCGTTCAATGATGAAACGAATCAGTTGACCAACTTTGACCGCTTCACCAAAGGCGGGCGCGTCGTCGTGCAGAATCAGAAAGGCCTTGATCAGGTCGCGCCATCGTTCCGCGTGGACATTGGCAACACGCCGATCCTTCTGGCTAAGGATGCCGGACTGCCTGACACCCTGCGCCAGACGGACAGGAATGATTTCAACCCGCGTTTCGGTTTCGCTTATCGTCCCTTCAATGACAACAAGACCGTCATTCGCGGCGGAGCCGGGGTTTACACCATCACCGTGCTTGGCTCGGTGCTCTATTCGCTCGCGGGCATTGCGACCAGCAACGCGCCGGTGTTTGCCAATTCAGTGACGAATGGTCAGTTCAGATTGCAGTTGCCAAACGCCTTTCCGTCCGGCACCACGACGGGTTCGGGCGGCATTCCTGATTTCCGGCGCGCCAATCAGACCGACCTGACTGATCCTTATTCGATTCAGTGGAACCTGACGGTCGAACGTGAATTGTGGTGGCGCACCGGATTGCGGCTGACTTACACCGGCTCGAAGACCCGCAATCTGATTTACAGTCCCGATCTCAACCAGGTGCGACCAAACACGCTTGGTTATGCCGCCGTCAGAAACACGCGGCCTTACCCGAACTTCAATGCCGTGCTGACGCGCGACAACGGGCCGAGCGCCAAATATCACGCCTTTACGGCTGAATTTTCGCGCCGCTTCAGCAACGGCGTCAGCTTCCAGAATTCGTACACGCTTTCAAAGAACCTGTCGAACGCGGGCGGCCCTGCGCCTGGCGGTTTTGCGGCTGAGAACGGCCCGACCACGCTCAATATTTTCGGCATCGCGGACGATTACGGCGATGTCGCGTTCACGCGTCGTCATCGTTTCCTCAGCACGTTTTTGTGGGAACTGCCGGTTGGTCGCGGCAGGAGATTTCTGAGCGGCATCAACGGCGCGGCGAATCAGGTCATCGGCGGCTGGCAGATCAACGGCATTCTGCTGCTGCAAACCGGCCCGTACCTGACGCCGACTTTTACCGGCACCGATCCGTCGGGCACCGGCGTGCTGGTGCGCGGCGTGACCACCACGCAGCGACCTGACCGCATCGGCAACGGCAATCTCAGCAATCCGACCATTGACGCCTGGTTTGACAAGAATGCCTTCGTGCGTCCGGCCAATAATATCGGTCGTTTCGGCAATGCCGGAGTCGGCATCCTGCGCGGGCCGGGCACGCAGGTCTTTTCAATGACGCTCGGCAAGCAGTTCGCCATCACTGAAAAACTGCGGCTGCGGTATGAGGCGGCATTCTCAAATCTCTTCAATCATCTGAATCCGGATGTTCCCGGCACGCTCAATATCACCGGCGCCGCCTTCGGTCGCATCACGCGCACGCAGACGGTTGACCAGGCCGGGCCGCGTACCATTCAGATGTCATTGCGACTGTCGTTCTGAGTCCGTTGTTCTCTGAATTGAAACAGCCGCAACGGGCCGTGAAAACACGGGGAGCGTGAGTAATCAATTGATCACTCACGCTCCCCGTGTTGTTTAGCTGATGCGGCCCTGTGGCCAGAGCCGGGTTGTTCGAATTAACGGCGTGCAGGAAACCAGGGCATCGGCACATCGCCCAGGCGTTGCAGCCCCCACTGTCTGACAGTCGTCGAACCGTTCGAGCTGTTGATGATGTACCAGTTGCCTTCAGGCCCGCGCCACACGGCAAAATCAGACCTGCCGTCACCATCAAAATCGCCCTGCACCGGAACGTCACCCAGTCCTTTCAGCCCCCACTGTTTCACAGTCGTGCTGCCGTTCGAACTGTTGATGACATACCAGTTGCCTTCAGGCCCGCGCCACACGGCCAGATCGGTTTTGCCGTCGCCGTCATAATCACCCGGCACCGGAATGTCACCACCAGCCTGCCAGCCCCACTGCCTGACGGTCGTGCTGCCATTTGAGCTGTTGATGACGTACCAGTTGCCTTCCGACGGACGCCAGACCGCGAAATCGGTTTTGCCGTCGCCGTCGTAATCGCCCGGCACCGGAATGTCACCGAGGCTTTGGCCTCCCCACTGTCTGGTGAGAGTGCCGCCATTCGAGCTGTTGATGACATACCAGTTGCCTTCAGGCCCGCGCCACACCGCGAAGTCGGATTTCCCATCGCCATCAAAATCAGCCATGGGCCTGACCCTGGATGGTTTCGGAGCCGGAGCCGGAACCGGATTCGGCACCGGCACAGGTGTCGGCGTCGGTGTTGGCGTTGGCGTTGGCGTTGGTGTCGGTGTTGGTGTCGGTGTTGGTGTCGGAGTCGGGGTTGGCGTTGGCGTTGGCGGCGGCACATAGGATGAACCTGATGAAGCATACGCGCCGAGGCTGACACCTTTATCATTTCGCGCCTGATAATTCAGATCACGAATGTATTCGTCATACGGCACATAAGCGTCGGACAGCCCGGTATAACCACCTGCCAGCAGCGACGACCCGCTTTGAATGTGGTAATCCTTCTTGTCTGCATTGACGAATCCGGGCCACTGACCATACGTCGTGTTGGCCAGGCCCGGCGCATTCGTGTTCGTCATCAGCCAGTTGTTCATGCCGGTAAAGCCTGCGCCTGAACCATCGTTGTTGAGCTTTTCACCGCGATAGTAAATGTTGTTGTAAAGCTCAACCGCCGTCCCGCTGCCGTTGACCACGAGCGCATTGTCAGGGCTGGAACCGATGATCGTGTTGTTGACCAGCCGGATGCGGCCCTGCCGCCCGTCGTTGCCGAAGACCATAATCGTATAGCGATTGCCGCTGCCCGATTTGGTGATGATATTGCCGACGAGCAGGGCATCCTGCGTGCGCCCGTTCGCCACGCCACTCACGCTGAAGTCGAGTTCATAGCCGCCGTTGTTGGCGTTCTCCAGCCAGTTGTACGCAAACTCTACCGCCGTCCCCGTGCTGTCCGGCAGCGACCGATCCTTGTAATTGATCCCGCCGTTCGCATCGTGAATGTAGTTGAATCGCACGTAAGTGCCTGCGCCCTGCATGTAGAAGTTGTGCGTGTAGCCGCTGCCCGTCCCGTTGAAGGCCACTTCGCACTGCTCGATCCGTGTGTTGACGGCTTCATAAGTCGAGAAGAACCCGTTCGGGTTGTGATGAATGTAGCAGTCGCGGATGGTGATGTTTTTGCCGCGAATCTGCATCGCGCGGTTGTTGTCATCCGGGCCGGGCTGGACGTTGCGGACTTCGAGATGCCGCACCTCGATGTCGTGGCTGTCGGGGAAAAATGACCACAGATAACCGTACTGATCCACATTGGTCTTTGCCCCGTCCCAGACAGCACGGGTTGAATCCTCGCACAGAATGATGACCGGATTGCCCGGCTCACCCGAATGCTGTGCGGTGAACTTGATACGATCAGTGTAAATGCCTGTGGCTCTGATCTTCACGACATCGCCGCCGCGCAGGGTGACGGCGGCGAGCAGTGATGACAGATTCTGATAAGTGGTGGCGCTCGGCTGCGCCGTTGCGTCAACCGTGTAAGTTGTTGCCAGAGCAGTTCCGGCGCTCAATATAACAAACATCAAAAGCATCGGCAGGCTGTGGACAGACCTGCGGATGAGGGGAGTTCGAGAAAAAACCATTTTCATCTCCAGTTAATAACGGGGAGTTAATGGGGCTGAGCTGAAAACAGTTTCGGCAGACACACCTGTGGATTAAATGATGAGGAAGGAATCAGGCGTATGACGTCTATTGGTCAATACCAGACAAATCTGGCTGGATCATTGATGCGAGGGCAAAGCGTGGTATCAGAGGGTTCGCGCCAATGGCTGACTTCTGATGTCATTGGTCATCATCAGAAACCGGGGTGATCGTAACACGACCTGACAGGTCTGAAATTCACGATAATATTAAATCGCGCCAACTGAAAGACAGTACCGTTAGCATCAGCGAGCGGAAATGCGTCAATCACGGCTCACGCTGTTCTCCGCCTGCTGACGCTCACGGTACTGTCATTGTGCTGTGTTTCAGACATTACTGCCCGGCGGGTCGGTAACCTGTGACTCGCGCTTCCGAGAGATTCCAGTACGACTTTCCGAACTCATCGTAATCAAGCGCGGTTTTGGTGAATCGCACGAAGCGGAATGCTCGCGTCTCGCTGACCGGCGCTGACCACGTCTGCCTGAACACTGTCGAACTGCTGCCCCGCGCGGCCAGACGCACGACGCCGGATTTGAATTCAGGATCGTCAGAAGCGTAAACCGCAAAATTTCGCCGCGTTGATGGCTGATCCTGATCGGTGCGAAAGACGATTTCAACTTTGGTGATGACGGCTGCCGAACCGAGATCAAGCTGCACATATTCAAGCTGCAACAGATTCAGCGCCGAATGCCAGATCGTCGCCGCATTGCCATCAATGGCGCTCTCTGCCGGGTACCCGCCAAGCAGGCTTGAAGCGGCGATGGTTTTGCCCGCCGACAAATTGACCGGCAGCGGCGGCCCGCTTTGTGACGAAGCCGCATAAGCGCCCTGGCAGCGTCCGCTGTCCTTGCGCGCCTGGTAATTCAGGTCGCGCAGATATTCCATTTTCGGAACATACACATCAGGCAGCGCGGTGTTGCCCGCACTGACCAGGCTGGCAGTGCTGACGATGTGATAATCCTTTTTATCGAGACTGACGAATCCGGGCCACTGACCATAAGTCGTGTTGGCCAGGCCCGGCGCATTCGTGTTCGTCATCAGCCAGTTGTTCATCCCCGTCACGCCTGCGCCGGATCCGTCGCCGGTCAGCTTTTCACCGCGATAGTAAATGTTATTGTAAAGCTCAACTCTTGCGCCATTGCCAGGCAGCACCAGCGCATTGTCAGGACTCGCGCCGATAATTGTGTTGTTGCTCAGGCGCAGCGTTCCCAGACGACCATCGTTGCCAAAGACCATCACCACTGAACGATTGCCGCTGCCCGATTTGGTGATGATATTGCCGACGAGCAGAGCATCCTGTGCGCGTCCCCCGCCAATCGAACTCACGCTGAAATCGAGTTCATAGCCGCCGTTGTTGGCGTTCTCCAGCCAGTTGTACGCAAACTCTACCGCCGTCCCCGTGCTGTCCGGCAGCGACCGATCCTTGTAATTGATCCCGCCGTTCGCATCGTGAATGTAGTTGAATCGCACGTAAGTGCCTGCGCCCTGCATGTAGAAGTTGTGCGTGTAGCCGCTGCCCGTCCCGTTGAAGGCCACTTCGCACTGCTCGATCCGTGTGTTGACGGCTTCATAAGTCGAGAAGAACCCGTTCGGGTTGTGATGAATGTAGCAGTCGCGGATGGTGATGTTTTTGCCGCGAATCTGCATCGCGCGGTTGTTGTCATCCGGGCCGGGCTGGACGTTGCGGACTTCGAGATGCCGCACCTCGATGTCGTGGCTGTCGGGGAAAAATGACCACAGATAACCGTACTGATCCACATTGGTCTTTGCCCCGTCCCAGACAGCACGGGTTGAATCCTCGCACAGAATGATGACCGGATTGCCCGGCTCACCCGAATGCTGTGCGGTGAACTTGATACGATCAGTGTAAATGCCTGTGGCTCTGATCTTCACGACATCGCCGCCGCGCAGGGTGACGGCGGCGAGCAGTGATGACAGGTTCTGATAAGTGGTGGCGCTCGGCTGCGCCGTTGCGTCAACCGTGTAAGTGGTCGCAGTGACGGACACTGTTCCCAGGCTCAGAGCTGTACAAAAGGTGAGTAATGAGACGATGCGCCGCAGTGCGACACAGAATGGTTTGCCGGTAAACATTCTTCTGGACTCCTGTTTGTCAATTCGAGGAAGGTTGAGGGGCAACAGGAAATGCGTTGCGGACACACCTGTGAAAGCGTGATGAGGAAGATGAGATCAGGTGTGTTACTGGGGCGACAGCCTGACACAAGCCGGGAACCATTCGCAGGGGCAGCACTGGACAGAAGAGGATTACGAAGGAGGCATGTTCCGGTTTTTCAATTGCGCGATGAGGGTGTAAGCCTGTCGTGTTGGTTTCACGCGCAAAATGAGAAATGTTCCGATTTAATTTCTCATCAATCAGCACTGATCCGGCACCGGCGAATTAAAACTGATCTGCCGCAGCCGGGGCAATTCTGGTCTGTTCGTTCTCTTTTCGGCCTGGCGTGGCGGCGCTTGCTGCGTTCAGCGATGAATAGTAGGATGACGCCGCCTGTGCTGCTGAATCCGCAGACTGGTTCATCAACTCATCGCGGCAGTCATCACCGTTTCAGTAGTCCTGTTCAATCAGACAATTCCGAAAGGAGAAAGTATGCTCCGTCTTTCGCCTCTTTCCGGCCATCTTCTGTTGCGTGCAGCGTGCGCGGTGCTGCTTCTGTTCAGCCCGATGCCGCAGGGTCAGGCACAGCGCGCCGGATTCGATCTGGTGCTGGCAGGTGGCCGCGTCATTGATCCTGAATCCGGCCTCGATGCGGTGCGTTATGTCGGCATTCGCGGCAAAACCATCGCGGCGATTTCGAGCACACCGCTGCGCGGCGCGACCGTGATTGACGCCACCGGACTGGTGATTGCGCCCGGTTTTATTGATCTGCATTCGCACGGGCAGACTGATGAAAACTATCGCTACAAGGCGATGGACGGTGTAACCACAGCTCTGGAAATGGAAGTCGGCGTCTCGCCCGTCGCTGCGTGGTACGCCGCCCGCGATGGCAGATCGCTGATCAACTTCGGCGCCACGGTCGGCCACATTCCGGCCCGCATGACTGTGATGCACGACACGGGAACTTTTCTGCCGCGTGATAATGCCGTCACCAAACGCGCCACCGCCGATGAAGTCAGGCAGATCACCGAACTGATTCAGCGCGGGCTTGATGAAGGCGCGCTCGGCATCGGCTTCGGCATCAACTATGTGCCGCAGACCACGCGCCCTGAAATCCTCGACCTGTTTCGCCTGGCTGCCGCACGCGGAGTGGCGAATTACATTCACCTGCGCCACGCCGGAGCCGTCGAACCCGGCAGCGCGATTGAAGCGTTGCAGGAAGTTATTGCCGATTCCGCCGCGACCGGCGCTGCGCTGCACGTCGTTCATCTGACCAGCACCTGCCTGCGGCAGACCGCCACCTGCCTGCAGATGATCGAAGGCTCACGCAAACGCGGGCTGGATGTCACGACTGAGGCTTATCCTTATACGGCCACGCAGACCAACATTGATTCGGCCATCTATGACGAAGGCTGGCAGGAACGACTCGGCATGACTTACAAAGACCTGCAATGGGTGGCGACGGGTGAAAGGCTGACGGCTGAAAGCTTCGCGCGTTACCGCAAACAGGGCGGTTCAGTGATCGGGCATTCGATTCCTGAAGAGATTTCGCGCCTCGCCGTCGCCAGTCCGATTGTGATGGTCGCCAGCGACGGCCTCATCAATGAAGGCAAGGGCCACCCGCGCGGCGCAGGCACTTATGCCCGCGTGCTTGGTTATTACGTGCGCGAACAGAAAGCCACGACGCTGATGCAGGCCATTCGCAAAATGACGCTGATGCCCGCGCAGCGGCTGGAAACTGCCGTGCCGATGATGCACCGGAAGGGACGCATCAAAGTTGGCGCTGACGCTGATCTGACGATCTTCAATCCGAACCGCGTCACCGACCGCGCCACTTTTGAAAATCCCGCGCAGTATTCCGAAGGCATCACTCACGTCATCGTCAACGGCGTGCCGGTCGTGCGTGATGGCCGCCTGGTTGAGCAGGTCAGACCCGGCGTGGCCATTCGTCGCCCGGTCACCCAGCAGTAACACACATCTTTGATGCAGTACCGGGTCGGCTTCAATCAAAACGGGCCGCTCATCAGCATCGGGGCGCTGTCGTCCCGAAGTCGAAGATGCCTGAAAGAAACTCGAAACACCCTCGTAGTAACGAATTCATTCGTTCATTTGAAAATCCGTGATTTCTGAAACAAAACGAATGAATTCGTTACTACAAGGGTGCGACCTGGTTACTCTCACACAACGAAAGTCCGGCAGAGATGGAAGATCAGCTTCTCGAAACCTGGCAGATTCACAATCGCATCAACCTGTATCTGCTTGCGGCCATCGAAGCGTCATCGCTCAATAATGTTTCAGCTTCAAAGGGTCGCACGGTCGGTGAACAGTTTGCACATCTGCACAATGTCCGGCTGATGTGGCTCAAAGCCGCCGCGCCGGAACTGCTCGCCGGACTTGAAAAGATTGAAAAGGATGCGGCCAGTGATCAGCCGTTGCTGCATTCATCGCTTGAAGCTTCAGGCGCAGCCATTGGCAGACTGTTGCAACAGAGTTTTGCGGCGGGCCGCGTCAAAGGCTTCAAACCGCATCCGGCAGCGTTTCTCGGCTATCTGATTTCGCACGAATCGCACCATCGCGGCCAGATCGCGCTCGCGCTCAAACAGTCCGGCCACCCGCTCGACAAAAAGACCAGCTTTGGTCTGTGGGAGTGGGGCGTCCGGTAACGATCATCAATTCGCATCATTCAATTCTCAAAACCAACATGGAACCACTTAATCTGAAACGGGAACTGCTGGCTGAATTTCTGGGGACACTGGTGCTGATCACCTTCGGCACTGCCGTTGTCGCGCAGGTGCTGCTCAGCAAGGAAAAGAACGGGCAGTATCTGTCAATCAATCTGGCGTGGGGCCTGGGCGTGACGATGGCCGTTTACGTCGCGGGCGGTGTGACGGGCGCGCATCTCAATCCGGCAGTGACGCTGGCGATGGCGATGCGCCGCGCGCTGAGCTGGCGCAAGGTGCTGCCTTACTGGATCGCACAAACCGTCGGTGCCTTTGCCGGAGCCGCGATTACTTTCATTCTGTATCGTGACGCATTCAATGACTTCGATGGCGGCACGCGACAGATGGCAACGGCGGGAATTTTTGCGACTTATCCGCAACCTTACCTGTCAACAATCGGCGGGCTGCTCGATCAGATTATCGGCACGGCGTTTCTGCTGCTGGTCATCTGCGCGATTGGCGATGCGCGCAATCTCGCGCCGTCAGCGAATGTCGGCCCGCTGATTGTGGGTTTGCTGGTGGTGCTGCTGGGAATGACGATGGGCTTCAACTGCGGTTATGCGATCAACCCGGCGCGTGATCTGGGGCCGCGCCTGTTCACGCTGGTGGCAGGCTGGGGCGGCCAGGTTTTCAGCACAGGCAATAACGGCATTCCCTGGTTCTGGGTGCCCATCGTCGGCCCGCTGATTGGCGGAGTGCTGGGCGCGCGGGTTTATGACCTGATGATCGGGCAATATCTGCCGAAGGAATAACCGGTTCAATGCGCCCGCACCACTCGCGCCCGCTTTGCGGCTGGCGAATGATGACGACGCTCCTTCAGCCATTGACTGAATTTTGCCCAGGGCCACGTATTGACAACTGAATCAGCCGTGATCCAGCCGCGCCGGGCCTGAAAGACTCCGTAACGCACGTTCGCCAGTTGCGCTGTGTTGTGCGCGTCTGAATCAATGGCCAGCCGCACACCGGCTTCCTGCGCCGTGCGCGCCATCTGATCGCTCAAATCCAGACGGCTCGGTGAACCGTTGATTTCAAGCGCCACACCGGCTTCAGCCGCCGCCTGCACGATCTTCTCAAAATCGAAATCAACCGGATCGCGGCTGCCAATCAGTCGTGTCGTCGGATGACCGATGATGTGAACGTAAGGATTGGCAATCGCATCCAGCAGCCGCCCGGTCATCCGGTCACGACTCTGCCTGAACGCGCTGTGCAGCGAAGCCACCACGACATCCAGCCGCGCCAGCACTTCATCGGGATAATCAAGCCGCCCGTCCGACAGAATATCAACTTCAGCGCCCAGCAGCAGGCGCGGTTTGCGGCGGCCACGCTGCGCGCGAATTTCATCAAGCTCGGCCATCTTTTCTTCAAGCCTGCTCACATCAAGCCCGTTCGCAATTCGCGCTGATGTGGTGTGGTCGGTGATGGCGATGTATTCATAACCAGGCTGCGCTGCCGCATCAGCCATTTCCGCGATTGACGCCGCGCCGTCAGACCACGTCGTATGCATGTGCAGATCGCCGCGCAGGTCATCCAGCGTGATCAGCTTCGGCAGATGATCCTTCATTGCGGCTTCGATCTCGCCCCAGTCCTCGCGCAATTCAGGCGGCATCACCTTCAAACCAAGCGCGCGATAAAGTTCTTCTTCATTCCGTCCTGCCAGTCGCCTGTCGCCGCGAAACAACCCGTATTCATTGAGCTTCAGCCCGCGCGCCTGTGCCAGCGTGCGCAGGTGAACGCTGTGCGCTTTCGAGCCGGTGAAATACTGCAACGCCGCGCCATAAGACTCATCAGGCACGGCGCGCAGATCAACCTGCAGCCCGCCATCAATCAGCACCGTCGCCCGCGTCTCGCCCCGCGCCAGCACCTGTTTGATTGACGGCAGCCTGACAAATTTGCGGATGACCTCTGCGCTGTCGTTTGAAACAATGACCAGATCGAGATCGCCAATGGTTTCGCGGCGGCGTCGCACCGAACCGGCAATGTCAGCGCGCGTGACGCCGGGCAGTTTGCGCACTTCGGCCAGCAGCTTTTCAGCCATTGGCAGCGCCACGCCAAGCAGCAAACGCTGCTGTCCGGCCTGCCATAATTCGATGCCGCGTTGCAGGTTGCTGATCTTTTTCTCACCAAATCCGCTCAGCTTTCTGAGCGCGCCGCTTTCGATCAGTCGCTTCAGATCGTCAATGTTTTTGATGTGGAACTTTCGATAAATCTGCGCCAGCGTTTTCGGCCCCAGACCAGGAATGTCGAGCAGATCAAGGACACCGGCAGGGACGCTGGCAATTTCGCGTTCAGCGCGGCGAATGTGGCCGGTGGCAATGTATTCCTCAATCATTTCGGACAGGTCGTGACCGACGCCGGGAATTTCACCAAGCCTGCCTGAACGCGCCAGTTCGCTGACATCCTGTTCCAGGCTGCGCAATGAAACAGCCGCGCGATCATAGGCCAGCGCGCGAAAGCGATCTTTCTCCTGAAAGGTCAGCACCTGCGCCATGCGCTCAAAAATTGCGGCAATCTCATCATTGACCATGTCGGCGATACTCCGTATTCAAAAAGAATTTCACCACGAAGGGCACGAAGAGCACGAAGGGGAAGAAAGAAAAGGAGAAGAGGGGAAGAGGAGAAAAGGGGAAAAGGAGAAAAGGAGAAAAGGGGAAAAGGGGAAGAAGCAACAAAGATTATCTGAGCCGCTAACAAAGATTATCTGAGCCGCTGCTGTTGCCTGTCTCCTTTTCTCCTCTTCTTTCTTCCTGTCGTGTTCAACTGCGGGCAAATCGCACAACACTGGCTGTGCAAGCACCGTTCCATCAGTTTCCGTTCACTGAATGGCGCAGTGATTGCTGTTATAACCAGTCACTCTGGCCGGGTGTATGAACCGGCATCCGGTCGGAGTCAGGCAGTCTTTGTAACGTACACTGCGGCTGAACAGGGAGTATGGAAATCTTCGGTATCAGGCTGATGGGCATCAGCGCACAGAATGGAGAGAAGCTGCTCTTTACGCTGATTTTCATTCTGCTCATCCTGCTCATCAGATTTCTGCTGGTCAGCGCAGCGCAGGCCATCGGTCAGCGGCGGCGTGATGCGCGCCTGTGGTTCTGGATGCAGCAGGCCGTCAGCCTGACGCTGATGGCGCTGCTGGTTTTCGGGCTGCTTTCGATCTGGTTTGACGATCCTGAGCGGCTGGCGGTGGTGGCCGGGCTGATGTCTGCCGGGCTGGCCTTTGCCCTGCAACGTGTCGTCACGGCAATTGCAGGTTATTTTGTCATCCTGCGCAATCGCGTCTTTACGGTCGGCGACCGCATCAAAATGGGCGGCGTGCGCGGTGATGTGATTGCGCTCGGTTTTATTCAGACGACAATTATGGAAATGGGCCAGCGCCCGCCGATGCAGCCGCAGGATCAGGCCGTGTGGGTCAGAAGCCGCCAGTTTACCGGACGCATTGTCACCATCACGAATGACCGCATCTTTGCGGAGCCGGTTTATAACTACACGCGCGATTTCCCGTACCTCTGGGAAGAACTGAGCATTGCGATTCCTTACGACTGCGACCGCGACCGCGCCGAACGCATTGTGCTGGAAGCCGCCACTCGCCACACGCACGAAATGAGCGAAATGAGCGAAGAAGCAATGCGGGAGTTTGAGCGGAAATACTTTCTGGTGCGGTCTGATCTTTACCCGAATATTTATTACCGCCTCACTGAAAACTGGCTGGAACTGACCGTGCGCTTTGTCGTGCGTGAACACGGCACGCGGGCGGTCAAAGATGCCATCAGCCGCGATGTGCTGAAGGGCTTCGATCAGGCAGGCATCAGAATTGCACCGAATACTTTTGCCATCGCCAGCCTGCCGCCGCTGCGCCTCGCCGAAAGCGGGCAGTCCGAATCTGAACCGCACGGCAGGCGGTGAAGCTGCCACACGGAACTGTTGCGTCTCTGACCCGGAGCAGATTTCGATTGTGTGTCCGGGTCGTAGTCCCGGCTTCGGTCGAATGTTATGATAGCGCCCTGTAGTGAAGGGTTACTTTTGCCGCAGCAAAAACCGGCGAATTTTCCGTGAACCACCCTGTCGTTCAAGTTCCGGTGCCAGCTTTTCACTGCACCGATCTGTCGCATGATCACTGCATTTTTTCTGCCTCAATCCTGAAAGCATTTACTGCCCATGCCAAAACTGATTCTGCTGCCTCTGCTTTGTCTGCTCAATCCGGCTTTATTGTTGCCCGCGTCGCCATTGCCGCAGTCATCGTCATCACGACCCGGACGCAAATACACGATGACTGAACGGCTGCTGCCTGAACGGTTGCGCGCGGTTCACGAAGCCCGCCGCCGACTGAGCGAACAGCGCAGGGATGTCAGGCTGCAAACCGGACTCAGGGATTTCAAAGCCATTCTGCACGCGCACGCCGAAGATGCGCAGCACACCGGCGGGACGCGCCCCGAACTGTTGCGGGCGGCAAAGGCAACAGGCATCAGCGTCGTGATGCTGACCGATCACGTCCGGCCTCATCGTGATTTCATTGATGACAGTTGGCGCGGTTTGCGTGACGGCGTGCTGTTCATTCCCGGCGCTGAAGCCGAAGGCTTCCTGGTTTACCCGCAGCGTTCGATCAAAGGCCAACAGTGGCAGACACGCGACGATTACATCAGGCTGATTAAGGAAGGGGGCGGCGACATTTTTTTATCGCATATCGAAGAGCGCCCCGACTGGCCGACCGAGCAGCTTGATGGAATGGAAATTTACAACCTGCACGCTGATTTCAAGGGCGATCAGTTCGAGTTTGCCGGATGGTTGCGCAAAACCGTTTCCGATCCTGACCGCCTGGCGGCATTCCAGAAGCTGCTGGCTGAATACCCGCAGGAAATTTTCGGCGCATCGCAGGATTATTTAACTGATTACATCGCCAAATGGGATCGTGATTCGCAAACGCACCGCGTCACCGGCGTTGCCGCCAACGACTGTCATCATAACCAGGTCGTCACGATCAAAGTTGCTGACGCCACGACGCTTGAATTGTGGCTGACCGGCGACAAGGAACCTTCGCTGAAGGTCACAGCGAGCCAGGCGCCGCGCCTGAATGAACTGACGCGCAATCGCCAGCCCGGTGATGTCATCGCCACGCTCGACCTTGATCCGTATGAACGCAGCCTCAGTTACGTCAGCACGCACATTCTGACCAGGCAACTCAGCGAAACATCCGTGCGCCAGGCGCTGCGCCAGGGCCACGCTTACGTCGCGCACGACTGGCTGTGCGATGCAACGGGCTTTGCATTCGTCGCGGCCATGCCGGGTCAGAAACCTTTTGCAGTGATGGGCGACGAAACCAGATTCAGACCCGGCGCAGTCCTGTCACTCGAAGCTCCGGCTGAAGGCGTGATCAGATTATTTCGCAACGGCGTGAAGATCGCGGAAACAAAAGGGCGGGCAATGCAGCAGGCAGTCTCCGAACCGGGAATGTATCGCGCCGAAGTCTGGCTGGAAGTTGATGGCGAACTGCGTCCCTGGATTTATGCCAATCCGATCAGGGTTCTGGCTGCGGAGTAACAGGAAATTTTCACCGCAAAGAAACAAAGAGCGCAAAGCAGAAAGATCAAACCGATTCTGCTTTGCGCTCTTTGTTTCTTTGCGGTGAGAAACTATGTCAGTGTCGGCAACTTCCACGGCTCACGATAATCCTTTGCAACCAGCTTCTGAGCGTCGGCGTCACCGATGACTCTTTCCTTTTCGACATCCCACCGGATCGTGCGCTTCGTGCGATAAGCGATGTTGCCGAGATGCAGCGCGATCATCGAATTGTGGCCGATCTCAACGTCGCTGTTCGGACGCTTGCGCGAATCGAGACAATCAAGCCAGTTTTTGACGTGCAACTGATGATAATCAGTGCCGCCGCTCGATTGTCGCGGCAGCGAAGCCGCGCCGTTCTTGTATTTCTTCCGGCCCGCTGACCCGTCGGTTTCTGGATAAACTTCCCAGCCGCCGCGATCAACCACCAGAATGCCGTTATTACCGTGAAAGGCGACGCCGTGATCGCGCATAAACGGCCCCTGCCCGATGGCTGTCGCGTGTTCCCAGATCATCGAATAATTGCCGCAGTCCCAGATGGCCTGCTGCGTGTCGGGCGTCTCTTCGTCGTTGTCCGGGAAGCCGAATTTGCCGCCGACTGAAGCGGCTGAGAGCGGCGCTTTGACCTTCATTGCCCAGTTGGCGATGTCAATCATATGCGCGCCCCAGTCGGTCATCAGCCCGCCGCTGTAGTCGTAAAACCAGCGGAAGTTGAAATGAAAGCGATTCTCGTTGAAGGGTCGTTTTGGAGCCGGGCCGAGCCAGAAATCATAATCAACTTCGGGCGGCGGATCGCTGTCCGGCTTGTGGCCGATGTTGCCCATCCAGTCCTGATAAGCCCAGCAGCGCACCGCGCGGATTTTGCCAAGCTGCCCGCTCTGCACGTATTCAATCGCATCCCTGTAATGCGGCGCGCTGCGCTGCTGCGTGCCCATCTGCACGACGCGGTTGTAGCGTCGCGCCGCGTCAACCATCGCCCGGCCTTCGGCAATGGTCAGCGACAGCGGCTTCTCAACATACACATCCTTGCCCGCCATGCAGGAATAAATCATCGTCAGCGCGTGCCAGTGATCGGGCGTGCCGATAATCACCGCGTCAATGTCTTTCAGTTCAAGCAGCTTTCTGAAATCTCTGGTCACAAGCTGCGGGCTGACTGTGAGGCCATCGCGCTTCTGCATTTTTTTGATCGCCTCAGGAGCCTGGCGATCATCCACATCGCACATGGCGACGAGTTCAGTATTGCCGATCCTGAGCGCCGCGCGCAGGTCACTCGTCCCCTGCCCGCCGCAGCCAATCAGCCCCAGCCGCACACGACGATTCGCGCCAATGATGCGACTGTATGAACCAGCCGTCCCGGCCTGCGTGATTTTGCCGGTGATGAGGTTCATTCCGGCAGCGGCAGCAGTCAGGCCCAGTGATTTTCCAAGAAATGAACGACGTGTCTGGCGAAACATGGTCATCCTCCCGTTCAGAACGTTCCAGATAAAGTGATCTGATGGCACCGCTGACAGACAATCTGCGGAGTGCGGAATCCTGATGTCAGAAAAGCTGGCTACCAGCCAATCGCATAACGCCCGCGCCGCACATCTGCACCGGCCTGAATCACTCTGGTCTGCGGATCATAAATGATGATGGTCGGAGCGGCGGCATTGGAATAAGCTCCGCCGGTTTCGACCTTGTGGCCGCGAGCTTTCAGTTCGTCAATGGCTGCTGCGCTGATGCGGTTCTCAAGCTGCAACAGGCCGGGATTGAATTTGTGGTCATCGAATGAACTGACGAAATGTTTCGTCTCAAAGCGGGGCGCTTCGACGGCTTCCTGCGGGTTCAGGCCAAATTCGATGACGTTGAGCAGCACCTGCAACAAAGCCTGATCCTGATTGTCACCGCCCGGAGTCGAAAGCGCGGCAAAGGGCTGCCCGTCCTTCAGCACCAGCGTCGGTGAGAGCGTAATGCGCGGGCGTTTGCCGGGCTTCAGTTCGTTCGGATGATCGGGCGTGAGCAGGAAGCTTTGCAGGCGCGATGACATCAGAATGCCGGTGTCTCCGGCCACGACGGCGGGCAACCACGCGCCGCTGGGCGTGGCCGAAAAGACGTTGCCCTGCGCGTCAATCACGTTGACGCAGGTCGTGTCGTGGGCGCGTTCGGCTTCATCAACTTCAGACGGGCCGGTGGCATTAAGCCCGATCATCTGCGCGACTGATTTCATTCTGACCGGATCGCCGGGACGCTGTTCCAGCGAAGCCGATTTCGGATCAATCAGGCTGCGGCGCATCGCGGCGTAATCCTTCGAGAGCAGTTCTGCGCCCGGCACTTTGACAAAGCGCGGATCGCCGTAATAACGGTCGCGGTCGGCAAAGGCCAGCTTCAGCGATTCGGTCAGCGTGTGAACATAGTCCGCCGAATTGTGCCCGGCTTTCTTCAGATCGAAGCCTTCCAGCAGGTTGAGCGTTTCAAGCAGCACCGGCCCCTGCGCCCAGAATCCGGTTTTATAAACTTCATAGCCGCGATAACTGACGTGCGTCGGCTGATCAGTTTCAGCGTGAAAGGCGGCCAGGTCGCTGGCGCGCAGCAGCCCGCCCATTTCTGCCATCGCCCTGCCGATGCGTTCGGCAACCGGGCCGCGATAGAAATAGTCGCGCACGGCAACGAGCGCGGCGTGACGGCCCTTCGCTTCATTTTTCTTTTCGACAGCGACCAGTTCGCGCAGCGTGCGGGCGAGGTCTTTCTGCGCGAAGATGTCGCCCACTTTCGGTTCCTGACCGTTGGGCAGAAAGATCGCCTTTGCGGCAGGCCACTGCTCAAAGATGCGGCGCGTGTTGTGAATGTAACTGACGCGCAATTCGTCAATCGGGAATCCGTCAGCCAGTTCAATCGCCGGTTGCAGCACATCGCTCAGTTTCATGGTGCCGAACTGATCGAGCGCAACAATCATTGCATCCAGCACGCCCGGCACAGTGGCCGCGAGCGGGCCGGATGAAGGAATCGGGCCGGGCTTTGACGCGCTGCGCCCGGATGCGCCTGCGCCTGATTCGCTCGCAGCGCGCTTTTCAAAAAATTCACGCGTGGCAAGCGCGGGGGCGATACCCTGCCCGTTGATCGTGATGACCGGTTTGCCAGCCAGTTTGATAATGACCGGCACTTCGCCGCCAAACGCGAAGTGTGAAAATTCAATCACCGATCCGGCAAAGGTCGCGGCGACTCCGGCATCAACCGCGTTGCCGCCCTTGTGCAGCATGCGCAATCCCGCCTCGACAACGAGCGGCTGACCTCCGGCGACAACAGCGCGCGTGCCGCGCACGGTCGGCCTGAAAGTGTCGGCGCGCGGGGTCTGAGCAAAGGCAGTCATATTCAGTGCAAGAGTGAGCGCCAGGATGAGCGCCCGGCTGAACTGATTCGATTTCATTACGGCCTCCGGGTCTGGACAAGAGTGCTGCTGGTGCGTGAGTAACTTCTATCAGATCAGCCACAGTCCGGCAAGACGGATTGGCCGCCTGAACAAGGAACGCAGGCGTCCCGCCTGCCCTGCTTCAGCTCAGTTTTCAATTGAATATCCTGGAGTGTGGCGCGATTTGCCCAAATCGCGTAACACGCACGGGCACTGATCTGAAATCCGATGACTTAAAAGTATCTGTGCCGGAATTCAGGCAGGCGGGACGCCTGCGTTCCTTGTTTGCGTTCCTTGTTCAGGCGGCTCAAAAGTGTCGGTTGTCCGGGGCTGCGGCGCTGTGTTAAATTCAGGTTGCTGATATTTGAGATCAATTTTCCGGAGGTACACTGACAGTTATGCCGATTTATGAGTATGTTTGCGAAAAGTGCGGTCACCATCTTGAGATCATGCAGAAGATGACTGACGAGCCTCTGGCCAGATGCCCGAAATGCGGCAAAAAGGCCCTGGAGAAAATCTTCTCGCAAACCAGTTTCCAGCTTAAGGGCGGTGGCTGGTACGTGTCTGATTACGGCAAAAGCGGCGGCGGTAAAAAGGACAGCAGTTCAGAGTCCAAAGAGTCGAAAGACAAGAAAGAGCCTGCTGCCGCGGCCTGAATGCCGGTCAGAAGCGGCGGGTGTGCCGCTTGTGAATAAGCTGCGAGCGCCAGCAACAGCGCCCGGCTGACGTGGGATGAAAGCAATGTGGGTTATGTGCAGTCAGAGTTTTGCGGTTCTTCGAAAGTTCTCAGGTTTGTCCTGCCGTCACGGTCTGCTGTTGCTGGCGCTGCTGCTCGCTCTGCCTGCCCTGACTTCGGCCCAGTCCGGGCGCAATGTGACTTCCAGCCGTCGCACGACGGTCATTCCGCTCATCGTTCAGCACACCGATGATCCATCCAAACCGAAGCCGCTGCTCGGCGGCGAATCGGGCGAAGAGAAAGAAGGGATCATTTCCAGAAATCAGCTCGAATTTTATGACGGCGGCGTGCTGCAAAAGATTGAATCACTCGCGCCCGACCCGTCCCCGGCCCGCTTCGTCATCCTGATGGACAATTCCTCGACGCTGCAATGCGACCTGAAAAAGCTGGCCGCCGTCCCTGCCGCCTTTGCGCCGGAAATTTACGAAGGCGACAAGGTCATGGTCATCGGTTATGACACCAAACCCGAAGTCATCACCGATTTCACTGACGATCCGAAAGAGTTGCAGAACACGCTCGGCCTGTTGCGCAAGGCCGATTCACCGCGCCTGTTCGATGCGCTCAATGTCGCTATGGAAGATGTGCTGCGTCCGGCAGTCGGTTTTACAAAACGCATTGTCATCATCGTCGGCGACGGAATGGATCGCGGCAGCCGAATCAAATATGACGACATCCTGGCGACATTGCAGGATGAAAATGTCACCGTCTATGCGATTCAGGTTAAGGATCGCTCGCGTGGCGCCATCCGGCGCGACGGGCCGAAACCGGCAGAGGCGCTCGAACAACTGACCAAAGGAACCGGCGGAAAAATCTTTTCGATTGACAGCGACATCAAACAGGCCGTCAAGGAAATCTGCGACGAAGTGCGCAACAACCGCTATCAGCTCACCTACTACCCTGAAGGCATCAGTTCCATCAACAAACGCCTGATTCTGATCAGCGCGTCTGACGAATCGCTCAAATTGCGATTCAAGGGCTGGCATCCGGCGCACACCCGGTAAGCCCGCGAAACGAAAACCGTAAAGCGACAGATCAATGGATTTTCAGTGGCCGGTGTATATCAGGCGGCGGTCGCAATCCCCTGCCTGAAGACTGCCGCCTGAGGCCGGGCGCGTTCATCAATGTTACCGAAGTTTTACATTGCACCCGCTTTGACTATGGCACTATCGGGCTGCATCTCTCTGAAGCGGCTTCAGTCAGGATGGCGCCAGAGCTGAAGTGATGCCCCCCTTTAATTAACTCCTGACCAGAATATTTTGCAGATGGATCCGGGCCGGGCGGCCCGGCTGAATCCGGTTTTATGCTTACCCCGAATGAAAGGCAAAAATGACGAAAAACTCTGATCCCCGGTCTCCCCTGAAAGCTGTTTCGTGGCGCGATCTGTGCGCGCCTTATATGTCGCCCGATGCGCGGCGCAGCGTGTGGCAGATCATCAACAGCATCGGCCCGTTCCTGCTGACGTTTTATCTGATGTACAAAAGCCTGGCCGTGTCGTACTGGCTGGTGCTGGCGCTGGCAGTTCCGGCGGCGGGTTTTATGACCCGCATCTTTATCATCATGCACGACTGCGGGCACGGTTCATTTTTCAAGTCGCAGCGCGCCAATCAGGTGGTTGGAACAATCTGCGGCATTCTGGCCAACACGCCGTATTTTCAATGGACGCGCGAACACGCGATTCATCACGCCACCTCAGGCGATCTTGACCGCCGGGGCGTGGGCGATGTGGACACGCTGACGGTCAGGGAATATCTGGCGCTTTCGTCTTTCGGGCGGCTCAAGTACCGGCTCTATCGCAATCCGCTGGTCACTTTCGGCATCGGGCCGCATTACATCTTTATGCTCTGCTCGCGCCTTGTCGGCAAACATTCAGGACGGCGTGAACGCAATGGCGTGTACCTGACCAATGTGGCGCTTTTCAGCATCTGGGGCGCGCTGATTTACACGCTGGGCATCAGGGACTTTCTGCTGATCTGGCTGCCGGTGCAGATTCTCGCGGGTGTCTGGGGCGTGTGGCTCTTTTACGTGCAGCACCAGTTTGAAGACACTTACTGGCGGCGGCACGATGAATGGGATTACGCGACGGCGGCGCTGATGGGCAGTTCGTTTTACAAGCTGCCGCGCCTGGTGCAGTGGTTTTCAGGCAACATCGGTTTTCATCACATTCATCATCTGTGCCAGCGCATCCCGAATTACAAACTCGAAGCCTGCCACAACGCCAACCCTGTCTTTCAGCAGGCGCCGACGCTGACTTTCTGGCGCAGTCTGAAATGCGTGAGGCTGAAGCTGTGGGATGAAGATCAGCAGCGACTCGTCGGCTTCAGTGATCTGAAGGAAGTGCGCGTGCGAAAGCAGGCGCTGGCCTGATCGCCTTTCACTGCTTCCGGCCAAACATTTTCACCGCACAGAGACAAAGGACACAAAGGTGAATGAAAGCTTTCATTCACCTTTGTGTCCTTTGTCTCTGTGCGGTGAATTATTTTCCGATTTGCAGGTTCAGTATTTCACCCGCACGCGATAAGTCAGCACGGCCTCGCCATCCTTCGGCACCGGCACATTGAAGCGAGCCGCAAAGGCTGCCGTTTTTTCCGCCGGGAACGATGAATTGATGATCTCCCATTCACCGCCGATTGGTTCATTGACGATGACGTTGACCGCTTCTTCCTTGTGGTTGCGGATGCGAATTTCGTAAGCGTATTCGAAAGCGCGGCGCGAAATGGCTTTGTAATCGGTCTGCTTGCGTTCAGCCACGACATCGAACACGTCACCGAGTTTGATTCTGACCGCTTCATCCTTCGGCGTGTGGTCAATGCGGTTTTCACCGATAAACTGATTTGCCCCCGTCTGATCGGCCTTGTAAACGCGCACGACTCCGGCAGGCAGCGGCTGACCGAGGTTGTTTTCCTTCGAGTTTTTGAACTCAACGTAAACGCCAACCTTTTCCTTGATCGCTTCGCCGGGATTGTTATAGCCCTGGTAATAATACTGCTGGCCGTTCAGAACAAGTTCCTTTTTGACGTTGAAACCGGCAGCCGAAAGCAGGCTGATCTGTTTGGTCTCGTTGTTTTTCAATGTTGCCGGGCGTTGCAGCGTGTAGAGGTGATATTCAAAAAACGCCTGCTCCTGAAACTGCGGCGGCGGCGCAGCTTCGGCTCTGGCGGCTCCGGCCATACTTTTCATCATCACGCGCTCATCCTGCACGCGATTGACATCACCCGCGACGAGTTTCAATTCAGCGTTGCGATACGTTGTGCCGGTGTTGTTGTTGATCGTCACCCAGCCGTTCAGGTCGGCTTTGGTGTCATTCTGATTGACGACGACAACGTAATCAGCGCGCCAGCCGATGCCGCTGGTCAGATACGACGCTTCGACGGTGTGCGTGTCTGCGCCGGTGTTGCTGAGTGTCCAGACCAGCGTCGGTTTGGCAATCAGGTCAGAGGGCAACTGATCGAAGCGCGTTTCGACGATGTTGGTGGGATTGATGACGATCTGATTGCCGATCTGCCAGACCTGGCCGCTGTTGTTGGACAGCAGCGTGGCGCGCGTCGGCGTCAGTTTCTCGCTGTTGTTTTCAAAGGTTCGCAGGACGAGAGTCACTTCGCGGCCCACGAATTTATCCAGCAGTTTGGCCGGATTGAGCAGGTCGTATTCGTAATTCTGTTCGATGACGGCGAGCGCGTTCGGCGCGGTGACGGATTTGATCGAAACGCTGGTCGGGTTGATCTGCTGCGCCACATCCATAAACCGCAGCGACGAAGTGCCGCGCGGCAGCCTGATGTTGCGCGTGTCCTTCACCAGTCCGAGGTTTGAATTGTAGACGGTGATGGCGATGCTTTTCTGATCTTCAATCGTGCTGCTGCCAGTGGGTGACTGCGTGGTTGAAGTCTGTGCTGGTTCATTCATGGCGGCTCCTTCAGTGTGATCCGAACTGTCCGCAGCAAAGCTGGTTCCCGCCACCATCACCAGCGCCAGAAAGTGTGCGGCGACGGTGCGGCTGTATTTTTCAATCGTTCTGAGCATGTTGATCTTCTCCTTCAGGCGCTGACCGGATTCAATTCCTTTCATGTCGGGCCTGACACAATAGTTCCGCAGAAACAAGCAGGGGCCTTGTCTGTGCGCTGTCTGAACGGTTACGGTGCGGGGGCTTGCAAAGATTCAGCGTGGCTGAAATCACTATAATGAATGCGCCGCGATTTGCCAAAATAACGCCCGCGAATCTGATTTGCCCTGCCGCTGGCTTTGCCGCTATATTCACCCGCGCAAGTAACACTTCAGTTTTATCAGACCACGCAATACTGCAAAGATGCCGGGACAGTACCGGGAGCGTCAGCGACCGGATTCCTGCGGAGCAGTCACCTGACAAGTCACCCGGTCGCTGACGCTCCCGGTACTGTCCCGGCGTCACAAGGAGGCACAAGTGCTGAAGAACATCCGTCAGATCCGGCTGTTGCTGCTGTCTGTCGCTGTTGTCTGCTTCGGTTTTACTGCTGTGGCAAAAGTCGAAATGAAAACCGTTGAATACAAGGGCTGGAAGAACAATCTGCAACTGTCAAACGGCACAGTTGAACTCATCATCACGCTCGATGTCGGGCCGCGCATCATTCGTTACGGTTACATCGGCGGGCCGAATATCTTCAAGGAATTTACCGATCAGATCGGCAAGTCGGGCGAAAAGGAATGGCAGATTCGCGGCGGCCATCGTTTGTGGCACGCGCCCGAAGACCTCAAACGCACCTACGAACTCGACAACTCACCGATCAGATTTGAAAAGCTCAGTGACAACAGCGTGCGCCTGATTCAGTCTGTCGAACCAAACACCGGCCTGCAAAAAGAGATTGATGTCACGCTCGATGCTGGCAGCACAAAGGTCACTCTCGTTCACCGGCTGCGCAATCACGGCATGTGGGAAGTCGAACTTGCGCCCTGGGCATTGACGGTGCTGGCGCAGGGCGGCACTGAAATCATTCCGCTGCCGCCGAAAACGCCACATCCGCAGGGACTGCTGCCCAATCAGCAGATGATCGTCTGGCCTTACACCGATCTCGCTGACACGCGCTGGCGCTGGGGCACGAAATACATCACGCTCACGCAGGACAACGCCAAAGGCCCGACCAAAATCGGCCTCGCGCACAAACTCGGCTGGCTTGGTTATCTGAACGGAGGCAATCTGTTCGTCAAACAGATCGAATACAGGGAAGGTCAGCCTTACGCTGATAACGGGTGCAACTTCGAGACTTTCACGAATCAGGAATTTCTCGAACTCGAATCGCTCGGCCCGCTTCAGAAGATCGCGCCGGGCCGCAGTATCGAACACACCGAACACTGGTGGTTATTCGGAAACGTTCCGAATGACACTTCTGACACAGGCATCGAAAAGAACGTCAGACCGCTGATTGAACCGCTGCTCAGATAACAGCAATGCAGGCTCACTGAATCAGGCCGTCATAAAGATAACCAGCGACACCCCCGTAGTAACGAATTTATTCGTTTTGTTCTGGATCAGCATAAACTCAGAATCAACGGATAAATTCGTTACTACGGGGGTGGTTCGAGTTTCTTTCAGGATGTCGGCAGCGTTGAGTTGAAACCCTGCTTATTCATCTGATGGCCGGAATCACCTCGCGGCCATAAACATCAACCGTCTGCTCTTCATCGCCGCACATCAGGTAAATATTGAACTGCGTCACGCCGACTGACCGCAATTCCTCAAGGCGGCGCACCTGCTCAGACACCGGGCCGACCAGACAGAAACGATCAACCACGTCATCAGTCACAAAGTCGGCATTGCTGCTGCCGACTTCAGCGTGATGCAGATAGTTGTAGCCCTGGCGGTCACGAATGTATCCGGTCAGTTCCGGCGGCAGTTCTTCGGGTTTGTAGCGCGACACCAGATCAGCCACGTGATTTGACACGAGCGCCGGAAACCAGCGCACCCGGTCGCGCGCCTCAGCCAGATCGTCAGACACCCACACCGGAGCCGCGCTCATCACTCTGATTTTGCTGAAATCGCGCCCGGCTTCCGCTGCGCCCTCCCGCACAAAACCGAGACACCACTTGATCAGGTGCGGATCGGCAAATTGCAGAATCACGCCGTCAGCAATGCGTCCGGCGCAGCGCAACGCTTTCGGGCCGTAACCGGCCACCCAGACCGGCGGCACTCCGGCCTCGGCCCACGTCATCTGAATCGGCTGATCTTCATAAACAATCTGATGCCCGCTGCACAGTTCGCGCACCACGCTGACAGCCTCTTCAAGGTTCGCTAGGGTCGTCGGCTTCCTGCCCATCACGCGCCGCGAACTGTCACCGCGCCCGATGCCCAGATCCATCCGCCCGCCCGAAATGCGATTGAGCGTCGCCAGCAGGCTCGCCGTCACCGTCGGGTCGCGCACGACCGGATTGGTCACACACGTTCCCATCCGCATGTTTTTTGTATTCACCGCCATCAGTGTCAGCAGCGGGTAAGGCTCCTGCCACAGCACGTGCGAATCGAAAATCCAGCCGTAACCGAATCCGGCAGCCTCAGCCTGACGCGTCAGACTGACAATGCGCTCAGGCGTCATATCGGGTTTGAAGGTGATGCCAAACTCAAGCATGAATCAGCGCCTCCTGAAAAAATCATCCACGAAGCCACACGAAGAATTTTCCAGACAGGATTGACAGGATAAACAGGATGATGCTGATAAAACCTGTCTGATCCTGATCATCCTGTCAATCCTGTCAAAATATCTTTGCGCCTCTTCGTGCAGCTTCGTGGATCAGTTTCTGATCGTTATTCTTTGACCAGCGCACCGTAAGTTTCCGGTCTGCGGTCACGGAAGAACTGCCACGTATTGCGCACTTCGCGGATCAGATCAAGATTCAGATCGGCCAGGATCACGGCATCTTCATCGCGCGGAGCCTGTGCGATGATCTGGCCGCGCGGGTCGCAGAAATAGCTCTGCCCGTAAAATTCACCGATATTCCACGGCGCTTCGTAACCGACGCGGTTAATGGCCCCGACGAAATAGCCATTGGCGACGGCGTGCGCGGGCTGCTCCAGCTTCCATAAATATTCAGAGAGTCCGGCGACGGTGGCTGATGGATTGAAAACAATCTCAGCGCCGTTCAGACCGAGCGCCCGCGCGCCTTCGGGAAAGTGCCGGTCGTAGCAGATGTAAACGCCGATCCGCGCAAACGCCGTGTCAAAGCACGGGTAGCCCAGATTGCCAGGCTTGAAATAGAACTTCTCCCAGAAACCGGGCGCGACGTGCGGAATGTGATTCTTGCGATACTTGCCCAGGTATTTGCCATCGGCGTCAATCACGGCGGCGGTGTTGTAATAAATCCCGGTTATTTCTTCCTCGTAAACCGGAACGATCAGCACCATGCCGTGATCGCGGGCGACTTCCTGCATCAGTCTGACGGTCGGGCCGTCGGGAACCTTTTCGACCGCCTCGTACCAGCGCGTCTGCTGTTCGGCGCAGAAATACGGCGTCGTGAAGACTTCCTGCATGCAGAGAATCTTTGCGCCTTCTCTGGCGGCAGCTTCGATCAGGTTGAGGTGTCTTTCAATGTTGATGCGTTTGATGTCTTCAATCGCGGCATCAGTCGGAGCCGCGTTTTTGGCCTGAATCAGGCCGCATTTGACAGTTTGTGCCATTGACCGTTCTCCTCTGAAAGATGGTTAGCTTTTTTCGGCGCCGCGCTGACCATTCATCAACGCCAGGTAAACCAGAAACCCGATGGCAAAAGTTACAAACCACGCGTAGGTGTAAAGCGTATCCATAAAACCCGGCTGCGGAACCTGGCCGCCCGGAGTCGTCGCAGCGCGCAGAAAGCCGGGCGCGACCGGAGCGATGGCTGCGATCAGCGCGATCATCGCCCGCCAGTTGATGCCGTTCGAGTATGAATAACGCCCGCGCGGGTCGAACAACGCCGCCAGATCGAGCCGCTGCCGCCGCAGCAGCCAGTAATCGCAGATCAGGATTCCGGCAATCGCGCCCATCAGCCCTGAATAACCGATCAGCCACGTAAAGATGTAATCGCCCATCGAAGCCAGCAGCTTCCAGGGCATCATCAGAATGCCGATCACCGCAGTAATCAGCCCGCCCGTGACGTATGAAATCAGCCTTGGATTGAGGTTCGAGAAATCATTCGATGGCGACACGACATTCGCCGCCATATTGGTCGTCAGTTGCGCGGCGAAGATCACCGCCGTCGCAAACAGCACCACTGTGACGCTGTCGAACCGCTTCATCAGTTCAACCGGATCGGGAATCGCCACGCCGTAAATCAGCAGCGTCGCGCTCGTCACCGCCACTCCGATAAACGCGAACGCGGTCATCGTCAGCGGCAGTCCGAGCGCCTGCCCGGTCATCTGCGACCGCTGCGAACGGGCATAGCGCGTGAAGTCGGGAATGTTCAGACTGAGCGTCGCCCAGTAGCCAACTGAAGCCGTCAGCGCGCCGGGAAAGATCGCCTGGAAACTGTTGTGCTGTTTTTGCAGCGCAGCCGATTCAGTCAGCACCCGGCCCAGCCCGCCTGCGCGTGACGCCGCCCACCACAACAGCGCCGCGCCACCGACGAGCAGCAGCGGAGCCGACCACGTCTCAAGGTACTTGATGCCTTCAACGCCCCTGATGATGATAAAGACCTGAATCGCCCAGAAAAACGTCGCCGCAATCCAGGTATGAACCGCGACCCCGAAAATCGCTGCGCCGCCAA
Source organism: Blastocatellia bacterium (assembly GCA_046331565.1). GTDB lineage: Bacteria > Acidobacteriota > Blastocatellia > RBC074 > RBC074 > DASRDU01. The sequence goes on from JAXLQP010000001.1 coordinate 1,478,470, forward strand.
AAAGATTATTCCACCCGCCCCACATTACGCCCAGCAGCGCATCAATCGCCGCGCCGCCGATCCAGGTCTGAATCCCGAACCAGCCGCAGGCCACAATCGCCCGCAGAATCGCCGGAACATTTGCGCCCCGCGTGCCGAACGAAGCGCGGCACAGCACCGGAAACGAAACGCCGTATTTCGTCCCTGCGTGCGCGTTGAGAATCATCGGAATCAGCACAATCGAATTGCCGAGCAGAATCGTCAGCATCGCCTGCCACCAGTTCATTCCGGCTTCAATAAAGCCCCCGGCCAGCGTGTAAGTCGTAATCACGACGCTCATGCCGATCCAGAGCGCGGCAATGTTCCAGGTTGACCAGGTGCGTTCACGAATCGTGGTCGGCGCAAGGTCGGGATTCCAGAGCGGGCTGCCCGAAACGTCTTCACGCAGTTCGACAAAATCCGCTCCGGTCATTGAAAGGTCGGTTGCAGTCGTGCTGATTTTCATAAGGAAGCTGAACTCCTGAATTGTGCGACTGCGACAAAATGCAGGTGAGATTCAAGCGGGCTGCACCAGATCCCACTTGTTGCCGTAAAGGTCGAGGAACACCACCACCCGCCCATAAGGTTCATCGCGCGGCTGTTCGATAAACCTGACGCCGCGTGACCGCATCTGCTGGTAATCGTTCTCAAAATCGTCAGTGTGCAGGAACAGAAAGACGCGCCCGCCGGTCTGATTGCCCACTGCCGCAAGCTGCTCAGGCGTCACGGCCTTCGCCAGCAGCAGCGCCATTCCGGCTGACTCTGCCGGAGCCATCCGCACCCATCGCTTGCCGCCACCGAGCGGCGTGTCTTCGAGCAGCGTGAAGCGCAGGGCGTCCGTGAAAAAGGCGATGGCCTCATCGTAATCACGAACAACCAGGGTGAGTGATGCAATCGAACGATTCAATCTTCCCTTTGCTGACTAATGATTTCAGATGTTCTGAGTTTTACCGGCGAACGGGCCGGAGTATATTCCCGCCCCGCAGCCATTGCAATTATCTCAATCTGAAGACCCGCCCGGCACTGCATTTGACCACACTGAGATAAATGATTACCCTGTGATTTACTGCGATCATCAATTCTGAAACCCCTTTTAATTTCTGCCTGAATGGCTGGCGCAATCAGACGAGCGATCATCATTGGCGGCGGTATTGGCGGGCTGTGTACAGCGATTGCGCTGCACCGGGCCGGAATTGAAGCCGTCCTGTATGAACGCGCCGCTGAATTTGGCGAAGTGGGCGCGGGCCTGACGCTGTGGGCCAACGCGATTCGCGGCCTGCGTGCGCTCGGCCTGGCTGACGCGGTGCTGGCGAGCGGGTCGAAGGTGCAGCGGGCTTCGATCCTGGACAGTCGCGGACGAGTGCTGAGCCGCACGCGAACCGATGAGTTTGAACAGCTCTTTGGCGATCCGACAATTGCCATTCATCGCGCCAGGCTGCATCAGATTCTGCTGGCGGCGCTGCCTGTTGAAGTGGTGCGAACCGGCGAAAGCTGCACCGGCTTTGAGCAGGACGGCGTCAGCGTGACGGCGCGATTTCAGGGCGGGCTGACCGAACGCGCCGACCTGCTGATTGGCGCTGACGGCATTCATTCGGCCATTCGTCGGCAGTTGTTTCCTGAGGTCAGGCTGCGCTATTCAGGCTACACGGCCTGGCGCGGCGTGGTGACGACTGCCGATCAGACCGCGCTCGGCGCAACGTCTGAATCGTGGGGCTGCGGGTCGCGCTTTGGCATTGTGCCGATCAGCGAGCATGAGGTTTACTGGTTCGCCACCGACAACGCGCCTGAAGGGATGAAACTGCGCTCAGTTGTGCAGAAGGCTTCGCTGCTTGAACGCTTTCGCGGCTGGCATCAGCCGGTTGAAAAGCTGCTCAGTGAAACGCCGTCCGAAGCGATTCTGCACAACGATATTTATGATGTTGTGCCGATGGCGAAATGGTCACGCGGGCGCGTCACGCTGCTCGGTGATGCGGCGCATCCGACGACGCCGAATCTGGGTCAGGGCGCGTGCCAGGCCATTGAAAGCAGCGTCACACTGGCCCGCTGTCTGAGCGGGGCCGCGACCGTTGCCGAAGCATTGCAACGCTACGAAAGCGAACGCCGCCCGCGCACCGCCTGGATTACCGAACAATCGTGGAAGTTCGGACGGATGGCGCAACAGGATAATCGCCTGGCCTGTGCGCTGCGCAATCTGATCGTCAGGTTCACGCCTGAAAGCGTAACGCGCAAAGTCATCATTCAGGCGGTGGGAACTCAATGACCAGTTTTTATCAAACCATCACAGAGCATCGTGACCGCCTGTTTCTGCTGGCCGGGCCGTGCGTCATCGAATCAGAAGCGCACGCGCTGAAAATGGCGGCGGCCATTGCACAGATCGCGCGCAAGGCCGGGCTGCCTTATGCGTTCAAGGCGTCGTATGACAAGGCCAACCGTTCCGGTGCAAAATCATTTCGCGGCCTGGGGATGGATGAAGGCCTGCGCGTGCTGGAAAAAGTCCGGCGCGAAACCGGCGTGCCCGTGCTGACCGACGTTCACGAAACCACGCAGGTTCCGGCTGTGGCTGAAGTCGTGGACTTGTTGCAGATTCCCGCGTTCCTGTGCCGACAGACCGACCTGCTTAAAGCCGCTGCCGAAAGCGGACGTATCGTGAATGTCAAAAAGGGTCAGTTTCTCGCGCCCTGGGAAGCCCGCAACATTGTCGAAAAAGTGCGCAGCTTTGGCGGCGGTGAAATGATGCTGACTGAACGCGGCAGCAGTTTTGGTTACAACAATCTGGTGGTTGATATGCGCTCGTTTCCGATTATGCGCAGTTTCGGCGTGCCGGTGGTTTACGATGCCACGCACAGCCTGCAACTGCCGGGCGGCCTGGGCGATGCGACCGGCGGAATGGCCGAATACATCCCGCATCTGGCCCGCGCTGCCGTCGCCTGTGGAATTGACGGCCTGTTTATGGAAGTCCACGACAATCCGGCCCAGGCGCTGAGCGACGCAACGACACAGTTTCCGCTCGACAAACTGGAATCGCTGCTGATGACGCTGCTCAGAATCCAGGAAGCCGCGCGGTAAACCGATTTGTCAACAAATGCTCCTGCGCCTTTACAAAACACTGCAATGAACAAAGTATTTCTGATTATCACTGCCCTTCTGCTGTTCAGTTCCTTCGCCTTCGCCCAGGAATTTGAGGTCAAAAAATATGATGTCGCGGCGCGCGTTGATCTCGAAAACCACACGCTCGAATCAAAGGCGAAGCTGGATCTCATCAATCTTTCCGGGCCTGAACTGGCCGACAAAATTCTGCTGGCCGGGCCGGATGGCAAGCCGAAGCTTTCGTTTCAACTCAACGGCAGGGCCAAAGTGTCGGCGATGACGATCAACGGCAGTCCGGTCACTTTCACGGCAAAGGAAGATTCATCGCGCACCGGGGCCGGGTTGCAGAATGTCTCGACCGAAATCAATTCAGCCATCGCCGCGATGCGCGAACTCGAAGTTGAATTCACCTACGCGATTCCGATGTTTGACAAGGCTGCCGGGCAAAGCAGCGATTCGGCGCGCAGCGGGTTGCTGATTTCATCGCTTGAATGCTTCGCGCTGCCGACCGCGTTCTGGGTGCCGGTCAAACATTCACCGTATGGCGATCACGGGCCTGACACTGCGCCGTTTACGTTGAATGTCACTGCGCCTGCGGGTCTGAAAGTCGTGACTTCCGGCGTGCGCAAATCCGACAGCGCCTTCGATCAGACCTATGCCGCGCAGCCGTTCTTTATGGCGGGCGATTACGAAATCTTCAGCGCGGGCGGCAGCCAGACCGCCGGGCTGCCTTCGGCTCCGAAAGTTGAAGTGTATGCGCCGCGCGGCCTCGATGAGGCCGGACGGCAGCAGGCGCAGCGCATCGCCACCGAAGCGGCGCGGATGATTGATTTTTACACGAAGTATTTTGGCGGCCTGGTGGGCGGCACCTTTCGCATCGTGTCATCGAATGTGCGCGAACGCGATACGGCCATCACGGGCGAACTGGTTTCGCACGGGCTGAGCTTTGCCGCGCCCGGCGTGGTCGCCATTCCTGACAGCCTCTTTCATCGTCAGATTCTCGACCTCGGCACGATTGAACTGCTCGCCAGCGCAGCGGCGCGGCAATGGATTGACGGGCGCGTGCTGCTGCGCGGGCGCGGCACCGGCGTGCTGCGCGACGCGCTGCCGATTTACCTGACGGCGCAATACCTCGGCGAAAGGTTCGGCGACAAGCAGCGCGAAGCCGCCTTTGAACGCTATCGCCGCGCTTATGCTCCGGTGGCGCGTGGCGGCGATGCTCCGCTGCTGCTGCAAAGCCAGCTTGATCGCGGCTACACGACCAGCGTTTACAACAAGGGCGCGCTGGTCTGGCGCATCTTTGAAAAGGCGCTCGGCAGACAGGCGCTTGATGCCGTGATTACTCGTTCGCTTGATCGTCAGCGCACTGATGTGCTGGTGCTGACCGACTGGCGTTCGCCATTGTGCGGCGCGGCGCGCTGCGCCAGTCTGAAAGGCAATCTCGCCGGAGCCGCCACGCCGCAGATGCGCCAGGCGGTCACTGATCTTTTTGCGCAATGGATTGAAAACGTCGTGCTGCCCGACATTGCCGTTGGCCAGCCCACCAGCACCGCCAGCGGAGTTGAATCAACCATCACCAATTTCGGCAACGGCGATTTCCCCGTTGAAGTCGTGGCGACAACCGACAAAGGCGAAAAGCTGCGCCGGACAGTGATGGTCAAGGCCGGAGAATTCGGTTCGATCACTTTTCCTGCCGGAACGCAGATCAAAACCATCGAAGCCGACCCTGAGCGCGTTTACATTCAGAAGGATTACACGAACGATGAATTCCCGCGCCATTCAGCGAGCGCCGATCTGTACGGCCAGGCGGCGCTGGCGCTGAGCAAGGCCACGCAAACCGGAGCCGACGCCCGAACGCGCCAGACTGAAATTGCGACGGCTGAAGCGAAAGTGCGCGAAGCTCTGGCGGACGACCCCGATTCACCGACGCTGCTGGCATTGCAGGGCCGCGTGCTGCTCGCGGCTGGCAAAAACGACGAAGCCAGTCGCGCCTTCAATGCCGTTTTGAAAGCCGAACCGCTGCCGATCCAGGCCTACGGATTCGCGCTGCTCGGCCTGGGCGAACTGGCGATGCAGCAGAACAATGCCGCCGAAGCCGCCCGCCGCTTCCGCGAAGCCGCCGCCACCGATCTTGACCAGGCCACGATTGATGCTGCCCGCGACGGCGCACTGCGCGCTGAACGCGCGGCAGGCGTAATCAAAATTCCTGAAGACATCAAAGGCTTCCTGCAAAAATTCGACACTGCCGTTTTGCAGGGTTCAGACGAATCAATTTCAACGCTGCTCGAACAGGGCACGCTGCGCAAATTCGGCAAGTCGCTGCTCGGCACCAAACCAGCGGTCTGGGTTACAGAACCGCTGCGCGCTGAAACGCTCGATGCCAACCGCGTCGCCGTTGATGTGGCGCTGAAAGTCAAACTGCTCGGCAAGGATTACTCAGGCCGCGCGCTTTACATCATCAGCCGCAACGGCGGCAGACTGCTGCTGAGCGAGGTTCCGGTTTTCGATGTGAAGTGATGGAGAATCTTATGTCATTGCCAGCCAGAGTCATCAACCTTACTGTTGAAGAGTACCTTGAAATGGAAGCAGAAAGTCCGGTCAGGCATGAATATGTTGCCGGACAGACTTTTGCCATGGCCGGAGCCAGTGATGCACACAACATCATCGCCGGAAACATCTTTACGATCATCCGTTCTGTCCTGCGCGGGAGCGGGTGCCGTGTCTGTCTCGCTGAGATGAAAGCCTGGGTTGAAGAGATCAACGCATTCTATTACCCGGATGTAATGGCGACCTGTGAACCATTCGATCCGAAGAGCGTATTCAAAAGTCGTCCTTTTCTGATAGTTGAAGTATTGTCGCCATCCACAATGAGCACAGACCGGCGCGAGAAACTTTCAGCTTATGGGCAACTGGACAGTGTGCGGGAATATGTGGTGGTTTATCAGGATCGCAGGCGTCTTGAAGTTCATCGCAAAGACACACAGGGCGTCTGGCTGACAGTTGTGCTGGGTGAAAACGATGAACTGCGACTGGATTCCCTGCCCACCGGCCCGTTGACAATGAAGATGGATGAAATTTACGAGGATGTCACATTTGTCTGAGAAAGGCTGTCAGCCCAATGCCTGCTTTGACTGCTGCTGAACGCGCGCGCCGCATTCGCCTGCTGCTGCTTGACTGTGACGGAGTGCTGACCGACGGCACGCTGGTTTATCTGACCGACGGCGAGCGCGTCTTTTCTGATGCCAGAATCTTTCACATTCACGATGGCCACGCGCTGAAAATGGCGCGCCAGGCCGGACTCAGAACCGGCATCATCAGCGGTCGCACTTCAGCCGCGCTCGCCGCCCGCGCCCGCGAATTGCAGCTTGATTATCTTTACCAGGGCAACGACCAGAAGCTCGCCGCGTATGAAGAAATTCGCGCCGCTGAAGGCCTGAGCGATGACGAAATTGCTTACATCGGCGATGACCTGCCCGACCTGCCGCTGCTTGGTCGCGCCGGACTGGCCATTGCCGTTGCCGATGCAGTCAGCGAAGTCCTCAGCGCCGCACATCTGATCACACAACGCTGCGGCGGGCGCGGCGCAGTGCGCGAGGCCGTTGAATTTATCCTGAAGGCGCAGGGCCGCCGGGACGAACTGCTGCGCCAGTTTCAGAGCTGATCAGTCAGCGTGCGGCAACGAATGACGGTGTTTGGAGTTCCAGCTTTAGCTGGCTGTGGCTTGTTTCAGGCCAGACCAGCTAAAGCTGGAACTCCGAACACTGTCACTTCAGATGTTCGTGAAAATTCGTGTTCATTCGCAGCTCAAACAAATGATTGAAATCCGCTGAAGACCTTCTATAATCCTGCCGACATAATTCATAACAACAAATTATTAACGACCAGAGCCACGTACCTGTATCTCCTGTCAGCCTGACGCCCCATTAACGGCTCGCACCTGATCAGCCTGATTTGCAGCATCCGGCAGGGCTTCGCGTTCTGATTTGCCTGATGCCGAAGCAGGCGGATTAAAGCGATGAGTCTTTCCGTCTGATCTTTCAGAGTGAGGCAGCTATGGATAACCCTTCAAGTGACACGCGGCGGGCGCGCATCTTCATCAGCTACAAACGCACCAACCCGGACGAGGCGCTGGCGATGGAAGTCTTTCGCGCGCTCCAGTCAAAGTACGATGTCTTCATTGATCAGACCATGCTGGTCGGCACGCCCTGGGCGCAGCGGATTGAAGAAGAACTGCGGCGCGCTGATTTTCTGATCACCTTCCTTTCTGAACATTCGGTCAACAGCGAAATGGTGCTGGGCGAAATCGAAACCGCGCACCGGCTGGCGAAGGAATGCCAGGGCAAACCGGTCATCCTGCCGGTGCGGCTGGCTTACCGCGAAGCTTTCAGGTATCCGCTCAGCGCGTTTCTCAATCCGATCAACTGGGCTTTCTGGAACAGCCCTGAAGACACGCCGCGCCTGATTGATGAACTCAGTCGCGCCATCAACGGCGGCAGCCTGGCAGGCAGCGGGCAGCCGACAGCCCCGGCTACTTCACCTGCGCTCAATGCCCTGCCGCAACCACTGCCTGCGGCGCAGCCACCTGCGCGCAAGGTGACGCTTGATCTGCCCGAGGGAACGATTGACACGCAATCACAGTTCTATGTCGTCCGCGACACCGACGCGATTGCGCTCGAAGCCATCAAACGACAGGGCGTGACCATCACGATCAAAGGCCCGCGACAGATGGGCAAAAGCTCGCTGCTGATTCGCACCATCAAGGCGGCGACGAATCTGGGCAAGCGCGTGGCCTTTCTCGATTTTCAGTTATTCGACAAAACGGCGCTCTCAAGCGCGGATGTTTTTTTCAGGCAGTTCTGTTCGTGGATGAGTGATGAACTCGACCTTGAGGACAAGACCGAGGAATGCTGGAAGGCTCCGCTGGGCAACAGCCAGCGGTGCGCGCGTTACGTCAGCCGCTATCTGCTGAAGGAACTCAAAGGCCCGCTGGTGCTGGCGATGGATGAAGTCGAAAGCATCTTTGAGACTGATTACCGCACCGATTTTTTCAGTATGCTGCGAAGCTGGCACAACAGCCGCGCCACTCAGGCGACCTGGAAACAGCTTGATCTGGCGCTGGTGACTTCAACCGAGCCTTACCAGTTGATCGAAAATCTGAATCAGTCGCCATTCAATGTCGGTGAAGTCATCGAAATGTGCGATTTCAACGCCGCGCAGGTGGCCGACCTCAATCAGCGGCACAACAACCCGCTCAATCAGGAACAGCTCAATCAACTGATGGCGCTGCTCAGCGGGCATCCTTATCTCGTGCGGCGCGCGCTGTACGTGGTGGCCAGCGGGCGCATCAGCGTGGCCGATCTGTTCGCCCAGGCCACAAGTGATCGCGGGCCGTTCGGCGATCACCTGCGCTATCACCTCTTTCGGCTCAACAACCACGAGGAACTGATTCGCGGGCTGCAACAGGTCATCAGGCATCACGCCTGCCAGAACGAGGAAGTCTTTTTCAGATTACGCGGCGCAGGCCTCGTCCGGCGCGAAGGCCACGCCGACCTGCCGCGCTGCCAGCTTTATGCCGATTATTTCCAGGAGTACCTCCATGTCTGAAATCCAAACTCAGTCGGTTATGCCTGCGCCTCAGGTGGTCTTTACCACAGGCGGCACCGTGCAGGCAGGCAATGGCATTTACCTCGCGCGCCGCGCTGACGATGAACTGCTCGCGCTCTGTCGCAAAGCGGTGTTCGCTTATATTCTGACGGCGCGGCAGCTTGGCAAATCCAGCCTGATGATGCGCACGGTTGAGCGATTGCACAGCGAAGGCATCAGAACAGTCATCATTGACCTGACTGCCATTGGCGTCAACGTCTCAGCCGATGAATGGTATCTCGGACTGCTGGCGACAATGGAAGAACAACTGATGTTTGAGACTGACATTGTCGAATGGTGGCGCGAGCGGCAGCACCTGGGCCAGACGCAGCGGCTGACGATGTTTTTTGAGGAAGTGCTGCTGAGCGAGGTGAAAGAGCCGGTCGTGGTTTTTGTGGACGAAATTGACACCACGCTGAGCCTGAAATTCACCGATGATTTCTTTGCCGCGATTCGCTACTTCTACAACGCCCGCGCTCAGAACCACGATCTGGCGCGGCTTTCGTTCGTGCTGATCGGAGTAGCCACGCCGGGCGATCTGATCAAGGATGAACAGCGCACGCCTTTCAATATCGGTCATCGGGTCGAACTGACCGACTTCACTTTTGAAGAAGCTCTGCCGCTGGCCGATGGGTTCAGGCTGTCGGCGCCGGAAGCTGAACAACTGCTCCGGTGGGTGCTGAAATGGACGAGCGGGCATCCGTACCTGACGCAGCGGTTGTGTCGCGCGCTGGCTGAAGAAAAACGAACAAGCTGGACTGAGGCCGCCGTTGATGAAGTCGTGGCCCGCACCTTTTTTGGTGAACGCAGCGAACAGGACAACAACCTGCAATTCGTCCGCGACATGCTGACCAAACGCGCGCCTGACCGTGACGGCGTGCTGTCGGTTTACAGCGCGGTCATCGAGGGCCGTGTGCCGGTGCCGGATGAAGAACAGTCGCTCGTCAAATCGCACCTGAAACTGTCGGGCGTCGTGCGGCGCGAAAATTCAGAACTGAAATTGCGCAATGCCATTTACGGCCATGTCTTTGATCGCAAATGGATCAGCGAACATCAGCCGGTGAACTGGATGCGGCGGCTGGTCAGAATCGGTTCGGCAATTCTGGGCATTCTGATGCTGCTTTCGATTCCGCTGGCGATCTATGCTTTCTATCAGGCCAGCCAGGCCAATCAGGCCCGCACCAAAGCTGAAGAAGCACTCAAACAGGTCAGACTGGAACGCGAATACGCGCTTGAGCAGGAGCGCAAGGCCAAAGAAGCCCAGGACAGAGAACGGGCGCAGAAAGAAGCCCTGGCCAGCGATCAGGCTGAGTTGCAGGCTCTGATCAATCAGTTGCAGCAACAGTCGGGTGACAGTTATGAGCCGCTCTCAAAAAAATTGCAGCGTCTGCTCGATGCTCAGAAAAAACTTTCCGATCAGCAGCGAACTGCCGCCGCCCGCGCGCAGTCCGAATCTGACAAATTGCGCGCCACGCTGAACACAGTGCAGGGTGAATTACAGCAGGCTAAAAATGAACTTACTGCGTGCCGTCGCAACCTCAATCCGAAAATGCAACTGAAGGGCAATTGAAGACCAGGAAGTCAGTCGGCCCCTGAGGCAGCGGCGCGAGCGCCAGCCTGCTTCAGGTCGGGCAAACTGCCGGTTTTACCCTTCCCGCATTCTGACGCTCGCGGCGCTGCCCCGGTCGCCTGACCAGACTTCACCCGCAGTAACGGCACCGATGAAGATCGCTTCACCGGCTGTTACCGGGCAACTGTCAGCAGCAGATTGTGAGGTCGTGAGAATGGCCGAAACGGAACCGCTCAAAGATCATTCGTTGTTTACTGGTCAGTCATCAAAGCAATGTTCATCGGCCTGGAACCGGGTGGGCAGCAACTGCATCCTGGCACAACTCACGGCCAGGTGTAAACTTTTCGTTTCGCGGAAGGACATTAGAAAATCAGGCCGGTTCAGATGGTTGGCTTCAGTCAAAAACGATGTTGTGGCCTTTTTTGTGTTCGCGGCACATCTTCTGCGCCGGGACGGCCTTGCCTGGATTGCAGAGTCCGGTCGGATTGAAAACATCCTTGACCGACAGCATCGCATCCAGCGAAGCCTGATCGAAAATCAGCGGCATATAGCTGATCTTGTCCACGCCGACGCCGTGTTCGCCTGAAATCGAACCACCGGCGGCCACGCACAGTTTCATAATCTCGCTGCCAGCCAGGTGCACACGTTCGACCTCATCGCGGTTGCGCCCGTCAAAATTGATGTTCGGATGCAGGTTGCCATCACCCGCGTGAAAGACCGTCGAAAGCCGCAGTTTGTATTTCGCGCCGATGGCGTAAATGCCCGCCAGCACTTCGGGCAGCTTTGTGCGCGGCACGACCGAATCCTGCACAAAGAGATCAGGACTGACGCGACCGAGCGCGCCGAATGCGCCCTTGCGTCCGGCCCATAATTTTTTGCGTTCGACCTCATCACGCGCTTCGCGCACCGACCGCGCGCCGTGTTCGCAGCAGATGTCAATGGCGCGCTGCACCTGCTGATTCATCCCGGCCTGCAATCCGTCAAGCTCGACAATCAGACAGGCCGCCGCATCGCGCGGATAACCGGCGGCATAAACCGAATCCTCGACCGCATTGATCGTCACGCGGTCAATCATTTCAAGCGCCGCAGGCAGAATCCCGGCGGCAATAATCGCCGACACCGCGCGACTGGCATCGTTGATGTCGAGAAAATCCGCGAGCAGCGTGACCACCAGTTGCGGCGTGCGCGTCAGCTTCACAGTAATTTTCGTTGCAATCCCAAAGGTGCCTTCGCTGCCGACAAACAGCCCCAGCAGGTCATAACCAATCGTGTCAGCTCCGTGCCCGCCCAGGCTGACGATTTCACCATCGGGCAGCACGACTTCCAGACCCAGAATGTGATTGGTCGTCATCCCGTATTTCAGACAGTGCGGCCCGCCGGAATTTTCAGCGACGTTGCCGCCCAGCGTGCACGAAGTCTGCGACGAAGGATCAGGCGCATAATGATAACCATTGGCCGCAATCGCCTGCGAAAGGCGAACATTAATCAAGCCCGGCTGCACGATGGCCCGCTGATTGGCGTAATCAATTTCGAGGATGCGATTCATCCGCGCCATTTCGATGATGACGGCTCGTTCGCCCTTTTCGCAGCCAATCGCCAGCGCGCCCGAACTCAGCCCCGTGCCCGCGCCACGCGGCCCGAAAGCGATATTGTTTTTTGACAGCAGCCGCACCGTGCGCGAAACCTGTTCAGTCGTCGTCGGAAAGACAACCGCCAGCGGGCGCACTTTATGCGTCGTGATGGCGTCGCATTCGTAAACCATCAGTTCGGCCTCATCAGTCAGCACTGCGTCTTTGCCGAGAATCGAATGAAGTTCGGTAATAACTGCCTTGTCGAGTGTCTGCATAAAGAATCGGGAGCGGGTCAATTAATGCGAGCGCAAATCCGGTAAAAGTTTTCTGCGTGATTCGCCTTCCGGTCTGACATTGCGTGCCAGGATTGCTAGAATAGTCGTTCGCAAATTCTGAAACAAGCATGGCACATTCAGGCTTATGAATTCCGAAACAATGCCCCTTCAACTCCGCGACAGCTATGGCCGCGTCATTCGTGACCTGCGGATTTCAGTGACCGACCGGTGCAACTTTCGCTGCTTTTACTGCATGCCGAAGGAAGCGATGGAATGGTCGCCGAAGGCTGAGATTCTGACTTACGAAGAGATTCTGAGGCTCGCTGAAGTTTTCGTATCGCTGGGCGCGAGCAGGTTGCGCGTCACGGGCGGCGAACCAATGGTGCGGCGCGACCTTGAAAACCTGATTGAGCGGCTGGCGCAGTTGCCGCAGCTTGCCGATCTGGCGATGACGACCAATGCACACTTCCTGCGCGGGCGCGCGGCGGCGCTCAAACGCGCCGGATTGCAACGCATCACGATCAGCCTGGATTCGCTGCAACCGGAACGGTTCGCGCTGCTCACGGGCCGCAACGGTCTGAAGCAGGTGCTGGAAGGCATAGACGCCGCGATTGAAGCGGGACTCAGCCCGGTCAAAATCAACAGCGTCGTAATTCGCGGCATCAACGATGACCAGGCGCTTGATTTTGCAGCCTTCGCGCGCGAACGCGGCGTCCACGTCCGGTTCATCGAATTTATGCCGCTCGATAACGGCAAGGTCTGGCGGCGCGAAATGGTTGTGCCCGGCGAAGAACTCAGACAGCGAATCAACGCCGTCTTTCCGCTCGAACGTGTGCCTGCGGCAAGTCCGAGCGAAACTGCAAGAAGATGGCGTTTTGCCGACGGCGCGCCGGGCGAGGTTGGTTTCATCAACCCGGTCACGCAACCTTTCTGCGGCCATTGCAGCCGCATCCGGCTGACCGCTGACGGAATGATTCGCACCTGTCTTTTCTCAACCGTCGAACACAATATCAAGCGCCTGCTGCGCACAGGCGCAACCCGCGAGGAACTGACTGATTTCATCGTCACGACAGTTAATAAAAAAGAAGATCGTCACCACATCAACGATCCCGAATTTGTGCAGCCGCTCAGGACGATGTCGTGTATTGGAGGGTAGGTTCTTTAATGAACACTTTTCGTCCCTGTCCGATACCAAAAGGTGATTTTGAAGTTTGCGATACTCCTGAATTCGGTATTGCTTATTACAAGTTACATGAATTGCGAAAAGCCTGAATCAAAACTTTATTGAACCACGACAACCCATAACCACAATCTTTTCAGGGGAGCCGCGCGCGCGGCTGAGAGTCCTGGAATTGCAGATTTCAAATTGCAGATTGCAGATTGCAGATTGAATCGGAAAATCAAATCTGCAATCTTCATTCTGCAATCTGCAATCAGGAGACCCTGTGAACCTGATGCGGGTAATGCCGCCGGAGGGAGAAAGGAAAAATCATGAGCACCATCAATTCATCATCTTCTTCGACAACACCTTCTTCAGAAACACAACTGCCGAATTCACAGCGCGTTTACGTCGCGGGCAATCAGCCGGGCGTCAGCGTGCCGTTCCGCGAAATCAGCCAGCACGTCACCCGCAGCGTGAACGGCTCGGTTGAAGTCAATGAACCGCTGCGCGTTTATGACACGAGCGGCCCGTGGGGTGACCCCGACTTCAGCGGCGATGTGCGCGACGGGCTGACGGCGCTGCGCCGCCGCTGGATCATCGAGCGCGGCGATGTCGAGGAGTATCAGGGCCGCACCGTTCAGCCGGTTGATAACGGCTACCGTTCGGCGCAGGAAGCTGAGTATGCGCGTGAAAAAGCCAGAGGCCGACTTGAAGAGTTTCCGGGCCTGCGTCGCGCACCGCTGCGGGCTAAAGCGGGGCGTGTCGTAACGCAGATGCATTATGCGCGCCAGGGCATCATCACGCCGGAAATGGAATTCATCGCCATCCGCGAAAACCTCGGTCGCCAGGCCGCTTTTGAAGCCACCGGCAATGGCCATCGCAACAGCCTGAACTTTCAGCACACGGGTGAAGGTTTCGGCGCGGCGCTGCCCCGCTTCATCACGCCTGAATTTGTGCGCGATGAAGTCGCACGCGGGCGCGCCATCATTCCGGCCAACATCAATCATCCTGAAAGCGAGCCGATGATTATTGGCCGCAACTTCCTGGTCAAAATCAACGCGAACATCGGCAATTCAGCCGTCGCCTCGTCCATCGAAGAGGAAGTCGAAAAGATGCGCTGGGCGACCAGATGGGGCGCTGACACGGTCATGGATCTTTCGACGGGCAAGAACATTCACGCCACCCGCGAATGGATTATTCGTAATTCGCCTGTCCCGATTGGCACCGTACCCATTTACCAGGCGCTTGAAAAAGTCGGGGGCAAAGCCGAAGAACTGACGTGGGAAATTTTCAGAGACACGCTGATCGAACAGGCCGAGCAGGGCGTTGATTATTTTACGATTCACGCCGGAGTGCGGCTGCCTTACATTCCGCTGACGGCGAAACGCACGACGGGCATTGTTTCGCGCGGCGGTTCGATTATGGCCCGCTGGTGTCTTGCGCATCATCAGGAAAGTTTTCTCTACACCCGCTTCCGCGACATCTGCGAGATCATGCGCACGTATGACGTATCGTTTTCGCTTGGCGACGGGCTGCGGCCAGGCTCGATTGCCGATGCGAATGATGAAGCGCAGTTTGCCGAACTGGAAACGCTCGGTGAACTGACGAAGATCGCATGGGAACTGGATTGCCAGGTGATGATCGAAGGGCCGGGCCATGTGCCGATGCACCTGATCAGGGAAAATATGGACAAGCAGCTTGCCGAGTGCGATGAAGCGCCGTTTTACACGCTCGGCCCGCTGACGACCGACATTGCGCCCGGTTACGATCACATTACATCGGCCATCGGCGCAGCCATGATCGGCTGGTTCGGCACGGCAATGTTGTGCTACGTCACGCCCAAGGAACACCTCGGACTGCCGGACAAGAAAGACGTGAAGGACGGCGTGATTGCCTACAAGATCGCCGCGCACGCTGCCGACCTGGCCAAAGGTCATCCGGGCGCACAATTGCGCGACAACGCGCTCTCGAAGGCCCGCTTTGAATTTCGCTGGGAAGATCAGTTCAATCTTTCGCTCGATCCTGAAACCGCCCGCGAATTCCACGATGAAACGCTGCCGCAGGAGGGCGCGAAATCAGCCCATTTCTGTTCAATGTGCGGCCCGCATTTCTGCTCGATGAAGATCACCCAGGACGTGCGCGATTACGCCGCGAAAAAAGAGATGGATGAACAGGCCGCGATGGCAGCCGGAATGCAGGAGAAAGCTGAGGAATTCAGGCTCGCGGGCGCGGAGATTTATTTGAAGGCGTGAGAGGAAAGCTGGCGATGGAACACACCATAACAGTCACACTGCCGGATGAAATCTATCAGCCGCTGGTCGAAGCCGCGCTCAAACACGGACAGACCCCTGAAGAGTTTGCGGCTGAGCGACTGGCCGAATCAGTTCCGCTCCCGCAGTTGAATGGCGGGCAGGTCGGGAAAGGCGACATCACTCGCTTCTTTGGAATGTGGGACAGCGGTGATCTGAATTCAGCCGATAACGAGCGCATTGACGCTGATCTGGCCCGCGAATATGGCAATGTACTCAATGAGGATCAATAGCCATGTTCCTGGACACCTCAGGGTTGATGTGCCTGCTCGACCACCGGGACCATCGCCACGTTAAGGCGCTGGAATTTTATCGGCCTGCTCGCATCCGAATAATCAGCAGTTACGTTCTGGCTGAATACGTTGCGCTGGCCCAGGTGCGCGGGATGCCACGTCGGCAGACGCTGGAGTTCAGCGCTGAAATTCTGGAAGACAAAACAGTCGAAATTGTCTGGGTCACGGAATCCCTGCACTTGCGTGCATTGCAGTTGCTCCGGGCTCGTCAGGATAAAACGTATTCCCTGTGCGACGCTGTTAGTTTTGTCCTGATGCGTGATTACGGCATTCACGAAGCATTGACCACCGACAGGCATTTCGAGCAGGAAGGCTTTACACGACTACTTGAGGGATAACGCATCAGCCTTTCAGAACCTGATAATCACTTAACCACTGTACTGACCCGATAAAGGAGAGCCATGAAACATCACAAGCTGCACCAGATTCCCGAAGAACATGTGACCCCGCTGTTTTCGCGCCGCTTTTTTACCGGCGCGAATATCACGATAGCTTTTCTGACGCTGAAGGAAGGCTGCGTTGTGCCTGAACACCAGCACGACAGCGAACAGTTCAGTTACATTATTACCGGCGCGCTGCGCTTCAACATCGGCGGCGAAGAGGTCATCGTGCGTGGCGGCGAAATGGTCGAAATCCCATCCAATGTGCCGCATTCAGCCGTCGCCATTGAAACCGTCACCGGCATTGATGTCTTCAGCCCGATCCGCAGGGACTGGCGCGATGGCACCGATGATTATCTGAAGCGCGGCAATCCGGGCGACTAACCTCGAATCCGTTCAGCAACGGGCCTGAACCCTGCCTGAATCCTTCAGGCCCGTTTAGTCAGCACTGCTGATTCAGCCGTTTTTTCATCTTTGCCGTAAAACTGCGGTGTGGTACATTCCGCCCGCCGGATCAGCCCTGGTCTGAAGCACCAGAACCCCGCTCAGCGCAGTCCCGCGCTGAAAACTCACTCAGGTACGATTCGTAATCACATCGCCTGCCATCGGCCCCGCCAGGCTGGTCTGTTCGGAATCCGCTTTGGCTATGATCGGAAAAACCATCGGCAATTACGTCATCACCAGCGAACTGGCTGAAGGCGGCATGGGTGCGGTCTATCGCGGCAAACATCGCACGCTGCCGCGCGAAGTCGTGATCAAATCCATTCTGCTGTCAGGCTTTTCTTCGGGCACGCACGAACTGCTCAAGGCGCGGTTTCTGCGCGAGGCCTGCATTCAGTCACAGCTTGATCATCCGAATATCGTCCGCATCTACGAATTTTTTGCGGCGCAGGACAACTACTATCTGGTGATGGAATACGTGGCCGGAATGAGCCTCGCAGACCTGCTGAAACGACAGGGCCGCCTGTCACCGCCGCAGGCGATTCAGCTTTTCAAACAGGCGCTGGCCGGGATGGATTACGCGCACAAATTCACTTACCTGGATGAAGCAAACGCGACGCACACCGGCATCGTGCATCGTGACATCAAGCCGGGCAACATGCTGCTTGACGGGCAGGCGCGGCTCAGAATCACTGATTTCGGCATCGTCAAAGTTGGCAGCGAAAGCGGGCTGACGCAGTCGGGTTTCAATCCCGGCACGGTGGCTTATATGTCGCCGGAACAGTTGCGCGGTCTGGCGCTCGATGCGCGCTCGGACATTTACAGTCTGGGCGTGACGTTTTATGAAATGCTGGCCGGACAACTGCCTTTCCCGTCCTCAACGCCTGGTTCCGATTACGAAACCCGCAAGGGGCATATCGAACTGCAACCGCCTGCGCTGCCTGAATTGCACGCCGATATTCCGGCTGAGCTGAATGAACTCGTTCAGCGTTCGCTGCACAAGGATCCGGGCGGGCGTTACCAGACCGTCGCTGAATTTATGGAAGCGATTCTGGATTACGAACAGCGCACACTGACCGGAGAAAGGATGGCTGGCAACAGCCTGGACACAGTTCGCCAGACGGTTCTTGCGGCAACCAGACAGATGCGGCCCGCCGCGCTGACTTCAGATTCCACGCTTCCGCGCGCGGCTCAGGCACACGCCGTTCAGGAGCGGATCAGATTCAATGTCCCGCTCGAACCAGTATCCTTTCGCCGCACGACGAATGAATCAGGAAATAACCGGGGCAAATTGATTGCAGGCGCGGCGCTCGGACTGCTGCTGATCGGCGCAGCCGTACCGTTTTTCCGCTCGCATAACGGTCAGGATTCGAAAGTTGAAAATAATCCGGCGCCAGTCGTGCAGCCGTCTGTCAATGTCACTTCGACAAACGGGCCGACAACGCCTGTCATCACGACAACTCAGCCAACTGCTCCGGCAATGACAGCGCAGGATGCAGCGACACCAGAACCGTCACCTTCGCCTGTGCCTGAGAGCGCGGCAACCGCAACCTCAACGGCAGGCGCAACCGAACTGGCACAAGCCCGCGAACACGAAAGCGAGGAACGTTACCGCGAAGCGATTGCCGCTTACGAAAATTATCTGCGCGTCAATCCGGGCGGCGCGCAGGCGGGGATGGTGACTGAAAATCTGAAGCAGCTTCGGCAGTTTCTGGGCGTCCTGACGCTGGCCGATCAGGAACTGCGGCAGCAGGATTACGAATCGGCCGAACGCAATTTCAAACAGGCCATCACGCTCAGGCCCGATTCGAGGCGCGCCAAATCCGGTTATGAAGAAGCCCGCACACAGCTTGAACTGGCGCGTCGTTATGGCCCGACGCCAACACCCGCCAGCGGCAATCAGCAATCACCGCCACCAAACGTTCAGCCGCCACCGCCAGGTCAGATGCCGCCTCCGGGCGGGCCAATGCCTCCGCCACCAGGGCGGGGGCCAGGCCCGATGATGCCACGCCGCCCCTGAACGAAATCAGCATTCCGGCAACAAACAGGGCGCAAACAAGGAGCGCAGGCGGGGCGGCCTGCCCTGTTCCGATCAATGCACTTTTCGCGGAATTCAGGCAGGCCGCGCCGCCCGCGCTCCCTGTTTGCCAGGTCACATTCTCGTGACAAGCACGCAGGCGTGTGAAAGAATTCGTCGGATTTCAGCAGGCCTGGCAGAATCGCACGGCAACTCATCGTGTGACTTTACCTTCAGACACAAGGCGGGGAGAGTTTGTCATCAATGGTGCGTTTTCTTCGTGATACATTGTGAAATGTTTCCTGAGATTCTGAGGACGACTTATGATTCAAATCCGAAATGTTTCGCGCGATTACGGCGACGGCAAAATCGTGCATGCCCTCAACCACGTCAGCCTGCACATTGAACGCGGCGAGCGAGTCGCGGTGATGGGGCCGTCAGGCTCAGGCAAATCAACGCTGCTCAATCTGATCTGCGGCCTCGATGAACCGACTGCGGGCACAATCAGCATTGACGGGGTTGAAATCGCCGCGCTCAACGATGATGCGCGAACGCGGTTGCGGCGCGAAAAGATCGGGATGATTTTTCAGACTTTCAATCTGCTGGCGACGCTCACGGCCACTGAAAACGTCGCGCTGCCGCTGCGCCTCAATGGCGCGGCCAAAGCCGCAGCCGAACAGCGCGCCACTGCCATGCTGAGTCGCGTCGGCCTCGGCAGTCGCGCTTCGCACAAGCCCGATCAGATGTCTGGCGGCGAACGTCAGCGCATCGCCATTGCCCGCGCTTTGATTTTCGAGCCGCCGCTGCTGCTCGCTGACGAACCGACCGGCAATCTCGATTCACACACAGGCGAAGAGATTCTTTCGCTGCTTGACGATCTGCACCGCGAATTCAACACGACCATTCTGATGGTCACGCACAACGAAGAGGCCGCCGCGCACTGCACCCGCATCATCAGGCTGCGCGACGGCAGCGTCGTCAAAGATGAAAGCAGGCATCAGGAATCAAAGCAGGCATTCAGTCACGAATGAACACACAAACAGAAAATGGAACGCGGATGAAACTGATATGACGGATCAAAGGCCGATGATCTGTCCTGATCCGTCACAGCCGTGCCATCCGCGTTCCATTCAGACATTCACTTATGTTCACTCAACTCGCTTACATCACGTGGCAGCAGTGGCGTCAGCACAAGCTGCGCACGGCTTTGACACTGCTCGGCATTGCGCTTGGCGTGGCGGTCTTCTTTGCCGTGCGCACGGCCAATCTGACGCTGGTGAATTCGCTGACTGTGACGATTGAAAAGCTCGCGGGCAAAGCCACGCTGCAAATTGTCGCGGGCGAAACCGGTTTTCCTGAAAACATCTGGGACACGGTGCGCGACACGCCCGGCGTCAAAGTCGCCGAACCCGCCATTGAAGTCATTGCCAACACGGCCTTCGCTGACGAAGGCAACCTGCTGATCGTCGGCGTTGACATGCTCGGTGACAGTGAACTGCGCGAATATCAGTTTGACGAGTCGCAGAGCGAAATCGGTGATCCGCTCGTCACGCTCGCGCAGCCTGATTCGATTCTGGTTTCACGCGGCTTTGCTGAAAAGCACAATCTGAAGGAAGGCGACAGGCTGCCGCTCTTTACCTCGCAGGGCAGAAAAGAATTCACCATTCGCGGCGTTTTCAAGCCGACCGGAGTTGGTGAAGTCTTCGGCGGTCAGGTCGCGGTGATGGATGTTTTCAACGCGCAGTTTGTTTTCAATCGCGGCAGGAACTTTGATCGCATTGACCTGATGAACAAATCCGATGTGCCGGTGGCAGAGTTGAAAAAACGATTGCGCGAACGCCTGCCTGCCGGAATCGAAGTCACTGAACCATCAGCGCGCGGCCAGGGCATCGAAAATGCAATTTCAGCGATGAAGATCGGCTTCACCGTCGCCAGTTTCATTGCCCTGCTCGTCGGCGTATTCATCATCTTCAATACCTTCAGCATCTCGGTCAATCAGCGATGGAAGGAGATCGGCATTCTGCGCGCGCTCGGCGTTGAGCGGCCAAACGTGCAGCGCATGTTTTTACTTGAAGCCGTGCTGATGGGCCTGATCGGTTCGGCCATCGGCATAGTGATGGGTTTTTATCTGGCCATTGGCGCAGAGCGGGTGATGAGTCAGGTTGCGGCTTCGGTCTTTGGTTACATTTCAACTCAGCAGCCGCCTGTCTTCAGGCGCGATTACGCACTGACTTCGTTTGCGATTGGCGTGGCAGCTTCGGTGATTGCGGCGTGGCTGCCTGCGCGGGCGGC
This sequence comes from Blastocatellia bacterium, assembly GCA_046331565.1. GTDB lineage: Bacteria > Acidobacteriota > Blastocatellia > RBC074 > RBC074 > DASRDU01. The sequence goes on from JAXLQP010000001.1 coordinate 1,499,528, forward strand.
TTCGCTGCTCAACCCGGTGCTCGCGCTGCACAACATTGAAACACGACAAAGCGAAACGCTGCTCGGCGGGCCGCGACTCACCTTTGGCATTCTGCTCGTCACGACCGGATTTCTGCTGACCGCCTTTGCTCCGGCGCGGGCCGGAATGTTCGGGCAGTTCGCGTATTCGCTGCTGATGACGCTCGGCCTGATCGTGCTGCTGCCGAAACTGAGTGAATGGACGGCGCGCCTGCTGCGTCCGCTGATGGATCGGCTCTTTGGTTCCGAAGGCGTGCTGGCGGTTGATTCAATGATTCAGTCGCCGCGCCGCACTTCGGCCACAGTGGGCGCGCTGATGATCGGGCTGATGTTCGTCTTTTCGACCGGAGCTTACGTGCAAAGCTATCAGCGCACCGTTTCGCGCTGGATGGATCGGATGATCAATTCGGACATCATCATTTCAGCCTCTGAAATGGCGCGCTCAAGAACGTGGCACTTCAGCGAAGACATTACGCAGAAGGTCGCCGCTGTGCCTGGCATCAGCCGCGTCGAACAGGCGCGCTTTACCTTTGTGCCGTATGCCGACGATTCAGTCGCGCTGGTGTCGCTCGAAATGGACGGCTGGTTTGCCCGCGTGCGCGATGTGATCGAAGGCAACAGCGAAGCGCAGGCGCGCGAACTGATGGTCAAAGGCGCAGGCGTGCTGGTCGCGCGCAATTTCGTCAGCCGCTACAACCTGGGCGTGGGCGATCATCTCAGAATGATGACGCCGACCGGAGAATTTGATCGCCCGATTGTCGGCATCATCGAAGATTACACTTCAGAAAAAGGCTCGATCTTTATGGATCGTGAGCTGTACAAAAAATACTGGCGCGACGCGGCGGTGGATATGATTGAAATCAATCTGAAACCCGGCGCTGACCTGCCCACCGTCAGAAACGCCGTGCAGCAGGCCATCAAGGGACAGCAGCGCGCCTTCATTTACACAAACGCCGAATACAAAGCCTGGGTGATGAATCTGATCAATGGCTTTTTTGTGCTGAATTACATGCAGATGTTTGTGGCGATTCTGATTGCCGCGCTCGGCATCATCAACACGCTGATCATTTCGGTGTCAGAACGCAAACGCGAATTCGGCGTAATTCGCGCCATCGGTGGCCTGCGCGGCCAGATTCGCCGGATGGTGCTGCTCGAAGCCGTCGCCATCGCCATCATCGGCGTCATCACCGGAGCCTTGTGCGGTGCGTTGCAAACATTCTTTCTCGTTCGCACTGCCGCCACGATGATCGGCGGTTACACGATTCCGTTTCACTTCTCGCTGCCGCTCGTGCTGATTGCGCTGCCGGTAGTGCTGATCATCGCGCTCGCCGCCGCGTGGTGGCCTGCGCGCAAAGCCGTCAGCCTGCGCGTCGTTGAAGCGATTGGTTATGAGTAGAAAACAGCAATAGCTACATCTGCGCCGGTTGTTTTAGAATGAAGGCAGAATCAACAGCGTGGCTGAGAGGAGGTAATGATTATGGTGTCCGATGAAGTGGGCCTGAAGTTGCACGACCGGGCGACGCGCGGGCAGACGCTGACGGCAGAGGAACAGGTGCTGCTTCAGGCCTGGTATGATGAAAAGAATCGGGAAGAGGCAGCACAACTCAATCTGTCAGCAACAACTGCGTCAGTAACAGAGCTTGAGGAACAGGTCAGAAAGGCCGAGCAACAGGCGCTGGAACTGATCAGGCAGAATCAGGCCATTGCCGCGCAGAATGAAGCGATCAGAGCCAACATTGCTTTGCTGCGCCGGAAGCTGGAAGAACGAACCTCAGCCCAGCCGGTCAGCTAAACCATGCCCGTTTCAGCACAGACTCGCAACCAGGTACGCCAGCGGGCAGGATTCGCCTGCGAGTATTGCGGCGTCAGTGAAACAGATGTCGGCAGCGAACTGACAATTGATCATTTTCAACCGCAAAGCAAAGGCGGTGATGACCGTCTGGAAAACCTGATTTACTGCTGTACCCGTTGCAATGAGTATAAAGGTTCTTACTGGCCTGAACAGCTTGATGAACAAACACTCTGGAATCCGCGGAATGAACCAGCCAGTCTGCACTTTGTTGCCGATGAGAATGGCACTCTGAATCCGCTGACAAGCACTGGCGCATTGACCATTCGCCTGCTGCACCTCAATCGCCAGCCGCTGATTGATTATCGCCTCAAAGCCAGACTCCAGTCCCGCCAGACTGAATTGCTCAACAGCTATCGGGGCTTCATGCAGCTCAGCGCCGACCTGCTGGCGCGACAGGCTGAGTTGCTCAACGAGCAGCAGGAAGTTTTGCTCAGGCAGCAGAGCCTGCTTGAGAAATTACTATCAATCCCGACGAACGACGAACATGAGTAACGAATCCATGTGCTTCAACCTGGCCCTTACCGGCAAAGCTGCCATCGCGCTTTGTCTTCTGCTGATCTGTCAGTCAGGCATTGCCGCCTCATCTGATCCACGCCAGGTGATGGAAGGCGTGTACAAACAGGATGCGAGCCGTGACGCGACCTGGCGGGCAATGATGGAAACGACCGATAAAAAAGGCACGGTGCGGAAAAAGAAATTCACTTTTCGCCGCCTCGGTTCGCTTGGCAACAGCAAAACGCTGGTGCGCTTCACCGATCCGGCAGAGGTGCGCGGCGTCGGGCTGCTGTCGCTCAACCAGGCGGGCAGCAGCGACCGGCAGTGGATGTACACTCCGGCGATTCAGCGCGTCCGTCGCATCGCGCCGCAGGAACGCAACCGCCGTTTCCTCGGCACCGATTTCACCAACGAGGATATGGCCGAGCGCGTGCTGGATGATTTCACTTACAAACTCATCAGCGAAGGCGAAATGATGGACGGGCACAAAACATACAAGATCGAAGCCCGCCCGGTTTCGCCGGATCGTTCGCAATACAGCATGGTTTATCTGTGGGTTCCGGTGGATGTGCCTTACGTCATTTACGCGCAGATGTATGATGAAAAGGGGCAGCGCATCCGCGAATATCACGCCTCTCAGCTTGAGAAAGTTTCAGGCATCTGGATCGCAAAGCGCGTTGAAATCAGCACGCCGAACGAAGGCACAAAGACGGTGATGGTGATCGAAGAAGTGAAATTCAACACGGGACTCAAAGAAGACTTGTTCACACAGCAGGCGCTCGAAAAGCCGGATGTGTTCTGACCCGAAACCTGTGACGACTTCCCTTTTCCATTAGCCCGGCGATGCATCGCCGGGGAAACGATGCACCAGTTTATTCCAGCCCGATCCATCGGGTTTTGCACACAGCTTCAGCTCAAGCCATCCATGAAGCCCGATGAATCGGGCTGGAATGACGCATTGCCTTGTCCCCCGGCGATGCATCGCCGGGCTAATGGAAAAGAGCTTGTATACTCGTTAGTGTTCGCGTTCCTTTTCTTTCCGGCTGCACTGTTTGCTCAGACGCCATCCGAAAATACGAATATCTCGCAGAACTCTGATTCTCAAACCGCCTCGCGCTGGCAATGGTCGTTCACGCTGCGCAATCGCACGGGCTTGCGGCTTGATGAACCGCGCGTGCTGCAAATGTCGCGGACGATGCTCGATGCAAAGGGCATCTGCAAACTCAGCGACAACTGGAAGCTGACGCTTGAAGCGCGGGCGCACATTGATCCGGTCGAACGCCTGGGTTATCCGCACAAGGTCTGGATTGATCCGCGCCAGGCACTGCTTGACGGCAAAGTCGGCAAGGTTGATTTGAAACTTGGTCTGCAACAGATCGTCTGGGGTCAGGCTGACGGGCTGCGCGTGCTGGATGTCATCAATCCGCTCGATTACCGCGAGTTTATTCTTGAAGACTTCATTGATTCGCGCCGCCCGCTGTGGGCTGTGCGCGCTGATCTGCCGGTGGGCAAAGGTTCAGTTCAACTGGTCTTTATTCCATACTTCGCGCCGGGCCGACTGCCTGCGGGCAATGATCAATTCAGCCTGGGGCCGGGCTTCGGGCTGGGACTGCTGAATGCAGCGCGCAATGAACAGACGATGCAGCCGCAGTTCATCATTCGCACTCTGCCGACGCAGCGCCCGGCCTATCAGTTGAAGGCGAGCCAGGCCGGAGCGCGTTACAGTCGCAGCATCGGCAAGTGGGATCTGACGGCGAACTATTTTTACGGCTGGGAAGACACGCCGACGCTGTCTCTCAATCAGGTGCAACCGGCATCACCATTGCCGATTCTGCTCTTTGCGCCGCGCTATGATCGCCGCGAAGTCATCGGCGCAACCGCGACCAATAACTTCGGCCCGGTCGTGCTGCGTCTCGAAGCCGGATGGAATCGCAACAAGCCTGTGGCCGTGAAATCAGGTTCAGCGACGGGCTTTGAAAGGCACGGTCAGTTTTCGAGTGTGGTTGGTGTTGATTACTCGCCGCGTGAATGGCTGTGGCTGAGCGGGCAGTATTTTCTCTCGTTCACTTCCGCGCCTGAACGCAATCTGCTCTTCCCCCGCTACAATCATCTGGCGTCGTTTTATGTGCGCACAAACTTCTTCCGTGACACTTTCAGACCTGAACTCTTTGTGCTGACCGGACTGAATCAGCGTGAATACATGCTTCGCCCGCGCCTCGTCAAAACCATCGGTGATCACTGGAGTGTTGGCGCAGGCGCTGATTTTCTGGGCGGTCGGGCAAACAATATCTTCGGTTACTTCGATTCGCGTGATCGCGCTGTGATTGAACTGAAGTGGATGAAGTGAGGCGCTGGCATCAGTGCGGCTTTCAGTGTAAATTCTCTCCCGCTTTTCCTTGCCTGAAATTTCGGAGACATCTATGAAAACCGCAATCGGAACATCTGTTCTGACAGCTCTGCTTCTTTTCACGGCCTCGACTGCGCTGGCTCAGGCAAAGCTGCTCGCGCTTTATCCCGACAATCCGCATTACTTTTTATTTCGCGGCAAACCGACCGTGCTGATTACTTCGGGCGAACATTACGGTGCAGTGCTGAACCCTGATTTTGATTATGTGAAGTATCTCGACACGCTGCGGCGCGACGGGATGAATCTGACGCGCACCTTTACCGGTGCGGCCTATGTCGAACCGCAGGGCGCATTCAATATTGTGAAGAACACGCTCGCGCCCGCGCCGAATCGCTTTCTTGCGCCCTGGGCACGCAGCGCAACTCCCGGCTATGCCAACGGCGGCAACAAATTTGATCTGGACAAGTGGGACGAGAATTACTTCAAACGCTTTCGTGATTTCGTTGCGCAGGCTTCAGCGCGCGGCGTCATTGTTGAGGTCAATCTGTTCTGCCCGTATTACGGCGACGCGCAGTGGAAGCTCTCGCCATTCAACGTGACAAACAACGTCAATGGTCTCGGCAATCTCGCCTCGCGCCGCGACGCTTACACAATGGACAGACACGGCGGGCTGCTCGCTTATCAGGAAAAGTTTGTGCGCCGCCTCGTCAGCGAACTGAAAGGCTTCGACAACATCTATTACGAAGTCTGCAATGAACCATGGGCCGACGATGTGAAGCCCGAATGGCAGCGGCACATCGTTGATGTCATCGTGGATGCTGAAAAAGATTTCGCTGAAAAGCATCTGATTTCACTCAATGTCAGCAACTATGCCGAGCGTGTGCAGCCGCTGCATCCGGCGGTTTCGATCTTCAACTTTCATTACGCCACACCGCCCGACACAGTTGAGTGGAACTATCACCTCAACAAGGTCATCGGTGACAACGAAACGGGCTTTCGCGGCACTGATGACAAACCTTACCGGATGGAAGGATGGGATTTCATCGTTGCGGGCGGCGGGCTGTACAACAATCTGGATTATTCCTTCACAACCGACACTGAAGATGGTTCGCACATTCCGCGCGATCCGACGCCGGGCGGCGGCACTCAGGCGTTACGACAGCAACTCAGAGTGCTGCGCGATTTCATCAACAGCTTCGAGTTCGTCAGAATGAAGCCGGACAATTCCATCATCAAAGGCGGCGTGCCTGAAGGCTGCACGGCGCGGGCGCTGGTTGAAGCAGGTCGCGCTTATGCAATCTATCTGCGCCCGATCAGCCACACGCAGTTTTCAGCGCGCTGGACGGGGCTGATTGAACCGAAGCAGTCGGAAGATTACACGTTTTACACGATGTCGAATGACGGCGTGCGCCTGTGGATTGGCGATCAGCTTGTCATCAGTAACTGGACAGATCACTCGAACACCGAAGACAAAGGCACGATCAGACTTGAAGCCGGAAGGAAATACCCGATCAAAGTCGAATACTTTTACGCCCGGGGCTGGGGGCAGATGAGCCTGAGCTGGTCGAGCGCAAGTCAGTCAAAGCAGATCGTGCCTGCTCAGAATTTTTCACAGCCTGGCGGCGGTCAGGGTTTGCAGGCTGAATACTTCAGCGGCATCGAACTGAAAACGCCGCTGCTCACGCGCACCGAAGCTGATCTGAATCAGATGTGGGGCACGAGCTTTTCACCATTTACGCGCCCGCCATCATCCGCCGCAGCCCTGCAGGTTGAACTGCCTGCCGGTTCATATCGCGCTGAATGGATTGACCCGCTCAGCGGTAAAACAGCAAAGACTGAAAATTTCAAACACACAGGCGGCACGCGCAATCTGACCGCGCCTGCCTTCACTGATGACATTGCCTTACGAATCAGACAAACGAAATGACTCTATTCACCGCAAAGAAGCAAAGGCCACAAAGCCGACTGACGTTCTTTGTGTTCTTTGCTTCTTTGCGTTGAGATTCTTTCTGCCCCATATTCGAAACAATTATCCTGACGGAGCCACCGATGAAAACACTCACCCGCTTGATGCTTCAACTTGTCATTTTCGCCCTGCTCATTCAGCCTGTTCCGGCGCAAAGCCTGCCGATTGCGCAGCCGCAGGAAGTCGGGCTTTCACCGGGCCGACTGCAACGGCTCGATCAGGCAATGCAGGCTTATGTTGATCTGAAACGCCTGCCTGGCGCGGTCACGCTGGTTGCGCGCAAGGGCCGCATCGCACACCTGCGGGCTTACGGGATGATGGACATTGAAGCGAATAAGATCATGCGCACCGACAGCATCTTTCGCATTGCTTCAATGTCAAAGGCCATCACCAGCGTTGCCATCATGATGCTGCACGAAGAAGGCAGACTGCTGCTCAACGATCCGCTGTCAAAGTATCTGCCTGAGTTTCAGAACGCGCAGGTGCTGGTTCCGAACAACGGCAGGGATGCGAACGACGCCGCGCCTTACAAACTGGTTCCGGCTAAACGCCCGATCACGATTCATCATCTGCTGACACACACTTCAGGCATCAGCTACAAATTTGCCGGTAAGAAATATCTGGCCGACCTGTATCGCCAGGCCGGTGTTTCCGATGGTTTGTCGCAGACCGAAGGCACGCTGGCGCAGAATGTCTGGAAGATTGCGAAACAGCCGCTGCGCAGCCAGCCTGGCGAGGAATGGGAATACGGCCTGTCAACCGATGTGCTGGGCCGCGTGGTCGAGGTGGCGTCGGGCATGAACTTCGCTGATTTTCTGGAGCAGCGTATCTTCAAACCGCTCGGCATGAACGACACTTATTTCTTTCTGCCGCCGGAAAAGGTTGCGCGGCTGGCCGCTGTTTACCGGCCCGTCAGCAAAGAAAACGGCGGGCTGGAAAAATACGGCGACAAACCTTATGACATCGGGCCGCTGACTTTTTCAGCAAGCTATCCTTACTCCGGCCCGATGAGTTATTACTCCGGCGGCGCGGGGCTGGTTTCGACGGCGACTGATTACTGGCGCTTTTTGCAGATGACGCTCAACGGCGGCGAACTGAACGGCGTGCGCCTGCTCAGTCGCAAAAGCATTGAACTGATGACCGCAGGCGTGGTCAGTATGGGCAATCCTGATGATGCTTATAAATTCGGGCTGGGCTTTTCAGTCCGGCAGGAACTCGGCAGGGCGCGGCGGCTCGGTTCAGTCGGTGAATACAACTGGGGCGGCTTCTTTCACACAGCCTTTTTCGTTGATCCGAAGGAAGACCTCGTCGCCATTCTGCTGACGCAGCTTTATCCGGCTGGTGATCTCGACGATCAGGAGAAATTCAGAACACTGGTTTACCAGTCAATCGTGGAGTGAAGGTTACAAAACAGATTTCAACCGCAAAGAAGCAAAGAACACAAAGAAAGCCTGAATCAGAGCATACGAACCTGAGACATTGAGTAAAAGATGTGACACCGGGAGACAGTGTTTGGAGTTCCAGCTTTAGCTGGTCGGGACTCAGGCGAAGACAGCCAGCTAAAGCTGGAACTCCGAACACCGTCTCCCGGAGGTTTCAATCCTTCTCATGGTTTTGTCTGCTTCGATTCAGTTCTGATTGCCTTTGCGGTTGAAATCTGCCTGTCATTACTACAGAGGATTATTATGTTCAGAACATCATTCATTGTCTTTCTGCTGTCGCTTCTGTCTGTTGCTGCGAATGCACAGCAACTGGCTGCTCAGTCATCAGTCAAACCAGCGCCATCGCCATCACCGCAGGCTGACACCGTGCCGACGCGCGAGATGGAACGCATCAACTGGATGGAATTTCGTGAAGTTGTGCCGTCAAAAATCAATACGGTGCTGCTGCCGACCGGCACGCTTGAGCCGCACGGCGTCGTCAACAACGGCGCTGACATTACCGCTCCGGTGGCGATGGCTCATGCAATTGCAAAGCGCGTCAATGCGATGATTGCGCCTGCGCTGCCTTACGGCATCACCGGCAGCATGGAAGCTTATCCCGGCGCGTTTCAGATTTCAGAGGCGGCCTATCGTCCGTTCATCAGACAGATTCTCGAAGGGCTGGCGAAAAACGGATTCAGAAACATCATCATCCTGAATGGTCACGGCGGGCCGCAGACTGCGGTGCTGCAGGCGGTCGGCGCTGAAATCTCGACTGAAAAACACGTTCGCGTGCTGGTCATCAACTGGTGGTCATACTGTTCTGACGTGACCAAAGAAGTCTTTGGCGAAGACGGCGGCCACGCAGGCTGGAACGAGACAGCTTATGTGCAGGCCGTTGACAGGACGCTCGTGCATCCTGAACGTTACAAGGACGACATGGCGACAGCGAATCCCGCGCCCGGCACCTGGGCTGCTTATCCGTCGCCTTCGTCAATCGGTCTGTATCAGCCGGGCCAGGGCTATCCGAAATTCGATCAGAAGAAGGCCGATGAATACTTCGCCAAAGTAAATGACAAGGTGGCAAAACTGATCAGCGAAATTATCCGTAAGTGGGATATGGCGGGACTGTGAAAGTAAGTCAAGCTGCGAAAGGAACAAAACCATGTGGAACGATGAATACACTGACATCAACGGGCTGAAGATTCATTACGTGCGCGAGGGCAGCGGCGATCAGGTCATGCTCTTTCTGCACGGCTTTCCTGAGTTCTGGTATATGTGGAAGGATCAGCTTGCCGAATTCGGCAGGGATCACACGGCGATTGCCATGGACATGCGCGGGTACAATCTGTCAGACAAGCCCGCGAATGTTGATGATTATGCGATGCCGCATCTGATTGCCGATGTGAAGGCGATGTTTGATCGCTTCAGTCCGGGCCGGAAAGGCATTCTCGTCGCGCACGACTGGGGCGGCGGCGTGGCGTGGGCGTTTGCGCTCGCGCATCCTGAATATCTGGAAAAACTGATCATCATCAACTGCCCGCATCCGGCTGCGTTTGCGCGTGAACTGCGCACCAGTCCGGCGCAGCAGAAGGCCAGCCAGTACATGTTGATGTTCCGTTCGCCACAGGCAGAAGCGATTCTGAGCGCGAATAACTTTGCGGCGCTCAGCAATGCCGTCTTCAATTCCTCGACCAGAGCTGATGCTTATTCTGAAGCTGACCGCCAGGCTTATCTTGAAGCGTGGTCACAACCGGGCGCGCTGGCGGGCGGCCTGAATTATTACCGCGCTGCACAGATCGGCCCGCCTGAACCGGGAAAGCCTGCCGAAGAGATCAGAACCTTCACTGATGCCGCATCGTGGGCAGTGCAGGTTCCGACGCTGATTATCTGGGGCGAGCAGGATCACGCGCTGATGATCGGCAATCTTGACGGGCTGGAATCATTCATTCCTGACTTGCAGATCAGGCGCATCCCCAATGCCAGCCACTGGGTCGTTCACGAGGAACCACAACTCGTCAATCAGTACATGCGCGAATTCATCAGCCGGTGAGCAAAAGAAACGCTGGCGTCTGACGCCAGCGTCAAGCAATTCAGGTTGTGTCATCAGTTCATCCAGGAGGACGACTGATTCAGGGAAAGCTCACTGCGCGATGACGGGCATAAAGTCAGTGCGGCTGCCGGTCAGGCGGCGCACAGCCTTTTGCCGCAGGTTCGGATTCGGATCATTTTTCGCAATTGCCATCAGCTTGTCTGTGCCTTTGCGGCTGTCATTGCGCGCCAGACGATTGATGATCTCTTCTCTGACGGATTCATTATTCGCGCCGTCGTAAATTTCGATCAGCCGGTCAGTGATCGCTTCGCCGCGAAAGCCTGCCATCAGGCGAATCGCTTCAAGCCGCACGCTGTTTTCATCGTCTGATTTTGCAATCGCGGTCAGGCGCTCAAGCACGCGCCTTTCGCTGACGCGGTTGCCGGTCGCGGCGTAAGCGCGCATGACTTCCTGCCGCAACTGAACATTCTTCACACTGCCAAAGAGTTCATCGAGCGCATCCAGACTCTCTTTCGTTCCCACTCGCGCCAGCCCTGAAATCGCTGCGCGCTGAATGTCGAAGGTCTGATCCTTCAGCGCAATCTCCTTCAGCAGCGGAATCACGCGCGGGCTGTCGTGCGAACTGATGGCGCGCAGGATGCTGCGAACATACGGCTTGTTTTCAGCATCGGCGCGCATCAGGCTTTCAAGCTGCGCCAGACTCTGCGTCGTGTCGGCATTGCCGAGCCAGTAAACCGGGCGATTCTCGAACAGGTACGGCTCGCTGATGTTGAGCGTTTTGACGCGGGTGAAATTCACCTGCGGCTGATTTGTCTCAGCCAGCAGAAAGACGGCTGCGCCTTCGAGACTCTCGCGGCGGGTCAGGCTGATGCCGTCCTCGTCGCGCCACGCATAACCTGAAAACGGCCCGATCTGCACGCCTTCACGCGCTGCAAAGTGCCACGCAATCCAGCACGAATCACCCTGTTTTGAAGCGCGGAACTGCGCCACAGCCCGCTCAATTCTGTCCGGCAGACTGCCGCCGTCAATGCTGATGAAATCGGCTCTGGTGTATGTGCGCCCGGTCTGTGACTGAGCGCACACCGGCACCGCAACAACAGACAGCAGCGCGACGAGCAGCAGCGCAGTGCTGATTCTGTGCGTCATAACTACCTCCCTCTCAGTCGTTCGATTTCCTGATCGAGCGCTTCAATCTGCGCTTTGACATCTGTCACCTTCGGATGATTTTCGGTGTAGGAAGCGCGCAACTGTTTGAGCTGAGCATTGAGTTCAGCGCGACGGCGATAATACGAATTGAGCGGAGAGATGCTTGTCGCAGACACCGTCCCGGCTGAAGCTTCGGCAGGCGCGGGCTGCACTGAAAATGTTTCGCCAAATCCTGACGCCTGGCCGATGCCTCTTGAAATGCCGAAGCGCGGCGTTTCGAGCAGTTCAAACGGAAACGGCCCGTCCATTCCGGCCAGCGCGCGAATGGCCATCTGGCGAATCGCCGGATCAGGATCTGATTTGGCAATCTGCGTCAGCTTGTCCAGCGCCTTTTTGCTCTTGTTGGCAGCCAGGTAACGAATCACCGTCTGCTTTACTTTGGCGTCCTGCAAACTGTCGTAAATTTCGATCAGATGAGTCGCGCCTTCGTCGCCTTTGACATAAAGCAGATGGCGCAGAGCCTGGCGGCGCAGGTCTTCATCCTTTTCGGTCTTCACAATCGAAACCAGCTTGCTGATTGCTTTGGCGTTGTCGCCATTGCGGCGAATCAGGTAGCTGATGATTTCACCTTTGACTTTGGCATCGGTCATCGCGTCGTAAATCTGAATCAGCGCGTTGATGCTCGCGTCAGACCTGAGCCGGTAAATGCCGCGCAACGCTTCACTGCGCACTGCCGGGTCAGAATCTTTGCGGGCAATGTCAGTCAGCACGCTGAGCAGTTCAGCTTCAGGAATCGCCGGTTGCCGGTTGCCCCCAATCGTATCGGCCACTACAGCGAGCGGCGTTCCCGGTTCCTGCGGCCAGGGAGTAACAGCCATCGGAGCCTGCGCAGGCGCGGGCGTCTGCTGTCCGGCTGTCCAGACCATTGCGGCAACCGGCGCGGTGGCACTGAGGATTTCTGCGGGTTCGGCAGGCAGCGCGGCAGCAGGCGCTGGTAATTCGTCAATGGCTTCAGCCATCACCGCCGCAGGCGCAGATGGCGCAACCGGCGCGGCAGGCGTGCCAGCGGGCGCTTTCGGAGTCTGCGGTTTTGCGGGCTGTGCGGCCACCAGGGGCGCTGGCGTGGCCGGAGCTTTCGGCTGCTGCGCTGTGGCCGGGCGCTGCTGCAACGGAACGGCAATGACCGGACTGAAATAACTGCACACGCACAAAGCAGTCAGCACCAGGCCTGCGGCGCACGACAGCGGCAGCTTCGAGACAAACGTATCAGCATTGCGTTGATGATCGAGAATCATTTCTATCCTCCTTGAGACGATGTGACGGCCAAAAATAATTCCGGCGGCGGCAGCGAATGAACGGCCTTCGACCAGCATCTCAGCCAGTCGCGCCAGGCTGCCGGCATAACGGCGCGGTTCGCCGGTCAGCCTGACCGCCCAGTCATCACAGGCCAGTTCGCGTTCAATCGCCAGTTGCCTGCCGATCAGCCAGACGGCGGGATGAAAAAACAACACAGCCTGCACCAGACGCTGCGCCAGCCTGGTCAGAAAATCGCAGCGTTTGATGTGCGCCAGTTCGTGCGCAATCACGGCTTCGCATTCCGCTGCCGACAATTCCGCCGTCAGTCCCGGCGGCAGGATGATGACAGGCCTCAGCCAGCCCATCGTCAGCGGCATCGCGGCCTTGTCAGACCAGCCCAGGCGCACGCGGCGGCTGATGCCGAAACCGGCGGCCACGCGCATCAGACGCTGCTGTTCGGCTTCTGCCAGCGGCGCCAGCGAACTGCGCAGCACCCTGAGCGACACATAACTGCGCAGCACCTGAATCAGCAGCAGCGCGGCAATCACCAGCCACAACGCCGTCAGCAGCAGCGGCAGATGCCCGCCGAGCAGATTCCGGCTCCATTGCTCGAACCGGCCCGCTTCGGCGTCAGGCAGGGCGACAGTCAGTGATTTGGTGATGGCAGTCAGCCTGATTTCAGGCGACACGTCAGCCACAGTCGCCAGGCTTCGCTCAGACTGAAGCGTGCCGGATGAAACTGAATCATCAGCGCGCGGCGCTGTCTGTTTGCTGAATGTCGCCTGACGATTGTCATCAGCCGCTGTAATCACGGCTGCGGGCGTGGTTGAAACGCTGACTACGGATTCAGTCGCAGGCAGTGCGGCAGGACTTGCGCGGCGCGGCATCGTCGCGGTCAGCAGCGGCAGCGCCGCCACCGCAAACAGCGCCAGCAGCCAGACGGCGTGACGGGTGGTGGCGCTCAGATGGCGCAGCGTCCGCAGCAGCAGCAGCACCAGCGCCACGATCAGCGCGCCCTGCCACAGACTGTTGAGCAGCACCTGCGCGAGCAGACGCGCCAGCAGATCGCAGTTTGCGAGCAGTGAACTCATCTTTTATCTCCGGTGAAATCGGGCAGTGCTGCCGCCCGTGGCTTCAGATGAACGGCTCACGATTTTTCGATCAGCTTTCTGAGCCGGTTGATTTCAGCCCGCCCCACGTCTTCGTGTTCGAGCAGGTTGACGACGAGCAGTTCCGGCGACCCCTGGAAGAATCGCTTGAGCAGATAACTGATGACGCTCTGCACGGCCTGGCGACGGTCAACCAGCGGGCGATAGATGTAAGCCCGGCCCTCTTTGACGTGCTCGACATAGCCTTTCTGTTCGAGAATCCGCATCATCGTCAGCACGGAACTGTAAGCCAGCCGCTCTTCGGGCAGCGCCGCGACAATATCGCTGACGGTCGCGCTGCCCTTTTCCCACAGCACTTCCATCAGTTCCAGTTCAACCTCGGTCAGTGTTGGTGACTTTCTGCGTGCCATCTCTGTTTTTCTCCCGGCTTGTGCTATTAACGAATTAGTAGAAAGAGTAGTTCCGCTTTTTCGATTTGTCAATTAAATAATTAGTTGTTCGTTCTGCGGCAGTCCTGCGGCAGTCCTGCGGATCGAAAACCTCAGCCATCAACTGTGCGGATGGCGGTGCCGACCCGTCCGGCTGAATGTCAGTAACAGTGACTGAAGGCAGTGCAGCGGGCGTGAGGAATCAATACAAGGCTGTTCCGTGTCTGTACACACGAATGGCGCGCATCTGACAGCCAGCGCCGCCTGAGGCAGTGAGTCAAACCGGTGAAATGCAATCCGCAGTCCCGTTAATCCGCCGACCTGACTGGCCGCCGCCGGTCACGACAACACCGGAACACCAGTTGCTCATTATTTCTGCCATCACCAGATCAGGCTTGCTAATCCGGCATCCTGTGCAGGAGATCCAATGACCCTGAAACCACTGCATCAATCCCTCGACCTGCGGCCTCTCTGCGCATCTGCGCGCCGACTGTGTCGTGGCATTGTCTTCAGGATTAATTGCTCCGTCAGTTATTCGTGGCGCCTCACCTCAGACAGGCTGAGAGTTGTGTCTGCTGCACCATCTGCTCTGCACTCGATGTCTCAGTCTGAGATCAGCACTATTCAGGTAATCTTTTTGCCCGGCCCTGCGCAACGGTTTCATTTCCCGCAAGCTGAACCTGTTTTGTCTCGTCAGGACGGGGGCTGCAACCCCTGAGGCAAATGCTGCACTGCCGTTTGCAACAGTCCGGATCAGTCAGACCGTCACTGCCAGGTGATCGTTTCAGTAACAATGGTTCCGGCTGACGAGGCAGTCCGACAGACCATCAACATTCGGAGCGCGTTCCCTGTCGCCACCGGAACGACTCCTTTCCGTGAGGAATTATGCCATCTTCAACAGCTCCCACATCGGCCAATCCGCTTGATACCAGGCAACTGCTGAAAACTCTGACCGCCCTGAAAAAGGGTGACTTTTCGGTGCGCCTCCCCAATGACTGGACGGGCATCGCCGGCAAGATTGCCGACACGCTCAACGAGGTCATCGAAATGAATGACCGCCTCGCCAGAGAGCTTGAACGCGTCAGCCGCGTCGTCGGCAAGGAAGGGCGCATCACGCAGCGCGCCACACTGCCCGCAGCAGATGGTTCGTGGGGCAGCCTGGTTGAATCAGTCAATACGCTGATTGATGACATGGCCCGCCCGACCACTGAAATGGCGCGCGTCATCGGCGCAGTGGCCAACGGCGACCTGTCACAGACAATGGCCCTCGAAGTTGACGGGCGACCGCTGAAAGGCGAATTCCTGCGCTCAGTCAAACTCGTCAACGCGATGGTCGGCCAGCTTGGCTCATTCGCTTCTGAAGTAACGCGCGTCGCCCGCGAAGTCGGCACTGAAGGCAAACTTGGCGGCGAAGCCAAAGTCAAAGGCGTCGCCGGTACCTGGAAAGACCTGACCGACAGCGTCAATTCAATGGCCGGAAACCTGACTGCTCAGGTGCGCAACATCGCTGAAGTGACAACCGCAGTCGCCAAGGGCGATTTGTCCAAAAAGATTACAGTGGATGTGCGCGGCGAAATTCTTGAACTCAAGAACACCATCAACACGATGGTTGACCAGCTCAATTCATTCGCTTCAGAAGTAACCCGTGTGGCCCGCGAAGTCGGTACTGAAGGCAAACTTGGCGGCCAGGCTCGCGTCCCAGGTGTCGCAGGCACGTGGAAGGATTTGACCGACAGCGTGAACTCAATGGCCGGAAACCTCACCGCTCAGGTGCGCAACATCGCTGAAGTCACTACGGCTGTGGCGAACGGCGACCTGTCAAAGAAAATTACGGTAGACGTGAAAGGTGAAATCCTTGAGTTGAAAGACACCATCAACGTCATGGTGGATCAGCTCAACGCCTTCGCTTCAGAAGTAACGCGCGTGGCCCGCGAGGTCGGCACTGAAGGCAAACTTGGCGGCCAGGCGCAGGTGCCCGGCGTCGCAGGCACGTGGAAGGATTTGACCGACAGCGTCAACTCAATGGCCGGAAACCTGACCGCTCAGGTGCGCAACATCGCCGATGTGACGACCGCAGTAGCAAACGGCGACTTGTCCAAGAAGATCACCGTTGATGTTAAGGGTGAAATCCTCGAACTCAAGAACACGATCAACCGCATGGTTGACCAGCTCAACTCATTCGCTTCGGAAGTAACGCGCGTCGCTCGTGAAGTCGGTACTGAAGGCAAACTTGGCGGCCAGGCCGATGTAAAGGGCGTCGGCGGTACCTGGAAAGACCTGACCGACAGCGTCAACTCGATGGCTGGAAACCTCACCGCTCAGGTGCGCAACATCGCTGAAGTCACTACCGCAGTCGCCAAGGGTGACTTGTCCAAAAAGATCACGGTGGATGTGCGCGGCGAAATTCTCGAACTCAAGAACACCATCAACACGATGGTTGACCAGCTCAACTCTTTCGCTTCAGAAGTAACCCGCGTGGCCCGCGAGGTTGGCACTGAAGGCAAACTTGGCGGCCAGGCGCAGGTGCCTGACGTAGCAGGTACGTGGAAGGATTTGACCGATAACGTCAACTCGATGGCTGGAAACCTCACGGCTCAGGTGCGCAACATCGCCGATGTGACGACCGCCGTTGCAAACGGTGACTTGTCCAAGAAAATTACCGTTGACGTGAAGGGTGAAATCCTTGAACTCAAGAACACCATCAACCGCATGGTTGACCAGCTCAACTCATTCGCTTCGGAAGTAACTCGCGTGGCCCGCGAGGTCGGTACTGAAGGCAAGCTTGGTGGTCAGGCCGATGTGCGCGGCGTGGGCGGCACGTGGAAGGATTTGACTGACAGCGTGAACTCAATGGCCGGAAACCTCACCGCTCAGGTGCGCAACATCGCCGATGTGACCACTGCCGTTGCTAACGGCGACTTGTCCAAAAAGATTACGGTGGATGTGCGCGGCGAAATTCTGGAGTTGAAAAATACGATCAATCGCATGGTTGACCAGCTCAATTCATTCGCTTCAGAAGTAACGCGCGTGGCCCGCGAAGTCGGCACTGAAGGCAAACTTGGCGGCCAGGCGCAGGTACCCGGCGTCGCCGGAACCTGGAAGGATTTGACTGACAGCGTGAACTTCATGGCCGGTAATCTGACGGCTCAGGTGCGCAACATCGCGGACGTGACGACCGCCGTTGCAAACGGCGACTTGTCCAAGAAAATTACCGTAGACGTGAAGGGTGAAATTCTTGAACTCAAGAACACGATCAATCGCATGGTTGACCAGCTCAACTCATTCGCTTCGGAAGTGACGCGCGTCGCTCGTGAAGTCGGCACCGAAGGCAAGCTTGGCGGGCAGGCACAGGTGCCTGGTGTGGCCGGAACCTGGAAAGACCTGACCGACAATGTGAACTCGATGGCTGGTAATCTGACCGTTCAGCTTCGTGATATGTCGAAGGTGGCGACCGCCATCGCCAACGGCGACCTGACGCAGAAGATCACTGTGGATGTGCGCGGCGAGATTCTTCAGATCAAGGAAGTGATCAACCGCATGGTTGAGCAGCTCAACTCATTTGCTTCGGAAGTAACTCGTGTCGCCCGCGAAGTCGGCACTGAAGGCAAGCTTGGCGGCCAGGCCGATGTGCGCGGCGTGGCCGGAACCTGGAAAGACCTGACCGACAACGTGAACTTCATGGCCAGCAACCTGACCGGACAGGTGCGCAACATCGCGGACGTGACGACGGCGGTGGCGAGGGGCGACTTGTCCAAGAAGATCACGGTGGACGTGAAGGGTGAAATTCTTGAACTCAAGAACACCATCAACGTCATGGTGGATCAGCTCAATTCGTTTGCTTCGGAAGTAACTCGTGTGGCGCGCGAAGTCGGCACTGAAGGCAAGCTTGGCGGCCAGGCTGATGTGCGCGGCGTCGCGGGCACCTGGAAGGATCTGACCGACAGCGTGAACTTTATGGCCGGAAACCTCACCGCTCAGGTACGTGGTATTGCGCAGGTCGTGACGGCAGTGGCCAACGGCGATCTGAAGCGCAAGCTGACGATTGAATCGAAGGGCGAAATTGCCGAACTCGCCAACACGATCAACGCCATGACCGACACGCTGGCGACCTTTGCCGATCAGGTGACGACGGTGGCGCGCGAAGTCGGTGTCGAAGGCAAACTTGGCGGTCAGGCCAACGTGCCCGGCGCATTCGGTACGTGGCGCGACCTGACTGACAACGTCAACCAGCTTGCGGCCAACCTGACGACGCAGGTGCGCGCCATTGCCGAAGTGTCAACGGCGGTGACGCAGGGCGACCTGACCCGTTCAATCACGGTCGAAGCCCAGGGCGAAGTGGCGGCGCTCAAGGACAACATCAATGAGATGATCCGCAACCTCAAGGACACGACGCAGAAGAACACCGAACAGGACTGGCTCAAGACCAACCTCGCGCGCTTCACCGGCATGTTGCAGGGCCAGCGCGATATGACGGCGGTAGCGAATATGATTCTGTCGGAACTCGCTCCGCTCGTCGAAGCGCAGCAGGGCGTCTTTTACGTCAATCAGCCGGACGAGGAAGGCGAGCCGATGATGAAGCTGCTCGGCGGTTATGCCTTCTCGCAGCGCAAGAACCTGGCCAACGAATTCAGGCCGGGCGAAGGGCTGGTAGGCCAGTGCCTGCTCGAAAGAGAACGCATTCTGCTCGTCAACGTGCCAGGCAATTACATCGTCATCAGCTCCGGTCTGGGCGAAGCGCCGCCGCTCAACATCATTGTGCTGCCGGTGCTGTTTGAGGAAGAAGTGAAGGCCGTGATTGAACTGGCGTCATTCAACCGCTTCAGTGAAATTCACGTCGCCTTCCTCGATCAGCTCACTGAAAGCATCGGCATCGTGCTCAACACCATCGAAGCCAACACGCGCACTGAACGGCTGCTGATTCAGTCGCAGTCGCTGGCCGCAGAACTGCAAAGCCAGCAGGACGAACTCAAGAAGACCAACGAACGACTCGAACAGCAGGCGCTGACGCTGCGCGAATCAGAAGAACGGTTGCGCATGCAGCAGGAAGAATTGCGCAAGACGAACGAGGAACTCGAAGAGAAAGCTTCGCTGCTGACGCAGCAGAAGGCCGAAATCGAAGCCCGCAACCGCGAAGTCGAAGAGGCGCGCTGGGCGATGGAAGAAAAGGCCGAACAACTGGCGCTCACCTCGAAGTACAAGTCTGAGTTCCTGGCCAATATGTCGCACGAATTGCGCACGCCGCTCAATTCCATGCTCATTCTCTCGCGCCAGCTTGCTGAAAACGGTGAAGGCAATCTGTCAGGCAAACAGGTGCAGTTTGCCGAAACGATTCATTCATCCGGCAATGACCTGCTTTCGCTCATCAACGACATTCTCGACCTGTCGAAGATCGAGTCAGGCATGATGGCCATTGAAATCGGTGAAGTCTCGTTTGCCGAAGTCACCGAACAACTCAACCGCAGCTTCCATCAGGTCGCGGTGGACAAGGGGCTGGAATTCAATATCGAACGCTCGGCCACATTGCCGCCGCTGATGCATACCGATCAGAAGCGGTTGCAGCAGATTCTCAAGAACCTGTTGTCGAATGCGTTCAAGTTCACCGAAAGGGGCCGGGTGCAACTCAGCATTCGGCTGGCTGAACGACGCAGCACCTATGCGCACGAGGCGCTCAATCAGGCCGATCAGGTCATTGCCTTCTCGGTCACTGACACGGGCATCGGCATTCCGGCAGAAAAGCAGCGCATCATTTTCGAGGCCTTCCAGCAGGCCGACGGCACGACCAGCCGCAAATACGGCGGCACCGGACTCGGCCTTTCGATCAGCCGCGAAATTGCGCGCCTGCTCGGCGGGGAAATCCGCGTCGTCAGCACGCCGGGCGAAGGCAGCACCTTCACGCTCTACCTGCCGCGCACGCACGAAGCGCTGCCCTGGGACGGAGTCCTGCAACCGGCGCTCTCGGTTGAAGCTGATGAACGGCGGCGGCGGGCCATTGCCCATTCGCGCGCGACGGGCATTGAGATGCCTTCGTTCAGCGCCATCGAATACAACGAGGTCAGCGAAATTGCCGATGATCGCGGCGACATCAAGCCGGGCGAACGGGTGGTGCTGATCGTCGAGGATGATCTGTTGTTTGCGCAGATTATGCTTGATCTGGCTCACGAAAAAGGCTTCAAGGGCATCGTGGCCGCGCAGGGTGACGCGGCGCTGACGCTGGCGCGCAAATACAAACCCGACGCCATCACGCTCGACATCCGGCTGCCTGATCGTGACGGCTGGACGGTGCTGGACCGGCTCAAACACGATCCGAAGACCAGTCACATTCCGGTTCACATCATCACGGCTGATGACCGCGAATATCAGCCGCGCCGGATGGGCGCGCTGACCAGCCTGCGCAAACCCGTCACGCGTGAGCAGCTCATCGAATCCTTCGACAAGATTGCAGCCTTTGCGCAACGCAACATTCGTCACCTGCTCGTCGTCGAAGATGACGATGTGCAGCGCATGAGCATTGTCGAACTGATCGGTGACGGCGATGTGCAGACGACAGCGGTCGGCACGGGCGAAGCTGCGCTGGCCGAATTGCAGGCGCACCAGTTCGACTGCATGGTGCTTGATCTGAAGCTGCCCGATATGAGCGGCTTTGAACTGATCGAACGGATTCAGAAGGAACTCGGCCAGATTGAGCTGCCGATCATCATTTACACCGGCAAGGAACTGACCGAGAAGGAAGAGACCAGGCTGCGGATGGTGGCCGATGCGATTGTGGTCAAGGAAGCCAATTCGCCCGAACGGCTGCTGGCTGAAACTTCGCTCTTCCTGCATCGCGTTGAAGCGAGCCTGCCGGAACCGAAGCGGCGGATGCTTGAGCAACTGCTGCGCAGCGATCCGGTGCTGACAGGCAAAAAGGTGCTGATCGTGGACGATGACGTGCGCAATATCTTCGCCCTGACGAGCGCGCTTGAAAGTTACAACATGGAAGTGCTGCGCGCTGAGAACGGACGCGAAGGCATCGAACTGCTTCAGCAGAACCCGGACACCGATGTGGTATTGATGGACATTATGATGCCTGAAATGGACGGCTACGAAACGATGGAAGCCATTCGCCGGATTGACCGGTTCCGGCAGCTTCCGATCATCGCGCTGACGGCCAAGGCCATGAAGACAGACCGCGACAAATGCATCGAATCGGGCGCATCGGATTACATCTCGAAACCGCTCGACATTGATCAGTTGCTTTCAATGCTGCGCGTCTGGCTTTACCGGCACAAGGCCGCGAGCGTCTGAAACGTCGTATCACCACGGTGCGCCGTGTGAGACGGTGTCTGACTGATTCAATGTCTTGATGTCGGGCTACAGCGCAACGCTTCATTGATCGTATGAGTGAACGCCGCGAAGCAGAAGAACTCGAAGAGCTGGAAATCAGCCTGCTGCTCGAAGGCCTGCATCGCTGGTATGGGATTGATCTGCGCGATTATGCGCGCGGGGCGCTGCGGCGACATCTGGTCGAATGCCTGCAACAGGAACAGATCGCTACGGTGTCGGGCTTTCAGGACAAGGTGCTGCACGACACGAGTTGTCTGGACAGGCTGCTGCTGGCGCTTTCGCTGAGCGGCACGACGATGTTTCGTGATCCGGCATTTTATCTCGCCCTGCGCACGCGGATTGTGCCGCTGCTGCGCACGTTTCCCTTTGTCCGGCTCTGGCTGGCCGGTTGCTCGACCGGCGAGGAGATTTATTCACTGGCCATTCTGCTGGAAGAGGAAGGGCTGTACTCGCGTTCGCGGATTTATGCGACCGACCTCAGCCGCGAAGCGGTCAGGCGCGCCAGAGAAGGCGTCTTTCCGCTCGCGGGCGTGCGTGAATACACGAGCAATTATCTGCATTCAGGCGGCAGGCGTTATCTGTCTGATTATTACAAGCTGCGTGAGGGGCACATCAGTTTTGCTTCGGAGCTGAAACGAAACATCACTTTTTCAGAACATAACCTGGCCACTGATGGTTCATTCAATGAATTTCAGGTAGTGCTGTGCCGCAACATTCTGAGTCAGTTCAATCCGCTGTTGCAGGAGCGCGTGCACGAACTGATTTACGAAAGCCTGGACACTTTCGGCGTGCTTGGGCTGGGCAGCCAGGAATCATTGAAATATTCGCCGCGTGAGGCTTTTTATGAACCGCTCGATCAGGGCTGCCGGTTATACCGCAAGGTTTTGTGACGACCTGCCATCGGCTCTTTCTGCCCTGACAGCGAAAGGTCACCGTGATGGAAAGTGAACTTCAGAAAATCAACATCCTGATGGTGGATGACAACCCGGATAACCTGATGGCGCTCGAAGCGGTGCTGCAGGCGCCGGATCGCCATCTGGTGCGCGCCGCGTCGGGCGAGGAGGCGCTGCGTTACCTGCTCGACCACGATGCCGCGGTGATCCTGCTCGATGTGCGCATGCCGCGCATTGATGGTTTTGAGACAGCCGAACTGATTCGCGGGCGCGAACGAACCAGGAATGTTCCGATTATTTTTCTGACGGCCTGGCAGGATGCCGGGTCAGCGCACCTGACGCGCGGTTATTCGCTCGGCGCGGTTGATTACATCATCAAACCTTTCGACCCTGAAATTCTCTGCTCCAAAGTGGCGGTCTTTGTCGAACTGTTTCGCAAAACCGAACTGCTCAAGCAGCAGGCCGAGTTGCTGCGCGAACAGAATATTGCGCTCGAAGATGCCAACCTGCAGCGGCTGTCGCGGCTGATTGATCTGGGCCAGGAACTGTCAACCGAACGCAACCCGGCGCGGGTACTCGAAAAATTCTGTCACGAAGCGCGCGACATCATTGGCGCACACTGCGCCAGCGTCGGGCTGCTGGAAGAGGATGGGCAAACGCTCCGGCACCTGTTCATCAGCGGAGCCGAACCGGGCAACACAGGCGGTCTGTTGTCGCCAGCCGGGCGCGAACAACTGATTGCCGGGTTCCGCCAGCAACGTTCGATTCGCGCTGTGGCCAGCCGGGACAACGTCCAGGCGCTGTGTCCGGTCATCTCTGATATTCCGATCACTTCATTTCTGGCTGCGCCGATTTTGCAGGCGGGCCGGGCGCAGGGCTGGCTGTGTCTGGCCAACAAACTCAATGCCGATGAATTCAGCGAAGCCGATGAACGCCTCGCGGTCACGCTTACGTCGCAGGCTGCCGTAGCTTATGAAAATGCGCGGCTCTATGCCGAAACGCAGCGCCACGCGCTCGCCCTTGAAGCCGAAATTGCCGAACGCCAGAAGGCCGCTGAAGACCGCATCAGGATTCTCAAACTGGAACGCGCCGCGCGGGCCGAAGCCGAACGCGCCAATCGTCTGAAGGATGAATTTCTGGCAACGGTGTCGCACGAACTGCGCACGCCGCTCAATGCCATGCTCGGCTGGGTGACGGTGGTGCGCGGCGGCAGGCTCGATGCAGACGGCGAAGCGCGCGCGCTGGAAACCATCGAACGCAATGCCCGTTCGCAGAAGAAACTGATTGATGACCTGCTTGATGTGTCGCGCATCATTACCGGCAAACTGCGCCTCGACATTCGCGTGATTGAAGTCTCAGGACTGATTGAAGCCGTCGTTGAATCAGTGCGCCCGGCGGCAGAAGCCAAAGGCGTCAGGCTGCTGACCCGGTCAGAGTGCGGCGCGGTGACGATTTCAGGCGATCTGAACCGGCTGCAACAGGTGGTCTGGAATCTGATCTCGAATGCCATCAAATTCACGCCGGAAGGCGGGCGCGTCGAAGTGCGCCTCAGACAGCAGCACGGAAAACTGATCATCGTCGTCAGCGACACGGGCGCAGGCATTCAGGCTGATTTTCTGCCTTATGTCTTTGATCGCTTTCGCCAGGCCGACGGCAGCAGCACCCGCAAACACGGCGGACTGGGACTGGGGTTGTCCATCGTGCGGCACCTGGTTGAATTGCACGGCGGCACAGTGCGCGCCGAAAGCGCCGGTCTGAGCCTCGGCGCGACATTCATCATCGAACTGCCACTGTCGCAGCAAACAGCCGTCAGGCCGCGCGAGTCTGAACAGCCACAATCCGTCGCGTCGGTGATTTCACTGTCTGATTCATCGCCCCGGCTGACGGGGCTGCGCGTGCTGGTGGTTGATGATGAGGCCGATTCGCGCGAACTGCTCGCCACAGTTCTCAACCAGTGCGAAGCCGAAGCCAGGCTGGCCAGCAGCGTGGACGAAGCGCTGCTGACGGTGACGAACTGGCAGCCTGAAGTGCTGGTTTCAGACATCAACATGCCGGTCAGAGACGGCTTCAGCCTGATCGAACAGGTGCGCGGCCTCGAAGGCGAAGAGGTCAGCGGGATTCCGGCCATTGCCCTGACCGCCTGCGCCGGAGCCGAAGACCGCATTCGCGCCCTTGCCGCAGGCTTTCAAATGCACATCGCCAAACCGATTGATCCTGATGAACTCGTGGTCACCATCGCCAGCCTGACCGGCAGACTGGCGCGCGCGCAATCAGGCGCTGACGGAATGGTCGTCTGATTCACGGACGGCAGATCAGTGGGCGGGGGGGCGGGCGGGACTGGCTTGTAACTTCCGGTTCAGGTCTTCCGCTTTTTTCGGTTCTTGTCTATCACCGCCGCCAGAATCAGCAGAAATGAAAAGAGGCGGATCAGGTAAAAAAAAGGCTCGGCTTCGGCTGAGATCGTGGTCAGTCCGAGCGCAATGCGCGACACTCCGTCAAGGCTGAACGACACGGCGAAGAAGAGAAAAAAACGGTCGTGAGTGTCGCGCCAGAATCGCAGAAAAAACAGACCGGCCAGCAGCGCCGCGATGGCATTGGCTCCGAGCAGCATCAGGTTCATGGCGTGACCTCACTCAGTATTCCAGATCAACCCGTAAAGCAGAATCAGCAGCGCCACCAGCGCCGTGACTGAACGCAGAATGGCCATATCAACCTCCGGCAGCAGAACCTTGTCCACCACCAGCAGAATGTTGTTGGCCGTCAGACCGACAAAGCAGAGACCGCTCCAGAGCAGCAGGCGATAACGGGTGCGCCGCCACGCCTGCAACAACTGCCAGGCGCACAGAAGCGCCATCAGCGCGCACAGGCTGTAAATCAGTGCGGCCATGTCATTCGTCCTTTCTGAGTTTGAAGGCGTCGGCAAATTCCTGAATCCTGTTCCGGGGCCGCGAGTGAATCAGGTTGGTCACCGGAACAAGATGCCGGGCATAAATCTCGGCCACCCGCGCCACCATTTCTGAGAGCGCTTCAGATTCAGGCTGAAAACGGTAACGCACCGGCTCACTTTCCGCCACGATAAAGCCCTGCTCACCCAGGCGCGTCAGCAACTGAATGGTTTCCGGTTCGGTGATGTACAGTCGTCTGGCAACTGCTTTCGCCGTCCATTCCTCCTGCGTATTGCCACGCAGCAGCAGGAGCGCTTCAAGCTGCGCGATTGATTCGATGTGCCGCAGGATAAACAGCCTGACATCAGCAGGAATCAGATCATCAGTCATGTCACCTCCTGCGGCTGAGCCTGATGGCAGCAGACCAGCCACACCACGCGCAGACGGCTGCCCTGCCCTAGCGGACAAAACGATGAGGATCGGCTGATTGCGGCTGATTCAGTCATGATTGATGGCGCACAGCACCGGGTTACCCTGATGAACTGTTTGTCGGCGGCTGTGCTGATGATCTTCAGATGAGGTTCTGACACAGTGCCGGGCACGGCTGTCTGATCGTCCGAGCGGGAAGAAGCGATCAGTTCTGAATGTCTGTGGTCAATACAACAGGATGTCTGCTCTCAGATCAGGTAATACAAACCACAGATACACTGCTCATTCGGGTCAGTCTGATAAATACCTGATCCCAGGATGAAATCAGTCGCTGGTTCAGCAACTGGCATCAGGAGTGCAACCGGAATGCCAGAGCCTGCTCAGGTGATGATATGATTTGCGAGTCAGACAAGCCTGCTGAAAATAACAGTGTGGATCAACGCCATGAATTCATCACGCACTCTCGGTCTGCTGCTGGTGGGAATCGGGCTGCTGGTGGTGCTGACGGGCCTGCTGGTCTGGTCGGGCGCCCTGTCCTGGTTCGGACGCCTGCCGGGCGACCTGCATTATGAACGCGGCTCAACGCGAATTTATTTTCCGATCACCTCAATGATTCTGGTGTCGGTCATTCTTTCGCTGCTCATCAACCTGCTGAAAAAACTCTTCTGATGATCAGGATTTGACGATGACGCGGTGCGAGGGCTGGCCGATGTGAATGTGAACGCCGGTGGCGCTGCCCGCAATCGGAGCGCGGAAGGCTGTAAACGGGATGCCCAGGCTGCGCAGGTAATCCATCAGGGCGCGGCCTTCAATACTGTCAGGATGCACGGCCACATCCATTGCGTGGCGATGATCGAAGCCGAGCCGGTCGTGCGTGGCCGACTGTCCCCAGGCGCTGATCGGCAACTGCCTGCCGAATTTCGCCTGGAAGAATGCTTCGATCTTTCCGGCTTCAGCGAGCGACCAGTTATTGAGGCCGGTGTAACGCACCATCACCAGACCGGGGCGATAAAGATCAGGCATTCTGCTTCGCGTTTCGGCGGCCTTGCGCGCGTCCTCTTCGGCGGCGATGACTTCGGCCAGCATCTCACCGGCTTCGTCCATCTGTTTGCGAACTTCGACCACCTTGTTCTGCGCGGCCTTCAGCTTCTGTTCGCTGTCATCGAGTTCACGCTTTGCGATCACGCCCAGATCAAGCAGCTTGCGGCGCTTCTCAAGGAGTTCAGCGGCGCGTTTGACTTCGTCCTCGTAAAAGCCGCGCAGCTTTTCGAGACTCTCCTGGTAATTCTGCGTGGCGGTGATCAGGTTGGTGCGTGCCTGTGTGGCGGCCTCGGCCAGTTCCTTTGTCTGTGCAGGTGAAGGCGGAACAACGGTGGTGGCGGGCTTGCGCGGCGCACGCGCGGCCTTGCGGCGTGTGGTCTGAGCCACGCCGGAGGCGGTCAGAAAGATGAACAAAATCAGAATAACGATTGACTGCTTCAAGATCAGAACCTCAGTAAAAACGGCGGAAACCGGAACAACTTTGAGACTGCGCTTCCCTGCCTGATACGAAAGTCAGCGCCGGGAGGTTTCCGGCCAGCCATTAAGTCTGTGCCTGAATCGGGAACTTTTCAAGCCAAACGGCGTCTATGCGCACACTCGCACGGCGCGCCCGCGAGCAGCATTTCCCCGTCACGCAATCAGATACTCAGTGGTTCACAAAGGAGGTTTGTGATGATGCTCTTTGTGTCTTTTCATCAGGCTTTGCTGGCCTTCGCGCTGCTTTTACGGCAACCGCAGGCTGACCGCGTCAATCTTGGCTGGCGCACGATTTTCGATTCCGGGCCGATTGCCTGGGGCGTGCTGACCGTGCTGCTGCTGATGTCGGTCTATTCGATGGCGGTGATTTTTGAACGCTGGCTGACTTTCAGGGCAACGGCGCGACAGTCGCGTGAATTTGTGCCGAAAGTGGCTGTCGAGCTTCGCGCGGCGCAACTTGATGGCGCGCTCAGGCTGACGCAGCAGTACCGCAAAAGTCACCTCGCCGTTGTCATCAATTCCGGTTTGCAGGAGCTGTCGGCTTCCGGCCACGATCATTCGATCCGGCAGACACGCAAGGCCAAACGGGCGCTGCGTCGCGCTGCGGCGATCAAAACCGCTGAATTGCAGCGCGGCCTGTCAAGCCTGGCGACGATTGGCTCAACGGCGCCGTTCGTCGGACTGTTCGGCACGGTCTTCGGCATCATTCACGCCTTTGAAAAGATGAACGAATCAGGCTCGCCCGGCATTGCCAACGTGGCGGGCGGCATTGCCGAAGCGTTGTACACCACTGCGTTCGGATTGCTCGTGGCCATTCCGGCAGTGTGGATGTTCAATTATTTTCACAATCGCGTGAACGGTTTCGCGGTTGAAATGAAAAACTCGGCTGATGAACTGATTGATCACTTCACCAGTCAGGCACCGTGATCACGGGGCCGCAGCCGTCATCAGTTGTCAGTGGTCAGCCGCTCGTTGTAACTTGTCAGTGTCAGACTCCCCCTGTACAAACTGTTTATTTCAACCATTGATGACTGGTGATTGTGATGATGCTGAGAGCGAGAGTGCTGTTTTGCTGTTCGGCGCTGATGCTGCTGTTCAGCGCCTGCGCCGCCACGCGCGCGCCTGAAGTCAACACGCCGCAGGCAAAGACCGACGGCAACTATCCGCCGATGATCGAAGCGAGCACGGCACGCCAGCAGGCCGTCGAAGATGCCTGGCGCGCGCTGCTCGCTGAGTTCAAATTACCGGAAACGCGGCTGACGCTTGAACCGATCCTCTACACGCCGCGCGCCCTGCCCGCCAGCCTGGCCGGACAGATCAGTCTGAATCAGGGAGGCGGAAAATTCGATGCTGACCAGGCCAAAGAAGCTCTGCGGCGTTTCATCGAACGCGCGCACACCGTACTGAGCGGCGACCAGCGCGCCGGGGCATTGACGCTGAAAGACCTGTCGCTGGTTTCATTCAGCGATGAAGGCGAGATGTACCGGGCGCGTTACCGGCAGATGAACTATCCCTTTCCGCTCGTCAACGGGTACGGCGAAATGAGTTTTGTGCTGAGCAAATCAGGCGCGCTGCTGCAAATGAGCAGCCGCATCATTTCGCCGCTGCTGCTGAGTGCGGAACTGCCGACCCGCGCCCGCACCGAACCGCAGAAACTGATTGACCCGCTCATCGGTCGTGAATTCACTTACTCAAATTTCGCCGGACAGCCGATGACTTACAAGGTGACGCAGCGCAATGAAATCAGCGTCAACGAACTGGTGATCTATCCGAAACAGGAAGGCGACCAGATCAACGTTTACCTGGCCTGGCAGATCACTGTCGGACGCGGCACCAACTGGACAGTCTTTGTGGATGCCATCACCGGCAGGGAGATTGACGTGAAACAGAATTTCGTCACCTGAAACAGACTTCAGTAAAATCCTCCATCCACGAAGCCACACAAAGCAGCACGAAGATGAAGCTGTCTCATCCCTTTGAATTTTCGTGTCACTTCGGATGGCTTCGCGGGGGAAACAGAGGATTCTGACCTGAACTCCGGGGTTCAGCTTGCGGCAATGATGACTGCCCCCTGCGCCTGTTTGTGGCGGGCTTTGGTAGCGTACATTTCCTGATCGGCTTTGGCGATCAGTTCTTCGAGCGTGTGGCCGTCAACGCCGAGTTCAGCCGCGCCGATGCTGATGCCGACGCTCACCGTCTGACCTTCGCTGACTTCCATCCGATGAGTGGTCACATCCAGCTCAATGCGATCAATGACGCGGCGGGCCTGTTCATAACTGGTGTCGGGCAGCAGCGCGAAAAATTCATCGCCGCCGTAGCGCGCCACGAAATCAGCACGGCGCAGCGTGCGCGCAATCAGCGGCCCCAGTTCGCTGAGCATGCGGCTGCCGGCGCGATGCCCCCACGTATCGTTGACCTGCTTGAAGCGATCCAGATCCATCATCAGAATCGTCAGCGTGCGCCCGGCCTGTCGGCACTGCTCGACTTCCCTGCGCCCCTGCACTTCAATCGCGCGCGAATTGCCGAGGCCGGTCAGATCATCGGTCAGCGTTTCCTCTTCGCGGCGCGCATACTTCAGCGCATTGTTGACGGCCTCTGAAGCAATCGGCGTGGCCATCTCAATCAGCCGCACGTGATCGGGCGTGTACTGTTCACTGCTGAATGAATAGAGCGCCACCGCGCCGAGCGTTTCGCCTTCTCTGATCAGCGGAAAGACGTAGAGGTTTCTGAAATCCTGGTAACATTCATCTTCAGCATTGACCGCGTTCAGCCCGTCGAAATCAAGCGCCGGATCGGTGTTGTAAAAATGTTCGCGGTGCGCCAGCACCCAGCCGGTCAGCCCTTCACCAAAAACCAGCCGACGATTTTCAAAAGCCCGCCCGCCGGGGCCGTCAACATAACGCGCCTGGGCCGCGCCGCCTTCCGGCGTGGTCAGATAAACCACGCAGGTGTCATAGAAGATCAGATGCCGCAACTGTTCGCTGATGATGCCGAGCGTCGTGTCGAGATCAAGCGAACTGACGAAGGATTGCGCCAGGCGATAGAGCGTATTGAATTCGCGGTGCGCTGAACCGATGCGCTCCAGGTATGTTTCACCGGCCCGCGCCGCTGTCTGTGACTGTTTCGTGATGAGTTTGAATGATTGCGAACTGCTCAGTTCAGGCAGCGCATTGAGCGTTTCGACGGCGACTTCGAGTTCAAATTCATTGAGGTGTTCGATGAACAGGCTGACCAGGTGCGGATCAAACTTCCTGCCGCTGTCAGCACGCAGCAGTTCAATCGCCTCTTCACGCGAATGCCTTTTCTGATACGGCTGATCGTTGGTCAGCACATCGTAACTGATGACCAGCGCCAGAATGCGCGCGCCGACTGGAATCGCTTCGGCCCGACGACCGTCAGGGTAACCGGTGCCGTCCCAGTGTTCGTGATGATGCCGCACGATGGGCGCGACCGGATACGGAAAGCCGATGGTGCTGATGATTTCTTCACCAACGAGCGTGTGAATCTTCATCCGCTCATACTCAGCCGGAGTCAGGCGGCCTGGTTTGTTGAGAATGTAATCAGGCACCGCGAGTTTGCCCACATCAAAAAGCAGCGCGGCGGCACGCAGAGCTTCAAATTCACTGGCGGTCAGATTACAGTATCGCCCCAGTCCGAGCGCGTAAGTCTGGACTCGTTTGATGTGGCCGTGCGCCACCTGATCGCGCGCGACGACGGCTTTGGAAAGCGCTTCGATGGAGCGCAGGTGAATAGCGGCAATCTCACGCGCGAGCGCGTCCTTTTCTTCAAGCTTGCTGTGATAAAGCTTGACCGAGAGATAACCGGCCAGAAAGATCGGCAGGCTGAGCAGCCACGTTGCCCAGCCGAATTTGCCAATGCCGAAATAGATGGCTCCGGCGACCATCACTGCCGGAAAACAGCTTGCGCCCATCCACAGATAATTGCCCGTCCATTCACGCCGGAAGCTGCCGCCGTTTTTGAGCGCAACGAAGCTGGCCACAATGGTTGAGTTGACCAGAAAGTGTGTGGCCGCCGCCGCCATCAGCGCCAGCATCACCTGTGACATCGGCTGTGCGCATTCACCCGGCGCAAACGGTGGCGCGCCGGACAGCATCAGATGTGCCGCCAGCGCCGCCAGCGCAATCGAAATGCACATCGTCGCGGCTGATCTGAAGCTGATGATCAGCCGCTGCGGATTGGTGGCAGGCACCGATGAATGCGAACCGAGAAAACCATCAATGCCCGCAATCAGAATCGCGGGCGCCGGGCCGTAAGCCACCAGCAGCAGGAGGATGATCGCATCCGATGCGGTCACGCAGGTGTCCTGCCGATTAATGAACCTGAAACTGATGGACGGAATCAGAAATGAACGCAGGCTGGCCAGCGTCACAATCAGTCCCAGCAGCAGCAGTTCAATCAAAGTGCGCGAATTCAGACCGGTCGGCACCGGCAGGGCCGCCAGCCACACCAGGCTCCCGGTCAGCAGAATGACTGACTGATAGAGTGAAAGTTTTCTCTGCTGCACGGCTGCCATCTGTGCCAGCTCAGTTTCAGGAGGTGATTCAGTGGGTGCCGGGGCGGCTGTGGATTATCATTGATGTCGGTGGACATCAGTCACATCATACTGAGCGATTTTGCAAAATGATGATATTGCCATATCACGTTGCATTAAAATCACCCTGATTTTACAGGCGTTTTCTCATTTTTCTTCTCATCATCCGAAGTTGTTGCCGGTTCCTGACAAAGCTATGAAAGACAGATCACATCGCAGCCGTTCACATCACACCTCAACCGCAGAACTGCGTCAGCCTGACCCGAAAACTCAGGCAGCCCGTTCAGTGCCGGGGCTGGCCGTGCGCCCGTCACCGCTGCACGGACTCGGTTGTTTTGCGACGCGGCACTTTCGCAAGGGCCGCAAGATTGCCGAGTATGAAGGACTGCGCGTCCGGTTCGATGACCTCACCGAAGACGAAGCCCCCTGGGATCTCAATTACATTATTGGCCTTGATGATGAATGGGCGGTTGACGGCAGCCGGGGCGGCAATGAGACGCGCTACATCAATCATTCCTGCGCCGCCAGTGTTTACCTGCGCGTCACGCGCGGGCACGCCATTTTTTACGCCCTGCGCGATATTGAACCGGGTGAGGAACTGACCTGGGATTACGTCATTATGAACAATGCCGGCTGGATTGAACCCTGCCCCTGCGAGAAGAAAAAAGAGTAGCGGCTCAGGAAGGAAAACCAGCCGTGAATGAACACGAATTCGCACGAATCAACAAACAAAGGCGAACGCGATTGATGAATCCTTGATTCGTGCGAATTCGTGTTCATTCACGGCTGAATGTCAGGCCAGCAGCTTTTTCACGATATTGCCGCTGACATCGGTCAGGCGAAAGTCGCGCCCCTGGAATTTATAAGTCAGCTTCGTGTGTTCAATGCCCATCAGGTGCAGAATCGTCGCGTGCAGGTCATGCACGTCCACCGCATCTTCGACGATGTTGTAGCCAAGCTCATCGGTCTGCCCGATTGAACTGCCTGCCCTGATGCCGCCTCCGGCGAGCCAGTAAGTAAAAGCGCGCGGATGATGATCGCGTCCGAGCAGTTTCGATCCGGCGCGGGCCTCGTTAACCGGCGTGCGCCCGAATTCACCGCCCCAGATCACGAGCGTTTCATCGAGCAGCCCGCGCTGTTTCAGATCATCGAGCAGCGCGCCTATCGGACGATCAGTTTCGCGGCACATCCGCGGCAGCTTGGTCGGAATATCCACGCCGACGCCGTTGCCATGCATGTCCCAGCCCCAGTGATAAAGCTGCACGAAGCGCACGCCCCGCTCGACCAGTCGCCGCGCCAGCAGGCAGTTATTGGCAAACGAAGCCTGACCGGGCCGCGTGCCGTAGGCTTCGTGAACCGCGCGCGGCTCGCGGCTGATGTCGGTCAGTTCCGGCACGCTCGACTGCATGCGGTAAGCCAGTTCATAAGCCGCAATCCGCGTGTCAATTTCAGGATCGCCAATCGCCTGCCGGTTCATCTGATTCAGATCACGAATCGCATCCAGCGAAGCCCGCCGCACTTCAGTGCTGACGCCTTCAGGATTCGAAACAAACAGCACCGGATCGCCTTTCGAGCGAAACTCGACGCCCTGATGCACAGTCGGCAGAAAGCCGCTGCCCCAGCAGGTCTTGCCGCCGTCAGGATTGTTTTCGCCCGACAGCAGCACCACGAACGCAGGCAGGTCTTTATTCTCGCTGCCGAGGCCGTAAGTCAGCCACGCCCCCATACTCGGACGCCCCGGAATCTGATGCCCGGTATTCATCATGATCTGCGCCGGAGCGTGATTGAACTGCGTGGTTTTCATCGAACGAATGATCGCAATGTCATCAGCGTGCCGCGCCAGCCCCGGCATCAGATTGCACATCAACTGCCCCGATTTGCCATACCGTTTGAAGTCAAACGGCGAACCAAGCAGCTTCGGCGTTCCGTTGATAAAGGCGAATCGTTCACCTTTGATGAACTCCTGCGGAATGTCCTGCCCGTCATATTTGTTCAGCGCAGGCTTGTGATCGAACAGATCAAGTTGCGACGGCGCCCCGGCCATAAACAGGTAGATGATGTGCTTCGCCTTCGGCGCAAAATGCGGCCCGCGCGCGCTGTCACCATCAGACGCCGCAAAAAGCCTGTCATTCAGCAGCGACGAAAGCGCCAGCGAACCGATGCCGAAACCCGCCGCCTGTTTGAAAAAGTGGCGACGAGTCTGATCACTGATGGAGTCTGTCTGCCTGTTCATGGTCTTTCCTTTCTGCCCTGTAGTAAGATCAGGTTAAAGCTCGAACGGAGGTATTTATGGAACCTTTCAATGGAATGATGCCGCTTCAGCCTGTTCCGGTATTGCACGCCCTGCCCGTCACATTGCCAAGCGAAGGCGCGATTGACATCGAACTGGAGCAGGGAGTGTTGATTTTTCGCGCCTCGCAACCGATCAGAGACAGAATCGCAGTCCTGCTGCGCAAACAATTTGAATCAACGCTGACAGCCGATGAGGAAGACGAGTTACAACAGTACGAAGAGATTGATGATTACCTGAGTTATCTCAACCGCCTGATTCGCAATCTGGCACAGCAGGCGCAGCCACAGGAACCACCCCGTGCCTCGTAAAATCCCATCCGAGCTTCAGCAGCAGGTTCGCCAGCGCGCCGATTTCCTCTGCGAATATTGTCATACCAGCGAACGCTGGCAATATGTTCCCTTTACGATTGACCATCTTGTTCCCATTCCAGATGGTGGTGATGAGTCAGTTGATAATCTCGCCCTCGCCTGCTTTCACTGCAACCGCCGCAAATCAGACAAAAGAAGTGCGCCGGATCCGCAGACTGGTCAGACGACTCCAATCTTCAATCCGCGCCTGCATCGCTGGGCAGAACATTTCATCTGGTCAGCGGACAAGCTGCACATCATTCCAATTTCAGCCATCGGCAGAACCACAGTTCAACTGCTCGAACTCAACCGGGAGCGCGTGGTGAACATTCGAACTGCTGACATTGCTATTAATCGTCACCCACCGGCTGACGATCCAGTACAGCAGGCGAACGAGCCATAGATCAGCAGCCTGCCCGGAGACAACAAGGGCCGGCAACGTTACAGCGGCCTCACCCAGATATTCCGATACCGCACCGGATTGCCGTGATCCTGCAGTTTGAGCGGGCCTTTCGGGCCGTGCGCGACGTATTGCGGGGCGCGGTCGTGCCACGTTTCGCCGTAAATTTCGACGTTGTTCTGAATCAGCACACCGTTTTGCAGCACTGTCACGCGGGCGCGTTCGGTGACTTTGCCCGTCTCATCGAATTTCGGAGCTTTGAAAATGATGTCGTAGGTCTGCCATTCGCCCGGCTTGCGGCAGGCGTTGACGAGCGGCGCGTGCTGTTTGTAAACGGCTCCGGCCTGCCCGTGAAAGTAGGTCTTGTTGTTGTATGAATCGAGCACCTGCACTTCGTAATGTCCCATCAGAAAGACGCCGCTGTTGCCGCGTCCCTGGCTTTCGCCTTTGACTTCGGCGGGCGTGGCCCATTCGATGTGCAACTGGCAGTCGCCGTATTCGTACTTTGAAGCGATGTCACCGGTTCCGGCTTTGACCTGCATGTAACCGTCTTTGACTTCCCATTGTGCCGCGCTGCCATCGAGTACCCTTTTCCATCCCGCCAGGTCTTTGCCATCGAACAGGACAACCGCATCCGAAGGTGCATCGCCGGGTCTTGCGCCGGGCGTGATTACGGTCGGCTCTGTCTTTGGCGCAGGCAGGGCCGGTTGCAGCAGGCCCATCTGAATCGCCTTGTTCAGCACTTCCTGCATCTCCTGCGGCGTCCACTGTGGCGCGGTCTGCTGCTGCGCTCTGGTCAGCGCAATCGAACCGCCCAGGGCGACGCAGGCAATGAGTACGGCAAAAATCAGATAACGGTAACGGGACAGTGTGGCAATCAGATTCGGCATGATTTTGTTTTTCTCCGGTGGATAAGAATTTGAGCAGTTATTGTTTCGTCAGTGTTTCATCCAGATTGAGCAGCACGTTGGCGACGATTGTCCACGCGGCCAGTTCGGGCGCGGGCAATTCCTTTGCGTCGCCTTTCATCAGTTGCTCGGCAGTTTCAGGGTGCGCTTTGTAATTCGCCAGTTGCTGTTCGTAAAGCGCGACCAGGCGATCAAGTTCGGCAGCTTTCGGGCGGCGGGTCAGACACAGGCGAAAGCCGTATTCAGCCTTGGCTTTCGCGTCACCTGAAACTTCGGCAAACATCCGGCGGGCGAGCGCGCGGGCCATCTCCATCGCGGCTTCGTCGTTGAGCAGCGTCAGCGATTGCAGCGGCGTGTTGGTGCGGACGCGACGCACGGTGCAGAATTCGCGGCTCGTCGCATCGAAGGTCATCATCGCCGGATACGGCGAAGTGCGGCGAATGAACGTGTACAGGCCGCGCCGGTAACGATCTTCGTCTCTGGCGGCAATCCATTTTTCGCTGCTGTACGGATTGCGCCAGATGCCGTCAGGTTGCGGCGGCATCACGCTTGGCCCGCCGATTTTGCGACTGAGCAGGCCGCTTGCGGTCAGTGACAGATCGCGGATCATTTCAGCTTCAACGCGAAAGCGCGGGCCGCGCGCGAGCAGGCGATTGTAAGGGTCTTTTTCGAGCAGCGCGGGGCTGACTTCAGAAGCCTGGCGATAGGTGGCCGAAGTGACGATCAGACGGTGCAGCGCCTTCAGGCTCCACTTCTGTTTTTTCATGAACTCAACGGCCAGCCAGTCGAGCAGTTCAGGATGCGTCGGCGGCTGTCCCTGCGTGCCGAAATCCTCGCTCGTTTCGACAATACCGCGCCCGAAAAACTGTTCCCAGAAACGATTGACGGCCACGCGCGCGGTGAGCGGGTTGCTTTCATCCACCAGCCAGTAAGCCAGGCCCAGGCGATTGACCGGAGCGTTTTCAGGCAGCGGCGGCAGCACGGCAGGCGTCGCCGCATAAACCTTTTCGCCTTTGTTCAGAAAGCCGCCGCGTTCGCGGAAGTATGTTGATGGCCGCTCGAACGATGGCCGCTCCTGCATAATCATTGCAGTCACGATGCCCAGGTTGCCGAGTTCCCTTCTCAGTTCGCTCAATCGGTCACGCTCTTTTTTGAGCAGCGGCGTCACCGAGCGAAACTGCGCTGACAAAGCAGACCTCTGTTTTTCAGTGCGCTGAGCAACCGGGATTTCAAGCACCGGACGCAGCGCCGCCGGAATGGAAACGATCTTCAGCGGCTCAGCGTCATCGGTCACTGACAGTCGCACGCGACCGATGCCCTGGCACAAACCACCGGCCAGGAATTTCAATCTGATCGTCAGCTCAACGGGCTTGTCAGAAACCAGCGGCTGAGCAAGCGTAAAGACAGCCTGACGATTCAGGCGCTTTTCATCGTCAGTCGCATTGATGAGCCAGCCGCGCGGGCGGTCGGCAATCTGTGTCATCGCCTCTTTGCTGAAAAATGATTTCGCATCGAAGCGCGCAAGCCCGTCGTCCCAGTTGCCATTCACAAACTCAAGCGGTTTGCCGTCAGCGTCAGCTTCAATCGTCGAAAGAATGAAATGGCCGTAAAGATCGCGGCCCGGCCCGCTGCGCGGCAGGCTTTTGTCGGTCAGAGCTTCGATGAGCAAAGCGGAGACCGATTTGAGCGGCACGCGCGCTTTGATGATGTATTCGTCAAATTCAGGAGCCGCGCCCGAAGCGAGCAGTGATTTATCTTCCTGTCTTGTCAGCGTCGTGCCGCCGGTTGATTTTGCTTCAATCGGATCAAGCGCCGTCCACTTGTCCGGTTCGGCCAGCAGTTCCTTTTCCCACACGGACTGCGCGGCATCGAGTTCCGGCGTCTGAGTCTTCAGCCTGGTTTCAAGCTTTGTAATCTCTTCATTGAGCGTGCGGCGTTTCGCTTCCTGCTCCGGCGTGGGCAGGTCAAGTTTCGGTTCATAGGCCACGCGGTCAAATGACGCTGATCCCTGAATCTGGTACTCAGTGGTTTCAAAGAAAGCGTAAAGCCGGTAATAGTCTTTCTGCGTAAACGGATCGTATTTGTGATTGTGGCATTGCGCGCAGGCGAGCGTCGTGCCGAGCCAGACCGTCGCCGTCGTGTTGACGCGATCAACCATCACTTCAAAGCGCGCCTCTTCGGGATCAACGCCGCCTTCGGTATTGAGCAGCGTGTTGCGGTGAAATCCGGTCGCAATCTTCTGGTCAACTGTTGAATCGGGCAGCATATCACCGGCCAGTTGCTCAATCGTGAACTGATCGAAAGGCAGGTCGCGGTTGAGCGCATTGATGACCCAGTCACGATACTTCCACATCGTCCGCAGGTTGTCTTTTTCGTAGCCGTTCGAGTCGGCATACCGCGCCAGATCAAGCCAGGGCCGCGCCCACCTTTCGCCATAATGCGGGCTGGCCAGCAGCCGGTCAACGACCTTTTCGTAAGCGTCGGGCGAATTGTCAGCCAGAAAATCATCAATCTCTTTAATGCCCGGCGGCAGGCCCGTCAGATCAAGGTAAACGCGCCGCAGCAGCGTTTCCTTCGAGGCTTCGGGCGCGGGCTGCAAACCTTCTTTCTCAAGCCGGGCCAGAATGAAATTGTCTATCGGATTGCGCACCCACGCGGCATTTTTCACTGCCGGAAGCGCAGGCTGCACGGGTTTGACGTAAGCCCAGTGTTTTGGAATTTCAGATTTGAGATTTGAGATTTGAGATTGGGATTGAGATTCGCCGGGCCAGACTGCGCCCTGATCAATCCAGCGGCGAATGAGGTCAATCTGTGCGGGGCTGAGCGGGTCGCGGCCCATCGGCATGCGGGCTTCCCCGCCTTCGCCCAGCAGGCGGGCCAGCAGGCGGCTTTGCCGACTGTTGCCGGGAATGATGACTGCGCCGGACAGGCCGCCTTTGAGCGCGAGGTTTTTGTCATCCAGCCGCAACTGGCCCATCGCTTTTCTGGCGCTGTGGCAGTTAATGCAGGCCGCCTGAAAGATGGGCTGAATATCCCGCAAAAAATCGACCGTCTGTGCGTTCTGATGAGCAGCGGCCAGGCCAGGCAGCAGGCCTGTGGCGAGGGCGAAGGCCGGAATGAAAGCGCAGACAACCAGGAATCTGATGAGTGATGACGGGCGGAACCTGACGCGCTGACTGGTTCGTGGCATGGCGGTTCTTTCCTCGCAACTTTGCGTTGAATTGCGGCTTGTAAATTTTTGTAAAGATGAAACGGGGAAACTGCGCCGGACAAAGCGGCATTTTACACAGGCCGACTGGCCTGGCCAATCTGCTGACTGTGGGACGCGCCGGTTTTTTCTTAAGGGGCAGGCAACCCGGCGGCTGCGCCCGGAACTCCAAACCCCGCCGACAAACCGCCTGGCCGTGCTATAATCCCGGCTGTCTGATGCAGTCCCCATTGCGGTCACTAACATTTACGGGGTGAGAGATGAAGAGGAATTACTGGTATTCGCTTTTTGCTGGCTTTGCATTTACTGCTGCGCTGCTGGCCCTGACGCTGTTTTCCGGGACGGGGACAGTTCAGGCCCA
Source organism: Blastocatellia bacterium (assembly GCA_046331565.1). Classification (GTDB taxonomy): domain Bacteria; phylum Acidobacteriota; class Blastocatellia; order RBC074; family RBC074; genus DASRDU01. Next base: position 1,538,776 of record JAXLQP010000001.1, read on the forward strand.
GAAGGACAAGGACGCAGCCGACATTGATGTCCAGAATTACAGGATTGACGCTGAGCTGGTGCCGACGCAGCAACTGCTCAGGGCACGTACCGAAGTTACTTTCGCGCCGCTGACTGACACGCGCTCGGTTATTTTCGAGATGAACGGCTCGCTGGCGATCAAAAGCATCACGCTGAAAGACGGCGTGGTGGCTGCCGCTTCTGTGCCGACCACACCGGCAGCAAATGCGCTGACTCCGGTTTCGACCGGCAGTAAACAAAAACCCGCGCCGCGCGGCAAAACGCCTGAACCAGCCACCGGCACCGCAAAGCCTGGCGCGACAACTGCCACCGGCCTGCAGTTCATTCAGGATCAGCGCGAAAACATGAACGTCCGTATTGATCTGGGCGGCATGGCGCACAAGGGACAGCCCGTGACGCTGGTTTTTGAATACGAAGGCGCGCTGGAATCGCCGCAGGGCGGGCCGATTCAGAATGCCCGCCTGGCTTATGTCGGTGAGCAGGGTTCATATCTGATGTACGCCTCGCGCTGGTTCCCGTTTCACGATTACGCCGCTGATCGCGCCACTTCGACCATCAGCCTGAAAGTTCCGAAAGAGATCGTCGCAGCCGGGTACAGCGAACAGCCGGTCACGCCCGTCGCCTCACGCGATGAAAAAACGAAGCAGGAGTTTTCAACTTACACTTTCGTTTCGACCAAACCGACGCTGCCCGGCAATTTCGCCGCCGCCAAATACATCAAACAGTCATTCGACAAGGGCGGCATCAGCGTTGATGTTTACGTCAAGCCCGGCGACGAAAAAGGCATTGATCGCGCCGGTGAACTGATCAGCGAACACCTGGTTTATTACTCGTCGAAATTCGGGCCGTACAATTTCGGCAATCGCTACATTGTGGCTGAAACCGACGATGACACGCTCGATTCATACACCGGCGCGGGGATGCTCTTTCTGACGCCGAAGGCGCTCGCCACCGGCAACGAGGATCTGCTGGCGCGCGAGGTCGCTTATCAGTGGTGGGGTCAGACGGTCGGGCTGAAATCATTCGATGACATCTGGCTGTCGCAGGGACTGGCGCAGTTCAGCGCGCTGCTTTACAAAAAGGACAACGAATCGGAAACGCAGTTTCAGCAGGCCGTGCAGGCCGAAACTGAAAAGGCGCTGGCCTTCGAGCAGTCGGCTTCGATTCGCAACGCGCCGAAACAGCTTGATGACCAGACCCCGGCTTATCGTTCGGTGATCTTCAACAAGGGCGCGCTCGTCTTCAATATGCTGCGGCAGATTATGGGCGAGAAGGATTTTGACGCGATGCTGCGCGAGTATTATCAGCGATTCAACGGCAAAAACATGACGCTCGATCAGTTCGAGGAATTCGTCTCGCAGAAGGCGGGCCACAGCCTGCGCGGATTTTTCGGGCAGTGGGTTGATTCGACCGGAGTGCCTGAGTTCCGCGCTGAATATCGCATTCTGCGCCGCGCTGAAGGCTTCCGCGTGCCGGGCACGGTCAAGCAGGATCTTGACGCCTTTGAAATGCCCGTTGACATTCTGCTCAAAACCGAAGCCGGGCAGGAACGCGAAACGATCCTGATGAAAGGCACTTCGGCTGATTTCGATCTGACGACGAAAAGCAAACCAATTGAGGTGATCGTTGATCCTGACATGAAGATCATGCGCACCTCGGAAGAGATCAAGCAGGCGGTCGTGGTCAGACGCGGCATCGAGCATTTCAAGGAACAGGAATACATCGAAGCCGAACAGCAGTTCCAGGCGGCGATCAAGCTCAATCGCGGCAATTCGTGGGCGTGGTACAACCTCGGCCTGCTGTATATGACGCAGCGCAATTATCAGAAGGCGCTTGACGCTTTTGATATGGCGCTCAATGGCAATGTGCGGCCTGACTGGATCGAAGTCTGGTCATACATCTATCGCGGCAATGCGTGGGACGCGCTCGCGCAGCGTGAACGCGCCGTTGCTGAATACAAGAAGGCGCTCGACAACGGCAACAACTATGACAATGCGCAAAAGACCGCGCAGAAGTACATGGAACAGCCCTTCGATCAGAAGAAAAACAAACAGGTCGCCAGCAACTGACCAGACGGGTTCGGCCTCACGGCGGTGAAGCCGAACCCGTTCTTTATTCGTCATCCCTGAGTATGCGCAAATTCCTTTTGTCGGTTCCGGCCTTCATCCTCATTTCTGTTTTCGCTGTTGCGACCTTCGCGCAGACCCGGATTGAAACCACTACGACAGAATCCGGCGCTGCCGGTTCGGGCGGCACGATCTATCGCTTTCAGTTTGAAAATGAACGCTTCCTCACGCCGCACCAGGAGATTGAATTTGATGAAAACGGGCGCGGCCATTACAACTTCAAAAAGAAGGGCGAGGACGAGATCAGCCTCAAGCTGGAAATTTCAAAAGACCTGGTCGCGCAGATCAGAGGCCTGTTTGCTGAATTGAATTTTCTGGACAGCACTGAGGATTATCAGTTCAAGAAGGATTTCTCTCACCTGGGCAATCTGACCATTACTCAGGCGCGCGGCGGCAAAGAGCGAACGGTGAAATTCAATTACACCACCAATCAGCCGATGAGCCGCGTCGTTGAAATCTTTCGCAACATCGCCACCCAGGAAGAACGTGTTTTTGAACTGCAGTCAGTGCGTCAGAGCGACCCGATTTCAACGCCCGCTCAGTTGCGCCTGCTTGAAACCGAACTCAGAGCGCATCGCCTCGCCGACCCGCCGCGCCTGATTCCGCTGCTCGAAGAACTCCGCACCGATGAAAGCATCCCGCTCATCGCCCGCAACCACGCCGACCGGTTGATCAAGTCAATTCAAAAGGGAAAGTAAGAGTGCCTTGTTCAATGCCATCGAGGCAGGAAACCATCCGGTAAACCAGGGCGCCCTCTGTAATGTTGTTGTGCGATTTGCCAAAATCGCGTGGCTGACAAAACCAGCCGATTGCCTAAGCCGCGCGATTTTGGCAAATCGCGCCACACTGTCGGACGCAGACCTGAAAAGTGATCCAGGTCAGAAACTCAGCAGATAAGCCAGGCCTTCCCCCGTAGTAACGAATTCATTCGTTCAATCTCAAATCAGCGCAGCTTCGGAAACAAAACGAATGAATTCGTTACTACGGGGGAAGGCCTGGTTTCTTTCAGGACATCTTTATAAATGGCTGTGGCCTTACAGTCCCAGCACGGCGGGAACTTCAGCGACGCTTTCGACGAGATGGCTGTGGGGAAAGAATTCAAGTTGTTCGCGGGTATGGGTTCCGGCAGTGACGCCGATAATCATTTCGCAGCCGGCATTCGCGCCTTCGAGCAGATCGGCGGGCGTGTCGCCCACTTTGGCCACGCGGCGCGCATCGCGGACGAAGACTTTTTTCATGACGGCCTGAATCATATCGGGATGCGGGCGGCCACGTTTGACTTCGTCGCTGGCGATGGTGGCGTTGATCAGGTCGCTGCCAAGCCAGCCCAGGCGTTCAAGCAGCGCGTTCATGATATTGCGATTGAATCCTGAATTGAGCGCCACCTTGATGCCGCGCTTTCTCAGTCGCCGGAAGGTGTCAGTGGCTCCGGCAATTTCGCAGACCGCCGGATTGTTCTGGCAGAAATCGAGCATGCGGCTGACAAAATCGGCGTGAATATCCCGGACGCGCGCGGCGAGTTCCTCGCGTTTGTCGGACTGTTCAATCAGGCGTTTGATCGCTTCGCTTTTGGCCAGCCCGCGCATTTCCCTGACATCTTCATCCGTGACCAGCAATCCGGCAGCCGAGAGCGATTCGTGAAAGCAGTAATTGACGGCATCGCCATCATCAACAGTGGTCCCGGCCATATCAAAAATCACCAGATCAATCTGCATGGATCTCCTTCACAGGTCATCGTAACTTTTTACTTTTTGGCTGACCGGCCTCGTAGACAGATCAATGGCTGCGGGAGGAGAAAGCAGTCTGTGTTTTATCCCGACCATCTGATCTGTGAGGATTTGAAGCGAATTCAGTTTTTGATGACTACAGGTTTGATAACGACAGGCCCTCCGGCCTCAGAGCCGACCATCACCGGAGCAACCGCCGAACCTGACACACGGGTTTCGCCTTCGCGGTGTTCGGCCAGGACGGATTCAGCGACATTGAGGCGGACGAAAGCCTTGATTTCAGGGCGCTCAAAACGGCCCACGACATTTTTGACGTGATCGAAATCAGCCGTCAGCAGCAGCGTCAGGGCTTCAGCGTGCTGATGCAGAAATTCGGTGAACGGCCCGCCTTCTTCAACCATCAGCATTTCATTGTCACGCGAGGCGCTGACCGGAAAGAACCCGCCGAGTGACGCCACCGCATCCATCAGTTCATTGATCCGGCTGACGGCGGTTTCAAGCAGTTCGAAGCTGCGCGCCGGATCAACTTCGGCATAACCTCCGGCCAGGGTCATCTGCGCTTCAAGCTGCGCGCGGCTCGCGGCGCGATTGCCAACCAGCGTGCGGGCTTCTTCGAGCAGTTGCAGCGCGGCCTTTTTGTTGCCCTTTTTGATTTCGACTCCGGCCATCTGCGTCAGAATGCCGATGCGTTCTCTGGTTGAGCGCACACGTTCCATCAGCGGGCGCACTTCATCGAGTTTGCCCTTTTCAATCGCCGTCTGCATGGCCTGCTGTTCCAGGCGCATTTCCAGTTGTCGGCGCACATTCGGATCCTTCAGATTCGCGCTCATAATCTGCCGGGCTTTATCGAGATCGCCTTTGGTGACGGCGTCTTCAGCCACGCGGTAATAAAGAAACTGCGCCTGATCCGAGGGCAGCCTGGAAGCCGCAGCCAGCACCGCTTCGGGGTCGCCTTTCTGAAACAGCGCATCCATTTCACGCATGGTTTTCATTTCCGGCGGCATGCCTTTTTCCATTTCGGCCAGGCGGGCGCGAATCACGGGCAGACGGCTGGGAATGTATTTTTCAGCGAGCGGCATCAGGCGCTGCAATTCCGAAAGCGCAAACCACGCATACTGCGACCGCTGAAAATTCGACTGGCTGCCGTCAGAGAGCAGCGCGAGCGTCTGCGAGGCCATGGCTTCCACAGCTTCGCGGATGACGGCTTCATCAATGCGTGAGGTTCTGGATTTGTCATCTTTGCCGCCGGATTTTGCCGCGCTGTTCTGATCGTTGACGCCGGGCACTGAAAGGATGCTCAGCAGGCGCGAAAGCAGGTAAGGCGGTTCCTGATTGCGGCCCGCGTCGGCCTGGATTTTTTTGAGCAGGCTGCGCGCCAGCTTTGCCGCCAGCGTCGGATCTTTCTCAATCAGATTTTGCAGGAACTCAAGCACCTCAGGCACGGCATCGCGGGCGCCACTGGCCAGCTTTTCTTCGGCCAGTTGATAAGCGCGCGGCGGGTCAGATTCGGCCAGTTTGACGGCCAGGCGCATTTCAAATTCCTTTTCGCGCTGGTCTCTGGCGTCCGGGTCATTTGCGGCTTCGGGCGGGCGCGAAGCGATCAGCAGTTCCTGCGCCAGCCGGACATCGTGTTCGATTACACGGCTGAGCATTCTGAATCGCAACTGATCCCAGAGTTGTCTGACCGGATAGCCGATCTCCTCGGTTTCGTCATCGTTCTGCACGGTGGCCGCAGCGAGGATTTCAGACAAACTGGCAGTCGCCTCGCGGTACAACTGGCGCGCGCGCGTTTCATCGCGCTTCCAGAGCAGATCAGCCGCCGCCATCTGAATGCTCACGCGATTTTCAGGCAGGCGCAGCAATGAAATCTCGGCGAGCAGATCATCAAGCAGCGCCAGGGCGTTCTTTTCGCGTGCCTGCTGTTGCTCCTTCTGCGGCGCACCGGGCGGTGAACTGTTCGCAGCGGGCGACTGAGCCAGGGCGAGAACGCCCGACAGCGTCAGCACCATAATTGAACGACAGCAACGAATGAAAAACATACTGCTTCGCTCCGGCTGAGTTGATTGACAGAAGCTCAGAAAGGCGTGGCCCCGCCGTCAGCGGCTGCCTCGACGAAGCCCAGGCGCAGCGCCAGTCACAAGGTCATCAGATAACCCCGGCGACCGGATCATTCCTCGTACAGGTACCGCACGCTGCTCTTGCGCAGAAAGAGCTTCGGCCCGCCATCTGCCGGGCCAAGGCTGAACACATCGCGGTCGTAATAACGCACCTGTCCGCGCAACTGCTCGCCTGATTTGAGGACGATGACGACCGGAACCTCGTCGTCAATCAGTTCTCTGAAATAAGCGGCTTCATAGCCGGTGCTTTCGAGATCAACGCTGTTGTTCTGGCGCGGTGCAGACGGCGGATGCGGGCGACGCGCTTTATGCCGCCGTTTGCCACCACCACCGCCACCACCTCCGGGGCGTTTCTTTTTGTATTGCATGGGAGTTCCTCGAAATGATTACAGTAAACCTCCCGGTTTACCTGGGGTTATCAGCCAGCAACCTGTCGTGCGATCAATCAGTGTGTGTGCAGACAGCCGCAGTTTCAGGCCGTCTGTGCGACCCGCTGATGCGGCACTCCTGAATTGAGTTCCGATGGAATTTACTTCTCAACAACATTGACGGTCAGTGTCCGCTGACCAGAGATGACGAATTCAGCCGGAGCCAGTTCCTTTTCAAACAGGGTCGCTGAACGGGTCAGCGAATAACCACCGGCAGTCCGGTCGGAACCCAGCGTTGCCAGCACGGATGGCGGCAGGCTCGGCAGTTCCTCGTTGTTGATGACTGCGCCCGTCTCGGCACGCGAGAGCCGGACGTACAAACGATCAGCCTTGCGAATGCGGTTGAGTTCGCGGACAAGCTGATTGAGCGATTTCGGGGTGAATCCGGCGCGCGGTTCGGCGGCCTGCACCGCCGTGCCGTCACCGACCATAATCTGCAACTGTCCGAGCGGCACATCAGCAGGAATGGTGACAGGAATGCGTTCGATATATTCGCTTCCGTTTTCGGTGCGGGCGAAGGCGACGACTTCAATGCTTTCGCCGCGTCTGACTTCAGTCCGATTAATCCACAGGCGGTCAAGTTTGCCGGTGTGCCGCGAATCCTTTGAGACAATATCAATCAGAATTTTTTCGACTGCCAGATCGTTGAAGCCGCTGTTGTAAAGCGCGTTGAGCGGCTGTGAAACCGAGAACGCGGCTGAAAGCGGAGTGTTGGCCGACGCTGACAACCGGTTTTCCAGGCTGATTTCCGGCTGATCCTTCAGCGCAATGCGGGTGCGCAACTGCAGCGTCGCATCACCGATGGTTCTTTCTGATGAAGCAATCGTCGCCATCGCCGTCAACTGCATCAGAATCGGCGTCAGAAAACGATCCGAGACGATTTCAAAACGATAAGGCTGCTGCGCGCCCCGACTGGTGCGCAGATTAATTTCGACCGGAATCATATGCGGCTCGACGCCCAGTTCGCCGTAAATGCCCGTTGAGCGGTCACCGCGAATCGTGCCGACCATCGCCGTCGGCGCCGCGAGCTTGAATGAAATCGCTTCGTTCGGCAGCACCGTCACGACTTCGCCTTCATTCATCGGCATATCGGCCACGCCCAGCGACAGAAACGGATGCCCGAAGGCATAAATGCGATTGCCGTCGCGGTACGTCACCGTGCCTGCCGCGGCCAGCGAATAATCACCGCGCACCAGCGGCACAACAATCGTCGAACCTGGCTTGAGCGTATCGCTTCCGGCCTTCTTCATCTCTTCGATGCGCGCGGCTCCGGCGACTCCGGCCACCGGCGTCAGGCCCATCGCCTGAAACTGCGGCGCAAAGCGCGAAATCACGTCAGCAGGCACGCCCGAAATCGCCAGCGGCGTCGCAATCGGCGTCAGCATCGGCGTCCCCGGCCCCGCGACAGGCACGGCCTTTGAAGCAGCCTGGCCGCTGAGCGAATTGACAAAGTCGGCAAATTCGCGGGATTTTTCATTGAAGGCGATTTCAGAGAATGAATACGAACGTGGCGAGCTTTTGTGTTCAGACTTTTCCTGCCGCTGCTCGAAGATGTCAACCATCTCCTGAATCGGAGTCACGCCGCCAATCGGATCCTTGGCGAACTGAAAACCGAACGCCACCGCGCCGAGCAGCTTGCCGTCAATGTAAACCGGGCTGCCGCTCATGCCCTGAAAAATGCCCGTGTGCTGAAACTTTTCACCAAGCAGTTTGATGATGACGGCATTGCGGTTCGGATTCTGAAAACCTTTGAGCAGCCCCAGAATTTCGCATTCAAACTTTTCGGGTTCGCTCCCCTGCGTGACCGTCCAGCCGACGCCGCGCAATCCGGGCCTGACCTGATCGAGCGGAAAAAATTCGGTGGCCGATGAACCGGAGCCTGAAACAGGCTGTTTATCTGATCGCGGCGCTCTGGTCTGAGCCGAAACCGTGACAACCGTCAGCGCCACCAGAAGAAACAGGGAAACGAAACGCATCATTGAAATTTACCTCTTTGCCCGAAAAGTCCTGCCGGAACACCAGCGTACCCGTGCTGCGCAGTTGTGACAAGTGCGTGCAGCAGGCAATATAGCACACCACATTGCGGATTGCAGATGACCGATGACGGATTGAAAAATTATGAATGCCCCCGATTCCAACACACAGCTTTCAGACTGCCGGACTTCAGCCTCAAATCCGGCCCGACGCTGCTTCATTCAGGCCGGTGGCCGCAGCGCGCGGATGGGAGAAGACAAATCATGGCTGATGCTCAATGGCCGCTCATTGATTGAACACGCCCTCGCCACTGCCAGTCAGGTGGCCGGTCAGCTCGCCATTATCATTAATTCAGCCAGCCCGCACCGCGCCCGCTATCAGGCGCTCGCGCAGCAGTGGCAGGCTGAAATCATTGACGACATTTACGATTATTCCGGCCCGCTCGGTGGTTTTTATACCGCGCTCACCCGTTGTGCGCCGCCGGAATCGGCGCTGATGCTGGCCTGCGATCTGCCGTTTGTGACGCCCGAACTGCTGCAACTGCTCTGGCAGATTCACCAGGCTGAACAGGCTGAACTGACGATTCCGCTTGATCGTCGGCATCACGCGCAGATGCTCGTCGGAGTTTATGCCGCCGCCTGCCGCGAAAGGATTGCGCGCATGCTGGCGTGGAAAGAACTGATGACTGATCGCCTGTGCCTGCGCGTCCGCACGCGACTGGTCACGTACCGCGAATACGCGCACCTGCCCGGCGCTGAACAACTTTCAGTCAACATCAACACGCCAGCCGATTACCAGGCGCTCGCCAGTAGTCAGCCCGAATGATTTTGCGGGATTCAGAACAGAGGATTCACCACAAAAAGCGCGGAAGGCACAAAGGAAGACCTTATCCAGCCCTGTTTCGGTTTTGTGCTGTCTGCGCCTTTTGTGGTGAATCATCGTTTCTTACTCAGCCTTTTCAAAGCTCACTTCATCCGGGGCGGTGCGACTGCGATAAATCACGATCAGCCAGAAGCACCAGATTGCGCCGACCAGCACTCTGACCTGCCAGTGCGGCGAGAGCCACACCGTCAGCATCAGCGTCAGCGTCAGTGAAACGGCCACGCGTCGTTTCTGAGTCAGAGTCAGCCCGCGCTTTTCACGAAAGGCCGCAATGTACGGCCCGAAGTGGCGATGCCGCACCAGCCAGTCGTGCCACCGCTCGCTGCTGCGCGCAAAAAAGAAGGCCGAGAGCAGCAGAAACGGCGTCGCCGGCAGCAGCGGCAGCAACGCTCCGGCCACGCCCAGGCCGCAGCAGGCGAAACCCGCCGCCATGTACATTCCGCGTTTCCAGACTCTCAGCATCACGAAAACAATTCTGCCTGTCGAATGAATGTTTTTCCAGTTGTCAGTCAGGCGCAGACAGGCACCGCTTATTTTCTGTTTTCCGCTCGGCCTGGCCTGCCGCACATTGGTACAGTACCGCGAGCGTGAGCGAGCGGAGTCACACGGCAGCGCCTTTCACCACAGACTCCGCTCGCTCACGCTCGCGGTACTGTACCAATGTGCGTGTTTTGATTTAGAATCGCGCGCCGCCCCGCCGGAATCCCACACGGAGTAAGTTCAATGTTACAGACCTGTGAATACTGCCACACTTCGAGCGATGAAGCGGCGACCAGATGTCAGAGTTGCGGCGCGCCATTGCCCGGTGAAAATGCCACGCCGCCCGACTTTCGCACCTGCCCGCACTGTCACCGCCGCCTGCTGGCCCTGGGCAGTCCCGCGTGCAGCTATTGCGGCAAAACGCTGCCCGTCAGTTACCAGAAAGTGCGCGAAGCCATCTGGCAGCGCGTCAACGCCACTGCGCCAGCTCACAGCACCGAAGAAGCAATGAATGAACAGGACGCGGAGTTCAGACTTCTGACCACGCTGCTGCATGCGGATGACTGAAGCCCGGCTTGTTCATCTCACTGCGCTTCGCTACAATTCCGGTTTCTTTTCCCAATTCAAAACTCATCTGTTGTGCCCCGTATGGCTATTACCAGAATTTCGGTGCGTGGCGCGCGCCAGCACAATCTGAAAAACATCAGCGTCGAGATCCCGCGCAACAAACTGACGGTCATCACCGGCCTGAGCGGTTCGGGCAAATCGTCGCTCGCCTTCGACACGATTTATGCCGAAGGTCAGCGCCGCTACGTTGAATCGCTCTCGGCTTATGCGCGGCAGTTTCTCGATCAGCTTGAGAAACCGGACGTGGACGCGGTCGAAGGCTTGTCGCCTGCGATTTCAATCGAACAGAAAACCACCAGCCGCAGCCCGCGTTCGACGGTCGGCACGGTGACTGAAGTTTACGATTACCTGCGCCTGCTCTTTTCATCCATCGGTCAGCCGCATTGCCATCAGTGCGGGCGGCCCGTGTCGCGGCAGTCCACCGAGCAGATTATTCAGAACGTGAAGGAACTGCCCGAAGGCGAGCGGGTAATGATCCTTGCGCCCATCGTTCGGGGGCGCAAGGGCGAGTTCAAAAAGGAACTCGAAAAACTGCAAAAGACCGGCTTCACCCGCGCCCGCATTGACGGTGAGATGCGTTCGCTGGATGACGACATCATTCTCGACAAGCGCAAAAATCACACCATCGAAGTCGTCGTTGACCGCCTGCTCATCAAATCCGGCATCAGCCCGCGCCTCGAAGAGTCCGTGCGCACCGCGACAAAGCTGACTGATGGCGTCGTGGTCATTTCAATTGTGGACGGCGAAGAGCGGCTTTATTCCGAGCGGATGGCCTGCGTCTGGTGCAACATTTCGATTCCGCAGCTTGAGCCGCGCTCGTTTTCCTTCAATTCCGCTTACGGCGCGTGCCGCGAATGTCACGGCATCGGCACGAAGCTTGAAGTTGATCCGAAAAAGATCGTGCTTGATGAAAACACGCCGATTCGCCAGTTGGGTTTTGTGGGCGAGGCTGACAAGAACACTGATTCTTACCTGCGCCAGGCGCTCGCCGCTGTCGCCAGACATTTCGGCGCTGACCCGGATTCAACTTTCGCCGACCTGCCGAAAAAAGCCAGAGATGCTTTTTTCTTCGGCCTGAAGGAACCGATTGAGTTTCAGTACGGCGAGTACAAATACAAAAACGAATGGCAGGGCGCGACCGCGTTTCTGGTGGATGCGCTGAAAACTTACGAAGACGAGGACGAAGAGAACGGCAGCCGCCAGCGCGCCGCTTTTGAAGCTCTGATTTCACCGATCACCTGCCGCGCCTGCAATGGCCAGCGGCTGCAGCCCGAATCGCTCGCCGTGCGCGTCAACGGTCATTCGATTGCCGATTACACAAAGCTGCCGATCAGCGATGCGATCTCTGCATTCGGAAAAATAAAACTCAATCCACGCGAAGAGATCATTGCCGGGCGCATACTGAAAGAGATTCGTGATCGCCTGAGCTTTTTGCAGGCGGTCGGCCTCGGCTACCTGACGCTTGATCGTCCTTCGGCGTCGCTTTCAGGCGGCGAAAGCCAGCGCATCCGTCTGGCCACACAGATCGGTTCGCAGTTGCGCGGAGTGCTGTACGTGCTCGATGAACCTTCAATCGGTCTGCACCCGCGCGACAATCAGCACCTGCTGGAAACGCTGGCGCAGTTGCGCGACCTGGGCAACACGGTGCTCGTCGTCGAACACGACGAGGAAACGATTCGACGCGCCGATTACGTCATTGATTTAGGGCCGCACGCGGGCACGCACGGCGGCGAAGTCGTCGCCGCAGGCACGCCGACTGAAATCATTCACGCCGAAAATTCGCTGACTGCAAAATACATCTCCGGCGAACTTGAAATTGCGATTCCGGCTGAACGTCGTTCACCCAACGGCAAGGCCCTGATCGTGCGCGGCGCGAACGAACACAACCTGAAAAACATTGACGTGACCTTTCCGCTCGGCCTGCTGACGGTCGTGACAGGCGTTTCAGGTTCGGGCAAATCAACGCTCGTTGATGACATTCTCTATCGCACGCTCGCGCGCAAGCTTTATCGCAGCCTGGCCGAACCCGGCGCGCACAAAACCATCGAAGGGCTGGAACACATTGACAAGATCATTGAAATTGACCAGTCACCGATTGGCCGCACGCCGCGCTCGAATCCCGCGACTTACACCGGACTGTTCACGCCGATCCGCGAGTTGTACGCGATGCTGCCCGAAAGCCGCGAGCGCGGTTACAAGCCCGGACGCTTTTCATTCAACGTCAAGGGCGGTCGCTGCGAGGCCTGCCAGGGCGACGGCCTCAAGCGCATCGAGATGAACTTTCTGCCCGATGTTTACGTCACCTGCGAAGTCTGTCGCGGGCAGCGGTACAACCGCGAAACGCTTGATGTGCGCTATCAGGGCCGCAACATTGCGCAACTGCTCGACACAACAATTGAAGACGCGCTCGAACTGCTCGAAAACCATCCGCAGATCAAACAGAAACTGCAAACCCTCGTTGAAGTCGGCCTGGGTTATCTGAAGCTCGGACAGTCAGCCACCACGCTGTCAGGCGGCGAAGCGCAGCGCATCAAGCTGTCAAAGGAACTGTCGCGCCGCGCCACAGGCCGCACCGTTTACATCCTCGACGAGCCGACGACGGGGCTGCATTTTGAGGACGTGCGCAAGCTGCTCGACGTGCTGCAACGCCTTGTCAGCATGGGCAATACGGTGATTGTGATTGAACACAACCTTGACGTGATGAAATCAGCCGACTGGATCATTGACCTCGGCCCCGAAGGCGGCGAAGGCGGCGGTCGCGTCGTCGCTGAGGGCACGCCCGAACTCGTGGCAAAAAACAAAAAGTCATACACCGGTCAGGCGCTGCGCACGGTGCTGAACGGGTCGCTCAATGGTCGGCACTGATCTGACAAAGTCCGGTTCAGGTTGTACAATGCCCGCGCAAACCGGGAGACAAGTCATGCGAGCCTTGAAAAAGTCTGCTGAAGAAATGAAGTTCACTTCCGCTGACCTGCTGCTGATGCCGGACGACGGCAAGCAGTACGAAGTTATCGAAGGAGAACTGTACGTGTCACGACAACCCAACTGGCATCATCAATACGCCTGCACGCAACTGCTGTGGGCCTTGCAGAACTGGAACAGACAAACCGGCCTCGGCGTGGCCAACAATGCGCCGGGCGTGATCTTTGCTGATGATGACGATGTGGCGCCGGATGTGGTCTGGGTCAGCCAGGAAAAGCTCGGTTCGATTCTGGGCGAGGATGGCAAGCTGCACGCCGCGCCTGAACTGGTGATCGAAGTCGTTTCTCCGGGCTGGGACAATCAGCAGCGCGACCGGCAGACGAAACTGAAACTTTATTCGCGGCGTGGCGTGCAGGAATACTGGATTGTGGACTGGCAGCAGCAGACAGTCGAAGTTTATCGCCGCTCCGGGTTCCGCCTGAAACTGATCGGCACAATGCTGCGCAATGACAAACTCACCTCCCCGCTGCTGCCCGGTTTTTCGCTGCCTGTGGCAGAACTGATGATGAAGCAGCCGACCACGAAGCGAAAGTAATCCCTGCGTCCTGAGCTGATGAAAGATTCCGTCACCGATCATTCTGCTTATCACGCACTGATTGAGCAGGTCAGCGAGTTGTCAGCGCGACTCACCGAACGTTATCACGCCCATCTCAACTGCCGCGCCGGTTGCAGCGCCTGTTGTCACCATCACCTGTCAGTCTTTCCGGTCGAAGCCGCGCAGGTCAAAGCGGCAATTGAATCGCTGCCCGCTGAAACGCGGCAAACGCTGCAACAGCAGGCCGCCGCAGTGCGCGAACGCGAAGCGCACAGTGAACCGGTTGCCTGTCCTTTGCTCGTCAATGATCGTTGCGCAATTTACGCGGCGCGCCCGATCATCTGCCGCACGCAGGGACTGCCGCTGCTTTACGAAACCGATGACGGCAATCAGGAGGTTGATTTCTGCCCGCTCAATTTCACGGCTGACAACGCGACTGACGAACTTGATGAAGCGCATCTGGTGCCGCTCGACGCGCTTAACCTCAAACTGGCCGCAGTCAATCTGAATTACTGCCGCACCGCTGGACTGAATGATGCCGAAGCTTTTCAGCGCATCAGCATGGCAGAGATTATTGAGCAGACCACGCGATCATGAACTTCACCGAATCAGTTCAGTATCTTTATGGCCTCGGCCACGAAATGACGGCTGTGAAGCTGGAGCTTGAAAGCATTCGCGCGCTGTGCCACGCGCTTGGCGACCCGCAACGGCGCGTTCCGGCTGTTCACATCGCGGGCACGAACGGCAAAGGTTCGACTTCGGCAATGATCGAAGCGATTGTGCGCGCCGCCGGGTTGCGCGTCGGCCTGTACACTTCGCCGCACCTGGTTGAGATCACCGAACGCATGCGCGTGGATGGTCGCCACATTTCGCCCGATGAGTTTGCGCGGCTGGCGACGAAGGTGCGTGCCGCAGGCGAGCAACTGGTGAGCGATGATGCGCTGCCTGCGACGCCGACTTTTTTTGAGCAGGTGACGGCGATTGCCTTTTTGTATTTTGTCGAGCGCGAAGTTGAACTGGCGATTCTCGAAGTCGGAATTGGCGGGCGGCTTGACGCCACAAATATCTGCGAGCCGCTGGTCTGCGCGATTACTCCCGTCAGCGCCGATCATCAGCAGTATCTCGGCCACACGCTGCCGGAAATTGCCGCTGAAAAAGCGGGCATCGTCAAAACCAGCGCGCCCGTCGTCGTCGCGCCGCAGGAACCGGAGGCGATGAAAGTAATCACGGAAAAATGCGCGCTGATGAAAGCGCCTGTCACTGACATCGCATCGCTGCTGGCAAACTGCCAGGCTGAAACGAAACCTTCCGGGCCACTGTCTGAAACCGGGCTTTACCATCTTCGTTACCGCACCGAAATCGCTGAGTACGAAACCACATTGAACCTGCGCGGTCGGCATCAGGTCGTCAATGCCTGCACGGCTATTCATCTTGCTGAAAAATTGCAGCAGCACGGACTGAATATTTCGCAGAGAAACATTACTGACGGGCCTGGCCGGGTTGAATGGCCGGGCAGGCTTGAACTGATGGCGACTGAACCGGCCATTCTGCTTGACGGGGCGCATAATCCGGCGGGCGCGCGCGTGCTGCGTGATTTTCTGGATGAATTCATCAGCGCGCCAGTCACGATGATCTTTGGCCTGATGTCAGACAAGGCGCTCACTGAAATCGCTGAAATCCTCTTCCCTGCTGCGCACACCATCATCGCCACACGCATCAGCAATCCGCGCGCAACTGATCCGCGCCTGATCGCGCAGGTCATTGCTGATGGTGGCTGGCAGGCAGTCACGACTGAAAGCGCGGCTGAAGCGCTGTCCATCGCGCGGCAGATAACGCCGACTGACGGGCTGATCTGTGTGTGCGGATCATTGTATCTGATCGGTGAAATGAAACGGGAACTCAACCGGCTGTTCAGTTCGACAGGCCGGTAAGGTTTCAGCCGTTCGCTGAACACAACCTCAAAACGGATGAGGCTGCCGAAAGATGATTTCGGCAGCCTCATCCGTTTTGAGGTGATGGAGTGAGAGTTACTGTGCGCGAACCAGTTTGAAGTTGTCCGCCGTCGTCCACGTATTGAGCATGGATGAGATGGAAACTCCCTTGAAATAGATACAGACCTGGCCGCTGCCGCTCGGCACGGTGAAGCGAACCGTCACCTTGTGATTGGCTGAATTGTTGACATAGCTGAGCGCCGGGCCTTCAGCATAGTTGTCCCATTTGACGCCGATGGTGCCTCTGGCGCGCGTGTCGGCAAAAATGTCGGCGCTGACTTCATAAGTTACGCCCGGCGTCAGTTTCACCCACTGCAGGACTGACGGAACCATCGTGCCGCGTGGCGACAACCGCACGGCATAAGTTCCGTTGGTGACGACGCTGCCGGTGACATAGCTGACCGCGCCGCTCGCCGTCCAGGCTGATCCCTGCAATTCAAAACTCGGATTGAGAATCGTGCCATCAGTCGGCGCAGGTGTCGGCGTCGGTACTGGCGTCGGAACAGGAGTCGGCGTCGGAGTCGGAACAGGAGTCGGTGTTGGTGTCGGCACCGGCGTAGGTGTCGGGGTCGGGGTGGGAGTCGGTGTCGGGGTGGGAACCGGTGTTGGTGTCGGCGTCGGCACTGGTGTTGGCGTCGGCGTTGGCACCGGCGTCGGGGTTGGCGTTGGCGTTACGGTTGGCGTCGGGGTTGTCCCGCCCAGCACCTGATCCACATAGCCGCCGAAATCGGTCGTCCAGTACCAGCGGTAAGTTGAACTCGCGCCATAAGCGCGCCCGATGCCGATGACTTTATAGTTGGCATTGAGCATGTTCGAATTGTGCGCCGGTGAATTCTTCCACTGATTGAAAGTGTCCTGCGCCGCGCTGTAACCAGCCGCAATGTTTTCGCCCCACCAGGTATTATAGTTGTAGCCGAAATCAGCCATGCGCTGCGACGGCCCGCGTCCGAGGCTGTCAACGTGATCTGAAGGGAAATAATTTTTGCTCGCCATATCATTGCTGAACCACTTCGAAGCGTTGGTCAGCGAAATTGAAACCTGCAACGGCTGCAGCCCGTTGGACTGGCGGTAATTATTAATCAGCGTCAGAAAATACTGTTCCTCACTGTCGAGCGTCGGCACCGAGGATTGCGCCTGTTGTGGCGCAGGCAGCGCAAAACAGATCAGCAGCGTCAGCAGGCCAAACAGCATCAGAGCCTGCAAACTCCGCGAAGGCAGATAATAACGGGGGTTCGGCTGGGGACGGTATCTCATGGATTCATTACTCCTTATTGCTTTGGTATGGGAACCGCACACAAAGCGATTCATCCGGTTACCTGATCGGCAACCGGGAAAATTCGTTTCAGGTTCGGACGATGATTCGGTTCACAGGGCCGTGACCGAAGATTAAGATTCACCCGAACGCACGACAGCAGGCCATGACGCCTTCCGTCAGTTGACGTGAGGAAGCTGCTTTCAGGGCCTTGTGAGGAAACAGAATTCTTCAGTGAAGAGGGGCAATCTTCTTTATTTTTATTGAGGCCTTACGTGAGGTTCTTCGCAACGACGAGGCTTTTTAGCACGTTTGAAATGTTTTTGTAAACCTCATTTTCCAATAAATCGGCCAGCAGAATGTGACAAAGCCTTTACTCAGATGAGAGCAAAGGCTTTGCGCGCCGCCGCAATAGTTAATTCAATGATCTCGTCAGTGTGGGCTGTTGAAACAAATGCCGCTTCAAATTGTGACGGCGGCAGGTAGACGCCTTCATCGAGCATGGCGTGAAAGAATCGCGCAAACGCCTCGCGGTCGCTGCGCCCTGCTGATGTCCAGTCCGTCACCAACGCATCGGTGAAAAAGATCGTGAACATCGAACCCACCCAATTCGCAGTCACTTTGACTCCGGCTGCCGCTGCCGCTTCAGTCAGACCAGCAACGACGCGGGACGTGACCTTTTCGAGACGCTCATAAACATTGCCCTGCCGCAGCAGTCGCAACTGTGTCAGCCCCGCCGTCACCGCCAGCGGATTGCCCGACAAAGTGCCAGCCTGGTAAACCGGGCCGACCGGCGCCACGACATCCATAATTTCGCGGCGACCGCCAAAAGCGCCGACCGGCAGACCGCCGCCCAGAATTTTGCCCAGCGTCGTCAGATCGGCCCTGATGCCGTAACGTTCCTGTGCGCCGCCCGGAGCCAGGCGAAAGCCGGTCATCACTTCGTCAAAGATCAGCACCGTGCCGTGTTTTGCCGTCAGGTCGCGCACAAACTGCAAATAACCCTCATGCGGCGGCACGCACCCCATATTGCCCACGACCGGTTCAATAATCACGGCGGCGATGTCCGGGCCGACCTGATCAAAGACCTGTGCGAGCGCGGCGCGATCATTGAATGGCACGGTGATGGTCGCCTGCGCAACTTCAGCCAGCACGCCCGGCGAATCGGGCAGACCGAGCGTCGCCACTCCCGACCCCGCGCGCACGAGCAGGCTGTCACCGTGCCCGTGATAGCAGCCTTCAAACTTGACGATTTTCGTCCGGCCCGTAAAACCACGCGCCAGGCGCAGCGCCGACATCGTGGCTTCAGTGCCGCTTGAAGTCAGCCGCAGTTTTTCAATCGAAGGAAAAAAGCTGATGACTTCTTCGGCCAGTTCGATTTCAAGTTCGGTCGGCGCGCCGTAACTCGTCCCGCGCCCGGCGGCCTCGCGGATCGCCTCAATCACCTGCGGGTGCGCGTGGCCCAGAATCATCGGCCCCCACGACCCGACATAATCAATGTAGCTGCGCCCGTCGGCATCGTGCAGCCTGGCGCCTTCAGCCGAACGAATGAACAGCGGCGTCCCGCCCACGCCGCGAAAGGCGCGCACGGGCGAATTGACACCACCGGGAATGACCTGCTGCGCGCGCTCGAAAAGCCGCGCCGAATTCGGATATTTGCTGTTTTCAGACTGCCTGACCTGCATAATTCTCTTTCTCGTGGATTGTTACGCCATCCGGCGAATTGCAGACGACGAGAGACGGTGCCGGGAGTCCCGGCTTTAACTGGCCCGGCCTGTATTGAATAACACCAGCTAAAGCTGAAACTCCAAACATCGTCTCTCGCCGCAAAGTTATTTATCTCACTGCCGATTCCGGCGGGAAACTTGCGCCATCGCCACAGCCTGTGTGATCATTCACTTCAACTCTGTTGTGGTTGATTCATCACTTCACGTCACCAGAATCCACAGGAGGCTGCTTTGAATCCCGAATTGAGCCAGTTGCTGGCATTGCAGGAAACCGAAATCGAAATCAGACAACTTAATCAGGAAATCGTTTCGCTGCCCGCACGCCAGCAGGAAATTGAACGTCAGTTTGCCGAATCAGTCAAAGAATTCCTCGATCTGAAAAAACAATTCGACGACGCCCAGGCCGAAAAATCCCGTCTCGAAACCAGCCTCAACGACGAACAGACCCGGCTCAGCAAATTCAGGGAAGATCTGATGAAAGCCACCAATCAGCGCGAATATGAGACCGCCGTGCGCGAAATTGATGTGGCCCGCAAAACCATCAGCTCACTCGAAACCGACATTCTCAAACTGATGGAGCAGCTCGAAAAACTCGAAGCTCAGGTCACTGAACGCTCGCCCGAAATCGAAAAACGCCGCACCGAAGTTGATGAGCAGATTGCCAGGACTGCGGCCAGTGTGGCCGGACACAAGGAACGGCTCGCCGCTCTGACCGCTGAACGCGAACAGAAACTCAATTCACTCGGTCAAAGCACCCGCGCAACTTACGAACGTGTCTCGAAGATGCGCAACGGCCTGGCGCTGGCCGAAGCGCGTGATTATATGTGCACCGGCTGCCGCATGAAGATTCGCCCGCAGGTTTACAACGACATCCGGCGCGGCGAAACCATCTTCAACTGTGAAAACTGCGGTCGCATTCTTTATTACGCCGAACCGCAGATCACGCACGTCCTGCCCTGATGCGGGATTCAAAGATCAGCTCAGTGATTTGCAGCCTGAGTCTTTCTCTGCCGCAACGCTTCAAACAACACCACGCCGGTCGCCACGCTGACATTGAGTGAATTCAGCCGCCCGCGCATCGGAATCGAAACCACCACGTCGCATTTCTCACGCACCAGCCTTCTCAGACCTTTGCCTTCGCTGCCCATTACCAGCGCCAGCGGCTGATTGAAATCAAAGCCGCTGTAAACTGTTTCGCCATCGCCTTCGACTCCGACCACCATTACCCCGCGATCTTTCAGTTCACTGATCAGCGGAACCAGATTGGTCACGCGCGCCACGCGCACATATTCGACCGCGCCTGCTGAAGTTTTGGCGACCGTTTCAGTCAGTCCGGCAGCGCGATGTTCAGGAATGAAAACGCCGTCAACTCCGGCGCACTCACAACTGCGAATGATCGCGCCCAGATTGTGCGGGTCTTCGATGCCGTCAAGCAGCACAAGCAGCGGCAGCGCACTGAGCGAATCCAGAATCGCATCGGCGCTGATGTATGAGCTGCTGCGCCCGCCCGCTTCGCCTGCGACCAGCGCGACGACGCCCTGGTGACTGGCGCGGTGCGTCATTTCATCAAGCAGCCGCCGTTCGCGCCGCTCAATCGAAACTCCCGCACGACGCGCCAGGTCGTGCAGTTCCGTGAACCGCGCAGGCTGCACGCCTTCAGCCACCAGAATTTTCTGCACCCGCCGGCGCCCGGCGCGCAGCGTTTCCAGCACGGGTGACAGGCCATAGATGAATTGATGAGTTTTCATGCGTTTGCGGCAATGATCATTGCGGGAACACGGATTATACCTGCTCAGTGGCGATCATCAACCGGCCAGGCTAAGATGCCGTCGTTATGTCAAAACCGTTACCACGACTGCGCCAGATTCTTGATGTCTTTCCCTCGCCGGTCGAAGATCAGCCGGGCCTGCTGCTGCGCGACCCGTTCCGTTACAGCGAGGACATTCTGATTATTCCGCCGGTCTTTGTCAGCGCGCTGCAAATGCTCGATGGCCGCTCGACCGAAAGCGACCTGCAACAGCATTTGTCAGAACTCATCGGCAGACCGTTTCCGATTCATCCGATTCACGAATTCATCGAAGCATTGCAGCAGAGCGGCTTTCTCGAAGGCGAAGAGTTCGAGCGAATGCGCGCGAGCAGGCACGCGGCCTTTGCCGCCGCGCCGTTCCGCGATCCGGCCCACGCCGGTTCGGCCTATCCCGATCAGGAATCAATGCTGCGGCAACAGCTTGATGAACGGCTCTGGACGATTATGCCGACGCGCTCCGAACCCATCATCGGCATTGCCGCGCCGCACGTCAGCCCTGATGGCGGCTGGGATTGTTACGCCGCCGCTTACAATCGCCTGCGCGGAATCAGCGAGCAGTTGCGCGGCAAAACCATCGTCATTCTCGGCACGTCGCATTACGGCGAGCCGGAAAAATTCGGCCTGACGCGCAAACCCTTCCGCACGCCTTACGGCGTCGTGCAGACCGACACTGAACTGGTTGACTGGCTGACGGCGCGCGCGCCCGATTCAGTCACGACAGAAGATTTCTGCCACACCGTCGAACATTCGATTGAATTTCAGGTTGTCTTTCTGCAACACCTGCTCGGCAGTGATTTCAAAATTCTGCCGGTGCTGTGCGGCGCATTCTTCAACAGCTTCGCCACAGGCCGCCCGCCCGAAAGCGACGACCAGATCAGACGCTTTTTTGAAACGCTTGGTGAAATGGCCGAACTGCACCGTGATCGTCTGTTCTGGGTGCTGGGCGTTGATCTGGCGCACATCGGGCGACGTTACGGCGATGCAATCGAAGCTGCCGCCCGGAGCGGTTACATGCTCGAAGTGCGCGCCGCCGATGAACAGCGGCTCAGTCACGTCTGCCGCAATGAAAGCGAAGCCTTCATTGATCTGGTGCTGCCGAACCGCGATCCGCTGAAATGGTGCGGCCTGACGCCGATCTATACCTTTATGCAGGCCGTTCGCGGCGCCCAGGGCAAAGTGCTGAAATACGACCAGTGGAACATTGACAACGAATCAGTAGTCACCTTTGCCGCGATGGAATTTGCCAGCCGCTGACTTTTCAGAAGGGAGAATGTGATGTGACCGGGCCGACCGAACGCCGACATTTCTCAATGATTCGCAGCTTTCATCTTGCCGATGTTTTCACCATCGCCAATGGTTTCTGCGGTGTGGCCGCGATCTTTGAGGCGATGAAGTTTCTCACCTGGCGCGCCACTTTGCATGCGTGGATTGCCACTGCGCTGATTCCGCTCGCGCTCGTTTTTGATGTGCTTGACGGACGCATTGCGAGGTGGCGTCACCGCGCTTCACCGATGGGCCGCGAACTTGATTCGCTGGCCGATGTGATTTCATTCGGTGTCGCACCGGCAGCGATTGCCTTTGCGGTTGGTTTGTCGAGTCGGCTGGATCAACTGATTCTGATCTTTTTTGCTTTGTGCGGACTGAGCCGACTGGCGCGGTACAACGTCACCGCCGAAGCGATGGCTGAAGAAACAGGCAGGGTCGAATACTTTGAAGGCACTCCGATTCCGACAAGCATTGTGCCGCTCGGCCTGCTGATGCTCGCGTTTGCGCGCGGCGAACTTTATCCCGTCTCATTGTTCGGCGCGCAACTGCACCTGACCTCGCTGCTCTTTTTTATTTCAGGCTGTCTGATGATCAGTCGCACGCTCAGAATCCCGAAACCCTGAAGCTCTCAATTCCCTGCTCAATTCACCTTTATTCATGCGCTGCTGCGCGTTTGATCGCGGCCTGCGCCTTGCATCAGTCAGCATTGTTGCAAACACGATGCAGTACCAGGCTGGATGTTTTATGAGTGCGTTTCTCACCGGCCTCCGGCACGGCACCAGAACTGATTGAAATAAGGAAGGAGTTCAGGCAATGGGCAGACAGAATTCAGGCAAGAGCGGAGTGCAGTCAACGTCAGAGAAAATGGCCGGCAGTCGTCACGGGTTTGATCCGCATCCGGCGACGAGCCGCGTCGGCGGCGCATCAGGCAAAGGCAGCACCCGGCCCGACGAAAACTTTCAGGGCACTGACCTGATGGAAACCAGAGACAAAAATGTGAAAAGACCAGCGGGCCAGAAAGCCATTCCGAAACGATCCCGCAACAAATAACTGTGCATTGTTCGTGACCACCGGGCGGGCGGCCATCACAACAGCCCCCGCTCCTTCACTTCAAGATATTTATTCACCAGTTGAAAAGCCAGTTGGCCTGCCGGAACGTCGAGCGCCAGGCCGCCGAGTTCGGTGATGCGGGCGAGGGCTTCCTCGCGCTGCTGCAATAACTCTTCGGCCACGCTCTGCTGATAGACATCGGCAATGCGCTTTGGCGATTGCGCGACCAGCGAACGCAGATCCTTGTCGCCAATCGTGACGATCAGCGGCAGATGCCGGGGCAGCAGCGTGGCCGTGTGCGCCAGCAGTTCCGCCGAAGCGTCGCGGTCAACCAGATCAGTCAGAATAATCACCAGCGAACGGCGCTTGCAGTTCTGCTGAAAATACTGAAACGCGCGCGCATAGGATGGCTCGGTCATCTGCGGCTTGACGTTGTAAAGAGCTTCGATGATCGCGTTCATCTGCGCGTGACCGCGCTGCGGCGGCAGCCAGGCCGTGACCTGGCGCGTGAAAGTCAGCAGGCCGATGTTGTCACCGCCGCTCACGGCGACATAACCAATCGAAAGCGCGGCATTGATGGCGTGATCGAGTTTCGACAGGTGTTCGATGCGCGAAGTCATCAGGCGTCCGGCATCGAGCATGACCACGATGCTCTGATTGCGTTCGATCTGATACTGCCGCGTCACGAGTTTGCCGCGCCGCGCCGTCGCCGTCCACGAAATGTGGCGCAGTTCATCGCCGCGCACGTAATCGCGCAGGCTCTCGAATTCACGGCCCTGCCCCTTGTAATTGATCCGCCGCTGCCCGGCCTGCAGCAGACGATTTTTCATCGCATGAATTTCATGCTTCTTCGCTTCGTTGATGTTCGGATAAACCTTGACGGTCGCCGCCGCAGGCACGCGCAGTTGTCGAATTGCCAGCCTCAGCGGCGCAGGCCAGCGCAGCACGATATCACCGAAATGATAATCGCCGCGCGCCGCCGCAAAGAGGCGATAGCCGGTGATGACTTCGCTGCGTTTCGGCGTCACGGTCAGCGTGCGTTCGCCGCGCAGTTCAAGATCAGGCGGGTATTCATCCCTGACTGTAAAAGTCACTTTGCGCCGCGCGCGATTGATGACCGAAAGCTGCACCTCGTTTTCAGCGCCGATCATAAAACGCCGGGTCAGCAGCCGCCGGACTTCGACTCCGGCCACATCAGCCGCCCGTCGCCAGTCAAGCCAGGCCGTCAGAATCAGCGCCACGTCATAAACCAGCACCAGCCACCGCGTCCCAGGCCACGACCACGCCGCCAGCAGCGGCAGAATGCCAAGCGCAAAGAGAAGATAAAAACGGCGGGTGAAAATCATATGAGAAATCAAAAGCAGAAGGCAGATGACAGTCAGGAGCAGACGCCTGTTTTTACTGTCATCTGTCATCTGCCTTCTGCCTTTTCATCACCTCGGCACTTCAATCGCAGCGAGGATTTCATCAAGCACGAGTTCCGGCGTGATGCCTTCGATTTCGGCTTCGGAGCGCGGCAGGATGCGGTGGCGCAGGGCGGGATGAACCACGTCGCGCACGTCGTCAGGTGTAACGAAATCGCGGCCACGCATCGCAGCGAGCGCCTTGCTCGCCATCAGCAGCGCAACCGAAGCGCGGGGACTCGCGCCCCAGAGCAGGCTCGGATGTTCGCGGGTGCGGCGCACGATTTCGACCAGATAATTCTGCACGCCCGTTTCGACATTGACGCGGCGCACCATCGCCCGGCAGTGCGGAATCATCGCCGGATCGTTGACCGATTCCAGATCAACCGCATCCAGTTTGCGCGAACTGAAACCGGCCTGCCAGCGCGCCACGACATCGCGTTCCTGTTCGACGGTCGGATAAGAAATCAGAATCTTGAGCAGAAAGCGGTCAAGTTGCGCTTCGGGCAGCGGGTAGGTGCCTTCGTATTCAATCGGGTTTTCAGTCGCCAGCACCAGAAAGAGCGGCGAGAGCGGATGCGTTTCACCGTCAATCGTCACCTGCCGTTCTTCCATTGCTTCAAGCAGCGCGGCCTGTGTTTTCGGCGGGGTGCGATTGATTTCATCGGCGAGCAGGATGTCGGTAAAGATCGGGCCGTGCCGCAGCATGAACTGCGAGGTCGTCAGGTTGAAAACATTGGTGCCGGTGATGTCCGAAGGCATCAGGTCGGGTGTAAACTGAATGCGGTTGAACCCGGCGTCAACAATGCGCGCCAGGGTTTTGACCGTCAGCGTCTTGGCCGTGCCAGGGACGCCTTCAATCAGCGCGTGACCTTCGGCAAACAGGCAGATCAGAATCTGGTCAATGACATCGTCCTGTCCGACGATGACTTTGTGAACTTCCTGCCGGATGTGCGTGACGATCTGGCTGACGTAATCGGTGGTGCCGGATTCTGCTGAAATCATTCGTTTGATGATAATGGTTACTGCTGATCTCGTGGATTGTCAGTGCTGTTAGCGCGCCGCAACTATAACGAAACAGGTGAGTGCCGACAATGGAAAAGAACAGTGGTCAGTGGTTAGTGGTCAGTGGTTAGTGGTTAGTGGTCAGTGGTTAGTGGTTAGTGGTCAGTGGTTAGTGGTCAGTGGTTAGTGAAGAGAACCAGGTCTCATCTGATCTCCTCTTTTCACTTTACACTCTTCACTAACCACTGACCACTAACCACTGACCACTAACCACTGACCACTAACCACTGATCACTGCTCCCCAGGTTGCGCTTGTCGGGTAAACCCTGTAAGCTTCGCTCCTGATCCCTGAGTGCCCCGATGATTACCAAACGCATGCCTAATCTGATCATCGGCTCACGTGGCAGTAAACTGGCGCTGTGGCAGACCAGCCATATCAAAGCGGCGCTTGAACGACTCCACCCTGAGCTTTCCATCGAAATCGAAATCATTAAAACCACCGGCGACAAGCTGACTGAGGCTTCACTGGCTCAGATCGGCGGCAAGGGCGTCTTCACGAAGGAAATCGAAGAAGCGCTGCTTTCACGTCGCGTTGATCTGGCCGTTCACAGCCTGAAGGATTTGCCGACAACGCTGCCTGACGGGCTGCACATTTCGGCGATTACCGAACGCGAAGATGTGCGTGATGCCCTGGTCGTGCATCCGAACCTGACGCGCACGATCAAAACGCTCACGCAGTTGCCGCCGGGCGCGCGCGTCGGCACCAGCAGTCTGCGCCGGGCGGCACAGTTGCGACGGCACCGGCCTGATCTGAACATTCTGGAATTGCGCGGCAATGTCGAAACGCGATTGCGCAAGCTGGATGAAGGTGAATACGACGCCATCATCCTGGCGGCGGCAGGCCTCGTCAGACTTGGCTACAGCAGCCGCATCACCGAACGCATACCGGTCAATATGCTGCTGCCGGCGGTCAGCCAGGGCGCGCTCGGCATCGAGTCGCGCATTGACGATGACCGCACCAATTTTCTGGTTGAACCGCTCAATCACTGGCCGACCCGCCAGGCCACGCAGGCTGAACGCGCGCTGCTGCGCACCTTTGGCGGCGGCTGCGCGGTGCCGGTCGCGGCCTATGCTTACATGGGCGGCATTGACCATGTGTCAGGTGAAAGATCAATGGTGCTGGAAGCTCTGGTGATTGATCTGGAAGGGCGCGAAAACGTTTATGACATGGTCACCGGCTCGCCGTACCGCAGCGAGGATCTGGGCGAAACGCTGGCCGAAAAGCTGCTCGCTGCCGGAGCGCGCCGCATTCTGGACAAAATCAAACCGACCAGTCGTGTCACGGTTGAAAGCAGTCAGGCGCAGGGCGATCACCGGACGGCATCAGATTCGCCCGCGATGACCGGCACCGGCACAGCCGCCGTCAAGGCCATCAGGACTGAGCCAGTGACTGGTGATTCAGCGCACACCCGGTCTGATGAGACTGAACCTCTGGCTGACCTGCGGGCTGAAGCGGCCAGAAGTGTTTCGGGGGTGTCGCAACTGACGGATGAAGCTGATCTGAGCGGGCTGGTGGCGGGGGCTGAAGCGACTGCGCCCGTGCTGCCGCTGGCCGGGTGCCGCATCATTGTCACGCGCGCGGCGAAACAGGCCGGTGAACTGACCCGCCTGCTGAGCCAGAACGGAGCCGGAGTGATTGCCTGTCCGACGATTGAAATTCGTGATCCTTCGAACTGGGAATCGCTGGATCGCGCCATTCAACGGCTGTCGCAATACCAGTGGCTCGCCTTTACCAGCACCAATGCGGTTGATTACTTTCTGCGGCGGATGGATGAAACCGGGCAGGATCGCGCCGCCCTGGCCGCGCTGAAAATCTGTGCGGTGGGTCGCCGGACAGCCGAACGGCTGATTGATGACGGTCTGGTGGTTGATCTGATGCCCGTGCGCTTCACGGCTGACAGCCTGGTTGACGCTTTTGTGCGGCGTTACGGCACTGACGCGAATCTGAAAGGGACGCGGCTGCTGCTGCCTGCTTCGCGCACGACCCGCGATGTCATTCGCCCGGCGCTCAGGCATCTTGGCGTCAGCGTGGATGTGGTCGAAGCCTATCAGACCGTGCTGCCCGAAAATAATCAGCAAATCAGCGAACTGCTCAGGCAGACTCCGGCTGATTACATCATCTTTACCAGCCCGTCCACGGTGGCCAACCTGGCCACGCTGCTTGATTCCGACAATCTGGCCAGATGGCTGCGCAACACCCGCATTGCCTGCATCGGCCCGGTGACGGCTGAATCAGCACGGATGTTCGGGCTGACGGTTCACCTGCAACCGGAAGAACACACCTCGAAGGCCCTCGTCAAAGCCCTGCTCGATGACCGGCGCAGAATGACCGGCGCACTCGACGACCCGGCCTGATCGCTCGAATCAGAAGACGCAGACCCGGAAAAATGATTGTCCTCCGGGTCTTTGCGTATCCGTGAGTGTGGCGCGATTTGCCAGAATCGCGCGGCTCACGCAGGCGGGCCGATGGCGGATTCAGCGCGATTTTGGCAAATCGCGCCACACTCACGGATATTCGATTGAAAACTGACCGGAACTGCCCGCTGATCGGGCCTCAGGCCTGAGAAATCATCGCGTACTGCCATTCCTTTCCGTACTCCGGCGTCCAGATGTGATTCGGCGGTTCGGCGATGAAGCCTGCCGCCGCCACGCTGTCCATCGGGCGCGCGAGGTAATAACCCTGCCCGTATTCGCAGCCCAGTTCGCGCAGTTGTTTCATCTGCGCTTCGGTTTCGATGCCTTCAGCGACGACTTTCATACCAAGGTTGTGAGCCAGTGAAATGATCGTGCGCACGATTTCGACGTTCTCGGTCTGCAAATCCATGCGCGAGACGAATGACCGGTCAATCTTGAGCGTGTCAATCGGGAAACGGTGCAGATAGTTGAGCGATGAATAGCCGGTGCCGAAATCGTCAATGGAGAGTTGCACGCCGAGCGCCTTCAACTGATTGAGCATTTCAACTGCTGATTCGGCGTTTTCCATCACCGCGCTTTCGGTAATTTCAATCTTCAGCGATTCCGGTCTGAGTCCCGTTTCACTGAGCACCGCGTTGATGCGTTCGATCAGATCGGGCTGTGAGAACTGCCGGGTCGAAAGGTTGACGCTGATGATGAGCGGCGGAATGCCGGCAAAACGCTGGTGCCATTCGTTCATCTGGCGCGAAGCTTCGCGCAGAATCCAGCGCCCGACCTGATTGATCAGGCCGCTTTCTTCGGCTATCGGAATGAACTGTCCCGGCGGAATCAGCCCACGCTGCGGATGCTGCCAGCGAATGAGCGCCTCGAAACCGCTGATGCGCCCGCGCTCGAAGCTGACAATCGGCTGGTAATGCGCCAGGAACTCTTCGTTTCTGATTGCGCTGCGCAGGTCTGATTCAATCCGCAGCGTCGAAACGATGTCCTGGTGCATGCCGGAACTGAAAAATTCGTACCGTCCGCGACCTCTGGCTTTGGCGCGATACATCGCAATGTCAGCGTCGCGCAGCATCTGCTCCGGGTCGTGACAGGCGATGGAACTGAGCGTGATGCCGATGCTGGCGTTGATGACCAGTTCCTGCCCGCAGATGTCGAACGGGCCGGACAGATGCCTTTCAATGCGCTGCACGATGGTTTCGACATCGCTCTGATCCTTGAGGTGATCGAGCAGAATCGTGAATTCATCACCGCCATGCCGCGCCACCATATCGCCGGGCCGCAGCACGCTTTCCAGGCGCCGCGCCACGGCAATCAGCAACTGATCGCCCGTGCGGTGGCCGGAACTGTCATTGACCAGTTTGAAGCGGTCAACATCCAGAAAGAGCACCGCAAACAGGTAATCATCGCGCCGCCGGGCGCGACTGACTGAACGCGCCAGTCGATCCAGAAAGACGGCGCGATTCGGCAGTCCCGTCAGGCTGTCGTGATGCGCATCGTGACGCAGCTTCTCTTCGGCTTTTTTCCGGGCCGTGATGTCGGTCTGTGATCCGGCCATGCGCAGGGCCAGCCCTGCCGCATCACGCACGACCAGCCCGCGACAGAGCATCCAGACCCAGCCGCCGTCGCGGTGCGCCATGCGGTATTCGCTTTGAAACTGCGGCGTTTCGCCATCCAGATGGGCGTTGATCTCAGCGCGCAGGTGGGCAATGTCATCAGGATGAACGCGGGTCAGCCACTCATCCACCTGATTGCTGATCTCGTTTTCCTCAAAGCCCAGCATATCCTTCCAGCGCGGCGCAAAATAGACCTCACCGGTCAGCAGGTTCCAGTCCCAGAGGCCGTCATTGGCGGCGCGCGCGGCCAGGGCGTAACGCTCCTCGCTGACGCGCAGCCGCTCCATCGTGCGGGCCGCCGACATCGAATAGCGAATCGAGCGCTCCAGTTCCGACGCGCTGAACTGTCCCTTGACCAGATAATCAGCGGCTCCGGCTTCCATCGCCGCAATGTCAATTTCGCGGTTGCCCTGCCCGGTCAGCAGAATCAGCGGCGATTTGCAGCCGAGCCTGATCACCTCGCGCATCAGTTCCAGACCGGTGTGCGCGCCGAGCCGGTAATCAACCAGACAAACATCGTAAGCCCCGCTCAGAATGGCGGGTCGCGCCTCATCGTACCGGCTGATCCAGTCAAGCGTATAAGCCTTGCGGTTGATGTCGGAGAGCAGGTCGCGGGTCACGACAAACTCGTCTTCATCATCATCAACGAGCAGCACCTTCACGGGAGAGAATTCCATATACTTCTCTTGTGTTTTCGGCTGGCAGTTCGACAATCTCGAACCAGTACCGACCGAGGACCCTGATCATTTCGACAAATGAATCGAAGGTCACGGGTTTGGTGATGAATGAATTCACGCCGAGGTCGTAAGTCCGGTAAATGTCTTCTTCAGCCTTTGAGGTCGTCAGCACGATGATCGGAATGCGGCGCAGTTCGGGATCGGCCTTGATCTCCCTGAGCGCCTCGCGCCCGTCCTTGCGCGGCATATTCAGGTCAAGCAGGATCAGCCCCGGACGCGGACAGGCTTCGGCATCGGTGAAGCGGCCCCGCTGCTGCAGGTAATCCATCAACTGCTCGCCGTCCTCAACAAACCTTACGGCATTGGCCAGACGGCTCTCTTCGAGCGCATCCCTGACCAGCACCCGGTCATCCGGGTCATCATCGGCTACCAGAATCGTGATTGGTTTTCCCTGACTTCTCATCATCATGGTTGTTGGCTCCTGTCTCTGGTCGTCGCACCGACGGCGCACGGTGCTTCGGATAAGGGTTCAATGACTGGCCCCGGCAGCGTTCATCTGTTCACTGGTCACAGCGGCCTGCCTGACCGGCAGCGTCACAATAAAGCGCGCTCCGGCGCCGGGCCGGCTGCTTGCGGTAATCGTGCCGCCGTGTCGTTCCGCAATGCGGCGACAGACAGCCAGTCCGACGCCGGTGCCTTCGTACTGTTCGCGGCCCTGCAATCGCTGAAAGATCGTAAAAATGCGGTCGAGATACTTTTCATCAAAGCCGATGCCCTCGTCGGCCACGACCAGTTCGCACCAGCCGCCCTGTTGCAGATCGCCCGTGCGCGGACGCGGCACGTAACCAGTCGAAGTCATTTCAGGCTGACTGATCAGGCGCGCCGTGATCTGCACGACCGGCGGCTGGCCCGGCTGATGAAACTTGAGCGCATTGCCAATCAGGTTCTGCAACAACTGCCCCATCTGCACCGGGTCGGCATCAATGACCGGCAACGTTCCGGTTTCGACGCGCCCGCCCGTCTGCTCAATGCGCGTTTCCAGATCAGACAGCACATCACGCACCACCCTGGCCAGATCGGTCGGGCGAAACGGCTGCGCTCTGGTATTGACCCGCGAAAACATCAGCAGGTCATTGATAAGTGTCTGCATGCGTCCGGCAGCGTTCTGCATGCGGGTCAGGTAATCGCGGCCTTCCGCGCCGAGGTTGTCGTAATATTTCGCCTTCAGGCGGTCACCGAAGGCCTGCACCTTTCTGAGCGGTTCCTGCAAATCGTGCGAGGCAACCGACGCGAAATCTTCCAGTTCACGATTGCTGGCCTTCAGTTGCTCAGTAAATTCCAGCAGTTTTGCCTGGGCTTCGCGGCGTTCGGTAATGTCGCGCACAAGGCTGATCATGGCCTGATGGCCTTCATAAACGATCTGGTTGGACAGAATTTCGACGGCCATGCGGCGGCCTGCTCTGGTCAGATGCGTGTAAGTAAATGGCTGTTCCAGATTGACCACATCAATTTTACCGGCTACGTAATCGTGTTCTTCCGGCGGGTGCAGATCAAAAGGCGTCATGGCGCGCAGTTCATCGGCACTGTACCCATAGATCCGCAGCACGCTGTCGTTGAAATCAAGCAGCCGATGAGTCACGCGATCAAAGATGAAGACCGGATCAGGAAGCTGATTGAACAGCAGGCTGTATTTGTTGCGACTCTCGCGCAGGGCTTCTGCGGCGCTCCGGCGGGCGGTGATGTCGCGTTGCGTGCCCCAGACCCTGACGACGCAGTTGTTTTCGATCACGCCGGTCAGGTTGTTGAGCATATATCTGAGCTTTCCGGCCTGATCCTGTTCGACCGATTCAGCGTCAGTCAGGCGATAATCAGCCTGGATGAATGACCGCAGGTATTCAGCATTGCGCGGATCATCGCGCAGCAGCAGGCTGTCGAGCCGCACCCCGATCATTTCAGCCGCGCTGCCAGACCCATACATCCGCGCCATCGCCTCGTTGCATTCGGCCAGCCATCCGACGCGGTAAAATAATTCAATCTGTTCATCCGCAGTCAGGCCGACGGGCACCGGTTCTTCCAGTTCAATCCGCCAGACGGCTTCGGAACTGTGCGTGACAAAAGCGCGGTAGCGTTCCTCGCTTTCGCGCAGCATGTCTTCATAGCGGCAACGCCAGTCAATTTCGGCTTCCAGTTCCTGATTGCGCGCCTGCAGTGCTTCATTGCGTGCGTGCATCTCTGTCAGCATCCGGCTGATGTCAGCCGTCAGATCGCTGATTTCAGCGCGGCTCTCCGGCAGGGCGAGGCGCACATCGTCACTGCCCGCTGCGGCCTTCCTGACCGCCTGCGCCACTTCCAGCAGCGGCTCGGCCATCAGCCGTTGCAGCCGTACTGTCAGCGCGACCGTCACCACGAGCGTTCCGGTCAGCAGCATCAGCGGCAGCCACCACGAGCGGCTGCGTTCATGGATCATCACTGCGGCGCCAGCCATCAGCAGCACGCTGCTGCCGCCGAATGTCATCAGCAGCACCAGTTTTCTCCTGCCTGACAGATGACTCCACACCCGCATCTTCAGTTGCCTCCTCCGTCGCTCACCGCCCGGCGAATCAGCGCTTCCGGCCCTGACTGACACCCGCCTGAATCCTGTGTTTTCACGAACTGTCTCCTGCGCTGTCCGGTCGCATCCGTCAGTTCTGCCCGGTCAGCAGTTGAATGCTGCTTCCGGGGACTGACAATCACCGGTTCTGGTCCGGGTTGTCCGCTGTTTGAGGCCGTCTGATTTCGGGACCGGGTTGCTGACTGACACTGGTGAGGGTCGGGAAACCCGCTGTCAGTGCGGTGGCGGCCTGCCACAGACAGAGCCGCAAAATTCTCATCGGCAGCAGGCTCGCCAAAGTTTAGAGGATTTAAAAAATAACGCGCTCATCTGCCTGATTCCGGTCATTTCGACCGATCAGGCAGTTTCGGCAAGGCTCGCGGATCCACCGGCTGATTCAGATTGCGCCCGCGCGGCCCGGCTCTGACGAGCAGTGATGTCACGAATAAAGCCGGTAATCCAGCGCTGCCCGTTGATGTGCAGGTCGCTGAAGGCCATTTCAACGGGGAACTCATGCCCGTCACGGTGCCGCGCCAGGGCCTGAAAGCTGTGCCAGTTCTGACGGCGCTCACCGGTCGTGAAGATGCGCCGCATGCCTTCAGCATGTCGGTGACTCTCCTGCTCCGGCTGCAGCAGGCTGATGTTTCTGCCAATCACTTCGGCGGGCTGCCAGCCGAAGATGTCGGTCAGTGAGGAATTGGCGTATTGAATGCAGCTCTTTTCATCAATGATGATGACCACGTCGGGAGCGCGTTCACAGAGCTGGCGGTATTTTTCTTCACTTTCGCGCAACCGCTGCTCGCTCTGACGCCCGGACTCTTCGGCCTGACGGCGGCTGGTCACGTCGCGCACGGTCGCAATTGTGCCGATGATTTCACCCGCTGAAGTGCGGTTGGGCGCAAAGGTCGCTGAAAGCCAGTAATCACCGGCCCGCGATGAATGCAGCGAAAAATCAGGGCTGGTGACGATCTCGCCCTGCAGCGCCCGCAGATGACAGCGTTCCAGTTCGGGCATCAGCAGGCCCGGAAAGTTGTCCCTCGCGTGACGACCGAGCGCACGGATTGCAGGCAGGTCGGTCAGTTCCTCCATCTTCCGGTTCCACAGCAGCGCCCTCATCCAGCAGTCAGACACGACGATGCCTTCGCCTGCGCCGGAAATCACCTGTTCGGTAAACTGCCGGGCCTCCTGCAACTGCGCCTCCTTCAGCCGCAGCACCGATTCCGTGCGCCTGCGCGCGGTGATGTCCTGGGCCACGATGACAGCGGCCTGGCGACCCTGATATTCGAGCAGGCTGGCAAAAATTCTGACATCAATGACCTCGCCGTTGTGCAGGCAGTGCCGCGATTCAGTCACATCCGGCGCGCTCCTGTCGGGATTTGAGAGCCGCTTGAAGAGGCCTGGAATGTCTTCGGGCGGGCGAATGTCAGTCAGTCGCATCTGCAACAGTTCCTGGCGCGACCAGCCATAGGCAGACACGAACTGTTCATTGACTTCGAGAAATTCAAGCGTCTTCAGATCGCAGACGAACATCGGCAGCGGGCTGCCCGCAAACATGGCGCGAAAGAGTTCCTCGCTGCGCCGGATGGCCTGTTCAGCCTTCTTCTGCCGGGTGATGTCGCGGGCATAAACGGTGAGGCCGCGACGGAAGGGAAAGACGCGCACTTCGTATTCAATATCGCCCTGCAAATCATTGAGCGTGGTCTGCGGCACGATCCATGGCCCGCTCGCCACATTGACGGTGGCAATGGCGCGCGCCAGTTCGCTGCCCCGCAGGGCCGGAAAGGCTTCGTCAAAAAGCTGCCCCGCCACTTCTTCCTGCTGTCGCCCCATGCGGATGCGACTGGCGGTGTTCCAGATGCGCACGCGGCGGTCTTCGCTGAGGACAAAGATCGGTTCGCTGATTGATTCAAACACATCGCGCAGCAACTGTTCGGACTGCTGCGCTTCCCTGATGCGTCGCTGGTGCAGTTTGAGAATCACCGCCGCCGCGATCAGCAGCACGCCGCCAAGCAGCGCGCACATCTGCCAGAACGCGCGATTTGACTGTGCCTGCCATTCGCGCAGCCGCGCCTGAAATTCGCGCTGGTAATATTCCGACACCCGGCGCAGATCATCGCGGATGTTTTCACTGATCGGCCCGCCTTCGGTAATGTAACGACCGGCGAGCGTCTGCAAATCAGTCTGTGACTTGTCGGCCAGCATCCGTTCAGTGAACTGCTGCACTTCAACGAAATCGGCGCGCAGACGCTTGAAAAGCTGCTGCTCTTCGGGCGCGGCGGCTCGCTGCGTGAATTCATCAATCATCTGCAAAGCCTGCCGTTCGCCCTCGTGGGTCAGCGCCGTGTACCGGCGCTGCGCTTCAGCGTCGGCGGCAATCAGCGCAAAGGCCCGGTTGCGGCTCGACACAGTGAGCGCAACCTGCAGGCGCGCAAAGTTGTTGAGGTGTGCGCCGGTGGCGACATAGCTCTGCCGGGCTGCTTCACCGGCGCGAAAATACTGCGTCACCACCATCAGCATGGCGGCAATGACCAGTAATCCGGTCAGCATCAAACCGGCAGTGAATCCATAAAGGCGGGAAAGTATTCTGAGCTGTGCGGCGCGTTCTGCGGTCAGTTGGCTGACACTCTTGTTCCCTGCTTCAGACACTACAAAACCTCATTCATCAACTGGGGAGTCGGGGGATATTGATGTTGCTGTGTGGCACGCACCACGACCGAAGCCGTCTGTCTGTAAAAGAACCCGATGGAATTGTTCACTGTGTAACGGAGTCTCGGAGCCTGAGGTGGGGCGAGGCCGGTTCAGGGCAGAACCGCCGCGAGTATAGGCGGTGAATGAGGCTGATTCAAGCAGTATTTCAAGCGGTCACTGGCGAGTCACGAATATCCGCCGGTGCGACAAAACGTGAGGAACGATTTACTAAGCTCAAAGCTGTCCATATAATCGGCGCACTTTTTTACCTGATGTAATCACAGTCCCCGAAAGAACGAGCTATGCTGAAAGACTTTTTTGCGCCACGCAACTTTCTGAACTGGCTGCTGATTTTTGTTCCGGCAGCGGTCGTGCTGGAACTGATGCATGCCAGCCCGATTCTTATCTTTTCGGTGTCGGCCCTGGCCATCATTCCGCTGGCCGGATGGATGGGCCGCGCCACTGAACATCTGGCCGAACGCCTGGGCGAAGGCATCGGCGGGCTGCTCAATGCCACCTTCGGCAACGCGGCGGAACTGATCATTGCGCTGATGGCGTTGCGCGCGGGCCTGTTTGAAGTCGTCAAGGCTTCGATCACGGGTTCGATCATCGGCAATATTCTGCTGGTGCTGGGCCTGAGCGTGATGGCGGGCGGACTGAAATTTCCGCAGCAGCGCTTCAACACGCAGGCCGCCATGCTCGGTTCGACGATGCTGGCGCTCTCGGCCATTGCGCTGATTGTGCCGGCCATCTTTCACTGGATTGTAACGAGTTCAGGCCGCGCCGGGCAGGCCCACGAACAGGATCTGAGTCTCGAAATTGCAGTCGTGCTGATTATTACTTATGTGCTGAGCCTGATTTTCACGCTCAAAACTCACGCGCATCTGTATGGCGGCGGCGAACACGGCGACGAGGACAACGATGCCATCGGCACCAAAGGCTGGAGCCAGGCCCGGTCAGTCACGGTGCTGCTGGTGGCGACGGCGCTGGTGGCGCTGATGAGCGAATTTCTGGTCGGCGCGGTGGAAGCCGCTTCGCGCACGCTCGGCCTGACCGAAGTGTTTGTCGGTGTGATCCTGGTCGCCATCATCGGCAACGCGGCGGAACATTCGACGGCGGTGCTGATGGCCATGAAAAACAAGATGGATCTGGCGCTCAACATCGCCATCGGTTCGAGCATGCAGGTCGCGCTGTTTGTTGCGCCGGTGCTGGTCTTTGCCAGTTACCTGATGGCGAGCCGCCCGATGGATCTGCTTTTCACCACGCTGGAAGTGGTCGCCATCGTCGTCTCAGTCGCAGTCGTCGCGCTGATTGCGCAGGACGGTGAATCAAACTGGATGGAAGGCGTGCTGCTGCTGGCGGTTTACACGATTCTCGGTCTGGCATTTTACTTTCTGCCAGCGGGCGAAGGTCTGCACACCGGGCCGGTCCCGGCAGGCAGCACACCGGCCACTCCGCATTGATCACAGTTCCCCGCTGAATCAGCGTCGGGCAGCGGCTGAAAATTCCGAGCTGACGCCCCTGACCGACTGACTGCTGATCAGTTCACGCCAGACTGCGGCTTCGATTGATTCAGCCCGCTTTTCCAGTTCGTGCAGCAGCTTGTCGCGTGAACTGAGCCGCTTTTCCAGCTCCGGGCTGAGCGTGTCGGTGGCGCGCTGGCTGTGATATTTGAGCAGCATTTCATTGGTCTGCTCGACGACTTCCTCAACCTTGCGCACCTTTTCCAGATCACTCAGGATGTCAACCGCGTGAGCCAGTTCGTGTCCGAGAACTTCGGCGTATCGCTCTTCCTTCTTCAATCCCTTGAACGGAATCAGCCCGTCAGGACGCTGCACGGTGTCGCCGATATAGGCCTGATCAATATTGGCCAGATAAAGTCTGATGACGGCTTCGTGCCGTTCACCTTTCGGGTCGAAACGCTCAATGCTGAAGTTGCCCGCCGTGCAACTTGAGAGACGCGATTCAGTAATCAGTTCGATATAAATTGAATGCCCGCTCGCTTCGGCCCATTCATACAGACTGCGCAGGGTCGGGTGCAGCGGCTGACCCGATGCATCCTCGGCAAACACGAGCCGTTCAATGGCCTGCCATCTGGGCAGATTGCGCGCCGAAATTCGTTCGGTTCTGATGCCCGAAACATTTTCACTGTCAGCGCTGATCCGGCCCGGACTTTCAGATCTGACCGGCTGCGACAGGGCAAGCATGACAGAGGAAGCAAACAACACATCAAGTGCGGCAAGGGGGATCAGACGACTGACTTTCATGAAACCTCCTTTGCGAGAGGTCTGGGGCAACGGTTGCAACGGGGGGCAGCAGGCTGGGAAGGTTGACGGGGAATCTCGTCCCGGCTGAGGCGATGCTGAAGGAGCGCACCGGCGAGACCGCGACGTAACGCGGCGGATTATATGCAAAAGCTTCACGGGGAGGGTAGCAAAAACTACCGGGCAGGCGATTAAATCCGATTGAGGAAAGGAACGGCTGAAGAACCGCAAAAACACGAAGGGCTGGTGGCCCTCACAACCACCAGCCCTTCAACCCTGAACACACAAACTCACGCAAAAAGGAAACTCAACGATGATCTGCAACCTGGTGCCTCACACTCCCGAAACGGCCTCACCTTCCGTCTCGCTGCCGCCGATCAT
Source organism: Blastocatellia bacterium (assembly GCA_046331565.1). GTDB lineage: Bacteria > Acidobacteriota > Blastocatellia > RBC074 > RBC074 > DASRDU01. The sequence continues at coordinate 1,576,863 of JAXLQP010000001.1, forward strand.
CTTTGGTACTTCCCTACACGCCGCTCCCTGGAAAAGGTTCCGCGAATGTCGAAAAAAATTTGCGGCCCGACACAAACACCGTGAACTGATGAAGCGTGCCGCCCCCTCACCGGGAGCAGTCACTGAAGGCGGCTGCGCAGCATCGGCAGCGCCTCACGCGAGATGGCTGAAACAGCTTGTCAGACGCTGTTTTAGCGCGCTGAAGGGCCTTTAATCTGTGGCGAAAATAGTTTTTGACAGCCCTCAGGCAGTCTGCTAAATTGCCTGCCTTGATTTACCCTGTGTATCTGTTCGTTGCGGCTGCCACCTCCACAACTGCGCTGAAATAAAGGCAACATTGCCCGCCCCGCGTGTCTGGTTGTGTCTGCAGGTCAGTCGAACAGGAACAGTCCTTTCCTCCTGGAGGTAATCAATCACGCACAAATGAAGACTGCTATCGCGGAGATCGCGCAGACCTACGGCATTGAAAACTGGGGCGCCGGATATTTCAGCATCAATTCCAAAGGACATCTGGTCGTCCACCCTGCCGAAGGCGATCCGCGCAGTGTTGATGTCAAGGCGGTCGTGGATGATCTGATTGCCCGGCGCGTCAAACTTCCCATCCTGCTGCGCTTTCCTCAGTTGTTTGCCAGTCAGGTTCGCAAGATGAACCAGTCCTTCCGGGCGGCGATGACTGAGTTCAGTTACAAGGGCGAACATCTCGGCGTTTTTCCGATGAAGGTCAATCAGCGCCGCCAGGTCATCGAAGCCTATCTCGAAGAAGGATCAAAATATCGTTACGGTCTCGAAGCCGGCAGCAAACCCGAACTCTTTGCCGCCATTGCGCTCGACCAGGCCGAAAATTCACTGCTCGTCTGCAACGGCTTCAAGGATGACAGCTTTATTGATCTTGCCTTCATCGGCAGCCAGGCTGGCAAGAACGTCGTCATCGTCATTGAGAAGCTCAACGAACTGCCGAAGCTGATTGATCGCACGATTGAAAGCGGCATTCGCCCGATGGTCGGCATGCGCGTGCGGCTCTATTCACGCGGCGCGGGGCGCTGGGAAAAGTCCGGCGGTGAGCAGTCGAAATTCGGCCTGACCACCACTGAACTGCTCCAGGCGATCAAAATGCTGCGCGATGCGGGCATGATCGACATGCTGCGCGTGCTGCATTTCCACATCGGTTCACAGATCACGCAGATCAAACGCGTCAAGGCCGGTGTGCGTGAGGCCGCGCGCGTTTACGCCAAGATTCGCAAGATGGGCATTGACGTTGACCACCTCAATGTCGGCGGCGGCGCAGGCGTTGATTACGACGGCAGCAAAACGAGCTTTGAATCATCGGCCAATTACACGCTGCAGGAATTCGCCAATGACGTGGTCTACACCATCAAGACGGTCTGCGAAGAAGAGAGCGTGCCGGAACCGAACATCATCACCGAATCAGGGCGCGTGCTGGTGGCTTATCACGCGATGCTCATCACCAACATCATTGATGAGATTGAAACCGTGCAGGGCATTCACAATGCCAACCTGACCGATGATGAACCGCAGGTGGTCAACGAGCTGCATGATCTGTACAAGAGCATGACGGCGAAAAACTTTCTTGAGTATTACCACGACGCGCTCGAACACAAGGAAGAACTCTTTACGCTCTTTGACCTCGGTTACATCAGTCTCGAACAGCGGGCCAAAGGCGAAATCCTGTTCTGGGAAGTCTGCGACAAGGCCAACAACTTTGCGAAGCTGGCGCAGTACAAGTCAGAGGAATTTGACGATCTCAGAAAGCTGCTCTCGGCCAAATATCTCTGCAATTTTTCCGTCTTCCGCTCAGTGCCCGATCACTGGGCGATTGACCAGCTTTTTCCGATCATTCCGATTCACAAACTCAACGAAACGCCGACCGATTCGGCCACGCTCGTTGACATCACCTGTGACAGCGACGGGGTCGTGGACAGATTCGTTGATCTGCACGACGTCAAGGAAGTGCTGGAGGTTCACGATCTCAGAGCGGGCGAACCCTACTATCTGGCGCTGCTGCTGATCGGCGCTTATCAGGAAGTGATGGGCAACTTCCACAATCTGTTCGGCACGACCAACGAAGCCCACGTCATTATTGACGGCGACGGACAGTATCACATCAGTCGTGTCATTCCCGGCTCACAGGTGGGCGAAATGCTTTCGTTTGCCCGGTACGACAAGGAGTTTCTGCAGGAAGGCTTCAGAAACCTGCTTAATAAACAAATCAGGAAAGGAAGGCTGAACGAGGAAGCTGCAACCCTGTTGATGGCCGAGTACGAAGACCATTACAACGGCTACACCTACCTCAACCCGAACGGACGGAAGTGAGGCCGATCCGGGGACAGAGAGTCGGCAGGAAAAGGAATCGAATGATCAAAAGGCTGAAGCTTTTCCCTTTTTCCTTCCGGCTTATCCTGTTCTCGTCTGCCCCGCCATCCGGCAACAGCCGCAATTGACCAATGATCAGACGACTTAAAGGCGCTAAATACCTGACCAAACCAACCCAGCCTCTCAATGTTGACCGTGACCGCAGCGTCCCCGGTCTGCTTGAGAAGATGGAACACATCTCTTTCCAGGGACGCAATCTGGCGGTCGCGCATCAGATCTGGCTGCAGATGCTGGCCGAAAATGCGCTCGTCATTATGGGCATGAGTGGCGCGCTGGTTCCCGCCGGGATGCGCCGTCTGGTTTCATACCTCATCAAGAACCGTTACATTGACGTGCTGGTTTGCACCGGCGCGAATCTTTATCACGATCTGCACGAAACGCTGGGCCGTCATCATTACATCGGCGATCCGGGCATCAGCGATGGCGAATTGCAGGAACAGATGGTTGACCGCATTTATGACACTTTCGCTTCTGAAGAAGAGTTCCGCGAAGCCAACGAATGGATTGGCGGATTCGCCGCCCAGCTCGACAACACCCACGCCTATTCGACCCGCGAATTCCTGCACCTGCTGGGCCGCGAACTGAGCGAAATCGCCACTGAAGACGGCATCCTGACTTCGGCTTACAAATCCCGCGTGCCGATCTTCTGCCCGGCCATCACTGACAGCGCCTTTGGCGTCTCCATCGCCATCAGCCGCATCGAGAAAAAGAATCCCTTCCAGTTCGACGTCCTGCAGGACGTGGTTGAACTCGGTCAGGTCGTGTCAAAGGTTCGTTCGACCGGCGTGGTCTTTTTCGGCGGCGGCACGCCGAAGACTTTCGTGCAGCAGAGCGAATCAACCGCGAGCGCGCTGACCGGACAAACGCGCGGCCACAAATTCGCCGTTCAGGTCACGACCGAATCACCGCATTACGGCAGCTATTCCGGCGCCGATTTCGACCAGGCGCAGTCCTTCGGCAGGCTGGCGAAAAATGCCCGCTCCGTGACGGTTCGCTGCGATGCGACGATTGCCATGCCGATGCTCGTCACCTCGCTCTCGCAAACGGCCTCGAAGGCATTACGCACCCGCAAGCGCGTGCAGTTCACCTTCGCCAGAGACCTGAACATTCAGGTGCCATAGCTAGCAACAGACAGTTCGTAAAAAGTCACGAGGCGTCCGGCAGAGAGATTTCCTGCCAGACGCCTCGATTTTTTAGCCTAGAGAATAAATGAGCTATTGACAAAGTACCTGCTCAGGACTATAAGCATCTCGCATCTCGCATCTCGCATCTCGCATCTCGCATCTCGCATCTCGCATCTCGCATCTCGCATCTCGCATCTCGCATCTCGGGGAATGAGATGATTTGCAGATGTTGAATTTTGATGTTATGAGGTGATGCAGGAATGTTCTCAGTCTTCGGGAGCCATTGAAGGCAAGTTACTGTCTTTTCAGCCGTGGGCTATCCCGGTAAGCAGTCTGCAAAATAAACTTTGCGCGTCCTTGTCTCGGTTGTTGAATCAATATCCGATTGACACCTCAGCGCGGGACAAGAACTAAAACAGTTTCTGGCCGACCAGTTTGATGACCGGTCTTGGAGATCGGGTATGTCATCGGATTCGAGCAGACATTCGTATCCAAAACCGGGCTGGGATTTCAAAGCATAATGCAACAACTACACACATCAATGGAGGACATTTAAGCTATGATGAGGGCGATTATCAGGTTACTGCTGGTGCTATCTCTGCTGGTATTCGGAGGCAATACTTTTGCTGATGCTTGGCCGCCTTCCTGTGAATGCTGTGGAAATAACTCTTGGATGCCACAATGTTATGATCAGGCACAGGATGAGTGCATTGGCGTTGCGGATGCCGGTCACTCTTATGGAGAGTGCGCTTGGTACCATTCATATGAGGATTGCATGGCTGCAGAAGGGTATTCTGAGGCTGTTACTCCTTATGGTTGTATTCAGTAGCGAGGTGCAGGAAAAGAGCAGAATCACAATATGGCGGTCGTATTTGCTTTTACGACAAACTCTCTGGCATCGGAAAGACCTGTAAAATAGGCGATTTTCTGGTCTTTCCGTACCATCTGACTCGTCCACTTGATCGAAATAGAATGGTGAAATTACACGAAGCCTGTGCAAATTAAAGTCGTATAGAATCAAGCGGCTGGCAAAGTAGCTGGGACACCTGTAAATACCGGGCGAAACTCGTCATGCCTAAACCAGCAGAGGCGTCATCTCACAGTAGCTCCGATTTTCGCCACACAGAAACGGGCGTCCCCTTTGGAAATAATCGGCTTTAATTTGCACAGTCTTCAGTTAGCCTTGCTTGAGTTGCGCTTATCATAGCCTGGCCTGAAGCTAGCTAGGTTTGGATAAATCAGCATGATCAAAGTAATTCTTCTTTCTCAACAGATATTTTTACCCACACTGCTCTGTCTACTTGGCATGATTCCCTGCACTTTTGGGCAAGGGCAGGGGGATGCCACAATTCGAGGTATTGTTACACTAGACGGGCGTGCATTGCCGGACGTTCCTGTCCTCTGCTATCAGATTCCGGACAATGGGAAAAAAGAACCACGTGTTCCGTCCAGCCAAGTCCGAACTGACGGAGAAGGAAAGTTCTCCTGCCAAGGGCTGACACCTGGCACTTATCTTATACTTCCTGCTTACACGGGGCTTGTGCTACAACAGGATTCTTTTCAGGGGCCAATGGGAAAAGGAATCAATTTGCAGGCTGGGGAGCAGATAGATAATATTGACTTGAAAATGACAGCAGGTGGAATAATCACCGGAAAAATACTAAATCAGGATGGTCAGCCAGTAATCGGGCAGGCGGTAAGGCTGATACTTATTGAGCCAAAGGTCATCAGCAGTGAGGCGCTCATTCGAAATAAAAATATGTTCCTGACCGATGACCAAGGAGAGTTCAGGCTGTATGGAATACCTCAGGGAAGATACAAACTTTGCTTTGGTTATGGAGGGGAAGAGAACAGATCGTTCTCAGCAGAGAGAAAATCCTTCTCGCCCTTCACCTGCTATTCCACTGGCGGCAATGGAGAGGAAGCCAAAATATTGGATGTTCTCCCTCGCCAAGAACTTTCCGGAATAAATATTACGCTCCCACCTCCAACACTAACATTGAGAATCAAAGGAAGAGTTTTATTGACGGACTCTGGTCAACCTATCCCTAGGGCTAGGGTTTCTTATATCAATGGCCCGCTAGATAGCGGTGGAACACCACAGGAAATCGTTTCAGATGCTGAAGGACAATTCCTTATCAACAACTTGACTCCGGGCAGATACGAGCTTTACCTGACTCCGGGCCAGCCAAACGGATATTGCTCAAAGAGAACCACTGTTGAGTTGAACAGCGAAGATGGGTCTGTAGAAATAAGCGCTTCAAAGGGTGCTGTCATAACAGGTAAAGTGATTATTGAAAACAAGGATAACGATCAATTGCTGAAAACTTTGGAGATAGTTTGTAATAGCTCGCAAAACATCAGGACGCCCGTATCCTTTGATGGTTCATTTTCCCTAAGGGGAATCCCTCGAGGAAAAGTATCACTGCATATTGAAGGATCAGGTCAACCTTTTCTAAAACTGAGAAGAATTGAGCGCGACGGAGTATTGCAAAGTCAACCATTCATCCTCAATGAGGGTGAAGAGATAAGGAACTTGGATTTAATCTATCAGCATGGAAATGGGAGAGTTGTCGGAACTGTGCAGATAGAAAGCACCCAACCGATTCCGCCGGATGCGCGGATTAGTATCGCCCTTGAAAATAAAGGTACCCCAAGTGTTAACGGAACATTAACTTATGCAGACTCACGAGGGCGTTTCGTTATTAATGGGGTGCCAGCGGGACAATACAGGGTCAGCGCAACCCTTATCAGCCCTTTATTTCGCAACCCTGTTCCTCGTTCCAAGCAGGATATAACGGTTGGGGAGGATCAGTCCGTCAATATAATAATCATTCTAAAGCCTGGCAGCGAATAGAGATGACCTGGAGAATTTCGGACCAATTATTCGAACATACAAATGCGAGTGGAATCATTAGCATGAAAGCAGTAAATCACTTTAGGTCCAAGAAAATTATTGTCATTCTTTTTAGCTTGACTACACTCCTCGTTTATGGGGCATTCTCACAAAATCGGGTCAGCCCCTCACTGGAAATTAGTGGAACGGTAATTAGCGAGAATGGCGGAATCCCAGCAGCAGTTGTAAGTGCATTCGTCCCAGGATCACAAAGGGCAGATGATAATCATTCGGTTACTACGGATCTTGAAGGAAAATTCAAAATAACAGGTTTACGGAATAGCTGGTACCAAATAAGTGCTTCTGCGCCCGGGTTTATCAGCCAAATCAGTCTTGATACCGGAACCCGTCTATACCTCCCGGGAGAAGAATGTATAATACGTATGGAAAAAGGCGGGGTAATTACTGGGAGGATAACGGCACAGCACTTACCTGTCGTGGCGCTTCCGGTTACAGTTCAGATGGTTCGGGATATTAATGACCATGCAGTTCCCGCCCCTGAGATTCCTGCGACCTTCCAGACCGATGACCGAGGAATCTACAGGATCTACGGTTTGCCACCTGGGAAATACCGAATCGTGGCTAACCCCAGCCGGAATAACTATTCCCTTCCAGTTTCCTTTGATGGCTCTGTACCTGTATTTTACCCGTCCGTTATACGCCCTGACGCAGCGCAGTTGGTAACCGTTTTCGGGGGACAGATCGTCAGTGGAATTGATATTGATCTGGGGCCGAGGGCGCGACAAGGCAGGTCGATTTATGGATTGATTGAGAATCAATCAGGTCCAGACAGAGGGATTGTTCGCCTGCGTGTTGAGTTGCGAGAGCCGGATAAAGATTCCATACTTTATATAATTGAGCAGTCCCCGGATCAGCAGAGGTTCTTCATAAGCGGGCTACAGGATGGGGTTTATGAGCTTAGGGCAACAGCAGAATCAGCCAGTCACATAGTCGCTGCATCCCCATTGATGAAGGTACTAGTTGGTAGTGCAGATGTTAGGAATATAGTGTTAACGCTCAAACCTTTTGGCCGGATCTCTGGTGAAGTGGCCTATGAAAAAGACGGCCCGGCCTGCTCAGAAAACAGCAGCGTCAGGCCAGATAAAATCCTCCTAGCACTAGCAGGAGATCCGAAAGGTCATTACAGAGTATCTATTCAGAATGAGACGAAATTCGAACTAAATGGTCTTGTGCCTGGCAATTACCACCCCGAATGGAAGATTGCCAACGATTCTTGGTTTGTAAAACAGATTGATATTGTCCCAGGAGACAACATGGCCCATCTCCTCACAGATCAGTTAGCAGTGGAGATGGGAACAATAATCCGGAAGTTCCGAGTCACTTTGGCAAAAGGGGCTTCAACTTTAACAGGGGTTGTCCCTGAGTCTGACCGGCAAAAACCAGGCAGGCTGTGGCTTGTAATTGCTGTTCCTCAAGAGGAAATGAAGATCAATCATCCTTGGCTATATTTGCAGGCCCTCAGTAACGAAAAAGGAGAGTTCCACTTTAACGCTCTTGCACCGGGCAAGTACAAGGTTGTCTTTCAGCCTGCTAAATCCGGCGACCCATCAATCAATTTCTGGGATGCCAGAAATCGAACCAGGCTGCTGAAAATGAGCGGGGTGAGCGTGACTTTGCTACCCTGCCAAAAAGTAAATACAGTAAGCGATGCCAAGCCCCCGGCAGCCCGATAATCAAGAGCAGGACCAGTTGAGTGCCGAGTCAAAGCCGGATGCCTCGAAATCCGATACCTAACGAGCCGTGTAATGCCATTATGCCTCGGCAATATAGCCTCTGTCAGCAAGCGCAACAATCCAATCGCTATATTGCATAACGTAGCCATCAAGCGATGATTGTATTTATGACTATGGAGCATCAGATCCCTGATAAATCTTGGAAGACTTGGCTAACTGCAATTGTAAACCTGCTGACAGTGTTGAGTTGCATTCTGACTATAATCTCTGTTGCCTCTCGTTATTATCGCCCAACCCAGCCATTCGCAGGCCGACCGGATCAAATCAGTGCCAAATCCATTGGAATAGGAGATAGTGTTCTTTCTATTCTTGCAGACCACCTGAAACAGGAACGCACTTTGGTGCTAGGACTTTCGACTCACTGTGTGCATTGCTCATCTGAGATACCTGTCTATCAGAGAATAAAGGAGCAAAGGCCAGATTTGCCAATGATTGCTTTATTTCGTGAGAACAGGAGAGACGTGGAATCATATTTGAGAAGCTTACAATTTGAGATCGATTCTCTAGACTCAGTGCCATTCCACCGTCTGAAAATTTTCTCAACACCTTATATCATCTTGGTAGATCGGAATGGGAAAGTGATCAAATTCTGGAGAGGTCACTTGTCCGAAAACTCTGAGAAGGAAATCGTAACCCAGATTAGCCATTAAATCAGCACACATAAGGCTGAGTACTGCCCGCAGGCCTGGTTCGCCAGCACTCACCGGTTGCGATATGATGACGCTGAGCGAGGTCAGTTTATGAGTCTGCAAACCACTCAGATTGAAATCGGTCAGGAGACAGCGCGACTGCTGATGGAGAAGGCTGCCGCCTGCCACCTGTCGCTGGAAGAGTATCTGCGGGCAATCGCTGAAAGCGATGAACCGCCACGCCTGAAATCGTTTGATGAAATCCTTGCGCCTTTTCGGGCCGAAGTTGCAGCGAAGGGATATTCGGAAGACGATCTTGACGAACTCTTTACCGAAGCCAGAAAAGAAGCTTTTCAGCGCAGACAGCAGGAAGAAGAGGAATGACCTCACCCGAAAAGCTGCGGGTCGTTTTCGATTGCAATGTGCTGCTGGTGGCCGCGGCCAGAGAGAAAAGCGCGGCGGCCTCCTGCCTCTGACTGGTGAGAAGCGGCTACCTTCGCCTGTTCCTGTCCAAAGGTATCATTGATGAAATTGCCGATGTTCTCAGCCGCCCGAAAATTCGGCAGGCCTTTGTGACTCTGACTGATGATCTGGTGGATTCATTTCTTGAGCGGTTGCAGGAAGCCGGCGAGATCGTTCATTCCGTCCCGAAGAAATTCACTTTTACACGCGACAGGGACGATGAGCAATACGTCAATCTCGCCGGAGCTGTCAATGCTCATTACCTGGTCAGCCGTGACAAAGACCTGCTCAGCCTCAATACCGGACACACTGAAGAATGCAAGGAGTTTCGACAGCGGTTTCGCCCGTTGAAGGTCATCGAACCGCTGGATTTGCTGCGCGAAGCTGCCCGAAGGCGAAATCTCACGATTGATGAATTACGGGCAGCGCACGAACAGGAATTGAAACTCTGAAAGATGACGCCCACCCGACAGGGCATTCAGCCGTTCCTTTCGCCGCAGATTTACGGACAAGCCAGCGCCGTCACCGGAATTCTGATCCGGTAATCGGTCAGGTAACTGAGCGCGCGCGTGGTGCCGCCGCTGCTGAACCTGCCGTAATTGAACTGCGCGCCCAGCACCGGCAGGTTTTCAGTCGGAGCCACCGAAAACCACGCCGTCGAACCGGGCGGAATCAGATCGCTGATTTTCGGCGTGGTGCGCAGCGTGCTGAGCGGAATGTCCTTGTAACAGGCATTGGTCGCGCTGACATCAACGGTGGTACTCTCGCCGGAATTGTTGCTGCCCGTCAGTCGAAAGGTTGCGCCCGCAATCCCGCCCGCCAGATTCGGCAGCGGACGAAAGACCACCAGCGTCGTGTTGTTGAGTCCGCCCGTCTGACTGGGCACGTCGTCAGCCCCGACCTGAGCCGGCAAGCGGTCATACATCACATCGTCAAATGCCATCTCGGCCACGCCGCCTGTCGGAGCCACTACGCCGCCAGTCCGTTTGGCAATCGCCACCGCGCTCAGCGTCACATCGTAAGCCGAGCCGTTAACCGGATTGGGCTGCTTGACTGCAACGCTGCCGGTCAGCCAGTTGTGCTGAAGCGGCTGTCCGGCTGAATCGCAGGCGACGGCAATCATATAGCCCCGGCTGCCCGGATCAAGGTCGCTGGCCAGCAGGCTGACGGTCTGGCGCGGGCTGAGACAGATGGTGTAATCAACCGGCTGACAGGTGCCGTTGATCAGAAACAGGCGCACATAAACGCCATCGGTCAGGCTGGTGTTGGAGAGACTGATTGAACTGTCTTCGCGGGCCGGATTGGCGGCGCTCGAAGTGTAGCGGTTGTAAATCAGCACTGAACCGGGTTTCTGATCGCCTGGTCGCAGCGCGGCTGAGATGGCGGCCAGTTTCAGATCAACCAGATTGAGCGGGCTGGTCGTCGAGGTGGCGACCGCCCGCGATGGGGTGGCAATAACGCCATCGGACAAGACCCACAACAACTGATACTGACTGATGCCTGCGGCCAGCGCGTCAAGGTCGGCCAGGCCCGGCGTCAGCGTTGCGCCCGGCAGCGGCTGACCAGGGCCGACGTTCGATCCGGTCGGATAAAACGAGGCCAGCGGAACCGGCGGCACGAGCTGGTTATTGTTGTAAGCCGAATTGAATTTCAAACGACTGGTCGCCATCACCGCGCCATTGCGCAGCAGCGTCACCGACAGGGTGGCACCTGCCGGAACATTGACCAGCACCGGCGATTGCACCAGCAGACTCGACAATGTGGCGGGCAGCGTCGTGACCTGTTCGAGCGCGAAATAATTGGCGTCGCCCGCCCTGACCGGAATGATCATCAGGCAGGCAGCGATCAGAATTGCAAACAGGGGCAGCGACTGGCGCGCAGCCGGGCAGGAAATGGTCAAGCGGGCCATAAGAGAACCTCCGGATAGCTGACACTGCGACAAGCAGAGATGCGTGAGAGAGTCAGCATTGCTCGCCAGGTCAGAGGAAGGAGCAGACAGGCTCCCGGTTTCAGATCAATTGTCGGCGTTGAGTGTGTGCAGTTAACGACGTGATGTTAACCAATCCGGCGGCTGATGCCAACATCGAAAATGGCAGGCAGGAAATAAATCACCCGGTCTGGCCAGGCTGTGTCAGGCAGGGTTTATCAGGGCAATGGCAAGGAAAAGGAGAAAAGGAAGCACCTGCGCTCAGGATCACGCTGCCCTTTCATCCCTCTTTTCTTCTCTTCTCTTCTTCACCGGCAGTTGATTCCGCAGCGGAGAAATCTTCGCCCAGTCGCTCGCGCAGAAATTTGATGGAATTGTCGTAGGCTTCGGCAATCTGCTGCTGCCGGTACGCTTCAAAATCCACCCAGTCATCACCTTTCAAAACTTCCAGCCTGCCGGTGTCAGGGTTCTCTCTCGTCTGCATTCCCATTAAATCAATTTCTCTCTTTCAGTCTGAACCGCACTGAGATGAAGCATCGTCATCTTCAAGCCGCAGCAGCGAGGCGCGTTTTTCGCCTTCGGTTTCAACTTTGCGCCAGCGCGTGCCGCATTCGCGGCAGCGATAAAGCGCGGCTGACGGCTCATCGCCCGCCACGCGCTCAAGGAAACTGGCACTATAAGCCTGCGCCGCTGCTCCCTGCAAACGCGCAAACTGCTGACAGGCGCACCTGCTTTCAGCCATCACGATTCTCCCGAATGAACCGAAAAAACTCAGATCCTGATGCCCGCGAAGCTGAAGCGAATGAAACTCAGCTTACGGCTGCCTGTCCACTTTGAATTCAGCAATGACCGGCGTGTGATCTGACGGGCGTTCAAGCGCGCGGGGAGTTTTGTCAATCCAGGCATCAACGCACATTTCAGCGAGCGGCGGTGACACCCAGATGTGATCTATCCGCAATCCGTGATCGCGCCGAAAACTGCCTGACCGATAATCCCACCACGAATAAAAACCCGCTTCAGGGTGATGCAGCCTGAAGGTATCCACGAGGCCCCAGTCCTGCACGGTTTTCAGCGCGTCGCGTTCGGGCTGGCTGCAATGAATCTGTCCGGCCCAGGCCACCGGGTCATAAACGTCACGATCATCCGGTGCAATATTGAAGTCACCGCACAGCAGCACCGGCCTCTGCGGATCACAGTACGCATCGAAATAACCGCGCAGCCGCTGCAGCCAGTCGAGCTTGAAAATATACTTGTCTGCGCCGACTGCTGAACCGTTCGGGATGTAAACATTGATGATTCTGATCGGGCCGACATCAGCGGCGATCAGGCGGCGCGGCGCATCATCTTCATCCTGCGGGAATCCGCGCTGCACATTGCTGACCGGCTGCGGCGTAATAATCGCCACGCCGTTGTAGGAAGGCTGCCCGAAAATCGCGGCGTCATAACCCGCATTGCTGAAAGCCTCGAACGGAAACTTTGCCTCAACGCATTTGATCTCCTGCAAACAAAGCGCATCAGGCTTGTTGGCTGCCAGCCAGTCCAGCACGTGCGGCAGACGAACAGTAATTGAATTGACGTTCCAGGTTGCAATCTTCATTGATCGTTCAGTCATAACTCAGACAAACCACAGATGATGCCGAGGCAGCAAATGACAGCAGTTTGCGGGTGGAGGCAACCGTCTGCCACCACAGAGGGCACAGAGGTACACAGAGCAACAAGTCAAACCTCTGTGCGCCGCTGTGCCCTCTGTGGTGATGTTGAGCCATTCAGGCCCTGAGCATTGGCAAACTGTGGTCAGGCAGATCAATCAGTCTCCATCCGCCGCATCAGTTTTATCCGTGCCCCGTTCTCCACCAGGTCTCAAAAAATTCACTAAGCAGAATGTTCCTCTGCCCCTTCAGGCCGTAGGTTTATCGGGCGGCGGCGCTGAAGTGTAAAAGTCCTGGTAAAACCGCTCGCTGTAAGTATTCAGCAGATGCTCGATCCGGTCAGGATCGTGCGAAGCGACAATCAGCCCGGCGTGGAATTTCTTCGTCATGCGCCAGACGATTTCAGCATCGGTGTAAGCCGACAGATCAGGATGTTCCTGCCGGGCCAGCGAAATGATCACTCCGGAATAATTCTCCTTCGTTGACAGCACCCGGTGCGGACGGCTTTCAGGGTCGCATTCAACGCGCGCCCATTCGGCCCAGAGATTGACGCCGGTTGCGGCTTCGACCATTTCAGCGATATTCGCGCCGCCGACGCGGGCCGCCGTTTCGAGAAAATAGAAATTGCCACTCGCCGCCGATTTGATGAATTCGGTATGCGCCACGCCGCGCACCAGCCCCAGACCGCGCAGCACCTTGCGATTCAGATCGCGCAGCATCGTCGCTTCTGCGCCTTCACGCGGCAGCGTGCGCGAAGTGAAGATGCCGCCGCCGTGCATAATCGTAAACGGCGGCTTGCCGTATTTGTGCGCGATTGAAAAGACGACTTCGCGTTCAGAGACGACCGAATCAACGTGATAAATCTCGCCGGGCACGAACTGTTCGAGAATATGAAATGACTGCTCATCACCGAGCGTGTCGAGCGTCGGCCATAATTCATCGGGGTTCGAGAACTTTTTGATGCCGATGGCTGAGGCGCTGAAGCGCGGCTTGAGCACCCAGGGCGGCGACACGCGATCCATAAAGGCGCGCAGGCGGTCGTAATTGACGACTTCAATAAATTCGGGCACGAGAATGCCCTGATCCTGCGCCTGAATGCGCATCGCCAGTTTGTCGCGGAAGTATCGCGCCGTCGTTTCGCCCATCCCCGGAATCCGCAGGTGTTCGCGCAATGCCGCTGCCGTTTCAATATCGAATTCATCAAGCGGCACAATGCGATCAATGCGGCGCGAGCGCGCCAGGTAGCTGATGGCGTAAATGATGTCAGGCTTCTTTGACGGATCGGGCATCAGAAAGATTTCGTCAATGCTCTCGCGCGGCCAGTCGGCTTCGGCCAGCTTTTCCGCCGTCAGCAGCAGCACCGTGCAGCCCTGCCGTTTGCATTCGCGGATAAATTCCTGGCCCTTTTCATAACTCGCCAGACAAAGAATGGTCATTGTGTCAGCGGCCATAACAGGATTTCTCGCTTGAATTGTTGGTTCCAGCTCCGATTTGAATCAGAGCGAGCAGGCTCGAAAGATTGCGTCAGTCACGCCCGTTTCAGGAGACGGTGTTGGGGGTTCCAGCTCCAGCTCAATGGCAGGAGGTTAAGCAACAGAGAGATGACGGAACAAACGGAAATAACGAAACACACGAAAGCAGAACTGCACAAGGTCTGACTTGTTCCGTGCGTTCCGTTATTTCCGTCTGTTCCGTCATCTCTCTTCCTGTTCTGCTCCGGCCTGACTTAACTCCATGAGATTTAGCCGGTCTGTCTGAAAAACAACCAGCTCAGGCTGGAACTCCCAACACCGTCACCTGAAGGCTGAGTTTTATTCAGCATTCCGATGATGCCTGCTTCGGTTTAAGTGCAGTCAGTGGCAGACGGGTTTCACTATACTGCATGAAAAGAGGGCAGCCAAACTGGTCTGGCTGCCCGTGAGCAATCACAAACTGAAGGGCCTGCGCTTATTTGTTCTTTTCGAGCGTCACCTTTTCAGGCTCTCTGACGGCGATGCTGTTGCTGGAAAGCGTCGTCGCAATGACGCGCTGCAATTCAGCGACAGCCTTGTTGAAATCAGTCAGCGCGCGCACTTCGTCGCCCTGCGCCTGAGCAAGCTGCGTCTGGCGCTGCAACACGAAGAAGGTGGTCGAAAGCCCGGCCTGGAATTTCTTGTTCTCGCCTTCAAGCTGCTGCTCAGCATAGATGCGGGCAGCGCGGGCGGCTTCGATTCTCATCTTCGCGGTTTCGGCTGACTGCACGGCGTTGCGCACTTCGACTTCGATTGACTGCATCTGTCGGCGGGTCTGCAAATCAAGCTGGCGTGCCTCTTCGAGGGCCTTGCCGAGGTTGGCTTTGGCGGTGCGATTGCGCAGCGGCAGCGTGATGTTGACGCCCACTGACCAGGCGCGGAATTCATTCTTGAACAGATTCCTGAGCGCCGTGCCGTAACCACCGACGAAATCTGACGAGACAAATGAGCTGGTGGTAAAGGGCGTCTGCGTGACGATGGGAATGAACTGTCCCGGCGTCGCGCCCGCCCCGATGCCCAGGCCAAGACAATACGGCTGATTGTTGATGGTCACGGGGCTTGAGCAACTGGGAATGACGTTGCCCACAATCGCCGGTGTGCCGCCCGCGCCGTTGGTGCCATACGACGCCACGAAATCAACCTGCGGCTTGGTCTGATTGCGGAAGAAATCAATATCCACCTGCTTGATCTCTTTTTGCAGCGCAAACTGTTTGAGTTCGGGCCGGTTTTCCATCGCCAGTTTCATCGCATCGGGCAGCGGCAGCGTGTTGGTCTGCACTTCAAAGGATTCAACCGGCGTAATCTGCGAAGTCCACAGCTCATCGTTCGGGCCGCTCACGGTCAGTTGCTTGAGCGTGTTTTCGGCCTGTGCGACGGCGTTCATCGCCTGAAAGACCTGTTGCCGACGGGTTTCAAGATCAGTCGCGGCTGAGACAATATCAATCGGCGCGAGCGTGCCGACCTCGACCTGACGCTTGTTGTTGTTGAGCTGCGTTTCGGCCAGCTTCACCGAGGCGCGCTGAATCTCTTCGTTCTTGATCGCAAAGGTCAGATCCCAGTAAGCCTGCTGCACCTGGGCAATGATCTGAATGGCGCGCTGACGAAAGACGGCGTCCGAAAGATCAAGATTCTTTTTCTGAATTTTGATCAGCCGCCGGTTCACGTCAATGCCGAAATTTTTCATCAGCGGCTGCGTGATGTTGAAGGCCAGCGACGGCTGGTAATTCGGCGTCAGCGTCGCCTGGTTGGAAGTCGAACGCGAGTTATTGAAGGCAACTGAGTAAAAGCCTCCCGTGCGCTCGTAATACTGCTGAAACCCGAAATTGTAATTGACCGTCTGAAAATTGATGCTCGGCACGCTCGAACCCAGACCGGTGTTGCGGCTCGTGTTCGGCACGATACGCGAGTTGTAGCTGATGCCTGAGGTCGCGGACGGATCATAAAAACCCTGGGCCGCGAACAGATCAAACTGCGCCCGGCGCACATTGACGCGTTCAAGCTCGATGTCCGGGTTGTTTTCGAGCGCCGCCAGAATGGCGTCCTTGAGCGTCCAGTTCACGATTTTGCCGGGGTCAAGCCCGACCGTTCGGGTCGGAATCGGGCGCGCCTGAATATTAAGCGGACTGGTCTGATCCTGCCCGCTCTGCTGAGTCGCGGGGGGCTGCGGCGTTTGTGCGGAACCTGCGAACGCGCACAGCGCAGTCATTACGACGGCGGTCAGATAAGTGGTAAGAAACTGTTGCCACCTGGTCATCATTGCAAATCTCCCTTTCGGAACTTTCTTTCAGAATCTGAACTCAGATGATGTGATTACGTTTGACGGATGAAGGCCTCGCCAGTTCGACAAAACCTTACGAACCCCGCAGCCGGGCGGTTGCAAAAAAGTTGGAAGCGGAATCCGGCGTTTGAATCTTAGCATCATTCATATAACGGCTGGAATCCTGATTTATGAACGATAATCTGCATTGATGCGAATATAACCTTCCGTCAGGTCGCACGTCCAGGCTGTCATCTCAGCCTCGCCCTGATGCAGATTGATTGTCAGCGTGACTTCATCGCGTTTGAGAATTTCCAGCGCCCGCTGTTCATCGAACTTCAGCCCGCCACCCTGGCGACAAACCGGCAGATTGCCGATTCTGATTTCAACCTTCGAGACATCGAATTTCGCGCCGCTGCGACCGGCAGCCATCATCAGGCGGCCCCAGTTGGCGTCTTCACCGGCAATCGCGGTTTTGACGAGCGGACTGGTGGCAATCGTTTCAGCAATGCGTTTCGCATCGCGCGCGGTCGGCGCCTTCAGCACCCGCACAGTGATGAGCTTGCGCGCGCCTTCGCCGTCGCGGGCGACTGCAATGGCCAGCGCGCGGCAGACATCGGTGAGCGCCCTGGTGAACTGCTCGAAGGCCTCGCCTTTGCTTTCTTTGATCGGTTCATTCTGCGCCGCGCCATTGGCCAGCACGGCCAGAGTGTCGTTGGTTGAAGTGTCACCGTCAACCGAGATGCAATTAAAGCTCGCTTCAACGGCCCGCTTCAGCGCGGCCTGCAATGCCGTTTTGCTGATCGCGGCGTCGGTCGTCACGAATGACAGCATCGTGGCCATCTTCGGATGGATCATTCCTGAGCCTTTGGCCGCGCCCGCGATGGTCACGCTTTTGCCGCCGATTTTCAGCCGCTTCACGGCGCGCTTGGGCCGCGTGTCGGTGGTCATGATTGCTTCGGCCACGCCCGCGCCGCCCGCGCGCGAAAGCTGTGACGCAGCGGCGCTGATGCCTGCTTCCAGCTTTTCCATCTTCAAGCGCACGCCGATCACGCCCGTTGAAGCGACCAGAATTTCACGCGGATCGCAGTTAAGAAGTCCGGCCAGCAACTGCGTCGTGCGCTGTGCATCCTTCATTCCCGCTTCGCCGGTGCAGGCGTTGGCGCATCCGGCATTGACGATGAAGGCGCGATGAGTTTTATGCCGCAGGTGTTCACGCGACAACACGACCGGCGCAGCCTGCACCAGGTTCTGCGTAAAGACAGCGGCGGCCACTGCTGGAACCTCGGAATAAATTATGGCGAGGTCGTCACCGTTTTTTTTCAGCCCGCAGCGCACGCTCGCGGCAACAAAGCCGCGCGGAGCGGTGATTGAGTCTGACGGGGTGCGGCGTTTTTCAGAGGGCAAATCAGAATTTGTGGTCTGAGGGTTCGGGGATTGAGCTGTTTCAGTCATCGTTGATCAAGTGTGTCCTTCCATTAATCGGGTAAGCCAGATTCGTGCCAGCAGTGCTGAAAAATTAAATGACGGAATAATTCAGCTTTGCCGGTTCAGCGCCTGCCGGGCCATCAGCGCGAGTGTCCGTTTTTGAGATTGCAGTGTCCGTAATCGGATGCCGGTCTGACGACTGACCGGCACTTCAACTTCCAGTTTGAGCAGTTTCGGCGGCAGGCACAGGTGTTCGTTGCAGGTCTGATAGCGCACGATCACCGCGAGTTTATGCGCGCCTGCCGGAGCGTCGGCTTTGACCTGCACGGGCAGCGCGAATGTCACCGACTGTTCATAAAATTCAGTTTCAATGCCGAAGTTCTGATCGTATTCGCGGCGCGGTTCGGGCGATTCGATGTCCGCGAGTTCAAAGGGCTGATTTGGCGCCAGCGCAATGCGCGTCGGTTTCGGGCCGCGTTCCAGTTCAGTGGTTGAATAGAGATGCCAGCCTTCGTCAATCTCAGCCGTCAGTTTCAGCGTCAGCCGCGCACCGGGCAGCAGCGGCTGTGACGGCGTTTCAGCGCAGAGCTTCCATTTGATCGGATTGATCGGCGCAGCGTCCTGGGCAAAGACACAGGCAGCCAGCAGCAGGCACAGCGCGGCTGCCTGTGTGAATTGAGCAAAATACTGGCAGTTCGTGTCAGCGTGAATCATCAGTTTCCGTTCGAGGCGACCTGACGTTTGATTCTGAAACTCGCGCTTTGCAGCACGGCTTTGCTCTTTTCGTCCTGCACAAAGGCCACGACCGTCAGGCTGTTCGGATCAATCTGATCCTTCTTTTCGCTGAAGGTGAAAGGCTCGCTGCGCCCGGTCTTTTCGTACTCATCCAGATGCTTTTTCGCTTCGGCGCTGATGGCGCTGAGGTCGAAAGTCCAGGCAAACGTCTGCTGATCCTTCGCCGTCACCGCAAAGCCGCCGTAATCGCTCCCGGCCACGCTGCGCACGACCATCGGATGAAACCGGATACCGTTCTCGCCGCTGTAACGCACCTTTTCTTCGGCAAGGACAACGTGCAGTTTCAGATTTGCCGAATCACTTTTGACATTGCTGACGGTGGTCATGCCTTTAATAACCAGGCCATCCATCGCCGCATCAATTTTCAAATCGGCTTCGGCATTCTTCTCAAGCTGGCTTTCGACATCAGGGTTGACGCGATCATAAAAGCCCTGCGTCATCTCGCGCGTGCCGCCGCCGCTGCTCTTCCTGCCGTCCAGCACGTAACTTGGCACGCCCTGCACTTCGTAATATTTGCCGCGCGCCTGTGTCGCCGGATTCGTCATCGGATCAGGCGCGGGAATGTGCAGGTGATACATCAGCACCGTCAGTTCATCGCGCCTGTAACGTTCCATCATCGCATCGAAACCCAGATCAGCCGCCACGCACGGCCCGCAACCCGCGCCCGTGAAGACCTCAGCCAGCACAGTGCGTTTCGTGCGTTTTGCCGACGGCGCATAGGCCGTGACTTTGACAGGCATCGGAAAGAGCTTGTGGTATTTTTCATCCAGCATCTCATCCAGGCCTCTGGTCGAACCGCCGTGCTGTTTGCTGTAAAGCTCCTCGAACTGTCGCCGCGTGGCAGCGGACACTTTGCCTGAAGCGGCGGCAGTGGCATAGGTTTCGAGCGCCAGCTTTTCGTTGCCCTGCTTCAGATAAAGTTCAGCCAGTCCGACCTGCGCCGTCGTCAGTTGCGGATTGTATTCAGCGGCGAGTTTCAGATTCTTTTCGGCCTCCTTCAGCTTACTCTGCTTCAGGTAGATGCGGCCCAGCGATGCGTAATAGCCCGCCTTGCGCTGACGGGCTGTTTTAGCCAGTTCTTCTTCAGTCGCAGCGAGACCTTTGACGGCCAGTTTCTCGGCTTCATCCAGCAGAATGCCGGCGTCAAGCAGGCGGCCCGCGAGGTCGTTGTAGAGAAATGGCCGGGCAAATTCCTGCGATTTTTCGATGTATTTATTGCCCTGTTCGATGATCCGGGCTTTCTGGTCGGGAAAGTTTTTGACCAGCGTATCGAAGATCATCAGATGGGCCTGTGCGACGGCCTGGCTTTTCGGAAAGTCAGCCAGGAACTTTTCAAGCGCGGCAATTTTCTTGTCCGGCTCTTTGATTTTCAATGCTTCGGTAAATGCTTTGCGGTCGGGCGTGGCTGCGGGCTGAGCCGAAACGCTGGTCATCACAACGGCCAGGCTGAGGCACAGCAGCAGAAGCAGTTCAATTCTCATGGTTCTCGACATGGAAGATGCTCCTTTCTGCGTTGGACAATTGTCCTGCGTTCGTCAACTGAGACGGGGGATGGCTGCGATTAATACACACGCCGCCAGCGCCGTCTGGTTCCCGCAAATGCCATTTATTCTTCCGCCCGCGACTTTTCAATTCTGACCAGCGGAATGTTGACCTGGCTGACATCGAATGGTTCCGGGTGTGTGCCGGGCTGCAAATCCAGCACCATCGCCACCTCGTCACAGCAGTTGAACTTGTTGCAGTTGACACAGTCCATCCAGACCTTGCGCGGCATTGATTCGTGCGCGACGACGTGAAAACCGAGTTTCGAGAAAAATTCGGTGACGTAAGTGAAAGCGTAAACCTGCACCAGACCGTGTTCACGCGCTTCGGCAATGTTGGCTTCAACGAGGGCGCGCCCGATGCCGCGCTTGCCTGCGTTTTCGTCCACCGCGAGCGAACGCACTTCGGCCATATCGCCCCAGGTGAAATGCAGGGCTGAACAACCGAGCACCCGCCCGTCCTCAACCGCTACGTGAAAGTCGCGGATGTTTTCGTAAATGCTCAGCAGGTTGCGCGGCAGCATCAGTTGTTTGCCCGCGTAATGATTGATCAGCGCGTGAATCTGTACGGCATCGTCCGTTCTGGCGCGTCGAATTTCCATCAGTCTTTCAGTGTTCCTTTCTTCAGCGCCTCCCGCGCCTTCAGGTAATCGCCGTCAGCGATCAGCGGCAGGCCGTCGGTCGGGCGATTGTAAGCATACATCCAGCATTCAGCCTGACTGCCGTCAGACAAAGTGACGGTACAGCGGGTGCGCACAAACAGACTCGCTGACGGCGACTGCGGATCGTAACCTTCATAATCATCGAGCGCACTGAGCAGCGCGTCGTCAGCAGGCAGCCGGAAAACCTTTCCGACAATCCGCGTCGCTGCGCTTTCGTCAGGCACTGCGCCGGGATATTCGCCGAGGTCATACATTCTGCCGCGCACGACGCCGGAGCCGATCAACTCAAAGCGTGCGACAAGTTCCTTCAGCGCAGCCGGAACGAGTTCCGGCAGCAGTGTGCCGCAAACGAAAAGTAATTCGCTCATTCAGTAATCGCGGTGCCGATTTCTTCACCGCTCAGCACGCGCTGCAAAGACATTTCGGTGGCCGCGCCGATGATAACTATGCGGCGGACTCCGGCATCGAGGGCTTCCAGGCAGGCGCGCAGTTTCGGACGCATGCCGCCGCTCGCCACGCCGCTTGAGAGCAGTTCATTGATGCCTGCGCGATTGAGTTTCGCAATCGGCTGACCTTCAGCATCGCGCACGCCGCCGACATCGGTGACAAAAATCAGTTCGTCAGCGCGGCAGGCCGCAGCCACCGCAGCAGCCATCTGATCGCCGTTGACGTTGTAATATTCGTTGTCGTGCGCGCCGAGCGTCAGGCAGGCGATGACCGGAATCATGCTGATCTTCAGAATCGCTTCAATCAGGTCAGGCCGCGTGCGCACGACCTGGCCGACATAACCCAGATCAGTGCCGTCATCGAGCCGCATTTTGTGCGACAGAAAACTCATCCCGTCGCCACCGGCCAGGCTGACTGCCGGAATGTTCAGGCGCGAGAGGTCAGCCGTCAGATCCTTGCCGACCTTGCTCAGGACCATCTGCGCGACATCGCGGGTTTCGCGGTCGGTGATTCTCAGACCTTCGTGAAAGCGCGATGCAATGCCCAGCCGGTCAAGCAGCGCGGCAATCTGTTTGCCGCCTCCGTGCACCAGCACCAGTTCGTGTCCGTCGTGGCGCAGTTCGCTGATCTGATAAACCAGCCGCAGCCGCAGCCCCGTTTCGCTCAGGACACTTCCTCCAAGTTTGACGACAGCTCGCATAATTTCAGTGTTGCAGTATTCAGATGATGCCTTCGCGTTCATCGAAGCCGAGCGCGAGATTGGCGTTTTGCAGCGCCTGACTGGCGGCGCCTTTCAGCAGGTTGTCTTCCGCCGAGACGATGACGGCCTGGCGCGGCGCGTCACCGCTGCCCGCTTCATCAACCGCACAGCCGATGTCGCAGAACGGAGTGTTCGCCGCAAACTTGATTTCGGGCAGTTGCGCGCCGTCAAAGATACGCACAAACGGCGCACCGGCGAACGACTGCTGCCAGATGTGATGAATGTCGGCGCGGGTCACGCCCGGTTTGAGCGCAACATAAATGGTCGAAAGAATGCCGCGACTGATCGGCAGCAGGTGCGGCGTAAAGATCAGCGAGGCTGAATCGCGGCTGAGGCCGAGGCCCTGCGCGATTTCAGGCTGATGACGATGCCTGAAAATGTTGTAGGTCTTGAAACTCTCGCTGACTTCGACAAAGTGCGTTCCGGCGCTCGGCGTTTTGCCCGCGCCCGTGACGCCCGATTTTGAATCGCAGATGATCGGCTGCCCGCTGTCAACGACTCCGGCCTTCAGCAGCGGCGCAACCGGAATCAGAATCGAAGTCGGATAGCAGCCGGGATTGGCAATCAGCCGCGCCCCGCGCAATTCTTCGCGGACAAATTCGGTCAGCCCGTAAACTGCCTGGTCAAGCAGATCGGGCCGCGTGTGCGTGAAGCCGTAAAATTTCGGATAGAGCGCGGCATCGCGCAGCCGGAACGAACCGCTCAGATCAACGATGGTGGCGTTGTTTTCAAGCAGCGACGGCAGCGCTTCGTGCGAGAACTCGTTGGGCGTGGCCAGAAAGATCAGTTCCGCGCCGAGACGCGCAATCTCAGCCTCATCAAACGGCTGGCAGACGGCCTTCGTCAGGCCGGTCAGTTGCGGGTGGATGGTCGTCAGCGGAGTCGGTTCAGCATTCGGTGAAGCGAAGGCTCCGGCCAGTTCGATGCGCAGGTGCTGCAACAGCAGCCGGATCAGTTCACGTCCTGAATAACCAGTCGCGCCAGCCACCACGGCGCGGACTTTATTGCTCATCAGCATTTCTCCTCAGAGTGGTGTCGAAAAGAAGTGCGCCAGTGTACAACATTCGCGCGGCCAATTGAAAAGCTGCGGAAAGAACAGACCACAGATGACGCTGATGCGACGAATCAGGGCGGATCAGATCAGCCATTAATCCGCCGCATCGGTGTCATCCGTGATCTGTTCTTTCCGCAGAATTCTGATAGTTTTTCCGGTGACTTTCTTCTATACTCTGCGCACCCTTAAACCTTCCCTGTGGGAAACCTGAATTAAGTCGCTTCCCGACTTCATCGGTTCTGGTCATCTTCATTTGAAGGAGCCGCCAATTATGACACGCTGCGCACGCTGTTCCGGTGACCTGCTCGATCTGACTGTCTTTTGCCCGCACTGTGGTCATCCGCGTGAACCTCAGTTTGACCGGCTGCTCAATTGCAGCCTCAGCGGACGCTATCTGATTCACGAACACCTCGGCGAAGGCGGTTTGTCCACCGTCTTTATTGCCACCGACCTGCACACCGATCAGACCGTCGTCGTCAAAATCAGCGACCCGCGCCAGCTTGTGCGCAACTCGCCGGGCGAAGCCTTTGATCAGAAGGCGCTGCGCAATTACTGGTCAGAAATGCTGCAACGCATGCGCCGCGAAGTGGTCGCCCTGGTCAACCTGCTGCACCCGAACATCGTGCGGATTTTCGATACTGACCTGATCACCGATGAACTGCGCTACATCGTGATGGAACATTTGCAGGGCCACACGCTGCGCGAGGAACTGAGCGAACGTGGCCGATTCAGCGTGCGCGAAACCATTCGCCTGGCCGAAGCCGTCGCGGACGGACTGAGCGCCGTGCACGCGCGCGGCATCATTCACCGCGACCTGAACCCGCGCAATCTGTTTCTTTGCGAAACGGCGGCTGACACAAAGTTGCAGGGCCTCAGGATCATTGATTTCGGCATTGCGCGGATTCCGCAGCCGCCCGGCAATCCGCCGTTCACGCAGTACGCCGTGCTGAGCGGCACTGTCTCTTATGCGTCGCCGGAACAGTGCCAGAACCTGACGATTGATCATCGCTCCGATATTTATTCGCTCGGCGTTGTGCTGTATGAAATGCTGACGGGACAGCGGCCTTTTACGGGCCTGACGCCGACTGAAATTGCCGTCAAACAGATCAGGGATGAACCCGTCAGCCCGCGCCTGCTCGTGCCTGATCTGCCCGCCGGAGTCGAAACCGCAATTCTGCGCGCGCTGGCCAAAGACCCGAACCGGCGACCGCAGACCGTTGAAGAATTCGCCGCCGATCTGCGGCCTCACCGCGACGGAGTTTCGGCCCGCGTCGTCGTGCCGCTCAGCGCCAGGCCGGAAAGCCTGGCCACGATTCTCAGCAGCCTGCCCGAACTGCCGGAACCGGCGTCAGCTTCGCCCGCTGAACCGGAACCGGTCATAGCGGCCCTGCCGGATACTGAAGTCAGCCCGGTTGAAATCACTTCGGCTGATGCTGCTGATCACAGTTTCGCTGCACTTCAGCGAACTGATGCGCGCCGTCGCCGCCGGGTGCTGGCTGTTGCGGCAATGCTGGTGCTGCTGCTTGCGGCAGGTGCGCTGTATGGCGCGCAGGTCTGGTCATCGCTGCAACCATACATTGCCTCGACGCTGCCCGGCCTGACGCAGCATCAGGAGGCCGCTTCAGAAACACTGAAGGTCACGCCGTCGGTGTCGCCTGATGCAACCCAGGCAGTACAATCGAATCAGACGCTGCCGCAGCGCAACGTGGCAGCCGGTTCAGTTGCGCCGGACAAGCAATCAAACAGCGCGGCCAGTGCGGCTCAGCAGCCATCATTTGCGCGCCGCCTGGGTGAAAAGCTGATGGCGCTGGTCACGACAGCCAGGCCGACGCCGACCGCCACGCCTGCGCCGCAGGTCAGACCGCCAGCCGCCGCACCGCAAATGCCGCCTGTGCCCGCGCCGACCATTCTGGTTTCACGCGATCCGCAACCGCAGAGCAATCCGGCTGAAAGTCGCGGGCCGGTGCGCGAAACCGCCCCTGAAAATAACGAACCGGCGTGGTCGCCTTCCGGCAGCGGGCAGCGCGAACGGCAGGGCTATCCGTCAGCGCGTCACGAACAGAACCACGACGAAGTGGCTCAGGATGTGCCCGCCCCTGCGCCTTCGCGTCCTGAAATTCAGCGCGAGCCGCGCAACAATGACCGTCCCTGGAATCAGCCTGATTATCGCGGAACCGACAGTCGCCGCGATGACCGCAGCGATGAGGCCGATCAGCCGCTGGTTGATATGTCTCCGAAGGTGATTTCGTGGAGCGGCGAAGTCAATCAGGAACGTGAAATCAGGCTGGAACTGCCCGGCGTGCCCGGCAACATCAACATTCCGCGCCAGTATCGCCGCCGCGTCGGCATGGTCGAGCCGCCCGGCCCGCACAATCGCTGGCGCAGCGTCGTGCTGCGGGTTTTTGGCAATGGCCGCACTTCGATTGTCGTGCAGTGGTGGCCCACGTCGCGGCAGTTTACGCGGTCAGCGGGAAATTTCATCAATCGCCAGGTCATTGCCCGCTTCGGCCAGACCACCCGCGCCGTCACTGAACAGTTTGCGCGCATTCGCAAATAAGAGCCGCGAATGCACACATTCCCGGAATAGAAAATTCATTCACGCAGCGACACGAAGATTCACGAAGCAAAACCACAGCTTTTCATCTTACTTCGTGCTGCTTCGTGTGACTTTGTGGAATAATCCTTCCTGGATTCCAAAGATTGAACGTGCCGGAAACCAAAGCGGCGCCAGGCTGCCGCACTCCACACATTCCGCGATTGCCGGGCCTTCGGGGAAAGACTTTCAGGCTATGGAACTGAAATGCAGCAGCTTCACGCTTCGCCTCTGGAAGCAGGGTGATGAACATTCGCTGGTGCGCCACGCCAGCAATCGCCACGTTTCGCGGAATCTGCGCGACGGATTCCCGTATCCGTATACGCTGGCCGATGCGCGCTGGTGGATTCAGCACGCGGCCACGCTCAGGCCGAGTCTGGCGCTGGCCATCGTCGTCGAAGACCAGGCCGTCGGCGGCATCGGGCTGATCCTCAGAGATGATATTTATCGCCGCTCAGCCGAAATCGGTTACTGGCTCGGTGAAGAGTTCTGGGGGCGCGGCATCGTGACTGAAGCAGTGCAGACCGTGACGGAATACGCCTTTGCTCACTATGATCTGTGCCGTATTTATGCCGGTGTTTTTGAATTCAACGCCGCTTCAATGCGCGTCCTGGAAAAGGCCGGTTATCAGTTTGAAGCCCGTCACCGCAAGGCCGTCACCAAAGACGGTCAGACTTTTGATGAACTGATTTATGCCTGCGTCCGCTGAGTCTGAACACAGCCTGATTCAATAAATTTTGCATCCCGCCAAAAATTCCAAATTCCTTGTACCATTCTCATGATTTGGTATACCATCTGCTCGTTTCGTGAGAGCTGAGTCGCAGATTTCCCTTCTACGCACAACATAACGATTCTAAGAAAGTAACGGCCAGAAACGCTTTGCTGGAACTGAAAAGAGCTTCTCGTCAGAGGCTTCGTCAATAACCCCATTACTCAACCCAATAATGAGGAGGTTTGTCATGCGTTTCCGCTGTCTGTCTGCCATCTTCCTTCTGGCAGTTCTGATTCCCGTGTCGGCGCTGGCGCAAACTGCCACGACGACTACTGTTTCCGGTATGGTGACTGACGCCACCGGCGCGGCGGTTGCCGGAGCCACAGTCAAACTCACCGACACCACCACCAACACCGAGCGCACTGTCACGACTGATACCGTCGGTCGCTACAATTTTTACGCGGTCAGTCCCGGCCTGCTCAAGCTGACCGTCACGGCCCAGGGGTTCAAGACCAAAGTCATTACCGACGTGAAGGCTGAAACCACCACCGTCGCCACCGTCAATGTGGCGCTTGAAGTCGGTCAGGTCGAGGTCATCGAACAGGTCACGGCAGGCGTCGAAGCACAGTTGCAGACGGCTGATGCCAGCGTCGGCAGCGTCTTCGACGAATCACGGCTCAAGCAACTGCCGAATGTCAACCGCCAGGTCAACTCGCTCTTTGCGCTGCAACCGGCCACGACGCCGACCGGCGAATTTGCCGGTGCGCGCAATGACCAGACCGTGATCAGCCTTGACGGCGTGGACGTCTCAGACAACGTCATCGGCCAGACCTTCCGCACCATTATTCCCGTGCCGGTTGACACGATTGAGGAATTTCGCGGGACTTCGGCCAACGCCAATGCCACCTTTGGCCGCTCCTCCGGCGGGCAGATTTCAATGGTCACCAAGAGCGGCACCAATTCCCTGCACGGCAGCGCCTACTGGTATCACCAGGACAACGCGCTGGCGGCCAATTCGTGGACGAATAACCGGCTTGGCATCAAGCGGCCCTTCCTGCTCGACAATCGCTTTGGCGGCACCGTCGGCGGGCCGATCATCAAAGACCGAACCTTCTTCTTTCTGGCTTACGAAGGCCGCCGCAATCCGCGTTCGGCAAGTGTCACGCGCATTGTGCCGACCGATACCTACAAACAGGGGATCATGCGCTTCCGCGATGCGAGCGGCGTGATTCAGACCATTGACCAGAACGCGCTCAAGGCGCTCGACCCGCGGAGCATCGGCGCCAGCCCGAAAGTCCTCGAATACCTGAAGCTCTATCCTTCCCCCAATGACTTTACCCAGGGTGACGGACTCAACACTGCCGGCTTCACCTTCGCCGCGCCGCTCATTACGCAGGACGATTTCAGCCTCGGCAAGGTTGATCACAAATTCAGCGAGAAGTGGAATTTCAGCGGCAAGTTTTCAGCCAACCGGCAGCTCAACACCAATGCCGGACAGGTTGACATTCAGAACAAGGTCGCCACCGGCAACAGCCCGCAACGCCCGCGCAACGCAGTTGCCACGCTGACCGGAGTGCTGACGCCGACGCTCACCAATCAGGCGAGTTTCAGTTGGCTGCACGACCGGCTCGACTTTCAGATCATTTCGCCCAAACCCTTCGTCGGCCTGAACGCGGCCATCAACCTGGGCAACACCATTGCCAACGGCGGCGTGCTCGATGACATCATTGACGTGGACACGCAGCGCGCCCGTCATCAGTTCCGCACGCTCAATATTTATCAGTGGGCCGATACCGTGAGCTGGACGAAGGGCGGCCACAACATTCAGGGCGGCACCAACATTCGCCGGATTCGCTCGGTTGACTTCCGCGATGACAAAGTCATCGGGTCAATCACCACACCGGTCGCCGCAGTCAGTACCGAAGGCGGTTTCGTGACGATTCCGGCCTCGCAGCGTCCGGGCTTTGTGACTGCCTCCGACACGAGCCGCTACAATGACCTGTATGCCAGTCTGCTCGGCATCGTCAGCCAGGTTCCGGCGCTCATCACGCGCGATGCCAATCTCAAGCTGCAACCGCTCGGCACCGGCCTGTTCACCAAATCCACGCTCGGCGCTTACGAGTTCTATGCTTCCGATACGTGGCGCATCAAGCCGTCGCTGACGCTCACTTACGGGCTGACCTACAACTGGCAGACGCCGCCGATTGAGGATTCAGGCAAACAGACCGTGATTGCCTTCAAGGACAGCGGCAAGCTCGTTGATTACAAGAAGTACATGGCCGACAAGCTGGCCGCTGCCGAGCAGGGAGTGATCTATAATCCTGACCTTGCTTACCTGCCGCTCAAGAATGCCGGACGCGACACGGCTTACGACACTGACTTTGCCGATTTTTCGCCGCGCCTTTCGATTGCCTGGAATCCGTCGTTCAAGGACGGCTGGATGGGCAAGGCCTTCGGTGATCGCAAGACCGTGATTCGCGGCGGTTATTCGCTGGTTTATGACCGCACCAACACAGTGCAGACGATCATCATTCCCACGCTCGGCGTCGGCTTCGCGCAGACGGTCAATATCACTGCGCCGAAAAACAGCAATGGTGATCCGTTCCGCATCGGTGTTGACGGCCCCATCCCGCTGCCGACCGTGCCGCAGCAACTGACTTCGCCGGTCATTCCCGACAAACCCTTCGGCGAAACACTCTCCTTCTCGGTGGATCCGTTCATCAAGGTGCCGCGCAATCACGTCATCAACCTGACCATCCAGCGCGATCTGCCCTGGCGGCTGCTGATGGAAGTCGGCTACATCGGTCGGTATGCGCGTGATCTTTATATGAACGGCAACATGAACTCGGTGCCGTATACCTTCAAGGATGCGAAATCAGGCCAGACCTTCGCGCAGGCATTTGATGCGGTGGCGCTGGCGCTGCGCAACAAGCAGACCGTCGCGCCGCAGCCCTATTTTGAAAACCTGTACGGAGCGGGCGCGACCCTGTCACTGGCCTCAAGCCGGTCGGGCGATTTCATCAATGGTCTGGTCAGCAACCTGGCGCAGATCAACATTGATGCGCTCAAGCGCGGCTGTCAGCCCGGCGCGGCCTGCACGCCGCTCACGAACCTGCAATCGCAGGATCTGCTGGTGCGGTTCTCCGGCGGGTTCTCGAATTATCACGGGATGATTCTGACCCTGCGCAAGCGGTTCTCACAGGGCCTCGCCTTCGACTTCAACTACACCTTTGCGAAGTCGTATGACAATTCCGGGCTGGGCAATCAGAACAACGTGGCTGAATTTCAGAACAGCTTCTTCCCTGAACTTGATTACGGGCCGTCCATTTTTGACATTCGCCACATTGTCAACGCCAATTACGTTTATGAACTGCCCTTCGGCAAGGGGCGCCGCTGGGACATCAGCAATGGCTTCCTGAGCCGCATCATCAGCGGCTGGACGCTGTCGGGCATCATCACCGGTCAGAGCGGGCTGCCGCTGACGGTGGCGCAGAATGCCGGGCAGGCCTTCGGTGGTGGTTCGATTGGCGGATTCATTCCCAATTCAGGGGCGATTCCGCTGGTCAAATCGCTCTTTGGCCAGGGCGTACACAGTGGTGTGGCCGGTTCCGGCGGGGTCGGCGTCAGCGGCAACCCGGCCAATCGCGGCACGGGGCTGAATCTGTTTGAGGATCCGCTCAACGTCTTCAACAGCTTCCGCTTCATTCAGCTTTCAAAGGACGGGCGGCACGGACGCAACGTGCTGCGCGGATTGCGGCGGATCACCTTTGACACGTCCATCGTCAAGGAGACGCGCATCACCGAACGGGTGAGGTTCACCCTGGGCTTTGATTTCATCAATGCCTTCAATCACCCGATTTTCAACAACCCGACGCTGAACCTGCAGACTCCGGCCAATTTCGGCGTCCTCTCATCGCAGTTCGAAAACATCGGCGGTGCGACCAATGGCACCATCGGCCCGCGCCGCATTCAGGTCAGTGGCCGCTTTGATTTCTAAGCGAGTCGGCTGATTGTAAAGTCACTGAGCCGCAGTCTTCAGCTTTGAAGGCTGCGGCTTTTTTCAGGAGGAAGGCCGATGAAAAGAATCCCTGTCGCATTGCTGACCGTGCTGCTGACCGGTTTTGTCCTCGCGCAGTCAAAGGAGTTCTGGCAGACCAGAGATTACCGGCAGTGGACTGAAAAGGAGTGCCGCAAACTGCTCGACAATTCGCCCTGGGCGCAGGATCACACGATCAACAGCACTTATATCGAACCGCTGCAAACCCAGAGTTCAGACCGTGCGCGCGAACGCAACACGCAGATGACTTACCACGTGCAGTTTCGTTCGGCCCTGCCCGTCAGGCAGGCGCTGGTGCGTTTGCAGCAGCTCAGCAGCAAATACGACCAGATGCCGCCGGAGCAGAAACAGGAATTCGATCAGCGCGCGGCCAGGCTGCTTGAGGCAAATTTCGCTGACATTGTTGCCGTTCACGTCAGCTACAGTTCCAATGTGGCGATTTATGACCGTGAGATGGCTAATTACTGGCAGGTGCAGACGACCGAAAAGCTGCGCAATTCAACCTTTCTGATCGGGCCGAAGGGTCAGAAAATTCCGCCGCAACGGGTCACGGTGACGACCGGCGCAGGCCGCGAATTTACGCTCTACTTTCCCCGCCTCGTCGAAGGTCAGCCGCTCGTCACGCCGCAGGACAAAAGCATCAAACTCGAATTCAATCACCCGCGCGTCAGCGATCAGAATGAATCGCGCGTCCTGCTGGAATTCAAAATCGAGAAGATGCTGATGCAGGGCGCGGTCGTTTACTGAGGCAGAACAGAACAAGCCACGAATTGACACGAATAGCCACGAATCAGCACCGCTGCTCAATCTGCCGTACAGATCCCTGATTCGTGACTATTCGTGTCAATTCGTGGCTTGTTCTGTTCGTTCCGGCTGACACTGGGTCATTCAAAATCGTAGATCGTGACTTTCAGCCACATTGAGTTGCACTTTTCGACAAACTCCTGATGCAGCGGGTCAACCTGGTATTCGTCGTGTTTCGCCATATTCTCAAAGACCAGCGTCAGGCCATACGAATAAGTCCGGTCAATAACCGGTCGGTTAGTGGCTGACGGGGTGCCGGTGAAACCGTAACTGACGGCGCTGATGGCGGGCAGTTTATTCAGGCGCGTTTCAAATTCGGCGCGCTGTTCGGCGCTCAGTTGCGGGTCAAGCCAGAAAAAGACGGTGTGAACGAGCATGTGAATGGATTCTCCTTTGGCGTTTTCGGGATTTGAAGATGTGATGACCTTCGCCCGGCATTATCGAAGCTTTCGCGCATTTTGCAACCCGGCGGTAAATCAGGGTGTCAACGAAAGCTGACCGGCCCTGTCAATAAAAAGTGACAGGTGTACTGACCTGCTTCAGTGGCCTGCCGCATTATGTGAGCAATTTCCCGCGACCAGCCCCAGGAACGGCAATTGCAATCATTTTGATTGAACCGATTTGAAGGAGAAATCAAATGAAAGCCACGAGCCGAGTTGTGTTGATCCTCACTTTTCTCCTGCTGCCCGTCCTGACCGCGCAGGCGCAACAGACAGCCAGGAATAACCAACTGCCTGAACGCCCGACGCCAGCCGGAATCAAACCTGAAAGCATCGCCGTCGCTGACCCGGTGGCCCGGCAGGAAGCGGTTGCGTCATCAATCGCTGCGGCTCCGGGCTGGAACGTCATCGGCTGTGAAGGCATTAAATCGCGCGGCGCTGAAGTTGAGCCGGTTAATCCGACCATGCGTTTCAAGGCAACGGCTAAAGAACCAAATGTCTTTTTCGTGTTCCGGCTTCCGGCCACCGGCGAGAGCAAAACCGTGCGCGTCGTCGTCACCACCGCTCAGCGCGGCGAACTGGTGGCTGATCGCCTGTTAACAATCAGCGGCACTCAGAGTTCAACGTCAGCCAGTTTCACGATCAGCGAGCCG
Source organism: Blastocatellia bacterium (assembly GCA_046331565.1). Lineage (GTDB taxonomy): Bacteria > Acidobacteriota > Blastocatellia > RBC074 > RBC074 > DASRDU01. The sequence continues at coordinate 1,609,409 of JAXLQP010000001.1, forward strand.
GGCAAGTATGAAGTGATTGCGGCTGACAAGCGCAACGAAGATGCCATTTACACCAGAGCCACCTTTGTTGTCATCGCTTCGGTGTCAGAGTTGTCCAACTGTAATCAGGGAACGCTCAGTTTCTTTGCCGGATTCAATGCCAGCGAGCAGCCGCAGGGCATCAGCGATGTCTTTGCGCGCAATACTGAAGTGCGCTTCCGCTTCACCAGCAATGAACCGATGACGGTTCATTCACCTGTGTTCCTGATTCACCGGATCGCGGATGATGGCCGCAGTGAAGCTTATGTTGATGAGGTCAGCAGACAGGTTCACGGCACAGTCAAAGTGCTGATGACCGAAGAAGGATTCAGATTCACCGAACCGGGCCGTTATCGCGTCTATGTTCTCGACCGTGCCGCGCGCAGCAGCGTGCATACTGCCAGTCCGGGCCGTTCTATCGCTCAGGCGTTCCTGACCATCAGGTAGCCTCTTTGTCCCTCCTGTTATCAAAAAGCCGGCGAGAGTTGTGACTCTTCCCGGCTTTCTTTTTTCACCTGTCATCCGGCGATAGTCAACTCAGTTCCCGGCTCGCTCACAATCTGAACCTGACGTCAGGCCTGAGTTATCACCGTCAGCCCGGCGATATGCTGAAAATCATCGGGATTATGCGTGACCAGCGACAGGTTATAGTGAAGCGCAGTTGCGGCAATCCACGCATCCTGTGATGAAATCGGGTGTCCGCTGTTCTGGCATTGCACCCGCACCGTCGCCCACCAGCGGCATGTTTCCACTTCAACCGGCAGAATAGTGTATTCCTGAAATTTAGCTTCGAGTTGTTGCAGGCGGGGCTGCCCCAGTTGCGCAGAACAGCCCATTGCAGCAGTTCCGCGACTGTCATCATTGCAATGGCCAGTTCACAGTTAAGCAGATAAGGGGCATACAGATTCGACCGGGTGTCGCCCTTGATCAGGTACGAAACTATATTTGTATCGAGCAGAACAGTATTCATCGCTCATTCAGTAAATCTTCCATGCGCTGCCTGGCAATGAAAGAATTGATATCATCGGCGGATTCGTCATCAGGCCAGAATGATCCTTTGAGATGTGAGAGTTCCCTGACCGGCTCAGTTCGTCTGACGTAGGCGGGGATCGCTCCGGCTGAGTCAATGAACATGACCGGCAGTTTTTCCGGTTGACCGCGATCCTCCAGTGATTGCGAGATTTTCTCGATCAGTTTCCGTTGATCTTCAGGTGACAACTGCATCGCCGCCTCAATAATGATCTGTAAATCAGCCATCTCTGATCACTCCTTTCATAATTGCTGAATGATACTGTGTAATCCTGTCACAATCTACCGCCAATCGGATCGCCCGGCGGCGCGGGCAGCGGGCGCGTCGGTTGTCTGACGGCATCGGGGCGATTCAGGAAGCGCTCAATCTCTTCCTGCACCGAGCGGCGATGAGCATCGCTTCCGGCAGTTGCCTTGAGCATCGCATTCAGAGAACGCAACGCAGCAGCGGCTTCGGCGTGCACGAGCGGCGAAGCGTTGTCATCACTGGCCAGGTCAGTCAGCTTTCTGACCGTCAGATGCTGCACCGACTGCTGAAGGGCTTTGTGATAAGCGTTCTGCGGCACGGGCGCTTTCCAGGTCGCGGCGATAACCGCATCAATCACTTCCTTCAGATCAGGATTGGCCGGGTTCTGCGCATGAAAATCAATCAGGCGGGCGGCGCGGCTCTCATCAAGCACGGCGCTCAGCGTCAGGTCAGCAGCAATCGTCGCCGCCGCGAGCGGATCAAAGGCCGGATCGGTACGGCGGCTGAAGTATTCACCAGTGCCGCCTTCAAAGCCCGTCGCAATCGGCGGAATCAGATTGAGAATGTTTTGCGGGATGGCCAGTTCCTCAACTTTGATTGTGTCGAGCAGAGCTTTGAGCGCGGCGCGCTGGCGTTCAGCCGGAACGATTTCACGAAACTTCGCCGGGCTGGGGCCGCTCGCTGTTTTCACGGCGTAAGTGAAATAAAGCCCGCCAAGCGATTTGGCGGCAGCGATCAGTTGATAGCGATGATGCAGGTACAGCGGCAATAACCTGGCTTCAAGCGCGGACATCGGCTGACCTGCCGCGATGCTGCTGAGGCCGAAGTTATTCAGGCCGATGCGCCGCACTTCCATTTCGTGACGCAGCGTGGCAACGGCGTCTGAACCGTTGTCCCACACGCTGGCCAGCGGGTGCGCCGTGCTGACGCCGCGCGCGTCGCCATCATCAATAAAGAGCATCCCGTCCGCGATTCCCTGCTGAATGATCTTTTCAAGTTCAGCTTTTTCATTCGCGCCTGCCGGGAACTGTGAATAAGCAAACTTGACGGCGAATTTATCGAACTCACCGATGCCGACAGCATAAGCATTCGACAGATCAAGTTTGCCGTTTTTGATTTCAACCCAGGGCGCGGGGTAATCCATCACCGAGCCGCGACCATATGAACTGGCGGCGAAGTTGTGCGAAAAACCGAGCGTGTGACCGACTTCGTGCGCCGAAAGCTGGCGAATGCGCGCCAGCGCCATCGCGGTTGAATCGGTCGCCGGGTCGCCTGCTGACGCAGCCACGAGGTAATCAGCATCGGGCGAATAAGCCGCTTCGCATTCTTCTTCCTGACGATTGCGCTGCTCACCCATGGCCGTGTCAGCCGGAATCATTCCGGTGCCGAGCAGCACGTCCTGACGAATGCGCAGCGAACCGAGCGACACGTTGCCCTTGATGATTTCGCCCGTGCGCGGATCAGTCACCGCCGAACCGTAAGACCAGCCGCGCGTCGAACGATGCACCCAGTTGATCATGTTGTAGCGAATATCCATCGGGTCGGCATCCGGCGGCAGCACTTTGACCTGAAAAGCATTTTTGAATCCGGCGGCCTCATAAGCCTGATTCCACCACGATGCGCCTTCGAGAAGCGCGCTGCGAATCGGTTCAGGCACGCCGTTGTCAACGTAATAGACAATCGGTTTCACCGGCTCCGACACCGCCGCATTCGGATCCTTCTTTTGCAGGCGGTGACGACGAATCCAGCGTTTTTCGACCGGCTCATTAATAGGCGAAGCGTAATCGTAAAACATCAGCGGCATGGCGCTGACGCGCGGATCGTATTCACGCGGCTGGTAATTGTTGTCAGGCAGTTCGACAAACGAATGATGCTGCCGCACGGTGACGGCGTTTGCGGTCGGCGTCACGCCGCGCAAAAGTCCGCCCGGCTCATCGCCTGCGAGCGTGATGATCGTTTCGACTTCGGTATTTTTCGGAAAGCCTTTCGTGCGCGGCAGGTAAAACGTGCTGCGCGATTCATCAAATCTGAAACTGCCCTGGCGACTGCCGCGCAACCTTTCAGCCACGCCGTGCGCGTCGCGCAAAAAGAACGCGGTCGCATCAACCAGCACGCGGTCGCCTTCAGCGGCTTCGACCTTGAAGCCCCAGATCACCGAGCGCGCAAACGAATCAGCGACGGCGCGGCGTTCGGCGTCGTCATTGCTGAGCGCGCGAAAGCGATAATTCGGCTGCATCATCAGCACCTTCGGCCCGACCCGCTCAAACGTCACGACATAAGTGCCGCCAAGCTGCCCGCGATCAAGCCCGATGGGATTGGAACCCACGCCCGCAGGCAGCGACACCTGATAAAGCAGTTCCGTATTGAAGCGCGAAAGCTCCATCCACATCTTTCCGTTCGCTTCGTCCCAGTAAAGCGGAATGTAACCATCAAGTTTTTTCAGCTTCGCAGTTCTTGCTTCAATCGAACTGCTCTGACGATTATCCGGCGTTCTGTCCTGCGCCAGCAGCGGCGCGGTCAGTACAAGCAGCAACACAGCGACAAACAGGCGCTTCATCGGTTCTTCTCCTTCGGCGTTGAATCACAGTCAGGTGGCGACTGTGGATGATGTCGAACAAAAACAGGGTAAGCGGTCGCAACGGCTGTGTATCTTCGATGAAGGCGGCGGGACGGTCAAGGCTGTCGGCAGAGGTCAGGAAGAAGAGGAGAAAAGGAGAAGAGGAGAAGAGGAGAAAGGGAGAAAGGGAATCATGAACATTCCATGTCTCCCGGTTTGATTTCCTGATGATTTACTGAAGCTTTATTGCTGATCGTAAAAACGCAGGTGGCGGGCGGTTTTGACCAGACCTGAGAGCAGCATGCCCATCATCACGACTGAACAGCTTGCGTAATAAGCGCCCGCACTGAGGCCCGGAATGCAGTACAAACCGAAGGCAAAAATAATGGTCACGGCTCCGGCCTTGAACAGACGCCAGCCTGCGCCACGATTGATTTCATACCATAAGGCCTGGCTCCTGAGCGCCGCGCCGATGCAGACGCCAAACACCGAACCAGGTCGCAGCAGCCGCAGCAGCGCAGGCAGCGACAGCATCATCAGCATTGCGCCGCCGCTTGAAAACAGGATCAGCAGTCTCAGCATAAAATCATCCCTTGTCTGAATCATTGATCGGGAATGGGGCTGTATCAGGATGAAATCATCAATCCAGGCTGATCTCCGCGTTTTGCTGTTCACCGCTTTTGGAGTGCGGTGACTCGTCACCGCTTTTGTTTTCAGAAGCGCGACCTTCGGCAAAGGCCCGACGCTCGAACGTAAAGCGGCGAGAACTCGCCGCACTCCACACGCGGCTGAATTATTTGATGTTGAGCTTCAGCGTATTTGCAGCCTTGCCTGCCACCGTGACTACCAGATCAACGTTGCCTTTTCCGGCAAATGAAGTCGGAATGACAAAGTTAATCTGATCAACGCCAATCAGTGGCCCCTGCACTCCGGCAAATGACGGCCCCGGCGAAACGGCTGTGCCGTCAATGGTGACGCTGACCGATTCGGCGACGCCGTTGACCGCGCTGCCGTCCGTGTTTGGCGCATACCGCAGCCCCGTCGCAAAGAGCGCGACCAGCACGCCATCGGCTCCGAGATCAAGTTGCACCGGCGTACCGTCAGGATTGCCAAGCACCTGACTCAGCACAAGCGGCGTCGTGTTCGGCCCGGCCAGTCCTGCCGGAGCGCCGGTGCCGTCAGGCTTCATTGTGAAGATGCTGGCAATGTACGGCGCAATTTTTATTTGTCCCTGCGAAACGTTGCCGTTTTTGTCAACGATCACAACGTTCGCGGTGCCAGGCGCAACTCCTGCCGGAACCTGAAAGTTGATCTGATTCGGCGACACAAAAAAGAGCGGCGCGGCCACACCGTTCACTGTGAGCGTTGTTCCATCAAGCGAGGTCGGCAGCGGAACTGAAGTCGCCCCGGTGTTCGTCGTCGCCAGGCTGGTGCCGAACAGCACAGCCACTGATTCAGGCGCGACGGCATTCTGGTAACGCACCGGATCAACTGTGACTGCCGCAAAGCTGTTTACGCTGGCGGCGTCGGCCACTCTGACCAGGCGTGGCGCAGACAAAGTGCCGTTGATGTCCTGCACCTGCACGGTCAGCGTCCCGGCGCTGGCACGCAGCGCAGCCGGAATCGGAATGTTCGTCAACTGCCCCGGATTATTCGTGCCGTCGTAAACCGCTGGCACAATCTGACCATTGATCAGCACTGCGGCAGTGTTCCCGAATCCGGTTCCGACAAGCGTCAGCGTTGTGGCCGAACCCGTCTGCACGACCAGGGGCGAGACCTGTTCGATGCTGGCCGGCGTCTCAAACGACGCAAGCTGACCGCGAATGATTCCGGCAGCGTTGGTAGTGGTGTGCAGATTGACGTAAAAGCCCGACGGATTGTTGAGCAGGTTCTGAAGCAGCGTGGTATTGCTGACCGGCACCGCATAGCTGACCGTTCCGCTGCCGCTGGTCGAAACCAGCGGACTTGCGCCGGAAATTCCGGTATTGATCACCACCTGGCCGTTCACGCCCGCTGCCGCCTGGTGAATGTGCAGACCCGTAATCGTCACGCTGCCGGGAAAGTTGAACGTGACCGTAAAGTTCACGGTGCCGCCCGTCACCGCGCCAGTTGCATCGCGCTTCGGATTAACAGTAATCGTTGCCGTCCCGCTGGCATTAACGCCGGTGACTGGCGGAACTTCATTGGCGGTGCTGAGCGCGGTAGTGTCGGCCAGCGTTTCAACGAGCGTGGTAATCTGGCCGCGAATTGCGCCGCCACCATTGTCGCTGGTGTGCAGGTTGACATAAAAACCCGGCGGATTCTGAAGCAGGCGGCCCAGCACTGCCGGATCAACGCCCGTCACCGTGTAACTGATCATGCCCTTGCCGCTCGCAAACACCAGCGGCGACGCGCCCGAAATGCTGGTGTTGATTCTGACCGGCCCGTTGACCGTCGCCGCGCCTTCGTGAATATGATGGCCGGTGAGCGAAACGCTGGCCGGAAAACTGAAATTCGTCAGAAAGTTGACCGAACCGGTCACAATGCTTCCTGAAGCGTCGCGCACGACGTTGATTGTCAGATAAGTCGTGCCTGATGCGTTCAGATTCTGAATCGGGGGAACCTCGCTGTCAGTCGTCAGGGCCACTGTCGAAGTGTAAGTTTCGGCAGCAGCGGCGGTCGCTGTCAGCAGCACCGCGATGGCTGAAAGAATGATGGTCAGGACAGTCTTTTTCACAATCTTCCTCCTCGTTTGCGTGTGTTGTTCAGAGCAGTCCGGTCGCCGGGCAATGTGGTGCGTCAACTGAAGGGAGGATCTGTCACCAGTGGCAACAAAGGGTTGACGAATTGCGGCGCGTGAGTCCGGCACTGAGAATTCAATGCCGATTCAGATGACCGGGCCTGAGTGATTGCGGATAACGAGGGAATGTGACCTGCCGCCACCTTAACACTGCCCGCCGGACTGGTCAATTGCGCGCCGGGGTCAATGCCTGCCCCTGGGTACGCACGCTTCCAGCGTGCTGTCTTTTATGACCTCATTGTGTCCGCGAAACACAGCACGGTGGAAGCGTGCGTACCCAGGGACAGGCATTGACCCCGGCGCGCAGACACACAACATTCGACAAGCTGAACATTGACAGAGCCTGAACAGGCACTGTCGCTGAATTGAGCCATTTGACCAGGCAGTTTTCATCACCGATACTGAGCGACTGAATCAACCTCAACGACATCGGACTTATGAAGCAGATTCACACGCGCTCAGCGCCGACTCTTCACCCTGCACCGCCGAAACGCCATCCGCAGACCGGGCGCGAATGGCTGACCGGATACCTCAAAAAGTATCGCTGGATGCTCGTCTCCGGCACGCTCTTCGTGCTGATCTCGAATCTGTCGAGCGTCTTTGTGCCGCGCGTGGTCGGACACGCAATTGACGAAATGCGGCTGAGCGGCGTGACTTACGAAAAGATTGCGCAGTACGGACTGATGATTGTCGGCGTGAGCATTCTGAGCGGCCTCTTTCTCTTTTTGCAGCGGCGCACGCTGATCAATATGTCGCGGTACATTGAATATGACCTGCGCAACGATTTTTACGGCCATTTGCAGCATCTGCCGTTGCAGTTCTTTCAGGAAAACCGCACGGGCGATCTGATGGCGCGCGCGACCAACGACCTCGGCGCGGTGCGCATGATCGTCGGCCCGGCGATTATGTACAGCGAACAGACCATCTTTCGCGTGCTGATCGTCCTGCCGCTGATGTTTTATATCAGTTGGAGGCTGACGCTGATTCTGCTGCTGACGATGCCGCTGGTTTCGCTGACGGTGAAATATTTCGGTCAGCAGATTCACGTGCGCTTTGAAAAGATTCAGGAGTTCTTTTCAGAAATTACTGCCCGCGCGCAGGAAAACCTGTCAGGCGTGCGCGTCGTGCGCGCTTACGCTCAGGAAAATTCCGAGATGACCGAATTCGCGGCGCTCAATCAGCAGTTCGTTGAGCGCAATCTGAATCTGGTCAGGCTCTCAGCCGTCTTTCGCCCGCTGATGCAGTTCTGCATCGGCCTCGGTTTTGCCGCCATCCTCTGGTACGGAGGCCGCCAGGTCGGACTCGGCCAGATGTCGCTTGGTGACTTCACGGCTTTCAATCTCTATCTGGAGCAACTGATCTGGCCGCTGATTGCGATGGGCTATGTCACCAACATGGTGCAGCGCGGCACGGCCAGCCTGAAGCGCATGCATCAGATCATGCAGATTGAACCGGCCATTGCCGACGCGCCCGACGCGAAGCCGCTGACCGGGCTGCGCGGCAAAATTGAATTTCGCCATCTGAACTTTCGTTATGCACCCGAAGGCCCGCTGGTGCTGCGCGACATTAACCTCGTGATCGAACCCGGGCAGACGGTGGCTTTCATCGGGCGCACCGGTTCGGGCAAATCAACGCTGATGAATCTGGTGCCGCGCCTGCTTGATGCCGCGCCGGGGATGGTGCTGATTGACGACCGTCCGATCCGCGAAATTCCGTTGCAGCAGTTGCGCGCCAGCATCGGTTACGTGCCGCAGGAAACTTTTCTCTTCAGCGAAACGCTCGCTGAAAACATTGCTTTCGGCGTCAGCGAAACGCGGCCTGATCAGGTTGAACGGGCCGCCGAAGTGGCCGGACTCGCTGCCGACATCAGAGACTTTCCGAAGCAGTATGAAACTCTGGTCGGTGAACGCGGCATTACCTTGTCCGGTGGTCAGAAGCAGCGCACTGCCATCGCCCGCGCCGTGCTGCGCCAGCCGCGCATCATGATTCTGGATGACGCGCTGTCAGCCGTTGACACTTACACCGAAGAAAAAATCCTGTCGCAGTTGCGCGGCATCATGCGCGACCGCACATCACTGATCGTCTCGCACCGCATTTCAACCGTGAAGGATGCCGACCTGATCTGCGTCCTCGATCACGGACGCATCATCGAACGCGGCACGCACGAAGAACTGATGCAGCACGGCGGCGAATATGCTGAGTTGTACGAACGCCAACTTCTGGAAGAAGAACTGGCGGCAAGCTGAGCCGGACAGAAGATGACCAGAGAACAAAGTGATGTGCTGATCAGAATCAAGCGCGCCGTCATCAGTGGCCGAATCAGATTCAGCAACAAGGCTCAGGTCGAAATGGATGCCGACGGGCTGACTGAACTTGATGTTGTTGAATCAATTCTTAACGCTGTTGCGGTGTACAAAAAAATTCGCTCGCGCAGCCCATATCGGCAACGCACCACTGAATATCTTTACGTCATCCAGAGTACCAATCTGGATGGATTGTTCATTTATACAAAAGGCAAGCTCGTCAGAGAAGGCAGCACAGAAATTTTCTACCTGCTCATTTCGGCTAAAAGGGCCGTTGAATAAGGCGCTGATGAATATGCTGAAGATTACAGTTTGCCCAACCTGTGGCAGCCATAAAATCAAACTGGTCAGGCGTGACCTCGAACGTATGTCAGGAGGTCAGGCCTATGTCGTACCAGATCTGGAATTCTACGAATGTCCGAAATGCGGAGAAAAGTTGTTTGACCGCGAGGCGATGCGAAAAATTGAAGCCCATTCGCCAGCCTTCATCAGGAATCGCAGAAAGAAGAACGCAGCCTGACGATGCGCGAACCATTCAGCGCAGTCCGGCAGAATATCAAAGCTGAAAACTGGCTGGTGATAACAATGAAAGCTGGCAGCACCACAATTTTTCTCGGCGTTTTTCTGATCGGGATTCTGCTTTCATCGCTGCTGATGAAACTGCTCAACCTGTCAGCCGATAACTGGTCAGGAGCCATGCTCTTTATGATTACGCTGCTCGGTTTCATTGGCGTCATGCAGAAACTGTTGCCGCACAAAATTTCTGAAACCGTCATCAGCAGCGGCCCCGGCCTGACACCGGGCCGGGCCGTGATGGTGGGCGTCATCATTTTCGTCTGGGCCGCCGCAGTGATCTGGCTGGCTGCGGGGCCTTTTGTGTCAGCCGGATTCAACTGGCTGATTTATGTCATCGCCATTCCCGTCCTGCTCCTGAGCATCAATTATCTTGAACTGAAGTGGCGCAGAACGGATTTATCAGACCAGCAATAAGAGTCCACATGGCAGTCAGTCATCACGAAGAAGAACAAACCGGCAAACTCAACAGCACGGCCATCGCGCGGCGGCTGATTCATTATCTTGCGCCGTATCGCAAGCTCGTCGTCCTGGCGCTGACGCTGACCATCGCCGTCAACCTGGTGCGGCAGGTCGGGCCGCTGCTGACCAAATGGGCGATTGATGGTTACATCGCTCCGGCGGCGCATCATCAGATGCCGATGGAATCGGCCTTTCGCGGCATTGCGCTGCTGGCGCTGCTCTATCTGCTGTCGCTCGTCGTGACGCTTGGCATCGGATACTTTCAGGATGTGCTGCTCAACACCATCGGGCAGCGCGTGATGTTCGATCTGCGCGAGGAAATCTTTCGCAAGTTTCAGACGATTGAACTTGCGTATTACGACAAAAGCCCGGTGGGACGGCTGATTACGCGCCTGACGACTGACGTTGATTCACTCAATGAGTTGTTCACTTCGGGGCTGGTCGAAGTGCTGGGCGATCTGGTGCTGATTGCGGCGGCGCTGGGGATGATGCTTTATTATTCGTGGTCGCTGTCGCTGGTGTCGCTGGCGGTTGTGCCGCTGCTGGTGCTGGCGACGGCGTGGTTTCAGCGCGGTTCGCGGAAGGGCTTTCAGGCCGTGCGCGTCAAAATTGCGCGGCTCAATGCCTTCACGCAGGAACACATTTCAGGCGCGCAGACCGTGCAGCTTTTCAACCGCGAAACCAGAGCCTTCAATCAGTTCGATCAGATCAACCGCGAACATTTGCAGGCCAATCTCGACACCATCTTTTACTTCGCGGTCTTTTATCCGCTGGTCAGCCTGATTTCATCCATCGGCATTGCCACGCTGGTCTGGTACGGCGGCGGGCAGGTCATTCAGAACGTCATCACCATCGGCACGCTGGTCGCATTTCTGCAATACACGCAGCGGCTCTGGATGCCGATTCAGGACATCAGCGATAAATACAACGTGCTGCAGGCCGCCGTGGTCGCCAGTGAACGAGTCTTCAGACTGCTCGACACGCCCGACAAAATCACTTCGCCTGACCAGCCGCAACTGCCAGCGACGAGCGCGCACGCTTCAGGCCGCATCGAATTTCGCCAGGTCTGGTTCGCTTACAAGGACGAAGACTGGGTATTGCGCGACGTGTCGTTCACCGTCGAACCGGGCCAGTCCATCGCGTTTGTCGGCGCAACGGGTTCAGGCAAGACCACGATCACGAATCTGCTGATGCGCTTCTATGATATTCAGCGCGGCGAGATTCTGCTTGACGGCGTGGACATTCGTTTGTGGCCATTGCAGAAGCTGCGCGAAAAATTCGCCGTCGTGTTGCAGGATGTCTTTCTGTTTTCGGGCGACATTGCCAGCAACATCCGGCTCGGCAACGGGGAAATTACGGATGAGCGCGTCGAATGGGCCGCGCGTGAAGTGCGCGCCAGCCGCTTCATCGAACAGTTGCCTGAGCGTTACGCGACCAGAGTGCGCGAACGCGGCGCGGGCTTTTCGGTCGGCCAGAAACAACTGATTTCGTTTGCGCGCGCGCTCGCCTTCGATCCGGGCATTCTCATTCTGGACGAAGCGACTTCGAGCATTGACACCGAAACCGAGCAGTTGATTCAGCAGGCGATTGACCGTGTGATGGAAGGCCGCACTTCGATCATCATCGCGCACCGCCTGTCAACTATTCAGCGCGTGGACAAGATCATCGTGCTGCACAAGGGCGAAATCCGCGAAATGGGAACGCACCAGGAACTGCTCACGAAGCGCGGCATTTACTGGCGGTTATATCAGTTACAGTACCGGGAACAGGCGCACGAACTGAGCGAAATGGCCGGTGATTAAGCCGCCGCTGACGGCCCGCATTTCGATTTGACCGTCGCCGCAGCCGTGTTGTAAGATGCGCCCTCGTTTGAGCGGCTCCCGCCGTTTTGACAAGCCAGAAGCCGACATAGCTCAGTTGGTAGAGCGACTGATTCGTAATCAGTAGGTCGCCGGTTCAAGTCCGGCTGTCGGCTCTATGAACCAACGAGAAAAGCCACCTTCATCGGTGGCTTTTCTCGTTTCTGACAGAACAGCAGCAGCCAGAGATGTTCGAGTCATTCAGCCTCTCAGCCGCTCTCATTCATACCTGAGCGCAATCATCGGATCCACCTTCATCGCGCGGCGCGCGGGCAGGTAGCAGGCCAGCAGGGCCACTGCCGTCAGCAGCGCCAGGACGGTGGCGAATGTCACCGGGTCAGTCACGCTGATTTCAAACAGCAGCCTGGCCATCAGGCGCGTCAGCACCAGCGCCCCGGCCATGCCAATGCCCAGGCCCGTCAGCGTCAGTGCAATGCCCTGCCCCATAATCAGCTTCAGAATCTGGCCGCTGCGCGCGCCGAGGGCCATCCGCACGCCGATTTCCTGCGTGCGCTGCGACACCGAATAAGCCATCACGCCGTAAATGCCCACTGCCGCCAGCACCAGCGCAATGATTGAAAACAACAGCAGCAGCAGCGACAGAAAGCGCGGCCTGACCAGCGAACTGCCGACCAGTTCCGACATCGTTTGCAGGTTGTAAAGCGGCAGCGCGGGGTCAAGATCGCGGACGGCTGAACGAACGGCGTTTGCCAAAGCCACCGGATCGCCACTGGCGCGCACGACGAAATTCATCTGCCCGCTGAGGCCAACCCTGGCAAGTTGCGATTGCAGAAAATAAAGCTCGGTTCCGGCTGGCTTGTCCACGCCCAGGTTGCGCGTGTCTTCGACAACGCCAACGACCGTGCACCAGACGGGAGGGTTGGCAAAGCCCGGATTGAGTCGCCGCCCGACGGGGCTGCCCTGCCAGAAACGTCGCGCCAGCGATTGATTGATGACGACCACCGGCAGCGATTTGTCATTGCGGTCAGACGGTTCAAAGGTGCGGCCTTCGATGGTGCGAATGCCCATCGTTTTGAAGTAATCCTCGCCAATCACATTCCAGAAATCCACATTTTCAGCCGGGCCGTCAGGCCGTGACTGGTAATCTTCGATGTCGGTGTCGTTGGCATCAATCGGGCGCAGCGGCGGCAGTTCACTGGCCTGCGCGGCTGATTTGACGCCGGGCAGCGCCGACAATCTTTCTTCGAGCGTGCGGGCAAAATTCACGAGGTCGGGACTTTTATACTTGCTCGTCGGCAGGTTCACGCTGAAGGCCAGCACGCCCTGCGGGTTGAAGCCGAGATTCACCTGGCGCAGCTTCCAGAAAGCGCGAATCATCAGCCCGGAACCAACCACCAGCACCACCGCCAGCGCGATTTCGGTGACGACCAGTCCTTTGCGCAGCAACTGACTTTGCGCGCCCGTCGTGCGCTGGCTCATGCCGTGCAGCCACGTCGCCAGATTCTGCTCGCGCAGTTGCAGCATCGGCGCGAGCGCAAAGAAAAAGACCGACACGATTGAAATGCCGAGCGTGAAGATCAGCACCGGCAGATCAATTCTGATTTCGCCTGTGCGCGGCACACTGTCAGGCGCAGCGGCCACAATCACGCGCAGGCTCAGTTCAGCCAGCGCCACGCCAATCACCGCGCCCATCAGCACCAGAATCATTCCTTCAGTCAGAAACTGCTGCAGCATTCGCCCGCGCCCGGCTCCGAGCGAAAGGCGCACGGCAAATTCACGATGCCGAGCTTCGGCCCGCGCCAGCAGCAGGCTGGCGACGTTGGCGCACGCAATCAGCAGCACAAACGCCACCGCGCCAAGCAGCGTCAGCACCGCCAGCCGCGCGCTCCCAACTACATCCTCGTGCAGCGGCACCATCAGCACCGGATGGCGTTCCTGATTGAGCAGGTGACGATCACGCCCCTCGCTTTTCCATCCGGCTTCGAGGCTGTTCATTTCAGCGCGGGCCTGGCTGATCGTCACGCCGGGTTTGAGGCGTCCAATCGCGTACAGAAAATGATTGCCCCGGTTGCCCGGTTTGGCCGGATCAAACTGAGTCGGAATCCACACCTCAACCGGATCGCTCGTGCCCGGCGGAAAGACGTAACCACGCGGCATCACCCCGACCACATTGCTGGCCTGCTCGTTGATTCTGATCTCCCTGCCGATGATGTCGGGCTGCCCGCCAAAAGCGCGCTGCCACAGGTCATAGGAAATGATCGTCACGCGCGGCCCGCCCTTCTGATCTTCTTCAGGCGTGAAGTTGCGACCGAGCGCAGGCTGCACACCGAGAGCTTCAATCAGCCCGCGCGTGACCAGTGTCGAAGTGACGCGAATCGGTTCGCTGCTCGTCCCCACGTTGACGCCACCCGTTGACCAGCCGCCGATGGCTTCCCACGATTTTGCTTCTCTGGCAATGTCCACCAGTTCGGGCGGCGAGAGCCAGAACTGGCGCAGGTTCATGGTCGGAAACTCGCTGTAAATGCGCACAAGCTGCCCCGGCTCACGATACGGCAGCGGCCTGAGCAGCACGGCATTGACGACACTGAAAATGGCGGTATTCGCGCCAATGCCAATCGCCAGCGTCAGCATCACGATCAGCGTAAAACCCGGTCGCTTGCGCAACATTCGCAGGCTGTAACGAATATCCTGAAGCAGATTATTCATTGGTCTTCCTCCGCTGCTGAAAAAATTCTGATCCTGAAGTCAGAAAACAATCGCCGTGCCGCCGGACTAATCCGAAAATATGACAGAAGCAGAGAATTTGTCGTGATGGTCAGAGTCGAAGGCAGTTCATCATTGTGCGATTCCGGGATCGCGCAATCCCAAAATCGCAACAGTCAGCCGCTCAGTCAGGCCAGCACAGGCCGCCCGGAGAGACGGTGTTCGGATTTCCAGCTTTAGCTGGTCTTTTTCAGGCAGGCCAGACCAGCTAAAGCTGGAACTCCGAACACCGTCCCGTGAGTATAAAAATTCAATCTGTTATTCAGGCTGCGGCGTGGTCTGAGCAGGCAGCAGCAAACATCTCCTGGCGAATGTTTACCTGCGGCGCGGACAACCCGACCTGAAGGCAGAGAATCAAAGGGACACGGGTGAACCTCCTGAAGAGCGCTGAAAAGAGAGCTAAACTTTCTGAATCAGCGCTCATTTTTTTGCTTATGAAAATCAGCGGATTATTCAGACACAGCCAGTCGGCCCTGCTGATCGCGGCGCTGATGCTGCCGTTGACATCAGTCACGGCTGAAACCGGAAAAACGACACCGAAATCACCGGTGTCTCACGCGACGATGACTTACACCAGCGGGCCGCGCAACATCACCATTGAACGCTTCTCAGTCGAATCGAACAGCCCGCAGCCAGCCGTTGTGCTGGTTCACGGCGCTGACGGTTTGCAATCATCGGTCTGGAATGCGCGCTACCGCGACTATGCGCGCCAACTGGCCGCGCGCGGTTTTGTGGTCTACTTTCCGCATTACTTCGAGCGCACGGGCAGCGGCAGAGCCGACCTGATGACGATCCTGCAATTCTTTGCACTCTGGCGGCAGACCATCGCTGACGCGGTCAGTTTCGCCGCCGCACAGCCCGGCGTGGACAGTTCGCGCGTGGCATTGTCGGGCGTGTCACTGGGCGGCGCGCTTTCGCTCTCGCTGGCCGCGCAGGATGAACGCGTCAAAGCCGTCGCTGAGTTGTCAGGATTTTATCCCTCGCTCGGCAAAGGAATGATTGAGCGATTGCCGCCCGTGCTGATTCTGCACGGTGCAGACGATTCGCTGATTCCGGTGGATGAGGCCTATCGCATTGAGCGCGAAGTCAAAGCACTCAAAACGCCATATGAAATCAAAGTCTATCCGTCGCAGGGTCACGGCTTCACCGGCCCGGCAGCAAATGACGCGCTCAATCGCACTGCCGATTTTCTGGGCAGGTATCTCTCAGCCAGATAAGAGCGACGCCACAAGTCGGTAAAGACGGCTTCAGCGCAAGGAAGCAGAGAGCGCAAAGTCAGCAGCAGTTGCGCGCCCGGCTCTCTTGCGCTGAGCTGTCTTTATTATTTGATCTTCAGCCGCACGGTATTCGACACCAGGCCTTCAGCCGTCAGCGAAAGTGACACGTCCCCGCGCCCGATCAGATTGCGCGACAGCCGGACATTGATCTGATCGAGGCCGACGAACTGGCCCTGCGGCCCCACGTAAAGCACTTCAGCATTCTCACCGCCAATCTTTACTGTGGCAGAGTTGTTCGAATGGCAGAAGCGCACACCGGTGCCGAACAGAATCAGAAAAACCTGATCTGAAGGCGGGCCGAGATCAATCGGGACAGGCACAAATTTATTCTGTGCCTGATCGAAGGCGACGACCGGTTCAAAGCTCTGCGAGCCGTCGGCTTTCACGCGCAGCGCAAAGGCCGCCGCCACGCCGTCGCCGGTCGCATTGGCTGTGAACAGACTGGGCGCAACCGGGGCGACTTTGATTTTTTCAGCCGCGAGATTTGCGCCCTCGACCGTAATTGTGGCCTCGCCGGCGACAGTGCCGGGCGGAAGCTGATAGTTGATCTGCCTGGGCGAAACGAAAAAGAGCGGCGCGGCGCGTTCGGTTCCGGCGGCGTCCTTCACCTTCACTTTCACTCCGGCCAGCGTGGTCGGCAGCGGCAGCGTGTTTGCCGCCTGAATCGAAGCAGCCAGGCCAGCACCGAAACCGGCGATGATGCTTTCACAGGCGAGCGTCGCGCCCTGATAGCTCGCGGCTGAAACGTTCACGACTTTTGCCGGTTGCGTGCCGGTGGGACAGGTCGGACAAACCGTGTTGCAGGGCAGTCCGGTCGGGAAACTTCCGGTCGTGCCAAAGATCAGCCCCGTGCCTGTCGAAGTGGAAGCCTGGGTGCGGTTAACCACCACGTCGCCGATGATGACCGCTGTAATTCCATTGGCGGTTCCGGCGCGGCTGAGTTCAATGCCAAGCTGATAACAGCCGCTCAGCGATTGCCCGCCCGGAGCCATCAGCGACAACGTCAGCAGCCCTGAACTGATTCCCAGATTGCCAATCTGTGTGCCGACCAGATCGCCTTTAACCACCTGGCCGCCGGTGGCCAGCCGGTTGTTGTGAAAGAGCGTCACGTCCGAACTGAGGTCAGTCACAACCACGCCACCCGATTGCACCGTGAATGTCGCCAGCGCCCGGTCAGTGTTGCCGCCCGGAGTGCGCAGGAAGAGCCGCACCTGATCGCCCGCCACGCCTGTACTCAGAATGGCAAAGTTGATGTCCCAGAAACTGTCTGAACAGGAGAGAGCCAGCGCCGTGCCCTGCCGTGCCAGCGCAATTCCCTGCAGGGTCACGCCCGGCAGAAAGCCCGTGCTGACATCCGGCATCAGGTTCGGAACCGTCACAATTCCGCTGCCGGAAGGCGACGAAACCAGCGTCAGGTTCAGCGGATCAGGCAGCAGGAACTGGTCGCTGCCCGCGCCGTGCGTGACCGCAGCGGCGGTAAATCCATTGACCGGACAACCGCCGCCGCCTGAAACAACGGGACAGGGCGGGCAGATCGCTTCACACAATGGCGCTGTCGGAAAGGTGCTCGACTGGCCTGACAGCAGACCTGTGCCGGTTGCGGTGGTCGCGTCGTCACGATTAACGACAATGTCGGTAAACACGAGCGCCGTCGTGCCTGTCGGCGCGCCGTTCGGGCGTTCGATCACGGCGGCGAGTTGCTGGCAGCCGTGAAACGGCGAATTCGGATCCATCGGCAAAGCCAGCGTCAGCACGCCCGTGCGAAATGAAAACGTGCTGCCCGACGGAGTCGAAACAAACGGCACGACAGGACTTGCCAGCGTCACGGCATTTGTGCCATTCGCCAGCCGGTTGTTCAGAAAGAGGCTGACTCCGGCTCCGAGGTGCGTGAGCGTCACGCTGCCGTTGCCAACGGTGAACTGCGCGAGCGCATCGCTTGTTACAGTGCCGTCAGGCGCGCGCATCAGCAGGCTGACGGTGTCTCCGGCAGTCGCGCCCGTTCCGGCAATCACGAAATTGATGTCCCAGAAATTATCCAGACACGAAACGGCCACGAGCCGTTCACCTGCGGTTGAGAAACTGAAACCCTGGGCATTCGTCGTAGAAATGAAACCAGTTCCCGCGCCCGTCGTCGCATTTGAAACCGGCAGGCCGAACGTCCCCGGACTGCCCGATGAAGCCGCCGTGACATTGAAAATATTCGCGCCTGTCATTGATGGCGAAACAACCGTGAATGAAAGCGGCTGTGACAGGGCAAACAGATCATCCGCCACCGAAACGCCGTGCGTCACCGCTGGAGCAGTGAAGTTCCGTTCGGGACAGGTCGCCGGGGTCGGCGTGGCGGCGGCGACACCCTGGCACGGGCCGCAGTAATCCTGCGCATGATTTTTGTGACCGTTCTGACCATCGCAGGCTATTTCCAGCGTCTGCGCATTCTGCGGATTCCCCTGCGGGACGTGGCAGATCGTGATCTTTTTCTGATTATTGCAATTGCAGGGCAAGGGCGTGGTCTGTGGCCCGAAAGCGGCTGAGACCCGTGAGTGCCACACCAGGCCGGAAATACCAATCAGCAGACAGAAAAGCATGGTTGCTGCCGTCTTGTGCATACAGTTGTCCTCCCTCTCCGACGAGCGCCGGATGAGTCCTCAGGGCACATTCTGTTGAGTGGCGGGGAGAAGGATGAGCCGCCGCTGCTGACGCAGCAGCTCAGGGGAGAATGCAATACAGGTTTGCCGTGAGGAGAAGCGGCAGATGATCGCCTCAGCTTCGGCCTTCTGATCGTGAAATCCGAAACCGGCAGCAGCACATTTTTTTTCTGAGGGTCGAACAGGCGCAGATTATGGAGGACACAGAACAGAGTCAATGCACTTAATGTTAATTGCACATAACTCTTGTCATCAGCAGTGTCTGCGGCTTAAGCAGCAACCGATCACAGATAACACTGCTGCGGCAGATCAGCGCGAATTGATCGGTCTTTATCCGCTCTGATCTGTGGCATCCGTGTTCCAGGTCAGATTTCAGAATGAATGGTTCCGGCTGGTGGAATCCGGAGCCGTCTCAGCTCCGTCAGGAGCGGTCTGTTTATAGCAATCAGTCAGGAGCGGCCTGTGCGCGACCAGAACACAGGCCGCTCCTGACGGAGCTGAGACGGCTGATTCTCATTCAATCCATCAACAGGCCGCTCCTGACGGAGCTGGAGCTGATCTTTCATTCCATACACGCGCTTGAAATCCGGTCTGGTGTCAGCGCGGAATGTCAGGTTTGCGACTGGTCTGTGTGACGGCAAATTCGTAATTATTCTCGGCCACTGTCCGCCCCTGACTGTCCTTAATCGTTGCCCATAGCACATAAGCGCCGGGTTCGCCCGCAGCGAAGCTGACATCCATCAGCTTCATTGACGAATCAGCCGCAATCGTGACTTTGCCAGACGCATTGCCGGAACCGATGACCTGCCCTGTGCCGTTTACAAGCCGCCACGACACAGCAGCGTCAGGCACGGCGAACCAGTGATCATTGATCAGCCACAATTCAGTTTTCACCATTTCGCCCTGCGCCCATTTGTCGCGGTCGTAAGCGAACGATGGCAGCACCATCTGAAATGAACGCTGCACGGTGAAATATGCCTTCGTCGGCTGGCGGTAATAATCGAGCGCGGCCATCGTCACCGAAGGCCAGATGTCTATCGCGTGAAAATGCAGAATGCCGCCCGATGGCTGATACTTCAGCCGCCGCATGCGTTCGATTGAAAGCTGAAACAGGCGCGCCACATAAGCCTGCGTCTGCGGAATGTATTCCTGCAACGTCAGGTTGCCCGGCTCGCCCCACGCGCGCATCGCTTCGGGAATTTGCAGCTTGTGAAAGATCCAGTCATCCTCGTGATCCCTGATCGGCCAGTGATCGGGAAGAAACTTTATCAGGCTGTCGTAATTCGGCAGCGCCGTCGCGCCCAGTTCTGAAACAAACTTCTCGGTCATCTGCGCGTATTCCCAGATCGTGCCGTCATACCAGCCGTGATAGATGTGACCGTCACCGTAACGCCCCGTCGAACGAATAACCGGACGCCGCTGAGGATCGCTGACGTACAGACGCGGTTCGAGATGTTTGGTCAGCACGCGGTAATTTTCGAGCGACTCCTCATCGCTCGTCGCCCAGATCGCAACTGACGGGTGATTGCGCACATAACGAATGTGCGGGTCGTAAAGCTCAGCGGCCCTCAGCGCAAAGGCGCGATCTTCTGGGTACCACGCTTCCAGAAAATCCTGCCAGATCAGAATGCCCTGCTCATCGCACAGGTCGTAAAACTCAGGATTGCTGAAATGACAGTGCAGCCGGATCATATTCACGTTCATTGCGCGCATCAGCCCGATGTCGCGTTCGTAATCGCTGCGCCGCATTTCAGACAGAAAGAGGTTGTAATAAGAGTTCGTCCCGCGAATGAACAGCCGTTTGCCGTTGAGATAAAACTTCCAGTCAGTCTGTTCAATTTCGCGGATGCCAACTGCCAGCGAACGCGCATCCGAAAGCGCCTCGCCGCTCTTTACGCGGGCATTCAGCGTGTAAAGATTTGGCCGCCCGTGATCCCACGTCCACCACAATTCAGGTTTCTCAACGTGCAGCGTGAACCGCTGCGACTGCGGACCAGGTGAAAGTCTGACTGCGGCTTTGAGTTCAAGCCCGGTCGGCCCGTCGAAGTTGCGCGGCGCAAGCGTCAGTGTCACTTCAGCCTGCTGCGCTTCGCGTCCGGCATCGAGTTCAAGCTCAACGATCACGTCCGCGCTGCCGTCACGATTGAGCCGCGTGTCAACAGCAGAATCACGAATCGTCACCGGCCCGCCTGCAATCAGACGCACCGGGCGCGTGATGCCGAGCGGCGTGATGTTGTCCGGCTTCTGATCAACCGCGCCGTATGAGCCTTTGATCGTGTAAGGACGATGACGCCAGTAATAACTGACCGGAGTCCAGACGCGCACGGCCAGTGTGTTCTGAGCTTCAGGTTTCAGTTTGTCCGTCACATCAAAAGCAAAAGGATCAATGTAACCTTCGTGTCGTCCGAGCAGTTCGCCGTTGAGATAAATGTCAGCGTAATAATCGGTCGCGTCAAACTTCAGCCACAGTCTTTTGTCGCGCGCGGCGGGCGACACACTGAAGCTGCGGCGATACCACCATTCCCTTTCGCTGATCCATTCGGCTTCTCTGGTGAAATATTTCGGCGCAGGCAGAATCTGCGTGTGAACAGTGCCCGGCACCTGCACCGTGCGCCACGCTGAATCATCAAAATCAGCGCGATCAAAGCCCTGCTGTTCACCTGCCGCTTTTTCAGCATCCTTCAGCTTCCACTCACCATTGAGACTGAAGCTGAGAATCGAATCGTTCGCTTCGCGCTTCAACTCAGCCGCTGGTCGTACACTGACTCTGACCTGATTCGATGACTCAGCGTTCTTCCTTTCACCACTGACCACTGACCACTGACCACTGACCACCGACAAAACAGGCTGCATAAAGCAGCGGTACTCACGCCGCGCTTCCAGCACCGTTTCAGTTCCCTTCCAGCGCGGAAAGGCGAGCGCGGTTTCAACCGATGATTTGTTACTGCCCGATGCAATCGCATAAAACTGCCGCGCGCCGATGCCCTGCCATTCAAGCGTCTGATCGAGTTCATAGAAACCGAGCGCGCCGTAATTTTCCTTTCGCTGGTAATAGACCAGATGACGGCCCGGCAGATCAGCGAAATCCTTCGGCGCAATCGCGTGATCGGGCGGATTTGCCGTTTCCCATCCGTCAGGAAATTTGACCTGCTCGCTGCCTTCCATCCAGCGATCAAAAGGTTCATAAGGCGACGCTGAAACCGAACTGAAAAAGAATCCATACGACGCAGCAGCTTCACTGAGCGAAGCCTTCCACCGCAGCACAGGGCTTCCGGCATACCAGACAAACTCCCACGTTTCGCGCTGACTGCCGAAGCGCGCACCACTCAGTCTGACGCGGGCGCGCAACGGCCCGGCTTCGATAATTTCCACCTGATCGAAAGCGCCGCTGTGCGATTGCGTATTGAGAAAAGTGCCGAAGCCCGCGCTCTTGTTGCCATACTTCAGCGGCTCGTTCACATCAGGCGAAATGTCAATCAGATTGAGCATCCGCTGTTCACCGGCTGTCTTGTTGTAAGCCGCGATCAGCGCAGGTTCAGTATTTTCAAGCCCCAGGTTCAGCAGCACGCCGAAACGATCATTCGCCATCTCAACGCGACCGACACCGATGCGCCGCGCAGTGATGACCGATGCGGCAGGCGGCTGCGCTGCCGCTGCCTCAGCGAGCAGACGATACTGAGGCCGCTCGCCCGGAATCAGCGTTGCCTGAAACATCAGTTCCGCTGATTTGATTGAACCGTCAGGATAAGTTTCAGTGACAGCCACCTGCGAAATAATTTCGCGGCCATCAGGGGCGATGACGCGCAACTGATTTTTGCGCGCTTCACCGCTGGCGAATTTCAGCGCGACGATCACGACTTCGTTATCGCGGCGGTAAATGCCGGTCGGTTCTTCAAGCATGATCGTTCCGGCTTTTGTCGCAGGCTGCGCGGCGATGTGCTGAAGCGTCAGGACGAATAACAGGCAGGGCAATAAACAGGCGACTCTGGTCTTTGTCATTGTCTTTGTGCTTGTTCGTGTGATTTCGCGGGTGGATTCTTTTCTTCAAACCGTCAATTGACAACTCCGGCCCGTGAGACTATTTTCTCAGCGCCTTCCCCACAACCTTAACTGATGACGAGGCAGATTTCTCGCGGCCTCACTGCCCCATTCAAAACCAGTTCATCTGACATCAGTCCGATCTGGCAGGATCATCCTCAGTCCAGCCCGGTCATTTCAGCAAGGAGAAAGCGAATGCCAGCAAAAAAAGCCGCCGCCAAAACGGCCCTGCCGAAACCGGTTGTCCTTGATTCAAAGGAACTCAGACTGACCATCCCGCGCAAGGCCCTGCTGCCTGACATCATCAGGGAACTTGAACGGGGCTTCAAAATCGCCGGTTGCGAAGGCTGCCGGTCAGGTCTCGACAAGATCGTGCTCCGTGGTGACGTGATTCAGAAGACCCTCTGAGCCACACACCGCTCATTTCATTCAATCACCCGCGAAAAGACGTGTGGGCTGGTTTCTCACTGCGTCTTTTCACGGGTTGTTTTCTGCCATCAGGAAATGAACGATCAATCTGCTCCGGCCAGGCTCGGCATCGGGCTGCTTTACCAGAAACAGTTTCGCCCGCACCTGGCGGCGTGGCGCGAGCATTTCGATTTTCTCGAAGTGATTCCCGATCAGGCCTGGCACGATCTCGGCACAGGTCGGCAGCCCCGCTACCTTGATGTCCCCGCAGAGGTGGATTACCTGCGGCACCTGAGCGCCGAAGTGCCGCTTGTGCTGCACAGCATCGGGCTGTCCATCGGCAGCGCCTTCAGGTTTGATCGCGCGCACGTTGAGCAGCTTGCGCGCTGGTATGAGTGGCTGAAATTTCCCTGGCACAGCGATCACCTGGCTTTCATCTCAGCCGAACACGGAAGCGATGAAGTGATTACGGGCGTGACGCTGCCGCTGCCTTACGATCAGGCGTCAATCGAACTGCTGCAGCCGCGCATCGCTGAAATTCGCGCGCAAATTCCCGCGCCGTTCCTGCTCGAAAACAACGTCTACTTCTTTCAGTATCCCGAACAGGAATTTGACGAAGCAACCTTCCTCAACCGTCTGTGCGCAGCGAGCGGCTGCGGGCTGCTGCTTGACCTGCACAACGTTTACACGAACTGCCGCAATCACGGCGCAGACCCGTTTGAATTTCTGGAGCGGATTGATCTCAGCCACGTCATTGAAATCCACACTGCCGGTGGCCTCGAAGCCAGCGGCTTTTACCAGGATGCGCATTCTGATGTCAGTCCGCCGGTGGTCTGGCAGATGCTTGAATGGACGCTGCCGCGCTGCCCCAGGCTCGGCGGCGTGGTCTTTGAGCTGCTCGGTTCGTGGTTCATTGATGTGGGCGAGGAAAAGCTGATCGCACAGCTTCAGCGGATGAAAGAACTGTGGCAGCGTCATCATCCGGCAGCACTCAGGGAGGTCGCATGAGTCAGCAGGGCTTTCAGGCCGCCGTCGCTCGTCTGGTGCTTGATCCGGCCTGGCGCGAGCGCGTGCGTGAACAGGGGCAGGCGGCGCTGGCATCTGATCTGACCGAACTTGAACAGCGGCGCATTATGGCCGTTGCCGCTGACCGGGGAATGGATGCGACGCGGCTGCTGCACAAGGCTTTCCGGCTGACCAAGCTCTATAACCTGCTGCCGCTGACCTGCCAGGTTCTCGGCGCTGATCGCCTGGCTGCGGAGGCGAGCGCTTACTGGCATTCGAGCCTGCCCGTGAGCCATTACTTTCTCGAAGAATGTCTGGGCTTTTGCCAGCATCTGAAACGGCGAATGCGTTCAGGGCTGCGCGTGAAATATCTGGCTGAAGTGGTGGCTTATGAATGCGCCACGCTTGAATTGCGGGCAGCGCATCTGGCTGGTGAGCTGACGGCAGTTCGCGCTGTTGATTTCCGCTGCGATGCGGTGACGCTGTTTGAGCAACTGGCTGCGAAACGGCGGCTGCGCGGCATTCCTCGTTGTGAATGCCGCCTGATCGGGCAGATCGAGCCTGACGGTTCGATCAACTGGGAAGTGGCTGGTTAAGGTTTCTGCTCGGAATCCTCGACCAGCGAAAAGAGCAGCGGGAAGTTGCCGAGCGGCGCGTGCGATTCGATATACAGGCCATAATCATTGATCGAAGCCGCGCTGGCGGCGAGCGGCAGCGATTCCAGCGCGGCTGTCATGGCGGTGTCGTTGCCGCCTGCCCGGCCATTCACCTTGCGCGTGAGCGCCGTCATCATTTCGCCTGTCTCTTCCCTGACTGATGAAAAGCTGAGAATCGCCGCCGGTTGCGCGGGTTTGCTGGCGCCGGTGAAGGATGGCGTGCTGACCAGCGAACGTCCCTGACGGTGAGCATCAATCAGACGCAGCACCTGCGGCATTCCGCCAAGCGCCAGAAAATCACCGATGAATGCTCCGACGCCGCGCTGTTTGCTGCCTGAAACCATCAGTTCGACATTCTGATACTGCTGTCGCGCGAGGCTTGCGCCGCCGCTCGTCAGAAACTTTTCAGCAAAACGCTGCAGCAGGTTGCGATCACGCGCCGCAATCAGCAGCGCGCGGTCAGCCAGGTTATCACTGAAACTGATCGAAGCGATTTCATTGCCGAATGCGGGCGCGGGATTTTCATTCGGCCTGAGTCCGAGCAACGCTTCACGCGCGCCCAGGAAAACGCGATGCAGAATGAAACTCTGGCCGGTGCCGAGTTGCGATGAAATGGCCGTTTCGAGTCCGTCGAGGGCCGTAATCGGATTTTCGACATTGATGATCGTCACGTCTTTGATGGCAGGCGGCGTCAGTTGCAACACGCGCAGTTCATCTTTCAGGCTGCCGTTCTCGCTGGTGATTACTGAGGTTTTCAGTTTGTCCACCATTGCCGGTTTGCACAGCAGCGCGTAACGGTTCACGACCACTCCGTTTTCAAAGCTGGCGCTGTAAGCCGCGCCGTCAACCGTGCGCGAAGAAATGTCGGCCAGCAATCCTTCCAGCGCGCCCGCAAAAGGTGTGGCGCTCGTCACCCGGCCCGCCACCAGGCTGGTCGCAAACTGCATCAGCCGCACGACCCCCTGCCCGCTGACAAAGGCGAACAGATTGTGCTGACTGCCTTTGCCATCCACCAGAGGCCGCGCCGTTCTGAGATAAAAATTACTGTTCGCCATCGAAGGCGAACGCCCCAGGCGCGTTTCAATGCAGGCCCGCAGTGAATCAGGATGATTCGCCACAATCCACAGACTGCCAAGCTGCGCCGAAAGGATGCGGCGTTCACCTTCCGGCGCGCGATAGATCGTGATCGGCACGCCCAGGTATTCAGTCGCTTCCTTAACCGGATGGCGATAAGCGCGGGTGGCAAGTTGCGGCAGGCGGTCTTCAATCACAGACCGCAGCCGGCTTTCGCTGGTGTGTGATTCAGCAATCACGGCCAGGCGCGGCCTGACCTCTTCGCCGCGCACTTCGATGCCGGTTACGGCTACGGCAATCTGCGCGCGCGACAGGACGACCGATTCCTTCGGGCCGATGCCCGTCCAGCGCACCAGCGCACCGGCATTGCCCAGATAATTCAAACGGTCAGGCAGCCCGTATGCAGGCGCGAGTTTCTGCCAGGCGTCGGTCGCCGTGAATTGATTGAACAGTTGCGGCAGATCATTGATTTCAACATACCCCAGCGCCGATTCGGGAACATAAGCCTCCATCGCCACCCGCTCAACGCGCTGGCTGTACATCCACCCGCCCACCACGATCAGCAGCACGGCAAATGAAATCAGAATAATTCGCTTTCGGGACGCACGGTTCATAAACCAAAGTGTACCGCAAATTCCGATTTTGTGGGCGATCCAGGATCAATTCAATCACCTGGGTACGCACGCTTCGAGCGTGCTGTGTGGCGCGGACACAACGACTGCCCGAAACCCGGCACGCTGGAAGCGTGCGTACCCAGGAGGTCGAAAGTCCGGCGAATTGTTTTCAGGAAGCGGTTGCGAAAACAGCAGTGGATGAGACAGGCGCAGCGATTCAGGGCGGATTGAGTCGTCCTGATCCGCCCTGAATCGCGTCAGATGTGGTCTGTTTGATGCCGACAGCTTCAGACCGGCCTGGCTTCGATCAGACAGAACATTGATTCGGTCGGCACGATGCGCGTCAGCGTGAATCCGGCGCGGCTGAACAGATTGCTGAATTGCGCGGCAGTGCGTTCGCAGCCGCCGGTCATTACCATCATGTTCAGGTCCATGAACTTGCTCAGGTCAGGCCCGTTGCCGGGCTGCACGACCATTTCAACCAGCAGCAGCCTGCCGCCTTCGACCATGGCGCGGCGACAGTTTTTGAGAATCGTCACCGAGCGTTCATCGTCCCAGTCGTGAATGATCCATTTCATCATGTAAGCGTCACCGCCTGCCGGAACCGAGTGAAAAAAATCTCCGCTCACCAGTTCGCAACGCTCGCGCACGCCTGCCGCGTCGAGCAGCGGCCCGGCATTGGCAATCACATGCGGCAGGTCGAACAGCACGCCCTGCATTGACGGATATTGTCTGAGAATCGCGCTGAGCTGTCCGCCGTGTCCGCCCGCAACATCAACCATCTTTGTGATGCCCGAAAAATCGTAAGCATTCAGCACAGCCTGATGCACCATGCCGGTCAGGCCGGTCATCGCGTTATTGAAGACCTGCGCTTCTTCGGGATGCTGCGAGTAATAAGTCCACGGATCCTGGCCGAAATAATTATCAAATGCCGTCTCGCCCGTTCTGACGCTGTGCAGCAGATTGCCCCACGCCGGAAAGTGTTCCTGACCGAGTTCGGCCATCGCCATCCAGCGCAGCGTGCCGGGCGCATCGGTTTCCAGCGTCGCCGCCAGCGGAGTCGTGGCAAAGCGGCCCTGATCGTCTTCGACAAAGACGCCGATGCTCGCCAGCGCGCGCAGCACGCGGTACAGCGACGGTGCGTGCGCGTTTGTCGCGGCGGCCATTTCAGCGGCGGTCTTTGGCCCGTCCTTCACCAGATCGGCCAGGCCAAGCCTGGCTGCGGCGTGAATCGTTTGTGAAACCCAGAATCCGGTAATCATCTGCAACATCGCCTGCGGCGGCGGAACCGGCGCGGTAGCCGACTGAGCTTGTGCTTCCATAACTGATTCTCCTCAGAATGATGGTGGGGGGCTGAATCAGAAATACATTTCAGGTCAGCCCGATTATTTGCCGACCAGTCTGAACGTCAGACCGGCAGTGACAGTGCGCGGATAACCCGGCGTGCCGTGAATGCGCGCCCTGACTGCGTCGCCGGGACGCAGGCGCGATTCAAAATAATTCTGCGTTTCGTAATAACGTTTGTCGGTGAGGTTGTCGGCTGAAAAGTTCAGTTCAATGCGATGGCGAAGCTGTTTGCTGATGCTCAGGTCAAGCACGTCAAGGCCCGTGGCGCGAACGAGCGGGTCAGCGCCGTCAAGCCGGTAACTTCCCGTGTGACGATAACGCAGCGAACCGCTCAGGCCTTTCCAGTCAGCCAGCACGAGCGCCGCGTTGCCCGTGACGTGCGGCGCGCTGTCAACGTACAGCCTCGGCGCAGTGCCGCGATAGAACGCATTCATCACTTTGGTCACGCCGCCGTTGAATGAAAGATGACTGCTGAGCCTGATCGCCGTTTTGATTTCAAAGCCGTCAGCGCGACTCGGCCCGCGAAATTCAAAGCTGCCATCATCAGGGATGTAAACCTGTTCGTGCGAGCGATCAATCAGAAACAGATCGTAACTGAGCGAAACCCGCCCCAGACGATGCGACGCGCCGAACTGATAAAAATCGGTCGTTGCAATCTTCGGCCCGTCAGGCTGCTCAACGACGCCGCGCGCGTCCTGGCTTGAAATGCCGCGCCCGTAATTGAAGTAGAAAGTCACCGGAATTTTGTCAGCAGGCGCGAGCGACACATTGAATTTCGGCTGCAGGCGCGCCGCCGTCTGCACGCCCGAAGCCGACCTGTCAACGCGATCATCAACCCTGAATCTGAACACGTCATAACGCAGCCCGCCCTCAACGTGCAGATGGCCGTGCAGCAGTTCAACGCCCTGCTGCACGTAACCGGCAGTGTTGGTGACGCGGGCATTCGCTTTAGTGACTGTTTCAAAAGGCGTGCGACTGAGCGAGCGATTCAGGCCGACGTTGATCTGATTGTCGTGATAGTTTGCGCCGACGGTGAGCAGCGCGCTCTGGCCGAAAATTCGCCAGGGCCGCAGGTACTGCGCGTTCACGCCTTCCTGCAACCGCGAATCGTGCTGCTGAATTTCATCGCCGTTCACTTCATCATTCAGAAAGAAAGTAAAGTTCGAGTAGAGATCAAACAGCGACCGCGACACAAAACCGTCAAGTTTGAAGACGCCGCCCGAAGCTGCTTCCTGTTTGAAGTAAACGCTCGCCACGCCGCTGCGCACGCGCCCGCCGCTGTCCGGGTCAATGAAGCCGAAACGATCCAGCCGACCTGCTGCGACTTCATCAAGCGGAAGCTGACCTGACGAGGTGAAATCATTGCGCCCGAAATTGAATTTGAAACCGAGCGTGCGCGCTGCGCTGAGGCGGCGAATGTAATTGCCGGTGACGTTGTCGCGTTTGTAACCGAGCGGATTGATGAACGGCCCGTCAGTGCGCGAGCCTTCATAAGCAATCAGCGCATCGCCGCGTCGGACGACCGGGCTGTAAGCCAGAAAGGTGCGAAACGTATTGAATGACCCGCCCTGAAAGCGCGCCGTAATCTGATCGGGCAGCGATTCCTTCAGACGAATGTGAACGACGCCGAGGCCCGAAAAATCGCCGTACTCAGCGCGGAACGGGCCGTTGAGAATGTCCACGTCCTGGACAAGTTCGGGCGTCAGCGATTTCAACTGGCCGAGATAACCCTGGCCGTGTCCCTGCGTGCTCTGATTCTGCTGCACGTTGTCAACCAGGACTTTCAGCCCGCCGCCGACGCCGCCGTGATCGAGGTTGAAACCGAAGCGGCGAATCTCAACCGATTTGCCGCCGCCTTCGTGCTGTCCGGCATTGATGCCCGCGTCGAGCGTCTGAAAAAGCTGATCGTCGCGGGCAAATAAAGTGTTGCGGTAAATCGCGTCGTTGCGCCGGTCAATGGCCGGGTCGGGCTGTGACGCCGAAATCATCAGGCTGTCGTGAATCGGCGGAATAATGTAGCTGACCTCGAAGCGCAGATTTTCGGCGGCTTCGCCTGGTTGCAAAGTCCTTTCCAGGGCGGTGATGTTTTTGCCCGACAGCCGAATCGTCAGCGCCCCGTCAGGCACGATCAGCCGAAAGCTGCCTGCCGTGTCGGTGCTGATCTGCTGCTCCTTCGACATTGCAGTGACAGTGACCGTGACGCCGGACACACCTTCGTTCTGAGCTGTGACGACAAAACCGGACAGCATCCGCCGGTGCTGTGCTGCCGCACTGAAGCTGACCAGCAGCAGCAGGCAAAAACAGAAACAGGTTTTCATGAATCTTTCTCCGGGATACCGGCGCAGTGTACTTGCAATCGGCCTGTCACTGCCAGATCGGAAAACGACTGGCCCACAGGCAGGTACGGCTCAGATAACGAAAACGGATTCCCGGCGCAGCGTTCAGAATGGCAGCAGTCGAGGCTGATACGCAGGCAGGCGTTTGTCTGCCGGTCAGGTGTCCGGCGGTGATTCGTTCACCCCGGCAGGCCTGAGTTTCAGCGGCTGATGTCGCCTTCCACCCGAATGCACCAGACAATGAGCAGAAAGACTGAACAGACTATCATTCCGGCAATGGTCATCACGGTGACTCCCTGATTTTTCACAGTGGGCGCATCAGGTTCAGCAAACTGCAGGCCGCAGTCTGAGGGGCTGTTGACGGCGGCACGGAAGGAGACTGAAACGGGCCTGAAGACGCGGCACTGCCGGAAAAAACGGCTGATTCCTCCTGAATTACCAGCAGCGTTATTCAGCACTGGTGCGGAAAAGGCCGGAAAATGAATTCTTGACAATTTTCAGGGAAGTATCGTTCAATGAGCGCGAAGCTGTCGTCCTCTCAACCTCTATCGCAGCTTTTCGTACTGGGATGCTCGTTACGGATCTGACCGATTTCCTCACGTCCTGCTGACGTTCAATGCTAAGGCAATGTTTCCCGGACTGTGGCCAGCGGTTCGAACTGACCGGGAAAGGTGTCATTTCCCGTCTCAACCGTCGAATCCTGACTCTCACTGGAAACGGGAAAACGGTCTGTCAACAGGCATCATGCCAGCGCCCCGGCCTTCCCCAGGCTGTCTGTCGTATCTGATTTCAGGAGAAGTAACTTTATGAACAACCCTTGTCGTCAGTCCTCACCGGGCCGTTCCCCCCTGACCAGCCCTGCCCGCCACTATTTCCGTTTCAAACCGGTACTGCTGCTGCTGGTCGGAATCTGTGCGGTGTTTGCTTACCAGGCGTGGCGGGCGGTGTCAGCCGCTGAAAATCTGACGATCAACACCGTCGCGGGCAGCAGTTCGACATCCGGGCTGGCGGCTGATTTTCAGAGCGCAGGCCGGATTGCCACGACCTCCGACGGCAACACGATTTTTGTGGCTGATACCGGCAATCACGTCATCCGCCGCATCAGCCTGTCCACTTCGACGGTTGACATTGTGGCCGGCACGCTGGGGCAGTCAGGCTTTCAGGGCGAAGGCGTGGACGCCAAAACCGCATTACTGAGCAGCCCGGCGGATGTGACTCTCGATGCGGCAGGGACGAATATTTTTATTGCCGACACCGGCAACAACCGCATCCGCAAGGTAAACCTGGGCAGCGGTCTGATTACGACGGTAGCGGGCAGCACGGCAGGCGGGCAGGATGGCGCGATTGCCACCGCGACCTTCAATCAGCCGCAGGGCGTGGCGGTGGATTCGGCAGGCAATATTTATGTGGCCGACACGGCCAATCACCGCGTGCGCAAGATCACCGTCAGCAACAACACGGTCAGCACGCTGGCCGGTGATCAGTTCAACGAGCCGGGCTTTGCCGGTGACGGCACGGCGGCCAGTAATTCGCAGCTCACCTCGCCGCGCGATGTGGCCGTGGACAGCTTCAACAGCCGGGTTTACATCGCTGATTCCGGTAATCACCGGATTCGCGTGATTCAGGGGCTGACTTCGGGTGACACGATCAACACTTTTGCCGGAACGGGCAACACGATCAACAACACGCTGAGCGGGGCGGCCACGAGCGTTGATCTGAACAACCCGACAGTCGTCAGTCTGTTTGAATTCAGCGGCGGCAGCCAGGTTTACATCAGCGATACCGGCAAACATCTGGTGCGCCGGGTCAACTCGTCCACCGGACAACTCGACACCATTGCGGGCAGCGGCACTCAGGGCTTCGATGGCGACGGCACGGCCAGCGGCGTCGGAGCGCGTGCGCTCAATGTCCCGACCGGCCTGGCCATTCCGTCCATCGCAGGCGCGCCGGTTTATCTGATGGACAGCGGCAACCGCCGGGTGCGCTCAATCAACATCGGGACGAATCAGATCACGACGCTGGTCAGCGACGGGTCGAGCGGCTTTGCCGGTGACGGCGCATCTGCCGTGCTGGCCCGCCTGAACGGCCCGCGCGGAATTGCAGTTGATGCCCAGGGCAATTTTTATATCGCGGATACGAACAATCATGTGATTCGCAAAGTCACCAAAAACGACGGCGTGATTATGACCATCGCCGGGCAGGCCGGACAGGCCGGTTCAACCGGAGACGGTGGCCAGGCGGTACAGGCGACGCTGAACAATCCTGCCGATGTGGCGGTTGACAGCTCCGGCAATATTTATATTTCTGACACCGGCAACAATCTGATTCGCAGGGTTGACCAGGGCGGCATCATCACGACCATTACGCCGAACTTTACCGGAGTGACAGGCAATCCGGCGGGCGCAAAATTCATCAGCCCGCAGGGCCTCGCGGTGGACTCGGCAGGCAATCTGCTGATTGCCAATGCCGGCGCGAATAACATTGTCCGCATGGGGCCGACGGGCAGCGCAGTCATTCTGGCCGGTTCTGAAAATGCGCTGGCCGGATTCACCAGTGACGGGCCGCAGGATGCCAGATCAGCGCTGTTCAGGTCGCCCGCAGGAATTGACGTGGATGCTGACGGCAACGTGTATGTCGCCGACACGCTCAATCACAAGGTGCGCGTGATTTCATTCAGCAACGGCAGCTTTATGGTCAGCACGCTGGTTTCCAGGGGACTGGTCAAAGCCGATTACACCGGGGACGGCAACGGCGCGC
Source organism: Blastocatellia bacterium (assembly GCA_046331565.1). Lineage (GTDB taxonomy): Bacteria > Acidobacteriota > Blastocatellia > RBC074 > RBC074 > DASRDU01. Next base: position 1,642,117 of record JAXLQP010000001.1, read on the forward strand.
GATTTGCCAGGCTCGATTCGCCAACCGATGTGGCCATTGACGCAACCGGCAGCCTGTACATTGCTGATCGCGGCAACAACCGCCTGCGCAAGGTGACGCCGAATGCCAGCGGCAAGCTCGAACCGCTTGACAGCACCGTGATCATTGACACGGTCGCCAATTCGCTCGGCACCATCGGCTTCAGCGGTGACGGCGGTCAGGCGATCAATGCCGCGCTCGGCCTGCCGTACCGGATGGCTTACAGTTCGGACGGTCTTTACATCACCGACACCAACAACAACCGCATTCGCCGCCTGACCGCGCCGCCCAACAGCGATCCGACGCTGGCGGTGAAATGCAGCGGCAACACCTGCCCGAATCCGGTGACGGTCAATGAAGGCCAGACCGTGACCATCTCATTGCAGGGCGCTGATCCTGATTCCGGGCAGACGCTGACTTACACGTTCAGCGAAACCGGCAATCAGACGATGACCGGCGCAGCAGTGAGTCCGGCCACCGGAGCAACCTCGACCTTTACCTGGACGCCCGGCTTCGACGTTGCGCCCAATCAGACCGGGGGCGAGAAATCATTCAACGTCAAATTCAGGGTGACCGATAACGGCAGCCCGGCCAAATTTGCCGAGCAGACCGTGACCATCAAGGTGGTGAATGTCAATCAGGCTCCGACCGCCAGCATCACAACTCCGGCGAGCGACACCACCATCGAAGCGACCGGCCCCGCCGGAATCAGTCTGGCGCTGGCCGGGACAGCCAGCGACCCGGACAGCGATACGCTGACGATTCAATGGAGCGACGGGCTGACGGTCATTGCGGGCGCAACGACGCTGACGCCGACGGTCGGCCTGGGCATCGGCTCGCATTCATTGAAACTGACCGTGAGCGACGGCAAGGGACAGACCTTTACCACTGCGGCCAGAACGGTGAATGTGGTTGACACCACGCCGCCGGTGTTTACTGCCGTTCCGGCAGACATCAGCGTGCCGCTGCCGCAGGGGCAGACGAGCGCGATTGTCAATTACACGCTGCCGACTGTGTCAGACACCGTTTCAGGCAATTGCACCATCAACGGCAATCCGTGCGCGCTGACCGTGACACCGGCTGACAAGCTGCCGAACAGTTCATTCCCGGCTGGCGAAACGGTGGTTACGTTCAAGGCGACTGACGGAGCGGGCAATATGGCGACCGTGACTTTCAAGGTCGTGGTCGGCACGGGCGGCAGCGGCAGCCCGGTCAATTACAAGATGGGCGCCTTTGCGGGCAGCGGCAATTTCGGCAACGCAGGCAGCGGCGGCCCGGCGGTCAACGCCTCATTCAAGCGCCCCGCTGGCATCGCGGTTGACTCAGCCGGAAATGTTTTCGTGGCTGATTCGCTGGCGCGCATCGTGCGCAAGGTGAACGCCAGCGACAAGGTGATTTCAAATTACGCCGGAACCGGCGACCGTGGCGCGACGGGTGATGGCGGCCCGGCCACCCTGGCGAAACTTGATGACCCGAATGGCCTGGCTCTCGATGCTCAGGGCAATCTCTACATTGCCGACACCGGCAATCACGTGATTCGCCGGGTGTCGGCGGCAACGGGCCTGATCAGCACCGTGGCGGGTTCATTCAGCGCCGGGTTCTCAGGCGACAACGGGCTGGCAACTCAGGCGAAGCTGAACAGCCCGACCAGCGTGGCGGTTGACGGTTCAGGCAATCTTTATATTGCCGACACCAATAATCACCGCATCCGCAGGGTTGACGCCGCAACCGGCCTGATGACGACGATTGCCGGAACTTTCATTGCCGGGTTCAGCGGCGACGGCGGCGCGGCCATTGATGCGCTGCTGGATTCACCAACCGGCGTCGCGGTGACTTCTGACGGATCAACGATCTACATCGCTGATCAGCGCAATCATCGCGTGCGCAGCATCATCAACGGTCAGATCAACACCTTTGCCGGAACCGGCGTGGTCGGGTTCGGCGGTGACGCAGCGGCAGCTACGGCGGCTCAGCTCGACACGCCGACGAGCGTGGCGATTGATCCGGACAGCAATGTGCTGATTACCGACACCGGCAATGATCGCATTCGCCGCGTCGCTTTCAGCGACAAGCTTATTTCGACCGTCGCGGGCGTTGGCACGGCGGGCAATAACGGTGACGGCGGGCTGGCAAAGGATGCGCAGCTCGACACGCCGACCTTCCTTGCAATTGATCGTCGCACCGGAGTCACGCGCGGCGAAGTTTATGTGGCCGACACGGGCAACAACCGCGTGCGGCTGCTGACAATCAACAATGCGCCGCCCGTGCCGACGACGATTCAGGATCAGACGGTGCGGCGTGACCGGACGCTCGACATTCCGCTGTCAGCGGCTGATGCCGATGGCGACCCGGTGACGTTCTCGGTGGTTTCGACCACAAACCTGTCGTTCCTTTCGATCATCAATGCCAACCCGTCGGCCCGCACAGCGACGCTGCGCGTCAATCCGAACGGCGGCAATGACGGTGTTTACAACATTCAGATCAAGGCGACCGACAGCCGCCAGGCCAGCACGCTGACGCCGCAGTTCAAGATCACCATCAAGGGCAACAGCGACCCGGTGGCCTGTATCGCGGGTGGCGCGCAGGTGACGATCAGTTCCGGCCCGATCACGATTGTCGTGGATGGCCGCTGTTCGAGCGATCCTGACAACGACCCGCTGACTTACAGTTGGAAGGAAGGCACGACCGCGCTTGGCAACTCGTCAACCATTGCGCCGACGCTCGCGCCCGGCACGCACGACATTACGCTGACGGTGAGCGACGGCGCGCTGACCAACAGCTTCACGCAGCGCATTATTGTCGGCGGCAGTTCGTCGCTGCAGGCTGTCATCAATGGCCCGACCAGCGCCAATTCACCAAACGGCAGTCCGGTCCCGGTCAGCTTTGACGGCAATTCCTCAACGGGCAATCCGACCACCTTCACCTGGAAGGTGGATGGCAATACAGTCAGCCAGACGGCCACATTCAACACCAGCCTGGCAGTTGGTTCACACACCATCGAACTGACGGTCGGCAATGGTCAGACGACCAGCACCGCAACCAGACAGATCATCGTCAGCACCGGCGGCCCGACTGCCTGCATTGATGGCGGCGCGACAAAATCGGTGACGGCGACGAGTGCCAGCGGCGCGCAGGTGACGCTGACCAGCACCTGCACGACCGGAACCGGAGCGCTCACCTATGAGTGGACTGAAGGCGCAACAAACCTTGGCACGACAGCCAGCATCAGCCCGACGCTCGCGGTTGGCAGCCATCCCATCAAGCTGAAAGTGACCGACTCTCAGAACCGCAGCAGCGAGTTCACACAGACCGTCACCGTTAACAGCGATGGCGGCGGCATTGCGATCTGCGGTGGCGGCGTCGGACTCTACATCTGCAGGTATGATCCGGCGGGTGGTCGCCAGGGACAGACGCTCGATGTCACGCTCGATGGCAACGGCTTCCAGCAGGGCGCGACCGTGACCTTCAGCGGCGATGGCATCACCACTTCAGTCCAGTCGGTGACGAACATCAAAATCGTGGTGCGCGTGACCATCGCACTCAACGCCCCGACCGGTTCGAGCAATACGAATCGCCGGATTATTACGATTAAGAATCCGGACAGTTCGACTGTCTCAACCGGACGTGTGTTCAGTGTGTATCCGAAATAAGGTGTGAATCACTGAAGGCGCTGATGACGCGGTGAAAGGCTCACAGAGCTTTTCACCGCGTCATTTTTTATTCGCTCAGAAATTTGCGGGTTTCAGTCAGGAAGAGTTCAAGCTGATCGTGGTGCAGCCAGTGACCGGCTCTGGGCACTTTGACGACGCGCCGGTTTTTGATGGCGTCGGAGCGGCCATCCTGATCGGGATCCATCGCCCAGCTTTCCATGCCCCAGAACATCAGCACCGGGCAGGTGATCTGACCGAGGATTTCGCGCATGTCTTCGAGGTGCGGCATGTAAGGCGGGAAGATGCGCGCATAGTTATCGAACTTCCAGACCAGCGACCCGTCGGCATTCCAGTTCGTGCCGTGCAGCGTCAGATGCTCAGCCACTTCGTCTGACAAAAACGGATTGGCCTCTTTCATCCGCGCCACAGCAGTTTGCAGATCGGGATAGCTGCGCGGTTCGCGGCCTTCGGCATTGCGCACTGATTCGACCCATTTGCGCAGCCGTTCGGAAGGCGTTGCCGGTCTGAGCATCGAAGGCGGCGGACTCGTTCCCTCAACCGCAACGAGCTTTTTGACTTTGTCGGGATAGATTCCGGCATAGAGCAGCGTCACGACTGCGCCGAGCGAATGGCCGATGATGTAAACCGGAAAGTCATTGATGATGTCGGCGAGCGCGGACAAATCAAGCACGTGTTCCGCCGGTGAATAGAGCGCGCCCGGCGCCCACGCGCTGTTGCCGTGCCCGCGCAGGTCAAGCGCGTAAACGTGAAAGTCCTGGCGCAGTTCACGCGCCACCCAGTCCCAGCTTCGCGCGTGATCCAGCCCGCCGTGCACCAGAATCAGCGACGGCTTGCCATCATTGCCAAAGTCCCAGAATTGCAGCTTCAGCCGGTGCGAGTAAAAGAAATGCGAGACTGGTTCCACAGGTGATTGCTCTCCTATTGAGAGCAATGTTCATCCACGAAGTCACACGAAGCAGCACGAAGAAAGAGAAAACTGTCAGTGTCTTTCTTCGTGCTGCTTCGTGTGACTTCGTGGATGAACATTGCTCTGGTTTCCAAAGCCACTCACAGTTTCAGGCGGCGCTCTGATCGTCCTGCATGGTCTGAGCGAGCATCCGGCTGATTTCGCCCGTCAGCGTGGTCAGCGTGCTGCGGTCGAGGGCCGAAATCGGCAGCGCCTGATGAATGCGGCACTGATTGGCGAGGGCTTCCTTGTCCTCAACCAGATCGGCTTTATTGAAGACCAGCAGGCGCGGGATTTTGCTCAGCTCAAGCTCATCGAGAATCTTTCTGACCGAAGTCATCTGATTTTCCATCTGCGGACTTGAAGCATCAACCAGGTGAATCAGCAGGTCGGACTGTTCGACTTCTTCGAGCGTGGCCTTGAAGGCGGCGAGCAGATCCTTCGGCAGATCGCGGATGAAACCGACTGTGTCGTTGATGATGACTTCCTGATCGTAAGGCAGGCGCAGGCGGCGGCTCGTCGGGTCGAGCGTGGCGAACATTCTTTGTTCAGCCGTGACGCGGCTCTGCGTCAGCGCATTGAGCAGCGTGCTTTTGCCCGCATTCGTGTAACCGACAATCGAAACGACCGGCATTTCGCGGCGCTCGCGCTGGTGACGGCGCTGCTGGCGGCTGTTGCGGATTTTGTCGAGCTGCTGTTCGAGGTGCGTGATGCGGTCGCGCACGCGGCGACGATCAACTTCAAGTTTCGTTTCACCGGGGCCGCGCCCGCCGATGCCGCCCATCAGCCGCGACATTGCCGTGCCCGATCCGGTCAGGCGCGGCAGCAGGTACTTGAGCTGCGCCAGTTCAACCTGAATGCGGCCTTCGCTCGTCTGCGCCCGCTGCGCGAAAATATCCAGAATCAGTTGTGAACGGTCGAGGATTTTCAGATCGGTGGCCGCATTGATCGAACGCACCTGCGACGGCGCCAGTTCGCGGTCAAAGACGATCACATCCGCGCCAAGTTGCAGGCTGCGAATAATGATTTCATCGAGCTTGCCCTTGCCGACGAGCGTGGTCGGGTCGAGTTTCGGGCGACGCTGAATGACTTCATCAAGCACGACCAGCCCGCCCGACACGGCCAGTTCGCGCAATTCATCCATTGATTCGCGGGCTTCGGTCAGGCTTTCGGTCGTGACGCTGACGAGCAGGGCGCGGTCGCGCTGATCCGAAATGCGCCGCACGCCGCGATTGCGCGCCATTTCGTCTTCGAGCGACGTCATCAGTTCGATGAAATTGGCGTCAAGCTGGCCCGGCAGTTCGGGGTCAAGAAAGCGGTAGGTGCGTTCCTGAAAATCCCTGGCGTCGCTTTTCTTTGCGACCACGATTTCGGCTTCGTCGTCCGTGTCGGCGCGGGCGGCTGATTCAACCGGCTGATGGCCGTTCAGATCATCGCGCGAAGCAGGCAGCAGGTGCGCGGCGTAAACGAGTCCGGGCAGCCCTGTTTTTGCGTCAACGTTGATGGCGGCCATCAGATCAAGCCGCAGCAGCGCGAGGTCGGTCAGGTCATCGTTCGTGAGCTTTTCGCCGCGCAGGTGCGTGTGCAGGCAGCGCAGACCGTTGAAGCGGTCGCTGCCGAGACGCGAACGTTCCTGCGCGGGCAGCACGATGCCGTGCGCATCGCCAACGGTGACGTGAACGACGTGGCCCTTGCGATCAACGAGCACACCGATCTGTCGTCCGATCTCAAATGAAAGTTCGGCAAGCTGACGCGCGAATTCAGGCGTCACGATGCTTTGCGGCGGGATGCGGCGCTGATACATCTTTTCCAGCCGTCGCATCTGATTAGCCTTGAGGCCCTGGGTCTTTCCTTCAATCTGTGGAATGGCGATGATTCTCCTGGTCAGTTAAAATTCGGAATCCGAGCTTTGAAGCGGCGCGTATCTGCGGGTGATGTTGTAACGTTCACGATTCAGAACTCAGTCCGCTGTTATGATGCCGCAAGGCGTCGAAGCGGCGCAACCCGGTGGAGACAAGCTATGAAGTCCTTTATTCTGGCATTCCTGCTGTTGTCTGCTGCCCTGCCAGTCCTCGCCCAGCACCAGCATTCCGCTGACCACAACGAACCGGCCCGGTTAATGACCGGCCTCGGTTCGCATCATCATCCGGTCACGACGAGCAACCCCGAAGCTCAGAAATTTTTCGATCAGGGGCTGACGCTCGTTTACGCCTTCAACCACGAAGAGGCCGCTCGTTCATTCAAACGCGCCGCTGAACTTGACCCGAAACTGGCAATGGCGTGGTGGGGCTATGCGCTCGCGGTCGGGCCGAATTACAACGAACCGACGATTGACCCCGAACGCATGAAAGCTGCCGTTGAAGCCGTGCAGAAAGCGCAGTCGCTCGTGGCAGGCGCATCTGACCTGGAGCGCGCTTATATCGCCGCAATCAGCAGACGATTCACGCTCGAAGCAAACCCGGATGTCAAAAAGCTTGGCGCGGCTTACAGCGACGCGATGCGCGACGTGTACCGCAACTTTCCTGACGACCTGGATGCGGCAACGCTTTACGCTGACAGCCTCATGAACGTGCAGCCCTGGCAACTGTGGTCGCGTGACGGCAAACCGCTCGGCCATACTGAAGAGATCGTCTCGGTGCTGGAATCGGTGCTGCGGCGCGACCCGAATCACATCGGCGCCAATCATCTTTACATTCATTCGGTCGAAGCCTCGCGCTCGCCCGAACGCGCGCTGCCAAGCGCCGAACGCCTGGGCCGACTGACGCCCGCCGCCGGTCATCTGGTGCACATGCCGGGACACATTTACCTGCGCACCGGCAATTACGCCGAATCGGCAAAGGTCAATATCGAAGCGGCAAATGTTGACCGGCAGTACATCAAAGCGACGGGCGCAAACGGCGCTTATCCGGCGATGTATTTCAGCCACAACCTGCATTTCCAGGTTGAATCATTCAACCGCACAGGCCAGTTCAGTGAAGCGCAGCGCGCCGCGCGTGAACTTGAACAGAACGCGCAACAGCACCTGAAAGCGATGCCGATGGTCGAAGGCTTTCTGCCTTCGCCGATTTTCGTGCTGCTGCGCTTTGCCAGATGGGACAACATTCTGAAACTGCCGGAGCCGGATAAATCAATGGCGATGACCGCCACCGTGTGGCATTACGCGCGCGGCATCGCGGCGGCAGAAAAAGGCAGCCTCGCCGAAGCTGAACGCGAGCAGAAAATTTTCGCTGAAATCATCAGTAACATGCCGGGCGAAACGCCGTTCGGACTCAACTCGGCGGCGAGTGTGCTGAAGATCGCCGAGCATTCGCTGGCGGCGCGGATTGCGTGGGCGAAGGGCGATAAAAAAGCGGCGATTGAAGCGTGGCAGAAAGCCGTTGCAGCGCAGGACGCGCTCAATTACGATGAACCACCCGGCTGGTATTATCCGGTGCGCGAATCGCTCGGCGCGGCGCTGCTGCGAGCGGGCGAGGCTGCCGCCGCTGAACGAGTCTTTCGTGAAGACCTGGAGCATAATCCGCGCAATGGCCGCTCGCTGTTTGGCCTGATGGAAAGCCTGAAAGCTCAGGGCAAAACCGGGGCCGCGAAACTGGTGCAGCGGGAATTTGAAACAGCGTGGCGTCAGGCTGACGCCCGCCTCAGACTGGAAGATTTGTGATGATGTTGAAGACTCACATTCGCCTGATCACTGCTGCTGTGCTGGCCGCCCTGCTGGTGGCCAGCCAGTTTGCTTTTGCCCGTCAGAAACCGGAACCGCTGACAAAGGATGAGACTTATTTTGCGCTGGCGCGGCGCGCCATTGAGCAGAATGAATCTCCCGTTTCAAACGTCGTCGGCGCGCTCGATGAAGTTATCGAAGTCGGTGAAATCACCGTTGCCGCTGATGGCAAAACAACGGCGGTGCTGAAGGAAAAGGCTTCAGCCGCGTCAGGGCAGCCCAAAGCCATCAGGGTGACATTCGTTCCGGCAGGCGGCAAATGGCGCTGGGAAACCTTTGAAGATCGCGGCAGGTTCTATCCGGCGGACAAACTTTTTCCGGTCGCCAAAAGCGAACTGGGCCGTTACAAACAGGCCGCCGACACCGGCTGGACAAGGGTGATTGAAATGATGACGAAGCAGGGCGAAGCCGCCACGAAGGTGCTTGAAACCGCCAAAGCCGTCATCAAAGCTGATCCGGCTCCGATGGTGCCGGTCAGCAGCGCCCGCAAAACACTGGCCGAGGCGCTGGCTCACGTAAAAGACACAGGTGACTGGGAGCCGGTGCGCAGCGCCTTCCGCGAACTGACGATGGCCGTTGAGCCGGTCGCCACACTTGGCGAACAGTACCCTGATCTGAAAGCCAATGACGCCTGGCTGCGCCTGCACGAAGAATTTCTGGCCGTGCAGAAAAGCCTGCCCGCCGTGCGTAAAAGTTACGTTGACGCTGTCGCGGTTTACAACGATCAGCTCAGACGCCTGCCTTACGGCCTGGTCGCTTACGGCCTGGGGTTTATGAAGATGGAACCGCTGGTTGAAGCTGAGTAAGGTGAGATTTAACTTTGCAACTTTTACCTGACCGGGCTTCGTATGATGAGGGGTGATTACTGACGGCGCAAATTGCGGTTTGCGCCTTTACTGCAAGGGAGGAAATGATGGCTGACATTCCACACGAAACTGCGGTGACACCGACTCCGCAACCTGAAGGCACACGCAGTGAAACGGTTGATTTCAACCTCGCTGACGCGCTCCGCGATCTGGTCAACAAGGTGCCTGAAACCGTCAACCGGGCGGTTGAGCGCGCGATGAATGTGAAGGATACGACGGTGCTGATTCGCCTGAGTGACGCTTCATCTGAAGCGATTGACCGGCTGGTGACTGCCGGAGTTTTCAAGTCACGAGCTGAAGCCGCTGCCTTTCTGATTGACGAAGGCATCAAAACCCAGGCTCCGCTCTTTCAGCGCATCGAAGACAAGATGGCTGAAATCGAACGGCTGCGCGAGGAACTGCGCCGCAGCGTGAGTCAGTAGCTGAAAGGCAGGAAGAAAAGGAGAAGAGGAGACAGGGAGAAAAGGAGAAAAGGTGATTGATAAATCTGAAACGCGAATCTTCTGATCTTCCAAAGCTGACTCTCCTCTGCTTTTCATCACAAATTCATCTGACCAGTAATGCTCATCACCAGTCCGGCCAATCAGCATCTCAAGCGGGCGCGGGGCGTGCGCGACGGTAAGGAACCCGAACTGATCTTTGTCGAAGGCGAGCGGCTGTGCGAGGAATGTGTGCGTTCATCGCTCGAACTGGTGGCGTGTTTTCATGCGCCGGAACCGGGAGCGCGGGCGCAGGAAGTCATCAGTGATGCGCAGCGGCGCGGGTGTCCAACTTATGCGGTGACTGAGGCGGCGCTCGCGGCGGTCAGCGATACGGTCAATTCGCAGGGACTGGTGATGCTGGCGCGGCGACCGCAATGCAGCGTTGAGCAGGCGCTGAAGGCGGCAATTGAAAGTTCCGGGCTGGTGGTCGGCCTGGATGCCGTGCAGGATCCGGGCAATTTCGGCACGATTGTGCGCACGGCTGAAGCGGCGGGCGCGGCCAGCGTGATTGCGCTGCGTGGTTCGGTTGACGCCTTTGCGCCCAAAACATTGCGCAGCGCGATGGGGTCAGCCTTTCGGTTGCCGATTGCTGACGGCGCTGAGATGAGTGAAGTTTTACAGGCCTGCCACGCGGCTGGCATTCGCACGGTGGCAACGGCGGCTGATGCTGAAATCAGTTATGATGATTATGACTGGCGGCAGTCGGCTCTGGTGATTTTCGGCAATGAAGCCGGTGGCATCAGGCCCGAACTGCTGGCGCGCTGTGATGCCACAGTGCGGATTCCGATTCGTCATCCGGTCAATTCAATCAATGTCGCGGCAGCGGCGGCAGCAATTCTTTTTGAAGCCGCACGTCAGCGCCGGAAACCGTGAATAAACAAGGAACGCAGGCGTCCCGCCTGCCTTTTCTGATGAAGCGCCCAACAATGTTTTCTGAAAGTCTGTTGTGTGAAGAGAGCAGGCGGGACGCCTGCGTTCCTTGTTGCCTGAAAGTCTGTTGTGTAAAGAGCGCGGGCGGGACGCCTGCGCTGCCTGAAGAAGATGAACAGTGAACCGGAAAAACCGGCAGAGATGATGGAACGACAGGCGGAATTGCCGGGCCGTTTTGAGGCGTTTGTCAGGCGTTTGTTTGAGCGCATTGGCGGGACGCTGGATTTTGCGCTGCGGCGTCCGCTCAATCCGCAGCCGCGCACCGATCTGACGGCGCTGATTCCGCCGATTGAACGCGCCATCGAAGAAAAGCTGCGCCGCGAAGGTTCGCGCATCCTGGCGCCGAATCTGATCGAACTGCGCTACGATTACGAAACTTATTCGCAACTGACAAAGCCGCGTGTCGAATATCTGCGGCGCGAATTGCGGGCGACGGTTTACGAATACATTCATAACCGCCGCTACGCGACTGTCGGCGATGTCAAAGTCGCCGTGACCTTCGATGTCTTCACGCGCGGGCTGGTGATCAGGGCGCGCTTTCCTGATGAAGCGGCGACGCCCGGTCACGAGGCCGGACAGAGCGCGCAGTCAGGCGAAGCTGAAAAGAACGCGCCCGCGCCGCCAGAAAAGCGTTGCGAAGTTCTGCTGAAATCAGTCACCGGCAGCCGCTTCGGTGATTTTCGTCTGGCGCTCAGCAGCAGCGCCGCGCCTGCCGGAATTGGTCGCAGTCGCAGCAATCGCGTCCGGCTCGATGACCAGACCGTTTCTTCCATTCACGCCGCCATGACGCTGACATCGGGCGGCGCGGTTGTGCTGTCAGACCTGGGCAGCAGCAACGGCACCTTCGTTAACGGCGTGCCGGTGACTTCAGGTGATCGGACGATTATTCGCAGCGGCGACCGGCTGCGCTTTGGTGAAGTCGAAGTCATCACCGAAATCAGCCCTCAGGACTGAAGCTGAAATCAACACTCTGCCATCCGCACTCAAATGAGCTTTTCATTCTTTGCCACACTGATTTTCATCATCGGCCTGTCAGTCATTCTCTTCGCCATTTTTCTGTCAACCTGGCGCTATCGTTCGCACGCGACCGAAGACGCGGCACTGCCGGATGATTTCGGGCCGAAGCTGACGAGTGCGCGGCTGAAGTATGTGCGCTGGGCCTTTGCGCTGCTGGTGCTGGCGGCATTTGGTTTTCATTTTTACTGGGGACTGTTTGCGACCGGGCCGCTGGGCGAAAACGGCGATTTTGCGCAACTCAAGAACGCGCGCGATCAGCGCAACCGCCGCGAAGCCGAAGCCGGATTGCGCGGCTGGATCTTTGATCGTCATCACGATTACCACAAGGCGCTGGCCAAATATCGCTACCTGAACGGGCAGATCATCCGCGATTACCCGCTTGGCGCGGCGGCGGCGCATCTGATTGGTTACTCCGGGCTGATGCGCGGCGACGCACAAATTGAACGCGCACTGATGGCGCAGCCGGTCACTGAGGCCGAACGAAGCTGGTGGGACAAATTCATTGACAACAAATCGCAGGAGCAGCAACTGGCCGTCAGCAAAGACCTGACGCTGACGATTGATTACGAATTGCAGAAAGAAGCCGCCGCACAACTGGCCGGAAAGAAAGGCGCGGTCGTCGTCTTCAATCCGCAGACCGGCGAAGTGCTGGCCCTGGCGAGCGCGCCGAGCTTTGATCCTGACGACATCAATAACGATGTGAAGTGGAAGGAAATTTCCAGCGATCTGAAAAACCGCCCGCTGCTCAATCGCGCACTGCACGAATATTACCTGCCCGGTTCGACGCTCAAGACCATCACTGCCGCAGCCGCGCTTGAAGCGCGCCTGGATGACAAGGCATTTTTCTGTCAGAGCGCAGGCTGGACGCCGCCCGGTTCCGGTCGCGCCATCCGCGATGACGAAGGCGAAGCGCACGGACGCCTGACTTTGCTCGATGCTTACGCCGCTTCGTGCAATCAGTATTTCGCGCAACTCGGCGTTGAAGTCGAACGGGTCAGGATGGGCGAAGCTGCCAGCCGCTTTGGCATGAGCGTCTTTGCCACCGGCCCCGAATCAATCGGTCAGGGTTATATGCGCGGCCTCTGGAACACTGACAACAAAGTGTTGTCTGACGTTCTTGCGCCGCTCAAATCAACCTTCGTTTCAAGCAACAAAATCTCGAAGTATGACCTCGCGCTCGAATCAATCGGTCAGGGCTATGTGCAGTTGACGCCGATGCAGATGGCGCTGATTGCCGGAGCGGTGGCGAATGAGCAGGGCAATGTGATGAAGCCGAAAATTGAGATGGAGCGCGCTCCGGCAGTCTTTTCGCAGGCCATGTCGCCGCAGGTCGCGGCACGCATGCGCGAACTGATGGCCGCCGTCGTTCAGCGCGGCACGGCAAGCGGCGCTTACAACCGCATCGTCGGCGGCAAATTCACGGCGGGCGGCAAGACCGGAACCGCGCAGCGCGAAGTTCCGGTGATTGACCCGCGCACTGAAAAGCCGGTGCTGATTCGTGATTCACGCGGGCGCGAAGTGATTAAGAAGGAGCATCGGATTGATTCCTGGTTCATCGGTTTTGCGCCGGTCAGTAAACCGAAAGTTGCCTTTGCGGTCGTGGTCGAAAGCGGCGGTTACGGTGCGCGCACATCAGCGCCGATTGCCTTTAATCTGCTGCTGAAGGCGTCAGAGTTGAAACTGCTTGGCGAGACTGCGACGCAGGCTGCGGCCCCGACCACCGGCGCGCAGGGACAGCGCGTGGCGGCTAACGGTCAGCGCCGCGAAACGCCGCCTGCAAGATAAGTCGCCACTAACAAGGAACGCAGGCGTCGCGGCCTGCCTGAGTATGGCTAAAGTTTCTTTGATCAAAGCCGCACAGTCCGCGACGCCTGCGCTGCTGGTGCGGGGTTTTCGCTTGAACAATCACTTTTGCGTCGGTACTATAAACAGCGGAGACAGGCCCGGAAACCTGATGCTGTATCAGACCCTCCCCGGCTGGTCTTTCAAAACCTGCGGAAAAGATGCTGTGAAGTAATCCCCGCCATGAGCCGCCCCTGCGCGGTACTGGTTCCAACCCTTGTAAGGAGTAACTGTGAGAAATAACCGGCTGAGATTCCTGATTTTCGGCGCGCTGGTCGCATTGCTGGTCAGCAGCGGTTTTGCCCTGCGTCCGCTGATGGCGACTGCGCAGGAAAGCGGAACGACCAGGTCCAGGGTTTACCGCGACTATGTTGATGGAATGGAAGTCATCAAGGCGAATTATGTTGAGGAAGTCACGACTGAAAACCTCACGAAAACTGCCGTGCAGGGCATGCTGCGGACGCTTGATCCGCATTCCAATTTCTTCGACCGCAAATCATTTGAAGAGATGCGCCAGGAACAGCGCAGCCAGTATTTCGGGATCGGCGCGGTAATTCGGCCTTACAACGGGCGGGTTTATATCATTGAACCTTATGAAGACACTCCGGCGGCGCGCGCCGGACTGCATTACGGCGATCAGATTTTTGAAGTTGACGGCAAGAACGCCGAAAACTGGAATTCTGACGAAGTGCGCGATCACCTGCGCGGCCCGCGCGGCACAAAAGTTAAAGTCACCGTCAAGCGCGCCGGTGCGCCGCAGCCGCTGACTTTCACCATCGAACGTGACGCGGTCGGCCTGCCTTCGATTTCAGATGCCTATATGGTTCGTCCCGGCGTCGGGTATGTTGACCTGCGCGGGCGTTCAAGCGGCAGCGGATTCCATTCCACAACCGCCGAAGAACTCACCGCCGCGATCAGTTTCCTGAAAGAACAGGGCATGAATTCGATGATCCTGGATATTCGCGGGAATCCGGGCGGGCTGCTCGACCAGGCGATTCAGGTCTGTGACAAGTTCCTGCAACGCGGTCAGACGGTGCTTTCAGTACGCGGGCGCGACGGGCGTCTGCCTGATCGTGATTTCCAGGCCGAATCCGGTTCGCCTGAAGGCTTCCCGATGGTGGTGCTGATCAATGGCGGTTCGGCTTCAGCTTCTGAAATTGTGGCCGGAGCGATTCAGGATCACGACCGGGGCCTGATTATCGGTGAAACCAGCTTTGGCAAGGGCCTCGTGCAGACGATCTTTCCGCTCTCAGGCGGCGCGGGTCTGACGCTGACGACGGCGCGTTATTACACGCCGAGCGGTCGCCTCATTCAGCGCGATTATTCGAGCGGATCGTTTTACGAATACATCTTCAAGCGCAACACCAAGGGCGAAACGGCGACCGACAAGCCGAAGGGCGAAGAAAAAGCCACCGACCTGGGGCGCAAGGTTTTTGGCGGCGGCGGCATTGAACCCGACATCAAGGTGGCCGACACCACGCTCATCACCAACGGGCAGTTTTACCTGTCGCAGGGTCTGTTCCTGTTTGTGCGCGAACTGCTGGCCGGCAATGTGGCCACTGCGCCGAACTTCAAATTCAACACGATTGAGTTCAATCACAAGCTCAAGCCGACTGACTTTGTCGTGACGGATGAGATTCTGAAGTCCTGGCGCGAATTTATGGTGAAGTTCATCAAGGACAATCCGCGCTGGGGGCTGACGATGCAGATGGTGGATGACAATATGGTGTGGTCGCGCAAGCAGATTCGTTATGAATGCCTGCTGGCTGCTTACGGCTCGAACGTGGCGCAGCGTTTCCAGGGCGAACTTGACGCGCAGTTGCAGCGGGCCATTTCTGAAATGCCTGCCGCTGCTGAACTGGCTGAAAGAGCGCGCCGCCTGCGCACCGCTTCAGTGCGCCCCGCTCCGGTGCAGCGCAGCAATAACTGAAAACCTGTTCATTTGAATTTCTCTGAGGGCGGCTGGCATCCTTGCAGGCCGCCTTTCTTTATTCCCTGCGCCGGAGCGCGTGAGCAGCCTGCGACCAGACTCTGGATGAGCAGGCTGCATGATTCCTGATTCTGGGAGGCTGTAATGACTCAGACTGCATCTTATGGTTCGTGGAAATCACCGATCACTTCTGATCTGATCGTGGCCGGAAGCATCGGGCTTGGTTCGGTGCAACTCGACGGCGATGACATTTACTGGATTGAAATGCGCCCGGCTGAAAAGGGGCGCTACGTCATTGTGCGGCGCACGCCTGACGGGCAGATGAGTGATGTCACGCCCGCGCCGTTCAATGTGCGCACGCGGATTCACGAATACGGCGGCGGCGCTTACACGGTCAGTGATGGTGAAATTTTCTTCTGCAACTTCGCCGATCAGCGATTGTATCGTCATCGCATCGGTCAGGAGCCGCAGCCCGTGACGCCTGAATCCGCAGCCGCGCTGCGTTACGCCGATGGCATCATTGACCGGGCGCACAACCGTTTCATCTGCGTTCACGAAGACCACACAACGGGCGGTCACGAACCTGTCAATACAATCGTCAGCATTGACCTCGCCTCAGGCAGCATTGAGACGCTGGTTTCAGGCGATGATTTTTATTCAGCGCCGCGCCTCAGTCCTGACGGCAGTCAGCTTGCCTGGATTTCGTGGAAGCATCCGAATATGCCCTGGGATGAAAGTTTCCTGTGGCTTGCGGAACTGCGCGATGACGGCACGATTCGCAGTCAGCGCATCATCGCGGGCGGCCTGGGCGCTTCGATCTTTCAGCCGCAATGGTCGCCTGACGGCGTGCTGCATTTCGTTTCTGATCGTTACAAATGGTGGAATCTGTACCGCTATCGTGAAAACAAAGTCGAATCGCTCTGCCCGATGGAAGCGGAGTTCGGACTGCCGTACTGGAATTTCGGCATGTCAACTTACGGCTTTCTGACGAACGATCAGCTCATCTGCGCTTACATCGAACGCGGCGCTTCACACCTGGGGCTGCTCAACACGACTTCGGGCAGGCTGGAAAGGATCGAAACCGATTACACCAGCATCGGCAGCGTCAAAGCGAATGCGCGTGATGCTGTCTTTGCCGCCGCCTCGCCGACTCAGCCCAACTCAATTGTGAAGTTCGATCCTGCCGCGCGCACCTGTTCAGTGCTGCGCCGCTCAAGCAGTCTCGACATTGACGAAGGCT
The DNA here is from genome assembly GCA_046331565.1 of Blastocatellia bacterium. Classification (GTDB taxonomy): domain Bacteria; phylum Acidobacteriota; class Blastocatellia; order RBC074; family RBC074; genus DASRDU01. The sequence continues at coordinate 1,658,777 of JAXLQP010000001.1, forward strand.
ACATTTCAAAACCGCAGGCCATCGAATATCCGACTGAAAACAATCTGACCGCGCACGCCTTTTATTACCCGCCGACAAACAAGGACTTCGTTGCGCCCGCTGGCGAAAAGCCGCCGCTGCTGGTGATGAGTCACGGCGGGCCGACGGCGCAGCACTTCCCTGTTTTCAGTCTTGAGATTCAGTACTGGACTTCGCGCGGCATTGCGGTGCTGGATGTGAATTACGGCGGCAGCACCGGCTACGGTCGCAATTATATGGAACGGCTGCGCGGCGCCTGGGGCGTGGTGGATGTGGACGACTGCGCGAACGGAGCAAAGTATCTGGCCGAACGCGGCGAAGTTGACGGCAACCGGCTGGCGATCACCGGCGGCAGCGCGGGCGGTTACACCACACTGTGCGCGCTCACCTTCCGCGATGTTTTCAAAGCGGGCGCGAGCCATTACGGCGTCAGCGACCTGATCGCGCTCGACGAAGACACGCACAAGTTCGAAGCGAAATACACCCAGAGCCTCGTCGGCACGTGGCCCGAATCACGCGACCTGTACATTGCGCGTTCACCAATTCATCACACTGACAGACTGAAAGTCCCGGTCATCTTCTTTCAGGGACTGGAGGACAAAATCGTGCCGCCGAATCAGGCTGAAATGATGGTTGACGCGCTGCGAAAGAAAGGCCTGCCTGTTGCATACGTCGCCTTCGAAGGCGAGCAGCACGGCTTTCGCCAGGCGGCGAACATCAAGCGTGCGCTCGACGGTGAACTCTATTTCTATTCGCGCGTGTTCGGCTTTGACCTGGCCGATGAAGTGGAGCCGGTGGTGATCGAGAATCTGAAGTGACTATAATCCGGTCGGAGGTAATTTATGGCAGCAGCCATCAAGGACATCAGTCCACCAGACGAACGGCAAAGAGATGCGAGCAATAACCTTCCCCTGGTGCGCCGGTTCACGCTTGAAGAATTCGAAGAACTCGTCCACCTGTTTCCTGAGGATCAGCCTGAACTGATCAACGGAGAAATGGCCATCTCTCCTCCTCCTGATGCTGTTCATATCGAACAGACAATGACCGTTGAAAATCTGCTGGCCAGACAATGGAAAGCAATTGATGAATCCGGCTGTAGTGTGGCCGGATCGAGTGCCTGGTACGCTGTGCCCGGAGAGTTCAGCGGGCTGTGGGTTGCAGAAGAAATACAAGGTTCGCATCACGTGCGCCCGGATGTTTCGGTTTGTTACAGCGATTATCTGCGCGCGAATCACCGCCCGCCTGCGCTGCTTGTCATCGAAGTCATTTCTGTTTCGCGGCAGAGCGAAATTGACCGCGACCTGATCAGCAAGCCTGAAATTTATGCCACGCTCGAAATTCCCGCGTACTGGGTAATTGATCGCCGCGACCGCAGCGTGTGGGTTCACACTGCGCCTGAAGATGGAAAGTACACGCGGCGCACTCAGCACAAGGGTCGCCGCAAACTGCCCGCGCCCGGCCTCGATTTTCTGCACATTACCCCGGCACAGATTTTCACTGACTGAATGCCTGCCCTGCCTGATTATGGTGAATTTGCGCGGATGCTGTATGGCACCTGCATTATCTCTGATCCCTGGCTGAACGGGGCGGAGCGGTTCCGGTTGCAGGGAATGGTGCTGACCTCTGAGCAGGCTGATGCTTTGCGCACGGCGGCTGAGCGCATTGGCTGGCTCTATCACGAACTCGCTGAGATTGTCTTTCAGCATCCCCACCTGCTTGATGACTTCCTTCAACTGACTCCGTTTCAGAAAGCGATGTGGCTGGCGTCTGAAGGGCGCTGGCACGGCATTGCGCGGGTTGATCTGTTTTTGTGCAGCGACGGGCGCATCAGAAGCTGCGAGATGAATTCCGATACGCCATCGGGCGAAGCCGAAGCCGTGCTGCTCAACGAACTGCTGCATCCTTATCACCCCGGCACGACTGATCCGAACACTGAATTTGCCGAACGGTTCTGGCAGATGCTGGTGATGCAGTGCGGCGATGTCGCGCCCGCAAGCGCAGCGATCATCTATCCGACCGACCTGCCCGAAGACCTGAGTATGATTGCGATCTACCGGCAGTGGCTGGAAGAGCGCGGCTGCCGCGTCGTTATTGGTTCGCCTTATAACCTGGGACTGGACGCGGGCGGGCGCGTCACGGTCTTTGAGCGTCCGGTTGAGCTGATCGTGCGGCATTATAAGACTGACTGGTGGGGCGAGCGCGAAACGATCTGGACCAATCAGCAGGAATTTGCCGATGCTGAACCGCTCGCGCGCGAACTGCTGCTGCTGCTCGAAGCCGAAAGCGCAGGCCGCGTGACAGTCGTCAATCCGTTCGGCGCAGTCGTCACGCAGAACAAACTTTCGCTCGCGCTGATGTGGGAGCATCGTGAGCTGTTTTCAGCGCAGGCTCAGCAGTGGATTGCTGAATACATTCCTGAAACGCGGCGGCTGAGTTCGCTCGATGCGGCCACGCTCAGGCGTGAGGAATGGGTGCTGAAATCCGATTATGGCTGCGAAGGCGATTCAGTTGTGGTCGGGCCGTTTGTGAAACCAACGGACTGGGCGATGGCGCTGGCCGCAGCGATTCCGCGCCACTGGGTCGCGCAGCGTTATTTTGAAGTCGCCCCGATTGATAATGACCTGCTGCCCAATGTCGGCGTTTACCTGATCGGCGGTCAGGCGGCAGGCTTTTACACGCGCCTGTCACGCAGGGCGACCGATTACTCAGCCGTCACCGCTCCAACCTTCATCAGTTCCTGAGATAAAACAGGAAGAGAGATGACGGAACACACGGAAATAACGGAACAGACGGAAAGCAGACAGAATCCAGCCTGAATATTTCCGGCTGTTCCGTTATTTCCGTGTGTTCCGTCATCTCTCTTCTGCTTCAAATACCAGGGAAAATTGCAGGCTGCGCGTGGCGGGGCTGGCGCTTTCAAGTCTGAGCCGGATGGTCTGGCCCAGGGTGAAATGTTCATTGCCGATACTGAGCGTTGCGCCGTCGGGTGAAAGAACAGGCTGCGGTTTCTGTTCGCTGATCGAAAGCGCCGCAGCGGGAACGAGCGTGCGAATGGGCGGGTCAGTAATTTGTACGACCAGTCCCTCATCGCGCAGGGCAATGATGACGGCCTGGAAGATTTCGCCTGCACGGTCTTTCATCAGCAGGGCTTCGGCGTAATCCACAATCATGCTTTCAAGCCTGCGCGCCACCTGTTCAGCTTCAGCCATCATTTTGGGCAGGCGGTGCAGTTCTTCGATTTCGGCAGGCGCGGGTCGCCTGCCCTGCGCGAGTTCAATGAGCAGATCAAGCACATAACGATCAGCGAGCCGTCTGAGCGGTGCGGTGACGTGAGCGTAAGGCGCAGCAATGGCTGAATGCAGCGAATGTTTCGGCAGTTCGCCCTCAAAGGCAACGTAACGCGCGCCGCCCGTCACACGCGCCGCCTGGTGCAGCATCACGGCATCGAGCGGATTGTGCGGGTCAAGGCTGCGCACAAAATCGTCATAATCCATCGTCGCAGGCCAGTCCACGCCAATGGCCGCTGCGGTCAGACGCAATGAATGCACGCGGTCTGCACGCGGCGGGTCGAGCGCGCGCAACAATCCCACACGGGCATCAATCATCATCTGCGCCGCAACCAGGCCGGTCATCAGCGAAATCTGCGCGTTCCATTCTTCAACTTCGCTCGAAAGTTCAAAGGCGAGGCGATAGCCTGAAAGCGCGGTCGTCCAGCGTTCGACCTGCTGCGCCGGAATGCGCAGGCTGATGCCGCCGCGTGCGGCTTCAAGCTGCTGCCGCGCCTGCCCGATTGTTGAAAGGCTGGTGAGCGAGGCTGACCAATCGTGACCGGCGAGCGCGCCGCCGCCGGGGCTGGCGCTTTCGCGTTCGAGATGCAGCGTGACTTCGGGGTAAGAAAGCTTTGCGCGGCTGCGAATCAGCGCGCGGGCAAGCGTGAACCGTTCAACTTCAGCGCGGGTATTGAGTGAAAACGTAAAGACCACAGCCGGACGCACAGCGTCCGGCAACAGGCTGGCGGCGGCTTCGCTGAGCAGCGGCGGATAGAGCGGCGTGCGCTGGTCGGGGCTGTAAAGCGTCAGGCCGCGCCGCCACGCTTCGGCTTCAATCAGTCCGCCACGATCCACAAAGAAACCGATGTCATCAATCGCGTAATGCACCAGCCAGCCATCGCTTTTTCTGATCGCACAGAAAGCCTGGTCGAGATCGCGGCTCGTCGGCGGGTCAATGGTCACAAACGGGATTGATTGCAGATCGGCAAAGCGGGCGGCGTATTCAGGCGATGATGGTTTTCTTTGCGACGCGGCCTGAGCTTCGGCCAGCACGTCGGCGGGAAAGCCACGCGGAATGCTGAGCGCATCGCGCAGCCGCTCAAACTCACCATCCATCAGTTGCTGATTGTTGCCTGTCGGAGCCTGCATCGTGCCGGTGAGCATAGAGCAACACGCCATTGAAATCCATTGTCGGCAGCGACAGCACCTGACAGAACTGCGTGCTTGACAGTGCGTGGTGATGGCATTAAAGTGCGGCCACTTTCAACCAGACAAACAGCGAATGAGCAGAGACACGAGATGATGGCGCAGGCACGCAATCGGGAGCATCACCAGAGCCTCCAGGGTCAGATCATTCTCCTGGGTACGCACGCTTCCAGCGTGCCGGGCTGCGGGCAATCGTTGTTTCCGGTGACACAGCACGCTGGAAGCGTGCGTACCCAGGTGCATAAACTGTTACTACCGGGCATCCAGCCGCGCTGAAATACTGCTTCAATCAGGCGTCTCTCTGCTGCCCGTCGCTGAACCGGCAATCCGTGAGCGATGAATTCGCCGGGGCTGCGAGTTCATCCTTCGTGACTGCGATGCATCATCAGTTTGCGCGCCCCGTCTGCTGTCAGATCGCGCATCGTCGCCACCGCACGGTCACTACAATGTCCGCCCTTTACCTGACGGAGGACAACACAATGCATTCACATTCTTCACATCCGGTCTGCTGCATCATCCCGCCGCACATTCTGCGCAAACTCGCTGAAAGCGGCACGACGAAGCAGAAGGCTGAAGCCTTTGAAAACCTCGCGCTCGCGTCCCGTTTGCGCGGGCAGCGCGAAGTGATCGGAGAAATCGCCGCCTTTGCCGCCACTCCGGCAGGCACCAAACGGCGCACGATTTATGACGCGCGACACAACACGCGCCTGCCGGGCCGCATCGTGCGCGGCGAAGGCGACGCGAAGACCAAGGATAAATCCGTTAATGAAGCTTATGACGGCGCAGGCAAAACCTACGATTTTTATCTGAATGTCTTTGCGCGCAACTCGATTGACAATCGCGGCATGCGGCTGGATTCGACGGTGCATTACAGCCGCGACTTCGACAACGCCTTCTGGAACGGACGACAGATGGTTTATGGCGATGGCGACGGGCAGATTTTCGAGCGGTTCACGAAATGTCTGGATGTCATCGCGCATGAACTGACGCACGGCGTCACGCAGTTTGAAGCCGGGCTGGAATATCAGGATCAGCCTGGCGCGCTTAATGAATCGTTCTCGGATGTGTTCGGGACGCTGGTCAAACAGTACGCGCGCAAACAGACCGCTGAGAAAGCCGACTGGCTGATTGGCGCGGGGCTGTTTACGAAAAAGATCAAAGGCGTGGCGCTGCGTTCGATGAAAGCGCCGGGCACCGCTTATGACGATCCGGTCATCGGCAAAGATCCGCAACCGGCGCACATGGATCATTACGTCAAAGGCCCGGCTGATCACGGCGGCGTGCACATCAATTCCGGCATTCCGAACAAGGCGTTTTATGAACTCGCCATTCGCCTGGGCGGTCATGCGTGGGAAAAGGCCGGGCATATCTGGTATGTCACGCTGACCGACAAACTGGATTCACAATCGCAGTTTCAGGATTGCGCCGACGCAACCTTTGCCGTTGCCGGGCAGCTTTACGGCACGACCGAACAGCAGGCCGTGCGCGAAGCCTGGGCCGCTGTCGGCATCACGACCGGCAAGGGCAGACAGCTTGCGGCAGGCGCAGGGAGTTAAGCCATGCACATTCACTTTGAACGCACCGGCGGCTTTGCCAACATCCGCCTGCAAACCGAAATTGATTCGGCGCAACTGCCTGCGCGCGAAGCCCGCACGCTGAACCGGCTGATCGAAGAGGCCCACCTCTTCGATCAGCCGACCAAAGCCACAGCCGCAGGCGATCAGCCCGATCAGTTTCAATACGAAATCACCATCAGCGACGCAGGCCGCGCCCGCACGATTCAGACCAGCGATGCCGCTGCTTCTGATGAAATGCGCGAACTGATTGACTGGCTGACCAGAGCCGCGCGCCAGGGCCTCGGTGGTAAGGCCTGACACGAGCCTGACAGCACAAAGGACGATTGGCGCAGTGGTATTGCTGGGCGTCTCAGTGGTAACAGTTCGCACCCCTGTAGTAACGAATTCACGTTTTGCTTCCGCAGCCATGCTGATTTGAGATTCAACGGATTCATTCGTTACTACAGGGGTGATCAGAGTTTCCTTCGAGACGCCTGAACTGAATGTCGGTGCGTTGTCAGTCCGGCGTCCCGGGCCTGCGGCTTCCTTGTTGACAATGCTTTCTGACAGGCTAAGATAACCGCGCACAAACCCCATTGCCCTGTTGACAATCACTTCGATTCCTAATCCGAAGAAGCTGCTCACGTCCCATTGCAACCGGATCAGTTCAATTAACCACACTGACGAAAGATTGGAGTTCACGAGATGCACAAGCTGCAACGGTATGCTGCCGCTATTCTGTCGCTGACATTGTTCGCCACTCAGCTTTCCGCGCCCGCCTTTGCGGCTTCAGCAGCGAAAGCCAGACCTGACACAATCACGGGCACGCTCGTCGGCGTTGTGGTTGACAATGCCGGTGCGCCGCTCGAACGGGTGCGCATCATTGTTGTCAATCAGGACACCGGCAATCAGCGCGCCACGATCACCAATGCCGAAGGCCGCTATCAGCTCACCTTTCTGCCGCTTGGCGTTTACACGATTGATGCGACAAAGGAAGGTTTCAAGGTCATCAAACCGACAGCACAACCCGTCAAGACGGCGCTCAATAAAGTCATCAACACCGCGCCTGAAATCGTGATGGCTCCGGCCACTGCGGCCACGACTCCGACGCCGACACCGCCAACCACGCCTGCGACGACACCGGCAGTTCCGGCAGTGAAGGATGAAGTCGGACAACTGACCAATTCAAACGATGCCACGCGCCGCGCCAATGCTGATGAACGACAGGTCGCGCGACTGCCGCTGGCGGGCATTCGCACATTTGACGATTTTGCGCTGCTCGCCGCCGGAGTCGTGCCGCCGCCGCAGGTCAAAGGTGTGGCCGGGCCGGGCATCGGCGCAGGCATTGGCACTGCCGGACAGTTTTCGGTCAACGGTCAGCGCGCGCGGTCGAACAACTTCACAGTTGACGGTTCCGACAATAACGACGAAGACGTGGGCGTCAGGCGGCAGGGCTTCGTTTCGCTGGTGCCGCAAAGCATCGAAAGCATTCGTGAATTTCAGATCGTGACGCAGTTGTGGGATGCCGAAGTCGGGCGCAACGTCGGCTCGCAGGTCAACGCCGTGTCGAAGTCAGGCACCAATCAGTGGCACGGCACGCTCTATGATTTCTTCAATCACCAGGCGCTCAATGCGCGCAACTTTTTTGATTACACGGCGGGCAATGTGACGAGCTTTCCGCTGACGGCGCGGGCGCAGGCCCGGTTCAGCGGACGCGCCACTGATGATGTCGTGCCGGTCACGATTGATGGTCAGCCTGTCATTCAGCGCAATCCGTCCGAAGGCGTTGATCCTTATCAGCGCAACCAGGGCGGCTTTGCCATTGGCTTTCCGCTGCGACGCGACAAAACATTTTTCTTCGGCTCGTTTGAAAGACAGGACATCAAGGCGCGGCAGGAAACTCATTTTGCCGTGCCGACGGTGGCTGAACGCGGGCTGTTTCGTTCCGGCGCAACCGGACTGGTGACGACTGATCTTTTCAACCGCACCAACGCCAATTCGCCGTTTCCGACTTTCGGCGCGGGTGACAATGTGTTTTCGCTCTTCCCCTTCCCGAACAATCCGGTCGGGCCTTACGGCGAAAACACTTTTACGCAGGTGCTGCCCGCGAATGCCGAAGGCACGATCTTTTCGCTCAAGTTCGATCACGAATTCAGACTGTTCGGGCCTGAAATCAGGCACACCTTCACGGGTCGTTACAACTTCACCGATGACAACCGCCAGGTTCCGGCGGTGGGCGGCGCGATTGATTCGGGACTGCTGCCGCGCGTCAGAACGCAGAACCTGTCGCTGTTTCTCAACAGCCAGTTGACCAGCAGCCTGGCCAATCAGGCCCGCGTCAGTTACGGGCGCACACGGCTGCGATTTGATGCGGTGCGTGACGCGAGCCTGCTGCCTTCGCAGTTTGTGCCTGCCGATCCGTTCCTGCTCAATCGTCGCGGGCTTTACAACCTGACGCAGCCCGGCGACAAAGTGGTGAGTCTGGTGTCAACGACGCTTCAGGCCGATCAGCAGCTTGGCCCGCTCGGTCAGGTTGTCATTGCCGGATACAGCCCGGTCGGACTTGATGTCTACCTGTTCCCGCAGGCGCGCACGAACAATACTTTTCAGTATGCCGACACGCTGACCTGGTTTCGCAACAAACACAACTTCAAGTTCGGCGCTGATCTGCGGCGCACGCAGCTCAACAGTTTTCTCAATCGCAACTTTCGCCCGCAGGTCACTTTCAGCGGCACGTTCGATCAGTTCAATCTGTCGAAATGCGGCCAGCCGCAATGCTTCCTGAGCGGCGCTGATCTGGCGGCCCTCGGCATTCCGAGCGGCCTCTTTCAGTCGCTGTCGCTCGGCACGCCTGATTCGACGGTGGGCCTGCGATTCTGGCAGCACAACTTTTTCGTCAATGACAACTGGCGTGTCAGGCGCGGGCTGACGCTCGATTACGGATTGCGGTATGAACTCAACACCGTGCCGCGCGAAGTCAACAATCGCATTGAAAGAACGTTCACGCAGAACCTGATTCCGGCAGCCGACCCGAATATCAGAATTCTGCTGCCCAATGACCGCGAACAGGGGCCGCTCGCATCAGCGCCGCTGATTGCGGCCTTCAATGCCACGAACGCGGCGCTCAATGCCTTTCTGGGTGGCCGCACACAAATCTTTGACGAAGACCGCAACAATTTCGGGCCGCACCTCGGTTTCGCCTGGGATCCTTTTGCCGGGAGCAGCACGCAGGCGGGCCGCACGGTTGTGCGCGGCGGCTTCGGCGTTTATTACGATGTCGCCCTCGGCAGCGTCGTCAGCCAGTCGCGCAACGTCTTTCCGACTTTCATTCCGGTCAACCTTGACGCCAACCTCTTTGCCGTGGCCGGAGGCCAGTTCGACAACGGTTCGGCGATCTTCAATCCCAACTTCCTGATCTTTCAGCTTGTGCAGAACAATCAGGTCAGCGGGCCGGTCAGGCTCGTCAGTCCCGGCACAGTCAACACATTTGGCACAGTTCCGCCCGGAGCCTTGCAGGCGCTGCTCGGCCTGTTGCTGAACCCGCCTGCCACGGGTATCAATACCGGCCTGAACATTCCGCTCACAGGCGGCGGTGGCGGGCTGGCCTTCACGCTGCCTGACCGCAAACTGCGTTCGCCCTATGCGCTGCATTACAACCTCCAGGTTGAGCGCGAAATGTTCCGTGATTTTCTGGTCAACGTCGCTTATGTCGGTTCGCGCGGCGAGAAACTGACGCGCTTCAGAACGCCGAATGGCGGGCCGAACGGGCAGACCGTGCCGATTGATATTTTCCGCAACAATTTCGGATTCCCGACGGCGCTGGCGCTCGCGCCGGTCACGCGCGCCAACGGCGACCTCGGTTCTTTCACGATCTTCGATTCATCGGCGGCGTCAACTTATCATTCGTTGCAGATCGGCGTGACGAAACGCTACAACAACGGCAGCCAGATTACGGCGGCTTACACCTGGTCGCACGCAATTGACGATGTTTCGGACGTGTTCGACCTGGCCGGAGCCTTTGCGCTGCCGCAGGATGACCGTAATCTGCGGGCCGAACGCGGCGATGCCAACTTTGATGTGCGGCATCGTTTTGTGACCAGCACGGTGGCGAATGTGCCGTTCATCAGCCGCTTCAATAACGAGAGCGGCTGGCGCGGGCAGGTGCTCGGCGGCTGGCAGTTCGCGTCATTTTCGACTTATCAGACCGGGCAGCCCTTTACGGTCAACACGAGCTTTGACACGAATCTTGACGGCAACGCGACCGACCGGCTGCGCTCGACAAACGGCATTGCGCTGACCGACAGCGGGCCGCAGAAGCTGTCGCTGACTGTGCCCGCGTCATCGCTGCTGGCCGCGCCAGGCACAAACGGCGCAGTCGGGCGCAACACCTTCCGTGCACGCGGCATCTGGAAGACCGATCTGGCCGTGATGAAAAACTTCAGGGTCAGCGAAAGCAATTCGCTGGTGCTGCGCGTCGAAGCCTTCAATCTTTTCAACCGCACGCATTTCGGCATCCCGGTGCGCATTCTCGAATCACCGGGCTTTGGCAAATCGGTTGATACGCTCGTCAACCCACGCCAGATTCAGTTTGCGTTGAAATACGTGTTCTGACACGGAAGCCCGCCACTTCTGAAGCGCCTTTTTCTCTGTGCCTGCGGCGCCTCTGCGTGAAATCAGAATCTCACGCAGAGACGCCGCAGGCACAGAGATGAGGAGCTTACCAGTCCTGTTACACCGCTGTGCTTTGAACTTCTGAATCGCTGTCCATCGGCGGACTGTTCTTTGTTGCGTGACATTGCCAAATTTGCGCTGCCTGGTAGATACTCTCTCATTCATTTTCCGCTCACAAACAATGCAATCCTGAAACAACTTCAGAAGGAGAAGTCTGTCAATGAGTGTCATAACCAAAGTTCATGCGCGCGAAATTCTTGATTCACGAGGTAACCCGACAGTGGAAGCCGAAGTTCTGCTTGATACCGGCGCTGCCGGGCGGGCCGCCGTGCCTTCGGGCGCGTCAACCGGTGAAAACGAAGCCGTCGAATTGCGCGACGGCGACAAGACCCGTTACCTCGGCAAAGGCGTGCGGCTCGCGGTCGAACACGTCAACAAAGCCATCGCCAAACTGCTGATCGGCCAGGAAGCCTTCGATCAGGCCGCCATTGACCAGGCGATGATCGAACTCGACGATACGCACAACAAATCAAAACTCGGCGCGAATGCGATGCTGGCGGTTTCGCTGGCGACGGCGCGCGCGGCGGCCAATGAACTCTCGATTCCGCTCTATCGTTACATCGGGGGTGCACACGCCCGCACCCTGCCCGTGCCGCTGATGAACATCATCAACGGCGGCGCGCACGCTGACAACAACGTGGACTTTCAGGAATTCATGATCGTCCCTGCCGGTGCGCCGTCATTTGCCGAAGCGCTGCGCTGGGGTGCTGAAGTCTTTCACACGCTGAAGGGCGTGCTGAAAAAACGCGGCTACGCAACCGCCGTCGGTGATGAAGGCGGCTTTGCGCCCAGCCTCAAATCAAACGATGAAGCCATCGAAGTAATCCTCGAAGCCATCAACGGCGCGGGTTACAAACCGGGCGAAGAGATTGCGCTGGCGCTCGATCCGGCCTCGTCGGAGTTCTGGCAGGATGAACATTACGTCTTTAAGAAATCAGACAATCGCCGTCTCAGTTCAGAGCAGATGGTTGAATACTGGGTCAACTGGGTCAGGCAGTATCCGATTATTTCGATTGAGGACGGGCTGGCTGAAAATGACTGGAAAGGCTGGAGCCATCTGACCGAACAGCTTGGCGACACGGTGCAACTGGTCGGTGACGATCTGTTTGTGACGAACACGGCCTTTCTCGAACGCGGCATTGATGAAATCGTCGCCAATTCGATTCTGATCAAGGTCAATCAGATCGGCACGCTGACCGAAACGCTGGATGCCATCGAACTGGCGCGGACGAACAATTACACTGCGATCATTTCGCATCGTTCGGGCGAAACCGAAGATCCGTTCATCGCTGACCTTGCCGTTGCAACCAATGCCGGACAGATCAAGACCGGCTCGGCCTCACGCACCGACCGCATTGCGAAATACAATCAACTGCTGCGCATTGAAGAGGAGATGGGACGCTCAGCCCGCTATCCGGGCTTCGCCGCGTTTTATCAGCTCGAACTGAGCCAGCTTAATTTCAATGTTCAGGTGAGGAGCGCGCGGAAGTAATTTCAATCTCAGATTTCAAAACTCAAAACCTGAAACGGCGCGAACAGCCTGGACTGTTCGCGCCGTTTCAATTTCTCAAATCTCAAATTCCTTCTTCAATCTCAAATCTCAAATCTCAAATCTCAAATATCCGCAGTGGAATCCTTTTCAGTGGCAGGCATCACATAGAGCGAATCGTCTTCCCAGAATTCAGACGATGACAGGCGGCGCTGTGAGCGAAAGAAAAATTTGCCGCAGCGGTCGCAGTAATATTCAGTCTCGCGCCAGAGTTCATTGTTTCTGACGTAATACCCGCCGCGTTCAGCCGTTCGGCAGCCAATCAGTTTGTCGAGCATGACGTTTTTAAGCATAACCAGTTTTGCCAGCGACATCGTTTACTGCCTCCCGTGGATGATGCGGAGCCTGCTTCGGACCCGCCTCTGGAAAACTGACAATGCCCGGCTGATTCCAGGCGCGAAAACGAATGACCCGGTTTCTTTTTCCGCGACGAAGTTGCAAGGCGAAAGCGACAGCTTTGTGACCGATCAGCCGTAACTTCTGGTTCTTCGATGACTGTTCTGACCAACTATGACAGGAGTTGCCCGATGATTTTCAGTGAAGTGTTGCGCAGAAAACGTGAAGCCGCCGGTTTGACCCGCGCCGAACTGGCGCACAATTCCGGCATTGACCTGGAAATAATTGACAAGCTCGAAATGGGAGTGCACGAACGCGCCAGTTTCGATCTCTGCTACAAACTCAGCCGCACGCTGTCAGCGCACACCAGCCAGCCGTTCATTCTTCAGGATCTCTGGTGCGCCGCGCGCGGTCAGTTTTCAATGCAGAAGTGAACCGCGCCGACGCTCACAAATCAGGCCGTAATTCGCCATTCGCACAACACTTTCGCTTTCCGCTGCTTCGTGCTACGTTGTTGCCAGGCTCGCGTTCTGCGATGCCTGCAATCCAGTCCAGTTCGTGCTTTTCATTAAATTGCGGAGGCCAGTGTGCAGACCACGAAGAATCAGAAAGTCTACGATGCGATCATCATCGGTTCCGGCGCATCGGGCGGAATGGCAGCGAAGGAACTGACCGAACGCGGGCTGGAAGTCCTGGTGCTTGAGGCCGGGCCGCCCGTCAATCCGCAGCGCGACTTTTCGTCGCACCTCTTTCCCTTTCAGGATATGTATCGCGGCTTCGGCCCGCCGGGCTGGAAGAATCAGGAGCAGTGGATGCAGGACACTGCCGGGCATTTCAGCCGCCACTTTTACGTCAAGGATTCAGAAAATCCCTACACGACCGAACCTGGCAAGCCGTTTCTGTGGGTGCGCGCGCGCATCGTCGGCGGCAAGACGCTGCACTGGGGCCGCTTGTCCTGGCGGCTGAGCGATCTTGATTTCAAGGCCGCCACGCACGACGGCTTCGATGCTGACTGGCCGATTGATTACCAGGAGATCGCGCCCTGGTACGACAAGGCCGAGGAATGGGTCGGCGTGAGCGGCAATCGTGACGGCTTGTGGTATCTGCCGGACGGCAACTTTCTGCCGCCGATGAATCTGACCTGCGGCGAACAAATGCTGCGCAAAGGCGCAGTCAAAACCGGGCGCACAGGCGTGGCGATGCGCGTGGCGATGCTCACGGCAACGAAACCGCACCACACAAAATATGGCCGCAGCAAATGTCATTTCTGCGGCCATTGCGGCGACGGGTGCGATGTCGGAGCGATGTTCAATTCGGTGGCTTCGACGCTTCCGGCAGCGGCTGAAACAGGCCGGATGACGCTGCGGCCAAATTCCGTCGTGCGGCACATCATCATTGACACGAACACCGGCAAGGCAAAGGGCGTCGCGGCGGTTGACCGCGTGACTTTTCAGGAGCTTGAGTTTTTCGGCAAAACCATCATCGTCGCGGCCTCGACGCTCGAATCAACGCGGCTGCTGCTCAATTCAAAATCGCGGCAGCATCCGCGCGGCCTCGGCAATTCATCGGGCGTGCTGGGCCATTACCTGGTGGATCATTTCGGCGGCATCGGCGCAAGCGGCGTCTTTCACACGCTGGCCGGGCGCGATCCGGTCAACGAGGACGGCAAGGCGGCGGGCCTGTTCGTGCCGCGCTTCCGCAATCTCAACAAGGAAACAAAACATCCGAAATTCATTCGCGGTTACGGATTTGAATGCAGCGCGGGCGCAGGAATGTTTCCCGGCGCGGCGCGGCGCGTTCCCGGCTTCGGCTCTGAATTCAAAAACGAAGTGCGCCGCTGGTACACGGCTCCGGTCTATATGACGACGCGGGCCAATATGCTGTCGCGGTTTGAGAATTTCGCTGAGATTGATCCTGACGGCGTGGTTGATGCGTGGGGCATTCCGGTGCTGAAGATTCACATTCAGCATTCGGACAATGAACGCGAAATGGCGAAGGATGCCGCCGAATCTTCTGAAGAAATCCTGCGCGCAGCCGGGGCCGAAGTCCTTTCAACCGGCGGGCAGATGACCGCGCCGGGTCGCATCATTCACGAACTCGGCACGGCCCGGATGGGCAACGATCCCAAAAAATCCGTGCTGAACAAATGGAATCAGGTGCACGACGCAAAGAATGTCTTCGTCACCGACGGCGCAGCCTTTGTCGGCGCAGCCAATCAGAACCCGACGCTGACCATTCTGGCCCTGACGATGCGCGCCTGCGCTTATCTGGCCGACGAAATGAAACGCGGCAATTTGTGAGGAAGTGACCGATGCAGAACACATTTTTAAGCGAAGAACCGGCGCGCAATGCACCGGGGCCGAAGCCGACCAAAAAAATCCATTCGATTCCGGCGCTGCTGCGCGACCGAGCCTTTGCCGGACATTTTGAAACCGGCACCGGCAGTTACGAATTCACTTACACACCACTTTCGGCCAGGCTCAATAAAGGAAAACTCGAACTGAGCGGCAGTCTGAACATTGGCGCGGCAGGCAAACCCGGCCACGAAATCAGAAACGTGCGCGCCACGCTCGCCGCGACTCAGGGCGGAATTTATGGCGTCCCGGCAACAATCCTGGCGCGCATTAAACCTGAAGCTTCGACGCTGCCGATCACAGAATCAACCGGGCCGCGCGGTTTTGTCGGAGTTCTCTATTTCAGGCTTTCGCCGGTTGACGCCAGAGCAGCGGGGCTGAACATTGATTTCAGCAGCGTGCAACTTAATGCGCGTCTGGCTCCGGTCAGCGAAACCGAACGCGAAATGCAGGTCATCTTTTCTGATCTGGTTGCCGCCGCTTACTCAGCTCAGCCTGACCTGAGCGCCGCCAGCCAGTCTCTCGCATCTCTGAACCGGCTTTTCACCCGCGCATAAATTTCCAGTCTCAGGCGGCGGAGCGAAATTTTTCAGATTTTGCTCCGCCTCACTTTCCATCCTCATCATTCCTGACCTGAATTTCCTCTGGCCTGATCGTTGAAAGCAATTTTGACAGGCTGATTTTTACCGGCTTCATCCGGTTGATCTTCAAGGACATAGGTGTTTTGAGATTTTTTTGAGAAGTGTTTGAGCCATCTTTGAGGACGAAAACACCCGTCATGTAATAGTGAAGAATCTGCAAAAAGGTTTCGCCTGTTTTTTGCTTCCAGTTCTTTTTTCAACCAGGAAGTCAGGGAGGGCCGGGCATGAGAAGATTTCAGATTTCATCCTTCACTACCGATCTGGAAAGTTCCGCAACCCCGCGCTGGAATGAAAGCACCCGGATTTTATACTCCAGGATTTCCCGCAATCTTCGCTGCATTGCCCCGCCCGCGCAGGCTTACAAAATTCCTGTTCATGGAAACGGATCAAATCCCGGAAACAATTCGGTGTCCTCAGCCACACTTTCATCAGCGACAGCGTCCTCAGCCAGCCTGGGGCATTCGCCAGAAGCGGATGCTCCGGGCATTCTGCCGCTGTCGGCGCTGACTTTTCAGCCTGAAGATTCAGCCGCCCCACCGACACCACCGCCCTCAAAACCCGGCCTGTCTCAGGCTTCGCTGACCGCGTTGCTGCAACGACTTGATCCCGACCCTGAGCGCGCAGGCGAAGAGTATCTGAGGTTTCAGCAGAAACTGACCAGGTTCTTTGAGTACCGGGGATGTGAAATTTCCGCCGAACTGGCCGATGAAACGCTGAACCGGGTCGGCGCCAGGCTTGCGCTCGGCGTCCGGGTCAGAGAGTTGAACGGCTATCTTTACGGCATTGCGCGCCACGTCCTGGCTGAATATCACCACCAGGAAAGACTCTTTTTGCGGCTCGAAGACCTGAAACCGGCTGAGCAGCCGACGGTCAGCCCGGAATTTTCGGCCCGGCTGGAAAGCAGCGCCGATGAGGTCGAAAGAACACTTGAATGTCTGGAGCAATGTCTGGCTGAGATGCCGACGGGAATTCGTGAACTGCTGCACGAATATTACGGCCATGAGTGCCGGGTCAGAATTGAAAAACGCCGGGCGCTGGCCCGGAAACTGGGCATCAGCCCCAATGCCCTGAAGCTCAGAATCTGGCGGGTGCGTGAGTCTCTGGAACGTCGCGTCAGCAGGCGGTTGCGGCTGACGACAAATTCATGAAACGTTTTTGCGTTTTGGTCACATGGTTCCGGGGAGAGATGTGACCAGTGATTCAAATGCCCAATCAGCGTGAACAGATCATCCGCTACCTGACGGGCCGGATGTCTGAACTGGAAAAGGCCGGCTTTGAACAAAGCTGGCTGACCGATGACCGACTTTTTACGGAACTACAAGTCGTTGAAACTGAACTGATTGACCGATACGTTCAAACCGAAATGTCCCGTTCCGAACAGGCCGATTTTGAAAGGAATTACCTGACGACTCCTGAACGAATGCAGCGAGTTAATTTCGCCAGAGCCTTGCTCACAGTTACAACCAGCGCCTCAGCTCCCTCAGCCCTTGCAATTCAGGGCGGGCCGAAAGCGTCCACTGATTCCTGGTTCAGAAAGTTACTGGCCAGGCTGAAAATCATCAGACCCTGACGCTTCCGGCGCGCCCTGGATTCACCTGACCCTTTTCAATTTGACGATGCGCCCCGTTTGCAGCCACTCCTCAACGTACAGATTGCCCTTCTGATCCCAGCAGATTCCGTGCGGTGAAATGAACTGCCCGTCCAGCCACTGCTCCGGCGTGACGCGGTTGGTCGCCCGCTTTTTCGGATCAATGTTGTCACCGAGATGCGTGACCAGTTTGTTGTCTCTGTCAAAAATCGTCACGCGCCCCGAAAGATCACCCACCACCAGATCGGTTCCGCGAATGTGCAGCGTCGCGGGCAGTCGCAGCAGGTCGTTATCGCCCGGCAGCGTTCTGACGTGTTTGCCGTCAAGCGTGAACCATTGCAACCGGTGTTGCGCCCGGTCAGTCACCAGCACCAGCGGCTCTTTGCCCCGCGCATCAACGATGATCGCGTGCGGCGTGTTGAATTTGCCGTCCTCAGCGCCTTTGCCGCCCCACGAATTCACGTACTCGCCTCTGGCGTTGTAATGATGAATGTAGTTTTTGCCGTAACCATCGGTCACATAAAAATCGCCATTCGGAGCCACGGCAATGCCGGTCGGTTTGAATTCATCGGCTTTCGCGTAAACGCCCGATTGTTCGGGATAGCCTTTGACCCAGACGGTTTCGCCTTCGAGCGTGATCTTGGCAAATTCGTGGCGGTCAAGGTGCGTCAGGTAAATGAATTCCTTCCCGCCTTCTTTGACCAGTTGCATGCCGTGAATGCCTTCGCCGGGCTTGTCAGTTTTCCATTCTTTGCCAAATGACCTGACGAACTTGCCGTTCTGGTCAAAGACCATAATGGCGTGCTCGGATTCGGCGCTGAAATAGATCAGGCCTTTGGCATCCACCTGCACCGCGCCGTGCATATTGCCGGGCTGAATCCCCGCAGGAAACTTTGCCCAGTTTCTGATCCATTCATATTTGTGATTGCCCGCGCCGATCACGAGCGGCGAACCGTTGCCGGTTTTGTCTTTCTTCGGCGTGCGCGCTGTCACCGCCGCCGAAAGCGCCAGAGAAAACAGCATCAACATCAGACAGATGGTGAACCTGCTGTGCATTGTCATCGTCAATCTCCAGGTTAACTTCAAAATCAGATTATCCTGTCACTCATCACTGCTCACCTGTCACCTGTTCAGGATTCAGAACCGTTCATTCAAAAACAGGTGACAAGTAAGAAGTGATAAATAGCAGGAGCCGTTGCGGACAGGTCAGCGTTGCCCGGTGGTCTGTAAAGCCACCGTCGGCATCGGTGATGGTGACGCTGCCGGAGTCGCCATTGGCAGCGGTTTGCTTTCCGTGACGCCGCTGCCTTCCTTAAGGACATAAAGCTGATTGGCGGCAAGGTTATTGATCGTTTCCTTTTTGCCGCCCGGCCATTCGACTTCGACTGATTCAACCTTGTCGTTGCGGCCCAGACCGAAAGTCAGCGGCAGTTCGCTTTGTGAGCAGTAACTTGACCCGCTGTGTACGACCTGCCACTGCCGCGACTTGTCGGGCAGCGTGACGGTGATCTTTGCGCCGATGCCGCTGTGATTTGAACCAGCGCCAACCGCTTTGAAACGAATAAAGCGCGCCTGATTGCCGTTGTCATTGCGGAAAAGATAAGCCGGGCCGCCGTTCGTCACCACCAGCACATCCAGGTCGCCGTCATTATCGAAATCACCATAAGCCGCGCCGCGCGCCACCACAGGCTTTTTGAAGGGCGCGCCTGATTTCGCCGTGACTTCAGTAAACTTCTTTTTGCCTTCATTGCGAAAGAGCTTCGGCGCCATCGCATAAGTGATCTTCGGCTGCACTTTGTTGATGTCATCAGCAACGTGACCATTGGCCAGGAAAATATCGGGCCTGCCATCCAGATCGTAATCAAAGAAGAACAGCCCGAAGGTCAGCGTGAGCAGCGTCGCCTGGCCGATGTTTGATGATGGAGCTTCGTCAATGAACAGACCCGATTTGCCTTCGTTGTGATAGACGCCGAGCATCTCATTCGAGAAGTTGCCGATGATCAGGCTCGGAAAACCCGAACCGTCATAATCAGCCACATCCACGCCCATTCCGGCGCGGGCCTTTCCTTCCTCGCTGAAAGCGATTCCGGCAGCCAGCGCTTTTTCAGTGAACGTGCCGTTGCCGTTGTTGCGGTAAAGCTTGTTCGGCTGCGTATCGTTGGCCACGAACAAGTCGGGCCAGCCGTCCTTGTCGAAATCGGCCACCGCCACGCCGAGCGATTTGCTGGTCGGGTCAAGAATGCCAGCCTTTTCGGTCACATCAACGAATTTGCCGCCCGCATTGTGATAGAGCCGCGCCGTCTGTCCCTTGTAACTTTCCGGCGTGCAGTAACTCTTGTTCGTGCCGTCAAGCGAGCAGTTCAGGTCTTTTTCAATCGCCCAGTCAACGTAATTGCAGACGAACAGATCAAGCCTGCCGTCCTTGTCATAATCGAACCACGCCGCGCTCGTCGAAAATGACGGATTCTCATGCAGCCCGACTTTCGCGGTCACGTCCGCAAACTTTCCGTTGCCCTGATTGCGAAAGAGATGATTCGGCCCCAGGCAGGTGACGAAAATATCGTCCAGCCCGTCGTTGTCGTAATCGCCAATCGCTGCGCCCATCCCGTACATCGGCACGGCCAGCCCGGCAGCGGCGGTCACGTCAGTAAACGTGCCATTCTGATTGTTGTGATAAAGCGCCATCGTTGAGCGGCGTTTCTTTGGCGCATCGGCAAAATCCATCGAATTGATCAGCAGAATGTCCTGCCAGCCGTCATTGTCGTAATCAATAAACGCGCAGCCGGAGCCGGTCGTTTCGGGCAGATACTTTTTGCCATACGCGCCGTTGTTGTGCCGGAAGCGAATGCCCGCCTGGGCCGTCACGTCAGTAAAAGTGACCGGCGCAAACTGCGCGGGCAGCGGCGGCAGCGTGGCCGACGGCGACGGTGATGGCGAAGCCGAAGCTTCCGGTGAGGCAGTGGCAACAGATGTCGGCGCAGGCGAATCAGCCGCGCTGGCCACTGGCACAGGTTCTTTTTTCTGACACGCGGTCAGTCCCGGCAGAAGGATGACGCCCAGTAAAAGTGTGAGTCGAACGAACGGATAATTCATGGATGCTTTCTATTCCGGCTTTGAAGCGGCTCGCGCACCGAATGTGTACACAGCCGTTTCGGGATGGTATGTCTTCCAGTCAAACCAATAATCCTTCAGCACAGTGATCTTTTTCAACTGTCGTCCGGCAAGCTGACCGCTGACGGCTGTGCCGGTGAAATCCCAGACCGATCCGGTTTCGGCATCAACGAGCCGCAGCGGCGCAGCCTCGGCGCTCACGAAAAATTCCAGCGTGCGCCCGTCAACCCGGCGCTCAAAGGCGCGAATCGAACGGCCTTCGTCAAGGCTCACCAGAAAAACCGGAGTCTCTTTGATCGTGTCAATAATCAGCCGCTGCCGCTTCAGTTCAGCGACCGGATACGCCACTGCCTGCCCTTCAATCACCAGGCCCGCCATCAGCGTGCGCGGCGCGGGTTCGCCGGGCGCGGCGGCAGCGACGAGCGGCAGTTTTTCAATCCCGCGTTCCCAATCAGCCGAAGCGTAACGCGCCTGCAATTTCTCATCGGGCCGCAGCACGCGCCCCTGCGGATGTTCGCGCTTCCAGACGGCGAAGGTGACTTCATCGGTGAAGATGGCGTTGAGCCGTTTCCCTTTGAGCGGCCCCTGAATCGCTGCGCCTGAAACCTGCTGCCACCACGAACCAGTCTCTTCATCGCGCATAATGAAGTTCTGATTATTGATGCCTGACAGGTGAAAGCTGAGCGGACTGCCATCAACTTCGCGTTCCCACACCAGACCGGTGTGACAGAGCGTTCAGTAAGTCGCCGTAATCGGCCTGCCCCCGACCACATCATTGACGACGTGGTGATAAGCCATCTGCCGCACCGGATACGCGACCGCTTCACCATTGATTTCAATGCCCATCACCAGATCATTGTCAGCCACAAAGTTCACTTCACCAGCCCGCGCATAAGCCGTACTGTGAAGCGGCTGAAACATCCATTCAAAATGATTCTGCCGCGCAAACCAGGCCGCAGCGATGAGCGGCAGCGCCAGCACAATCATTGCCGCCCGTTTGAGCCAGCCCCTGCTTTCGCGCCACAGACTGACCACGATGCCGAGCGCCGCGATGAGCGCCGCAATTGTCACCACCGGAGACCAGCGCCGCAGCAGCCAGGACAACTCAACTCCGAACGGCGTCTGCCTGCGAAAAGGCATAATCAGCACCGCCGGAATCATCACTACTGCCAGCGCCACCGCAACGATGACAATCAGCAGCAGCCACAACCACCGATGCCCCGCTTCCATTTTCATTACTGCCTTCTGTTCCATTGCCAGTCTTCCCTGATGCCTGAATCCTGCCGACTGACTCCTGATCACTGAAAAGGCATAAATACCTTTCCAATTCATCAGGATTCAGGGTTCAGGATTCAGGATTCAGTTTTTATCTGTTAACGGCTACTGTCGGTGATTTGCCACGACCTGACTTGCGCGCCACGTAATGCGGCGGGCTGCTGTGCGGTTTACCAGGCACAACCGAATGATGTTCGTGAATCTGCTGTCGCTCGTTGTTGTCTTCAGGATGAAGCTGCCGATACGGGCCGGTAATGGCCTGCGATGATTCATCGGCCTTGAAGCGGCGATAGAGCACCTCTTCGCGTTTCGCTGCGTCATTGTTGCCGAGGCCCTGATAGCACAGCATCAGGTTGTAATGCGCCTGCAAATCTTCGGGGTCAATGAGCAGCACTTTCTGCAGGGCGTCAACGGCTTCCTGATAACGCCGCTGCAAAAACAGCACGCGCCCGATGGTGTTCTGCACGACGCGGTCACGCGGATACTGATCGGCAGCGGTCTTCAGATGCTGCAACGCTTCGTCGTACTTCCCTTCGGCCTTGAGCGCGAGCGCGTAAAAGAAATGTGTCTTGGCAAGTTTCTGATCAAGTTCGAGAGCTTTGGTGAGCATTTCAGCGGCGGCGGCCATTTCGCCTTCCTGAATGCGGGCGCGGGCGACGTTGACGTAACCATCAGCATAGCCCGGATCCATCTGCGTGACTTTCAGGAAGATGTTTTCAGCGCCCTTCAGATCGCCCTGCAACAGCAGTCCGATGCCGTAATCGTTCCAGCGTTCGCGCACTTCCTTACTCATCACCGGCTTCATTTCGGGCAACTGTTCGCCTTTGCCGATGACGCGCAGCTTTGCCGTGTCTTCGGCCATCACCGTAATCGGCAGATCGGGAATGCCTTTGATTTTGCCTGAAACGCCTGAAGTGTCGCCCGTGAAAACCCACTGACCATCATCGTAACCGTGCGCGAGTCCGAACTCTTTCTGATTCGGATCACGCACTCCGGCAAAGGCCCACTGTGTATTCCACCAGGCGAACTTGCGGTAATTGACCTTCGCCTTGATTGTGATCTCATTGCCGCAATCAGCCGGAATGTCCAGACGGTAATGCACAGTGTCAGCCGCGCCCGGTGGAATCAGCCGCACATAAGCCACCGAGCGCGCCGCAAACGCATTGCGCTTGTTGATCGGGTTGCCGCGTTCATCGAGCATCAGCGAACGATAAAAATGCGCACCCTTTTCGACCGGGCCTTTGCCGTTGTCTTCAACCTGACCGCTCCAGAAAATCACCTTGCCGGTGTTGTCAACAGCCTGCAGTTCAACCCAGACATCAAAGCCGTCAACCGTGCCGCCAGGGAAGAAATGACCAACGCCGCGCGTGCGCACGACGACTTCAAGGCGCATCGAATCGCCGCGACGCACAGTCGCATTTTCAACTTTATTGAGCGGGCCGATGACTTCAGTCGGCGGAGTGATGAAAAGCTGCGACGCGCCGAAATTCATTGACTCTTCGCCGATGGCAAAGGTGCTGGCCAGGCGCGGTTCCTCGCTGGCGCGGTTTCTGAGTTCCTTCACTTCGCCCGGCTCGCCTCTGGTCATCCCGAAAATATCAACCGTGACCTGCCTGGCTTTGAGAAACTTCACGACCTCTTCAAGCTGCTTCTGATCCTTGTTGACAGTGGGCAGGGCGGTGTTGGCCGCCGGGAAGCGGTGCGACCTGATCATTCCGTTTTTGGCTGCCGGATCGTTTGAAGCAACGAGCGGCATGTGACAGTCGGCGCATTTCTGCGATTTCGGCGGGTAATAGAACGACCGCGCGCCCTGCCCCGAAACGCCCGAAGCCTGCCAGTTGTCATAATCATTGAAGCCGCGAAACCAGCGGTAATTATTCACCGGTTTGTCGAGATGAACCTTGTGACACGTCGAGCAGAACTCAGCAGTGTTTTCGCGCATGAATGGTTTCATAAACACGCGCTTGTGCGGCTCGGTGTTGGCGTAAGTCATGAAATCGTGACCCCATTGCAGGAACTTATTTTCGCTGGTCGCCAGGTCGTGCATTGGCGGGTATTCGATTTCAAAATCACCCTGCCCCATCGAACTGCGCACATGCACGATGGAATGGCACGACAGACAGCCGAGGCCGTTCTGCGCTTCGGGCGTGTTGATCTGCTCTTTGATCGGCCTGTCAAAGCGGCCATTGAAAAAGACCGCGTGATCGTGGCATCCGGCGCACCATTTTGACGGCTGCGTGCCGATGACATCCTGCATGTATTCGATGGATTTGCGATACCACTGATTATTGAATGACGAGAAATGATGCGCCGATGAGTTCCACTGATCGTAAATATCCTTGTGGCAGCGGGCGCACGATTCCGAAGTCATAAAGAAGTTGGCTGGAATCAGCCCGTTGACATTGGTATTGGCCGATGATGGCCAGAAAGGACTTTTCGGCCCGGCTCCCTCGCCTTCCATCGAAAGCGGCGCACCGCCCGGATTGACAATGTAATCGCGCGTGCGCCGCTGATGTTTCTGATACGAAGCCATCGCAAACGGAATGCACAAGCCGATGACGACCGCCACACTCGCCAGGCGCACCGTGCGGCCATAAATCGAATCGGGCAGACGAAAGCGCAGCGCCGCAATGGCGAGCGCAATTGTGCCGAGCGTGCCGACTATCGTGTGTGCAATGCCGGGCCAGCGTGGCGGTTTGACCGGGCCGGTGAAAGGCACAATGGCGCTGAACAGCAGCATCCCGCATCCAGCAAACGCACAAAGCAGCAGCAGCAGCGAAGCGCCTTTGAGCAGCGCCTGAAACTGCGCCCACCGTTGCCGCAGAAACGCCAGAAAGACGCCCGTCAGCAGCAGGCCCAGGGCGAAATGCAGCATCATATTCGCAATGTAAAAGACGCTCGGATCGCCATACGCTGCGAGGTAAGAGCTGTTGAGCAGCAGCAGCACAAAACCGGCAACAAGAAACTTCAACAGCCGGGAACTGAAGAGTTGATTGACTGACATTTTTTCACCTTCGGGATAACACTGCCATGACAACTTGAACGAATGCCTGATCCGCTGCAGGCAGGGCTGGACAATGACATTTCAGTTGTGCGATGAATTCTGACCAGACAGTTTTGAATCTGCTCTGTTCGTTATTGCAACAGACCGGAGTGCGGGAATTCCGTTCTGAAACCAGCATAACCAGTTCAACCATAGAACTGTTTATTTACTCTCGACGCTGTCTGACGGTGCGATGGGGGGATTTTACGAAGCGCCTGTTGAAAGGTCAACGAGTCACAGGCTGACCCCGCGATGGCTGATGACTGTGCAGCAATGGAACGCGGATGAAACTGATATGACCGATCAAGACAGATCAGTTCTGATCTGCTGCATCCGTTTTATCTTCTGTTCAATTCAGCAATAGAACACGGATGAAACGGATGTCCCGGATGAAAGCGGATCTGATCTGTTCTTATCCGCTCTGATCAGTTTCATCCGCGTTCCATTTCTTCAGGCCAGCGCGTGCGCCTGGATGCCATCGGCGCGCAGGGCTTCGATCAGTTGCTCGACGTGGTCGTTGCCGCGCGCTTCAAGGGTCAGTTCGATTTCAACGCCGCCGACTTCGAGCGAAGCGAAAGCGCGGTTGTGTTCGACCTCAAGAATATTTGCGCCACTGTCGGCCACGATCTGACAGATGCGCGCCAGTTCGCCGGGCCGGTCGCGCACCAGAGTTCTGAGCTGCACCATTCGCCCATCCTTGGCCAGGCCGCGCTCGATGATTTTTGAAAGCAGCGTCGGGTCAATGTTGCCGCCGCAGAGAATCATCACCACATTCTTTCCGGCCAGGCCTGAGATTTTCTGAAACAGCACTGCCGCGAGCGATGCCGCGCCCGCCGCTTCGACCACTGTCTTTTCAATTTCAAGCAGCTTCAGAATCGCGCTCGCAATTTCTTCTTCGGTTACAGTGACGACCTCATCAACATATTGCTGCGCCAGTTCGAGCGTCTGAAGCCCGGCGCGTCTGACCGCCAGGCCATCAGCAATCGTCGGCTGCGTGGCAATCTCAACCGGATGCCCGTTGCTGAGCGCGGCTTTCATCGAAGCGTAATTTTCCGGCTCGACGCCGATGATGCGAATGTCAGGCCGCGCGGTTTTCATCGCAACGGCAATGCCGCCGATCAGCCCGCCGCCGCCGATGGGCACGACAACGGCATCAAAACGTGTTTCTTCGTCAAGCAGTTCGAGGCCGATGGTTCCCTGCCCGGCGATGATGGCCTCATCGTCAAAGGCGTGAACGAAAGTCAGTCCGTGCTGCACTGAGAGTTCGCGGGCGTGCGCAAGGGCTTCGTCATAATTTGCGCCGTGCAGGACGACTTCGCCGCCAAGGTCGCGCGTGTTGCTGACTTTGATGAGCGGCGTCGGGCGCGGCATGACGATGGTTGATTTGATGCCGAGGCGCGTGGCGTGATATGCCACTCCCTGCGCGTGATTGCCCGCGCTCGCGGCGATGACTCCGGCCTGTCGTTCGGCATCACCGAGCAGCAGCAGCTTGTTGAGCGCGCCGCGTTCCTTGAAGCTGCCGGTCATTTGCAGGTTTTCGGGTTTGAAATAAGTATTGCAGCCGCAGATGCGACTGAGCGTCAGCGACTGTGAACAGGGCGTGCGCAGAACGGCGCGTCCGATGCGCTGCTGCGCCTGCTGAATATCATTGAGAGTAATCATTGGGTGAAGATTTTTCTTCCACGAGGCCACACGAAGAAAACACGAAGATAGAAAAGGAGAAGGGGTGAAGAGGAGACAAGGGGAAAACCGAATTCAAATGTTCCTTGTCCCCTTGTCCCCTTTTCTCCTTTTCTATCTTCCCTTCGTGCTGCTTCGTGAGGCTTCGTGGAAAAGATTATTTTTCCTGTCCGTGACTATCAGGGTTAATGAAAGTCACGATTGTACACATTCGCGCTGACATTGCCATGCCTGCTGATTACTCTGATAATCACTTATGCGGTTATAAATACTCTCTATCTCAAAAGGCGGCGTTCAGGCCCGCATGATTTATGCGACTGAGGCTGCCTGAAAGGAACAATGAATGAAAGCACTCAAGAAACTCAGACTTGATGAGGACGGTTTACAGTTCACTGACAAAGCGCCGGAACCGGAACTGCATCCGGCGGAAGTCAGAATCCGTGTTCTCGCTGCCGGTATCTGCGGCACTGATTTTGGCATTTATCATTCCTCTTCGCGTAAAGGCATCCGTGATGAAATGCTGCGTTACCTGGGCGATGAGATCAGCAACTTTCAGCCGCTCGTGATCGGTCACGAATTCTGCGGCGAAGTGGTCGAGATCGGGGCCGGTGTGCCGAAGGATCTGGTCAGCATCGGTGATTATGTGACCAGCGAAATGCACATCGCCTGCGGTTACTGCCATCAGTGCATGACCGGGCGCAAGCATGTCTGCCAGAACGTGCGCATCAAGGGCGTTCATCTTGACGGCACGTTTGCCGATTACGTTTGTGTGCCGTTCGACAATCTGATCAACCTGGAAAGATTCGGCGGCAGAAAGATGATCCCGCCGCGTTTTGGCGCGTTTCTGGATGCGCTCGGCAACGCGGTGCATACGGTGATGGAAGGCGATGTGTCGGGCAAGACGGTGGCAATTCTGGGCTGCGGCACGCAGGGCATGATGGCGACGGCAGTGGCGCGCGCGCTCGGAGCGACGCGGATTTACGTCACTGACTTTTCAGTCTCATCCGGCGGCATTGATTCAGGACACCTGCGCCGCCGCTTTGAAATTGCCCGCGAGATGGGCGCTGATTACTGTTTCGACACCAACGAAAAAAACTCGCCGGGACAGAAGCCGGAACTCTTTGAGCGCATCCGTGACGAACACGGCGGCGGCGTTGACGTGGTGCTGGAAATGAGCGGCGCTGAAGCGGCCTACAACGATGCCGGAACGCTCGTCAAAAACGGCGGACAGATTATGCTGCTCGGCATTCCGTCGCGCCCGCTCTCGGCTTTCGATGTGGGCAATCATCTGATCTGGAAGGGCGTCACGATGCGCGGCATTTTCGGGCGGCGGATGTTCGAGACGTGGTACACGATGCTCGACCTGCTGGCGGCTGACAAATCGGGCCTGAAGGCGAAGCTCGAAAAGATCATCGCGCGCGAGCCGGTGCTGCTTGAAAACTTCGAGCGCGGTTTTGAAATGGTGCGCTCGCAGGAAGCCGTCAAGGTGCTGCTGACACCCGATCCCACATTCAAAACGGAGGCCTGAGATGAACCCCGATCAGCTTTATGCAACGCTCAGTCAGGAACTGAAAAATCTCGAAGAAGCGAAAACCTTCAAGTACGAAGTCCCGCTGGAAAGCGAACAGGGCGGGCGCGTCAAAGTCGGCGGGCGCGATGCGGTGATGCTCGCTTCAAACAATTACCTCGGACTCGCCAATCATCCGCGCATCAAAGAGGCCGCGCATCGCGGGCTGGATGAATGGGGCTTCGGCATGTCGTCGGTGCGCTTTCTGTGCGGCACCGAGCCGATTCACCTGGAACTTGAAGACCGCATTGCGCGCTTTGTCGGCTGCGAGGCGGCGA
Organism: Blastocatellia bacterium; assembly: GCA_046331565.1. Taxonomy (GTDB): domain Bacteria; phylum Acidobacteriota; class Blastocatellia; order RBC074; family RBC074; genus DASRDU01. The sequence goes on from JAXLQP010000001.1 coordinate 1,686,979, forward strand.
TTCTGCATTCATCGTGCTTTGCCGCGAACGAAGCGTTTTTCACCGCGCTGTACGCGAATGATTTCGGACAGAGCGATTACACCGATGTCATTTACAGCGATCAGTACAACCACGCCAGCATCATTGACGGCGTCAGGCTGTGTCGCGCCGTCGCCAAAAACACTGCGTCGCGGCTCTATCGCAACCGCGATGTGGCGCACCTGCGGCAGATGCTTGAAGAAGACCGCGAGAAAAATTACCGCATCAAAGTCATCGCCACTGACGGTGTGTTTTCAATGGAAGGCCATCTGGCTCCGCTGCCTGAACTGGTGCATCTGGCGCGTGAGTTCGGCGCGCTGCTCTTTGTTGATGAATCGCACGCTTCGGGAGTGCTCGGCAAAACCGGACGCGGCACACCCGAAGAGCTTGGCGTTCACGGGCAGATTGATGTCATCACGGGAACATTCGGCAAGGCGCTCGGCGGCGCAAGCGGCGGCTTTATTGCGGGGCGGCGCGAACTGATTGAATTTATGCGGCAGAAATCACGCCCGTACACTTTCTCAAACACAGTCCCGCCCGCTGTCGTCACGGCTTCGATTGCCGCGCTCGATCTGATTGAAGGCGATCCGTCAATCGTTGACCGGCTGCACGAAAACACGGCGTATTTCCGCCGCGAAATCGTGCGCGCCGGGTTCACTATTCTCGAAGGCACACATCCGATTGTGCCGGTCATGCTTGGCGAAGCCGCGCTGGCGCAGGAGATGAGCCGCGAACTGCTTGGCGAAGGCGTTTACATCAAGGGTCTGTGGTATCCGGTCGTGCCGAAGGGCGAAGCGCGTTTGCGCGCACAGATTTCAGCGGCGCTGACCAATGAGGATCTGAACCAGGCGATTGAAGCATTCAAAACTGTGGGCAAACGTCTGGGCGTGATCTGAAAAACAGAACACGGATTGAACTGATGTGACGAATTGAGGCTGATCTGCTCAGCTTTGATCCGCCGCATTGGTTCAATCCGCGTTCTGTTTCCTGACTCTTACTTCACTCTGGCAATCACCAGCGTCTGGTCGTCGTGCTGCGGAACGTCTTTGCACCATTCGGTGACGGCCAGCATGATGCGGGTGCTGAGTTCTGATGCTGACAGGTGAGCATAATCAGCGATGACCCGGCGCAATCTTTCCTCGCCAAATTCCTCGCCTGAAGGATTGAAGGCCTCGGTCACACCGTCAGTGTAGGCCACCAGAATATCGCCGCTTTCCAATGACACCGTTTCGCAACTGTACTCACAGCCTTCAAGCAGACCGATGACCGGGCCGCCGGTGTTGAGCGTCTGAAATTCAAAGGCTTCAGCTTCAAGCTCAAGTTCAGCCGTTGCCACTCCGGCATCATTCACGACGCGGCGCAGCAAACCAGATTCACGGCTGGCCGCGATGGTGCGGCGACGATAAAGCAGCGGCGGGTTGTGCCCGGCGTTGACGTAACACATCCGGCGCGTCAGTTCATCAAACTGGCCGTAAAAGAAGGTCGCATAGCTGCTCAGGTCGGTCGAACTGAACAGCAGCCGGTTCATAATGGCTACGAGTTCGGTCGGGTCGCCGCTCGCAAAAGTGGCCTGCGAACGCAGCGATGCCTGAACTGTTGACATCAGCAGCGCCGCCGCAATCCCCTTGCCTGCCACATCAGCGACGGCAATGCCCACCCGCGCCGGATCAAGCTGAATGAAATCGTAATAGTCACCGGCCACGCCGCGCGCCGGATGACAGATGCCGCACAGTTCGAGCGAAACCATTTCGGGCGCGCATTTCGGAAACAACCGCTGCTGCACTTCGGTCGCCATCAGCAGTTCGTGACGCAACCGTTCTTCTTCAGCCTTGCGTTTGACGAGCTGTGCATTCTCGATGGCGTAAGCAATCTGCATGGCGACGTTCGTCAGCAGGTGACGGTCTTCGCGCGAAAACGGCAGGTCACCGAGGCGCGGGCCGAGCGACATCACGCCGAGCAACTGATCGCGGGTTGAAATCGGCAGCATCAGGGCCGGACGAATGCGCCGCAGCGTTTCGCTTTCGCGCTGCCGCGCCGGAGTCAGACTTTCGGCGGCTTCCTTCGGATGAATCAGCGCATGCACCCACGATTGCGGATCGTCGAGATCCATCACCAGCGGCTGCGAAGATTCGCGGAACCGCGCAATCGTATAGGCTTCGCCCGGCAGCACAAGGGTCGTGTCGGGCGCAATCACCGTGACGGTATGATGCTGATCGTTGCGCGGGCCGTCTTCGTGCTGCCACGTCGCGCCGGTGCAGATGAAATCGCCGGTGACTTCGTCGCGCAAGAAGATGACGGCGTTTTCAGTGTGCAGCGCGGCCTGAATCCGTTCAGTGGCGAGCGCGGTCATCCGGCGTTTCTCGGTCATCGAACGCAGCGACTGACCCAGTTCAGCCAGCACCTGCTGCGCGTTGTAAGCCTGGCGAAAGAAACGACGGTCAATCGCCGGAGCAATCACGCGGCGGTGCAGTTCGCTCGTAATGTTCCAGACCAGAATCGCGTCAATCGCTGACAGGATGCCGATGACGCGCACATCCATCGTCGCCACGTATTTCAGAATGCCCCACAGCAGCAGGTTCACGGCCAGGGCGACCGCGATGATTTCCAGCACCAGCGAACCCTGCGAGACAAAGACGTAACGCACGCCGCGCCGCAGAATGAAGCTGACCGGAATCACGCGATGCCGAATGATGGCGTAGGCAAACGAGAGCGGAAAGATCGGAAAGGCAAAGGTCGCCAGCATCGCCAGCCAGCGCCACACATCAGGGCCGACCTGCAGATGCTCTGAGAAAAACGAGATGACAAACAGCAGCATCGCCGGGCCGAACCCGATCAGACTGCCCGCCACCACCACGCGCATCTTGCGCCGCGAAGCCGTCCCCGCCTGACGGTAATTGACCATCAGCGATAACAAACCGCCGACGATGTAAGCCGTCAGAAAGAATGAGCCGAATTTATACAGCGCAAACTCACTCAGAAACGATTCAGCCCGCGTCGGCGCAAAAAGCTGCAGCCCGTAATAAATCATCGAGGTCGGCACGATCAGCAGCAGCACGGGCAGGTAGATCAGCCATTCCAGTCGCGGAAAGCGCCGCAGCGCCGGAGACAGCTTTTGACGCTCTTCGGGAAAGATCAGAAAGAAATGCAGAAAGACCGGGCCGAGCAGGTCAGTTGTGACTGCCGCAATTGCCAGCAGGACGTTGAGCCAGAGAGGCAGATAGCTGAAATGTCCCTGGCCAAACAGCGTGCACATCACGCCGAACATCAGCGCCAGCAGCGTGGCCTGCTTGTCGTGCGGCTTGAGCAGAAACAGCACCAGCCCGGTCAGCAGCGAAATCGTCGGAATCACCAGCAACTGCGTCAGCAGCACCAGCCAGGTCAGCAGCGACACTGCGGCAGTTCTTAACCCGGCCAGCATTTCGTGCCCGTCGCGCCGCACCAGCAGGTTGTACCGCTGCCCGGCCTCGGCCTGGCGAAAGAACACTTCAACCTGCGCCGGATCACTGACCGGCTGACCATTGAGCGCGATGACTTCATCGCCGGGTCTGAGGACATTGGCCGGGCCGTCAGGGCGAACGGCTTCAATCACCAGCCGCCCGTTTTTCGGCATCACGCGCCAGCCGGGAACGCTCTTGAGCAGCCAGAGTTTTTCCCACGCGTTGACACCGCAAAAAACGAAGATCAGCGCAAAGAAAATTCCGACCAGAATGGTGTGATAACGCCTGAACATAACCACCGCCCGCACAAGTTGTGCTGAATCATCCGCAGCTTATCATTTCCGGCAGCCGAATATCCATTACAAGGAGCGCAGGCGTCCCGCCTGCCTGTATTCCGCAAAAGGCGCGCTGGTCGAAACTCAGGCAGGCGGGACGCCTGCGCTCCTTGTGCAGACAGCTTGCTTTTTTACAGGGGTGACAGGATGATCGTGTTTCATCAAAACAATCTGATTTTTCGGAACTGCGGTTTCCGGCATTAATCAACAAACATCATGAACAGGTCACCAGCAGCGCGGCTCATCAACTTTTTCCTGATCCTTATCGTGTCGGCTGTCAACTGCCCGGCAAATGCTCAGCAATCCGGGCCACCTGCCCATCTGCCCAATACCGGCAGAATCACAGGCCGCGTCAGCGATCAGCGGGGCGATGCCATCAGCGGGGCAACTGTCACGGCGCGCCTGGTCAGTTCGGGTGAATCTGTTTCTGTAACGACAGACAGCAATGGCGGGTTCATTCTGAATGTCGCTCCGAAGGGTGAATACGAAGTCAGGGCCGAAGCCAGAGGTTTCACCGCTCAGACAAAGCGCGTCACCATCACACGCGGCACCATCGAAGAGATGCTGGTAACGGTGAATTTCACGCTCGCAGCCGCAGGCGTCAGCGAAATGCTGACCGTCACTCCGGCCCGCACTGAAATTCGCCTGAGCGATCAGCCATCGAGCGTCACAGTCGTCAGCGCGCAGGACATCAGCAGCGCCGGAGCGCAGACGGTTGATGACCTGCTGCGTCAGGTTCCCGGCTTCAGCAACTTTCGTCGTTCAAGCAGCATCGTCGCCAACCCGACCACGCAGGGCGTTTCATTGCGCGGCGCAGGCGCCAGCGGCGCGAGCCGGACGCTGGTGCTGGCCGACGGCATTCCGCTCAACGATGCCTTTGGCGGCTGGGTTTACTGGGATCGCGTCCCGCGCGAAGCTCTTGACCGCATCGAACTCGTGCGCGGCGGCGCGTCAGATTTGTACGGCTCAGACGCGCTGAGCGGCGTCATCAACCTGATTACCCGCCCCGCCTCAACCCGCACCATCACCGCTGAAGTCACTTACGGCAACCGCAACACTGCTGATACGTCTTTTTTTGCGGCTGATCAGTTCGGCCCGTTATCAGCCGCTGTGTCGGGCGAAGCCCTGCGCACCGACGGCTACTTCATCGTCGCCCCCGAAGTGCGCGGCCCGGCTGACGAAGAAGCCGGACAGCAGCATCGCTCGCTGACGCTGCGCCTGGGTCACGACCGGAATGTGAACAATTCATTTTTTGTGCGCGTCGCGCTCTTTGACGAAGACCGCCGCAACGGCACCAGAGTTCAGCGCAACGACACGGCCACCGAATCGCTGGCCACAGGCGGGCGCTTCAGAACCGCTGACGGCAGCAACTGGAATCTGACGCTCTTTGCCAATCAGCAGCGTTACCATCAGAACTTCACGGCGGTTTCGGCCAGACGCGACAGCGAAACGCTGACGCGGTTGCAGGCGACGCCTTCGCGGGACGCGGGGCTGGCCTTTAACTGGTCGCGGCTCAGTGGTGAAAAACATCTGCTGGTTGCGGGCGTTGACGTGCGCGGAGTGCGCGGAACAAGCGATGAGACGGTTTTTACAAACAATCGCGCCACCAGCTTTGTCAGCGCAGGCGGGCGGCAGCGCCGCATCGGCGTTTACGCTCAGGATCTGATTTCGCTTTCAGGTCGCTGGCAACTGACGGCAAGCGCGCGTTATGACAACTGGCGCGATTCATCGGCGGCTTCGGTTACGCGCACGCTGGCGACCGGAGTCGTGACGCCGCGCTTTTTTGCGCCGCGCACCGAAGACGCCTTCAGCCCGCGACTGGCGCTGATGTTTCACGCCACTGACAAAATTTCGTGGCGAGCGGCGGCCTATCGCGCCTTTCGCGCTCCAACCCTTAACGAACTTTATCGTTCATTCCGGGTTGGCGACACGCAGACGCTGGCGAATGAAAATCTGACTTCTGAACGGCTGACGGGCGGTGAAACGGGCGTGAACTGGACTCCGGCTGGCAATGTTGCGGCCCGGCTGACTTATTATTTCACTGAAACGGTCAATCCGATTTCAAACTTTACCGTGTCAGTCACGCCGACGCTGATTACGCGGCAGCGGCGCAACCTGGGCCGCACGCGCTCGCAGGGGCTGGAATCCGAATTTGATCTGCGAGTGGCGAGTCGCTGGAATCTGTCGGCAGGCTACCTGTTTGCTGACGCCACGATTCGCCGCGCACCGCAGGACGTGACGCTCGTCGGCAATCAGATTCCGCAGGTTCCGCGACATCAGTTCACTTTGCAGGCCGCATATTCGCACCCGCAGGTCATCAATGCGGCGATTCAGTTCAGAGCAACGGGCCGACAGTTTGATGACGATCAGAACCGGCTGCCGCTGGCGGCCTTTGCTTTACTTGATGCGCTGGTTTCGCGCCCGCTCGGCAGGCACGTTGAGGCGTTCGTGGCTGTGCAGAATCTGCTGGATCAGCGTTACGCCGTCGGGCGCACACCGCTTGAAACGATTGGCGCGCCGCGTCTCGTGCGCGGCGGAATCAGGCTGAGATTTGAACGATAAAGTTTCATCTGCCAATCAACCCTGGCTGGTCTGCGGCTGAGCGAACAAAGCGGCAAAGGCCGCGCGCGGATCAAGTTTTCCGGTGGCTTTGCGTCCGGTGGTCAGCATCATTTCTCTGACCGACTTCACGGTTTCGTTAATGGTCTTGGGTTTGGCCGGTTCAGTCTGAGCGGTCTGTTCCCGCTGGATGACCTCGTCGCGTTTAATTAATCTGGCTTTACTCATAACTTTCTTCCTTCAATCACTGCTTCCGGTGAAGCAGGTTTTCATCCCGATGTGCTGGAAAATTTCTCTGTACTGTCTGAATCCCCTCAATCAGGTTTTCTATTCCCGCTGAGGTTTATTTTTGCCTGCTTTGAGTGCGACTCCGGGCGGCGCGTTGCCAGCCGGTAAAAATTTCGTTTATAAAAAGCTGCGTTATCATTTACAGAATTTTTGACGTAAAGGCGGCCTTTTGTGATTCACCTGAAATCCATCAGCCTGAAACCACTCGCTGACAGCGCAGCGGATTATCCGTTCAATCTGCCGCTGGTCAGAAATTTCAGGGAGCTTGAGTTTCGCTCACCAGTGACGTTTCTGGCCGGTGAGAACGGTTCAGGCAAATCAACTCTGCTGGAAGCCGTCGCCGCCGGAATCGGTTCAGTGGCCGTTGGTTCAGATGACGTTGAACGCGACAAATCGCTGCATCCGGCTCGCCGCCTGGGCAGACAACTGAAATTTTCGTGGTTGCACAAAACCCGCCTCGGTTTCTTCTTACGAGCGGAAGACTTTTTTGGTTTTGCGAAAAGAATGCACCACGCCGTCAAGGATCTGGAAAAGATGGCCGAGGATTTCGAGCAGGACTATTCCGGTTACGCGCTCGGTCTGGCGAAAGGCGCAGCCCTCGGTCAGCGGCAGGCATTGATTGAAAAATACGGCGAAAACCTGGACGCGAATTCGCACGGCGAAAGTTTTCTGAAGCTCTTTCAGTCGCGCTTTGTTCGTGGCGGCCTCTATCTGCTCGACGAACCCGAAGCGCCGCTCTCACCGCAAAGGCAACTGGCATTGCTGGCGATGCTGAAGGAAATGGTCGCTGAGGATGCACAATTCATCATCGCCACCCATTCCCCGATTCTGATGGCCCTGCCGGAAGCCGTGATTCTGAACTTCGACACACACCCGGTCAGCGAAATTGACTGGGAAGCAACTGAACACGTTTCGCTGACACGAGCTTTTCTGAATAATCCGCTGGCGTTTTTGCGCAGATTGTGAGGAAAGGGCAGGAATCAGGCTGAGATCAGGCTTTCTTCGATCCGGCTTTCTTCGATCCGGCTTTTTTCTTCAGGCGTTTGACGAAAGCAGCGTTTTCTTTCGAGGCGAGACCTTCCTGCAAAACAGCCAGCACACGGGCCAGATCGCCTTTGAGCAGTGCTTTGACATCAAGCCACAGACCGGGAAAAACACGGCTGCGAATCACGCCCTTTGCGCCGGGCCGCAAACGCACATACTTCCCGCCTCTCAACTCAAACCAGTCCAGTTCAGCATCATAAACGCGCCAGACAATGTATTCGCGCACTCGATGCCGCTGATAAACCGGCAGCTTGACGTGCAAATCATAAGAGGCACTGCTCGCGGCAACTTCGGCCACCAGTTCAGGAGCGCCCTCCACAAAATCATCCCGGCTGATCCACGCCTGGCCACCCGCTGCCTGATCAAGCAGGAGTGCGACATCAGGCTGCGGCTCGTTCTTTTCGTCGAGCCTGACAGTCACATTATCTCCGGCCAGAACTCCGAATGTTGAGGTGGCGTAAACAAATGCCCAGGTAATCAGATAACCATGCGGATTGCCATGTGTCTTGAAATGAACGGGTGATGGCATATAAACGATTCCCTCGATCAGTTCCGCTTTTTTCAGAAGCGGCATCGCGTGATAGCGCCGCTCAAATTCCTCGCGCGTCAGACGGTCGCCGTTATCCAGCGGCGGCAGTTTGACAACTCTCAGATCAGTCTGTGCCTGCTGCCTGTGCAACTCATCAGCAACGGATTTCGGTAATGCCATACAAAATTTCCCCCTGTCCGTGGCAGATTATATTTCCGGTCTGAGACTTCTGCCAGCAGTGTTGTCACAGCCCGGTTTTCTGTCTTATCGTATCCGCGCCAACCGTTGTCATGACTTCAACCCGCAACAAGGAGAAGCTTCCGATGAAAGCCTTGCGCCCTGCCCTCATTACGCTGAGTCTGCTGCTGCTCTGTGGTCTGAGCGTTTCATTCACCTCGTCGAGTCAGACCAGTAACAGTTTTACCATCGAACAGGTTCTGAGCGCGCCCTTCCCTGAAAATCTGGTCGCTGCGCCCAAAGGCGAGCGCATTGCCTGGACCTTCAATCATCAGGGCAAACGCAACGTCTGGTTTGCTGAAGGTCCCGATTTCAAAGCGCGGCAACTGACTCAGTACAACAACGACGACGGGCAGGAAATTACGCAGCTCAGTTTTACTGCCGACGGAAAGTATGTTGTTTACGTGCGCGGCGGCGATCCGAACGGGGCGGGTGAAATTCCGAATCCGACGAGCAATGCCGAACCCGCTGTGCAGGCCGTTTTTGCCGTTGACGCCGACACGGGCCGCGTGAAGATGCTCGGCGAAGGCAGCGATCCCAAAGTCTCAACCGTCAGCGATCAGGTCGCCTTCATCAAAGACAATCAGATTCACGTCATTTCAATCATCGGCACAGCGAAGCCGCAGCCGCTTTTCACCGCGCGCGGCAGCAATGAATCGCCGCAGTGGTCGCCTGACGGAAAGAAAGTCGCTTTCGTCAGCCGCCGCAGCACGCACAGTCTGATCGGCGTTTACGACACGACCACAAAAACGATTCGCTGGATTGCGCCCTCGATTGACCGCGACGCCTTCCCGCGCTGGTCGCCCGATGGCAAACAACTGGCCTTCATTCGCCAGCCTGCGCGCGGGCTGAGGCCGCGCGCGATGTCCGAAGACATTCCCGATCCCTGGGTAATGATGGTCGCTGACGCCGCGACAGGTCAGGCGAAAGAGGTCTGGCGCAGCGGCAAAGGTCTGCGCGATTCGCTGCCCCGCTATCCCGGCGAGAACGTGTTGCAGTGGGGCAAAGGCGCGAACAACGATGACCGGCTGGTCTTCGCGTCAGAAACTGACGGCTGGCTGCGCCTGTATTCAATGCCCGCAAACGGCGGCGAAGTCATCGCGCTGACCCCGACCGGCAGCGAAGTCGAACACATTGCGATGATGCCTGACAGAAAAACAATTTACTTTTCAACCAATGCAAATGACGAAGATCGTCGTCATCTCTGGATAACTTCAGTCGCAAAAGGTCAGGCTTACTCAACGACAGGCGGAGAAGAAATTCACTGGAACCCCGTCATTACCGGAGATGGCAAATATCTGGCGTGCTTCAAATCAACGGCATTTCATCCGGGCACGCTGAGAATTCAAACCCTGTTCGGAGACCCGGAGCGCGTACAGGAAACAACTTACAAAGCTGATTATTTTTCGGAGGCAAAGCTCGTCAAACCTCAGCAGGTCATTTTCAGAGCTGCTGACGGCATTGAAATTCACGGTCAGCTTTTTCTGCCGAAGAATGCCCGGCCCGGCGAGAAACTGCCCGCAGTGGTCTTTGCGCACGGCGGGCCGGTCAGGCAGATGCTGCTCGGCTGGCATTACCTGTACTACTACCACAACGCTTACGGCTTCAATCAGTGGCTGGCGAGCAAAGGCTACGCGGTGCTGTCGGTCAACTTTCGCAGCGGCATCGGCTACGGGCACGATTTCAGGCAGGCGCGGCAGCGCGGGGCGCGCGGGGCTGCGGAATATCAGGACATTGTCGCCGCCGCGCATTACCTGCGCTCACGGTCAGACATTGACCCGGCGCGCATCGGAATGTGGGGCGGTTCGTATGGCGGTTATCTGACGGCGATGGCGCTCGCGCGCAACTCCGATCTGTTTGCAGCGGGCGTAGACCTGCACGGTGTTCACGACTGGTCGGCGCGACTCTCGAATGCCAACTGGATTGATTACGGCAACCGCGATGCGCAGAAGATCGCGTTTGAATCATCGCCCGTCGCTTCGGTTGAGAAATGGAAATCGCCGGTGCTGTTCATTCACGGTGATGATGATCGCAACGTAGCGTTTTCGCAGACGGTTGATCTGGCCGTGCGGCTGCGCGAACGCGGCGTGCCGTTCGAGCAGATCGTTTATCCCGACGAAGTGCATGACTTTCTGCTGCATCGCCACTGGATCGAAATCTACAAGGCGGCGGCTGATTTTCTGGATCGTCATCTGAAACAGACCAAAGCGGCGAATGGTCAGACTTCAACGCTTGACCTGCTGATTCGCGGCGGGCGCGTCGTTGACGGCACAGGCGCTGATCCGGTCGTCAAAGACATCGGCATCAGGGGTGACCGCATCGTTTTCATCGGTGATGCCACGCAGAGTTCAGTCTCAGCCGCACGAACGATCAATGCTGACGGCCTCATCGTCGCACCCGGTTTCATTGATCCGCACACGCACGCCTTTGAAGACCTCAGCAGCCCGCAGCACAAAAACAACGTCAATTATCTGATGCAGGGCGTTACGACCGTCTTCACCGGCAACGACGGCGCAGGGCCGGTCAACGTCAATGAAGTTTACAGCCAGTGGCAGCGCGACGGCATTGGCACCAACGCAGCGGTCTTTGTCGGTCACGGCACGGTGCGCGGCAAAGTGCTTGGGATGAAGGATGCCGAACCGACTGCTGAACAGCTTGAGCAGATGAAAGCGATGGTCAGCCGCGCTATGGATGAAGGCGCGCTCGGCCTTTCGACCGGCTTGTATTACGCGCCCGGCAGTTATGCGAAGACTGAAGAAGTGATCGAACTCGCAAAAGTCGCAGCCGCAAAGGGCGGCTTGTACGATTCGCACATGCGCGATGAAAGTTCGTACACCATCGGCCTGCTCGGTTCGATCAGAGAAACCATTCGCATCGGACGCGAAGCGCACATTCCCGTTCACATTTCGCACATCAAGGCGCTCGGCACTGATGTCTGGGGCCAGAGCAAAGACGTGATCACGCTGGTCGAACAGGCGCAACGCGAAGGCATCAAAGTCACGGCGAATCAGTATCCCTACACCGCTTCAGGCACGAGCATCGGCGCCTCACTGCTGCCCCGCTGGGCCGAAGTCGGCGGCAACAAGGAACTGCTCAAACGCATTGATGACCCGGCAGTGCGCCCGAAACTCATCGCTGAAATGGAAGCCAATCTGAAACGGCGCGGCGGGCCTGAATCGCTGCTCATCACCGGCACGCGCAACCGCGAATGGGTCGGTAAAACGCTCGGCGCGCTCTCGAAGCAGTGGAACAAATCGCCGGTTGAAGCCGCGCTTGAAATCATCAAAGCAGGCGGCGCAGGCGTGGCGTCATTCAATATGAACGAGCAGGATATTGAAAACTTCATGCGCCAGGCCTGGGTGATGACCGGCAGCGACGGCAGCGGCGGCCACCCGCGCAAATACGGCACCTATCCGCGCAAGCTGCGCGAGTATGTTTACGAAAAGAAGATCATTACGCTGCCCTTTGCGATTCGCTCATCGAGCGCGATGGTCGCTGAAACCTTCAGCCTCGCTGAACGCGGCAGAATCGCGCAGGGATATTTTGCCGATGTGGTGATCTTTGATGAAAAGACGATTCGTGACCGCGCCACTTATGAACAGCCCGAACTGCTGGCCGAAGGAATGAAATACGTCATCGTCAACGGCAGACTCGCAGTCGAGGATGGAAAGTACAACGGCGCACTCGCGGGAAGGCCATTATCAAAACGAGCGGGACGCGATGACGCAGGCCGATAGCCGGCTGCTGCATTGAAGAACAAGAATTTTCTTCCACGAAGCCACACGAAGAAGCACGAAAAGAAAACGGTTTGTCCGTTATTCTTTGTGTCACTTCGTGTGGCCTGGTGAAAGAAGCTTTCAGTCGAACAGCCGCAGAAAGGATTGCATATGTCTCAGACACAACCCATCGTGCCGGAAGCTGTTAGCGCGGTTTATGTGGATGAAATTCCGGTTCCTGACATTTCTCATCTTGTCATGGAGGATGATGCCCCTGTGGACAATATCATTTCAGAAAAACAGATGCGGCTGCTGGTTGAGCCGCTCTACAGTTCGTGGCCCGGCCCACTGAATGAATCCGGCGAACCACGCCCGTTCGCAGCCTTCGCCAACGTTGGACTTTTTTTCAGCCTGCACGAACCGCCGCTCGTACCGGACGTGATGCTCAGCCTTGATGTCAGCGTGCCGGCAGACTTTCACGAAAAGCAGTGCCGTTCATATCTTTTCTGGGAATATGGCAAAGCACCCGATGTGGCCATCGAAATCGTCTCTGACCGCGAAGGTGGCGAAGATGACAAAAAGCTGCGCGGTTATGCCCGCGTTGGCGTCCGATATTATGTGATCTACGATCCTGACGAATTTCTCAGTCACGAGCGTTTGCGAATTTATGAACTGCGCGGGCGGAGTTATGAGCAGATCACCGCTCAGCCGCTTCCTGAAGTCGGCCTGAGCCTGGCCCTGTGGCAGGGCGAATTTGAAGGCAGCTTCGATACGTGGCTGCGCTGGTGCGACCTGCAGGGCAATCTGCTGCCGACCGGAGTTGAAGCGCGTCAGTATGAAGCAGCACGGGCTGATCGGGCTGAAGCAGAACTGAACAAGGTACGCGCGGAGAAAGAGCGGATGGCAGCGCGGTTGCGCGAACTGGGCATTGATCCCGATCAGCTCTGACTCAGGCGCATAGCGTTCCGTAACAGCCGGTCACCATCCTTCAGCCCTGTGACAGCGCCGGAACCATCACAGCCACGCCACCACAAGCAGAAAATTTCATTATTCTGTTCCCATCGAACAGGGAAACCTGAAACAACATGTGGAGGTGACTACTATGGACTTTCTGGTTGCAATTATTCTGCTGGTTCTGATTGTTGCTCAGGGTATCGGCCTCTGGACTGGCCGCTTGCTGAGAATCCATCAGGTGCTGGCAGCATTGGTCTCAGGCTCGATCTTTGCGCTGACTTCTGGCATATTCGCAAGCTGGTTATTCAAAATGGAAGCGATCCCCCTTCTTGGAGAAATTGCCTGGCTGGGCGGCGCTGTTTTCGTCCTGATTGCGCTCGTCGGGTTCATCATCAACTTTCTGCTGACACTGGTTTTGATGCAGGCACTGCCTTCGGATGACTGCAGGGCAAAGAGCCATAGTTCAGAACTGAGTTAATGATGCTTCCGATGCAACCGTGCTTCACCGCAGCCATCCCTCACTGGCTGCGCTGGCTCCCGTTGACGTTCAGGGACTGAGCGTTTACTCTGTTTCCTACCTCCACAACTCTGTCAGTCCACAACAAACCATCAGTTCCTTCACCATCTCAGGAGTTTCAGGCATGCCGAAATATATTTTTGTGACGGGCGGTGTAGTGAGCGGGCTGGGCAAAGGCATCGCGGCGGCTTCGATTGGCGCACTGCTCGAAGCGCGCGGGCTGAAAGTCACGCTGCTCAAGTTCGATCCGTACATCAACGTTGACCCCGGCACGATGTCGCCCTTTCAGCACGGCGAAGTCTTTGTCACTGATGACGGCGCGGAAACCGATCTGGACCTGGGCCATTATGAACGCTTCACGCGCGCGCAACTGACCAAAGCCAATAACTGGACGACCGGACGCATTTACATGTCGGTCATCGAAAAGGAGCGGCGCGGCGATTATCTCGGCAAAACCATTCAGGTCATTCCGCACATCACCAACGAAATCAAGGACAACATCAAAGCCATCTCGGACGCGGTTGATGTCGTCATCGTCGAAATCGGCGGCACGGTCGGTGACATCGAATCGCTGCCCTTTCTTGAAGCCATTCGCCAGATGGCCAACGAAGTCGGGCGGCACAACGCGATCTTCGTGCACCTGACGCTGGTGCCGTGGATTGCGGCTTCGGGCGAACTCAAGACCAAGCCGACGCAGCATTCGGTCAAGGAACTTCTGGGCATCGGCATTCAGCCGGACATTCTGATCTGCCGCACCGAACGCGATCTGCCGCGCGAGATGAAGGCCAAGATTTCACTCTTCTGCAACGTGCCGACCGAAGCCGTCATCACCGCGCCCGATGTGAAATCGGTTTATGAAATCCCGCTGGTTTTCAATCGTGAAGGCATTGATGAACTGATCGTCGAACTGCTGCGGCTGCCGCTTGGCGACACTGATCTGCGGCAGTGGCAGGCGCTCGTCACGCGCATGCACAGCGCGAAGGAATCAGTCACCATCGGCATCATCGGCAAATACGTCGAGCTTGAGGATTCTTACAAGAGCCTCAACGAAGCCCTGATGCACGGAGGCTTCGCCAACAACGTCAAGGTCAGGTTTCAGTGGATTGAAAGCGAGGAACTGATGACCGATGACCGCTGGGAAGATCGTCTGCGCGAAGTTGACGCGATTCTGGTTCCGGGCGGTTTCGGCAAGCGCGGCATCAACGGCATGATTCGCGCCATCGGTTATGCGCGCCGCGAAAAGAAGCCGTTCTTCGGCATCTGTCTGGGCATGCAATGCGCTTCAATCGAATATGCGCGCCACGTCGCCGGACTTGAACTGGCCGACTCGACTGAATTCGACCCGGACACACCGCAGCCGGTCATCTTCAAGCTGCGCGATCTGCTCGGCGTTGAAAACCTGGGCGGCACGATGCGCCTTGGCGCTTACCCGTGCAACCTGCGACCGGGTTCGCTGGCGAATACCGTTTACGGCGCGGAACAGATTTCCGAACGCCACCGTCACCGCTACGAATTCAACCCGGCCTTTGAAGACCGCCTGGCCGAAAACGGGCTGATCTTTTCGGGCAAGTCGCCGGACGGCAAGTTCATCGAAATCATCGAACTCGCCGATCACCCCTGGTTCCTCGGCTGCCAGTTCCATCCCGAACTGAAATCGAAACCGCTCGCGCCGCATCCGCTCTTTACGAGTTTCATCAAGGCCGCGTATGAACACCGGTTGCGCGATGAAGTCGGCGAAGACAGAGAGGAAAGCGGTAACGCGCGCCCTACTGAAGACGAGACGGCAGCCCAGGCCGGCTCGTAACAAACCAGGCTTCACCAGAAGTCGGTGTTGGGGGTTCCAGCTTTTGCTCAATGGCATTCAGTTAAAGAGTCCTGGTGGAACCGGGCCGCCCCCCCGTAGTAACGAATTTATTCGTTGGTTTTCAAGATTCGCAGTTTCAGAAGCAGAACGAATAAATTCGTTACTACGGGGGTGTGACAAGTTCCTTTCAAATAGCCTTGACTTAACGCCATTGAGCTTTAGCTGGTCTGACTGCATTTCAATTCAGTCAGACCAGCTAAAGCTGGAACTCCCAACACCGTCCTTGCTGAAGATCAGTTTTAATCAACATCAGGGTAATGCGTTGAGTTAAAAACTCCCGCCAGTACGCTGTAAAAGCGCACGGATAATTGCCAGCCGCTGAAGGCATGGTTATGATCTGTGCGCTTTTCGTTTATTTCAGAATTGACCTGTGCTGGCTTCCCCTTTGTCAGCCGGAGTGTCATCACCACAGAAAGGATCAAAGTGTATGACGAGCCTCAGACTCTTCTTCCTTCTGCTGATCACACTGCCGTCCGGCATTGTGGCAGTCGCACAAACAACGAAACAAACACCGCCTGCGGTCAGGTGGGAGTACAAAACAGCCTGTGGAAACTGCGGCAGCCCTGTAGATATTGATGAACCTGGTGACCAGGGTTGGGAACTGGTTTCTGTCGCCTTTTCGGGAGATGCCTACGAGCGCCTTTACTTCAAACGTCCGAAGCCCAAAGATGCTCCGGCTTATGTTCGCCCCGAATTACAGAAACCACAGCCGACTCCGCCACCGCGATGTCAGTTAACGCTTGAGCAGGCTCCGGCAATTCGCGGCTTTCGGCTGGGAATGAGTGTTGATGAAATTCTGGCGCTCATGCCTGACGGTGTTGAGAAACTGAACATCAGAGCCGCGCTTGAAAAAGCGCCGCTGCCTCCGAGTTATGGAGCGGCAGGTTTCTCTCTCTCTCGAAATCAGATTCTGCCCACTCCGGCCAATCAGGAAAGATTCGCTGGAGTGGATCAGATCAATTTCATTGTGCTGGATAATCGAATCACTATGATCAACGTCTCTTATTTGAGAGACACCCCAGGCGAACGACCAGGTTGGAGTCCTGAAACCTGGGCGGCCAGAATCGCACAGGCATTTTCATTGCCTGATTTGTCAGCCTGGGAAGCAGCAGGTTCTGCGCTTCGTCTGAGCTGTTCAGGATTTTCAGTCTCTGCGGTTTTTTCGCAACCAGGCGTGGATCTTCGTGATAACGCTTTCCAGAAAACGATTGACCAGCGCAGGGCGGCTGAGCAGGAACGCTTGCGGCGTGAATTCAAGCCCTGAACAGTTCGAACAAGCTACATTCAAACCCGGCGCGGAGCGTGTGGAGTGCGGACGAGCAGGCGCCGCTTTGGTAGTTTTGATTCTCAGCAGGCGAACTGGCAATGCTTCCAAAGCGGCGCCTGCTCGTTCCTCCGCGATTTTGTTTCACCTGATTTCTGATGATGAACGGCGGCATTGAATGGATGATTGATGCGGCGGGTTGCGCTGCTGAAGCGTTGCGCGACGAGCGGCTGCTGCGCGGGATTTGCGAACTGGTTGTCGCAGAGCTTGACCTGTGCGTGCTGGGCGAACCGGTGTGGCACAGCTTTCCTGATCCCGGCGGCGTGACAGGGCTGTATCTGCTGACCGAATCGCATCTGGCCTGTCACACTTATCCTGAGTCGGGGCTGGCAACGTTCAATCTGTACTGCTGCCGCCCGCGTCGTGAATGGCCCTGGGCTGAACGATTGTCTGAGCGGTTGTCAGCACAGCGCGTCACTGTGCGCGTTCAGTTTCGCGGAGCCGAAAGTAATGAAGAGAGATGACGGAACAGACGGAAAGAACGGAACACACAGAAAGCATCAGATATGGTTCAGTCCCGTTTCCGTGTCTTTCGTTCATTCCGTCTGTTCCGTTATTTCTCTGCCTGATCCATCCTGAGTAAACTCGGAGGAGAACAAACAGTGAGCGTCGTTCAGGCCTTCTGTCCATCCTGCGGTGCGCCGGTTGAATTCAGGCGCGGGTTATCGGTGGTTGTGGTCTGCGAATACTGCCGCTCGGTCGTGGCGCGCGGTGATCGCGCGATTGAAGACCTGGGCAAAGTGGCCGAACTGGTCGAAACCGGTTCGCCGCTGCAGGTCGGTTTGCGCGGCGCTTATCAGGGCATCGCCTTTGAACTGACCGGGCGCGCGCAGCTTGGTCATCAGATGGGCGGCGTGTGGGATGAATGGTACGCGGCCTTCTCTGACGGGCGATGGGGCTGGCTGGCCGAAGCGCAGGGCCGTTTTTATCTGACCTTTCAAAAGCCACTGCCGCAGCAGGCGCTGATTCCGCCGTTTGAATCGCTGCAACCGGGGCTGCGGCTGGCTTCGATTTCCAGCGCCGTTCCGCTGACGATTGGCGAAACAGGGGTGGCGACTTCGCTCGGCGCGCAGGGCGAAATTCCTTATCGCCTGGTGCCTGGCGAACAGCACGCTTACGCCGATTTGTCAGGGCCGCACGGTGAATTTGCGACGCTCGATTACAGCGATGACTCAGCGAGGCCGCTGCTTTTTATCGGGCGCGAAGTGACGCTTGACGACCTCGGCCTCGCAGCCGCCGCCGCGCCGAAACGCCAGGCGCAGCGCGTCGCGTCGCATCAGTTGAACTGTCCGAACTGCGGCGGCAGGCTGGAACTGCGCGCTCCCGATCAGGCGCAGCGCGTGACCTGCCCGAACTGCAATTCACTGCTCGACATCAACCAGGGCCAGCTTCGTTACCTTGAAACGCTCAACAACCTGGTCACACCCGCCATTCCCATCGGAACCAAAGGAACATTTGCGGCTGGCAGCTTTCAGGTCATCGGCTACCTGCAACGCTTTGTCGTCTTTGAAGGCGTGGCTTATTACTGGGAAGAGTATCTGCTTTATGAACCGAAGATCGGCTTTCGCTGGCTGGTGCAGAGTGACGGGCACTGGAACTTTGTCGAACCGCTCGCGCCCGGCGCGGTTGCAGATGAAGGCAACACGGCGCAATTCAACGGAAAGACCTTCAAACTCTTTCAGGACGCGCGGGCCGGAGTCTCTTACGTGCTTGGCGAATTTTACTGGAAGGTCAGCGTCGGCGAGGCCGTGCAATCAACTGATTACGTCAGCGCGCCGCTGATGCTGTCAAAGGAAGCCACGCCGCAGGAAATCAACTGGTCACTGGCCACATATCTGAAAAAGGACGAAGTCGAAAAGGCAATGGGCGTTTCCGGCCTGCCCGCGCCAACCGGAGTTGCGCCGAATCAGCCGTTTCTGCACAAGTACATTTACAAGCTGTGGGGCTGGATGCTGCTGGCGACGTTTCTGTTCGGGATGCAGGCCATCATGTTCGCGCCGCGCCACGAAGTTTATAAAAACAGCTTCACGCTCGAACCGCGCAAAAACGCCGACGACACCCAGGTTTTCTTTTCGGAACCGTTTGAATTGAAATCGCTGAGAAACATCAGAATTTCGGCCACCGCTCCGGTCAACAATACGTGGGTTTATGCCGAAGGCGATCTGATCAATGAAGCAACGGGACTGGTGCAGCCGTTCGCCGTGCCGGTGGAATATTACTCCGGCGTGGACGGCGGCGAATCGTGGAGCGAAGGCGACAGGGAACCTGACGTTAACCTGTCATCACTGCCCGCCGGTAAATACACCATGCGCCTCGAAGTGCAGTGGGAGAAATGGCAGGAACCGCAGATGCTCACCGTGCGCATCGTGCAGGGCGTGCCGCGCCTGCTGTACTGGCTGCTGGCGATGGTGGCCGTTTCAATCATTCCGCTGCTGGTGCTGCTGTCGCAGTGGAGTTTTGAGAAAAGACGCTGGCAGGACAGCGAATTCAATCCGTATCAAAGCAGCGGCGATGACGAATGATCTTTCAATGCAAATCAGCAGAGAGATGACGGAACACACGGAATGAACGGAACAGACGGAACAAAAAATTCAGCCACGAATGAACACGAACATTCACGAACAGGTTTCAGGTGCAGGAACTGAACTGAAACTGAGGTGATGGACAATCTGATGCGACTGGTCTGAGCGCTGCCTTTCGTTTATTCCGTTATTTCCGTGTGTTCCGTCATCTCTCTGCTGATCTGCCCGCGTTCACGCTGACGAGGAAAGCACTGACTATGCTGCGTAAATTTTATCTGTTCACCGGAGTTCTGATTATCGGCTTTTACGGCTACGTCGCCCTGACCGGCAGAGAGTTCGGCAACGAATCGCGGCAGTTTGTGCCGGCTGATGTGCGACAGTCACCGGGCGGTTATCGCTCATTCCATTTCTGGCATTCCGGCTATCGAGGAGGAAAGTAATGCCCACGATCACCCTGCTCCTGCTGATTCCGATGAATCAGCTTCCCGAACTGATCATCTCAACCATCGTCTTTGCGCTGATCGGCATCGTGCTGTTTGCCATTGCGTTCTGGGTCGTCACCATGGTCGCGCCGTTTTCGGTCAAGAAAGAGATCGAAGACGATCAGAACACCGCGCTGGCCATCATCATCGGCTCAATCATCATCGGCATCGCGCTGATCGTTTCAGCGGCAGTTCATGGATAGTGGTTGGTGGTCAGTGGTTAGTGGTTAGTTGAGACTCCCAGGGGCAACTATCAGGGAATATTCAACCTGCCGCCAGCCACTGACCACTGACCACTGACCCCCAACCACTTCATGAATCGCACACCACTTCTGTTTCTCAATGTGCTGATCATCGCCGTCTGCGGGCTGGTCTATGAACTGCTGGCCGGGACGCTGGCGAGTTATGTGCTGGGTGATTCGGTCACGCAGTTTTCGCTGATCATTGGCATTTACCTTTCAGCGATGGGCGCGGGCGCGTGGCTGTCAGGTTTTCTTGAGCGCGGGCTGGCCGCAAAGTTTGTCGAAGTGCAGCTTGGCGTGGCGCTGCTTGGCGGGTTGTCAGCGCCGCTGCTGTTTCTCACGTTTTCGCGCTTCGATCAGTTTCAGATTGTGCTTTATCCGCTCGTCTTTGCCATCGGCGTGCTGGTCGGGCTGGAAATTCCGCTGCTGATGCGCATCCTGAAAGACCTGCTTGATTTCAAGGATGTCATTTCGCGGGTGCTGACGTTTGATTACATCGGCGCGCTCATTGCCTCGCTGCTCTTTCCGCTCTTTCTGGTTCCGCGCCTTGGTCTGGTGCGCACTTCGCTGGTGATGGGCCTGCTCAATGCCGCTGTTGGGTTGTGGAGCACGTGGCTGCTGGAAAGTTCAATCAAAAATCGCGTCAACGGATTGCGGGCGCGCGCAGCAATTGTCATCGTGCTGCTGACGATTGGCGTCATCAAGGCCGACCGGCTGACTTCGCTGGCTGAAGACAATCTGTTCGCTGATCCGATTGTTTATGCGCGCAACACGCCTTATCAGCGCATCGTGGTGACGCGCAACCGCGCCGGGTTTCAGCTTTTCCTCAACGGTCATCTGCAATTTTCCTCGACCGATGAATATCGTTATCACGAAGCTCTGGTGCATCCGGCGCTGATGACGACAGAAACCCCGCGCCGCGTGCTGGTGCTCGGCGGCGGTGACGGGCTGGCGCTGCGTGAAATCCTGCGTCATCAGCAGGTCGAAGCAGTCACGCTGGTTGACCTTGACCCTGAGATGACGAAGTTATCAGCCAACTTTCAGCCGCTCGCTGAACTCAATGCGCACTCGTATAACGACAAGCGCGTTAAGGTTATCAATCAGGACGCAATGATCTGGATTGAAGAGCCGGGCGAACAGTTTGACGCGGCCATCATTGATTTCCCTGATCCCAATTCGTTCGCGCTCGGCAAGCTTTACACGACGCGATTTTACCGTCTGCTGAAACAACGCCTCGCGCCCGGAGCGGCAGTAGCCGTGCAGTCAACCTCGCCATTGTTTGCGCGTTCGTCGTACTGGTGCATCATTCGCACGATGGAAGCCGCAGGCTTTCACGTCAGACCTTATCACCTGTCAGTGCCGTCATTCGGTGAATGGGGCTTCGCGCTGGCGCGCACCGAACCTTTCGAGATTCCGGCCAAGGTTCCGCCGGGGCTGCGCTTTCTCAACGAACAATCGCTCAAGGCAATGTTCCTGCTGCCTGCCGATCTTGGCCCGGTTCCGGTCGAAATCAACCGGCTGGATAATCAGATGCTGGTCAGGTATTACGAATCGGAATGGAAACGGTATCAGTAACCAGCTCAGCACAGCCTGATTCCTGAATCCTGAAACCTGCATCCTGCTTTATTCTGAAAATGCAGGATTCAGGATTCAGGAATCAGGAATCAGTAACATCACCGGGCGTGGCTGAATTGTTATTACCCAGCGGCTCAGGACAATGAACCGAGACTGTACAAGACGTGAAATGCTGACTGCCCTGCTGGGCCTGCCCGTTGCGCTGGCGGCCTGCAATTCGCGTCATTCGCCGGCGCTGCCAGATGGTGAAATCGTCGGCGCATCTGATACGGTCGGTCATCGCCTGCGCAATTACACTCCGGTCAGCGTGCCTGCGGATAAATGGGAACGGCACCGCATCGTGATTGTCGGCGGCGGTGTGGCCGGACTGACGGCGGCGTGGAGACTGGCGAAAGCAGGCGTCAGTGATTTTGTGCTGCTTGAACTGGAACAGGTCGCGGGCGGCACGGCGCGCAGCGGACAATCAAAGATCAGCGCCTATCCCTGGGGCGCGCATTACCTGCCGGTGCCGCTCAGCGATAATCACGAACTGATTGGGCTGCTCGATGAAATGGGACTGGTCGAAGGCCGCGCCGAAGACGGTTCGCTGATGGTCGGTGAACAGTACCTGTGCCGCGACCCCGAAGAGCGCATCTTTTATCGCGGACGGTGGTACGAAGGGCTGTACCTGCGCGCCGGAGCGAGCCGCGATGATCTGGCGCAGTTTGACCGCTTCAATGCTGAAATCAATCGGTGGGTGGCGTGGCGCGACCGGCGCGGGCGCAGGGCCTTTCACATTCCGCTGGCCCTGTCGTCTGACGATGCCGAAGTGACGGCGCTCGACCGGATTTCAATGGCGCAATGGATGAATGAACGCGGCTTTACTTCACCGCGTCTGCGCTGGTTTGTCGAATACGGCTGCCGCGACGATTACGGGCTGACGCTGGAAACCACCAGCGCGTGGGCCGGGTTGTTCTATTTCTGCGCGCGGATGCCAAAGCCGGGCCACGACACGCAGCCATTCATCACCTGGCCCGAAGGCAACGGGCGGCTGGTCGCGCACCTGCACCACAAAGTCAGAGACAAAGTCAGAACCGGGCTGGCTGTCACTGAAATCATTCCGCAGCCTTCCGGCGTTGAGGTCGTCGCGGTGGCTTACGATGGCAGCACGGTCAGCGGCATTCAGGCTGAACAAGTGATCTTTGCGGCTCCGCATTTTCTGACTCGTTACGTCATTCGCCCCTGGCGCGAACAGCCGCCCGCGCACGTTGCTGATTTTCAATACGGTGTGTGGATGACAGCCAATCTGCACCTGAAGGACAGGCCCGATGGCCTGGGCTTTCCCTTGTCGTGGGACAATGTGATTTACGACAGTCCGGCGCTGGGCTATGTCACAGCCACGCACCAGCGCGGGCCTGATTACGGCCCGACGGTGCTGACTTATTACTACCCGCTGACTGAAGCAGATTCGCTCGCGGCGAGAAAAAGGCTGCTCGCGGCTGACCGCGCGCAGTGGGCCGATGTCGTGCTGACCGACCTGCAACGCGCACATCCTGAAATTCGAGGGCTGACTGAAAGGCTGGATGTCATGCGCTGGGGTCACGCGATGATTTCACCGCGTCCGGGCTTTATTCACGGCAGTTCGCGCAAGGCGGCAGCGCAGCCATTTCGCCGCATTCACTTTGCCCATTCCGATCTGAGCGGCGTCGCGCTGTTTGAGGAGGCCTTTTATCAGGGTCTGCGAGCGGCTGATGAAGTCTTGTCGGCAAAGGCGAATCAATCCTGAAAATGAAAAAGGCCGCGTGAAGCGGCCTTTTTGAAATGGGGATGGAGAGACTCGAACTCTCACGGCTTGCGCCATACGCCCCTCAAACGTACGTGTCTACCAATTCCACCACATCCCCGTGAGCAATCAGATTATCAAATCACTTCTTCGCCGGTGTCGCTGAAGCCTTCGGCGAAGGGCTGGCAGCCACGCTTGCTGACGGGCTGGCGCTCGGAGCGGCTGACGGTGAAACGCCAGGCGCTGCCGCCGGAACCGATGCCGAGGGCGAAGGTGAAGGCGTCGCAGTTGTGCCTGAATCACTGACCACCGAACGCGGCCCGGTCACGCCTGGCAGCGAAAAGATCAGCGCGAGCAGCATAAAAATAATCGCCGCAGTGATCGTGGCCTTTTCGAGCGGTTTCTGCGCGCCGCGCGGGCCGAAAGCGGTCTGGCTGCCAGCGCCGCCAAAAGCTGCGGCCACATCGCCACCCTTGCCTGACTGCAGCAGCACCACCAGGATCAGGAAGACACAGGCGAGAACATAAAGTGCGTAAAGTACGTAAACCAAAACTATTTTCCTGCCTTTAATTTCATTTACCGGAAGGCTCTCAGCAAGGTTGACTCAGGGCTGACGTGCGCTTCCGGCCCAACCAGGATGGGGGATATTACGGGAGCGGATTGTCGTCTGTCAACAGACTGAAACAAAAACCCATTGGCCGTTTTTCAACGCTGTTGTATTGAGTCCTGAACGCGCTCGTGCTGAAATGTGCGTCAGACAAATCCCATTTAACGACCAGACAGGCATATCCATCAGTTTGCGCTGATGTGGACAGGAGCTGGCTGCATGGAGAGAAAAAAACCACGAGCTGCGCGTCGTACCAAAGAGTCCAGGGCTGCTGAAGCAGGGCCGCCGCCCGCCGAAAATGTAGCTCACGATATTCCGCCACCTGTCAGCGGCGAAGATGCCGACAACTGGCAAACATCAATCAATGAAAAACTGGCTCGAACGGTCATTTCGCTGCCGTTACTCAAAGACCTCGAACCTGAACTGGAACAGGTCAAAACCGCTGCGGCAGCGCCGCTCCCGCCGCATTCAATCATCATTGATGTCAACCTGAATTATCCCGGTGGCCGGGCGAGGGCGCGCGAACGCATCTGGAAGCTGATTCGCCTGATTACGAAGGATCAGCCCGATCAGACCGCGCAGGGCGTCAATGCGCCCAAAAGCATTATGAGTCGGCAGTATCTGTTTGCGCGACTCGATGCCGCCGCGATTCAGGAACTGATTCGCCTTGATCGCAGCCAGCCGTCTGACCTTCCGGCAACATCAACTGACATTCCGCCCGCGCCCAATGCCATCTGGAGCATCTGGCCCGATTTTGAAGTGACCGCGCAAATCACCCGTTCCATCAGCACCGTCAAAGCCGACGCCGCGCAAAGATCGTTTGCGAGTTCCGGCGACGGCATCACCTGGGCTGTGCTGGATTCGGGCATTGACGCGACGCACCCGCATTTTACCCTGCACAAAAATCTGGAGTTGCCGTCACCGCTGCGCCACATGGATTTCACAATGCTCAGCGGCAAGGGCGATTCGCTGGCCGACGTGCTGGGTGCGCAGGCCGACAGCGACCCTGACCTGTTTCCGCACCTGAATTTTATGGGGCTGCTGGAAAAGCTCGATCAGCAAAGCGCGCTCGTGGATGTGCGCGGGCACGGCACGCACGTGGCGGGCATCATTGCCGGAGAAATTCAGGGAAAGATCAGGGCCAGAGTCACCAGCCTTGATGAATTCGGTCGGCCCAAACCCGGCTTCAGAGATTTTCCGGCCATTTCCGGCATGGCTCCGAAATGCAAGCTGGTCAGCCTGAAAGTCCTCGATGACAAAGGCCGGGGGCCGGTCAGCAACGTTGTCGCTGCGCTCGCCGCAATTCAGGAAATCAACGGCTATGGCCGCTGGCTGCGGATTCACGGCATCAACCTGAGCGTCGGTTATGAATTCAACCCGGAGTGGTTCGCCTGCGGGCAAAGCCCGTTGTGCGTCGAAGTTGACAGGCTGGTGAAATCAGGCGTGGTCATCGTGGCGGCGGCTGGTAACACTGGCTTCGGCACAGCCTTCAGCACTTCGCGCAAGACCGATTCCGCCGGACTCGGCATGACGATCAATGATCCGGGCAATGCCGAACTGGCCATCACGGTCGGCTCAACGCACCGTGAAATGCCGCACGTTTACGGGATTTCATACTTTTCTTCCAAAGGCCCGACCGGCGACGGGCGCAACAAACCCGACCTGGTCGCGCCTGGCGAAAAGATCATTTCCTGCGCTTCGACGAAACCCGCCGCTGCCGGTGACACAGCGACCACCGGCACTTCATCGCCCGCAGCGGCAACTGGTCAGCCTGCCCTTGCCGCTGCTGAAGCCCCAGCGAGCGCGCCATCCGCGCTCAGCGCCAGTCCGGCCTCTGCGCCCGTTTCGACGGCTGCGGCTCCGGCCATTGCTCCGGTGACTTCATCGGACGCGGCGAGCGATGTCATCACTGACCAGTATCAGGAGATGAGCGGAACCAGCATGGCCGCGCCGCATGTGTCCGGCGTGATTGCGGCGTTTATGTCGGTGCGGCGCGAATTCATCGGCAGGCCCGAAGAGATCAAACAGATTTTCATCTCGACGGCCACTGACCTGAAACGCAATCCCTATTTCCAGGGACACGGACTGGTTGATCTGATGCGCGCCATTCAGTCCGTGTAGCTGCCTGCGCACATCCTCAGACCACGAGAAAGAGAGGATCTCATGACGCAACTTTCAGGCATCCCCGCGTTTGAAATTCAGTTCGACAAACAGGGCAATGTCTTCAATCCCGCTGAGCCGCAGCAACTGCTCAACTTTCTGAACCAGGGTTCCACGACTGACCTGCTGATGATTTCGCACGGCTGGAACAACGATATGGCCGATGCGCGCGACCTGTACAAACACTTCTTTGAGCGCGTGCGCGCCGTGCTCGACAGTGGCCAGGTTCCTGAACTTGCCGGACGCGAGTTCGCCATCTGCTGCATTCTCTGGCCCTCAAAAAAATTCACCGATCAGGAACTGATTCCGAGCGGCGCAGCCGATGCCGGTGGCGTGGTGTCAGATGACGACCTCGCCGCGCAGCTTGACAGTCTGAAAGGTTATTTCGATCACCCCGACACTAACCACCTGCTCGATCAGGCGAAGGAACTGATTCCGCTGCTTGATGCCAGCAGCAACGCCCGCACGCAGTTTGCCGATCTGATCAGGCTGCTGCCCGGCAAAAATTCGCTCTATCCTGACGATGCTTCGGATGTGTTCTTTGAAATGGATGGCGATGAACTGCTCAACACGCTGAAAAGCCCTGTGCTGCCTGACGATTTTTCATCGGGCACTGAAGGCGGCGCGGCTGACACAGTTGCGCCGCAGGCAGGCGGTGACGAAGGCGGCGCGGCGGGCCTGGGCGATCTGCTGAGCGGCATCAAGGCAGGCGCACTGAAGGTCGTCAACTTCACGACTTATTACCAGATGAAGGAACGCGCCGGAACCGTCGGACGCAACGGAGTGAATGCGCTGCTGCGGCAGATTCGTTCGCAGTTTCCGAATCTGAAAGTTCATCTGATCGGTCACAGCTTCGGCGGGCGGCTGGTGACGGCGGCCACGCTCGGCCCTGACAATCAGCCTCCGGTCAGCATCAATTCTCTGACGCTGTTGCAGGCCGCGTTTTCGCACAACGGATTCGCCGTCAACTTCGACGGCAAAAATACCAACGGCTTCTTCAGGCGCGTAGTGGCCGGGCATCAGGTGTCAGGCCCGACCGTCATCACCTGCACCAGAAATGACAAGGCCGTTGGCAAGGCTTATCCGATGGCTTCGGCGCTGGCCTTTGAAGCCGCCGCTGAAATCGGTGACGCCAATGATCGTTTCGGCGGCATCGGTCGCAACGGGGCGCTCGTCAAATTCACCAGCGAAGCCAGCGACGGCACGCTGCTGCCTGTGGGCAGTTCGTATCAGTTCCAGGACGGTCGGCTGTTCAATCTGAACGCCGACGAAATCATCACCGGCCACAGCGACATCTGCAAAGACCAGGTCGCTTATGCCATGCTCAAATCAATTGCGACCACCTGAGCGCAGGGACAGATCATTTCACCACGAAGGGCACGAAGCACACGAAGAAAGAAGAGGAGACAAGGCGAAAAGAAGAAGAGGCGAAAAGGTGAAGAGGCGACAAAGAACTTCTGCGCCGTTGCTGTTGCACATCCCCTTTTCCCCTTTTCTCCTCTTCTCCTTTTCTTTCTTCCCCTTCGTGGTGAAAAGTTTTTTACTGCTCACTTCATCACAGCGTCAGGATTGCGCTATGCTGCGTGGCGCAATTTGTAGTGAACCCAACTGCTGAAAGGACACGTCACCATGAAAACACTGGTTCGCCTGGTTTTGTGCCTGCTGCTGCTGTCCACTGTTGAGGCGCTGGCGCAGGATATTCCTTACTTCACCACCGACTTTCCGCCGCAGGAATTCGCGCAACGGCGTGACAAGGTTTATGACGCGATTGGCGCGGGTGCGCTCGCTGTCATTCAGGGCGCGGCGTCACCGGCGGGCTACACGCGCTTTCGCCAGAGCAATGAATTTTATTATCTCTGCGGCATCGAAGTGCCGCACGCTTACCTGCTGCTCGATGGCGCAACGCGCAGGGCCACGATCTATCTGCCGCATCGCAACGAAGGCCGCGAGCGCGGCGAGGGCAAACTTTTGTCAGCCGAAGATGCTGACGAAATAAAAAAGCTTTCGGGCATTGATGCGGTCGCAGGCATTGAAATGCTCGGTGAACATCTGTCGCGCCAGGTGCGCGGCGCGACGCGGCAGCTTTACACGCCGTACATGCCCGCTGAAGGTTTTGCGATGAGCCGCGATCTGGCGTTGCGCGCTGTAGCCGATTATTCAGCCGATCCGTGGGATCAGCGGCCTTCACGCGAAGGCGCATTCATCAATCTGCTGCGCACGCGCTTTCCGCAGTTTGAAATCCGCGACCTGTCACCAGTGCTCGACCAGCTTCGCCTGATTAAAAGCGAGCGCGAACTGGCGCTGATTCGCCGCGCTACTCACCTGTCGTGCGCCGCGCTGCTTGAAGCGATGAAATCAACCAGGCCGGGAATGATGGAATACGAACTCGACGGGCTGGCAAAATTCATTTATTACCGCAACGGCGCGCAGGGCGAGGCTTATTATTCGCTGATTGCGAGCGCGAGCAATGCGTGGTATCCGCATTACAACGCGGGCAAACGACGCATGCAGGATGGCGATTTTCTGCTCATGGATTTTGCGCCCGATGTGGCTTACTACATGAGCGACATCACGCGCATGTGGCCGGTCAACGGAAAGTTCAGTCCGTGGCAGCGCGAGTTGTACGGCTTTTATATGGAAAGTTACCGCGCCATTCTCAAGGCGATTCGTCCGAATGTTCCGGTGACACAGGTCATGACCGAAGCGGCGCAGGAGATGGACAGGATTCTGGCCCGCTCGAAATTCTCGAAGCCTGAATACGAACGCGCCGCACAGCGGTTTGTGGCGGGTTACAGGGAATCAGCGAAACGTGGCCGCCTCGGTCACTGGGTCGGCATGTCCACGCACGATGTCGGCAATGGCGACGGGCCACTGCGCGCCGGAATGGTCTTTACAATTGAACCCGCGCTGACCGTGCCGGAAGAAAAAATCTACATTCGGATGGAAGACCTGATCATCATTCACGCCGACCGCGCCGAAATCGTTTCTGATTATCTGCCGATGAAAATTGACGAAATCGAAAAGGTCATGCAATCAGACGGCCTGCTCAAAAAATATCCGCGCGTGACTGAAACCGGACAGTAATTTCACAGCAGCGTTTCATCAGGCTGGAGGAATCGCCACTTCCCTTCCGGCAGATTCCCCAGCCTGATCTTCCCGATTCGCACCCGCTTCAGGCCGGTAACCTTCAGCCCGACGAGTTCGCACATCCGGCGAATCTGCCGCTTGCGCCCTTCCATCAGCACAAAGCGCAACTGTTCACGATTAATCCATTCCACCTGCGCCGGTTTGAGTGGCCTGCCGTCAAGCTGCAACCCGTGCCGCAGCAGTTGCAGCCTGGCATCCGGCAATGTACCCGCGACGCGCACGATGTATTCCTTTTCAACTTTGCTCTGTGCGCCCACCATCTGCTTTGCAATGCGGCCATCCTGCGTGAACAACAACAATCCCTGCGAATCAATGTCGAGCCGCCCGGCCACTGCCAGGCCTTTGAAATGTTCGGGCTTCAGTTTCTGCTTCGCCTCACCGAACTGATTAGCCGGAGTGATGAGCGTAATGGCGGGCTGATAAGGCGGTGCAGGCTGCGCGGAAACATAGCCGACAGGTTTGTTAAGGATGATGGTCACCAGCGCGCGCTGCTGCTGTCGCGCTTCAGCGGCCAGCGTGATCGTGGCCGCAGGCGAAACCTTTGTGCCGAGCTGGCTGACCACTTCGCCATCAACCAGCACCAGCCCGCGCTCAATGAAACTGTCAGCTTCGCGCCGCGAACACAGCCCGCGCTGCGCCATCAGCTTTGACAGGCGAATCAGATCATCACTCATAAAACTGTTCAGCCATGAATGAATACAAACGATGAATGATGAATGATGAATGATGAATGATGAATCAAAAGCAGTTCATCGTTCATCGTTCCTCATTCATCATTCATCATGCGGTACTCTTCGGGCCAGCCCGGCGGCGCAAGGATGTGCTTCAGCCTGATCCACAGCGAAGCAGGTTTCATCACATCCCTGAAAATGTCAGCCCACAAATGGAAGCCCGCATAAAACGGATTGTATGAATTGATCGGATGCAGAATGCCGTATCTGACCGGGGCTTTCTCTGCGATAAACGTGCCGAACAGGCGATCCCAGATGATGAAAACTCCGGCATAATTCATATCCAGATATTCCTGATTCGTGCCGTGATGCACGCGATGATGTGACGGCGTATTGAAAATGTATTCAATCCAGCGCGGGAATTTGTCCACGAGTTCGGTGTGAATGAAAAACTGATAGATCAGATTGAAGCCGTAAGTCAGCAGAATCAGCTTCGGTGAAAACCCGATCCACGCGAGGGGCACGAACCAGAGCCAGTCAATCAGATGCTCCAGCGGCGGCTGCCGCAGCGCGGTCGTGAAATTCATCAGTTCTGACGAGTGATGCGTGACGTGAATGGCCCACAACAACCGTACCCGATGGCTGGCGCGATGAAACCAGTAATAGCCGAGATCAACTCCGAAAAAGAGAATCACCAGCGCCCACCACGTTTCAGGCACGAGTTGCAGCCCGTGACGCCGCACCCAGTCGAGCGCAAAGACCACAAACAAAGCCTTGCCGAGCGCATCAAGGATCATCTGCATCAGCACGAGCGAAAGGTTGGCCAGCGAATCAGCGAGGATGAACTTTCGTTTGCCCCGGCGATGCCAGTAACTCCATTCGAGCAGAATGCTCAGACCAAAAATGACAAATGCGACCAGCGCGACGATGCCTTCAACGGGATCCATAATCTCAGTTCCTGATGCACCAGAGTATAGAAATCAGATCGGTTTTCAATATACTGATCCGAAATCTGCTCCAGGCCAGAGAATTTCACCACGAAGGACACAAAGAACACGAAGGGAAGAAAGAAGAGGAGAAAAGGGGAAGAGGTGAAGAGATGAAGAGGCGACAAGGAAGCACTGCATTTCTCCTTTTCCCCTCTTCTCCCTGTCTCCTCTTCTTTCTTCATCTTCGTGTTCTTCGTGTCCTTCGTGGTGAAAACCATCCGGCCTTTCACGTTCGCTTGAATGGGTAAATGAATTGCGGGATGAAACCTTTCGGATAATTCGGCATGCTCACGCCGTACTTTTGCGGCCACTTGCTGCCAGGCAGGTAAAACGATCCGAACAGGCGATCAATGAACGAAAAAAAGACCGCGTAATTCGTGTTGTATGCCGTCGGGTCATCGGCGTGATGCCAGTGATGAAACTGCGGCGTTGAGATGACGTAACGCAGCGGCCCGAACTTCCAGTTCACATTGGCGTGAATGAAGACCGCGTGAAACGAGATGATGACGATGTAAACCGCAAACGCCGCCGGAGTGATGCCGAGCAGGTAGACCGGAACAAACGACACTGAGCGCGTAATGAAAATATCAATGAAATGCGTCCGCGACCCGGCCATCCAGTCCATCGCTTCGGTTGAGTGATGAATCGAATGAATGCGCCAGAGTGGTTCGATTTCGTGAAAAGCGCGGTGCGCCCAGTACTGCGCAATGTCAGTCAGCAGCAGCGCCGCCAGCACCTGCACGACAAACGGCTGCGCCCGCACCGTCGCGTGAAAGCCCTGCAACCCAAGCCCGCCAAACAGCAGCGTCGCCGGAGCCTGCGTGATGATGCCAAAGACCTGCACCAGCAGATGACTGAGCGCAAAGTAAGTCAGATCGGTCTTCCATTCACGGTGCAGCGTGCGCTGATGCACGATCTGCGGAAAGATCGCTTCAAGCGGAATGAAAATTACCGCCAGCATCACCAGATCGAGCACCAGCCAGTCCAGCCCGATGGGAAACGGCGTGTCGTGAACTTCACCGGCCTGCACGTTCCACCCGCCGAGCAGAATCGCCAGCCCTGAAAACAGCACCCCCGCGAGCGCCAGCCGCTTCTGCCGGCTCAGCAGAAAACTGACCAGCGCGAGAATGAACGAGGCGATCAGCAGCAGCATCAGCACCGTGCGAAACACTGCGACCGGATAAGCCTGCCGCAAATCAGGCGTTGTCAGCCACGAAGGAAAAAGAAAGCACAAGACCGCAATCAGCGAAACCACTCCGAAAAAGACCGAGAGATAACCGCTGATCCTGCCCTGACCAAATGACTGTGCAAAATCCTGCTTGACCGGCATAGCTGACCTCCTGGAGTTTTATCCACGAAGGCACACGAAGATGAAAAGGAGAAAAGGAGAAGAGGGGAAAAGGAGAAAAGGAAACAGGATTTTCGGAAGCATTCACTACCAGTTTCTTTGTTGCGCCTCTTCTCCTTTTCTCCTCTTCTTTCTTCGTGCTTCTTCGTGTGGCTTCGTGGATAAGATTGTTACTGATCAATATTCACTGCGGTTCGGCAAACAATCCGAAATCGCTCAGGCACGGACTCGCGGCGGCTTTGATGATTCGCAATCTGACCCTGCGCGTGGTGACACGTTCGCCGCGCAACAGTCGCTGCGCGCCGATGCTCGTGCCTTTGCCGAATTCAGACCAGCCGTTATCGCGCCAGACATCAACCGCGAATTCATCCACGCGCTGACCGAGACTGATCTGTTCACGCAGGCGCACCACGTTGAAGTGCTGTTCGCGGCCCAGATCGAATTCGACTGTCGCGGCAGTCACATTGTCATCGGTCGCCCAGTAACTGTTCCGGTCGGCATCGAGCATTTTTGCCGCCGCGAATCGCTGATCGCCGCCGCGCACGTTGTCGGCCTTTGCGGTTGCGCCGCTCGCATAATTGACGGCGTACATCCGGCGCAGCAGTTCACCGAACTCCTGTAATGAACGCACATCGTTTTCGTTGAGCAGCCCGCGCCGGTCGGGCGGCACGTTGAGCAGAAATGATGCTCCGCGCCCGACTGAAACAAAATAGAGGTCGAGCAACTGGCGCGGAGTTTTCACTTTTCCGTTTTCTTTTTCATGCCAGAACCAGCCCGGTCTGATTGAGACATCGCATTCCGCAGGCCGCCACGCTGCACCGTTGCGGTCGCCGCTGTTGAGTCGTTTCTCGATGCCAGCAAGGCCGGGATAAATGCCTTCAGGATTCATCGTGCTCCAGCACGGATCGCCCGCGATTCCCTTTTCATTGCCGACCCAGCGCACATCCGGCCCGGCATCGCTGAAGATGACGGCATCGGGCTGTAACTTTCGCACCAGCGCCCACGTCTGCGGCCAGTCGTAATATTTTGTCTTGTCAATGCGCCGCGTCTCCTTTGCCCCGCCATAAAAACCATCGCCGCCGTTTGCGCCATCGTGCCAGACCTCGAAGATCGGGCCGTAATTCGTCAGCAGTTCGCGCAACTGTTCGCGGTAAAGCTGAATGTATTCGGGCCTCGCGTAATTCGCATTGTTGCGATCCCAGGGCGAAAGATAGACGCCGAATTTCAGGCCCTGCCTGCGGCACGCTTCGGCCAGAGCTTTGACCACATCGCCTTTGCCATTCATCCACTGACTGCCCGCCACGCTGTGCCGCGTTGTCTTAGTCGGCCACAGGCAGAACCCGTCGTGATGTTTCGCCGTCAGAATCACGCCTTTCATGCCGCCGGATTTCAACGCGCTGACAATCTGATCGGCATTGAAATTCGCGGGGTTGAAAATGTTCGGGTCTTCGTCGCCGTAGCCCCATTCACGATCAGTGAAAGTGTTGGGCGAGAAATGCAGGAAGGCATACATTTCAAGTTCGTGCCAGCGCAACTGCCGCGCTGAAGGAACCGCGCCGAATGGCTTTGGCGCAGTCGTGCGGCCTTTCGCTGCGGCCTGCCAGGCCAGCACGCAAACCGCTGCCAGCAGAATTACTGTGATGACGATGCTCTTTTTCATTCGTCTGATCGTTTGCCTTTCATCATTGCATCAATGTTTTCAATCGCCTGCTGCAATCGTTCCGCGAGCGAACCACGCAGCAGGATGAACGGACGCCGTTGCGCGTTCAGTTCATTGACAAATGTTTCGTGCATCCATTCGCGGATGGCTTCGCCGTCGCGCGTGCCGTCCTGCACAAATGGCGTGTTGACATCGGTCAGCAGGTACAGGTCAGGGCGGCGATGCGCTGCGGCAATCGCTTCAACTTCAGGTGAACGTCTGCCCATGTAGCGCCGATGCCAGATCGAAGTGGCAAAGGCATCGGTGTCACAGATCAGCACCTTCCTGGCCTCACGGACTGCCTTGTTTTCGCGCTCGCACTGTGTCCAGGCAATGTGAATGAACTCCTCAGTCTGCCAGTCATCATTGCCCGCCGTTCTGTGTTCGCAGTATTCACGGCCATATTCCGCGACCTGAACGGTTTCATAATGCTCCGCCAGCAACTGCGCCAGCGTGGTCTTGCCGGTTGATTCAGCGCCAACGAGACAAATGCGTTTTGCATACCAGCCGCGCACCGGCGGTTCAAGGAAATCCCAGCACTCAAACGCATCAGCCCTGACTGCGGTGCCGCTCACCGGCACCACCGCGCGCGCCCTGTCCACCAGCACGTGCTGACAGCCAAGATAGTGAGCGAATCGCTCGCCGTAATCCTCAGAAGTAAAGACCACCTCCGGCGCAAAGCCAAGCCAGCGTTTTGAATTTTCGGCCCAGATGCGCGAATCCTGTTCGTCATAACGGTCATCAATCAGCAGCACCTTCACCTCCGGGTGAATTTCACGCAACCACGCAGCGCGCAATTCACCGGGCGGCGATTCATCGGGCTTCTGACAGACGATGACGTAAAGCTCGTCAACCTGCGCCCGCGCCGTCTCAATCAGATATTTGTGACCGCGATGCGGCGGATAAAATTTGCCGACAATCAGCCCGCGCCTGTTCATTGAAAAGAGAAAGCAATCAGACACACAAACCTGGGACAGTACTGCTCACCAGTTCACATCGAAACCGAACCCTTTCTGAAATCAGACCTGCCGATAATGGCATTGATCAGAAATGGCCGACCATCTGCAACAGCGGTTCTGGCCCTGGCAATGGCCGGGATGAAAGATTCAATCCGGTCAATTCTGACACCGTCGCCGCCGAAGCCTGTGGCGACGCCGTCGTAATCTGAATGCGCCAGCATCGCGGCAGTGTCATCCTTCAGAATTTCAATCTGCTCGCGCGCAATCTGTGACCAGCAGGCATCGTTGCCAATCAGCCCGATGACCGGAATCCGGTGGCGCGTGAAGGTGTCGAACTCCGCAATCGAATACGCGCTCGAACCATCACCCCAGATAATCCAGACTTCTGATTCAGGGCGCGCCAGTTTTGCGCCGAGCGCAAAGCCGCCGCCAATGCCGAGCGTGCCGAACGGACCGGGATCGAGCCACGACAGCGGGCTGCGCGGCTTCAGCGTGTATGACGCCGTTGCTACAAAGTCACCGCCATCAGCCACCAGCAGGCTGTCATCACCGAGCGCGCCGTCAAGTTCGCGGAACAATTGCAGCGGATTGATGCCGTCAGTCTCAGCCGCCGCCTGTGCGTCAATTTCGCGGTCGCGCGCTTCATCACGAGCTTTCAGCGTCGCTATCCATTCCTTCAGCGAATCACGTTCGGTGCGCGGCGCGGCTTTGCCGAGTTCCAGCATAAAGCGGCCCGGATCAGCGTGAACGGCCAGCGCGGGTTTGCGATTCAACGTCAGGTCGTGACGGCTGCGATTGACGGCAATCAGTGTGGTTGAGGCGCGAAGCTGACGGCCATAATCAAGCCTGAAATCACACGGCACTCCGGCCAGCACAGCGAGATCAGCCTCGCGCAGCGCCTCCCTTCTTTTGTGCCGCATCTGCAAGGGATGATTGCGCCCAAGCAGCCCGCGCGCCATGCCGGACAAATAAACCGGCAGCCCCAGCCGCTCGACCGCTTCGGCTAACTTCGCGGCGCGTTCAGGTTCAGCCACCGCCTGACTGCCGATAATCACGACCGGATGACGAGCGCGGTCAATCATCCCGGCAGCCTGTGTGACCTGTGCCGATGAAAACGATGGCGCAGGTTCAGCCGCCACAGGGTTGCTGATTGTTACGTTATTGCTGCCGTCAAAGATTCTGGTGAGATGGCGATTCAGATACCAGCGCGTCATTCGCTCCTGAAAACTGCGCGGCGGTTTGTCATCTCTGACATACCAGTGACGCACAATCTTTTCATCGTAAAGCAGGTCAGCCGGGCATTCGACAAAGACCGGCCCCGGCACGCCCTGGCGACAAACCCTGAAGGCTTCTTCAAGCAGCGGCACAAAATCCCTGACCCGCTTTGCCGCCGCAGCCCATTTCACGTGCGGCTTCATCAGCGCCATCTGATCAATATCCTGCAACGCGCCGCGCCCTTTCAGCACCGTTGCCGTTGCGCCGCCAAGCACGATCACCGGCGACTGCGCCAGTTGCGCATTCTTGAGTGCCGTAATGGTGTTGGTCAGCCCCGGCCCGGCTGTGACAGCCGCCACTCCGGGCACACCCGTCAAACGGGCGACGGCATCAGCCGCAAAGACCGCGTTCGCTTCATGCCGGACATCAACCACCCTGATGCCTGCGCGATGCGCCGCCACAAAGATGGGCGAGATATGTCCACCCGACAGCGTAAACATAAATCTGACGCCGTGCGCGGTCAGCACTTTTGCAATGATTTCACCACCATTCATCTGACACCTCTTTTGAATGAACAAGTCACAGCAGGAGAGATAAAAGTTCAGACCGGATTCAGATCTGACGACCATTCCAGCCTGACTGATTCCTGATTCCTGTTCCCTGATGCCTGATTACGGAAAGAAAAACAGGTGTCAGGAATCAGCAGAGAAACGACGCTGAAGGCTCGCGCTGAAAACACCGTGCTTCTGTCTGTTCCGTATTCTCTCTGCTGTCCTCACCTCAGGCAGTGAGCTGGCGCACAGGTCAGTTCATCCCCGCCAGTTCGCGGTAAATCCGGCTGGCTTCATCAATCACCTGCTCCTCAAAGCCGAACCCCGACAGCCAGAATGTATTCGGCTGCGCGCGCCACCACGTCCACTGCCGTTTGGCGTAATGCCGCGTGTCAAGTTTCATCTGTTCGATGGCCGATTCCAGCGTGCGCCCGCCCGTCAGGTATTCAACCACACGTTTGTAGCCGTGCGCGTTGAAGGCTTTGGCGGTCAGCGGCACACCGGCGGCATTGAGGCTTTTGATTTCATCCACCAGCCCGCGCTCAACCATCAGATCAGCGCGGCGATTGATGCGGTCATAAAGCTCATCGCGCGGCGGTTGCAGCACCAGATAAAACATCCGCGCGCCTTCTGCGGTCTGCGCTTCAGGCGTCTGCTGCTGCCATTCTGAGAGCGGCCTGCCGGATGAAAAGTAAACTTCAAGCGCGCGCGTCACGCGTGACCAGTCTTTCGGCGCATACTTTGCGGCCAGGTCTGAATCAACTCTTTGCAGCATCCGGTGCAGATGCTCAGGCCCGCGCCGCTCAAGGATGCGCTGCAATCGTGGCCGCAGCGCTTCATCAATTTCCGGCGCAGCAAAAAAGCGCGTCGCCAGCGCCCGCAAATAAAATCCCGTCCCGCCGACAAGAAAAGCACTTTTACCCCGCGCTTCGATGTCGGCAATGACTGCCCGCGCCCGTTCGGCCCATTCAACCGCCGTCAGGTTGTAAGTCGGCTCAACCAGATCAATCAGATGATGCGGAATGCCGCGCTGCTCTGCGGGCGGCACTTTGGCTGTGGCGACATAAATGCCGCGATACGTCTGCACCGAATCGCAGTTGATGATTTCGCCGTTGAATCGTTCAGCCAGCGCCATGCCCAGGTCACTTTTGCCTGACGCCGTCGGGCCGACGACCGCCACCAGGGGTTTGTTCATTGAGGTCTGCTGCACCATCCCTGAAAAAATTCAGAGTTGAAATATTCAGACTGGTAAGTTATGTTCTGCGCGAACGAAACACAACAGCCACCAGGAAAGTCAGCTCAGAGACGCTGATCTCAGTCATTTCCCTTTTCCCGGTCTCTGAATTCCGTTCCGGCCAGTCCTGTTGTTTCGCTCGCCCCCCAGCACAGCATTCAATCAGCCGGCCAGTTCACTGGAACTGAAGTTCCAGCAATTATCTCTGTCTGTCGTCTTCAGGCGGTTTGCATCAGCCATCCCGACAGTCAGAGCCAGGCGTCATTGTCTTCAGCCACCTGAGCTGTCAGTCCATCAGCCGGTTCAGCAGTCCGGTTCAAGCCTGCTGAATCCCCCCAGCCGCTGACAGGCTCAGGAACGTTCACCCAAAGGAGAGTGAAAAATGAACAGAGCGCCCAGCCATCTCTGCCGTCACCTGTCGTTTCTGAACGCACGCACATCCCGAACCCCGCTGATCTTTCTGAGCGTCTGCCTGACCATCGCCAGCCTGAGCGTGCTGGTCACTCACGCCCGCCACAACTTTTCAGTCAGCAAAGCTGCAACGTCGACCGGCGCAGCAATGGCCGTCTGCGGCACAAAGAGCGTCGGGCCGACTGGCGATTACGCATCGCTGACCGCTGCCATTGCCGATATTACCGCCAGTGGCTTATGCGGGCCGGTGATTCTGGAACTACAGTCAACTTATCTGAGCAGCGTCGAAACTTTTCCGCTGACCATCGGGGCGATTGGCACAAGCGCTGTCAACACGGTCACGATTCGCCCGCAGGCAGGCGCAACCGGCCTTTCAATCGTCAGCGCCGCCTCGCAGACAATCAATCTCAACGGCGCGGATTTTGTGACTTTTGACGGACGACCGGGCGGCACGGGCACGGCAAAGGAACTGACGATTGAGAACGCTTCCGGCGAGACCGTGCGATTCGCCGGTGACGCGACCAGCAACACCATCAGTTATTGCGTGGTGAAAGGCGGTGGCGCCGTAGTGATTCTGATTGACATCGGAACAGTCACGGGCAACGACAATCTCACGATTGATAACTGCGACCTGCGCGACAGCATCAGCACTCCGGCCAGCATCATTGAGGCTAATGCCGGAAGCCCCATTCACAACAACGTCACGATCACGAATAACAACATCCTCAACTTCTTCAGGGCCACTGCGGCAACGGCTGGCATCATTGCGCGAGCGGCTTCTGACTGGACGATTACCGGCAACCGGTTTTATCAGGAAGCGGCGCGCACTTACAACAGCAGCAATACTCACCGGGCGATTCAGATCAACAGCAGCACCGGGAATAATTTTACGATCAGCAACAACACGATTGGCTTCGCGTCGTCAGCAGGCACCGGCACTTACACGATGACGGGCGGAGTCGCATCGCGCTTTATCGGCATTGATCTGGCCGTCGGCGCCACCACCGCGAGCAGTGTTCAGGGCAATACCATTGCCGGAATCGCGCTGACCACGAACGCCACCGCCACTACGACCAACGGCATCTGGTGCGGCATTAACATCACGAGTGGCAGCGTCAACGTCGGAACGATTGCAGGCAACCTCATCGGCAGCAGCGTCGCCAACGGCTCAATCACCGCCACCGGCGCTCAATCCGGCAGTAATCCGCTGACGGTCGGAATCAATGCGTCAGGCAGCGGGACACTGAATATTTCGAACAACACGATTGGCGGCATTGATGCGCCTGGCAGCACCGGCGGCATCGGCCCGACGCTGAAAGCAATTCAGATCACCGCCTCAGGCAATCACACGATCAGCAGCAATCTGATCGGCAGCACGACCCTGGCCAGCAGCCTGCGTGTCGGGACAGCCGGAACCACAACCGGCATTACCAGCCTCTATGGCATTGAGTTGAACGCCCCAGGCACGCACACGATTTCAGCCAATACGATTTCCGGTCTGACAGCCAATGGAACCGGCCTGGTCGGAGAGACACGCGGGATTATGTTGCGCACGGGACTTGCGACCATCAGTAACAACACGATTCGCAACCTGACCACCGCCGGTTCAAATTCAGTCGTCGGCATCCGAAGCGACAGCAGCACGCCAGGTACGTATACGATCTCAGGAAATCTGATTCATTCGCTCTCGACAACCAGCACGACCTGCAGTTCCAGCAGTTGTTATGTGGCAGGCATTATCCCAGGCATCTCGAACCCTTCAATCACCGCGCTGGTCGAACGCAACTTCATCCACAGTCTGACCACAGCCTTCAATCAGTTTGCGATCTTTGGAATTGATTCCGGCGTTGTCAGTTCAACTTTCAGAAATAATTTCATCCGCCTCGGACTCGATGCCAGCGGCAATTCAGTGGCAGTGGCTTCATTCATTGCCGGAATGCGTGATGCGCCGGGCATCAATCCAGCCGGTAACAAATACTATTTCAACAGCGTCTTTATTGGCGGTAACGTGACCGGCACAAATCTGAATGACACTACCGCTTTTTCCCGCCCGACTAACTTTCCGGTTGAAGTTCGCAACAACATCTTTGCCAACACCCGCACAAATGCCACCAGCGGCGGGACGCATTACGCTTACGTGCCGAACAGTTCCAGCGGCCTGACCAGCGATTACAACCTTTATTACCGGCCTGCCGGAAGTGGCGGCGTCCTCGCCAATATTGGCGGCAGCAGTCAGGCCGCGCTCGCCGCGCTGCAATCGGCCACCGGCCAGGATGCGCATTCAAAGGAAGGCGATCCGCTGTTCATCAATCCGACCGGCAGTGCTTCAACCGTCAATCTGCACATCAGCACCACGCAGTGCAGTCCGGCGGCTGATGCCGCAGCGCCGATTTCAGGGCTGACAAACGACTTCGACAATGACACACGCCATGCCGCAACGCCTGACATCGGGGCTGATGAATTCTCGACCGGGCCGCCGCTGATTGTGACGCCACCGATGAATCAGACCGGCTGCGCCACACAGCCGGTGACTTTCAGCGTTGCGGCAACCGGAGCCGGAGTGCTGAGTTATCAGTGGCGCAAAAATACCGTGAACATTCCGGGCGCGGTCAGCAGCAGCTACACGATTGCTGCGGTGACGACTGCCGATGCAGGCTCATACGATGTGATTGTGACGGCGACCTGCGGCGTGACGAACAGTTCAGTGACTTCAGCCGCAGCCACGCTGAGTGTCAACACTGCGCCCGCCGTGACCACGAATCCCGCAAACCAGCTTGTCACCAGCGGCACGAATGCGACTTTCAGCGCCGCTGCCAGTGGTTCGCCTGCGCCTGCGGTGCAGTGGCAGGAGAGTTCGGACGGCGTGAATTTCACAAACATTTCAGGCGCAACCGGCGCGAGTTATACCTTCGCCGCGACCTCTGCGCAGAATGGTTATAAATATCGCGCCGTTTTTACCAATGCCTGCGGCACGGCAACGAGCAGCGCCGCAATGCTGACGGTGAATCCGGCAGCGGCGATTGTCATCAGCGAATTTCGCGCGACGGGGCCGGGCGCAGGCAGCGGCGGCGCTGAAGACTGGTTTGTCGAGCTTTATAACAGCGGCGCGAGCGCGGTTTCATTGAATGGAATGTACCTGACCCTGACCAATACAGCAGGCACGGGACAGATCAGCCAGGTGCTTGACGGGCTTTCGATTCCGGCCAAAGGCAATCTGCTGATTGCCAGCAGTTTTGATTACAGCCTCACCAGCCTCGCCGCGCCTGATCTGACGATCCTGACGGGTTTCACACCCGGCGGCTTCGGCCTGCATTCAGGCATGCCGCTCGATCTGACCACACAGCTTGATTCAGTGGCTTTCAGCACTGTGTCATCTTCGGTTTTCTTTGGCGAAGGAGCAAAGCTCACAGCTCAGTCAAACGCAGCGGCGGCCCACAGTTTTGTACGCAGAACCGTCAGCGGCAGCTATCAGGACACGAATGACAATCAGGCTGATTTCATTCTCGTTTCGCCTTACGCGGCCTGCAACAGCGTCAGTCCAGGCACGGATTGCCCGTACACGCTGGCGGGCGCAACGCCCGGCATTGTCGGCCCGCAGAACAGCGCCAGCGCGACGAATCATAACGCCACCATCTCAGCGGGGCTGATGGATCCGACCAAATCGGCGCAGAGCTTTCCCAACAAATCGCGCGGAACGAAACCGCAGTTCATCATTCCCGGCATCGCGCCGCAGGGTCAGTTGCTGCTGTATCAGAAAATCACCAACAATACCGGGCAGCCGGTCACACAACTGAGCTTTCGCATCACGAACCTGGCGGGCAGCAGTTCGTCCGGCAATTTCACCGTGCTGGGCATCAACACGCCCGGCAATCAGTTCACGGTCAGCCCTGAAATTGTGACCAGCAAAACCGGCATCGTTTATGGCACGGCTTACGGCCTGACGCTTGAACAGGTCGGCAATCAGCCTAACGGCGGCGGCATCAATTCAACGCTCACGGCAGGCACGATCACGCTGGCCACGCCGCTTGCGCCGGGCCAGTCGGTTGACGTGCGCTTTCAACTCGGCGTCATTCAGGACGGCAATTACCTGTTCATCGCCACCATCGAGGCATTGCCGCAATGAATCAACAAAACCGCCTGATCAGACATTCAAAATCAGTCAGAGCTTCGGCGCGCTTTGCTATTCAGGTGCTCGTCGCGCTGCTCGCGCTGACACTGATCGCCTCGGCGCAGAATGCAAAGCCACAGTCCGGCGCAGCGAAAACCGGATGGCAGCTTTCAGTCGTTTCTGCAAATCCGGTCAGACTCACGGTGACGGCAAATGAAATTCCGCTGAAGACTCTGGCGGCTGAGTTGTCGAAGCAGTTGCAGGTTCCGGTCACGGTGAGCGCGCTGCTGCAAGGGCACTCGGTCACACTGAAGGCCGATGACGCGCTGCTCGAAGGCGTTTTGCGTTCGCTGGCCCCGCAGGTGTTTGTGGATTACGCGCTCAGCAGCGCGGAACCCGGCAGCGTGATTTATCTGGGTATTTATCTTTCAGGCATCAATGAACCGCCGCCTGCGCCTGATGCCAGCACGCGCGCCAGATCACAGATGATTCTGCTCGAAGGCAATTCGAGCGAAGCTGACGAAGAAACGAGAGCGCCCGCTGATCCTGACAAGCTGCCTTTGCAGGTCAGGTGCGAACAGGGACTGCTGACCGTGCGCGCCCGTCAGCAGCCGCTCAGAACAGTGGTCTTTGAAATCGCCGGATGCCTGGGCGTGCCTTTTGAATTCGGGCAGGACAACGCCGCGCTCGTTGATCTGAAGTGTTCGGGCTGTTCACCCGAAGAAATCCTGCGCCTGCTCCCGGCAGGAGTCAGGCTTTATCTGCGCCGGGAACTGCCTGGCGGACAAACCAGGGCGCTGCGGTTCAAAGTGACCGCAGCTTCGCCAGACTCATCAGTTCCCGGCACAGCGCCGCGACGGTGAGCGAGCGGCAGACAGGACGCGCCACCGCTCCCTCACCCTTGCGGTACCGTAGCGAAAAAGCCGGGCCGCGATGTGGCCCCGACAAATCCCCGGTAATTGCGGCGATCTGAAAACATCAGCTTCAGGCCGCTTTTTCCTCACCAGCAACAGGAGTATTCAATGATTCAGGCCCCTCACACTTCCTTACCCGTGCCCTGCGCAACAGGCACATCTGACCAGACCGACTGTTCACCGAAAAAGCCCTTTGTCGAGCCGCTGATTTCAAGCCCGCTCGACCTGCTCGAAATGACCAGGTTTTTCTTCCTTCAGGTTCAGGCGAGCGGCAGCTCAGGCTGCACTGATCCTGACGATCCGAACTGTCCCTGAGCAGACACAGTTCTTTGATATGACAATCAATTCCGCAAAGGCTTTGAGCATCCGGCCCCTGTCGCGGCAACGGTGGATGGTGAAGTTCCTTCACCTCGCGGGGCGATGGTTGTGTGTCAGGACACGCGGCCCTGGCGCGATGAAGCTCTTTGATCTGAACCTGCGCCATTACGCGCTGGTGCCTGCAACTCAGCCACCTGTTAAGGCCGATTGCACGCTGACCATCATTGACGATGAACAGCCGCCTGAAATTCCGCCCGGCCTGACAGTCAGCGCCGCTGAACACCGCGCTTACGCAAGTTGTGGTCAGACAGATTATTTTGCCCTGGATGATTCAATGATCATCATCGGTCACAGAGACGCAACCAGGGTCACGGTCTGGATCGGTCAGAGCGCGCACGCGCGATCAGCGCAGTCGCTTTCAACTGTGCTTGCCTGCGCAGTGCATGCGGCGCTGCGTCGCGCCAGTCTCTTTGAATTGCACGCCGGAGCCGTCGTTGAACCACTGAGCGGCGCGGGTGTGCTGTTCATCGGCGCTTCAGGCAGCGGCAAGACAACGATGACGCTGCGGCTGGCAGCACAGGGCTGGCCTTATTTGTCAGATGACCGGCTGGCGCTGAGTGAAGACGGAAGCGAAATCAGGGCGTGGGCGCTGCGTCGTGAATTTTATGTCACTGAAAGCAGCCTGGCTGCCTGTGGTCTGACGGCGCTGATGCACTCAAATCGTCAGCACAGCCATTCTGAAATTCCCAAGTGGATCGTCAGACCGCAGCAGCTTTTTCCGGGCGGGTTCGTCAGCGACTGTCTGCCGCAGGCATTGTTCTTTCCGCAACTGACCGGAGGGCGAACGACGCGACTGCGGCCACTCAGTCAGGGTCAGGCGATGATGCAACTGCTGCATCATTGTCCCTGGGCCTGTCGTGATCAGACTTCAGCCGCAGCACAAATCAGGCTGTTGCACCGGCTCATCAGGCAGAGCCGGTCATTTGCGCTGGAAGCCGGATCAGACCTGCTTGAACAGGCTGATCTGACGGCCCGGCTGATCAAAGCACAACTCTCAGAAACGGAGTAGCCCCGATGCAATCAACAACTCATGTCATCCCTGACCACGTTCTTTC
The DNA here is from genome assembly GCA_046331565.1 of Blastocatellia bacterium. Classification (GTDB taxonomy): domain Bacteria; phylum Acidobacteriota; class Blastocatellia; order RBC074; family RBC074; genus DASRDU01. The sequence goes on from JAXLQP010000001.1 coordinate 1,731,830, forward strand.
CACTGAATTCGACAATCACGAAGGCGTGCTGATTGACCTCGCTGAAAAGCAGTATTTTCAACTCAACGAAACTGCCCTGCTGATCTGGCGCGGCCTGTCGGCGGGGCAATCACAAAGCGAAATCATTCGGGAACTGACAACGCGCTATGACATCAGCGAGGAACAGGCGGCGGCGAGCATTGGCCGCTTCCTGCAACAACTGGAGCAATACAGGCTGTGCAGCAAAGGACAGGCGTGAGGAGAAGCAACGAAAGAAGCCGGAAGTGATGACAGCCCCCCTTTTCTTTCTCACTCCATCTCTTCTTCTCTCTTCCTCTTTCTTCTCTCTTCTTCTTCTCTGTGCCTCTGCGCCTCTGCGTGAAACTTTATCTCACGCAGAGGCGCAGAGGCACAGAGAAGAAGAGAGAAGAAGAGAGGAATGATTCCTGTGATCCAGCCGGCAGATTCAGCCGATCAAGTGTCCCCACCGCCAGCAGGCCGCGAGGAGCAGCAGGGCGAGCAGCGCGAGAGCGCCGAGTTGCTGTGCGCGCGTGAAATTCATGTCCTGCGCCTCACCTGATGCTGACTTTGACTGTGTTCGCAGTCTGGCTATTCACCGTCAATACGACATCAACTTCGCCGCGTCCGGCGAGCGTGCGCGGCAGCAGCACGTTGACCTGATCGAGTCCGGCGAAACCGCCCTGCGCCCCGGCAAAGGTCACCTGCGCGTCCAGCCCGCCAACTCTGGCCGTCACGGCTGGCAGACCGCTGTTGTTGCGAATGCCGGTGCCGAACAGAATCAGAAATGCCTGGTCGCCTTCGGGGCCAAGATCAATCGGGCGGGCGACGTATTGCGTGCCGTCAAACTGCGCGACCGGCTCGAAGGGTTGCAGAATGCTGTTGTGCATGCGTTGTACCAGCGCCGCCGCAAGTCCGTTGCCGCTGGCACTGGCGGTAAACAGGCCGGGCGCAACCGGGGCAATCAGCACTGATCCGAATGAAACAGTGCCGGTCTGATTCGTCACCGTCATCACCGCCGCGCCGTTGGCGAGTCCGGCGGGCATCTGATAGTTGATCTGCGTTGGCGACACGAAAAAGAGTGGCGCGCCTCGTTCAGCGCCTGCGCTGTCACGCACTTTGATCGTCGTGCCGCCAAGCGTTGTGGGCAGTGGCAGGCCGGGCGCGCTTTGCGTCGAGTCAGCGAGATTTGAACCGAAGGCCGCAACAATTGATTCGCTGGCGAGGACGGCGTTGCCGTAACTGGCGGCTGAAACGGTCGTCACCGTTCGCGCGCGCGCCAGGTCAATGGCGGCTTTGATGTCCAGGCGACCGTAACCGTAAACATTATTCGGCGTGGTGGCGGTTGCATTGCACTGGGTCGAATTCACCTTCACGGCTGATTCATTCAGGATGTTTTCGGTCAGCGCAATCTGACGATGCAGCGCCGGAACCGCCGACCACAGCAGCGCGACCGCTCCGGCCACATGCGGAGTCGCCATCGAAGTTCCCTGAAAAATGTTATAGCCGCCGCCACGCACCGATGAACGGGTGCGCACGCCGGGCGCAGTGATGTCCGGTTTGACGCGATTGCTGCTGTCAGCGGTGGACGGGCCGCGACTGCTGAAGCTGGCAATCGTGCCCGTCGCCGGGTCGAGCGCGCCGACTGAATACGAAGCGTCATAAAACGACGGCGGATCGCCAACCGTCGCACAGGACGGCCCGGCGTTTCCGGCGGCGACGACGGTCATAATTCCGGCGGCGCGCTGCGCTTCGATGGCGGTTTGCAGGGTCAGCGGTTCACAGCCTTCGCTGCGCGGGCAGCCCCACGAATTGATGCTGATGTCGGGCGCTCTGGCCGGATCGCCCTGCGCGGGCGTGCCGCCGACCGGGTACGGCGCCAGGAAAAATTCCATGCATTCGATGTAACGCGCCGGGGTGCCGTCGCCCTGATCCATATTGCGGCAGACGATGAATTTTGCGCCCGGAGCCATGCCGATCTGATTGCCGTTGCCGTCATCGCCAACGGTCGTGCCGGTCGTGTGCGTGCCGTGATTGCTGTCATCGCACGGCGTTTTGGCATCAGGGCCGCAAACGCCGCCGCCGGTGTGAATGCTGTCGTGCCAGTTGTAATCGTGGTTTGCCGCAGCGCCATTCCAGCCGCGATAGTGAGCCTTGAGCGCCGGGTGATCCCACTCAACGCCGGTATCGGCGCTCGCCACCACAATGTCCTGGCCGGTGAAACCCTGCGCCCAGACTTCGGGCGCGTGCGTGAAGCTGATGCCCGTTTCAATGGCACTCGCGCTGGCCGGAGCCTGGGACTGAGCCGGGCTGAACTGCGGTTTCGGCAGGTCGTTTTTGATGTGCGGGTTGCCTTCGATGCGCAGCACTTCGGGGCGGGCCGCGATTGCTTCAAGCAAAGCGCGACCACCCTGCACCAGCACGGCATTGACGATGTAAAAGGCGCGATGTTCGATGCCGCGAGCGGTCAGCCACGCTCGCAATCCGGCCTGCGACCGGGCTGCGTTCTGCCACAGTGCGTTGCGCACGAAAGCGGCTTTTTCAGCTTTCGATTCAATCGCCGCCGCGCCGCTCAGATCGGCCTGGTCAGAAAGGATCACCAGAAATTCCGCCTCTTCGTCATTCGCCGTCCGGTCAAGCAGCCAGGCCGAAGCCTTGCGGCTCAGAGTTGCGCTGGCTGCGGTCTGTGACCGCCACGCCGACACGCCACGCGCCACCGTCAGATTGAACAGCACGGCCACACCGCACAGAATGATCAGCCCGCCGATTCTGATTTTCATCAGTAAATTCCCCCTTGCCGGATTTCTGCCGAATTCTGAAATGTTCTCCAGGCTGGCAGCCTGTCGTACTTTGCACGGATTCGCAGCCTGCCGTAATTTCCGCTCAAGTCCGGTGCCCTGCCGCCGATAAGCGAAGTAAATCGCCCTGGGTGCTGGATGACATCGTGAAAATAGTTAACCCCAATTTCAATCCTGCTGCTGCCCGGCCTGTCGCGCCTGATCTGGCGGCTCGCACTCAGGTACTGACAGAGTTTGTCACCGGATTGCTGAAGCTCATCAGTTGCATTGCCACTCAGACGGAGCCGAAAGAGAGCGAAGAGTACACCACCCTGCTGAGTCGGCTGATAGCCGGGGTGCCAGTTGAAAACGATCCGGTGAAGCTTGAACAGCAGCGCACCGGATGCCTGCGGGCCAGCGAGGACTATTTTGATTACTGGCGGCGGCACCTGCACGAACGCGATCAGGAATTCCGCGACCTGATCGAAATTCTGATGACGGCGGTTCAGACCGTCAGCCGCGACAACCAGAATTTCGCGCAAACCCTGGCGCAAAGCAATGCACGGCTCAACAGTTTCTGCGACCTCAACGACATCCGCGATCTGAAATACCGCCTGCGCGAAGAGGTCACGCTGCTGCAAACCACGATTCAGGAAAAGCAGAACGCCGACGCCCGGCAGACAGCCGATTTCGACCGCCGCATCAGCGCCCTGCAGGCTCGTTTGCAGATTGTCGAACAGCAGGCCGCCACTGACGGACTGACCGGAATTTACAACCGCGCGTCGCTCGATCAGAAACTGAAGGATCTGCTCAACCGCTCACAGAGCTTCGTGCTGGCGATGTTCGATATTGATAATTTCAAGCAGATCAATGACCAGCTTGGCCATCAGGTCGGCGACCAGGTCATCATTGCCACAGCCAAAGCGCTCAGGGAAACCACGCGCAGCAACGATTACGTGGCGCGTTATGGCGGCGAGGAATTTGTCGTCATCCACCTGGGTTCACGCGCGGCGCTCTCGATGCCGCGTTTCAATCACCTGCTCGAAACCATCGCGCAAACCCGCTACACCTTTCCGAATCTGGGGCTGACCAGGGAAGTGATGTTTACGCTCAGTTGCGGCCTCACGCAACACCGACACGGTGACACCATCGAAAGCCTGATTGCCCGCGCTGACACGGCGCTTTACCAGGCCAAGAAACAGGGCAAGAACCGGCTGATTGTCGGCTGAGTTTTTCAGGCCCGCCCGGCCTCGCGCTGCTGCCTGACCCATTCACGAAAGGCGCGATTCATCGCGGTAATATCTTCTTTGTTGCCGAGGCGCAGAAAATCCAGCAGCACTGCCGGAGTCAGAAACGGAAACAAATCACTGGCTTCAATTTCTTCGTACTGTGCCCCGGCCAGCCGGTAAAAGCTGAGGCTGTCATTTTCGTATCGCCAGATTTCCGGGACACCGATGCTGACATAAATCGGAAACTTGTCGAGGGTCGGACTTGTCACATCCACCTCAATCGCCAGATCAGGCGGCGGATCAATCGCCAGGTCAATCTCGTCTTTCCCGCGCACCGCTGCGGCGTGATGAATGTAATAACAGTCATCCGGTTCCTTTCCTCTGGCCTGACGCTTTCTTTTAAGCGTGACCTGGCCACCACCGATCAACGGCAGACTGAGTTCTTCAGCCAGAATTGCCAGCAGGTGGGCGAAAAATGACTTCCATCTTTCGTGCCCGAACGACAGTGTCCTGATTTCCATCCTTCCCTTATCGTAGCTGATTCGCACATGCCGCTGGCCTTCGATCTCTTCCAGCAGAGTTTCATAATCATCCCAGGAGACATCATTCAGAATGAGCAGGCTGTTCAGAGGCAGCCTTTCGACCAGCTCCATATAATTTGTCGCAACCGCGGCTGACACAGACTGACTCCTTCACTAAAACTGAAGCGCTGTCGTTTACTGCTTCTGCGCCACCTGGCCGAACTGTCCCGCGCCGGTCTGCAAAAAGCGAATGAATTCGGCCTTGTCGCGCGTCAGGCCGGGGAATTTACCGAGTTCGCGGCCATCGGGGCTGACAATCACATACAGGGGCAGCGCGACCGTGCCGAACTGTTTTTCCTGAATCTCCTGGTGACGCTGATCGCTCGCGGCATGCTCTGCCGTGTCGCGGTCGGTGTAGAGTTCAGCCAGGATGAAGCGGTCAAGCTCCTTTCGAACTTCGGGCTGCGGGAACATATTCGATTCCATCCAGCGACAGTTGGTGCAGGTAACGCCGGTGAAATTCAGAAAGGCCGGTTTGTTCTGCGCCTTCGCCTGCGCGAGGGCTTCGTCGTAACTTTCAAGCCATTTCAGATTCGCGGCCTGAGCATTTGCGCCGCCGCCGAATCCGGCAATTTCACCGGGCCGCGCCGGGGGCAGAAATGAATCGAGATCACCGAGCCTTGCGCCGAACAACCCGGTCAGCAGGTAAAACGCCAGGCCCAGAAACAGCACACCTGACAGCATCCGCAGCACGCCCAGGCGCTCAACCGGCGTGTCGTAAGGCAACTGAAATTTGCCGAGCAGGTAAATCGCCGTGACAATCGCAATCGCAATCCACGCGGCCAGCACAACCGAGCGCGAGACTGTGTTCCATCCCCAGACCAGATCAACATTGCTCAGAAACTTGAACGCCGCCGCCAGTTCGAGAAAGCCCATCACCACCTTGACGCTGTTGAGCCAGCCACCGGCTCGCGGCAGCGATTTGAGCATTCCCGGAAACAGCGCCAGCAGAAAGAACGGCAGCGCAAAGGCTGTCGAAAACGCCAGCATCCCAAGCGTCGCCCACGTCCATTCGCCCTGCGTCGCGGCGACCAGCACCGTGCCGACAAAGGCCGCCGTGCAGGTAAACGAAGTCAGCGTGAAGGTCAGCCCCATCAGCAGCGTGCCCATCATCGAACCTGTGCCCGATTGCGCATCGAGCTTTGACAGCACTGACGAGGGAATGCGGATTTCAAACAGCCCGAACAGATTGAGCGCAAAGACGACAAACAGCGTCGTCAGAAAAATATTCATCCACGCGCTCGCCGCCAGGCGGTTGATGCCCGTCGGCCCGGCCACAGCCGTCATCAGAATGCCCAGGCCCGTAAAGGTAAAAATGATGCCGAAGCAATAAATCAGCGCCTGGATGATTGAATGCCCGCGCGTCTGATTTTCCTTTTTTGTAAAAAACGAAACCGTGATCGGAATCATCGGAAAAACGCACGGCGTCAGCAGCGACAATAACCCGGCAATAAAAGCTCCCCACAAATAACCCGACAAACCTCTGGCCCGGATGTTGTCACTTTGAGCGGGCGGCGCAGGCGTCGTCGGCAGCGCCGTAATAACGGCTGGTGAAGATTCAGGCGTCGGTGTCGCTGAAGCTGAAGGCGCAGGTGACGGTGAACTGACGGGCGACGGCGTTACACTCGGACTGACGCTGGCGGCGGCCTTTGGCGAAGGCGTGGTTTTCGGAGACGGCGCGACCGCAGCACTTGCGGCCACGATCATCACTTCGGTTTCGACTTCCCTGGTTCTCGGCGGCAGACACTGATGCTCATCGCAGGCCTGAAAGGTAACTTTGGCAATCAGCTTCTGCGGCCCCGGAGCCAGGTCAGCCGCAGCTTTGACCGGCACGGTAAAGGTCGCGCTGTTCTCGAACGTTTCAGTATCAATCTGAAAGTTCGGGTCATAGGCTTTGACCGGCTTTGACTGCTGCGGGCTGCCATCCATCACGAACGGCGCGCCATCGGCGAGGGCAATCTTTGTCGCGCGCGGCGGCGGCGGCTGAGTGAGCGAATACAAATGCCAGCCCGGATCAATCTTGGCGGTCAGCACCAGTTTTGCCTTTTCGCCGGGCTTGACCTGCGCCTTGTCGAGTTTGCCCGACCACGCAACGACATTGAGCCGCTGCGAATAGATCAGCGCCGAAGCTGACAACAGCAGCACCAGCATCAGCCCTGTCTGCCACAGCCTTTTGTGAAGTGATCCCTGCATAGTGATTTCCTTAACGGGAAACAAAGTTCAGAACTGAAGGCGGATTTTAGCACACCGGGTCACAAGCCGCCTGTCAACGGCCTTACATTCCTGGCGAGCCTCACAAGGAACGCAGGCGTCCCGCCTGCCCTGTTTCAATCAATGCGCCCTGAGCGAAAGACAGGCAGGCGGGACGCCTGCGCTCCTTGTGAGGCTCCTTGTTACGCTTCTTGTGTTGATCCGTTCATCCGGCTCAGCAGCCAGGCGCGCGCAAACTTCCATTCGCGTTTGAGAGTTGACTGAGAAACTTCAAGCACTTCGGCGGCTTCCTGATCGCTCAGGCCGATGAAATAGCGCAGTTCGACAAGCTGGCTCGCGCGCGGATGCAGTCGTTGCAGTTCGGTCAGCAACTCGTCGAGCAGAATCAGATCAATGTTCTGCCCCGGCGCCACGAGTACATTGGTTTCATCGAGCGGAATTTTCTGCCCGTCGCCGCCTCTTTTGTCAGCGGCGCTTGCGCGGGCATAATCAACCAGGACGCGGCGCATGACCTGCCCGGCGGTGCGAAAGAAATGCGCGCGGTCGCGCCACTGCGTCCCGGCGCTGCCGAGCAGTCGCAGATAAGCTTCGTGCACCAGGGCTGTTGGTTGCAGCGTGTGGCCATCGCGTTCCTGCGCCATATAACTTTTCGCCAGTTGCCGCAGTTCCTGATAAACCTCAACGAAAAGTTCATCGGCCACTGCCTGATTGCCCCGGCTGAGTTCGGCAAGCAGTAAGGTGATTTCTCCTGACATGTTCGTTTCCTTCCAGCCTCCACACCGGTCGGCAATATACCAGCCCGCCATGTCGAAGTCATCAGCCGCGCCGCTGCGCATTTGATTTATGAACTGATTCCAGGTGATTTTACGCTTATTCTGATGACAGGGAGAATCAGCCTGTGCCCGCTGACAACATACAACAGATCATTGAGCTGTTTGATGCCGTGTCAGAACAGCCGCCTGAGCAGCGACGCGCAATGCTGGAAGCAGTCTGTCAGCACGATGATGAGTTGCGCGCTGAAATCGAAAAACTGATTCAGGCGCACGATCACGCTGACGGGTTTCTGGAACAGCCGCCCCTGCTCGCGGCTGACAGCTTCGATCAGAACGCGCACAGCGCCAGAGCCATCGGTCGCCGCATCGGCCCGTATCGCGTGCTGCGTGAAATCGGTCACGGCGGCATGGGATCGGTTTATCTGGCGGTGCGCGATGACGACGCCTTTCAGAAACAGGTCGCCATCAAGCTGGTCTGGCCTGGCTGGAACCGCGATGAAATGCTGCGCCGCTTTTTACAGGAGCGTCGCATCCTGGCCCGGCTTGAACATCCGCACATTGCGCGCCTGCTTGACGGCGGCACGACCGAAGAGGGCTGGCCTTATGTCGTGATGGAATACGTGGACGGCGTGCCGGTCACTGAATACTGCGACAAGCAGCGGCTGACGATTGCTGAACGGCTGCGGCTGTTCTGCAAAATCTGCGAGGCTGTCGAGTATGCGCATGCGCACAAGGTCATTCACCGCGACCTCAAACCCGGCAACCTGCTCGTCACTGCGGATGGCACAGTCAAGCTGCTTGATTTCGGCATCGCCCGGCTGATTGACCCCGATGATATTGCGGGCAGCGAAACGCAGACGCTCACCGGATTGCGCGCGATGACGCCCGAATACGCCAGTCCCGAACAGGTGCGCGGCGAAAGGATGACCGCAGGCAGCGATGTTTATTCGCTCGGCGTGCTGCTTTATGAACTGCTCACCGGACAGCGCCCCTATCAGCTCAGCGGCCACCCGTTGCACGAAGCCGTGCGCATCATTTGCGAAACCGAACCGCCAAGGCCAAGCGGAAGTCGGAAGTCGGTAGTCGGTAGTCGGCAGGCGGTAGACGGTAGACAGCAGTCGGCAGATAACAAGCGGAAGTCGGAAGTCGGTAGACGGCAGTCGGTAGATAAAGAAGCTGGCGATGCAGATGCGGCCAACTACCGTCCACAGTCTCCCGCGTGCCAGCTACCGACTACCGACTACCGAATTCCGGCTTCCGTCTACCGACTTCCGACTTCCGACTTCCGACTTCCGACTTCCGCTTTACGCGGCGATCTCGACAACATTGTGCTGATGGCGCTGCGCAAGGATCCGGCGCAGCGTTACCTTTCGGTCAGTGCATTGCGCGCTGATATTGAGCGGCATCTGAACGGCGAAGCGGTGCTGGCGCGGGGCGCTTCACTGATTTATCGCGCGGGCAGGTTTGTGCGGCGGCACAGGGCGGCCACCGCCAATGCGCTGATTATGTCGCTGCTGCTCGCCGGTGGATTGTTATATGCCCTGAGCCAGTTACATCTTGCGCGCGAGCAGGCGCGCGAACAGCGACGCGCGCGTTATGCCGCACAGATGCCGCAGGCGCTGGATGACTGGCAACACAGCGACCTGGCGCCGATGAACGAGAAGCTGCTCAGCTTTGTCCCGCAACGGGGCGAAGAGGAACTGCGCGGCTTCGAGTGGTTTTATCTCTGGCGGCTCGCGCACCGCGAACTGATCGCGCTGCGACACGATGATCCGGTCGAGGCCGCTTACTTCATGGCAGAAGGCCGACTGCTGCAAACCACTACCGTCAGGTCGGACGATCAGCGGCAGTTGCACAACTGGGAGACCGCGAACTGGCGTCTGGTCACACCTGATCCCGCTCCCCTGAACATGTACGGCCCGTCGCCCCCTGATCTGACAGCTTCACCGGAGACGCCGGACCGCATCCTCATCAAAGACCTCAGTGGTCGCGTCATTACTACTCTCTCCGATCCCGAAAACGGGCTGAGCATCCCGTGCTGGCTCGACGCCAACCGGATGGTGACGGGTGGCAAAGATAATGTAATCCGCATCTGGAATGTCAGAACCGGCCATCTCCTGCGCGCACTGCCGCCGGTCGCTGAAACATTTGACGGCGCATCCTTTCCATTTCCTGAACAACTCCCTGAACTGATGCTGGCCAGGTATGGACAGCGGGTGCTGCGGATGTGGGATCTCAGAACGGGCCGACTGGTCTTTACGATTCGCGGCAAGACCGGAATCAGAGTGTGGAACCTGAGCGGCCTGCTGGCGGTGCACGATCCTGCGCGAAGCGGGCAGATGCAGTTCTTCGATCCCGCGACAGGCCGACTGAAGGGGGAAATCAGAACCGGGCCTGACCATTATGTCAGAAGCACAGACTTTTCCGCGCGCGCCGGGCTGCTCGCGACGGCGGGCGATGATCGCGCCATCCGGCTCTGGGATCTGAAAACATGGCGTGAAGTCGCCGTCCTGCGCGGTCATTCGGATCTGATCCTTCGCGCCCTCTTCTCAGCGGACGGACGCTTCCTCGCCTCGATCAGCAACGACCGCACGCTGCGGCTCTGGGACGTGGCGGCGCGCCGCGAACTGAAGGTCATTCGCGGACACGAGGATGAAATTTACAGCCTGGATTTTTCGCCCGATTATCAACTGCTCGTCACGGCCAGCCACGACCGCACGGCCAGAGTCTGGCGCGTGAGCGACCTCCTGACACCGGACGTGCTGGACGGTCACACCGGCCTGATCTTCTCCGTCGCCATTTCGCCCGATGGTTCACGCGTGGCGGCAGGCGGTCAGGATGGGACAGTGCGCCTGTGGAACCTGCAGGATGGCGCGATGACAGTGCTGCGCGGACACAAGGCTCAGATCCTCGCCATCGCCTTTTCGCCCGACGGCAGAACGCTCGTGAGCGGCAGCGATGACAGCACAATACGATGGTGGGACATCGCCAGCGGACAGGTTCTGAAAACGATCTCCAACGACACGGCCCATGGGATTCGTTCGCTCGCCATCTCGCCCGACGGCAAATGGCTCGCCGTTCCCGGCAGGCTTGAAGCTCGTTTGCGCGACGCAGCTTCGGGCGAGCTGCTCAGGCAATACGCCGGTCACAACAACCACGTTCTCTGCGTAGCCTTTTCGCCCGATGGCGCGCAACTGCTGACCGGAGGCATGGACAACACAGCCCGGCTCTGGGACAGGGCCTCAGGCCGCGAACTGGCGACGTTCAAAGGACACAGCGACTGGGTCTGGTCAGTGAAATTCTCACCCGATGGCAAAACCATCGCCACCGGCAGCCGCGACCGGACAGTGAAGCTGTGGGACGTGGCGACACTTGCGGAACGCGCCACGCTGCGCGGCCACACCGACGAAGTCTTTTCCGTCGCCTTCGCGCCTGATGGCCGACGACTGGCGACAGCGAGCAATGATCGGACGGTCAGACTCTGGAACCTGACAACACTTCAGGAAGTCCTGACGCTGCGCGATCACACCGATCAGGTCTGGTCAGTCGCCTTTTCAGCCGATGGCCGGACGCTGGCGAGCGGAAGCTGGGACGGCACGGCGCGAGTGTGGCGCGCGGCAGCAGCAACGGAAGTCAGCAGTCAGGGCCGTTGATCTCAGCAACATTTTTTTCATCACCACAGCCTCAAAATTCCTGAACCACTTTTCCGCCGCTTTACGCTTTTCCTGCCGAGGAACAACTTTCTTCATCACTGGAACGATCAGGCAGTCTTTACAGATGGTCACGTAGTCTGCCGGCCTTTTTATCCTCAGCCCCTTACTACCGGAAAGTGACAACAGTTTTTTTCTCTGCCTGCGGGTTCAGGCTTCCAGCATCCGCAGCAGAAAAATCAAAGTAATCCGTGGCTGGCGCTCTCACGTCCTGGCAGGAGTGTGTCCTGGTTCAGGAAGGTAAAAGCGCTGTCCTGCCTCAACTGTCAGCCTGCGAAAGGAGCCGCAAGATGCCTCACTTCCTGATCAGATATTCAGCCGGAAAAATGGCTGTCGCTTTATCACTCATACTCAGCTTTCACCCTTTATTTCTGGAAACAAGGATGCCGTCTCAGAACTCCGGCCCGATGACTGATCTTTACTCCCTGCCTGCTGCCGGAAAGTTGCAACACGAAAACTCTGCCACCAGACAGGCAGTCGGCGCGAAGGTCAGAGAAACGCTGGCAGGCCTGCCGGTCAGTTTTGAAGAGAACAGAGGGCAGACCGACAGCCAGGTGAAATTTCTGGCGCGGGGGCAGGGATTCACGCTCTTTCTTACCAGCAGTGAAGCTGTCCTCAGCCTGCAACGCCAGACCGGAACGGTCGAGCGGTCGGAGCGATCACCTGTAATCAATCAGGAGGTTCAGGAGCAGATCGTCACGCTGCGGATGGGGCTGATCAATGCTGCCCGTGAACCACGAATTACCGGTCTTGATGAATTGACAGCTCGGGTCAGCTATTTCACGGGCAGCGATCCGCAGAAATGGCAGACCGGCATTGTGCAGTATGCGAAGGTCAGGTACGAATCGGTGTATCCCGGCATTGATCTGATCTGGTACGGCAATCAGCAGCAGATGGAATACGATTTCGTCGTCGCGCCCGGAGCCGACCCGCGCCTGATTCGCCTGAACTTTTCCGGCGCTGAAAAAATCAGACTCAGTCCTGACGGTGATCTGATTTTGCGGGTGGCAGGCGAGGAGATTCGCCAGCACAGACCGGTCATTTACCAGGAGGTCAGCGGGCAGCGACGCGAAATTGCAGGCCGGTATGTGCTGACTGCGGGTAATCAGGCTGGTTTTGAAATTGCGAATTATGACCGTTCGCTGCCGCTGATCATTGATCCGGTGCTGATCTATTCAAGTTACTTCGGGGGCAGTTTCTCTCCGGCTGACGATTCAGCCTCGGATGTCGCAGTGGATGCAGACGGGAAGATTTACCTGTGCGGCGGCACGACTGCCCGTCGCTTTCCCGGCACGTCACAGATTCAGTTCAGTTCAGGGGCTTTCGTGACAAAACTCAATCCGGAACGCGCCGGAGCTGCCGCCATTGAGTTTTCGTACTTCCTGAGCAGCGCCGCAGCGAACGCCATTGCCGTGGATCGCGCCGGGCTTGTCTATGTAACCGGAAACGCCTTCTCCAGCGGCTTTCCGGTGCGCAACCCGTTTCAGAATTACCAGGGCAGGACTGATGCTTTCCTGGCGGTCATTAACACAACCAGGCCCGTGCAGGATGCGCTTGTCTTTTCGACTTTTCTGGGGGGCAGTGATGATGACTTCTCAGTGGAGCTTGCCGTTGACGACGCCGGGCAGGCTTATCTCGTCGGTGATACAGTCTCCGACGACTTCCCTCTGCGCAACGAATATCAGAGTCAGCGCAGAGGCAAGGATGCGTTCGTTGCCAGGATCAATACCGCAGGTGGCCCGACGGCGCTGCAATATTCCACGCGCTTCGGTGGCAGCGGGCAGGACGTGGGTCATGCGATTGCGGTGGATGCCGCCGGGTTCACGTACTTCGGCGGCTACACAGACTCAGCGGACTTTCCGGTCCTCAATCAGTTACAAAAAGATCAGCCCGCAGGTGACGGCTTCGTAACGAAACTCGACACGCGCCGCTCCGGGACAGCCGCCCTGCTCTATTCCACTTACCTGGGCGGCAACAATACCGACAACATTCTGGGACTGGCGGTGGATGTGAATGATGATCAGAGCGTGTATGTGACAGGTGAAACCTATTCCAGTGACTTCCCGCTGCGCAATCAGTTTCAGACTTACCAGTCAGGCGGAGATGCCTTTCTGACCAGACTCGACACCACGAGCGCCGGCAGCACGTCTCTGATCTATTCCACTTATCTGGGTGGAAGCGATTACGATGTCGGGCAGAATGTGGCGGTGGATGGCACCGGACGGGCTTACATCATTGGCGGCACACGTTCAACCAACTTCCCGACTGCTGGCGAATATCAGAAAGATCAGGGCGGTGATGATGCTTTTGTGACTGTTCTTCACACGCGCGTTCCCGGCCCCGCTTCGCTGACTTATTCGACTTATCTCGGCACCGGAGGACAGGACAGAGGGTGGGGCATCGTCACTGACCGGCGCGGCCTGATCATAGTTGTCGGTGATACGGATTCAGATGGTTTTCCCCTGACACAACCGGCACAGACTTACCAGGGTCGCCGTGACGTTTTCATTGCCCGGCTTAACTCACTGTTGCGCGGCGCGCCATCCCTGAACTATGCCACCTACCTTGGCGGCAGCAATGCGGAAAGTCGCGCGCGTGACATCGCCCTTGACCCGGCTGGTTTTGTGTACGTGACCGGCGATACCAATACTCCCGATTTTCCCACCCGCTCCAGGCTTCAGGGCCACCATGCAAACAGCCGTGATCCGGTCTTCGCCAGCCGCGATGCGTTTGTGCTGAAGATTGACCCTGCCCGTTCGGGCAGCAGTTCGCTGCTCTTTTCAACTTACCTCGGTGGCGGAGAGACCGATAGTGGCGGCTCAATCAGAGCCGATGGACAGGGCAACATCTATGTCAGCGGTTATACGGCTTCCACAGACTTTCCCACGCGGAACGCTTATCAGAATAGCTTTCGGGGCAGACTTGACGGGTTCATCATCCGGCTTGATGCCAGCCAGTCAGACAATGTCCGGCTGGTCTGGTCAACATATCTGGGCGGCAGCGACTTCGACGATGCTGTTGACATTGCCGCTGATGAAAACGGACAGGTCTATGTCACCGGCTACACCGGTTCGCCTGATTTTCCAACTCTCAATGAATATCAGCCGGATCAGGGTGAACAGGACGCATTTGTTGCGCGGCTGGATACCAACCGTTCAGGCCCGGCGTCGCTTCGCTACTCGACTTATCTTGGTGGCAGCAAAGGTGGATTCACCGGGGGACTGGGAGAAGGTGGCTCGGATATTGAGACTGACGGAAACGGCATCGTCTACGTGACTGGTCAGACAGATTCACCTGATTTTCCGACTTTGAATGAGTACCAGAATGACCGCCCCGGCAACGACGCCTTTCTGACCGTCGTGGACACTGGCAAAAGCGGCAGTGCATCGCTGCTTTATTCGACTTACTTCGGTGGGAGCGGAGAGGAAACAGCCAGTGAAATTGATGCTGACAGTTCAGGTACCGTGTACATACTTGGCAATACCACCTCAGACAATCTGCCAGTCCGCAATGGCATTCAGGGCTATCGTGGCAACAGAGACATCTTTATCGCCAGATTCGATCCACGCCAGGCTGGCGATGCCTCGCTGCTCTTCTCCACTTACCTTGGAGGCAGCAATCGCGACTTTGACGATGGTCTGGCGGCTGATGACCATGGGCAGGTCTGTGTCACTGGCGTTACGGACTCGACTGATTTTCCGCTGGTGAAGCCTTATCAACAGTATCAGGGCGGCGAGGATGTCTTTATTGCCTGCATCAATACCAGATTGGCGGGCAGGTCTGCGCTCACCTTCTCGACTTATCTTGGTGGCAGTGGTGATGACCGGGCAGCGGCGCTGACACTGGATCGGTTCGGGCGCATTTATCTGGCCGGTTCGACCTCGTCACCTGACTTCCCGCTCAGAAACGAATACCAGGATTTTCCGGGCGTGCCGAGCGCCTTCGTCGTGCTGCTGCGCGCGGCGACTGAGGCTGATCTGGCAGTCAGAATGCTGACCACGACCAGTTCCGTCGCTCCGGGCGGAAGGCTGAACCTGACGACATACGTCACCAATACAGGCCCGGACACTGCCACCGCTGTGGTGGTCAGGCAGCAGTTTCCCTTCACTGTCGCGGTACGTGGGTGTCAGGCCGGAAATGGCGGAGCCTGCCAGCCGGAGCCGGTGACAATCAACCCGCTGGCCAGGCTGACAGGATATTTTTACAGAATCGAAATTCCGAAACTCGCGCCGGGCGAAACAGCGCAGATCAGAATGAGTCTGCAAATCAATCCCTTTACTCCGGCCAGTTCAGTTGTGCTGACCAGAGCGACTGTCTCCTCTGATGCAGGCGATCCCAACACATCGAACAATTCGACTGACAGAACCATTTCAATTCGCCCCTGAATCAGAGTCGGTCGGGAAGCAGGAAGGGCGCGTGAGAGTTCAGCCGGACAGTCTCACGCGCTGTCTCTGCTTTCCATCAACCGGATGCCAGACCTGCCTGATGACAAGTTCACTTGTCTGATTCTGAATCCGGCCATAAGATTTTTCCGTCTGACAGTGAACCATTCCCCCCTCAGTTTACGCTTCTATCATTGAGCAGAGTTATTCTGACCTCTGCCGGAGTCCAGTTGCGCGCAGTCAGTTCAGCCGCGAGTATTCAGCTTGTAATCAGTTCAGTCAGCCCCGATCAGAAAGGTTTGCCCTATGCCTCAACAACCCTCACGCCTGTTGTCCTGGTCTGCACACACCCTGAAGTTTGCTCGCCGTCCGCTGATTCTGTCAGTACTCATTTTCTCGCTGGTGCTGATTGCAGGCCCGCTTCACTTTTCCGGCAAAGCAGTGGCAGCCATTGCCACGACGGGTCGGACATTTCTCAACACCCTCGTCATCTTTTCAGTAAAGGCTTCGGGTTCCGTGCCGCCGACTTATCAGCGGCGCACAGATGGCGCGAATATTGCCGGAGCCACAGCCGCACTGACGGTCAATGCGCCTCCGGTCGTGACCACGCAGCCGCAGTCGCAAACCATTGCTTACGGTTCAGCCGCAACCTTCACCGTTGCCGCTTCGGGCACTGCGCCCATCACCATTCAGTGGCAAATCAGCAGCGATGGGGGCAGCAACTGGAGCGGCATCAGCGGAGCGACGCAGACGACTTACACGATTGCCGCTGTCAACACGACGCACAACGGAAACCAATATCGCGCCGTGCTGACCAATGACTACGGCACGGCAACGACCGATCCGGCAACGCTGACGGTTTCGATTCCGACGCCTGCGGGTTACACGCTGACCTGGCACGATGAATTTGACGGGGTGAACGGTTCAGCGCCCGATCCGAACTGGTGGGATTTTGAACTGTTCGGCAATTACAACGGCGAGAAGCAGGCTTATACCAGTCGCCGCGAAAACTCCTTCGTTCAGGACAGCAACCTCGTCATCAGAGCCATCAAAGAGACTTTTACCGGTGCTGACAATGTGACGCGGGAATACACTTCGGCGCGCCTGCGCACGCTGCCGGGCGCAAATGGCAATGCCGGTTACACGGGCTTCGCGCAGAAATACGGGCGTTTTGAAGCGCGCATCAAGCTGCCCGCCGGACAGGGTTTGTGGCCCGCTTTCTGGATGATGGGCGATAACCTGCTGACCACTGACTGGCCCGGATGCGGTGAAATTGACGTGATGGAACACATCGGCCAGCCGTCAACGGTTTACAGCCACCTGCACGGCCCCGGCGCAACCTATCCCGCCAACGCGCACCTGCAGGGAATTTTCAATCTGCCGAACGGCGCTCAGTTCAGCAGCGATTACCACGTCTTTGCGCTTGAATGGGAACCGAATGAACTGCGCTGGTATGTGGACGGCAGTTTGTCCAAAACCGTCAGGCCGACCGAGATGCCGACTGGCAGCACCTGGGTTTTCAATCGTCCGTTCTTCGTGCTGCTCAACCTGGCAGTCGGAGGCAACTGGCCCAATGATGTTTTCTGCCTCAGTCAGAATCAGAGTTCTGATTGTTATCTGGCTGCGCTGAACAGTACGCTGCCCAAAGATATGCTGGTTGATTACGTGCGCGTTTACGCCGCGACAAGCAGCAACTGCGGCCCGTCCGACAGCGCGCCGGTGATTACGACGCAGCCCGCCAGCCAGCTTTACACGCCCAATGCTTCAGTGACCTTTACGGTCAGCGCCACAGGTTCAGGGCTGAGTTATCAGTGGCGCAAAAATCGTGAAGCGATTTCGGGCGCAACGCAGTCATCACTGACCATCAGCACGGCAGACGTGGTCGGGAGCGATCAGTTCGATGTCATCGTCAGCAATGCCTGCGGCCCTGTGATTTCTCAACCCGCAACTTTCATCACGGCGCTGGCTGAAGCTTTCAATGCCAATGTGACCGGCACTGTCGGTGATTCGTTTGTGAGCGATCTTGCCGTGCAGCCGGACGGCAGGATTCTGATCGTCGGACGCTTTGCAAACGTGGGCGGCCAAGCGCGCGACCGGCTCGCCCGGCTCAATGCTGACGGCACGATTGACGCCGCTTTCAATCCGACCGGACTCGGTGATGTGCGTGAAGTCACGGTGCAGGCTGACGGCAAAATTCTGATTGGCGGAGCGGGCAACAGCGACCGCCAGAATTATGTCGCCCGCATCAACAGCGACGGCACGCTCGACAGTTCATTCAACGCCGCGTCAAACGGCCCGGCTTATGCAGTCATCGCGCAGGCAGACGGAAAAGTGCTGGCTGGCGGTCAGTTCTCGGTCATCGGCGGACAGTCGCGCAGCAACATTGCCCGGCTCAATTCAAATGGCACGGCTGATCCGGGTTTCAATGCCAGCACAGACACCGCCGTGACAGCACTGGCCACGCAGCCTGACGGAAAGATTCTGCTGGCGGGTTATTTCAGCAGCGTCAACGGCCAGTCACGCAATCGCATCGCCCGGCTCAGTTCAAACGGCACGCTCGACACCGGCTTCAATCCGAACATTGCTTTCAATACCAGCAATGAACACCGGATTGACGGTATTCTGGTGCAGCCTGATGGCAGAATCCTGATTGCAGGCGCATTCACCAGCATTGACGGGCAGTCGCGCAATATCCTGGCCCGCCTCAACAGCGACGGCACGCTCGACTCCGGGTTCAATGCGAATGCCGGTTCCTCAGTCAGCGCCTTTGCCCTGCAAACGGACGGCAAAATTCTGGTCGGAGGACGATTCAGCAGTATCGGCGGGCAGTTGCGCAGGAATATTGCCCGGCTCAATGCTGACGGCTCGGCTGACACCAGTTTCAATTCCGAAACCAGTGATGCGGTTCTGGCCCTGGCAACGCAGGCAGACGGCAGAGTGCTGGCAGGCGGTTATTTCACCGTCATCAGCCAGCAGTCGCGCAACTTCCTGGCCCGCCTGACCAGCCCGACCGCTGCCACGCAAAGCCTCGCCGTGAATGCCAGCGGCACAGCGACGTGGACGCGCGACGGGGCCAGCCCCGAAATTGATCGCGCCACGTTTGAATATTCAACCGACGGCGGCACGAACTGGACCAGTTTCGGCAACGGTTCACGCATCGGCACAACCGCGAACTGGCAGATGACCGGACTGGCCTTCCCGCTCGGTCAGGACTTTCTGCTGCGGGCGCGCGGCTGGCAGATGCGCAGCGGTTTTGCGGGCGATGCTTCAGGATATGAAACGGTGCAGACTTTCTTCCTGCCTGCGCCACCCGCCATCACGCAGCATCCGGTGTCACAGTCAGTCTGCAACAATTCATCCGTCAGCCTGTCTGTCACGGCCACCGGAACCACGCCGCTGTCGTACCAGTGGCGCAAAGGCGGCATCAATCTGAGCAACGGCGGCGCAGTTTCCGGCGCAACCACAGCCACGCTGACCATCAATCCATTCACGTCCGCCGAAGCAGGAAGTTATGATTGCGTCGTCACCAACACCGCAGGCACAGCCACATCAAACGCCGCAACGCTGACGGTGAACTTTCCGTTTACAGTCACCACGCAGCCGGTCAGCCAGAGCGTGTCCGCAGGCGCAGCAGTAAGTTTCAGCGCGGCCAGTAATCCGTCAGCAGCCGTGCAGTGGCAGGTCAAAGTTCCCGGCGGATCGTTCACCGATCTGCCCGGCGCAACATCCACGACGCTGAGTTTCACCGCGACCGCCGCGCACAACGGCAACCAGTACCGCGCCCTCTTCTCCACTGCCTGCGGCTCACTCGCCACCACTGCCGCCTCGCTCACGGTCACGGGCAGCAACAACACCGTCGGCCTCCTCATCAGCGAGTTCAGATTCCGCGGCAGCGCCACTCAGTCAAACCTCGATGAGTTCGTCGAAACAGCCAACCGCACTGACTCCCCCATCACCGTCAGCAGCAGCGACGGCTCGGCGGGCTGGTCTGTCGCCGCCCTCGACGCCGGTAACAATCCAGTCGTCCTCTTCACCATCCCGAACGGCACCGTCATTCCCCGCGTCGGACACTTCCTCGGCGTCAATTCCGCAGGCTACAGTCTGGCGAATTATGGCGGGATCAATGCCGCCGCCGGAGATGCCGCCTGGTCAGCCGACATCCCTGACGGCAGCGGACTGGCGCTCTTCACCACCGCCACACCGGCCAGTTTCAGCGCCCTGACCCGGCTTGATGCGGTCGGCTTCAGCGGCGTCAGCAACTCTCCAGGGAAGGCGCAGGCCTGAGTCCCGCAGGCGGCATCACGACGGCTGGCGAGTATGCCTTTGTTCGCAGGCTCGGTCACACTTCGGCTTTGCTCAGGATACAGGAGCAATCAGAACGATTTCTTCTTTGTCGCCGTCAGCCCGGTCAGCCAGCGGACGCACGGCCATCCTCGGTTCGCCGGGGCCGGAGAACCTGACCGCGCCGCTCAATTATCATCCCTTCAGCGGGCGGACGGAGTATCTCGAGATCACCCTGCTCGACCCGTCCAAAGCAGCCACTGCACAGCCCAATCAGGTGTCTTCAACCGCCGCCGCAGACAAGGATGCGGTCAGCAGGCCGATTGGTTCGATCTACATTCAGCGCAGCTATACCAACCGGACGGGCAAAACGATCACGAAGCTGCGGCTGCGGCTGGTGGAACTGACGACGGACAATCGGGGCGCGCTGGTCGCGCCGCAGGGCGTGCACCGGATCATCACTTCAGTTGACACGACGGCGACGGTCGGAGCGAGCACGCTGACGGTGAAGGGCACGACGCTGGAAGCGGTCAGCGGGGCGCAAACAGCCGGCGGGATCAACTCGACGGTGGCAGCGCCGTTGCCGGTCGGGGCCTGCAAGCCGAACGAGACAGTGCATCTGCGGCTGCGGCTCGGCGTCAATCAGAAAGGCCAGTTCTACATCCAGTGGACGGTCGAAGCCGTCACTCAGTCAGATCAGCCCTGACCTGCACAATCTGCGTCACTGCGGCTTGTTTCGTTGTGAAGTGATCATCAGAGATTGATGTAATTCGGGCCGCCGCCGCCTTCGGGCGTGACCCAGTCAATGATCTGATACGGATCCATAATGTCGCAGGTCTTGCAATGCACGCAGTTTGAGAAGTTCAGCTTCGGCCTGCGCCCGCCGTTGACTTCCTCAACTTCATAAACCGCAGCGGGGCAGAAATGCTGGCACGGGTTGCCGTATTCGCGCGTGCAGCGATTGATGCAGACATTCGGATCGAGAATGTGCAGGTGCGGCGGCTGATCTTCGTCGTGTTCGGTGCCGGAGCGGTAAACATCCGTGACCTTGTCAAAGGTCAGCTTGTTGTCGTATTTCGGCGGCGGCGGATCGAGCGCCGCAAAGCCGTTGTTCGGATTGATGCCGATTTCGCTGAGTTTGAGCATCTGCTCGTGTCCGGGCTTGGCGTGGCGCAGATCGCCGCGCAGTCCGCGCCCGCCCGTGAGGTATTGCAACCCGCTCTCAACGAGTCCGCGCACGCGCCCATGCTCAAATGACTGGTGGAAGTTGCGAACTTCGTAGAGTTCCCCTTCAATCCAGCTTGAGCGCGCCAGTTGCTCGAAGCGTTTCATCTGTTCGTTGTCAAAGCGGTCGGCAACCAGAGCTTCATAAATCGCCTGCGCCGCAAACATCCCCGACTGCATCGCCATGTGAATGCCCTTGAGTTTCTGCGACTGCAGGAAGCTGGCCGAATCCCCGATGATCAGAAATCCGTCGCCGTAATATTTCGGCTGCGAGAAATAACCACCTTCGGGAATCGTCTTCGCGCCGTAATACAGCATTTTCCCGCCTTCGAGCAGGCGCGCAATGTACGGATGCTGCTTGAACTGCTGGAACAATCGGTGCGGGTCGGTGTGCGGGTTGCGATAATCCAGCCCGACGACCAGACCAATGTCGAGCAGGTCGTTCTGCATGCCATAAACGAAGCTGCCGCCGAACGTATCACTCGGCAGCGGATAACCGAGCGTGTGCATCACCCAGCCCGGTTTGACGCGGCCTTTCGGCATCTCCCAGATTTCCTTGACGCCACACGCATAAACCTGCGGATTGCGGCCTTCATCAAGTCCGAGTCGCTCGACCAGCTTTTTCGTCAGCGACCCGCGCGAGCCTTCGCCAAGCACGGTCACTTTGGCGTGAATATCCACGCCCGGCTCAAAGTTATCCTTCGGTTCGCCGTCGCGCCCGATGCCTTTGTCGCCGGTGCGCACGCCAATTACGCGATTGTTGTCGTAAAGCATTTCAGCGCCGGGAAACTCAGGGAAAATATCCACGCCCGATTCCTCGACAATCGGGCCGAGCCAGCGAATCAGCTTGTTGAGCGAGACGACATAATTGCCGTGATTGTTGAGCGGCGGCGGAATGATCGGGGCTTTGATCTTTCGCGTCGCGGTGAAATATGAAACGTCCTCTTCCGTGACTTCAGCTTCGAGCGGGCAGCCACGTTCCCTGAAGTCAGGCATCAGTTCCCTGATCGCGCGCGGATCCATCACTGCGCCTGAGATGATGTGCGACCCGACTTCGCGCCCCTTTTCAATAATGCCGATGGAAATTTCATCCAGCGGTTTCGCGCCCGTCTGAGCAGCATTTTCGTTGTGCTGATTGATCAACTGCCGCAGGCGATAAGCTCCGGCCAGTGATGCCGGGCCTGCGCCGACAAACAAAACATCCAGATCAAGACTTTCGCGTTCGATGTTGTCCATAATCGGAAATGAGATTATTTCTCCTCCTGTTCATCCAGCCATCCGGCCAGCGCCTTCTGATCGCGCAGATCGAAAATCGCTTCTCCGAGCCGGTCCAGCAGTTCAGGCGACAGCCCGGTAATTCTGCCGCGCAGAGTTTTTGAGAGCCGCCCAAAGCGCCAGGCGAGCATCCGCAGCAGCAGTTCCGCCTTGCCTTCCCGTTTCCCCGTCTTTCGCCCTTCCTGCCGCCCCTGCTTCAGGCCCTTCTGCAAACCTTTCTGCAAGCCTTTCTGCAAACCTTTTTCTTCCCAACTGGTCGTAATCTGCATAAGTTTCCTCCTCGCTGCCGGATCAAGTTTCTGCAACTGCTGCCTGACCCACTGCTCTTCTTCAGCGCTGAGTCGCAGGTAAACGTCCACGAATCCGGCAATCAGCCGCATGCGGGCCGGATCAATTTTCAGCGTGGCCATCAGGCGCAGGCATTCATATTTGACGCGCTGGCGTTCCTGCCGACTCATGCGCATCTTTGCCATCAGCGCGGTAGCTGCCGAATTTTCACGTTTCAGATAATCACGCCAGTTCAGGCGGTTCAACTGAATCACGCGAAAATTGAAATCCAGCACACGCCATTCAGGGAATCCGACGCGGTGAAAGTCAGGCTGCGGAAAGCGCGGCGAATCGAAGGTGAAGACCACGACCGGAAAAACCGGCAGCCGGTATTTCTCATAAAGCCGCGCAAAGTAGATGAACATTCGTTCCGGCGACCACGCGCGCGCATCAGACTGGCTTTCGATGTGAATGAGAAAGAACGCTTCCCGCCCCTGAAAACGGACTCTGGCCACCAGATCAACCTCGTGCTTCTGCCCCGAAGTCACATCAGTAAACACTTCCTTGTCCAGAAATGTTACTGACCCGGCATCCAGCAGTTCAAAGGCATCGGGCAGAAACAACTCGACAAATTCGACAAAGAACGTCGTCAGCAGTTCCTTGAATAACCGGTCGTGGTCAATCATCGCAGCCAGTCAGTGACCAGTGATCAGCGCCCGGTAATCAGACGTACCGCTTCTTCCAACCACCAGCCACTGACCACTAACCACCGCTTTTCTACTGCTTCATCTTCTCGGCTTCAGCCGTCAGCGCCGGAACGATTTCAAACAGGTCGCCGACGATGCCGTAATCGGCAATTTCAAAGATCGGGGCTTCCTTGTCCTTGTTGATGGCGACAATTGTGCGCGAACCTTTCATGCCGACGAGGTGCTGAATCGCGCCGGAAATGCCGACGGCCAGATAAAGTTTCGGCGCGACGGTCTGGCCTGATGAACCGATCTGACGATCCATCGGCAGCCATTCGTTGTCGCAGATCGGACGCGAGGCGGCGACTTCTGCGCCGAGCGCGCGGGCCAGTTTCTCGATGATTTCGATGTTCTTCTGCTCCTTGATGCCGCGCCCGACTGAAACGATCAGCGGCGCCTGCGTCAGATCAACGGCGGCCTTTGCTTCCCTGAAGCGTTCTTCAGGCTGATGGCGAATCACATCGGCATCGAGGTTGACGTTGACGGCTTTGACTTCGGCCTGACCGGCTTCACACTCATCGCCGCGAAACGAACCGATCTGAAAGCTGGCGAAATGCGGCGTGTCTCCGGTCGGCACAACATCAACCGAAAGCTTGCCCTGAAAAACCTGGCGCGTGAAGACCACATGGCCGCCGTCAATCTTGTAACCGATGCAATCGCCAATGAAGGCGCGGCGAAAAGCGGTCGCCAGTTTCGGCGCGTAATCACGAACTTCATAAGTGTGCGCCATCAGCACGAGCGCGGCCTGTGTCTGTTCGATGACCTGTTTGAAAGCGACCGTGTAACCATCCGGCGAATAGTTTTTGAGCCATTCGCTGTTGACGGTGTAGACACGGTTGAGTTTTTTTGCGGCCAGTTCCGCCGCCATTGCGTCAACGCCGCTGCCTGCGATGACGGCGGCTGTCTCCTGTCCGGTCTGCGCGCCAATCAGTTGCGCGGCGCGCACGGCTTCCCACGAAGCCTTGTTGATCTTTCCTTCGACGTGTTCGATCAGAACCAGAATTTCGTTTGCCATAATTTATTCAATGATCCCTTCCGAGCATTTGTTCAATGCGTCTGACTTCGTCATTCAGGGTTTCCAGATCGTTTGATGAAGCGCGAATTTCATCAATCGCGTGATTGAGCCGGGAACTGAGTGAACGCAGAAACAGACTCAGATGATCAGGCTTGAGCAGGCTGTCAGGCGGTTCGGCTTCACGCGCCTTTTGTAATTCCTGCCGCTCAGCCAGCGATCTGTCCGCTGTCTGCTGATCGCTCTGATCAGCTTCAAAGAGTGACTGAATCGCCTGCGCTCTGGCGCGCAGCAGCCTCAGGCGTTCTTCAGGTTTGAGATTCTCGTTCACAGCTTTTTCGCTCCCGGTAGTTTTTTTACAGCAGTTTCAGATCGTGTGTTTCTCCGCTCCCTGACGGTCGCGGTAATGCACTGCACGTAACTCTGAAATGCTGTCAGTCTCGCGTGCCCGGACTGCCGGGCATCACAGCCGCAGTAGTGAAGGAATGCCTTTCATCCTTCATCTCTCAGCCTTCAATCAATCACGCTGTTCAGAAAACGCGTGCTTCGTTTTTCAGCTTGTCCATCAGCTTCGCCGCAATTTCAGCCGCTGAACCTTCGATGAACTGCGTCTGTTTGGTCTTTTGCGGGAAGTAAATCTGCCGCACCTGCATTTTCGGCGCGAGCGCGGCGGCATCGAGGCCGAGGGCTGCCGCGTCGAGCTTTTTGATCTCTTTCTTCTTGGCGGCCATGATGCCCTTGAGCGTGGCGTAACGCAGCGTATTGATGCCCGACTGAATCGTCAGCACTGCCGGCATCGGCATCGTTACCCACTGGAAGAAACCGTTTTCGAGTTCGCGCTTGACGCGCATCGAACCTTCGCCCGGCTGAATTTCCATGACGATGCTCGCGTGCGGCAGGCCGGTCAGTTCAGCCACAATCACGCCCGTCTGCCCGTAACCCAGGTCATCAGACTGCAACCCGGTCAGCAGCAGATCGAAGCCTTCGGCCTTTGCCGCCGAGGCAATTACCTGTCCGATGCCGAAAGCATCGAGCTGATCGAAAGCGGCGTCCTCAAGGTGCAGGCCGCGATCAGCGCCGCGCGCGAGTGCTTCCTTGATGACCGACTGCACGCGGGCCGGGCCGAGCGACAAGGCAATGACTTCGCCGCCGTGTTTCTCTTTTAATCGCAGCGCGGCTTCCAGGGCGTAAGCGTCGGGTTCGTTGATTTCATAAGTCAGGTCGCGCTCCTGAATCCACGTCTGCTGATCGTTGATACGCAGAATTGAATCGTTTTTGGGAACCTGTTTGAGACAAACAATGATTTTCATAGGTGATCCTGTCAGGTCTTAATCAGGGCGAAAACAGCCCCAGGATAAATCATCAGTTACTGAGCCACGAAAGATTACCGGACAAAACTCCAGGCTGAAGCTGGTACCGCATCCGGTTTCGTGGTGGGAACCTGGAACATGAAAATGCGTCACAAGGGGCTGAATGAATGCTCATTCAGCCATTTGTCTTATACAACAAGAACGCAGCAGCGACAACCCGGCGACCTGCTGCCATCTGTAAACGGCGCTTTGCAATCCGACACTGAACAGGGCGCGGATCGGACGGACGGCAGCGGATCAGTTCAACTTTATTCGCGGCCTCCGTGTCTGCGGTTCAGTCGTGACTGCGCTCCTGAAACAAAAAGCAGGAAGCTGCGCGCTGGCTGCTTCCTGCTTTCTGCCTGGCCGGGCCGGAAAAGGCTGCTACTCCTCATAGCGTTTGAAGAGCAGCGCCGCGTTGGTGCCGCCGAAGCCGAAGCTGTTCGAGAGCGCATACCTGACCGTCGCCGGGCGCGCCTCGTTCGGCACGTAATCAAGATCACATTCCGGGTCGGGGTTTTCGAGGTTGATTGTCGGCGGCAGAAGCTGATGATGCACCGCGAGCGCAGTGATGCCGCCTTCAAGTCCGCCCGCACCGCCCAGCAGATGCCCGGTCATGGATTTGGTCGAACTGGCCGCGAGTTTCCAGGCGTGTTCGCCAAAGGCCGCCTTGATGGCATTGGTTTCATTCTTGTCACCGGCAGGCGTCGAAGTGCCATGCACGTTGATGTAATCAACCTGATCGGGCTGAACGCCCGCGTCCTTCATGGTCTTGAGCATGACGCGGCGCGGCCCGTCAAGGTCAGGCATGGTGATGTGAAAGGCATCGCTCGTCATCCCGTAGCCCACGACTTCAGCATAGATTCTGGCTCCGCGCGCTCTGGCGTGTTCGAGTTCTTCGAGCACCAGAATGCCCGCACCTTCACCGACCACAAAACCATCACGCTGCTGATCGAACGGGCGTGAGGCTGCCTGCGGATCATCGTTGCGGGTCGAGAGTGCGCGCATCGCTGCGAAACCGCCCACGCACATCGGCGTGATGACGCCTTCGGTGCCGCCGCAGACCATCGCCACCGCATCGCCGCGCTCGATGATTCTGAAGCTGTCACCGATGGCGTGCGCGCCGGAACTACAGGCGGTCGCGGTCGCTGAGTTGGGGCCTTTAAGACCGTTGTAAATCGAGACATAACCGGCAGCGAGGTTGATGATCGAGGCCGGAATGAAAAACGGAGAGATGCGACCGGGGCCGCCTTCGAGCATCTTTGAATGCTCCCGCTCAAAGACGCCGAAGCCGCCGATGCCGCTGCCGATGTAAGCGCCGATGTTTTCAGCATTGTCGTCCGTGATTTTCAGCGCGGAATCCGCAATGGCTTCGTGCGCGGCGGCGACGGCATAGAAGATGTAATTGTCCATCTTCTTGATCTCTTTTTTCTCGATGAATTTCAGCGGATCGAAGCCTTTCGTTTCCGCTGCGATTTTGACGGTGAACTGACTGGTATCGAAGCGGGTGATGTAATCAATGCCGCTCCGGCCTGAAACCAGTCCGTCCCACGTTTCACTGGTAGTGTTACCGAGCGGGCTGATGAGGCCGATGCCGGTAATCACGACTCTTCGCCTGGTGATTTCGTTGCTCACAACAATTATTCTTTGGTTGGGGGTTGAAGCCTGACGAGGCGGTTCAGCGCCGCAGGCCGTGACCAAAGCAACTCAGGCCGATTCCCCGCGCAGTTGCGGGAATCAGCCTGACTGCCTGCATCAATCTTTGCGGCCTACTTCTGGTGCTGCTCGATGTAGGTGATGGCGTCGCGGACGCTGAGAATCTTTTCGGCATCCTCGTCCGGGATTTCAATGCCGAACTCTTCCTCAAATCGCATAACCAGTTCCACCGTATCGAGCGAGTCGGCGCCAAGGTCATCAATGAACCGCGCATTCGGAGTCACTTCCGATTCTTCAACTCCGAGTTCGTCCACGATGATCTGTCTGACTTTTTCCTCAATCGCTTCTGCTGCCATTGGTATCCTCCAGTAGTAAGTTATTCACAGATTGCAGAGTTGAGATTGCCGAATGCAGATTTATCCATCGTCGAGACTGCCCTGCTTTTCGTCATCTGCAATCTCGAATCCGCCATCAGCAATCACATATACATTCCGCCGTTCACACTGAGTACGTGACCAGTGATATAGCCTGCCTCATCTGAGGCCAGAAAAGCAACCGCAGCGGCCACATCATTATCAGTGCCCGCCCGTTTGAGCGGCACCTGCGCCAGCATGGCCTCCTTTGCCTGTTCATTCATCACCGCCGTCATCGGCGTTTCGATATAACCGGGCGCGATGGCATTGACCGTAATGTTGCGGGCGGCGTATTCCTTTGCCAGAGCTTTGGTCAGTCCGATCAGACCGGCCTTGGCGGAAATGTAGTTGACCTGGCCGACATTGCCGGCCTGAGCCACGACCGAAGTCAGATTGATAATGCGTCCGCGCCGGGCTTTGGTCATCATCGGCAGCACCTGCTGCGTCAGCAGAAAAACGCCGGTCAGGTTGGTATTGATCACCGCATCCCAGTCATCGCGTTTCATGCGCAGCGCCAGCCCGTCGCGGGTAATCGCCGCGTTGTTGACCAGAATGCTGACCGGGCCGAGTTCAGCGGCGACCTTTTTGACCGCAGCTTCGATCTCTTCAGGCTTTGCCAGATCGCCCTGCACGGCGAGAGCGCGGCGACCTCTGGCGCGAATCTCTTCAGCCACCGCTTCGCATTTTTCGAGCGTGCGCGCCAGCACAGCCACATCAGCGCCGCAGTCAGCCAGCGCCAGCGCCGATGCGCGGCCAATCCCCTGCGAGCCGCCGGTCACGAGTGCAATTTGTCCTGTCAGATTGAACACGATTCGGAACCTGAAATAACGATTCTGAGTTTACGCTTCCGATGCCGCCTGACCGGCCATTTCGTTGAGCTTTGCCAGACAGGCATTCAGGCTTTCGCTGTTTTCGACATTCAGCAGCGTCGGAGCCTTGCTGATTGATTTGACCAGGCCGCTCAGCACTTTGCCCGGCCCGACTTCAATAAAAGTATCCACGCCCTGCGCGAGCATCAGACTGACGCTTTCAGTCCAGCGCACGGGCGATGAAATCTGCCGCACCAGCCCGTCGCGGGCTTCAGCGCCTGACGTAATCAGCCGCGCATCGGCATTATTGATCAGCGGCACATTCAGATCACTGAACGACGCGGCGGCAAGCGGCGCGGTCATTCCTTCCTGCGCGGGCATCATCAGCGCGCAATGAAACGGGGCGCTGACCCTGAGCATCACGGCTTTTCTGGCGCCGCGCTGCTGGCATTCAGCCACTGCGCGTTCGACCGCTTCGGTGTTTCCGGCAATCACGACCTGCACCGGCGAATTGAAATTGGCCGGTGAACAAATCTGGCCCTGCGCCGCAGCCGCGCACGCTTCAGTCACTTTGTCAGCATCAAGCCCCAGAATTGCGGCCATCGCTCCGGTGCCGACCGGAACGGCCTGCTGCATCAGTTCGCCGCGCAACCGCACCAGTTTCACGGCTTCGGTCAGTGCCAGTGAACCAGCGGCCACCAGCGCCGAATATTCACCCAGGCTGTGACCGGCGACATAAGCCGGTTCGACGCCCTGCTCCGCCAGCGCGCGAAAAACCGCGACTGAAGTTACGAGAATTGCGGGCTGCGTGTTCGCCGTCAGTTGCAAATTCTCATCCGGCCCGTTGAAGCATAATTCGCTCAGGCTGAACCCAAGCGCCTCGTCGGCTTCGGCAAAGGTTTCGCGTGCAACCGCAAAATTGTCGGCCAGGTCGCGCCCCATTCCGGCGTACTGCGAACCCTGACCGGGAAAGATAAAGGCAGGTTTGTTCATCTGAATCATTTACCAGCGCATCAGCACCGATCCCCACGTCGTCCCCGCGCCAAATGAAGTCATCATCACCGTCATGCCGGGTTTCAGCCGCCCGGCTTCGCTCAGTTCATCAAGGCAGATGGGAATTGAAGCTGATGAGGTGTTGCCGATGCGCGCAATGTTTGAATAAACCTTTTCGGACGGAATGCACAACCGGTCAGCCACGGCATCAGTGATGCGCTGATTGGCCTGGTGCGGCACCAGAATGTCAATGTCACCGGCGGTCATCTTCACTTCATCAAGCACCTTGCGTGACAGGTCTTCCATCGAACGCACGGCGACCTTGAAAAGCTCATTGCCCTTCATCTTGATAAAGTGCTGCCGCTGATCCACCGAATCGTGCGAAGCCGGAATGCGCGTCCCGCCGCCGGGAATGTAAAGAAATTCGGCCAGGTCGCCGTCCGATTGAATGCGCGTGGCCAGCACGCCGCGTTTGCCATCGGGTGAACGTCTGATGACGGCTGCGCCCGCGCCATCACCGAAAATCACGCAGGTGCTGCGGTCGGTGTAATCAACATACCGGGTCAGCAGTTCCGCGCCGATAATCAGAATGTTCTGGCCCGCGCCGGTCGCAATAAACTGGCTGGCAATCGTCAGCGCATAAAGAAAGCCTGAACAGGCGGCGGTAAGATCAAAGGCCGCCGCTTTCTTTGCGCCAAGCTGTGACTGAATCAGCACCGCCGTCGAAGGCAGCGCCATATCCGGGCAGACCGTCGCACAGATAATCAGATCAAGGTCTGCGGCGCTGACTCCGGCGCGTTCAAGCGCGGTGCGGGCGGCGCGGGTGGCAAAGGTTGATGTGTATTCATCAGGCGCCGCCTTGTGCCGGGACCTGATCCCGGTGCGCGTCGTGATCCACTCATCAGAAGTCTCAACGATCCTTTCCAGATCGGCATTGGTCAGTTGGCCCTCAGGCAGGGCGTGACCCATTCCAGCGATAAATGCGCGATATAAACTCATCTGCTACTCCTGCGTCAGCGTCTCAGCCTGTCACAAACCAGTCTTCCACAGGCTGATCCTGCTGATGACTAATCCCTGACCTCCAGCCCGGCAATCTCATCCAGATCGCTTTCAATGCGGGCATTCAGTTTTCCGTCGTGGAACTCACGGGCGATGCGAATCGCGTTGCGGATGGCTTTGGCATTGGAACGGCCATGACAAATGATGCAGATTTCACGCGCCCCGAGCAGCGGCGCGCCGCCAAATTCCGAATAATCGAGTCGTTTTTTGACGCTGCGGAATGCGGTGCGCGACAGCAGTGCGCCCGCCTGCGTCAGAATTGTCTGACCGAGTTCAGTCTTGAGCAGGCCCATCATTGCCTCAATCAGGCCCTCGCTCGTCTTGAGAATGACGTTGCCAGTAAACCCGTCGCAGACTATCACATCAACTTCGCCAGTGTAAATGTCGCGTCCCTCGACGTTGCCGATGAAGTTGATGGGTGCGGCCTTGAGCAGTTGCAGCGCCTCTTTGGTCAGGTCATTGCCCTTGGCTTCCTCTTCGCCAATGCTCATCAGTCCGACCTTCGGCGTGCGCACGCCCAGAATGTTGCGCGAATAGACCGACCCCATCACGGCAAACTGCTTGAGGTGCTCAGCCTTGCATTCGGCATTCGCTCCGACATCGAGCAGCACGACTCCGTTGCTGTTGATGGTCGGGAAGACAGCCGCCAGCGCCGGGCGGTCAACGGCGGGCAGCGTGCCGATAATCAGCTTGGTGGTCATCATCACCGCGCCCGTATTGCCCGCGCTCACCAGGCCCTGCGCGTAACCCTCACGCACCAGCCGCGCCGCCACGCGAATCGAGGAGTCGCGCTTGCTGCGCACAGCCTTGGCCACCGATTCACCCATCGTGATGACTTCGGTGGCGTTGACGATTTCGATGGGCAGGCGCGTGGCGCGGTTGTTATAGACGCGCTTCTGGCGGGCGTGGTAATTGAAGCCGTGTTTTTTCAGCTCATCAATGATGAGTTCGGATGGCCCGACGAGGACGATTCCAACACGCAGATCCTGAGCGGCCTGGATCGCGCCTTCAACTTCGCTGACGGGGGCGTAATCGCCGCCCATCGCATCAAGGGCGATTTTGGTGAGCATAATGGGGCGGGGTTGGGGAGAACCGGAGAGCGGATGAACGGGAGAGTTTCAGGCCGCAGCCGAAAACTGTCACCTGCTCTCCCGCGATCCTGGCCTTCCGCTCAGGCAGTTACTCTTCAATCTCGATGACCGGGCGGCCAGCATAATAACCACAGTACGGACAGACACGATGCGGCAGTTTCAGCCGCTGACAGTTGGAACAGGCAGTCAGATTCGCCTTGTGCAGCGCATCGTGGGCGCGGCGCATGCGACTGCGTGATTTGGAATGGCGTCGTTTTGGATTCGGCATCTTAACTCTCCGGATAAGGACTGTGACCAGCGGTTACTCGTCACTTTCGTTTTTCAGGTCAGCCAGCGCCTGCCAGCGCGGATCAACCGGCGCTTTGCACTGACATTGTTCATCATTGAGATTTGTCCCGCACTGCGGGCACAAGCCCCGGCATTCATCGCGGCACAACACGCGCAGCGGCAGCGCCAGTTCAAGCTGCTCCAGCACGAGCGCGTCCAGGTCAAGCTGGTCGTGGTCATAAACCGCAAAATCAAGGTCGCGGTTCTGCAACTCAGTCTCGCCGCTTTTGCCGACTTCGTATTCGCCGGGCGAATAATAAAGATCAAAGGGCGCTTCAACCGGAATAATGACCGGCTCAAGGCAGCGGTCGCAGGGCAGTTCGAGCACGGTTTTAATCTGCCCCTGCACTTTCAGGTCAACACCGGAGCGGCTGATCCGGCCCGTGACGAGCGGCGGCTCGCGCAGCAGAAATTCGTGCCCGCTCAGATCAGGCTCGTCGGCCTGATACTGATGTTCGAACCTGAGACCTTCATTTGTCAGACGTGCCAGTGAGATCAGCATGATAACCTCGCCGCCCCGCAGCAAAAGTTGACAATTATAGGGTTGGGTGAAAGTTTGTCAACCAGCGACAGTACCGCGCCTGACCGCAATCACAGCCACCACCGCAACTCTCGGAATAACAGGTCAGGCCAGTGACGCCGCAGCGTGTGGAGCGCGGCGCTCAGTGCAAAAGTCGCCGTAATTCAAAGCTGCGGGCTGGCAGCCTCCTGCAGCCCGATCTGAGCCGCCATCAGCAGCGCGTCATCCGGCGGGTGGTAGTAATAATTTTTTCTGACTCCGACTGTTCTGAAACCCAGCGACTGATAGAGCGCCTGTGCGGCAAGATTGGCCGCGCGCACATCCAGCACGCCGCGCACGGCTCCCTGGGCGCGCGCCTGCCGCAGGGCCGTTTCAAGCAGTGCGTAACCGACACCGCGCCTGCGCCATTCAACGCTCACGGCCATATTGTTGAGCTGAAATTCATCAGCCACGAGCCACGCATTCAGAAACCCGGCGATCTGTCCCGCCTGGCCAGGCTGAAGGCGCGCCACCAGCATAATAAATTCCGGCCTGCCAATGTCGCGGCGATAACAGTCGGCCCCCCAGTGGGTCAGCCCGCCTTCGGATTCCAGCCTTTCAACCGCTGCGATGTCGGCTCCGGTCATCGGCTCAACAGAATAATTCCGGTGGTTCAGCATGTCGGTTCTGTTCATCAGGACGCGGCAGGAAATTTGATCTCAGCATCGGAAGGCCTGAGATAGTAAGCGTGAACTTCAGGCAGCATTCCGGCTGTGAGCAGTTGCGCTCCGTAGCGGGCAACGGACACAGCCAGCGTGTTTTTTCCCGTCATCAGGCTCCAGGCTGCCGGTGAATCATCCAGTTCCCTTTTCAGGATTTCTTCATAACGACGCGCGCCGCTGCCGGTGACAAACAAATGCCCGGCGGTCAGGTCAGGCCGCAACTGCGCCAGCGCCTTTTCAGGAGCAGCGGAACAATCAGCCGCCAGAGTTTTCACGATCATTCCCCGCTCGCTCTGAACGATTTCGCGCAAGCCGCAAAAAACTTCGCCGCGCATCGCGTCAATCATTACCAGAATCCTGCCGACCGCGCCTGCCGCCAGCGCCCAGGCGTCAAGCGTTGTGACACCGATGGCCGGACGACCGAGCGTATGCGCCAGCCCCCTGACAGCGGCCATTCCCACGCGCAGCCCGGTAAAGCTGCCCGGCCCCGTGACAACGGCGAAAGCTTCGACCTGTTCGAGCGTAAGAGACGCTTCGCTGAGCAGTTGCTCAAGATTCTGAAACAGCGTTTGCGAATGCGGGCGGCCTGAATGATCGCTGATTTCGGCCAGTAAATTTTCACCGGCAGTCAGCGCCAGCCCGGCCTGCGGCGATGAAGTGTCAACGGCCAGCACGACCGGCTCCGGCAGATGTTCAGCAGTTTGTGTGTGGCGTAAAGGTTCGGTCATGCATCCTGTCAGGTCGTGGTGTCATCACTGTCGTGAGCCTGGTTTGACACTGCAAAGAACCGGATTATATAGTTCAGGTGAGGTCATCACAAACTCCAGTCCGGGTCTGCCGAAGCAGATGCAGTGGTCAATTCACGATGAACAATCGCGTCAGAAAGATTGGGATATTGACAGGGGGCGGCGACTGTCCAGGCATCAACGCCGTCATTCGCGCTGTTGTGCGGCGCGCCCGGCTCGATCACGTCACGGTGATGGGCGTCAAAAACGGCTGGCTCGGCCTGATTGAAAACAACCTTGAATTACTGACGCGCCAGACGATCAGCGGTGTGCTGCCGCGCGGCGGAACAATTATCGGCACCTCGCGCACCGATCCGCTCAGCAGCTCCGAACGGTTGCAGATGATTCGTGACACCTGGAATCGCAACAGCCTCAACGGTCTGATCGTCGTCGGCGGCGAAGGCACGCTGAGCGCGGCCAGGCGAATGTCTGCTGAACACGGCTATCCGATTGTCGGCGTGCCCAAAACAATTGATAACGACCTGTGCGGAACCGATTACACCATCGGCATGGATTCGGCTGTGTCAGTGGTGGCCGATGCAATTGACCGGCTGCACTCAACCGCCGAATCGCATCATCGCGTGATGGTCGTTGAAGTCATGGGTCGTCACAGCGGCTGGATTGCCACGCTCGGCGCCATTGCCGGTGGTTCTGATGTCGTGCTGGTGCCTGAAATTCCCTTCCGGCTTTCGGCGGTCTGCGAAGTGCTGACGCAGCGCCGCAATTCGGGCCGCTCGTTTTCAATCATCGTCGTTTCTGAAGACGCCCGGCCTGACCCCGCCGAAGACTTTCTGACGCCGGAAGAGCGACAGGCCATTTATCACGGTGAACGGCTCGGCGGCATCGGCCCGATTCTCGCCGCCCGCATTGAAGAGGCGACCGGCATTGATGCCCGCGCCACCGTGCTCGGTTATATGCAGCGCGGCGGTTCGCCCTCGGCCTTTGATCGCATTCTGGCCACGCGGCTCGGCATCAAGGCCTTTGAAATGGTGATGGCCGAAGAGTTCGGCAGAATGGCTGCCATCAGAGGTCTGAACGTGACGAGTGTGACGCTTGATGAAGCCGTCGCTCAGGTCAAACCCGTTGACCCTGAACTGATCAGAGTGGCCAGTGTGTTCGCCGGATGAGCAACTGCATCAGTAATGATGCGCATTCAATGAACCAATGACTGAGACTGTTTCAAACGCAAAGAGACAAAGAGGCAAAGACCGATGCTCAGGCTTTGTGTTCTTTGTCTCTTTGCGTTTGAAAACTGCTGCGGCGAACCACAAGCTCATTTCACCGTGCAGAATCGCAGTTCTGCTTCAACTCGGTCTGTGCGTTGCGCTCTCCTTATTATTGATGCGCGCTGACGCGCAAGCCGGTGACGAGCTGCCGCGCGGTCAGGTGATTGAAAAGGTCGTCTGCCGCGCTGACAGTTCGCAGAGTTACGCGCTTTATCTGCCGTCAGCGTGGATGCCGGGCACACACCTGCCGATTCTGTACTGCTTCGATCCCGGCGCACGCGGCAAAGTGCCGGTCGAACTGTTCAGCGAAGCCGCCGAAAAATATGGCTGGATCGTGGTCGGCTCAAACAATTCGCGCAACGGCCCGAACGTTCCGCTCAATTCGATTATTGCAACGCTGTGGCAGGACACGCGCGAACGTTTTGCGCCCGATGACCGGCGCGCTTACACGGCAGGTTTTTCAGGCGGCGCGCGCGTGGCTTCATCGTTTGCCATCGCCTCAAAAGGCGGCATTGCCGGAGTCATCGCCTGCGGCGCGGGCTTCCCTTATGCACAAACGCCTGACCGGGATGCGCGCTTTGCCTTTCTGGGCCTTGCGGGCCTTGAGGATTTCAACCTGATCGAACTGCACGAACTTGAACCTGCGCTCGATAAGGCCGGATTCACGCATCAGTTGATTACTTTCGATGGCAATCATTCGTGGCCGCCCAAAGCCGTCTGCACCGAAGCCGTCGAATGGATGGAAGCGCAGTCATTCAAATCAGGCCTGCGCGCCAGGGATGAAAAGCTGATGGCTGATCTTTATGCAGCGGGCCTTGCCAGAGCGCAAAGGTTCGAGCAGGACGCCCGACTTTATGATGCCTGGCTGCGTTATCAATTGCTCGCTGAGAGTTTCAGGGGATTGCGCGATGTCAGCGAGGCCAGCCAGCAGGCGCAGCGGCTGAAAGCAGCAAAGGAAGTCAAAGCCGCCAGCAGGCAGTTGAAGGAGATGGATCAGCAGCAGAACCTGCGCGCCCGCGAGTTTTTCACGACCTTTGAAGCAGTGCGCAGCGCCGACCTGCGCACGCAGGGAATGAGCGATCTGCGCCGGATGATTGCTGACCTCAGAAAGCAGTCCGAGGCTCAGAATCAGTCGGGCGAACGCACGGTTGCGCGTCGGCTGCTGACGCAGTTTTTCATCGCTTCATCAGAAGGCGCAACGCAGGATTCATTTCAGAAAAACTATGCGCAGGCGGCCTTGCGGCTGACCATTGCGGCTGAAATCAGACCTGACAATCCGCAGGTGCATTACCGCCTGGCTGCGGCCTGCGCGCAGAGCGGCGACAGAAAGCAGGCCATCGAATCGCTCCGGCGCGCCATCGCCGCCGGATTCAATGATCTCAGCCGTCTGGCCCAGGCTCCCGAATTCAGTTCACTGCACGAAGACAAGGAATTCAAAAGCCTGCTTGAACAGAAAAAACAGTAGTCAGTGATTAGTGGCTGGTGGTTAGTGAAGAGTAAATGGAAAGTGACTCTTTCACTCTCACTTTCCACTCTTCACCAGCCACTAACCACCAACCACTAACCACTAATCAATGTCTGCCACTGACAAATCCTCAAACACATCCGCGCAGTTGACGCCGATGCTGCGGCAGTATCACGAAATCAAGAAGCTGCATCCGGGGACGCTGCTGTTTTTCAGGCTCGGTGATTTTTACGAACTCTTTTTTGATGATGCCCTGCTTGGCGCGCGTGAAATGGAAATCACGCTGACGGCGCGGCAGAAGGAGCACGGCACGCCGATTCCGATGTGCGGAGTGCCCTATCACGCGGCGACGGGTTACATTGCCAAACTCGTTCGCAAGGGTTATCGCGTCGCCATCTGCGAGCAGACCGAAGACCCGAAAGCCGCGAAAAAACTGGTGCGCCGCGAAGTCGTGCGCGTCATCACGCCTGGCACGGCGCTCGAAGCTCAGTTGCTGGAAAGTCGTCAGAATAATTATCTCGCGGCGGTCTGCGGCGCGGGCGAAGGCATGGGACTGGCGCTGCTTGATCTTTCGACCGGAGAGTTTCTGGCCACGCAGTTCAAAGGCGAAAGCGCGTGGTCAAAGATTCAGGAGCAGCTTGAAGTCTTCGCCCCGCGCGAACTGATTCACCCGGCCTCGCTCACCGCTCTGATTCGCCGCGCCGGAGAATCGCACCAGTCCCCCGCAGGCGAATCCGATTCGTCACCTTCAGCATCTTCATCAGCAGCCACAGCCTCAGGCCACATCACAGCCTCAGGCAATACCACAGCCAGAGGCAGCAACGGCACACCTGATTCGGGGTCGTTATCAGATGCTGGTCGGGAGGCGCCTCTTGCGCTGACGCCGCTCGATGACTGGATTTTCGGCCACGATCACGCCGAAGGCCTGCTGCGCACGCAGTTCAGTGTCACTTCGCTGGATGGTTACGGCCTCGGTGACAAGCCGTTTGCCGTGTGCGCTGCCGGAGCCGCCGTGCATTACGTCAACGAAACGCAGAAGGCGCAGGCCGCGCACCTCAGCGAAATCACCTGCTTTGAACTCAGCGACTGCCTGCTGCTTGACGCGACGACGGTCAGCAATCTTGAACTCGTCACTTCGAGCGACGGCAACGCCAGACATTCGCTGCTTGGCGTGATTGATGAAACGATGACGGGGATGGGAGCGCGGCTGCTCAGGCAGTGGCTGCTCAGGCCGCTCATCAGAATCGGTGAAATTGAAACCAGACTTGATGCGGTTGAGGAACTGAAAGGCTCGGCGATCAGGCGCGATCAGGCGCGGCGACTGCTTGAACCGCTGGCTGACATTGAACGGCTCGCTGGTCGCATCACGCTGGGCCGCGCCAATGCCCGCGACCTGGTAGCGCTGCGGCAGTCAGTTGAAATCCTGCCGCGACTCCGGCAGGTGCTCAGTGATTCGCGCGCGTCGCTGTTGCAGGTGCTGTCTGACAGCCTTGATGATCTTGAAGATGTGCGCGCCCTGATTGCCGAAGCCATTGCCGATGACCCGCCCGCAACGGTGAATGAACCAGGGATGATCCGCGACGGTTTCAATGCTGAACTTGATGAACTGCGGCACCTGGCGCACAGCGGCAAAAGTTATATCGCGGCGATTGAAGCCCGCGAGCGCGGGCGCACGGGCATTGCTTCGCTCAAGGTCAAATTCAATAATGTCTTCGGCTATTTCATCGAAATCAGCCACTCGAACCGCGACAAAATTCCGGCTGATTACGAACGCAAACAGACGCTGGCGAATGCCGAACGCTTCACGACGCCGGAACTGAAGGAATACGAGGCGAAAGTTCTCGGCGCTGAAGAACGCATCTGCACGCTCGAAGTCGAACTGTTCACCGAAATCCGCCGCCGCATCGCGCAGGAAACGAAACGCATTCAGGGCGTGGCCAGAGCCGTGGCCACGCTCGATGTGTTGTCATCACTGGCCGAAGTGGCGGCGCGGCGCGGTTACACGCGCCCGCAGCTTCACGAAGGCGATGAGATTGAAATCAGGGCCGGACGCCATCCGGTGATTGAAACTCTCGGTGAACGTTTCGTGCCGAATGATTTACTGGTGAACAATACGACTGACCGGCTGCTGATTATCACCGGCCCGAACATGGGTGGCAAAAGTGTCTATCTGAAGCAGTCCGCGCTGATCGTCATTCTCGCGCAGATGGGCAGCTTCGTGCCGGCGCAATCGGCGCGGCTGTCGGTCACTGATCGCATCTTTACCCGCGTTGGCGCGGCTGACAATCTGGCGCGCGGGCGTTCGACTTTTATGGTTGAGATGACCGAGACGGCCAACATTCTGAATACGGCAACGGCGCGCAGCCTGGTGCTGCTTGATGAAGTCGGGCGCGGCACGGCGACCTTTGACGGGCTGTCAATTGCCTGGGCGGTGGCTGAATACCTGCACGATCATCCGCATCATTCGGCGCGGACGCTGTTTGCCACGCATTACCACGAAATGACGGAACTCTCGAAACTGCGCCCCGGCGTCAAAAATTATCAGGTCGCCGTTTCTGAGCGCGGCGGCGAAATCGTCTTTCTGCGCAAAGTGGTGCCCGGCAGCGCGAGCAAAAGTTACGGCATCGAAGTCGCCCGCCTGGCCGGACTGCCATTGAATGTGGTCGAGCGCGCGCGTGAGATTTTATCCAACCTCGAACAGAACGAACTCGACCCGGCAGGTCGTCCGAAATTTGCGCGCCACCTGAAAAAACCGAGTGCGCGCATTAACCAGCAGTCATTGTTTGATTCGCCTGAAGATGACGCAATCGGATAATCACCAGTCAGGCCTGCACGTCGCGCTCATCGAGCCGGAAATTCCGCCCAACACCGGCAACATTGCGCGGATGTGCCTGGCTACTTTCACGCCGCTGCACCTGGTCGGGCGGCTCGGCTTTCGCACCGATGACAAGGCGGTGCGGCGGGCCGGGCTGGATTACTGGCCCGAAGTGGATATTCGTTATCACCGCGACGTTGAGGCGTTGCAGGCGGCGCTGCCTGAGAGTCGCCTGCTCTATTTCACGACGAAGGCTGAGCGGCTTTACACCGATTTTCAGTTTGCTGCTGGCGACTGTCTGGTGTTCGGGCGCGAGACACGCGGGTTGCCTGAAGAACTGCTGCACGCCAATTGGGATCGCTGCCTGACGATTCCCATGCCGAACCGGCGCGTGCGGTCGCTGAATCTGGCGACGGCGGCGGGCATTGTGCTCTACGAGGCGCTGCGGCAGATCGGGTTTTCAGCACGACAGGCCGCTGATGACACGGATGTGACGGATCAGGGCTGATCTGATCCGCTGCCGTCCGTTCAATCTGTGGTCTGTCCCTCAACCATTTTCATCATGCTCAGTTTTATCCGACAGTTTGTGACGCGCCCGCCGCAACCGCTGACGGTGCCGGGTTCGACTGCGGAACTTGGCGCTTACGGCGAACAACTGGCGGTGGCTGAACTGAAGCGGCAGGGTTATCGGATTGTCGCCACCAATTACACTGCGCCGGTGGGCCGCAGTCTCAGCGGGCGCGAAGTGACGGGCGAGATTGACATCATTGCTTATGACGACGCGGGCGACGCGCCGGTGCTGGTCTTTATCGAAGTCAAAACCCGCAGGAGCGCGGAATTTGCGCTGCCGCAGGCGGCGGTTGATGCGCGCAAGCAGCGACAGATCATTCGCGCAGGCCGCGTTTTCAGGCGTGTGCTGCGGCTTGGCGGTGAGCCGTATCGGTACGATGTCGTCACGGTGATCATCAGCGGGTCGGCCCCGCCTGAGGTGACGCTGCTCAGGGATTATTTTCACGAAACCCGTTTTTCCCGCAGTTCGTGGTGGTTACGGCGGGATGAAAGGTTCTGAACGGACGGTCAGGGCCGGAGAAACTTCAGTTGACATTTCGCGGCATCCCTACGTAGTATTCGCCCGTCTGCAGATTCGGTGTTGCGGATCCCCTCGACACCACCCTGGTCTCGACCATCAACGGTGATGCGTCCTGTCAGTTTTCGGACTTCGCGCGGTCGGTAGATGAGAACAGGAAAGTGATAATTCGTAGTAAGCTGTCCGGTCAGCAGTTCGTACCGTTCGCGTAAGTCGGGGGCCGTTCCCGCCTTTCCCCTGTCAGCTTCTACTTTCTCCCAAAGGAACAGTTATGTCAGTCAAGCTTTATGTCGGGAACCTGCCGTTCTCTGCGACAGAACAGGATCTCGAAGACCTTTTCGGGCAGGCCGGGCAGGTCTTTTCGGCCAGCATTGTGACGGATCGTGAAACCGGACGCTCACGCGGCTTTGGTTTTGTCGAGATGGAAAGCCAGGAAGCAGCAGATGCTGCCATTTCACAATTCAACGGTTATCAGTTTGATGGTCGCGCTGTCGTTGTCAACGAAGCTCGTCCGAAAGAACCGCGCAGTGGCGGCTTTGGTGGTGGCGGCGGCGGTCGCGGCGGCTTCGGCGGCGGCGGCGGTCGCGGCGGTGGTGGTGGTCGCGGCGGCGGTGGTGGTCGCGGCGGCTTCGGCGGCGGCGGCGGTCGCGGCGGAGATCGCGGCGGCAGAGATCGCGGCGGCAATCACTGGTAAGCAGACCGGATCAGAAATTACACAAGCCAGGGAGTCGGAGTGATGAATTCCTCTGACTCCCTGTTTTTATTGGTGAGCGCAACGCTGGCTTACGGCAGCATTGTCAGGATGATTCTCTTTCCCGGCGCGTGAACCGAAAGTCGCAGTGCGGCGCGCCCTGCAAAATCGTCTGTGTGCGCTGGAGCGTAATCTGATCGTTGAAGCCTTCGATCAATGCACCATCACGATTGCACGACAGCGTCGCACCGAGTTCTTCGAGTCCGAGCGCGCGATACATTTCGGCATAACGACAGCGCGTGACGTTGAAGGAAAAACTTTCCTCGTTCTGCTCCAGCACTTCGATTTCGAGCGCGTCATCCTTTTTCCAGGCATCAAGCGAAGCGGCAAAATGCGCCATCGAATTACCGCCCATTGCTGCGGCGAGTTGTGCGCCCTGCTCGCGGGCAACGCGAACGATCACGTCACGCGCGATTTCCAGCACACGCTCGCGTCCGAATTCCTCTCCGAGCGATTCAAGCAACGGAGTAATAATGCGGGCTTCGATTTCACGCCGCCTCAGAACGCCGATTTCATTCAGCCGATCAACATTCAGTTCTGCCTCGTTTGTCATCTTCACGACCTCGCTGATTTTCCGGTGCTGCATCAGCGTCGCGCCCAATGGCAGCGGGCGTTTCTTAACCGCAGCACCCGTTTTGTGATCATGGCGTAATCCCCTGCAATGTCAATCAGCGCGCTGGCAGCATCTGCGCGCAGCCGCTCAGAAAAATGAAAGAAAACCCGGACAGTTGAAGCGTGAGAATTCACCGGTCTGCTCTTGATTGCGACAACCTGATCCTTCATCCTTCCCTCTGGTCATTCATGCAACAAACATATCGCCAATGCGAAAGGAGACAACCTCAATGTCCAATGGCAGGTTCATCCATCGGCCTGCGATCATCACGCTGATGATCATTGCTTTGCTGCCTGCGCTGCCCGCGCGTCGCCATTTTGCGGCGAGTGAAAATTCACTCAGCACATCCGCCTCTCCGTCCGGTTCCACCGCGCGTGACAATGAATTTGACAGGGACGTGC
The DNA here is from genome assembly GCA_046331565.1 of Blastocatellia bacterium. GTDB lineage: Bacteria > Acidobacteriota > Blastocatellia > RBC074 > RBC074 > DASRDU01. Next base: position 1,774,356 of record JAXLQP010000001.1, read on the forward strand.
AGGCGATGTTTGCCCGCCTGGTCGAAACGCGCCGCGACCTGCATATACACCCGGAACTGCCGAATCAGGAAGTCCGCACTTCGCGCATCGTCGCTGAACGTTTGCGCGCGCTCGGTCTGGAAGTAAAGACCGGCATTGCGCGGCACGGCGTCATCGGTCTGCTCAAAGGCAGCCGTCCCGGTGGTGTCGTTGCCGTGCGCGCCGATATGGATGCACTGCCGATCACTGAAACCAGAAATGTGCCCTACAAATCGCAAAACCCCGGTGTGATGCACGCCTGCGGTCACGATGTGCATACGACAGTCGCGCTCGGCCTGGCTGAACTCCTGAGCAAACACCGCGACAAAATTTCGGGCACCGTCAAATTCATCTTTCAGCCCGCCGAAGAGATGGCCAGCGACGCGCCGGAATGGGGCGCAAAGCTGATGATCAGGGAAAACGCGCTCGACAATCCGCGCCCCTCAGCGATTTTCGGCCTGCACACGAGCGCCGCGCTCGAAGCCGGAAAAGTTGGTTACAGTGAAAACGCCGTGACTGCGGCGGCTGACACCTTCGCCATCAAAATTCGTGGCCGCATGTCGCACGGCGCTTATCCGCAGCTTGGAGCCGATGCCATCGTCGTCGCCTCAGCCGCCGTCATGCAGTTGCAGACCATTCGCAGCCGTCGCACCGACACGATGGAACCGCTTGTGCTGACCATCGGCAGCTTTCACGGCGGCAACCGCGAAAACATCATTGCCGAAGAGGTCGAATTGAAAGGCACCGTGCGCACCTACAGCGAGGCAATGCAGGAACAGGTCATTCAGCAGATGCACCAGACGCTGAAAGGCGTGACCGAAAGTTTCGGCGCAAGCTACGTGCTGGATTACAAAAAAGGCTACCCGCCGACAATCAACAACGCAGCGCTCGTGCGCCGGATGCTGCCGACAATGAAACGCATCAACGGCGAGGCCGGCGTCCTCGCCAGCCCGCCCAGCATGGGCGGCGAAGACTTTTCATATTTTGCAAAGGAAGTGCCCGGATTCTTTTACTGGCTCGGCGTGGCCAACCGTGAGCGCGGCATCACTGCCGGTAATCACACGCCCGATTTTGACGCCGATGAAAAATGCCTCGCCACCGGCGTCAAAACCATGGCCGCCCTGGTCATTGATTATCTGGAGCAGGAAGGAATGAAGCAGTAGTTAGTGGTCAGTGGTCAGTGGTTAGTGGTTAGTGAAGAAGACAAGGCACATCGGCTCTTTCACTCTTCACCAACCACTGCCCACTGACCACTAACCACTAACCACTGACCACTGACCACTGACCACTGACTATGTTTTCTGAAATTGTCGAAGCTGAAGGCCACCTGGTTGATTCGCAGATTCTGGCGCGGATTATGGATCGCGTGATTCAGTGTGGCGCGCAGTATGAAGTGCAGTCATTTCAGCTTGGCCGCACCAATGATGAATTTTCGCACCTGCGGCTGCGCGTCATTGCGCCGTCGCAGGAAGTGCTGAAAAAAACGCTCGAAGAACTGGTCGAGCTGGGTTGTTCCGAGGCTTCGATTACTGACGCGCGGCTCAGGCCCGCCGAGGCTGACCGCGTTGTGCCTGATGATTTTTATTCAACGACCAATCACCGCACCTTTGTGCGACTCAAAGGCCAGTGGCTCGAAGTCGCAAACCAGCGCATGGACGGCGTCATCGTGGTGGCGGGCAACTCAGCCGAATGCCGCAAGCTGCGTGACGTGAAAAAAGGTGAAATGATCGTCTGCGGCACGCACGGCATTCGCATTCAGCCTGAATTCAAGGAACGCGACCGGCTCGGCTTCGCGTTTATGGCCAATGACATTTCATCGGAGCGCCGCGCTGAAACCGCCATTCGCAAAATCGCGGAGATGATGCGCCAGATCAGAGCTGAAAACGGGCGCATCATTTTTGTCGCCGGGCCGGTCGTCATCCACACCGGCGGCACACAGCCGTTCTGCGAACTGATTCGCAAGGGTTACGTCAGCGCGCTGCTCGCGGGCAATGCCATTGCCGTTCACGACATCGAGCATACGCTTTACGGCACTTCGCTCGGCGTTGACCTCGAACACGGTCACCCGCTCGAAGAAGGCCACAAAAACCACATGCGCGCGATCAATACGATCAATCGTTACGGTTCGATCAGGGGCGCAGTTGACGCGGGCGCGCTCAGTTCGGGAGTGATGTACGAACTGGTAAAACACAACGTCCCGTTCGTGCTGGCCGGTTCAATTCGTGATGACGGCCCGCTGCCCGACACTGAAATGGATCTGATCAAAGCGCAGGAAGAGTACGCGCGGCAACTGGTCGGCGCCAGGATGGTGATCTGCCTGTCCACGATGCTGCATTCGATTGGCGTGGGCAATATGACGCCGTCCTGGGTGCGCATGGTTTGCGTGGACATCAACCCCGCAGTTGTCACCAAGCTCTCTGATCGCGGCTCGCAACAGACCATCGGCGTCGTCACTGATGTCGGCACCTTCCTGAACCTGCTCGCGCAGCACCTGTAATTTCAAAAAGAAGAACACGAAGCCGGGCGCAAAAGAGACAGGGCGGCGAAGTCGCTGAACTGCCTGCCGCACGCTGATTCCTGATGCCTGCCACCTGATTCCTGTTTTTCAGAAAATCAGGATTCCGGAATCAGGCATCAGGAATCAGCCCTGTGCTTCACACTACTTCTTTTCAGCCTCTGCCCGTGACTGTCCTGACGGGGCAGACATTACCCTTCAATCGCCTGACCGGATCAACCCGCAGCGTATTGGCAAAGAGTGCGGAGTTACTGGCCGGATTCGGATCGGGCGAATCGGACGTTGTGACGACAACGTTTCTGATCAGTGCGTCACAGACCATCTCGCCGCAGGCGCAGACAACGATGGTCAGGGTGCGCACCGTGCCGGGCGCGGTTTCGCCTTTCCAGACCGCTTCGATTGTACCGATGCCACCTGCCGACGGGCCGGTGATCGTTGCGCCTGGCGCAGTGACCGAGATCAGCCGCGTCGCAGCGGGCAGCGCGTCACTGATTCTCAGATTCAGCGCACAGCTCGGCCCGTTGTTTCTGACCGCGACCGTGTAAGTCATCGTGGTTCCGGCAATGACCGGATCGGCAATTGCATTTCTGCTGATAGCGAGATCGGCCTGGCGAACAACGTCAGTGAATACCTCGGCGACATTGTTATCAGGATTGCTGTCAGACAGGCTGCCTGCTGCAATCACGATATTGTCGAGCAGGCTGTCCTGATCAAGACAACTGTTGAGCGTCACGACAATTTTGAAGGTGGCCGTTTCGCCGTTGTTCACGACACTTTTGGTGAATTTTGTGTCGCTGACCTGCCAGCCCGTGCCGCTGGTGACGGTGGCCGAAACCAGGCTGACCCCGGCAGGCAGGTAGTCTCTGACTTCAACGTTCGTCGCAGCATCAGGGCCGTTGTTGACCAGCCCGATGGTGTAAGTCAGATTCTTCCCGGCAATGGCAGGAAAGGCGTCAGCGGTTTTCGTGACTGCGAGATCAGCGCCTTCCAGAATCAGACCGCCCCACCACGTGGCCCAGTGATTACCGGCAGCAGCGTATTCCTGAATCGTCCACAGATTCTGGTCGTTGACCGGATCAACTGCGGTGGCGCTGTAATCGCCCCAGCGATTTTCAAAATCCGGCGGCCCCTGCACGTCATACGGCCCTTCGCCGTCCCTGAGGACGGTATCGGTTTGCAGCGTATCTGCCGGATCAGTGCCATACCTGAAAGCATAATTGGCGCTGGCATACCGGCCCGCCGAAAAGCGCGAATAACCGATCAGCACATCGTTATTCTGATTGACGGCCAGGCTCGGATACGCATAAAAATTGCCGCCGTTTTCATCATCAACGCGCCCGAACTGATTGATGACCGGCCCGGTCGGCGTGATCTGCCACCACTGCACGGCGGTTCTGAGCGGATTCAGTCCTGCCGGAAGAAAGACGTGATGCGTCACCCACAGCGACCCGTTGCGCCAGATGGCAGGCGATGAAATGCGCGCATCGTCTTCGCTGATGAAACTCTCTGAGCCGAGCTGCGGCAGGAAGTCGTTGTCATCGCCGTCCTGAATCGAATTATCCCCATCCCAGTCGCCCCACGTCGCGCCGCCCGGCGCAATCGGAAAGCCGATTCCGGCAGTCAGCGTTTCAGCGCCAACGGTGCCGCTGACTGCACTCAGTCGCAGCGCACCGGCCTGACCATTCCAGTCCTCAACCAGCCAGATTGTCGAAAGCGTGTTGTCGTAAGTCACCGCCGGAGCCATTGAGAAACCATCATTCACAATAAACCGGCGCGGCGTTTCACCAAGAAAGTCATACAGGTTACTTTTCGTGATCACGAACGCCTGCGTGCCTCTGAAATTGTTATCAGGGTTTCCGTCATTGCTGACCTCAAACATATTGGTCGTGACCACGATCCAGTCCCTGTTGAAGCCGACTATCGGGAAATCGGCCCAGGCCGCATCAGTGCTGTCTGCGTCGAAGCTGTAAACGTACCAGAAGCCGGTCGGATTCTCGTCCTGCGACACCGCAATCTGCACGGCTGAATCAGCCTTGAACGCGCCGGAAACAGTGACAAAAATCCAGCGGCGCTGAACGTGGTCATAGAGCAGGCGCGGATCAAAGACATCGAAAATCCCGAGCGAAGCCGCAAGCTGATCAAGCGGCACGGTCAGCAGAATGTCGCCGACGCGGTTCTGAATGCGGATTTCACTGTTGAGCGTGGTCATCACATGGAACGGGCCAACGGCTCCCTGCGTGTCAGGCGGGATTACAGTTTCATTGTCTTCGAGCGCCGGAAAGCTGACCAGCACCGGCGCGTTTTTCGCGGCCCGGCTGATCGGGCGTGCGGCGGGCCGGGTCTGGGTTTCGCGCAATGCTTCGGCGGGTACGGGCAGGTTACGGCGATTCGCGGGCTTTTGCGGGGCAGGAGCAACGCGGCTGCGCGCAATCGGCTGACGGCGCGGCTGCGCGGCGAGGCTCGACATATTGACCACCGTTCGCTTGACCCGGCGATCTGCCAGGGTCGGCTGCTGCGCCTGCACGCGGCGTCCGAACGGGCTGATCTGAGTCGAACCGGCATTCAGCCTGACCGCGCTGGCGCTGCCTGAGCGCAGTTCCAGTGTCGGCAGGCTGGTGGTCAGCATCGAAATCAGCAATGCAATAATCAGTTGACGTGAAGGTTTCATGGCTATCATCTCCTGGACAGATAAACACAGACAAATCACTGCCTGTGACCGGACTGCGAAAGACAGTTCGTCACAGTTCAGCTCGTGACACTGCTGCTTTTGCCTGGTGAAGGCCGCCACAGACAGCCGCAGTCAGTTGTCTGACGCGCCGTGCTGAGGCCCAGTGAGAAGCCACCAGAACTTTCGGATCGGATTGACTGAAGTTGATTGTGAGTGCTGAAAACTTGATGAAGCGCGTGAATCTTAAGAAAAACTCGGCGGCAGCGCAAGCGAACGAGTGTGGAGTCAGTGCCAATGCCAGCCCCTGGGTACGCACGCTTCCAGCGTGCCGGGCTGCGGGTAGTCGTTGTGTCCGCGAATCACAGCACGCTGGAAGCGTGCGTACCCAGGCGCAGGTATTGGCCCGGCGAGTTTTCGCCGCTCTTTTGTTTGCCGAAAAAACAAAAGCGGCGAGAACTCGCCGCACTCGATCATTGCTGCACTCCACACTTGTCAGATGCCGGGCGCGAATGGTGACTGGCCTTCGACCCAGGCTTCGCCATCCTCAAAGATTTCCTTTTTCCAGATCGGCACGGTCTGCTTGAGGCGGTCAATTGCGTAATGGCAGGCTTCAAAGGCAACGCGGCGATGCGGTGAGGTGATGACTATCACGACGCTCGATTCTGAAATTTGCAGTTCACCGAAGCGATGAATGACGCCGATGCGTTCAATGTCGGGCCATTTCGCGCGCAGTTCGTCACCGAGGCGGCGCATTTCCTTCAGCGCCATCGGCACATAAGCTTCGTAGTGCAGCGTCACGACGCGGCGGCCTCTGGTGTTGTCGCGCACGACACCGTCAAAGGTAACCATCGCTCCGGCCCCGCCTGTCAGCAGGCGACGCTCAAGGTCGGCCTTGTCAATCGGTTCGCGTGTGATTTCAAAAACGTCTTCGTTCATCTGTATCAGCCGCCTGACACGGGCGGAAAGATTGCCAGCGTATCGCCACTTTTCAACTGATCCTGCTGCCGCGCGTGCTGCTCGTTGACGGCAAACAGCGCGCTGCGCTCGAAGCGTGCAAGTTGCGGATAGCGGCTTTTGATCGCCGCAAAAGCCGTCGCCACGCTGAACTGTCCGTTCGCATCAGGCGCAGTCTCAAGGCTGAACTGTTCGGTATTTGCTGCTTCGCGGCACGCGCCAAACAGCAGCACGGTAATCGTTGCGTGATCGCTCATAACTTTCAGAATCCGGTCAGCGGCGCGCTGCCCGTGCCGGATGAAACGACTGACTGGCGCAGCAGATCGGGGCCGCTGCCTGATTCGGGCCGACGTTCGCGCGGCCCCTGGGTCTGACGAAAGCGCAGGGCTTCAACCAGAAAGTTGCCAAACAGCATGCGCCCGTCGCGGCTTTCGTTGTGATGCTCCCAGTATTTGTCCAGGTTCCAGTCCTGAAATGATTTCTCCAGGTGAAACTGCACGCCGTAAATCAACTGCTGCGCGGTGCGGCGCACGAACATCTGCACTTCGGCCAGATAACCGCGCGCCAGTTGTTTGAAGCCGTCGGGCAGGCGGTCAACCTGCAAGCCGTGATTCTGCCAGACGCGCAGCAGGTGGCGGCGGTGCGTGTATTTCTGCCAGCGCGGTTCAGCGCGGTCATCAACTCCGGCAAAGATCGGATCATCAGGATCAGTGATTTTGACAAAACGATACTGATATTCGATCTGCCGGTTGGTGCGCCGCTGCGCGGGCAGCCTGCCATCGAGCGTCGTAATCGCCGCGCCGAAAGCCTGGCCGACGAGCTGATGCCCGCCGCAGATGGCCAGCACCGGCACGCGGTTGTGCCTGATGAAGCGGTTGAAGTCCTCGATCAGCTCAGGATTGTAAAAATCGAAATCGCGCAGCGTCCCGCTCAGCACCAGCGCATCGGGGTCGAGTTCATCCATCAGGTCTTCGCTCAGCTCGGAAAAATGCACTGTGCGAATCCAGGGATTTCTGACCAGCTTGCGCACATTGGTTTCAATGTTGAGCAGCGCGAGGCCCGCAATGTGGCGTTCCAGCTTCAGCCACTTTTCCTCGTCAAAATCGGGCGATTGCCGCGCGACATCCGAGAGGTGATGCGGTTCCTGAATCAGATCGTTGACGATCACCACGCGCAGCGCGTCAAGGCGCGGCACGATGGGTTCGTATTCGCAGTATTGAAAATCAGGCCTGTGATGAATGTGTGTCATAACGTTTGACGATTCGGGGCGACCATCCTGAAGTTGCCAGTGTACTACACGATCTTTGCCAATGGGGAGTGCAATGTTTCAGGAGCGCACAAGGAACGCAGGCATTCAAACAAGGAGCAAACAAGGAGCGCAGGCGTCCCGCCTGCATGGTTTCAATCAATGCGCCTTTATCGAAACACAGGCAGGCGGGACGCCTGCGTTCCTTGTTTGAATGCCTGCGTTCATTGTTTGCAGGCCTGCGCTCCTTGTGATTCAGCGGTAAACCTGCAAGTCAGCGCCGTTTCATTTCTGATTTCGCCCGGAGCAATCTTATAATCCGCCGCATTGTCGGTGCCTCGTACCGCGTCCTGAAAGCGCGGGGCCGACAAATCGCACCACATGCATTGAGCCGCAGTCTGATGAAGCAACTCGGAATAATCCTCTGCCTGACGGGGCTGTTGTGCCTGCTCGTGATTCAAACGACCGGGCAGACGCTGAGCCTCTCAAAAATCCTCGGTCGCTACCAGCAGTTCGTCTGGCAGGATCAGCACGGCCTGCCGCAGAACGGCATCAGCGCCGTCGTGCGGACGCCGGACGGTTATCTGTGGCTCGCAACGGCAGAAGGCATTGTGCGCTTTGACGGCGTGCGCTTCACTGTTTTTGACACCACCAGCACCGCCGCAATCAAAAGCAACAACATTATGTCGCTGCTCGTTGACCGCACTGGCGCGCTCTGGGCGGGCACGCACGGCGGCGGACTGAATCGTTACCAGGGTGGCCGCTTCACACTGTTCACAACGGCTGACGGGCTGGCTGATAACCACGTGCGCTGCCTGTTTGAAGACCGGGCCGGAAACATCTGGGCCGGAACCGATGGCGGCGGGCTGAACCTTTTTCAGAACGGACGCTTCACGACCGTTTACACGACCCGCGACGGCCTGCCCGACAATCACATTTACGCGCTGGCCGAAGATTCATCAGGCAGTTTGTGGATTGGCACCAACGGCGGGCTGGCGCAGTTCAAGGGCAATCACCTCAAAGCCTGGACCGTGCGCGAAGGGCTGGCGAGCAATGCGGTGCGCGCGCTCGGCGCTGATCGCGCAGGCAATTTATGGATCGGGATGGAAGGCGGGCTGAACCGGCTGCGTGACGGGCAACTGACCAGTTACGGCCCGCGCGACGGGTTCAGGAGCAGCAGCGTCAAATCAATTTATCAGGATCGTGACGGCACACTCTGGTTCGGCACCATCGGCAGCGGCCTGTGTCGCTTCAGGGATGAACAGTTCGAGTTCAGTTCGATTCCGCAGGGCCTGGCGAGCGATGAAATCCAGGCGATCTTTCAGGATCAGGAAGGCAGTTTGTGGCTGGGCACGAGCGGCGGCGGGCTGGCACAGCTCAGGGATGGGCAGTTCAGCGTTTACACGACGGCTGACGGGCTGCCGCACGATATGGTAAGGGCAGTCTTTGAAGACCGCGATGGCAATATCTGGATTGGCACCGCCGAAGGTTTGTGTCGCTTCAGTCACGGCAGAATCACCGAATTCCGTGAACAGTCCGGTCGGTCTCAACCCGACGCCGGAGCGATCAGCCAGGACAGCGCCGGTAATCTCTGGATCAATGCGCGCAATCAGACCGCCGAGACCTGGACGACGCTCACGGCTTCAGCGCAGACGCCTGAAATGCCCGACCGGGTAAAAGTCTGTAACTACCGGGGCGGCACGATGCTTGAAGACCGGGCAGGTAATATCTGGATCGGCTCTTCCCTTGCCGGGTTGCGGCTGATAAGCCAGGGACAGACGAAGTTTTATCGCAAACAGGACGGTCTGGCTGATGATTACGTGACCGCTTTGTACGAAGACCGCGCGGGCAATCTCTGGATCGGAACCCGCGCCGGACTGAGTCGCCTGAGTAATGGTCATCTGACCACGTGGACAAGTAAGGAAGGTTTTGCGGGCACTCACATCCTGTCATTTCACGAAGACCGCACCGGGCAGTTATGGATCGGCACGCACGGTGACGGGTTGTTTCGCTTCAGTCACGGAAAGTTTGCGACGATCAGCAGCAGGCACGGCCTGTATGACAACCTGGCGCATCAGATTCTCGAAGACGACGCCGGCAATCTGTGGATGAGCGGCAACAAGGGCATCTATCGCGCCAGCCTCGCGGAACTCAACGAAGTCGCTGATGGCCGCCGCACGCTGGTGCATTCATTCGCCTACGACGCCGCTGACGGCATGCTCAGCCGTGAATGCAACGGCGCGAGTCCCGCCGGGGTCAGAGCGCGTGACGGGCGGTTATGGTTCCCGACCATCAAAGGCGTTGTCGTTGTTGATCCGCGCAAACTCAGTCAGCAGGCTCCGGTCGTGATGATTGAAGAGGTCACGCTTGATCGCGTGGCATTGCCCGTCGGACAGCCCTTTGAAATCAGGCCCGGTCAGGAGAATCTTGAGATTCAGTACACCGCGATCAGTTGGAACCGCCCGCAGCAGGTCAGATTCAAATACCAGCTTGTCGGCATGGATCAGGGCTGGGTCGAAGCCGGACGCAGGCGCACGGCTTATTACCCGCACCTGGCGCCCGGCGAATATACCTTTCGCGTGATTGCCGACAACGGCGAAGGCGTCTGGAATGAAATCGGCACAGGCCTCAGATTCAGGGTCATTCCGCCGTTTTATCGTACCTGGTGGTTTCTCAGCCTCGCGCTGGCGGCAGGCGCGGGCCTGATTCTGTCGGGCTACAAACTGCGCGTGCGCCAGCTTGAGCGCGCGACTGCCGTGCAGAAAAACTTTTCACGCCGCCTGATCAGTGCGCACGAAGGCGAACGCCAGCGCATCGCCGCTGAATTGCACGACGGCCTGAGTCAGAGCCTGGCGATCATCCGTCAGCGTGCGACCATCTGTTTGCAGGCGACGGGCGATCCTGAACGCCAGCAGGAACAGATGCAGGAGATTGCCGAAGCCGCGACTGCCGTCATTGATGAAGTGCGCGAAATCATTTACGACCTGCGCCCGGTGCAGCTTGATCGCCTGGGCCTGACCCGCTCAATTGCGGAGATGCTTGATAAAATCGCCCGCGCCCACGGCCTGACCATCGAGCAGGAACTGGATGATCTGGATCACCTTTTTTCCAAAGACGCTGAAAACAGCATCTATCGCATCCTTCAGGAATCGGTCAACAACATCGTCCGCCACGCCCGCGCCAGCCACGTCCTGGTCAGCATGAAAGCCGAAGCCGGAGTGTTGCGAATGACGATTGAAGATAACGGCTGCGGATTTATTCCTGACGCGACGCGCAACTGGACAAACGGCAGCGGCCTGGGGCTGACCGGCATCCTTGAACGCACACGCCTGCTCGGCGGCGAAACGCTGGTTGAATCGGCTCCGCAGCAGGGCACGACCATTACGATTGCGATTCCACTGACCGAAACCTCACCCGATGAACACTGAAATTCACATCCTGATTGCCGACGATCACCCCATCGTCCGCCAGGGTCTGCGCCAGACGATTGAAACCGAAGCCGACCTGCGCGTGATTGCCGAAGCAGGCGACGGAGAGCAGGCGCTGGAACTGATCGAACGATTGCGGCCACAAATTGCCGTGCTTGACATTGACATGCCGCGCCTTGACGGGTTTGCCGTCGCCCGCGAAGTGCGCGAGCGCGGATTGCCGGTCAGCGTGGTTTTTCTGACCGTTCACCGCGAAGAGAGTTACCTGCAACAGGCGCTCAGCCTCGGCGCGCAATGTTACGTCCTCAAGGACAGCGCCATCACCGACATTGTGGCCGGAGTGCGCGCCGCCCTCGCCGGTCAGAGTTATCTGAGTCCGCTGATGGCTGATTACCTGGCCCGGCCACCGCAATCCGGCGCGACGGAAGACCCGAACGGACTGTCCAGGCTGACCGTCACCGAGCGCCATGTGCTGCGGCTGATTGCCGAATACAAAACCACCCGCGACATTGCGCAGGCGCTCTTTATCAGCCCGTACACGGTCGAAACTCACCGCCGCAATATCTGCCGCAAACTTGAATTGCAGGGCAGCCACGCGCTGATGAAATTCGCCCTCGCCCATCTGTCCGAACTCAGCGCGGACGTGATTGAATAAAACCAGGAGAGATCGCGGAACATACGAAATGAACGGAACAGACGGAAAGTTCAGACCCTGCTGAGTTCTGATTCCGTGTGTTTCGTTCATTCCGTGTGTTCCGTCATCTCTGTCTTTTTCAGCAGCAAAATACCTGGAACCGGGTATGGACAGAGGCTGCTGCTTTTCTTACACTCCGCGACGATTCACTGGCATGTAAGAACTCTGACGGGCAGATTCCTGCTGATTTTCCTCATCCTTTTCTGATCGTTCTGAATTAACCGGCAAATGATTGTGAGGCTCTGGCAGCACGGGCTGTAAATGGTGTCGGCCCGCCGGATGATGCCGCGATTGAAAGGCAGTTACCGCCTGGCTGAACTCTGCGGCAGATGACACGGGAGGCGCCAGGCGCCGGGAGCGCAGCGGATGACCGACACTGAAAACAAGCCCCCGCCAGTCTGTCGGCAATGCGGCAGCGCAGTCTATCGCCTGAGCCTGCAGGGAACGCTGGCCCGGTGGAGAGCCAGGCTGACACGCCAGCGCCCGTTTGCCTGTGCCGAATGCGGCTGGCAGGGCTGGCTGTCACAGACCGGCGATGAACCGGCAGTGATTGATCAGTTGCCCTGGTTTCGGGCGATTGCGCCGCGCCGTAACAAACGCCGCGAGTGAATGCAGTCTGCCGAATCATTTGACCACGCCGGGCGCTCGCCTGCCTGGCGGGAAATTATTCCCCCCACCCAGTGTAAATGCATTCACCACCCAGGCCTGATCTGACCTGGAGCAAATGAAGTTATTGATTTCTGTCCAGGAGAGCTTGCAATGCTGATACCCCATCGTCCCTCACCCGCACGGCTGCGATTCGCGTTCGCGCTGATGGTCATCAGTGTTTTCGTTTTCGCCGGCTGGCGTGTCGGCGCGCGCGAATCGGGCTGGCGCTGGCTGACGCAATCAGTCCCGGCAAAAACATCGCAACCATCAGTCGCCCCTGCCCGGCCATCAGCCGCGCAGGGCTGGCGAGCCGGGCTGCGCCTGACTGACCTGTTCGGACGGGGCCGGGCGACGGAACTGACGAACGCGCCTTTCGCGGCGGGCGAGGCGTTGAACTTTGACGGTGTGAACGATTTCGTCAGCATTCCGCACAGCGGCAATCTGCCGTTGACTTCGCCTTTCACCGTCGAGACCTGGATTTACGTTCAGCCCACCAGCGAGCTATTCCCCACCGTCTTCAGCAAGAACAGCGACAATCTGGTGATGTGGCTGCAAGAGAACTCGGCCTCGGCCTGGCGGCTCTGCGCGCGCATCGGCGGCACGCAGCTCACCAGCCCGACCGTCAACATCAGCGAAAACACCTGGACGCACGTGGCGCTGACTTACGACGGCACGACCGGCACGCTTTATAAAAACGGAAACGCGGAAGTTTCGGGCGCGGTGACCGGGCCGAGCAGCAACACCAGCCCGTTTCTGATCGGCTATTGGGAAAGCAACGGCAGGCCCTTTCACGGCTCGATTGACGAGTTTCGCATCTGGGCCAGCGCGCGCACGCAAGCGGAAATTCAAACCTTCAAGGACAGCGAAATCGCCAGCATGCCGAATTGCCTGATCGCGTATTACAAATTCAATCAGGGCACGGCGGACGGCGCGAACACGGGCGTGACGACGTTGACAGACACGGCGAACAACACGCTGGAGAACGGCACGCTGAACAATTTTGCGCTCAGCGGCACGGGCAGCAATTGGACGACCGGCGCGGGCATTACGCAAACGGCCTCGGCTTACGTCACGAACATTCCCGACATCAATCTCAAAGGCAACGGCAACGACATCGCCGACGGCACGACGGCGACCGGCACGACAAACAACACCGATTTCGGCACGGCGGCGGTCGGAGTCGGCCTCAGCAAAAGCTTCACGATTGAGAACACCGGCACGGGGCAGTTGACGGTGTCGGCAATTTCGTTCACGGGCACGAACGCCAGCGAATACGCCGTGTCAGGCATCACGCTGCCCGCAACAATTGCAGCCAGCGGCAGCACGACGTTCAATGTCACGTTTACCCCTGCGGCAGCAGGCACGCGCACGGCGACGATCAATGTCGTCAACGACGATTGCGATGAGAGCAATTACGACTTTGCGCTGACGGGCGCGGGCACGGTTCCCATTGCTACGACGACCATCGGCTTTCACACAGCCAGCGGCGCGCTGGGCAACTATTACAACGGCGGCACGGACGCGGCGGGCAACACGGGCACGAATTCAGGCATTGCGTTCAATACGGGATCGGCGGGCAACGGCGTCGTATCGGAAACCGTCATTGTCAACGTGCCCAATGGCTTCACAACAGGCTTTGCCCTGAGTTACCTGAATGTCTCTGTCGGGTTTCGCTTCGTTGTCTGGGACGGTCTGAATGGAACAGGCATGCAATTGGTGAACCGAAGCTTCGATCTGAACGGTAACGGCAATGGCGGTGCGACCTTCAGCGGCATCGGCAAATCGGTCACTATCGGCAAATACAGCGGCGGGCCGACCTTCGACAATCTCACCTTTGGAGCGAGCACTATCGGCACGCCCATTGCCGAACCGCCCGGTATCACGACCAGCGCCGCAACCAGCGTCACGGACACCACAGCGACGATCAATGGCCTCGTCAATCCCGGCGGCGCGACCACCACCGCGCAGTTTGAATATGGCACGACCACCAGTTACGGCAGCACGGTCAGCATCACGCTTTCGCCGGACAATGGCACGACCGGCCAGAGCGTGAGCGCGAACCTTACCGGTCTGACGCCGAGTACAATGTATCACTTCCGCGTGACCGGCTCGAACAGCATCGGCAGCCGCAATGGCTCAGATTTCACGTTTACCACTTCGGCCCCCAGTACCTACACGTTCACGGGTTCAGGCAACTGGAGTACAGCAGCCAACTGGTCGGGCGGCTTCATTCCGCCGGCCACACTGCCATCCGGTAAAAACATCATCATCAATGGCAGCGGAGCCTGCGTGCTGGATGTGACGCAGATTCTCAGTTCCGGGGCCGCGCTCACAGTCAATGCAGGGAAAACGCTGAACCTGAGCACGCCGGGCGGAACAAATCTGACGGTGAATTCCGGCGCGACGCTGACACTCAATGCCGGAGCCACGCTCTCACAAGGGCGCATCGTCAACGCCGGAACGATGGATATTTACGGCAGCTACACCGCCTTTTACATGACCAACAATTCGGGCGGCGTGCTGAACGTCAAGTCGGGCGGTTCGTACTCCTGCCCGGCTTGTGCCGAAGCCATGAACGCAGGCAGCACCGTCAACAACGATGGCACGCTGAACACCGGCACGCCGAGCACCTGGCAATGCACAGTTAACAACAATGCGACTGGCGTGATTACCGATGGCGGCAACGGATCGCAACTCAGTTTCGGCGCAAGCTCGACTGTCAACAACTATGGCTCATTGATCAGCCGCATCGCCAAAACGTCGGGCGTTTTCAATAACAAATCCACGGGCGCGCTTTCGATGCCCGCGACGTGCAATTTCACGGTGCTGAGCGGCGGCGTGTTCACCAACGATGGCACGATCACGCTGGGCAATTCGGACAATTTCTTCAATCTCAACTCCGGCGGCACGCTGACCAACAACGGCACGCTGCAAGGCAAAGGCACGCTTACGCAAAGCGGCACGCTGACCAACAGCGCCAGCGCCGTCATCGCGCCCGGAACCTCACCCGGCAAACTGACCGTCACGGGCAATCTCGATCTGGGCAGCGCAACTTACAATGCTGAAATCAACGGCACGGTACAGGGCACGGGCTACGACTGGCTCTCGGTGAGCGGCACCGTCACGCTCTCGAATGCCAGGCTGGTGGTGAACTGGGGCGCCTTTACGCCGACGGCAGGCCAGACTTACAGCGTGCTGAGTTTCTCCAGTCGCGTGGGCGCGTTCTCGTCGGTGACGATTCCGGCGGTCGCCGGGCTGGATTTTACAGTCAACTACACCAGCACCACGGTGAATGTCACGGCGTCGGCGCAAAACAACGCTCCTGCTGTGGCCTCGGACGCAGGCTCCAAACTGTTCATTGCGCGTTACGGCAATCAGAACCGCATCGCGCGCGCCAATGTGGATGGCAGCGGGCTGGATGCGAATTACTTTGTCGTGACGGGCAATCCCATCGGCGTTGCCATTGACACCGTGAGCGGCAAACTGTTCTGGTCGCAATACGGCGCAGGCCAGATTGGTTGCGCCAATCTGGACGGTTCAAATCCCAATGCGGCGTTCATCACCGGCCTGGCCGGGCCTGTCGGCCTGACGATTGATGCCGTGAACCGCAAGATTTATTGGGCCGAAGACGGCGGCTCGCGCATCGCGCGCGCCAACCTTGACGGCACGGGCGTCACCACGCTGGTCGGCATCGGCAGTGCTTACGATGTGGCGCTCGATGTGCCGAACAACAAGCTGTATTACTGCCGGTTCGGCAGCGGGCTGATTGGCCGCGCCGACCTCAATGGCTCCAACAACAATGCGAGTTACATCAACACCGGCGCGACAGGCTTTGGCGTTTACGGCCTCGGCGTGGATCTGGTGAACAACAAAATTTACTGGGCGGCCTACGGCACAAAGACCGTCGGCGTCGCCAGTCTCGATGGCACGGGCATCAACAACAACCTGATTGCGCTGAGCGGCGACGGGCCGTCTGACGTAACGGTTGATCCGCTGGGCGGCAAAGTCTACTGGTCGCAAGTCGGCTCAGTGGGCCGCGCCAGTCTCAACGGCACGAGCACCAGCGAAAACTTCCTGACCGGCCTGGGGACAACCTGGGGCATTGCGCTCGGCGATCAGGACAACGAAGGCGCGCTCGCCACGCGCACCGGCACTTACAGCGATCCTGACGGCAACACGGTCACGCTCTCGGTGACGAATGGCCCCGGCACGGTACAGAAAGATGTGCCCGGCGTCGGCAAATGGACGTGGACATACACGCCGCCTGACGGCCCTGCTGCCGTCAACGTGACAATCACGGCGGATGATGGCAACGGCGGCACGAGTACGACGAATTTCACCGTCAACGTCAACAATATTGCGCCGACAGCGACCTTTGCCGCGAGCAGCACAACGGCGAACGAAGGCACCGCTTCGCCGCCCGGCGTCAGCTTCACAAATCAGGCTGACCCTGGAACGACTGACGCGACGGCGCTGCACTACAGCTACGATTACAACAATGACGGCGTGTGGGACACGGGCGACGGCACGTATGCGGGCAGCGTCACAGCGGCGAGCCAGACGATTCCGGCCAGTTATTTCGCCGCACCGGCTCCGACTCAGCTTGTCGTCAAGGGCCGCATCATTGACAAGGACGGCGGCCTGACCGATTACACCGTCACCATCACCATCAATCACGCGCCGACAGCGATCAACGGGCCGCTGACGATCACCGAAGATTTCGATTACGGCGCATCGGCGGGAACGCTCACGGGTAATGGCGGCGCGGGATTCTCGACGGCCTGGAGTGGCGGCAGTTACACGCCGACGGGTTTGACGTTCTCGAATCTGTCTTCGCCAGGCGGCGCGTGGAACGGCGGCAGCGGCAGCCGCAACTTCGCCGCAACGCTCGCGGCGACGGGGCCGATCACGGGCGATTTTCTGTTCAGCATGAATTCCGCACCCGGTGGCCGCGTGCAGATGTTCGGCCTCGGCGGCTTCAACAATCAGGGTTACACGCTGGCGCTTTGTCCATCCAACGATTCGACGCCCACGGGCGGTATCCCCATCGTCGGCTTGCAAGGCGGCGGCTTCGCCAACATCACGCCGGGCGCGGTGGCGCTGAACACGACGTACATGTACCGCTTCTCGTATGCGGGTTCATCCATCACCGCATGGATATTGAGCGCCGCGCAATACGACAACTTCGCGCCCGGCGGCATCACCGATGACGAACTCAGGGACGCCACCATTGGCAGCGGCGAGACGCAGGTCACGGGCCGCGTCACCAAAACGGGCAACGTCACCAGCAACATGGCGAACCTGTTCACCTACACCTTCGGCGGCAGCGGCGTGACGATGGATCGCCTGCGCATCACCGGCCAGCCGGTCGGCACGTCGCTCGTCGTGGCTGAGAACTCGGCAATCGGCACCAGCGCAGGCACGCTGACGGCCTCGGATGCTGATTCCGGGAACACTTTCACTTTCTCGTTAGTCAGCGGCACGGGCAGCAATGACAACGGCAGTTTCACCATCAGCGGCAACACCGTGCTGAGCGCAGCGGTTTTCAATTACGAAGTCAAACAAAGCTACAGCATTCGCGTGCGCGTCACCGATCAGGGCGGCCTGAGTTACGAAACGCCGCTCACAGTGACAATCAGCAACGTCAACGAAGCCGTCACCGACATTGCCCTGAGTCCGGCCAGCATTGCCGAAAACAATGCGGCCAATGCGACCGTCGGCACCCTGACAGCAACCGACAACGACACTGGCGACACGCATACATTCACGCTCGTCGGCGGCACGGGCAGCGCCGACAACGGCAGCTTCACCATCACGGGCAACACGCTGAAAATCACCCCGGTCGCTGATTACGAAACGAAGAACAGCTACAGCATCCGCGTGCGCGCAACCGACACGGGCGGCCTGTTCTTTGAGAAAGCGCTGACGGTCACGATTACTGATGTGGCGGAAAACAATGCGCCAACGGTGGCCGTCGCCAATGCCACCGTCACCGTCAACGAAGGCAGCCTGGCAGTCAACGGCGTCACCGCGAGCGACCCGGACGGTGACCCGGTCACGCTGACCGCAACGGTCGGCACGGTTGGCACAGGCGGCAGCACGACCACGTTCGCCGGGTCCGACCTGACGACTGGCGGGCGATGGCGCACCTCCGGTGTGGCGAAAGCCAAAGACGCAGACGGCAATAATGTTTACGGCACGGACGGGTACGCGATGTGGGGACTGGATGGCGTTGAGACCGTAGTCAATCCGGGCTATGCCACAATCACGCGAAACAGTGGCCTGAATTTCTTCGGCGGCAACCCCGATTATCTGAAGATTGACGACCCGGCCATTCCGGCAGGCCCGGAAAAGCTCACTGGCGTGATTTACAACGCGCCGGGCGACTCGAACCCGACAGTCTTTTACACGATCACCTTCACCCAGGCGCGCAGCGTGCGGATGGGCATTCTGGTTGACAACGCAGACTATGCCGCCATCTCGCCGACGACGCTGCGGCTGCGGCAGACGGCGGGCGGCACGTATGATTCGGGCCACATCACGGCGGGCGACGCCACCTCGCGCAACCGGTCGGTGGACTATTACTTTTTCGACATCGTGGCGCAGGCAGGCGACGTTTACGAAGTCTCCGGCAACAACGATCCCGGCTTTGCCAGCAACGGCATCGGGGGCATGTTCCTCGACACGACTGGCCCGACCTGGAGCCATACCCCGGCGGACGGCCCCCTGTCACAGACGGTGACGATCACCGCGACCGACAGCCATGGCGCAACTGGCACGGCAACCTTCACGCTCAACGTCAACAACGTTGCGCCGACCATTGCGCTCACGGGCGCGAGCAGCGTCAATGCAGGCACAGGCTACACGCTCAACCTCGGCGCGATCACCGATCCAGGCGCAGATACTGTGCAGAGTTACAGCATCAACTGGGGCGACGGCGTGACCGAAAACTTCAGCGGCAGTCCGGCCAGTACGAGCAGGACGCACACTTACACAACCAGCGGCAGCAAAACCATCAGCGTCTCGCTGACCGACGAAGACGGCACGTTTGCGAATGCCGGAACGCTCAGCATCAACGTCAACTGCACGGCTGTCTCAGTCACGACGCAGCCAGCCAATCAGTCAGTCAATGCCGGAGCCACCGCCACCTTCACGGCAGCAGCTACCGGCGCAACCGGAGTGCAGTGGGAGGTCTCAACCGACAACGGCGCAAACTTCAGCAACGTTTCAGGCGCAACATCCACGACGCTGAGTTTCACCGCGACCGCCGCGCACAACGGCAATCTGTACCGCGCCCTCTTCTCCAGTGCCTGCGGCTCACTCGCCACCTCCGCCGCCTCGCTCACGGTCACGGGCAGCAACAACGCCGTCGGCCTCCTCATCAGCGAGTTCAGATTCCGCGGCAGCGCCACTCAGTCAAACCTCGATGAGTTCGTCGAAACAGCCAACCGCACCGACTCCCCCATCACCGTCAGCAGCAGCGACGGCTCGGCGGGCTGGTCTGTCGCCGCCCTCGACGCCGGTAATAATCCAGTCGTCCTCTTCACCATCCCGAACGGCACCGTCATTCCCCGCGTCGGACATTTCCTCGGCGTCAACTCCGCAGGCTACAGTCTGGCGAATTATGGCGGGATCAATGCCGCTGCCGGAGATGCCGCCTGGTCAGCCGACATCCCTGACGGCAGCGGACTGGCGCTCTTCACGACTGCCACACCGGCCAGTTTCAGCGCCCTGACCCGGCTTGATGCGGTCGGCTTCAGCGGCGTCAGCAACTCTCTTTTCAGGGAAGGCGCAGGGCTGAGTCCCGCAGGCGGCATCACGACGGCTGGCGAGTATGCCTTTGTTCGCAGGCTCGGTCACACTTCCGGCTTTGCTCAGGATACAGGAGACAATCAGAACGATTTCTTCTTCGTCGCCGTCAGCCCGGTCAGCTACAGCGGACGCACGGCCATCCTCGGTTCGCCGGGGCCGGAGAACCTGACCGCGCCGCTCAATTATCATCCCTTCAGCGGGCGGACGGAGTATCTCGAGGTCGCCCTGCTCGACCCGTCCAAAGCAGCCACTGCACAGCCCAATCAGGTGTCTTCAACCGCCGCCGCAGACAAGGATGCGGTCAACGGGCCGATTGGTTCGATCTACATTCAGCGCAGCTATACCAACCGGACGGGCAAAACGATCACGAAGCTGCGGCTGCGGCTGGTGGAACTGACAACGGACAATCGGGGCGCGCTGGTCGCGCCGCAGGGCGTGCACCGGATCATCACCTCAATTGACACGACGGCGACGGTCGGAGCGAGCACGCTGACGGTGAAGGGCACGACGCTGGAAGCGGTCAGCGGGGCGCAAACAGCCGGCGGGATCAACTCGACGGTGGCAGCGCCGTTGCCGGTCGGGGGCCTGCAACCGAACGAGACAGTGCATCTGCGGCTGCGGCTCGGCGTCAATCAGAAAGGCCAGTTCTACATCCAGTGGACGGTCGAAGCCGTCACTCAGTAAATGGAGAACCAGAATGACTCACCCAATGCAATACAAAAAGCTGGCCCTGGGACTGGTTATTGTCAGCAGTCTGAGTTTGACTGGCTGGCGCGTGAGTGCGAAGACTGACGCCTGGTCAGTCTTCAGGCGCCTGGAAAGCCGGAACGAAACACCGCGCAGCACTGTCAGGCCAGCGCCCGATGCTGCCGCCAGGCCTGTGCCTGCGGCGCTTCCGGCGGTGCCTTCCCAGGTAACCGGCAGCACCGGTTCCTCGACATCTCCGCCCAACAGACAGCCCGCACTGACCATGCGCTGGCTCATTGCGGTCAACACCTGCTGTGCCAACAGCGTCGTCTTCCCATCCAACGTAAACAGCAGCGGTGGTGGTATCGGCTCGACCAATCAAACACCTTACCTCGGTGAGTTGCGCCTGGTGGCCTATGATTTCGGGAGCGATAATCTGCCCGCAGGGTGGATGGAATGTAACGGACAGTCTTTGCTGATCTCTCAGAATCAGTCATTGTACTCGCTGCTCGGCACAGCCTATGGCGGCAACGGAACCACTAACTTCAACCTGCCTGATCTGCGCGGGCGCGTGCCGGTGGGCACAGGGCAGGGCACGGGGCTTACAAACGTCACAAGAGGCCAGTTCGGCAGCGAAGCGGCCACGCTGCCAGCGCACACACACACCATCACCGGTGGCACAACGGCTTCTGCCGGATCGGGGCAGGCGCTGATCAACAAACAGCCATCGGCGGGATTGCTGATGGGAATCGTTGCCAGCGGAGACGATGAATCAATCGGCACGGTGCGCGTCTTTGCAGGCAGCTATTATCCTCCGGGTTTCGTGGCCTGCGATGGCCGCGCACTTTCAACTTCCACCTACTTTCAACTTTTCAACAAGCTGGGCTATACCTTTGGCGGCAGCGGTTCGAGTTTCAATGTGCCTGACCTGCGCGGGCGCACACCGATTGGCAGGGGCCAGGGCACCGGTCTCACTAACCGCACCCTTGGCCAGCAGGTCGGCGCTGAAATCGCTGCGGTCTCAGCAGGCAGCATGCCCGCGCATACACACACCTGGCCCGGCGGCACAACCGGCTCGACAGGCAGCGCCAGCCAGTCTTCCTATTCGACGATGCAGCCGTCGCTCGTCCTCAGACCGGCGCTCTCCCTGTATGGAGATTTCAATAATTTCGGTGCCGCTGGAAATCCGCTTCCGGCTCTGTACGAAGTTCGCTTTTTTGCTTTCAACACGGCGCTGCCAACCGATTCCGGTAATGAGTTGTGGGTGGAGTGCGACGGCTCGTTGCATACTGAGAGCGATTTGAATGGCAACTACGATTTCTATAACTACCTTGGACTTTTGGGAGACACCTGGGGTGGCGATGGCATCACCACTACGGGACTTCCTGATATGCGCGGACGCGCGGCGGTCAGTCAGGGAACAGGCACAGGGCTGACGACGCGCACACTGGCCGACAAGTTTGGCGCAGAGACTGCTTCCGCGCTCACGACTGCCAGTCTGCCTGCGCACACGCACGACCTGCCTTCACCCACCGTCACTACGCCAACCAGCGCCAGCGTAACTGACACGACAGCCACACTCGGCGGCAATGTCACGGCTGACGGAGGGACGATGGTCACGGCGCGCGGCGTGGTCTTTTCGGTCACCGCCACGAACAGTAATCCGCAAATCGGCGGCACAGGCGTGATCAGTGTTGTCGGCACTGGTACAACGGGCGTCTTTACCATCAATGCCAGCAGCCTCGCGCCGAACACAGCCTATTCTTACGCCGCCTGGGCGACCAACATCAACGGCACCGGTTACAGCAGCGTGGGGACGTTTACGACACTCGCGCCTCTCAACACTGCGCCAGCGATCACAGCCGAGAGCGGGCTGACCCGCACCGAAGGCGCATCCGGCAGCAGTTCCCCAATCGCCACCGTCAGCGATCACGAGGATCAGGCCGGATCACTCACCATTCAGGTCAACAATACCACCGTGACCGGAGCGACGACCGTCACCGTCAATGGCGTGACGATCAGCAATGTCGTCAATTCCAGCGGCAATGTCACAGCCAGCATCGTCGCCGCCTGCGGCGCAACCAGCGCCATTTTCACTCTCAAAGTCACCGACAGCGCCAGCACATCCAGCACCGCTGCGCTCAGCGTGACGGTCAGTGCTGCCGACGCGCCGGTCATCTCAACTCAGCCGGTTTCACAATCCGTTGCCGCCGGGCAAAATGTGACTTTTACGGCAGCCGCGACCGGATCAACCTCGGTGCAGTGGCAGGTTTCGACTGACAATGGCGCAAACTTCAGCAATGTCTCAGGGGCGACCGCGGTGACACTGAGTTTCACCGCGACGTCAGCGCACCATCAGAATCAGTATCGCGCGGTCTTCGCCAGGTGCGGTACGCTGACCACTACTGACGCTGCCCCTCTGACTGTCAGCGGTGGAACGGTCGGAGCCATAATCAGTGAATTTCGCTTTCGTGGCAGCGGCGGCCTCATTCCGGCCAACGCCTCGTCTGATGAATATATCGAAATCGGCAACCGCTCGGACTCGCCCATCACTATCAGCAGCAGCGACGGCTCGGCGGGCTGGTCTGTCGCTGCCCTCGATGCCACGAACAACCCCGTCCTGCTCTTCACCATCCCGAACGGCACCGTCATTCCCCGCGTCGGACATTTCCTCGGCGTCAACTCCGCAGGCTACAGTCTGGCGAATTATGGCGGGATCAATGCCGCCGCCGGAGATGCCGCCTGGTCAGCCGACATCCCTGACGGCAGCGGACTGGCGCTCTTCACGACTGCCACACCGGCCAGTTTCAGCGCCCTGACCCGGCTTGATGCGGTCGGCTTCAGCGGCGTCAGCAACTCTCTTTTCAGGGAGGGCGCAGGGCTGAGTCCCGCAGGCGGCATCACGACGGCGGGCGAGTATGCCTTTGTTCGCAGGCTCTCCTCCGTCACCGGCTTCGCCCAGGACAGCGAGAACAATCAGAACGATTTCTACTTTGTCGCCGTCAGTCCGATCAGCTACAATGGTCTCACCGCCATCTTCGGATCGCCTGGCCCTGAGAATCTCGCCGGGCCGCTCAACTACGATCCGATCACTGGGAGAGCGGAATATTTCGAGATCACCCTGCTCGACCCGTCCAAAGCGGCTTCAGCACAGCCCAATCAGGTGTCTTCAACCGCCGCCGCAGACAAGGATGCGGTCAACGGGCCGATTGGTTCAATCTACATTCAGCGCAGCTACACCAACCGCACCGGGAAGACAATCACCAGGATGCGGCTGCGAATTACAGATCTGACGACTGACAATCGGGGGGCAGTCGTGACGCCACAGGGCGTGCACCGGATCATCACTTCGATTGACACGACGGCGACGGTCGGAGCGAGCACGCTGACGGTGAAGGGCACAACGCTCGAAGCAGTCTCAGCGGCGCAGATGGCAGGCGGGATCAACTCGACGGTGGAAGTGCCATTGCCCGGCGGCGGGCTGAGCGCGAATCAGACCATTCATCTGCGGTTGCGACTCGGAGTCAATGTGAAAGGGCAGTTCCTCGTCAAATGGACGGTCGAAGCTGTCACTCAGCAAATGGAGAATCAGAATGAATAATACAGACAGAACAATAACCCCAGGCTTCGAAGCCCCGTCTGCCTCAGCTACACCTGAGGAAACCAGCAGACGCAGGCGGTTCATTGCGCCGGATGTTTCTGACCCGGTGCCGGTCGGCAGCCTCACCCTCGCCGCGAGTGCCGGGGGGCAAGCTGATGGCGGACCAGGGCCAGGAGAAGATGGTGGAGGAATGGATGCAAATCCGTAAGTAAGCATGCTGCACTTACTGTTTTTCAGACAAACTCACGAGGCCAATCAAGGTAAACACGTGATTGAGAGACCACCTGTGTTGATTGAAGCAGCCTGTCAACAAACCGCAAAACTGGCTGGAGGCTTTCTGCGCGGGTTTCGGACGCTGCCAGTCTGTGGGGGGGGGGATCAGCATTCCAGTCTGATTCGCGTGCATCGCCACGATCCGCCCTTTGATGTCATTGGCGGTCGCCTGCTCAGAACCGCGCCGGACTGGAAATGCTATGTGAATGAGCGTCGCGCCTGGTTTGTGGTGGATGATTCGTTCGTTGTTATCCACTCGCCCGACCAGCGCGTTGGAGCGGCGCAGGTTGAAATTTTTCTCAATCCGCAGCGACGAAAGTGGCGACCTGAAACGATCAATCGGATTTTCGGTTGTGCGCTGCACGCTGCGCTGCAACCGCACGGGCTGCACTTTCTGCACGGCGCAGGCGTGGTGACGCCGGATGGTGAAACGGGGGTGCTGATCGTGGGCGCTTCAGGCAGCGGCAAATCCACGCTGGCGCTGCGGCTGGTCATCAGCGGCTGGCGATATCTGACTGACGATCTGCTGCTGACTGGTGCTGCGCCTGACAATCCTCGCGGCCCGGTGCTGGCGCATGCCTTCCGGCGTAACTTTTCAGTCTCGGAAGAATTGCTTGCGCGCTGCGATCTGCCCCGCCTGGCAGCATCGCTGAGCGGAGTGGTCAGTTCTGACCGAACCAAACGTTGGTTGTGCCCGGATACGCTGTTTGCTGGTCAGTACGCTGCTGCCTGCAATCCGCGTATGCTGATCTTCCCGCAACTGACCGGAGCAGGAGCAAGCCGGGTCGAACGGATGACGCCACCTGAAACACTGCGACATTTGCTGCAGGAAACACCGCTGATCGCGTATGACCAGAACATTACCCGCGCACAGATTCAGACGATGCAACGCCTGGCCGAACAGGCCGAAGCGTGGCGATTGTACGCCGGACGCGATCTGCTCGAAGAACCTGACTGCGCCGCTCGTTTGCTGACTGGTCTGCTGTCAAGTCACGCCTGACTCCGGCATCTGGCTTTGTGGAAGTAATTCTTTTCTGAGCAACCCTATGAACACCTCACATGTTTTGCCCGATCACGTCATCTTCACCGATTTCAACGGGCAGGATGGCGTCCTGATGGATCTCAATACGTATCAGTATTTCAAGCTCAACGAAACCGGCACTCTGGTCTGGCGCGCGCTGGAAGCAGGAACCACGCACGCGGAACTCGTCGCTCTGCTGACGCAGCAATATGAGGTCACGGCTGAAGAGGCTGCGCTGACGGTCGAGGCGTTGTATCACAAACTGGCTGCATTCGGGCTGCTGGAGCTGTCATGAATCCTGATCATCCACTGCTGATCAAAGTTGACTGTCACGAGCGGGGATCGGCGCTGACCTCGCTCATCGCGCCGTTCACTTCGGATGAATTTCTGGCGCAGCACTGGGAGCAGGCTCCGCTGCGCATCAGCCGGAATGACAGTGAGTATTTCAATCGCCTGATGACTCCCGAAGAGTGCGAGGACGCGCTGGCGGCGGCGTGTTTGCGCAATGGTGAGGCGGTTGAGTTGCTTGGTGAAGCAGCCCGAACGCTGCCGCCTTTCAAACGTGATTCGGCCTTTGCTGCCGGAGCGGCGTTTGAGCGTGGTGCGACGATTCGCATTGTCTCAGCGCATCGTTTTCATCCGCCGCTGCTCAGGCTGACGCGGGAACTGGAACGGTTCTTCAGCTTTCCGGTGCGCATCAATCTGTACTGGACGCCGGAACAGCAGCAGGGCCTCAACCGGCACTGGGACACGCACGATGTCCTGGTGTTGCAGGTGGCCGGGCGCAAACACTGGCGGGTGTTTGACTCGCCGGTTGCATTGCCGCTGCAAAGCCCGCCGCCGCTGCCTTTTGAAGATCAATGTTCGCTGCCACGCGGGCGGGGCGCAGTGCGAACCGATGAACTGATGCGCGAACGCTCACAGCAGGCTGAGTTGCGCGATGAATTCACTCTCGAACAGGGCGATGCGCTCTACATTCCGCGCGGCTTTGTTCACGAAGCGTGGACGAGCGATCAGGCTTCGGCGCACCTGACTATCGGCATTCACGTGCTGACGTGGACTGATCTGCTGACAGTGATGCTCGGTCGCGTGGCCAATCGTGACGAACGATTCAGGCGGGCATTGCCCGTCGGATTTGCAACTGAAATGTCCGGCGATGAATTGCAGGAGCAGGCCCGGCAGTTGTGGCAGACGATGGCCGACCACGCTGAAGTGGCCGATGCTTTTGAGGAGATGGCTGAGATTTTTATTCGCACGCGCAGCAGCATCGGCGGCGATCTCAACGCAGGCAGCCCGGCCACGCTCAGCGAACAATCAATCGTGGCCAGACGAAGCGGGCTGCTCTGCCGCCTGATTGTCAAAGACGATGTGGTGGCGCTGTATTACGGGCACGGTGAATTCGGAGCGCCGCGCGCGATGGAAGAGGCGCTGCGCTTTATTGCCCGCACTGAACGCTTTCGCGTCCCGGATATTCCGGGCGGCCTGAACCGTCGCAGCCAGCTTGCCCTCGCGCGCCGCCTGATCAGTGATCGCTTTCTGCGTATCGTCAACACATCAGCGTCGGAAATAAACAGGTCGGCGCCAGAATATACTGATGCCTGATGCCTGACTGATTCCATAAAAATCAGGATTCAGCAACGTTATCATGATCGGGCGTCTGGAGAGGTCAGCATGAGCCTTCATCAAAACCGCAACGTTCATCAGTGGTCACTGCTGGCGTTTGGCCTGCTGCTTTGTCTGGCAGGTTCAAGTCAGGCGCAGACGTTGCGAGAGCGCAAAGCGCAGCCGAAGCCTGAAAAGAAGGCTCAGCCTGAAAAAAACTGGAATCTTGAAATCACTGACGGGCAGCCGGTCATGATTTCGCTGCGGGCTGAGCGGGCGGCGGTGGCAGAAATGGCGGCGGAACTGGGCCGCAGACTCGGCGTGACGATCACGGTCAGCTCAGCGTTGCGCGAACATCCGGTGACGAGTGAATTCATCGGCCTGCCGCTTGAGCAGGCATTAAGGCTGCTTGCGCCGCAGGCAGTCATTGATTACAGCGTGGGCGGTGGGGCCGAAGCTCAAAGAAAATATCTGGCGATTCATTTGCAGGGCTTCAATGAAACTCCGCCGGAACCGACCCTGCAACCCAATGCCAGCGCGGCCAGCGCCGAAGGCGGTTTTGACGATGAATCCGACGCCGCGAATGAGAAAGAGGAAAATGCTGATGCTCCGTTGCGCGTCACTTACAAAAGCGAACGCCTGAGCGTGCGCGCCCGCAAACAATCGCTGCAATCGGTACTCAGCGAACTGGCGACGAAGACCAGAGTGATCTGCGAACTGCGGGGCAGCGCCGATGAAGAGGTTGATCTGAACTTCAACGATTACACGCTCGAAGACGCCGCCAGAGCCTTGTCGCCCGGAGTTAAGTTTTATCTGCGGACTAATCTGCAAACGATGGAAACCAGATTGTGGCGCATTGTGCTGATGGCTGCGCCTGAAAAACCTCGTTAACTGTCGAATTGCGACAACTGATTTTTCATCCGCAAAGTTGCCCGAAGAAGCACGTGGTTTTTGACAGCACTGACAGAACGGTCAGGATGAAAACAGCCCTTTCAGCGTCCTGATTCTTCTTCGTGTTTTCTTCGTGTGACTTTGTGGAAGAAATTCTTTTCTGAAAATAATCACCCGGTATTCTCACCATGCCGAAGCAGAACCTCACTCACGAACTATTCCCGGCCTGTCTGCGGTCATCACTGACAGACGAACTGATCGCGCAACTGCGCGGGTTGTCGGCTGACGAATGGACAGAACTGCTGCGTCTGGCTGTCAGGCAGCGCGTCGCGCCGCTGCTGCACCAGCGGCTCACCAGTCGTGAACTGCGCAGCGCAAATTCATCCGGCGCGTTCGAGCAACTGGAAAAGCATTATTACTACAATGCAATTCGCAATCAGCTTGTGCTTCGTGAACTGCGCGACATTCTGCGCGCGCTGCGGGCGCAGGGCATTCCGGTTATTGTGCTGAAAGGCGCATACCTGGCTCCGGCGGTTTACCGCGACCCGGCGCTGCGCGTGATGAGTGACATTGATCTGCTCATCCCGCAGTCCCGGATTGCGGATGCAGCGCGGGCGGTTGCGGCGCTCGGTTATCACACGGCAGTTTCATTCACTCCTGACGAATGTTTTGCGCGGTGGCATCAGTTGCCGGTGATGCATTGTGAGGGTGCGGCAGCCAGCCTCGAACTGCACTGGACGCTGACGCATCCTGACCAGCCCTGGACGATTGACATTGACGGGTTGTGGTCGCGGGCCGTCCCGTTCACGGTCGCGGGAATCGAAGCACTGAGCCTGTGTCCTGAAGATATGCTGCTGCATCTGTGCGACCACGCAACGTGGCATCATCTGGATCAGTTGTTCTGGCAGGGCATCAGCCCGGTCTGCGACATTGATCAACTGGTGCGCGCGCATCCGCAACTCGACTGGGCGCAGGTGCAGGAGCGCACGCCTGCGCGGGACGGCGGCAAGGGAGTTTTCCTGATGCTGCACCTGGCGCACACGCTGCTCGGCACGCCGATCCCCGTTGAAGTTTTGCGCGCCCTGCAACCCGCTGAATTCAGCCCGCAGGTGGCGGCGACGGCGGCCAGTTATCTGCTGGCGCAAAAGCCTGTCGCCAGATCCGGCAACTTTGCGCGCCTTCAGGGCAACGTTTCGACTTACGAAAAAATCCGGCTGCTTGTGAACAGCCTCTTTCTTTCACCGCCCGCGCTGGCAAAGCAGTATTCGCTGGCCTCGCGCTCGCAGGCGTGGCGCGCCTATCCGATGCGTTTTGCCGATCTGTTCAGACGCTATGGCCATCAGGTGTGGCGGCACTGGCGCGGCGATCAGGAATTATCGGCGCTCATTCAGCAACAGAACTTTCTGCTCGACTGGTTCGGACAGAAATAATCAGCTTCAGTCAGATGAATCTGAATCAGCACAATAAAATCAGGGACCGCAGATTCACCGACAGGGCGCACGGTGAAAATCTGTCAGCCGCGCCTCTGGTTTCGGTCATCACTCCGTTTCTGAATGCCGAAAAGTTTCTGGCTGAAGCCATCAGGAGCGTGCTGGCGCAGCGCGATATCAGAATTGAACTGCTGCTTGTGGATGATGGTTCAGCGGATCGCAGCCCCGAAATCGCCCGGCAATTTGCGGCGCAGCAGCCGTCCAGGATTCGCCTGCTGTCGCACGCAGGCCGCAGCCATCGCGGCCTGAGCGCAGCGCGCAATCTGGGGCTGCAACAGGCGCAGGGCAAATATCTGACCTTTCTTGATGCTGATGATGTTTTATTGCCGCAGGCGCTCGCCCGGCAGGCGGCGGTGCTGGATTCACACGCAGAAGCCGACGTGGTGTGCGGCGCGCTTGAATGCTGGTATTCATGGACGGGTGACGCACGCGATGCGCGGCGCGATTTTCTGATTCGCCCGGTCGTGCCTGCGGGTCAGTTGTACCATCCACCGCAGATGCTGCGGCACACCCTGCGCGCGTGGGGCCGCAAACCCGGAATGGGCAGCTTTATGTTTCGCCGCGCACTCATCAAACAGACCGGCGCTTTTGAAACGGACTTTACTGGTCAGTGCGAAGATCAGGTCTTCTGGGCCAGACTCGGCCTGCGGTCATCGGTCTTTGTTACTGATCATTGTCTGGTCAGGTATCGCCAGCATCCTGATTCGATGTGCGCGGTGGCGATGCGCGAAGGCCGCGACCTGATGACAAATCAGACATACCTGCGCTGGCTGGCGCGATTTCTCAATGAAGCCGGTATCCGCGATGCAGAAATTCAGGCAGCCCTCAGCGACTTTCAGCGCGGCGTTGAATGGCAAACCAGATGCGCCTGGCTGAAGCAGCTTTATCGTCGTCTGCTGCCGCTCAGCGTCCGTTATCAAATCCGCCAAACGCTGCTCAGGCTTTGCGCCGGACTGCAATTCCCTGCCCCGAAACAAACCGGACAACGCGCCGGGGACGACAGGCACGAAGTCACAGGCATCTGCCTCAACGGGCGTGTTCACCGTTCCGGTTGAGCGCATCATTGAGACGCCTGGCCGCTGGCCGGTCAGGTTAACGCGCGAGTGGACATCTGCCAGGCGTCACGGCCCGGCAGTGAATTTCTGCGGGCTTACTGCCGCCTGCCTGTTTGCGCATCCTGCCGGAGTGCGCGTGCTTTGGCGGGCTGATAAGTTCCCGCGACTGTCCGCCCCGCAATGTTCAGGCGATTCCAGCTATTGATGGCTGCGACTGCGAGGGTCAGGTCAGCCAGTTCTTTTTCTGAGAAAGACTTTTGTACCTTCTCATACACTTCATCCGGCACATGACCTTCCTGGAGGCTGGTCACTGCGTCTGTCCAGGCCAGCGCCGCCCGTTCGCGCTCCGAGTAATAAGGAGACTCTTCCCAGGCGTCCAGGCCGTAGAGCCGTTGTTCCTGCTCACCGGCAGCCCGCAGGTCTTTCCAGTGCATATCAATGCAATAAGCGCATCCGTTGATCTGCGAAGCGCGCAGGCAGACCAGCAGGACAAGCGATTCATCGAGTTCTGACTTCCGCAGGTAATCTGAAAGGCCGAGCATCGCTTCCAGGATGCCGGGAGCGACTTTCAAATAGTGAATTCTCGGTTCCATGATTTTTCCTCCTTCTTTATTCGCGGAGAGGCCGGAGCTGCTCCGCGCGACAGGTTTCAGTGCTGCTCCGGCTGCACTTTGAATTTTGATCACCGTCACTGATGGTGTTGACGTGCAGCATTCGCCCTGTCTGAGTTTGTCTGGCGCGCCAGCAATGAACGCACTGATCTCAACGAGGCAAGGCCATCGCGGGAATGCGCGTCGTAAGCGATGTAACCGTCGGGCCGAACCAGCCTGATGCCCTGCTGCCGCGCGAAACGTAACTCAACGATGTCAGTAAACGCTTCGGCAAGCTGCTTCGCGGCCTCTGTGGTCGCCGAGTCCGGGTCGTCACCCAGGATCAGCAGAAAGCGGCTGCGGATGCCCCCGCCACCACGAATCGAATCATCGAAGTATCGCTTCCCTGAACCTTCAACAATCGGGCTGCCGCGATAGACAATGCCCAGTTCAGAAAGCCGCTGCACGAAGGCATGCTGGAACGGGGCCAGACGCGAAACCATGGGAATGACGGCATCGCGCAATGCCTGGGCAAATTTGCTCGGCGTTCCCATGACCCTGGTCAGCAAATCGGTGGTTTCAATCACCTGTCTGATGACTGGCAGGCGTTCGGCGCTGTAACTGTCAAGCAACTCTTCATTGCCGTAACCGCGCAGGACGAGATCAAGCTTCCAGACCAGGTTCCAGACATCCTGCAATCCGGTATTCATTCCCTGCCCGCCAAACGGACTGTGAATGTGCGCCGCGTCGCCAGCGATGAAGATTCGCCCGATCCGCATTTCTGCTGTGTGCCGGTGATGGATGCGAAAATAGCTGCTCCAGTAAAGGGCGCGCGCCTCAATCCCTTCCGGCGCACGCTGACTGAGGATCTGCTGCACGAGTTCCAGTGACGGAGCATCTCCCTCAGCGCGCCGGACGGTCGCCACGATGCGTCGGCGGGTGGCGCTCATCGGGAAGATGGCGACCGGGCCGACTTCGGCGGGGCAGAGTTGCAGTTCGTCGGCGGGCAGCGTTGTATTCGTCTCAATGTCAGCCAGCATGAACGAATCATCATATTCGCCTCCCTCAAGCGGCAGATTCAGCAGATGCCGAACGGCGCTGTGTGCGCCATCGCAGCCGACGACGAACGAGGCTCTGATCCTGGCTGATTCGCCCCTGCGCTCGACCTTGACATTCACGATGTCGCCCTGCTGATCCGCCGAAATGAATCTGGTTTCGTATTCAACGCTTCCGCCTTTCCGCTGCAACTCTTCGACAAGCAGATTTTCAGTGACATTCTGCGGAACCATCGCAATGAATGAATAAGGGCTTTCTTCAGGTGCGAACCGCAGGCGGGCAAGCGTGCGATCATGGGCCATCACGGCAACCGATGTGACACGATTGGCCGCGACGAGGAACGGCGCGACAATTCCCGCCATGTCGAAAATTTCCATTGTTCGGGGAAAGATGGCGAGCGCTTTGGAATGCGCCGACTGTGACGAGCGCGCCTCGATGAGCCGCCAGTTCAGCCCCCGGCGCGCGCATTCATTCGCCAGGAACAGGCCGACAGGCCCGGCGCCCACGATCAGAATATCAGTATCTGTCGCGGTATTTTGCATAATCTCCTCCTCAATTGCCTGCCGGGTCGGCCCGCGCCGACGGCCACTGCGGCCAACGCTTCACAGGTTCAGCCGGGCCGGACATCGTTCCGTCTGCGCCTGGCCAGGTTGTCAGCCATTAGTGCTTTCATTTTTGTTGCCGCTGTCGTTTGTGTGAAACCGTGATGCTCCTTTTTCGTAAGACCGCCTGAAGCACAGACTCATTGCAAGCGACTGACCAGACCTGCTGACACCGGAAAGGCCCGGTAAATCCCTGAAGGAAGATGAAGAAAGGTTCAGTCAGCGTGCGCCGGAACAGAATCGGGCACGAGATTTCGAAGGCGGCGCGAGATGTCGCCGCGAGGGGCATCTGCGATGGCAAGAAGCCTGCCTTTTCACTGAGTCAGAATTGACGGACAATTGGGTTTATGAAAGCAGTACCAGTTGAATTACGCGCTGAATCCCCGCTCCGGCGATGCCAGACGCTGCTGGAAATCACGGAAGTGATCGCCACACACCGCGATCTGACGTCATTGTTTCACGATCTGGCGGAACGGCTCCGTCCGGTGGTGCAATTCGATCTGCTCGGCGTGTCGCTTTACGATGCGGAGCGCAACCGGATGCGGCTGCGCCTGTTTGAAACGCCGCTGCCTGATCTGCCTGCGCCGCCGGGAGAATATGAGCTGGAAGGTTCGCTGGCGGGCTGGGTCTGGCAGACGCAGGAGCCGGTGCTGATTGCCGATGTGACGCAGGAATCTCATCTGCCGCTCGATATTATTCGCCGTTACCGATTCGGCAGTTGCTGCGCTTTTCCGCTCACGTCAGCGGCCCGGCGGCTCGGCGCTATGATTTTCGGAAGTCTGCGCAAGGCTGGTTACAGTGAAACCGATCTGACCTTTCTGGAACAGGTGGCGAAGCAGGTAGCGGTGGCGGTGGACAACGCGCTCAACTCAGAACAACTGGCGCGCGAACGCGACCGTTCGCAACTGCTGCTGGAAGTGAATAATGCCGTGACGGCCACGCTCAATCTGCGGGAACTGACTGCGACCACCGCTGCTGCATTGCGGCGCGTGATGCCGCACCAGTTCATCAGCCTGTCGCTGTACGACCCCGACAGCGATCAGTTGCAGGTTCACGCGCTCGACTTTGCCGAGAGCAAAGGGCTGTTTCACGAAGGCATTGCGATCCGCGTTGAAGAAGCTCCGGCGGGACTGGCGCTGCGCGCGCGACAGCCTGTTCCGCTGACGCGGCGGGAGCTTGAAGAACGCTTCGATTCCGACTTTGCCCGTCGCATTCTGGATGAGGGAGTGAAATCCGGCTGCGGCTTTCCGCTGATTTCTCATGGGCGCATCCTCGGCACACTGGCGGTGGCGAGCCTGACGGAAGAAACGTTTCCGCCCGAAGACATCGAACTGCTCAAACCCATCACCGATCAGATTGCCATTGCCGTCGAAAACGCGCTCTCCTTTCAGCACATCGTCGAACTGGCGAACAGGCTCACCGAAGAAAAGCTTTATCTTGAAGACGAAATTCGCACCGAATACAACTTTGCTGAAATCATCGGCGAAAGTCCCGCGCTCAGGCGCGTGCTGAAGCAGGTCGAAACGGTCGCGCCGACCGATTCGACGGTGCTGATTACCGGTGAAACCGGGACGGGCAAGGAACTCGTCGCGCGCGCCATTCACAACCTGAGCGCCCGCCGCGAGCGCACGCTGGTCAAACTCAATTGCGCGGCGATTCCGACCGGGCTGCTCGAATCAGAACTCTTCGGCCACGAAAAGGGCGCGTTCACGGGCGCAACGGCGCAGCGCATTGGCCGCTTTGAACTGGCTGATCGCGGGACGCTCTTTCTGGATGAAATCGGCGACATTCCGCTGGAATTGCAGCCGAAGCTCCTGCGCGTTTTGCAGGAGCAGGAATTTGAGCGGCTCGGCAGCGCGAAGACCCGGCGCGTGAATGTGCGGCTGGTGGCGGCCACCAATGCCGACCTCGCACAACTGGTCAGCGACAAACAATTCCGCGAAGACCTGTTTTACCGGCTCAACGTCTTTCCGATTCTGCTGCCGCCGCTGCGCGAACGCGGTGATGACATCGTGCTGCTGGCCAACTATTTTGTGCAGAAGTTTCGCCAGCAGTTCAAAAAGAAGATTCATTCGATCAACCAGCGTTCGCTCGACCGCCTGCGCGAATATTCGTGGCCGGGCAACATCCGCGAACTGGAAAATTTCATCGAACGCGCCGTGCTGCTCGCCGAAGGCGAAACGCTGAATTTCGATTCACCGCTCAACCAGCCTGGCTCAACGAATAACCATCACGCGGCCTCGCCACAACCGGCCCTGCGGACGCTGGATGAAATGGAACGCGACTACATTCTCGAAATATTGCGCCAGACGAACGGAACGATTGGCGGCAGGGGCGGCGCGGCGGAAATCCTCGGACTTCCGCCTTCGACGCTGCGCAGCCGGATGAAAAAACTGGGAATCAGATAGACGCCTGGAAATAGTTCAGGCGCATCAGCCCCAACAGCAGAGTGTCCTGTCTGATCTTCCGGGGATTTGCCAGACCGGCCTGATTCATCAGCGCGAGAATGCGTTCATCGGCATTGTCACTGAGCTGCTGATTCGAGTGAAACAGCCGCGTCAGAAAACCGCCCCCGCCCGCATCCGGCCCGTCAAAATCCACCAGGCCAAACAGGCCGCCGGGTCGCAGGACGCGCCGCACTTCGCGCAGCATTCCCGCCTTCGCGTCGCGCGGCAGATGATGAAACATAAACGAGGACAGCACCCGATCAACCGAGGCATCAGCGTAAGGCAGTTCATCAGCGTATCCCCGATCAAACTGAACGAAGAGGAATGCCTGCGCTGCCTTTCGCGTGGCTCTGGCCAGAGCCTTCGGATCAGGATCAAGCCCGACCACGTCAACGTCCGGGTACAGCCGTTTCAGCATGACAACCAGACTGCCCGTGCCGCAACCGATGTCGAGGATGCGCTGACCGGGCTGAATGGAGGCCAGATCG
The DNA here is from genome assembly GCA_046331565.1 of Blastocatellia bacterium. Classification (GTDB taxonomy): domain Bacteria; phylum Acidobacteriota; class Blastocatellia; order RBC074; family RBC074; genus DASRDU01. Next base: position 1,810,142 of record JAXLQP010000001.1, read on the forward strand.
AGCAGCGTCCGTCTGACGGCATCGCCGCCGAGCAGTTTCACAAGCGGATCGTACAGCGGCAGGAAAAAATCGTGGCCTGCTGCTGGCAGATAAGTCTTTTGCGTTGCTTCCATCGTCTCATCTCCTTCCCTCTGCGGCGAAACGTCGCGCCTGAAACAGCGCGGCCAGATGCAGAATGATAAATACCGGCACCAGGAAAGCCGGGACAAGCACAAGCGGCAGATACGTCATGGCGGCTGTTGCGCCGTCAGGAACGGCCAGCAGACGCGCGCCGAATGCGCCGAGGCTCACGGCAACAATCAGGTCAAGGATTCCGAACAACTGCCACGCCACAAAGGCCCGGCTCGCAACCAGGCCGGGCCGACGCGCCAGCGCAACCAGCAGCCAGGGCGCGCTCACTCCAATTGCCATATCCCCCAGCCCCGCAGGCCAGGCGAAACCGCCAGGCAGGATGCCATACGCATACAGGGCCAGAAAGCCCAGGCCACCGGTTCTCCACGCCTGAATTGCCGTCATGAATTGAAGATCAGCATCAAGCACGAAGGCGTGGAATGACGGAGAAAGCCGGTACGCGACGAGAAACGCAATCACCGGAATTGCCAGCGCCAGCAGCAGCGCAAGCGGCGGCGCTCCTTCCGGCGTGACGAACACCTCGCCTGCGCCCAGCCGGATGACCAGCGCACACCAGACGACAGAGACAATAACGATGGTCAATCCTGCGCCCGGAGTCGCCGGAGATTTGAGCGAATGAGAGTGCGACAACACTGCATTTGCCATAGTGACCCTTTCTGGAAAAACTCTGCAACCGCCGATCCCCGGCTACTGAAACGTCATTTACTGCTCCGCAAAACAGCGGCAGCACCCGCGCTGTTGCCGGATTCCGGCTGATCATTGTGTTCAGAGTTCCGTGTGCATCAGCACTGCTCACGTGCTGCAACTGCGAGGCCACGACTCACGGCCTGGCTGATCGCATTACCAGGCCGGAGACTTCCTGCTGCCGACGGTTCCTGCTGATTGTCGCCGCGCGCCCGCTTCGCCGCGACATATCGCGTCAGTGGCGATATATCGCCCCGCCCGCAACTCTGCGCTGATTTGCTTTCAGCATCACCGGCTGATTACGCCGGGCAGAAAAATTTGCGCTGCCTGCGCCTTATCAATGTTGTCCCGGATGATTTAAGATACGTGTTTCGTCTGGCTGCCATTTTTTAACCAAAGCCTGCTGTGCAGTGGCTGTTACCGGAGTAATGATGTCTGATCGTGAATCAATCGTGGTGCGCGGCGCGCGCGTGAATAATCTCAGAAATATCAGTTTTGAAATTCCGCTCAATGCCCTGACGGTCGTGACCGGAGTCAGCGGTTCGGGCAAATCGTCGCTCGCCTTCGACACGATTTATGCCGAAGGTCAGCGCCGCTATGTCGAATCGCTCTCGGCTTATGCGCGGCAGTTTCTGGAACGGATGGACAAGCCCGATGTTGACGAAGTGTCGGGCATCTGTCCGGCCATTGCGATCAATCAGAAAAATTCCACGCGCAACCCGCGTTCGACCGTCGCCACACAAACCGAAATCTATGATTACCTGCGCCTGATCTATGCCCGCATCGGCGTCACCATCTGTCGCAACTGCGGCAGCGTCGTTCGTCAGGATACGCCGCAATCAGTTGCCGATACGGTGATGCAGCTCGCCGAAGGCACACGCTTTTACGTTCTCTTTCCCGCTTCGGCAGGCAGCGCGCTCGCTGTCGGTGAGACAAACAACAACGGCAAACCGGCGAAAAAATCCCGCTCAGCCAAAGCCGCCGCAGCCAGTCAGTCAGTGATGATCAAGGCTCATTTGATGAGCCTCATGCAGCGCGGATTCACGCGCCTTTACGATGCGGCCCGCCATGAAATCATCGAACTGCAAACGCCCGACAGCTTCACCGGCGAAAGCTTCAATGAAATCTTCGTCCTCGTTGACCGCCTCGCCGTGCGGCCAGATATGCGCAGCCGCCTGACTGATTCGCTTGAAACCTGCTTCACCGAAGGCGCGGGGCAGGCAGTGATTCAGACCATCGGTGACAATGCACAGCAGCTTTCGTTTTCAGAAAAGTTTGAATGCAAGAACTGCGGGCTGGCCTACATTCTGCCTGAACCGCGTCTGTTCAGTTTCAATAATCCTTTTGGCGCGTGTCCGACCTGCCAGGGTTTCGGCAACACCATCGGGCTGGATCTGAATCTGGTTGTGCCGAACCGCGAACTGACGCTTGAAGAAGGCGCAATTGAACCGTTCACCAAACCACAGTTCGACTGGTGGCGCACCGAGTTGAAGAAATTCGCCAGGCGCGAAGGCATTCCGATGGATGTGCCGTTTGCGCGCCTGACCAAAGCGCAGCAGAAGGCGCTGCTCGATGGCAAAGGCGAATTTCCCGGCGCAAAGGGATTGTTCGACTGGCTCGAAACCAAAAAATACAAGCTGCACGTGCGCGTCTTTCTGGCAAAGTATCGTGGCTACACGATCTGCCCCGAATGCGGCGGCGGACGATTGCGCGCCGAAGCCCGCGATGTGCGCGTCGGCGGCAGCACGCTGCCCGAAGTCTGCGCGATGTCAATCAGCGAAGCGGCTGAGTTTTTCAATTCACTTGAGCTGACCGAAGAACAGAACGCGATTGCTGACCGGTTATTGAAAGAAGTCAGAGCGCGTTTGAAATTCCTGCTTGAAGTCGGGCTGGATTACCTGACGCTGGATCGGCTGGCGGCCACTTTGTCGGGCGGCGAGGCGCAGCGGATTCAACTGGCCACGCATCTTGGCTCATCGCTCGTCGGCGCGTTGTATGTGCTGGATGAACCGAGCATCGGGCTGCATCCGCGCGACAGTGCGCGGCTGATTGCGCTCCTGAAAAATCTGCGCGACATCGGCAACACGGTGCTCGTCGTCGAACACGAAGCCGAAATGATGCGCGCCGCCGATCACCTTCTGGACATCGGCCCTGGCGCGGGCGAACTCGGCGGCAATGTGGTTTACGAAGGCGCGCTTAAAGGTTTGCTCAAAAGTCAGCAGTCGCTCACCGGGCGTTACCTGCGCGGCGAAATGCAGATCAAAACACCGCCGGAACACCGCCCCGCCCGCAAGGAACAGATCGTCATTCGCGGCGCGAGCGCGCACAATCTGAAAAACATTGACGTGACGATTCCGCTGGGCCTGCTTGTCTGCATCACGGGCGTTTCGGGTTCGGGCAAATCAACGCTCGTGCATGATTGTCTGTATGCCGGACTCAAACATCAGCGCGGCGACTGGCGCGGCAGCGTCGGCAGTTTTGCCGCGCTCGAAGGCGGCAAGCATCTGGATGACATTATTCTGGTGGATCAGTCGCCGATTGGCCGCACGCCGCGCTCGAACCCGGTGACTTACATCAAGGTTTACGATCTGATCCGCGAAGCCTTTGCCGACACGCGCGAAGCTCAGGCGCGTGGTTACAACGCCTCGCACTTTTCATTCAACGTGCCCGGCGGGCGCTGCGAAACCTGTCAGGGCGACGGCACGGTGACGGTTGAAATGCAGTTTCTGGCCGATGTCGAACTGGTCTGTGAGGAATGCAAGGGTACGCGCTTCAAATCATCGGTGCTGGAAATCAGATACAAAGGCAAAAACATTCACGAGGTTCTGAACCTGACGGTGCGCGAGGCGATGGCTTTCTTTTCACAGATTCCGCGCATTGCGAGTCGGCTCAGGGTTCTCGATGATGTCGGCCTCGGTTATCTGCGCCTCGGCCAGTCAGCGACGACGCTGTCAGGCGGCGAAGCGCAGCGCGTCAAGCTGGCTTCATATCTTTCAAAAAAATCCGGCGATCATTCGCTTTATATTTTTGACGAACCGACGACGGGGCTGCATTTCGATGACATCAACAAACTGCTGGCATCGTTCAGAAGACTGATCGAAGCGGGCAACTCGCTCGTCGTCATCGAACACAACCTTGATGTCATCAAGACCGCCGACTGGATCATTGACCTCGGCCCCGAAGGCGGCGAAGGCGGCGGCGAAGTGGTCGCAGTCGGCACGCCTGAACAGATTATGCAGAATCAGCAGTCGCACACCGGACATTTTCTGCACGAATACCTGCAACAACAACCGGCATTCACAGGCTGAAATCACCACTCACAGAATGGCCGGACTGTTTCTTCTCTTCTTTGTGCCTGCGGCGCTCTGCGGGCAAATGAGATGAGGTTTCAGATCAGTGTACGGAATAACCAGTGTGGCGCGATTTGCCCGCAGTCGCGCGGCTCACGCAAGGGGCTGATGGCGGATTCAGCGCGACTGCGGGCAAATCGCGCCACACTTCCCGTTTACGCAACTGAAAGCCGGTCTGATCTCACGCAGAGACACAGCGCAGAAGAAAAAAAGTCAGAGTGAATCCGTCAATGTTGTGCGTTTCACTGTCAATGATGTGCGGCGCTTTGCTGATTGAGCAGTGTTATTGCGTATGCTTCAAGTTCGGCGGCGCGATGAGCAGCGGTGTGTTCGGCCATCACCCGCGCCCGCGCGCGCTCACCGATGCGGCGACGTTCTTCATCAGGCAGGTCACGCAGAATGTGCAGCGTGTCTTCAGGCTGGCGCGCAATCAGGATTTCGCTGTCAGGCTTCAGAATCGTTTCAAGTCCCGGCCAGTAATCGCTGATGATCGGAATCGCGCACGCTCCGGCTTCAAACAATCGCACGCTTGGTGAATAACCCGCCGCAATCATATCGGCCCGCGTGATGTTGAGCGTAAACCGCTGCGCATTGTAAAAGGCGCGATGCTGCGCCGGATTCAGATGAACCAGGCGGGCGACATTCGACGGCCATTTGACCGACTTCGGATACTGCGGCCCGGCGACAATCATGCGCGCCCCTTTCCACCTGCGCGCTGGTTCGAGCATCAACTGTTCCAGCGCAGGCTGGCGGTCGGCGCTGTAAGTGCCAAGATAACCGAGATCCCATTGCAACGGCTGCGACTCAGGAAAGTACAGCGTCGGATCAACCGAACAGTACAGTGGCCGCGCCATCGGCGAACCGTACTGCCGTTCGAGCAGTTGCAGCGTCGGCCCGCCGGTAAACGATAAATAAAGGTCGTAACGCGGAATCAGTTCAGCCGAAAGATAATCAATATCGCCCGCCCGCAGCCTCGCCAGCGTGACCGGAGTATCAATGTCATAAAACGCCGTCACACCATCAGCGATGGTGGTCACCCAGTCACCAGCGGCAATGCCTTCGGGAACGTAGGAACCGACAATGACCAGATCGGCGCGGCGCACGTCATCAGCAAAGCGGTCTTTGAGTTCAGTCAGGCTCTGATAAATTTCGGTGCGCCCGTAAGGCGGATGCGGCAGGTCGCGGTTGTCACGATACCAGGGCTGATCGCGTTCGAGAAACAGCACCCGATGACCGCGCGCGCTGAGTTCACGCACCAGACCGCGATAGGTCGTCGCGTGACCATTGCCCCACGAAGAAGTAATGGATAATCCGAGGATGACAATCTCCAGCGATTCGCCGTTCATACGCTGACTCCCGCGATGATTTCCTGCTGCCCGCTCAGCACTGCTTCGACCTGCGCGGCGCGATGTGCATAAGTATGTTCAGCCAGCACGCGACGCAGCGCGGCAGTGCCAATCGCCTGCGCCATTCCGGCATCAAGCGAACCGAGCAGTTCGGCCACTTCGGCTCCGTCGCTGGCAATCAGCACTTCGCGCCCTGGTTCAAGAAAAAGTTCAATGCCTTCCCAGTGATCAGTCATCAGGCACGCGCCCGCGCCCGCCGCTTCAAAGACCCGCGTCGGCGGCGAGAAACCATAACGCGCCATGCTTTCGCGGTTGATGTTGAGCACCGCGCGCGGCGTGCAGTTGAAGGCGTTGTGATCCGCCGTGTAAACGTGGCCGACGTAATTCACATTTGCGGTGAGCGGCTTGTCCTGCCAGCCGCTGCCGCCAAGCAGAAAACGCTCGCCCGGCATCATTGCTGCGGGTTTGAGAAAGAATTCCTCAACCCGCGCTTCACGATCAGGCAGCCGGTTGCCGAGAAAGCCCAGGTCGGCTTCAAAGCGCGCCTCCGGCGTGACGGGATGATGAGTTGACGGATCAAGCGCGTTGTAAACCGGCACGCACCGCCGCGCTCCCCACGCCTGATAAGCCTGAACCACAGGGTCGCCGCCGCCATAAGTCAGAATCAGATCGTAGCGCGGAATCAGCGCGCGAAACTGATCATTCGGATGCTGCTCAATGCGATCAAGCGTTGCGGGCGCATCCACGTCCCAGAAAGCCACCAGCGTCTGCGGTCGCTGCAAAGCCAGCACTTCACGTTCGAGCAGTTCATCAAAGACGCCGACACCGCTCGCCTTGATGACCAGATCAGCGCCGGTGGCCTGCTCCAGCGCACGGTGAACACCGTCTTCGCCTGCGCCCGGATAAACCACCACGCGCGCCCAGTCCGGGTCAGGCAGGTCGCGGTGCTGCTGCCGTTCATAAGCGTCAGGTTCATAAAAAGTCACCCGGTGCCCGCGCTCAGCCAGAGCGCGAATCATTCCGCGATAGTAAGTCGCCGCGCCATTCCAGTAAGCCGACACCAGACTGGAACCAAAGAAAGCAATGTTCAGATCGTGCTTCATTACTTGTTTCAGAGTCGAATTTATACAGACCACAGATGACACAGACGCGGCGGAGCAAAGCGGATCAGATCAGCGTCAATCCGTCACATCCGCGCCATCTGTGGTCTGTTCCGGTTTCAAATCACAGCTTCAGCGACCTGCCGTGCCGGTCGTTCCTGCTTCACCAGCTCTGCATAAATCGTCATCAGTTCATCCACGCGATGACGGCAGGTGTGATGCTCAAGAATCGTTTTCAATCCGTTCGCGGCCAGTTCACGCCGCAATTCAGGGTCATCAACGAGCGATTTCAGGTGCCGCTTCATCTCTGCGCCGCAGTCTGCCACCAGATAATCGCGGCCCGGATTGAACAGGCCTTCGACATCATCCCAGGGCGCACAGACCAGCGGCAGCCCGCACGCAAGGGCTTCAAAGACGCGAATGGTCGGGATGCCCGGCAGCGAAACAACGTATGGTCGGCGCGGAATGTGAACCGTGAATTTGAAACGCGCAAAGACCTGCGGCGCGGCAAAATTGGGCAGCCATCCGGCGTATGCAATTCCGGCGCTGTTCAGCATGGCGAGCGCGTGTTCTGGATAGCGAACGCCGTGAATGCGGGTTTTAAGTCGCAACTGCGCTGCCGGTTCAATCAGAAATTCGCGCAGCTCAGCCGCGCGTTCGTCATCGCCCCAGTTGCCGATCCAGACCAGGTCGCCTTCGGCTTCATCCTGCGGGCGCGGAAAAAAGACGCGGGTATCAGCCGCTTCGTGCCACGTCCACGCCCGCTGCGTCCAGCCTCGCTTCAGGTAAATTTCGCGGATGACTTCACCAAAGGCCAGCACGCCGTCGTAATGGCGCAGGTCATAAGCCGCCATGCCTTCCGGCTCGGTGACTGAGCGGTGATGCGTGTCGTGAAAGAGCAGCCGGTAACTACTGCTGCGTGCCCGGTGCGCGCCGATGCGCCTGGCCAGATCGTGATCGTTCCATTCGTGAACGATGACCAGATCAGCGCCATCCAGCGCCTCATCAGGATCAAACGTAGCCTGGTCATAAAACGTGCTGTCGAGGTGCGGGTAAGCGGCCCTGAACTGCGCGATGACTTCAGCGCCGTGACCAGCCACGAGGTTTGTCAGGCTCCAGCCATGGCGCGGCTCATAAACAATGACTTCGTGACCGCGCGCATTGAGTTCTGTCACCACGCCGCGCAGGAAATGTGCATTGCCGTGATTCCAGTCAGACAGCAGCGAGTGGTAAAACATCACTACGCGCATGCCAGTCTCCTTTCGGCAACGCTGTTTCGTGACTTCATCAGTTCGGTGTAAGTCGCCAGGTAAGCCGCCGCCATGCGCTGCGGCGAAAATTCCAGCGCCCGCTGGCGCGCGCGCCAGCCGTACTGCTCACGCTTCCGGTGATCAGCAATCAGTTCCTCAATCGCCTCGCGCCACACTTCATCATCATTCGGATTCACGAAGACTGCCGCATCGCCCCAGATTTCGCGCAGGCTTGGAATATCACCAAGCACCAGCGCGCACTGACACAACGCCGCTTCGAGCGCCGACAGGCCGAATGGTTCGTAGCGAGCCGGTAACGCATAAATCGCGGCCCGCGACAACCACGCCGAAAGTCGCGGCGGCGACAGGCGACCAAGCAGCCGCACTTCTTTGATCTGACAATTGCCGCCGTCAGGATGCCGCTGTTCACCGGCCAGCACGACCGGCCACGACAACCGACCCGCAATCTTTTCAAGCAGACCGATGTTTTTGGCTTCATCCCACAAGCGTCCCGCCGTCATCACAAAACTGCCCTTGACGCCTGGCGCAAACAGCAGCGAATCGCGCCCGTTGCTGATCACGCGCCCGTCACGCAGCGGCCCGTAATGTTCACTGAGCGCATTCAGCATGCAGCGACTCGGCGCAATGACCGCGTCAGCAGCGGCCAGCCCCTGCGCCACTTCGCGGCGATACTGATTCCATTCCGGCGGCGCGCAACTGCCTTTGACCGCCTGCCACCACGACAGCACACACGAATGCGCGGCCACGAGCACCGGAGCCTGCCAGTCGAGCGAGCCGTGCGCGTAACCGTTGAGATGAATCACATCCGGCGCAAAACCATCAGCCAGTCGCAGCAGCCATTCACCAGCCTGCCGCACATCGCTCCACGGATCTTCCATCCATTCCAGTTTGTAGTTGCTCTCGCAGATTTCGAGCGTCGGAATGTCTGCCGCTTCATCCCACTGCGACTGCTTCAGCCACGCGCCCATCGTGGCCAGCCTGACCCGCACGCCGTAAGCGCCCAGCGCGCGCGCCAGTTCGATGGCATAAGTCCAGACGCCGCCCACCGTGTCAGCGGTCATCATCACTCGTTTTGGCAATTTTTCAGGAAGCCTGTTCATCCATCCTCACCAGTCAGCAGTTCTTCAAATCCCGATTCAGCAGCATCATTCAGGTTGCTGCCAGCCTGTGCATAAATTCCGTCCAGCGTCTCAGCCACATCAATCAGTCGTTCAACTGACGGATTGTATTTTTCGCCCGCCGCAACACGCCGCGCCCAGTTGGTGATGGCGCGCCCGCCCCAGGCATCCGGCAGTGAATTCAGCCGCTCGCGCCTTGTGCCGTGAAAGCGTTCAGCCACCAGGTCATAAAATGACCCGTTGATGTTGTGCAGCCGCGCGCCGCCCTGCGTGCCGTAAAACGAGGCTTCAATCACGGCATCACATCCGGCCTGCAACTTCCACGAACAGGCCATCTGCACCGTCGCGCCGCCAGCGAGCGCCAGCAGCACTGCGGCGTAATCCTCAACCCGGTCATCCTGGCTCTGTAACGGCTCACCCTGCGCAAACAGATGACTGCTGATTGTCTGCACACGCGGAAAATCAAGCGCCCACAGCGCCAGATCAATCAGATGAATGCCCAGGTCAGTCACGCACCCGCCGCCCGACAACTGACGGTCATAAAACCACGCCTTGTCGGGGCCGTAAGCGTTATGAAAGACCAGATCAACGGCAAAGATGCGTCCGAGTTCGCCGCGATGAATCAGGTCATAAATGCGCCGCATGCCGGTGATGAAGCGATATGACAGATCAACCGCCAGCAAACGATCAGCGCGCCGCGCCGCTTCAATCACGCACCGCGTTTCGGCGGCATTGCGTCCGAGCGGCTTCTGACAAAAAACATGCATTCCGCGATTGAGCGCTTCGATGGCCTGTTCTGCGTGCATCGCGCTGGGCGTGGCAATCACGACGGCATCAGGCCGCTCGGCCAGCAATTCATCGAATGAATGAACCACGACAGCGTGCGGCGCGATTTCGCTGGCTGGCGCAATTGCATCAGGCGCGGCATCGGCGATCACGGCAATTTCAGCCAGGCCGCTTTCGGCCACTGCATTCAGGCGATGCCGCCCGATCCAGCCGACACCAAGAAAGCCGATGCGGGGCCGTGCCGCTGCGCTGTGCAAATCCGGTTCAGAACGAAAAGGCAGAACGGCTGCGCTCATAAGATCACCAGAGCTTTCATAAAACCGTCAGGCCGCGCGCGCATCATCTCCATGGCGTCACCAAGCTGATCGAGCCTGAACTGATGGGTGTAAAGCGGCGACGGATCAAGTTCACCGCTGCTGACGGCGGCCACCGCCTGCTGCATTCCGAGGCGATAAATCTTCGGGTCGCGTTCGTGCGCGTTGACGACATCCAGCCCGCGCCAGTTCCACAATTGCAGATTGACCTGTCGCGGCCCGTCCTGGTGATAACCGGCAATGATCAGCCGCCCGCGTTCGCGGGTCAGTTCCGTTGCCAGATCAAGCGGCCACTGTTCACCAACGGCTTCAATCACGCGCTCACAACCTTCGCCGTTCGTCAGTTCAACGACTCGTTCAATGATGCGTGTGTGATCGTCCATGGTAATTGTTTCGGCAGCGCCGCACTGTCGCGCCACTTCAAGCGCCCAGGGACGCCGTGAAATCGCAATCACCCGCGCTCCGGCCCGCGCGGCAAGCTGTGTGAGCAGCGCGCCGAGAAAGCCGATGCCGATGATGGCCACGTTCTGCCCCGGCTGAATGTGCGAGCGGCGAAAGATATTCATCACACAGCCGAGCGGTTCACCGGGAAACGGTTTCCCCGTTAACGAATCCGGCAGCCTGATCAGTGAATCAGTCGTGGCCTTGTCATAAGCCGCCCAGGCGTGATTTGACAGCAGCGCGACGCGGTCGCCGGGTTTGAAGCCATTTACTTCAGGCCCGGTCTGTTCAATCACGCCCCAGCCTTCATGCCCGCCCTGACCCGGCGCGAGCGGATATGAAAACCATTCGCGCCCTTCCCAGAGCGGCAGATTTGAACCGCAGACGCCACACCCTTCAATCCGCACCAGCACTTCCTGCGGGCCGATTTCAGGCAGGCGCGTTTCGGTGACGGTTGCCCGGCGCGGCGCGGTAATCACCGCCGCCTGCATTGTCGCAGTCACGGGTTTTGTCGCTGAGGCCAGTGAAGTTTCAGTCATTGATGATTCCTGTGTAAGCGAATTTGAATTCTTCAGCCCTGGAGTGGCGATGAAATCAGCTGAAACGGGTTTGGTTATCGCGCCTTTCTTCTGGCGACGCGCACACGTCTGATGCCGCGCGTTTCCATCAGCCAGTCAGCCAGGCGACTGACGCCTTCGATGGCACTGACCTGCCGTTTCCAGCCGGTGGCGTGCTCGAATTTGCGGGTGTCCGAGACGTAATAACGCTGGTCGCCCGTGCGCCAGTCGCTGAAGCTGACTTCCGGTTGGTCGCCCTTGATCTCTCCGATCAGATCAATCAGTTCCAGCAGGCTGATGGTGTTGTCGGGGCCGCCGCCGATGTTGAAGGCTTCGCCCGCGATGCTGTCCATATTTTTGCGCGCCAGCAGAAAGGCATTCACCAGGTCTTCGACAAACAGAATGTCGCGCACCTGGCGGCCATCGCCGTACAGGGTCAGCGGTTCGCCTTCGATGGCGCGAATCAGAAAATGCGCCACCCAGCCCTGATCTTCGGTGCCGAACTGGTGCGGGCCGTAAATGCAGCTCATCCGAAAGACTGCCGCTGGTAAATCAAACGACCGCGCATAATCAGCGACGTACTGATCGGCAGTGCCTTTCGAGCAGCCGTATGGACTGTGAAAATCGAGCGGGCGCTCTTCGCTGACGCCGTGCGCGCGCACGATGTCATCTGCCGGTTCATAGCGTGTCGCTTTTCTGATCAGCTTCAGATCATCGAGCGCGCCGTAAACTTTATTGGTTGAAGTGAAGACCAGCGGCGGCGGGTCACTGAGCGTGCGCAGGGCTTCGAGCAGGTTGAAAGTGCCGCGCGCATTGACTTCAAAATCGTGCAGCGGATCGGTCAGACTCGTCGTCACCGCCACCTGCGCGGCAAAGTGAAAAACCTGCGAAGCCTGCCTGACCGCGCGCGTGAGCGCCGACGGATTGCGCACGTCGGCGACTTCAATCTGCACCAGATCGCCGTGCGTGTCGCGCAGCCATTGCAGGTTCTGCCTGACGCCGTTGCGCGAAAGGTTGTCGTACAACAGCACCGGGCGACCTTCAGATAACAGACGGTGCGCGAGGTTCGTGCCGATGAATCCTGCGCCGCCGGTAATCAGCGCCGGGCGTTTGCGCCGACCGCGATGCGCGGCGCGTTCACCCCACCACGCCGTATCGCGCACAGCCTCAAGCCCGCCGCTTTCCCACAAACGAAAGAGCAGCTTCGGCGCGCCGTCCGCGTGCTTTAATCCGAAATGATAATCACGCTCATCGTGTGACGGATCATCAGCCGTGTTCTCGGCCTCTTCCTGATCGTGCATCGTGTACCAGTACACGCGCTCGACCGGCGCGCTGATCGCATCAACAAAGGCGGCAAGCTGCTGCCGTTCATCGTGCCGCCACGTTGAATAGCCCGTGCCGGTGATCCACATTTCAGCCTGCGAACCGTGACGGTCAAGCACTTCACGAATGCGCGCAATGCTCGCAGGCCAGCTTTCCCAGCCCTGCTCAAAAGTGGATGACACAGCCTGCAACCCGACCGCATCAATGTATTGCATGACATTGCGCTGGCACATCAGGCGCACCCAGCTCAGATCAACCGGGCCGGTGCTGCCGAGCACTGTCTTTCTGCCGCGCTGCCGCGCCCAGTAAGCCGCGCCGCCGACCATCTGCGAAAAGGTCATCCAGTCAGGATCAAGCGACACATCCCACTCGCGCAGGTTGTTCGGCCCGCTCCACAATTCGACCCATTCGAAATGATCGCCAAAGAGCGTGATCATCTGATCAATGAAATCGGCATACCATTTCGGATCGCGTGGCGGCGCTGAAATCTGCGGCACCACACCGAGCATCGGCGGCGTGTAAATGAAATGCGGCAGCACTTCAACCTCACTGGCCAGACGCGGCAGCAACCATCCATACCATTCAGCGCCGCCCGGTTCGTACCAGTCGGCCCACGACACGCCGGTGCGCAGATGCTGAACGCCGACTTTTTTCAGGTCTTCCAGCACGCGCTCAACGCGTTCGTGTTCGCCGGGCCTGAACCATTCATAAAACCCGATGACGGGCATCGCAGGTTGTGGGGATGAGTTTTTCAGCGGGCGCGAATCAGTGCTGTCGGTTCGCGCTGCGGCCCTGAGGTCAGCCGGTGGCTTGTCCTGCCCCACCCTTTTCATACGGTCAATCCCCTTTCCGCCAGTTCCGTGCTGGCCTGCATGACGCGGTCAACTGCCGTCTGACCGTCCAGCCATGCCGCCAGTTCCAGCAATCCGTCCTCCAGCCTGACGCGCGGCTCGTAACCAAGTACCTGGCGCGCCAGCGTAATGTCGGCGTAACAATGTCGAATGTCACCGACGCGATAACGTTCGGTAATCTGTGGTTCGAGGTGCTGCCGACCCAGCACTTCAGCCATGCGCCGCGCAATTTCACGAATCGTGTAATGATTGCCGCTGCCGACGTTGAAAACCTGTCCGGCTGCCGCGTCTGATTCGAGCGCCAGGCAGCAGGCCTGCGCGATGTCGTGCACGCTGACAAAATCGCGCTGCTGATTACCGTCCTCAAAAATCATCGGCGGCTGATTGTTGAGCAGTCGTGAAGCGAAGATGGCCAGCACGCCCGTATATGGATTTGAAAGCGCCTGGCGCGTGCCATAGACATTGAAAAACCGCAGCGCCACCGTCGGCAGGTTGTAAGCGCGCCCCGTCATCAGGCACATCCGCTCCTGATCGAATTTTGACAGCGCGTAGATTGAAGCGAGCGATGGCAGTTTGGTTTCAGGCGTGGGCAGCGGGCTGAGCGGTTCGCCGTTTTCATCGCGCAATTCCCAGTCGTGCGCTTTGAGCTGATCAAGGCCGCGCTCGGTTCCGGCTTTCACCTGACCGTCAGCGGTGCGGTACAGACCTTCGCCGTACAAACTCATGCTTGAAGCGACGACCAGTTTCTCAACCGGACGGTCAATCAGTTCCTGCAACAGATTCGCCGTGCCCAGATTGTTGACTTCGGTGTAATCGGCAATTTCATACATGCTCTGGCCGACGCCGACCATCGCGGCAAAATGACAAACGGCATCAATGCCGCGCAAAGCGCGCCTGAGCGCGGCGCGATCACGCACATCGCCCGTCATCAGTTCGACTTCGTCAGCCAGATACGCAGGTCGTCGCGCCTGAGGCCCGTGAACCTGCGGCGATAAATTGTCAAAAGCGCGCACGCGATAACCGCGCCGCAACAGTTCATCAGCCATATGTGAACCGATGAATCCGGCCCCGCCGGTAATCAGAATATGTCTGCTCACTGCACACCTTCCGGTCATTACAAAAGATGACCTCTGATGGGAATGAGATCATCATTCCTGTCCGCATTACGAATTCGGGTATTTCAGTCAGAGAATCTGCCGGGGAATCAGGGAGCAACTATGGAGATGTGATGAAGGGAGGATAGAAACTGTTCAGAAATGCTGCGTTGTGATGAGAAGTCCCTTGTTGTAATTTCCTGAACAGCTTCTGAGTTGTTGAGACAACCTCCTTCCTTCAGAGTCGCAGGTCAATCTTAGGCAGCCGAATCAGGCCTGTCGGTACGACAACAGACACAAACAGGCTTTCATCCATTAAATCCTTACAGAAGTACCGTCATCTCAGGGTAAGAAAGAGAGAGCGAGCGCGAAACACACGGAACAAACCGAACAAACGAAAATAAAGCCTGCCCCGGCTTGTCTGTTCAGCCTGTCCCGTTTATTCCGTGTGTTTCGTACCCGCTCTTCTCCACAGGCACCTTACTGCGCTTTGAGCGTGTAAAGATAACTGGCCATATCGCGCGCGTCCTGTTCGGTCACGCCCAGGTTCGGCATGGCGGTTTTGGGATTCACGGTCTGCGGGTGGCGCAGCCATTCGATCATATTGTCAGGCGTGTTGCTCAGCACACCACCGATGTAAGCGCGGCTGGCAATGCCGCCAAGCGGCGGGCCAACCATTCCGCTGGCATTTCTGATGCCGGGAATCGTGTGACACGCTCCACATCCATAACGAACCATCGCGGTTCGGCCCCGCGACGGATCGCCCGCTGTCAGCGCAGCGCCTGCGCCATTGTCACGACTCGCGCACGCAGCGCCGATCAGCGCCGCAAATAAAAAAGCAATAACGATCACTCGCCTGAACTGCTTCATTTGTCCTGCCTGTCCTGCCACTGACTTCAATCACCTGCCTCAAACATCACGGCGTTTTCGCGGCGGCGCAGGCTGCGGTCAGATTCACGCAGCCACAATCCAAACAGCGCCAGCCCGCCAACGATGTAAACGACTCCGGCAGGCACCCACATCATCAACCCGCCAAGCTGCTGATCTTCAATTGGCGAGAGTCCCCACGCTGCCGTTGTTTCGCGGTAAACCGGATACCAGATCGTATTTGAAAACGTCAGCAGCGCGCCCAGCACACTGGTATGCACTGCCGTCGTGAAAACATACAAAACACCAGCTCCGGCCCGCATCTCCCCCGTGCGACGTGTCAGCAGGGCTTCGTAAAACAGCAGCGCCGAAATCAGAAAGCTCAGATGCTGCGCGGCATGAATCCATTCATTTTCCAGCGTCGCCTGAAAAAGCTTCGGCACATGCCACACCCATAACACCAGCGCGTGAATCAGCCACGCTTTCAGCAGATTCGTCATTCCGCGCCAGACCGTCTGAACTTCACCGACCCTGCCGAATCGGCCTGCCCTTCGCCGCCATTCCAGCGGCACGGCCCACAGCCACGCCGTCAGCGGGCGACTGATGACCAGCAGCGGCGCGGCCACCACCATCAGAATTTCGTGTTGCAGCATGTGTGCCGAAAAAAGCGCACTGCCGAGCGCGTCAACCGGCGACACCAGCGCCACCACCAAAGCCAGCCAGCCACCGGCAAACGATGCCGCTTCCCACCACCTCACGCCGCGTCCGGCTTCGGCCTGTCGCCACACGCGCCGCACTCCGCGCACGTAAAGCCACGCCGAAACAATCAAACTGACAATGACCAGAGGCTCAAAACTCCAGGCCGTCCACAAATCGTGCGGCGCGGGCGGCTCGCCTTCGTGCGCCAGCACAGGAACGGCAATCAGCAGGATGACCGTAGTTCTGATTCCTGCCCTGATGCAACCCGTCACTGCCGATAGAACAAGCCTCGCCCCCGTAGTAACGAATTCATTCGTTCTGTTGTTATCGTCAGCCATTTCCACGACAGAACGAATGAATTCGTTACTACGGGGATGACCCGCCTTACTTTCCAGGCCGCCTGTTTTCGGAGCAGGCAGGCAGCGGATTTGATTCATCGTTCACCTCTGACACTGCCGGTAGAAAAAGACCGGCAGCCATTCGGCAATCACCAGCAGCAGCGCAAAGCTGCTGAGCAGCATTCCCACAACGGCCATAAAACGACTGCGCGAAATGACTGACCCGCCTTCATCAGGCAGTTCACCGCCTGCGCGCTGCCAGTTGCGCCACGAAATCAGCGCGCCCGCAGCCGCAATCAGCAGCGTCAACAGCATGACCGGCGACAGCATCAGCATCTTTTCGTAAGAACAATCGAGCGTGACAAAAAGATAGCCGACCTGCTGCGCCAGCGCCCACGCCACCGGCCCGGCCATCAGCCCTGCCCACAACGCGAGAATGCCGCCGCGCTGATTGAAATAGTTGTCTGTCTGCTCAGGCATGTTTTTCAGCCAGCCACGAATGAACACGAACCATCCGCCGAGCTGACGAATTCATTTGCATCAGAATTTTTTCTGTCCGCGGAGCGGCCAGATTCAATCCACCAGTCCGACGAATTCATCGGCATCAGATTTTTTTCTGTCCGCGGAGCGGACGAAGTTAATAGCGGCGGGTGCAACCCGCCGGAACGTGCCGCACAACACCGTCCCTGAAAGGGACGCACTCATGAATCGCAATCCGACTCTTTCAGAGTCGTGAACATTCCCTGCCCGCTTCGGCTGCTTGCACCCACCGCTATTAACTTCATCTGCTCCGCGGACAAGAGGAATTCAGCCTCACTTCTCAAAATCACACGCAGAAACATTCGCGCAAATTCGTGTTCATTCGTGGCTGCTTTTAACTGCTCAAATAATTCTCGGCGCGAAATAGATCACTGCAAGGATCGGCAGCCACACGATCACGACGAAGTACCAGTAAAACGCATTGTCGCTGACATCAGAGAACCGTTTGCCTTCGAGCGGCCCCGTAAACATCAGCACCGTCAGCACTGCCGTATCAATAAAATCAGTAATCAGATGTGTCGTGTGAAAACCCATCAGCGTCCACACCACCGAACCGTAGGCGTTCGTGTCCCAGCGACAGTTGAGCGTCGTGAATTCATAAAATCTGATCACAATAAAAGCAGCCGCAAAGACCAGACTGATGACCAGACCGATGCGCACCTTTGTCAGTTCGTGCTGTTCGGCGGCGCGCTTGTACCAGATATTCGGCAGCACGCTCGCAATCAGCACGATGGTATTGGCGACACCGAAACGCAGTTCAGGCGGCGCGGCATTCGGCGGCCAGTCCGGCACGCGCCCGCGCAGGTAAAAGTACGCGCCGATCAGCATCGCAAACATTGTGCCTTCGATGACAATGATGCCGAGCGTGCCCCACCACATCAGGCTGCGCGGCCCGAAGGCATACGCGGGCAGATGCGAAACATCAAGTGACTGGTCTTCTCTCACGCCTGTCCCTCCATCAGCGGCTGCTGATCGCGTTCGGCTTCCAGTTCTTCTGCGTGTTCCTGACGGTTCGGCCAGAACCAGCCAATCAGCGCAATCGTCACCGGCACCGCGCCAATCGGCACAGCCCAGCCGTTGAAGATCGAACCGACAAATAAACCTGTTGTGGCAATCGCGCTCAGAAAGGGCCAGGCTGAAGGATCAGGCATCAGCGTTTTGTGATCGGGCGCGGCATCCAGCACCTGCGTCACCAGCACTTCGCGCAGATCGCTGCGAATGCCTGTCACAACGGGCTGCTGTGCGCGCTGTTCCCACAATGTTTCGCGCCCCGCGACAGTCGGAATGAAAACGAAGTTGTAAGCAGGCGGCGGCGAACTCGTCGCCCATTCGAGCGTGCCTGCCTGCCAGGGATTGTCGCCCGCCACAACACCTGCGCGCAGGCTGCGCAAAACATCAATCACAAAGACCAGCACGCCGGTGACAATGATGACGCCGCCGATTGAAGCCAGCAGGTTCAGCCCGCCCCAGCCCATTTCAGGCAGGTAGGTGTAAACCCGGCGCGGCATTCCTTTCAGGCCAAGCTGATGCATCGGAAAGAAAGTGAGATTGAAGCCGATGAATAAAAGCGCAAAGACCCATCGCCCCGCGCGTTCGCTCAGCATTCGTCCGGTGAATTTCGGAAACCAGTAATAGAACCCGCCAAAGAGCGGAAAGACCGCGCCGCCAATCAGTACATAATGAAAATGCGCGACCACAAAGAACGTGTCGTGCACCTGCTGATCGAGCGACACCGAAGCCAGCATCAGTCCTGTCATTCCGCCGATGATGAAGTTGACGAAAAACCCAAGCACAAACAGCAGCGGCGTTTTGAAAACAGGCCTGCCGCTCCAGAGCGTCGCAATCCAGCAGAAAATCTGAATCCCGGTCGGAATCGCAATCATCATGCTCGCCGCTGTAAAGAAGCTCTGACCGAGTTTCGGCAGCCCGGTCGCAAACATGTGATGCACCCACAAGCCGAAGCCGATGAACCCGGTCGAAACCAGCGCCAGCACGAGCGCCGTGTAACCAAAGATTTTGCGGCGGCAGAATGTCGGCAGGATGGATGAGATGATGCCCGTGGCCGGAATGAAGATGATGTACACCTCAGGATGGCCGAAGAACCAGAACAGATGCTGCCACAACAGCACGTCGCCGCCTTCTGCCGGATTGAAAAAATGCGTGCTGATGAGGCGGTCAAGAATCAGGCACGTACTCGCCAGCGCAACCGTCGGCATCGCAAAGACGACCATAAACGCCACGACCAGCATTGCCCAGACAAACATCGGAATCCGGTTGAGCGTCATGCCCGGCGCGCGCAGTTTGAAGACCGTCACGATCAGCGAAACCGCCACCACCAGCGCCGAAACTTCGGTGAACGTGATCAGTTGCGCCCACGTATCGGCCCGCTTGCCCGGCCCGTATTCAGGCCCCGCGAGCGGCACATAACTGAACCAGCCGTTATCAGGCCCCGTGTTCAGCAGAAACATCGTGTACAAAAAGATTCCGCCGAACAGATAGATGTAATAACCAAAGGCATTCAGGCGCGGGAAGGCAATGTTGCGCGCTCCGACCATCAGCGGCACCAGATAAACGCCGAGCGCCAGCATGATCGGCACGGCAAAGAGAAACATCATCGTCGAGCCGTGCATCGTGAAAACCTGATTGTACAGATCCGGCCCCAGAAAATGATTTTCCGGTCGCGCCAGTTGAATGCGCAGCATCACCGCTTCAATGCCGCCCAGAATAAAAAAGACAAAAGCCGTAATGATGAACCTGCGCCCGATTGAGGTGTGATGAACGCACCTGAACCAGCCGATGAGTCCGCCCGGCTCCTGCCAGGTCGCCTCAAGCCGTCGCCGTTCGCGCTCAGCATCTGTCGAATTTATTGAGGGCTCGTGCGTCATTGATCTTCGCTGTTATCAGTTATTGCATGCTTCGGCTGAATCCGCCGCACAGCCACGCGGCAGGGTGTGGAGTGCGGCGAGTTCTCGCCGCTTTGACTTTCAAATCACAAGCCAAAGCGGCGAGAACTCGCCGCACTCCACACCCTGATCTGAGTTTGCTCTCACTTCAGAATCTCCAGATAACTCAGCAGCGCGTTGAGTTCCTCGCCGCTCAGTTGATTGGGCGGCATTTTGTTGCCGGGCTTGATGCGTTGCGGATCAATGATCCAGCCGCCCAGGTTGCCGCGATTATTGACGAGCGTTCCGGCGGCGATGTAATGCCTGCTCGCCAGGTGCGTCAGGTCGGGCGCAGTGCGTCCGCCCGCAATGGTGCCTCTGATCTGATGGCACATCACACAGGCGCGGGTCAGAAAAAGCTGCTGTCCGCGCTGCTGTTCGTCATTCATCGGCGCAGGCGCGGGGCGACGCTGATTCTCAAGCCAGGCATTGAACTGATCGGGCGTTTCGGCAATCACGGCCAGCGCCATGTGCGCGTGCTGATGACCGCAGTATTCAGCGCACTGACCGCGATACACGCCCGGCTCGTCGGCCTGCAGCCACGTCACTGTCTGATGACCGGGCAGCAGATCGGTCTTGCCGTGCAGGTTCGGCACCCAGAAACTGTGAATCACATCCTGCGAAGTCATCTGCAATTTCACAGGCCGCCCGACCGGAATGTGAATCTCATTCGACGCTCGCACGCGCTGGCTCGGCACGGCGGCGATGTATTCAAAATCCCACCACCATTGATGACCGGTGACTTTGATTTCAATGGCATCATTCGACTGCACTGAATAAATTGCCCGGCCCGTCGTGAAATCAACCAGCAGCAGGCTGAACAGAATGACGACTGTCATGCCGACAGCCATTGCCACGCTGCGGGTCAGGCGCTGTTCAGTTTCAGGTTCAGTGGCTGACTGTTCGCGCCGACGCCCGCGCCTGATGGCCAGAAACAGCGTGATCATCACCACCACGTAAACCACCGACAGCACAATCAGCATCAGCCACCACAGAAAGCTGATATGGCGTGCCTGCGGCCCTGCCGGATCAATCGCGGACTGCGTGCCACCGCCGCAACCGGCATAAAAACCGGAGCCGGTCAGCAGCAGAAGCAGTACCCCAACGAATTTATTCGTTTTGTTCCGGATCGGCGTGACTTCGGAAGCAGAACGAATAAATTCGTTACTACGCGGCTGGTACGGGCCGCTTTTGATGCCTCCGAACTGGCAGTGATCGTTTTTCATCAGCTTCTGAAGCGCCTTACTGCGGATGCTCAGCGGGCTGCGTGACCGGATACTCCTTCGGTTTCGACTGTTCAGGAGCCTTCACATTCATGTCATCGCTGCGACCGGGTGAAACGTCCTTGCGCAACTGACCGCTCATCGAGCGAACGTAAGCCACCAGTTGCCAGACCTGCTGATTCGTCAGCCTGCCGCGAAACGATGGCATGCCGTTCGGGCGGCCTTCGATGATTGTGGCGAAGATGTTTTCGGGTTCGCTGCCGTAAATCCATTTGTCATCCATCAGCGGCGGCCCGATCCCGCCGCCGCCGTGCGCGTGGCAGCCGACGCAGTTGAACCAGGAATACAGCCGCTGGCCTTCTGACACGCCCCAGGCGTTATCGGCGTATGGCCCTTCAAAGTGCGCGACGGGTTGCGGCGCGCCCGGTTGCAGTTCGCTTTGTCGGACGGCTGATGAAGCGGTCGCGCCGGGCGGAATCTCTCTGAACCGCCGCTGCTCGCGCTCGCACGCCGTCAGCACGAGCAGCGCGATGACGACGAACGCACAGCCGCGCTGAATCTCAAATCTGAAAATTTCAAATCTGAAATCCGAGATTCGGGATTCACGCTCACGAACGCGGGATGGCGTCGGTTCTGATTCGCGGGATTCCGTATTCATCGAGAATGCTGTCAATCTCTGCCCGGCGACGGTCGAGCGCGCCGTCAAGTTCCTTTCTGAAGGCGCTGTCACCCCGGCGCACACCGAGCGAGATGTCATAGATGAACGGTAAAGCGGGGAGATCAATCTGCGGAGAGACTGGCACGATGGCCAGCGCAACGGGTTCGCGTTTCGCAAAGTATCCGGCCAGCGGCCCCCACGCGATGGCAACGTCAATTTCACGCTTCACTACCGCGTCAATGATGCCTGCGGCAGGAGCCGGTTGTGCGTAATCGCCGTAGATGGTGTAACCGCGCACGTTCTGCACGATGCCGCGCGCCGTCAGCGCGTGTGCCGGTGGCGCGTTCGCGCCGTCATCACCGATGACCTGCACGCCGATTTTCAGTTGTCGCAGCGCCGGGTCATCGAATGAACTGAGTTTCAGGCCGCTGTCTTTGCGATAAACGAAAACATAAGTTGAGCGATAGTAAGGCGCGGTCGTCTGCGCCATTTCAAATCCGCTCGGCACGCCGATCACCAGATCGCACGCGCCCGCTTTGAGCGTGTTGCGAATGAAGCCGCGCCGCTGCGCCCACCACGTATATTCGACCTGGGCATGCAGTTCGCGCGCGAGCAGCGCCGCGATTTTGTTCTCGAAACCTTCGAGCCGCTGATTTGAAAACGGCAGATTGTTCGGATCGGCGCAGACGCGCAGTTTGCGTGCAGGCCGGGCCTCGCTTTGTCGGGCGCAGGCGGTTGCCAGCAATCCGGTCAGCAGCAGCAATACCATGCACAGGCGAGCCGGTTTCCCGGTTTGCCGATGCCCGCGATTAAGGCGAGTTGAGTTGACAAAGGTTCGCGGTGCTGGCGCATCAGCAAACCGGGAAACCGGCCCGGTCTGATCAGGGGAGCGAAAAGACATACAGCATTCCTCCCTTCGTGGTGTGCTGCGGCAGATCGGTCATGCCGCCGACGAAACCAAGCGCGGCGCTCGCATCGCGCGGATCAAGATCACCAGCGACGATGGCTCCTGACCAGCCGCCGACACCTGACAGCACGGCCACATACTGTTTGCCGTCAGGCCCGCGATAAGTGATCGGCTGTCCGATGATTCCCGAACCGCATTTGAACTGCCACAGCATTTCACCCGTGCGCGCGTTGACGGCCTTGAACCAGCCTTCCATCGTGCCGTAAAAAACCACATCGCCCACCGTCACCAGCGCGCCGCTCCAGACCGGAAAGGCCTCTTTGATCTTCCAGACCGGACGGGCCGCGACCGGATCCCACGCCGTGAATTCGCCGCGATGGCCACCCGGCCCGGCATACATTTTCACGTTCGCGCCGACGTAAGGCGTCCCGGCGATGTAATTGACCTCGACGCCTTCCTCATCCTGACACATATTCTGGTGCGGAATGTAAAGCAGTCCGGTCTGTGGCGAGTAAGCCGACGGCTGCCAGTCCTTGCCGCCCGATGCGTGCGGGCAGATGTCGCGGACGACTTTGCCGGTCGTGATCTTCTTTTCAGCCGCTTCAATAGGTCTGCCGGTCTGCGGATCAACGCCCTTTGTGGTCGTGATGTGAACGAACGGAGTCGCTGAGATCATCTGCCCCGATGTGCGATCCAGCACGTACAGATAACCGTTGCGGTCAGGATGCAGCAGCGCCCTGCGCGTCTGCCCGTTAATTGTCAGATCAACCAGGACGTTTTCGTTGATGCCGTCGTAATCGTACAGATCGTGCGGATTCCACTGAAAGAACCAGCGCGCCTGGCCGGTGTCAGGGTTGCGCGCAAAGACTCCGGCAGTCCATTTGTTGTCGCCCGGTCGCTGATCAGGATTCCAGGGGCCGGGGTTCGCCGTGCCATAAATGATCAGGTGCTGTTCCGGGTCATAAGAGATGAAGCCCCAGACCGTGCCGCCGCCGATTTTCCAGGCATCGGGCGGCCAGGTCGAAACGCCCAGGTCTGTGCCCCGGTCGTGCGCGTAAAATGGTTTGAAGTCCGGCCCGATCAGACAATTATTGTCAGGCCCGGTGCTGTAAGCGCGCCACACGATCTGCCCGGTGCCGGCATCGAGCGCCGTCAGCCAGCCGCGCACGCCGAATTCGCCGCCGCTGTTGCCGACAAAAACCTTGTTGCCCACCACGAGCGGAGCCATCGTGATCGTCTCGCCCTTGTTGATGTCACCAAGCTTTGTCTTCCAGATTTCCTTTCCGGTGTCAGCATCAACGGCGACGGTGTAATCATCGAGCGTGTTGTAAAAGATTCTGCCGCTGGCATAAGCCGCTCCGCGATTGACCACATCGCAGCAGGCCACACCCTGCGCGGCTGAGGCAGGCTTCGGGTCATACTTCCATTTGAGCGGCGCGCCGGGCCGGGTCAGGTCGAGCGCGTAAAGGTAGTTCGGAAACGGCGTGACAACAAACATCGTGTTGTTGACCACCAGCGGCGCAGCTTCGTGTCCGCGCACAAGGCCGGTTGAAAATGTCCACGCGAGTTTCATCTGGCCGACATTGCCGGTGGTGATCTGAGCCAGGCGACTGAACCGGGTATTGGCAAAATCTCCGGCGACCATCGGCCACTGGCCGTCATCTGACTTTCCGGATTGTGTCGAAGTGGAAGGCGTCGGTTGAAAGGAACTGCCCGGCTCACGTTGCGTGCGACCGGCGCAGGATGCCGTCAATAAGAAACAGCAGGTGAAGACTGCCAGTACGACCTTCCGGCGGAAGGAATGAACCGCAACTCCCTCGCTCATTGAGCAGGTCTCCTGATCACAGAAAGGGTTGTCCGAATCAGCAGCCTTCCCCAAAGCCCCCCGATTCGGACAACCCAACCTCGGCATGAAACGGAACCCGCTCCCCAACAGATTCCTGTGGATGCTCCCTGCGTCATCCTTTCATGCGAGATGAGAACTTCAGCAATTTCTCACTGCCAGTCCTGAGCAACTTATGCGCCACACCTGCGCAAACGGTTCAGCCCCTCGCTCTGATTTTCAGCAAATCCTGAAAGTGCGCGTAAAGACGCGGTTTGTAGCTGACCTGATCAAAAACCCGGCGGCCTGATTTTCGTTTCGCATCGCACAAAACAAGTACAGCGGCGGTTGTATCGTTCACTGACAGTTGTAATGAGCTACATACATCCTCACGGCCTGACAGCCACTTTCAGCACGCCTTCCAGTCGCTCGCCAAATATGCGATAGCCTTCAGCGATGTGATCAAGCGTGACGCTGTGCGTGAGCAGGGGCGTCAGATCAACGCGCCCGCTTCTGATGACTTCCATCAGTCGCCGCATGCGCTCCTTGCCGCCGGGGCACAGCGTGGTGACGATGCGGTAATCACCGAGTCCGGCAGCAAATGAATCGTAAGGAATCTGAAGCTTGCCGGAATAAACGCCCAGGCTCGACAGCGTGCCGCCCGGCCTGAGCGCGCGCAGCGACTGCTCGAAAGTCTCCTGCGTGCCCAGAGCTTCAATCGCCACATCCGCGCCGCCGGTCAGGCGTCTGATTTCAGCGAGTACATCCACTTCCTTGTAATTCAGCGTCACATCCGCGCCCATCTTTCGCGCCATCTGCAAACGGTTCTCATCGCTGTCAACGCCGATCACCAGCGCCGCGCCCATCAGCCGCGCTCCGGCAGTCGCGCACAAACCAATCGGCCCCTGCGCAAAAACAACAACCGCGTCACCGATGCGCACTCCGCCCGATTCAGCGCCGCTGAAGCCGGTCGAAGCAATATCGGCCAGCAGCACGACCTGTTCATCCGTCAGTTCATCGGGAATCCTGGCCAGATTGGCCTGCGCGTATGGCACCAGCAGGTATTCAGCCTGCGCGCCGTTGATCGTGTTGCCAAAGCGCCAGCCGCCGATGGCTTCGTAACCGCTGCCGTGACCGCACTGCGCCTGATGACCTGACAGACAGGCGTGACACTGCCCGCACGGAGTAATCGCCCCGACCAGCACGCGGTCGCCGCGCTGATAACCCGTCACGCCCGGCCCGACCTCTTCAATCACGCCCACCGGTTCGTGCCCGATGACCAGCCCCGGCCTGACCGGATATTCACCACGCACGATATGCAGATCAGTGCCGCAAATTGTGGTCAGCGTGACGCGCATCACGGCTTCACCCGGCCCGGCATGCGGGCGCGGGACTTCTTCGACGCGAATCTGATCTTTGCCGTGAAAGACTACGGCCTTCATTGTTTCCATAATTTCATCCTTTGATGACCGGCCTGCGATTCTGCTGTCTGTATTGTCCTGCTGACAGTCGGCAATCAATATGCCAGCAACGCTCAGGCTTTCAGCAGCGCGAATGATCGGCGCGCAGATTGCAGCATTCCCGGTTTGCAGAGACAGCTCAACGCTCTGGCGTAGCAGGCACAGACAGGTGTGTCTGCTGACCGGACAATCTGCCCTCAGTGAATGATGAGCAGCGATCACAAGAGACTGACTGAACTGACAGTCCGTGAAGCCGGGCGCATGCTGGTCTATGCCCTGGTTTCGCTGCTGGCTTTCGGACTGCTGCTGGCGCTGCTTGGACGTTTGCTCGTCGCACTGCTGCTCGGTGTCGTGGCCGCAGTTTATTTACTGCCGGTGCAGAAATGGCTGGAGCAGCGTCTGCGCGTGCGCGAAGGCAGCGCGCTGGTGACGATGGCGCTGATTGTGCTGCCGCTGGTCGCACTCACGGCGTACAGCGCCGCTGAACTTTCAGGTTACAGCAATCTGGCCGGGAATCAGCGCGAGCGAATCATCGCTGACCTCAGCCGCGCCTTGTCGAAATACCTGCCGATTGCGCCCGAATCAACCCGCGCCGCGCTCGAAGCCGGATTTGCTGAAGCAGTCGCGCGTTCAGTCGAAGCGATTCAGGCATTGCGACAACAGACGCCGCTTTTGCTGGCCTCGCTGACGATCTTTTTTTTCACGGTCTTTTATGTCCTGACGCATCGCGTGCGCCTGGCGGTTTACATCAAGCTGCGCGTGCCGGGCGATTACCAGCCGTTTTATGAACGCCTGTCAGACAACATCGGCGGTGCGCTGCGTGGCGCGCTCAGGGCCGTGTTTATTGACCAGACGCTCAAAGCACTCGTCATCATTCTGCTCAATCTGATTTTCGGCGTGCCGCTCGCGGTGGTGCTGGGCGTCGTGACTTTTCTGATCGGGTTCTTTCCGCTCGTGGGTGAATGGGCCGTTTACATTCCGGTCAGCATTTACCTGCTCGTCTTTCGCCACGAACCCGTCAGCGCGGGCGTGTATCTGGGCATCGGCGTCACGATGACGATCTGTTCATCGCTGCTGCTGCGCCCGCGCCTGGCGAGCGGCAGCACACGACATTTCAATTTTTACTGGATGCTGGTGTCGCTCGTCGCTGGCGTCTATTCATTCGGCATTCCCGGCGTGGTGCTTGGCCCGGCCATTCTGGGCTTTGTCAAAGCCGTGCTGGAAACACTGACTGGCCGCGTCCGCGCCGACACCTCGCTGCTGGTCACTGAAATCAGGCAGGAAGCGAATCAGACGACTTCAGCCGCAACTGTTCAGGAAGTCCCGGTGGATGCCTTTGCATCAGGGCAGTCGGCGTCAGCGACGAAGCAGGCAGCGCCAGGCTAGTTATGACAGATCAATCAGCAAATCATCACCCGCGCATTCCGACGGCAACTTATCGGGTGCAGTTCAATCAGCATTTCACGCTGGCGCAGGCAGCGGCCATGACTGATTACCTGCACGCGCTCGGCATCAGTGACATTTACGCTTCGCCGCTCTTTGCCGCGCGTCCGGGCAGCCTGCACGGCTATGACGTGACTGATCACAGCCGCCTGAATCCTGAACTCGGCTCGCGCGATGATTTCAACCGCTTTGCCGACAGGTTACGCCAGTACGCGATGGGACTGGTGATGGATGTCGTGCCGAACCATATGTGTATTGCCGGTTCGGGCAATCAGTGGTGGAACGATGTGCTGGAAAACGGGCCGGGTTCTGATTACGCGCGATTCTTTGATATTGACTGGCACCCGCCGAAACAGAACCTCGACAACAAGGTGCTGCTGCCGGTGCTGGGCGATCAGTATGGCCGCGTGCTTGAGAACCAGGAAATCAGGTTGAATTATCAGCGCGGCACACTGAGCGCGAACTATTACGAAACGCGCCTGCCCATTGCTCCGCGCACTTCGAGCCTGATTCTCAGGGCGGCGCTCGAAAAAATCAGACCGCAGCTTGACGAAAGCAATCCGCACCGTCTTGAACTTGAAAGCATCATCACCGCGCTCAGTCACCTGCCGCCGCGCACTGAAACCGATCCTGAAAAGATCAAAGAACGCCGCCGCGAAAAAGAGATCATCAAGCGACGACTGGCCGCGCTGACCGCGGCGAGCAGAGTTGTGCAGCGCGCCGTTGCCGAAGTCATCAGCGACTTCAATGGCCGGAAAAGTGAGCCGCGCAGCTTTGACCGGCTGGAAGAACTGCTGGCTGAACAGGCTTATCGTTTGTGCTTCTGGCGCGTGGCGGCGGACGAGATCAATTACCGCCGCTTTTTTGATGTCAACGAACTGGCCGCGATTCGCGTCGAAGAATCGAAGGTTTTTGCCGCTGTGCATGAACTGATCTTCAGACTGATGAAGGATGGCCACGTCACCGGTTTGCGCATTGATCACATTGACGGTCTGTATGATCCGGCCCGCTACCTGCGCGATTTGCAGCGCGGCGCAGCGCGGGCGCTCAAACAGGCAGGACTGAAAACAACAGGTGATCGCGCCTGTTATGTCGTGGTCGAAAAAATCCTCGGCCCTGATGAGCAACTGCCTGAAGACTGGGCTGCTGACGGCACGACCGGCTATGACTTTCTCAACCTGCTCAACGGTGTCTTCGTCAGAACCGAAAGCGAATCGCCTTTTCGCCGTCTTTATCAGCGCCTCACCGGTCAGTCGCAGAAATTTGCCGACGTGGCTTACGAAGGCAAAAAGCATGTGCTGCACGCGGCTATGTCGGGCGAACTGCATGTGCTGGCGCGCAGGCTCGACCGCATTTCAGAACAGCATCGTTATTCACGCGATTTCACGCTCAACAGCCTGCAATCGGCGCTCGCTGAAGTCATCGCCTGCTTTCCGGTCTATCGCAGCTACGTGCGGCCTGGTCAGCGCGAAGTCAGCGATGATGACCGCCGCCACATCAGCAGAGCCATTCGCCAGGCCACGCGCCGCAATCCGGCAGTCAGCCCGTCAATTTATGATTTCATCGCTTCGCTGCTGCTGCTGCGCGATCCTGACGGGCTTGACGAATCGCAGCTTCAGGAGCGGCGCGAATTTGTCATGCGCTTTCAGCAACTGACCGGCCCGGTCACGGCCAAGGGTGTCGAAGACACGGCCTTTTATCGTTATTACCCGCTGGCTTCGCTGTGCGAAGTCGGCGGCGAGCCGTCACGTTTCGGCGTCACCATCGAACAGTTTCACCGCGAAAATCAGAAGCGACAGCAACGCTGGTCGCACACGATGCTGGCCACTTCAACGCATGACACCAAACGCAGCGAGGACGTGCGCGCCCGCCTCAATGCGTTGTCTGAAATTCCAGCCCGCTGGTATCGCGCCGTGCGTCGCTGGGAAAAACTCAATCAGCCGCACAAAAAACTGATTGATGACGCGTCCGTGCCCGACAGCAACGAGGAATATCTGATCTATCAGACGCTGCTCGGCGCGTGGCCGTTGAAGATCGGGAGCGACGATGAACGGCAGACGTTCGTGCAGCGCATTCAGGATTACCTGACCAAAGCCATCAGAGAAGCGCGCATTCATTCAAGCTGGATCAGCGCCAACGAGGAATACGAACAGGCAGTGCGCGATTTCGCCGCTCAGATACTGCAACCTCAGAATCCGTTCCTCAGCGACTTTCTCGAATTTCAGGCGCCGGTGGCGCGGGCCGGAATGTTCAATTCGCTGGCGCAGACGCTGCTGAAAATCACTGCGCCCGGCGTGCCTGATTTTTATCAGGGCACGGAAATCTGGGATTTCAGCCTCGTTGATCCAGACAACCGCCGACCCGTTGATTACGAATTGCGGCGACGATTACTGAATCAGTTGTCAGATGATGAAACAGGTCTGTCCCCTGATCAGACCGGGCAACTGCTGCAACAACCTGAAGACGGCAGCATCAAGTTATTTATCACCAGCCGCGCGCTCAGGTTTCGTCGCGCGCACCGCGAATTGTTTGAGCGCGGTGATTACGCGCCTGTCCAGGTGAACGGTCAGCGCGCGCGGCACGCGGTCGCCTTCGCGCGCCAGCACGGTGCGCAGTCAGTCATTGTGGCAGTGGCGCGATTCTTTCTGGAACTGAATGCAGGCGCGAGCCTGCCCGTCGGCGAAGTCTGGAACGAAACGTCACTGATGCTGAATGAAAAACTGAGCGGCTGTTACCGCGACGCGCTGACCGGAGCCGGTTTGTGTGCACGAACAAACGGCGGCGCGAGCGTGCTGCCGCTCTCAGAAGTGTTCGCACAACTTCCGGTCGCGCTGCTCGAACGAGTGTAAACAACGGCGCGTGAATGAAGCTGACGCGACAGACAAAACTGACTGAAAGAGAGATGACGGAACAAACGGAAATAACGAAACACACGAAACAGACAGGCCCGGGTCAGGTTTCCTTTCGGGGGGTTCGTTATTTCCGTTTGTTCCGTCATCTCTCTTCTCCAGCAATCTCACGGTAAAACGAGTATGGCAAATCAGGCGTTGCAGGATGATCCTTTGTGGTTCAAGGATGCGATCTTTTACGAAGTCTATGTGCGCGGCTTTTATGATTCGAATGCTGACGGCATTGGCGATTTTCGCGGGCTGACTGAGCGGCTCGATTATCTGGAATGGCTCGGCGTGACCTGTCTCTGGCTGCTGCCGATGTATGCTTCGCCGCTGCGTGATGGTGGATATGACATTGCCGATTATTACGCCATCCTGCCTGATTACGGGACGCTGGATGACTTTCGCCGCTTTCTGAATGAAGCGCATGCGCGGGGTATTCGCGTCATTACCGATCTGGTGCTGAATCACACCTCTGATCAGCACCCCTGGTTTCAGGAAGCGCGTTCCTCGCTCGCCTCACCGAAACGCAACTGGTATGTCTGGAGCAAAACCGATCTGAAATACACCGACGCCCGCATCATCTTTCTCGACACTGAACGCTCAAACTGGACGTGGGATGAACTGACGGGCGAATTTTACTGGCATCGCTTTTTCAGGCATCAGCCCGATCTCAACTATGAAAATCCTGAAGTGCAGAAAGCCGTCTTCGATGTCGTTGCGTTCTGGATGGAGATGGGCATTGATGGGTTCCGGCTGGATGCCGTGCCTTACCTGTATGAGCGCGAAGGCACGAACTGTGAAAATCTGCCTGAAACGCACGACTTCATCCGGCGGTTGCGCGCCTTTGTGGATGAACGATGGCCGGGCCGTCTGCTGCTGGCTGAAGCCAATCAGTGGCCTGAAGACGTGGTCGCTTATTTCGGGCAGGGCGATGAATGTCAGATGTGTTATCACTTCCCGATCATGCCGCGCCTGTTTATGGCGCTGCGCCAGGAAGACCGCCGCCCGCTGGTTGAAATCATCGAACGCACTCCGGCCATTCCCGCCAACTCACAATGGGGCATGTTTCTGCGCAATCACGATGAACTGACGCTTGAAATGGTCACGGACGAAGAGCGCGATTACCTTTACAACGAATACGCCAGGGATCGCCGGATGCGGCTGAATCTGGGCATTCGGCGCAGGCTCGCGCCGCTGCTTGACAACAGCCGCCGCGCCATCGAACTGCTCAACGCGCTGCTTTTCAGTCTGCCGGGCAGTCCGTTTCTCTATTACGGCGATGAACTCGGAATGGGCGATAACATTTATCTGGGCGACCGCGACGGTGTGCGCACACCGATGCAATGGTCGGTTGATCGCAACGCCGGATTTTCGCGCGCTGATTTCGCGCAGTTGTACTTTCCGCCGATTATGGATCCGGTTTACGGCTATCAGTCGGTCAACGTCGAAGCGCAGCAGCGTCATCCGACTTCGCTGCTGCACTGGATGCGGCAGATCATCGCGCTGCGCAAACGGCATCAGGTTTTCGGTCGCGGCACGCTGACTTTCATCAAACCTGAAAACCGGCGCGTGCTGGCCTTTACGCGCAGCGACGACCACGAAACGATTCTGTGCGTTTACAACCTGGCGCGTTCATCACAACCGGTGCTGCTTGACCTCAGCCGGTATGCAGGCATTACTCCGGTTGATTTGCAGTACCAGATTCAGTTCCCTGTCATCGGCACTCAGCCTTATCAACTGGCGCTGAACGAATATGGTTTTTACTGGTTTCTCCTGCAGCAGGACTGACCGGACAGCAGAAAAGACAGAAGGAAAACAAACAGACCGCAACTCACGCGAATGTGACGGATTCAGGTCGGCCTGAATCCGCTGCATTCGCGTGAGCTGCGGTCTGTCCCGTACCAGCCTGCATCAGATACGCGCGGTTCTGGTGCGGTCGCGCAGGCTGCGGACGCGGTTGTGCGCTTCGCGGACAGCCGCAAACTGACGCTGCACGATGCTCAGCACTTCAGGCGGCAGATTCTGATTGAGCGCATCCTCGTAATTCCTGACAGCCGAATCCTCGCCGCGCTCGGCCTCTTCCAGAATGTTGTGTTCATCCTTGCCGGTCACGGCTGACTTGATGTTGATCCAGCCGCGATGCAGCGCCGCCGCGACACTGCCGGTGTTTTGCGGGTCGCCGCCCAGACGGCGCACTTCATTCTGCAATTCACCGACGAACTGAGCGCGCTGCTGTGAATACTGCTCAAACAGGCTTTTGATTGAGGAATCAGTGATTCCTTCAGCGGCTGACTGAAAGCCGTTCTGACCATCACGACAGGTTTCGATCAGGTTATTCAGCGTCGAAATTGCATCATTGTTTGAGATTGCCATATTGGAACTCCTTTCACTGGCTCCGGTCTGTCAGACCAGCGCCCCTGTGGCCCGTCCGGCGTTCTGACTGAGCAGAATCAGACCGGGTTTGTTGATGTTAATGTCAATTGATTTTCTGTTCGAGAACACGCCGCCGAACCAGAGTACGGCGACCACGAGCAGAACAATCAGCAGCGTCACCAGCGCCCACATTGCTCCACCGGCTGATGAAGTATCAGTTGCCATTGATGATCTCTCCTTTCACAACCTGCTGATGAGCAGCGTCATCAGTTATTTCATTCAATGGCCAGCAAAGACCGGGCCACAAACGGCGCGCCTGCGCCCTGGTTCGTTGTGCAGGATTTATCTCCGGCAGGGCTGATGCGCGCGAATTGCGCGCAGGCTGATGTATTGCGCGGCGACAGCCGGGTGTACAGGATTACTGCGCGGTTCTGACCAGGCAGCGCAGCACTTCGGCCACGCTCCAGGCCTGCGCCACACAGCCGCGCGGCGTGAAGGGCGGTTCGGCATCAAAGATTTCACTGATCGAACCGGCGCAGGCTTCGCTCAGGTGCTGCTCAAAACCGCGCAGGAAGTAGTGCGCGCCTTCACGATCCTGCGGGTAAACGCGCAGCCACGCATCAATAAAAGGCCCGATCAGCCACGCCCAGACTGTGCCCTGATGATAGGCCGCATCTCTGGCGCGCAGATCACCATCATAAGTCGGTTTGTAATCCGGGTTCCCCGGCGCAAGCGAACGCAACCCGACCGGCGTCAGTAATCGTTCGGTGACGACATCCAGCACCGGCTTCCATTTGTCTTCGCTGAGCACCGGATACTTGAGCGAAAAGGCCAGCAACTGATTCGGACGACACGAGGGATCATCACCCTGCTCGCCGTCAATCACATCGTAAAGATAACCGCCGGCGGCATACCAGAATCTTTGATTGAATGACTGCCTGACGCGCTCGGCGTCAACGGCCAGGGCCTGCGCGCCGACAGTGTCATTTTCTTCGGTCAGCCAGCGCGCCAGCAGTTGCAGCGCGTTGTACCACAGCGCATTGATCTCAACCGCCTTGCCCCGGCGCGGCGTCACGACCCAGTCACCGACTTTGGCATCCATCCAGGTCAGTTGATAACCCGCCGCGCCCTGTCGCAACAGGCCATCTGTCTGGTCAACGCCAATGCCGAAGCGCGTGCCCTGCTGATGACGCTGCACAATGTCGCGCAGTTTCGGCAGAATCAGGCGCAGCGTGTCGCGGTCGCCCGTGTATTGCACATAACGATCAAGCGCGTGAAAGAACCACAACGTCGCGTCCGCCGTGTGATAGAGGCCTTCGCGCTCGCCTTCGGGGAACATATTCGGAATCAGCCCGTCGCTGACGTAATGCGCGAAGGTGCGCATAATCCAGCCCGCTTCAGCCATCCGCCCCGTCACCAGCGTCAGCCCTTCAAGCGAAATCATTGTGTCGCGGCCCCAGTCAGTGAACCAGTGATAACCCGCGATGACTGTGCGCACTTCATCACCAGCGGCGCGCGCGCGGGCAGATTCTTCAATGCGTCCGGCAGGAATGATGATGAACTGATCGGCGGACTGCACCAGTTCCGCGCCGAAACCTGACTGCGCCTGCGGTTCTGCCGATGACAACAACCGCTGTCGGCGTTCGCGTTCAGCCAGCAGCGCTTCGTCAGGATTGAGCGCATCAATCGCCGTCCAGTTTTCAGTTGAGACAATCAGCGTCACTTTCGCGCCTGGTTGCAGCGTCACCGTGAAATAACCCGGACTCCACAGCACGCCCTGCGAATCGTAACCGCGTCGCGCTTCGATGCGGTAAAACTGATCGTGAATCAGACCGCGATCCAGCGTCAGCGAAGCGTCATTCCCCGTCAGCTTCAATCTGAGCGGCGGCAGATCGGGGTTGCCTTTGATTTCATAGCAGTCTTCCACGATTGAGAGCAGGTAAGGCGCAGGCAGCGGATCACTGACGCGGCCTTCGTGCGGACGAAAGTAGATGGCCGGACGCAGTTGGAGTCTGACGGGCGCAGGCGCTGACAACAATTCGTAAGTCACATGCGTCGTATTCTGCCGGTGCGGCATCAGCAGGTGTTTTTCGAGCACTGTCTGACCGGCTTCATAGCGCCAGACAGGCAAACCGGCTTCGAGCCTGAATTCACTCAGATGCTGCGCGCAGGAAACATCAGGGCTGTCAGGCCGGGCTTCATCGCCGCTCAACTGAATGACAGCGCCATCGGCCAGGCGCAGCGATTCGCTCAGATGATTGAGCATCATCGTGCGACCGTGCGGCGCAGGCAGTGCGGCAATCAGCAGCCCGTGAAAGCGTCGCGTCGCCACGCCCGCAACCGTGCCTGAGGCATAGCCGCCGAGGCCATTGGTGACGAGCCATTCCTTCGTCAGAAATTCTTCTGCGCCGTTATTACCCGGATTGACCAGGCGACGAATCGGTTCATCCATTTTTTCTCTTTCGCTCTCCTCTCCACTCAGCCAGTTTGCGTTCTTTATGCAGGCTCAGTTTTTCGTCGTGCCAGCGTGTCGGTTTCATCGCCACTGCCGCGTGACCGGGAATGCGCCAGTTTTCGTCAGTGTCGAGCGGAGCCGTGCCGAGGCCGCCATAACGCGGATCTTCGCTTGACCACAACACCGCCCATTCCATTTCAGCGGGCGGCGCCAGCAGCGGCTCAGGCGCAGGGTTGAAATGCAGATCAGCGCCGAAATTGACCAGCAGCAGCCGGTCATCATCGCCTTCGCCAAAGTAACGCAGCACGAGCGCTTCCTGACCAGGCACTGCGCCGTCAACGCCGCCTGCGCGCTGCGCGCTGAACACCGCATCCTCGCGCCGCAATCGCAGCAGGTCGCGGTGCATTTCATAAATGGGCGCGTGCCGCCGCCGCTCTGACAGATCGAGCTTCGATGATTCAAACGTGCGCGGGTCGCACGGGTCAGTCAGCACAGCCTGAACCTCAGCCGTAGCAAGGCTCGGAAACTGCGCCAGAAATTCAGCGCGCCCGCGACAGATCAGTTTTGCCAGCTCCGCGTGCTGATCGGCGAAGTAGAGGAACGGATTTGACGCGGCAAATTCCTGGCCCATAAACAGCATCGGCGTGCCCGGCGCAAGCAGCATCAGCGCGGTCATCGCGCGATAACGTCCGGGGCTGGTCAGTTGATGACACCGCTCGCCGCGTCCTGAGTTGGCAATCTGATCGTGGTTCTGAATGAAAGTGACAAACGTGGCCGGTGGCAGTCGCAGCGCAGGGCTGCCGCGCCGTTGTTCCTGCCATTTGTACCACTGCCCCTGATAGAGGTAGCCGTATTTGATGGCTGAAATGAATTCCTGCGGGCGGCCCAGGTAATCGGTGTAATAAGCTTCGTTGCGCCCGGTCATCGCCACCATTGCGCTGTGATGAAAGTCATCATTCCACAAAGCGTCAAGGCCGCAGCCGCCCTCGGCTGCTGATTTGACCAGTAACGTCTCCTGCGGTTCGTTTTCAGCCACGATGATCGTGTCGCGGCCCTGCGCCGCTTCACGCACACGGTTTGAGATGGCAGTCAGAATGTGATTGTCTGACCTGTCGTAAATGTTCTGCGTGGCGTCCAGTCGCAGACCGTCGCAGTGAAATTCATCAATCCAGTATCCGGCATTGGCGATAAAGAATTCGCGCACCGGGCCGCAGTTTTCGCCGTCGTAATTGATCGCCTCGCCCCAGTCGGTCGTGTAATGATCGGTGAAATAATCAAGCGCAAATTCCTTCAGGTAATTGCCGTCAGGGCCGAGATGGTTGTAAACAACATCGAGAATCACGCCGATGCCCAGCGCGTGCGCGCGATCAACAAAGCGGCGAAAGTCATCAGGTTCACCATACAACCTGGTCGGCGCAAACAGATTCACGCCGTCATAGCCCCAGCCGAAACGGCCCGGAAAGTCAGCGACCGGCATGACCTCAAGCACCGTTATTCCGAGCAGAGACAGTTCATCAAGTTCGCGCATCGCCGCAGCCCACGTGCCTTCAGGCGTGAACGCGCCGATGTGCATTTCATAAATGACCTGCCCTTTCAGGCTCACGCCGCGCCAGTGCTGATCAGTCCATTTGAAGCGGTGCGGATCAATCACCTGTGACGGGCCGTGCGGGCCTTCGGGTTGAAAGCGCGAAGCCGGATCGGGATAAAGCTGCTCGCTGTCATCCAGGCGAAAGCGGTAGCGCGTGCCCTCGCCTGCTGATTCAATCAGCCCTGAAAAAAAGCCTGCTGGTTCGGCCTGAAGTTCGTGACCTGTTCCGCCTTCGATCACGACTTCGACCGTGCGACGGCGTGGCGCCCACACGCGAAAGTGCGCGCCCCCCTGCGGCAACGCTTCAGCTCCGACACTCAGACGACGGCTGAGATCAACGGTTTTCATAGGCATCATCTCGTCGCTGACGGGCGTTTATCGGCAGTGTTTTTTGTGGAGCGCGCAGTTTTGCCCGACTGTTCGCCGCCTGCGGCTGCGCGTTTGCGCGTTCCGGCTGGTTTCTGCAACTCCGGCATATCCTGTTCCGGGGTGCCGATGGCGGCTCTGACTTCGGCTTCGGCCTGGAACCAGTCGCTCAGCGCATCGCCGGAACCATCACCGCGACTCTGATAAATTTCCCAGGCGCGTTGTCTGATCAGTTCCTCAGGGTCAGGCAGGCGTGACTGTTCATTCATCGCTGGCAAATTTTCAGCCGCCATTTTCGCGGGTTTGCTCTTTGCCCGCGATGTGCGGGCAGGCGTTTCTTCCAGCAGTTCATCGTGTTTCTTCCTGGGTTTCATTGTGATTCCTCCGGTTATCAGATCGGATTTCAAATGCGAGTGCGGAAGTAAAGCATTACCGGCGCGAGCAGTCAGACCGCAGCCTGAAACCTGTGACCTGATTCCCTTGTTCAGGAACAGGCGTCAGGTTTCAGGATTCAGGTGCGTGATTGCTCAGGCCGATTCAGTTGAAATGATCAGGTTTCGGCTGCGCGCAATCTGAACAGCGCGAGCGAACGGGCTTCCATTTCATACACGCTGCCGCCTTTCAGCAGCACCGGTCGTTCAGACCTGCCCAGGGCATTGCGCGTATCAATCATCAGTTCCCATTCCACGTTTCCGCGGTGCGCGGGCAGCACGAAAGGCAGTGGTTCGTGATACGCGCTCATCAGAATCAGCAGCGTGTCATCAACAACGTGTTCGCCGTTGCGGTCAACTTCGCCGATGGCATCACCCGCCAGGCGCAGGCCGATTGAGCGCGCCATAGCCAGGTTCCAGTCAGCTTCGGTCATCTCCTGACCATCGGCGCGAAACCAGACCAGATCGCGGATTTCAGAACCACGAATGCGGCGGCCCTGAAAAAATTTGCGTCGCCGCAGCACCGGATGTTCATGAAACAGTTGAATCATCAGCCGCGTGAAATCGTGCAACTGCTTTTTCGCGCGATCCGGTTTCCAGTCAATCCAGGACAGTTCATTGTCCTGACAGTAAGTGTTGTTGTTGCCCTGCTGCGTGCGCCCGATTTCATCACCGGCCTGCAACATCGGCACGCCCTGCGACAGCAGCAGCGTGGCGAGAAAGTTGCGCTGCTGTCGGGCGCGCAGTTCGAGCACCGCCGGATCATCTGTCGGCCCTTCAACGCCGCAGTTCCAGCTCAGGTTGTGATCGTGTCCGTCGCGGTTGTCATCCAGATTGGCTTCGTTGTGCTTCTCGTTGTAACTGACCAGATCGGCCAGCGTAAACCCGTCGTGCGCGGTCACAAAGTTGATGCTCGCATAAGGCCGCCGCCCGCCGCGTTCATACAAATCGCTGCTGCCCGTCAGGCGGTAAGCCAGATCAGGAATCAGCCTTTCATCACCCTTCCAGAAGCCTCTGACCGTATCGCGGTAAATGCCGTTCCATTCGGCCCACAACACCGGGAAGTTCCCGACCTGGTAACCACCCTCGCCCAGATCCCAGGGTTCGGCAATCAGTTTCACCTGCGACAGCACCGGATCCTGATGAATGATGTCGAAGAACGCGCCGAGCCGGTCAACCTCGTGCAGTTCACGTGCCAGCGCCGCCGCCAGGTCGAAGCGGAACCCGTCAATGTGCATCTCCTGCACCCAGTACCGCAGACTGTCCATAATCAGTTGCAGCGTGCGCGGGTGCGTCATGTTCAGCGTGTTGCCGCAGCCGGTGTAATCCATGTAATACCGCTGATCGTCAGCAACGAGCCGGTAATAAGCCGCATTGTCAATGCCGCGAAAGCAGAGCGTCGGCCCCATCTGACTGCCTTCGCCGGTGTGGTTGTAAACGACATCCAGAATGACTTCGATGCCCGCCGCGTGCAGCGCCCTGACCATCTGTTTGAATTCAATCACCTGCTCACCCGCACAGCCGCGCGATGAATAGCAGCATTCGGGCGCAAAAAAACCAATCGAATTGTAGCCCCAGTAATTCGTCAGCCCCTTGTCAACCAGGTGCTTGTCCACGACGAACTGATGAATCGGCAGCAGTTCAACCGCCGTGATGCCCAGGTTTGTCAGGTATTCAATCACCGCCGGATGGGCCAGTCCGGCATAAGTTCCGCGCAGCTTTGCAGGCACTTCAGGATGCCGCGCAGTGAAACCTTTGACGTGCATTTCATAAATCAAAGTACGGTGCCAGGGCGTGCGCAACGGCTGATCGCCCCGCCAGTCAAAGGTGGAATCAGTGACGACGCATTTCGGCATTCCCGCCGCGCTGTTGCGCTGATCATATGAAAGGTCAGCCTGCTCATCACCAATCGTGTAACCAAAAAGCGCCTCGCTCCATTGAATGTGCCCGTTGATCGCCTGCGCATACGGGTCAAGCAGCAGCTTGGCCGGATTGAAACGATGCCCGGCCTGCGGTTCATAAGGCCCGTAAACGCGATAACCATAAAGCAGCCCCGGCTTCGCTTCAGGCAGATAAACGTGCCAGACGTGATCGGTCTGTTCAGTCAGACGAATGACTGCCGCCTGCTGAGCGGGCTGTCGGCTGTCAAACAGCCACAGCTCAACGGCGGTCGCGTTTTCAGAAAACAGGGCAAAGTTGACGCCCGCGCCGTCCCACGTGGCGCCGAGCGGATATGGTTGTCCCGGTCTGGTTTTCATCTTTTCAATCTTCAGATTTTCACACTTTCACTGAACCGGCGGCGTACAGATGAGCAAGCTCTGTTCCAGCCAGGGCAGCAGGTGACAGACCGGAACAGTACCGGCAGCATCAGTAACCGGTTCTTTTCAGTAACAGATGCTTACGCCGTTAACCGGGCGTTGATGCTTCCGGTACTTTCAGCATTCCATTTGCAGCAGTGTGATGAGAAAGGCTGAAGTGTTCTGAACTTTGCTGACTCTGATCAGAACACGAACAGTCCTGTACCGCTGCCGAACATCTGAAACTGAGGCTGAGTTGAAATGAATAATTACAACGGCAGAACCGAACTGCTGGGTGAGACAGGCAGTCAGGACAAAATTGTGCGCCGGAATTTTGAAGCCGTCGCGCAGATGCAGCACAAGACCGATGCGGCGCGTTCACGACAGGAACGCGCCGCTGACTGGATTACCGCGTTTTCAGGTTCGATGGCGTTTGTTTACCTGCACGCCATCTGGTTTGTCGGCTGGATTCTGCTCAACATCGGATTGCTGCACATTCCGCATCTGACTGAATTCGATCCGTACCCGTTCGGGCTGCTGACCCTGGTGGTTTCGCTCGAAGCGATTTTTCTTTCAACCTTCGTCCTGATTTCACAGAATCGCCAGGCCCGCATCAGTGAACGACGCACTGAACTTGATCTGCAAATCAACCTGCTGGCTGAACAGAAGGGCGCCAAGGTCATTGAAATGCTCGACCACGTCATCGAACAGCTCAATGCCATGAACAATTCGTTCTATGTGCCGCACGATCAGGAAGCGGCAACGCTGAAAGTTTCGCCACACCCCGAAGAGGTCATGCAGGTCATTGACGATTCGGAGCAGGAAGAGGCAGGACAGGTCAGCGAACAGATCGAAGAAACGAAGCAGCATCTCACCGACAAGGTTGATTCAGTCCATCACAAAGTCAGTGAGGTG
Source organism: Blastocatellia bacterium (assembly GCA_046331565.1). GTDB lineage: Bacteria > Acidobacteriota > Blastocatellia > RBC074 > RBC074 > DASRDU01. The sequence continues at coordinate 1,850,727 of JAXLQP010000001.1, forward strand.
GATGACCAGGTTGAAGAAGTGGCCACCAGTGTCCGCGAAATCAACCAGCAGAAACAGCAGAAACGCACTGACTGACCGGCCTGAAAACAATGTCTCTGACTACTGAAACCGCGCCACAATCAGCCAGCCCGCAGACCGATGCAACTGAACAGTTGCGTCAGTTACACCGCGAAACTGACAAACACTCAGCACCCCCTGACGGCCTGTTTGCGCGGTTGCGGTGTGCGGTCTGGTCGTGGTGGATGTGGGTGCTGATCGAAGCTGCTGAGCTGACCTGGAAACAATGGCTGGGGCTGATCGGACTCGTGCTGGCCGCGTTTATCCTGTGGCTGTTCCGGCCCATCGAACATGAACCTGAATTCGGACTCGAGCACGCATTCAGCATCGCGTCTGATGAATTTCTGCCTTCGATCACGGGCGCCACCGACACGCAGTTTCTGCCCGGCAACCGGATTGAAATCCTCAACAACGGCGATGAATTTTATCCGGTCATGCTCAGGGACATCAGCGAAGCGCGGCATACGATCACGATTGAAGCCTATATTTACTGGGCCGGAGAGATCGGACGCCGTTTTGCCCAGGCGCTGGCCGACAAGGCGCGCAGCGGTGTCACGGTCAAAATTCTGCTGGATGCGGTCGGGTCAGCAACGATCAGCGATGAGATTCTCAGGACGCTCAGGAGCGGGGGTTGTCAGGTCGCCTGGTATCATCCGATTCACTGGTACACGATCAAGCGCGCCAACAATCGCACACATCGCAAGTCGCTGATCGTGGACGGGCGCATCGGCTTCACCGGCGGCGCAGGCATTGCCGATCAGTGGCTTGGCAATGCCGAAGACCCCGATCACTGGCGCGATATTCAGATTCGGCTGGAAGGCCCGGCAGTGATGCCGCTGCAAAGCGCCTTTGCGCGGAACTGGCTCGAAACCACCGGCGAAATGATTTCAGGCCCGAACTATTATCCGCAGATCGAACCCGCCGGGCCGCTCGCGGTGCAGTCAATTCTCAGTTCGCCTGAAACCGGTTCTTCGACGGTGCGCACGATGTATTACCTGTCCATCGTCTGCGCCCGCAAATCAATCTTCATCGCCAATCCTTACTTTGTGCCGGATGAACACGCCACTAAAATTCTGATTGCCGCTCGTCGGCGCGGCGTTGATGTCAGAATCATGGTGTCGGGGATTCACAACGACAATGGGCTGGCGCGTTACAACAGCACCCGCCTGTACGGGCCGCTGCTGAAAGCCGGAGTCGGGATTTACGAATTCAACCGCACGATGCTGCATCAGAAATACATGGTCTGTGACGGGCTGTGGTCAACCGTTGGCACGACCAATTTTGACAATCGTTCGTTTGCGCTCAATGATGAGAACAATGTCTGTGTCTATGACCGCAACTTTGCCGCGCAGTTGGAAGCCGTCTTTCAGCGCGACCTGGCCGCCTGTCAGCGCGTCACGCTCGAAAGCTGGCAGAGTCGCGGACTGCTGACGCGCGGGGCTGAACTGCTGGCCGCGCTTTTGCAGGATCAGGTTTGAGCAACAGTTGAAAATCACCCTATGTCAAAACTCGAAAACACCGATCATCTGACGCTGTCGTTTCTCAATCCCGATTTTCTGAAAAGCCCGCCCGCGCGGGCGATCAGAATCCTGGCTGAATATCTCGATCCGGCTGACCGGCTGCACCGGGCGCGGGTGCGCGATACGATTGTGTTTTTCGGGTCAGCGCGTTCAATCGCTCCTGATGAAGCCCGCGAACGACTCTCAGCCGTGCAGGCCGAAATCGCACAGGCTGGCGAAATCACGCCGGAACTGCTGACCGCTCAGGAACGCGCCGAAGCGGCGGTCAGATTATCGCGTTATTACCAGGACGCGGTTGACCTGGCGCGCCGGATGACTGAATGGTCGAAGTCGCTGACGAGCAATCATCATTTCATTATCTGTTCGGGCGGGTCAGGCGGGATGATGGAGGCCGCCAATCGCGGCGCGTCGCAGGCGCACGGCAGATCAATCGGGCTGCACATTGCGCTGTCAACTGAAGAGGATGTCAATCAGTACGTTTCGCGCGATCTGATTTTCACGTTTCATTATTTCTTCATGCGCAAGTTCTGGTTCGTTTATCCGGCCAAGGCGCTGGTGATCTTTCCGGGCGGCTTCGGCACGCTGGATGAACTCTTTGAAGTGCTGACGCTGATTCAGACCAAAAAGCCGAGCAAGACCATGCCCGTCGTTCTGTTCGGCACGCAGTTCTGGGACGAAGTGATTAACTTTGAAGCGATGAAACGCTGGGGCGTGATCGGCCCGCTCGACACAAATCTGTTTCTGAAAACCGACTCAGTTGACGAGGCGTTCGCGTACCTGACTTCCAGACTGGAAGAACTCTATCTCTCACCTGAAAAGCTCGAAGAAGTAAAACTCACCTGACCGGCACCCGGCACATCATTTGCTCTTTTGTCAGGCAGCCACACCAGAATCCACAAACTGCGCGGCAGTCGAGGACACTCTGTCGCCAGTGTTACTGACTGGTACGGTTTGTTCTGTCTCAGGTCGCAACAGTCATCTGCTGCCACGCTTCCTGACGATTGTTCTCATTGAATTTTCTTCTCAAGGAGCAGAAATCATGCTTGTTCTGATGTCCCGAAAATGGTGGGTGCTGGCTTTGCGCGGGCTGGCCGGAGTGCTGTTCGGGCTGGCGGCGTTTGTCTGGCCGGGAATCACACTGCTGGCGCTCGTGACATTGTTCGGAGTCTATGCGCTGGTGGATGGAATTCTTGCGCTGGTGACGGCGCTGACGCGCGACACCGGACGGCGCAACTGGTGGGCGCTGCTGGCCGAAGGACTGGCCGGAATCGCCATCGGCATTGTGACTTTTATCTGGCCGGGCATCACGGCCTTCGGGTTGCTGTACCTGATTGCTTTCTGGGCGCTGATTACCGGCGTTTTTGAAATCATCACGGCCATCATGCTGCGCCGCGAAATCGCAGGCGAATGGATGATGGCCCTGGCCGGAGTGTTGTCAATCGCCTTTGCGCTGCTGCTGGTCATCTATCCGCTGGCCGGAGCGATGTCGGTGTTGTGGATCATTGGCTCATACGCCATCTTTTTCGGCGTGCTGATGATCGTGCTGGCCTTCAGGCTGCGCCATTTGCAGGACTCAGGCGGGCACCTGCATCAGACACCTTCGCCGGCTCACTAATGTTTGCAGCAATGGTCACAAATCAGGAGAAGCCGCGTGCATCAGCGCCAATCAACCACCCTGTTTTTACTTTCCGGCGAAGCCGCTGCCGAAATGGCGTGGCGACCGCTGGCCGATCTTTACCGCACTGCTGATGGCTGGGTCATCAAGCTCGATCTGTCGGGCGTGTGTCCTGAAGATGTCACTGTCGCAACTCATGGTTCACGGGTTTACATCAGTGGCTGTCGCCGTGACCGGATCGTTGAGGAAGGCTGGAATCATTACTCGATGGAGATTGCCTACAGCCGCTTCGAGCGCACGATTGAACTGCCGGACGAGATGGAACGCGCCGCTATCAGGATGGAGTGCCGCGAAGGCATGGTGATTGTCAGATTGAAACTCAGCGATCAGCCTGATTGAACCTGACAATCCGGCGCACTGCGACAAAACCGCGCGCGGCACGATTGTGATTCTCCATTGATGAAGGGCTTATTCGATGAATGAACACGAACAGATTGAGACTTTGCCGACGCTGCCGCTGAAAAATACGGTGCTGTTTCCCGGCCTGATGATGCCGCTGACGGCAGGCCGCCCGGCTTCGATTGCCGCTGTTGATGCGGCCCTGGCCAGCGAAGGCAAGGAACTGCTGGTGATTGCACAGCGCGACGGCACGGTTGAAGTGCCCGGCCCGAATGATTTTTTCAATATCGGAACGAAAGCCATCGTCAAACGCATGGCTCGCCAGCCTGATGGCGCTGTGGCTCTGATTGTTCAGGGCGTCGAACGTGTTGTGCTGATCAGGATTGAAGAGTTTGAGCCGATGATCAGGTCGCGCGTGCGTCCGGCTCCGGTGCCTGAAGAACGCAGCACCGAGATTGAAGCGATGCAGCGCGCCATCCTCGAACTGGCCGGACGCGCCGTACAACTGGCGCAGCCGAATGCGCCGGGCGAACTGGCGCAGATGCTGGCCGGTAACGAAGACCCGCTGCGAATGGTTTATCTGATCGGTTCGCTGATGGGGTTGCCGCTCGAAAAGGAACAGGCGCTGCTTGAAGCGTCAACCCGCGCTGATGCGCTGCGACTGCTGCATTCATATCTGCTGCACGAATTGCAGGTGCTCGAACTGCGCAATCAGATCAACACGCAGGCGCAGACCGAAATGAACAAGCAGCAGCGCGAATATCTGCTGCGCCAGCAGTTGCGCGCCATTCAGGCCGAACTCGGTGAGGAAGATCCTGAACAGGCCGAAGCCGCCATGCTGCGCCAGCAGTTTGCTGACGCGCACCTGCCCGAAGAAGTGCGCCGCGAGGCAGAACGCGAACTGGCGCGCATGGAAAAACTGCCGCCTGCCGCGCCTGATTACCACGTCATTCGCACTTATCTGGAACTGATTCTCGAACTGCCCTGGCTCAAAACCACCGAAGACAACCTTGATCTGCAACACGCGCGGCAGGTGCTCGATCAGGATCACTTCGACCTGAAAGAGGTCAAGGAGCGCATTCTCGAACACCTCGGCGTGCTGAAGCTGAACCCGGAAGCGAATGCGCCGATTCTCTGTTTCGTCGGGCCTCCGGGCGTGGGCAAGACTTCACTGGGCCAGTCAATCGCGCGTTCGCTGGGCCGACAGTTCGAGCGCCTCAGCCTGGGCGGGATGCACGACGAAGCCGAATTGCGCGGTCATCGTCGCACTTACATCGGCGCGCTGCCGGGGCGCATCATTCAGGCGATGCGCCGCGCAGGCGCCAGCAATCCGGTGCTGATGCTGGATGAAGTGGACAAACTTGGTCACAGCTTTCGCGGTGATCCGGCGGCGGCGCTGCTTGAAATTCTCGACCCGGCACAGAATCACACTTTCCGCGACAACTATCTCGATCTGCCTTTTGATCTGTCACGAGTGTTTTTCATTGCGACGGCCAACACGCTGGAAACGGTTCCGCAACCGCTGCTGGATCGCATGGAGCTGCTGCGATTGCAGGGTTACAGCGAAGAGGAAAAGATTGAAATCGCGCATCGTTACCTGCTGCCGCGCCAGTTGAAGGAATCAGGTCTGAGCGCCGAACAGTTCAAACTCAATGATGATGCGCTGCGTCACGTCATTTCACGCTACACGCGCGAAGCCGGTGTGCGGCAGCTTGAACGCGCCATTGGCAGGCTCACGCGCCGCGTCGCATTGCAGTTTGCTGAAGGCCGCACCGAACCGGTCACGATTGATCTGGCGGCTCTGCCGGAGATGCTGGGGCCTGAGCGGTTTTCCTTTGAACTGGCGCGCAAGAAGCTGCCGCCGGGTGTGGCAACGGGTCTGGCGTGGACAGAAACGGGCGGTGACGTGCTCTACATCGAGGCGACGGTGCTGCCCGCCGGGCGCGGCCTGACGCTGACCGGACAGCTTGGCGAAGTCATGCAGGAATCGGCGCGGGCAGCGCAAAGTTATTTGTGGTCGCACGCCGATGAGCTTGGCATCGGCGCTGAGATGTTCAGAGATTCAGGCGTGCATATTCATGTTCCGGCTGGCGCGATTCCGAAAGACGGCCCGTCAGCAGGTATCACGATGGCGACGGCGCTGGCTTCGATCTATTCAAAACTGCCGGTGCGCAGCGATACCGCAATGACCGGCGAAATCACACTGACCGGCCTGGTGCTGCCGATTGGCGGCGTCAAGGAAAAGGTGCTGGCTGCTCGTCGTGCCGGATTGCGGCGCGTGATTCTGCCCAGAGAAAATCAGAAGGATTTGCGCGAACTGCCCGACAACGTGCGCAATGAAATTGAATTCATCCTGGCTGAGCGAATCGAAGATGTGCTGGCCGCAGCCATTCCCGAACTGGCCACACGGCTGCATCTGATCGAAGCGGCCTGAGCGGCAAGGACAGAAAAGGAGAAAGGAGAAGAGGAGATGAATCAAAGCAGCGGCTCTCACGCTTTCTGTCGCCTTTTCTCCGCCGCTTTCTGCATCTTCGTGTTCTTCGTTTCTTCGTGGTGAAAGCGTGAGGCAACGGCAGACATCGGGTTGCCATCAAAGCGAGCGAATCAACAGCCGATTCCCCTTCGAACTGAAACCAGCATCCACACGACGCAACAGGGCGCGGCAGAATGCCCTGGCAGGTTTTCATCAATCACCACGATCAGTCTGAGGCTGCCCGGCGAAAGGATCGTTACAGCCACCTGCTCTGAATCACAGTGCAGCGGCAAAGGAGAGAGCAATCATGCCCACAGAATTACTGACCGAAGAACAAGCCCGACAGTCCGATGAGAATCCGGGCAATCAGTTCGACCTGGCCACACTGAAGGAAATGAGCATTTCGCGCCTGACCAAAGTTGCCAGAGAAATGAACATCAGCGGAGCTTCGGGGCTGCGCAAACAGGATCTGATCTTCAGAATCCTTCAGGCGCAGACCGAGCAATCAGGACTGATCTTTTCAGAAGGCGTGCTTGAAGTGATGCCCGACGGGCACGGCTTTTTGCGCGCGCCGGAATACAACTACCTGCCCGGCCCTGACGATATTTACGTCAGCACCGCACAGATTCGCCGCTTTGACCTGCACACGGGCGACACCATTTCAGGTCAGGTACGCCTGCCGCGCACGGGCGAGCGGTACTTTTCGCTGGTCAGAGTTGAGGCCGTCAACTTCGATGACCCTGACGCCGCACGCGACAAGGTCTTTTTTGAGAACCTGACGCCGCTCTATCCGAATCAGCAACTGCGCATGGAAACGACGCCCGATCAGTTGTCAGGCCGCGTCATTGACTTGTTCACACCGATTGGCAAGGGCCAGCGCGCGCTGATCGTCGCGCCGCCACGCACCGGCAAGACGATGCTGCTGCAAAACATCGCCCGGTCAATCACGACCAATCACCCTGAGGTGACGCTGATCGTGCTGCTCATTGATGAACGCCCGGAAGAAGTCACCGACATGCAGCGTTCAGTCAACGGCGAAGTCATTTCATCAACCTTCGACGAACCGGCCTCGCGCCACGTTCAGGTCGCTGATATGGTGATTGAAAAGGCGCGGCGACTGGTCGAACACAAACACGATGTCGTGATTCTGCTCGATTCAATCACGCGTCTGGCCCGCGCACACAATGCGGTTGCGCCTTCATCCGGCAAGACACTTTCCGGCGGTCTGGATGCGAACGCCATGCAGCGCCCGAAGCGATTTTTCGGCGCTGCGCGCAACTTTGAAGAAGGCGGCTCGCTGACGATCATTGCGACCGCGCTGATTGAAACCGGCAGCCGCATGGATGACGTGATCTTTGAAGAGTTCAAAGGCACGGGCAACATGGAAGTCAATCTTGACCGTCGCCTGTCAGACAAGCGCATCTTTCCGGCGATTGATCTGCAACGTTCAGGCACGCGCAAGGAAGAACTGCTGATTCCGAAAAAGGAGCTTGACCGCATCTGGGTGCTGCGGCGCGCCCTCAATCCGTTGTCGAGCGTCGAACAGATGGAACTGGTGCTGGAACGACTGGAGAAAACAAAGACCAACGCCGAGTTCCTGAATTCAATGAATATGCCCGGTAAAAAGTAAGCTCAGGGTTCCTTGAAAGACACAATCCCCTTCGGACTGATCGGGAATAAACCAGGCCGTGAAAGCCTGGGACAATGAAATTCACCACAGAGGTTCACAGAGGGGACCTGGATCGGATTTCAGATCAGTGGAGGGACGCAGCGAGTGTTGCGCGATTTGCCAAAATCGCGCGGTACTGGCAACCGGCCCGCCCGCGTGAACTGCGCGATTTTGGCAAATCGCGCAACACTGGTTATTCCGCACACTGATCTGCTGATCCAGGTCTGGCTCCCTCTGTGTCCTCTGCGGTGAATTCGTGTTTCATTGCAGCGTGTCCCGGTTCAGGGATTCAGCTTTCATCGCGCCCGTGAACTTCCGCGGGCGGGCTGGTGGCTTCGACGGCGGTGAAGGGTTCGAGAATCTGATAGCTGTGTGAAGCGCCTTTCGGCACGACCCACGAATCGCCTGCTTCAAGCAGCACCATCTGCCCTTCAAGATGCAGTTCGGCGCGGCCACTGATGACATAACCGACGGTTTCATAATCGCGGCTGGTGGCGGGCTTCGGCGCGCCGGGAGGTTCGTTTTCCCACAGCCGCATTGAAACTTTGATGCCCGACGCCAGATATTTCCGGCCCTTTTCGCCGGTCGGTGAGAAATGCGAATTGATTTTGGTCACGCTGGTGTCGCCCATAAATTTTCTCCTCGAAGACTTCTCTGCTCTCTGGATGGAGCCGGTGTCCGTGAATTTTCGGGCGGGGAGATGGCAATTGCGGGAGTGATGCGGACTGTAGTTTCGCATGTTCGGGCGGTGACTGCCAGCCGCATTGAAAACACGCGGAACAGTACCCGGAGCGTCAGCGCACTGTGCTGAAATCAGATTGCCCTGAATGAGACTCGAACGCCCTGCGTAGCAACGAATTCATTCGTTCCGCTTCCGAAGTCGCGCTGATGCGAGACATAACGAATGAATTCGTTGCTACGCGGGTGCGATCTGATTTTCGGTTGAGACGCTGACTTTATGACAGCGCGCTGATGCTCCGGGTACAGCTCCGGAAAATCAGCCGGTGTCCATCTCAGAGTCAGCAGATGACATCGAACAGACAGTAAACCATTCGGCAGACTGAGGCTGAGCATGAAGATGAGCAAATTGTTTCTGACCCTGTTGTTATTTTTACTGCCAGTGTCGGCGCTGGCGCAGACCACTTCAAATCAGACTGCTTCAAAGATGAACAAAGTAGTTCCTTACAGCTATACGATTGATGATCTGCCGAACGGCCTGCGGCTGGTGACGATGCCGACCGATTACCCGAATCTGGTGGCGCTTTACATCGTCGTGCAGGCCGGTTCGCGCAACGAGGTTGAGCCGGGCAAAAGCGGTTACGCGCACCTGTTCGAGCATATGATGTTTCGCGGCAGCGAGCATTACACGCCCGAACAGCGCGACGAAATTCTCAAGCGCGCCGGTGCTTCGTCAAACGCTTACACCTCTGATGATCGCACCGTCTATCACGAAGTCTTTGCCAGAGACGATCTCGATCAGGTGATGAAGCTGGAAGCCGACCGCTTCGAGCATCTCAAATATTCACCCGATGTTTACCGCACCGAAACGCGCGCCGTGCTGGGCGAATACAACAAGAACAGCGCCAGTCCCATCAGCAAACTCTATGAAAAGCTGCGCGAGACAGCCTTTGACCGGCATACCTACAAACACACGACGATGGGTTTCATCAGCGACATTGAGGATATGCCGAACCAGTATGATTACAGTCTGAAGTTTTATCAGCGGTATTACCGGCCTGAGTACACGACCATTCTGCTGGTGGGCGATGTCAAACGCGATGAAGCCCTGGCGCTGACCAGAAAATATTTCAGCGACTGGAAGCGGGGTGATTATGCGCCGCAGATTCCGGCTGAACCTGAACAGACTGCGCCGCGCACCGCACATATTGACTGGCCTGCGCCGACGCTGCCTTATCTGGTCGTCGCCTTTCACGGCCCGGCATATTCTGATGTGGAGAAAGACAAGGCCGCGCTCGACCTGCTGGCGCCCATCGCCTTTGGCGAAAACTCTGACCTGTATCAGAAGCTGGTGCTGAAGGAACAAAAGGTTGATCTGCTGGAAGTCAGTTTTGACAATCAGGCCGACCCGGAACTGTTCGGCGTCTTTGCGCGCATCAAGGACGCGAAGGATGTTGATTACGTGCGCGATCAGATTCTGACCACTTTCAGGCGATTCACCACCGAACTGGTGCCGCAGGCGCGGCTTGATGCGACGCGGTCGCGGATGCGTTATGGCGCGGTGCTGGCGATGAACAGTTCTGAAGCGATTGCCAGCGCGCTGGCTCCGTTCATTGCGCTGCGGCGCACGCCTGAAACGGTGGACAAGCTGTTTGCGCTTTACGAACGCATCACGCCTGAAGACATTCGCCGCTATGCGTCGCGTTATTTCACCGACAGGCACCGCATCATCGTGACGCTTTCGGCTGGCAAAGAGGCCGCCGGAATGAACAATAAAAATCACCAGTAAAGCAGTAAAGGTGAGCAGCATGATTCGCAGGGTAATAATTGCACTGATCATCGCGGCCTTTGTGCTGGCGGCTTTGCTGCCGCTGTTTGCCGCGCCGCAAAAGACAATGAACAATCAGATCAGCAGTGTTCTTGAACCAAACCACTCTCCGCTGGTGTCCTTTCGCCTGCTCTTTCTGACCGGCGCCGCCGATGACCCGAAAGGACAGGAAGGCGTGGCGGCGCTGACTGCCGCGATGCTGGCAAAGGGCGGATCGCGCCAGCTCAGTTACGATCAGATCGTCGAACAGATGTATCCGCTGGCGACCAGCTTTGACGCACAGACCGACAAGGAAATGACGGTCTTTACCGGCACCACGCACGTTGACAATCTGGCGAAGTATTACGCGCTGATCAGTCAGATGCTGCTTGATCCGGGCTTTCGTGCTGATGATTTCACGCGCCTGAAAACCGATGCGATCAACTTTCTGAAGACCGGACTGCGCGCCAGCAACGACGAGGAACTGGGCAAGGAATATCTCTACAACATCATCTATGCCGGTCATCCTTACGGCCATCAGAACCGGGGCCGCGTCAGCACGCTTGAAAAGCTGACGCTCGATGACGTGCGCAACTTTTACCGCGAGCATTACACCAGAGCCAATCTGGTCATCGGACTGGCAGGCGGTTATCCGGCCTCGTTTCCGCAGCAGGTGATGAATGATTTCGGCAGGCTGCCAGCGGGCGTCAGAGAAGCCGACAAACTGCCTGCGCCGAAACTCGCGCCCGGCACGCACATTGACATCATCGAACGCGAAACGCGCTCGACCGCCATTTCGCTCGGCTTTCCGATTGACGTTAAGCGCGGCGACAAGGACTGGCCTGCGCTGGTGCTGGCCGCTTCGTGGTTCGGCCAGCACCGTTCCAGCAACAGTCATCTGTATCAAAAGCTGCGTGAAGCGCGCGGGTTGAATTACGGCGATTACGCTTACATCGAATACTTCCCGCGCGGGATGTTTCAGTTTACGCCTGATCCGAATCTGGCGCGGCAGCAGCAGATTTTTCAGATCTGGATTCGTCCGGTCGAACCACAGAACGGGCATTTCGCTTTGCGCGCCGCGCTTTATGAATATGACAAACTGCTGCGCGACGGGCTGACGCGCGAAGAGTTTGAATCAACGCGCCAGTTTCTGACGCGCTATGCCAATGTGCTGATGCAGACGCAGGATGACCGGCTCGGTTACGCGCTCGACAGTCGTTATTACAATATTCCCGAATTCGGCGCGTACCTGCGCGACAGTCTGGCGCGGCTGACGGTTGACGATGTGAACCGCGCCATCAGAGAACATCTGAAAACCGATGCGATGCGCGTTGTGATTGTCACAAAGGATGCCGCCGCGCTGCGCGATGCAATCATCAGCAACAGGCCTTCACCGATTACTTACCTGTCACCCAAGCCGAAGGAAGTGACTGATGAAGACAAGCTGATTGAGGCATATCAGATCAAAGTCAGACCTGAAGATGTGCGCATCGTGCCGGTCGCTGAAGTGTTTGAGTGATGATCTGAGGCGGTCGGTAAAATCTTCGACAAGCTGCCGGATTGCCGAACATCAGGATTAAAGCAGAATCAGCGGGCTGAAAGATGATCTCTTTCAGCCCGCTGATTTGTGTTCTGTGTCGTGAGGGTTCAGGACATCATCCTGTGATTGCGCGTTGTGCCGTTATTGTTCATTCCTGAGGTTCCGGTGTCCGGCGTGCCGGTGGTATTCGTGTTGCGATCCTGCTGTGTGTTTCCGGTTGTGTCAGCCTGGTTACGATTACGATCTGTCGTCGTGTCGCTCTGTGGCTGTGTTGCGGATGGTTGTGATGACTGGCTGCCGGTCTGAGACTGACTTTGCGCATAGATCGCCGCGCCGCTCAGCGCCAGCGCCATGACCATCAGCATAATTCTCGTTTTCATACCCATTCTCCTCCTCGTTACTGAAGTTTTATTGTCCGCTGTCCTGGCCGGTGTGTCCGGCCATCCATCACGCAGGCAAGGGCTGCACCAGTTGAACGAACGATCTATATACACTGATGATTTTGTGGGCAATTTAACGGCGCAGGGCGGGTATGACACTTGCTCAACAGAAAGCCTGTGCTGATTGAATGAATGCCATGAAAGAATCAAACGAAACTCACCACCGAAAATTGCCAGCCGCAGGCAGGCTGATTGACGCGGCGCTGGTGCTGGTCATTATCGGCGCGCTGATCGTGCTGCTGAAAAGTTACGGCAACAAACATCAGCCTGGCCCGGCTGCGCTTGCACTGGCACAGCCGACGGCAACGGCCACGAGGCAATCCGCGCTGACAAAACTGGGGCGGCATCAGGCGGTGATTTTCAGCCCTGATTTTGCGGCTCCGGGCAACCGGCGTTTTTATGAGGCGCTGGGCTTTCAGTATGACGAAAGCGCCGACTGGGCTGAAATACTCGACGGGCTGAAGCAGTATAACCGCGCGCATCCCGATGAGCCGTTGCAGCGCATCTTTTTGCAGACGCATGGCAGCAATGGCAACGGATTGAAATTGCAGCAGTCAGCCAGCCGCACGGCTCCGCGTTCGTATATTTCGCTGGGCGCGTTGCAGGAGCAGCTTGATGGCAGCGGCATATCGCGGCTGGTGCTGACGGCGTGCAATACGGGTCGGCTGTTCCGGCCTGAAATTTACAACACGCTGAAGCTGCCGCCGCACGATCCGACAGTGCTGCCGGCGACGCGGGGCATCATCAATGCTTCGCCTGATTTCGATCCGGCGCGCAGCCGCGTTGAACTGGTGCGCCGCACCGACAGCCGCATCGAACAGACCAGCGAGGGCCATTACCGCGAACTGCCTGAAGCGGTCAGACGCGCGCTCGCCCTGCCTGCCTCAAATGATCGTTTCGTGGTTTCGAATCTGATGATGCAAATGCTGATCAATGATCCGCAGTTGCAACTGACGAGCGAGGGCTATGTCAACACGCTGTCGCGCCACACCGAAAGCGCAAAGACCAGCGAAGCCATGTTTCAGTCGTTCCTCAGATTTCTGGCGCAACGGGCAGACCCAGGCATTCCAGCTTCAGTGCGTGCTGAATAAGCATCGGCGCTGAATCCTGACCGGCCAGGCATCAGACTTCAGGCGCGTTCGCGCCCGGCCAGAAACTGCGCGGCAATTTCAACCACGCGGCGACCCTGAAAGCGCGCGGCATTGAGCGCAATTTCGTCCGGCTTCAACTGGCCGTTGTTGCTGGTGAAGGAAGCGCCGTAAGGATTGCCCGACTGAAACTGACTCGGATCGGCATAGGCCGGTGACACGATGATCGCGCCCCAGTGATAAAACGTATTGTTGAGCGCAATGATTGTGCTTTCCTGCCCGCCGTGCAGCGTGGCTGAGCTGGTGAAGGAAGACGCGATTTTATTGACCAGTTTGCCCTGCGCCCACAAACCTCCGGTCAGATCTATGAACTGCTTGAGTTGCGCGGTCGGCAGACCAAAACGGGTCGGCGTGCCCAGAATAATGGCATCAGCCCATTCCAGATCAGCGGTTGTGGCTTCGGGAACGTGCTGCGCTTCCTGCCGGTGCGCGACCCAGCCGGGGTTTGAATTGATGGCTTCTTCGGGCGCGAGTTCACGGGCTTTGTGCAGGCGAACTTCTGCGCCTGCTGACTGCGCGCCTTCTTCCACAGCCCGCGCCAGACGGTAAGTGGTGCCGGTCGCGCTGTAATAGATGATCGCGGTTTTGACCTTCATGCAGTGATCTCCTTTATTCCATCAGTGACTCGGATTCAATCAGGCTCCGCAGGGCAGCGGTTTGAGAAAGGCGGCGGTGTCGTAATATGAACGGAAGCGGCGCACTCGCCCGTCGGCTGTTTCCAGGATGCTGACGCCGCAATAATCAATCGGGCAGCCGTTGCGCAGCGCGCCTTCCGATTTCCATTCCAGAACAATCTCGCCGTCGTGTTCGATGATTCTGGTGAACTGCGAGTGAATGTGATCAAAAGCGTGCAGGTATTCCTTCCAGAATTCGCGCGCGCCCGCGTACCCGCGCAGCGGTTCGATCACTGCGAGGTTGCTGATTTCAGCGTCATCAGCAAAAAGCTCTGCGAGCGGTTCCACATCGCCCGTCTCTTCAACCTGTTGTAAGGCTCTGATAAAGCGGTCAGCCGTCGTGCTTGCCATAACCGGATTCTCCTCTGCTCTCACCTGAAAACGCGGGCTTCCCGGCCCTTGTGTCAGGAGGGGATGATTAATCATCAGTTTCATTCAGTTGATTCAGCCTCAGAGTTAACAGGCAAGAGCTTCGCCAGACCACAGCAACCTGCCGGTTTCCGTTCAGTGCTCTGAAATCTGAGCAGTAATTTCCTCCTGGCTGCCCTGCGCGCAGGAGCTTTTCAAAACCCGCTTCGATTTCATCGTGAATCAAGCGGCAGCGGGTACGCTGCTTGCTCTGGGAATCGGGATACTGATTCATCGTGAATCAAGCGGCAGCGGGTACGCTGCTTGCTCTGGGAATCGGGATACTGATAACCGTGAAACAGAACCAGACAGGAAGGGTTTATCTCCAGGCCGGTTGCATTTGCGCTGGTACAAAGCAGTATGGCGACGATACAGGTCTGGCTGCCCCTGTCGGTCAGGTTATCGGGTATTCCTGAACGATCCGGCCTGTGACCCGGATTGATCTTTTATGATCTTACTCCCCATCTGGAGGAAGCTGATGCCTGCATTTGGAACAGCGGGATGGCCCGTCAGAAATCGCCTGCTGGCAGCCCTGCCCGGCGCAGAACTCGAACAACTGATGACGCGCCTTGAACCCGTACAGATGAATCCTGGCGAAGTGTTATGTCATTCCGGCGAAATGATTCGTCACGTCTATTTTCCCGATCAGGGACTGGTTTCGATGGTCGCCACGATGATGAACGGAACGACGGTTGAAACCGGCCTTGTCGGGCCGGAAGGCATGACCGGAGTGCCGGTGTTTCTGGGTGCTGACAGTGCGCCTTACCGCGCCATTGTGCAAATCGGCGGGCAGGCGTGGCGAATGCGCGCTGATGTCTTCAGGTTCGAGATGCGGCGCGGCGGCGAATTGCAAAGACGGCTGATGCTTTATACGCAGGCGCTGATGACGCAGATGGCGCAGATGGCCGCGTGCAACTGCCTGCACACGGTTGAGGAGCGGCTGAGTTGTCTGCTGCTGCTGATTGATGACCGGATTGAGGACGGTGAATTCTGCCTGACACACGAAGTCATTGCCGAAATGATGGGAACGCGGCGCGCGGGAATCACGGTTGCCGCAGGCAAGCTGCGCCAGTCAGGCGTCATCAGTTATGTGCGCGGCCATATCCGCATTCACAACCGGCAGAGTCTCGAACACAGTTCCTGTGAATGCTACCAGATTATCAAAAGCGAATTTGACCGGCTGCTTCAGGCCCCCCCGGCCACGCCGCTTCATCTGGTGCCAGCGGCGGCGGGCTGGAACGGTTCAGGATTCAGAACCGGACTGAACCAGGGCCGCGAATCAATCAGGACAACGTGATCGCGGTTGACTTCAACTGAAGAATTGATCACCGGCTCTGGCAGGCGCAACCGCTGCCAGAGCCAGGCCGGAATATTCCCGGCGCGCCCCGGACACAGCCAGGCAAAAACAGTAACGACGCCAGCCAGCAATCCATCATCCCTGCCGACGCGGTCAAGCAGGCGCTGCCAGTCCAGGTCTTCGCCAGTCGCATACAGCAGGTTGAGAATGTCGGGCCAGTCGCAGCGGTCGCGTTGCAGCACATACAATTTGCCCCACAACAGTTCTTCCGGCGGCAGCAGTCGCAACTGCATTCCTTCAACTTCGACCAGCGGGCCGCGCGTCAGCCAGTGCCGGTCAACCTGCGAGCGGTGATTGGCCATTTCCCAGATCACGTCCACAATCGTGCCATTGTCGAAGCCCCGGTAAATCCAGCCGCGATCATAGGGTGCCTGGTCGTAATAATCGCGCAGCCCGGCCCTGTTCAGCACATCAATCATCGCGGTGCGGTCGCGCGGCAGCACATACAGATCAAGATCCTTGGTATTGCGCGAGAGTCCGGTGTAGGCATTGATGGCAAACCCGCCGCCCAGCGCGAACGGCAAACCGGCATCCATCGCCAGTTCAATGACGCAGCGGTAAATCTCGCCCTGCTGATCGTCAAAGAGTGCCGTGAGCGATGACTGGTCAAGCACGAGCCGGTTCCGGCTGTCTTTCTGCCCGTTGTGTTTCTCTGTTTTCACGATGATCTCCCAGCGCCGGTTCTTCAACCATCCCCAGGTTGTAAATCACATAAGCGCGTTTGAGCAGCGGCATCGCCACGTTTCTGACCGGAATGCCCTGCGCCGTCGTGCCCTTTTCAGTGCCGTGATGAGCGTGACCGTGAATGATCAGATCAGCCCCCGCCCGATCCAGCGCCTCAGCCAGCAGGTAGCTGCCCATAAACGGATAAATCTCCAGGCGCTCACCGGCCAGCGTGTCCTTGACCGGAGCGTAATGCAGCAGCGCAATGCGATAATCGGTGTGCAGAGCGCGCAGGTTCTCTTCCAGGCGCGCCGCCATTCTTTCGGTCACATACATAAACTCCTTCATCTCAGGTTCACCGAAAGCGTGGCCGCAGGCTCCGGCAAAACCGCCGCCAAAGCCCTTGGTCCCGGCAATGCCGAGCGAATGACCGTTCAGTTGCAGCGTCGTCGTTTCACCTTCCAGCACGATGACTCCGGCTGATTCAAGCCGCCGCCGCACCAGGTCGGGCTGCCCGGCGTGATAATCGTGATTGCCCAGCACCGCCACCATCGGCAGTTCAACGACCGACAACTCAGCCACCAGCGCCGATGACTGCTCGGCATTGCCCAGGTTGGTCAGATCGCCGCCGAGCAGCAGCACATCGGCAGATAAATGCAGATCGCGCCAGTGCGGCGACAGCCGGTCGTGCGAATCCTCAGCCACATGCAGATCAGCAATGGCAGCGACTCTAAGCATGAATGGCCTCCGGTTCAGCAGCCTGGCTGATGGCATACACCGTCAGTTCATTGCGAATTTCGATTTCAGGCGCGAGTTCAGCCACAATCAGCGCCGCCGCACCGCGCCGTTCTTCGGTGGCGACTTCGCCGGTCAGGTGAATTCTGCCGCCGCAGACCGTAATCTTCACATCCAGCGCATTCACGCGCGGATCAGTCGCCAGCGCGTCCTGCAATCTGCCAATCAGATATTGATACTCAGCGTTCATCTGATGACCTCAGGTTCATTAAATCACTTTTCAAGTGCGCGTCCGGGAAGTGTTGCGCGATTTGCCAGAATCGCGCGGCTCACATAATGGTTCGATTGCGAAGTCAGCGCGATTCTGGCAAATCGCGCAACACCTGCTGCTTCCGCACACTGATCTGAAATCCAATCCGATCACTGAAGAGAAAAGGTGAAAAGGCGACAAGAAATTCTGAGTTTCTGCTTTGATGCGCCTTTCATTCTCCACTCTCTGACCTTCGTGTCCTTCCTGCTCTTTGTGGTTTCACTCATTCCTGCCTGTCTCTGAACAACTGCTCAGAATCAGCAGAGACAGGTGATGCGATAAGCAGCAAGTGTCATACCAGCGCGCAGTCACGCGCCGCTTTCAGCGTTCATAATGTGCCGCACCGTACAGACTACGGCTTCTGCGCGCTGGTATATACAATCGCATCCCCGCAACAGAGATTGCCTGTGACTCCCGCGCATCAACTGATGGCATGTTTTGTCTGATTTTCCCTGAAAGCATCCAGACCGCAATCATCATCAATCACAGAGGCAGCGTGTGAAACTGGTCATTTTCGGACTTGCAGTCAGCTCTTCGTGGGGCAACGGACACGCCACGCTCTGGCGCGGACTGTTGCGCGCGCTCGTTGCCCGGCGGCATCAGGTCATCTTTTTTGAGCGCGATGTGCCGTATTACGCCGCGCATCGTGATCTGATCGAAATTCCCGGCGCGCAACTGGTGTTTTATCAGGACTGGGCCGAGATTCGCCATCAGGCAATGCGACTGCTCACGGATGCCGATGTCGGGATGGTGACTTCTTACTGCCCCGACGCGCTGGCCGCAACTGAACTGGTGCTGGCTGAAGCGCGATTGCGAGTCTTTTATGATCTCGATACGCCGATCACGCTCGCTCAGTTAAGCAGCGGTCGCAGGATTGATTACATCGGGCCGCGCGGATTGCGCGATTTCGATCTGGTGCTGAGTTACACGGGCGGCGCGGCGCTCACTGAACTGGTCGAACGCCTCGGCGCACGCCGCGTTGCGCCGCTCTATGGCAGTGTTGATCCGGCTGCGCACTATCCCGTGCCGCCGACCGAACGCTTTCGCGCTGACCTTTCATACCTCGGAACATACGCGGCTGATCGGCAGGCAACGTTGCAGGAACTCTTTATTGAAACGGCGCGCCTGATCCGGCAGCGCCGCTTTCTGATTGGCGGCGCGCAATACCCGCCGGAATTTCCCTGGACTGAAAATATTTATTTTGTGCGGCACCTGCCGCCCTGCGACCACGCAGCTTTTTACTGCTCATCCACGCTGACGCTCAACGTCACGCGCCAGGCGATGGCAGAGATGGGCTGGTGCCCGTCGGGTCGCCTTTTTGAAGCGGCAGCGTGCGGCGTGCCGATCATCAGCGACTGGTGGCCGGGGCTGGATGAATTTTTTACTCCGAACGAGGAAATCCTGATTGCCCGCCAAACCGCCGATGTCGTTAACGCGCTGGAATTGTCGCAGGCTGAACTGAAGCGCACAGCAGCCCAGGCCCGCGCCCGCGTGCTGAGTGAACATACGGCTGAAAGACGAGCAGCACAGCTTGAAAGCATTCTGTCAGAAGCGATGAGTTCACAGGCACAGACGCTGGTCGGTTCTGTGATGATCTGAACAAGGAGCGCAGGCGTCTCGCCTGCTTTGCTTCAATCAATGCGCCTTGAGCGAAACACAGGCAGGCGGGACGCCTGCGCTCCTTGTTTTGTTCCTTGTTTGCTCTGTTCTGATGGCGGAGGATTCAAACGATGTGGGGCATCATTCCGGCGGCTGGCGCAGGCAGTCGCATTCAGCCGCTGGCTTTTTCAAAGGAACTGCTGCCCGTTGGCAGCCGTCTGGATGGCGAAGTTGAAAGACCGCGCGCCGTCAGCGAATACCTCGTCGAACGCATGCTGCGCGCCGGAGCCACGCGCCTGTGCTTTGTCATTTCACCCGGCAAGTCGGACATTCTGGGTTATTACGGCGGCGCATACGGCGCAGCGCACATCTGTTATACCGTGCAGCCGCGCCCTGCCGGATTGTGCGATGCCATCTTTCGCGCCCTGCCGCTGATTGCCGACGATGAGCCGGTGATGATCGGGCTGCCTGATACGATCTGGTTTCCCGAAGACGGTTTGTGCGCGCTCGATGATGCGCATCTTTCGTTTCTGCTTTTTCCGGTTGAGCAGCCGCAGTTTTTTGACGCCGTTGTGACGGATGATGACGGGCGCGTGCTGGAAATTCAGGTCAAGCAGCGCGACGCGCAATCGTCATGGATCTGGGGCGCATTCAAAATGCCGGGCCGCGTGCTGCGCGAACTGCACCGGTTATGGCGGCAGCGCGATGGCAGCGATGAATACATCGGCACACTGGTCAATGCGTGGCTCGCTCTCGGCGGCAAAGCATTCGGCGTGCGCGCCGGACAGGCCTATGTGGATGTCGGAACCCTGCACGGTTATCGCTCAGCCATCAGAGTTCTGAGCGAACAGCAACCGGCCATCATTGAACCGCACGATGCTGATCGAATCACGCTGCATCATTGAATGAGAAATCGGGCTTATGAAAACAGCAGCAGCAGAACTTTCGACTGAGCAGATCAGACAGCGCGTCAGCGAACTTGGTGAATGGTTTCATAACCTCAACCTGCGCGGGGTGTGGACGGCTCCGCATCATTTTCTGGGCGATTATCCGGCGCTCAAATGGCGCAGCTTTGCTCAGGCGATTCCGGCTGATCTGCGCGGCAGAACGGTGCTTGATGTTGGCTGCAATGCCGGATTCTATTCAATCGAAATGAAACGACGCGGCGCTGATCGCGTCGTCGGTATTGACTCGGATGAAACTTATCTGGCCCAGGCGCGGTTTGCGGCTGAAGTCTGCGGCGTTGAGATCGAACTGAAAAAGCTGTCGGTGTATGAAGTCGCCCGGCTCAGGGAGAAGTTCGACGTGGTGCTGTTTATGGGCGTCCTCTATCACCTGCGCCATCCGCTGCTGGCGCTCGATCTGCTCCGGGAACACGCCGTTGGCGACCTGCTCGTTTTTCAATCCATGCTGCGCGGCAGCGCTGAGATTGAACCCACAGCGGATGATTACCCGTTTGAGGAAACTGCAATTTTTGATCGTCCTGCCTTCCCGCGCATGGCCTTTATCGAGCGGCGTTACTCCGGCGACCCGACCAACTGGTGGATTCCGAACCGCGCCTGTGCTGAAGCCATGCTGCGCAGCGCAGGCTTTGAAATTACCGATCACCCCGAAGCGGAAGTTTACATCTGCCGCCGCGCCACAGCCGATTTCGATGAACGCATCACCGATGTTGTCGTGAAGTCGTGAGAAGGGCAGGAAGAGAGAGAACGGAACACACGGAAATCACGGAACACACGGAAAGAAGACAGAATCCAGCCTGAGATTTTTCGTCTGTTCCGTTATTTCCGTGTGTTCCGTTCTCTCTCTTCCTGACGGATTTTGCATAACGCACCTGTTCAGGAGACTGATTCACCGTGATTGAAGCCGTGATGCTCTGGAACGAGCCGAATAACAAATCACACTGGGATTTTGAAATTGACCCCGACTGGCGCACTTACAGCGCGATGGTCAAACTCGCCGCCGATGCGGTCAAAGCTGAAAACCCGCGCATCGTCAAAGTTCTGGGCGGCATTTCACCGATTGATGCCGGGTTTATGAACAACCTGAAACAACAGGGCGTGCTCAGTCACACTGACGCCGTCGCTGTTCACGGTTTTCCGCTCGACTGGAATCACTGGCAGATTCACGAATGGCCCGACCGGCTCAATGAAATCAGGGCTGTGACCGAGCTGCCGCTGTGGGTTTCTGAAGTCGGTGTGTCAACTTTCGGCGCTGAAGAAGTGCAGGAATTCGGTTTGCGCCGCACGGCTGAGCTGCTGACAGGTCAGGCGCCGCGCATTCACTGGTACAGTCTTTACGACCTGCCGCGCGCGTGGCCCGCCACAACCAGGCACCGCGAAGCTGAAGGCTCGTCTTATTACCGCCATTTTTACATGGGCCTGCTGCGCGAGGATGGCACGCCGAAACGCGCGCTCAGGCAGTTCAGCGATTACACGCCCGAAATGGGCATCTGCCAGTGGTTTCATTTTGAGGATCACCGGCTGGAACCGGCGGTGCAATGGCTGCGGCGACTGGGCGTGAAGCACCTGCGCACGGGGCTGAGCTGGGCCGACAGTCACCGCCCGCAGGCTGAAGCGTGGTTTGACCGGCAGATGCAGGCGCTTGAAGATTTTCACGTTACCGTCACTTTCTGCTTCACGCCCGAATCGCGCGGAGTGCGCCCGCACCACACCAGCCCGCCGCTGCACATTGAAGAATTCGCTGACTTCTGCGCCCGAATGACGCGCCGTTATGCCGCCTGAAGGAATTGCGCCATGCAACCGGAACCGCCGCCCGGCCCGGCTCTCAGTAACGTCGAAATCATCGCCCGGCTGGAATCCGAAGCCCTGCATCACCGCTCGCGTGGTGAACGCATCAGCGATGTCATCACGCGCAGCGTCGGCACGATGACCGTCGTCATCATTCACCTGATCGTCATTTTCATTTGGGCCGTCATCAATCTGAATCTGGTGCCGGGCATTGCGCCCTTTGATCCGTTTCCTTTTGGCATTCTGACGCTGACGCTGTCCGGCGAAGGCGTGATGCTGGCGATGTTCATTCTGATTTCGCAGAATCGTATGACGCGCCAGGCCGACCGGCGCGCTCAACTTGATCTGCAAATCAGCCTGCTGGCCGAGCAGGAACTGACCATGATCCTGCGCATGCAGCAGCGCCTCTGTCATCACTTCGGCCTGGAAGCTGAAACGAGCGGCGATGAAATCGAACAACTGGCCCGCACAACCGACCTCGAACAACTGGCCAGCGAGATTGAAAAGAAACTGCCGGAAGAATAGCTCAGCCAGCGCTGAATTATTTCGATGATTGTTTATCGGGCTGCGAAACAAACCTTCAGCACTGCGCCGCTGATTGCCCGTCTTGAGGCTGGCCTCAGCCGCTGTCTGCAAAGCCTGCACGCTGATCACGATTTCGTCAGAGAACTGCTGATTGACGCCGGAGAACTTGAAGCAGGCCTCACTGACGCGCTTTGCGTGAATGAGGATGCAGTCAGCGCCTTGTCGCAAAGGCTCAGACAGATCAGCCTCGCGCTCGGCCACAGCCTTTATCTTTCCTGGTTCAGACGCGTTGATGAAGCTCGTGAGTGGCTGAAGAACGCAAACAACGGGCTGGCCGAATTGTCGTGCAGTGAGCTGCCGACCACAATCACGATCAGCCCACCCGAAGGTTACGCTTATTACGGGCTGTATCCTGAAATGTACCTCGCGGCGGCGCAGCAGTTCGCGCAGGCAGTACATCCCGCGCAGGCAGTGGTGATCGGCCTGCGCAGCATCGGCACCAGCCTGTCAGCCGTCGTCGCGGCCACGCTGGAACAAAGCGGCATTGCAACGCGCAGCTTCACCGTGCGTCCGCGCGGCCATCCGTTCGAGCGGCAACTGATCATCGCTCAGTCTTTGCTGAACGAGTGGCAATCAGTGCCGCGCGCACATTTTCTGATCGTGGATGAAGGGCCGGGACTGAGCGGGTCATCGTTTGCCGCAACAGCCTGGCGGCTGGCTGCAATCGGCATCAGCAATGATCGCATCATTCTGATGCCGAGCTGGGAACCGGACGGCACACAGTTCGTGTCAGAACGCGCGCGTCAGCAGTGGCCGAAGCACCGCAGGTTCACGGCCTCATTCGAGCAGGTCTGGATTGACAGCGGTCGCCTCTTTGCCGCGTGGCCGCGCGGGAACTGGCGCGAATTGTCCGGCGGCAGATGGCGCGAATTATTTGAGCCTGATGAAACGAATTATCCGGCAGTCCATCCACAGCACGAGCGGCGCAAGTTTTTGGGGCAGAGCAGCGATGAACCGGGGTTGTGGCTCAAATTTGCGGGCCTCGGTCGTTATGGCAGAAAGCTTCAGACGCGCGCAGAAATACTGGCCGAAGCCGGATTCGCTCCGCGTGTGGTCGGATTGAAAGACGGCTTTCTGGCTTTTGAATTCGTCAATGGACAACCGCTTTCGCTCGCGCAGGCGAGGCCGCTGCTGCGCCAGTCAATCGCGCCGTACCTGGCCTTTCGGCAGCGCAACTTTCCGGCAGCGGCAGGCGTCAGCGCGGATGAATTGAAAGAAATGATTCGTCTCAATGTGGCTGAAGGACTCGGTGAAGCCTGGGCTGCAAAGTTACCCGACCTGACAGCAATGCCCGGCACAAATCAAACGGCCATCACCGCTGTTGATGCGCGGATGCAGCCGCACGAATGGCTGCGCGCAGGCGAGCGGCTGATCAAAACAGATGGTCTGGATCACGGCGATGATCACTTTCTGCCCGGTGGCCAGGACATCGCCTGGGATCTGGCCGGTGCCTGTGTCGAACTGATGGCTGACAGAGCGGAGCGTGAAGCGCTGACCAGTCATTACCGACGGCTGACGGGTGATGACGCGACTGAGCGGCTGCCATTTTTTATGCTGGCATATCTTGCGGCGCGGCTCGGTTATGTCACGCTCGCGGCAACAACGCTCGGTGACAGTCCTGATGCGGCCAGGTTCGCGCGGCTGGCCAGACGTTATGCCGAACAGTTGCGGCGCGAAATCAGTCTTTGCCGTTGATGCCAGCCGGATTCAAGGTTCAGAAGCGAGAAGACGGAACAGACGAAATAAAATCAGACTGTGTTTCAGACTGTGTTCAGGCTTTATTTTCGTCTGTTCCGTTCATTCCGTCTGTTCCGTCTTCTCTTTGTCTTTGTGATTGTCCTTGTTCCGCTGTCGGCGCAGCGCCAGCTTTCTTTCAAGCACTCTGACACCGCGCAGAACCAGCAGCGTCATGAAAGTAATGGCAATGGCCAGCGCAAACAGGCGCAGCGAGATGCAGATGCCCAGCACTCCGGTAAAGAGCAGTGAGGCCGCCGTCGTCAGACCTTCAACGTGTTCGCCTTTGTCCCGGCGAATGATCGTGCCTGCGCCGAGAAAGCTGATGCCTGTGATGATGGCTTCGATCAGGCGCAACGGGTCAGCGCGCAATGATTCATTATTGGGCAGCGGATGAAATTCTGAAACGAGCGAATAACCAACGCCGGTCAGCAAAGTTGCGGCTCCGGCCACCAGCATGTGAGTGCGCAACCCGGCGGGTTTGTCAGCCAGTTCGCGCTCCAGGCCAATCATTCCACCCAGCAGAATCGCCAGCGCGGTTTCAGCGATGATCTGTAACTGCTGGTGCCATTCCATAACTTACTGTCGCTGGGCCGCTGTTTTTGGTTCATCGCCGTAAATCAGAATTTCGACGCGGTCAGCTTTGGCCGGATCGCCTGCGCGGTCTTCGCCCATGCCTTTGGTTTTGAGCAGTGAATCATTAATCCGGTATTTTTCTGCCAGGTAATCGCGCACGACTGCGGCCCGCGCCTGCGTCAGTTTCAGGTTGTCTTCCTTTTCGCCGCGCTGCCCCGTCCACGCCACAATCACGGCCAGGCTGAACGGATTCTGTTCGAGATATTTTCCGACCGGGTCAAGCAGGCCTTTCTTTTCAAACTTCGCGGCGTCTGGTTCATCAAACAGTTTTGCGCCATCCAGCACGAACTTTTTCAGCACCGGGCGGGTCGGCAGTTCATCAATGGCGTGCGCCGTCAGGTTGGCTGAATCAAAATAACCGCGATCCTTGAAAAAGCCGCGAAAGAACCAGTTGTGCTTGAGCGCCTCCATATTCTCCTGAAACGACACGACGCCGACGCGCGCGGCGGCCATCGTCTGTTTGATGTCCTGAGTCGCCGCATTCAATGACTGGTAAACCTGACGATCATTGACGAGCGCGCCGATGGTGCCGTCGCCGTGATTGATTTTGGCTGACACGGCTCTGAGGTTCGCGCTCATCGCGTCCACATTTTCAACTGCGCCTCTGGCCGTCTGCATGACACCGTTGGCTGATTCAAGCACCTGGCTGGTCTGATCGGCGACCTCTTTGGCCTTGCGCGCCAGATCAGCGAAATCGAAAGGCGGCAGGCTCGCTATCTGATCGCCATCGCGCACCGGCTCAGTCCCGGCAGTGCCGAACGACACGGCAATGAATTTGTTGCCCAGCAGTCCTTCGGTTTCAATCGAAGCGACGGAATCACGATGAATGATGTTGTGCGTCGCGGCGTCAAGTTTCATTTCGACGATCACTTTTTCGCCTGCCTTGTGTGGCAGTTGAATATTCTCAACCGTGCCGACGCGCACGCCCCCGGCGCGCACGGTCGCGCCCGGATCAAGCCCGGCCACGTTGTCAAAGGCTGCTTTCAACTGATACGTCCGGCTGAAAACGAACTGCCGGTCACCCACCAGAAACACGGCGATGCCGAAAATCAGCAGCGCCCCCACAATAAACATTCCGAGCAGTGCTGTGCGAGACATAAATACTCCCTCACTCCTGACCGCCTGCCTGCATAAAATCAGCGACAAACGGATCATTGCTGTGCCTGATTTCTTCAGGCTCACCTTCGGCGACAACGTGCCCGTCCCTGAGCATCACGATGCGGTCAGCCAGCCGTTTGACGCTCAGCAGATCGTGCGTCACCACGACAGCCGTGATGTCGCGCTCACGGTGCAGTCCCTGAATCAGTTCATCAATCTCTTCGGTCGTAATCGGATCAAGCCCGGCAGTCGGTTCATCAAGCAGCATGATTTCAGGATCAAGCGCCAGCGCGCGCGCCAGCCCCACACGTTTTTTCATGCCGCCTGAAATATCAGCGGGCATCTTTTTCAGATCTTTTTCCATGCCGACGCGCGCGAGCAGGTCGCGCACGCGATCCCTGATTTCGTCATCCTTCATCGGCGTGTGCCGCCGCAACGGAAAGGCCACGTTCTCTTCCACCGTCAGCGAGTCGTACAAAGCGGCGTGCTGAAAGAGAAACCCGATGCGCTTTCTGATCTGATTGAGTTCATCGGTCGCCAGCCGCGTCACATCCTGACCGAAAATTTCAATCGAACCGCCATCAGGTTTTTGCAGGCCGATGATCAGTTTCAGCAGCACGCTCTTGCCCGTGCCGCTGCGACCCAGCACCGTCAGCGTTTCGCCGCGTGACACATTCAGATCAATCCCGTCGAGGACTTTCTGTGCCCCGAAAGCCTTGCTCAGTTTTCTGATGCTGACCGCCGGGGTGTCTGAGTCGTGAGCCATTCGGGGCTACCTTTCAATAAAAGCGATGATGAACTGCACCAGCACCACATCAGCCAGAATGACCAGCAACGATGAAATCACAACCGAACTGGTCGCCGCGCGTCCGACGCCTTCAGTGCCGCCGCTCGTGCGCAGCCCCTGATAACAGCCGATGACGCCGATCAGCAGTCCGAACACGACCGTCTTCAATGTCGCGGGCAGCAGGTCATCAAACGTCACGCTGTCGAAGCCCTGTTGCAGGTAATGCCTGAATGAAAGCGGTTCGTTGATCCGGTTGATGACCCAGCCGCTGATGATGCCGCAGAAATCAGCCACAATCGTCAGCAGCGGCAGCATCAGCATGGCGGCCAGCACCCGCGTCGCCACCAGCAGCTTCCACGGATCAACCGCCGACGCCTCAATTGCGTCAATCTGTTCAGTGACTTTCATCGAACCCAGTTCAGCGCCGATGCCTGCGCCGACGCGGCCACTGACGACCAGCGCCGTGATGATCGGCCCGGTTTCACGAATCACTGAGAGCATAATCAGCGTCGGCAGCATTGATTTCGCGCCAAACCGGATCAGCGATTCCCGCGTGTGCAGCGACAGAACCACACCGATGGCGCTGCCCGCGAGCGCGACAAGCGGCAGTGAGCGCGTGCCGATCTCATCCATCTGGCGCAGCAGTTCGCGCACTTCAAAAGGCGGCGTCACTGCCGCGCGCGCCAGGCGCAGACAGAATTTGCCAAGTTCACCGAACCATTCAAAAAAACTGATCACCGGATTTGCCGCGCCGGTCGCAGTTGCTGTTGCTGGCATCGCTCGTTAGTTCTCACCTGAAGCTGAATTTTTTCTGAGCGGGCACACATTGTTTTCAGTTGCCGCGCGTTTCTGATTTGTGCAGACACTGCAAATAAATGTTCGCGGCGCGGTCACTCGTTCGCTTCCATTACATTTGAAAACACCCAAAACCGCGCACGAACATGATGCGCAAGAAGAATGCCTGATTTTGCAGTGCGCCGGATTAAGGCAGGCCGGATGCAGGGCAGAAGTCAGCAGCAGGGTTATCTGAAGACGGGAAGAAGCGAAGCGGAACACACGAAGCTGCCGCTCTGAGCTGAATCTTTATGTTTCGTGTGTTCCGTCCCCGCTTGCAGTTTTTTCATCAGCGTCTGGCGGCCTGCTGCCGGGCGGTTTCGCGCATTTGCCTGATCTGTCTGATGCGTTGCTCAAGCTGGGCTGACATTTGATGTTCGAGGGTGCGGCAGCGGTTGAAATCCTGTTCAGCTTCGCGGTCACGGCCCAGCATCATCAGCGTCAGTCCGCGATTGGCCCAGGCGGTGGCGTAATTCTGATCAGCCTGCACGGCACGATCATAATCACTGAGCGCCGCCTTCATCTCGCCTCTGGCAAATCTGATGTTGCCGCGATTGTTCCAGGCCGGAGCGAGTTGCGGGTCAAGTTTGATGGCCTGATTGAAATCACTCAGCGCCAGTTCGATGTTGCCCTTGTCATACCAGAGATTGCCGCGATTGAACCACACCGGAGCTGAGCGATCATTAAGTTTGATGGCCTGGTTGTAATCAGCAATGGCCTCGTCAGCCTCGCCTTTGCGATGCCGGGCGATGCCGCGCGTGCCCCAGGCTGAACCAAGCAGCGGATTGATTGACAGCGCTCTGGTGCAGTCGGCAATCGCGCCGTCCAGATCATTCCGGTTCATCAGGATGATGGCCCGGTTCAGATAAGTCGTCGTTTCCTGCGGATCCACTTTGATGGCCTGCGCCAGATCAGCGAGCGCGCCGCTCGCATCACCCTGCTGCACACGCGCCAGGGCGCGATTGTTCAGGGCCATCGCACTTCTGGCATTCAGTTTCAGCGCCTGGTTGTAATCAGCAATCGCTCCGGCCTGGTCACCCATATCCGAGCGCACCGAACCACGATTGACCCACGCCTCATCCATTTGCGGTTCAATCTCAATGGCGCGATTGAAATCAGCGAGCGCCTGTTGCAATTTGCCCTGATCGCGGCGGGCGACTCCGCGATTGTAAAAAGCCAGGGCGTAACGCGGATAAAGCGAAATCGCCTTGTTGTAATCAGCAATGGCCCGGTCAAATTCCTGTCGGCCCTGATACGCCGTGCCGCGCTGCATCCACGCTCTGGCGTTGCGCGGCGCAATTCTGATGGATTCAGAAAAATCATCAATTGCGCCCTCAGTCTCGCCCTTGTGCAGTCGCGCCAGTCCCCGGTCGAGATAAAGCATCGCCGCGCGCGGAACCGTCACGACCATCTCGCCGTAATCAACCGTCACGTTTTCGGCAAAGCTGCTGCGCGCCGGATTGTTCTTCCCGTAAGCAGCGTCATCGCTCAGCAGCGCATCAATGGCGCGGTTGAAATCAGCGATGGCGCCGTCGTAATCACCCTTCTGATACCGCTCCATCCCGCGTTTCCACGAATCATCCGTTGACCGGCTGCCCTGTCTCTGCGCCATCACAGCCGGTGCGACCATCAACAGGCAGATGGCCAGGCTCAGGCCTCGCCGTGTTGCAACTATCTGAATACTGCGGCTCAACATAACGCTTCTGTTCCTTTCCAGCACAGACCGGCACCCGGCACAGGCGGTTGAAGGCCTGCGACAGCGTGCGGTGATTCTTTTTCGGAAATCAGTTCTGGCGAGGCAGGAAACAAGGCAGAGCGCGGCCTGCTGAACATCTGTTCAGTGACCGACTCCTGAACGACCAGGTTGCAGGAATCACGTTCTTCAGACGGATGAACACGAAGCTGTCAAGATGTCATCCCAGCCTGACTGCCTCATCCCAGCTTGTCATTCAATCCCGGTTTGTTGTTGTTTCCTCTGCTTCGTGTTCACCTCAGATCGCGCGGCATCAATTCCTGATTCCGCTGGCTGATGAATTAGCAAGTGTCGTGCTGAAAACTGCGGCGAGCCGCATAAACAGGCGCCTCCGGTGCAGAAAATTTGTAAGACGGTGACGTGTCTTTGGAACGAGTCGCGGTGTGAATGGCGCAGCCTCCGGCCTGCTGCCAGCCAGCCGTATGCAGAGTTGACAGCGCACCGCACCGGCGAATGAATGCGATGCAGGCGTTGTATGCCTGACCTGAGCCGCAGGTACGCCAGCGTACCGCGCTCACCGGCAGCGACCGGGCAGAAAAAAAAGGGAAGCCCGCAGGCTTCCCCTCAGATGAATTCAGACCAGATGGAGTTCAGAAGGCGATCTTCACACCCAGTTGAATGTGACGCCGACCGTCTCTGAAGGCAGGCACGTAACCCGTTGAGCTGATGTCCACGTTTGACGGGACAAACAGATTGGAATGATTGAAGGCGTGGAAGAATTCGCCGCGAAACTGAATCGTGTACTTCTCAGTAAACTGGAAGCGTTTCGAGACGCCCAGATCCACGTTCCAGAAATTCGGCCCGCGGAAGAAATTCCGCCCCGTCGTGCCCGACACAGCCGGATCGAATCCATTGCCCGGCGTCACCGTGCCGCCAGTTGTCTGCGCCGGATCAATGAAAATGAAACGATTGGGCACGGCTGAATCAGGCCGCGCATCATCCAGCCCGTCACGATTGATGCTGCCGGTCAGCGCCAGACGCGGGCACGGCGTTTCAGCCGTCGCTGCGCCTGCGCAGTTGAAAACCGTGAACGGCAGGCCGCTGTTGGCGCTGAGGATGCCCGTCACCTGCCAGCCACCGAACACCTGCCGCGCGACGGCTGAACCGGTTCCGCCAAACAGACGATCACCGATTCTGTCAAACGGCACTTCCCAGTTGAAACTGCCGATGAAGCGATGGCGCACGTCAAAGTCTGACGGCCCGTAATCATTGTTCGGATCAAACGGCGTCAGCGCATTGGTCGTGAACGATGACAGGCCGCTGCCGATAAATGAACTGACGTTGTCGAGCGATTTGGCGTAACGATAGCGCGCCGTGAACTGCAACCCGATGCGCCGCCACGTGGAGTTGGTAATCTCGGCAATCAGCGCGTTGTAATTCGAGCGGCCATCGGTGCGCAGGTAAAAGATCGGCCCGAAATTCGGATTCAGCCGCGCCGCGCTCGGCGTGCCGAGCAGCGAAGCCGAACCCGGACGGTTGATGTTGTACAGCGTGTACAACTCTTCACCGTGCGAACCCGAATACTGAATCGCCGCGACCGTGTTCGGCGCAAGTTCGCGTTCCAGCGACACGCTCCACATATGGTAACGCGGCGTTTCAAGCGTTGATTCTGCGCCAAAGAGCAGCGAACCCGGCAGCGTCGCCGTGCCGGTTGTGCCGGCCAGCGGGCCGAAGTTGCTGACCGTCAGCGGAATCGTGCCGGTCGTGCCGGTATTCGCCGTCAGCCCGATCAGACCGAAATTCGCCGTGTTCTGAAAGAGTCCGGCCACCGTGCTGAACGGGCGTTCATAAGTCAGGCCGTACCCGCCGCGCAAACTGGTCTTGCCGTCACCGGTCAGATCAAGCGCCAGTCCGATGCGCGGCGAAATATTGTCCCAGTCGCGTTCATAGAGCGCGCCTTTGGCCGGGCCGCTGCCCGCCGACAGCACCGTGCCGTTGCTGACCTGCGTAAAGATGTTGTCACCGCTACCGACAAAGAAGCTGTTGAAGACAGCGCCATCGCGGCGGCGCGGCGTGTCGAAGAAGTCATAACGCAGCCCCCACGTCACGTTCAGACGCGGCAGCGCGCGCAGGCTGTGGCTGAAATAAACCGAAAAGTCATGCGCGCTGAGGCTGCGATTGAAATTCGGCTGCACGACCGGCAGCGTCACCGTCTGACCCGGAGTTGCGCCAAACGGATTGAGCGCCGTCTGAAATGTGCTGGCCTGGCCAAGCACCAGATTGTTGAGCGCCGTCGGCAGGTTCTGACCAAGCACAAAGACGCCGTTGCGAAACGCGCTCTGGTTGCGGTTGTCCTGCGTGTAAAAGTAACTGCCGCCGATGCGGAACTGCTGATTGCGCCAGGGGCCGG
This sequence comes from Blastocatellia bacterium, assembly GCA_046331565.1. Classification (GTDB taxonomy): domain Bacteria; phylum Acidobacteriota; class Blastocatellia; order RBC074; family RBC074; genus DASRDU01. Next base: position 1,882,346 of record JAXLQP010000001.1, read on the forward strand.
CCAGATCAAGCGAAGCCTGCGCCAGGTTGATCGGCCCGGTCAGCAGCGAATTCAACCCCGGATCATTCGGCAGATCGCCGGGCAGCAGCGCCGGGAAGCCGCCAATATTTGCGCCCCCGAAGTTCCCGAAAAACAGACGCGGCGTCGCAAAGCGATCAGCGATTGAACGCGACAGGTTGATGCGGTTGAAGCTGCCTTTGGCATTCATCACCCAGTTGGCCATCAGCGACTGCGTCCAGTTAATCAGCGCGTTGTGATTGCGTTCGCGGCTGCCCGTGTTGAAGCCCGCAAACGGACTTGACGAAAACGAACCCGCAAAGAAATCACGATCCTCAAACACATAGCGGCCATAAATCAGGCTGCGTTCGCTGAACGTGTAATCAACGCGCCCGACGGTCATCACCGTGTCCTGCGGCGCGCCAGCGCCGATGTCGGTCGGCACGTGATAAAAAACCTGACCGAAAGCCGGAGTCGCCGCAGGCAGTCCGAAAAAGGCTCCGGTCGTCGCGGTCGAACCGGTCAGCGCCCTGATGTCTGCGACCGTGAAAACGCGCCCGTTGATCGGCGTGCCGAGCGGAAAGGCATTGAAGAAAGTCTGAGTCGCCGCGTTTGAAGCGGCCAGCAGTTGCGGCGTCGGCACGAGCGCCACGCGGTTTTCACGACTGCGCACCAGGTTGCCTTCGGTGCTGTTGAAGAAGAACAGCTTGTCGCGCACGATGTGGCCGCCGATGGAATAACCGAACTGATTGGCGACCAGATGCCCGCGCGGAATGCCAAAGGCATTGTTCGTGAAACTGTTGGCTGACAGTTCGCTGTTGCGATGAAATTCATAGAGCGTGCCGTGATAGTCGTTGCTGCCCTGCCGGGTGGCGACGTTGATGATGCCGCCACCGGCGCGCCCGTATTCCGGCTGAAAGCTGCTCGTGATGATCTGCATCGCCTGCACGCCGTCAAGCGGCACACGCTGACCGAGCGAGGTTGTGTAATTCGTAATGTTCTCGCCGCCGTCAAGCTGCACGTTGTTGGTGGTCGGGCGCAATCCGTTGATGGAATAAGCCGTGTCACGCTGCGGCGTCTGAGTGCCGGTGTTGTTCACCGGCGTCACATTGCCTGAGAGCGAGACCAGATCGTAAGGATCGCGCGTGATGGTCGGCAGTTCACGAAGCTGGCGACCTGACACCGGATCAGCAAGCTGCGGGTTCTGCGTGTTGACTTCGACCCCGCCGCTGCCTTCGACAACAGTCTGTTCGCCGGTCACGGGCGTCACTGACAACTGCGTTTCCAGCCTGCGCGCCGCGCCGACTGACACGCGCACTTTCTGCATTCTTTCGGCAAAGCCGGTGGCATTGATGGTGACTTCATACACGCCCGGCTGCAGGCTGGTGACCAGATAAAAGCCTTCGTTATCAGTCGTCGCGTCACGAACGATGCCGGTATCGGTTGATTTGACGGTCACCTTTGCGTCGGCGATGGCAGCGCCGGTGGCATCGGTCACTTTCCCGGCCACCTGTCCGGCCTCGTTCTGTGCGATGACCGCGCCCGTAGCGAACAGCATCAGGAGCAGCGTCATCACGACTGCGCCTCCGCTGCGGTTCAATCTCTGTACTATGCCTGACATCCTGTTTCCTCCATTCGAACAAACTTCGAGCGTCAGGTACGCTCCCCTGATGAGCGCCTGCGCCTGATTCAGATTGTGCGGGGGAGAGTTCAAGGGTGCGGGAGAGATGCCCGAATTAAGGCAAGGAACAGACCAGCCGCGAGGGCAATTAATGCTGCGCGGCCTATCCTGCTGTGAGGTCGTCAAATCGGGAAAGCAGGCACACGGGGACAGAACCGCGCCGGAAGCGAGCGGGATTCATAATTTCGGATAGTTACCTGATCCTCATCCGATTCTTCGGAAAGGAGTGCGGAACGAAGCGGTCAGTGCATCGCGGCGCGCTGATTTTTTGCTTCGCTGATGCGGGCATCGAGCGATGATTTCAGATTCGGATCAAGCCTGAGGCATTCACTGAAATCGCGTTCAGCATCACCGTTGCGACCCAGCAGCAGATGCGCCAGCCCGCGATGTGCGAACGTCGTGGCCCGGCGCGGATTGATTTTGATGGCCTGATTGAAATCAGCTATCGCGCCTGCCAGATCGCCCTTGCTCTTACGCGCCGTGCCGCGATTGTGCCACGCCGAAGCGAACTGCTGATTGAGTTCAATGGCGCGACTGTAATCGCTGATGGCGCCGTCCAGATCGTTTTTCGCCTGACGGGCATTGCCCCGGCTGTGAAAGGCTGTCGTGTAGCGCGGGTTGAGGCGAATGGCTTCGTCAAAATCGGCAATCGCGCCGTCCAGATCGCCCTTGTCCTGGCGGGCATTGCCGCGATTGTTCCAGGCTTCGGCATAACCCGGTTTGAGTTCGATGGCTCTGGTGCAGTCGGCAATCGCCTGGTCAAGTTCGCCTTTCAGATAATGCGCCACACCGCGATTATTCCAGGCCAGCGCGAATTTCGCATCGAAGGTGATGGCGAAGGTGTAATCCTGAATCGCGCCGTTCAGGTCGCCCTGTTTCTGACGGTCATTGCCGCGATTGTAATATTCGCTGGCCGTGTGTGAACGGGCATTCTGAGCATTCACCGTGAGCAGAGTCAGAGGAATGACCAGCAGGGAGAGCAAAGCTTTAGGGGGAGTCATGACGTTTTCTCCGAACGGGGTAAATGGATTGATCACGGCGACGGGTGCCGCCGTTTGCCTGTTGAGTTACCTGACGCCTCGGTGTTGATTCTCTGAATTATTAACGAGGTGAGATGTGCGCGCACCGCCTTCTGACAGGGCCGCGCGGCGCAGTTCGCAGGCTACGGCAGTTTGAATCACTCTGTCAATCCTTACTGACAGGGTCACCTGGGTACGCACGCTTCCAGCGTGCGTACCCAGGTGACCCTGCTCTTATTGAAAAGAAACAACAAGGAGCGCAGGCGTCTCGCCTGCCTGTATTCCGCTTGAGACGCCTTTACCGAAACACAGGCAGGCGAGACGCCTGCGCTCCTTGTTGCCTGCGCTCCTTGTTGCCTGCGCTCCTTGTTGTTTCTGTCGGGTTACTGCGCTGATTACTGATAACTCACTCCTGCTGATTGTTATTCGTTAATGGCATCGTCCTTGCACCTTATAGTTATGGTGTCTCAAAGCAATGCAACCACAGTCTGCCTGAACCCCTTCGCGGCGCAGATCGCGTAAAGCAGACAGACAGGTAAGCAAGGATAATCAAAGATCAGAGGTGAATTATGATAATCAGAACAGCACACACTAAAGCGATGGCTCTGCTGATGATCGTCCTGATGGCCCTGCCTGGCGCGGGTTTCAGCGCCCTGGCGCAGCAGCCATACCGGGTCAGTGACCGGCAGGTGGATCAGTTGCTCCGGCGAATTGAAAACCGCGCTGATGCCTTCAAGGCGAGTCTCAATGCCTCGCTTGACCGCAGCCGCATCAATGGCAGCAGCCGCGAAGATGAAATCAATGCGGCAATGAGCGATTTTGAAAACGCGACTGACCGTCTGCGTGAACGGTTCAATGACCGGCGTTCAGTCTCAGCCGATGTGCAGGACGTGCTCAGTCGCGCTGATCGCATCGAAGCTCTGACGCGCAACCTGAGACTGACGGCCCGCGCCAGCCGCGACTGGCAGGCCCTGCGCAGCGATCTGAATACGCTGGCCAGCTATTACAACGTGAGCTGGAACAACCAGGGCAGTTATCAGCCTGGCTGGAATTCAGCATCCAGTACCGGCCTGACCGGAACCTGGCGGCTCGATACTTCGCGCAGCGACAACATTGATGATGCGATTGACCGGGCCGAGCGGGGCATGTCAGCCGCCGATCAGTCGCGCTTCCGCGAAATGATCCGGCGCAGACTCGAATCGCCTGACACGCTGGCCATTGAGCAGCGCGGGCGCACTTTCACGATTGCCTCAACCCGCGCGCCGCAACTGACGTTTGAGGCTGACGGGCGCACGCACACTGAAGTGCTCAATCGCAACCGCAGCGTGCAGGTCAGCGCGAAAACTTACGGCGATCAGCTTGTCGTCAGCACGACGGGTAATCGCGGCAATGACTTTCACGTAACCTTCGATCCGATTGACAACGGCGAGCGGCTGCGCGTCACACGCCGGATTTATGCCGAACGCCTCTCGCAGCCGGTCGTGGTCAGCAGCGTCTATGACCGGACATCGAATACTGCGCAGTTGAATCTTTATCAGGGCCGCAACGACAACGTCGGCTACAACCGTCCGCGCGGATCGTTCTATGTGCCGAACGGAACGCAGCTCGTCGCCGTCCTCAACAATAATCTGAATACCAAAGATGCGCGCGAAGGCGACCGCTTCAGCCTGATCGTGCGTTCGCCGTCGCAGTATGACGGCGCTGTGATTGAAGGCGTCGTGACGAATGTCGAAAACTCCGGGCGACTGACCGGACGTTCGCAGTTGTCACTTGACTTTGAAAGCATCCGGCTGCGCAACGGCAACAGCTACCCGTTTGCCGGTTACATTGAAAGCATTCGCACGCCGAATGGCGAAGATGTCCGCGTTGACAATGAAGGCAGCGTGAAGGAAGACGACAGCCAGACGCAGCGCACCGTCACCCGCACCGGCATTGGCGCGGCGCTTGGCGCAATCATCGGCGCGATTGCCGGGGGCGGCAAAGGCGCGGCCATTGGCGCGGCCATTGGCGCGGGCGCGGGCGCAGGTTCGGTCTTCATTCAGGGCCGCGACTCGCTTGATCTGTCGAGCGGCACGCAGATGACCATTCGCGCCAGCGCGCCCGGAGCCGAAGCGCGGCGTGACTGATGAAAGGAAAAAAGCAGACGTGATGCCCGGAACGGGTCTGACATCAGTTGATCCTCATGGGCTGGCATCACGTTTGCTTATGAAATCAGCGGCAGCTTACTTATTGGGGTGAAACTCCGGTACTGACAGGACGCAGAGGGGAGCGTCTGAAGGATTGACGCGAAGTCTTTCCCTGATGTATCGGGGTTGTTATCGCTGCCCGCTTCACTCGTGATCAGCAGGAAGGGAGTGCAGGCGGGCAGCAATTTTTTTGTCTGCTCACCGGACAAAAAATTTGGCGCGATAACCAGACAGGTGACCGCGCCCGTTACATCGTGCCTCTGTACTGAAGCCTTATTTGCGCCGCATCGTGGCGGCCACCTTCTGCGTATTGCCCTTGATCTCTTCCATGCGGCGGCCCATTTCCTGCAACCGGCTCTGATTGCAAAGCTCCTCCACTTTCGGGAACAGTTCGCCTTCTTCTTCATCAACGTGATGTTCGACGGCATCACGCAGTTCAGCGAGGATGTCCTGAAACTCCTCTTCATTCGGGGCCAGCGTGGAAAGCTGCGCCAGCAACTGCTCAACCTGATCGTGTTCCTTGTACGATTCACGAATCAGATCACGGGTTTCATTGAATTCCTCCATCGCCGGATAGAGAACTTCCTCTTCAACGCGCGTGTGCATCTTCAGCGCCCGGTTGAGTTTATTGAATGTTTCGGTATAAGTCGGATCGGTGCCTGTTTCATCATCGGCGGTTTCGAGTTCTTCGATCAGGCGAAAGGCTTCCTGATGGTCTTCCTTCAACATTTCAATCGCATTCATGACTTCTCTCCTTGTATCTGCTGAGTGTTCCTGAAAGGGTAATTGTCGCACTCTGCCTGCGAGCAATCAGTGTGCCCGCGTGAGGTCGGGGCAGCCATCGAACCTGGCGACCAGTCAGTTTTGTCCCTGCTCGCTTGTACGATTTGCATTCCGGCTGCTCTGAATCAGTGCAGTGCGGGTGTATGCCGGACATTCATTGATCTGCCCTGTCGTGACCGCTTTTGTCCGGCTGGTCGGAGGCAGCAAAAAAAAATCTGCCGGGCGCTCAGCTTCAGCAGGCATACCACTTGCTCGATCAGTTCTGACCGCAGGTGCGGAGATGCCAGTTGATCTTCCGGCGGATGACTGGTCGGATTCTGAAGACAGCCGGATGGAGTAAACAATCTCAGCCAGAGAAGGAGCAGGATTATGGCAACCAGATCCAGACAGGATGACATGATGGATGACCGTGATGCGATGAAGAACCAGGGTCAGCGCACGATTCCGCGCGGTGGTTCGTCACAAAGCGGCAAATCGGCAGGCTCACGCGTCAACCCGCAGAGCGGCGCAGGCCGCAGCGGCGCTGGTCAGAGCAGCAAATCATCATCGAAGAACAAACCGAAAAACAGCCGCTAGAGAGTCGGCAGCAGGCAGAAGCCGGAACCCTGCGAAGGGTGGCTTCTGCCTGCTCCACGAATTCTCTCCCCGGTCGCCCGCAGACTGAAGGCCGTACCGCTTCAGTCACCTTCTCCCGCCGCGCAGCATCGCCTGCGAACTTCATAACCGGAGGAAATAATGTCAGCAACCGAACGAACCATCACCGGCTACCCGCAGTCTGTTCCCGGTCGTCATCAGCAGTCACCGCACGACCGGCAGATCAATCTCAACGATACCGAACGCTGGATTTCAGGAATCGGCGGCGGCGCGCTGGCGCTTTACGGTCTGAAAACCGGCGGCTGGAGCGGGCTGCTGCTCGCCTTTGCCGGAGGCGCGCTCGTCTGGCGCGGCGCGACCGGACACTGTGATGTTTACGAAGCGCTCGGCATCAACTCGACCACAGGCCGGGGCCGCAATGCCAGCGTTCAGCACGGCCAGGGCATCAGGGTCGAAAAAAGCGTGACCATTAACAAGTCGCCGCAGGAGCTGTATCAGTTCTGGCGCAACTTTGAAAACCTGCCTCGTTTTATGACGCACCTTGAAGCCGTCCACAAAATTGATGACCGCCATTCGCACTGGGTCGCCAAAGCTCCCGCCGGAACCACCGTTGAATGGGACGCCGAAATCATCAATGAACAAGAGAACGAACTGATCGCCTGGCGTTCGACCGGCCAGACACCGGTTCCGAATGCCGGTTCAGTGCGTTTTGAGAAAGCTCCGAACGGGCGAGGTACTGAGGTCAAAGTGTCACTCAATTACGAACCTCCCGCCGGAAAAATCGGGGCGCTGCTGGCGAAACTCTTTGGTGAGGAGCCGGGCATGCAGGTTGAAGAAGACCTGCGCCATTTCAAACAGATTATGGAAACCGGTGAAATGCCTTCCGTCGAAGGCCAGCCCTCAGGCCGCAGCGCCACTTCAGGCAGCAGGCGTTAAGCGGCGCAAACGCAGCGAGGAGAAATTATGCGAGCAGTCTGCTGGAACGGGAAAAACGAGATGCGGGTGATGAATGTGCCGGATCCGAAAATCATCAATCCGCACGACGCCATCATCAGAATCACGACGACGGCGATCTGCGGTTCTGACCTGCATCTGCTGGACGGTTACATCCCGACGATGGAAAAGGGCGACATCGTCGGCCACGAATTTATGGGCGAGGTCGTCGAAACCGGCCCCGAAGTCAGAAAGCTGAAGAAGGGCGACCGCGTGGTAGTGCCTTTCACGATTGCCTGCGGCCAGTGTTTCTTCTGTCAGAAAGAGCTGTGGTCGCTGTGTGACAACACCAATCCGAACGCGCGCATGCTGGAAAAGATGTACGGCTATTCCGGCTCCGGGCTGTTTGGTTATTCGCATTTGTACGGCGGTTACGCCGGTGGTCAGGCCGAATACGCGCGGGTGCCGTTTGCCGATGTCGGCCCGATCAGAATTCCGGAAGGCTTAAGCGATGAACAGGTGCTTTTTCTTTCAGACATCTTTCCGACGGGTTACATGGCCGCCGAGAACTGCCACATTCAGCCGGGCGACACAGTGGCCATCTGGGGTTGCGGGCCGGTCGGGCAGTTCGCCATCAAAAGCGCGTGGCTGCTCGGAGCCGAGCGCGTTATTGCGATTGATCAGGTTCCTGAGCGGTTGCGGATGGCCGAAACCGCAGGCCAGGCGGAAACGATCAACTTCAGCGAAACGGACGTCTTCGATGAACTGAAGGAAAGAACCGGCGGGCGCGGCCCTGACGCCTGTATTGACGCCGTCGGTCTGGAAGCGCACGGCGCTTCGGCTGATGCAATTTATGATCGCGCCAAAGCCGCCATGTTTCTCGCCACAGATCGCCCGACGGTGCTGCGCCAGGTCATCAGTTCCTGTCGCAAGGGCGGCACGGTTTCAATTCCCGGCGTTTACGGCGGCCTGCTCGACAAGATTCCGTTCGGCGCGGCCTTTGCCAAAGGACTGACTTTCAAAATGGGACAGACGCACGTGCATCGGTACCTGGTGCCGCTGCTCAAACGCATCGAGAACGGCGAGATTGATCCGTCCTTCGTCATCACGCACCGCCTGTCGCTGGAAGATGCGCCTTACGGTTACGGCATTTTCAAGAACAAACAGGACAACTGCATCAAGATCATTCTCAAACCGTGAACACAACTGCGCCGCCCCGTTCACAGCCCGCACTGACTGTTCCTGACACTGTCAGGCTGATCATCTTTGATGCTGACGGCACGCTGCGTCGCACAACGGTTGCAGGCAGGCCGTGCCCGCACGGGCCTGGTGAATGGGAACTGCTGCCGCGCGTCAGAGAAACGCTGTCGGCCATTGACTGGTCGGCGCGCAGGCTCGGCATCGCTTCGAATCAGGATCAGATCGCTTACGGCTGGCTCAGTGCAGAGATGGCGCGGCAGTTGTTCACGACCCTCATTGCAGAAGCCACTGACGGGCGCACTGAAGCGGTGATTCGTTTCTGCCCGCACGCGCTTGAAACCGTCTGTCACTGCCGCAAGCCGCAGCCGGGAATGCTGCTTGAAATCATGCAGGCCTGCGAGCTTGCCCCCGCACAGACGCTGTTTGTCGGCGATGCTGAAACCGACCGCGAAGCCGCCCGTCGCGCCGGAACTTCGTTTATGTGGGCGTGGGATTTTTTCGGCTGGAATTTGTCAAATTCAGACAGAGAGAAGACGGAACACACGGAATCAACGGCACAGATGGAAACTGACCTGATGTGATCTGACTCCTGTTCCGTGTGTTCTGTTATTTCCGTCTGTTCCGTCCTCTCTCTGCCCTCATCCACTATGACCACGCTGCTGCTGATTCGTCACGCCATGACTGCAATGGTAGATCGGGCCATCAGTGGCTGGATGCCCGGCGTGCATCTGAATGAAACCGGGCGCGTGCAGGCGCTGGAACTCGCTGAACGGCTGGCGCAGGCTCCGCTTGCGGCGATTTACAGCAGCCCGCTCGAACGAGCGATTGAAACGGCGGAACCGCTGGCTGAAAAAATCGGGCTGAAAATTCAGGTGCGCGATGAAGCTGGCGAAGTGAGATTCGGTGAATGGACTGGCTGCACCTTACAGGAACTGTCGGGCAATCCGCTGTGGCAGCGCTTCAATTCATTTCGCAGTCTGACGCGCATTCCCGGTGGCGAAATGATGGCTGAAACTCAGACGCGCATGGTGGCGCTGCTTGAGGAACTGCGGCTGATTCATCCCGATCAACTGATCGCCGTCATCAGTCACGGTGATGTGATTCGCGCGGCGATTGCGCATTACGCAGGCATTCACCCTGATCTGTTTCAGCGCCTCGAAATCAGCCCCGCCTCAGTCAGCGTCATCGAACTCAGCGAATACGCTCCGCGCCTGGTGCGCCTCAACGACAACGGCAGCCTTTTCTGATTCAGGCCAGAATGTCTTTCACCAGTTCACCGTGAACGTCGGTCAGCCGGAAGTCGCGGCCCTGAAATTTATAAGTCAGCCGCTTGTGATCAATGCCCAGGCAATGCAGGATCGTCGCATTCAGGTCGTGAACATGCACCGGATCGCGCGTGATGTTGTAACTGAAATCATCAGTCTCGCCCACCGTCACGCCGGGTTTGATGCCGCCGCCCGCCAGCCACACCGTAAAACAGCGCGGGTGATGATCGCGCCCGTAATTGTCAGCCGTCAGCGTGCCCTGCGAATAGACCGTGCGCCCGAACTCGCCGCCCCAGATGATGAGCGTGTCATTGAGCATCCCGCGTTCCTTCAAATCCTGAATCAGCGCGGCTGAAGGCTGATCGGTGTCCTGCGCCTGCTTTGCGATGTTTCGCGGCAGGTCGCCGTGCTGATCCCAGCCGCGATGAAACAACTGAATGAAGCGCACGCCGCGTTCAGCCAGCCGCCGCGCCAGAATGCAGTTGAAGGCAAACGTGCCCGGCTTGCGCGCATCAGGGCCGTAACGCTCAAAGGTCTTTTCAGGCTCTTTTGAAAGATCGGTCAGTTCCGGCACTGACGATTGCATGCGATAAGCCAGTTCGTACTGCGCCACACGCGAAATGATTTCAGGGTCAGCATACTTTTCGGCATTGAGCTGATTCAGTTCGGCCAGATCATCCAGAAAGCGGCGGCGCACTTCCCTGCTGATGCCCTGGGGATTCGATAAATAAAGCACCGGGTCGGGGCCATTATGAAACTTCACGCCCTGATAACGCGACGGCAGAAAGCCGCTGCCCCACAAACGATCATACAAGGGCTGATCGCCGCCGGTGCGGCCAACCGAAATCATGACGATGAACGCAGGCAGGTCTTTGTTCTCGCTGCCCAGGCCGTAAGCGATCCACGCGCCCAGGCTCGGACGACCCGCCAATTGAAATCCCGTGAGCGAACAGGTAATCGCCGGATCGTGATTGATCTGCTCGGTGTGCATTGACCTGATGAAGCTCAGTTCATCAACAACCTTCGCCGTGTGCGGCAGCAGTTCACTTAAGGGTGCGCCCGATTGTCCGTGCTGCGCGAATTTGAAGATCGAAGGCGCAGTCGGCCACGTCGCCTGATGCGCCGTCATTCCGGTCAGCCGCTGCCCCATCCTGACTGACTCCGGCAGGTTCTGCCCGCGCAGTTTCGCAAGCTGCGGTTTCGGGTCAAAGAGTTCAAGCTGCGACGGGCCACCCGCCTGATAAAGACAGATCACGCGCTTCGCTTTCGGCGCAAAATGCGGCAGGCCCGCAAGGCCCGACGAATTCTCAGCACTTTGCGCAAGGCCCTGTTCACCGAGCAGCGCAGAGAGCGCCGCCGTGCCCAGCCCCAGCCCGCAGCGCCTGAAAAACGCGCGCCGCGTCAGCAGCAGATGATGTTCGTCAATCGGATTCATTGCGTAATTTTTGATTCTGCAATCAGCGGCTTTTCAGGATCAATCAGCAGCCAGATCAGCGCGCCGCACAGCAGGCTGCCAGCGGCCAGGTAAAACGCGAGCGGCCACGAACCGAATTTATCCACGATGTAACCGATCACGACGCCGCCAATCGCTCCAGCCAGATTGCCGGTCATATTCATCGTCCCGCTGATGATGCCTGCAATGCGACGGCCCGTATCAATGCAGACGGCCCAGCACGAAGGCGTCGTCAGAAACTGAAAGAAAAGCGCAAAGGCGATCAGCCACGCCGCCAGCATCCGGTCATTTGTGCGCGCCACAATCAGCAGCATCAGCGCGCTCATCGCCAGTCCGGTCAGCCCCAGGCTGCGGCGGGCCAGTTTGCGGCTGCCGGTACGCTCGACAATGTAATCGGTCGCCCAGCCGCCACACACAAACGCCGCCGCGCCGAACAGCCATGGCAGCGCCGAAAACAATCCGACGTACTGCCGCGAAAATCCACGCGCCTGGATCAGATAGGTCGGCAGCCAGTTGATGTAAAAATAGAGACTGTATCCATACGCGAAATACATCGCGCAGATCAACCACAGATTGCGACTCCGCAGCAGCACCGACCAGGGCACATCCAGTTTGTGCGACGACTGAAAGCCCTGCGACCGCTCAGCGCGAATCAGCGCCAGTTCAGCGTGATTGACTGAAGGATGATCTTCGGGCAGGTCGCGGAACCACCAGAACCAGACCGCGCACCACAAAACACCGATCAGCCCGAATTCAACAAACGGCCAGCGCCAGTGCTGATGCTGCATCAGTTCCTGCACCAGCGGCACTGTGGCCGATGCGCCAATCGCGTGACCGATGCAGACCGCCGCCATCGCGCGCCCGCGCTGCGAGGCCGGAAACCATCTTGAAACCGTTCCGGCGCTGTTCGGCACTGCGCCCGCTTCGCCCGCGCCAAAGAGCAGCCGCACGATGAACAGCGAAGTGAAACCCATCGTCGCCGCCGTCAGCATCGTGAATGCTGACCACCACAGCACGATGCGCACGAGCGCGCTGCGCGTGCCCCAGCGGTCGCCCAGATAACCGCTCGGAATTTCAAAGATGGCATAAGCGAACGTAAACGCGCTGAAAATCCAGCCCATCTGCGAGGGCGACAGATTGAACTCCCGCGCGATGGTCGGCGCAGCGGCAGAGATGCACAAACGGTCGAGGTAAGTAATTCCGGCCAGCAGCACCAGCAATGCCAGCACCTTGTACCTGGTTCCGGTCGGAGTAATGGCCAGCGCAATTTCACTCATAAATCGTCAAATAATTGCCGGGTTACTGTTTCGTGATGACTTCATCCAGATTGAGAATCAGACTTGCCGTTGCCGCATAAGCCGCCAGTTCTGTGGCATTCAGTCGCGCATCGTTGCGCCTGTCGCCATTGGCGAGCAGCTTTGCCGCTTCCTGCGGATGCTGATTGAAATATTCCGTCTGCGCTTTCAGATTGCGCTCAAGCGTCTGCAACTCTTTTTCGTCAGGCAATCGTGAAGTCGCCAGGCGAAAGGCAAAGGCGAGTCGTGATTGAGACGTTGCGCCGCCATCACGCAGCACGCGCTCAGCCAGCATTCGCGCGGCTTCAACATAAGTCACATCGTTCATCAGATTGAGCGCCTGCAATGGCGTGCTGGTGCGGGTTTCGCGCACCGTGCAGAATTCGCGGGCCGAAGCGTCAAAGACCTGCATGTTTGGCGCGAGCACCGTGCGCTTCCAGAATGTATAAAGACTGCGCCGCCACAGTCCTTCGCCCTGGTCGCGGTTGTAACCCGTCAACCCTGAAAAGGCCATGTCCTTGTACAACCCGTCAGGCTGATAAGGCTTCACCGGAGGCCCGCCAGGCTTTTCGACCAGCAGGCCGGAAACAAACAAAGCCTGATCGCGGATCATCTCTGCCGAAAGCCGGAAACGCGGCCCGCGCGCGAGCAGCCTGTTTTCAGGATCGCGCTGCGCAAGCATCGGCGTGAGCCTTGATGACTGCCGGTAGGTCGCGCTCATCACGATGGTTTTCAGCAGCGCCTTCACGTTCCAGGCAGATGATTTGAGGTTTGAGGTTTGAGATTTGAGATTTGCGCCGTCGCGGAGTTCAACGGCCAGCCAGTCAAGCAGTTCAGGATGCGACGGCAGTTCGCCCTGCACACCGAAATCCTCAACCGTTTTGACCAGTCCCGTGCCAAATAACATCTGCCAGAAACGATTGACCTGCACGCGCGCCGTCAGCGGGTTGTCACGATTCACGAGCCAGCGGGCAAAACCGAGTCTGTTGTTCGAATAATCTTTCGGCAGCGGCGGCAATGCAGCGGGGACGTTGCGCTCAACTCGTTCGGTCGGGGCGTCGTAAGCGCCGCGCCGCAGCAGAAAGGTCGGGCGCGGCTGCGGCAGTTCTTCCATCACCATCAGCGTTGGAAAGCTGTCTTCGAGCGCCTGCCGTTCGGCTTCGAGTGATTTGACCCGCTGCCACAACTGCCGAGTCTCAGCGGGCGCGGCAGTATCAAGAAAAGCATTGAAGATTTTGACTGACTGAGCGGCGGTGCGCTGCCTGTCTGGAATGGCTGCGATTTTTTCGAGCGAATCGGCGCAGGCCAGCGCGGCGATTTCATCGTCCCTGAGCGTGCGGCTGTAAAGCAGCACTTCGTCAATTGCGCCTTTGAAGCGAAACTGCGGCCCGCCGCCCGCGCCGATTTTCAGCGTGTTGCGTGTGCCGCCAAAAAGCAGAAAGAAATTCCGCTGAATGAATTTCAGTTTCTGTTCGCGCCCGTTGATGTAAATGCGAAGGCGATCATCCCACGACTTCAGGCCGTCAAAAACGACGGCGACGTGCTGCCACTCGCGCAGCGGCAGTTTGTTTTCAGTCTCAACGCGCAGCGCATCCTCGCCCCAGCGAAAGACCATATTGAAATTGATTCTGCCGTTGAGAAAGTACAACCCGTAACCTTCAGCGCGCGGCACATTGTTTTCAATTTCAGCCGGACTGTCGCTGACTTTGGTAATGATCGAACCGCTCTGTTCAGATTCGGGATAAACCCACGCGGCAATCGTGAACCGTTCACGGTAATCGTGCGAGGTTGATTTGTAACGAAAGTCAGCGTGCATGCCTCCGTCAAAATAAAGCTTACCGTCAAAGGCCACGCCCTGCCCTGCCGGTGACGTGACGTAGCGCGGCGCGCCTTCACGAAAGCCGGTTTCAAAGGGCGGCTCATCTTTTTTGCGGTCGTATTGTTCGTGATGTTCGCGGTCTGATTTGTTGAAGACCGGAGCGACATTTTCATCCATCGGCACACGAACGAGCAGCTTGTCAGTCGGGAACCAGTGCTGACCGGCCTTTGAAGCTGACAGCGATTTTTCCCAGCGGCGCTGAAGCACGGTCGAACTGATGACTGAGGTTTTTAATTGCGCTGCGGTTTCGGTGATGCGCTGATTGAGCTGCTGCAACTGCTGCTGCTGTGCGCGGGTGGGCGCAGCCATCACGGGCGGCGAATTGCCCTGATCGAAGGAATGGCCGTCTTCGTCAATGCTGTTGAAGTAAGCCGAAAGCTGATAATACTCGCGCTGTGTGAACGGATCGTATTTGTGATTGTGGCATCGCGCGCAGCCCATCGTCAGGCCGAGAAAAACCGTCGAGGTCGTATCCACGCGGTCAACGACGTATTCAATCCGGTACTCTTCGGGCACGATGCCGCCTTCGGCATTGATGCGGTGCTGGCGATTGAAGGCCGTTGCCATGCGCTGATCGAGCGTCGGATTTGGCAGCAGATCGCCGGCGAGTTGTTCAATCGTGAACTGATCGAACGGCTTGTTTGAATTGAACGCCTCGATCACCCAGTCGCGCCACCGCCACGCGCTGCGGTCGCCGTCAATCTGATAGCCGTTCGTATCGGCATAACGCGCCGCATCGAGCCATTTCATTGCCATCCGCTCGCCGTACCGCTGACTGCCAAGCATACGATCAACCACGCGCTCATAAGCGTCAGGCGCAGTGTCGCGCAGGAAATCATCAGTTTCAGCGGGCGTCGGCGGCAATCCGGTCAGATCAAATGAAAGGCGGCGAATCAGCGTGGCGCGGTCAGCTTCAGGCGAGGGTTGCAATCCTTCGCGTTCGAGCCGCGCCAGCACAAAGTAATCAATCCCGTTGCGCGGCCACTTGTTGTTTTTGACCGACGGCAGTTCAGGTCTGACGGGAGCGATGAATGACCAGTGCTGCTGCCACTTTGCGCCCTGGCTGATCCATTCTTTCAGCAGCGCGATTTCACCAGGCGCGAGTGTTTTGCCTGACCAGGCCGGTGGCATGCGCGTGGCCTGATCTGCGGCGGTGATGCGATGAATCAGTTCGCTCTGTTCGGGCTGACCGGGCACGATGGCAAATCTGCCGCCGAGGTCGGCTCTGGCTGCGGCTTCGGAATCAAGGCGTAATCTGATCTTTTTATTCGGCGCGTCAGGGCCATGACAGCTCCAGCATTTGTCAGCCAGGATCGGGCGAATGTCACGATTGAAATCCAACTGCTGCCGCACTGAAACCGATTGCCGTAAGCCATCAGTGGCAGCGGCCCGGAACAAACCGGGCAGACAGCACAGCACAACCAGCAACAGCATTTTGATCAGGCGGTAATGGATGTTCATCTGATTCAGCAGGCGGTTCGGGTTCAATTGCAATCTGCTGCGCCAGAATATAGCAGCAAACATCCTGAAGTCACAGCCAGGGTCCGGCCCCTGGGTACGCACGCTTCCAGCGTGCTGTGCGGAAACAGCGACTTCACAAAACCCAGCACGCTGGAAGCGTGCGTACCCAGGGGCTGGACCTGACCCGGCCAGAGAGACGACGATTAAGGCCGAAACAGAATCATCAGCCTTGAAATCCTGCCTCCTGACAGTACAATCACCTCTGATTGATCCAGCCGCAGAACATCGTTTGCGTCGGCTGGAAGGTCAGCCCGCGATCCTTTCGTGTCAATACTCTGAAATTAATCCGCCGCCCCGACGGAAAAAGTGCAGGCAGAATACTGCCGCTCAGGGATCGCCGCAGGAACAATGGAATCGCTGCACAGTTCCTTCAATTGTGGGAGACAGTCAGAAGTCACAACACTGTTACGCGTTCGGCCCGTTTCTGCTTGATCCGGTCGAACGCCGCTTGTCCTGTCAGGATCAGGTCATCGCGCTGACGCCGAAGGTTTTTGATCTGCTGGTCATGCTGGTCGAAAATCACGGGCGGCTGATCGAAAAGGAATACCTCTTTCGCCAGCTCTGGCCGGATACGGCGGTTGAAGACGGCAATCTGACCACCAACATTTCAACCCTGCGAAAAGCCCTGGGCGAACTGCCTGACGAGCGTCGTTACATTGAAACCATTCCACGCATCGGTTACCGCTTCATCGCTCAGGTGCGCGTGATTGAAAAATCGCTCCCGGAATTACGTTCACCAGTCAACGGTCATCACTCACGGCTCAACGTTCAGTCCTTCAATTCGTCAGCGCCTGAACCACGAACACCACGAAAGTCCGGGCTGAAGCTGACGGCTCTCGTGTCGGCGCTGCTGCTGCTTGGTCTCGGTGTTTATCTGGCGCTGGAATGGAAGCAGCGCCGGTCGCAGCCGCAACTGAACGGCATCAGGTCGCTGGCCGTGCTGCCGTTTTCTTCAATCGGACTGGCGAAGGATGAAGAATATCTGGGGCTGGGGCTGGCTGACGCATTGATAACCGAACTGAATCAGCATCCGGGTCTGGTGGTCAGGCCGACGAGCGCCGTCAGGCGTTATCAGGAAACGGCCACTGACCCGCTGACTGCCGGACGTGAAATGGGAGTCGAAGCCATCTTCACCGGCAACCTGCAACGCGAAGCGACTTCGCTGCGCGTCACTCTGCAACTGCTCTGCATTCGTGACGGCACGCTGCTCTGGAGCGGCAAATTCGACGGGCAGACCGGCAATCTTTTCGACTTTCAGGATGCGCTCGCCCGCAACATCACCACTGCGCTGGCGGTGCCTTCGCCGGAACCGGGCCGGAAGGTTGTGACGCGCACGCCGCCGCCGCACAACGAGGCTTACCAGGCTTACCTCAAAGGCCGCCATCATTTGTCTCGCTCAACCATCGAAGACTGCCGCAAGAGCCTCGAACATTTTCGCCAGGCGGTGGCGCTCGACCCGCAGTTTGCGCCGGGTTATGCCGGACTCGCTGATGCTTACACAATCGCGGCTGAATGGTTCATTCCCGCCAGCGAAGCCTGGCCGCAGGCACGGCAGGCTGCTGAAAAGGCCATCGCGCTTGATCCGAACTTTGGCGATGCACATACGGCGCTCGCGCTGGTCAGAACCTGGTACGATCACAACTGGGCGGGCGCTGAAGCCGAATTCAAACAGGCCATCAGCATCAGTCCGGGGTCAACCATCACGCGCGCGTGGTACGGCTGGTTTCTGACCTGGCTGGGCCGCACCGATGAAGCCCTGGCTGAACTGAACGCTGCGCAGTCGCACGATCCGCTGTCGCCGCTCATCGGCACTTTCGTCGGGCAGTTTTATTACTGCACCAGACAGTTCGACAAAGCCGAAGCGGAGTTGCGCAAGGTCATCGAACTTGACCCGAATTACCTGGGCGCGCACACCATGCTTGGCTGGACGCTGCTCAATCGTGCGCGTGACGCTGAGGCGCTGGCCGAATTCAAAAAAGCCCGCAGCCTCGATGATTCACCGGCCCTGCTCGCGGCTTATGCCTGTGCCCTGGCGCGCACCGGGCATCAGGCCGAAGCTGAGAAATTGTTGCGCGAACTGAAAACGATGTCCGGCGAGCAACTGGTTTCGCCCTTTGATTACGCAACGGTCTATCTGGGCGCGGGCAATCACGAACAGGCGCTGCTGTGGCTCAGCCGCGCTTACGCCGCCGAATCGGCTTATTTGATCTATCTGAAAATGGATCCGCTTTTTGACCCGGTGCGATCCGATCCGCGCTTTCAAACGCTGCTGCAACAACTGAGACTTCAGTAGGGCGATCACAGACAGAGAGAAGACGGAACAGACGGAAAGAACGGAACACACGGAATCAGAGGTGACAGCACTTTGCCTGTTTCCGTGTGTTCCGTTCTTTCCGTCTGTTCCGTCTTCTCTCTTCCGAAAATGTTTCAGCGTCCGCTTTATTCGTAATACCTTCGGACGCCGCACAGCGGGTTGTGTGCGTACTCTTTGACGAATTCCCACAGCCTGTTTTTGCGGGTAAAGCGAGTCAGAAAGTCATGCCACTGCGTCATCTTCAGAAGATCAAGATTGTCACGGTGATAAGTCGCCGAAACACGCTCGACCGGAAAGTAGATTGAAGCGCCGTGCGCATTGCCCACCTGATCGCCTTTGTGGGCCGAGTGAATGACAAAGCCATCCGGCCCGAATAACTTTTTGACCTGATCGCAGACATTGAACAGCCGGGCATTTCATTTGTTCACAGCCCGTCAGCACCGGTGGTATCATCAGTCACGTTTTTCTGGTGGAGGGAAATTGCGATGCAGAGAGAATACATCGAACAGCACGACGGCGGATACCGGATTGCCGGAACCAGAATTTCGCTGGATTCAGTCGTGTACGCCTGGCAGCGCGGGTCATCGCCGGAAAGCATTCAGCGGTCGTTTCCGCTGCTGGCGCTCGAACAGGTTTATGGCGCAATCACTTTTTACCTGGCGAATCAGCCGATGGTTGATGAATATCTGAGGCAGGGCGAAGCAGAGTTTGAGCAGATGCGCCAGCAATCACGACAAACGAATGCTGACCTGATTCAGAAACCTGGAGCTGCCAGACAGCAGACCATTTTGAAAACGCCGTGAAGATTCGTTTTCAGGCTGATGCCGATCTCAACGAGGACATTCTGACCGGAGTCCGGCGGCGCGAAACCGCTCATTGATTTTCAGACTGCTGATGAAGCAGGGATTCGCGGCCTGAGTGATGATGCAGTTCTGGCGGCAGCAGCCCGCGAAGGTCGAAGCCTGGTCTCTCATGACCGGAAAAGCATGCCGCACCATTTTGCAGACTTTATTTGTAACAGCGAGTGTCCCGGTTTGCTGATCGTTTCTCAAAAGGCAGATCTCGTCAGCACCATCGAAGAACTCCTGCTGATCTGGAACGCATCGGAAGCTGAAGAATGGATCAACCGAATCGCTTCGATTCCGCTCTGAAATCCTGCGATCCTCCCCGCCTCAGACTATTGTGAAACGAAAGAACGCCCGCCAGATCGCATCAAGCAGCGCGTGGGTCATTGACGAAGCCATCAGCCCGCACCGCCTGAAAGCCAGGCCGTAACCGGCTCCGGCCAGCGCGGCCAGCAGCGCATAACGCCAGTTGGGCAGCGGTGAGCCTTTGTGCAGGTGAGCCAGTCCGAACAGCACTGAAGCTACAGTCACCGCCAGCGTCGTGCTGCCGCTTCGATCCTGCACGGTCTTTTGAATCATTCCGCGAAAGATGATCTCTTCGGGCAGGGCGACAATCAGCCAGATGGGCAGGGTTTCGAGCAGGGCGCGTCTGAGGTGAGGCCACGCCGGAGCGAAGTGGATGAAATCAAGCGCCAGTCCGAGCGGGATGAGCAGCACGGCCAGCACAGCCAGTGTGACCAGCACAATTTTCCAGTCTTCAGTTCGGGGCCACCGCAACCTGACTTCGCTGAACTGCTGACGCGCGGCCAGCCACAACCCGACAACGACAAGCAGCAGCGCCATGACCGGATAGCCGCGCCGCCACACCAGCGCATACCAGCGATAATCGAGCGCCAGCCACAAACTGAGCAGAATAAAAATCTGTGCTGGCGGCCAGGTGTGCGGTTTCACGCGGTCAGTTCGTCCTGGGTGGGAAATCCGTGCTGGAGGCGGCCTTCCGGGCCTTCAAATTTCGCGGTGGTTTTGTACAACTCGTATCGCCCGTCAGAGGCCAGCGCGCGGCAACGTTCACGCAACTGCTGCATTTCATCTGCGCTCATCGGCTGGTTGCGGCTGGCAATCTCAATGTTCTGCCGCAGAATTTCAAATGAACAGAGGCCGCTGACGGTCGTGGCCACGGGCAGGCTCATGGCGTAACGCAATGCTTCCTGCGCCGTGACCGCACCGGCAGCGACCATGCCACCATCGCCGCCCATACTTTTCATGCCGATGGCCGCGATGCCGCGCCGGTTGAGTTCGGGCAGCACCTGCTGCTCGAAGCTGCGAAAGCTTGCGTCAAAACAGTTGAGCGGAAGCTGGCAGGCATCAAACGCGAAATCATACGCCAGCATTTGCAGGTGCAGTTCAGGGCTTTTATGTCCGGTGAAACCGACGAAGCGCACCTTGCCTTCGCGCCGCGCCTGTTCCAGCGCTTCTACGGCTCCGTCAGCGGCAAAATGCAGCGCGGGTTCGTTGTCATAAACGACTTCGTGAATCTGCCACAGGTCAAGGTAATCGGTGCGCAGGCGGCGCAATGAATCCTCAAGCTGGCGCATTGCCACCTGCCGGTTGCGCCCGTGCGTGCACATCTTGGTCATCAGAAAGACGCGGTCGCGCCGGTCACTGATGGCGCGTCCCATCAGGTCTTCGCTGCGCCCGTTGTGGTAATCCCAGGCGTTGTCAAGAAAGGTGATGCCGTGACCAATCGCTTCGTGCACCAGACGAATGCAGTCGCGGTCATCTTTCATCACCGCAATGTCCCAGCCGCCAAGTCCGAGCGCCGACACGGCAACTCCGGTGCGGCCCAGCGGCCTGAGTGGGATGCCTGATGAATTGTGCTGATCGTTGCTGACTGTCATCTTTCAGTTTGAGCGTGAGCGACGGCGGCGAGGTTTCTTTTCAGGCGTCGGAGCGACGGTCTCTGCGTTGTCCGGCGCTTTGGCGGCTGTAATTACTGGCGATTCATTTACTGGTTCCGACGCGGCCTGAGCAGGCGCAGTCTGAACCGGAGCGGCCTGAACAGACGGCGGCCCGGCTGGCACTGGCGCGTCAGGTTTGATCGGCGCGGGACGCTGCGCCTCAGTCGCGTTGCCGTGTCCGCGCGGCGTGTGATGAGCGGGCTGATGGTGATGCTGCGACATCTTCTTGCGCAGTTCGCTGATGCGCTCCTGCAAATTGAAGGTCGTGATTGACAGGTCGTTGTTGATGCGAATGCCAATGATCGGCGTGTTGCGCCAGTAAGTATTCAGGCGGTAATCCAGCATCGCCGCAAAGGCCGCGTACCCGCCGCCCTTGTCCAGATCGGCATACTTGTCGAACTCCAGATACATAATCTTTTCCGCAATCCGGTTGTACTGGTGAATGCGGAAGAACTCTTCCAGTTTCGGCAGGTCATCAGGCCGCGAAGTCACCTGCACGCCCATCGCAAAGACGCTCGGAATCTGCGGAAAGCGCGTCACGACGAAATCAATCTTCCAGGCGTGATCCAGATCAGGATCTTCCGTCAGCGAACAGCCAATCCGTTCCAGAATTGTTTTCAGGCGGTCTTCAATATCCAGCCCGGTGCGAAACTTTGCCATCTACTGACTCCTTTCCACTTCAACCAGCGCATCGTAAAACGTCGCCGCTGCGCCCAGGTCGGTCAGGCCCTGCGAAGTGACTTCGTTGGCGTTGGTGCCGTCGCGGGTCAGTTTCTTCCACCAGACTGAGAGCGCCACGACCACGCCGGGACGAGCTTTGGCGCTGACGCGGGCGCGGGCGGTGAATGAACCGCGATCATTGAAAACGCGGGCCATCCCGCCATCATTCAGACCGCGCGCGGCGGCATCGTCAGGATGAATGATCAGAAACGGTTCCTTTTCAGCCTTCACGAAACTCGGCAGGTTGGCGAAGCTCGAATTGAGAAAGTTGTGCGCGGGCGGCGAAATGATCGCCAGCGGATAACGCGCGGCCAGTTGCGGCGCGTTCTGCACCGATTCGCGTGGTGAAATGTAAACCGGCAGCGGGTCAATGCCCTGCCGCTCAAGCGACTCGCTGTAAAATTCGCACTTGCCCGAAGGCGTCGGGAAGTTGCCTTCGGCAAAAGGCGCAAACCTCGCAGGCACATTCAGACGCTGCCAGCCCGCCTCTTTCAAATCAGCCAGGTTGATGCCCTGCATGCGCGGGTGCGTTGAATCAAAGGCCTGGCGTCCGAGTTCTTCGTCTGAATCCATGAAGCAGTCTTCATTGAAACCCAGGCGTTCAGCGAGCAGGCGAAAGACTTCGCTGTTGGGTTTCGCTTCACCGAGCGGGGCGATGGCCGGGTTATTGGCCAGCACGTACAGATGCCCGTACGATTTATGCACGTCGAACTGTTCAAGCTGCGTCGTCGCGGGCAGCACGATGTCGGCGTAATCGGCGGTGTCGGTCTGAAAGATTTCGTGCACCACCGTGAACAGGTCATCGCGTTTGAATCCGGCAATGACCTTCTGCGATTCGGGCGCTACAGCGACGGGATTGGAGTTGTAAACGTAGATGGCTTTGACCGGCGGATCGAGCGGCGTCACTGAATTGTCAGGGTTGCGCCATCGCCCGTTGAGCGCATCGCCAATCGCGGACATATTGATGGTGCGCGTGCCCGGCGGAATCAGGTCGGGCCGTTCGAGCGCATAAGTGTTGAGCGCATACGTGCCGGACGTGGACAGCAGAATACCGCCGCCCGCCTCGCGCCACGCGCCGGTCAGCGCAGGCAGACACGCGATTGTGCGCACCGCCATCCCGCCGCCCGCGTGACGCTGCATGCCGTAATTGAGGCGAATGGCGGCGGGCCGCGTGCTTGCGTATTCGCGGGCCAGGCTGATGATCGTTTCTTCGCTCAGGCCGGTGATGGCTGCGACTCGTGACGGCGGATAATCCATCACTCTTTCTTTCAGCAGTTCAAAACCGAGCGTGTAGTTTGCAATGTAATCGTCATCGGTCAGATGCTCTTTGATGATGACGTGCATCAGGGCCAGGGCGAGCGCGCCGTCAGTGCCGGGCAGCGGCGCAATGTGCTGATCGCATTTTTCAGCCGTCAGTGAGCGGTACGGGTCAATCGCAATCAGCTTTGCCCCGCGCCGCTTTGCTTCGAGAACTTTCGGCCAGAGGTGAACATTTGAAGTAATCGGGTTGCCGCCCCAGATGATAATCAGCTTCGCTTCATCGAAGCGTTCCATGTCAGTACCGATTGACGCGCCGATGGTGGCCTTGTATCCGGCGGCTCCGGCTGAAGCGCAGATCGTGCGGTCAAGCAGCGACGCGCCGAGGCGATGAAAGAAACGACGATCCATGGACTGACTCTGCACCAGTCCCATCGTTCCGGCGTAGCTGTAAGGCAGAATCGCCTGCGGGCCGTATTCATCGGCAATGGCCCTGAACTTGGCGGCAATCGTGTCCAGCGCCTCGTCCCACGAAATGCGCGTAAACATCCCCTTACCCTTTGCGCCGACGCGCTTCATCGGATAAAGCACGCGCTGGTCGCTGTAGGTGCGTTCCAGATAACGATTGACCTTGGTACACAGAAAACCATTGGTAGTCGGATGATCTTCAGCGCCTTTGACGCTGATGGCGCGGCCATTCTCGACCGTCACGACCAGCGCGCAGGTGTCGGGACAATCGTGCGGACAGGCGGCGTGAACGACGCGGCGATCAGAATTGATGACAGGTAATGAACCGGTTTCAGTCATAATTGCTCCTGGTTAATGAACGCGAGCGATTATAGCCCAGGCTGACAAAATGATAACAACCATCTGCGCCTGCGCGAATCAGGAAGAGAGAATACGGAACAGACGGAATAAACGAAACAAACGGAAAAGACAGATTCAGGCTGAGCTTTTCCGGGTGTTCCGTTTATTCCGTCTGTTCCGTATTCTCTCTTCGATCTTGACTTCGCCGCGCGTTATGATCCGGCAGTACCAGACAAATTCAAACAGGAGGCCGCGATGAGCGATCCGATTCAGGTTGGTATCAATTATCCATGGCTGCATTACGGCTGGGATTTTGGCGACCCGCCGCCGGGCTGGACGGGCGGGCTGGCGACTGATGAATGGCGGGCGCGCAATCGGCAGCAGATTGCGGATGACTTCAGGGAGTTTGCCCGCACGGGCATTTGTGCGGTGCGCTGGTTTGTGCTGGCTGACGGGCTGAATTACGGAATGGGCAGCGATGCGCCGCAATCTGATGATTCAGCCTGGCGCTTTGCGCCGCTGCCTGAAGCGCACGCTTTTTACGCGCAGCTTGCGGATGATTTTGAATTCGTGCTGCAAACCTGCACTGAACTGAAACTGAAGCTGCTGCCGTCGCTGATTGATTTTCATTTCTGCTTTCCCGGTTCAGTCGTTGATGCCGGTCAGCGCATCATCAAATGCGGGCGCGCCGATGTCGTGCTTGATGCCGCCAGGCGCGAACAGTTTTTTGATCGCGTGCTGGAACCGCTGCTGCGCCTGTCGCTCGACTATCCGCAGGCAATTTATGCCTGGGAGCCGATCAATGAACCGGAATGGTGTACGCAGCAGAAAAGCTGGCTGGGGCTGCGTAAAAACAAAGACCCGAATCGCACGATTCCGCTTAATGCCATGCGCGAATTCATCAGCGCCGCCGCACAGCGCATCAACAGCAAAACGATGGCTGATGGTCAGCAGGCTTTTGCTTCAACTGCTGGTTTTGCGCACTGGGAAACGATCAGCGACTGGCAGGCTGACGAACTCGGCCTGACGTTGCAGCAGTTTCATTACTACGCGCAGAACGACGAGCAGATGCCGTCTTATGACCTGTCAATGCGCGCGCCGTGCATTGTTGGCGAATTTGCTTCGGCGGTCGAACGTGCCTGGCCTGAGCTGAAGGAGTTCGGCCAGGCGCAGACGCTGCCAAACCGGCTGGCCTGGATTGCGGAGAAAGGTTACAGCGCGGCGTTTCTGTGGTCAGCGCGGGCGCAGGATCAGGCGACGCTGTGGGGCCGCGATGAACGCCTGGCGACGGCGCGTTACCTGCAACAGCCGACTGACGGGCTGGCATAAAATGATCAGATCAGCTTTCAATTGCCTGTCCGAAAACTGTGGCGCGATTTGCCAGAATCGCGCGGCATCCGAAGCTGGCCCTGGCGTGTGCCGCGCGATTCTGGCAAATCGCGCCAACACTCTCTGCTTCCGTCCACCGATCTGAAATCCGGCCTGACAGATCACGGATGACACGGATGCGGCGGATCAAATCGGATCAGCTTCAGATCAGCGTCAATCCGCAGCATCCGTGATCTGTTCTGCACCTGACTCACCCCTGCCCTTTTTTTACTTTTCCTGCCGATTGACCGGATGCAACAGTTAGCTGATTGTTGACGCGCTGCACGCCTTTGACATCCTGCGCGATTCTTTCGGCGAGTGCGCTTTCAGCTTTTGACGTGACGGTGCCGCTCAGTGTGACGACGCCGTCTCTCGCTTCAGCTTTGATGCCGCCGATGTTGCTGAAATTCGCTCGTTCACTGAACAGGGCGAATGAAACCTGGCGCGTCAGTTCCTGATCGTTGCTGCCTGTGGCTGAAGCGCCGGGCACTTCGGTCTGTGGCGCAGTCGGATTGCTGACGGTCAGATTGTCGACGACATCGCTGACATTGCTGATGCTGCGCGCGAGTTGCTCAGCGCCTGTTTTCTGTTGTGGCGTTTCGACCTGACCGCTCAGCGTGATGACGCGGTTCTGCACGGTGGCCTGAATGTTCTGCTGCTTCAACTGTTCGCTCGCCAGCAGGCGTTCCTGCCAGTCGGCGCGGATTTCAAGATCGGCGACGCGGTCGCTTTCACGCGCTCCGGCTTCTGACGGTTTCAGGCCGGGCTGCACCTGCAACTGATTGCTGACCTGCGCAACCCCGGTCGTATCCCTTGCGACATTCGCCGCCAGTTCCTTGTCAATCTCAGACGGAACCTGCCCGGTCAGCGTCACCTGACCATCGCGCGTGTCCACGTTGATGTCATACGCCGAGAGCCGTTTTGACAGCGTCAGCGCAGCTTTGACTTTGCCTGTCGTCACTGAATCAGCCGCCTTCTGCGCAACCTCGTGCGCGGTCTGCGGCATTCGCCAGCGCGGCCACAACACAAGGCCGATAATCACGCCGATGACAATCAGCGCCAGCAGAAAAATCACAATGCGGCGAATCATCAGTCAACCTCCTGCCGGACATTCAACGCATCTCGCCGGGCCGAAAGCGCAGAAAGAGATGCGTCGAAACCGGATTGCGCCCGTAAATCTGTCTGAGTTCAGACGGCTGATGATAAAAGGTCACATCAGCGCCGATCCCCACACGAAACAGATCACTGGCAATAAAGTCGTGCACCCCGCCGAATGTAAATGCGCCGACGCGAAAGGCGCGCTCAAACTCAGGCGGCGGATGAAAGTGATCGTCTTCAAACGGCACCAGCGGAGCGCCGATCAGCCCCGGACGGCCAAAGACGTTGTCGGAGAGCAGCCCGCTTTTATCGAGCAGTTCAAGCCGCGTGTAGAGATGATTGCGACGCCGGAAACTGAGCGTTGATTCCAGCAGGTATGAATTCGAGTTGCCGTGTTCTTCTGAATTGCGGCCCCAGATCAGCGATGTTGCCCAGTTGCCGTCAGTGATCGGACGATTCCAGGTAATCGAAGCTGTCATCCGGTCAAGATCGCCGGGCGCGACGACTTCGGGACTGCTCAGATGACCGTAAGAAAACTGCATCGCCCAGTCGGGCGTCGGCGTAAACCACGCGCGAAAGCTGTATGAATCGAGCGGGCCGAACTCAATCGCCACGCGGTCTTCGTCAGGCTCGCGCCCGTGAAAGCCGGAAGCCTCGACCTTGAACTTCCACGCGGTCAGCGAACCGGTGATGACGCCGTGCGTGATGTGCGTGGAATCCTGCCAGTGATGACCGAGCGGAGCCGCCGGGTTTTCAAGCGCCGAAACGCGATGCATAAACGCGACCGGGCCGAGCGCAGGTTCGCCCACCGGGCCGCCGTAAAGTTGCAGCGAGACATTTTCTGACAGCGGCAGCGTGTAACTCGCCGCCAGTTCCATCACCAGATCGTGCGGATGCTGCGCGTCAATCAGCGGGCGACGGCGGTAAGTTTCGCCGGTCTGAAAAAGCTGCGGGAATCCGCCGTGCGGCGCTGTCAGCGGTTCGGCTGAAATCATCCCGCGCAGCATCAGGCGGCCCGGCCCCGCTGCGCGCTCAGCCATCAGCATCAGCCAGTTCTGCGATTCAGCCTTGCCCACGCCGCGCGGCCCGCCCTGATGATTGAAGCCGACCTTGACATCGGTATGAAGCATCAGCATCCATTCGCCCGCACTGAAATGCCACATCCACATCGGCGTTGAAGCAGGCTGCAGGGCCGTGCCTGAACCGATGGCGCGCATTGAACGAAAAGGCCCGCCGGTGACGGTGTTCATCATCATTCCGGCAGCGCCGTGTGCGGCGTGTGGTGATGTGGCGGTGGCTGGCTGAGCGGGTGGCGGGGCGGGCGCTGAGTGGTCGTGATGATCATGGTGATCTGATTCAGGTGACTGTCGTCGCAGGGTCTGCACGAACTGAGCAATCAGATGGCGCTCATCATCGCTCAGCCTGTTTTTGAATGACGGCATTCCGCTGTCTGCAATGCCGTCGGTGATGACCTGATAAATTTCAGCCTCAGACATTTCGTGCAGCGCGGTCAGGTCGGCGGGCCTGACTTTCAGCGCGGCGGCCCTGGCGGTCTGTGCGCGGCCATCAGCGCCGTGACAGGTGGCGCAGTGTTGTGCGTACAGGGCACGCGCCTGCGGTGCGGCAACGGGCGGCGACGAACGCGGCGGCTGTCTGCCGGAAGGATGGATGTGTTCCTGCGGCGCGGATCTTGCGGGTGAAAAACTGATGGCCAGATAGATCAGCAGGCCCAGCGCAATTCGGAAGAGAATTCTTTTCAGTTTGAATTTCATACTCCGGTCAGGCCGGTAAGCTGCGACGCGCAGGGAGGCGTGATCTGGCGGCGCAGTTCCCTTTCACGCACTACGGCGTTGCGCAGCAGTGCGTCCTTCAGCATCAGGTCACGTTCGGCCTGAGCGAGCCGGGAGCGCACACTTTCAAGGTCATTCTGTAGTTGCAGAATCCACGTCAGCGCGCAGGCCAGCTTCTGCTCCGGCGACACCTCTGATGACATAAGATTGCCGAACTGCTCTTCCTCGCTTTGAGGAACGGTTGAGCGATCCGGTAACTGATTGACGAGTTGCAGAATGGCGCTCATCGTACTTGTTCTCCTTTTCACCCTGAAGCAATCAGCGGTGGGGCTGATGACTGTTGCATGCCGCGCCGCTTCT
Organism: Blastocatellia bacterium; assembly: GCA_046331565.1. Taxonomy (GTDB): domain Bacteria; phylum Acidobacteriota; class Blastocatellia; order RBC074; family RBC074; genus DASRDU01. The sequence continues at coordinate 1,910,669 of JAXLQP010000001.1, forward strand.
GTCAGTTCAAAGAACGGGGCAACCACCTGGATCACCGCAGATCAGCTTGCTGACCCCTGCGACTGTGAGCCGGACCGTGTGGTTCCGGTCGGCTTCAGCCGCTGCTCAACGGCCTGCCAGTTGATATTGGAAAAGAATGCTTCGATGTACTTCGGGCGCTCTGCCGGAGCGTAATCGAGCAGAAAGGCGTGTTCCCACACATCCATGACGAGGACGGGGACGAAACCCGCAATGTTGTTGACCTGATGCAGCGTGATCCAGTGATTCGAGAGCAGCCCGGACTGTGGATCCTGGTAACAGATCGCCCAGCCGACGCCGCGCATTTTGCCGACGCCGATGAAATCCTCTTTCCAGACCTGGTAACTGCCGCAGCTTGTCTCTGCGGCCTGGAAAAACCGCGACCCGGACGGCGCATCACCGCCGCCGCCTTTCATCAGATTGCCGAAGTAATATTCGTGCAGCACCATCCCGTTGTATTCAAAACCGAGCCGCCGCTTGATTTCAGAATACGCGGGCACATCGGCCTGCCCGATTTTGCCGGACTTGAGATAATTGCTGATCTGTTCATTCAGCAGGTTGGTTCCCTTGACGTAACCTTCGTAAAGTTTGAAGTGCATCTCAAGGGTCTGATCAGAGATGCCATTCAGCCCGCTCAGGCTGAATTGTTTCGGTTGATACATCATGGCTTGCCTTCCTCTTCAGGATTGTTTGCCGGCTGAAACCAGCGGAGTTGCCATTTCGCGGCAGCTTTCCGCACAGTCGCGGCAGGTTTCAGCGCAGGCTCTCATGCGGTCATCATCCGCAAACGATTCGCACGACGCGGCGCAACTTTCGCAAACCTCAGCGCACACGCCGCACACCATCGCGTGAAAATCAGAACCGCGCAGCATGAAATCGGCGCTCATCTGACAGATTTGCGCGCAGTCATTCATCACGCGCAGGTGTGGTTCCGCCACGTGCGGCCCGCCCATGCGCTGACAATGCGCCAGCGTGCGCAGGCAGACGGTGTGACAGTTCTGGCAAAGCTCGATGCAGCGGCGAATCTGCTCCGCCATCTGCCGGACAGCTTCTGGTCTGGAGGCCATCGGATTTGCTCCTTTCGTCGGGAAAGTCTGTCAAACAGGGTGGCAAGGTATGTGCCATTCCATCTGCTCTCTGAGAAGGCTGTCAGAGTTGGCAGTTCCGGTTTTCACCGGCTGGCGATCATGACGGCTTGTTTCTGAAACATACGCCACCTGCCCGCTCTGCGAACAGTTCTCTGTAAAACCAGACACCCATGTTCAACTGCCTGCCTGAAAAAACTGATCACCGATGACAAGAAGGCGGCAGATTAAGGCTGATTTGCTTTGACCGGCCTCATCAGAGAGTGTTGTGCGATTTGCCAGAATCGCGCGGCTTACGTTACAGGCCGATGGCGGATTCAGCGCGATTTTGGCAAATCGCGCAACACTCTCTGCCTGCGCACTTGAAAATCAGGCTGGTTTTGTCGTCGGGGTTCAGTGCGCAGCAGCGGAGGGCAGCAGAGAGCGGCGGGCGTAACGAAGCGCCATGGCGGCGGCCTTGAAATCCTCCGGCGGCAGTTCATCCTCAACTGCCATGGCGCGCAACCGGACAGTCAGTTCAGGCAGCGATTCCGGCCCGGCGGCCATTTCCAGCAGCATTTCAGCAATGCGGGGCGCGTGTTGCTCGATCAGGTCGAAAGCCATTTTTTCAATATCAGGGCCTCGTCGGACGTTCATCAGACTGCATTCCTCCGACGGCCTTTCCGGCAAGCCCTGTGCCGTCTCACGTCGGGCGTTCACGCGGCGGGGCGGTCGCCGCTCCCTGACGCTTCGGAAACAGCAGTGACAGAATGATGGCCGCACCGATGATGGTGACAATGAAACCCAGCGACAGGCTGATCGGGAACTTGCCGCCATACCAGTCATTGAGCCAGACCATTTTCAGCCCGACAAAGATCAGCACCACGGCGAGACCGTATTTGAGCAAATAAAACTTTTCGACCGCTCCGGCCAGCATAAAATACATGGCTCGCAATCCGAGAATCGCAAAGATATTCGACGTGAACACAATCAGCGGCTCATCAGTCAGCGCAAAGATCGCCGGGACTGAATCAATCGCAAAGATGATGTCCGTCATTTCCAGCACCAGCAGCGCCACCAGCAGCGGCGTCGCGTGCCACACGTCATTCAGGCGCACCAGAAAATGATCGTCGTGCAGTTCCTCTGTCACCGGCACCAGACGGCGAAACAGTCGCAGCGCCGGATTGCGCTCCGGTTCAAAACGCTCGCTGCCAGCCCACATCATCCTGGCGCCTGTAATGATCAGAAAGACGCCGAAAATCACCAGCACCCAGTGATACTGCATCAGCGCCGAACCGATGGCGATGAAGATTCCGCGAAACACGAGCGCCCCCAGAATGCCGTAAAACAACACCCGATGCTGATAGCGCGCCGGAATATGAAAATATCCGAAGATCACGACGAAGATGAAAATGTTATCAACCGAGAGCGACTTTTCGACGACATAGCCGGTCAGAAATTCGAGCGCCACCTGCCACGCCGCCGCAGCGGCATCAAAGCCCGGCAGCGCCGCCAGTCGCGGATCGCGCGGCAGTTGCCAGAGCGCGTAATGGTACAGGGCAAAGTTGAAGATGAGCGAAAGCGCCACCCAGACGCCGCTCCAGATGGCCGCTTCACGAAATGAAACCGCGTGCGCGTGGCGCTGAAAGATGCCCAGATCAATCACCAGCATCAGCAGCACGAACAGGACGAAGCCGACATACAACCACCAGTAATCGCCAAACGGGAAAAGCATGACATTCATAAATTCACCTGTGGCGGTCAGTAGCGTTTCAGTTCGTCGTCATCAATGCGCAGGCTGCGCAGAATCTGATTGAAGGTGTGGCGGCATTCGTCATAATCCTCTTCGGGCGCGACGAACAGCGCATAAATGATGTGGTCGTCATTGAGGAGGCTGGTGTAAAGCTGCACACGTTCGGCGCGGCCCGTCACGGGTGAGCGCCCGTTGAGCGTGAAGGTAATCACCTGGGGCGCGCCCACCTGAGAGCGCCGGTCAGAAGCCCGCACAAAACCGAGATACGGATTGTTCTGCAACAGGCTGTTGAGCAGGTCGTTGGTGGCTTCAACGAGCGGGCCGCGTCCGCCGACATAACGCAGGCCGCGTCGCGGGCGACCGCTGTATTCGCTGTTGTCGCCAATCGGGCTGTAATGATTGATGATGGCTCCGTAAACGAGTTGCGGCACACCGCCCGAATGCACGACCGCACCGGGCGGCGCGAGCAGGACGCCGAATTTGTCGCTGCCGGAATGAGCTTCCCAGTTGTCAGGATAAGCAATCTGATACAGCCCGCCCGGCGGACTGAAGGTGCGATAGCGGGTGGAAGGCTTGTCAATGCGAACGCTGGCGACTGAGATGCCGCCGGGCGCAATGCTGACGGCGGCAACGGCGCTGCGGCGCGGAATGTCATTCAGCCCTGGTCGCGGCAGTCCGGCCAGATCACGCTGAAGCTGACTGAAACCGCCGTTCTGCCGCGCGACGTTCTGCACCCGCAATTGCGCGGCTTCGCGTTCGATCCGCTCGCTGCGTCCGTTGAAGACGGGATGATCGCTGAAAAATGCGACCGGCCCTGACAACTCGTTCCCGCTGCGCCGCAGCGTCTCAAGAAAAAGCACCAGTTCACGCGGATCATATCCGGCCCGCGCCATGATCTGCGCGGCCAGCACATCAGCCTGCGTTTCGTTCTCAGGGCTGTATTTCACCAGAACCGGATTCAGGCCGAATCCGCCGGTTGCCGCGATGATCTGCCCCGCCGCGTTTTTGTCCGTCACTCCGCCGAGGACACCCAGACCGGCGCGCGCCAGACAGGCCTTTGAAATCTGACTGGTGCCGTGCCGCAGCGCCACGTGCGCAATTTCATGCGCCATTACTCCGGCCAGTTCGGCTTCGGTTTTCGTGGCTTCAAGCAGGCCGCGATTGAGATAAATCGTCCCGCCCGGCAGGGCGAAGGCATTCACCGCCGCAACATTGAGAACCCTGAAAGTGTAAGGGAACCGCTCGCCCGGAGCCTGTGCCGCCAGCGTCTGCCCCAGACGAGTCAGAGTCTGAACAGCCAGGGCATCGCGCAGCAATGGCAACTGTCTTTCGACTTCAATCACCGACTGTCTGCCGATTTCAACATCCTGCTGAGGCGGGAACAGATTGAATCCGGCCCTGACTCTGGTTTGCGCCAGCGCAAGCGACCCCGGTAAACACAGGCTGAAACAAATCAGCACACCCGCGCATGCTGCTCCCCTCGGTCTTGAACCACTCATAGTCATTCCTCACAAAAGCCCGGCTGCCTGCCGATCAGTGAATGAAATCAGAACTGTCTGATATGTCCGGCTGGTGACTGATGGGGAGCAATCGGAATGCCGTATGGCAGACATCGGCCCGGATTTCAGTTGAATGCAGAGGCCTGGCTGGTGAGATCAGGAACCACTCTCAGCTCCGTCAGATCGTAGTGAGTTGACCACCAAGCTCCGTCAGGAGCGACCTGTTGATAGCAACCAGCGTGGCAAAATGCCCGCAGTTCCGTCAGGAGCGACCTGTGTCCTGCATCTGCCGCTCCTGACGGAGCTGAAAGCTGCCTGCGAAAATCCATTCAGTGACGGACTGTAGTGAGATTGCGCGGACGGATGAAGCGCGCAGCGGTTATTTACCAACTGTGCCGGGGCGTGTGGTGAACTGTTTCAGGACTGAAAATTCATTCAGCCATTCAGCGTGTGACTCGAATTCGGTTCTGCACTTCGCTGACACCCGCGCAGGATTCAGCCACATCTTCGGCCATGTGTTTTTCGGCGCGGCTGCTGACGGCGCCGCTGAGCGTGACGATGCCGGACGCGACACTGACCTGAATTTGTCTGGCATCAATGCGGCCATGCTGTGTCAGGCGTTCATTGATCTCTTCAGCAATGCGCGCATCTGAACGCTGATACCCCTGTGGCCCGCGCCCGGCGTATGGCCCCGGACTGCGCCACCATTCGTAACTGCGCTGACGTGCAGGCCCGAACCCGTGCGGATCAGCGCGGTCAAAAGTGCCGGGATAACGGCCCTCACCTCTGCCGAGCGCGGCCAGATCAGCCTCCCTGCGCTGCGCGGCTGCGTCATCACCAAACCAGGCGCGCACCTCATCAGTTGCGCGCTCCAGATAGTTGCGCTGATGACGCCCTGCCTGATCTTCATTCCACCGCATCAACTTCCTCCACTCTGATCAATGCACAATCAATCAGCGTGCCGTTTATTGCCCCGTGACAGACTGCCATTGACCACTTGAAGGGAAGAAAGAAGAGGAAAAAAAGGGGAAAAGGAGAAGAGGAGAAAAGGAGATAAAGATGATCTGAGCCGCTGCTGTTGCACAACCCTTATCTCCTCTTCTCCTCTTCTCCTTTTCTTTCCTCCACTTCTTGGTGAAAAGTTTTTATGCTGAAAGAAACAGCAGTTCAGGCGGGTTGTGAGGCGGGGACTCTCGTTTTTTCGACCGGCTCATCCTTGTAAAGACGGCGCAGAAAAGGTGGCGCAATCAGCGTCGTGGCAACCGCCATCACCAGCACGACGCCATAAATTTCGCTGCTGACGGCGGCCAGGCCCAGGCCGATCTGCGCGACGACGATACCGACTTCACCGCGCGGAACCATGCCCATGCCGATCTGCATGGCTTTGCGTCGGCCCATTGACAGCGCACCCAGCCCGCAGCCAATGAACTTCGTCAGCACTGCCAGCGCCGTCACGACCAGCGCCAGCAGGATGATTTCACGATTCAGAAAGATTTCGGCCTTGACCTGCATGCCGATATTGGTCAGAAAGAAAGGCAGAAAAAATTCACTGATCGTTTCAGCCTGATGCGGCATGTCGGTGTCTTCAGCCGCTTCTGACAGCGCCATTCCGGCCAGAAACGCGCCGATGATCGCCGCCACGCCAATCCACGACGCCACCAGCGCCAGCCCCAGACACAGGATCATGCCAAAGAGAAACCATGAACGACTGAGCCGCAGGTTTTCAACGCGCGGATGAATCCGCTTGACGGCGCGCGCGCCGACAAAAGCCACCAGCAGCGTGAAGCCAATCGCCAGCGCCGCCGTCGTCCCGATCTCAATCAGCATCTGCGTCGTGCTTGCTTCACCTTTGGCCAGGCTGCTGACGACAGCCAGAATCAGCAGGCCCAGAATGTCATCAATCACCGCTGCGCCCAGAATGATCCGGCTCGTCTGCGTTTCAATCATCCCCATTTCGCCCAGCACCCGCGCCGTGATGCCAACCGAAGTCGCCACCATCGCCGCGCCCAGGAAAAAAGCTTCAATGCTCGGTCGCCCCAGCGCCCACATCAGCGCGAATCCGGCCACAAACGGCAGCACCACGCCCAGCACTGCCACGACCAGCGCACGCCCGCCGACCTGAAAGATGCTCGCCGGTTTTGTCTCCAGCCCGACATTGAAGAGCAGAAAGATGACGCCGATTTCAGCCAGCGCCGAAGTCAGCGCATCAGGCGCGACCAGACCAAGCACGGCGGGGCCGATGATGACCCCGGCCAGGATTTCGCCGGCAACGGTCGGCTGATGCAGCCGCTCAAAGATTTCTGCGGCCAGCTTCGCCGCAGCAAACATGACGAACAGCGTGAAAAGCAGATGAATGTGATCTCCGCCCGAAGCAGCCAGCAGCAGGATGTTCATATCAGTCACCGTAAGTTCTGACCCATGATTGAATCGGGTTCAGACTAAAACAGGACCGCCCGGATCAGCAAGCTGGCAGCTTCTCACAAACCAGCATCTGTCCCTGGATACGCACGCTTCCAGCGTGCTGTGTTTCGCGGAAACAATGACTTCGCAAAAGACAGCACGCTGGAAGCGTGCGTACCCAGGGACAGGCTGGTTCTGTGGCTTCTCTGAATCCTGCCTGCTGATGGGCAAAGCACGGTTATGATGACAGGTCTGTTCCGCTGCGCTGCGCCTGTCCGGGTCTGACGACATAATCTTCGGGCCGCTGCTCGAATTTGTGTTTGCAGTCGGCGGAGCAGAAGTAATATTTCTGCCCCAGGTATTCAGATTCACCTGCTGCCGTTTCTTCATCCACCTGCATTCCGCAAACCGGATCGGTATGTGTCGCCATCATTGTTCCTCCTGCTGAAACTGCGGCCTGCCCTCATAACTCTTCGATGAGTCTTCTGAGCAGATCAAAATCCTCTCTGACCTTTACGGCCAGGTCTTCACGATAAAACCTGACCGCCGGATGATAGCCCACCAGGTATTTGCGTCCGTCGCGTTCAATCACCTGCCCGCGCGCTGCGCTGATGGTTTTGATGCCCAGCACCTTTTTGGCCGCCACGCTGCCCAGCAGCATGACCAGTTCTGGATTGACGAGTTCGATCTGATGAAAAAGATAATTCGCCGTGCAGGTGTCAACTTCCAGCTTGCGCGGCGTGCGGTTATTCGGCGGGCGACACTTGACCGTATTGGTGATGAACAAATCTTCACGGCTGATGCCGCTGCCCTCAAGCACCGAATCAAGAAACCGCCCTGCCGCGCCCACGAACGGGTGTCCGGTCGTGTCTTCATCGCGGCCCGGCGCTTCACCGATGATCATTACCTTTGCATTCGCCCTGCCGTCGCCCGGTACGGCGATGGTGCGCGATTCGTGCAGCGGGCATTTCACACAGACGCGAATGGCCGCTGCCATCTCTTCGAGTTCCTGCGCGCTTCCCTTTTTCTTCAACTGCTGCTTTGCCACAATAATCATCAGGCTTGCAATTTGCATACAGAGAAAGGCGTATGAAGCAGGACTTTTTACCGGAAGAGCAGTCAGCGACACCGCGCGAGCGGCGCATGTCGAAAAAGGATCAGATCATCTCGCTGTTCACGACCGGGATGGACAGCGTCGAAGACCTCTCAATGATTACCGGCTCGCGGCCCAGCTATGTGGCTTCGGTGTTGCAGCAGGCCGGACTCATCAGCGGTTACTTTGATCTGTACACCACGACCGGCTCGCCGATGAACGTCTATTCCGGTTTCTTTGCCGGAAAGCTCGGGTTCAGAGACGAAGCCACCGCGCGACAGAGCGTGGCGCTGATTGACCGTTACTATCGTCAGTTTGAACTTGCCGGTGATCGCGCCGGACAGCATCACGCGCTGATGATGGCGCTGACAATGTTTGACCGCGCCCGCTGGACACGCAAGGAACACGAAGCCGCCATCTTCAGAGAATGGCTGATGGCACGCCTCACTGAATCCACAGCCTCAGAACAACCTGAGTTCACTTCTGATCAGCCCGAATAATTCTGAACACAAAAACAACACTGAAAACCGGAAGAGAGGACGGAACAGACGGAAATAACGGAACGACGGAAGGCAGTCCTGAAACTGATTTGTCTTTTCCGTGTGTTTTGTTATTTCCGTCTGTTCCGTCCTCTCTGCAAAAAAAGGGCGATGCCGCAAGCATCGCCCGAAGCTGGTTGAGCCACTATGACCATCAACCAAAAGGAGGCATCTGATTGCACTCGCTTATTTGTGTTTTTCCGAGGCGGCGTTGCCGACCCTGAGCTGATTGACGACCCGCTTGACGCCTTCGGTTTCCTTCGCCACTCGTTCGGCTTCGGCTTTCGCTTCAGCAGTGTCCACCGTGCCGCGCAGGGTGACGACATCGTTGTTTACGTCCACATTGATCTTGCGTTCCGGCGTGCTGGCGTTGCCAATCAGTTTGGTCACGATTTTGGCATGCAGCCAGGCATCATCCATTGAACTGCCAACCGTATCACCGGCCTCTTTGGCGCGGCTGCGTTCCTCGCGCGCGTTCTCCTCGGTGTATTCCGAGCGGGACAGTTCGCGCGGTTTGACATCAATCTTGTCAGTCACGATGAGGCCGGAATGCGCGCTTTTCGCCAGTTCGACCGCACGCGACCGCAACGCTTCTGATTCGACCGTGCCTGACAGTGTCGCTTCGTTGCGATCAACGCTGGCGTCAACGTCAATCCCGGCGGCCCGCAGTTTGTCATCAGTGTTCAGTTTGGCCTTGATGCTGTTTTCAAGGTCTGAATCTGACATTTTGGCCTTGTTTTCGGTAGTCGTTCCGGTGGTATTGTCCCGGCTGGTCGTGGCGCAGCCATTGAAAGCCACGCTGACTGCCGCGATCAGAATAAAAGCCAGAAAACTCTTTTTCATATTACCCTCCAGGGTTCGGTTAATTACCGGGTCAGGCCTGAGCCATCCGGTAGATGACATTCGGGCAGCAGATTTTCGGCCTGCTGCCCTGTCAGGCAATGCTGCGCTGACAAAGTGATACTCAGACAAAACACGGTTCAGAAACCCAGCACCGTTACCGGCGCGGGCGCAAATCCGCCTGAATTCTGAATGCCCGGATCAAGCCCCAGACGGGCGATCCCGCTGGCCTTGCGAAAACACAATTCACATTCCTCATCATCCTGATCCACCACCAGGACATCACCCGCATTGAGCTGCCCCGTCGCAATCAGATTTGACAGCGGAATGATCAGATGACGCTCAATCGCCCGTTTCAATGGCCGCGCGCCATAACGCTGGTCAAAACCTTCCTGCAACAGAAACTCCTTGACGCCATCAGTACAGCGCAGCACAAAGGGGCCGCGCCCGGCAGCCAGAATGCGCCGCTGCACCACTTCAAGTTCCAGATCCAGAATGCGCCGCATCGCGGCTTCAGCCAGTGACTGAAAGACCACAACCTTATCCAGCCGGTTCATAAACTCCGGCGAGAATTTGCGCCGCGCCGCTTCAACTCCGATTTTGGTCAGTTTGGCGTTGAGTTCCGGCGAAGACATTTCGCAGGGCGTGAATCCCATCTTGCCTTCGGTCACAAGGCTCATTTCGCGCGCGCCCAGGTTTGAGGTCATCACGATGATGCACCGCGAAAAATCCACACGACGGTTGTCACCCAGCGTCAGCGTGGCCTTGTCGAGAATACCGAGCAGCAGTTGCCACAATGAATCACTGGCTTTCTCGATTTCATCAAACAGAATGAAAGTCAGCTTCTTGTTCGGCGTCTGAAAGCGATCAATGTTGTCCTGCGACAGCAGCGGCTGCGTTTCACGATGACCGAGATAACCCGGAGGCGAGCCGACCAGCTTTGAGATTTCGTGCGAATGCTGAAACTCGGCGCAATCAATCTTGATCATCGCGTAAGGATCACCGAACAGGATTTCCGCGGCAGCTTCAACTGAGCGCGTCTTGCCGGAACCGGTCGGCCCCAGAAACAGCATCGTGCCGATGGGCTTGCCCGGCAGATTCATTTTGGCCAGATAAAGCTGATAAAGCTGCGACAGCGCCAGCACGGCATCATCCTGAGCCACTACCCGCGCAAACAGTTCCTGCTCAAACAGCCCGGCTTCATCACACCGCTGCCGGGCATTGAGCGTCACCCAGTCGGTAACGCCGTCGGCGCCGGCGGCGGCTTTCATAGTCTTCAATTTCTGCGATGTCACTTTCATGGTTCTGCCACTCTCTTCCGCTTTCCAGAACATCCGCCCTCGAACAAGGCAAGCAAGATGCCAGTGCCGCGCCGCAACCCGCAGTGGCCGTGTTGTCAGGCAGTTAGCTGACGGTCAATCGAAGATTCACGATTGATGGCGATGCGCGCAATTACATTCGGGCGTGCAGCACGGCGGCAGTCTTCGTTCGTGGGCAGGTCAATGTGTTTTGATGACAGACAGGCCTGACCGCTCGAAACAGCGCGCTGGCGGCTGAGCAAACATCGTCCTCACTTCAGACAGGCGTATCCCCTTCTGCATTACCTTCGTGCGAGGGCCGGACGGATCAGGCCCTGACAGAGAGCCATTCCCGCCCTGACCGCAGAACAGGCGCTGAGGCATGAGGTTTGCATTGCGCTTCGTTTGTGGACCTCCAATAGGGATTGGAGAAGACTTCGGCACGGGCAGGGATGCAGGCATCATCCAGTGGCATGGAATGGGTGAACGTGCCACCCCGTCTCGAAGCCGTTTCGGCTGCCGTAATCAGCTCTGTCACGGTCTGACAGCGATGATTGTGGCAGCCGTTTTTTATCAGCCGCTTCCGCCCGAAACCTGATCATCATGGATCAGGCAGAATAGATCAGGCAGAGCTGCCATGAATTTCAAAGCCAGGGTGTGGCCATTACTCACCGAAACCTGGGACGAATTCCAGAAAGACGAAGCCGGACAACGCGGCGCGGCGCTGGCCTATTACACGATGTTCTCGATTTTCCCGCTGCTGATTCTGCTGCTGGCTGCGCTCGGTTTTGTGCTGCGTTATCAGAACAGCGCCCTCGACGCGCAGCAGCAGTTATTACAAACCGCCGCGCAGACGTTTTCACCGCAGTTCAGCAACACGCTGCGCGAGATGCTGGCGGTGATTCAGGACAAAGCGGCCACCGCCACCGGAGCCGGACTGCTGACGCTGCTCATCGGAGCTTCAGGCGTCTTTCAGCAGCTCGACAGCAGCTTCAATAAAATCTGGCGCGTGCCTGAACCGCCGCAGAGTTCAGGCTGGTGGTCTTACCTGCTCAGTTATGCCCGCGAGAAACTGGTGTCATTTCTGATGGTGCTGGCGGTCGGCGTGCTGCTGCTGCTTTCCTTCTCGCTGACGGCAATCACTCAGGCCCTGCTCGGCACGCTTGAGAGTCTGCCGGTGATTGGCGGCGTGACCGGCTATCTGCTCGGTCTGGTGGTGACGCTGGCGCTCAATACCGTCATCTTTGCGCTGCTCTTCAGGTACCTGCCCGATGCTGAAGTTCACTGGCGCGATGTGATCGCCGGGGCCATTGCCACTGCCCTGTTGTGGGAGATTGCGAAGCGGTTACTGACGTTCTATGTCGCGCACAGCAGCTACGTCAGCGCCTACGGCCTGGTCGGCACGGTGCTGGTGCTGATGGTCTGGATCTATTTCAGCAGCCAGGTGCTGTTTCTCGGCGCAGAGTTCACCGAGGTTTATTCACGCCATCACGGCAGCCGGTCAGCCAGTCCTGAAAACAGCCGCGCCCGGCCACGTCCGCAGATTGCCCCCAGCCGCCCCAGTCCCGCGTAAGAAAATCAGAGCGAACGCCACACACGAAAATCACGGAACAGATGAAAAAACTATCCGGCGCCCGGCCTGATTATGTATTCGTCTGTTCCGTGATTTCGATTTCAGGCCATCATCGCCGCCTGACGCCGCTGCGCCCCTGCGGAAAAACTGAATTCTCGCAGAGGCGCAGCGGGAAGAAAGTCGAAGTCATCAGTGCTGATGACTCAGGGTCTGATCCTTAACTCGAAGTTGTGCGTGAACGCGATGACTGACCGGTGGTGCCGGTGCTGCTCTGGGTTTGCGAACTGCCGGTCGGCGTCTGCGAACCTGTGGTCAGCGCCTGTGAACCTGAAGTCTGCTGACTCTGCTCACGCGAAACGCGCAGGTTGTTCTGCACTTCCCTCACGCCTGAACAGGATTCGGCAACGTCTTCAGCGATGCGTTTTTCAAGACGACTGTTGACGCTGCCTGACAGCGTGACTTCGCCATTGTTGACGCTGACGCTGATATTGCTGGCGTCAACCTGGCCGTGCTGTTGCAGGCGTTCATTGACATCTTCGGTGATGCGCTCATCGGAACGCTGATAACCGCTCGGCCCGCGTCCGGTGTGCGGCCCCGGAATCCACCACATTTCGGTGTAGCTCCAGGATGAGGGCGAATTGTAGCCGCGCATTGATTCATCCTCCCGCTCACCGGAGCGGCCATACTGACCTGCCGGGCCGTAATCACCGCCGTAACCGCGTGATTGTCCGCGCCAGTCAGATTCACTGCGGCCATAATCGCGCCCGTAATCGCTGCCGTAAGTTCCATACCGGCCCGCGTCAATGCCGCTGGTGTAGCCGCCTTCGCTGGCGTAGCCGCCTCTGGTGCTGCCGTATGAACCGCTGCCATAACCGCCGCCGTAGCTGCTGCCGTAATAGCCGCGTCCGTAATCACGGCCATAATCGCTGCTGCCCGAACTGCGCCAGCCTTCGCGGCCATAATCGCGGCCCGACGCACTGCGGCCATAATCACGCCCGTAATCACGGCCATAGCTGCTGCCGGTGTAACCTTCTCTGCCGTAACTGCCGCGTGAACTGCTCAGGCCTGAGTTGCCGTAAGAAGATTCGCGGCCATAATCGCGCCCGTAATCGCGGCGATAACCTTCGCGGCCCTGGCGTCGTTCATCTTCCATCTCGTCCAGGCGGCGGCGGCGTTCAGCCTCTTCATCACCGAACCAGGATCGCACTTCATCTCCGGCCCGATCCATAAAGCCGCGCTCTTCATCGCGGTCAGAGCGGTTGCGGCGGTAACGGTCATCGTCATCTTCATAACGGCGTGAATATCGGTCGCTGCCATAATTGCGGTAATAGTCTGCCATAACGTCCTCCACTGGTTATTTGCGTTTGTGAAATCGCAGGTTCGTGGCCGGATGCAGCAACTGCCTGTCATCCGGCGGAATTTGTATCAACAGACAGGGCTGACCTGATGCCGGGAAACTTTTCTGATCTGCAATTGAATGCTGTCGGGGAGGGTTGACGGGAGTCCGGCAGTCTATGTCTGCACTGATCGCAACGTCTGTCCGTTGCCGTACCCAGGATGCGGCATTCCTTTCCGACCTGTCCCTGAAAGCCTGAACGAACAATCGGCATACACCCCGCGCCAGAACATACACATTCTGTTTCAGAGCCGGACAGCGCGGCGTGAACTGATCGCAGCGCAGAATTTCAGGCTGGTCATTTCCTCTTAATGAACACGGCCCGACCCGCATTTTATCGGCAGGGGCTGACGATTCCTCATCGTGGCACATTAGTTGTGAACCACTTAGTCCGCTGTGTCTGACGGCGGACATCTGCCAGCCGGACAGGTCGGGGTCTGCGCCCCCGCATCTCTGAAACCACCACTTCAAGGAGGCAGACGAATGAACGCTCTGATTTGCCGCCGCCGGTTCTGCGCCAGTGTGGCGGCGGCCCTGCCGGTGGCGCTGCTGCCGCAATTGTCGCCGGGGCAGCAACTGCGCGAAACAGGGCAGGAACCGGTAATCAAACAGCGCACCTCAGTCGTCACGGTGGGCGTGACCGTGCTGGATCAGTTCAATCGTCAGATCAGCGGCCTGACGCGCGATAACTTTGAAGTCTATGAAGACAAGGTCAGACAGCAGATTGATTTTTTCAGCGATGAGGACAGACCGCTCAGCATCGGCATCGTCTTTGACCTGTCAGGCAGTATGAAAAGCAAGCTGTCGCGCGCCCGCGAGGCGCTCAAAGCCTTCATCACCACCAGCCACGAAGATGATGATTTTTTCCTGATCGGATTCAATCAGCGCGCCTCTCTGCTGGCCGGATTTTCAGGCGGCGACACGATCATCAACAAACTGACGCTGGCCGATCCGAGTGGTCAGACAGCCCTGTTTGATGCCGCTTATCTGGGGATTGAAAAAGCCCGCGAAGGCCGTCACGACCGGCGCGCACTGCTCATCATTTCCGACGGACAGGACAATTCCTCGCGCTACAGTTACGGCGAACTGCGACGGCTGCTGAAGGAATCGGATGTGCAAATTTACTGCATCGGCATCGGCGAGGAAGGCGCAGCCGCCAACAGCATCCTTGATCGTCAGGGACAGGCAGTTCTCGAAGAGATTGCCCGCGCCACCGGCGGGCTGACCTTCTTCCCGCATTCGTGGGAAGAACTCGAAGACGCCATTACGCGCATCGCCCTGGTGCTGCGTCATCAGTACAGCCTCGGCTATGTGCCGCTGAACGAAAAACGCGATGGCAAATGGCGCAAAATCAGAGTGCGCCTCAACCCGCCCAAAGGCCTGCCCTCGCTCAACGTCCGCGCGCGCGAAGGCTATTACGCCATTCCCTGAGTTGCATTAAAACAAGGAGCGCAGGCGTCCCGCCTGCCTGGTTTCAATCACTGCGCCTTTGATGAAATGCATGCAGGCGGGACGCCTGCGCTCCTTGTTCTGTCCTGCGCTCCTTGTTCTCTCCTTGTTCTGTCTTGTTCTGTTCTGACGCCTGCGCTCCCTGCTTCTTCCTGCACTTAACAGAGAATAATTTGCGTGCCGGACAGCGACATTTTCATGCTCTTCATCGAAAGGTTTCGACTGAGGACCAGACCCTGACTGGTCGGGTCTGGCACAGCCGTCACTGACTTTTCACAAGGAGAGGTAGAAGAACAGATGGAAACAAAATTCAGCAAACAGGCTTTGCGGGCAATGCGCGCACGAGTGCTGGCTCCGGCGCTCGCGCTGGCGCTGGGACTGGGAATGGGCACGGTGCTGCATCATCAGGCTTTTGGTCAGCAGAGCCAGCAGAGTCAGCTCGCGCAGCGGACACAAACCACTCAGCAGCCCGCCGCGCTGACCTCGCCAGCCGAACTGTCGCGCGCTTTTATCAACGTCGCCCGACAGGTCAAACCCGCCGTTGTCAACATTGATGTCGTCGAAAAACCGAAGCGCAACGCGCGCAGCGAAATGGAAGGCCTGCCGATGATTCCGGGCTTCCCCGGCTTCGGCCAGATGGAACCGCGTGCGAAACGCGGCACCGGTTCAGGCGTCATCATCAGCGCCGATGGTTACATTCTGACCAATAATCACGTCGCCGGTGACGCCGATGAAATCAAGGTCAAACTGGCGGATGGCCGCGAAATGAAAGCGCGCCGCATCGGCACTGATCCTGAAACCGACCTCGCGCTGATCAAGATTGATGCGCAGAACCTGCCCTTTGCCACGCTGGGCGATTCGAGCAGACTCGAACAGGGCGAATGGGTCATCGCACTCGGTTCTCCGTTCGGACTTGAACAGACGATGACTGCCGGGATCGTTTCGGCTACAGGCCGCGACCTGCGCGCCGGGCCGTATGACAATTACATTCAGACCGATGCTTCAATCAATCCGGGCAATTCGGGTGGCCCGCTCGTCAATATGTCCGGTGAAGTCGTCGGCATCAACACGATGATCTTTTCACGCTCCGGCGGCAGCGAAGGCATCGGCTTCGCCATCCCGTCGAATCTGGCGAAGAAGGTCTACACGCAACTCGCCAGGAACGGCAAAGTCTCGCGCGGTTATCTGGGCCTGAACCTGCAGCCGCTCAATGAAGCCGTAGCGAAATCGGTCGGCTTTGAAGGCACCGAAGGCGTGCTGGTTGGCGATCTGGCGGCGGGCGGCCCGGCTTCAAAATCGGGTCTGCGCAGCGGCGACGTGATCATTGAGTTTGACGGCAAACACGTCACTTCACCGAAGCAACTGACCGAGATCGTGGCTGACACGCCGGTCAACAAGACCGTCCAGGTCAAATACGTCCGCGATGGTCGCACGCAGACGACCAGCATCACGCTCGGTGAACGTCCGGGCCGCACTGACGCCGAAGAGAAATCAACCGATGAAGAAGGCGGCGTCAAACTTGGCATTTCGGTGTCGAACGTGACGCCGGATATTGCCAGCGAACTGAAGCTGAAGATCAATACCGGCGCAGTCATTCAGCAGGTGCAGCCTGGCAGCCCGGCATCTGAAGCCGGTCTGCAGCGCGGTGATGTCATTCACCGCATCAACCGCACTACCGTGACGACCGCGCAGGATCTGACCACTGCCCTGCGCTCACTCAGGGGCGCCAGCGAAGTGGTGTTGCAGGTCGAACGCGGCAGTCAGTTGATGTTCGTGACCGTTTCGCTCGATTAACTTTCAAGCCGGACAAAACATCGTCCATTACCGAAGGGTGGCTGCTGTGAGGTGGCCACCCTTTTGTTCTGGTGGAACAGATCAGGCACGAGGCTTGCCCTGATTTTTATCTGACTGGAGGTGAGGCCGATGAAACTGAATGCAACGCGCCTGACGACGGGGTGTCTCGCTCTGTGCTGGCTGACGATGGTTCTTTCAACCGCACAGGCGCAGATTGAATGGGACAAACCTGAAAATACCAAACCACTGCCCTCGCCTTACACAATTGCGGCGTCGCGCCCGCAGATCATCAGCACGGCACGTCAGATTCTCAATAGCTGCGGCATCAGTTACCAGGACCAGAGCCGCCGCATTGAACCGATTGAGGACAAGCTGCTGACCGGATGGATGAAATATGCTGACGGTGTGACTTCGCGCACCGACCTGGCGCATTACGCTAATCTGCCGCGCGCTGAAGAAACACGCGCCTGGGTCGAAGGTCGCGTGCGCATTGCCATCAGAGCCTTGCCGCTCGATGAACATCGTTCGCAGATCGTGATTGAAGCCTTTCCGCAGGGTCGCGCCGCGCCGATTGTCGGGCCTGATCGCAGCGCCCGCTGGATTGATCTGGAATCGAACGGCAGGCTGGAAGATGAAGTGTTGCGCGGTCTGGCGGGAAAGATTCTCGGCCTTGACCTGAGCATTGATCACAACGGACGGCGGCGCATTCTCAAATGCGAATACTGAGGAGGAAGAAACAATGTTGCAAAGCGCCAGTGATTTACAGGGCTTCGCCATTATGGCCACTGACGGTTCCATCGGCGAGGTCGAACAGTTTTACTTCGATGATGAACAATGGACGATCAGGTATCTGGTCGTGGACACCGGTTCCTGGCTGGCCGGAAAACAGGTGCTGATTTCACCGTTTTCAATTACCGGAGTTGACCGCGACAACAGCCGGATTCACGTCAGCCTGACGATGGATCAGGTCAGAAACAGTCCTGACATTGACACGCACAAACCGGTTTCGCGGCAGCACGAATCGCTTTATATGAGCTATTACGGCTATCCGTTTTACTGGGGCGGCCCCGGGTTATGGGGTTCGGCAGCCTATCCGGCAGCGGTGGCGATGCCTCCGGTGATGGCCGACCAGATTGCCGCAGAATCCGCGCAGCGCGAAAGTCAGGAAGAACCGTCACAGGATGTTCACCTGCGCAGCACCAGCGAAGTGCGCGGCTCGGACATTCAGGCCACCGATGGCGACCTCGGCCACGTTGAGGATTTCATCATCGAAGACGACACCTGGGCAATTCGCTACCTGGTCGTTGACACGCGCAACTGGCTGCCGGGCCGCAAGGTGCTGGTTGCGCCGCCCTGGATTGAGCGCGTCAGTTGGACAGAATCAAAAGTCTTCGTGCGGCTGACGCAGGACGAGATCAGAAACAGTCCCGAATACAAAAAGGAAAATCTGCTTTCCCGCGATTATGAACGCCTGTTGCACGAGCATTTCAATCGCCCAGTTTACTGGAACGATGAACGAATGGCCGGAAAGCAGCGGTGAAGCAGCAGAATTTTTCACCACGAAGTGAAGGAAGGAAGAGGAGAAAGGGGGAAAAGGAGGAGAGGAGAAAAGGAGAAAGGGAGAAAAGGAGAAAAAGTGATGCATACACGCGGCAACTCAGAAACTTCTCGTTGCCTCTTCCCCTCTTCCCCTTTTCCCCTCTTCTTTCTTCCCCTTCGTGTTCTTCGTGTCCTTCGTGGTGAAATGATTTTTTATTTGGAGATGCTACGTGAATCAGGTTCGGCTCAGCGCGCAGCAGTGGCCGGGTGAAAGTCAGCGTGACCGGCTGGCGCACGCTCCGGCGGGATGGGTTTATAACCCGTCATCGTGGGCGCAGCGCGTGCCGCTCGTCATTCTGGCCTTTGTCGGATTCGTGATTGCCGGGTGGCTGGCGTTGTACCAGCTTGGCGTGGTGCCTGAAATTCCTGAACCGTTTTTCGGAGATGGCAGTCAGCGCATTCTCAACAGCGGCATTTCACACGCGCTGCCCGTTCCTGACGCTGCGCTGGGCGCATTCGGCTATCTGATTGATGCCGTCTTTGGCCTGATGGGCGGGAATGAAAGATGGAAGCAGCTGCCCTGGGTCGTGATTATTTTTGCGATTGCCGTGATTCCTTTCGGCGCGACCAGCATTCTGCTCTTTATCCTGCAACCGACGATCTTTGGTTCGTGGTGTACGCTGTGCCTGATTTCAGTGGCGATTTCGCTGGCGATGGTGCCGTATGCGTGGGATGAATTCGTGGCAAGCTGGCACTGGGTGCGCGGGCGCATGGACGCCGGAATTACCTTGTGGTCGGCGCTCATCGGACGCTGAATCGCTTCACCATTCCCGTCGTCCCTGCGTTTCGCTCATCGGCCAGCAGGTCAGGCCGATGGCCAGACCGCTCAACAGCAACGCCAGCATAAATGACCAGACCTGTGCGCCCATCAGGCGATAAGTCAGCAGCGGCCCGCCGAGCGACCCGGCGAGCAGCACCAGTAAGCTGACCCAGACATTCGGCAGGCGCAATCCGGCGCGGCGACCGGCGATCCAGCCCGCGCACGTGCCTGCGATCAGCGCCAGCAGTAACAATCCGCCTTCAATCCAGTGATTCATGATGATTTCACGCGCGTGACCAGAATCCTGTCCACGCGACGGCGATCCATATCCACGATCTCAAATTTCAGATCGTTCCAGACAAAGGTTTCAGCCGTGACCGGCAGGCGTCCGAGTTGCGCCAGCACGAACCCGGCCAGCGTGTGATAAGCGCCAGAGTCTTCGCCAGGCAGTCTGCTGAGCTGATAAATCGCTCTGAACTCGGCGAGCGGCAGACGGCCATCGAGCAGCCACGAACCATCCTCGCGCTGAATGGCCAGCACCTCGCTCTGTCCTTCTGATTGAGGCAGTTCACCGACAATGGCTTCCAGCACGTCGTACATTGTCACCAGCCCTTCGAGCGCGCCGTGTTCATCAACCACCATGGCGATGCGCGCCGGGGATTGCCGGAACAGTTCCAGCAGTTGCAGCGCGGTTCTGGTTTCAGGCACGTACAGCGGCTGCCGCAGTGCAGCGCGCAGGTCAAGCGGCTCCCCGGCCAGCGCGCGCGCCAGCAGGTCTTTGGCGACCACCACGCCCAGAATGTTATCGAGCGTTCCCTGACAGACCGGCAGGCGTGAATAGCGACTGCTGATGACGCGCTCTCGCAATTCGGCAGACGGGGCGCTGATGTCCAGCCACTCAATTTTCAGGCGCGGCGTCATCAGCAGCGGGATGCGCTGATCGGCCAGGTGCAGCACATGCTCAACCAGTTCCTGCTCCGTCGCTTCAAAGACTCCGGCTTCGGTGCCCTGATTGATCAGCACTCTGATCTCCTCTTCTGTAACCGGCGGTTCATTCGACGGCCTGACGCGCAGCAGTCGCAGCAGCAGTGCCGTTGAAATGCTGAGCAGCGCGACCGCCGGAGCCGCCAGCCTGGAAAGCTGCTGCATGGGCCTCGCCACGCGCGCGGCGATTCGTTCAGGATTATTCAGCGCCAGCCGTTTCGGCACCAGTTCACCGATGATCAGCGAGAGATAAGTGATGCAGACCACCACCACGCCCAGGCTGAGGGCTTCACTGTAAGGCGCCAGCGGCTGAACCCGGCTGAACTGCTGCGCCAGCATTCCGGCCACTGTAGCGCCGCCAAAAGCTCCGGCCAGAATGCCAATCAGCGTAATGCCGATCTGTACTGTCGAAAGAAAGCGATCAGGCGCTTTGGCCAGGTTCAGCGCCGCCAGCGCATTGAGGTCACCGGCAGCGGCCCGCTGTTGCAGGCGCACCCGGCGCGCCGACACAACCGCAATCTCTGACATGGCAAAGACTCCGTTGGCCAGCAGCAGCAGGATAATCACCAGAATCTCAAGAGCCACGACGTTCATCAGAGCAGCTTTCCTCCAGGCGAATCTGACAACCCGACTTACGGACTGCCAATCAAAGTCAGCGGCCCGTTCGGCAGCAGCGGCGTGTCCTGCCACTGAGTGATCAGCTTTTTGTAAGCGCGACCGACCGGACGAACCTTCCGGTCGAGATCATACAGACCAAGCGGGTTGACGCGATTATTTTCTTCGCGCAGCGCCGTGTCCCAGTCCACCTGATCGGTCAGACTATACCAGGTCATCCCGATCAGCGGCACGCCGTCGTGGCGCAATTTCTGAATATTCGCCCACGTCTTCCACAACCAGCGTTCAGCATCCGGCTCGGCATTGTTCGTCTCGGTGTGCATCACCGGCAGGTTGTAGCGATTGTAATAATCGCGCGTGACGACGTAGTAACCAAAAATCTCGCCAGCGTAAATGCTCTTGTCCTCGCTCACCAGCAGGTGTTCGTTGGCCGCGTAATAGTCGTTGCCCATGATGCAGTGTTCGCGCAGGTGATGCGCCAGGAAAAAATCACATTCCTCAGCCGTCATCCCGTTGTCCATCAGGTATTCATACATCCCTGACGAAACGCGCCGCCCGTAATTGAGATCGAGCGACAGGAAGCGGCGTTCATTGAACATCTCGGCTTCGTCGAGCAGGTCGGGGCTGCTGGCGTGCGTGTATTCTGACGATTCGCTCTGAATAAAAAGCGCGTCAGGGCGAATTTCGAGAATCTTCAGCATCGCTTCGACATTGGCGCGCACAATATGTTTGAGCGCGGTCACAAAGCCTGTGTGCGAACTCAGCCGCTCATTCCACCAGCCGTACCACGCGCTGAATTCAGCCGCGATGAACATTTCGTTGACCGGCGTATAGAACCGCACCCAGTCATAACGTTCGGCAAAGGCCCGCGCATAAGCGGCAAACAGTTTCGGGAAGTCGGGATTCTGAAAATTACCGATCCAGTCCGGCACGCCGAAATGGCACAGATCCATAATCGGAATGATGTTGACCTGCTTCATCACCGGCAGCACTTCATCAGTCCATGACCAGTCATACCGATCCGGGCCGGTGTGAATGCGGTAATAAGGCGGCCCGTACCGCAGCATCTGAATGCCCAGGTCAAGCGTCAGTTGCAGGTCTTCGCGCCAGCGTTCGTAATGTTTGCACTTTTCCATTTCATCCACGCGGCGGCGGCCCTGATCGGTCTGAATGGTCGGGTAGCTGCATTCGATGCCGGTGGCAAAGATGAACCGCTGCGTGTTCGGATTGAACTGAGTTTTCGGCTGGTAATACTTCATTTCCCCTGTCGCATGGTTTGTGGCGCTGCGCCGTTTGACTGATGCAGGTAAGTCTCGCGTTCGATGTCGCCCTGGCGCGAACCGGTCGTGTCGTGAAAAAGCACGACCTCGTGCGGGTACGGCATATCAATGCCCGCCTTGTCGAGCGCCAGCTTGATGCCCGTTGCCACGCGGTTGGCGGCGGCCAGCGCCTTTGCCTGCTCAGGTTCAGTCCAGAACCAGACTGTAAAATTGACCGATGAGGGCGCCAGTTCGCTGACGTAAACCCAGGGGCCGGGATCTTTCATCACGCCTTCGGTCTGTTCGAGTACCTGCTCAATCGTCGCACGCGCCTGCTCAATCGAATCGGGATAGCCAATGCCGACGACGAATTTCAGGCGGCGCTTATGAAAAGCCGTCCGCACCATAATCGGGCTGGTGTAAACATCGCTGTTCGGCACGATGACGCGCTCGCCGTCATAAGTTTTGAGCCACGTCGAGCGCGTGTTGATGTCCTCGACCGTGCCTTCAAAATCCTTCGTGCGAATCTCGTCACCGATGCGAAACGGTCGCCGCCACAGAATCAGAATGCCCGCAAAGAAGTTTTGCAGAATGTCCTTGAAGGCAAACCCGATGGCCACCGAAGTAATGCCCAGTCCCGCCACCAGGTCGCCCGGTTTGAATGCCGGAAAGACCACAACCGCCGCGACAAAGACGCCCAGAATAATGATGCCCAGCCACGCCAGCCTGCCAAGCAGATCGGCCAGCGTCACATCCAGCCGCGTGCGTTCGCCCGCCGTGTGAATGATGCGCCGGACAATGCGCGCCGTAATGACGAATGCCGTGATGACAATCAATCCGATGACGAGATAAGGCAGCCGCGCCAGCAGCGAATGCCACAGATTCAGCAGCGTCTGCCAGACAATGCCGACACTGCCCGTCTGTCTCTGAGCAGTTGATTGAACAAGCCGCAACAACATGCCGGTTTTCCCGCGCTCCTGTCATTGGCAGGGAGTTTCACGCGGCTGAATCCTGATGCCTGATTTTCCTGGATCGGATTTCAGACCAGCGCAGTGAAGCCGCGAGTGTTGCGCGATTTGCCAAAATCGCGCGGCTCTCACGACGGTTCGCTTGCGAGGCCAGCGCGATTCTGGCAAATCGCGCAACACTGCCCATCCGCGCAATTGAAAACTGATTTATATAAATCAGGCATCAGGATTCAGTCACGGTGCCACGTTGGGCCATGACACCACATTTACTTTTCATCAGTGTCCGGTTGCGCGGCGCACCAGTGTGCCCAGGCCCCACACGCCTGCGGCCATCACGCCTGCGGCAGCGATGGGCTTGGCGACGGTCATCACCTTGCGCGACCACGAACCATATTCGACGTTGTGCATGCCCCACCGCTCGAACTGCTGCCATTTCATGATCGCGTTGCCTGCCACGCTGACGCCGAGGCCTTTCATCAGTTCGGGCAGCGCCGTTTGCAGCACCGGATGGCCCGGCACGAAATAAACGCGCGGATCGTTTTTATATTCAGGTTTCGCCGCGTCATCAAAGACGACATAAGGCCCTTCGCTCAGATGTTCTTCAAAATGCGGATCGTCGGTTTCACCAATCATGATCGTCGGCGTGCCCTTGAGCCAGATCACCTGATTGAGTTCGCCGCGCCGCAGCATACTGTCAATCGCGCTTTTGACGTGGCCGATGGTTCCGGCCAGCGTGACGCCTTTGCCCACCAGAAAATTGATTGGCAGGTAATCGTAACCTTCGTGTCCCGGCCAGGCTTTGAAAGCGACTTCATCCAGCGGCACGCCCGCATAATCAATCGGCTCGCGCACGCCGAGGCCGCGTTTTTCGGCCTGTTCAGCAAACCGCAGTTTGCGCCAGTCGTGACCGAGCAGCGTGGCAATCGTCACATCAGTCGCCACCGGATCAGTCGAAGCCAGAATGCAGCCGCACCAGCGCGGCAGGTTCGCAATCGGCCCGTCGCCTTCACCAGCAATCAGCGCATCGGTCACGCACAATGTCGGACGGCTGACGCTCATGATTTCAACGAAGCGTTCAATCATGTCCTCATCGCCGTGATGATGATTGCGCCAGTTCTGATTGACCGCGCCCACCCACAATTTCAGCGCGCCCGTGATCGGTTCGATGTGATGATTCTTGGCTTTGGGAACGGCGATGATGACATCGGCATCAAGCAGCGGCACGGGCAGCGGGACTTCCTGAATGACCTGACCGTGAGGAATGTGCACCGTGCGATTCGGCGTGTCATCGCTGCCGAGGTCAATCAGTTCGGCGCCTTCGCGTTCAGCCATCGCGGCCATGCCGGTAATGCGCATGCATTCCATCGAAGAAAAGAACCCGCCGCTCGATTCCGCGACCTGCACTCGCTGCGCTCCGGCTTCACGCGCCAGGCGAATCAGCGCCCCAACCACCAGCGGATCGGTCGTGCAGCCTTCTTCAGCCGAATAAAAGACCGTCTGATTCGGCTTGATCAGCACCGTCTGACCAGGTTTGACGAACTGCTGCATCCCGCCCAGATGGGTGAGCGATTCCCGCACCAGCGCCGTGACTCGTTCGATTGAGCGATGCTTTTCATCAGTGTGTGCAATCGCCACCCTTGCGCGCCGTTCCTGCGCCATAGATTGCTCCTCTCAACAAACATCAGACCTGTTTCATCAGGCAACCGTAATGACTGGTTCTGCCCATGCCCTGCAACTTACCTGCCACTGCTGCATCAGGCTGCGCGCAGGAATAAAATCACACGAATTTTGTCCGACCGAACACAACTGACAGGCAAATTTCCGGCCCGAATGTCGCGCCTGCTGGCGTTACAAATTCATTCACTTTCTGAATAACAATTCTCTGATTGAATTAAATTGAGACGGCGAACGGCTGAACAGGTGCAGGGGTTCGGCCTTATCAACGCAACCCGGATACGGCTGTGCCCCTGCGTGAAATTGAGTTTCACGCAGGGGCACAGCGGAAAAGAGTGTGCAGGTGATGCTGCGTCAGTGCTGAGCGCCGGATAATGTATCCGGTGACGGGCGCAGCAGATCACTGCGGCGGGCGCGCATCGCTGCGCCGATCTGCTGCAATTCGGCGGGTGTCAGCACGCGCGCGGCAGCGGGAAAGATCAGTTCGTTTTCCAGCCGGATGTGCGGACGATAGAGCGCCGCCAGTTGCTCAACCAGCGCATCGTACTGATTCAGCGCCATCGCAGTGGGCACCTGATGGCGCGGCAGTTCGGCAATCAGCCTGTCAAATTCCGCGTGCAGCGTTTCAGCCGTGCGGTGCTGTGGTTCAAGCTCATCAAGCGTGGCGAGCGCATCACTGATGCTCTGATCTGCGCGCTCGCGCAGGCGCGGGAAGAGTGATTCTTCTTCGTCGGCAGTATGTTTGACGCCCGGCCCGGCGAAATGCGCGCTGGCCCGGTCAATCGCCGCAAAGGCTGCGGCCAGATCAGCAGTGATGCCGGTGCGCAGAACTTCACCGGCTCTTTCCAGCAGGCGCAGTTGTTGTTCGATTCGTTCGTGACAATGAACCAGCAGTTGCAGCGGATCAGAGAAATCAGCAATCATCGGCTGGTTCAGCAAATGCAGCGTGTTCACCTTTTTCAGTTCGTTCATAAACCTGATTGTGCCTGCTCACCGGCCCGTGCGCAGATGACTTAAGTCACAGCTCTGATTAATAGACGAGACAACAAGGAACGCAGGCGTCCCAAACAAGGAACGCAGGCGTCCCGCCTGCCTGTCTTTCTTTCAATGCGCCTTTATCGAAACACAGGCAGGCGGGACGCCTGCATTCCTTGTTTGGGACGCCTGCGTTCCTTGTTTCGGGACGCCTGCGCTTCCTGTCACTACCGGATTTTTGCGAAGGCGAGTAAGATGGACAGCGTGATACCGCTGACCGAAGACATTAATCAGGACGGAGTGATGCAATGATTTATTGTCCGCAATGTGGTTCGGGCATGAACGAAACAACGAAGTTCTGCAAGAACTGCGGCCTGCCGCTGGCGCAGCTTTCAACCTATGTGCAGACCGGTGGCACTGCGCCGCTCGCCAGCCCGCCGACTTCACCGACAGGCGAGCCGAAGAAAACGAACTTCCTTGACACTCTGACGCCGCGCCAGCGACTGGTGCTGCTGATTGTGATGTTTATTTTTGCTCCGGCCCTGCTGGCCATTCTTGGCGATTTCGGCGGGCCGTTCAGGCTGTTCAGGGCGCTGGTTCCTCTCGCCGGGCTGCTGATGGTTCCGGGCATTATCTGGGCAGTCTTTGATTACCGGAATCGCGTGCGCCAGATGTTCAGGCCACCCTGGGTGCAGCCTCAGCCCCTGCCGCCGGTTAATCCGCAGGCTTATCAGATGCCTCCGGCCCAGGCGCAGCAGCCGCCTTATCAGCCGCCGCAATCGCTGCCGCCGCAACGCACCAATCCGCTGACCGATGTTCACGGCAGCGTGGTTGAAGGCGAAACACAAAGATTACCCGAAAATCGTCGCTGAACATTTCAGCCGGTTTGCTCAACTCAGGATGTGCCCTTATGAAATTCCCCACTTTCACTTTGCGCGGATTTCGCCAGCCCAGAGAAGTGCTTGAAGAACCACTCGGCAAACTCGAAGGCCGGGTCATGGAATTCGTCTGGCAGCGGCGCGAAGTCAGCGTGCGTGAGGTTTATCTGGCCTTTGACGAAGAGTTCGCCTACACCACCCTGATGACCACCTTTGACCGGCTTTATCGCAAGGGGCTGCTTGAGCGTCGCCGCGAGGGTCGCGCCTTTATTTATGCGCCGCGCTTTTCTGCCGAACAGTTTGAGCGCAGCCTGGCCAGAGACCTGATTGACACGCTGCTTGGTCGTGACGCGCACGGTGTTGAGCCGGTGCTGGCCTGCATTGTCGAAGCCGTCAGCGACCGCGACCGCGCGCTGCTTGACGAACTCGACCGGCTGATTAAGGAGAAACGCCGCACGCTCAAAGAGGAAGACTGAAGGGAGGGCCTTATGTACGAACTGCTCGGCATCAGTCTGGCGCTGGCCGCGCTGCTGTCAATCAATGCGCTGGCATCTCTGATGACAACTTTCATCTGGCGCTGTTGCGAAGCGCGGGCGATGCGCTGGACGGCAGCGAGACGCGCCGGATTTCTGTTTGCGCTGCGTGCGCTGCCCGCTGCGCTTGCCGCCTGCTGCGTCGTCGCGCTGCTGATTCCGGCCTGGGCCACGCACGAGCCTTATCACACCAATGAAATCGTCAGCGCCAGACTCGCCGTGCTCGCGCTGATTTCGATTGCCGGAATCGCGCTGGCCATCGGGCGCGGCCTGGCGTCGTGGCTGGTGACGCGACGCCTGGTGAAGAACTGGCTCAGTCACGCCGTTCCGGTTCAGATCGAAAATATCAGCCTGCCCGCTTATCGTCTGCCGCATCGCTTTCCGGTCATCGCCATCACCGGCGCGTGGCGGCCACGCCTGTTTATTGCCGAACAGGTCTTTGAAAATCTCAGTGCAGACGAACTCACAGCGGCCATCGCGCACGAATGCGGCCACCTCAGAGCAGGCGACAATCTCAAACGCCCGATTCTGCGGGCCTGCCGCGATGCGCTGAGCATCGTGCCGTGCGGTCGCGCGCTTGATCGCGCCTGGGCTGCCGCCGCTGAAGAGGCCGCTGACGAATACGCCGCCCGCGCCGGAGCTTCCGCTGCCCTCGATCTGGCTTCAGCATTAGTCAAAATCTCAAGACTGATTCCCGCCGGGTCGCGCCCTGCCCTGCCCGCCGGAGCCTGGCTGATCGGAGCCGAAGCCGGTGGCGTCGCCGCCCGCGTCAAACGTCTCACCGAACTCGCCGCGCCGAATAACTCAGTCAGCCCGGTTCAGTCTTTCATTCCCAAAGAAGCCTTCATCGCAGCGTGCAGCGCAGCCGCAGTGCTGCTGACCGTTGCCGCATCAAATCAGCAGTTGCTGGCGCTGGTGCATTCAGCCCTCGAACTGATTGTTTCGGCGCTGCAATAAAACCACTCTGACCGCTCATTCGCTTCCCCCATTGCATCTACGAGGTCTGGTAGTAGTTGACCTGCCCCGCTATTCTTCATCACTCAGGCTCGTCACCAAAAGCCCGAACATCCAGCAGCCACGCTCCGCGTGACTGCGATCAGACTTTTGCTCACCAACCATCATTCTTATGAATCTGCGGAATCCTCTTTCTTCTGTGCTGCGCTTTGCGCTGCCTTTGCTGCTGCTGACGGCGATTCACGCTCAGACTTTGAGTACCGCGACCGTGCGCGGCCAGGTGACTGATCAGAACGGCGCGGCGCTCGCAAATACTGAAATCGTCATCGCCAACCAGGTGACCGGATGGAAGCGCGACACGCGCACCGACAGTAACGGTTATTACACGCTCGCCGGATTACCGCTGACCGGGCAATACAAACTGACCGCAAGCAGCGCCGGGTTTGCCACCGAAGTAATCGAGCAGCTTGAACTGCGGGCCGATGAGGCCGCGACCTTCAATTTCAGGTTGCGCCCGGCTGGATTACAAAGCGAGGTCACGATCTTTGGCACGACAAGCGGCGTGCGGTCTGATTCAGCGCAACTCGGCACGCGGCTCGACCTTCAGAAAATTGACAACACGCCGATCAGCGGGCGCAAGGTGACGACGCTGCCGCTGCTCAATTCAGCGGTGCGGCCCGCGCGCGGCACGGGCGATCTGTTTCTCAACAACACGCTCTTTGTCATCAACGGCAGCGGTCGCCGCCAGACTTCATTCACCGTTGACGGCAGCACGGGCGATGACGCCTGGGGACGACAGACCATCTTTACCAACGTGCCGTTCGCCGCGTTGCAGGAATTTACGGTGCTGACAAACAGCGTCTCGGCTGAGTACGGGCGCACGACCGGCGGCGTCATCAACGTCATCACGAAATCAGGGACGAACAACTTTCGCGGCGACCTGCTTTATTTGTGGCGTCCGGGCGGCGTTCAGACGCGCCCGCCGCTCATCAGCCAAGATGCCGAAGACAAGCTGCATCAGTTCAGCGGCGCGATTTCAGGCCCGCTCGTCAAAGACCGCACTCATTTTTTCATCGCGGGTGAATACAACAATCAGGATCGTGATTCGGGTTTTCGTTCGGTTTCACCGAATCAGACCGTCCTCGCGGCGGGCGTTTTTACGGGGCAGTATCGCCAGAGCCTGTTGCAGGCGCGGCTCGATCATCAGCTCAATCAGTACAACACGCTGACCGGGCGTTTCAATTTCGACCGCTTTTCAGATACCAACCCGTCTGATGCCGTCGGCGGCACAGCACTGCCGAGCGCGGCACGCACCTTCAGGCGTGAGGCTTATTCAGCGCAGTTGTCCGAAACGGCGATCATCAGCCCTTCGATTCTCAACGAAGCGCATTTTCAGTTTCAGCTTGGCTCACCGATTACAAAATTCGATCCGGTCAGTCTGTCGCCGCAGTTTGTGCGGCCTGGCATTTCAACCGAAGGCGAATCGCGTTCGGCCAGCCTGATCAATCATCAGTACCAGATTGCCGACACGCTTTCGCTGACCAGGGGGCGGCATTACTTCAAATTCGGCGGCGATGCGATCTATTCGACTTCGGGCGGTTACGGGCAGGAGTTCGGTTCCGGTTTCGTGCTGGGCCAGTTTCGTTTTCGCGCCAGCGACAAACCGACTTCGGCGCTGACGATTGCTGACGTGACGAACTTTACGCAAAGCTTCGGCAATGCAACCTACAACGTCACCGAATGGCTGTGGTCAGTGTTTGCGCAGGATAACTTTCGCGTGCGGCCTGACCTGACGCTGAATCTTGGTTTGCGTTATGAACGTCAGACTTTCACCGATGATGAAAACAACTTTGCCCCGCGCCTGGGCTTTGCGTGGAATCCGCGCCGCGATGCGCGCACAGTCGTGCGCGGCGGTTACGGAATTTATTACTCCGAAGTGCGCGCCAACAACGCCGCCAGCTATGCGCTGAACGGGCCGACCGGCATCTTTACTTTCAGCGCGACGCCGGGGCAGTTCGGCTTTCCGACCTCGCTTGCGCCGCTGCCCGCCTTTCCCGCAGGCGCAGTGCTGCCCGCGCGCGACATTGTGATTCGTCCGGGCCGTCGCAGTTTTTACGGTCAGTTCTTCGATGTCTCAAAACTGCGCGGCTATCCCGATGCGCTGCTCAATCCGTACTCGCAGCAGGCCACGCTGGGCTTTGAACGCGAACTTGGCGCGAAGTGGTTTCTCAACGTTGATTACGTTTATCAGCACACGATCAGAATTGACCGCACGGTTGATCTGAACGCGCCGTCGCTGTTTGTTCGCACGCAGCCGGGTCAGACGCGCTCAGCCGCAGCCGCCGATGCGACGCGCCCGATTACGCCGGTCAATAACGGCTTTCGTCGCATTCAGGCGACGATCAACGAAGGCAGCAGCATTTACAACGGGCTGCAGATCAATCTCAATCGCCGCTTCGGGCGCAGCTTTTCACTGCTCGCCAGCTACACCGAATCGCGCGTCATCAATACGGTCGAACCTGACGCGCCGGGCGGCGATCCGAACGACGCCAGTCAGCTCGGCAGGCTTGAGCGCGCGCACAGTCTGCTTGAGCAAAAACACCGCGCCGTCATCAGCGGCTGGTGGCAGTTGCCGTATCACTTCACTTTTGGCGGCGTGGCCTCGCTCGCTTCAGGCCGCCCGTTCAATTACACGACCGGCACTGACAACAACGGCGACGGCGCGAATTCAGATCGCCCGGTCATCAACGGCGAAGTCGCACCGCGCAACGCAGGCCGGGGCACGCCGCTTTATGATCTTGGTCTGTTCATCGAAAAGGAGTTCAGTTTCACCGAACACGTGCGCGCCAGCGTGCGCGCCGAGAGCTTCAATTTATTCAATCATTCAAACATCGTCGGCAGGAATGGAACTTACGGCAATCTGGCGAGCGGCGCGCCACTCGCAACTTTCGGCCAGCCGCTGCCAGGCATTGCCAATACGGAACCGGGCCGACAGTTTCAGTTTCAGTTCAGAGTCAGATTCTGAAGCGAAGAAGAGGAGATGACGGAACAAACGGAAAGAACGGAACAGACGAAAAAGAGGAAACCTGGACAGTTTCCGTTTGTTCCGTTTATTCCGTCTGTTCCGTCGTCTCTCTGCTGATTTCTCACGGCATTCTGAAACTCCGTTACAGTACCGGGATAACGACAGGAATTATCACTTCAGGAGACGGTGTTTGGAGTTCCAGCTTTAGCTGGTCTGCCTGGTGGAAGCCAGACCAGCTAAAGCTGGAACTCCAAACACCGTCTCACGGAGCGGTCTGATTCAAGCCATTGCAAAAATGCTCAAAGCCATCAACATCACCAAACGATTTGGCAGCAGCACTGTGCTTGACCAAGTCAGCTTTTCAGTGCCGGAAGGCGAAGTGCTTGGTCTGATCGGGCCGAATGGCGCAGGCAAGACGACGCTTTTTGAATGCCTGGCCGGACTGCTGCCCGCTGATGCCGGTGAGGTTGTCTTTCGTGACGGCGCGGCGCGGCGTGAGACACTTTTTTATCTGCCTGACGGCATCCGGCCCTGGGCTGAGCAGTCGGTTGATTTTGGGCTCAGGTTCTTTGCCGGTTTGTTCGGGCGCGACCGGAAGGAATGTGATGAACTGGTTGCGGCGCTCAAACTTGAGCGGCTGCTGAAATCGCGCATCGGGTCACTGTCAAAGGGTGAGTGCAAGCGCACGCTGCTGGCACTGAGCCTGCTTGCCCCGCAGCCGCTGCTATTGCTTGATGAACCCTTTGACGGACTCGACCTGCGGCAGACGCGGGATGTGATGACGCTGCTGCGGGCGCAGAAAACAAAGGGCCGCACGCTCTTTCTTTCGATTCATCAACTGACGGACGCGGCGCGCGTCTGTGACCGGCTGGTGCTGTTGAGCGCGGGCCGCGTGGTCGGCGCTGGCACACTGACGGAATTGAAGGCTGCTGCCGGATTGCATGAAGGTGGACTGGAGGAGGTCTTTCTTGCGCTCACTTAGCTGGCTGCTGCGAATGGACTGGCGCGAACTGATGGCCTCGCGGGCCTGGTGGCTGCTGCTTGTCATGATCGGCCCGCTCGTCGGGCACGGTTTCATCACGGCGGTCAGGCTCTATGCCGAAGCGAGCGGGATTGATGGTCGCCCGGCGGCGTTGCCGCAGGGACTGACACCACTTGACGGGTTGCTGGTTCCGGCCTTTGGCGCTTATGACCTGATTCTGACGCTGCTTTTTCCCTTCGTCGTCATTCGTCTGATTGCGGCTGAAAAAGAGAGCGGCGCGCTGAAGCTGATGTTGCAGGGGCCTGCCGGACTTTCAACGCAACTGTTTTCAAAGGCAACGGTGATTCTCGGCGGCTGGCTGATTGCGCTGATGCCGGGATTCATCGCGCTGGCGCTCTGGAAGTTTTACGGCGGCCATCTGCATCGCCCTGAAGTATTCAATCTGCTGCTCGGTTATCTGCTGCGGATGCTGCTCAGCGCAGGCGTCGCAGTAGCCGCTGCGGCGACAGCGAGCAATGCCGCAGGCGCAGCGATTGCCACGCTCGGTTTCACGGTCGGAGCCTGGGCGCTTGATTTCATCGCAGCCGGACGCGGCGGCTGGCTGCAGACTGTGGCCGCTTACACGCCGACGGCGGCGCTGCGCGTCTTTGAGCAGGGATTGTTTCGCGTCAGCACTGTGATTGTCATTATCGTGCTGGCGCTCGGCGGTTTTGCGCTCGCGGCAATCTGGCTGCCACCGGGCCGAAGCCTGCGAATGCGAATCGCGCAGACAGGCGCGCTGCTGCTGGTTGTGACAATGCTGGCGTGGAGCGGGTCACTGCTGCGCGCCTCATCTGATCTGAGCGAGAATCGTCGCAATTCGTTTTCACCGACTGAAGAAGCGGCGCTGCGGCGCATTACTCAGCCGCTGCGCATCACAATTTATCTCGCGGCTGAAGACCCGCGCCTGATGGATCTGGAACGCAACATCATCAGCAAGCTTGCGCGCCTGCTGCCGCGCGTCGAGGTTGATTACGCCGCGCAGAGTCGCACCGGACTCTTTGAAGGCGCGGATGAGCATTACGGCGAAATCTGGTACGAAATAAAGGGCAGCAAAGTCATGAGCCGTTCGACAACTGAACCCATCGTGATTGAAACCATCTGCGAACTGGCCCGCGTGCCTGCGCCGTCGCAGTCTGAAGAAAACACGTTTGCCGGGCATCCGCTGGCGGCGCGTCCCACAGGCGCGGCGCTGATCTTTTATGGCGCGTGGCCACTGCTGGTCGCGCTGGTCTGGTGCTTATTTCACTTCCGAAGGAGCTGACATGAAAAAACTGATTGTGCCGATCTGCTGCCTGCTGCTGAGTCTGACAGCCATTGCGCAAAACACAAAGAAAGCGAACAAAACACCAAAGAGCATTCACGTTGATCTGACGAAGGAAAAAGTCGGCGGCGATTCGTCAAAGTTTCTGTCAGTCGTCGGCAACTGGGGCATCGTGCAGGATGACAACAAAAAAGTCCTGATGGTTGACGGCAGGCAGTGGAAGCGCGGACAGCCCGCCGGAGGCCTCGCTGACAAGGCCCGCGCCATTTACGGCTCGAAGCACGAAGAGTTCATTGATAACGTCAAGGCCTTCGCTTACTTCCCCTATACCGTTGCCAGAGAGATTCCCGATTTTCAGAACGGCGAAATTTCGATGCGCTTCAAACTCATCGAAGGCGCGCTCGATCAGTGCGCGGGCATTCTCTTCAATCTGAAACCGAACGGCGATTATCTGACCGTGCGCTTCAACGGCAAGGAGGACAATCTGGTGCTGTGGAAGTTTGAGAAAGGCAAGCGCAGCTTCGTCAAAAAAGGATCTGAGAACATGCCGCTCGCAATGAAGCAGTGGCACAGCATGAAAATTGCCGTTCACGGTCAGAAACTCGAAGGCTGGCTGAACGGCAAACTGCTGCTTGAATACGACCTGTCCGCGCCCGTCTCAGGCAAAGTCGGGTTGTGGTCAAAGACCGACAGCGTTTCTTACTTCGACGATTTCACCCTTACGCCGACAGCCAACTGACGGCGTGATGTTTTTTTCCACGAAGCCACACGAAGATGCACGAAGAGTTTTAGACAGGATTGACAGGATGATCAGGATCAAACCAGACCTTTCAGAGTAATAATCCTGCACATCCTGTGAATCCTGTCTGATGTTTCTTCGTGTTCCTTCGTGTGGCTTCGTGGAAAACATTTTTCAGATTGCCACCCCTTATGAAAAGCAAAGCTACCGTTTCAATCCTGCTGGCAGAGCTGATTCTGCTGCTCAGCCTTTCAACCTTCGCGCAATCAGCGGGCGAAATTTCCGGCACAGTCAGGGATGCGGCTGGCAATGTGCTGGCGCAGGCTTCGATCAGTCTGCTCAATGCGCGACAGGCGGTGCTGGC
Organism: Blastocatellia bacterium; assembly: GCA_046331565.1. GTDB lineage: Bacteria > Acidobacteriota > Blastocatellia > RBC074 > RBC074 > DASRDU01. Next base: position 1,944,997 of record JAXLQP010000001.1, read on the forward strand.
GACGACGCAGACCGATGCGCAGGGACAGTTCACGCTGCGCGGCATTGCGCCGGGCAATTATGAAATCATTGTGATGAGTCGCGGCTTTGCCACAAAACGCCAGGCAGTGCGCGTGCCGTCGCCTGAAGCCGCTCAGCTCAGCATTTCGCTCGGTCTGTCAGGCATTGCTGAAGAGGTCACGATCACGGCTGATCTGGGACTGGCGCAGAACCGCGATGAATCTTCGCAGCAGGTCAACGTCATCGGTGAAGCTCAGCTTGAGGAGCGCGCCAAGGCCGTGCTGGCGCAGGTGGCGAATGAAGAACCCGGCTTGCAGTTGCAGCGCACCAGCCCGACCATCGGCGGCGTGTTTGTGCGCGGGCTGACGGGCAACAAGGTGGTCACTTACATTGACGGCATTCGCTATTCGACTTCAGCAATGCGCGGCGGCATCAGCACGTTTTTCAATCTGACCGATGCGGGCAGTCTGCGCGCGGTTGAAATCCTGCGCGGCCCGAACAGCGCACAGTTCGGCAGCGATTCGATTGGCGGCAGCCTGCAACTGATTCCGCGTGTGCCGCTCTTTACGTCCGGCAACAAGGAAGTTCACGGGCAGATCGGGACTTTCTTCAACAGCGCCGACCTGAGTTTTGGCAACAGCACGACGCTCACTTTTGGCGGGCCTGAACTCGCGGTGCTCGTCAACCTCAACGGGCATCGCGTCAACACGCTGCGTCCGGGTGGAGGTTACGACACGCACGCGGCAGTGGCGCGATTCCTCGGCCTGCGCTCTGATATTTCTGGCGAACGACTGACTGACACGGCGTTCACGCAATACGGCGGCGTCTTTCGGCTGAGTTATCTGCTGACGCCATCGCAGCAACTGACGGTGCATTACCAGCGCGGGCAGCAGGACGGCGGCAAGCGTTACGATCAGACGCTCGGCGGTGACGGCAATCTGATTGCTGATCTGCGCAACCTGATGCTTGATTTCTTTTACACCCGTTACGAAAAGCAGCACGCTGGCTGGTTCGATACGGCTTCGCTTTCTTATTCGTACAACACTCAGCGCGAAGAGCGCGTCAATCAGGGCGGCAACGGCAATCCGACCGGCGCGATTACGCACCAGTACGAACGCACTTCGGCGAACGGAGTGCAGGCGCAACTCGCAAAGCACTGGTCATCACGCAACAGTCTGGTGATCGGTGGCGATTTTTACCGCGACCGCATCAAAGCTCCGGCTTACACCGTCAATCCGGCCAGTAACTCTGTCACGCTTTCGCGCCCGCGTGTGCCGGATAAAGCGACTTATCGCAGCGGCGGCCTTTATGCTCAGGATGTCTGGATTGCCATTCCTGAAAGATTGCGCCTGGTGGCCAGCCTGCGTTACAGCGCGGCGGCGTACACTTCAAAAGCCGCGAACAGTCCGCTGGTCAGTGGTCAGCCGCTCTGGCCTGATGATTCACTGAGCGTTGATGCCGTCACGCCGCGCTTTGGCGCAGTGCTGACCGTGGCGCCGGGACTGACATTATCAGCACAGGTCAGTCGCGGCTTTCGCGCCCCGCACATCACTGACCTCGGCACGCTCGGTCTGACGGGCAACGGCTTTGAAGTCGCGGTTGCTGATCTTGCAGGCAAAGGCGCAACCATCGGCACAACGGCTGATCGCAACGCGGTTTCAAGCGGCCTGGCCGCCACACAGCTCAAACCTGAAACAAGCTGGAGTTATGAAGGCGGCATTCACTGGCGGCACAAACGAATTGATATTGATGTCAACGGCTTCGTCAACAACATCTATGACAACATCGCCGTGCAGTCGCTGATTCTGCCTCAGGGTGCAACCGGATTGTCATTCGGCGGGCAGACCGTGACTTCGCAGCTTGCAAACGGCGTGATCTTCGTTCCGGCTTCAACCAATCCGGTGCTGGTGCGCGCCAATTTCGGTGACGCTCAGATTGTCGGCATCGAACAATCATTCGATGCGCGGCTGACGACTTCGCTTTCGGTCGGCAACACGTTTACGTGGCTGCGCGCTGAAGACAGGCGCACGGGGCTGCCGCCCAACATCGAAGGCGGCACGCCCGCGCCGCAGGGCTGGGCTTATCTGCGTTACGAATCAGCGCGGGGCCATTTTCGGATTGAGCCGTATGTTTACGCCGCCCGGCGTCAGACGCGGCTGTCAAGCCTCGACCTCGAAGACCGCAGAACCGGCGCGACCCGTTCACGCGCCAGCATTGCGAACTTCTTTCAGCGCGGCGCGACCGTGCGCGGGCTGATTGATGCGGGCGCGGACGGACGCTTCGGCACGGCTGACGACAAACTGAAAGCAACCGGCGAAACGCTCGCGCAGGTGCAGAATCGTGTGCTTGGCAGCGCGGCGAGCGCGCCGCTGTTTACTTACATTCCCGGATTTGTGACTTTCGGGATTCGTGGCGGCGTGCGTTTCGGTGAACGCCACGAAGTTCTGTTTGACCTCGAAAACCTCAACGACAAGAATTATCGCGGCATCAGTTGGGGCATTGATGCGCCGGGTCGCGGCATCAGTGCGCGGTACAATTTCAGATTTTGAGAATGAATGGAACGCGGATGAAACTGATGCGGCGGATCGAAACAGATCATCAGTGCTGATCCGTCACATCAGTTTCATCCGCGTTCCATTCCTGCTTTAGTATGCGCCTGTTCATCGCCATCGAATTGCCTGATGAAGTCAGAGCCGCGCTCGCTGCGGTGCAGAACGATCTGCGCCGCGCCAATGCTGACGTGGCGTGGACAAAGCCGGACAATCAGCACCTCACGCTCAAATTCCTCGGTGAAGTCGAAGCGCAGCTTGTGCCCGCCATTACTCAGGCCTGTCAGAATGCTGTGGCAGGTATTCATCCTTTCACCATCAGCCTCAGAGACACCGGAGCTTTTCCGAACCTCAGAGGCCCGCGTGTGCTGTGGGTCGGGCTGGATCAGGGAATAGCTGAACTCAGGCAGTTGCACGCGCAGCTTGAAGCGCAGCTTGCACAATCCGGCTTTGCAAAGGATGACCGCGCCTTCAAACCGCACCTGACGCTGGGCCGCGTGAAGTCAATGAAAAATGCGCCTGCCCTCGTTGCACGCCTCACCGCCACGCGCCTTCCTGCACTCGCGTTCAGCGCCACTGAAATCGTCCTGATGCAAAGCCAGCTTCATCCCGCCGGTTCGATTTACACGCCACTGGCAAAAATCGCGCTGCCGCAGTAATGTTCGACAGGCTGCCAGCTTGTCGCTGTGTGTCGCCACAAATGACTGCGGGAAACAACGACAAACTGGCAGCCTGTCGAATATTCATCTTCATCCCTTCATCGAGGACACAGTCATGAAAGCACAGGAATTTGCCGCACACGCGCCGGACGAAGTGCTCAATCAGCCGACGGCGCTTGAGAATTACAACCTCTTTGCCGGTGACACGCCTTTGCGTGAAGCCGTGCAGCGCGAAGGCGGAGGCTGGATTGAAGAACAGGCGCACGAGTTCGGCGCGCTGCTCGGACGCGCTGAAACGCTGCGCCTGGGCGATCTGGCCAATCGTCACACACCCGAACTGCATACGCACGACCGCTTCGGTCATCGCGCCGATGTGGTCGAATTTCATCCGGCCTGGCACGAACTGATGCGCCTGGGCATCAGTCACGGCACGCATTCGATTCCCTGGACAAGCGACAAGACCGGAGCGCACGCGGGCCGCGCCGCCCTGACGATGCTGCGACACCAGGTTGATGAAGGTCACGGCTGCCCGATTACGATGACCTTTGCCGTCATTCCATCACTGCGGATTCAGCCTGAAATCGCAGCGGAGTGGGAACCGCGCGCGTTGTCGAATGAATACGATCCGCGTTTTATGCCCGCGAGTGAAAAGCGCGGAGTGATTTTCGGAATGGCCATGACCGAACGGCAGGGCGGCAGCGATGTGCGCGCCAACACGACGCGGGCGCGGGCCATGGGCAAACGCGGCCCCGGTCAGGCTTATGAAATCACCGGGCACAAATGGTTCTGCTCAGCGCCGATGTGCGATGCCTTTCTGGTGCTGGCGCAAACTGAAGTCGGACTGTCCTGCTTTCTGCTGCCGCGCTGGAAGCCGGACGGCACGCGCAACGCCTTTCACATTCAGCGGCTCAAGGACAAGCTCGGCAACAAATCGAACGCTTCGAGCGAAGTCGAATTTTACGGCGCGTGGGCGCAGTTGATTGGCGAGGAAGGTCGCGGCGTGGCGAACATTATGGAGATGGTCAGGCACACGCGGCTTGATTGTGCGCTCGGTTCGGCAGCCACGATGCGGCGCGCAGTGGCCGAAGCGCTGCATCACACATCGCAGCGTTACGCTTTCGGTGAACGCCTGATCAGTCAGCCGCTGATGAAAAACGTGCTGGCCGATCTGTGTCTGGAATCAGAAGCCGCAACGGCGCTGGCGATCAGACTGGCGCGCAGTTTTGATGAAGCGCCGCGCAACGAAATGCAGAAACACTTCAGCCGCATTGCCACCGCCATCGGCAAATTTATGGTCACGAAACGCGCCATCGCCGTCGTGGCCGAAGCGATGGAATGCCTGGGCGGCGGCGGTTATGTCGAAGAGTCTCCGCTGCCGCGCCTGTACCGCGACATCCCTGTTAATTCGATCTGGGAAGGTTCGGGCAACGTGCAGTGCCTGGATGTGCTGCGCGCAATGCGCAGGGAGCCTGAATGCGTTGAAGCTTTGTTTCACGAACTCAGATCAGCGCGCGGAATGGATGATCGTTACGACGCGCTGCTGGCGCGCATCGAACGCGAACTGGCAAACAGCGATCAGATCGAAGCGCGGGCGCGGCGCATAGTCGAAGACCTGGGGCTGGCGTTGCAGGCAGTGATTCTGCTCAAACACGGTCAGCGCGCCGTGACTGAAGCCTTCTGCGCTTCGCGGTTGTCAGGCAGTCAGCATCTCGCGCTCGGCACGCTGCCTGCTGAAACTGATTTCGATGTGCTGATTCAGCGGGCGATGCCGCAGGTGCAAGCCGGGTAAGCCACATCCCGCCGCTGTCGAGCGAACTGTCAGTTCGCTCGACAGCGGCGGCTCTTTGATTCAGGTCATCCAGCGAGGCTCAGGGTTTATGTCCACTGTCAATTTTGAAGCTCACAACAACATTGCAGTCGTCACGATCAACCGGCCTGAAGTTCGCAATGCCGTTGATCTGTCAACTGCGACGGCGCTGACTGAAGCGTTTCGCCGCTTTGATGCTGATGATTCGCTGTCAGTCGCCATTCTGACGGGCGCGGGCGGCACGTTCTGCGCCGGGGCCGATTTGAAATCAGTAGCCCAGGGGCAGCGGCGCGAATTGTCAGAATCGGGCGACGGGCCGATGGGGCCGACGCGCCTGCTTTTATCAAAGCCGGTCATCGCGGCAGTCGAAGGCTTCGCCGTCGCGGGCGGGCTGGAACTGGCGTTGTGGTGCGACCTGCGCGTCGCGGCTGACAATGCGGTCTTCGGCGTTTACTGTCGCCGCTTCGGAGTGCCGCTGATTGATCTTGGCACCATTCGCCTGCCGCGTCTGATCGGGCACAGCCGGGCGATGGATCTGATTCTGACCGGGCGCGGCGTGTCGGGTGCTGAAGCTTTGCAGATGGGACTCATCAATCGCCTGGCTGCGCCCGGAACCGCGCTTGATGCCGCGCTTGAACTGGCCGGAAAGATCGCGGCGTTTCCGCAAACGTGCCTGCGTTCTGATCGCCTGTCGGCCTATGAGCAGTGGGATTTGTCGTGGGACGAAGCGATGCGCCGCGAATTGCAGCGCGGCCTCGAGGTGCTGGCTTCAGGTGAAACGCTCGCAGGCGCGCAACGCTTCACGTCAGGCGAAGGACGGCACGGCGCATTCTGAACGGCTGAATCACTCAATGTTCGACAGGCTGGCAGCCTGCCGAACCGTAACAACAATGTGCGACACCATCATCGCTGTGCCGCCTGCGACTGCTGACGGCTGTGTCTGGTTCGGCAAAAACAGTGACCGCGAACCGGGCGAAGCGCAGCTTGTCGAACACCTGCCGCGCCGCATTTATTCAGCAGCGGCGAAACTGGCCTGCACTTATCTGGAAATCCCGCAGGCGGCGCAGACGCACGAAATCATCATTTCGCGCCCGTTCTGGATGTGGGGCGCTGAGATGGGCGCGAATGAACACGGCCTGGCCATCGGCAATGAAGCGGTCTTTACGAAGCTGCCTTACGCAAAGTCGGGGCTGACCGGGATGGATCTGCTGCGCCTGGCGCTCGAACGCGCAGTCACCGCCCGCGAAGCTCTTGACCTGATCACTCACCTGATTGCGCAGCACGGTCAGGGCGGCGCGTGCGGTTATCGCCATCAGAAATTCCGCTACCACAATTCATTCATCATCGCCGATCCGCAGGAAGCCTGGGTGCTCGAAACGGCTGATCGTTTCTGGGTGGCTGAACGTGTGCGCAGCATCCGCACGATTTCAAATGTGCTGACCATCGGGCGCGAATTCGACCTGATTTCTGACGAAGCTTATCCGTTTGCCCGCAGTCGCGGCTGGTGCAGTTCGGCTGATGATTTCGATTTTGCGCGCTGCTTCGGTGATCCGAAATTCAGCCGCGCTTCAGGCGGCGATGAACGCCGCGCGTGTACATTGAATATGCTCAAACGACAGGAAGGTCAGCTTGAATTGTCGGACTTTATTGTGGCGCTGAGCGACCACGCCAGCCTGTCGCCCGATGCAGGCTGGCGCATGAAGATGCCCTGCGCGCACGCTTCGTGGTGGCCCACGCGGGCGGCAGGTCAGACGACGGGATCAATGATCAGTTGTCTGCGCGCTGGCGCGGCGCACAATTCACAGCACTGGCTCACGGGAACTTCGGCTCCGTGCCTGAGTGTTTTCAAGCCCGTCAGACTGGGCGGCGAACTGCTGCAGACAGGCCCCGCGTCCGGCGCTGGTTATGATGATCGCAGCCTTTTCTGGCGGCACGAAAGATTGCACCGCCTGGCGCTGAGCGATTACGAACAAATGCGCCCGCTCATTGATGAACTCAGAATACCGCTCGAAACCCGCATCAGCCAGGCTGCGGCCAATAATCCGCAGGAGTACTGGAATGAACACCTGTCGCTCATTCCCGAATGGACGAGCATCGTTGCCAAAGAGCAGCGCGCCACGCATCACCTGTCGCTCTTTCATCGTTACTGGTCGCAACAATCGCAACTCGACAGCGTCCCGCCGGTCTGAATGATTCAGAAACAAAACCACGAAGGGAAGAAAGAAGAGGAGAAGGGGAGAAGGGGAAAAGAGGGGAAAGAGAGATTTATAACAGCGGTAACAGTTCAGGCGCATGGGCAGGAGGCAAGACCGTTTTCAGCTCCGTCAGGAGCGACCTGTTGATAGCAATCAGCTTTACGTAATGCCCGCAGCTCCGTCAGGAGCGGCCTGTGTCCTGGTCGCGCACAGGTCGCTCCTGACGGAGCTGGTCGGTTATTTTTCACGCGAGCTATCAACAGATTGCTCCTGACGGAGCTGAAAACGGCTTCTGGTTTCTCAAGCCGGTATCCTTCATTCAACTGAAAACCGATTCAGGCTGTTCCTCTTCCCCTTTTCTCCTCTTCTCCTCTTCTCCTCTTCTTTCTTCCCTTCGTGGTTAATTTCTGTGTCAGGGGTTCAGGCCTTTTCAGTGCGGCGGGTCAGGGCTTCGGCGATGTCGAACTGTCTGGTTTCAAGCAGGCGGCTCTGGCGGTTCAGGCACAGCAGGTAACTCGCACCGGCGGCGATGGCTGTTGTGAGATAAGCCGCTTCTCTGATGAGTACGCTTTTCAGCAGCCAGCCAAGCAGTACCGGCAGGGCAAACAGCCCGCCGAGCATCACAAAAAGAATGATCCAGAGAAAAGCGATGAGCGCGCCGTAACCGTCCTGCGAGCGGCGGCGACGCACTCCGAAATCCGCCGGGTATGGCAGCCGGATCGAAAACACATTGCCAGCCAGCGAGGCCAGCGCCATCGAGGTCAGCGAAGTGCAACCCGCCAGAAAAAGCTTCGGCAGCGTCACGCCGCCATAAAACCACTGCGTGCCGATCAGAATCAGGCTGATCTGCACGGCCACGATGCAGCAGGCCGCCATATTTTTGCCGAGCAGCACGCGCTTCCATCTGACCGGCGTCAGCAGGTATTGCCTGAAGCCGCTCGAATCAAAAGCGAAGATCGCCGAGAAATGCTGGTGATTGACCAGAAAGGTATAACTCAGCAGCAGCGTCACCCACCAGAAGTCGCTCCAGCCTGCCCATGCAGGTGAATGCTCGAAGATGTGCCCTTCACTGTTGTGCAGGCTGCGACGCGCCGGATTGATGGCAATCAGCGTGATGACCAGAATATTGGCCGTGTTGAGCCAGGTCACGGTGTTTCGCAGCAGATAGGTAATCTCTTTGGCAAAGATCACCGAAAGCTGGTGCGAGGCGAAAGGCAGTTTCAGTGACATCCGGTGCGATGGCGGCGCGATTGCGGCATCCCGCGCCAGACCGCTGGTGCCGGTGCTCGCGCTGACGGCGAGACGCGTAAACACGGCGAATCCGGCCATCCACGTCAGCCCGGTCCAGATCAGGATGGTCGGCACCAGTTGCCGGTAAGCGATGAGCGGGCCATCCAGTCTGAGCGCGTCAAAAAATTCGCGCCACAATCCGAACGGAGTCCACGCCAGCACGGCCCCGGTCAGATGGCGAACCGGTTCCAGCAGTTCCCACAGCCCGTCGCCTGCGCCGTTGTCAATCAGACGCGGCAGCAGTTGCCCGCCCACCAGAAACAGACCGATCAGCGCCGTGAAAAAGATTTCAGTGCGCCGCCTGCGTCCCGACAGCAGCCACGCCGTCAGTAACGCGACAAAGACAAAGAGCGCGTTGATCCAGACAGCGGCGCAGACAAAGGCTGTCAATCCGGCCCACGAATGACCGAGCGCGACTCCGCGCCCCAGCAGAATGCCGGCCACCGACGGCAGCAGCGTGAGCATGACCGGTTCGGCAAAGGCTGAGACCAGGTTGAGCGCAAACAGTTTTTTGAAGCTGATCGGAAAAAGAATGAAGCGGCGCGGATCAAAATTGGCCGAGGTGCCGGTCGCCTGCGTCACCAGCGTCAGAAAAACCAGCATGCCGAAAATCGTGCCCATGCTGTTGGCCATAAAACCACCCAGCGTGTCGGGCATTCTGACCATCAGCAGAAAAAGCATCAGCCCGACCAGCAGACTGATGAGCAGATAGCCGCCCAGAATCACGAACCGCAGCACGGTCGAAACGATTTCACGGCGTCCGGTCATTGAGTTGCGAAAGATGACCAGCCGCAGCCAGAACAAGGTGACCAGTTGAGACATAATTTCAGATGACAGACCGCGGTTGCCAGAGTTTTATGAATAAATTGCGGTCACCGCAGCCTGCTGTTTTTTCTTTTCCGCTGCACTTGTATCTTTGTCCCTGGTGAGATTTCAAGTAGAATTCAGCCTCACGCATCATAAGTCAGTTCAGTTTCATTGTCCCCCGTCCCTGAGCGCTCTCAGGTGAAACTGTCGGCCCGGAATAACAGGTGGCCGGAAAACAGGCGCAGTGCCGCGCGCCCTGGCTTCATCGCAAATTCAGACTGCTGACGCTGTCATCATTTCTCTGTCATTTTTCTGATTGTCCCGTCAGCCCGGTCAGGCCCCGAATCAGTCTGTGCAGTCAATCGTCAAAGGAGTCAGGATATGACCAGATCAGGCAGGAAATCCGTAAACGGCCACAAGGCGAACAACCGCAGCGGGCAGAAAGCGCAGGCCAGTCAGAGCGTCGCTGCCGGAAGACAGCAGTCACGCACTCATCATGCCAACCGGTCAGACTCACGCCATCAGTCCAGGAGCAAAGCTATGAATACCATCGAAGAAACCAACAATCACCCTGTTGCCGCTGAGGCTGTGCCCGGCGGCGAGAGCCTTGATAAAGTGCGCGATATTCTCTTTGGCGTGCAGATGCGTGATTATGAAAAGCGCTTCGCACAGCTCGAAGAACGCCTGATCAGAGAGGCCGGTGTGTTGCGCGAAGAGGTCAAAAAGCGATTCGACTCGCTCGAAAATTTTATCAAAGGCGAGATCGAAGCCGTCTCTGACCGGCTGAAATCCGAACGCGACGAACGCGCTTCGTCGGTTAAGGAAATCACCCGCGAACTGCGCGACCTGACCCGGTCTGCCGAGAAAAAGAACGAACAGTTCGACACGCAACTGACCAAAACGCAGCGCGAACTGCGGCAGCAGATTCTCGATCAGTCCAAACTGCTGTCCGAAGAGATTCAGACCAAATACGCTGAAATGAGCGCCACGCTCGCGCGCGAGGCGCAGGCGCTGCGAGCCGACAAGACCGACCGTTCGGCGCTTGCCGGGCTGCTGACTGAAATGGCCCTGCGACTGACCGATGAATCCAAACCGGGTGGCAAAGCCGGCAGCCGATGACTGACCCTGTCGTGACAGATGAAGCCGTGAACGAAGCTCCTGCAACTGCGGGATCACGGCCATCGTCTGCCCAGACCACAGGCCCGGCGGCGGGAACGCAGCCTGCGCCTGCCGCTGACCGGCTCAGTGAATTGCGGCGCGCCCTGTTCGGGGCCGAGCAGGATCAGTTGCAGCGGCTTCAGCACCGGCTTGACGATCCGCATCAGCAGGCCAGAGAGGTCAGCCACGTGCTGCCCGGCGCCATTCGTTTGCGCGCGCAGCAGGATCAGCAGCTCACTTCGGCGCTGACGCCGACCGTTGAGGAATCAATCGCCATTTCGGTTCGCAACAATCCGAAAAAGCTCTCTGATGCGCTGTACCCGATTATCGGCCCGGCCATTCGGGCGGCGGTCGCGCACACGCTCTCGACGATGATTCAGTCATTGAACGAGACTCTGAATCGCAGCTTTTCGTGGCAGGGCTTCAAATGGCGGCGCGAGGCGTGGAGTTCGGGCAAACAGTTTGCCGAGGTTGTGCTGCTGCACACGCTGCTCTACCGCGTCGAGCAGGTCTTTCTGATTCACCGGCAGACCGGCCTGCTCCTGCAGCAGGTCGTGGCTCCGGCGGTCGCGGCGCAGGATCCGCAACTGGTGTCGGGGATGCTGACGGCCATTCAGGATTTCGTGCGCGATTCGTTTGCAGTGCCGCAGGGCGATGTGCTTAAAACGCTCGAAATCGGCGATCTGGATGTCTGGGCTGAGCAGGGGCCGGAAGCAGTGCTGGCCGTCGTCATTCGTGGTGAAGCGCCCGAAGAATTGCGGCAACTCCTGCAAACCGTGCTGGAAAAGATTCATCTTGAGCATGGCGCTGATCTGAGCGATTTCAACGGTGAGGCGGCGCTCTTTGAGGCCTGCCGCCCGGAACTTGAACGCTGCCTGCAATCACAGCTCGCCACGACCACCACGACTTCAGACCGGCAGCAGATTTCACCGCTGCTGGTGGCGATTCCGATCATTCTGCTGCTGCTCGCGGGCTGGTGGCTGTTCACTTCAATCCGCGCGCAGCGACGCTGGCAGGATTACGTCAGCCGTTTGAAAGCCGAACCCGGCATTGTGGTGGTCGAAGCTGAAAAACGAGGCGGGCAGTTTCATCTGTCAGGCCTGCGCGACCCGCTGGCGGCTGATCCGGCTGAACTGCTCAGGCAGACGCCGCTTGCGCCGGAGCAGGTCAGCAGCCACTGGCAGCCTTATCAGGATTTGTCGCCTGCGATTGTGCTGGCCCGCGCCAGGCAGTTGCTGCGTGTGCCTGCCGATGTTTTATTGAAACTGGAGCAGGGCTGGCTGGTGGCTGAAGGGCCGGGCGTGCGCGCGTGGCTCAGCAGCACTGACGCCGAACGAATGGCCCGCTTCGTGCCGGGCGTCACGGGCCTGCGCCTGGCGTCTTCGATTTACGAGGATCTGATCCGGCAGGCGAGATTTGAATTTGCGCCGGGCCGCACTGAACTGCTGCCTGCGCACCAGCGCCTGCTTGATCAGGTGGCAGAGGCCGTTCGGCAGGTCGCGGCTTCCGCCGCAGCGCAGCAGCGGTCATTTCAACTGATCATCAGAGGCAGCGCCGACGGCCCCGGCTCAGCGGAATTGAATCAGCGCTTGCGGCTGGAGCGGGCCGGAGCGATCAGGACGGCGCTCGCACAGCGAGGAATCACGGCTGAGATGAAAATTGAAGAGAACCCGCAACAAACCCGTGATGTCACGCTGCGGGCATTGACTGAACACTAACGCCCCGCCCTCAGGGCCGAGCCGAATACTGAAAAGGCAGAAAGGAATTGCCGCTTTGATTCAGAAAAAGATTTGCATGCTGGGAACTTTTGCTGTTGGCAAGACCAGCCTCGTGGCGCGTTTTGTCAAAAGTATCTTCTCTGAAAAATATCACACCACGGTCGGGGTCAAGATTGACAAAAAGACCGTCACCCTGGGCGAACAGGAACTCTCGCTGGTGCTGTGGGACATTCACGGCGAGGATGAATTTCAGAAAATTCGTCAGTCTTACCTGCGCGGCACTTCCGGCTACCTGCTGGTCGCTGACGGCACACGCCGCGCCACGCTCGAAACGGCGCAGTCGCTGCAGCAGAATGTCGAAGGCATTGTCGGCAAAGTGCCGTTCATCCTGCTGCTCAACAAATGCGACCTGGCCGATGAATGGGAAATCGAACCGGCGGCGATTGAAGCCCTGACGGCCAGAGGCTGGACGGTAATGAACACCAGCGCCAAAACCGGTCAGGGCGTCGAAGAAGCTTTCACACTGCTGGCCCGGAAATTACTGGAGGCCTAGTCTGCCACTATGTATCTGCTCAAGTCAGACCTGCCGCCGACGGTGCTGGTCTACCTCAACGAACTCAATCTGAAATCACAGTCGCCCGCGTGGATGATGGTGGCTGACGATGGCCTGCTGATGCAATGGGGCGGCCACCTCACTTATTACGGCATTACCGGGTTGCAGCACGGTGCGCCCGCCGCCGAACAGTTGCGCTTTCTGGCCGGAATGCTGCCGGTGGACACCGAGGCCGTCGAACTGCCCTGCGTCGAAACCGATTCGGGCATTTACGCCGACATTCACATCTGGACGGCGTTTGGCGTGACCTGGGTGCTGCTGATTGACACGACGACGCACGCGCTCGAATACCGCCGCATGCAGCAGCGCGGCAATGAACTGAGCCTGCTCAATCAGCGTCAGGCGCAGACGCTGACGCACGAATTCGTCAACGAACTTTTCAGCGGCCTTGAGGTCGTCGCCCTCGAATCAGCCGCCGACGGTTCGCTGCACCTGGCCAGCGAAGTGCCGCAGTGGTTTGCCCGCATCTGCCCGGAACAGGTCAGTGAAATCAGCCGCGCCAGTCTCAGTGAACGGTTCCCTTTTCTGGCCAACTTCCTGATTGACGCTGAGGCCTTCTGGCAGGCGCAAAGTTCCGGCAGGCTGAAATCGGGAATCTGGATTGACACGGACGCGGCTGGCAGCGAATGTCAGCTTGAAGCCTCGGCCATCTGCCTGCGCCAGACGCGCCTGCTGCTCATTGAAGCCGCCGGGCTGGCCGATCAGGAAATGCAGACCATTTTGCAGAAGGCGCGCGAAACGATTCTCAGCTATCACCGCCTCGCCAAAACCGAAGCCGCGCTGCGCCGGTCGCAGGAACGCAATGCCGCACTGCTCGATGCCCTGCCCGATGTCATGATTCTGACCGATCACAAGGGCCGGATCGTTGATTACAAGGCGCGACCTGACGGCAGCAGACACGATTCATCAGGTGATCTGACCGGGAGCAGCATCGCTGACCTGCTCGCCCCCGAAGCTGCCACCCTGGCCACGCAGCATATGCAGCTTGCCCGGCAGACCGGCGAAATGCAGGTCTATGAATACCAGACCCGGCGCAACGATCAGCCCGCCGCCTTTGAAGCGCGGGTGGTCAGGTGCGGCGAAGGCGAACTGCTTTCGATCATCCGCGACGTGACCGAACGCAAGCACGCTGAAGAGGCCGAACTGGTCCAGCGCAGCGAGCTTTACTTCCGCACGCTGATTGAAAACAGTTCTGACATCATCGTGGTCGTCAATTCTGACACCACGATCCGTTATGAAACGCCTTCGATGAAAAGAATTCTGGGCTATGCCCCCGCCGAGCGCATCGGCCACAGCGCCCTTGAATTCATTCATCCCGACGATCAGCCCAGAGCCGCCGAATATTTTGGTCGCCTGCTTGAACAGCGCTCACCTGACCTGGCGGCCAATGTGGTCGAAATCGAAGTTCGCATCCGGCACCGGAACGGTGAATGGCGCTGGGTCGGAGGCATCGGCAAAAACCTGCTCGACGTGCCGCAGATTGCGGCGCTCGTGCTGACCTTTCACGATATTACCGAGCAGAAGCGGGCGGCGGCGGAACAGGCCCGGCTCCAGGCCTCGCTGCATCGCACTGAAACGCTCGCGGCCATGGGGTCGCTGGTGGCCGGTGTCGCGCACGAAGTTCGCAACCCGCTCTTCAGCATTTCAGCCACCCTCGACGCCTTTGAAGTCCGCTTCAGTCAGCAGCAGGATTATCAGCAGTACGTCAGCGTGCTGCGCGGCGAAGTAGACCGCCTCAACAAGCTGATGCAGGATCTGCTGCAATACGGCAAGCCGCTGCAGCTTGAATTGCAGCAGACCGCGCTCAGCCGGGTCATCAGTCAGGCGATTCAGGCCTGTCAGCCGCTCGCGCAGCAGTCGAATGTCACGATTGCAAGTCCGACCGGCCCTGATTTCACCGTGATGGCCGACCGCGAGCGCCTGCAGCAGGTCTTTCAGAACCTGATTGACAATGCGGTTCGCCATTCTCCGGCTCAGGGGACAGTGACCATCACGACGCACAGCGACAGCCAGGACGAGCAGAACTGGCTCGTTTGCCGGGTGCGTGATCACGGCCCTGGTTTTCCGCCCGAATTTGCGCAAAAGGTTTTTGAGCCGTTTTTCTCGCGCCGTCGCGGTGGCACCGGCCTCGGTCTTTCCATCGTGCAGCGCATCATCGAGGAACACGGCGGCGAAGTCTCAGTCGCCAATCATCCTGAAGGCGGCGCGCTGATTACGGTCAGGCTGCCGCTCGAAATGGCCGCGACCGCTCCGGCCTCCGGCGACTGATGACCATTACTGAAAAAGCAGGCTCTGGCGTCCCCCCTCCGGAAGGCCTTCACACGCTCAGCAATCATGGCCAGGAACAGAATTCTGATTGTGGATGATGAAGCCGGTGTGCGATTCGGGATGCAGGATTTCCTGAAGACCAGCGGTTACGAAATCATCGAAGCCGACACCTGCCAGGGGGCGCTTGACCACCTGCAGGCCTCGCGCCCCGATGTTTCGATCATTGATTACCGGCTGCCGGATGGAAACGCGCTCGAACTGCTGCCCAGACTGAAAGGCATCTCGCCGGAAATGCCGGTCATCGTGCTGACCGGACACGGTTCGATTGATCTCGCCGTGCGCGCCATCAAGGAAGGCGCCGATCATTTTCTGACCAAACCCGTCGCGCTGCCCGCATTACTGACAATTCTCGAACGACTGCTCGATCAGCAGCGCACCCGTCAGAAACAACTGGCCGGAAAAACCCGCCAGGCCCGCCGCGTCTTTGACCCTTTCATCGGCACGTCAGCGGCGATTCGTCAGCTTGAGGCTCAGGCCCGCCGCGTGGCCGGAGTCGAACGCCCGATTCTGATTCAGGGGCCGACCGGCGCGGGCAAGGGCGTGCTGGCGCGCTGGCTGCACCAGAACAGCCCCCGCACTGACGAAGCCTTTGTGGATCTCAACTGCGCCGGGCTGTCCCGCGAATTTCTGGAAACCGAACTTTTCGGTCACGAGAAAGGCGCTTTCACCGGCGCCATTGCCAGCAAGACCGGACTCCTTGAAGTGGCCCATCGCGGCACGGTTTTTCTGGATGAAATCGGCGATATGGATCAGGCCGTCCAACCGGCCCTGCTGAAGGTGCTCGAAGATCGCCGCTTTCGCCGCCTGGGCGAAGTGCGTGACCGTGAGGTTGACATCCGGCTGATCGCCGCCACGCATCAGGATTTGTCGTTCCTGGTCCGTGAAAAGAAATTCCGCAGCGACCTTTACTTCCGCGTCAGCACCATTCCGCTCTTCATTCCCTCACTGCGTGAACGCAGCGAAGACGTTCCGCTCATTGCCCGGCAGTTGCTCTCCGGCCTGGCCCTGGAACTCGGACGCGGCGAAATCGAGCTTGATGATTCAGCCGTGAAATCGCTTCAGTCCTATTCGTGGCCGGGCAACATCCGCGAAATGCGCAACGTGCTGGAACACGCCGTCATCCTCAGCGACCGCAATCTGATTACGAGAAAGGAACTGCGCTTTGCGCTGATTTCAGGCGACACTGAAACCGAGGCTGATTACGACACGGGGCTGACGCTGCTCGAAGTTGAAAAGCGTCACATCATCCGCGTGCTGAGCGAAGAAAAAGGGCACGTCGAACGCGCTGCCCTGCGGCTTGGACTGCCCCGCAGTTCGCTGTACCAGAAGATCAGAAAATATCAGATCGAACCTGACAAGCTGTGACCGGATTGTCGTCTGAATCTCAGACTTTTGTCTGAAATATGGAATTTCGCTCTCCGCTCCGCTGCCCCCCTTCCTGCTAACCTTAATCATTTCAATCCGCGATCAGTTTCAGGATTCGTCCAACGCTGCGGCACAGTGGTTGCACTAAGATCAGCGTGTGATAAAGCGGCTACTGGGTTAAGCAGTCCCATGTGGTTTATCACGCAACCGGTCTGGTGAAGCAGGGGATAATCTGGGGGGAAAGTCCGTTGCTTCACCAGCCTCTTTTTTTTGCCCTGAGTTGAGGGACTGAAGGCCGAAACCGTGCCGATACCTGACGCAAAACAAACAGTGGCAGCGACCGACCGTGAGATTCTGATCGTTGACGATGAAGAACCGATCCGGCTGGCCCTGCGGGAATATCTGATTCATCAGGGGCTGGAAGTAACCTGTGCCGGTGAAGTCGAAGAGGCCAAAGCGCTGCTCGGAGCGCATCAGTATTCTGTCGCCATCGTGGATTTGCGGTTGTCGGGCAGTTGCAGTTTCGAAGGGCTTGAGGTGCTCTCCAGCATTCGTGAAAAAAGCCCGGACACGCGCACCGTTTTGCTGAGCGCCCACATTTCACCGGAAGCCGAAAAGACAGCGTCTTCGCTGGGCGTGGATGTGGTGCTGCACAAGCCAACGCCCTTGTCCGGGGTCGCCGATATTGTTTTTGAATTGATCAGTCATCAGTCATTAGCCATATGATCACAGGTGTCGCGTTGAGCAGTTCGAATTCCTTACTTGATACCATTCTTGAGCCAGGCAGTCTGAGCGTTGTCTTTCAGCCGATCTTTGAAGTGAGCGGCGAGCAACTGAAACTGTTCGCGCTGGAACATTTCATTCGCGGGCCACAGGGCACGAACCTGACCGACCCGCTGGTGATGTTCGAGTATGCGCGACACAAGCGGGCCGAGATTCTGGTTGACCAGGCCTGCCTGACCACAATTTTACAAACCATCAGCGAAGCCGGTCATCATTACCCGGTCACGATCAATGTGCAGGCCGCAACCATCAGCCGGTTACACGACTTTCCTGAATTTCTGCTCAATCTGGCGGAAATCAACCGGATCAGTCCGGCCCGTCTGACCCTGGAAATTGTCGAAACGAGTCAGAACTGGGACACCGCCCTGCTGAGGCCGGTCGTGCAGCAACTGCGCAGCGCCGGAATCAGAATTGCGCTGAGCGGCTTTGGCGGGCATCAGTCGAATTATCATCTGCTGCTTGAGTGCGAGCCTGATTTCATCAAGCCTGATGCCTGCCTGATCAGGCGCTCAGGCAGCGACCGGCGGCGGCGGCGGATTCTGCAATCAATGGCGGAACTGGCCCGCGAATTCAATGTGCGCATCATTGCCACCGGCATCGAACAAACCGCTGATTACGAAGCCGTCACCGACAGCGGCATCACGCTGGTACAGGGCTTTCTTTTCGCGGGCATTCTGCCGGCTGGCGTCAGGGCAGAAAGCGAGACAGTCATTCAGGTTCATGCGCTTCACCAGTGACTGAATCCAGCCGTGTGGCAGCAACCCGGCCTTCAGCCGGAATAAACCACGCGCAAGCCTCAAAGCCTGCGCTGACGTTGTGCTGATTCTGGGGGGATCAGTCAGCGTCACCCGACTGAAGGCCGGGTTGCTGCCACAGGGTCAGCACAGAATTGAAGGTTTGTGGAAGTGCCGCAGAGTTTTTCAACTGCCGGGAATGGCGGTGAGCAGAGTTATCTCCTGTCAGGTGTAGTTGTGTGTGTGGAGGTGTAAAGTTCAGCAGTCGTCCTCAGCCTTTTTTTGATTTTTCAGCCAATCCAGGACAACGTCTCAGCCGTCAGACGTTCCCCGCCGACCAGCCGCACGAAGTAATCTTCGAGCGTCGCGCCTGCCTCATTTCTCAATTCACTGACCATTCCTCCCCCTGCAATCCTGCCTTCATTGATGACGGCTATATCGCTGCACAGGCGTTCGACGATTTCCAGAATGTGCGAGGTCAGAAAGATGGTGACGCCGTGTCCGCGCATTCTTTCCAGCAGGTTTTTGATCGTGCGCGCCGCCACCGCGTCAACTCCCTCGAAAGGCTCATCCAGAAAGAGCACCTGCGGATTGTGAATCAGCGCGGCGGCGAGCGAAATTTTCTTGCGCATGCCGTGCGAATATTCCACAAGCAGCGAACGCGGCCTGTCTTCGAGTTCCATCAGTCGCAGCAGTTCCGCCGTCCGCGCCGCCACAGTCTGCCGGTCAAGTTCGTGCATCCTGCCGACAAAGGTCAGAAATTCAGGCCCGGTCAGCCGCTCAAACAGGTTGAGGTCTTCCGGCACGACTCCGATCAGGCGCTTGACTCTGAGCGGATCAGCCGCCAGGTCATGACCGAGAATCCGAATGCTGCCCGCTGTCGGCGCCAGCATCCCGGTCAGCATTTTGATGGTCGTTGATTTACCGGCTCCGTTCGGCCCCAGAAAGCCGAAAAACGAACCGCGCGGGACATTCAGATCAATGTGATCAACCGCCGTGAAATCGCCGAAGCGACGGGTCAGCCCAGCAGCCACGATGGCAGCCTGAGGCACCTGTCCGACAACTGAACTTTCCTGAGCGGTGAGCATGTGAAGATCACAATGGGAACCGGAGCCGACAGCGAAGGCGGGCTTCCGGCAATTCCGGGGGCTTTGGCGGAACGCGAGACAGTCAGTTGAGTTTGCGGGGCGAAATCTGCGTCAGCTTGCTGATCCGGTCAGACGGCTGAGAGAATGATCCGGGCTTTTCCCGGCATTGTTCTGCGCCGGAATGACAACCACCCTGACAACGCGGCCTGAGACGCCGGTAAACCAGCGCCAGGCATCCGGTCAGAGCCAGCAGCAGGAAAATCTGCTCAAGCATAAATCCTGGTCAGAACTCAGCCGCCGACCGCTCGCTCCGGTTCTCTGCCATTGCTGAGCTGTCTCTTGTCAATCCATCTGAACCGGGATGGCCGGGGCCGACGGCTGTGATTTTTATTTGAAGTAATCGGCGTTGATCTGGATGTAATCCTGCCATTTCTCAGGCACTTCCTCGTCGCGGAAAATGGCTTCGACGGGACAGGCCGGCTGGCAGGCGCCGCAGTCAATACACTCATCAGGATTGATGTAGAGTTGCGTCGCCGCTTCAAATTCGGCCTCATCCTTGCGCGGATGAATGCAGTCAACCGGACAGACATCAACGCAAGCCGTGTCCTTGGTGCCGATACACGGTTCGCAAATAATATAAGCAGCCATTACCTTAAGTCTCCTTGAAATGAAGGTCTGTGTTACGACAACGGATGACAGTCTTTACTGAAGCAAGACAGTATTTTCATTTTACAGGTTCATCCTCTGATTGCAAGCTTGCCTCAGATTACCGTCGCGGTCGCCTGATTCAGGCGCGGAGAGCGCAGGAATGATGACACCCGGACAACCTGATCCAGACCGTCAGCGCGCCGATTGTGCGCAAATTTCCCCGCTGGCTGAGCAGAAAGATTCCGCTCCAGGACTGCAATCCACAGAAAACTGAAGCAGGCTGCTTGTCGGCCTCAGGCCGATTTGCTTATACTCCGCATCGCTCAAAAACGAACCGATCACGAGTGCCCTCAAACAAATTTGACTGATTCTCTAAGAATCAAACCCCCGACCTGTTCAGGCCGACCTCAACTCCAACATTCCCGAACCGGGAATTGTCTGCCTGGAACTGTGGCTGAAATTTGATAACTACAGTTAACAGGCCGCTTCTCACCTGTGCGCCTGACTGACCACACTGGATTAATAGAAAGGGAACCACAATGTCTTATCGAATCCCCAGGAAGGTTCTCTGGATTGATGATGATGCGACCACCCTGCAACTGGGACGCATCTACCTGGAAAAGGCCGGCTACTTTTTCCTTGCTGCCGAAGACGGCGAGCAGGGAATCACAGTCGCAGAACAGGAAAATCCGGACCTGATCTTACTTGATTACGCGATGGCCGGGATGAGCGGCAAAGAGGTCTTTGATTTCTTTCTCTCACGCGGCCCCGAACATCCGCTGTATCACACTCCGGTCGTCATGCTGACCGGCCTCAATCACGATGACCGCGAGCGGCGCGATATGCTGCGGCGGGGTTTGTCGGCCTTCCTGCTCAAACCATTCGGCCCGCGTGAATTGCTCAATGTCATTGACAATGTGCTGATCGGGCACGAAATCCGCGAACGCAACCGCCTGCTCGAACGTGAATTGCAGGACACTTTCACCTCGATGGTGCGGTCGCTCATCTCACTGCTTTCGGTCAAGGATCCTTACACGGGCGAGCATTCCGGCGTGCTGCTGCACCTGGCCGAACGCCTGGCGCGCAAATGCGGCCTCAATGATGACGAGATCTTTGATGTCAAAGTGGCCGCGCTGCTGCACGACATCGGCAAGATCGGTGTGCCGGAATCAATCCTGCGCAAACCAGGCCGCCTGACCGCCGAAGAAAAATCCGAAATGGACAAGCACGTGCTGTATGGTTATTGCGCGCTGGCCGATATTCCCAAACTCAGCCGCGTGCGCAAGCTTGTCTATCATCACCACGAATGGTGGAACGGCGGCGGCTATCCTGAAAAACTCGTCGGCGATCAGACTCCCATCGGCGCGCGCATCGTGGCCGTCGTGGATGCGTTCGACGCGATGACCTCTGACCGGCCCTATCGTCAGGGCATGGATCACAACATTGCGCTGGAACGGCTGCGAGCAAGCAGCGGCACGCAATTCGATCCGTTTGTCGTCGAGCAGTTCACCGAATGCCTGCGCGAAGGCATGCCAGGTCTTGAACGCGCCGCCAATCTCAATGGCATTCTCACCGCCTTTCTGTAAGTTCCTTCCCCCGTCTGTGTCCGCTGGTCAGGGCGTCGAATTATTCGCGTCCTGACCTTTTCTCTTTGCGGCCTGCCTGAAAAAAGAGCAAGTCATCGCCAGACTTGAGCAGGATTGCGCAAGACAGCGATTCCCTGCCCGGCTCACACTGTCACCCGCATCAATTAATCAATCCAGGGAGACAGACTCATGATCAAAAAAGGCGCACCTGTAACTGAACCGAAAGGCCGTCTCGGCGTGCTCTGTGTCGGACTCGGCGCAGTCACGACCACTTTCATTGCCGGCGTCGAAGCCATCAAAAAAGGGCTGGCCAAACCTGTCGGCAGCCTCACGCAGATGGGCACGATTCGTCTGGGCAAACGCACCGACGGACGTTCGCCGCTGATTAAGGACTTCGTGCCGCTGGCCGCGCTTGACGACATTGTTTTCGGGACGTGGGATATTTTTGAGGACAATGCCTTCACTGCCGCAATGACCGCCGGAGTGCTCGAAAAGGAAACGCTGCTGCAACTCAAGCCGCAGCTTTCAAAAATCAAACCGATGCCCGCCGTCTTCGATCAGGCTTACGTCAAACGCCTGAGCGGAACCAACGTCAAACAGGGCCAGACCAAAATGGAACTGGCCGAGCAGTTGATCAACGACATTGCCGAGTTCAAAAGGAAGAACAGATGTTCACGACTGGTTATGATCTGGTGCGCTTCGACTGAGGTTTTCATCAGACCGCACCCGGTTCACAAAACGCTGGCGACCTTTGAGAAGGCGCTGCGCGAAAATCACAAGGCCATTGCGCCTTCGATGATCTATGCTTACGCGGCCCTGAAATCGGGCGTGCCGTTCGCCAATGGCGCGCCGAATCTGACGGTTGACATTCCGGCGATGCGCGAACTGGCCGAACAGAACAACGTGCCGATTGCGGGCAAGGATTTCAAAACCGGTCAGACGATGATGAAGACCATCATCGCGCCCGGCCTCAAGGCTCGTCTGCTCGGCCTGCACGGCTGGTATTCGACCAACATTCTCGGCAACCGCGACGGCGAAGTGCTTGATGATCCCGGCTCATTCAAGACCAAGGAAGAATCGAAGCTGTCGGTGCTGGAATACATTCTGCAACCGCACGTTTACCCGGAACTCTACAACGATTTCTCGCATCTCGTGCGCATCAACTATTACCCGCCGCGCGGTGACAACAAGGAAGGCTGGGACAACATTGATATTTTCGGCTGGCTCGGCTATCCGATGCAGATCAAGATTGACTTCCTCTGCCGCGACTCAATTCTCGCCGCGCCGATTGTGCTCGACCTGGCGCTGTTTATGGATCTCGCGCAGCGTTCCGGCATGCGCGGCATTCAGGAATGGCTGTCGTTTTATTTCAAATCGCCGATGTGCGCGCCGAAGCTTTATCCCGAACACGACCTGTTCATTCAGTTGATGAAGCTCAAAAACACGCTGCGTCACCTGCGCGGCGAAGAACTCATCACCCACCTCGGACTGGAATATTACGACTGAGGACAGCATCAGAAAGAGAATACGGAACAGACGAAAAGAACGAAACAAACGGAATCAGAGCTGAATGCAGCCTGCAATTTCCGTCTGTTCCGTTCTTTCCGTGTGTTCCGTATTCTCTCTGACTCTGACGCAGTCACAGCGCACTGCCGCTCAGTGCGACATCGCATAAACGATCACATTCATGCCGATCTTGTAAGCCGCCAGCCCGTATTTCAGCGGGTAACGCGGATCGTCAATCCATTCCCACGCATCGCCGTTGTCGGTGTTGCGCGCAATGAAAACCAGCACGCGCCCGTCATCATCAAGGATGGCTTCGTAATGCGGCACGATGCCGCCCTTTTCATCCGTGCGATGGCGATAAATCCAGTTGTCCACATTCGGCACCTGCACCACTTCGTCCACATCGAAGTAACAATGAAAGAGCGGATGATCGAGCGGCAGTTCCTGAATTTCACGATTCGGAAAAACCCTGCGCATCTGCTGCTGCACATTCCACCACTCACGCTCGCCCCAGAAATCATCAAGCATCAGCAACCCGCCGCGTTCCAGGTATTCGCGCAAATGCGCCGCATCCTCATCCGATAAAAACATGCGTCCCGGCTCAACGGCGTAAATCATCGGATAAGTAAACAACTTCGGATCGTCCATCCCCACTGCCGCCGGATCAGTGGCGATTGAAAGCAGGCTGCCCGCCCAGCCGCGCAAACCGGCGATGAACTGTTCATCGGCTTTCGGGTAATCGGTCGTCCAGGAGTCATACCAGCCGCCGGACGAATAGATCAGCCGCGTAAAAGTGAATTCAGGCCGGTGCGGGTGATTTGCATCAGGCAGGTAATCAGGCAGACGCGGCGCACGCTGACGCTGCCAGGCGCGGGTGGCCGGAGCCTGACCAGTCATCATCAACAGCACTAAGAACAGCAGCAGTAATCGCGCACTCATCGGGAACCTCGGCGTTTTCAGGTTCCGCACAGTCTAATGAACAGGAGAGTAAAAGTGTAGCAGCACGGATGAAGCTCACAGCCAATGTCTGTCCCTGGGTACGCACGCTTCCAGCGTGCTCCTGCTTCGGGTAATCGTTGTGTCCGCGCAGCCCGGCACGCTGGAAGCGTGCGTACCCAGGGGCAGGCCCTGACCCTCAGGATCAGGTCGTCAGCCGGTAGCAGGCGGCCTGATCGAACTGAACACGTTCAAATGCCGGGTCAATGTTCAGTGTCGTTTCGGCGCTGCCGAGCATGAGGTAGCCATCGGGCCTGAGCTGGCGACGCAGGCGGGCAAAGATTTCACGCTTCTTTTCGACCGTGAAATAGATCAGCACGTTGCGCATCAGAATCAGATCCATCGGCGGCATCGTCTGCCAGGGTTCGGCGAGGTTGAGTTCGCGGAACTGCACCTGGCGGCGCAGGTCGGCCCTGATCTGATACTGCTCGCCCTGGCGGTCGAAGTATTTTTGCAGCAGAGACGGCGGCAGGCCGCGACCGATTTCGGTCTGTGTGAAGATGCCTGCGCGGGCGCGGTCAAGCATTTCGCGTGACAAATCGGTGGCGATGAAATTCACCGTCCAGGCCGCGAGTTCCGGGAAGTGTTCCCTGATCAGCATGACCAGGCTGTATGGTTCCTGCCCGCTGGAACTGGCCGCGCACCACAGATTCAGCGTGCGGGTCGCGGCGCGCAGGCTGATGAGTTCAGGCAGCAGATTTTTTCTGAGGGCTTCAAAGGGATGCTGGTCACGAAAGAAACTGGTTTCGTTGGTGGTCATGGCTTCGACCACTTCACGATACAGCAGATGATATGAGGGCAGACGGCGCAGTTCAGTGACGAGCGCGGCCACTGAAGAAAGTTTCTGGCGCTGCGCCACCTGTTCGAGTCGTTGTTCGATCAGGTATTGTTTTTTCAGATCCAGAGCGATGGCGGAACGCTCCAGAACCAGCCTGCAGATGTAGTCGCAATCAGCACTGCTGAGCGGCATACTTTCAGCCTCCCTGTTTTGTCACTGCAAACACTCAGGGGGAATCAGGCAGTGCTGGCAGCCGGACGGCGTGACCGCTGCGATGCGCAGTAGTCCCGCCGTCCGTAATCATTCCTATCTGACCGCGAATGAAGCCCGGCCCACACTCACGCGGCGAATCAGTTCACCGGGAATTTCACCGAGCGGCACCAGTTTGTCAGCCAGTCCGGCCTGAGCCACTGAACCAGGCATGCCGTTGGCCACGCTGCTGGCTTCATCCTGCACAAAGACCTGACCGCCTTTTTCACGAATCGCGCGGCAGCCGATCAGCCCGTCCTGTCCCATGCCGGTCATGACCAGCGCCAGAGCCTTCTGCCCGTACAGTTCGGCGACTGAACGAAACAGCACATCCACCGCCGGGCGGCAGAAATTTTCCGGCGGATCCTGATTGGTCAGAATTTTCGTGACGCCGCCGACGCGCTGTAAAGTAACGTGATAATCGCCCGGCGCAAAGTAAACCTTTCCGGCTTCGAGCTGATCGCCATTCGCAGCCTCAACCACTTTGAGCGCGCACTTGCCAGCCAGGCGTTCGGTAAAGAGTTTCGTAAACACGGGCGGCATATGCTGCACGATGACAATCGGCACCGGGAACGACGCGGGCAGCATCGGCATCACTTCGGCCAGCGCATTCGGGCCGCCGGTTGAAATGCCGATGGCGACCATTTCAACGAGCTGATTCGGCAATTGTTTCGGCAGCGGGTTGACGCTGGCGGGCGGTGCCGGTTCCGGCGCTGAAACCGGTCTGCTGACCGGCGCCGGAGCCAGGCCTTTTTTGCAAAAACCCTTGATGCGCGGAATCAGTTCCTCGCGCACCCGCTGCATGGCCAGATTCACGCTGCCGACATTTGACGGCTTGGTGACGTAATCGCTCGCGCCGAGCGCCAGCGCATCCAGCGTCACCGAAGCGCCGCGCTCGGTCAGGGTGCTGAACATAATGACGGGCAGACTCGGATGCGTCTTGCGCAGTTCACGCAGGGTTTCAAGGCCGTCCATTTCCGGCATTTCCACATCGAGAATGACGCAGTCAGGGTTCAGGGTCGGCAGCTTGGCCAGGGCGAGTTTGCCGTTGGCGGCGGCTCCGACCACTTCGATTTCACTGTCTGATGAGAGCGTGTCAGAGAGCAGTTTGCGGATAATGACCGCATCATCCACAAGCATGACTTTGATTTTCGACATACAACTTCCTTTGCTGCGGGCGTTTGAGATCGGGTCATCAAGTCGGCAGCGCCGTCCCTGGCAGGTTCTGCCGCAGGATGAGAGCGCGGACTTCTTCAGGTTTTATCGGCTCAGACAGGCGCTGACTTTAATCAAAACAGGCCGCAGATGACGCTGATGAGGCAGAGCGGATCAGTTCAATCTGCGCGCGTCACCCGCTTCATCTGTGGCCTGGCTGGTGAGGGACGATCAACTGGCGGACTGTTCCACTCTGAAGCGCGAAATCAGCGAGCGCAATTCAGTGGCCATGTGCGCCAGTTCTGACGAAGCCCGCCGGGTTTCGCCTGCGCCAATCGAATTATTCCGGGCAGATTCAGCGACACCGCTGATATGACCGGTGATTTCGGCGCTGCTTTGCGCGGCAGACATGGCATTGCGGCTGATTTCATTGGTGGTGGCGGTCTGCTCCTCGACCGCGCTCGCCACCGTGTGCTGAATGTCGCTGATCTGGTTGATGATCCCGCTGATCTGCGAAATCGCCCCGACCGCATCCTGCGCGCTCGCCTGAATCGCCGTGATCTTCTCGCTGATCTCGCCTGTCGCTCTGGCCGTCTCGCGCGCCAGTTCCTTGACCTCGTTGGCCACGACGGCAAAGCCCTTGCCTGAGTCTCCGGCGCGGGCGGCTTCAATCGTCGCGTTGAGCGCCAGCAGGTTGGTCTGTTCGGCAATCGAAGTGATGAGGCGGATGACCTGACCGATTTCGGCGCTGTTTTCGGCGAGGCGGGTGATGGTGGCATTGGTCGTTTCAGCCACGCGCACTCCGGTCGCCGCAATCTGCGCGGCCTGGCCTGCGCTGCTTGAGATTTCGCGCGTGGCCGCGTGCAGTTCTTCGGCGCTGCAGGCGGCGACCTGAACGCTGGCGCTGACCTGCCCGGTGGCGCTGCTGACGACACTGGCCTGGGTTGAGGTTTCTTCTGCCGCCGCGCTCATCTGTGATGATGTGGCTGAAAGTTCTTCTGAAGCGGCTGACAGCGTCACCGCCGTATCAGCCATCCGGCTCACACTGTCGCGCAGCGCAATCAGTGTCTGCCCCAGATTGATTGACAGCACGTCCTGCGGCGAACGTGGAACAACGTGCGGAGTCAGATCGCCCTGTCCGATGCAGGTGACTACTCTGGCCACGTCCTTGAGGTAAACCATCAGTTCCCGAAAGGCGTTCGCCAGCTTGCCGATCTCATCTCCTGAAACGTAATCAAGCTGCTGGTTCAAATCACCGGTCGCCACCGCCTCGACCGCTTTCGTCGTCGCGCCGAGCGGCTGGTAAATTGAGGAAGCAATCACCCAGCCGAACACGATCAGTCCGAGAATCAGGGCAATGCCGATCACAATCTGCCACATCGAACGCTGCCTGATTACCTGTGCCGCAGTCTGTTCGATCCGGTTGTTCTGGTCATTGGCCAGCGTCACGACTTCGTCAATGGCGGCGCGGTGTTCTTCGTACTTCGGCCTGAGCACAGTATCAAAGAGCTGTTGTGCCCGCTGCCGGTTGCCAGCCAGCAGGGCCGGAACATAATCGCGGTCGCGCGCCTCATAAAATTCCATCGCCGGGCGCCAGGCCTTGTCCACCAGCGCCTGCTTCAGCGTCCCGGCATCAAGCGCCTTCTGCCAGTACTGATGCCGCTGAATGAAATCCTCGCGGAGCCTGCCGCCCCTGCTGATCAGTTCATCCAGTTTCGCCCGGTCAGACTGGTCTTTCATTTCACTGGCGACCAGATAGGATTCAATGATGTATTCCGGCGGCGGCAGAATATCGGCCACCAGATCCTTGCCGGTCACCACCTGCTGATAATATGGCCCGTTGACTTTAAGCAGACTCAGGGTCTGCCAGGAATAGAGATCCAGCACAACAAGGCCGGCGACAAATGAGGCTACCAGCACAGCCAGTTTGGCTCTGACTGACAAATTTCTGATCAGTGTCATCATCTCTCCGCGCAGGGGCTGGTCATGAATTGCTCATCAGTTGCTGAATCTGAATCGTGACAGCAGCATCCGCAGATCATTGGACATGCGGGCCAGTTCTGAAGCGGCGCGCTGTGTTTCGCCGGTGCCGATGGTGGTGGTCTTGACTGATTGCGCGACGATGTTGATGTTGCGGGCAATGTCATCGCTGCCGCTGGCGACGTCTGAGACATTGCGGCTGATTTCATTGGTGGTGGCGGTCTGCTCCTCGACCGCGCTCGCCACCGTGTGCTGAATGTCGCTGATCTGGTTGATGATCCCGCTGATCTGCGAAATCGCCCCGACCGCATCCTGCGCGCTCGCCTGAATCGCCGTGATCTTCTCGCTGATCTCGCCTGTCGCTCTGGCCGTCTCGCGCGCCAGTTCCTTGACCTCGTTGGCCACGACGGCAAAGCCCTTGCCTGAGTCTCCGGCGCGGGCGGCTCAATCGTCGCGTTGAGCGCCAGCAGGTTGGTCTGTTCGGCAATCGAAGTGATGAGGCGGATGACCTGACCGATTTCGGCGCTGTTTTCGGCGAGGCGGGTGATGGTGGCATTGGTCGTTTCAGCCACGCGCACTCCGGTCGCCGCAATCTGCGCGGCCTCGCCTGCGCCACGCGCAATTTCCCTGATTGAAACGTTCATTTCATCAGAGGCCCCGGCGACGGTTCTGATGTTGGTTGAAATCTGTCCGGTGGCGGCGCTGACGGCGTTGGCCTGCGAAGCCGTCTCCTGCGCCACCTGACTCATATGCGACGAAGTGGCCGATAATTCCTCAGACGCAGTGGAGAGCGTCGCGGTGTTCTGGGCAATCTGTTCGATGGTCTGCCGCAGCGCGGTCACGGCCTGATTCAGATTGACTGACAGAACGTCGTGCGGTGAACGCGGAGCGAGGCTGACGGTCAGATCGCCTTTGCCGATGGCCGAGGTGGTGCTGGCAATCGTGCGGATGTAATCAACCATCTGGCGAAATGAATCGGCCAGTCTGCCGATTTCATCGCTGGAGTAATAATCAACCTGCTGATTGATGTCTCCGGCGGCGATGGCCTGCGCGGCTTCGGTCATCCTTTTCATCGGACGGGCGATGTTGGCCGCGATCAGCAGTGAAAAGGTCGTGGCCACCAGCACGGCCAGACCCGCAATCAGCATGATCTGAAAGCGCGCGCGCTGTCCGGCTTCTGCGCCGTGCTGCTGGACCTGTTTCGTTTCAGCCTCGATCAGATCACCCAGTTTGTCCATCTCATCCTCAAGCCCCTTGAAGGCCTGATCGAAGGCCGCCATTTCATTGACAGCCGCCGCCCGGTTTTCAAAAGCGAGGCGGCAGATTTTTTCGGCAGCGGCAATGTAAGCTTCAACCTGCGGTCTGGCGCGCTGCAGTTCCTGCCGGGTGGCGTCGGCCTGCGTGTCGCGCCCGACTTCGGCGAGCGATTCGCGGAAGATTTTACTGTGTTCCGCCAGGTCAGCGTTGACGGACTGCTGCAGCGCACTGTTTTTGTGATCAGCCGCCTGGAGTGCGGCAAAGACATCAGCGCGAATGGCATCGTGCATCATGTCGCCGCGCATCTGTTCACGCTGAATGCGGCTGTTGACGGCCAGCGAATCTGAAGCGGTCATCACCCGGCGCAACCCGGCGTAACCGGCCCAGCCCACCACCAGCGTAATCAGCGTGGTCATCGCGGCCATCCCGAACAATTTCTGACGAAGTGAAAAACTGAGATTCATCTTCAGCACCTCTTCTCTGATCTTTGTTGCTCTTATGGGGGGCTGAATCTGCCGTCATCGGCCTGACACGGCGTTGCCTGCGGCGGGCAGCGTGACGGCTTTTTCGACATCAAGAAACAGCAGCAGTTTGTCGGGCAGTTTGTAAGTGCCGCGAATCATCTGCCGCGCCGTGCCCCTGAGTGTTTCGGGCGGACGCTCGAACTGTTCGCTGCCGACTTCGATCACATCACCGATTTCATCAACCAGCAGACTCACCGGCCCGTCATCCGTGTTGATGATGACGTTCATCGGCAGACGATCATCAGCGCGCGGCGGCAGGTCGAGCCGCCGCCTCAAATCAATGGCCGTCACAATCTGACCGCGCAGGTTGATCAGCCCGCTGACGACTTCAGAAGCCAGCGCCACGCGGCTCATTTTCTGGTAACGAATCACTTCCTGAACCTTCGAGACTTCAACCCCGAAGAAATGACCGTCGAGATAAAAAGTACAGAACTGATTTTCCTGAGACATCACTCGTTTCCTTCAGTAACTCCGATCAGCATTGCTCTCCGACAGGCTGGTGAGCGTGTCGGACGCTCCCGGTCATCAGTTGCTGCCGCTCGCGGCCACGACCCGCTCGAAGAATTTCGGGTCAAACATTCTGATGACGTAATCCATATCAAGCAGCTCAGTCACGCGGCCCTGAATCACCGCCGTGCCGGTCACGCCCTCACGGCAGTTTTCAGTCTGCGCCGTGAAACTCTCCTCGACCGTGTCGAGAATCTGATCAACCACCAGCCCCAGACTGCGATTCTGCCAAGTGTAAACGACCACCTGGATGCGGCCTTTTGTGGCGGCGACAGGCTCGTTGCGCGGCTGTGCGCGGCGTTCGGTGAGAATGTCCGAAAGGTAGACCAGATAGAGAATCGAACCGCGATACTGCACGACGCGGTGCTGACCGGCGCGTTCGATGGAACTGATGGAAAACTCTTCGAGCCGCGCCACGCTTGCAAGCGGAATGGCCATCCGGCCCGCGTCCGGCGTGCTGACAATCAGCAGGCTCTGACGCGCTTCGGTTTCCGTCACTGCTTCATCGGCTGATGATTCGACCAGGGCGCGATGCCGCGTTTCTGAAATCACGTCGCTCTGCTGCGCGATACCGGTCACATCCAGAATCAGCGCCACACAGCCGTCGCCCATAATCGTCGCTCCGGCAAAAACCGGAATGCCCTTCAACTGACGGCTGAGCGGCTTGACCACAATTTCGCCCGTGTCATTGACGGCATCCACGACAAGGCCGAACTGACGACCTTCGGTTTGCAGCACGATGATGTTGATGGCTCCGGTGCCTTCGTCACCGGCCAGCCGCCCGCTGAACGGATCGGTTTCACAATGCGGCATCAGCAGCCGGTTGAGGTAAACCAGCGGCAGCAGATTGCCGCGCAGCCGATAAACCGGAACGCCGTGAATCAGTTCGATTTCACGCTGTCCTGACCCCGGCGTGACGCGCACCAGTTCAACCAGGCTCAGTTGCGGAATGGCGTAACGTTCACCACCGCTCGACACAATCAGCGCGGGAATGATGGCCAGCGTCAGCGGAATCTTGATGCGGAAGGTTGTGCCCCGGCCCACGCGGCTTTGAATTTCAATCGTGCCGCCGATCTTTTCGATGTTGGTTCTGACCACATCCATGCCGACGCCGCGCCCTGAGATGTTGGTCACTTTTTCAGCCGTTGAAAAACCAGGCAGGAAGATCAGGTTGAGCAGTTCGCGTTCGCTCATCTGCGCGGCCTGGGCGGCGGTGATGAGTTCGCGTTCGATGGCCTTGCGTTTGATTCTTTCGGCATTGATGCCGCCGCCATCGTCAGAAATATCAATGTTGACCTGGCCGCCTTCGTGCCACGCGCGCAATGACAGCAGGCCTTCGGCTGATTTGCCGTTGAGTTCGCGGGTGTCGGGCATTTCGATGCCGTGATCCACGGCGTTGCGCACCAGATGCGTCAGCGGATCCTTGATGGCTTCGAGCAGCGTCTTGTCGAGTTCGGTTTCCTGCCCTTCCATTTCGAGGCGGACGCGCTTGCCGCAGGCCATCGAAAGGTCACGCACGATGCGCGGGAATTTGTTCCAGACCGTGACGACCGGCTGCATGCGCGTTTTCATCATGTTTTCCTGCAACTCGGAGGTGATGACATTCAGGCGCTGCGACGCGGCGTTGAAGGTGGAATCATCACGCATCGTGGCCGATTGCAGAATCTGATTGCGCGCCAGCACCAGTTCACCGACCAGCATCATCAGCTTGTCGAGCAGCCCGACATCCACGCGCACGGTGCTGTCAGCCGCGTGACCCGCAGTGCGGCGCGCATCGTTGAGCAGGCTGAGCGTTTCCTGGAGCGTTTCAGGCAGCAGTAAACCCAGATCCACAAGAATTTCTCCAATCAGACGTTGATCACCTTCGGCCTGCTGTTGCAGCGCGCGGGCCAGGTCAGACGGTTGAATCAGGCCTTTTCTGACCAGCGTATCGCCAATGCGTCCGGCCACCGGCTTGTAAACAACTTCAGTCTTTTCGGCTTCCTGGCAGGCAGGTTCAGGCGCGACGCTGACGGGTTCGGCAATGGTCGGCGTGAACTCAGCCGCGACCGTCACTGCTTCAGCGACTGTTTCGACCACCGGCGCTGAAGCCGCAGGCGCAGATGCCGGTTCAGCCGCTTCACCACGCTGCAGGCGCTGCAAATCGGCAATCAGCGGCGAATCGTCAACGGTGCCCTCACGGTATGAGCGGCCCAGGCTGTCGAGAATCCGGCGAATGGCATCCATCGTGGCCAGCAGTGTCGAGGTGATTTCAGGCGTCACCTGAAGCACGCCATCGCGCAGCAGTCCAAGCAGGTTTTCGCCTTCGTGACTGACTCTTTCCAGCCGCGTCAGCCCCATAAAACCGGAAGTGCCCTTGATCGTGTGAATCGTCCGAAAGATGCGCGCCAGGATTTCCTGTGACGGCGCTGATTCGAGCAGCACAAAATCCTGATCGAGCTGATCCAGATTTTCGTGAGCTTCAACCAGAAACTCGTTGATCAGCTCTGCCATTTCCGACAGATCAACATCGCCGGGCTGTTCAGTCCCGGTCAGAGCGGCTGTTGGCTCATACTCATTGTTCGACATACATCAATCCTTTGTCTGGATGGGCCACGCGTCGGCTTTCGGCAGTCAAATGGTCTGAACTGTGCAGTCCACAATCGCGGGCCTTTGGGGGGAGAATTCAGTCAGGCGCACGTCGCAGCGAATCAACGGGGTCGGGCCTGAATTCGGACGACCAGTGACACTGAATTCCCGGCATTTTCACTGCTGTTTCTCTGTTCAATAGCTGCACAGTCGTTGCCGCCTGGTCATCAGCAGTCTTTTCGGCGCGTTGATGAGAAACTTTAGTGACCTTTCTCATTGATTGTTTCATCTGAGGCCGTGCGTGCTGACGGGCAGGCCGGTCGCCTCAGCCGAAAGCGCGCCTGCCCAACCGGCCCTGAGACTGCCTGAAAAAAAGCTCCGCCTGCGAGTAAACAGGTTTCCAATCTTTGGCGGATCAATTATGATTCGCGCGCCGGATTTCAGTGTTTCACCCGCTCTGCCAGTTATTCAGGATTTTGAGGTGCAGCGTCCGTCAGCGAGACACTGCCGGAATATATGCTTCAGCCGAGCTTCAACTCAGCACTGTCCTGGCGATCAATGTAATCCGTATGTTCACTCCCCAGTCTGCCCCAGGGGTATTTCAGTGACAGTTAAATCTTCCGCCGTGACTCAGTTTCTGAAATTGTCAGCCACAGGGCTGTCCGGACTCTTCGCTGCGCTCGCGGCAGTTTACCTGCTCAACCGGGTCTGGCCGTTCATTCCTGAATCAATGATTTTCGTCACGCTCCTGCTGGCGCTGGGCGCAGGCCTGCTGACGCTGCTGTGCGTGATGGCGGCGCTCGAAGGGTGGGTGCGGCGTCCGCTCAGGGCGCTGGGCGATGAAATTCATTCGCGCCTGGGCCACAACCCTGATTCAGATGATCTGACCGCGTCCGTCCGCGAACTGGCAGCCCGGCTGGAACGAGCCGAAAGCGCGCGGCGACAGGCCGAGTTGAAGCAGATCGAAAGCGAACGCCTGAACGGAGTCATTCTCTCTTCGCTGCCTGCCAACATTGCGGTGCTTGACCGCCAGGGCGTCATCGTGGCGGTGAATGAAGCGTGGGAACGTTTCGCCTGCGATCACCACATTGACAGTGAAAAAAGCAGGCAGGCCCGTTCGCTGATTGGTTCGGATTATATCCGGGTCTGCCAGGTGTCGGCTGAAGACGCCACGCCCGACAGCGAACTGGCGCGGGCTGCCGGTCAGGGCATCGAAGCTGTGCTGAAAGGCCGACAACCTGAGTTCCGGTTTGAATATCCCTGTGTGACGCCGGATGAGACGCTCTGGTTTCTGATGATTGCCACGCCGCTGCCTGAAGACATTGGCGGCGCAGTGGTCGCGCACCTCGACATTACCGACCGCAGGCAGGCCGAAGAGCAGCGGCATCAGCTTGAAACGCAGCTTTTTCAGTCGCAGCGCATGGAATCAATCGGCACGCTGGCCGGGGGCATTGCGCATGATTTCAATAACATCCTGACGGCCATCATCGGCAACATTCAACTGCTGCGCCGCAAGCTGGAGCCGGGCACCCGCGCGTTCGAGTACCTGCGCGACATTGACAGCGCGGCTTCGCGCGCGGCCTCGCTGACGCGGCAACTGCTCTCCTTCAGCCGTCGGCAGCCACTCGAACGCAACGTCATCAATGTCAACGATCTGATCAGCAATCTGATGAACATGCTGCGCCGCATCATTGGCGAAGACATTGAAATCAGCGTCCGGGCCGACGAAAAACTGCCGCTCATTCTGGCCGACCTGTCACAGATCGAACAGGTTCTCGTCAACCTCGCCGTCAATGCCCGTGATGCCATGCCTGCGGGCGGACAACTGATCATCGAAACCCGTCAGATCAGTCTCAGTGAAATTCACCGGCAGACGCATCCCTGGGTCAGGCCCGGCAATTATGTGCAGATTGCCGTGACCGACACCGGCTGCGGCATGGATCAGGAAACGCAGCAGCGCGCCTTCGAGCCGTTTTTCACGACCAAGGGACTCGGCGAAGGCACGGGCCTCGGCCTGGCAGTGGCTTACGGCATCGTCAAGCAGCACGACGGATTCATTCACCTGTACAGCGAACCCGAACTCGGCACGACCTTCAGAATTTACCTGCCCCCGGCTGAATCAGACACCGAGGCTCATCTCATTGAAAAGAACCACACCGTACTGACCGGCGGAACGGAAACGATTCTGGTCGCTGAGGACGAAGACAGCCTGCGCAAGCTGGCTTATGACGTGCTGACCGAACTGGGCTACACGGTGCTGCTCGCCAGCGACGGCGTCGAAGCGGTTGAAATCTTCCGGGCCAGTCGTGACCGGATTGCGCTGCTGCTGCTCGACATTGTCATGCCGCGCCAGGGCGGGCGCATGACGTTTGAGACCATCCGCCAGATGGGCAGCGACGTGCCGGTGATTTTTATGACCGGATACAGCATTGAAATTGCCCGCAGCCGCTTCATTTCAACCAGCCGCGCCGCCATTCTGCAAAAGCCCTACACGCCCGAATCGCTCGGTCTGAAAGTTCGTGAAATTCTCAACGAGGCCAGAGGCGAGGCGCTGCCCCGGTAATTTACTGTCCGGCAGACTGTCAGTCTGCAAAAGCGGGATTCAGCCCCGTCAGGAGCAGCAGATGCGGCGACCAGAATCAGATTCCAGGTGCGTGTCCGGCAGGTGTGGCGCGATTTGCCAGAATCGCGCGGCACCCGCAACCGGCTTGTGGCGTGAACTGCGCGATTCTGGCAAATCGCGCCACATCTGAATCAGGGCACGCGACATTGGCAGAGGACAGGGAGCGTGTCCCAATAATCTGATTCGTGTTTTCACGAACGCTGAAAACGTGACTTGTTGCCCGCTGAAAGGTCAGGCTAAAATGCAGTGCGGCAGGTGAAAGGGTCTGCCGCTTCCCATGGAAACCGCCCCGCCTGAACTGAATATTCCGTAAGATGGCATTCAGAATTCTGGTCGTTGATGACGATGAACTGATTCGCAGGCTGCTGCTTGAAACGCTCGGCGAACAGTACGAAGTCCATACCGCCGGTGATGGCCAGACGGCGCTGCGCCTCGCGCGCGAACGCCACTTCGATCTCATTTTGTGCGACATCAGAATGGCCGGAATGAACGGCTTTGAAGTCCTGCACGCGCTCAAACAGGAACTCAACAGCCGGGCCGAAATCGTGATGATGACCGGTTACGGCGGACTGGATGCCGTGATGCGCGCCACGCACGGCGGCGCGGCTGATTTCATTGCCAAACCCTTTGACCTTGATCGCGTCCTCAGACTGGCCGAGACGATGGCCGAACGGCAGGCCTTCAAACAGGAAGTGGCTGAGGCTGCGCCCGGTGAAACTGAAAAACACGAAACGCGGGATGATGAGATTGTCGGCGCGAGTCCGGCGATGATTGAACTGTTCAAGAGCGTGGCGCGTGTCGCGGCCACCGATCTGGCCGTGACGATTTACGGCGAATCGGGCACGGGCAAGGAACTCATCGCCCGCACGATTCACCGGCATTCGGCGCGCGCCTCGCGCCCGTTTATTGCGGTCAACTGCGGCGCGCTGACCGAGTCGCTGCTGGAATCGGAACTCTTCGGGCATCAGCGCGGCGCTTTTACCGGAGCCACCGCAACGCATCGCGGGCTGTTTGAGGAAGCCGACGGCGGGACGATCTTTCTGGATGAAATCGGAGAAACGAGTCTCGCTTTTCAGGTCAGGCTGCTGCGCGTGTTGCAGGAAGGCGAAATCAAACCCGTCGGCTCAAACCGCGTCGTGCGTGTCAATGTGCGCGTGATTACCGCGTCAAATCGCAATCTGAAACAGGCCGTCAGCGATGGTCAGTTTCGCCAGGATCTGCTCTATCGCATCAACGCCATGACGCTCGAACTGCCGCCGCTGCGCGAACGCCGCGAAGACATTCCGCTGCTGATTCGCCGCTTTGTCAGCCAGGCGACTGAAACCTCTGCCGGTCAGCCGCCCCGGCAGGTTGAATTCACGCCCGCAGTCATGCAGCGGTTATGCACCTTCAACTGGCCGGGCAATGTCCGGCAGTTGCAGAACACGATTCATCGCCTGGTCGCGCTCAATTCCGGCGGCATCATTCAGGAAAACGACCTGCCGCCTGAACTCCGCGAAACCCTGGAACTGACGCTGCCGGTCGAAACCGGCAGCACGCCCGAAGATTTCATCACCTTTCAGGAACTCGAACGCCGCTATCTGATCAAAGTACTCACCGCCACCAGCGGCAACAAAGTGCAGGCCGCCCGCATCCTCAACATTGACCGCAAGACCGTTGATCGCCTGATGCGCGCCTGGGGCATTGAATCCGATTCCTTCAGACCCGCCTGAATTCGGTTCCTGACCCCTTTCAGCAAAAAAAAACCGCATGATCGAAGGCCACGCTCCGCTCTGATGAACGGAAGGCTGCCTTCGACCATGCGGTGTCAAGTGAAGAGCAACAAGAGAAGTAAATCGCAGGGCCGCAACTGGACGGCCCGAAAACTTCAGGAGAACACGCAAACACACACAGGACGGGACCACAGGAGGCACGGGAAAGAGCGAGCAGGAACGGGATGGGGTAAAAGCTCGGAAGGAAATTTCTGGTGTTCTGAAGCTGGACTCGAGTTTAGTTCTGTCTGGTGAGAGGGTAACAGGGTAGATATGTTGCCGCGTTACCGGCTCACTCTTTCCCCTGCTCCCTGTGGAACAGGCGCTGGTGTGTGTTGTCAAAGAACCTGTGCGCCGTCGGTGACGGCTTATCTGGTTTCAGGCAGGCGCAGGCGGCCTGTTTTCTGAATCATAATCATCGAACGAATGCCGCGTCGCCGCGAATCCTCAAGAATCGAACTGCTCGACGTGGCCTGCACGCGCAAATCCTCCCACTCAGAGCGGGAGACGGCAAAAAACGCGTCCACTACTGCCGGGTCAAACTGCGTCCCGGAGCATCGTCTGATCTCGGCCTCAGCCATTTCAAATGGCTGCGCCGGACGGTATGAACGATCAGAGGTGATCGCATCAAGCGCGTCGGCGACCGCAAAAATGCGCGCATTGAGACAGATTTCCTCGCCGCGCAAACCGAGCGGATAACCGGTGCCGTCCCACTTTTCGTGATGCTGCAACACCAGCAGCTTGGCGTCGTGCAGAAACCGGATGCTGCTCAGAATCTGCGCGCCGTAATCAATGTGGCGGCGCATCAGCGTCCATTCATCCTCGCTGAGCGAATGGCTTTTGTGCAGCACGTAATCGGGCAGCGCAATCTGGCCGATGTCGTGCAGCAGCGCGCCGTGTTCGAGCGCGACCATTTCGCTGTCGCTCAGGTTGAGTTCGCGGCCCAGGCGCAGGCAGTAGGACGACACGCGCTGGACGTGGCCGTAAGGTTCGACCTGCCGCGTTTCGAGCGCCGTCGCCAGCGATTGCAGCGTGGAACGGTAACTCAGATACAACTCTTCAAACATCTCGTTGACGGTCAGATTCATCTGCCGCAACTCAGCCGTGCGCGATTCGACGAGTTCTTCGAGGTGCTTTTCGTGTTCGCGCTGCGCGGCCATCTGCGCCTGTTGTCGCAGGGCGCGTTCGATGATCAGGCTGAGCTGATCGAGCCGAAAGGGTTTGGCGATGTAATCGAACGCTCCGCCCCGCAGGGCCAGAATCGCGTGATCAATTTCCTGCATCCCGGAACAGACAATCACAAAAGCTTCCGGCCTGAGCTTTCTGATTTCGGCCAGCAGTTCCAGTCCGCTGCGACCCGGCATCGAAATATCCGTGATCACCAGGTCATAAGGCTGCTGCTGCCAGCGCGTCAGCGCCGCTTCCGCGTTCGGCACGGCGTCACAGTCGTATGTTTCCCCCAGATGCCTGCTCAGCATCAGCCGCACTGAATCTTCATCATCCACCAGAAGAATGCGTGAACGATGCTTATTCGTCATCCACTCTTGCATAACTGCTCTCGCTGCTCTGGAGCTGTTCGGTTTTCCGGTCGTGACCTGCCGGATTATTGCCTGCCAGGACGCGGCGCACTCCGGCCACCAGATCATCGCCCTGCCAGGGTTTCTGAATGTAAGCCACTCCCTCGTCAATCAGTCGGTGCAACTCTTCACTGGTGCTGTATCCGCTCGTCAGCAGCAGGCGCGCGTGCGGATTGAGGCGCTGAATTTCGCGGCACAGTTCCGGCCCCTGCAGGCCGGGCATCACGACATCGGTGATAACCAGATCAACCTCGCCGCTGTGGGTGCGATACCAGTTGAGCGCTTCCTGACCGCTGCCTGCCGTCACAATGCGATAACCGTAACCGCTCAGCATCTCCTGCAGGAGCCGCGACACCATCGGTTCATCGTCCACTACCAGAATCGTTTCGCCACCGGCCCGCGCGCTCGCGCTGCCTGCCGCCGCAGTTCTGGCCGGTGTGCGCAGGGCAGGCAGACAGATCGTGAAAGTAATGCCCTCGCACGAATCGTTTTCAGTGATCAGATAACCTTCGTGATTGCGAATGATCTCCTGCGCCATCGTCAGCCTCAGGCTGTTGCTGTCGTCGCAGGAGCGCAGATTGCAGAACTCATCGGACAACTGCTGCCACATCTTTTCATCAAGCTGGCCGCCGCTGTCCGTCAGCCGGATGAAGTGATATGAACCAGGCCGCGCACCGGGATGTTTCAGGGCGAACTGTTCATCCAGAATCAGGTGTCCCGTTTCAATGATCAGTTCCCGGTGTTCCCGATCTGTCCGGTGGGCGCTGGCACAAAGGCTGAGGACGACCTGCTGAATCATTTCCTGATCGGCATTGATCGTGCCGGCACACTCGCCGGGCAGATAAGTGATGACGACGGATTCTGAAAGCGCCGATTCCAGAAAGCCGGTCGTGGTGCGCATCAGTTGATTCAGGTCAACCGGCTCCGGGCGGCAGAACTGGCTGCGTCCGTAAGCCAGCAGTTGCGTCACCAGTGAGAAAGCGCCTTTGGCCGCGCGCTCAATTTCAATCAGGTGACGGCTGGCGCGGTGCTGCGGGCCGATCTGCCGTCTGGCCAGCGCATTGAAACCGATGATGCCGGTCAGCAGGTTATTGAATTCGTGCGCCAGCACGCTGACCAGATGACTGATGGTGTCTTCCTTGCGCGCCTGCACAAGCTGGCTGAGCAGCAGCTTTTCAGTGCTGATGTCGCGCACGGTGGCGTGCGCCTGTGTCAGTTCGCCCTCGAGATCGAAATCAGCGCGGGCGTGAATTCGTACCGGCAGCGTGCGCCCGTCGCGGCAGATTTGCTCGGTTTCCATCATCGCCCGGCCAGTCACCCGCAACCGGTTGAGAAATTCAGGAAACTCAGTCGCGCCGCTGGCAATCAGCAGATCAGCGACCCGCCACCGGCCAAAGAATTCCTCGCGCCTGTAACCGAGCCATTCAAGCTGCGTCTGGTTGACTTCGATGATCGTGCCGTCAGCCAGAAACGAGAGATACCCGTCCTGCGCGTTGGCGTATAAATCCAGAAAGCGTTTGCGTTCGGCCCTCGCCTCGCGGGCCACAATCACCTGTCTGAGCGCGACTGATGACTGGCGGGCAAAAATTTCAATCGCTTCCAGTTCGTGTTCACGAAATTCGCCCGCTGAACTGCCGTCCACTCTGAGCAGCCCGATGATCTCTTCCCCGCGCCAGAGCGGCGTTGAATACTGCGCGCTGATCGTCTGCTGACCGGCGCTGTGTTCGTGCGCCGCGCTGTTCGGCTGCGCTTCGCTGATGTCGCCGCTCGCGGCCACCAGCGTCAGACTTTCCTGCCGGTCATCGGCCAGATAAACCGCACAGCCGCGATGACCAAAGACCTGCTGAAAGAGCGTCACCGTTTCCTGCAACGCAACTTCAGCATCAACTGTGGAAGCCAGAATCAGATTGACCCGGTCAAGAATCTGCAATTTCAGATCGTGCCAGACCAGATCAACAATGGCTGAATCTGATTCTGCTTCCGCCTGCTGAGGACGCTCAGGCGGCTCGGAACTGGCAGCCACCAGACCGGCACCGACCAGCAGACCAGATTGTGTTGCTTTCTGACTTACCACACTGACCTCAGTCATCTGACGATTCGCTGATGATGCTGCCCGGTTCACAGCCCGTCGCCGCTGCGACGCTGCTCCTTAGTGCAACGGGTATGCCAGATCAATCCCCTCAATTCAGGCGGCCTTTCGGCAACGCAAAGTTGTTGTGAGCATTACGATCCGGCAGTTTGCCGCAATCCTGACGGCTTTCGGTCAAAGTGACCCTGGCAGGGTGGAAGGGGAAAATAAGGACAGATGGCAGTGGGGCATTCCGGGACAGTGATGATTGGGGGATGGGAGTTGGGGGTTGGGGGTTGGAAAGAAGAGGAGAAAAGGAGAAGAGGGGAAGAGGAGAAAAGGATTTTCAATGTTTCCTCTTCTCCTCTTCCCCTCTTCTCCCTGACTCCTGCCCCCCGTCGTCCCATCTTTCTTAATCGCGGGTGAGGCTGCGGTATTTGATGCGGTGCGGCTGATCGGCGGCGGCGCCGAGGCGGGCGCGGCGGTCGGCTTCGTATTCTGAATAGTTGCCGTCGAACCAGACCACTTTGCTGTCGCCTTCAAAGGCCAGTATGTGTGTGGCGACACGGTCGAGAAACCAGCGGTCGTGGCTGATGATGACGGCGCATCCGGCAAAGTTTTCAAGCGCCTCTTCAAGCGCGCGCATCGTGTTCACGTCCAGGTCGTTGGTCGGTTCATCAAGCAGCAGCACATTCGCGCCTTCCTTCAGCATTTTGGCCAGATGCACGCGATTGCGTTCGCCGCCTGAAAGCTGCCCGACTTTTTTCTGCTGATCGCTGCCCGAAAAATTGAAGCGCGCCACGTAAGCCCGCGAATTGACTTCACGATTGCCGAGCCTGACCACATCCAGCCCGTCAGAGATTTCTTCCCAGATCGTTTTGTCCGCCGCGAGCGGGCGGTTCTGATCAACGTAAGCAAGCCTCACCGTTTCGCCGGTGCGAATCGTGCCGCTCTCGGGCTGCTCCTGGCCGGTGATCATTCTGAAAAGCGTCGTCTTCCCCGCTCCGTTCGGGCCGATGATGCCGATGATGCCGCCCGGAGGCAGCTTGAACGTCATCCCTTCGACCAGCAGATTAGCGCCGTAACCTTTGCTGACGTTGTCGGCTTCGATCACCACTTCGCCAAGGCGCGGCCCCGGTGGAATGTAAATTTCCAGCTCGCCGCTGCGCCGTTCAGTTTCCTGGCTCAGAAGCTGTTCGTAGGATTTAATGCGCGCTTTTGATTTCGCGTGTCGTGCTTTCGGCGACATGCGAATCCATTCCAGTTCGCGCTGCAAAGTCTTCTGCCGGTCTGATTCCTGTTTCTCTTCCTGCCGCAGCCGCTCCTGTTTCTGTGCGAGCCACGATGAATAATTGCCCTTCCAGGGAATGCCCTGCCCGCGATCAAGTTCCAGAATCCATCCGGCCACGTTGTCCAGAAAATAACGGTCGTGCGTCACCGCGATGACCGTGCCCGGATAGCGTTGCAGGTGATGTTCAAGCCACGCGACCGATTCAGCATCGAGGTGATTGGTCGGTTCATCGAGCAGCAGAATGTCAGGCTGTCTGAGCAGCAGGCGGCAGAGCGCCACGCGCCGCTTTTCGCCGCCCGATAAAACTCTGACCGGAGTTTCACCCGGCGGGCAGCGCAGCGCATCCATCGCCATTTCGAGGCGCGCATCAAGATCCCAGGCATTCAGCGCATCCAGTTTCTCCTGTACCTCGCCCTGGCGTTCGAGCAGGCGGTTCATTTCGTCGTCATCCATCGGCTCAGCAAACTTGTTGCTGATCTCTTCAAATTCGCGCAGCAGATCAACCGTTTCCTGCACGCCCTGCTCAACGATTTCGCGCACGGTCTTTGATTCATCAAGCTGCGGCTCCTGTTCGAGAAAGCCGATGGTGAAACCGGGCGCGAGCACGGTTTCGCCGTTGAACTCCTTGTCCACCCCGGCCAGGATGCGCAGCAGCGAGCTTTTGCCGGAGCCGTTCAGGCCCAGCACGCCAATCTTCGCGCCGTAAAAATACGAAAGATAAATGTCCTTGAGGACAGGCTTCCTGTCGTAATACCTGCTGACCCCGATCATCGAATAGATGACCTTGTTCGGTTCGTTACTCATAAAAAATCTGTTTCAGCTCCTGATTGTCTCTGTGATCGGAATGATGGTGGTAAAGGTCACTACAACACCAAACGGCAGTGATGACAAGTGCAGGCGCGCCGTGTCGCACAATCAGCCGCGCACAAAGCACTCACTCAAAACACACTGCCAGGAAACCGGGCGCTTCCGGGATGAATGGCCGGTCACTATTGCTTACTGTTCTGTGTCGCTGTGTTCCGCCCGGCCAGACACCAGCCCGTCAGACCGCACAGACCCGCGCCCAGCGCATTCGCAGTGCCGTGCAAAGCGCGCATCCAGGGGATGTCAGGCCAGGCCGAAGGAATGTAAAACCGCAGTCCGTACAAAGCCGCGAGCGCCATGCCGAAGGTCAGCGACAATGCCGCCGCCAGCCACAATCCGCGAATCAGCCGCGCCGCGCCGGATTGCCTGGCCAGCCTGAAATGCAGCAGCGCCGTCAGCCATCCGGCCAGCGCCGTCAGCAGCGCAGCCAGGCTTTCAAAAGCGTGATTGAATCCAAGCTGTGTGGCAGTAATGCCCATTGCGGTCAAAGGAACTCCGGCCATCACGCCTGCAGCGGCCAGCCGACTCAGGCCGTCTTTCAGCCTGCGCCCGGCCAGCCCTGTCAGCAGCGGCAGCACGAATCCGGCATAATGAAAATGAATCGCCGTCAGCAGCACAATGACCGGATCAAAGCGCAGCGGTCGCGCGCCAGACTGTGCCAGCACAACCCACACACCACCGACAAACAGAAAGATCAGTCCGGCATCCGCGCAATGTTCTTCAATCATGG
Organism: Blastocatellia bacterium; assembly: GCA_046331565.1. GTDB lineage: Bacteria > Acidobacteriota > Blastocatellia > RBC074 > RBC074 > DASRDU01. The sequence continues at coordinate 1,988,748 of JAXLQP010000001.1, forward strand.
CAAAGCCGCGCTGCCAGACTCGCCTCGCCCCGACCAGCGCAATCAGCAGCGTCACCAGCAGCCAGGGCAGCGCCAGCCCCGCCGCCAGCCGACCCGGAGCCTGCGCAAACGAATAACTCAGCAGCAGCGCCGCAGGCAGTTGCAACATCATCGCCAGTCGCAACAGCCCCTGCCCACTACCTGCCGCGCACATCAGCCCCACAGGAATCAGCACAAGCGCAGCCAGCAGCAGCAGCAGCACGCCCCATCTCACTTCAAGCGGCGACGAACGCCACACCATCAACAGCGCCAGCCAGACGAGACCGCCGATCACAGATGATGTTGCAGGCTTCAGCATCACCATTCACTTTCCTTTCGCAGTAGCTGCGACCATCGCGGCCAGCGACTCACGCGCAAAGCGGCGCTGCAGTCGTCGCGCCAGCGGATAAGCCAGTCTGACCAGCGGATGCCGGGGCTGCGAAAAGGCCCGCAGGTCGTACCACACTGCATCATCAGCGCGCTGCCACTCAATCAGAAACCGCTCTTCGCCGCATTCGACGTGCTCCGGCAGCGTGCCATAAGCAAACCCGAACCGCCGCACCGGCCCGTCTTCATTGATGACATAAACGATGCGACACGCATTGAGCCACCAGCCGCCATAACACCGCGCCATCATTCCCACGACTGTACCCGCTGCAAGCGGCGCATCGGGCGGATAAATTTCAGTCCATCCCGGCGGAAACATCCGCCACCGTCGCAACGCCGCGCAGGCAGCCGCAAACGCCGCTTCACCGCTGCCCAGCCGGACGCGATTGTGATCGCGGTCAAAGCCCGGCGGCGCGCAGTCATCACGCGTTGCGCCAGCTCCGGGATAAGTAAAATTGCACGCCGCCTGCCGTTCAATCAGCGCGGCAATTGTTTCTGCTGTGGGTCGGCGCAGAGAAAACATCGTCAGTCCCTTCAGGCCATTTCCTCACGCAGGCTGCTGACAAGCTGCAAGACCGATTTGCGCAGCGGGCGCATCAGCGGCACGCTGGCCAGCGTGATCAGTTTCACGATGATGTCAGCGGTCTGTTCCATCAGGCGGCGCGTTTTGCGCTGCTTCGGTGAATTGTCGTGAATCCAGAACAGAATGATGCCCATTTGATAGAACCACAGCAGCAGCGGCAGTTCAGCCAGCAGATCAGCGGGAATTTTTGCCTTTGCGCCGCGCACGACTTCGGCAAACAGTTCAATGCTTTCCTGCCGCGCCGGAGCCGATTCGGGGCTGAACGGATTGAGCGGGCTGCCCGGATCAGCCGCCGTGCGAAAGAGAATGCCCGCGAACTGATGATAAGGGCCGATGTTGTCGAGAATCGCATTCATCACGCCCGGCAGCCGCGCCTTCAGCGTGCGCTCGCGTTCCAGCACCGGCGCGGCTGAAGCCGCATGCTGTTCGTGAACACGCTCGTAAAAGGCCTGGATCAGATGTTCCTTCGAGCGAAAGTGATAATAAGTATTGCCGAGCGCAACCCCGGCTTTTTCGGCAATGGCGCGCATCGTGGTTTCTTCATAACCGCGCTCGCTGAATATATCCAGCGCCGTTTCCAGAATCAGCGACCGCGTCTGCTCGCCCTTGCTCGCCGCTTCACCTGACTCCAGCAACAGCGCCTTTCGGTGGATCGGTTTCTTTGGCATGTCCGCTCTCCTGTCGGATGACGAAGGCCACGAAGAAGCGTGATTCAAAGCGCCACTCTTCGTCTTCTTCGCGGCCTTCGTGATTGCGTCTATCTCCGGCGATAGCCGAATCTGAATCGCAGGCTCGACGCTCTGACAACAAAGCGGCGAGCCAGCGGCATCAGTTCGGGCGCGCTGAATCGCAGCGCCCAGCCGCGATAATCACGCAGCGCCCACAAACACATCAGCCACGCGCCCGCCCCGCGATAGTATTCGCCCGATTCGCTGACGACCGTCAGTTCTTTGAGCGTCGCGGAGTGATCGAGCAGCGGGTAACGCGCTGCCGCTTCGGCTGAACCGGCGGCGATGAAATCGAGATCAACGTATTTCGCCTGCGCCAGCAGCCACGTTCTGATCCGGCAGCACAGATTGCAGTTCGCATCGTAAAGCACCGTCAGTACGCGCATGGTTTTCGCCTCCGCTTTCGCCAGCCGCTTCAGCGCGGCTGATAAATCCCCTGACGATACGGCATCTGCCCGGCAGCATCCGGCTCGCGCACGACCGTGCAGCCATCGGGCAGGACCGGCGGCGGCGCATACATCAGCGAACTGCGACGGCGAATGCGACTGAAAACATACAGGTTGAAAAAGTGCATTGCGCCGAGCACGACCAGCACCATGCCGAGTTTCGCTGACAGCGCCTCAATCGCTCCCTGCGCGCTGTCAACCGCGTAACCCAGCTTCAGCGCCAGCGACACGAAGCCGAAGTTGACCAGATAAAATCCGACCACCAGCAGATGATTGACCGAATCGGCCAGCGATTCATTACCCTGAAACACATCCACCAGAAAAACCCGCCCGTTTTGATGCAGCGTCCGTCCGACCCAGACCGTCAGCCCCAGACTGCACAGCAGGTAAAGAATGTAAGTGACAACCATGTGATTCATTGTCCGCCCTCCGGTTGGTGCAACTGAACTGAACGTGTTCAGCTATTTCTGAACACGTTCAAAAACACTATACGCTCAGCCGCCCACTCCGGCAACAGAATTTTCTGAACGCGTTCAGTTTTTTCAGAGCGGAATCAGGGCAATCTCACAACGGCAGTGCGGGGGCGGCAGGCGGCGCGTCCCCGCATTGATGAAAGGCAGGTTACACTTTGATGAAGATGCGGCGGCGATAAAGGATCGTCATCAGTCCCAGCCAGAGCAGCACGTAACTGAGCGCAAAGGCCAGCGAAGCGTTGACGGGCGACAGCCACGCAGCAAAGAGGCGTTCATAGAGAAACGTTTTCAGGTCGCCCGGCGTGCCGTCTGTTTTCATCATCGGGATGATGCCCAGCACCCGCGCCATCAGGCCTGACAGCACGTACAGCGCCAGCGCGTTGACGCCGAAAATCACAAACGGCTTGGCCCATTTTCTGTAACTCTTGATGTCAACGGCCCAGTAACAGAGCGCCAGCAGTTCGAGCGCCATGCCCGCCGTAAAGACAACATACGAACTTGTCCACAGCGCCTTGTTGATCGGAAAGGCCAGATCCCACACATAGCCGACGATGATGCAGAGCGCGCCGACGGCAAACATTCCGGCGGCCTTGTCGAGCGGTTCACGCTTCATTTGCAGCCAGCGCCCGGTCAGCACCCCGGCCAGACAGGTTGAAATCGCCGGGGCAGTGCTGAGAATGCCTTCGGGATCGTACAGCGGGCGGTAGATGTGACCCGGCAGCAGCGTGCGATCAATCCACGAAGCCAGGCTGCCTTCCATACTCAGATCGCCCGCCGCATAACCCGGCGCGGGAATGGTTTTCATGACCAGCCAGTAGAGCAGCAGCAGCGCCGCCGCAATCACCGCCTGCCCCCGGACTCTGAATTTCAGAAAGATGATCGCCGCGCAGAAATAACAGACCGCGATGCGTTGCAGCACGCCTGGAATACGAATGTGCGCGAACTTGTCGAGCGTGTACGGAAAGCCGTGCAGCACAATCAGGCTGATGAAAAAGATGAGCAGCGAGCGGCGCAGAATTTTCAGATACAGATCGCGCTGCGTTCCGCCCTGCTCGACGCGCCGCTGAAAGGCCAGCGGAATGGCCACGCCGACAATGAAGATGAAGAACGGAAAGATCAGATCGGTCGGCGTCCAGCCGTGCCATTCAGCGTGTCGGAGCGGCGCATAAACCGCATTCCAGTTGCCCGGATTATTGACCAGCACCATGGCGGCAATCGTCAGCCCGCGAAAAACATCCAGCGACAACAAACGCCCCGACAGCACAGTGCTGGCCGCAGCGGCTTCAACAGGCCTGTCAGCGACAGCGGCAGGCGGCGAAGTAATGGTTAATTCAGGCATGAAAGTTCCTCCAGGGTGATCGGGAACTGCGACTTCAGGTTGAATAACTCACCAACAGATGACAGCGTTGAATATCGGCAGCTTAACGGCAAGCCTCGACGCTCACAAGGCGGCGACAAACAATTCAGCCCGGTCTTTTTCTGAAGCATTTTGCAGAGACAGGGATTAACCGCAAAGAGCGCAAAGAACACAAAGAAAGACGGCAACTCTGGTGTGAAAGAAAATCCTTGCAAGGAAGCCTCCTTTTGTATGAAAGGAAATCTTTGTGTTCTTTGTGTTCTTTGCGGTTAATCCCTGCTTTATTCCGGGGCCGTTATCAGACTAATGATGCAAGGCCAATTGGGCGAAACCTGACTGACGCCGATTGCGTAATCACGCCATGAACCCTTTCGGCTGGCCGGGTTGTCCCGTCTGGCCGGAAACATCCTGACACTCGACACCATCATGAAAGCGAATCTCAAGACTGCGGATGCTCATTCACCATTCACTTATCTGCATACGACTCGCTGGAGCGGACTGAAGCTCCATCACTGGCGCGCGCGGCGCGGCGAACTTAATGAAAATGCGTTTGCCGAGCATGCACTGACCGTTACCCTGGCGGGCAGAGCGTTGACGCGCAAACAGACTGCGGCTGGCGCGGTTCAGATTAACGAACGTCAGCCGGGTAATCTTTGCCTGGTGCCTTCGGGGCAGCCCGTTTCGCTGCTCTTCAGGGAAGAGGTTGAATGTCTTTCGATGCTGCTTGATCCGCTGCTGCTGGAGCGGGCGGCGGCTGATTTTCATCCGGGGCGGCTGGAACTGGCAGAAATTTATGACCGCGAAGACCCGCTGATTCAGCACCTCGGACTGGCGCTGCTGCGCGAAGCTGAAGCGGAAAATCCGGCAGGCCGACTGTATGTTGATTCGCTGGTGCAGACCTTATCGCTGCACCTGATCAGGCATTACACAAATGCGGCGCAGCAACTGCCTTCATTCAACGGCGGCCTGTCGGGCTGGCGATTGCGCCGCGCGCAGGAATTCATCAACGCCAATCTCGAAGCCGATTTGTCGCTTGAGGAAATTGCCGAAGCCGTCGGCCTCAGTCCGTTTCATTTCGCCCGCGCCTTCAAACGCACAACCGGACAGACGCCGCAGCAGTATTTATGGCAGCGCCGCATTGATCGCGCGCGGCAACTGCTGGCCGATGATGAACTGCCGATCATCGAAATTTCGGCGCGCACCGGCTTCAAAAATCAGAGCCATTTCACCACGCTCTTTCGCAAATTCACGGCGATGACGCCGAAGGCTTATCGTGACGCCGTGCTGCGCTGATGCCGCCGACTTAACCTTGCAGCAGTCACAGGCAAAAAAGCGCAGTCACAGAAAAGACCGTTGCTGATCTGCTCGCTACACTTCTTTCCGTCAAACCAGAAGTCAGAACCATCAGGAAAGGAGATTTTATGCGCAGGATTCAGCAGGGATTTTTTGTGTTACTGCTGCTGGCGTTTTCAGCAATCACCGCCAGCGCCGACGGCGTCAGCGAAGCGATGACGCAGGGCAACACATTTTTCACGCTCGGCCAGTATGAGATGGCGATCTTTCAGTATCGCCTGGCGCTGGCCGAAGCGGGCACGGTGCAGGCAGCGCAGGCGCACCACAACATCGGAGCCTGTTATTACCAGCTTGGGCAGATGGAAAATGCCGCCCGCGAATTTCGTGAAGCGCTCAGATTCACTGACAGCTATCCGAAAGCAGCTTATGCGCTCGGCCTGGCGCTCGAAGCCCTGAATGACTGGCCTGCCGCCCGCCAGGCTTTTGCCCAGGCTGTACAGCAATCAAACGGACAGCAGGCCGAAGCCCTGTTTGAACTCGGCCTGTTGTCAGCCCGCGATGGCAATTACGAAAGAGCTATCACTGAATTCCGGCAGGCGCTGAAACACGGCGCGCATCTGTCGCCATCAATCCACAACAACATCGGTATTATGCTCGCGCTCACCGGACACGCGACCGATGCCCTGCAGCAGTTCACCCTGGCTTACCAGAAATCGAACCGGAAGCTCGCGGAAGCCGATCACAATCTGAAACTGTGTCGCCGCCTGCTCGCTGAAAATTCACCGCGCCTGATGGCGGAACTGAAAATGACCGGACGCACTCAATCTACTGATTAAAGGAGGCCCGATGGCAGACAAACAACAGGACACGCTGGCGATCATTGAACTTTACGCACTGCGCCGCGACGAAGCGATGCGCCGCGCCCGCGCCTGGTATTTCACCGAATTCAATCCTGAAAGCGCCGCTGACATTGTGAAGCTGATGCTCAGCGGCCAGCAGCAGAGCGCCGCTTACCGGATGGTCACTTCCTACTGGGATATGGCCGCCTCGCTCGTCAATAACGGCGGCATTGATGAACAGATGTTTCTCGAAGCCAACACGGAACACATCGGCGTCTTTGCCCGCGTCGAACCATTCATTGCTGAAGTTCGTGAAACCTTCGGTGAACAGAATTACCTGGCGCATCTGGAAACGCTGGTTCTGAAAATCCCGAACGCGAGAGAGATTATGGCCAGCCGCCGCAAACTGTTTGCCCGCTGGTCAAAGCAGCATTGAATTCACAGCCCTGGAGTGACGCGATTCAACAGCCGGGGTGAAGCATCAGCGGCCCCTCGTATTGCGTGAAAATCAACCCGGCCCTGAAAGGTCGCAAGTCTTTCGGTGTAACAACGCCGCTGATGCACTTTCGCCCTTTCAGGGCTTGTCTCTTCGTCTGTCGCCTTTCCGGGGGTTGCGCTGACGCTTCACCCCCGGCTATTAAATTGCGCCCCTCCGGGGCTGAAAAACTCCGGCAACATAACTCTGCCGATTCCGCCTCCTGTACTTCACTCTGTTTCGTAAATCTCAAATTGCTGAAACCTCTTCGTGCTCTTCGCGTCCTTCGTGGTTCGGCAAAATCCCCTGCCTGCCTGTGGCCAATTGCTTTTTACTGCACCTTGCATACAATCCGATCATTGCCATTGGACAGAATTGTCGGGTTTCATAACTTCAGCCTCAGACGAATGGCTGATTCAATCCAGCCGGATTTTGCGCTGACCTTTTCAGCAGAAAAGCGAGGGACGCCATGCGGAGACTCAGGCTTCTGTTAATTGCAGCGATGCTGTTGCTGGTGCTGCCGCTCAACTTTGCCGTGCGCTCGCAATCGCCGCAGGACAAGCCCAAAGAACCCGGCGAAGAAGGCATCCTGGTCACAAATCAACTTGTCATTGACAAATGCTCGTCGTGCCACAAAAAAGATGACAAAGGCCGCCTGACCCGCATTTCGTGGGAGCGCACCACTCCCGAAGGCTGGCAGCAGGTCATCAAACGTATGGTGCGCCTCAACGGCCTGTCGCTCACGCCCGACGAAGCCCGCCAGATCGTGCGTTACCTGAGCAATAATCACGGCCTTGCGCCCGAAGAGGCCCGGCCCGCGCTTTATGAAGCCGAGCATCGCATTCAGGATGAAACCGTGCCGGATGAAAGCGTGCGCAATGCCTGCGTCATCTGTCACACTTATGGCCGCATCATCTCGCAGCGCCGCACGAAGGAAGAATGGGATCTGCTCGTCAACATGCACATCGGCTACTTTCCGGTAGCTGAGTTTCAGGGCTTTCGCCGCTTCCCGTCGCCGCCCGATGCGCCGCCACCACCGCCCGGCACTGACCTGCGCCATCCGTCAGACCGCGCCGTTGAATTTCTGGCAAAGACATTTCCGCTCAATACTCCCGAATGGGCAGCGTGGCGCGCCAATCTGCGCCCGCCGAAACTCGCCGGTCGCTGGCTCGTCACCGGCTATCAGATCGGCAAGGGCCGCGTGTACGGCGAAGCGATCATCGAACCCGGCGCAACTGAAGATGAATTCACGACGCGCACAAAACTGACTTACGTCAGGGACGGAATCACCATCGCGCGCACAGGCCGCAGCATCGTGTACACCGGCCACAGTTGGCGCGGTCGTTCACAAAGCAGCGCCGAAAGCGGCGGCAACGGCGGCAACACGTCAACTGCCGATCCGAAAGAGATGCGCGAAGTAATGATGGTTTCGCGCGACTGGTCGCAGATGGATGGCCGCTGGTTCTGGGGCGCTTACGAAGAGTTCGGCCTTGACGTGACGCTGCGCCGCGTGAGCGCCGAACCGCTGGTGCTTGGCCTTGATCGTTTCTCGCTGCAGTCGCCCTCGACCGCGCAGGTGAAAATCTTCGGCGCAAACTTCCCCGCCGATCTGAAAACCGATGACATTGATTTCGGCCCCGGCATCAGCATCAGAAGAATTGTCAGTTCCACGCCCGACCTCATCACCGTCGAAGTCGAAGCCGCCGAAAACGCTGCGCCCGGCAAGCGCGACATAGCGGTGCGCCGCTCCTTCGCGCCCGGAGCCGTGACCGTTTACGACAAAATTGATTACATCAAAGTCAATCCTGATAACGCGCTCGCTCGTCTTGGCGGAGTGAGGTATCCGAAAGGTTACTGGCAGTTCGAAGCCATCGCCTATCATCGCGGCCCCGACAACAAACCGCAGACGCCTGATGATCTGCCGCTCGGCCCCGTTGAAGTCGAATGGTCAGTTGAAGAGTTCCCGGCAATTTACGACGATGACGACAAGGACTATTCCGGCACGCTCAGCGCAACCGGCCTGTTCACTCCGGCCATCGAAGGCCCGAACCCGAAACGCAAATTCGAGCGCAACAATTACGGCGACCTGTGGATTGTGGCAAATTACAAGCCGAAGGAACCCGCAAAGGACGCAAAGGAAGCAAAACCGCTGACCGCGCGTTCATACCTGGTCGTGACCGTGCCGCTTTACGTCAAGTGGGATCAGCCGGAAGTGGCGCGGTGATATGACTTTTGAAATCATTGGTGAAATCACGGACATTGAAATCATCGCTGTGGGTAACGGGATCCGCGACCTGTCACGCCTCCGCAAAATGTATGGCAAAGGCCGCTGGCGAAAGCTGAAAGGCACTGCCAGAATCAGACTCAGAACCGGGCGCATCCGTCTGGCTGAACTTCACTGGTACGAAGCTCATGGAATTGGCAGGAAGGAAATGAAACGCAAGCAGTATCTGGATTGAGCTTATGAAAAGGAAGAAGGAAGCTGATATTCAATTTGCAGTCTGTATCAACAACGCTGATTACCCGGCCTCACTGGAACTGCACAAAATCTATCGCGTATTGCCGGATGAAGAGGCAGCAGAGGACGGCGACCTGCGGATTATTGACGAAAGCGGTGAGGATTATCTCTACCCAGCCGACTGGTTCGTCTTCATCAGGCTCCCTCAGGCAGTTGAGGCCTCATTACGGCGCGCCGCCTGATGAAATATGGCAACTGAGATCAGCCGGAAGCAGCGCGGTGATTTTGTCAGGAATCAATGAATCATTTAGATGAGCGAAAGTGACTATCAACAGCTTGTCGAGCGGATGCTGCAAAATATTGCCAGCCCGACGATCTCGACGGATACAGGGATTGAGGCCGTGCAGCAGGTGGCGCAGGTGGCCGCTCAGGAAGAGGTCGAATGGGCAATTGCGGGCGGACTGGCCATGCACATTTACGGCAGCCCGCGCCTGACCAGAGGCGTTGACATTATTGCCTCAAAACATCTGTCGCTGACACCGCAACACAGACTGCTCTTTGGTGGCAACAGCGACACGCTCCAGGCTGGCAAATACGCAGTGCAGGTTGACTGGATCGTCAGAAATGATGGTTACGAGAAATATTACCGGGCCGCCCTGAAAGAAGCCGCCGCCCTGCCAAACGGCCTGCGCGTGGTGCTGCCTGAATGGCTGGTCATTCTGAAACTCAATGGCGGGCGGCAAAAAGACCTGGATGACATAGTTTTTCTGCTCAGACAACCAAAGCTGGTTGATCGTCCGGCAGTGAAACAAAAAGTAGTTGAAACCGCCGGTGAAGATGTGTGGCTGGCGATGCTGCCGAACTTTCGCCGCTTATGCGATCTGGCCGATGGCAGGACGACCGAGCCGGGCAAGTATTACGACGAGGAATAACGCCGGAAGAACCGGATCAATTTATCTGCTTATGTCTGCTGCAAAGCTGAAACAGAAACTCAAACCAGCGCCCCCAGGTTCAGACATTGAAATCGTGGCTGACACGCTTGAGAACTATGCAAAGCGCGGCGTCTTTCGCGGGTTCAGTCGCGGGCCGGTGAGCGGTGGCCAGGCGACTTTCAGAATGGTCTGGCATCATCAGCGCACTTTTGAATTCATCCTTGATGCTCAGAAAAAGACCATGCGCTTTCCGCTGGTGCTGCCCGGTGTGCCTGCGGATTCGGCAATGTACCGGGAACTGAAACGCTTCATCAAATCGCGCCAGTCGGATGAACTGCCTGAACACCGGCGGATTGACAGCCGCAGGGTGCAGATTCAGTCGTTCAATCGCGGCGGCAATGTCTCGCTCTCGCTGCGGGTGCTGGATGGTGACGTTGAATATGGCACGCGCAAACTGATTCATCTCGTTCACGAAATCTTTCTGACCTTTCTGCACGACGGAAATTATTACGATTACCTTGTCGAAACCTTTGATCTCGATCCTGACCGGATGTGATCAATCTGGCCGGTACAGTACCGGGAGCGTCAGCGACCCGGTCCTACCGCAGAGAGTCTGTCGAGCCGCATCAGGTCGCTGACGCTCCCGGTACAGTACCGGAGTATCTGGAGGAAGCAGATGAAATTACAAAAGGCTCTTTCACTCACCTGCTGTCTGGTGATGACGGGAGCGTTTTTCGCCAGTCAGCACGCGGCTGCCGGGTATGCGATGCAGCAGACCGACTCCGGCAGGCTGACGCCTGAAGAAGTGAAGAATCTGAAAAACCCTGTGCCTTATACCAAAGAATCCATCGCCAGAGGCCGCACGCTCTTTCAGCACGACTGCACCGGCTGTCACGGCCACGACGGCAAGGCCGAAGTGGATGTGATCGCCGACGCCACCAACCTGACTGAGCCGAAGCTCTGGAAAAGCGGCACGTCCGAAGGCGAAATCTTTCGCAGCATTCGTGACGGAGCCGGTCTGAATATGCCGCCATACAAAAACCAGATTCTGAAGGAAGAAGACCTGTGGCATCTGGTCAATTACATTCGCAGCCTGTGGCCGGAGCCGCTCAGGCCAAAGCTGCAGGATGAACCGCACCGTCAGTAAACGCTGCATCATCTCATTCCATCAACCATCAAGCTGAGTCTGTGGAGGCAACCTGATATGAAGAAGAAAAGATCCGATCATCACGGAGTCATCAGCAGTCCCGACGCCACACGCCGTAAGTTCATCCTTTCATCGGCTGCCGGAGCCGTCATTGCTGCCGCCGGAAACAGCAATCGCATTCTGGCCGGAGCCGACACCGGCATTCCCTCGATTCGCATTCCGAAAGAGATTCCCGAATCGCTGAACGAAGCGCCGAAACCAGGCTCATTTGAAGGCAAAGGCATGACGGGCGCTGAAATCTTTGCCCGCCTTTGCAAAGACGAAGAACTCGCCGCGCTGTTCTGCTGTCCGGGCAATTACACGGTCATCAACGCCATCGCCGCCGCCGGAGTGCCGAGTTACGGCGGGCGCACCGAAGGCGCAATGTGCGCGGCGGCTGACGGATTCTCGCGTGTCACGGGCGAAGTCACGGCCACTTCAGGAACCGAAGGGCCGGGCTTCACGCATATGATCATGAACATCGCCGCAGCCAATGCCGCGCGCACGCCGCTGCTCGTGCTCGCCAGCAATATGCAGATTGCCGGAGACGACCGCGAAGCCTTCATCCAGACCGGCTATCAGCAGCCGATCACCACCGGCATGAAAAAATATGGAAAACGCCTGATCGCGCCGAACCGCGTGCACGAATACGGCGCGTATGCCTTCAGGCATTTGAAATCAGGCGTGCCCGGCCCGGTTCACCTCGACTTTCCTGCTGAAGTCGCCAGAGCGCGTTTCACCGATCCGACGACGCTGACGGATTTTTATGGCAAGAACAAATACCGCAGCGAATCGCGGCCACATCCCGCGCCGAAGGAAGTTGAGAAGGCGATTGACATGATCAGCAAAGCCGAACGCCCGGTGCTGGTCGCAGGTCACGGAGTCTTTCTGCGCAAAGCGTGGGACGCGCTGAAAGAGGCCGCTGAAAAGCACGAAATGGCCGTCGTCACTTCAGGGCCGGTGCGCGGCCACTTCCCCGACGATCACAGGCTGTCAGCCGCGACCGCGCCCGAAGCCCTGATGAGCGCCGATCTGGTGATCTTTGTCGGTCAGTATGCGATGCCGAGTCCGGGCGAATATCGCTTCAACCCGGACATCAAAGCGATTCGCCTGCATCCGGTGTCGGAAGACCTGGGCCGCAACTGGCCGCTCGATCTGGGCATCGTGGGCGACGAAAAAATCTTTCTCGAAGCCCTCGCCAGTTCGCTGCCGCGCAGGAAACGCGACGCCTGGGTAAATGAACTCGCCGCTGCGCGACAGGCCTATGAAAAGCTGCACACTGACGTTTATCAGCAGGGCCTGAAATACAGCGCCGATACAAACGCGCTGCACCCGGCAGTGATGGCGAAGGAGATTCATGACTTTCTATACAAAGGCGAGATTGATCCGAAACAGACCGTGACGGGCCTTGGCGGCTGGACGAGCGGCTTGTTCTCAGGCCGCTGGATGCGCGCGATGCGTCCGGGCCAGAGCGTCGTCTGCGCTTATCAGTACGGCGCTATCGGCCCCGATCTGGCGATGATGATCGGCGCAGGTGCGGCAGTGCAAAGAGGCATCGGCCCGCAGGCAGCATATCGCGGCGCGCCCGTGCTGTGCGTGACCAGCGACGCCGGAGCCGCTTACAGCCTCTTTGAAATGGACACCGCAGCCAAATACAAAATCCCGGTCATCGCGGTCGTTTACAACAACAATTCGTGGGGCATGTGGCCGAGCGCAGCCGGTTCAGCGCGCTCGATGCACATGTATCTGTTCCAGGAAAACCTGCGTTACGACAAGCTGGCCGAAGCCCTGGGCGTGCGCGGCGAATATGCACACACGCCGGAGCAGTTCCGCGAAGCCCTGAAACGCAGCTATCAGATGGCCGCCAAAGACGCTGTCTCAACGGTCATCAACGTGCAGGCGATCAAGGAATTCACGTCAGCGAAGCATTACCCGCCCGGCGTGGCGCTCAACCCTGAACCAGGCTGCGGCGCGCTGGCGCATTGAAGCAGGATCAATCCACAAAGCCGCACGAAGGGACACGAAGAAGCATCAGACAGGATGAACAGGATGATAAAGCTGAAGTGATCCGTCTTATCCTGATTATCCTGTAAATCCTGTCAAAAAACTTCGTGCTGCTTTGTGTGGCTTCGTGGATGAAATGGTTTGCGTATGAACTCATATCATCCCGGCGAATATCATTCATTCAGCGGCGGCGGGCAGCGGTATCTTTACCTCGTGCCGAGCGGGGCGATCTTTGCGCTGGATGATTTATCAGCGGCGATCATCAACCGGCTTGAATCTGACAGCCGCTCGCACGATGACCTGATAACTGAAATGACGGCTCAGGGATTCGCTGCGGCTGATGCGGCTGAAGCTATTGAAGAGTTGTATCAGTCTCACGCGATCACGAACGGCGGCGGCTTTGCGACTGAAGTGCAGAAAGCGCCGATGCCGTTTCCGCTGCAAACGCTCGTGCTCAACGTCACCAATCAGTGCAATCTGTCGTGCAAATACTGCTACGAGTTTGGCGAAGACCGCATTGCCACGCCTGAAGGCAAGCCGAAATTCATGAACGAAGAGACGGCGCGCGCGGCGGTTGATTTTCTGCTCGCCAACTCGCCGGGCCGTCGCGCCGTGCATCTGACTTTTTTCGGCGGCGAGACCTTGATGAATTTCAAAGTCGTGCGTTCGACCATCGAATACGCCCGCACGCAGGCGCACGAAGCGGGCAAGTACATTGATTTCAGTCTGACGACAAATGCGACGCTGCTGACTGAGCCGGTGATTGAATACCTCGCTGAAAACAATGTCGGCGTGACGATCAGCATTGACGGGCCGCAGGAGATGAATGACCGGCTGCGCGTCTTTTCAAACGGTCAGGGCAGTTACGAAATCATCGCGCCGAAAGTCAGAGAGCTGCTTTCAAAACACAAAACGCGCCCGATTGCCGCGCGCGTCACGCTGACTTCGCAGGTCGTGGATGTGAAGAAAATTTACCGCCACCTGAAAGACGAAATGGGATTTCACGAAGTCGGTTTCGCGCCTGTCACGACTTCGCCCGTGCGGCTTTACGCAATTGGCACTAACGGCCTCAACAGCATTCTCGAACAGTTCACCGAACTCGCTGAAGAGTATCTTGACTACGCATTGCGCAACGAGCATCACGGATTCTCGAACGTCAGCGATACGTTGCAGGAACTGCACGCGGGCGTCAGCAAGGCGCATCCGTGCGGCGCGGGCCTGGGGCTGCTCGGCGTCAGTCCGTCAGGCGACATTGCGCCGTGCCATCGCTTTGTTGATGCCGATTCGCACAAACTCGGTCACATCGCCTCAGGTATTGACCGCACGATGCAGGCTGATTTTCTCGAACGCGGGCACATCAATCGCAAGCCGGAATGCAACACCTGCTGGGCGCGCCCGGTCTGTTCGGGCGGCTGTTATCACGAAGCGTTTGTGCGATACGGCGACACCGGCAAAGCGAATCTGCATTACTGCGACTGGATTCGCGGATGGACGGATGTGTGTCTGCGGATTTACGGCGAACTGGCCGCGCGCAATCCGAAGTTTCTGGCTCACTTTGATGAAAGGAAAGCGATATGAAGCACCTCAGAGCGATCAATCGCAAGGCGCAGCGCGTTGAGGATTACGTTGCCGCAGTCGAAGGCGACATCATCGCACTGCAACAGGGCGGCCCGCCGCAGCGCCCGCATTATCCGATGGGCTGTTCGCTCGTCTTTTCGCCCGGCTGGGAAGTTGATTCAACCGGCGGCACTGCCGGTCTGTGCCAGCCCGTCGAGCGCGATCTGTATGACTGTTACATCAGTTGCTTCTGGCCGGCCCAGGTTCCCGACCATCTCAACAACTATCCCGACTGGACGAGCAAATGCGCGACCGCGACCAAGGACTGGCGCAACATTGATCTGGTGTTTCCGTGAGAAAGAGAGATGACGGAACAGACGGAAATAACGGGAGGAACGGAAAGTTTCAGACCCTGTTCAGTTCCTGTTCCGTCTGTTCCGTTCTTTCCGTGTGTTCCGTCATCTCTCTCTGGCTGACAATCCGGGAGGTTCTATATGCGAGTCATCCTTTACTTCATCGCCGCTGTCTTCCTCACTGTCACTGTTGCGGCCCAGGCACCTGCGCCAAAGGCCTCAGCCGGAGCAATGCTCTATGTCGGCGTCTGGCAGCGCACTGTGCTGGTGATTGACGAAGCGCAGGGAAAGATTGTTGACCGGATTCAACTCAACACCGGCACGCCGCAATCGCTGACCCTGTCTTATGACAAGAAGAAAATCTATGCGACGACCTGGAACAACGGTATTGAGGTGATTGATCTGGCGACGCGCAAAGTTGTCAGTTCCTTTACGCTCAACGAAGGCGAGCGCATTGTGCGGATGCGAGGCTTTGCGCCCGATCCGAACGATCAGGTGCTGTACGGGACGATTAATGTCGCGGTGAAGAAGATTGACCGCTTTGAAATCGAGAAGCCGAAATTTGCCGTCATTGATCTGGCGCAGAAAAAGATTACAAAGACTTTCGACTTTCCGAAGGAACACGAATCGCCGTTCGGGTTTATGGCCGGTTATCGCGTTTCGCCTGATGGCAAACTGCTGTATGTTTTCAAGGAAGACGTGCTGATCTTTGACCTGAAGGATTTCAAGCAGGTGGACAAGATCGAACTGTCAAAGCCGCAGCAGCCCGGCTCGCTGCCGATTCGGATGGGCAGTGGTGACGATCCGAATGAAGATCCGGGCGTAGTAACTTCGGTTTTCAACGCCACTGATCCGGTCGTGCGGCGACGCATCTTCGGCATTGCGCGCCTTGATCTGAACACGCGCAAGCTCGATTTCACGCCGATTGGCCCGGCGACAACCGGCATGACCGGGCTGCAACTCTCGCCGGATCGCAAAACCGGATACACCGTCGCCTTCAACGGCAACGGCGCGACGCGACGAACTGAGTTCTGGGTCTTCGACGTTCCCAATCACAAACTCGTCAGAAAGCATGAATTCGACAGCCGCACGCGCTTTGCGTTCAATCTTTCAGGCGACGGCAAACAGCTTTACATCCACGTCGCCGGGCCGACGATTGAATGTTACGACGCGCAGACATTCAAGCTGCTGCGCGTAATCACCTTCGACGGCGATCAGACCACCAACCTGCTGGTCGTCAAGCCCTGAAGCAGTGGTCAGTTGTCAGTGGTTAGTGGTCAGTTGTCTGAAAGATATTCAGTTCATCTGTGATGACCAGACCACTAACCACTAGCCACCAGCCACTGACCACTGACCTATGGAATGGTGCCTGCACATCAAGAGCGCGGATGACCTGAAAGGCGAACTGAACCCTGGACGCATTGCCGCGTTTGAAAGCAGCGCCATCATTCAGCCTCACATCGCGCTGGCCGCGCGCCTGGTCAGAGAATATTTCGGTGAAGTAAATTTCACGGCCTGCGCTTTCGGCAATGAATTCTGCGAACATCTGCTTCCCTCACCTGCCGCGCTTGAGGCAGTAATCAATGCCGCACAATCTCGCAATCTGCGCTTCACTTTTCTGACGCCTTACGTGAGCAATGCGGGCCTTGCGGAACTGACGCCGCTCCTTGAACTGCTGGCGAAGCACAACAACTCCGAAGTTGTCTTCAATGACTGGGGCGTACTGAATCTGGTGCGGCGTGAATTTCCTTCGCTCATTCCGGTGCAGGGACGACTGCTCAACAAATCGCTGCGCGATCCGCGCGTGACGACGATGTATGCGACTGCGCCCGCGCCGCCCGCAACGCTTTCTGTGCTGCAACGCTCGAATCTTGATTGCGACAGTTACACTGGTTTTCTTTCGCAACTCGGCGTCAGGATGATTGAGATGGACAATCTGCCGCAGGGCAATGATCTGAGCTTTACTGAGAATGGAATCAGCGTCGCCGTATCTCTGCCCTTCGGATTCATCAGCACGAGCCGCATCTGCATGGCGGCGGGGCTGCATTATCGCAAGCCCGAAAAATTCCAGCCCGGCGCGCCCTGTCGTCACGAATGCCAGACGCATCTGCTTGAATACACCTGGTCAAATTCCCCCTTCGCCAACCGCGATCAGAAGTTTTATCTGAAGGGCAACACCTATTTTTATGCTCACAGCGAAGCGATGTTGCGCGCACTGTTCGAGCAGGCGGCAACCGGCCTGATCGCGCGCTTGACCTTGCAACCACGCCTCCCCATGATGACAGTCCGACAAATCACTTCTCGTTCTGATCAGGAGTAAAAAAGGCAAGTCATGAGCGCAGCTTTATTGAAGACCATCCCTGAACCGCTGGAACTCGATTCGCTGGTGATCCGACTTGGGCCGCTGAAGCATCGGATGACGGATGACGAATTTTTCGAGTTCTGCGCCCTCAACCGCGAACTGCGAATCGAGATGACGAAGGAGGGCGAGATGCTCATTATGCTGCCGGTCGGTAGTGAGGGAGGTCATCGGAATTATTTGCTAACGGTCAGATTTGGCGCGTGGGCGGAAGCCGACGGCACAGGTGTCGGGTTCGATTCATCGGCTGGGTTCAAGTTGCCGAACGGAGCGAAACGCGCGCCTGATCTTTCGTGGATTCGCCGCGAGCGATGGGAAGCCGTCCCGGCCAGAAAGCGAAAGAAGTTTGCTCCGATCTGTCCTGACTTCGTCGTTGAACTGCGCTCGGAAACGGACAGGCTGGAGTTGCTGAAAGCGAAGATGGAAGAGTATATCGAGAACGGCACGCAACTCGGCTGGCTGATTGATCCAATCGAAAAGAAAGTTTACATCTGGCGCCCGCGCACGCGCGTGAAGGGTCTCAATCATCCTCAGACTCTTTCCGGCGAACCGCTGCTCAAAGGCCTGACGCTCAATCTGGCAGGGATTATTGACTGATCATTCCAGGCAGAAATGTCATGAAAGTTCTCTCTCCGATCTCATCACACGATGAACTGGAAATGCTCGCCGCGAGCGGCGCTGAAGAGCTTTACTGCGGCATCGTGCCGCGCGAGTGGATGGAGAAATACACGGGCGCAATCTGGCTCAACCGTCGCAGCCCAAAAGGCGGCAGTCTGGAAACTTATGCTGACCTGAAGCGACTGACCGATGACGCGCACAAGCTGAAGCTGCCGGTTTTCATCACGCTCAATTCGCCTTTTTATACTGCCGATCAGATGCCGCTCGTGCTGGAACTGGCGCACAAACTGTCTGATGAAATCGGCGTGGATGCGCTGATCGTGACCGACCTCAATCTGCTGCTGCGACTGAGCAGTGAAAAACTCGCGGCACAGTTGCACGTCAGTTCAGTCGCGGCGACGCTCAATACTGAAGCGATTCGCTTTCTGCTCAACTTCGGGCCTTCACGCATCATCCTGCCGCGCAGCCTGACGATTGCTGAAATTGAAACCATCGTGAATGACGTGCGCGACCAGGTCGAAATCGAAGTCTTTATGCTCAACGACGGCTGCGCGTTCGAGGAAGGTTTCTGTTCGACGACGCATCACCACACGGTCGGAGCCTTCTGCACCAGTTTGTCAGAGATGGACACGCGGTTTGAATGGACGGGCAGAGCCTTTTCAAATCGCCGTCACAACTGGCTGCGGCGCAATCTGACCGATTACCGCGAATGGGTCTGGTACGTAAACGGCAACGGCTGCGGCGTGACGCCAAAGGGCCTGCCTTACGGCCCGTGCGGTTTGTGCGCGATTCCCGATTTCGAGCGCATCGGCGTCGCTTCGCTCAAGATCGTCGGACGCGAAGCCTCACCTTTCAAAAAAATGGCGAGCGTGAAAATGGTGCGCGACATCGTTGACCGCACGCGCTCAGGCGTCCCCAGACTGCACGTCATCGAACGCGCAAAACAATTGCGCGAAGCGCCCGAACATTGCGCGTCGGGCTATATGTGCTATTACAAAATCGAACCAGCCGATACAGTACCGCGCGCGTGAGCAAGCGGTTGTATCCCCGGGCAACCGCTTGCTTACGCGCGCGGTACTGCAACGATTTTCCCAAGCGTGAAAGAGCCTCCTGAGTTCAGCGAATACCGCCGCGCCTTTGCGTACATCCTGCCGTACTGGCGCAGGCTGACCGTCATTTTATTCATCAGCCTTGTCTCAACTCTGCTCGGACTCGTTCAGCCTTACATCGCCAAACTGCTGATTGATGAAGCGCTGCTGCGGCGCAGCCTGCGGGCCTTGTTCATTGTTGCGGCGCTGATGGTTGTGGTATCGGTCTTCAGTTTTGCGCTCAACATCCTGTCGAGTTATCGCTACGTTGCGGTGTCGGCGGATGTGCTGTTCGATATGCGGCTTGCGCTTTACCGGCATCTGCAACGGCTCTCGCCACGTTTTTATGCGCGCACGAAGCTTGGCGAAATCGTTTCGCGCATCAACAACGACATTGCCGAAGTGCAGCGCGTGGCGGCTGACACACTGCTCGCACTGCTGGCCAACGCGGTGTTTCTCGTCGGCAGCGTGGCGATAATGCTCTGGCTCAACTGGCGATTGTTTTTATTGAGCATCGCGCTGGTGCCAATGAGCATTGTGCTGCTCAGGCATTATCAGCGGCGGCTGACCGGACAGGTCAGAACAGTGCGCGAACGCAGCGCCGACATCGGCAGCTTTCTGATTGAAACACTGATCGGGATGCGGCTGGTCATCACTTCGCGGGCTGAAGAAAGTGAAGTCGCAAGGTTTCGTCAGCGCAATCGCAGCTTTATTGACGCGCTGCTGGCAATGCAACTTACCTCTTACCTGGCGGGCGCAATGCCGGGCGCGATTCTGACCATTTCAACCGCGCTGGTTTTTCTGCTCGGCGGCAGAATGGTCATCAGCGGACACATGAGCATCGGCGCGCTCGTGGCATTTATGGCTTATCACCTGCGTCTGCTCGCGCCGGTGCAAAGCCTGATGGGACTCTATGCAAACCTGGCGACAGCGCGTGTTTCGCTCGGTCGAGTTTTTGAACTGCTCGACACAAAACCCGAAGTCAGCGAACAGGCGAATGCCGTCAGCATTGAAACAGCGCGTGGTGAAATGACATTCGAGCACGTCACGTTTCAGCACGACCGCGAAACCGAAGTGCTCAGTGAAGTCAGCTTCACGATTCCTGCCGGGAGCGTCTGCGCGATTGTCGGTTCAAGCGGAGTCGGCAAATCAACCATTGCTGATCTGATGGTGCGGCTCTTCGATCCGCAATCGGGCGCGATCAGGCTTGATGATTACGATCTGCGCGAACTGACACTTGATGCCGTGCGGCGTCATATCGTGCTGGTTGATCAGACGCCGATCATCTTCAATGCCAGCCTTGCTGAAAACATTGCTTACGGTCTGCCCGAAGCCACGCGGGAAGAAATTGCCGAAGCGGCCCGCGCCGCTGCGCTTGAATCATTCATCAGCCGTCTGCCCGAAGGTTTTGACACGCAGGTTGGCGAGCGCGGGCTGGCGCTTTCAGCCGGAGAAAGACAACGCCTCGCGCTGGCGCGTGCGCTGCTCAGGCGTCCGGCAGTGCTGGTGCTTGATGAACCGACGGCGGCGCTCGATCCGGCGACTGAACAGAATTTTCTGGCCGCCTTGTCGGCGCAATTTCACCGGCTCACGGTCGTGCTGATTACACACCGCCTGTCGCTCGCTGTCGCTGCCGATCAGGTGCTGGTGCTTGATGCAGGCCGCATTGTTGAAGCGGGCGCGCCGGATGAACTGCTGGCAGGCGGTGGCGCGCTGGCGAATTTATTCAGCGAACCATTACTCAACAGTCTGCGCGCATGAATCCATCGGTTATTCAGAATCAACTGCATCTGGCCGGAATGACGGGGCGCGGCGTGCGCGTGGCCGTGATTGACAGCGGCATCAACCCGGCCCACACTCACGTTGCCGGAATCGCTGGCGGCGTCAGAATCACGAGCAGCGGCGAAGATCACAACTATCTTGATTACATCGGTCACGGAACCGCCGTTGCCGGAGCGATCAGAGAAACAGCTTCAGAGGTTGAACTGCTCGCGGTGAAAGTCTTCGATCAGTCGCTGACGGCGAGCATTGATCTGATTATTCGCGCGATTGAATGGGCGATTGACCATGATGCTGACCTGATCAATCTCAGCCTGGGCACGCTCAACGAACGGCATCGTGAAAGATTTGCTGAAGTGGTCGAACGCGCGGCCACTCGTCATCAGGTGATGATTGCGGCGCGTGAAATTTCAGGCGCGGCGGCATTGCCCGGTTCTTTGCCTGCGGTGACTGGCGTTGGCATTGACCGGGATTGCCCGCCCCTGACTTATCGCTGTCACCTTGGCAATGAGCAGACAACTTTTCTGGCTTCCGGTTATGCGCGACAGATTCCGGGCGTTCCGGCTGAACGTAATCTCAACGGCATCAGCTTTGCCGTGGCGCGAATGACGGGCTTTGCGGCGCTGGCGCGGCAGATGCTCGGTCGCTGTGATCCGGCCACGCTGAAACAAAAACTGATTGAAGCCGCGCAGCCGGTGTAATTCACGATGAAAAATCGCTGGAAGCAAATCACGGCTCTGTTGTCGCTCGCGCTCACGCTGGGCGTGGTGGCCACGACTGCGGCCCGTCGTTACTTTGCGCCTTCAGTCATCACCGGCACGGCGGCCACGCCATCGCTGCAAACGCCGTCACAAACGCCTGACGAACCGCCACCGCAAATCAGAAGCAGCGCGCTCAGCCTTGATTTCACGGCCCTGCCTCAGATCGAAGCGCAACAGCACATCACAGCCACGCGACAGGGCTTTGTCATTGCTGAAAATCAGCAGTCAGGGCTGCTGATTTTCAGCCCGGTCACAGTCACGCTTGAGCAGCCGGAACCGTTTCTGGCGCTGTCGGCGGCGTGGGCTTCGCAAAGTTCAGAGGATGCGAAACTGACGGTCAGCATTCGCGGCTCGGCTGACGGCATTGAATGGGGCGAATGGCAGCAGTCAAGTCTGGATGGCGATCCGCGCACGCACACGGGGCTGTTCTTTCTGCCCAAAGAAACAAGGCTGATTCAGTGCCGCATTGAAATGGAGCGTGATCAGCGCGGCGCATCGCCGGTCATCAGCGGCATTCAGTTCAGGTTTATCAGCCCCGGCGCAACTCCGCGCTGGATGCGCAACCGCATGCTCAATCAGCCCCGGTTTGAAAGCAGCGCGTCAGCCGGACGATTCAGAACAGCCGGGGTCGGCGGCCTCTTTCCCCGGCCCGGCATTGTTTCGCGCCTCGCGTGGGGCTGTCCTGACGGTGATCATCAGCATCGCGGCGAACCTTCATACACGACGGTGACGCATCTGATCGTGCATCACACGGCAACCGGCAACGAGGCATCAGACTGGGCCGCAGTCGTGCGCAGCATCTGGAACTTTCACGTCTTTACCAATGGCTGGAGCGATGTCGGCTATAACTACCTGATTGATCCCGATGGCCTGATTTATCAGGGCCGCGCCGGAGGTGACAACGTGCTGGGCGCGCATTTCAGTTGCGCCAATTCAGGCACGATGGGCACGGCGCTGCTCGGCACCTTCACTTCAGTTGCGCCTGCCATTCCGGCACAGACCAGTCTTGAATACCTGCTTGCGTGGAAATGCGATCAGCGGGCGATTGATCCCGCAGGCGTCACTTATCATTCGAGCACACAACTCAATCTTCAGAATATTGCGGGCCATCGTGATGCAAACGGTTCGCCTGCGCCTGCGGCGTGTCCTGGAACCGAATGCCCCGGCAATGCGCTTTATCCGCTGCTGCCGGTCATCAGAAACGCCGTCAGAAACCTGACCGATCCGGCTGATGATTTCTCGCTTGAGGCGCAGGCTTCAGCCATCAGTTTGCAGGCCGGAGCTGCGGGTGAACTTGTTTTCAACTCGGCAACGGTCAAAGGCAATGCCCAGACCATCAGGCTTGAGGTCAGCGGGCTGCCTGACGGCGTGACGGCCAGCCTCAACCCGCCGGTCATCACTTCGGGAAGTTCAGCCACGCTGCGACTGATGGTCAGCGCGAATGCAGCGGGCGGAGTTTATCCGGTGGCGGTCACGGCCACCGGCACGACCATTCGCGCCCGCCAGTTCAGCCTTTCAATCACTGGCACGATTGCGAATGTTTCAGCCGCCAGTTACCAGACTGATCGCCTGGCGCGCGAAGCGATTGTGGCGGCGTTTGGCGCAGGGCTGGCCGCTTCGCTGCAATCGGCTGTCACGCAGCCGCTGCCCACCACGCTCGCAGGCGTCACGGTCAGCATTAAAGACAGCGCGGGAACCGAACGTGCTGCGCCGCTTTTTTTCGTTTCGCCAAACCAGATCAATTATCAGATTCCGACTGGCGCAGTGGCAGGCACGGCAACAGTGACGGTCACGAATAATGGTGCAGTGGTGGCGCTCGGCACGATGCAGATTGCCGAATATGCTCCGGCGCTTTTTTCGGCCAGCAGTGACGGCAGCGGCGTGGCAGCGGCGCTGGCGTTGCGCGTCAGAGCCGACAATTCGCAAAGTTATGAATCCGTCGCGCAGTACGATGACGCGCTGAAAAAATTCGTGGCCGTTCCGATTGACGTGACCGATGGTCAGGTCTTTCTGATTCTGTTCGGCACAGGCATTCGTTACCGGCCCGATCAGGAAGCGGTGAAAGTAAGGATTGGCGGCCTTGCCGCGCAGGTCTTTTATGCCGGTGAGCAGGGCGCGTATGCAGGCCTCGATCAGCTCAACGTGCTGCTGCCAGCGGCGCTGAACGGGCGCGGTGTAGTTGACGTTGAAGTAACTATCGGCAATCTTCCGGCCAATCCTGTGCAGGTCAAAGTGAAGTGAGGCAGCAGCACAGGCAATGGAACGCGGATTGAACTGAAGCGACGGATAGAAACGGCTCAGATCAGCTTTCAGCCGTCGTCTCAGTTCAATCCGCGATCCATTTGATTTTCAGATGTCGCGCTGTTTCTGGCGATAGACCCAGGCGAGCAGTTCAGCGACGGCCTTGAAAAATTCGGGTGAGATCATTTTGCCGACTTCAACGGCGCGATAGAGGCCGCGCGCGAGCGGAGGGTTTTCGACAATCATCACATCGTGCGCCTTTGCGATGTCGCGGATGCGCCGGGCCATTTCATCAGCGCCTTTGGCCACGACCACGGGCGCGGGATATTTGGCGCGGTCATAGCGCAACGCAACGGCGTAATGAGTCGGATTGGTCACGACCACATCGGCTTTCGGCACTTCGGCGGCGATGTAGCGTTGCAGCATGGCGCGGGCTGAACGACGACGCTGCGCCTTGATGAACGGATCGCCTTCCTGATCGCGGAACTCCCGTTTGATCTCCTGCTTCGTCATCCGCAGCGACTTTTCGTGCTGATACCACTTCCAGCCGTAATCGAGCGCGGCAATGGCCACCATTGCGCCGCCTGCGCGCCATCCCGTCTGCCAGATGATTGCGCCCAGGGCTTTCATCGCTTCGCCAGCCGGTGCGCCAACCAGCGCCGGAGCCTGCGCTATCGCCGGAGCCACGACGCTGTAACAGACCGCCACGATGCAGCCGAGTTTGAGCGTCTGCTTGAGCAGTTCGACGGCTGAATTGCCGCTGAAGACCCGCTTGAAATTTTCGACCGGATTGAAGCGTTCAGGCCGCAGCGCCAGCGCCGACGGCGTAAAGACCCAGCCGCCCTGCGCGACGTTGCCCGCAACGCCTGCGGCCAGCGCCGCCGCAATGACAGGCAGCGCCAGCAGCATCATTTCAAAGACCGCTTCCATCAGCAGGCGATGAACGGCCAGCGGCGTCAGCGGCTGATTGCCTGCCACACTGCCGACCAGCGTTGCCGTTTTCTGAAACATCGCGGCGGCGCGTGCGCTCCAGTCGCTGCCCAGCACGCGCATCACGACCACCGTTGACAGAAAGCTCGCCACCGCAGGCAGCTCAGGCCCGCGCGCAATCTGCCCCTTGCGCCGCGCATCCTCGCGGCGTCGTGGCGTAGCCTTTTCTGTGCGGTTGTCAGCCATTCCTCAATGCGCGGTCAGCGCCTGTTTCATCGCGCCATTGATCGTGCCGAAAATCGTGCGCACCGCGCCGGGCAGAAAGTAGAGCGAAGCTCCGAGCAGCCATAACCCGACGGCGATCTTGATCGGGAAACCAAGCACCATAATCTGAAGCTGCGGCGCAGCGCGGCCCGCAATCGCCAGAATGAATTCCACCGACACCAGCACGATGATCGCAGGCGCAGCCAGCGCCACTCCGGCGGCCAGGGCTTCGGCTGATAATCGCAGCACGACTTCGGCCATTCCCGCCGTCATCGCAAATTCGCCCTGCCCGATAAAACGATAACTTCTGACCACTGCCGCCAGCAGCCAGTGATGACCATTCGCCGCCAGCAGCACCAGCAGCCCGAACATCTGCGCAATCGTGCCCAGCGCCGCCGTCTGCGCTTTCGTGGCCGGATCAATCGTGGCCGCCAGCGACAGTCCCATCTGAAAGCCCATAATCTGTGCGGCAATTTCAAGCGCGCTGAAAACCATTTTGCCGATCCATCCGATCAGACAACCCACCGCCAGTTCGCCGCCGATGACGATGGCCAGCCCGATCAGGTCACTCGGCGGCGGCGGCATCTGCGCTGACAGGACAGGCGTCAGCACCAGCGCCAGCACCAGCGCCAGAATCACCCGCACCCGCGCATTCACAGCCTGATGCGACCAGAACGGAGCGAATGTTACCAGCCCTCCGACGCGCGCCAGAATCACGACAAATACCAGCACAGGCCGCAGCGGAATGATGATTGGCTCCATTGAGATCTGAGATTTGAGATTTGAGACTGCTATCTGATGTACGGCGTGAAATCGCCAAACAGCGAAGTCGTAAACGTCACCAGCACCCGCAACGCCCAGGGAAAAGTCAGCAGGAACACCACAAAAATCACGGCCACACGCGGCGCAAATGAAAACGTCTGATCCTGAATTGAAGTAATCGTCTGAATCAGGCTGACGACCACGCCCACGATGATCGCCACCGCCAGCATCGGCCCCGTAATCCAGAGCAGCGTTTCCAGCGCCCGCTGCATCAGCGTCATTATCAATGCGTCAGACATAAGAGCAGTGGTTAATGGGCAGTGGGCAGTGGGCAGTGGGCAGTGGCTGGTTTTTTCACTAACCACTAACCACTGCCCACTAACCACTAATAAAGGCTTTTGACCAGCGAGCCGACAATCAGATACCAGCCGTCAACCATAATGAACAGCAGCAGCTTGAGCGGCATTGAGACAACGACCGGCGGAAGCTGCATCATGCCCATCGAAAGCAGCACGGACGAGACGGCCAGGTCAATCACCAGAAATGGAATGAACAGGACAAAACCGATCTGAAAAGCGGTCTTGAGTTCCGAAATCATGTAAGCCGGAATGATTGCGGTGGTCGGCACTTCATCGGCAGTATGCGGACGCGACGCTGATGACAAACGCAGAAACAGCGCCAGATCAGTCTCGCGCGTGTGTTTGAGCATATAAGCCCGCAGCGGCACCAGTGCGCGGTCAATCGCCTGCATCTGTGTGATCTGCCCGGCGCGCAGCGGCTGCACGGCTTCGTTGTTGATCTGCACCACAACTGGCGACATGACAAACATCGTCAGAAACAGCGCCAGCCCGATCAGCACCTGATTATTCGGCGTCTCCATCGTGCCCAGCGCCTGCCGCAGAAAATGAAAGACGACAATCAGCCGCGTAAAACAGGTCGTGGAAATCAGAATCGCCGGAATAAAGCTCAGCAGCGTGAGCAGAATCACGATCTGCACCGGCAGCGAACCCGACTGCACGCCTTTGCTCAGGTCAATCTGCAAAGTCGGTTCAGTCGGCGCGACCGGCTGATTCGGCGAGACGGGCGGCCTGGGCTGAGCCGCAGCAGTCAGCGACCAGGCAGCAGTCAGCACGAGCGCCAGCAGTGCGGTGATGACTGTTTGTGTAATGGCCCTCGACATTGTGCTGACGTTGATGATCCGGATACCCACAATCCTGAATCCTGAATCCTGGTTCCTGATTCCTTTTTGCAGAAATATCAGGAATCAGGAATCAGGGTTCAGGAATCAGGATGCAGATGACTCTGAATATTTACGTTTCTCAATTCGGCCTGCGCCAGTTCCTGCTCAAATTCAGTGCGCGTCTCTTCGCGTGACAGCAGGTCAGCCACCGACACGCGGGCCGGTGTGTGACCGGCTTCTTCAGCCTGCGCTTCATCAGCCGGGCGTGTGGCGAGCAGGGTCAGGCCCTGCGCGGTTGAGCCGATCAGCAGCGTTGACTGGCCAAAGCGCACGACTGACAGCGAACGCCGTTCACCGAGCGAAACAGTGGACAGGACTTCGAGCGCAGGCGCATCCTTGCGGCCCTGGCCGAAACGCGCGCCGCCATAACGACGCACCCACCAGGCTCCGGCGAAAATCAGACCGACAATCAGCAGCAGCGCGCCAAACGTCCGCAGCAGCAGCCCGGCGACCGAAGGCTGTTCAGTGCCAGTCAGTTCACGCTCGCGCGTGCGCTGACTGGCCATAAACGGCAATCTGTCATCGCCGGGCTGCTCCTGCCTGGCTGACTGGGGTGAGGGAGAGACTGAAGCGGCAGGGCTGTCGCCCGGCTGTGCGACCACGACGCAGTTGCAGCCCGCAATCAGCAGCGCCAGACAACCGGCCAGCCACCGCCACGCGGCGCGACCAGGGGCGCTCGACTGTCGCGCGGACGACATTACAACTGCTCCTGCACGATGATTTCGTTGATGCGGACTCCGGCGCGGTCTTCCATCATAATGATTTCGCCGCGCGCAATGCGTTTGGTTCCGGCCAGCACGTCCACGCCTTCGCCGGTCGAACGCGATAACTGAATGATGCTGTTTTCTTCGAGTTCCAGAATCGCCCGCGCTGTCAGTTTCGTCCGGCCCAGTTCGACCGTCAGCGGCACGGGCAGGTTGAAGTAATAACGCCACGATTCGATTTCGGCCTCGTTTTCGGCGCGCAAACCTGTATCTGCGTTGTTGAGTGAAACCAGTGACGACATGCGGCTAAAGCTGAACGATCAGATCAGTAATGTAGATGGCGTGAACCTTAGGCTCTTCCACAGCCTTGCGGGTGGCGCTGAGCAGTTCACGCCGCAATGCGGCCTTGCCTTCGGGGGTGAGAACATCTTCTGAGGTTTTGGTCGTCAGCACGGCCAGGATGGCATTGCGCACCCGCGTCGTAAAAAGCGGGTCGGCCTTCTCCTCCTTGCTTTCACCGACGCCGATGCTGAGCGTCAGGCGCAGGTAATAGTTGCCTTCCCTGTCGGCCAGATTGACGATGAAGGGTTGCAGTTCGATGACGTGTTTGACTTCCTTGTCATTGGGCGGCGTGAACTTGAACGGCTTCTTTTTATCGGCGGCAGGTTCTTCCCCTGCGGCCTCTTCGTCGGTGGCTTCCTCGTCGCTCGCGGTTTCCTCGTCGGCCTTTCCTGCTTTGGCTGATTTACTTTTCTTTTCTTCTTTGGCGTCTTCTTCCTTCGCGTGTTCTTCCCTGCCGCCTTCGCTGCCTTTGGCGGCGGCGGCTTTGGCGCGCACGACGAAGAACCAGTAACCGCCGCCACCGAGTGCGGCAATCAGGACGACCGCGCCAATGATGAGCGGCAGTTTCGATTTGGCTTTCGGCTGATCAGCCGAGGCTTCTGTCTGAGCAGGCGCTGGAGTATCTGCCATACAACTCTCCCAAAGACGTCACTCCGGGGCAGCAATATTGCGAATGTCGTGCCACGCAGCGACGCAGCATGGTGTGCTGTCAGTTCAATGACTTATGTGAAAAAGACCGCGAGTCCGGTCAGGGACTCGCGGCTTTGAACGGGCCGGACTGACGGCTCTCCGTCAGGCTTTTCCGGTTTTCCGGCAGTAGGTGCGAAGCCTGAAATGACGACCTCGCACAAGCTCTGTGTTCAGTGGCGGCTGAACAATCCTTTTTTCAAGGCTGATGTTTGTTTTCACGACTGCGGCTGGCGCTGGCCGGAATCTCATCCGGCTCGCCCACTGTGATTTTGCCCTCGGTTTTCAACCTCGCTCTGGCTTTGCTCTTTTGCGAGGATTCATCACCCGATTTGTCGGCTGATTTTTCACCGGATTTGCCGCCGTTTTTTTCTGCGGTCGGCTTTTCATCAGATGCGGCGCTGCCCTTCTTTTCGGGCTGCTCATCGGGCGCGGCTGATTCGGGTTTGCTGTTTTCGCCTTCGGTGGCGGCTTTCTTTTTGTCGTCCTTCGCGTCCGCGCCTTTGCTTGCCACGCGCAACACGATGATGCTGATGCGACGATTGGCGGCGGCGTAGGCGTCATTCGGAATGAGCGGTTCAGTGTCGGCATAACCGACCACGCGGCGAATCTGATCGGGTTTGACGCAGTTCGCTTCGAGCGCGCGGCGCGCCGCGTTGGCGCGGTCAGCCGACAGTTCCCAGTTCGTGTAATTGTTGCCTCTGGCAAAAGGTCGTTTGTCGGTATGGCCGCCGATGTAAATCGGGTTGGGCAGGTCGCAGATGGTGCGGGCAATTTCGCTCAGAATGGCCTGCGTCATCGGGTTCAGTTCGGCGCTGCCGCTGGCGAATGAAACCTTGTCGGCCTTGTCCACAATCTGCACCCGCAGGCCTTCGCCGGTCACATCAACTCTGACCTGATCCTTGAAGGATGAAAATTCCGGTTTCGTTGAAAACTTGTTCTTGAGCGACATGGCAGCGGCCAGAAACGACTGTTCCTCGTCCACGTCGCTGAGCGAGGTCTGCTTGCCTTTGCTGGCGGTGCGCGCGCCGGGCAGGATGCCGCCGCGCACGGTATTGAATGCGCCGGGCGAGCGAAAGTAATTGGCGATGGCTTCCTTCAGTTTGGTGTCGGCCTGGCTGAGCAGCCACAGCACCAGAAAGAGCGCCATCATCGCCGTCACGAAATCGGCATAAGCCACCTTCCACGCGCCGCCGTGATGGCCGCCGTGACCGGCCACCTTTTTGATGCGACGGCGTGGCTTTTTCTCCTCGCCTGGTTTTCCCTTTGCTGTTGCTGCCATTCCTGAATCAAATGTTGCGGTGCGACCGGCTGTCTGACCTGTCGCTGCCTGCGGTCACACAACGCGCGTGAGAACGATCATCAGTTGCGGTGATCATTCAACTCACGCGCGTTGTGTGCGGACGGGGGAGTTAAATCAAGCCTTGAATGCCTGTGACAGGGCAAGTCACCACCGAGGAACACAGAGGGGACACAAAATCTGATCTCCTCGGTAAACCTCTGTGTCCCTCTGTGGTGAATTTGTTTTCCATTATGGTGCGCCTCGATTTACAGCTAACGGGGTTTGATTTCCTTGAGCATTGGTTCAAGTTCAGTGCCTGACGGACGATCAAAGCTGAAGATCGTCTTGCGTGCAAATTCAACGGCAGTCGCCGGCGCTGCGCCGTTGGCGAAGGCGACCAGCCCGGCCTTGAGACAGCCGAAATACTTGGATTCATCCATTGCAATGTTTTCGATGTTGGCCGAAATCGGCGCGAGAAATCCGTAAGACGCCAGCAATCCGAGAAACGTTCCGACCAGCGCCGAACCGACGTGATGGCCCAGTTCTTCGGGCGGGCCGTCGAGATGCTGCATCGTCACCACGATGCCCAGCACTGCCGCCACGATGCCGAGTCCGGGCAGCGAATCCGAAACCTTCGTGAGCATTCCCGGCACCAGCGCGCCCTCGGCGTGATGCGTTTCCATTTCGGCTTCCATCATCATTTCAATCTCTTCGGGCTGCGCCGCGCCGTTCACAAGCAGCCGCAGCGCATCGCAGAAAAAATCAGCCGCGTGGTGATTGCCGACGAAGACCGGATACTTCGAGAAAATCGAAGAGGCATGCGGATCGTTGACATCGGCTTCGAGCGACAGCAGGCCGCCTTTTTTCGCGTTGACGTAAACCTCGTACTGCATCTTGAGCAGTTCGACATAGGCGGTCTTGTTGTACGGCGAACCTTTGAGCGCAGACAGAATGCCCGGCGTCAGTTGCATCAGGTTCTTGAGCGGATTGGCGGCAATCAGAGTGCCGATGGCCGCGCCGAAAATCACAACGAATTCCGAAGGCTGAATCAACGCTCCGAGCGGGCCATTGATCATCAGAAAGCCCCCGATGACGCAGCCCAGCACTACAATGATGCCGATAATGACGAACATGCTTTTCGGTCCTGCTCAGTTCCGGTTGGTAAAAAATTCGGCCCGCGTGGTGACAGCTCCCTGCCGTCTGCCGAAGGCAGTTCGCGCCTCCGGCCTTGAAATAACCAGACACGGGCCTGCGCCCATTGAGCATATCGGCGGCCTCAGTCACGCACTTGAGCGGGAAATCAGTTCTCAACCAAATGCGGATTGCAGATGGCAGATGGCAGAATCAGAGTGCGATCCTGATTTCAATGGCCTGAAGTCAGGCAGCAGAGAGAGGACGGAACAGACGGAAATAACGGAACACACTGAAACAGGTCAGGCCTGGTTCAGTCCTTCTTTCGTGTGTTCCGTTATTTCCGTCTGTTCCGTCCTCTCTCTTCCTGTCCCGCTGATTATTCCGACCAAAGAAAACCGCCAGCATCGAATGCCCTTCGATGCTGGCGGGTGAATGACCGGTTGAAGCAGGCGTCAGGCCACCTGCAACAGATCCTGAAGCGTCTGGCTGATGGCGTTGATGACGCGCGAATTGGCCTGAAAGCTGCGCTGCGCCACAATCAGCTTGGTGAATTCACTGGCGAGATCAACGTTGCTCTGTTCGAGCGCGCTGCCCACCACATCGCCGCGTCCGCCGCTGCCTGCCGTGCCGATGGACGGCTGACCTGACGAAAGCGTATCGCCGTACAGATTGTTGCCGAGCCGCTGCAATCCGTTTTCATCGTTGAAGCTGGCAATTGCAATCTGGCCGAGCGGACGCCGCTGACCATTGCTGAAGACAGCTTCGACAATGCCGGTGCGATCACCCGACATTGAAATGCCGGTCAGATCACCAGCCGCGAATCCGTCCTGATCAATCGAAGCCACACCCGAAGGCGCGGAATAATTGGTGATATTCGGCGCGCCGGGCGCACCGGCCACTCCGGGCTGGCGCAGGTTGATGGCCACTGAAGGCAGCGAAGCTCCGTTGAGTTTCGTCTGATCGGGAATGATCGAAAGTGTGTTCGGCGAAGTCAGCTTGCCGCTCGAATCAAAAGTGAAATTGACCGGCGTCGCTGCCGCCGCGCCGCCATCAGCCGAAGCCTGCGCCGCGTTGCCATCGAGCGTGGCCACCATATCCCACGAACCGTTGGCCTGCTTCGTGAAGGTCATATCGAGCGTATGCACTGCGCCTTTGGTGTCGTAAACCTGCACCGGCGCGTGAAAGACCGCCGCTGCCGGATCGCTGGCGTCGAGGTTCAGGCGCAGCGTCGCTTCGGTGGTCACGACCGGCGCGAGCGTTTCACCAAGCGGCACCTTGAGCGTCGTAATCGCCGCGCCCGGAGTGATCACGCCGTTAACAGCGGCATAACCCTGCAACTGATAGCCATTCGGCGTGACGATGTAACCGCTGCGATCAAGCGTGAAATCACCGGCCCGCGTAAAAGACTGCTTGCCGCCCGGATCGGCCACGACGAAATAACCCTTGCCTTCGATGGCCGCGTTGGTGGGAATGCCCGTGTCATTGAGCGTGCCCTGATTGAAATTGGTGTGCGTGGCCGCGACGCGCACGCCGTTGCCAACCTGCACCGCGCCTCCGGCGCCGTTGAGCCGCACGCCGGTTGAGCTGGTAAAAACGTCAGCGAAAGTAATGTCGCTGCTTTTGAACGCCGTCGTATTCGAGTTGGCGATGTTGTTGCCTGAGACGCTGAGCGAATCTGATGAAGCGCGCAGCCCTGATAATGCAGTTCCAAAAGAAAAAGGCATTGTTGTCCTCCACAGTGTTGTGCGACACAGCGCCGGGTGAACGCCGCACCGCCGTCAGTCAGAATGGGCGCGGGTGTTACTTTTTATTGACGAGCTGACCGAGGCGGTCATTGATGCTGACGAGCTGTTCGACCGAATTGAACTGGGCAAGCTGCGTGACGAAAGCCGCGCCGTCCTGCGGATTGAGCGGATCCTGATTCTTCAACTGCGCGACGAGCAGTTTCAGAAACGTGTCCTTGTCCGCGCCCTTCTGCGAAGCGGCGAAGGGTGAAGCGGTTTCGGCGCTCGCGGCGGCGCTGTTGTTGCTGATATTGTTGATTGCCATTGTTTCTCCTTTGTGCTGGCGCGACAGGCTGGCCGCCTGGCACGTTCTGGAAAGGGCGTTCAGGCCCGCCGACTCAGCAGCCTGTTGTCAGGGCGTGGCTGATTCAGCGTGCGTTCCTGATTAACCACTTCATCATCCGCCGGGTCAGCGGTGGCAAAGCGATGGCTGGCGGGTTGATCGTGCAGGCTCTGTTGGGACTGGCCGTGCGCTGAGCCGGTGAATTGTCCGGGATCGGGTGTGGTGGCTTTGATTTCGAGGCGGTCAACCGGGAGCCCGGCGCGTTCAAGCGTCTGCCGCAAGTCAGTCAGCCCTTCGCGCAGCGCGTGCCGTGTCATTTCGTGTTCCGCCGTGAATTGCGCGCTGACGCGGCCATCATCATCGCGGGTAATCCTGACTTCCAGGCGTCCGAGGTCTTTCGGATTCAGGCTCAGGCTGATCGCGCGCGTTTCACGATGCGCCATTCGTTCGGCCACAGTGATGACCTGCCCGGCGGTCTGACTGATGACAGTCGGCGCGTCAACAGCGACATTTTTTTCAACGCTCTGCGCGGCCCGATTTGTTTGCACCATTACCGGCGGCACCGATTCCGGCGCTGAAAATTCTGTAGCTGATGCAGGCGGCGCGTCATTGTCTGCCGCGTGAAATTCTGCCACGAGCGGTTTGAGCGCAAGCTTCAGCGACCGTGCGGGCGGCACTGTTTCAATGTTCGATTCATCTGCCTGCACAGCATCGCGCCTGCCCTGCGCGGTTGCCGGTCTGGTTTCGCGCGGCTCTCCGGTTCGCACATTGAAACTGATTTTGCCGGGTTCAGTTCTGACCGGAATCAGCGGCAGCGCTTCACGACTGATGACGGCGCTGGTCACGGGCGATGCAGTTGTGATTGTCGCGGCTGAAGGCTGTGGCGCCGGTGCGGTCTGTTCAATCACGCGGCGAATCAGGCCACTGCGTTCGGCCTGAAATTCAGGCGCAGGCGGCAGCGGGCGCGGCTCAACCGGCGACGGAACTGAGGCTTCACGATCAGCCGTGAGCTGTTCAGCCGTCTCAGGCGTGTGCTGTTTCTGAATCAGTTGATGATCGTCAATGCTCTGATCCCGATTCAGAATAGTTGTTCGATGAGTTGCCAGCTTGTCGCTCGTCGGTAAAGGCCCGACTGTCTGAAGCAACGACGAGCTGGCAGCCTGTCGAACTTCACCCTGCGGCATTTGTGAATAAGTTGCAGGCTGAATGTTTATGCTCCGGTCAGCAGGCAGTTCAGTTCCAGGGTCAGCGGCATTCAAATCCTGATCAACGTCTGAAGTCACACCCGGCGCGTAAGCAGCAACCCTTTCCGGTGCAGGCGCTGATTCAATTGCCGTAATCACCGGCTGACTGTCGAATTCAAACGGAAAGGATAATGGCGTGGCGGGCGCGGGCAACTGCGCTTCAGCGCGGCTCAGAAAAGTCTGCGCCGTAAATTCCGGTTTATTTTCAGCCGTCCGGGGCGCAGGCTCAGGCCGCCATGACTGAGCGGCGGTCATAACTGGTTGCGAATCGTTTTCGGTTACAGCCTTGTCCGCAGTTACCAGACGAGCCAGGTTGCTCAGCGTAACTGTGCCGGTTTTGACAGTCGGCGCTGGCTGAATTGCCGCCTGCGGCGCAGCGTCAATGGTGACGGGCTGCTCATTCGCTGGTTTGCGCGTTGCGGCAACGCTGAGTTTATCCGGCAGTGGCGCAGTATTCATCAATGTCGGCGCTGCGTTCATCAATTTCGGCGCAGCGTTCATCAATGCTGGGGCAGCATTCACTGGTGGCGCAGCACTGACCGCTGCCACATCCGGCGCGGCAGTTTCAGGTGGCGCGGCCATTTTATTTTCAGGCATTGGCTGAGCGATCAGCGGCATCCACATTGCCGCGAGCATGGCAGCAAAGCCGTCAGCCTGCGCGTCGTCAGTCGCCGCTTCACCTGAGCCGGACATCTCCCGATCAGGCAGTGCAGCCATTCCCGAAATATCTGACATCAGAATCTCCATTCACCGGTTCCTTTATGACAACCTGTGCCGCGCGGCTCTGAGCGTGGCGATTTCGTCAAGCTGCTCCTGCTCTTCGCGCTCAGCTTCAGCGCGGTATTCAGCAAGCTGCTGATCGCGCAGTGTGGCGGTCGCTTCAGCGCGGGTAGTGGCGGCAATGACTTTCTGCCTGACCACTTCGCGCTCGCGTTCACGTTCGGCCAGACTTTTCTGCGCTTCGATGATGCGATCAGCCAGCACGATCAGATAACCGGCGCGCAGCATCGTTTCAGCGTGACTGAGCTGACCTGACAAAAACATCTGCGTGTAAGTATTCATCGCGTCTTCGCGCGCCTGTTTTGCCGATTCCACCGTTTCAATCGCCCGTGCCACTTCGCCATTGGCGCGGGCCAGTTCGGCTTCGGCTTCGGCCTGCGCTCGTTCGCGCAACTGGTGCACGGTTTGGAGTGAAAACCTGAATTTCTTCATGACTGCATTTGTCTTTTCACCACGAAGAACACGAAGAAAGACAGGGAGAAAAGGGGAAGAGCAGAAAAGGGGACAGCAGGGCGACTGACTTCGCCTCTTCACCTTTTCTCCTCTTCTCCTCTTCTTTTTTCATCTTCGTGTTCTTCGTGGTGAAACATCCTGTCAACTGACAACCGCTCTGAGTTGTGTGATGGCATCGGTGAGGCTGACCGAGTCTTCACGATCCTGGCGCAGAAAGCTGATGATCTGATCGTGCCGGGTGATGGCTTCATCAACGCGCGGGTTAGTGCCTTTCTGATATGCGCCGATGCTGATGAGGTCTTCGTTCCGGCTGTATTCAGCCAGCAGTTCGCGGACGCGGCCTGCGGCGGTGCGATGCTCTTTCGCCGTCACTTCGCCAAACAGCCGTGAGGCGCTGTTGAGAACGTCAATGCAAGGATAATGATTGCGCGCCGCAAGCTGCCGCGACAGCACAATGTGTCCATCCAGAATACCGCGCACCGCATCGGCAACGGGTTCGTTCATATCGTCGCCTTCGACCAGCACGGTGTAAAAGCCCGTGATTGAACCGCCGTTTGAAAAGTTCCCCGCGCGTTCGAGCAGGCGCGGCAGCAGCGCAAAGACCGAGGGCGTGTAACCTTTCGATGAAGGCGGTTCACCAGCGGCGAGTCCGATTTCGCGCTGCGCCATCGCAAAGCGCGTGACTGAATCCATAATCAGCAGCACGTTCGCGCCCTGTTCCCTGAAATATTCGGCCAGCGTCGTCGCCGCCAGGGCCGCGCGAATGCGCACGAGCGGCGCGTCATCCGAAGTTGAAACGATCATCACTGAACGCTTCATGCCTTCTTCGCCAAGTTCGCGTTCGATGAAGCCGCGCACTTCGCGGCCACGTTCACCGACCAGGGCGATGACGTTCAGATCAGCCGTCGTGTGTTTCGCCATCATGCCGAGCAGCGTTGATTTGCCGACGCCGGAGCCGCCGAAAATGCCGATGCGCTGACCGACGCCCACGGTCAGCAATCCGTCAATCACGCGCACGCCCGTGCCGAGCGGTCTGGCAATGCTCGCGCGTTCGAGCGGATTGGCGGCAGCGCGATGCAGCGGATAACGCGCTTCGGCCATGATCGGCCCTTTGCCATCGAGCGGCTGACCGAGCGCATCAACAACGCGACCGATGAAGCCGCGACCAACCGGAAAACCACTGCCGCTGGTTTCGTGACCGGCGGCTCTGATTTCATCACCGGCGCGAATGCGCGGCATCGGGCCAAGCGGCATCGAAAGCACCGTCGCATCACGAAAGCCGATCACTTCCAGCGGCGCGTCAGGTTCGCCGTCGCGGCCTTTCAGGTAACACAGATCGCCAACCGAAACCGCCGGGCCTGCCGATTCAATCACCAGCCCGACCGCGCGCCTGACCACACCCGTCGAAGTCAGCGGATCAATCTCAGCCAGCCGCTTCAGATAAGCGGCAAACATCGAGCCTTCAGCCGCGTGGTCGTGAAGTTGTAATTTCGCAGTCTGTCCTGACATGGTTCAGATCAGATGATGAAGGCAGGAAGAGAGATGACGGAACAGACGGAAATAACGGAAAAGTCAAAAGGTACAAATGAAAGAAGCCAACAGAATGTCCTGTGAGATAGTTCCGTCTGTTCCGTTATTTCCGTCTGTTGCGGTCATCTCTCTTCCTCTGATTTCGCTTTTCAGCCCGCCAGCAGGCCGCGTTCGATGACGGCAAGCTGCTCTTCGATGCGGGCGTCTATGGTTCCGCTTTCGCCCTGCACGACGCAGCCGCCGCGTTTGATGGCGAAATCGGCCAGCAGTTCAATCGTGCTGTCAGGGCCGAGCTGCTGACTGCTGGCAGTGACGTATTCAAATTCTTCCGGGCTGATTCTGACTTTGGCGGCCACGCGCGAAGGCAGGCGTTCAAGCGCGATGCGGGCGAGCGCAATCACAATGTCCGGGTCGGCTGAGACTTCGCGGCGAATCACCTTGCGCGCAATTTCCAGTGCGAGGCGCACTAAATCATGTTCGGCCTGGGCGGCGACGACGGCGCGCAACCCGGCAATTTCTTCGATGGTCGTGGTCAGGCGGTCGCGCAATTCACTGACGGCCTGGCTGACTTCGGCCTGATGTGTGGCGCGGGATTCGGCCAGGCCTCGTTCGCGGGCTTCGCGTTCGATTTCAAGGGCGCGGGCCTGCGCCTGCGCCACGATGCGCGCCGCATCAGCCTGCGCGGCTTCGACAATCTGCAACGCTTCTTCCGCCGCCTGGCGCAGGGTTGATTCTGATTCGTGACCTGGCGGTTCGTCGTAAAAATCATCAGGCGTGGCGTGCGCAACGGGCGGCGGTTCAGGCGCAGCTTCCTGAGTGATCGTGGCCGGGACGATGAAAGGCGCAAAATCATGTTCGCCCGCGCCCTTGAACAGCCTAGCTGACATAAGCATCCTCTCCGCCACTGCCGCCGAGGCTGATGACGCCCTGCTCGTCGAGTTCGCGCAGGATTTCGACCACTTCGCGCTGCGCCCCGGTCACATCCTTGAGCTTGACCTGGCCCATGTATTCCATTTCTTCCTTCATCATTTCGACGGCCTTCTGCGACATATTGCCGAAGAAACGGTTCTGCAATTCGGGCATCGTACCCTTGAGCGCCAGGGTGAGCGTCTTCTTGTCAACCCGTTGCAGAATTTCGCGGATGCCGAGATCGTCAATCAGCAGCAGGTCATCAAAGGTGACCATCATATTCCGCACCTGCAGGGCCAGTTCAGGATTGGACTGCTCCATCTCCTCGATCAGTTTCTGTGAGACATCACGATCCAGCCGGTTACAGAGTTCGGCCACTGAGCGCATGCCGCCGACGGACTGGCGGTTGTCGGTGCCCGCGCTCTTGAGTTTCTGATCGAGGACGACTGAAACGCGACGAATCACGTCCTGCGAAATCGCCTGCAAATTAGCCATGCGCAGCACAATGTCGGCGCGCTGATCTTCGGGCAGCGATTGCAGCGTGTCGGCGGCGGTTGAAGCGTCGAGATGCGCCAGCACAAGCGCGATGGTTTGCGGGTGCTCGTGCTGAAAGAGCTTGGAAAGCTGCTGCGGGTCGGCCTTCTGCAAGGCTTCGAAACCGGCGGTTGATTCGAGTGAACGAGTGATTTTATCGAGCACGCGCTTGGCGATTTCAGCGCCGTAGGCTTTGACGAGCAGCCGCTTGGCATATTCGATGCCGCCCGACATAACGTAGGAACGGGCAATCATCAACTGATGAAACTCTTCCAGCACATCATCGGCCTGATCCGAAGTGACGCGCGTCAGCGTGGCGATTTCGCGGGAAATCGTCTGCACTTCATCTTCTTCGAGGTGCTTGAAAATTTCGCTCGCGGCTTCATCGCCGAGCACCAGGCACAGGATGGCGGCCTTGCGCGCGCCGTTCATCGGGCCATTGGCGTTGCCCCCCTGCATGCGCGAAAGCGCCAGCGCCATTTCGGCGGCAGCTCCGGCAATCTTTTCTTCACTCATCTCCGGCATCGTTCAATTCCCTGTTCTCAACACCCGTTCATTTCTGCTGCGGCGCAAACCGCCAGTGACGGACGGCTGTGATGGCTCAGCTTTTTTCCTGCAACCAGCTTCGCAGCGTGGTGGCCAGCGCTTCAGGACTCTTGTGGCTGCGATCAACCAGCAGTTTCTTGATTTCGCTGGCGCGTTTGACTTCAGCGACGGACGGCCCGTCAAGTTCAGCGGCGAGTTGCGCGGCCAGTTCTGATTCAATCTCGGCAATCGTGCGCGGCTCATCGCCGCTGCTTTCGCCGGTCGCGCCGGGCAGCGCGGCCCGCCGTTCACCTTCGGGCAGTTGCGCCGGGATTGTGGCAGCCGTCGTGTCACCGGCCTGATTGAGCGCCGCGCCAACTGAGAGCGGCGTGTCAGCGTTCGCCGTCGCAGGCAGCAATGCGGTGGCGGGTTTCATCGCTTCCTTCAACGCCTTCTGCGCCGGGCGCACGGCAAAGAAGATCAGCAGCAGCGCCGCCAGCACGATGCTGCCGTATTTGATCGCCATCAGGATCAGTTCGCGGTAACGATCCAGCGGCGATGGTTTCGCATCCTGCGGCAGATCAAACGGCAGTGATTGCACGACAACCTGATCGCCGCGCTGCGTGTCAATGCCGACCGCCGCCGCCACCAGATCCTGCATCTTTTTGAGTTCTTCAGCCGTGCGCGCTTCGGCCTTGCCCGTGTCCTTGCGGTAATCAACCACGACCGAAGCCGACAGTTTCATCAGCCTGCCGCCGTTGTTGAGCGTGCGCGTCACGGTCTTGTCAATTTCCCAGTTGGTTGTTGAGGCGTTGCGCGAATCACCAATCGCGGGCGGCAGCGGCGAAGCTGAAGGCGACGGCGCAGGCTGTCCGTTCGCGGGCGCTGGCGTCGGCGTTGGTGTCGGCTGAAGCTGCGGATCATTGGCGCGCGCGCCGACCAGCCCGCCAGGGCCGCGCAGTCCGCCGGTTCTGGATTCCTGCAAAGTCTGCTGCGAACGAATGGTCGCTGATTTCGGATCGTATTTTTCAGCGGTCTGTTCGATCTGACTGAAATCAACCTCAGCGGCGACATTGGCGCGCACGCGGCCTTCGCCAACGACGGGTTCCAGCAGTTCGACGATGCGGGCGGCGGTTTCCATTTCCAGTTTCTGCCGAATCGCCAGATTGGAATCAATCGGACTCGCGCCGTTTTTCGACTTTGCGCCGTCACGATCAGGCGAGGCAAAGACGCGGCCCCGCGCATCCATCACTGAAATGTTTTTCGGGTCGAGTCCTTCAACGCCTGAAGCGATCAGATTGACGACGGCTTCAGTGCGTTCGCGTGACAGGTCGCGCCCGGCCCGCATGCGCAGCACGACCGAAGCCTTGGCCGGTTCGGTCTTGTCAATAAAGACCGAATCGCGCAGAGCCGTGACGTGCACGCGCGCCGATTCGACTTCGTCCATGCCTTCGAGCGTGCGCGCCAGTTCGCCTTCAATGGCCCGCTGGTAATTCACCTTCTGCGTGAAATCAGTCGCGCCAAAACCGCTGCGGTCGAAAATGTCAAAGCCGACGTGATTGCCCGACAGAATGCCCGAAGCCGCAATCTGCAACCGCATTTCAGTGACGCGATCAGTCGGCACGCTGATGGTCGAACCGCCGCCCGACAGGCGATAAGGCACGCTCGCGGCTTTCAGTTTTTCGACAATGGCCTGAGCGTCAGTCGTGCGCAGGTCTGAAAAAAGCACGCCGTATTCCTGCTGCGAACCGAACCAGATCAGCGCGCCCATAAAGGCCAGCACAGCCGTCGCCGCCACGCCAATCGCCACGCGCTGGCGCGCATTGAGCTTCTGCCAGAGTTCAGTTACTGGTTTGAGTGCTGCTGGTACTTCCACGCTGACTTGTGTTCCCGGTCTCAAATCTCAAATCTGAAATCTGAAATTTCATTACACCTGCATCCGCATCACTTCTTCGTAAGCGTTGATGACCTTGTTGCGAATCTGAAGCGCAAGCTGAAAGGTGAGATCAGCCGTTTGCAGCGCAATGACGGTGCGATGCAGATCGGGCGATTCGCCGGTGACGGCTTTGGCAATCTCAAGGTCGGCGTTCTGCTGCGACTTTTCGATCTTGTCGAGCGCGCCGCGCAGGCTGCTGCCAAAGGCTTCGCCCGTGGCTGCGGCTGTGCCGCCGACTGCGCTTTCGCCAAATGATGGAAGCGGATTGACGCCGGTAATTCTCATGAGTTTTCAGCCAGTCGCAGGGTCGCGCGCGCCAGTTCCTTCGCGGTCGAGAAGGCCGTGGCATTGGCTTCGTAAGAGCGCGCGGCAGAGATCATATTGACGGTTTCTTCGAGCGGATCAACATCCGGCATCGCCACATAACCGTTCGCATCAGCGTCAGGATGACCCGGCTCAAAGCGTTTGACGACTTCATCCGGCCCGGCAAGTCCCAGGCTGGCTTCAACGCCGACGCCCGCATCCTCGCGCTGAGTTTGTGCGGTCTGGCTGAACAGGCTGTCATCAAAGACATTGCTGAAAAGGCGACTGATCGGCCCGGACTGAGCGGTGTGGTTACCGGCGGCGATGGTTTCAAAATAAACATCGCGGCGGCGGTAAGGCCCGCCCTCAGCCGTGCGCGTGGTGTGCGCGTTGGCCAGGTTTGATGAAGCCGCTTCCAGGCGCTGGCGCTGCGCGGTCATCCCCTGAGCCGAAATTTCAAAAATGGTGAAGAGCGACATACTGAACTGAAAATCAACAGGCAGAAGGCAAAATTCAGAAGGCAAAGGGTCGGCACCGGGATTCCTGTTTCTGACTTCTGACCTTTGCCTGCTGACCTTTGACTTTCCTTACCTTCCTTCGCGGATCGCTGCGCGCAGGGTGCGCAGGCGCGATTGCAAAAGGGTCGTTCCCTGCAGGTAATGCAGACCGGCATCGGAAAGGGTGGCCATCTCGCGTCCGACATCCACGGTGTTGCCGTCAATGCCGGGCAGGGTGTTCGTCTGAGTCACGACCTGAGGGGCTGCGGGCAGGCTGTTCGGGAATGCTGCTGAAGAACCAGGGCTGCGGGAAACGGTCAGGGCTTCGCGGGCAGCGGACTGAAGGAACTGCTCGAAATCGAGTTCCTGCGCTTCATAACCGGGCGTGTCGGCATTGGCCAGATTCCCGGCGACGATCTGCGCGCGGCGGCTTTGCACATCCAGATAACGAGCAAGCAGGCCGGTGATGCGGTCTGCTTCACTGATTCCTGACTGGCTCTGCTCAACACCGGGCAACGTCATCGGCGCGTTCCTCCTCGCCGCCCGTTGTGCAACCGCTGTGCCTCAAGTCAGCAGCGGCAGAATCCGATATATCTCCTTGAATCGTGGCCCTGTCATCAGCGCCGCAGTGCCGGATGATCGGCAGCCGGGCTGTCAGGTGTCGTCTTTTTGGCATTGCGAACCCCGCTTCAGCCATCGCTCCGCTTTTTCATCTGAATCGGTTTTCAATTGCAGGGACGCCGCGAGTGTGGCGCGATTTGCCAAAATCGCGCGGCTCTCACCACAGTTCGCTTGCGAGGTCAGCGCGATTTTGGCAAATCGCGCCACACTTCCCATCCCTGCACTGATCTGAAATCCGATCTGAATTGAGACACGCGACAATGGAACCTGAATTCACCGCAGAGGAACACAGAGGAAACCGGATTTTATCTGTCCTCTGTGTTCCTCTGTTTCCTCTGTGGTGAATTTCATTGTCCCAGGCTTTCGTGGCCGATTTTCAAGCGCGCAACACTGGTTATTCCGTAGCCTGATTTGAAATCTGATCTAATGCTTTTTTGCCAGCCACCCGATATGTGAGCATGAACGAAGTTCCCGCGCTTTGTTTACGTTGCCAGTAGTCTGAGTCGGGCAGTGCGCTTAGTCCACAGCATCATCCGCTCTGTTCTGCCTTTCACTGAGACAGCCATTAACAGCCGCTTTCATCACAGCGGCTTCATCAGGGTCATTCAATCTGGTCACCGGCGTTCACTGACGCCGCGCGGCCACCCTGATGGCAGACTGATTTGCCTGGAATTAATCATGCTGAAGAACCTGAAGATCGGAAAACGCCTGAGTCTTTCCTTTGCGCTGGTGCTGCTGTTGATGAGCGGTGCGTCCATCACCGGTTACATTGCGGTCAGTTCGCTCAGCACGCTGACCTTTGACCTGCTCAATGGCGAACTGAAGTCGCTGGTTAATGCAACCCTCGCGCGCGGCGGCGTGCGCAATTTGCGCCGGTATGAAAAGGATCTGTTTCTGAATCTGAAGTCGCCGGAAAAAGTGCAGGAATATCAGGACAAGTGGCGGGAAGCGCACGAACAGGTCAGGGCGCATCTGAACCTGCTCGACAAATACACCTCGCTGCCTGAGGACAAGGCCGACCTGCAAAAGATCAAAGCTGAACTGGCGACTTACGACACAGCCTTTCAGCACATCGTCAGGCAGATTCACGATGGCCAGATTCAGGAACCCGCTGCGGCAAACGAGGCGCTGACGCCGCACAAGGAGGCGATTCGCAATCTGGAAGCCCTCACCAACGAAATGGCCGCGCGGGCCGAGAAACGCATGGAGCAGAAAGAGTCAGTCGTGATCGGCATTGCCAGCCGCTCCCGGCTGATGACCATCAGCATTGCGCTGATCGCCTTTGTGATTTCAATTGCGCTGACCGTCGTCCTGACGCGCAGCCTCACCGTGCCGGTTTTGAAAGTCGTCGAGGTCGCACGCCGGATTGCCAGAGGCGACATTTCAGCCGAAATCACGGTTGATTCAACTGATGAAATCGGCCAGTTGATGCAGTCCATTCAGACAATGATGAATTATCTGAAGGAAATGTCTGAGGTGGCCGATCAGATCGCTTCAGGCAACCTGACGGTTCACGTCACGCCGCTTTCGGACGAGGATCGCTTTGGCAATTCATTCCGGCAGATGCTCCGTCACTTGCACGAAACCGTCAGCCGCATCGGCCAGGGTTCAGGCGAAGTGGCCGCGACTTCATCACAGATTGCCGTCGCCAGCACCCAGGCCGGACGTTCAGCGCAGATGCTTTCATCCGCCACCGAAGAAATTACCGCGACCATTCAGCAGATGGCTTCATCAATCTCGCAGGTTTCAAAAAATGCGCAGACGCAGTCAGCCGCCGCCACTGAAACTTCTGCCGCCGTGACCGAAATGGTCGCCAGCCTGCGACAGATTTCAGACAACGTGCAGACGCTCGCGCGGCTGACATCGAGCGCCGGTGAGGCCGCGCAATCGGGCCAGCAGACGCTCAGCCTGGCCACGCACAACATCGAGCGCATTTCGACTTCGGTTGAATCGGCCAGCCAGACCATCTTCAGCCTCGGCAGTCGCGCT
Source organism: Blastocatellia bacterium (assembly GCA_046331565.1). Taxonomy (GTDB): domain Bacteria; phylum Acidobacteriota; class Blastocatellia; order RBC074; family RBC074; genus DASRDU01. The sequence goes on from JAXLQP010000001.1 coordinate 2,033,416, forward strand.
GAAAGCATTGGCCGCATCGTCGAAACGATTGACGACATTGCCGACCAGACCAACCTCCTCGCTTTGAATGCCGCCATCGAAGCCGCCCGTGCCGGTGAACACGGCCTCGGCTTTGCCGTCGTCGCCGATGAAGTGCGCAAGCTCGCGGAACTCTCAGCCCGCTCGACCCGCGAAATCAGTGACCTGATCACCGCCATTCAGAAAGAGTCGCGCACGGCGGTCACGCAAATGGATGAATCGAATCGCAGCGTCCGCGCTTATATTTCCGACACTTCGCTGCGCGAATCGCTGCACAGCATCATTGGCGCGGTGGCAAGGGTCGTGGAACTGACGCAGGAAATCGAAGCCGCCACGAGCGAACAGTCAGCCGGGGCGGAACAGGTTTCCAAAGCGACTCAGGATCTGATGCGGCTGACGCAGGAAATCAGCGTGGCCACTGAAGAACAATCGGTCGGCACTGGTGAAATCGTGCGCGCCATGGATCAGATGCGCACTCAGGTGCAGTTCGGAGCCGGAATGGCTTCGGATCTGCAAACGTCAGCCGAACAACTGTTCGCGCAGTCGGACACGCTGAGAGGTGTGGTCAGCACCTTCAAAACCGGCGACTCACAGGCCTGACCAGGCGGCAGGCAGTCAGCACCGGCCAGACTATCCGCGAGGTAATCCATGCATCGAATTTCAGCCCGGTCAATTCCGGCAGCCATTTTCACCGTCGCCCTGCTGCTGGCGCATCATTCAGTTTGCGCGCAGCAGTCAGCTGCTCCGGCGGCAGTTCCGACGCCGTCACCTGCGCCGCAGGGCCAGCCTGAAGGCCGCCTGGCGCGCTGGATTGATCTGCAAACCGTCACGTTCAGCCTGCGTTACCGCCTGGTTGAAAACAGCAGCGGCGTCACCACCGCCAGCCAGTTGCAGCACAACGAAGCCATCAAAGGCCGCTTCAAATTTGACAGCGGCGGAAAGTATTCAATCAATTTCGGCGTCTTCAGCGGCAACAATTTTATCGGAAGCTGGAACAACACCGGCGCGGGCACCGGTTCGCCTTTTACGAATCTCTATCTCAAGCAGCTTTATTTTTCGGCCCGCCCGATCAGGGGAGTCGAGTTTCAGTACGGCGGGCTTTATGTTCAGCGCGGCGAATCAACTGAAATCACGACTTACGACAATGATGCTTATCTGACTGGTGAACGGCTGGTGCTGAAACGCCCGAAGGAACTTTTCCTTGACGAAATCTCGGTCACTTACGCTTACCTCGGTGACATCAGTTCGCCCGGCCTCAACAAGCGTTATCACCGGCTGAAGGAAGCGAATTATCACCAGTTCCTCGTCGGCAAACAGCTTCGCCGCGCCGCCGTGTCGGTTGATTACACCTTTGTCGCAGGCGCTGAAACGATGCGCGAAGCGGTGAAACTGAACACGCCTGAACTGCGCGTCGTTGACAGCGTGCGGTTCGAGAATTATCAGCGGGCAGACGTGAATCCGGCTTACGGCTTCAGCCTGGCGGGTGAAAAAGTGCTGCGTAAAAGGCTGACGCTGGGCGGCGGCATCGCAGACATTGATCGCAATTATGGCGGGCTGAACTCTGACCGCTTCAACCGGGGCCGCCGCCTGTTTGCGAGCGGCAGTTACCTGATCAGTCCTTCATTCAGCGTCAGCACCTTTTATTCACGCAGCGTCGGCAATGATTACGCCATCAGCAACCGCACGCGCTTTGACCTGGTTTTCAGCTATCACCTGCTGCCCGCGCTGCAACGGCTGAAAATTTTCTGAAGGTTGTCACTCATCTTCAGCAGGTCGGTCAGGCTGATTGCCGGTTCGGCCAGTTTGATTGAGCGGCTGCGCCGGTCTCAAGCTTTCATCATTCTGAGCCGATATTTCATCACGGGCGCGTACCATTGCAGCAGAGGCAGCCAGGGCTTCCCGCGTCAGGCCCGAACCTCGAAATCAGTCACAATGGTATATGACTTGCCCGCCGCATTCCTGGTCAGTGCAGTTACGGAATCACCCGGTTGCACTGCCCGCTGAAGATAAATCAAACACACGTTTCTGATTGCCATCAGCCTCAACGCCTGATCTTTCTTCACTCATGAAAGTCACCCCCCACATCGAAATCGCCGAAACAGCGACGCCTGAATCATTATCCGCTGCCCGCAGTCAGACGCCTTCGCTTGATGACATTGCCGCGCTGCTCGTGCAGCTTGACACGACTGACCCGGCGCAACTCGCGCAGGTGCGCGATGCGCTCACGGCCCTGGCCGCCGCGCCATCGTGTCAGCCCGCAGCCGCTGAACTGATCAGCAAAGCCGCTGAACGCATTGACCAGGTCATCGCGTTGCAGGCGGCATTTGCCCAGGCCGCGCCTGATGCAGCGCAGCCCGACAGCGCGCAACTGCTCTCTGATCTGAGCTGCCTGATTGAATCAGCCGGATACGCGCAGGAACACGGCGCGGTTACCGAAGCTCCGCCTGAAAATGAGGACGATCTGCTGCCCGCCGATGCCGACCCTTATTTCATTGGCGAATTCATCACCGAATCGCGCGAGAACATCGTCAAAGCCGAAGCCGCGCTGCTTGAACTGGAAACCAGTCCTGACGATGTGGAAGCCATCAATGTGGTCTTTCGCGCCTTTCACACGATGAAAGGTCTGTCGGTGTGGCTGGGGCTGAAGCGCCTGGCTGATCTGGCGCATCACGCCGAATCGCTGCTGAGCCGCGTGCGGGCGCGTGAAATTCGCTGCACCGGCGGTTATGCCGATCTGGCGCTGCGGTCGGTGGATCAGCTCAAGGAACTGCTCGGCATTGTCGAACTCACAGTGCAGTCACAGCCCGGCAGTCGCCTGATGCCGAAACCTGAAGGCTACGATCAACTGCTGGCGATTCTGACCAGTCCTGAGGCCGCCGGAATCACGAGCGCGACCGATGAACTGCACACTCAGCCGCCGCGCCTCGGTGATCTGCTGGTGGCCGGTGGCGCAGCGACCCGCGATGAAGTTGAAAAGGCCATCGCCTCAAACCAGGGCGATCTGGCCGGCGTGGCCATCCTGAAATCCGAAGCCGCGACGCTGACCGATGTGGCCGGAGCGTTGCGCACACAGCAGCGCCTGGCCGCAACCGAAGAATCATCGGTGCGTGTGCGCACTGACCGGCTCGACAAACTGATTGATATGGTCGGTGAACTGGTCATCGCGCAATCCATGGTGGCGCAGGATGAAACCGTGCTGGATCGCAATCACTATGAACTGCTGCGCAAGGTGGCGCACACGGGCAAGATCGTCCGCGAAATGCAGGATCTGAGCCTTTCGATGCGCATGGTACCGCTGCGCAACACGTTTCAGAAAATGGCCCGCGTCGTCCGCGACCTGGCGCAAAAAAGCGGCAAGGTGGTTCGCTTTCTGACCGAAGGCGACGAAACCGAAATTGACCGCAACCTGGTTGATGTGATCAGCGATCCGCTGATGCATATGGTGCGCAATGCGGTGGATCACGGACTGGAAGCGCCCGATGAACGCGAACGCCAGGGCAAATCGGCAGCAGGCGTGATTCGCCTGGCCGCGTGCCATTCGAGCGGCAGCGTTGTCATTGAACTCAGCGATGACGGGCGCGGCCTCAATCGCAGCCGGATTTTACAGAAAGCCATTGCGACGGGACTGGTGCCGCCCGACCGCGAACTGACCGACAGCCAGGTGTTCAGTCTGATCTTTGAGCCGGGTTTCTCAACGGCGGAACAGGTCACGGATATTTCAGGGCGCGGCGTCGGCATGGACGTGGTCAGAAAGAAAGTCGAAGCGGCGCGGGGCCGCATTGAAATTGCTTCAGAGCCTGGCCGGGGGACGCAGTTCACGATGCGCCTGCCGCTGACGCTGGCGATTACGGACGGCATGCTGGTGCGCGTGGGCGAGGAACGCTACATCATTCCGACCATCAACATTCAGGTCAGCCTGCGCCCGTCGGCAGAGATGCTGGTGACGATTGCCGGGCGCGGCGAAATGCTCAACCTGCGCGGTGAACTGCTGCCGATCTTCCGGCTGCATCGCCTGTTCGGGATTCCCCATGCCATCGAAGATCCGACCGCAGCGCTGCTGGTCGTCGTGGATGATGACGAACGACGGTGCGCGCTGCTGGTTGACGAACTGCTCAGCAAGCAGCAGGTCGTCGCCAAACCTCTGGGCGCAGGCGTCAGAGTGCGCGGCATCACGGGCGGCGCAATTCTGGGCGATGGCCGCGTCGGCCTGATTCTCGATCCGGCAGAGGTTGCCGCGCTGGCGCGACAGACAGATTGCTCATCAGTTCTGACCGTCACGGTCTGAAACCAGTGCGCTCAGCCGCGCGCTTCGATCAGCCAGTACTTGCGGCTTTCGTACTCACCGCTGAACCTCAGCAGCATGAATATCAACACAGAAACAGACAATCACGACCAACTCAGGAGACACTGAAATGTCAGGAACCAAAACTCAGCCAAAACCCGCAGGCAGAAAAACCGCCCGCACCACCAATTCAGCCGCGCAGCAGAAACTCGCCGCTGAAATCAGTCGCCTCATCGCAGCCGTCAGGGCCGGAAGCCTGAACGAACGCGCGCAGAGTGAGCTGTTCACCGGCTGCGATCAGGAAGTCATCAACGGCTTCAATGAACTGGTCGGCCTGCTGCAGCACGAACACCAGCAGGCACAGCGCACGCAAAGCCGCATCACGCGCATCGCTGATCGCGTCGAACAGTTGCGCAGCCTGTGCATCAGCAATCTTGGTCAGGCCACCGATGCGATGGCGCACGGCAACCTGAAATTTGAAATCGTCACCGGCACGCCCTGCTTCGAGGTTGATTCCGATGACGCCATCGGCAGGCTCGAAACCGGCGTCAACGGCATTATCAGACAAACGCAGCAGACCGTCGCTTCGTTTGAGCAGGGCCGCGCTTCAGTCCTCAGTCTGATTCACGAAACCAGCGTACTCGCGCAGGCGGCGCGTCAGGGCAGACTCGGCGCTCGCGCTGAGGCTGCCAGATTCGAGGGCGCATACGGCGAAGCCCTGAGCGGCATCAATGAACTGCTCGATGTCGTGACGACCAGAGTCAGACACGTCGCCGAGCGCGTCGAACAACTGCGCGGCCTGTGCGTCACCAACCTCGGCAAAGCCGCCGAAGCGATGCGGCGCGGCGACCTGCGCCACGACATCATCACCGGCACGCCGCTCTTCAGGGTTGATTCTGATGATGACATTGGCCGACTCGAAACCAGCATCAACGGCATCATCACGCAGACCAGAGAGACTGTGACCGCCTTTGAGCAAAGCCGCACCACGGTGCTGAACCTGATTGATGAAGCCCGCCGCCTGGCGCAGCTCATTCGTGACGGCCAGCTCGAGGCGCGGGCCAGCCACTCAGGCTTTGAAGGCAATTACCGCGAACTGACGCAGAACCTGGATGATCTGATTCAGGGCATCGCCGCGCCGCTCGGCGAAGTCAGCCGCGTGCTTGACCGGCTGGCCGCGCAGGATCTGACCGCGCGCGTCACCGGCAGTTACAAAGGCGAATACGACAAGCTGAAAAACTTCATCAATCGCGCCTGCGAAGCTCTCGATCAGGCGCTGTCACAGGTGGCTGAAGCTGCCGAACAGGTTTCCGCCGCGTCGGCGCAGATCAGCGCGGGCAGCCAGTCGCTCGCCATCGGCGCTTCACAGCAGGCCGGATCACTCGAAGAGGTTTCAAGCAGTTTGCAGGAGATGACCGCCACGACTCGCCAGAACGCAGGCAACGCCCGCGAAGCCCGCAGCCTTGCCGACGGCGCGCGCCATGCGGCTGAACGCGGCGTGGACAATATGCAGAAACTTTCCACCGCCATCGAACGCATCAAGACCTCTTCTGATGCGACGGCCAGGATCATCAAAACGATTGATGAAATCGCCTTCCAGACCAACCTGCTCGCGCTCAACGCCGCCGTTGAAGCCGCCAGAGCCGGTGACGCGGGGCGGGGCTTTGCCGTCGTCGCTGAAGAGGTTCGCAACCTCGCTATGCGCAGCGCCGAAGCCGCCCGCAACACCGCCACCATGATTGAAGACTCAGTCCGCAATGCCGACAGCGGCGTGACGATCAACGATCAGGTGGTGAAGGATCTCAAAGACATCAACGAACAGATTCGCAAGGTCAGCGAAGTGATGGGTGAAATCGCCGTCGCCTCTGAACAGCAGGATCAGGGCGTTGGCCAGATTCGCACGGCGATTGAACAGATCAACCTGGTGACACAGCAGGCCGCCGCCAATTCCGAAGAGGCCGCTGGCACCTCTGAAGAACTGACCGGACAGGCTGAAGAACTGCTGAATATGGTCGGCTCATTTGAACTGAGCAGTCAGGCCAGAGTCATTACCCGCCCTGCCGCTAAATTCAAAACAGCTTCGGCCCGGCAGAATGTCGGCCATCAGCACCGGACGCTGAAAGCGGCGGGCAGCAGCGCGCCGCAGCGCGTGCTGAAACAGAACAACCTCAATTCACCAGCCACCCTGTCCGGGCAGGCTGAAAAGCTGATTCCCTTCAGCGATGACGACGACCGCGATGTGATGGAGAAATTCTGATCAGAACGGCTTTCCCCCTGGGCGGCCCTGATCTTTCAGGGTCGCTGAACTTACCAGACTCTGTCAGGCAGTGGTTCAATGAAGAGAGAGAAGCAGCCACGAATTGACACGAATTTCCGCGAATCAAAAACCGGACGCCACACGATTGATGACGGTTTCAGTTCGTGTTCATTCGTGTCAATTCGTGGCCTGTCACTCCCGGCCTGGCCACTGCCTGTTCTGAAAATGCCAAAGGAGAACCAGATATGAGCAATGCAGTTGCTGTGGCCGGGGCCGAATCAGTTTCGATTGCGCCTGAAAGCCGCCCGGCTGCCGAATACGGCGGCAAGTTCCTGACCTTCTTTCTCGATACTGAAGGCTACGGTCTGGAAATTCTCAAAGTCCACGAAATCATCGGCCTGCTGCCGATCACGCGGGTGCCGCGCACTCCGGCCTTCATTCGCGGGGTGATCAACCTGCGGGGCAAGGTCATTCCGGTCGTTGACCTGCGCCTCAGGTTCGGCCTGCCGCCGGTCGCACACACCGATCAGACCTGCATCATCGTGGTCGAAGTCGGACAGATCGAGATGGGCATCATCGTTGATCGCGTCTCAGAAGTCCTCAACATCGGTTCCCACGAAATTGACCAGACGCCGAGTTTCGGCGTGTCAGTCAACACCGATTTCATCCTCGGCATCGGCAAAGCCGGTAATCGCGTCACGATTCTGCTCGACATTGCCAGAGTCCTGACCAGCACTGAAAACGCGGCGGTCGCTTCACTGGCGACTGAAACAAATAACTGATGACCTTCCATGGGGAATCCGAATGAAAGGAATTACCGAAAAAGCGAACACCAGACCGGTTTTCAACTCAGTGTCCGGGAAGTGTGGCGCGATTTGCCAGAATCGCGCGGTACTGGCAACCGGCCCGCCCGCGTGAACGGCGCGATTCTGGCAAATCGCGCCACACTTCCCGGACACTGAGCTGAAAGCTGCTGCCCCCGCTGACTGATGAATGATGAATCGCTCTGTCATTCATCAGTCAGCCCCCGGTTGCGGTAACAACTGAAGCCCGATCTGATTTGCCCGGCCCCACGATTTTTATGACCACCGATTTACTCACGCTCGAACTCAGTCGTTCGCACTTTGAATGGATCAGCCGCAGGGTTTACGAACTGTGCGGCATCAATTTGCAGGCGGGCAAGGAAGGACTGGTCAAATCGCGGCTGGCACGGCGGCTGCGCGCGCTCAGGCTGGACGATTTCGATCATTATCTCAGCTACCTCAGTCAGGATCAGTCAGGCCGGGAACTGGCGCTGATGGTGGATGAACTGACGACCAACAAAACGAGTTTCTTTCGGGAACCGCAGCATTTCGACCACCTGCGCCAGGCGGTGCTGCCGCAACTGCGCCTGAGCGGTCGCCCGCTGCGTTTCTGGTGCGCGGGCTGTTCATCGGGCGAAGAACCTTACACGCTTTCGATTCTGCTGCGTGAGGAACTGCCCGAAGATTACGAGGCGCGCATTCTGGCAACTGATCTTTCAGCGCGCATGCTGGAGCGGGCGAGCCGCGCTGTCTATCAGGAAGACACCCTGGCGGATGTGCCGCCAGGGCTGCGCCAGAAATATTTCACGGTCGAACAGGCAACCCGGCCCCGCACCTTCAAAGTTAATGACAATGTGCGCGCACTGGTGCGCTTTGCGCGGCTGAATCTGATGGAGCAGTGGCCGATGCAGGGGCCGTTTGACGCCATCTTCTGCCGCAACGTCATGATCTATTTCGACAAACCCACACAGCAGGCGCTCGTGCAGCGTTACACGCAACTGCTCGCGCCGGGCGGGCTGCTTTTTGTCGGGCATTCCGAAAGCCTGACTTCAATCAGTCATTCGCTGCAATACGTCAAACCGGCGATCTATGTGAAATGAAGGCTGTGCCGGAAATCAGGCTGGTGATTCACTACAGGAATCGCAGGATGCACCAGGGCAGCAGAACAGGCAGCCTGACGCCGCACTCCTCTGATGCGCCCGCTGCACTTTTTGCGGTGAATCACCAGCCCTGGCGGAATGAATTGTGAAGTATCTGGTTGGCATGGGTGATATGGCGGTTTCATCTGACCCGCAGGCACGGCTGATTACCTGTGCGCTCGGCAGTTGTCTCGGCATTGCGATTTATGACCCGGTGGCGCGCGTGGGCGGGCTGCTGCATGTCATGCTGCCTGATTCAGGCATTGAATCAGGCAGCACGAATCTGCCGTACCGGTACGTCAATACGGGCGTGCCGCTGCTCTTTCGGGCCTGTTATGAACTCGGCGCGGCGAGGGAGCGACTGATTGTCAAAGTCGCCGGAGGCGCCAGCGGGCATCAGGGCGCGGGCGATTACTTTCAGATCGGCAAACGCAATTTTGCGGCGCTCCGGCAACTGCTCGACAAAAATCAGATGCCGATTCACGCCGCTGAAATCGGCGGCAGCGATTCGCGCACGATGATGCTTGAAATCGGCTCCGGCAATGTGCTGCTCAAAATCAACGGGCAGACCCGGCGGCTGTAAACAGGAAAGGAGACATCGTGATTCGGATTCTGGTTGTTGATGATTCAGCCGTCGTGCGCAAGCTGCTGACTGAATCGCTTTCACGTTACTCCGATTTTGAAGTGGTGGGCAGCGCAATTGATCCCTATGCCGCGCGCGACAAGATCATTCAGCTCAAGCCCGATGTGCTGACGCTCGATCTTGAAATGCCGCGCATGGACGGGCTGTCGTTTCTGGCAAAGCTGATGAAACATTATCCGCTGCCGGTCGTGGTGGTCAGTTCGCTGACGCCTGAAAACAGCGACACGGCGTTGCGCGCGCTCCGGCTGGGCGCCGTTGAAGTGATCGCCAAACCCGGTTCGCAGTATTCAACGCCTGACCGCGACCGCCTGGCCCGCGCCATTCGCGCCGCCGCCTCGGCCCGCATCAAAGCGATTACACCGCCCTCTGACACACCCGGCCCGGCGCGGTCAGCCTCAGCGCCGCAGTTGCAGACGACGCACAAAATCATTGCCATCGGCGCTTCAACCGGCGGCACTCAGGCAATTGAAACCGTGCTGCGCGCAATGCCCGTCAACACGCCGGGCATCGTCATCGTGCAGCACATGCCCGGCTCCTTCACGCGCTCGTTTGCCGAACGGCTCAATCACATCTGCCAGCTCGAAGTGCGCGAAGCGCGGGATGGCGATTATGTCGTGCCCGGCCTCGCGCTGATTGCGCCCGGCCATCTTCACATGCTGCTTGAACGCAGCGGCGCGCAGTATCACGTCCGGCTGAAGGACGGCCCGCCCGTGCATTTTCAGAAACCGAGCGTCGAAGTGCTGTTTCAGTCCGTCGCCCGCCAGGCCGCTCACAACGCAGTGGGCGTCATTCTGACCGGAATGGGCGCAGACGGCGCGAAGGGTCTGCTCGAAATGCGCGAAAGCGGCGCGTTCACCATCGCCCAGGATGAAGCGAGCTGCGTGGTCTTTGGCATGCCGAAAGAAGCCATCCGGCTCGGCGCGGCAGAAGCCATCGTCCCGCTCTCGCACGTTGCCGGAACAGTGCTTGATGCGCTCGCGCGCCCGGCACGCCAGACCGTGCGCTGAGTGTGGCGCGATTTGCCAGAATCGCGCTGACTCCGCCATCGGCCCTTTGCGCAAGTCGCGCGATTCTGGCAAATCGCGCCACATTTCCCCGACACGCAGTTGAAAAGTGAGCTGAGGCTGCTGCCTGCTGAAGCCCGGATTGCAGGAACAGGCAGAGAGAATACGGAACAGACGGAATGAACGGAACAGACGAAAATACTGCTGGAATGATCCCGCCTGTTTCGTTTGTTTTTTCTGTTCCGTTAGTTCCGCGTGTTCCGCGATCTCTCTTCTGCTTCACGTCAGACACTGCCTGCTGAAGCCCGGATAAAAAACCGGCGACCGCTCAAGTCACCGGTCAGTCTCACCGATAAGCTAATCGGCAAGGCATCCCGCTTGCACTGCTGTCCAGCCCGGCCACCTCCATCCAGGCCGGAGACCATCGGGAGCAAAAGAAAGGATACGTTTTTATGAGTGAGGATCTGCACCTTGTGACCTTCCGCGTCGGGACGGAACTGTTTGGCGTCCCCATCGCTGCCGTGCAGGAAATTGTTCGCGTCCCGGCCATCGCCCACATTCCGCACGCCCCTGATTTTGTCGAAGGCGTCATCAACCTGCGCGGACGGGTAATTACGGTTGTGGATATGCGCAAACGGCTGAATCAGTCCGCGAAGGAACGCGACAAAAAGAGCCGCATTCTGGTCATCGAATCAGCGTCTGATTCCGGCAAGCGGCTTGTCGGTGTGATCGTGGATGAAGTCACCCAGGTCATCAAACTCCCGACCGACCGGGTTGATCCGGCGCCGCCGATGGTGGCCGGACTCAGCAATCAGTACATCAACGGCGTCGGCAAGCTGACCGATGACCTGCTGATACTGATTGATATTGAACGGATTCTGACCGCCGAACAGGCGGCTGCGCTCGATCAGGTTCAGACAGCGGCGGCTTAACAGCAACCTCGTGACGAGCCTCTGACCTGGCGCCGTGCGACCCGCTGCCGGAACCAGAAACCAGGTCAGATCGCAGTCCGACCCACACAGCCCGATGGTGACCGCAGTATGACCAATTCAACAGGTATCTCTTTTCCGATTCTGACGTCTGAACCGAAGGAAGAGGGAGCGCTGAAACCACAACTTGACAAACTGGCCGAGGTCATCGAACAGCGCACCATGATGCAGTTCGGCACTGAGCGGCGCACACATTTTGTCAACACCATTACGACGCGCGCACAGACCATCGGCGCTGATCTGAACAATTACCTCAACCGGCTGGGCACGCCCGCCGGTGAAAGTGAAATGGCGCTGCTCATTGACGCCCTGACCATTAACGAAACGACTTTTTTTCGCAATGTGCCGCAACTGGATCTCTTTGCCCGCATGGCGCTGCCTGAGGTCATCGCGCAGCGCCAGGCCAGCGGCGGCTCAAAACAGATTGAAGTCTGGAGCGCGGCCTGCTCAACCGGCCAGGAAGTTTACACGCTGGCCATGCTGGCCGATGAATTTCTGATGACGCGCGGCGGCTGGCAGGTGCAGGTGCGCGGCACCGACATTTCGCCGACGGTGATTGAAGCCGCCCGGCGCGGCATCTATCCGAAGGCGCGGCTCGACACCATTCCGCCGCATTACCTGATGCGGTATTTCGAGGATCGCGGCGACCGGCTGGTGATCAGGGATGCAGTGCGGCGCATGACTTCGTTTCAGGTGCACAACCTGAAGGAGATGTTTCCGCCGTGCCAGTTCGACATCATCTTCTGCCGCAACGTGATGATCTATTTTTCGCGGGATGAACAGGCGCGTCTGGCCCGCAAGTTTTATGAACGCCTGACGCCCGGCGGCTTTCTTTTCATCGGCCATTCCGAAAGCCTCCAGGGCCTCGGCTCGAATTTCAAACTCCGCATCCAGGATCGCGGAGTCGCCTATCAGAAGGAGTAGTGGTCAGTGGTCAGTGGTTAGTGGTCAGTAGTCCGTAGTCAGTTGTCAGTGGTCAGTTGTTACTGTCTGGCAGCGGCTGTTCGCGTCTTTCACTGATTGCGGACTACGGACTACGGACTACGGACTACGGACTACGGACCACTAACCACTAACCACCAACCACTAACCACTGTCTTATGGCTGACGATTTTCAACTTGATGGTGATGAGCTGGCGGAGTTGCGCGAGTTCTTCTTTGTGCAGGCGACCGAAGTGATTGATTCGCTCGGCGGGCTGATTCTGAAGGTCGAGCGCGATCCGTCGGATGCTGAAACGCTGCGCGCCATCCGGCGGGCGGTGCATACGCTCAAGGGCGATTCGACGGCGTTCGGTTTTTCCGAGCTGACCGAACTGGCGCACCGTTACGAGGACGCGCTGGATCGCATCCGCGAACGCCAGGGCACGGCCACGCGTGAACTGATTGACCTGCTGCTGGCGGGTTCAGACGCGCTGGCGGCTTACATCAGCTATTACCAGGGCCTCGGCGATCAGCCCGAAGTCGCGCAATTGTTTGCCGGCCTCGCCGCCCTGCACGAACCTGCACCAGCCACGACCGCAGTTGAAAACAAAATCGCCAGTCCTCAGCCTGACAGCGAAATCAAAGCTGAACCCGTCGAACCGGAAGCAGAGAAAACAAAAAAATCGCGCAGCAAAAAGAGCGGTCTGAGCATTGTCGCTCCCGCTGATGAAAAGCCTGCTGCGCCTGAAACGGCGGCTGCGCCTGAGCCGGCGACCGCTGCGGTCATTCAACTGCCGCAACCGACGGCCATTGCAGCGCCTGAACCTGCCACTGAACACGCGGCTGAGACTGCGCCTGAACAGCACGGCGAAATCGTTGAGGACTTCCGCCTGGTCGGTGAACGCCGCCAGGGTGAAGACCGTCGCCAGGGCGACCGTCGCCAGTCGCACACCGCCGCCAGCACGCTGCGCGTTGAATCGGAGCGCATTGATGCGGCGATGAACCTGGTTGGTGAACTGATTATTCAGCGTTCGATGATTGCCACACTCAGCGGCGAAATCGAACAGCTTGACCGCAAGAACGAGCTTTACCGCCGCCTCAGCGAATCGGTTTCGATGACCGGACGCATTCTGTCGGAGTTGCAGGAAAGCGTCATGCGCATGCGGCTCGTGGCCATTGATCAGGTTTTCAAACGCTTCCCGCGTGTGGTGCGCGACGCGAGCATCAAGCTCGGCAAACCGCTGCGCCTGGAAATGAGCGGCGGCGACACCGAAATTGACAAGTCGGTGGTCGAAGTCATCAGCGACCCGCTGATTCACCTGATTCGCAATGCCTGCGATCACGGCATCGAACCGCCCGAAGTGCGCCGCGCCGCAGGCAAACCCGCAGAAGGCATCATCAGACTGAGCGCGCGCCGCGCCGGTAATCAGATTGCCGTTGAAGTGTCAGACAACGGCGGCGGCATTGACGCCTCGCGCATCGTGCGCAAGGCCATTGAGAAAGGCCTGGTCACGGCTTACGAAACCAGCGACTGGACTGATTCGCAGAAAATCGGCCTGATCTTTCTGCCCGGCTTTTCGACCAAGGATGCGGTCAGCGATATGTCCGGGCGCGGCGTCGGCATGGACGTGGTTAAAACGACAGTTGATTCGCTCGGCGGTTCGATCAACGTGCATTCGGTCATGGGCGAGGGCAGCCGGTTCATCATCAGACTGCCGCTGACGATGGCAATTGTGCGGGCGATGCTCTTTGAGTCGTGCGGGCGCAGCTTTGCGCTGCCGCTTGATTCAATCCGTCGCATCACGCGGCTGCGTCCGGGCGAAACCCGGACGATTGACGGGCGCGAAGTGCTGCGGCTGCACGAACAGGTCATTCCGCTGCTGCGTGTGGATGAGGCGCTGAAATTGCGCACACCGGCTGAGCGTGACCTGAACATGAAATATTTCGTCTTCATCGTCGAACTTGGTGACGGGCGTTCGGTCGGGCTGGTGGTCGAAAAACTGTTCGGTGAACAGGAGCTGGTGCTCAAGACGGTTGACGACAAACTGACGCAGTCGCCCCTGGTGGCCGGAGCCTCGATTCTGGGCGACGGCAATGTGGTGCTGATTCTGGATGCCCCGGCCATGATTGATTTCGCTGTCGCTCAGGAGCGGCGACGCGCCACGACGAACCGATAAATCCTCGCTGACCCGCGCGAGCCTGCCCCGACACAACACCGGCATGAGTACAGGTAATGTCAACAATTCGCCCAATTCTGCGGCGGCGTCGAAAGTCCGCGTGATGATCGTGGACGATTCGGCGCTGATGCGAAAGCTGCTGACCCAGGTTTTGCAGCGTGACCCCGGCCTGGAGGTTGTCGAAACCGCGATGGACGGTCAGTTCGCGCTCGACAAATTGCAGCGTGCGCGGCCTGACGTGGTGCTGCTTGACGTGGATATGCCGCGCCTGGACGGGCTGGCGACGCTGGATCGGCTGGTGGCCGATTTCGGTCTGCCGGTCGTGATGTGCAGCACCAGCACCAGAGCCGGGGCCGAAGCGACCATTCAGGCGCTCAAACGCGGCGCGGTTGATTTTATTGAAAAACCTTCGATGGAGGCGCTCACCACTGGCCGCGCGACGGCTGAAATTGCGGGCAAGCTGCGCGAGGCCGTCAATGCCCGCGTGCGTGTCGCGCGCCGCCCGGCCACTGTGGCGGCTGAACCGCGCCCGGAACCGGTCGTTCAGGCTCCGGCGCCGTCGCCCGTCAGCCATTATCCGCGCACGAGCATTGACCGCATCAGCGCGATGGCCGTGCGCGCCGTGCCTGAACTGATGGCCATCGGGACTTCAACCGGCGGGCCGCCCGCGCTCGAACAGGCGCTGACGCCGCTGCCTGCCAACTTCCCGCTCGGCATTGTCATTGTGCAGCACATGCCTCCGGGCTTTACCGAAATGCTGGCTCAACACCTCGACCGCGTCTGCGCCATCACGGTGCGCGAAGCGGCAGAAGGCGATCAGGTCAGACCCGGCACGGCGCTGATTGCGCCAGGCGGCAAACACCTGCGCGTCGCTCGCGGCAGAGATGGTTATGTCGTTTCACTGGACGATCAGACGGGGCCGGTCAGCGGCCATCGCCCGTCAGTGGACGTGCTGTTTGACTCAGTCGCCGCCGCCTCACGCGGCCACGCCGCCGCCGTCATTATGACCGGCATGGGCAGCGACGGGGCCGAAGGCCTGGGGCGACTCTCCAGAGCCGGAGCCGTCACCATTGCCCAGACTCCTGATTCATGCATTTGTCACGGAATGCCGAAAAGCTCCATAGATCGTGGCTACGCCCAGGCCATCGTGCCGCTCGAAGAGATCGCTTCCGCGATTCTCGCCTGCGGCCCGGTCACCTCGAAACATTCGAATTAACCCGGTCATTGAGGAACCTGAACAATGATACCTGTCGTTGAAATGCAGCGCCTGATTGCCCGCACTGAGGAACTCGTCAACAAAAGCGGCGACACCAGCGCCCCGGCGCATCTTGAATTGCGCGAGCTGATGGGCCGCAACCGCGAGCTGATGATCGAGCTGATGCGCGAAAACGAACAGTTGCGCGTGCAGAACCTGCTGCTCGAAAAGCAGAAGCTCGAAGCCGAACAGCGCCTGGATGCCAGCCGCCTCGGCATCGAAAACCAGCAGTTGAAAGCCGAACTCGAACTGCTCAACACACGACTCAGCGATCTGGAAAAGAAAAACCAGAAATTCCGCCGCCGCTATGAGGATGTCGAGCAGTACAACACGGCGCTCTCGAACGTTTACATCGCGGCCAATCAGCTTCATTCCACGCTCGATTTCTCATCCGTCGTCAAAACCGCCGAAGAAATTCTGTGGAACCTGGTGGCCTCGCCCGTTTTTGCCATCTTTCTGAAAAACGAAAAGACCGGCGAGATGTCGCTCGTCGGCGGCGCGGGCGTCGAAGGTCGTTTTGCCAATGACGTGCTGCCGCTGGCCGAAGGCATGATCAGTCAGAGCGTGTCAGAAGGCGTGTCGCTCTTTATTGATAACGAAATCAGCGGCGACCCGCTGGCCTGCATTCCGCTCAAGGTCGAGGGGCGCGGCGTGGTCGGCCTGATCACGGTGTATGAAGTCGAACAGCACAAGGGCGGTCTGAGCGATCTGGACAAGGAACTCTTTGACCTGCTGGCGTCACAGACAGCCACAGCCATGTTCAGTTCCAAAACCTACAGCGAAACCGTCAAGAAGCTCAAATCAATGGAAAGCTTCATCAATCTGATGAAACCGCAGCAATGAGGAGTGAAGGAGTGATTAGTGGTCAGTGGTCAGTGATTAGTAAAGAGTGAAGAGCGAAGAGTGAAATGGGCTTCCCGCTCTTCACCAGCCACTGACCACTATCCACTGACCACTATCCACTGACCACTGTATTTATCAAGGGAGACAGTATGGGTTTGTCGAAATCTTTTCTGGTTGTTGATGACTCGGCGACGATGCGCCAGCTCGTCGTGATGACACTGAAGAAGATGGGCTGCACCGCGATTACCGAAGCCGATAATGGCCGGGTCGGGCTGGAAAAACTCTCCGCCGCCCCGGTTGACATCGTGCTGACCGACATTGATATGCCGGAAATGAACGGGCTTGATTTCATTGAGCAGGCGCGGGCGAAATATGCCGCCCTGCCGATTGTGATTCTCTCGACACACGGCGACGAGGCCACCAGAGACAAGGGCCTCGCGCTCGGCGCCAACGATTACCTGACCAAACCGCTGTCAGGTTCCAAGCTGACCGACGTGCTTGAACGTCTTTTCCCCGATCTCGATCTCTGAAACCACTGCTGCCGGGCGACCAGCCTCAGCCGGTTGCCAGTCCGGCGGCAGGTTAATTACCAACTACCAACTGAAAAAGGAGCATTCAAATGAACCAGACCTGTGTCCAGTCGAACGCTCGTAAACCGGCGCGTCAGCGCAGGCCGTCCCTGATTTCAGGGCTGCTGCTGCTGGCTGTCGGACTGACGATGGCGTTTTATCTGACCGCGCTCGCTGAAGAAGTGGTCAAAGGTGGCAATCTCAACGGCAAGGCGCTGAATCTGCCCGTGCCGGTCTATCCGCCGCAGGCGAAACAGGCGCGCATCTCCGGCCTGGTCGTCGTGGATGTGGTCGTCAACGAAAGCGGCAAGGTTGAAAGCGCCAAAGCTGCTGCCGGGCCGACCCTGCTGCGCCAGGCCGCTGTTGACGCTGCCAATCGCGCCAAATTTGCGCCCACCCTGAAAGGCGGCACGCCGGTCAAGGTCGAAGGCAATCTGAGATACGATTTCAAGCTGGACTAACCAGCCGACAGAAAGACCCGATTAAAGGTGAAGAGCAACAACGATCATTCATCAATCGCCCCGGCAGCCATTGCCGCCTTCATTCGGCCTCAGTGTGAGGTCAGGTGCGGCGCGGCTGTCGCGGGCTGATCCGTGCCCGGCTGAAACCTGAATTATCAGCCTGCCCGTGTAATCCTGCCCCTTTTCAGTTCTGTCATGAAAAAATCAATCACCGAACCGGGAAACGAGATAAAAGTCATGAAGTGGACGATCCGCAAAAAAATTCTGGCTGGCTTTGTCACCGGAATTCTTTTCACCGTCGGGCTGTGTGCTTTTTCGCTGGTGCGGATGAGTTCGCTCAGCCATGAATCCGACCAGTTGGGCAATGTCTGGCTGCCCGCCAGCCAGACCATCGGCGACATCACCACGCTGATGTCGCGGATCAGAACCAACCAGTTCAATTATTTCATTGAAAGTGACGATCAGCTTCGCGCGCAGCTTGAAAAGGAGATGGCCGGGCAGCTCAGCGAACTCGACAGCCGACTGAAGGTCATTGCGCCTTTGATGATCATGCCCGAAGAGCGTCGGCTCTACGACCTGATCACTGCCGGTTCCGGTGAATACCGGAATCAGACTGAACATCTGATCAGTCTGGTCAAGGAGCAGAAACAGGGCGAAGCGTCCACGCTGCTGCTGGTCGAAATCAAGGCCACACGCCTGAAAATCAGCGATGCCGCCGATCAGCTTTCGCACCTGATTGTGGAGTTCGGCAAAAGCAGTTCCGAGAACAGCGCCCGCATCTACACTTCGTCGCGCCGGTGGCAACTGGTCGCGCTGCTGCTGGCCATCGTGCTGAGCGTGGGGTTCGGCCTCTGGCTGTCACACGTGATTTCGCGGCCTGTCGTCGCCATTGCCCAGGCCACTTCACATCTGGCCGCCGAACTGCTGCCGCGACTTTCTGAAGCCGCCCGCGCCATCGCCGCCGGTGATCTGACCAGAACCACGCAGTTGCAGTTCACGCCGATTCAGATTACCAGCAATGACGAAGTCGGCCAGATGAGCGATTCATTCAATCAGATGATCGGGCGGCTCAATGAAATCAGCGAGAGCTTTCATCAGATGACTTCGGGGCTGAAGGAATCGGTCTCGCGCATCAGTCACGGTTCGGGCCAGCTTGCGTCGGCCTCATCACAGATCAATCAGGTCAGCGATCAGTCGCGGCGTTCATCGTCGGCGCTCTCGGCTTCGACCGAAGAGGTCACGGCCACCATTCACGAAATGGCCGCCTCCATTCGCCAGGTTTCATCCAACGCGCAGACGCAGTCAGCCGCCGCGACTGAAACCTCTGCCGCCGTTACGCAGATGGTCACTTCGCTGCACAACATTGCCGATCATACGCGCCAGCTTGCGCGCCTGACCTCAACCGCCGGACAGGCCGCTCAGGAAGGGCAGCAGACGCTCATCACCGCGTCACAGAATATGCAGCGCATTTCGTCATCGGTTGAAACCGTCGGCAAAACCATTGATTCACTCGGCAACCGCGCCGAAAGCATTGGCCGCATCGTCGAAACGATTGACGACATTGCCGACCAGACCAACCTGCTGGCTTTGAATGCCGCCATCGAAGCCGCCCGTGCCGGTGAACACGGCCTCGGCTTTGCCGTTGTCGCTGATGAAGTGCGGAAGCTCGCGGAACTCTCGGCCCGCTCGACCCGCGAAATCAGCGACCTGATCACCGCCATTCAGAAGGAATCACGCGCCGCCGTGCAGCAGATGGATGAATCAAGCCGCGTCGTGCGTGAATACATCGCTGACAGTTCGGTGCGCGATTCACTGACCAACATCATCGGCGCGGTGGAAAAGACCGTCACCCTGACGCAGGAAATCGAAGCCGCCACGAGCGAACAGTCAGCCGGGGCGGAACAGATCGCCCGCGCCACGCAGGAACTGGCGCAACTGACCCAGGTCATCAGCGCCGCCACCGAAGAACAGTCAGTCGGCACGACTGAAATCATTCGCGCGATGGATCAGATGCGCGAAGCCGTGCGCCAGGCCACGCAGATGGCTGGTGAGTTGCAGACTTCAGCCGAATATCTCTTCCAGCAGGCTGAGATGCTGCAGGGCGTGGTCAGCAATTTCAGCGTGGAAGACACGGCGACGGCAATGTAATGACGGCAGCCCTGCCTGACGGGCCTGCCCGGCATCAGGCAGGAGCAGTCAATTGCGTTTTGATAATAAGGAGTGGAGATGAAAAGCCTGTCCGTCAAAGCGAAGGTGCTGATTTTCACCCTGATTTCGACGGTCTCGCTGCTCGGATCTGGTTTCAGCCAGTATCAGACAGCCAGAGTCGCGCGGCAGAACAGCGCCCGAATCGCCGCTGAGTTGCAGAGGCTGGAGAGCATTTCAGACCTGGCGGCACAGCTTCAACTGCTGGATGCCCCCGGCAACGATGTGCTGAGCAACTGGGATTATGTCGGCGAGCGAAAGAAACTCGCCGGCTACCAGCAGAACTTCAGCCAGCAGGCGGCCCGGCTTGACAGTCTCTTCAGTCAGAGTCAGGAAACGTCCAAAGCCTGGGGCGAGGTCAGAGCAGGCGCGCAGGAACTGACGACGAATGCCGACAAGGTGCTGGTCGCCGCCGAAGCCAGAGTGCAGGCCCAGCGCGCAGGCAATGTGCAGGCCGCTTACACCGCCGCGAGCGAGGCCGGCGCCCACATGGTTGAAATGGATCAGTCCTTCAGCCGCGTGATGGCCCGGTTGCGCGAACTGGAAGTCAGCGAACGTCAGCAGGTGGCCGGACTGATGGACCACACTGACAGCACGGGCAGGGCGCAGGTGACATTTTCGCTGGTGCTGCTGGGCCTGGCGATCAGCCTGAGTCTGATCTTTGCGACCCTGCTGCCACGACAGATTCTGCTGCCGCTCAAACAGGCCACGCAGGCCCTGACGATACTCGCCAGCCAGGAACTGCCCAGGATAACCAGCGGCGCTTCTGCCATCGCCGCCGGTAACCTGAACTGGAAAGCCGCCGGTCACATCGAACCTCTGACGTTCACCGAAAATCCTGAAACAGCGCAGTTGTCAGCCTGCCTGAACCAGATGACCGACGGGCTGAATCAGGCTCTCAGGGCGCTCGAAGAAATGGCTGCCGGATTGCGCGATTCGATGGGCCGCATCAACCACGAAGCCAGCGATGTCGCCCGCATCGCCGCGCAGGTGGCTGAAGCCAGCGACGAAGGCAAGGCTTCAGCCGAAGTCCTCGCGGCGGCAACCGAAGAAATCAATTCAACCGTGCAGCAGATGGCCGCTTCGGTGCAGAGCGTGGCCGTACACGCGCACACACAGTCAGCCGCCGCGACTGAAACCTCTGCCGCGATCACTGAGATGCTGGCTTCGCTGAGAACCATTGCCGGTAACGTTCATCAGTTGTCGGCTCAGACACAGACTGCCGGAACCGCCGCTTCAGCAGGCCGCTCGACGCTCGCGCAGGCTGAAACCAGACTGCAACAGATTTCCGGTTCAGTCGAAACCGCCGGGCAAACGATCTTCGCCCTGGGCAGTCGCGCCGAAAGCATTGGCCGCATCGTCGAAACGATTGACGACATTGCCGACCAGACCAACCTCCTCGCTTTGAATGCCGCCATCGAAGCCGCTCGTGCCGGTGAACACGGCCTCGGCTTTGCGGTCGTCGCTGATGAAGTGCGGAAGCTCGCGGAACTCTCGGCCCGCTCAACCCGCGAAATCAGCGATCTGATCACTGCCATTCAGAAGGAATCACGCGCCGCCGTCAAACAGATGGAAGAATCAGGGCGCGTCATGCGCGATTACATTGCTGACACCTCAGTAACCAGGGCGCTGGAAAACATCAGCGAATCGGTCACCCGCACGATTACGCTGACGCAGGAAATCGAAGCCGCCACCAGCGAACAGTCCAGCGGCGCTGAAGAGATTGCCCGCGCCACGCAGGATTTGTCGCATCTGACTCAGCAGATCAGCGCCGCCACTTCTGAACAGTCGCTCGGAGCCAGCGAAATCGCGCGCGAAATGGCGCAGATTCGCGCCGTGCTGGTGCATTCGGCCAGTATGGCTTCGGGCCTGCAGGAACTTTCCGTCAGTCTTTCCCGCCAGGCTGAAACGTTGCGCACAGTGGCCGCCCGCTTTCAGACTGAATCAGCAGTCTGCCTGACCAGATAATTTTCGTGATGTCCTGATTCAGAACCGCTCAGCCGCCTCTGATGCTGAAAGTCTGCCCCCACTGTCGTGTCTGATCAGCGCGCTGACGCATCGGTAAACAGGATGAGAACGGCTGCCGGTCATCAGCATTTCCGCGCCGCTGTCTGCTGACAGTGGCGCGAAGGACAGTCACCGAACCGTTCGCAGCGACGCTCCGTGTCCGGTCGCTCCGGTTCGTGACTGTCACGCCCCGTGCCGGAGCAGGAACTTTCCGGTTCCCTGCTCCGGCGCTCCGGTTGAGCCGTTCGGGGAAAAGCACTACACTCGTGCCGACCCGAAACGGCATTGACGACAGACAGCCCAGGGCAGTTTCCCTTCGTGCCCGTTCGCCTGCCTGTCGCCCGATGCCTCCATCGTGTGAGGCCGGATTTATGTCAGTCAGACTTCCGCTCATTGCGCTGCTGCTGGCCGTCGCGCTGCTCGCAGCCCTCCTGCCACAAACATCATTTTTCAGCAGCCGTACCGCTTCTGCCCCGCCACTGATTCAGCAGCCCGCCGCGCCTGCCGCACAGGCATCAGCCGCGCCCGTCACCGAATTTGCCCAACTGAGCGAACGACTCTCAGAACCGGGCGGGTACTTCGACACTGACAATCTGATCTCGAACGAATCGTCATACCTGCATGTGATGGGCAAACTGCGTCAGATGCAGCTTGCGGGCGGCGCTTACATCGGCGTCGGGCCGGATCAGAACTTTTCCTACATCGCACAACTGCGCCCGCGCGTGGCTTTCATCGTGGATATTCGCCGCGACAATCTGCTGCAACATCTCTGGTTCAAGGCGCTCTTTGAAATGTCGCGCAACCGGCTGGAATATCTCTGCCTGATTCTCGGCAAGCCGCTGCCCGCGAATTTGAAGGAATGGGATCAGCGCACCATTCAGCAACTGACCGAATACCTTGACAAGACTCCGCCCAGGCGTGAACTTTTTGAAGCCGCCGCCAGAACCATTCGGACAAAGGTCAGCACTTACGGTCTGAAGCTGAAGCCTGAGGAACTCGACACCATTCGCCGCATTCACGAACAGTTTTTCAGCGCCGGACTCGACCTGCGCTTTACGAGTCACGGACGCGGCCCGCGTTCGTATTATCCGACCTGGCGCGACCTGCTGCTTGAGAAGGATCTGACCGGCAGGCAGGCCGCTTACCTGGTTGCTGAAGCTGATTTTCAGTTCCTGAAAACAATGCAGGAACAGAACCGCATCATCCCTGTCGTCGGCAACCTCGCCGGCGATCACGCGCTCAAAGCCATCGCGCAACTGCTCGCGGAACGCAAAGAGAAAGTCACAGCCTTTTACACCTCGAACGTCGAGTATTACCTGATGCACGACGACAGCTTCGACCGCTTCGCTGACAACGTGAAGCGCCTGCCACGCGAACCACAGAGCGTCATCATCCGCAGCTATTTCGGCAATACCTGGGGAGCCTCGCTGCCGCAGTCAGTGCCGGGCTATTACAGCACGCAACTGATGCAGACGATGGAAAGCTTCGTCAGGGAATACACCAGCGGCGGCATTCGTTCATACTCCGAACTCATCAGCAAACACGCGCTTGAACTGAAATAGATCAGATTCCAGCTCAGTATAAAAAATGACCAGTGTTGCGCGATTTGCCAAAATCGCGCGGCTTGCGCAACAGGCCGCTGGCGTGCCGCGCGATTTTGGCAAATCGCGCAACACTGTCAGGTCGGGAACACCGATGATACCGATGCGACTGATCAGCGCCGATTGATCCGCTTTCATCCGGCCTGTCCGCAGACTGTCTTTTCCTGAAATCCAGTTCTGTTTCTTTCTCCGTAACAGTCAGTGAAAGCTCAGACAGGACATT
This sequence comes from Blastocatellia bacterium, assembly GCA_046331565.1. Classification (GTDB taxonomy): domain Bacteria; phylum Acidobacteriota; class Blastocatellia; order RBC074; family RBC074; genus DASRDU01. The sequence continues at coordinate 2,056,813 of JAXLQP010000001.1, forward strand.
TCATTAACCTCTGCACAGGCGCATGAACTCTGACCTCAACACCGGACGCCGCCGTTTGCCGCTGGTTCTCATCGGCAACGGACTGATGCGGATTGCGGGCGGTGCGGGCGCGGTGCTGATCGGGCTGTATCTGAGCGATCTGGCCGGGCGCGGCGAGATTGCCGGGGCAGCTCTGGTCGGCACGCTCGGCGCGGTTTCATTCGCGGCGGAACTGGTCGGGGCGCTGCCGATGGGCGTGCTGTCAGACCGCTTCAGGCCGCGTGCGCTGATGGTCGGCGGCGCGCTGCTCGGCGCGGTGGCGACGCAGCTTTTCGGTCTGAGCGGCGCGGTTTCGATCTTCTTTTTATCGCGGGCGCTCGAAGGCCTGGCCGCCGCTGCCGGAGCGCCGCCGATTCTGGCGCACCTGACCGATGTCACCGAAGGCGACAGCAGTCTGCGCGGCAGGGCGATGAGTTATTTCGAGCTTTCATTGCTCGCCGGATTAGGCCTGGGCGCGGTGGCGGCGGGTTATCTGTGGGAAGCGCTGCACGCCGGAGCCTTTGCCGCCATCGCGGCGATTTACCTGCTCGCCGCCGTGCTGCTCGCGGTCGGCGCGATCGGCAGTCGCGGTCATTCATCGGCGCACGCGCTGGCGGGTGTCTTCAAAGCTCTGCGCGAGCCTTCGCTGCAACGCCTCGCTCCGGCGTGGCTGTGCATGAACACCATCGGCGGGCTGTGGCTCGGCTCGACCTTTCCTTATCTGATGACGCTCGGTGAGAGGCGCGGGCAGTACCTGACGGGCCTGTTTGCCGACCGGCCAGCGAAATACGGCTATGTGCAACTCGGTTACGTCATCGTCTTTGCGACGGGCGTGACGCTGTGGAGCTTTGTGATGGCGCGGCTGTCGCGGCTGCGCGTGCTGCGGATGGCGCTGGTCGGAATGCTCGCGGCCTGCGCCGGTTTTTATGTGCTCAATCATTCGCAGGAATGGGCCGACGCGCCGCGCCGGATGCTGCTCGTCATCATTGCGCTGTGCGTGATGGTGGAGAGCGGATTCACTCCGGCGGCCCTCGCGCTGCTGGCCGATGTGGTCGGCTCGCAGTCAGGGCGCGGCGCGGCGATGGGCATCTATTCAGTGCTGCTGAGCGTTGGCGCGCTGATCGGTTCAGCCCTGGCCGGAGCACTCGGTGAACGCTTTGCCGTGGACGGACTGATTCACGGCACACTCGGAATGGCCGTGATTGCCCTGCTCGCCGTGCAGCGATTAAGCGCAGGCGAAAGCCACACGCGCCTAAGCAAGGCAGCGGCATTCACCACTGACCACTGACCATTCACCATTTTTTGGACTGTGCCCTGTCTGTTCTCCCGGACTGTTTGAAAGAAACCCTGCCACGTTGAAGTAAGGTTACTGGCCAATGCAGTGTGATGTGTCTGAATCAAGCCACGCCAGCCTGGGAAAGGGGCATTCACCACAGAGGATCACAGAGGCAGCATCAAATCCGGTTTCCTCTGTATTCCTCTGTGAACCTCTGTGGCCTCTGTGGTGAATTCGTGTTCCATTGTTGCGTGTCTCGAATGTTGCGTGTCTCGAATTAGCCGGGGACAAACCAAATGGCTGATGCAAACTACGATCTGATCATCATCGGCGCGGGTTCGGGCGGATTGACGGCTGCCGGATTTGCCGCGCAGCTTGGCGCAAAAGTCGCGCTCGTTGAAAAGAACCGCATCGGCGGCGACTGCACCTGGACGGGCTGCGTGCCAAGCAAGGCGCTGCTCAAGGCCGCCAAAATCGCGCACGAAGCGCGGGTGGCGGCGCATTACGGCATCATCACCGAACCGCCCCGCACTGAAATGGCAAAGGTGCGTGAGTATGTGCGCGGCGCGATTCAGGAAGTCTATCAGTTCGAGACGCCCGAAGAACTGAAGGATCAGGGCATTGACGTGGTGATGGCCGAAGCGCGCTTTCACGACGCCGCGACGATTCAGGCCGGTGATCGCGTGCTGAGTTCGAAATACTTTCTGCTCTGCACCGGCGCGCATCCTTTTATTCCGCCTGTCGAAGGGCTGAGTAAGACGCCTTACATAACTTACGAGCAGATTTTTGATAATGACACGCTGCCTGCTGCAATGATCGTCATCGGCGCAGGGCCGATTGGGATGGAGATGGCGCAGGCTTATCAGCGGCTCGGCGCAAATGTGACTGTCGTTGGCGAGCGGCTGCTGCCAAAGGAAGAGATCGAAGTGCAGGAAGTGATGTGCCGCATCTTTGAGCGCGAAGGCCTGAAATTCGCCTGGGGCCGCGCCACTTCTGCGCGTCAGGACGGCAGCGAAATCGTCATCACGACTGATCGCGGCAGCGAGGCGCGCGGTGAAATGCTGCTTGTCGCTTCGGGCCGCAGGCCGACCGTCAAAGGCTTGCAGCTTGAAAAGGCCGGAGTCAGTTACAGCGACAAAGGCATTCCGGTTGACGATCAGTTGCGCACGAACATCAGAAACATTTATGCCGCTGGTGACGTGGTCGGCGGTTATCAGTTTACGCACTTCGCCGGATGGCAGGCTTTTCAGGCCGTGCGCAACGCATTGCTGCCGGGCAGCAGTTCCGGTTTCACTGAGGTCGTGCCCTGGGTCACGTTCACCGATCCTGAAGTTGCGCACGTCGGGATGACCGAACCGCAGGCCCGCGCAAAGTTCGGCGACAACATCAGAGTCAGCCGCTGGGAGATGAAAAAGACAGACCGCGCCGTGTGCGAAAACGACAGTGACGGCTTCATCAAAGTGACGAGCAAAAAGGATGGCACGCTGCTTGGCGCAACCATCGTGGCTGGCCGCGCCGGAGAAGCGATCACTGAATTCATCGTGGCCCTGAAAAACAATCTGAAGGTGGCCGACCTGGCGGGTTCGATTCACGCTTATCCAACTTACTCAACCGCCGTGCAGCAGCTCGCTGCTGACGTGGCGATTGACAATCTGCTTTCGGGCACTGCGGGCAAGGTTATTCGCGGGCTGTCGAAGCTGATTCGTTAATGCCGGAATGGAACGCGGCTCAGACAGATGTGACAGATCAGCGCGGATTGATCCGCCTTTATCCGCACTGATCAGTTCAATCCGCGTTCCGTTTCCTGCTTCAGAAACAGAACACTGATGAAACGGATGCAGCAGATCAAAACTGACGGGCTGAGATTCACGCGGTTGTCATCAACCGTTCAGAGGACACACTGATTATGATTGCACTGATCGTCGCCGCTGTGCTGCTGCTTGCTTACAGCAACGGAGCCAATGACAACTTCAAGGGCGTGGCCACGCTCTTTGGCAGCGGCACGACGAATTATCGCCGCGCGCTGGCGTGGGCGACGCTGACGACCTTTGCGGGTTCGATGCTCGCGCTGCTGCTGGCGCGCGGACTGGTTGATACGTTCAGAGGCAGGGGGCTGGTGCCGGACGCTGTGACGACGCAATCTGAATTTCTGGTTGCGGTCAGCCTGGGCGCGGCCTTCACGGTGCTGATTGCAACGTGGACGGGGCTGCCTGTTTCGACCACGCACGCGCTGACCGGGGCGCTGGTGGGCGCGGGACTGCTGGCTACGCACGGACAGGTGATGCTGGCAAAGCTGGCTTCGTCATTCGCGCTGCCGCTGGCTTTCAGTCCCGTTGTGTCAATCATTATTACGCTGCTGCTCTATCCGGCCTTCAAATTCATTCGCGGTCGCAGCGGCGTGACCAGCCAGACGTGCGTGTGCGTTGAGTCAGGCTTTCAGCAGGTCATGGCACAGCCGGACGGCACGCTCGCTTTTGTGAATTCAGGTCAGTTGATTCAGATTGGCAGCAAAGCCGACTGCGTTGAGCGATACCAGGGACGAATGCTCGGCGTTGAAGCAAGCGCCGCGCTCGATGCGCTGCATTACCTGAGCGCCGGAGCCGTCAGCTTTGCGCGCGGCCTGAATGACACGCCCAAGATCGTCGCGCTGCTGATAGCGGCACAGGCCGTCGCGCCGAATACCGGCCTTGCGCTCGTTGCTGTGGTGATGGCCGCAGGCGGTTTGCTCAACGCCCGCCGGGTGGCTGAAACGATGAGCAAAAAGATCACGCGCATGAATCCGGGCCAGGGCTTCACGGCCAACCTGGTGACGGCGCTGCTTGTTACCGTAGCCAGTCGTTTCGGCCTGCCTGTTTCGACCACGCACGTCTCGGTCGGTTCGCTCTTTGGCATCGGTCTGGTGAACGGCACGGCGCAGAAAAAGATGATCGGCGCAATTCTGCTGGCGTGGCTGACGACGCTGCCAATAGCGGCACTGCTTGGCGCGCTGGCTTACCGGATACTGCATTAGATCAGAATTCAGATCAGTGTCCGGGAAGTGTTGCGCGATTTGCCAAAATCGCGCGGCTTACGCAATGGGTCGGCTGCGGGTACCGCGCGATTTTGGCAAATCGCGCAACATTTCCCGAATACGCATTTGAAATCTGATCCAGGGACACAGCAGAAAATTCTCTGGCAACCACGAAGAAACGAAGAGCACGAAGGACTGAACAGAAAGCTCAATGCTGATCGGCATCTTCCTTTCCTCGCCTTCGCTGCTTCGTGCTCTTCGTTTCTTCGTGGTGAAATATTCGCTCAGGCAACCATCACCATCATCGGAGGCTGCACAATGGATAACCAGATACCCTCGACTGAAACAGTCAATGTCACAGAAGCCGCTGAATCACACACCCCGCCTGCCCCCGCCCGCAAACGACAAAAGAAGGACGCCGATTATGTCTTTTACGAACTGACGCGCAGCATCTGCCCGCACTGCCGCAGGGTGATTGACGCGCAAATCCTGCTGCGTGACAACAAGGTGTGGATGCGCAAACGCTGCGCTGACTGCAACGAAACCTTTGAAGCCCTCGTTTACAGCGACGCACAGCTTTACCGCGAAAACAGCAAATACAACAAGCCGGGCACCATCCCGCTTGAGTTCGGCACTGAAATCCGCGAAGGCTGTCCGTATGACTGCGGCCTCTGTCCCGATCATCAGCAGCACACCTGTCTCGGCATCATCGAAGTCAACAGCACCTGCAATATGGATTGCCCGCTCTGTTTTGCCGAAGCCGGGCCGGGCTTTAACCTGACGATGGAAGAGGTCGAAGGAATGCTTGATGATTTCGTGCGCACCGAAGGCAATCCCGAAGTCGTGCAGTTTTCGGGCGGCGAACCGACGATTCACCCGCAGATCATTGATTTCGTGAAAGCTGCCAAAGCGCGCGGCATTCCTTACGTGATGATCAATACCAACGGCAAGCGCATTGCGAAGGATGACAAATTCCTGGAGCAACTGGCCGGGGTGAAACCGTCGCTTTACTTTCAGTTCGACGGCTTCGAGGCTGAAACATACCGGATCATTCGCGGCGAGCCTGACATTCTTGAAGAAAAGATGCTTGCGCTGGATCGCATTGCTGAAATCGGCTTGCGCGTCACGCTCGTTCCGGCGATTGAGCGCGGCGTCAACGAACACGAGATCGGCAGGATCATTGATTTTGCGATCAGACACCCGGCAGTGCGCGGCATCAACTTTCAGCCGGCCTTTCACGCCGGACGCCATATGCAACACGATCCCAGGCAGCGGATGACCATTCCCGACATCCTGCAACTGATCGAAGAGCAGACGAAAGGCGTCTTCGTCAAAAAGGATTTCGTCCCGGTGCCGTGCTGCTTCCCGACCTGCAATTCGGTGACGTATGCGTTTGTTGACGGCGAGACAGTGACGCCGCTGACGCGCATCGTGAATGTTTACGATTATCTGGATTACATCACCAACCGCGTGATGCCTGACTGGAGCGCGGAAGTGAAACTGGCGCTTGAAGGACTGTGGTCATCTTCATCAGTGCCAGGTTCACAGAAATCAGCCGAACAGTTTTCGCTCTCGTGCCAGGCCTGCGGCATCCCTGAATCATTCACCGTCGGTGATGTGGCCGATCATATGATTATGATCATGCTTCAGGATTTCATGGATCCGTGGACGTTCAATCAGAAGAACCTGATGAAATGCTGCAAGGAGTTTCTGCTGCCCGGCGGCAAACAGATTCCGTTCTGTTCGTACAACACGATTGGCTATCGTGAACAGGCCCGCGAACAACTGATCGCCGAGGAACCCGAACGCAGAAAGGCCAGAGCCGCAGGCCGGAAGTATGAGCCAAAGACCATCACTTTCTCGTTCAATCACCAGAACGGCAAACGCGAACTGAAGGTGCTGAGTTGAAAACCGGAGAGATGACGGAACAAACGGAAATAACGGAACACACGAAAGAAGAACTGAACACGGTTTGAGCCTTTCCGTTCATTCCGTTATTTCCGTGTGTTCCGTCATCTCCTCTTTTCTCTTTTGCCTGTATGAACACACCCGTTGAAACCGCAACGATTGAAACTCAGAGTGTCAAATCCTGCTGCGCCCGGTTGTATGAAAGCGATTATGTCAGGCTGCTGCTTGGTGATTCGTTTCATCCGGGCGGGGTGAAGCTGACCGGGCGGCTTGGCGAAGTGCTGCGCCTGACGCCGCAATCGCGCGTGCTTGACGTGGCTTCGGGCAAAGGCACAAGCGCGATTCATCTGGCCGAAACCTTCGGCTGCGAAGTCGTCGGCGTTGATTACGGCAGCGAGAACGTCCGCGAAGCCAATGAAATCGCCGCCTCAAAAGGACTCGCCGGACGCGTCTGGTTTGATCAGGGCGACGCCGAAACGTTGCCGTTTGATGATTCAACTTTTGACGCAATCATCTGCGAATGCGCCTTCTGCACTTTTCCTGACAAGCCGACCGCTGCGCGTGAATTCGCCCGCGTGCTGAAAAAAGGCGGGCGCGTCGGCCTGAGCGATCTGACGCGAGCTGCCGGTGACCTGCCCGCCGAACTCGATTCCCTGCTCGCCTGGGTCGCGTGCATCGCCGACGCGCAGCCGACCGAAAGTTACGCTGAGTTTCTGCGACAGGCCGGACTGAGAGTTGACTGCATCGAACCGCACGACGAAGCCTTAACCGAAATGGTCAATCAGATCAGAATGAAACTGCTCGGAGCAGAAATTATGGTTGGTCTGAAAAAGCTGGAACTGCCCGGCGTTGATTTCGCGCAGGCCAAAGCAATGGCCGCGAGCGCGCTCACCGCGATTCAGCAGGGCAGACTCGGTTACGCGATTGTGGCCGCTGTGAACGCCTGATGCGCAACTCAGAATTTTCATAACCCGCCCCGCAAATAAACAAAGTTCCGATCCCCGCTGCCTGTCTGTTTTCAAGCGCGGCAATCCTCAGTGCCGGTCAGGTTATCAGTCTCAGGAACATCAGCCGAAAAAGTTTTTCACTTTTTATGGCCTGTCTGGTGTCTCTTTTACGCATTCATGTATGAAGCATCTTTGTTTGCCCGAAAATTCCTCCGGGACCAGGGACTGATTTCTCGTCGCTTTCCGTCCGCGCAACACCTCCCTCGTCCCGGCATCTGCCAGTCAGCAATCAGACGAAAGGAGACCCCGATGAGAAGTCTTTCTTTGACCCTTCTCGCGCTTTTTGTTCTCGCCCTCTCTGCCTGCGCCACCACCGGCCCGCAGCCCGCTACAGCCAGCGCCAGCCCGAACGCCGCTCCGACTGCGACAGTCACCTCACCTGCTGAAATGGAACAGGCTGTGATTGCACTCGAAAGGAGGCACGGGAACTTTATAAAAACAAGCAGGAGGAAAAGGGAGTTGAAAGCTTCTGGCTCCTGGCTACAAGGTCGTCGCTGCCAGTGGGATCAGAGGCACGGACGAGGAAATCAGTGAAATGAAAATCAATGACATCAAGAGCTATACGCTCTCTGATCTGAAGGCAAACTTCCCTGCCAGAGACACCGCATCCTCACCTATAAAGCGGCTGTTGACGCAATCTACAAAGGTAAGCATAAACAGCGATATTTATAGCTCTACAGGCGTATGGGTAAACATCGGCGGAGAATGGGGGAAAGCAGCGGCCTACACTGAAGTGAAAGGCAGACCCGCAGCCCCAAAATAGAGCCGTTTTGCTGCACTGCACATAACCAACTGAAGTCCGCGTCAATGTCGCACAGGCTTCAGTTGGTTATGTCTTCAGTCTGTACAATCCACAGTCATCTCACAACAAAGGAGCAAAACACTCAGATCAGATTACCCTCCGGCTGTCGCTTCGATTTCCGGCGCTCCGCTCGCCGAACCTGCTCCCGTCGCCACGAGAACGCATTGCCACGCTCGATGTATTGCGCGGGGCAGCAGTTCTCGGCATTCTGCTGATCAACATCCTCGACTGGCCTGCCTTGGAGCCTGCGGCGATCCGTCAGCAGCAGGCAGGGCAACCGGCGCAGAGCCTTGGTTACTGGTTCGTCAATCAGATTCTCTTTGAAGGCAAGGAATGCGTGCAATCTTCTCGATGCTCACGGCGCGAGCGCGGCACTGCTGATTGCGCGCGGCGAAGAGCGGAGCGCAGGACTGCGTGTTGCCGACATTGTCTGCGGCGCACGCTGTGGCTGATTCTGTTTGGCGTGCTGCACGCTTATTTCATCTGGTGGGGCGACATTCTTTACTTCTACGGAATTGTCGGCCTGATGCTCTTTCCACTGCGCAGGGCCAGCCCGAAGTGGCTGCTCGCGGCTGGGGTGCTACTGGTGCTGATTTCAAGCGCCAAAAGCGTCTGGGGCGACTATGACAACCTGAGCTCCGCGACAGGGCTACGGTCGCCCGACCGAAACCCAGGGCAAACCGCTCACCGATGCGCAGAAAGATGACATAAAGAACTGGGATGAAAAGTGGAATCAGTTGAAGGCGCCGGCGCAGAACAAACAAAAATGATCATGCCATCGCGGCAGCTACTGGCAACTCTTTCTGGCGGTGGAAGAAAGTCTCTGAGTTTCAGAGTGTCTGGATGTATCAGTACGGCTTTTACGACACGGCGGGGATGATGCTGATTGGCATGGGACTGTGCTGCTGGGTGTGTTGTCCGGCGCGCGCAGCGCACGATTCTATGCGGGAATACGGTCTGTTTCGGCTATCAGCAGGCGGCGCAGCCTGCTCTGCGGGATGGTACTTTTACCGCAGCAGCTCAATCCGGTGGAAGGCCATATGGCTGTTTCGCTGACCTATGATCTGGGACGATTTGGCGTGGCGCTCGGCATATCGGGCTGCTGATTCTGCTGGTGAAACTGTGCTGGTTGCGCGTTCTGACGGTGCGGCTGGCTGCCTGCGGACGAATGGCGCTGAGTTGTTACCTTGCGACGAGCGTCATCTGCACGACGATCTTTTACGGCTATGGCTTCGGGCTGTACGGGCGATTGCAGCGATATGAACTGCTTTACGTCGTGCTGGCGGTGTGGTGTTCCTGCTGATTGTCAGCCCGATCTGGCTGCGCCATTTCTCTTACGGGCCGATGGAGTGGGTGTGGCGATCACTGACTTACTGGCGCAGACAGCCGATGCAACACAGCGCAGCAGAAAACATCCTGCGACCGATCCCGGCGGCAACATCAGGCCCGTAACCAGATTGGATTGCAGGCGCGTGTACGGAGTGTGAAACATGCTTTCGCTCAATGGCATCAGATTACGCGCCCCGGAGAAACCTGAGCCACCCCCGTAATGGCGAATTTATTCGTTCTGATTTGAAGCCGCACTGATTCGGAAATAAAACGAATAAATTCGTTACTACGGGGTGCGACCCAGGTTACAGCGACTCCTGATTCAGACCGCTTTTCAGCTCCGGCAGGAGCAGGCTGTTGATAGATCGTATGAGAAGTAATCTCTCAGCTCCGTCACACGACAGATGCAGCGAGCAGGACACAGGCCGCTCTGACGGAGTTGAGAGCAGTTTGATCTCACAAGCCATTCCTTTGCATTCAACTGTAACCCGATCTGGTCAGAAAGAACGGTGGCAGTTCTTTTGACCAGGATGCTTTTCGCAGCGCGCCTGAAGAAATCGTCTCCGGGCAACACCAGCCGCACGGCCATACATCATCAATATCGCTTTGATCGTGCCCCAAAGGATGAACCATATCTCCATCTTATTAACTGAGTTATCCGACCCAATTATCTTTGCAAAATATATTTCGATTTATGAGCTGTTTTGCGCTCTTTCTGCGCATCTCTTCATCTTGAGAAATACCTTGCCTGTAAATCTCACTGGGTGGCGGGAATACGGCAACTTGGGGGCAAAGTCACAATATCAGACATCATTTGGTAAACAGTACATTCTGAGATGTGACGCAGTTCAGGGAGGAGTGTTGCATTTCTCCCTTGATCCAGTTCGGGAGATTCTGTAATCAAAATGATCGAAGAAATGTTCATAACTGGTGCGCAGTTGCAGAACTGCGTCAGGGCGAATGCGACGCCTTTTGAGTGTTCGGCATCTTTCCACCCCATTTCTGCTCATCACTCCTGAAGATGTCAGGAAAAACATAATCGCCCTACGACGCGACGCCAGGAAAGTCAGCCTCTTTTATGCGGTAAAGGCCAATTCCGACCCGCGCATCATCAACACCATAGACGAAATGCAGGTAGGTTTTGAAATCTCATCGCCAGGTGAAGCAATAGCTCTGTGGATTATGGAATTTCACCTGAACGGATTGTCTGCTTTCATCCAGTGAAGTCCTGGCCTTCATCTTATCCTGCATCAGCAGGGTATTGATGTGATGGCGGCTGACAACGCATATGAGCTTGAAAAAATTGCTGAATGTGCCCCCGGCAGCAGGGTAGTCATCAGGGTCATCGTCCCAAACGAAGCATTGTGCCATTAAATCGCAAGTTTGGCGTAGCACCAGATAAACCGTGCCCCTGATGCAATATGCCCTGACACGCGGTTTAAGGCCATATGGCATCACCATCCATACAGGTTCACAGTGTGAGAACCTGGAGACCTGGATCGCAGCCCTTCGCATTTGCCGAAGTGTGTTTCAGCAGTTCTGTGACAACAATATCGCTCTTTCCCTGATCAGCATCGGTGGTGGTTTGCCAGCACCATACTGCCCGAACTCTCTGCCAGTTGAATTTATCGGTGAGGTTATTGATGAACTGCTGGGCGACTTAAGGGATGCCAACGATGTCACTATCAGTGCTGAGCCGGGCAAGGATAGTAGTGGCGAGCGCCGGAACTCTGTTTACAACAGTTATCGGGCTGGCTGAAGATCAGATGGCACTCTGGGCGTATATTGACGCTGGCGTGTATCAGGGCATTTTCGAAGCGTGCGAGTCGGGTGGTGGAATTCGGTATCCAATCAATGTTGAGAAACCGGAACTTCCGCTCTTCGCCTACAACATTGGCGGGCCAACGTGCGATAGCTTTGACCTTCCCTTTCAGAACATCCAGTTGCCAGAACTACGCATCGGAGATCGTCTGGCCATTAGATTCACCGGAGCCTACTCGACAGTAATAAGCACTACATTCAATGGCTTTCGAGGTCCGGTGATCCACTATGCCGGAGACCTTCTCCAATAACCCCGGATACCTATGAGCTTTGTCAACGTGCATAATGAGTGGGATCCCCTTGAAGAAGTCATTGTCGGACGCGCAGTCAATGCTCGAATTGCCAGACCTGATAAAGGGCTGTTCGCAGTTGAGTATCGTGACTTCGGGAAGTCGAACAGATTCCCTCGGGACCTCCTCAGAGGATTATCGAAGAGACGGAAGAGGATCTCTCAGCTCTGATTGAGACATTTGAGAAGCTCAACATCATTGTGCGCCGCCCGGAGGAGTGAGTCATTCGGTTGATCCAGCACTCCTGACTGGAAAACTGATGGACAGTACGTTACTTTCACGAGATCTCTTCGTGGCTGTCGGAATAGGCCAGTTGAAGCCCCGATGACTCTTCGCGCCAGATAAACTGAAACCATCTCATACAAGGCAATTCTGACTGAATATATGCGCTCAGGCTCTCGCTGGGTCTGCGCTCCAAGCCGCGTCTGCCTGATGAGATATACAGAATACCGGGCGCGGGTGAGATCGCTTTACGTGAGATGGAACCTGTCTTCGACGCGGCAAATGTGCTGCGAGTCGGGCGCGACATTCTTTATCTCGTCTCGGACAGCGGGAACAGGTGTGGCGCTCAGTGGCTGCAAACATTTCTTGGCCCAGAATACAGAGTGCGGGCATATGAAGATATTTACTCCGGCACGCACGTTATTTGCTACCATCACGCTTGTCAGGCCCGGTCTGGTTGTGGTCAGTGCAGAGCGAGTTCCACGCCGGGAACCTACCTGATATGTTTCACGGGTGGGGATGTAATCTATTTGTCTGATGTGTTTGACATCGGATACACAGGAGCAACCCTATGCCTCCAAGTGGATTGGAATCAATTTCCTGATGATCTCTCCTGAACTGGCAATTGTTGACAGATCGCAGTCAACACTTATTCGGGAACTGGAGAAGCAGCGACAGGTTGAAGTCATTCCAATGCAACTCGAACACGCCCGAACTCTGGGCGGCGGGTTCCACTGCGTCACCCTTGATGTTCGCAGAAAAGGAACGCTGGAGACATATTGCCTGCCTCCGGGAGCTTAAACCAAGACTGCCTGATTACAGGTAAGGCTCTTCCTCGAAAAATCCGAGTATGTCTGAACGAGAATGCAATATTTATGATCTGCGCTGGAGTCGAAGGAGTATCTGCAACAATATTACAGCAACTCTTATGTTCCTGACGATGAAGAATTCTTCGTTCAGCGGCTCGTTTCTTTTTTGAAGCGGCGCGGGCGGTCCTTTGCTCGCGCAATTATTTCGGATGCAGCCCTACTGTTCATCTCCACACGCCGCTGGCTCCTTACGTTGCTGAGCTTCACCTTGCAGATTACCTGCCTGAAAATCTCCGCGAAGTTGAGAGATGGCTGCGCGCCGAACCCGATGCTCACAACTGGGACTTGAACATCAGGCGCGCTCGAAATTGAAGGCTTGTCTGAAGTTAGCGGTGAAGATCTTGAGAAACGCAAACAACTGATGCGCAGCCGGGTTGCCGCGCTCAGGCAGTGTGACGTGCGCCAGCCTCATCCGCTGGGCGACGATTCAACTTATGATCTGATAGTCTCTGCCTACTGCGTTGATGCTGCAACCACTTCATCCGATGAATGGATGCAGCTTATGGGGAACCTGCTTACACTCTGTGCGGATAACGGGTCAGTGGCGCTTTTGTCATCAAAGAAATCTCAGCATTACGTTCTGGGCTGTGAAAAATTCCCCTTTGCGGATGTGGGCGAAAAAGAGATTGCCCTTGCGCTGGCTGCCGCTGGATTTGATCCTGCCCTGACAGAAATAGAAGCTTTGCCTATCAAAGACTGGGCTGAAGCAGGCTTCGACGGGATAGTAATTGCCTTCGCAACAAAAGGGCGAAGTTCCTGAAAGCTTGAGAATTCTGCCTTGACAGACAACCTGAATTCACAGGGAATCCTGTTCTGATAAATTATGTCCGAAAGCAGCAGCAGTTTATTGACAGTCTACGGATTGCTCATTCTTATAGGTTTGACCAGCGGAGCCGGAGATGTCCTGCTTTACAAATGGGCGAAAGCCCGTGGCCCGATCTGGCTGTTAGTGGCGTATGGCGTATGGATCATAAGCATCACACTTTATGGATTGCTTTTCCGGCTTGAGCACTTTTCATTCGGAGCGGCAGTTCTCCTTGCAACAGTGATTCATCTTGTTGTCAGTCTGCTCTGGGGCTTCATCTTCACACAGAGCAGACTGAGTTCGATGGAAATAGCAGGAATGTTGCTGGCACTCATTGCAGTAATCCTTCTGGAATTCGGGAGAGTGAAGGCCGCCCGATAAGACTGGGATTAGGAGAGAAACAGCTTCAGGACACTGAAAATCCCTTCTTTGAGCGTCCCTGTTGGCGCAGACAGCAACTACATTATCTTCAAGTCTGAAAATAAACCCGCGGCACCCGCGCTGAGATGCCCGTCACGATTTCGTAAGAGATGGTTCCGATCTGTGCGGCCAGGTCTTCGGCTGAGATTTGCAGGCCGTCGCTTTCGCCGATCAGCAGCACTTCATCACCGATGGCAACGCCAGGAACATCGGTCACGTCTACAATCGTCAGATCCATACTCACCCGCCCGACAATCGGGGCGAAATGGCTTCCCTGCTGTGCGCGCACAATGATGCGACCGTTGTTTGAATGGGCGCGGCGCAGGCCGTCAGCGTAACCAATTGCAATCGTCGCAATCCGGCTTTCGCGCGTGGTCGTGAAGGTGCGGCCATAACCGAGCGGTGTTCCTGCCGGAACGGTCTTGAGCAGGGTGATGCGCGAATGCAGCGACATGACCGGGCGCACATCGAAATGTTCCGGCATCGGAGCCAGCACATCGCGGGTCAGGCCGTACATGGCGGCTCCGGCTCTGACCAGATTGCCCCAGGCCTCGCGGTGCGCGTGCAGGCCCGGACTGTTGCACGCCTGGCGATATGTCGGCGTGACGCGCTGATCGTGCAGCACATTCAGGGCCTCATTGAAAATGGCAAGCTGTTGATTTGTGTATTCAGAGTCGGGCGCGTCGGCTTCGGCAAAATGCGTGTAAAGTCCGTCAAGCTTCAGATGGCTGAACTGCCTGAGCCGCTCAACAAACTGCGCGACTTCGCCGGGCTGAATGCCGAGGCGGCCCATTCCCGTATCAATCTTGAGGTGATAACTGACCACGCAGCCTGCGGCGCGTGCGCGGGCATCGAGTTCTTCAGCGGCGTCAAGTCTGAAGATGGCCGGAGTCAGACTGTGCGCAATCACTTCGTCAGCCTGGCCGCGCCAGAACCCGCCGAGCAGAAAGACGGGCCGCGTGATTCCGGCAGCGCGCAATTCAATGCCCTCTTCAACCAGCGCCACGCCGAACCAGTCTGCGCCTGCCGCTTCAAGCGCACACGCGCATTCCACTGCGCCGTGCCCGTAAGCATCGGCCTTGACGACCGCCATCACCTGCACTTCGTCATCAACGTGATTCCTGATCGTGCGGTAGTTGTGAATCAGATTCGGCAGCGAGATTTCAGCCCAGGTCGGACGGGATGAATATGGTGTGCGAAGTGCAGAATGCGGATCGTTCATCGTGAATTACACAGGCCGGATCAGGCATACAGGAAAAAGCAGCCATTAACGAAGCAAATGCGGAGTGCGGAGTGCGGAGTGCGGAATCATGGTTCATTGTCTTTATTCCGCATTCCGCATTCCGCACTCCGCACTGATGGCCGCCTCATCCTTCGTAGGCCTTGTTTTCAAAGCGGGTGAGTTGTTTGAGGAAGATCAGTTCGACGGTGCCAATCGGGCCGTTGCGCTGCTTGCCGATGATGATTTCAGCCGTGTTCTGTTTCTCGGTTTCGGGATGATAGACCTCGTCGCGGTAAATGAACATCACGAGATCGGCGTCCTGCTCAATCGAATTATGAGGAATGAAATCATTGGCGATAAAGTTGTGATGTTCATCAACTGTCAGATCAAAAACCTCAGCCTCACCGTCAGCTTCAACCGAAGTAATTTCATCCCAGTAAACATCGCTTTGCGCCAGCCGACTGAGCGTCTCTGAAGGAACAACCTGCGCGATGCGCGCTGCACGATCACGGCTGATATTCTGCTGATAAAGCTGCGAGGTGCTGTACGCGCTGCCAATCCCGGACTGCAACTGTCGCGTAGTAATTCCGGACTGCTGCCTGGCCGGAATGATTACCTGCTGCCAGACCGTACCTGGAATAACATCCCGGTTCGTCTTTGCTCTGCGGTTTTGCAGGTAATCTCTGACCTCCTGCAATCCGGCCTTTTTGTATGCTCCGGTTGCTCCAACCAGATCGGCGAACTTTTCCAGATCGTCCTTCCCCGTGATGGTAACGTGAAACTGATCGCGCCCCTTTCCCTTTTGTGAACGGCGACGAAGCCAGGCGTTAATGCCCAGCCGCAGCAGAAGTGACTGAACATCTGTGGCCAGTCGTTCACTGCTCGAAGCATAGTAGACCGCCGGAGCATAAATGCCCGGCTTGAGTCTGACACAGCCATCAGTCGCCCAGAGATGGCGTAAAAAGAGCGCGATTGCCTGCGCCGGCTGCGCAAAGACTTTTTCAGGCACGCGCTTTTCATACGACCGCAGGCCCCACGCGCCCAGGCTCATCAGCCATTCGGTTACGGCGCTGCGGGTGTGGTGAGTGTGATGGCGAGTCGAAGAAAGATAAACCTGATACCACGTGCGTTCGTGTTTGATGCGCGGTTCGACTTCATCACCGAAGACCTCGCTGGCCAGGGCCGCGACCTGTTCGGCCAGATCCTGTTCACGAGTCGTGTACTGAATGGCGTGGCGTGGCAGCGTGCAGCCGTCGCCGATCAGATGGCCGAGCAGCGCAAGTTCAGCATCGGTCATTGACTGAAAATCGCCACTCTCAAGGTGTCGCGGCATCGCCAGCCTTTCACCGATACGCAGTTCATCGAGCCGCTTCCAGCCGTCAATGGTTCTGAATTTGTGATTTGCCGTCGCGCGAATCGCGCGGCCCAGTCGTGTGGTCAGGCGAAAGACCGGTTTGACGCCGGTCGCAAAGGCGCGGCTGACACTGGCGCGTTCAAGCGTCATCGTGGCCTCATTCAATGCCCACACATCGAAGTCCGATTTGCCGACCAGTTCACGAATCGGCACACGCGCTCCGGTGTCGGCAATGGTGACGAGGCTTTCACCAGCCAGGCAGCCCGATTCGCGCAGGTCAGAAAGCTGCGGGCGATGATCGGTGCGCGTTTCGGTGGCGCGGGAAAGCTGCGAGAGCGCAATCAGCGGAACGTTGAGTTCCTTGGCAATGCCTTTGAGTTCGCGCGAAATCTGTGAGACTTCCTGCTGCCGCGATTCGACGCGCCCGCGCCCGCTCATCAGTTGCAGGTAATCCACGATCAGCAGGTCGAGGCTGCGTTTTTCCTGTCTGAGTCGGCGCGCCTTGGCTCGCAGTTCGAGTGTCGTGATGGCCGGAGTGTCGTCAATATAAATATCGGCTTCGGCCAGTTCGCCCACGGCCTGCGCCAGCCTGCGCCAGTCATCCTTGCTGAGCATGCCTGAGCGCAGACGATGCGCATCGAGTCGCGCCTGCGAACACATCAGGCGCTGCACAAGCTGCTCCTTGCTCATTTCGAGTGAAAAGACGCCGACGACTGCGCGGCTGCCGTGTTCCTGCATCATCAGCGCGGCGTTCTGCGCCATATTGAGCGAGAAGGCAGTGTTATGAACGCAGATGTCATTGGCCACGAAGTTGTGCGTCTCAGGAATTGTCAGGTCATAGACCTGTTTCAGTCCGAGCGGTTCAATGGAAATGATTTCGTCCCAGTAAACATCACTCTCAGCCAGGGCGCGCAATGAATCGCTGCTGACTGCGTCGGCCAGGCTCATCAGTTTCCGGCGCGGCATTCTGCGCTGTCCGACGTGCAGATTTGAGCTGCCTTTGATGCCAGCCCTGCGCGCCAGCGACTGCCAGGATTCATCGCCTTTGGCCGTTGCCAGGCTGTTCCAGATAACCGATGGAATCAGATCACGATTAGTGCGATTCGTTTCCCTGTCGAGAATCTGCAGGACAAGTTCTGGATCAGATTTCAGATCAGTAGACGGAACAACCAGTGTTGCGCGATTTGCCAAAATCGCGCAGTACTCGTCACCGGCCCGTGGCGTGAACTGCGCGATTTTGGCAAATCGCGCAACACTTCCCGGACACGCACTTGGAATCTGAGTTGATTTCTCTTCCTTACTGAAAATTCCAATGTCACGCGCGAACCGGCGAATTGAATCAGCATGTGTGATATCGAGTTGCCAGGCAGCGCGGCGTGAATCCTGATACCTGATCTGCCGCTGTCTGAGCTTTGCGATGATGCCGAATCGCAGCAGCAGATGCTGAACCTGCCGGGCCAGTCGTTCGCTGACCGTTGAATAACCAATCTGAGCCAGATGGTTGCCGGTGATGGCAACCCACCCGTCAGTGGCAAAAAGGCGATTCAGGAATAAGGCCAGCTTCGGGCGTGTGAGCCTGAAAACAACAGGAGGAATGATCTGAGAGCATTCGACACTGATGACCGTACCAGCAAGAGCAGTCACCTGCTCATTACTCAACTGCTCAGTGCCGAAAACACTGATCTCGCGCGGCACGGCAATCCGGTCGCCCGGTTTCAGTTCTGCCAGGCTGCGCCAGCCATCGAGTGTCAGATATGGATGGGTCAGTGTGGATTCGACCTGTCGCCCCAGACGTGTGGTGACGCGAAACACGGGTTTCATTCCATCATCCACAAAGGCGCTCGGCTCGGTCAGGCCGAACTTCCAGTTACTGTTGAGCGTCAGCAGGCGCGCCGAGCGGCGGCGATAAATTTCTTCGATGGTGGCGAGGCTTCCGTCTGCCAGCACAATTTCGGAATCCGCCGCCAGACATTTGCCCATTGACGGCCTGGCCGCCACGATGATGAGGTCGCCGCGCTGCAGGCCCGAAGTCATGTAATCAAGATCGCGGAAGCCGGTGGCGATGCCGGTAATCAACTGCTGGCGTCCGGCAATGTCTTCGATGTGTTCGAACTGTTTCTGCGCGATTTCGCTGATGTGGGTGAAGCCCTGGCGGATGCGGTCTTCGGCGATGGCCAGGATCATCTTTTCGGCCTGGTCGAGAATCTCTTCCGGGTCGTCTTCGGCATCGAAGCACGACGCCATGATCTGATTGGAAGTCGTGATCAGGCGGCGCAGCATGGACTTGCCCTTGACGATGCCGACGTAGCTTTCGATATTCGAAAAGCGCGGCACGCCGTCAAAGAGCGCAGCAATGTAAGCGGGGCCGCCGATCTGTGTCAGATCGCCGTTGCGCTGCAGTTCTTCAGCCAGGGTGATCGGGTCAATGGCGCGACCGTTTTCTGAGAGATAAAGCATCCGGTCGTAAATGCGCCGGTGCGAATCGAGAAAGAAATCGTCGCGTTTGAGCCGTTCAGCGGCCTGATTGATGGTGGTGTTATCGAGCAGGATTGCGCCGAGGATCAGGCGTTCCGCTTCGATGTTACCGGGCAGTGCTTTTTCGAGTGCGAAATCGGAGCCTGCTGCTTTCGTCATCGTCGTGGTGAACTCGCTGCTTATTCGGTACCGTGATGAGTGAGCCGGGCGCAGAAAAATGGCGGAACGGGAATCAGCTTTGTTCCCGTTCCGCCGTCATCTTATGCGCCGCTTCAGGCCCGGACAAGGTTCGATTCCGCGCCTCAAACGGATGTTGATGAATTCATTGAAGAAAGAATTTTGCCGCAGCAGGCTGAATTACTGACCGCTGTTTTCTTCTTCTCTCTTCACGACGACCTTCAGCCCCGCAGTCACTTCGCGGTGCAGTCTGACCGGCACTTCGTATTCGCCGATCTCCTTGATCGGGTCTTTCAACTGAATCCGCTTGCGGTCAATTTCAAAACCTCTGGCGGCGAGCGCTTCGGCCAGATCAATTGAAGTGACTGAACCAAAGAGCGTGCCCTGTTCACCGGCCCGGCGGGTAAATTCCAGCGTCACGCCACGGACGAGTTCCGCCTGCTGATCGGCAGTGGCCTTCAGGGCGGATTCACGTTTGAGCAGCGCCTTGCGCTGTTGTTCGATCTGTTTCAGATTGGACGGCGTCGCCTGCACGGCGAGTCCGCGCGGCAGCAGGTAATTGCGGCCATATCCGGCCCGCACTTTCACCAGCTCGCCGCGCCCGCCCAGGTGCTCGACATCTTCACGCAACAAAACTTCCATCATTGCCATTGTGATTTGCTCCGATAACTTCTTCAGTCTTTTCACCACGAAGAACACAAAGAACACGAAGTCAAGCAGAGAAGCCGCCTCAAAACGGCAGCGCCAGGGTGCCCTGCGGCCTCTGTGCCTCCCTGCTTCTGCTCAGGGTCTTTCGTCGTGGTGGCCATTGAATTTTCTGCCACTCGCTCAGTGCGTGGTGTAAGGCAGCAGGGCGATGTTGCGCGCCCGTTTGATCGCCTCGTTGAGCTTGCGCTGCTGCCAGGCGGAAAGGCCGGAAATGCGGCGCGGCGTAATCTTGCCCCGCTCCTGCACAAAGGTCTGCAGCAGTTTCACATCCTTGTAATCAATGTAATCAATCTTTTCAGCCGAGAGGCGCGAAACACGACGGCGACGGCCCCCGCCGCCACGACGGCCCCGGCTGTCGCCCTCGTTTCTGTCGCCCCGGTCGTACCTGTCATTTCTGTCGTTGTCAGCCATAACTTATATCTCCTGAAGATAACTGTGATCAGTCCCCGGCCTCAGCTCAGGCCGGACGGGACAATAGTCTCAACTCTCGAAGCCTTCCTCGTCTTCCTCAAGGTCTTCGTCCGGCCCCTCGTCAACGGCGCCTGCCGGAGCCGCGGCCACCTTGCGACGAGCCTTGATCTTCTCGGCGCGTTTGAGGTCTTCGTCAGTCCGCACGGCCATGTGACGAATCACCAGATCGCTGACGCGCAGGCGGCGCTCAACTTCGGCAATCTCGTGGCCGGTGCCTTCGAGATAGAGGATGGTGTAAATGCCTTCTTCGAATTTACCGATGGGATAGGCGAGTTTGCGACGACCGAGCGTGGTGTAATCAACCTTCGTGATCCTGCCGCCGCGTTCGGTGATGGTGGTTTCGAGTTGCGAGACCAGTTTGTGCAGATCATCTTCAGCAGTGTTCGGGCTGACGATGAACACGATTTCGTAAGTTCTCAAAATTGCCTCCTTATGGCTTGTCCAGCCCGGTCAGCGCAGATTTCATTCTGCCCGACCGAGCAAGGAGAGAGCAGCGACGCGGCGACTGAAGCGACACGGTGACACGGCGAGCCGCCTGGCTCAGTGGTGGTGTCTGCTGATCGCCACGTCAGTTATAACGGGCCATCGCTTCAGCGATGCCCTTTGTCAAAACAACTTCGACGGCGTCGGCGGCGCGCCCGATGATTTCATCAAGCGCCTCGCGTTCGCTGCGATTGAATTCGGCCAGCACAAAGGCTGCGGAATCACGAATCGGATGATCGGGCGCAATGCCCATGCGCAGCCTCGGAAAATCCTGCGTGCCGAGTTTGGCGATGATTGATTTCAGGCCGTTGTGACCGCCGGCGCTGCCCTGGGGGCGCACTCTGAGACGACCGAACGGCAAAGCGAAATCATCGCTGATGACCAGCATCCTGGCCACGTCACCGGTTTCATACCTGGCAAACAACTCTTTGACGGCGACGCCGCTCAGATTCATGAAAGTCTGCGGTTTGACGAGCAGCGCCTCAGCGTCACCGATGCGTGCGCGCGCGGTCAGCGCCTGGCATTCCTTCAGGCGCGTGTCGCGTCCGGCGCGGCGGGCAAGTTCATCAATGACCAGAAAGCCGCAATTGTGCCGCGTCCATTCATACTGCGTGCCCGGATTGCCCAGGCCGACGATCAGCCACATAGAGGTTCCTGAACTGAAGGCCGCCACCGCCCGGCAGGGTCAGTGTGAATGACGGCTGACCTGAGCTGCGCCCCGGCAGACTTCCAGGTTCGGCTACTTCTCTTCGGTCTTGCCCTTCTTGATGACTTCGGGTTCAGCCGCGCTTTCAGCCGGAGCCGCCGCTTCCTCTTCCTTGTGCCCGATCACTGTCGCCACAATCACGTCAGGGTCAGTCAGGACTTCAAGCGTGGCGGGCAGGCTGAGGTCTTTGACTCTCAGATGGCTGCCGATTTTGAGCGCCGTCACATCCACATCAATCTGCGACGGCAGGTCGCCCGGCAGACAACGCACCTTGAGCGAATGAGCCGGCAGGTCGAGCAGGCCGCCCTGCAGCTTGACGCCTTCGGCTTCGCCGGTGATGTGAATCGGCACCTCGAACTCAGTCTTTTCGGTCAGTGAAATCCGCATCAGATCGGCGTGCAGCACCGAACCTCTGACCGGATCAAGCTGAAGTTCGGCGATCTTGACCGGCGAAGACTGACCGTTCAGAGTCAGATTGAAGACCTGATTGCGGCCATGCGCCCGCAGCAGCGCCGCCAGTTCGCGCCGTGAAACCGAACCGACCACCGCATCGCCATGACCATAAATCGCCACCGGAATCATCCCGGCGGCGCGCAGGCGACGAGCCGCATTCTTGCCTCTTTCCTCGCGCGTTTGCGCCTGCAGAACAATATTCGTATCAAAACTCATGTCGTTTCTCTCCAGAACTTCAGATAAACAATCTGCTCACCGACGTTTCGTCGTGAATTGACTTGATGGCCTCGGCAATCAGCGGAGCCACACTCAGAATCTCAAACAGGTCATTGCCTCTGATGCGATCAGCCGGCATCGTATTGGTGACGACCACTTTTTCAAGCGGCGATTTTTCAATCCGCTCAATGGCCGGGCCTGACAACACCGGATGCACGCAACTGGCATAAACTTTAGTGGCGCCATGCTTACTCAGAGCTTCAGCCACTTTCGTCAGCGTTCCGGCGGTGTCCACCATATCGTCCACGATCAGACAACTGCGTCCTTCGACTTCGCCGACGACGTTCATCACTTCGGCTTCGGCGTGGCCGGGCCGGGTCTTGTCGCGCCGCTTGTCCACAATGGCGAAATCGGCGTTCAACCGCTTGGCATAAGCCCGCGCGCGTTCAGCGCCGCCCGGATCGGGCGATACCACCACGAGGTTTTCCGGCGGATGATGCTGGAAGTATTCCACCATCACCGGCGCGGCAAACAGGTGATCAAAGGGAATATCAAAGAACCCCTGAATCTGCTGCGCGTGCATATCCACCGACAATACGCGGTCGGCTCCGGCCACCGTCACCAGATTGGCCACCAGTTTGGCCGTGATGGCAATGCGCGGTTTGTCTTTCTTGTCGCCGCGCGCATAACCGTAATAAGGCATCACTGCCGTAATGCGGTCTGCCGATGAACGCCGGAAGGCATCCAGCATAATCAGCAGTTCCATCAGGTTGTTGTCAACCGGCGGGCAGGTGGACTGCACGATGAACACATCGCTGCCGCGCACGTTTTCAAGGATCTGAAAATTGAACTCGCCGTCAGGAAAGCGCGTCGTATTGGCCTTGCCCAGTTCAATCCCCAGATAACGACAGATCTCTTCCGCCAGCGGGCGATTGGCGTTCCCTGAGAAGACCTGTAAGCTGTTCATAAAAGCAGTCATCAGTGACCCATGATCAGCGGCGTATTTTCAGACCACCGCTTTGCGGCGCAAAGAAATGGCTGGGGAGGCAGGATTCGAACCTGCGAATGGCGGCTCCAAAGGCCGCTGCCTTACCACTTGGCGACTCCCCAGCAACTCATCAAATCCCGAATTTGAAATGCTTCTGATATTCGTCGCGTCCGACTGTGCGCGCCCGTGCGCTCCACCACCCGGCAGAGCTGATCTCAGCCTGCGCGGCCTCAAGCGCCGCGTCACTGTCAAAGACCGCGAAGATGGTCGAACCGCTGCCCGACATCAGCACTCCGGCGGCTCCGGCCTGGTTCAGTCGCTCCCTGATCTCACCGAGCAGCGGGTGGCGAGTCAGCACCGGAACTTCAAGATCGTTGCGTAAAATCGCTGGCCACAGGGCTTTCAACTCGCCTGATGACCTGAGGCAGGCGTCAGCGGCCTCCAAAGAAAACGGCATAGTAGCGGCGGGTACCGCTTTTGTCAACTCAGCGGGCAGATTGCCGTAAACCTCTGCCGTTGGGACAGCTATGCCTGCATTGACGAGCAGCAGACGGCTGCATTCCACGTCCGGCAGCGGCCAGACTTCATCGCCGCGCCCGATGCCGATCATCGTCCCGCCCGTGAAAAAACACGGCACATCAGCGCCGAGTTGCGCGCCCAGGCGCAGCAGGTCGCGCCGCCCCAGCCGGAGATTCCACAAATGCTGCAACGCCAGCAGCGTCACTGCAGCATTGCTGCTGCCGCCACCAAGTCCCGCCGCCGCCGGAATGCGTTTGACGAGTTCAATGCGCACGCGCGGCTCAAGTCCCGCAAATTCGCCCAGCAACCGCGCCGCCCGGTGCACAAGGTTGCGTTCATCAGTCGGCACATCGGGTCGGTCACAGATGATTTCAATGCCGCCTGCGGTCGGTGAAAACCTGAGTTCATCGGCGAGACTGATGGTTTGCAGCAGCGTCCGCAGTTCGTGATAACCGTCAGGCCGCCGCCCCAGGACTTCGAGCGTCCAGTTGATTTTGGCAAACGAGGGTAAAACGAGTGTCATTCAGGCAGAGCGTCCGGCAAGCGAGTTGAGCATTAAGCGCGCACTTTACAATCAAAATATGAAAACCGGAACGTCCCTGAAAAAAATCCGGAATTTTAATGAAAAATCCGCGAAACGTTTTCGCCAGTCAGACACATGAAGATGAACAACAAAGTCAGCAGGCCAGGCTGAAGACCCTGCCTTTGCTTCACACCTGGCCATTGTTTCGCACCGGGCTGAATGCGCACAGCTCCGCTTATCATTCAGCCCGGAGTGAATGACAGACCTGCGGCAGATCAGATTTCGAATTACCTGTAGTTGCCTGTGGCTGACGAAAAAGGCTGAGGACGAAACAGGCGCGCACGATCCCGTTTTTTCGCTGTCGCTCGTTACTTTCCTGCCGACTGCTCAGCGGCTCCGGCTCCGTGATAACTTTGCGTTGCCCATTCGACGGCGCTCAGGTAAAGACCCAGAATGTCGGCTCCGTTGACGCCGAGTTGCGCGGTCAGGCGGGAGAGTTGTTCCCAGTCGCCGCGTTCGTAAGCGACGGTCAGGCTGTAAATCTGATGCAGCTTG
The DNA here is from genome assembly GCA_046331565.1 of Blastocatellia bacterium. Lineage (GTDB taxonomy): Bacteria > Acidobacteriota > Blastocatellia > RBC074 > RBC074 > DASRDU01. The sequence continues at coordinate 2,081,440 of JAXLQP010000001.1, forward strand.
TTATCCTGGCCGAGCAGCGCGTCACGAATGTCGGCGTTCAGCGGCAATTCCCTGAGCAGGTCTGCCAGCGGGCGATCAAGAATCGCGTCAATCAGCGACATCATCCCGGTCAGAAAAAGGTCTTCGGCGCGATTGCCCAGACCGACCAGCGGGCACAGCGTTTCACAGAACCGCGCGCGCACGAGCGCCTGCATCACCAGTTCTTCGGGCTTGTCCTTGCCCAGACTGGTGACGATGACCAGCGACGCCCACTTTCTGATCTGACGTTCACCGAGCAGCATCAGCGCCTGGCGAATCGTTTCAATTTCATTGCGGAAGTTGAAGGCGGGCGAATTGAGATAGCGCAGCAGTTTGAAGGTCAGCGACAGATCGCGGCGAATGATGCGTTCGACCTGCTCCATGTTGATTTCAGGCCGCTGAATTTCCTGCAATATTTTCAGGTATTGCAGCTTGTTGCCCGGCACGTCCTTGCGCGACAGAATCACCGGCTTGCAGAAAAAATAGCCTTGAAACCACGTGTAGCCCAGGTCAACGGCCTCTTTGAAATCCTCGTGCGTTTCAACTTTTTCGGCCAGCAGTTTAATGCCGTGCTGCTGACCGCGCCGCGCCAGATCAGCCCTGCCCGCTTTATCCGTCAGCAGAAAATCAACCTTGATGATGTCGGCCAGTTCAATCAGCGGCTCAAAGCGCGGCGCATAAACAAAGTCATCCAGCGCCAGCGTGTAACCTGCGGCTTTGAGTTTGCGGCAGGCGGCAATGACTTCGTCATCGGGTTCGATGGTTTCGAGCAGTTCAACGACTGTCAGATCCTTTGGCAGCAGTTCAATCAGCCCGTTGACCAGCACTTCGCGGGTGACGTTGATGAAAGCTTTTTTCCCGTCCGTCAGATTTCTGGCTCCCAGCAGCAGTCCGGTGTCGGCAATCACCTTGCTCGCCGCGTGATTGAGGTCAATCGCCGTGCAGGAATTGACGGTCGTCCCGGAACGATACAGCAGTTCGTAGGCATAGACCTTCTGATGCTGCGTGAAAACCGGCTGTCTGGCAATGAATGTTTCCATCTGATGATCCTTCCCGCCTCAGGCTCCGACCAGATTCTACAAATGACTTATCGGCGGCGACCGGATGAGACTTGAAGGGATTTTCAGATGTCGTTTGACAGTCAGTCAGGCGGTGTGATTCCCTGCTGCGCCGGAATTGGTACAGTACCGGGAGCGTCAGCGACCGGGTGCTGTCGGTGAGCGCCGCTTTCGCAGGCCTCCGGTCGCTGACGCTCCCGGCATTGCACCGGATGTGAGGAAGCAGCTTATGAACAAATGGCAGGTCGGCAACGTCACCATTACCCGCATCGTTGAAATCGAAGGGCCGACGCGCGGCACGTTTCTCTTTGCGCAGGCCACGCCGGAAAACATTCTGCGGCACGCGTGGCTGCGGCCTCATTTCGCCAGTGACGATGGTTATTTCATCTCGGCGATTCAGGCTTATGTCATCGAATCGGAAGGCCGCCGCATCATCGTTGATACCTGCGTCGGCAATGACAAGCCGCGCGCGCAGAAGTTCTGGAACCGGCTGCAAACGGGCTTTCTGACCGATCTCGCCGCTGCCGGATTCCCGCGCGAATCAATTGATCTGGTGCTGTGCACGCACCTGCACGTTGATCACATCGGCTGGAACACGATGCTGGCTGATGAAAGATGGGTTCCCACTTTTCCGCAGGCGCGTTACCTGTTTGCCCGCCGCGAATGGGAATACTGGTCGCAGCAGCAGGCGCAGGAACCGGACGACATTCTGGGCGATTCGGTGCGCCCGGTCATCGAAGCAGGTCTGTGTGATCTGATTGAAATGGATCACCGCCTGACGAGCGAGGTGTATCTGGAACCGACGCCCGGCCATACGCCCGGTCACGTCAGCGTGCGCATCAGTTCGCAGGGCGCAGAGGCAGTGATTACCGGCGACCTGATGCATCATCCGGTGCAGTGTTCAGAACCCGACTGGGCGAGCCTGTTTGATTCCGACCCGGCAGCCGCCCGCGCCACACGCCGCGCCTTTCTGTCGCGTTATGCTGACAGCCCGGTGCTGATTTTCGGCACTCATTTCGCCACGCCCTGCGTTGGTCAGATCGTGCCTGATGGCGCGGCCTGGCGGCTGATCGTCTGAATTATTCAACCCGTCGCCGGTAATTCAGGACGTTCTGAGATGGCGCGATGTCATCAGCCAGGCGCGGCTCCGCGACCGGCGCGCCGAAAGTCTGAGTCACCGGAATCACACCCGCCCAGACCGGCAAAGCGTAATCTTCTTCATCATCAATCGGCGGGCCGGTGCGAATTTTGGCTGAGACTTCAGCAAGCGGCAGCGACAGCACCAGCGTCCCCTTCAGTTCCTGCTCGTTCGGTTCGCGCACTTCATCCCAGCGACCTGCAATCACGTGGTCAGTAAAAGCCCGCAGCGCCGCCATCTTTTCAGCTTGATCTTCCACCACCGTTGCCCGGCCAAAGATCATCACCGAACGATAATTGAACGAATGATGAAAAGCCGACCGCGCCAGCACCAGCCCGTCAATGAGCGTCACGGTCACGCAGACTTCGATGCCTTCGGCCAGCGAACGCAGCATCCGGCTCGCGGCTGAACCGTGAATGTAAAGTTTGTCACCAGCGCGGGCATAGCCGGTCGGAATGACAAACGGCTGGCCGTCAATGGCGAAACCGACGTGACAGATAAAAGCTTCATCAAGAATGCGGCACACCGCCTCACGATCATATTCAGCCCGTTTGGGCAGGCGTCTGACGGTCGTGCGCGGCGTTGGCGTGAATTGTTCCACTGACTTTGACCTCCTCTGAAGCAGTGATGAGTCTTTGAAATTCTGAACACAACAGACCACCGATGACGCGGACGGCGGCAGATCAAAGCGGATCAGATCAGCGTCAATCCATTGCATCCGCGTCATCGGTGGTCTGTTCCATCTTCGACAGCGCGGCATTGTAACAGTCCTGTGCGATCAGTTACGCCAGCCGCTGCAAAAAAGATCGCACAAGATTGCTCATCGTTCCTGACAGCTCCGGCAATTTTCAGCGCGGCCCACTTGAAAGCCTCAGTGTGCCGGAAGAAAATGCCGCTCACCTCACACAGTATTTCACTTCATCCCGGAGGCCACTGATGAAACACGCTTCAATCACGCTGCTCGCTGCTTTGTTGTTTATTTGTCTGTCGGTTCATTCCGCGCCTGCTCAAAGCGCAGTCACGGCGCAGGCGTCGTTTGCCGAACCGGCCATTTCACCTGATCGCGCTGAAATCGCCTTTGTTTCAGGCGGCGACATCTGGACGGTTCCCGCAGGCGGCGGCGAAGCGCGGCTGCTCGTTTCGCATCCGGCCAGTGAATCGCGCCCGCTTTATTCGCCGGACGGCAAACGGCTGGCGTTCATTTCGACGCGCACCGGCAATGGCGATATTTACATCCTTACGCTGGCAACCGGAGAACTGAAGCGGCTGACTTTCGATGACACGAATGAACAGCTTGACGGCTGGTCACGCGATGGCAAATGGATCTGGTTTTCTTCGGCAAGCCGCGACATTTCTGGAATGAATGACGTTTACCGCGTCAGCGTCGAAGGCGGCACGCCGATGCAGGTGAGCGGCGACCGCTACGCCAGCGAATATTTTGCCGCGCCTGCGCCGGATGGTTCGACCGTGGCCTTCACCGCGCGCGGCATCAGCGCGGGTCAGTGGTGGCGCAAGGGCCGCAGCCACATTGACGAAGCTGAAATCTGGCTGCTGCGCGACGGCGCAAAGTACGAACAACTGACCGAAAGCGGAGCCAGAGAGATGTGGCCGATGTGGAGCGGCGACGGGCGCAGCGTTTTTTATGTTTCTGATCGCAGCGGCGCACAGAACATCTGGATGAAGCCGCTCAGCGGCCCCGCAAAACAGATCACGAAATTCAGGGATGGCCGCGTGCTGTGGCCGAATATTTCACCGGATGGCAAAACGATTGTCTTTGAGCGCAACTTCGGCATCTGGAAGCTCGATACAGCAAACGGCAATGCGGCTGAAGTTTCGATTGTGCGGCGCGGCGCTCCGGCTGGCCCGTCGGTTGAGCATCTGACGCTCAACAGCAACATTCAGGAACTCGCGCTTTCGCCTGACGGAAAGAAGGTGGCCTTCATCGTGCGCGGCGAAATCTTCGCGGCCTCGGCAAAGGATGGCGGTGATGCCGCCCGCGTGTCGCGCACAGTGGCGGCTGAATATCATCTGACCTGGGCGCCTGACAGCAAACGCCTGGCCTACGCTTCTGAACGCGACGGGGTGGCGCATCTGTTCATTTACGATTTCACCAGCAACAGCGAACAGCAACTGACCAGCGACAGGGCCGCCGATGCACTGCCGCGTTTTTCGCCGGACGGAAAGATGCTGGCCTTCACACGCGGCGGCAAGGAATTGCGCGTGCTTGAACTCGAATCAAAACAGGAACGCGCCCTTGCCAATGGCTACCTGCAACGCGCGCCGTTTTTCAGTGATCGCCCGCTCGTCTGGTCGCCCGACAGCAAATGGATCGCTTATGCAGCGGTCAGCAACAAATCATTCACCAATCTTTATGCGGTTCCGGCAGCAGGCGGTGAAAGCCGCCAACTGAGCGCGCTCGCCAGTCGTTCAGGCGGCACAATTTCGTGGAGTCCTGACGGAACGGCAATTTTCTTTGAGACGGTTCAGCGCACCGAAAGCGGCCAGGTCGCCCGGCTTGATCTGCTTCCGCGCACGCCGAAATTCCGCGAAGATCAGTTCCGCGACCTCTTTCGCCAGGAAACGCCGCGCACCATTCCCGGTGAACGCCGGACGCAAACAAACGAACCAGCCCCGGCCAGCACGCCGAATGCTGAACCGAAAAAACCTGACAGCAAGCCGGTCGAGATTGTTTTTGAAGGCATTCGCCAGCGCCTGAATTTACTCCCCGTCGGCGTGGACGTGAATGCGCTGACGCTCAGTCCTGACGGCAAAACGCTGCTGATGACCGCGAGCGCCGAAGGCCAGGTCAATCTTTACACTTATTCGCTCGATGAATTGTCGCGTGAACCTGCCGTCGCGCGACAACTGACCTCAACGCCGGGCTTCAAATCAGAAGCGCAGTTTTCGCCCGACGGCAAGGAAGTTTTCTATCTCGAACAGGGCCGCATCAGCGTCATTCCGGTTGACACGCGCACGCCGCGCCCGCTCGCTGTGACGGCGGAGATGGATGTTGATTTCAACCAGGAGAAGATGGAAGTTTTCAGGCAGGCGTGGACGTGGCAGCGCGATCAGTTCTATGACCCGAACTATCACGGCGCCAACTGGGACGCGGTGCGCGCCGAATATGAACCGCGCATTGCCGGAGCGCGCACGCCTGATGAAATGCGCCGCCTGCTCAACCTGATGGTGGGCGAACTCAACGCTTCGCATTCAGGTGTTTCCGGGCCGTTCACCGGTGGCGCGCAGCAGTCCGGCGTCGGCAAACTCGGCCTGCGCTTTGATCGCGGCGAATACGAAAACAACGGTCGCCTGAAAGTCACCGAAATCATTGCGCTCGGCCCCGCTGCCGTCGCTGGTAATCTCAAAGTCGGTGATTATCTGCTCGCGGTTGACGGCACAAAAATCAGCCGTGAAAGCAACCTCGATGAACTGCTGTCATTCAGAGTCAACCGCCGCGTGGCGCTGACGATTTCAGCAAACGCCGATGGCAGCAGCCCGCGTGAAATCGTGGTCAGGCCCGTCAGCACGGCAACCGAGAAGGCGCTGCTTTACCGGCAGTGGGTCAATGAAAGGCGCGATTACGTGGCCAGAATCAGCAATGGCCGCCTTGGTTATGTGCATATGCCCGATATGTCCGCCGGTTCGCTCGCGCAGCTTTACACCGATCTTGATTCAGACAATCACGCGCGCGAGGGCGTCGTTGTTGATGTTCGCAACAATAACGGCGGCTTCGTCAACGTCTATGCGATTGACGTGCTGGCGCGGCGCGGTTATCTGACAATGACCACACGCGGCTTCCCTGCTGCGCCGGGCCGTTCGTTCCTGGGCCAGCGTTCACTTGAAGCGCCCACCATCCTCGTCACCAATCAGCATTCACTTTCAGACGCCGAAGATTTCACCGAAGGCTATCGCAGCCTGAAACTCGGCAAAGTCGTGGGTGAACCAACGGCGGGCTGGATCATTTACACATCCAATCTGCAACTGATTGACGGGTCATCAATCAGACTGCCGTTCATCAAGGTGCAGGCCACCGATGGTCAGGTGATGGAACTCAATCCGCGTCCGGTTGATGTGCCGGTCATCAGGCCCATCGGTGAAAGTTACACGGGCCGCGATTCACAGCTTGACGCCGCCGTGCGTGAACTGCTCAAACAACTCGGCACGCGTCGTGAGGCCGGAACAGGCAACGGGAATTGAAGGTCTTGTAAAGGCCGGGAGCACAGGCTGGGAGCGCGGGCATCCCTGCCCGCATGATTTGCGAAAGACATGCGGGCAGGGATGCCCGCGCTCCCAGCCTGTGCTCCCGGCCTTGCGCTCTGAGGTGGAATTATCTGTCGAGTCGTCCGGTCAGGCTGGCGATGACGGCGACGAGTTCTTCGGGTTCGACGGGTTTTGAGATGTACATTTGAAAGCCTGAGGCGAGCGCCTGCAACCGGTCTTCGATGCGCGTAAAGGCGGTCAGCGCGATGGCCGGAACCTGCGGTCGGCGGTTCTGTTCAAGTTCACGAATGCGGCGAATCAGATCATAACCATCCAGCCCCGGCATGCCGATGTCGGAAATCACCACGTCCACTGAATCCTGCTGAAAGATGTCGAGCGCGGCCAGCGCTGACGGCGCGGTTCTGACCTGCGCGCCGCTCTGTGTCAGCACCCAGGTGAGAATTTCCAGCGTGTCCGGGTCGTCATCAACGGCCAGGGCGCGCACCCCGTCAAGACTGAATTCAGTTTTCGGTGTCAGCGGTTGAGGCACTGACTGCCGACGTTCGGGCTGGCTGACTTTATGACGCTGATCGAGCAGCGGCAGTGCGATGGTCAGCGTCGTCCCTTTTCCCGGCCCGGCGCTGTATGCCGTAACCGTGCCGCCGTGCAATTCAACCAGGTGTCGCACAATCGCAAGTCCCAGGCCCAGACCGCCGTGCGCTCTGGTCAGCGACGCATCGGCCTGCCGGAAACGCTCAAACATAAACGGCAGAAAGTCAGCGTGAATGCCCTGGCCCGTATCGCTGACGGTGATGATCATCTGTGAATCAGTGCGCTCCAGCCTGACCGCGACACGGCCTCCCTGCGGTGTGAACTTGATGGCATTCGAGAGAACATTCCAGACCACCTGGCGCAGGCGATCAGGATCACCCGCTACCAGACCGGACAGCGAATCAGCCTCCAGCCTGAGCGTGATGCCTCTGGCTTCTGCCGCCGGACTCATTGAATCAATCGCGGATTCAATAATCGGCAGCAGTTCCAGCGGGCGGCAGTCAATGCGCAGTTTGCCGGTGATGATGCGCGACACGTCAAGCAGATCCTCAACCAGCCGGATTTCAGCGCGCACGTTATGTTCGATCTTTTCCAGCGCGTGAGCCGTCGCCTGCGCATTGAGCGTTCCGCCGCGAATCAGGCGCAGCCAGCCCAGCACCGGCGTCATCGGCGTGCGCAGTTCGTGCGACACGGCGGCCAGAAATTCATCCTTGGCGCGGCTCGCGGCTTCGGCAGTTTCACGCGCCTGCTGTTCGCCCGCCAGCAGTCGCGCGCGTTCCGCTTCCATGCGCCGTCGCCCTGTAATATCGAGTCCGAGCGAGAGGATTGAAATCAGATGGCCGTGTTCATCCATCAGCGCCGAGTTGTACCATTCGCACCAGATGACCTGCCCATCCTTCGTGCAGTTGCGATTCTCGCCGCTGTTGCGCGAGACGCGACCTTCAAGCAGTTGCCGCATCACTTCCTGCACCTGCTGCTCATCGTCGGGATGCACCAGTTTCAATTCACCCGGCAATCGCCCCATCGCTTCAGCGGTCGTCCATCCGAAGATTTTTTCAGCCTGCGGCGACCAGTACTGCACCCGCATATCCTTGTCGAATTCAATAATGGCGAGCGGTGAATTTTCGATATGAAACCGCATGCGCTGATGCGCCATTCGCAGTTCTGCTTCGGCGCGGCGCAGTTCGTTGTGTTCTGCGGCTTCGCGCAGCGCGCGCCTGACCGACGGCCCCAGGCGTTCCATGCGCTGTTTCAGAACGTAATCGGTGGCTCCGCGCTGAAAGGCTTCAATCGTGGCCTCTTCACCGAGCGTGCCGGAAATGAGGATGAAAGGAAGGTGCGGGCATTTTTCATTGCGCCAGGCGAGCGCCTCAAACCCGTTGAAGGTGGGCAGCGCATAATCTGACAGAATGATTTCAAAGTTCCCGGTCTCAAGCGCCGCCTGCATTTCAGCCCGCGTTTCGACGCGCACCAGTTCGCATTCAATACCATCTGCGCGCAGATGGTTCTGAATAAGTTCGCTGTCCAGCGGATCATCTTCAACATGCAGCACGCGCAGCGGGACAGTCATGACATTGAACTCCTGATCATCCTGAAGTCTGAACCGGCATCGGGGGGAAGTGGCGGCAGTCAGTTATTGTGAGGCCTCCTGCTTTCGGCGCCAGCGCACGCCGTCTTTGGTATCTTCAAGCAGAATGCCGCGCGCGGTCAGCAACTGGCGAATTTCATCGGCGCGGGCGAAATCCCTGGCCTTGCGCGCGGCCTGGCGCTCGTCAATCAGCGCCTGAATTTCAGAATCGAGCATTTCGTGACTGACTTCGCCAAAAATGCCAAAGACCGCATCAAACCGCGCCACGAGTTGCAGCAGCGCCTGTGCATCAGCAGTCGTGACCTGACCGGCAGCCAGCGCCGTGTTGGTTTCGCGCACAAAATCGTGAATCGCGGCCAGGGCTTCGGCAGTATTCAGGTCATCATTCATCCCGGCTTCAAACCGCAGGCGGGCGCGTTCAATCAGATCATTGATGGCCTGGGTTGCTTCGCCTTGGGTGCTGACTTCATCGAGCCGTTTTCTGAAATCATTGAGCCGCTCAACGGTGCTTTCGGCTCCGCGCAAACCTTCGAGCGTGAAGTTAAGCTGTTTGTGATGCGGGGCCGACAGCAGCAGGTAACGAATCGCGCGCGGCGTGTGGCCCATCTGCACGAGGTCGCGGAAGGTGTAATAATTGCCCAGCCGCTTCGACATCTTCTGCCCTTCGACCATCAGAAATTCAGCATGCACCCAGTACCGCACGAACGGTTTGCCGGTGGCGCCTTCCGACTGCGCGATTTCGTTTTCGTGATGCGGAAAGACCAGATCAATGCCGCCCGCGTGAATGTCGAAGGTTTCACCGAGCGCCTTCATTGACATCGCTGAGCATTCAAGATGCCAGCCCGGACGCCCCTGCCCGATTTCAGTTTCCCAGAACGGTTCGCCGGGTTTGGTCGCCTTCCACAATACAAAATCGCGCGCATCGGCCTTGTCATATTCATCAGCGTCAACGCGCTCGCTCGCTCCGGCAATGTTGCCCTCAAAGTTCATCTTCGAAAGCCGCCCGTAATGATCGAAAGTGGCAATGCGAAAATAGGTCGAACCGTCAGACTCATAAGTGTGCCCGCTGGCGCTGAGCCGCCGGACGAGTTCGATCATTTCAGGAATGTGATCGGTGGCGCGCAGAATCTGTTCAGGCCTTTCAGCGCCCAGTGCGTCGAAGTCTTCCAGAAAATACTGCGTGTAAATGTCGGTGTATTCGCGCAGCGTTTTGCCCGCTTCAGTCGCCTTTTTGATGATCTTGTCATCCACGTCAGTAATGTTCATGACGTGCTGCACCTGATAGCCCTGATACTTCAGATAACGCCGCAGCAGGTCGGCAAAGAGAAATGTCCTGAAATTCCCGATGTGCGCGAAATCATGCACCGTCGGGCCGCAGACATACATGCGCACGGTGTTGCCGGAGAGCGGGTGAAAATCTTCGACCGAAGCAGAGAGTGTGTTGTAGAGCCTGAACATTGATGATCCCGGTGTTTGTAAGCAGTGACATTCGCGTTGATGAACAAGTCAGGCAGTGTATTGAAGCGTCATCGGCCTTGTCAATCAGCATCACTGCACGCGCCTGCATGGGTTTCAGACTGGAGCCACCGCGAGACGGTGTTTGGAGTTCCAGCTTTAGCTGGCTCATAAACCAGCAACCTTGCCAGCTAAAGCTGGAACTCCAAACACCGTCTCGCTGTGACTTCTGTTTTGAATTGAGTGATCTGATTCAGAGGCGGCGCATCAGTCGGCGTTTGACGAGTTCGACGAGCAGCAGATAAGTTGCGACGGCGACGAACAGAAACAGAAAGAAACCCGGCGGCAGCGGCGTCAGGCCAGCCAGTCCGGCCAGCGGCGTAAACGGCAGGATGATTCCGATCATTACGACTCCGAGCGTGGTCAAAGTCAGCGGCAGGCTCGGACGGCTGCGAAACGGGTTGCCCGCCGTGCGAATGACAAACAGCACGAGCGTCTGCGTGGCCAGCGATTCGACAAACCAGCCCGTGTGAAAGAACGCTTCTGAAGCCTGAAAAACTTTCAGCAGCACCGCGAAGGTCAGAAAGTCATAGAGCGAACTGATCGGGCCGATGTAAAGCATAAAGTCCCGAATCATTCTGATGTTCCAGCGCTTCGGTTTGTGAATGTAGGTATCGTCAACCTGATCGGTCGGAATCGTGACCTGCGCCAGGTCATACAGAAAATTATTCAGCAGAATCTGCGTCGGCAGCATCGGCAGAAAAGGCAGGAACACTGCGGCAGCGGCCATACTGAACATATTGCCGAAATTTGAACTCGTGCCCATCAGCAGGTACTTCATCACATTGCCGAAGGCCTTGCGCCCTTCGATGATGCCCTGATGCAGCACGCGCAGGCTGCGTTCCAGCAGAATGATCTGCGCGGCATCTCTGGCCACATCAACTCCGGTCGCCACTGAAATGCCGACATCGGCGGAATGCAGCGAAGGCGCATCGTTGATGCCGTCGCCCAGGTAACCGACGACGTGGCCGCGTCTTTTCAGGGCAATGATGATGCGGTGTTTCTGAGCGGGTGAGACGCGGGCAAAGACGATGGTCTTTTCGGCCAGATGCGCCAGCGCCTGATCGCTCGTCTGTTCAAGTTCCTGGCCGGTGATGATGCGTCCGGGTTTGAGGCCGACCGTCGCGCAGATATGCTGCGCCACCAGATCGCTGTCTCCGGTCAGAATTTTGACGCGCACGCCGTCACGCCGCAGCGATTCAATTGCCGCAGCCGCATCAGGCAGCGGCGGATCAGAAAACGAAAGAAAACCCGCCAGCGTCAGCGCCGTCTCGTCACTGACGCGGTAAACCGCCTGCGCCGGAACAACTCTGTAAGCTACTGCCAGCGTGCGATAACCCTGCGCGCTCAGGTTTTCATAAATCTCCTGCGCCCGTTTGCGCGCAGTTTCGTCAAAGGCCAGCGTCTGCCCGCCGGTTTCATAACCGGAACAACAGGCCAGAATGTTTTCAGGCGCGCCCTTGCTGATGAGCAATCGTTCCGCTTCGCGGGCAATGACCACCGAGAGCCGCCTGCGCTCAAAATCAAAAGGAATCTCATCAAGCTTGCACCAGGCTTCAGCCTGTGGCTGATGCCGCCGCAGAATTGCCTCGTCGAGCGGATTTCTGATGCCCGTTTCAAAGGCGCTGTTGAGCGCGGCCAGTTCAAGCGCGCGTTCAGAAGCTGTGCCTGACGGATCGAGCGCCTGATTGAGCGCCATCTCGCCGCTCGTCAGTGTGCCGGTCTTGTCGCTGCACAGAATATCCATGCTGCCGAAATTCTGAATGGCTTCGAGGTGGCGCACGATGACTTTCTGCCGCGCCATGTGAACCGCGCCCTGGCCGAGTGTCACAGTCGTAATCATCGGCAGAAATTCCGGCGTCAGCCCGACCGCCAGCGCCAGCGCAAACAGCAGCGATTCAAACGGCTCGTGCCTGAGGACAATGCTCACGAGCAGCACAAAGAGCACCAGAAAGAAGATGGTCTTCATAATCAGAAAACCAAACTGCCGTGCGCCGCGTTCAAATTCGGTTTCAGGCGGCTTGGCCGTCAGCCGTTCGGCAATGTCGCCAAACGCCGTGCGCCTGCCCGTCGCCATCACGACAGCTTCAGCCGTGCCGCTGATGACCGAAGTGCCGAGAAAAATCAGATTGCTGTCTTCGCCGGATTGTGACTGATCGGGCGGCGCGGCCTGCACTTCCTTGCTGACGGGCAGTGATTCGCCCGTGAGCGCGGCCTGATTGACGTGCAAATCTCTGGCCCGCAGCAGGCGCGCATCAGCCGGGACGTGATTGCCCGCTGACAGGCGAATCAGATCACCCGGCACCAGTTCGCGGCCCGGCACTTCAATCCACCGCCCATCACGCCGCACTGTTGCTGTTGGCGCAATCTGCGCGCGCAGACTTTCAGCCGCCCGCTGCGAACGCCACGTCTGCACAAAATTGAGCAGCACGCTGACAATCACCATCAGCGCAATAATCACGGCATTGACCAGTTCACCGACGAAGGCCGAAACCGCACTGGCAATGAGCAGAATGAGAACCAGCGGATTCGCCAGCAGCAGCAGAAACTGAAGCAGCGGCGCAGCGCGCCTGACGGTTCCCGATTCGTTCGGCCCGACTTCAGCGAGGCGGCGGCGGGCTTCAGTCGTACTCAGACCTTCCGTTAACTGATTCGATTCCGGCTGCGGGGCAGTTGATTCAGCCATAGCGTTTTCTTTGATCTGACTGGCAGTGTGGCAGCAATAACATAATCCCATTTTGTTTCTGCTGTACACGGTCTGGTGTAACTGTGCGGCTGAATGCGGCTGCGGATTATTTGCTGAAGTCGGGCTGATTTGTTCTGACTGAAAGACTTGTCAGATTTGCGCGGTGTCCGGCCCCGGTGTGGCGCGCAAAGTGCAATCGCAGGCGGCGGAAGTCAGGTGCGCGGCAGGCGCAGGGAAAGGACAATCAGATTTGGAGGAGGCTATGAACATGGAAAAATTCAAAACATACACAAAGTCACTGGTGGCAGCAGTCATGCTGGTTGTTCTGACCGGACTGGTCGGTTCGTCGCTGGTGCAGGCTCAGGACTGGCGCTGGGATGATCGGCGCGACCGCCGGGATGATCGCTGGAATGACCGGCGCGACCGTGATCGTGATCGTGACTATGATCGTTACGGCAGATCTTCCGGCAGCAGGCGCGACGAGGAAAAAGGCTACCGTGACGGCTTTGACCGGGGCCAGGAAGACGCGCGTGACCGCCGGATCCCGACTCCGAACAACTCCAGCCATTACCGCAAGGGCAACGACGCTTATCGTTACGGCTTCCGGCAGGGCTACAAGGATGGCTATCGCCGCCACTGGAGCTGGTAAGAAAACCAGAGACACTTCAATCGGCACTGAGAGCCATTGCTCAGTACCGCACAATCAGCCGCTGGCAAATTTGTCGGCGGCTGATTTTTTGCTGGTGCGTTACTTCAGTTCGTGCAGCGCGAGAATTGAAATCACCGTTGGGATTCCGTTTTCAACTCCCACCTTCAGCAGCGCCTGAAAGTTCCCCGGCCCGCCGGGTTTCTTTTTCTGACTGAGCCGTTGATTAAGCTGCTCAAGGTGATTTGTGTTGGTGACGAACTCAGCCGCCGCTTCCGTGCCCTGGCTGTAAATGCCCGACAACACCATGACCTTGTTGCCTTCGGTCAGATTCGGCTTGAGGGTAATCAGCGCGTAATCAACCAGCAGATTGCCTGAGCGACTGTCAAAGCGCGGTTTGTATTCGCGCTCTTCGCCTGGTTGCGGGTTCAGATTCATAATCGTCGAACTGTTGGTGTAAACGAAATTCTCATTGTCCGGCAGCTTGCCTGACCATTCATTGACCCACGAACCGCCCAGCAAAATGACATTGTGATTCTTGAGGTCTTCGGCGCTCAGCGTGCGGCTCTGCTTCAGCACAATGTTGCGATTCGCCAGGCGAAAGAAGCCTGTCAGATGATGCAGCCCGATGGCTTCGCCAATGCCGGTGTAAAAATTGTTGCTGAGAATCAGCACCGGCGGGCGACTGCGTTCAGGGCTGATCGTCGTTCCGTGATTATCAGTCGTGGTTGCCGTCCCGGTTTGCGAGCGAATCAGCAGGTCAGGGTTTTTCATGGTCTTTTCCCTGAGTGCGGTCACGGCTTCGGCAGGCAGCGGCACTGAATCCCTGAGGATGATCTGCGGTTCGTCATCGCTTGAGAAACGCGGCACCAGCGGATTGCTCAGCACCACAACGGGCGGCGATGAGTCATTGAAAAAGGTTTTCCAGGTTTCACCAGCCAGCACCGGATCGGTTCCCCGGCTCGCCTGCGCGACTTTCTCACGCAAATCACGGTTGGATAAAAACAGCAGCGCCACAATCAGCGACAACCCCGCAACCGTCAGCATCAGGATCAGCAGCAAAGCCCGCGACGCGGGCCGGGCACGCACCTGTAATCCATGAGCCACCGATTCAGCATCCGGTTCAGGGTCAGCCACGCGCGGGTGCCGCGTGAAAACAGGCTGGTAACTGCCTGCCGGAATTTCCAGTCTGATCTCATCCCTGGCCCCTTCAGCCTGATAATAGGCTTCGAGTTTCTTGCGAATCTCGTGCGCCACGACGCGCACAATCGGATCGGCTGACGGCTGATAAGTGGTGTCGCGTCCGAACACGTCATAGGCCAGCAGATATTCGTTCAGTTCCTCAGCCCGCCCGTTCAGATAAAACTCGCAGATGACCCGCAGAAACTGCTTCTTCTTATGCGCGTTGACAAAGTACCGGCTGCCCAGCAGCTTTTCGAGCGTCTGCCGCACCTCATCAGAGTCAACAGCGTGAACTGACAATTTGGCTGCCTGCATTGCCATTCAACAGATTTCGGTTAACACAATTGAGCAAAGGATGAAAATCCAGGCTGCTCTCAGAATGACAGAGCAAAACGCCTCTGCCCGTGATTAATGGCTGACGAGCCATGGCGGCTTAAAGCCTTGTGGCACAGCAGTGTTAACAGGTGACGTTAACCTGTTAATTTACCGTAAGACGATTGACCCTGACAGTTCTGACAGCAGAATGGCAGCGACCGCGGGAAAACTCGCTGAAAACACTTTTCCAAAGCTGTCCGGGGGATTGATAAAGAACCCGGTGGAATCATCCTGAGCCGGAACGGCAACGATCAGTGCGGCAGTAATCATTCATCATTCATTCATCCGTTTTCCAACGACAGAACGCGCGACAGCCTGATTAACGACGACGCTGACTGCGATTCCGGCAGGCAGTGTCGGCTGACGCCCGACTCCATGGATTTTTCGCCTGATGATTCCGATAGCCCGATTGTACAGGCAACCTGAACCCATTCCAAGACGAATCGTCCGGCTTTGCCGGGATGAAGAAACCTGTCCGTTATCACGAACCGAAAGGAGAAATGAATCATGAACTGTGAAAGCAAACGGGTCAGCGTGCTTCTTTCCCACCTGCTGGCGCTGCTGCTCGTCGTTTGTGCGCTGCATCAGCCAGCCTCAGGGCAGCAGGTGACAGCCGCGATTCTGGGAAAAGTCACTGATCAGTCTGACGCCCCGATAGCCAATGCCAAAGTCACCGCGCGGGATGAGGCGCGCGGAACGGTCTGGTCTACTGAAACCAACACCGAAGGCGTCTTTAACCTGCCGCGCCTGCCGGTCGGCAGTTATGAAATCAAGGTCGAAGCTCCGGGCTTCAAGGTGGCCGTGCGTCCGGCGCTGCAACTTGAACTCAATCAGACCGCTCGCGTGGACATTAAAATGCAGGTCGGCGAACTCAGCCAGACCATTGAAGTGACGGACACGGCTCCGCTGCTTCAGACCGACACCACGCAACTCAGCACGGTTATTGATTCGCGCACCAACACGGCGCTGCCGCTCGCCACGCGCAATTACATTCAACTGACGCTGCTTTCGCCGGGCAGTGTCAATCCGAACCCGGCGTCGCTGGTCGGCGGCGGCCCGGCAATTTTCAGCGGCAGGCCGTACATCAACGGCAACCGTGAACAGGCCAACAACTTTCTGCTTGACGGGGTGGACAACAATCAGGTGTCGGACAACCTGGTCGGCTTCACTCCGGCCCCGGATGCAATTCAGGAATTCAACCTGATCACGAACAACGCTTCGGCTGAGTTCGGCAATTTCCAGGGCGGCATCATCAGCGTCTCAATCAAGTCCGGCACCAATCAGTATCACGGCACGGCCTACGAGTTTTTCCGCAACGATGTCCTCAATGCCAACAACTGGAGCAACAATCTCTTCGGTTCACCCAAACCGAAGATTCGCTATAACCAGTTCGGCGGCACTTACGGCGGCCCGATTGTGCGCGACAAACTTTTCTTCTTTGCCGATTATCAGGGCCTGCGCAACAACACTCCCGCCTCGACCGGAGCGATCACGGTCTTTACCGCAAAGCAGCGGCAGGGCGATTTTTCGGAAGTCAGCGCGCAGCTTTACAACCCGTTCCAGCTTGATGCCAGCGGCAGGCGCGTGCCCTTCCCCAACAATCAGATTCCGCTCAACCTGATCAACCCGGTGGCCAAAGCCCTGTTCAGTTCGTCGCTTTATCCGGCGCCGATCAACAGCAAAACACAGGGCAACTACTTCAACACGACCAATTCCTTCAATCACATGGATCAGGGAGACCTGAAGATTGATTACAACTTCTCCCAGAACGACCGCCTCTTCGGGCGTTATTCGCAAAGCCGGACTGACAATCCGTCAACCAATACTTTTCCGCTCTTTGCCGACAGCTTTCTCAATGCGCCGACTTACAACACCGTCGTGAACTGGACGCACACCTTCAATCCGGGCCTCGTCAATGAAGCGCGGGCCGGAGTCAATTACGTGCGGGTTCACAACGGCGGCGCAACCAAGGGCCTCGGCAATGTCGCGCAGGATCTGGGCATCAAAAACGGCAATGAACGCGGCCCCGGCCTGTTTGCGCTCAGCTTCGGCTCGTCCTTCGTCAACGGCATTGGCGACGCGAACACCGGCACGCAGCAGCTTTTTGCTGACACGGTAATTCAGTTCGAGGATTCGCTGATCATCACACGCGGTCAGCACATCTTTCGCACCGGGTTCCAGTACAAGCGAAACCGCGTGAATACGTTCTATGCCGGTAACAATGGCCGCACGGGTTTTATGAGCTTCAGCGGTCGTTACACTGCCGGGCCTGATCCGCTCTCGGTCGCGGGCGGCACAGGCGACGGCGGCGCTGATTTCTTCCTCGGTCTGCCCGACGCGCTCGGTCGCGGCGTCAACACCGGCACCTGGGGTCAGCGTTCGCACGTCATCGCCGCTTATTTCCAGGATGACTGGCGATTCTCGAACACGCTGACGCTCAACCTCGGACTGCGTTACGAAACGCACACGCCCTGGGTTGAAGTCAAAGACCGGCAGGTGAATTTCGAGCCGATCAGCGGCGCGATTCAGTGCGCGGGCAAGGGCCGCGCTGATCTCGGCTGCAGCACTCCGGCCACGATTTACGGCGATAATCGCGCGCTCTATAACCCGCACAACACCGACATCGGCAACTTCCAGCCACGCATCGGATTTGCCTGGACGCCCGAAGCCCTCGGACGTAAAACCGTTGTGCGCGGCGCGTACACAATTTCATCGTATCTCGAAGGCACCGGCACCAACCTGCGGCTGCCGCTCAACCCGCCCTTCACAACTGAATTCGACAAGAACTATTCGTCGCTGACCCTGCCTGCTTCAAGAACGCAGGACGGGCTGACGGTGCTGACTTCAGCGACCGACAAGTTCGCGGGCGCAATCATCCGGTTGTGGGATCCGAACGTGCGCCCCGCCGTCGTGCAGCAGTGGAACCTGTCGGTGCAGCATCAGTTCACGCCCGACACCACCTTGCAGGTCGGTTATGTCGGTCAGCACGGCACGCATCTGATGGTGCCGATGCCTTACCTGCAACGCCGACTGCTTGGCGGATTCAATGCTGACGGCACGCCGAAGACGGCGGCGAGTCCGTACCTGTCGGGCAATCCGGCGCTCAAAAACATCGGCAACATTTCGGGCACCGAATCGAACGGCACGCAAAGTTACAACGCCCTGCAGGCCACGTTGCAGAAACGCTTCAGCAAGGGCCTGCAATACCAGGTGGCTTACACCTACGCCAAGGCGCTCGCCAATTCGAGCGGTTATTACGGATCGTGGGGCGGCCAGACGATTCCGACTTCGCCGTACTGGCAGAACCTTTATGACGGCAGATCGGAATGGGGGCCGGCTTTCTTTGACGTGAAACACACGCTGTCAACTTATGCCGTTTATGAACTGCCGGTCGGCAAGGGCCGCAAGTACGGCAGCAATCTCAACAGCGTCGCCAACGCCGTCGTTGGCGGCTGGAACGTGAGCGGCATTCTGCAAATTCGCGGCGGGTTCCCGCTGACGATTTCAGGCGGTGATGCGTCCGGCACCAATTCACGCGGCCCGCGCGCCAACTGCATCGGCCCGGCCAAAGTCTTCGGCAAGAAAAACGCCACCGGCAATGTCGGTTATCAGTGGTTCGATCCGACGGCTTACGGCCCGGCAGCGCCCGGCACGTTCGGCACCTGCGGCGTGGCAACCGTGCGCGGCCCCGGCCTGAAGACGCTGGATATGAGCTTCCAGAAACAGTTCGCCATCACGGAATCGAAGAACATCGAGTTCCGCAGCGAATTCATCAACTTCACCAACACCCCGATTCTGACGGCTCCGGGCACTGGTCTTGGCCCCGGACTCGGCTTGTTGCAGGGTTCGCAGGGGCCACGAACCATTCAGTTCGCTTTGAAGATTCACTTCTGACGAAGATAATCTCTCGCAGCGATCATTTGACAGCGGAGTCGTTCCCGGCAGGAGCGGCTCCGCTCTTTCAACGTTCAGGACATCGCACACCAGCGATCCGTCATGACATTACGGCTTCATGAAAGAGACTCGCCGCACCCTCGTAGTAACGAATTCATTCGTTCTGCTGCTGAATTCGCAGATATTCAAAGGCAGAACGAATGAATTCATTACTACGACGATGTGACCTGGTTTCCCGGATTTCTTCGTCACCTGAGGTGACAGTTGTTACTTCCATGATTCAGACAGCCCCTGCCAAAATCATTTCGGGTTTTATTTATTTCACGCGCTCGCTGCTGGCGTTGTCATTGCCTGCCCTCGCGCTGCTCTGTGCGTTGTCGGTCACGACTGCCGCGCAAACAGCGCGACGTGCTGCGGCACCTGCGGCTGCGACTGAAGCGCAGGCGGCCTTTGATCGCGGCGACTGGGAAGCGGCCATTCAGGGCTTTGAAAAGCTGCTCAAAGCCGCGCCGGGCAATGCTGATTATTTGTTGCGGCTGGGCGCGTCGCTTTACGCCATCGGTCGTCCGCTTGATGCCGTGCAGGTGCTGCGCCAGGCATTGAAGCTCAGGCCCGGCTTCACCGCCGCGCGTCATTATTTAAGCGCGAGCCTGGCTGAAAGCGGGCAGTGTGCTGAAGCGTTGCCGCTGCTCAAAAAAGACGTGCCGCAAATGCCTGACAAGGATTTACGCCGTGCGGCTGCGCTCGCCGGTGTGCGGTGCGGAATGGGCCTGAATCAGCCCGATGATGCGGTTGATTTCATTCGCCTGCTGATGCGCGATTTTCCGGCTGATCCTGAAGTGTTGTACCAGGCGGCGCACGTCTATTCTGATCTTTCGATGCGGGCTTCGCAGGATCTGCTTTACAAGGCTTCGTCATCTTACCAGGTGCGGCTGCTCAATGCCGAAGCCCTGGAAACGCAGGAACGCTGGCAGGAAGCCGCCGCTGAATACCGCGCCATTCTTGCGGGCAATCCGAATCTGCCGGGCATTCATTACCGCCTGGGGCGGCTGCTGCTGTCGCTGCCTGAAAATGCAGTCACCGCGACGACGCGTGAAGAAGCGCGCCAGGAATTTGAAGCTGAATTGAAACTCGACCCGCGCAATGCCGGAGCCGAATACGTGCTTGGCGAACTGGCCCGGCAGGCGCGTGACTGGGCGCAGGCGGTTGCGCATTTCGGCAATGCCGCCAAACTCGATCCGGCCTTTGCCGATGCGTTTATTGGTCTGGGCCGCTCGCTGATTGCTGACCGCAAATTTGCCGAAGCCGTTGCGCCGCTCGAACACGCGGCCAGGCTGCAGCCCGAAAATCCGGCAGCACATTATCATCTGGCGATTGCTTATGCCCGCACCGGACGCAAGGAAGATGGCGAGCGCGCGTCAGCCGCTTTTCGGCTGACTTCTGAAAAAGCACGCCAGGCGAAACAGGAAATTCAGACCGGCATTCTCGGCCCGCAAAAGGCCGAACCCTGATCTCACGCTCACTGACGAAAATTATGCGGCTGATTCTGCTGAGTTGTCTGCTTCTGACCGGCCTGCTGCCTTTCTGGTCGGCGGCTCAGTCGGGCGCAGCCGTGCAGTTCACCGGCATCACCAAAGCCGCAGGCATCAGCTTTGTGCATTTCAAGGGCAGCAACGGAACTTCGACCATTCTCGAAGAGGCGGGGCCGGGCGTGGCTGTGGCTGATTACAACAACGATGGCCTGATGGATCTTTATTTCGTCAACGGGCGCGACCTTTACAATCGCGGCATCAGCGCGCGCAATGCGCTCTATCGCAACAACGGCGACGGCACTTTTACTGATGTCACTGACAAGGCCGGTGTGCCAGGCAGCGGTTACGGCATCGGCGCGGTCTTTGGCGATTACGACAACGACGGCAACGCTGATCTGTACGTCACGCAGTACGGCAAAAATATTCTGTATCGCAACAACGGCAACGGCACGTTTACCGATGTGACCGACAAGGCCGGAGTCGGCGCGATGGATTACGGCGCGGTCTTTCATTCAGGCGCGACGTTTTTTGATTACGACCGCGACGGCAGGCTTGATTTATACGTCGGCAGCTACGTGACGTTCGGCCCCGCCAGTCGGCGCAGTTGCGTCATCGGCAACGGTGTGCCGACAAGCTGCCCGCCTTCGGTCTATCCCGGCACTCCGGCAATTCTTTATCACAACAACGGCGACGGCACTTTCAGCAATGTCACCAAAGCCGCCCGCATTTATCAGCCGAACGGCAAAAACCTGTCGGTCGGCGCGTGCGATTATGACAACGACGGCTGGCCCGATCTGTTCGTCGCCAATGACGGCGTTGAAGCTTATCTCTATCACAACAATCACAACGGCACGTTCACCGACACGGCGATGACTACGGGCGTTGCGCTGACGGCTGACGGCGGCACGATGGCGGCAATGTGCATTTCGCACGGCGATTACGACAACGACGGTCAGCTCGATTTGTACATCTCCGATTTTCAGGCGGTGCCGAATCGCGTGTTTCGCAACGATGGCAAGGGATTTTTTGATGAAGTCAGCGATGCCGTCGGCATTGCCGAACCAACGCGGTCGGTGCTGAGTTTCGGCGGCGGCTTTTTCGATTATGATAATGACGGCTGGCTGGATATTTTCATCGCCAACGGTCACGTTTATCCCGAAGTCGAACAGGCCACGCCCGCGATTCATTACAAACAGCTCAATCAGTTGTTTCACAACGACGGCACGGGCAGATTCATTGAAGTCACCAAAGCTTCCGGCAATGGCTTCACTGTGCCTTATGCCGGGCGCGGCGCGGCCTTCGCTGATTTCGACAATGACGGTAACGTTGATGTCGTGGTGGCGAATAACGGCGACGCCCCGCTGCTGCTGCGCAATTCAGGCGGCACGAATAATCGCTTTCTCAACTTCAGACTTGTCGGCACTAAAAGCAACCGTGACGCAACCGGAGCCAGGATCAAAATTCGCAGCGGCGCGCTCGCGCAAATCCGTGAAATTTCAGCCGGAGGCAGTTACTTTTCGCACAGCGACCTGCGCGCTCATTTCGGCCTGGGTCGCAGCCGACAGGCCGACAGCGTCGAAGTCTGGTGGCCCGCAGGCACGCATCAGATTTTTCGCAATGTTGAAGCCGACAAGTTCTATCTGATCGAAGAAGGCCGCGATCAGTTGCAACTCACGAAATCAAATCAGCAGGCTGTGCGCTGATAAAACAGAAGTGACAAGCCACGACTGTGACTCTCTTCCTCTGTGCGAAACTTCATCTCACGCAGAGGCGCAGGGAGCGCAGAAAGTAACCAGTACTTCGATTGCGCCTGATGCAGGCCTGTTCAATTCAACTGTTGTCATTCACGACCCGATATCGTACCTATGAAAATCATCAGAACCTTTTTGCCTGTAATGTTGCTGCTGTGCCTGATGACAGGCCTGGCTTTTACGCAGATGAATTCTTCAACACCACATCAACTGCTGCCTGTGCCTGCGCGCTTTGAGTTTCGTGAAGGCCGCCTGGCTGTGACCAGAACATTCACTGTCGCGGTTAAGGGTCATCAGGATGAACGACTGATCGCAGGCATTGATCGCGCGATGAGGCGACTTGAAGGACGCATTGCATTTGATCTGCCGCGCAGCCTCGCAAAGGATGCGACCGCCGCCACGCTGCTGATTGAATGTCAGGGGCCGGGAAAAAAAATTCCTGCCACTGACGAAGATGAATCGTATGCGCTTGAAATCAGCGACCGTCAGGCAGTGCTGAAAGCGGCCACAGTTATCGGCGCGCTGCGCGGGCTTGAAACCCTGCTGCAACTGCTTGAGAGCGACCGCAACCAGGCATTTCTGCGGGCCGCGAGCATTCAGGATCAGCCGCGCTTTCGGTGGCGCGGCCTGATGATTGATTCAAGCCGTCACTTTCAGCCGCTCGAAATCATCAAACGCAATCTGGACGGGATGGCAGCCGTGAAACTCAACGTGCTGCACTGGCACCTGACCGACGATCAGGGCTTTCGCGCTGAGTCGCGCAAATATCCGAAGCTGCATCTGATGGGATCGGACGGCAACTTTTATACGCAGGATCAGATTCGTGACGTGATCGCTTATGCGACCGCGCGCGGCATTCGCGTGATTCCCGAATTTGACCTGCCCGGTCACGCGACAAGCTGGCTGGTCAGTCATCCCGAACTCGGCAGCGCGCCCGGCCCTTATCAGATCGAACGACAGCCAGGAATTTTTGATCCGGTGCTCGATCCGACCCGCGAAGAGGTTTACAAATTTCTCGATGGTTTCCTGGGCGAAATGGCCGCGCTCTTTCCTGACGATTACATCCACATCGGCGGCGACGAAAACGAAGGCAAACAATGGGACAGCAACCCGCAGATTCAGGCCTTCAAAAAATCGAAGGGCTTCAAAAGCAATCACGAATTGCAGGCTTATTTCAATCAGCGCGTCGCGCAGATTCTGAAAAAACACGGCAAGAAGATGATCGGATGGGATGAGATTCTGCATCCCGATCTGCCGAAGGATACAGTCATTCAGTCGTGGCGCGGCCCGGCCTCGCTGGTCGAAGCGGCCCGCAAGGGTTTTCGCGGCATTCTCTCGGCGGGTTATTACCTTGACCTGATGCACCCGACCTCATCGCATTACGCGGCTGACCCGATTGCGGCTGACAGTGGATTGAATGAGCAGCAGCTTGCGCTGATTCTCGGTGGTGAAGCGGCGATGTGGAGCGAATACGTCAGCCCTGAAACGATTGATTCGCGCATCTGGCCGCGCACCGCAGCAATTGCCGAACGCTTGTGGTCGCCGCGCAGCGTCACTGACACTGACGATCTTTATCGCCGGATGGCATTCATCAGCCAGCAGCTTGAAGAACTCGGCCTGACGCATCAGAGAAACATTCCGGTGCTGCTGCGCCGACTGACCAGAGGCGGCGACATTCAGCCGCTCAGAACGCTGCTCGCAGCCGTCGAGCCGGTCAAAAATTACAATCGCGGGCGGCAGCATCCGACCACGATGCTCAGTCCGCTGACGAGTCTGGTTGACGCGGCGCAGGCCGATGCGCCTGCCGCACGCCGCACCGCCGCGCTGGTTGAGGGCCTGCTGGCCGATGCGCCGCGCTTTCAGGCGAATCAGGCAGCATTGCGCGCATTGCTGAGTGAGTGGCGCGACCTGCCACCGGCCATTGAGTCGCTGCACAATCGTTCAGCCGCGCTGCGCGATGCCGATTCGCTGGCGAGGGATTTATCAGCCGCTGCCAGTGCAGGTCTTGAGGCGTTGTCACTGCTCGCTGGCGGCACTGCGCCTGCGCCTGAATGGCGCGATGCGAAACTGGCCACGCTCAGCCAGGCCGCGAAACCGCGCGACGCGCTTGAAATCGTCATCATTCCCGCGCTGCGGCAACTCGTCATCGCCGCCGCTGAACTGCCACAACTCAAAACCAGTTCACAAAGCGACTGGCTCAAGCGCGTCAAAACACTGGCCGCTGAGAAAAAGCCTGACGCCAGGCACTGAGTTGAGAAAGAAAAAAGGTTCACGCAGAGGCGCAGAGACGCAGAGAGGAAGAAGAGAAAGGAAAGAGGAAGAAGAGAAAAGCTGCGATAAATCAGGGCAGGGTCAAAGCCGCATTACCAGTTACGGTTACTCAGCTCTTTTTTCTCAGCTTTTGTTTTCTCTTTTCTCTCTTTCTTCTCTTCTTCCTCTCTGCGTCTCTGCGCCTCTGCGTGAACCTTTTTCCTTTTCCCGCCCTCAACTGTACTGATTCATTAGTCAGCGGCAACAGGTTCCTGCAATGTGACCTGCGGGCGCGGGCGTGATTTGCGGCTGAGTTTCCTTTGCAGCCGATCCAGATAGAGATAGACAACCGGAGTGAGATAAAGCGTCAGCAGTTGTGACACCAGCAACCCGCCAACAACCGCCAGGCCGAGCGGGCGACGCGCTTCGCCACCTGCGCCGAGGCCGAGCGCGATGGGCAGCGTGCCGAGCAGCGCCGACATCGTGGTCATCATAATCGGACGGAAGCGCAGCAGACATCCCTGATAAATCGCTTCGGCGGGGCTGCGGCCTTCGTTGCGCTGCGCGTCGAGCGCGAAGTCAATCATCATAATCGCGTTCTTCTTGACGATGCCGATCAGCATAATCAGACCGACGAAAGCGTAAATATTCAGGTCGGTGTGAAACAGTTCCAGCGTCAGCAGCGCGCCGAACCCCGCCGCCGGAAGCCCTGAGAGAATCGTCAGCGGATGCACGAAGCTTTCATAAAGAATGCCCAGCACGATGTAAATCACCAGCACCGCCACACCGAGCAGCAGCCATAACCCCTGCGTGGATGACTGAAAGGCCTGAGCTGCGCCCTGAAAGGTGGTGGTCATCGTGACCGGCAGGTGCAGATCGTTTCTGATCGCCTGCACCTGTTTGATCGCATCACCGAGCGCCACGCCAGGCCTGAGGTTGAATGAAATCGTGACTGACGGAATCTGCCCCGCGTGCGTCACCGTCAGCGGGCCAACGGTGCGCGTCAGTTTCGCCACTTCATTGAGCGGAATCTGCCGCCCCGTGGACGATCTGACATAGAGCAGCGACAGCGCCGACGGGTCGCGCTGGTATTGCGGCATGACTTCCATCACGACCCAGTACTGATTGGTCGAAGTGTAGATCGTTGAAATCTGCCGCTGCCCGTAGGCGCTGTAAAGCGCATTCTCGATTTGATCGGGCGTGACGCCGAGCGCCTGCGCGCGGTCACGGTCAATTTCAACCAGCACCTGCGGACTGGTGATTTGCAGGTCGCTCGTCACGTCCTGCAAATCAGGCAACTGCCGCATGCGCGCTTCGACCTGCGGCGCAAGCTGATAAAGCTCCTTCACGTCCGCGTTTTGCAGCGTGAACTGGTAGAGGCTTTTGCTGAGCGTGCCGCCGATGCGAATGGTCGGCGGGTTTTGCAGGTAAACGTTGATGCCGGGAATGGTGGCGAGTTTCGGGCGCAGTTCCTGAATGATTTCGTCCACATTCAGTTGGCGTTCAGCGCGCGGTTTCAGGCGCGCAAAGACGCGGCCCGTATTGCCTGTGCCGTTCGGCCCGCCGGCGCCGACCGAAGACATAAATGATTCGATGTTCGGATCCTGGCTGAAAACGGCGGCGACCTGCTGCTGATGCTTCACCATCGCTGGAAACGAAGTGTCCTGGGCGGCTTCGGTAAAGGCGAACAACTGCCCTGTGTCCTCGCTCGGAATGAAGCCCATCGGAATGATCGTGAATAAATAGATCGTCGCGGCCAGCACGATGACTGACACGATGACGGTCAGCAGGCGATGACGCAGCACAACTTTCAGCGTGCGGTCATAAGCATTCAGCAGGCCGTCAAAGAATCGCTCCGAAGCGGCATAAATGCGCCCGTGATGCGCTTCGGCGGGCGGGCGCAGAAAGCGGCTGCACATCATCGGCGTCAGCGTCAGCGAAACGAAGCCCGACACCAGAATCGCCACGCCAATCGTCACCGCAAATTCGTGCAGCAGGCGACCGAGAATGCCGCCCATAAACAGCACCGGAATAAACACGGCCACCAGCGACAGCGTCATCGAAAGAATCGTAAAGCCGATTTCACGCGAACCTTTCAGCGCGGCCTCAAAACGGCTCTCGCCCATTTCCATGTGCCGGACGATGTTTTCCAGCATGACGATGGCATCGTCCACGACGAACCCGACCGACAGCGTCAGCGCCATCAGTGACAGATTGTCGAGGCTGTAACCAAGCAGGTACATCGCCGCAAACGTGCCAATCACCGACATCGGCACGGCCAGGCTCGGAATAATCGTCGCTGAAATGTTGCGCAGAAAAAGAAAGATGACCATCACGACCAGCGCCACCGTCAGCATCAGCGTGAACTGCACGTCACGGATGGATTCACGAATCGTCTGCGAGCGGTCGCTCATGATTTCAAGGCTGACCGATTCGGGAATCTGTGCGCGAAAGGTCGGCATCAGCTTTCTGATGCTGTCCACGACTTCGACGGTGTTGGTGCCGGGTTGTCGCTGAATGGCCAGGCCGATGGCGCGCCGGTTTTTGAACCAGCTTGCCACGCGGTCATTTTCGACGCTGTCAATGACGCGGCCCAGTTCTTCGAGCCGCACCGGAGAATCGTTGCGATAAGCCACGATGATCGGGCGAAAGGCGGCGGCATCTTCAAGCTGACCTGTCGCCTGCACCGTGAACGCCTTGCTTTCACCGAGCAGCGTGCCGGTCGGCAGGTTGACGTTCGATTGCTGAATGGCCTTCTGCACTTCGTCAATGCCGATGCCGCGCGCCGCCAGCGCGTTCGGGTCAAGCTGCACGCGCACGGCGTATTTCTGCGAGCCGAACACCTGCACCTGCGCCACGCCGCTGACCATCGAGATGCGCTGCGCGATCAGCGTTTCGGCATATTCGTCAATCACTGACAGCGGCAGCGTCGGTGAAGTCAGCGCGACATACATAATCGGCTGATCTGCCGGATTGACTTTCTGGGCGACGGGCGGACTTGGCATGCCAGGCGGAAGCTGGCGCTGCGCCTTTGAAATCGCGGACTGCACGTCCTGCGCGGCGGCATCAATGTTGCGGTCGAGCGAGAACTGAATCGTGATCTGCGTTGATCCGAGCGCGCTCGTCGAGGTCATGTTGTCGATGCCCGCAATCGTCGAGAACTGTCGTTCAAGCGGCGTCGCCACCGCTGAAGCCATCGTTTCAGGATTCGCGCCCGGCAGCGAGGCGCTGACCTGAATCGTCGGGAAATCAACATTCGGCAGATCGCTGACCGGCAGCAGCCGATAACCCATCAGCCCGAACAACAGGATGCCGAACATCACCAGCGTCGTCATCACTGGCCGACGAATAAATAATTCCGCAATATTCATGACTCATTCCTCGCGTGACGCACTTACGAACCAGCCTTCGCTTCCGCTTCTGCGCTGCCTCTGATTTTTACTTTCGCGCCCGGCGTCAGACGCAACTGACCATCGGTGACGACTGTTTCACCGGGTTTCAGCCCCTGCTCGATGATCGTGTCGTTACCGAGCGTGCGGGCAATCGTGACCTGGCGCATTTCAACGGTCTGGTCAGGCCTGATGACAAAAACATACGGCCCCTGCTGTCCGTTCTGCACGGCTTCGGTCGGCACGACGATGGCATCAGGCTGCGTGCCGAGCGTCAGCGTGACGCTGACGAACTGCCCCGGCCAGAGCTGCCGCTGTTTGTTGGCAAAGGTCGCCTTGAGTTTGATGGTGCCGGTCGCAGTGTCTACGGCGTTGTCAACGAAAGTCACGGCGCCTTCTTCGACGAGTCCGCTGGCGCCCTGCGGCACGGCCTCAACGCGCAGCTTTCCGGCCTGCATATAACGCCTGATTTCAGGCAGTTGTTTTTCAGGCACGGTGAAGCTCACATAAATCGGGTTGACCTGATTGATCACAACCAGCGGAGTGGTGTCTCCGGCTTTGACCAGATTGCCCCGGTTGACCATCAGGCTGCCGGTGCGGCCTTCCATCGGTGAACGAATGGTCGTGTAACTGAGCATCAGGCGGGCATTCTCAACCACAGCCTTGTCAGCGCCGATGGCCTGGCGCGCGGTTTCGACGGCGGCCTGATCGGATTGCACCGTTTTGCCCAGGGCTTCGGCGCTGGTGCGAAACTGATCGTACTGATCGCGCGACACCAGTCCGTTCTGAAACAGCTCAGCGTAACGACGCGCCTGCGCTTCGGCATTGCGAGCCTGCGCGGTTGATCGGGCCAGCGCGGCTTCAGACTGTTTCGATTGCGCAGTGGTTTTGGCCAGCCCGGCCTCGGCCTGCCTGAGACTCGCTTCAAACGGGCGCGGATCAATCGTAAAGAGCACGTCACCTTTTTTGACGAACTGCCCTTCAGTGAACTGCACATTGACGAGTTCACCGCTGACCTGCGATTTGATGGCGACAGTCGAATACGGCTCAACCGAACCGATGGCTTTGACCTGCAGAGGAATGGCTTTCTGCATCACGGTCGCGGCGAGGACGGGCGCGCCTTCGGGCTTTGGCGCGGCGGTTTCGGTCTGCGCTCTCTTGAGCGCGCAGGCCGGAAAAACCGTCAGCAGCAGCACTACCATCCACAGCATCACGTGGCGAATGGTTATCCGGCGGCCCTGAACAAATGCTGAATCATCTGCCTGAGAAACTGCGTTCATAGTTGTGGTTGGTTTGAGCGATTCACCTGCTCAGCGAGCATTCCGTTCAGAAAGATTTCAACAAAGCAATCGGCCATCTGGCGATTCGACTGCCTGACATCGTCAACTTTATAGAGTGCGCTGATCTGAGCGTGATGCACCACCATGCCGATAAAGGCGCGCGCCGCCGCGGGCGCATCAACCGGGCGAAACGCGCCGTCAGCGATGCGCTGTTTGAGGTAATTGCGCACGTGTTCACGCACCTGCCGCGACATAATGCGGTAATACAGCCCGGACAGTTCGTGTTCTTCGAGCGCGCTGAACAGCAGCAGGCGAATCAGGCTCGGATCGTGGCGATAGAGTTCGAGGAGTTCAAAGGCGAGAAAGCCGAAAAAAGCCCGGTCATCACGGCGGCTCGCGGCTTCCTGCAAATGCTGCTGAATGCGTTCGGCAGCCTGTTGCAGCTTGTAATCGAGAATGGCCGAATAGAGCGCCTCTTTGGTCGGAAAGTGTCGAAAGATGATGGCCTGGCTGACGCGGGCACGCTCGGCAATCATTTTCATGGTCGTGCCGTTGAAGCCCCGGCCTGAGAAAAGCTCAGCCGCCACGAACACAATCTGCTGCTTCCGGTTCTCTGCGCTCATGCGCGCGGAAGGAATTTTTTCCGCAGGCAAAGACATGACTCGCCCTTCGAGGTTAGTAAGTGGTTACTGACTTGCGTCAGCTTACCTGCCGCCACGCGCAGCGTCAAGCTG
Source organism: Blastocatellia bacterium (assembly GCA_046331565.1). Classification (GTDB taxonomy): domain Bacteria; phylum Acidobacteriota; class Blastocatellia; order RBC074; family RBC074; genus DASRDU01. Next base: position 2,111,228 of record JAXLQP010000001.1, read on the forward strand.
AGTGGCCGCCCTTCAGGAAAATGTGCGCAGGCGTGGAACCGTGCTTGCCTGTCAGCATAGTGTCGCAACTCAGCCCCGGGCGCATTGCCGCAGGAACTGAGTAAGCTTTTATGAATGCCAGGAAAGGAACGCGCCATGCCACGCACAACTGCATACGATCTGACTGATGAAGAAGTAACTGAACTTGATCCGCTCAATGCCGACAAACCAGCCGAAACCAGCATCGGCCTGCCTGATTTGCCGGGCAAATCGCTGATGCCCGAATACGAGATGAATATTTCCGATCATCCGCCCGATGGCAGCGCGCCCGATTCACTGACCGGCGCAGTGATGGAAAACCTGCGCGTCGGAGCAGGCATTAACGACCGCAATGATGAAGAAGCAGATCAGGCCGCTGAAAGTGCGCCATAAGGTGCATCAGGGCGATGCACTGCCCGCGTCCGGTTGCATCCGGTTCGGGCAGCGCGAAATTCAGAGCCTGAATCAGCATTGAAAGAGGAAATTTTATTATGAAACGCAAAGAGGAAGAAAAAGAAGATCTTCACGCTGGCGAAAGAAGAGATGTAGTCAATAAAGCCTCCGGCACGGCTGGCAACACGAGCGCAGGTTATCAGCGTGCAGGCGCCACCGGCGATGATGCCCTGGGCGCAGGCAAAACCGGCAGCAGCATGGGCGTGACCAGCAATGAAGGCGGCATCGCCGGAACGGCGGGCAGCGTGAACAAACCCAATCCGCAGGGCGAAGGCCGCAAGCTGCCACCCGGCAGCGAAGGCGGTTGCTGCTGATGCAGCGGGTCAGCGGCACAAACAGAACGCGGATTGAACGGATGCGGCGGATTGAAGCGGATCAGATCAGTCTTCATCCGTCGCATCTGTTCAATCCGCGTTCCATCGTTTTTCACTTTCAGTTCCTCAAATCACAAGCCCGTCTTTCAGCCTGCCTTTTCTTCCCTGCCCCTGTCTGCCGACAAATCTGATTCAGCGCCGGGCCAGTCGTGCCTCCGGCTATTGAGTTTCGGACAAATTGATTTAGAGTTGCGCTGGTATCATTCCCACCGGGTCTGAACTTGTCACATTCACCGGTTTCTGAAGAAAGAAAGGACAATACAAATCAATGAAGAATCGAATGGCACACGCCCTGATTCGCAGCCTGATTGTCACGCTGGCCATTGCGCCAGTGCTGCCGCACCTCACCATCACCGCACAGGATCGGCTCAAAACGCTGCCCGGTTACGAGCAGTATCAGAAGATGAGCCGCGAAATTCCCGGCTCAGTCAAACCGGGCGTGATGACCGTCAAATGGCTGGACGGCGGCCAGGCGTTTGAATTTCAGAAAGAGGGCAAAAATTACCGCTACGACATTGCCGCGCGCACAGCCACCGAAACGGCGGCCACGGCTGCGGCTGAAACGACGCGGCAGGGCGGCAGGCGCGGAATGCCCGGCGGCCCTGAACGCGGGCGGCAGTTCGCTTCGGCCACTTCGCCGGATGGAAAGCTCAAGGCCTTTCATCGTGACCGCAACCTCTGGCTGAGCGAAGCGAGCGGAGCGGGTGAGTTCGCCGTCACCACCGATGGCAACGAAAAAGCGCGCATCAAGTACGGCACGGCAAGCTGGGTTTACGGCGAAGAACTTTTTCAGACGACGGCGATGTGGTGGTCGCCCGACAGTAAGAAGATTGCCTTTTATCGCTTCGATGAAAGCCAGGTGCCTGATTATTTTCTGCAACTGAATCAGACGAAGCTGCAAAGCACGATGGACATTGAAGCCTACCCGAAAGCGGGCGTGCCGAATCCGGTAGCGGACATTCTGGTTTACGATGTCGAAGCGAAAAAGACGGTGAAGCTTGATGTGCGCGATGGCAAACCGTTTGATAACTCAGTCGTCGGTCATTACGTCTATCACGTTGAATGGTCGCCGGACGGCACTGAAATTCTGTGCAATCGCACCAATCGCCGCCAGAACATTATGGAATTTACCGCGTGCAATCCTGACACGGGCAAATGCCGCGTCATCGTGCACGAGGAATGGCTGCCGAGCTGGACTGACAACTCTCCGGCCATGCGTTTTCTCAAAGACGGCAGGCGGTTCATCTGGGCTTCTGAACGCACGGGCTGGAAGAATTTCCATCTTTACGATCTGAGCGGCAAGCACCTGGCGACGCTGACGAATCACAATTTTGAAGTCGGCAACATCGTGCGCGTTGATGAAGACAACGGCGTGCTGTTTTACCAGGCGCGCAGCGGCGACAACCCGATGAAGATGCAACTGCACCGCGTCGGACTCGATGGCACGGGCGACAAACGTCTGACCGACCCGGCCTTCAATCACACGACCGATGTGGCGCCTGATGGCAAACACTTCATAGACATTGCGCAGACCCACGACACGCCGCCCGTGATGCGCCTCGTGGATGGCGACGGCAAGGTGATTGAAGAACTCGGCAAAAGCGATACGGCAAAGTTCGATCAGCTTGGTCTGCGGCGCGTTGAGCTGTTCAAATTCAGGGCGGCTGACGGCGTGACTGAGCTTTACGGCCTGCTGCATCGCCCGTCGAATTTTGATCCGAACAAAAAGTATCCGCTGCTCGTGTCGGTCTATGCCGGGCCTGAAACCAACGGCGCGCGCGAAAATTTCACGCTGCCGAATCCGCTGACCGAATATGGCTTTCTGTTCGCCACGATTGATTCGCGCAGCGCAGGCGGGCGCGGCAAAAAGTTTCTCGATGCGATCTATCAGAAACTTGGCGTCACTGAAATTGATGATCAGGCCGCCGGAGTCAGATCGTTGTGGGACAGGCCGTATGTTGACAAAAACCGCGTCGGCATCTTCGGCACGTCTTATGGCGGTTATGCTTCGGCCATGTGCCTGCTGCGCTATCCCGATGTGTTTCAGGCCGCGTCGGCGTCATCGGCGGTGACGGCGTGGAATCATTACGACACTATTTACACCGAGCGTTATATGTGGATTCCGCAGGAAAACAAGGAAGGTTACGAAGCAGGCAGCGCGATGAATTATGCCGACAAGCTGCGGGGTCGTCTGATGATTTATTACGGCACGGCAGACAACAACGTGCATCCGAACAATTCCATGCAACTGATTCAGGCGCTCGGGCGCGCTGGCAAGAGCTTTGATGTGCAGGTCGGCCCCGACATGGGGCATTCGGGCCTGCGTCAGGATCGGATGATGGAGTTTTTTATTGAAAACCTGGTGATGAAACCAGCGGCTGTTTCAGCAGGCCGCACCGAAAGCGCAGGACAGAAATAACCTGCGCCCGCCACTCCGAAGCAGCGCGGAGTATCTGGAGTGCGGTGACGCGTCATTGCTTTTGTCGTCAGCGGCGCGACCTTCGGCAAAGGCCCGGCGACCGAAGGCAAAGCGGCGAGAACTCGCCGCACTCCACACCCTGAACACGCCATTGAGAACCGCGATAACTTACACACTGACCACCTTCCACAGACTTTCTCATTTTCGCTTTTTCCATCCGGCCTGTCCTCTTGACGCACGGCTGACGCAGAGGGTATAAACCGGACAGCGGACGAAAGTTGTATAGTCCACCTGTCATTTGCTTTGCCGGGAAAACCAGGGCCAGCGAAATTCTCGCGGCAATCAGCAGCTTCACTCATCAGCAGCAACTCCGGCGCAGTGCCACATCCGCCCTCAGGCGGTCTGCGTCACAGCAATACGGCAAAGCAGTCAGCCCTCAAAGCAGCCTGATTGCCAGCCGACAGAAGCAGCATTTCAACAACACCGCAATAAGGAGAAACAATGAAGACAATTCCAGGAAGAAGAGTCTCATCGCTGGCAGTCACGGCTCTGTGCCTGCTGGTGATCCTGGTGACGGCAGGTTCGGCCCTGGCGCAGACCTTTACGGCCACGCTGACGGGCACCGTAACCGATTCGGGCGGCGCGGCGCTGCCGAACGTCAAGGTCGTTGCCACCAATCAGGGCACCAGGCTTGAATACACTGCCGTCACCAGTGCCTCAGGCATTTACACCGTCCCCTTTCTGCCGGTCGGCACTTATGTCGTGACGGTCGAAGCCACCGGCTTCAAGAAACTGGTTTCCAATGAAATCAAGCTTGAAATCAACCAGACGGCCCGCGTTGATCTGACGCTTCAGGTCGGCGCAGTCAGCGAACAGGTCACGGTCGAAGGCGTCGCGCCGGTGCTGCAAACCGAAAACGTCACGGTCGGCAACGTCATCAGCGGCAACACCACGACCAACCTGCCGCTCAATGGCCGCAACTTTCAGCAACTGACGCTGCTCGTTCCCGGCACGATCAACCCGAATCCGGGCGGCTTTACCGCCGTCGGTCAGGGCGCGCAGGGACGGCCTTATGTGAACGGCAACCGCGAACAGGGCAACGCCTTCCTGCTTGATGGCATTTCGGTGGATGAAACGATTGACAACCGCATCGGATACAAACCGAATGTGGATGCGATTGCCGAGTTCCGCGTTGAGACTTCCAATTCATCAGCCGAGTTCGGCAACGTCACCGGTGCAACCGTCAACGCCACGCTCAAATCAGGCACGAATGATTTTCACGGCAACGTCTTCGAGTTTCTGCGGAATGATGCCTTCGATGCGCAGACGTGGACCAACAACCGCAACGGCGTCAAGACCAAGCCGAAGCTGCGGCAGAATGTTTTCGGCGGGACTTTTGGCGGCCCGATCATCAGAAACAAATTCTTCTTCTTTGCCGATTACCAGGGCATCGTGCAGCGCACGGGCGGCGGCGGTTCAGTCACCGTCGCGCCGCAGGCCTGGCGCACTGGCGATCTGTCAACACTTTCAAAATTCATCCGCGATCCGCTGAAAGCGGGGGTCTGCAATGCCACCGACCAGACGGCCTGCTTTGCCGATGGCGGCGTGCTTGGCAAAATTCCGGCCAATCGCATCGTGAATCCGGTGGCGAAGGCGCTCTTTGCCGATACGAGCATTTATCCGCTGCCGAGCCGCATCAACACGGCGAACGGAACGGGCATTCTCGATGTGGTCACGGCGGCCAAAGTTGACAGCCATCAGTTCGATGTCAAACTTGACGCACGTCTGACGGACAAGGACAACTTCTCAGGTCGTTACTCCTTCAACGATTACAAGCAGGCGGGCATCAAGGGCGCGCTGCCGGTGATTCCGACCTCAGCGCAGGACAGCCGCCCGCAGAACATTGCGCTCAACTGGACGCGCACGCTCAGCGCCACAATGGTCAATGAAGCGCGCATCGGCTTTAACCGCGCCACCTTTATTACCGACGCGGCCTTTGACTGGGCAGGCATTGGCAATGGCAACCAGAAGCTCGGCATTCCGGGTGGCCAGGCTGTGCCGGGCATCAGTTCGATTGTGCTGGGCAGCGGCCTGAACAACATCGGCGCAATCGGCACGAATGAAAACAACGTGACCAATACTTTTCATTACGGCGATAACCTGACCATCCTGCGCGGCAATCACTCCTTCAAGATGGGCGCACAGTGGCAGCGTTACCAGCAGAACCGTTTTTATGCGGGCAACAACGGCGCGCTCGGATTTTTCAGTTACGGCACCAACTTCACGGGTGTGGCTTTTGCTGACTTCCTGCTTGACCAGCTTTCGGGCAAAGGGCTGGGCGGCGTGAGCGGCACCAACAAAGGCAAGTGGGGCCATCGTCAGAATCGCATCGGTGTTTTCTTCCAGGATGATTACAAGATGCGACACAATCTGACGCTCAATCTCGGCGTGCGCTGGGAATACACCTCGCCCGTCGTTGAAGTGGCCGACCGCCAGTCAAACTTCCAGCTTTTCAGCGGCAAACAACTCTTTGCCGGACAGAATGGCAACAGCCGTGCGCTCTATGACCCGTATTACAAGGGCTTCGAGCCGCGCATCGGCATTGCGTGGAAGCTGCGCGACCGCCTCGTGATGCGTCTCGGTTACGGCATTACGCAGTACATGGAAGGCACCGGCTCGAACCTGCGCCTGCCGCTCAATCCGCCGTTCTTCTCAGAAGCCGATGTGAGCTACAACGTTGACGGCGGGCCGGGCACCATCACCAAAGGCTTCACGGATGTGATTGTGCGTGACAAACCTTTCGGTCTGATTCGTGTCTGGGACGACAAACTGCGCCCGCAGTTCACGCAGCAGTGGAACCTGGCCTTTGAATATCAGCTCACCAGCGCGACTTCGCTTTCAGTGGCTTACGTGGGCCACAAGGCCACGCACCTGGTCGCGCCGACCGACTGGAACCAGCCGCTGCCTGGCCAGGGGCCGGCTTTCAGAGTCAATGCCGATGGCAGCACGACGATTCTCTGGCCGACGGTTCAGACGCGCCGTCCGCTTTACAGCGTGCTGCCCGATGTGACGCAGATCAGCGGCACGGCTTCGTGGTCAATCAGCAATTACAATGCACTGCAAATCAACGCCCGTCAGCGTTATGCCAAAGGACTGGAGTTCATCGCTTCCTACACCTGGAGCAAGACGATGACCGACAACCTGGGTTATTACGGTTCGGGCGGCGTGTCGGCCCAGGGCGCTTATTCAGCCAACCAGTATAACCGGCGTGGTTATAACTATGGCCCGGCGTTCTTTGACGCCACGCACAACTTTGTGCTGTCAGGCACCTATGACCTGCCCTTCGGCAAGGGCCGGGCGTGGGGCAGCAACCTGCACCCGATTGCCAACGCCATTTTCGGCGGCTGGAACGTGAGCAGCATTTTCAGCATGCATTCGGGCTTCCCGATCACGATTGCTTCAGGCTCTGACCGCACGCTGCAAAATCCGCGCGGCACAGTGCGCCCCAATCAGACCGGCACTCCGACGCTGACAAGCAATCCCGACTGTTACATCTATAACCCGAACAATGCGTCCTGCGCCGGAGTCAGCGGCACGGTGGCCTTCACGCTGCCTGATTTCGGCACCTTCGGCACCGCCGGAGTCGGCACGGTTCGCGCGCCGGGTTATTTCAACTGGGATGCCGGAATCGGCAAGAAGTTCAATCTGACCGAGCAGAAGTATTTCGACTTCCGCGCGGAGTTCTTCAACTTCACGAATCATCCCAGTTTCAATCCGCCTGATCGCACCTGGACACCGACCTCGCGCACCTTTGGTCAGGTGACCAGCACGATCAGCCCGCCGCGTATTCTCGAATTCGCGCTGAAGTTCCACTTCTAAGCGAAACGCGGTTCGATTAATCAGGGGGATCAGTTTTGATCCCCCTTTTTCATTGCGTGCTGCCGACTCGACAGAAGCGAGCGCAAAAGCTAGTATCCCACTGCACACATCACGCCTGGTTAGCTGCGGCATCTGAATTTCGCCAGAACATACTGAAAGGATCATCAATGCACCTCGGCGCACTTGACTGGATAATTGCCTTTTTGGCTGTGGCCATCTGTTTTGCACCCGCCCTGTTTCTGGGCAAGCGATCATCAAAAAACACTTCGGAATTTTTTGCTTCGGGCCGCTCGGTACCCTGGTGGCTGGCCGGACTTTCGATGGTGGCCACGACCTTCAGCAGCGACACGCCGAATCTGGTCACGGACATTGTGCGGCGACAGGGAGTGGCGGGTAACTGGGTCTGGTGGGCCTTTGTGCTGACCGGCGTGGCGACGGTCTTTTTTTATGCCCGGTTATGGCGGCGTTCGGGCGTGCTGACCGATCTGGAATTTTATGAGATTCGCTATTCGGGCAAAGCCGCGAGCGCCGTGCGCGGCTTTCGTTCAATCTATCTGGGACTGCTGTTCAACTGCCTGATTATGGCGACGGTGAATCTGGCGGCCTGCAAAATTGCCGGGATTCTCTTTGGTCTGGAACGCTGGCAGACGCTGCTTTTCTGCGGCCTGCTCAATGTGGTCTTTGCCGCGCATTCGGGACTGTGGGGCGTGCTGGTGATTGATATGATTCAGTTCTTCATCAAGATGACTGCCGTCATTGCCGCCGCATATTTTGCGCTGCGTCATCCGGCGGTGGGCGGGCTGCAGGGAATGGTGGATAAACTCTCGTCCATCAAAGGCCCGAACGGCATCAACTATCTGGATATTCTTCCTGACTTCACGAACAACTGGAATATGGCGCTCGCGGTCTTCATTATGCCGGTCGCGGTGCAGTGGTGGGCCGTGTGGTATCCGGGCGCTGAACCAGGCGGCGGCAGCTACATTGCGCAGCGCATGCTGGCTTCAAAATCAGAGAAGGATTCGCTCGGCGCAGTGCTGTTTTTCAATATCGCGCATTATGTGTTGCGGCCCTGGCCCTGGATTCTGGTGGCGCTCTGTTCAATTCTGGTCTATCCGCAGTTGTCAGACATTCAGACTGCCTTTCCGAATCTTGATCCGAAACTGCTCGGCCACGACATTGCTTATCCGGCCATGCTCAGATTTCTGCCGCTCGGCTTTGTCGGGCTGATGGTTGGTGGTCTGGTCGCCGCCAATTCATCCACGATTCTGACGCACCTCAACTGGGGCGCTTCATACCTGGTGCATGATTTCTATCGCCGCTTTATCAACGACAGCGCCGAAGAAAGACATTACGTTTTTGCCGGACGAGTCGTGACTGTGGCGCTCTTTATTCTGTCATCGGGGCTGGTCTTTGTGCTGGATACGGCGAAGGATGCCTTCGATATCATCCTCCAGGTCGGAGCCGGAACCGGGCTGCTCTATCTGGTGCGCTGGTTCTGGTGGCGCGTCAATGCGTGGTGCGAAGTCGCCGCGATGATCAGTTCATTTCTGGTTTCGGTGATCTTTCTGGTGCTGGAAAAACAGCATCTCTATTCGACGAGTTCTGCCGCCAGGCTGCTGATCACGATTGCCGTCACGACAGTGTGCTGGCTGCTGGCGGCATATCTCGCGCCGCAGACGGATCAGCAGACGCTGATTGAATTTTACCGGAAGGTGCGCCCGGCTGGCCCCGGCTGGGAAATCATTCGGCAGAAGTCCGGCCTGACGAAAGCAGAAGTGGCGACGACCGGAGACAGCATTCCGCTGGCGCTGGTGGGCTGGGTCGCGGGCTGCACCGCCATCTGGTCATCACTTTTCACCGTCGGCAATCTGCTCTATGGGCGAACAGCTTATGCCCTCGGACTCGGGGCGGTTTTCGTTATCAGCGGGCTGGGACTGCTGTGGGTTATTAATAGGCTCTGGACTGACGGCGGCAGAAAAACAGTCTGAACAACCGGTCGGTTTACTGCCTGAAGCTTAAACATCACTCATGGGCGGGCGATGAAAAGATTTTTTTTCGGCCTTAAATTTCCCGGTCAGGAGACTTAATCCGCTACTCGAAATCGTGTAAACATTAAACACGGAAGGAGTGCTATATTCGCGCTTGTCTATCAACGTAGTCTTCATCCAGCGTGTTTCATCATGATTCACATTTTCAGGAAGTCGGCTGAATTTCACAGTGACGACCGTCACTGACAAAGTGCCAAACCTGAGGTGAAGATTCCTCGCTCAGAAAAACAAGCTCTGAGTAGTTACCTGCCCAATCAGCATAGAGGAGTAGCGCTGGACTGAAGTTGGATCAACCCCCACAAAGGAGTAAACCGATTTCATGAAATCATCCAGTTCGAAAACATATTGTTCCTGGGCGCTCACGATTATTGGTTCTTTTATTCTTTCCGGTCTTTCTCTCAACGCGCAGTCTGTCTCAGCACCGGTCAAACCGGCAGATGCGCAGAGCGCTTCCGCAAATACCATCGCTTCAAATACTCCGGCAGCAGCGGCGACAGCGACCACACCCGCTGAATCCGCCCCTTTGCCTGCCGAACCGAAAATTGGCATTCAGCATCCTGAACTCAACCTTGAAATCACCCCCGGCCTGCATCGCCTCGCTTCAGCAGGGCTGAATCCGACCGATGAAGACAATACCTATGCACCGGTCAGTTTCAGCGCCACGGCTTACAGCCTGCGAGGCCGCACCCGTTCAGGTGTGAGCGTCAAACGCGGAGTCATTGCGGCTGATCCGCGTGTGTTGCCGATTGGCACAGTGGTGCATCTGAAAGCCGGTGAGAATTACACCGGGGTTTACACGGTTCACGACACCGGCGGCGCCATCAAGGGCCACATCATTGACATCTGGATGCCATCGAGTCGTGAAGCCCGCCGATTCGGACGCCAGCGCGTCAAACTGGTGGTGCTTAAATATCCGCACGGGCGCAAGCCGGTCAGCACCGGCAAAGCCCGCAAAAAATAACTGATCAATTCGCCTTCATTTCGAATCGCCGCGCCTCAGCTCAGAGGCGCGGCGATTTCGTTTGTCCCGCCGAACGGTTTTCATTGATCACCCGCCTCAATTATCATCGCGGCTATGAGCGATTGTTATCCGCTGACACCCGCGCCTGACCTCCAGGCCTCCCCGCAGGCTGAACCACTCGTGACAGTCACACGCGGAATGTTGACTGAAGCCAGGCATCGCGGCTTCATTGCCGTTGTTGACGGGCGCGGAACTCTGACGGCCAGCCTCGGCGATGTCAGCGCCCGAACTTGGTATCGTTCAGCCGCCAAGCCGTTTCAGACTATTCCGCTCATCAGCAGCGGGGCCGCCGATCATTTCAATCTGACTGCGCGTGAACTGGCCATCATCACTGCCTCACACAGCGGCGAAGAGATTCACCTTGATGCGGTGCGTTCAATTATCGGCAGAACCGGAATTGATGTGAACGATCTGCTGTGCGGCGTTCACGAGCCTTTTGCTCAGGCGGCGCTGCGCGAGCTTCAGGCTGAAGGCCGCGAGCCGTCAGTGCTGCATAACAATTGTTCGGGCAAACACGCGGGGATGCTGGCGCTCGCCACTTTTCTGCGACTGCCGGTGGCCGATTACATCAATCCGAATCATCCGATTCAGCAGCGGATTCGTGAGGTGCTGGCGTTGTTTGCCAGTGTCGCCGCCAATGACATCAGCATCGCCATTGACGGTTGCAGCGCGCCTGTTTTCGGCCTGCCGATTGAAGCAATGGCCCGCAGCTACGCCCGTCTCGTCGCGGTTGAGCAGACCGAAATTCCGGTCAGCCTGCGTTCAGCCGCGCACCGCGTCGTCACAGCAATGACTGATTATCCTGAAATGATCGGCGGCACGAATGAACGGCTCGATACTGATCTGATGCGGGTGGCCAGTGGCCGGATTATTTCAAAGGTCGGCGCTGAAGGGGTTCATTTGCTGGGCGTGCTGCCCTGCGCTGACTATCCGCACGGCCTGGGCATTGCCATCAAAATTGAAGATGGCGACACGCGCCGCGCCCGCGATCCGGTCGTGATTGCGACGCTGCGACAGCTTGGCCTGCTTGATCAGCAGCAGCTTGCCGCGCTTGATCGTTACGCGCGGGCCACAATTCTCAATCATCGTCAGCTTGAAGTCGGTGAAGTGCAGACGTGCTTCACCCTGGGCTGAGTAATCGGCAAAATCACGGAGCGACTCTGCGCGCTCAAACATCCAGGAGTTTGTTTTGCATCAGGAATATGATTGCGCCGAATGCGGGCTGTGCTGTACCGAGTATGGCGCGACGCTTTATTTTTACGAAGAAGACCTTGAACGCTGGCAGCACGAACAGGAAGAAAACATCCTGCGCCGACTGCACGTCATTCAGGGCGCAGCGGGCGGCATTTCAACCGGCTGGCATTCACCTGCGGACGGCAGCGAAGAGCAATCCTGCCCGTTCCTGTCAACCGAATCAGGTTATCGCTGCACTATCTATCCGACGCGGCCCCTCGTCTGTCGTCACTTTGCCAATGGCGGCTCAGCGTGCCGCGAACTCAGAAAGAAACACGGCCTGCCCGTCAGTGAATAAAAACGAGGCCGCAACCTGACAGCATTGCGGCCTCGCACTTTCATCCCAGCCTGATTTTTGTTGTTAAGCCTGCGCTTGCTTCGATGACGCCCCGGCAGCTTTGCCGCTCATCATCAAAGTATTTCCACAAACTGCCCGGTTATCTGAAAGCCCCGGCAACGCTCGCTTGCGTTCGCTGCCCGCAGGCGGCAGGCGTTTATTGAAGAACGGCGTTCCAGGCAGTCGCCGCGTAACCCTGTTCCGGTTTTGCCGGAATCCCTCGCCTCTGTCAGCCGGTACCAATTAATTTTCCGGCCTTCCTGCTCTTCGATGCTGAAGTAAGCGCAATTGTAAGGCGCTGATTATCATTCGTCCAATTGATTGTTGTACTCTCTGCCATTAAGATTGCTAATGGCTCGGAAACCCGGAAATCAAACCGGAATCAGCTTATGGAAATGGCACAGTTGCGCACTTTTCGAGTGGTCGCTGAAACGCTGAATTTCACACGCGCCGCCGAACGACTGAACCTGACGCAGTCAGCCGTCAGTCATCAGATCAAGGCGCTGGAAGAAGAACTTGGCGAACCGCTCTTCATTCGCGCCCGGCGCGCGGTCAAGCTGTCGCAGGCTGGCAAGACGGCGCTCGAATATGCCGAACGCATTCTTGATGACGCCGAAGCATTGCGCGAAAGCGTGGCCGGGCGCGAGCGTTCGCCCGCAGGCCGGGTGCGCGCCGCGGCTGCGACTCAGGCGTTTGTGCATCTGTTCGTGCCGCTCTTTGAATCCTTTATGCGGGCGCATCCGGGCATTGAGCTGTCATTTCGCACGACGGTCAGCACTGAACAGACCGTTGCCGATATTCTCAACGGCGCGGCTGATGTCGGCTTTGCCTCGCTGGCTGTTTATTCACCGGCGTTGCAGGTCACGAAGCTGTTTGAAGATGAACTGCTGCTGATCGTCGGGCGTGAACACCGGCTGGCAGGCAAACGTGCCGCGACAGTGGCGGAATTGCAGCGTGAACGGCTGATTCTGTTTGAGCGTGGAGCTTCGATCAGGCGGGCGACGGATCAGTTTTTTGACAGCGTCGGCGTGCGGCCTGATCTGGCGCTGGAATCAAACGACACTTATTTCATCAAGCTGATGGTCGAACGCGGGATTGGCATTTCCCTGCTGCCCGCGTGGACAGTGCGCGAAGAGATTGAAGCCGGAAGGCTCGCCAGGCTGCACATCAGCGGGCATCGCCTGCGCCGGTCGGTGGCGATGGTGTCACTCGGACGGTTTCAGCCCTCACCGACGCGGGCCTTTCTGAAATTCATGCTGCGCCACAAAGCGAAGTTACAGGCAATGGCAGCAGCAAAGCAGCCTTAACCCGAAGTGCGCCACATTCGTTCCGCGAGTCAGCCACGCAGCGCAATGGCAGAGGTCGCCCTGGCAGGGTCAGTTTATTTTCCTGGGTACGCACGCTTCCAGCGTGCTGAGTTTCGCGGAAGCAACGACTCACAGAAGCCCGGCACGCTGGAAGCGTGCGTACCCGGGAAAATAAATTGCCCCTGGCGCCCTGGCAATTCAGCAATTGCGCCTCTAAAATTCAGCGTATGGCAAAAAGATTAACTGAAATGGTTTCGTGCGCGGGTTGAGCGGCCAAGTTGTCGCCTCAGGCGCTCGCTCAGGTTCTGAGCGGATTACCGAAACAACCTCATCATCCGAATCTGATTGTCGGCTATGAAAACGCCGATGATGCCGGAGTCTGGCGTTTGCGCGATGATCTGGCGATTGTCCAGACGCTCGACTTTTTTACGCCGATTGTGGATGACCCGTTCGATTACGGGCGCATTGCCGCGCTCAATTCGATCAACGATGTCTGGGCCATGGGCGGCACGCCGATTACCGCCATGGCGATTACCTGCTTTCCGAAAAAGGGAGTTGATTACGCCATCCTCGGTGAAATCATGCGCGGCGGATTGTCGGTGCTGACCGAAAACGGCGTCACGCTGATCGGCGGCCACAGCGTTGACAACGATCAGATTATGTTTGGTTACTCAGTCACTGGTGTGATTGATCCGCGCAAGGTCGCCACCAATGACGGCGCGCGGCCTGGTGACGTACTGATTCTGACCAAACCGCTCGGCACCGGCATCATTTCAACCGGAGTGAAATTCAACAAAGCCGATGCCGTTACCATGTCTCGCTCAACTGCCACGATGCTCACGTCCGGGCGCGAAGCTGCCAGGGCGATGCAGGAATTTGACGTGAAAGCCGCCACTGACATCACCGGCTTCGGCCTGACCGGTCATGCCTGGGAAGTGGCGTGCGCGAGCAAAGTCACTTTTGAGATTGATTCAGCGCGGCTGCCTGTGCTGCCTGGCACGCTGAAACTGGCCGGCAAGGGAATGCTCACCAAAGGCGACCGCACCAACCGCGAATACGTCGGCGACGACGTGCAACTCAGCAAAGAGATCAGCAAAGAGATGGCGAGTGTGCTGTTTGACCCGCAGACCGCCGGCGGCATTCTGATCTGCATTGCGGCAGAGAGGGCTGAAGCTCTGCTTGACCGTTTACGCGAACATTACCCCGACGCCGCCATCATTGGCCGTGTCACCGAACGCGGCTCACATTCAATCATCGTTCGTTGAAAGAACCAGAGAGAACGCGGAACAGACGGAAAGAACGAAACAAACGGAAAAGAACTGAATGCGTTTGTTACTTTCCGTTTGTTTCGTTCTTTCCGTCTGTTCCGTCACTTCTCCGCTCTCCGGGCTGTTATGAACACTGACGACATCCGCCGACTTTACGCTTACACGAACTGGGCCAGTCACAAGGTTCTCGATGCTGCTGCGCAGTTGTCACCTGAAGAGCAGCAGCGCGAAACGGGCGCAAGTCACAGTTCGATTCACGGCACGCTGGTTCACACGATGAGCGCCGAATGGATCTGGCTGGAACGCTGGAAAGGGACTTCGCCGCCCGGCTTGTGGAAGGGCGCAGAATTCGCTGATCTCGCGGCCATTCGCACACGCTGGGAGCAGCTCGAAGCCGACCGCCAGCAGTTCATCGAAGGACTGACTGATCAGGCTCTGGCTGAAGCGATCAATTACAGGGACACGAAAGGCAATCCGTACTCAATGCCGCTGGGGCTGCTGATGCAGCACGTCGTCAATCACTCGACGCTGCATCGCGGTCAGCTTGTGGTGATGCTCAGGCAGGCGGGCGTTCAGCCACCGGCCACCGATTTACTTTATTACCTGCTGCCACGCTGATGATGAATCCTGCACCCGGCTTACAACCCGCACGACACGCGTCGCTTTACGCCCGCATTCTGGAAGCGCACGAACGCACGCTGGAACTGATTGCTGATCTTGATGACGAACAGATGATCGGCCCGCTTCTGGCGATTGTGAATCCGCTGCGCTGGGAAACAGGCCACGTCGCGTGGTTCTATGAACGCTGGCTGCTGCGTCACCTGCGCGGGCGCGCTCCGCTGACTGAGTCGGGTGATGCGCTTTACAACTCCGCCGAAGTCGCGCACGACACGCGGTGGGATTTGCCGCTGCCGTCAAAAGAGGAAACGCTCCAGTATGCGCGCCGCGTGCTGGAACTGGTCATCGCAGCGGGCTGTGAGCGCGAACCTGAAGCCATTGATGGTTACGACGAAGCATACTTTCTGCACCTCGCGCTCTTTCACGAATGCATGCACGCCGAGGCGTTCACTTACACGCGGCAGACGCTTGGATATTCAGCGCCGCAATTGTCGAATCTCAAATCTCAATTCTCTGAATCTCAAATCCCGCATCCCGAATCTCAAATCTCAAATCGAACATTTCAAATCTCAGGCGATGCTTTCATTCCGGGCGGCAGGTTTCAGCTTGGCAGCGCGCCGGGGTCGGCTGAATTTTTCTTTGATAATGAGCTTGAGCCTCAGTTCGTCACCGTCAATCCGTTCCACATTTCACGCACAGCGGTGACGCAGGCTGAATTCTGCGCCTTTGTTGAAGACAATGGTTATCGTCATCGTCAGTGGTGGAGCGAGGCGGGCTGGCAGTGGCGACAAAGCGTGAAGGCAAAGCATCCGCTTTACTGGCAGCGCGAAGCCAATGGGCGCTGGCTGCGCCGACAGTTCAATCAATGGGGGCCGCTCGAAGACGATCTGCCCGTGCTGCACGTCAACTGGTACGAGGCCGAAGCGTATTGCCGCTGGGCCAGGCGCAGGCTGCCGACTGAAGCCGAATGGGAAATGGCCGCGTGCTGCGAACCCGATGGCAACGGCATTGCTGAAATCAAGCGCCGCTTTCCGTGGGGCGATGAACCGCCGACACCTGAGCGCACGAACCTGGACTGGCGCGCCGGGGGCGGCGTCAGCGTTTACGCGCTGCCTGATGGTGACAGCGCCTTCGGAGTTCGTCAGATGATCGGCAATACATGGGAATGGACGGCGACCGATTTCGGGCCGTTTCCCGGTTTTGTGGCAGGGCCGTACAAGGAATATTCCGCGCCCTGGTTCGGCGATCACAAAGTGCTGCGCGGCGGATGCTGGGCGACGCGGTCGCATCTGATTCGTCCGACTTATCGCAATTTCTACAAACCTGACCGCCGCGATGTGTGGGCAGGCTTTCGCACCTGCGCGCAGTGAATTTCACATTACAAGGAGGGAACGATGTCAGACCAGCAATTTGACAGGGCCGCCGTCATCGCGGTGCTGAATGAAATTCTTGAAGCCGAACTGGCGGGCGTGGTGCGTTACACGCACTATTCATTTATGGTCTTCGGTCACAATCGCATTCCGATTACCGGCTGGCTGCGCAACGAAGCCGGAACCTGCCTCGCGCACGCGCATCAGGCCGGTGAGCTGATCACGCATTTCGGCGAGCATCCATCGCTGAAAATCGGCGCGCTGCTTGAAACGCACAAGCACGCGATCAACGACATCCTGCTTGAAGCTCTTGAAGCCGAAAAGACCGGGCTGGCGCTTTACCAGAAACTGCTCGACCTGACACGCGACCGTTCAATCCTGCTTGAAGAGTATGCGCGCCGAATGGTTGCTGAAGAGGAAATGCACCTCGGAGAAATCAACAAAATGCTCCGCAAACCCGGCGAAGTCAGCGCCTGGCCGACATAACCAGGCTCCTGAGCCACGAATCTTTCATTTCAGAAGAAGAGAGATGACGGAACAAACGGAAATAACGGAACAGACGGAAGATGAGCTGAACAGAGTGTGAAGCCTTCCGTCTGTTCCGTTATTTCCGTTTGTTCCGTCATCTCTCTTCCGAACTGCTCAACGACCTCCCCAATGAAAATCGGCATCATCACCCCGGCTCCGCCCCGCACAAGGCACGGCAACCGCGTCACGGCGCTGCGCTGGTCAGCCATCCTCAAACGTCTGGGCCATCGCGTCACTCTCGCTCAGCATTACGCTGGCGAATCATTTGATCTGCTGATTGCCCTGCATGCAAAGCGCAGCCATTCATCCGTCAAACACTTCCACCGCGCCCATCCCGACCGCCCGCTGATCGTTGCATTGACAGGCACTGATCTTTACCGCGATCTGAAAACAAGCCGTCAGGCGTGGCAGTCGCTCAAACTCGCCACGCGCATCATCGTGCTGCAACCCGAAGCGATGAAGGAACTGCCTGAAGATTTGCAGCGCAGAACGCGCGTGATTTATCAATCGGTCAAACCGTTCACATCACTCCGCACTCCGCACTCCGCATTCCGCATTTGCGTGATCGGTCATCTGCGCGCTGTGAAAGACCCGTTTCGCGCAGCGATGGCCGCCAGAATGCTGCCCGCCGCGTCGCGCATTCAGATCATTCACATCGGCAAGGCGATGACTGAAGCGATGAAGCGCCGGGCGCAGCGTGAAATGACAATCAATCCGCGTTATGAATGGCTCGGTGAGTTGTCGCCATCGCAGACCCGGCGGCTGCTGGCCAGCAGCGATTTGTGAGTGCTGTCATCGCGCCTGGAAGGCGGTGCAAATGTGATCGGTGAAGCTGTAATGGCGGGGGTGCCGGTGATCGCTTCCAGGATTCCCGGCAACATCGGACTGCTTGGCGCGAACTATCCGGGTTACTTCCCGGTCGGAGATACGAAGGAACTGGCCCGGCTGCTTGCGCGAGCGGAAACAGACGCGGCGTATCTGAATCGCCTGCGAACTGAGTGTCAGAAGCGACAGCCTCTTTTCGAGCCTCAGCGCGAGCAGCAGGCGTGGGCAGAACTGCTCGCAGAAATCAGGAGCGCCGGATGAGCAGTTTTATCAGAGCCTGCTGTTATAAGGCCGCCGAAAGGAGTTCCGTTATGAGTTGGACAGTGATGGCAAAATGCTGATCTGGCTGTCGGCGTCATCAGACAGCGATCAGAGCGATGAAATCACTGACTGACATTTTCACCCGCAGCCTGATCCAGCAACCTGCCGAGCCAGAAGCCTGCCAGCGACAATGGGATTGTCAAAGCAAAAGAAAGAATTGCCAGAAGGATGATTAGTTCAGAAAGCGGAGCCGGGCCAAAATCAATATCAGTCTCTACCGTCTGGTCTGACTGGAACGCATGCTCTACTGCAGCATAGAGATCATTCAATGCAAACATCAGTATTCCACTTCCGGCAAAAGCCCGCGCCCCCTGAAGTGTAATCGGTTTTCTCATTCCGGCTACACGCGCGACAGCATAGCTGCCGATTCCACCCATCAGAGCCATTTCAATCACAACCAGAATTCGCAGCGCGATGCGAATATATTTCTTCAACTCCTCCGGCTGGCCGTAATAGAGGTCGTCTGAGAAAGCAATTGTCGTTGAGACGAGTAAGGCCGGGATGAAAAAGGCAAGCGCAGTCGCCAGCGCAGACGTATTCCTTCCCTGCTCCGGATTTTCATCTGCCAGCCCCAGCCCCAGCCCGGATCTGAACTGCCTGGTCTTGTCCCTCATCAGCCACCAGCCGCCAAAACCAGGCGCGCAGGCTAATGGAACAGTCTCTGTCAACAGCCTGAACCAGTCGCCCGGCAACAACTCATCAAGCGACCTGAAGGCAATGAAAAGTGGCACAACCAGCAGCCCGCCAATGGCAAATCCGACTGTTCCGCGCAAAGTAAAATTGTGATCGCCTTTGACTGTAATCATAAAGCCCTTCATCATTCCGGCAGCTTTGGTGAACCAACTTTATTGTAGTGTCATTTCCATTCAGGTAAAGACAATGAACAACGACGCACCTTCGATTCCGCAATTCAATCCGCCGCGCCGCATTCTGCTCGGCCCTGGCCCGTCGCCGGTTGATGATCGCGTCTACCGGGCGATGAGCGCGCCGCTCACCGGGCATCTCGATCCGCTCTTTATTCGCACGATGGACGAGATTCAGACGATGCTGCGGTATGTTTTTGAAACCAACAACCGCCTCACGATTCCGATTTCAGGCACAGGCAGCGCCGGGATGGAAGCTTCGGTTGCCAATCTGCTCGAACCTGATGAAGAAATCGTCGTCTGCATCAACGGCTATTTCGGTGAACGCATGTGCGAGATGGTGACGCGGCTTGGGGCGCGTCCGATTCGCGTTGAATGCGAATGGGGCGGGCCGGTTGATCTCGACAAAACCCGCGAGGCCTGGCGCAATTCAAATGCGCGCGTGCTGTTTGCCGTGCAGGCTGAAACTTCGACCGGCGTGCTGCAACAGATTGCGCCGCTGCGTGAAATCGCGGATGAACGCGACGGCTTTCTGATCATTGACGCCGTGACGAGCATCGGCGCGCATGCAATCGGCGCTGATCGCAACCGCATTGATGTGGTTTATGCCGGAACGCAGAAAGCCCTGTCCTGCCCGCCCGGACTTGCGCCGGTCACGTTCAGCGACCGCGCCATCGAAAAGGTCAGAGCGCGCAAAACAAAGGTCAGCTCGTGGTATCTCGACACTTCGCTGCTGACGGCTTACTGGGCCGACACGGGCGGCGGGCAGCGGACTTATCATCACACCGCGCCGATCACGATGAATTATGCGCTGCACGAAGCACTGCGCATCGTGACCGAAGAAGGACTGGAAGCGCGGCAGCGCAGGCACGAACGCAATCATCGCGCGCTGGTTGCGGGCATTGAAGCAATGGGGATGCGCATGCACGTTGCGCCGGAGCATCGTTTGTGGACGCTCAATGCCGTCAGCGTGCCGGACGGCGTTGATGAAGCGAAAGTGCGCAAACGGCTGCTTGAAGAATTTGACATTGAAATCGGCGGCGGCCTGGGCGTGCTCAAAGGCCGCATCTGGCGCGTCGGGCTGATGGGTTCGGGCAGCACTGAAAACAACGTGCTGCTGCTGCTCGCGGCGCTCGAAAAGACTTTGTCAGCCGAAGGTTTCAAAGCGCAGGCTTCAGGCGTCAGCGCGGCAGCGGCTTTTTACAGTCAGTCGCCAGCCTGATCACCTGAAAATCTGAAGGCAAAGACGAACAGCCCACAGATGGGATGCGGCGGATTAACGCGAATCTGACGTGCGTTAATCCGCCGCATCCCATCTGTGGGCTGTTCGTCTTTGCCTTCTGAAAGCTTCAGACAGCGCGGCTGAAGGCTTCAGCCTGCGGCGCGGGTTGTGAAAAGGTCACTGAAAAAGTTGAGCCTGCATTGACGGCGCTTTTGACTTCAAGCTGTCCGCTGAGTTCAGCAATCAGGCGCTGGGTCGCAGGCAGGCCGCATTCAGAAGTCGCATTCTTCCACGCCTCGGATTCCTGATTGAAAATTTCCTCAAGCTGTTCGCGGCTCAGCCCTGTGCCGGTGTCGCTGACTGAAATGGTCACGGCATCGGCTTTTCTGCGCGCGGTGACAGTGACCATTCCTCTGAACGTATAGCAGACCGCGTTCGACATCAGATTGAACAGAATCTGCCCCAGCAGCATCCGGTTGCTGTGAATGAATCTGGCTTCGGGTTCGACCTCGACGCTGACTGACAACCGGCTTTCGCTTTGCAGCGGATGCACCATGCGGCAGACTTCTTCAATCACTTCCGCCACATCAACACGACCCCGATCTGAAAAAGACTCGTTCAGGAATGAATCGTGTTCAGCTTCGATGGCTGGCTGAACCGGCGCAGCAGTTGCGACTCCGGCGCCGGGAATAATCAGCACATCGGCGCTGGCTGTTCCGGCTGACAGGGAATTGCGCTCGGCTGAACCCGGTTGCGGCTGCAATTGCGTTTTCAATGAATCGCGTTCGGTGGTCAGTTCCCTGACCTGCCCGGTCAGCAGCCGGATGCGGGCTTCGCAATCTGACAGTGCGCCGAGCGTTTCAGTGATGCGGCGCGTGTGTTCAGTCAGAATGCCGTCAATTTCGCGCTGCGCCCTGTCGCGGATGCGGCGGCTTTCGTGCTGCACAGTGGCCAGTTCTGCGGCGTTCGCTTTCAACTCTTCCTGCAATCGTCCGTGATCGCGCCTGAGGGCGGCCAGTTCGCTGCGCATTGATTCGCGCACGGTTTCAAGTTCAAGCTGCCTGATGACAGCGGCTGAATATTCGGCGCGGGTAATTGACAGTGTCTGCCGCAGGGCTTCGAGTTCCTGCTGCAACAGCCGCCTGACCGCAGGCCTGAACCCGTCAATAAAATTCTGCAAACGATTGCCGGTTGAAACTGATTGCGGCAGCGCGGCAGATTCAAATGACCACGCGCTCAGCAGGTGCTTCGTCAGCAACTGATAACGCCCGACTGTTTCCAGCGGATTGATCAGCGGCAGGGCTTCAGCAAGTCGCTGCTCAATCAGATGCTGCGGCGGCTCATTGCTCGCGGTTGCCGTGCAGACGATAGCCGGATGATCGAGCGACTGCGCCAGTTCAGCGGCGGCTGCGCCCCACAACACGACGGCGATGACCGACTGCTGCCGGTCGCTGCTTCTGAGCTGACTGATGCGCTGCAATATTTCGGTCAGCTTTAGTTCATCGGCCTCCTGCTCAACGGCAGCGCCCGCGATGACCGCATCGGCGGCGGTCAGCATCAGCGGGGTGACGGCATCACAGACCGCGCAGCAGGTGAACTCGACAGGCTCCGGCAATGCGGCAGCAGCAGCCCTGACAGCATTGGTCAGGATCGGCAATGCGGCATCCGGCGCAATGACGGCGATTTGACGTTTACTGTTCATTACACCTTTCAGACAGACGCAGCGGGGACGAATCAAAATTCATTCAATTACTCACTCTGAATCAGCCGTCTGATGATCTCTTCAGGCCGCTGACCGGCGCGCACCCAGCCGGGCACATCGGCCAGACGCTCTTTCAGCGCCAGGATGAAGACACTGCCCGCCGCGCCCGGTTCACCAGACAATTGAACGGCCTCAAGCTCTGAGTGTGTCGCGTGCGAAAACATTCCGGTCAGCAACCCGGCGGTCAGGTGATCGCTGATTTCATCGGGCGAGGCGTGCGCAACCGATTCATAAGCCGCTGGCAGCACGCCGTCCTGCACTGTCACGCGCAACAGACCGTGCGACAAATGGCTGAGGTCAAAACGCAACTGTCCCCAGCCCATCGCGGCCCAGGCTTCCATCAGTGCGGCCTGCACCTGGGCGGCGGGCAATTCACCCAGGGCCGCGCCAAACAGTTCACCGAAATGCTGCTCAAGCTGCGTCATCTGATGACGGCCCTGAGCGATGCCGCACTGACTGATGACTTCCTGCCACTGCCGCCCGCATTCATCAGCCAGACCTTCGAGCAGTCCGAGCGTCAGCGATTCGGGAACAGCCATCAGACGGGTTCCGCTGCGATCACTGAGCAGCCCGGCAGGCGGATCCTGAATCACGAAATCCTCTGCCGCAAAATAACCCGCGCTTTCATCAGCCACATTTTCAGACAGCCAGTCCGCCTCACCATCCGTCGTGCGCCCGGCCAGCGTTTCCAGCAGCGCGTTCCAGTTACGACGCGGCGGCCTTTCCGGCGCGGTGGCGCGGCGCTCCGCCGCTTCATCAGCCGCAATCAGCAGCAGACTTTCCAGCGCGCTGTCGGTCAGTTCTTCGGGCTGTGGTTCCGGTTCAGCCTGCTGTTCAGCTTCAGGCTCAACGGGCTGAGCGGCGGGCCAGACCGTCAGTTTCTCGAACCGGGCAAGTGACAGTTCATTGAGAAGCTGCGCCAGCAATGCCCTGTTTTCAGCAATCTCTGCAACAACGTTGTTCATCAGATCAATCGCAGCCAGGGATGCTGGCTGTTTTTCAGATCACGTCAGCGCCAGGGCGCGTTATGCGCCTGACAGCCGGGCGATAATCTGGCGGGAGGTGGCGCCCTGCTTCATCAGCGTGCGGGCTTCGCTGACACACCGCAGCGTGCCAGTCAGAAATTTGCATTGCGCGGCTCCGGTGGCGCGACATTCGATTTCGATTCCGGCCAGTTCGGTTTTCGTCAGGGCGCTGAAGACTCCGGCAAAGAGTCCGGCGTAAAGATGACAAACCGGCTGCGCGCTTCGGCCTGACACGGTGGCCATTGCGCTTTCATCCAGATCAATCAGAATCAGTCCCTGTTTGCGCCGTGTCAGATCAGGTTGCCAGACGCCCCAGCCCGCCGCCTGCAACGACAGCCACCACTGCTCCAGAAAAGCCGTCGCGTTCATTTCAGGCAGTTGCTGATTTTCCTGGCGTTCGATGACCGGCACGATCAGCCGCATTTCGTGCTGCCCCCAGCGCCAGCCGCAACGGTAAAGCACCCGCCCGGCATCATCGCCCGTCACTTCACGCAACCCGTGCAGCAGGCCGTTCAAAAAGGCTTCAGCGGCCAGAAAAGTCCGCACGCCATAAGGCGTGCGCATTCGTCCCTGCCGCGTCGTCAGGTTCAGGGGCGCATCAGCAGGCTGAAGCGTCTGGTCTTCTGTTCGGGAGCTGTCAACAGCGTCCTGAATGGCTGTCATGACTTAAATCCCGGCGCGGAAGCAGCCGGTCAGGGGCAGGTAATAAATCGAATTGCCGTGTCAATGGATTTGTGCAGGCTGACTGATTTGAAGGTCAGAATGACTGACGCTGTCTGGTCTGAAGCAGAATATCGGGCTGAAAGCTGAGCAACTGTCAAATCCTGTCATCATTCACCTGACGAATTCCGTCACTCCATTGCATCCTTAATCAGCGCCTGCCGGTTCATAATTCGTTACTGACTGAGCAATCACCGGGTTCTGCGCACCGATCAGATTGTCAGCCCGTGAGCAATGATCTCCCTGCCACACGAACGGCAAGCGTTGTGCCAGTCAGATGAGCGGCTCAGCAGGCGCTGTTTCCACCCCGGACTTCAGCGCCCGCCGCCAGCTCAGCCAGCCCGCCACGCACAGCCCCAGAAAGATCAGATAAAGAACTGCCGTCAGGCTCAAACCACGCGCCAGATAAAGCCGGATGTAAATGATGTCAGCGACGATCCACAGCAGCCAGTTTTCAAGCAGCTTGCGATTAAGCAGGTATTGCGCGGCCAGGCTGAGAACGGTGGTCAGGGCATCCGGCAATGGCGCTGAACCGCCTGCGGCTCGCAGCACGAGCGTCAGCGCGGCAGTGCCGGTCAGCACAAACAATCCGGTCAGTAGAAGCGTTCGCCTGCCAGCGCGACTGACACTGAGCGCCGAACGCTCAGGCCCGCCATAGAGCCACTTGTACCAGCCCTGCACTCCGAGCGCCAGGTAAACCAGTTGCAGCCCGGCGTCACCAAACAGCCGCGCCCTGGCAAACAGCACCAGAAAGAAAAGATTGTTGGCAATGCCGAGCGGAAAGTTCCAGATGTTCTGCCTGACGACCAGATAAACGCACGCCGCTCCGGTCACAAAACCGAGCGTTTCAGTCAGGCTCCAGGGCAGCCAGCGCAACCATTCAGCAGCAATCAGCAGCAACCAGCGTGTCTCCAGGGGGCAAATAACTCAATCCACCACCAGCCAATCCCGGCCAGAATCAATTTCATCAAATCGCGGCAGCGTGTGGAGTGCGGCAGCCTGGCGCCGCTTTCGTGTCCGGCGCGTGCAGACTCTGGAATCCAGGAAAGATTTTTCCACGAAGCCACACGAAACAGCACGAAGAAAGATCAGAAGGCTGTTGTTTCACTTGGTGAGTCTTCGTGTTGCTTCGTGGAGGAAATTTTTTTACCAAAGCGGCACCAGGCTGCTGCACTCCACACACTGCCGCGATTTGATTGATGCCCAGGGTTCGGCAAATCAGGCGCAGGATCTTAACGCGGCGAGTGATTTGAAATCAGCATGCCGCCGTCAAGCACGATGACCTGTCCGGTCAGCAGGTCAGAGCCGGTGATGACGCCGAGGATGGTTGCGGCAACGTCTTCGGGGTCGAGCACCCTGTGCAGCAGGACGTTGTCTTCGGTTCGCTTTTTGACCTGTTCGTAAACCTGCGCCCCAAGCCCGTTCTGCAGCCAGCGCGAAGTGATGAAGCCCGGCGCAACGGCATTGACGCGCACCGTCGGCGCAAAGACGCGGGCCAGTGTCACGGTCATATTATTGAGCGCGGCTTTTGATGCGGCGTAAGGAATCGAACTGCCGACTCCGGCAACTCCGGCCACGCTCGACACGTTGACGATTTCACCGCTGCCCGAAGCCACGAGCGCAGCCCGCGCCGCTCGCGCACACTGGAACGCGCCGATGACGTTGACTGACATAATCCGCATCCAGTCTTCGGTCTTCACCGCTTCGAGATCGTCGTGTTTGATAAAGCTCGTGGTTCCGGCGTTGTTGATGAGGACATCGAGCCGCCCGAATTCCTTCACCGCTGTTTCAATCATCCGGCGGCAATCATCATCGCTGGCCACATCGCCCTGCACGGCGATGCCTTTGACGCCGAATTCGGAAACCTCAGCGGCGGTCTGTTCGGCTTCGTCCTTCGAGCGACTGTAATTGACGAGCACCGCACAGCCGCGCCGCGCCAGTTCAAGCGCCGTGGCGCGCCCGACGCCAGTGCCGCCACCTGTGATGACTGCTGCTTTGCCTTCGACTTTCATTCGGGTTTCTCCTGTGAATGTTTGATTACCTTCCGGCCTGCGGGTCGGCAATTTTTATTGCTCGCGTGGTGAGAGATCAAATCGCAGCCCGTCTTTTCCGATCACAACTTTGCCGCTGAAAACATTGCTCACGCCGCGCAGAAAAGCCTGTTCGATCATCTGATTCACGGGCGGCGGAACCATATGAGTAAGGACGAGCGTTTCGACTTTCGCGGCGGCGGCAGTTTCAGCGGCCTCAACCGGGCTGGCGTGATAGGTCGTGATGTCGCGTGACAGTTTGGCGCGGCGCTGATCGCCGTTGCGCTCGAAATTGTCAGCAGCCATTCGCAGCAGATCACCAGCCAGGACATCGTGAATCAGCAGGTCAGCGCCCGCCGCGTGTTTGGCCACGTTTGCGCTTTTGGCCGTATCGCCGGTGATGACCACCACGCGGCCACGATATTCAAGGCGATAACCATAAGCCGGTTTCACCGGATCGTGCGCGACATTGAAGGCCGTGATCTTCAGCCCGTTGCGCTCAAAGACCAGCGCGGCTTCGTCAGCTTTTGAGATCGTGACTGCGTGAGCCGTTGCGCCTGCCGCATTGCGTGGCATCGCCTGTTCGCCGTGATGCGCGACGCGGTAATCAACATCCTGCGCATAAGCCTGCGCGAAGCCCGCGACGACGCGCTCAACGCCGGGCGGGCCGTAAACATCCAGCCGCTGCCTGCGCCCGTTGGCCCAGCTCATCGTGAGCGTTTCGCCCAGGTCGCCAATGTGATCGGAATGAAAGTGCGTCAGCAGCACGGCGCTCAGTGAGGCAGTCGGCAGATTATTGAGCGCCACTTTGCGCCACGAACCCGGCCCGGTATCAATCAGCACAAACTCGCCACCGGCAATAACGGCGGTGCAGGCCGAAGCCCGCGTCGCATCGGGCAGCGGCGATCCGGTTCCGCACAACACAATGTGCATCTGACCGTCTTTGAGCATCGCTGTGTCAGGCTGATTCGGATTCGTTTGTGCCTGCACTGTCAGACAGACCAGCAGCGAAGTGCAAAGGCGCAGGATTGCGCAAATGATTTTTCGTTGTTTCATTCGCTGTTTCAGATCACTGATCAGGAAAGTTGCGCGATTTGCCAGAATCGCGCTGACCTCGCAATCGAACCATTATGCGAGCCGCGCGATTCTGGCAAATCGCGCAACGCTGCTGCCATACGCCGATCTGAATCAGGGCACGCAAGCCTGGGCCAGAGGCGTTCACCACAGAGGCCACAGAGGATCACAGAGGCAGCATCAAATCTGGTTTCCTCTGTGATCCTCTGTGGCCTCTGTGGTGAATTCGTGTTCCATTGTTGCGTGTCTCGCTTCAGAAAGTTGCAATCGGGTTGAGTGGCGAACCGGTTCCGCCCGTGATCGGAATCGGCGCGGCGGTCAGCAGAAAGTCCCACCGTTTGCGTTGCGCGGCGGCCTGACTGAGAGCTTCAAGATCGCAGTTGTCGAAGATGTTGACGCCGAGCGCGATCAGCGCCAGCGTGTGAATCGGGTGCGTAAAGCCTTCGATGCCCGATGGCAGCACGTCGCTTGCGGCATCGCTGCCGAGCAGCGCCACATCGCGCGCTTTGAGCCAGCGGGCACACGACGCATGCAATCCGGCGGCTCCGACCTGATCCACGTTCCAGGGGCCTTTCGCCGCGCGCCGCGCCCACCGGCCCGTGCGAATGAAAATCGCATCACCGGCTGTCACTCTGATTCCGGCCTTCTTTTCCCACGCTTCCAGATCGGCGGGCATAATCGCGGTGCCGGGTTCGAGGTACGGCACGCCCTTGAGCGCGGCCATGTCCATCAGAATGCCGCGCGTGAAAATGCCCTGCCGCAGATTGCTGATCGCCAGTTTGTCTGCGCCCTGTGCGGTCACGGCCTGCTGCGGGAATCCGTTGTACATCCGGCCCTGATAAAAGATGTGACAGAGCGCGTCGAGATGCGTGTGCTGATAGCCGTGATAGAGAATCGAAAACGTATCCACGCTGAACTGCCCCGGATTGCTGCCCGTCAGGTTCATCGTGTGTTTGTACGGATTCGGATTGTCGGGTTCGGTCTCCTTGTTGGTTTCGCGGGCCAGCGAAATTGAAATACCTTCTCTGACCAGCGCCGCTGCCTGTTTGCGCTTTGCCTGAGTAATCAGGTTGACTGCGCCAAGCTGATCATCCTTTCCCCATCGCCCCCAGTTTGAAATTTCAGTCATCATCCGCTCGACATCAGCCCTCGTCAGGGGGCGTTCTGACTGCGCGAATGAATGAGTGGTCTGTGATGAAACCGTCAGCAGCAGGGCGCTGATGATGGTCAGGATGGCAACAATCGGCAGGTTCTTGCGTTGAAGCATCATTTCACCTCTGGTGTTTACTGCTTCGGGTCTGACTGCTTGCTGAATGTCGGTTGATCAGGAACTGCTGGAAGAGCCTGCATTAAACATCGGAACCGGCGCGGGAACAATACCGGGCGCAAAAACACGAAACGCCAGGCCTGACAGGCCTGGCGTTGTCCGTCAGATTGAAGCCGGGTGTCTGAAATCACAGGACGCTGCCGACTTATCCCTCCTGGCTGAGAAAACTGTCCATTTCATTTCTGATGACCTGGTAACATTCGCACGAAGCCTCTTCGAGACCGGCGCGATCAATGATTCTGATGGTGCCGCGCCCGGCGCTGATCAGGCCTGCTTCCTGCAATGAACTGACGATCATGCTGACCCGCGGGCGGCGCGCGCCGATCATTTCGGCCAGAATTTCTCTGGTCAGCGGAATCTGATCGGTCGGCACGCGGTCGTGCGCCGTCAGCAACCAGCGGCTGAGGCGCTGCCTGACCGAATGAAACCGATTGCAGATGACCGTCTGCGCCAGTTGCATCATTCCCGTATAGGCATAACGCAGCAGGTGATTTTGCAGGACAGGCGATTTTTCACACAGATCAGTCAACGCTTCGGCCCGGCATCTGAAGGCGGTTCCGGCAATCTGCACCTCAACCTGATAGGGCGCGATGGACGGGCCAAACAGAATTGAGACACCGCACATTGCTTCGTTGCCGCAGACTCCGGCTTCGACCAGATCGCCGCTTTGCGAAATCATGACCAGCGAAAGCAGCGCCGTCACCGGGAACCAGGCATAATCAACAGCCTGTCGCGCCTCATAAATCACTTCACCCTGACTGACGCTGACCGCTTCAAGATACGGCAGCAGGTGGCGACTGAATTCCTTCTGCGGCAACAAATCAAGCAGGCGGTTACCAGTAATTCCGGGGTACTGTTCATTCACTGTGGTTTCACCTCATTTCCTTTGCACTCAGGGCCGGATGCGTCTGTTCTCCAGGAAACAGACATCCGGCGCACCTCTCGCGTATAGTGACCAGGCTTTTGATGACGTTCCTCGTACCACCTGGGTTGGACATTTTACAGCCCCGGATTCCTGATCAGCCGGAATCCTCGCACCATTCGCTTTTCATACAGGCCGCTGGCCTGCGGATGAGTTAATGCAAACCAGGTGCCTTTGAGCTTTCAAATTCAGATGGCAGCCGCGCTTTGCTGCAACAGCGCCGGAGAATAGTGATGCCGATCACCAGCAGGCGGATTCTTTGTATTGATGACGATGAATTCAGTCACGAACTGCTTTGCATTCATCTGGCCGGATATGAAGTCGTGACGGTGGCGACCCTGGCCGCAGGTCTGCAAAGAGCCGGTCAGGAAAGGTTCGATTTGTATCTGATAGATGTGATGCTGCCGGACGGCAGCGGTCTTGATCTGGCCGCGCAGCTTCGCCAGTCTGACGCCGTGACGCCGATCATCTTTCTGACGGCTGATGCGAGGCCCGCCACCCGTGAAGCCGCGCTCCAGACCGGAGCGCAGCTGCTGCTGACCAAGCCGCTTGATTTCGCGGTGCTCAAAGAGGCTGTGACCCGCCTGATCGGATAACAGCCCCGCTTTTCAGGCCGTCGCTTCAGCCGCTTCAAAAGTAAGCTGATCGTGTCGCGCCACTTCCATCTGCTGACGATAAAGCCCCGCATACAGGCCCTGCCGGGCCAGCAGTTCCAGGTGCTGCCCCTGCTCAACCACTTCGCCGCGACTGAGCACCACAATCCGGCTGGCATTGCGAATCGTCGAAAGCCGGTGCGCAATGATGAAAGTCGTGCGGTTTTTCATCAGTCGTTCCAGAGCTTCAAGCAGCAGATGCTCGGTTCCCGCATCGAGCGCCGAAGTCGGTTCATCGAGAATCAGAATCGGCGCATCCTTCAAAAAGGCGCGGGCAATTGACAGCCGCTGCTTTTCACCGCCTGACAGCGTTGCGCCTCGTTCACCGATCACCGTGTCGTAACCATCCGGCAAACGTTCGATGAAATCGTGGGCATTGGCGGCCCTGGCCGCCGCGATGATCTCTGCGCGCGTCGCTGCGGGTCGGCCATAGCTGATGTTTTCGGCAATCGTGACCGGAAAGAGAAACGATTCCTGCAAAACCATCGCCACCTGCTGCCGCAGCGAACGCAGGCTGATGTCGCGGATGTCAGCGCCGTCAATCGTCACGCGGCCCGAGGTCGGATCAAAGAACCGCACCAGCAGATTGGCCAGCGTCGTCTTGCCCGCCCCGCTCGGCCCGACGAAAGCGATGACCTCACCGGCCTTCGCTTCAAATGAAACATTTTTGAGCGTCGGCAGTTTCGCGTCGTAGCTGAATGAAACCCGGTCGTAGCGGACATCCCCGCGCAACGCGAGGTCGCGGGCGTGCGGCGCATCCTGCACCTGAATCGTCGTATCCAGAATCTCGGTCACGCGCTCAGCATTCGCCGCCGCATTCTGCACGGTCGAAGCCGTTGTCGTAATCGAATTGAGCGGCTGATAGAGGCA
The DNA here is from genome assembly GCA_046331565.1 of Blastocatellia bacterium. Taxonomy (GTDB): domain Bacteria; phylum Acidobacteriota; class Blastocatellia; order RBC074; family RBC074; genus DASRDU01. The sequence goes on from JAXLQP010000001.1 coordinate 2,141,715, forward strand.
GTGCAGGTAAGAAATGAACACCAGAATGTCACCCGCCGAAACCCTGCCCTGCAACGCATAACGCGCACCGAGCCACATAATCACCGCTGTGCCAACCGCCGTCGTCAGCCCGACAAAGAGCCGGAAATACAAATCAGCGCGAATCAGCTTTTGTAATGTGGCGACGTTCTTGTCGGCATAGCTGCGGAACCGGGCGTGTTCAGTCTCTTCGCGCGCAAAGGCCTGGACGGCGGGAATGGCGCTCAGCACCTGCTGCACCAGCGAACTCATGCGGCCTTCCATATCGCGCCGTTCGATCCACGAATTTTTCAGCCGCTCACCGAAGATGCGAATCAGAATCATCATCGCCGGAGCCACGCCCAGTGTCAGCACGGTCAGCGTCGGCTCAATGCGCCACATCACGACAAACATCGTGATCAGCGAAATGACGGCCTGCACCAGCGGCAGCAGCGCATTTGTGACGAGCGTCTGCACGCAGTAAGCATCTTCGTTGACGCGAATGATCGTGTCACCCACCGGGCGGCGACTGTGAAAGAGCAGCGACAGTCGTTGCAGATGCAGAAACAGATCGGCGCTGAGGTTGTAAGTCATCCGGTGCCCCAGCCCTAACGTCGCATAGGTGTTGGCCATCGAAACCACCGTGTTGACGATGTAAATCAGCACCGTGCTGATGCACACCCAGAGCAGCAGCCCCGGCAACCCTGACGGCCCCGGCAGCAGTTCCAGCCACTGACCGAGCCACGCAGGCATGGCGCGATTGCCCAGCACCTGATCCACCAGAATCCTGGTCGGCCAGGGTTGCAGCACGTTGACGCCGATGGACAGCACCATCGTGATCAGAATGATCCGCAGTTCGCGCGCATGCGGCAGCGCATAACGCAGCAGCCGAAACTGGCTTTGCAGGGATGACTTGCGCCCGGCGCTGCTGCGCCACAGGGGGCGGGGGAGAAACTTTTTCATCTTTTCTTCAGTTTGGAACTTTCAGACCGGGCTGTAGATGAGGCATCCCGGTTCAGGGTTGGTCAGGGGCTGAAGTTAATTCAATTCGCACGCGGCCCGCACAGCCGCTTCTCATCAGGCGGCGGATTATAGCAATGCATCTAAGTACCTTCCTGCTTTCAATCCGGCTTTAATATTAATTTCAGGCAATGCCCGCCGATTTCAGACCAGCCGTGACCGAACAGCAACTGCGAGTTCACTGATGCCTTGCGTGATGAGCTGACCCTCAAGCCCGATGGCCCCAGGTTATTGAGTCGCGGAGGAACCGGGCCGCTCCCTCGTAGTAACGAATTTATTCGTTCTGTTTTGAATAACGCAGTTTGGAAACAGAACGAATAAATTCGTTACTACGAGGGAGCGGCCCGGTTCCTCCGCGATGCCTGAACTTCAGGCCATTACGTTGACCGGCAGCGAACTGACAGTTTGCTGTCGGGTCACATGCGCTGCGCTTTGCGGTCGAGGCTGTCGCGGGACTGGCTGTCGGTCTGTTGTTCGGCTTTCAGTTTTTCGTCAGTGGCGTAACGATCAGCGCCAGCGGGTTTTTGTTCCGTGCCGGTGGCCACAGTCGTTTCAGCGGTCTTTGATCGGCTGTAATCTCTGACGCGGGGTTTGATGAAGGAAATGTTGACGGGTTCGTAACTGAAGACCGGAGCTTCAGTCGTAAAGCCGGCTTTGGTGGTGACCAGCCAGCGTTCATCATCACGCTGCGGAAATTCAGGCTTGTAATGCGCGCCGCGTGATTCGTTGCGTTCGAGCGCGCCGAGCGTAATCACCCGCGCCAGTTGCAGCATGTTGTAAAGCTGGCGCGCGTGCGGCAGCACCATCGTTGACCAGCGGTTCGCGTCGTTCAGATTGATGCGCTCGTATCGCTCCAGCAGCTCAAGCAGCTTGTTGTCAGTCTGTCGCAATCGTTCGTTGTACCGAATCACGGTCACATTGTCAGTCATCCAGCGGCCCAGTTCGTCGTGCAGGTCGAACTGATTTTCGAGGCCGTTCTGACCGATCAGATTGTCATTGATTTCAACCTGCCGCTGTCGTTCCTGGTCACAGACCGACGATTGAACTTCGTGCTGACGACCTTCGGCGTAACTGATCGCCTGCGGCCCGGCGATGATGCCGCCGTAAACGCACGACACCAGCGAATTCGCGCCCAGGCGGTTCGCGCCGTGAATCGAGTAATCACATTCGCCCGCCGCCAGCAGACCTGGAATGCTCGTCTGCTGCCGCTCATCAACCCACAGCCCGCCCATCGTGTAATGCACGCCGGGAAAGATGCGCATCGGCACATCACGCGGATCGCTGCCGACAAACTTCTCATAGATTTCAAGGATGCCCATCAGTTTGCGATCCAGCACTTCACGCGGAATGTGCGTCAGATCAAGGTAGACCTGATTCTCGCCATGCACGCCGTAACCATCCAGACAGACCTGAAAGATTTCCCGCGTCGCAATGTCACGCGGCACGAGGTTGCCGTAAGCCGGATACTTTTCTTCCAGAAAGTACCACCGTTCGCTGTCAGGAATTTCGGACGGAGGTCTTTGGTCGCCGCGATTGCGCGGCACCCACACGCGCCCGCCTTCGCCGCGCGCTGATTCGCTCATCAGCCGCAGTTTGTCTTCGCCGGGAATTGCGGTCGGATGCACCTGAATGAATTCGCCGTTGGCATAGAACGCGCCCTGCTGATAAGCGGCTGACTGCGCCGAGCCGGTGCAAATCACGGAATTGGTCGAACGCCCGAAAATTGCGCCGATGCCGCCCGTCGCCAGAATCACCGCGTCAGCCGGAAAGGCGCGCACTTCCATCGAATTCAGATCGAGCGCCGTGATGCCGCGACAGGTCTGCTGTTCATCCAGCACAAGCGACAGCAGTTCCTGAAACTCAAACTTTCTGACCAGCCCCGCAGCTTCGTAACGCCGCACCTGTTCATCGAGCGCGTAAAGCAACTGCTGTCCGGTCGTCGCTCCGGCAAAGGCCGTGCGCGGATGCTTCGTCCCGCCGAAGCGCCTGAAATCAAGGCGGCCTTCAGGCGTGCGATTGAACGGCACGCCCATGCGGTCGAACATATAAATAATGGCCGGAGCCATTTCACACATCGCTTTGACCGGCGGCTGATTGGCCAGAAAGTCGCCGCCGTAAATCGTGTCGTCGAAATGCTCCCAGGGCGAATCGCCCTCGCCCTTTGTATTGACTGCGCCATTGATGCCGCCCTGCGCACAGACCGAATGCGAACGCCGCACCGGCACGATGGAAAACAGATCAGCTTCGTGCCCCGCTTCGGCTATTTTGATCGTGGCCATCAGCCCGGCCAGGCCGCCGCCGACCACGATGATGCGGACTTTCTTCATTTGATAAAGCCTCCGAACCGCGTGAAGGCCAGCAGCGCATTGAGGCCCGTCAGAAACAGCGCCACACCAAACACTGCGCAGGCATAGCCGACATAACGCTGCGCCCGCCGACTGATCGTGAAACCCCAGTCAATCGCAAACAGCCACACGCCCTGCGCCAGATGAAAGACCGCTGCCGCAATGCCGATGACATAACTCACCATCACCACACCGCTCGCCAGTGATGCGGCGACAATCGCATAGGATTCATCAGGGTGCGTCGCCACTGCCTTCTGCATCGGATTGAAATTCAGCACGTCAAAGCCAAACCGCATCGAAGCCAGGTGCAGCGCGATGTAAACAAACAGAATTACGCCCGTCACTCGTTGCAGCGTGTACATCCAGTTGCGCGTGTAGTTGTAGCGGAACTGATTCGGCCTGCCCTGCCACGTAACCCACAAACCATAAACCGAGTGATAAAGCAGCGGCAGAAAGATCAGCAGCGTTTCAATGCCAAGTAAATAAGGGTAGCCCTGAATCTCAACCACCGCCTCGTTGAACTTATCCGGCCCGAGCGCGGCGTAGGAGTTGGTATAGAAATGCTCCAGCAGAAATGCGCCAATCGGCACAATGCCCGTCAACTGGTGCAGCTTTTTCAGCACAAACTCGCGGTGCAGCCGAACAGCCATAATTCGTATGCTCAGTGTCCGGGGCAACCTGTGTGGCGCGATTTGCCAAAATCGCGCTGAATCCACAATCGGCCCCTTGCGTGAGCTGCGCGATTTTGGCAAATCGCGCCACACTTTCCGTTTACATAATTGAAAACCGATCTAACGAGCCATCAGTTGTCGCAGCACATAAGGCAGGATGCCGCCGTGCCGGTAATAATCAACTTCGATGGCCGTATCAATGCGCAATGTGACCAGCACTTCATCAACTGCGCCCGAAGCGCGATGAATTACCAGCCTGAGTTCCTCGCGCGGGCGAATGCCGTCTGCGATGCCGAGCAGGTCGAAGCTTTCAGTGCCGTCAAGACCGAGCGTGCGCGCATTCATGCCCTCCCTGAACTGGCACGGCAGCACGCCCATCCCGACCAGATTGCTGCGATGAATGCGCTCGAAACTTTGCGCGATGACGGCTTTGACGCCGAGCAGCTTTGTGCCTTTTGCGGCCCAGTCGCGTGAGCTGCCCGTGCCGTATTCCTGCCCGGCAATAATCATCAGCGGCACACCGGCCTGCTGATATTTCAGCGCCGCGTCGTAAATGCTCATCTGTTGTTTGTCGGGTTGCTGAATCGTCACGCCGCCTTCGCTGCCCGGAGCCATCAGATTTCTGATGCGCACGTTGGCGAATGTTCCGCGCACCATGACTTCATGATTGCCGCGCCGCGCGCCGTAAGTATTGAAGTCGGCCACTTCAACGCCGTGCTGGCGCAGGTACAGGCCCGCCGGGGTCGTTGATCTGATCGCGCCTGCCGGTGAAATGTGATCGGTCGTCACGCTGTCGCCCAGAATGGCGAGCGCGCGGGCATTCAGGATGTCTGCAATTCCGCCCGGCTCATCGCTGAAATCAGCAAAGAATGGCGGTTCCTGAATGTAAGTTGACTGCGCCTCCCAGTCATAAACTTTTCCGGGCACTGACGGAATTTCATTCCACAGCGGGTTGCCCTGCGCCACGTTCTGATAGAGGCGGCGATAGTTGTCAGGGTTTTCAGCCCGGCTCATCACCGCGCGCAATTCACCGGTCGTCGGCCAGATATCGCGCAAATAAACATCGCGCCCGTCGCGCCCTTTGCCAATCGCTTCGCGCGTCAGATCAATATTGACGCGCCCCGCCAGCGCATAAGCGATGACCAGCGGCGGACTCATCAGAAAATTGGCGCGCACTGACTGATGCACCCGCGCTTCAAAATTGCGATTGCCGCTCAGCACCGAAGCCGCAATGACTTCGTGACCGGTAATCGCGTCTTCAATGCGCGGATCAAGCGGGCCTGAATTGCCGATGCACGTCGTGCAGCCATAACCCGCCAGGCTGAAGCCAAGCTGTTCGAGATAATCGAGCAGCCCGGTCTGTTTGTAATATTCCGTGACCACACGCGAACCCGGCGCCAGCGATGGCTTGACGCTGGCAGGAACTTTCAGCCCTTTCTCGACAGCCTTCTTTGCCAGCAGCCCCGCCGCCAGCATCACGCTCGGATTCGAGGTGTTGGTGCAGGATGTAATCGCCGCAATCACCACCGAGCCGTGACTGAGGTCGCACCGGCTGACAGGCAGTTCCGGCGCAGGTTCAGTCACCGGGTCAGGCGTCGGGCGATTGTTCATCATCTCGGTTTCAGTCCATGAACTGGTGTTCTTTTCACTCGTCAGCCCGCCACCGAAAGGCACTGTTGCCGGGCGCTGATCGCCGCCGCCCGTGATCGTTTCTTCAGCGTGCGCCTTGTGGCTGCCGGTTTCGACCGGGAAGCAGCGACCGATTTCATCACGCGATTTTTCATAGCCGCCTTCGCTGATCGGTCTGAGCAGCAGTTCGGTGAATTTAGTCTTCAGGTCTGAAACATTGATGCGATCCTGCGGGCGGCGCGGGCCTGACACACTCGGCTGCACATCGCCAAGTTCAAGCTCGACCACCTGGCTGTAACGGCATTCGTTGCGACGCGGCATGCCGAACATCTGCTGCGCCTTGAAATATTCTCTGATCGCGGCGACCTGTTCAGGCGGGCGTCCGGTGGCTTCGTAATAACGACACGTCTCGTCATCAACCGGGAAAAAGCCAATCGTCGCGCCGTATTCAGGCGACATATTGCCGATGGTCGCGCGGTCAGTCGCGGTCAGCGTGGCTGCGCCTTCGCCGTGAAACTCAACGAATTTGCCGACGACTCTGACGCGCCGCAACAGTTCAGTGATGTGCAGCACCAGATCAGTGGCCGTCACGCCTTCGCGCAATGAACCGCTCAGATGCACGCCGACCACCTCCGGCGTCAGGAAGTAAACCGGCTGACCAAGCATTCCGGCTTCGGCTTCAATGCCGCCCACACCCCAGCCCACGACGCCCAGGCCGTTGACCATCGTCGTGTGCGAATCGGTGCCAACCAGCGTGTCAGGATAGAAAATGTTGTCTTTCTCCAGCACGCCTTTCGCCAGGTATTCCAGATTGACCTGATGACAAATACCAATGCCCGATGGCACGACGTTGAAGCCATTGAAAGCCTGCTGTCCCCACTTGAGAAACTGATAGCGTTCGCGGTTGCGTTTGAACTCCATCTGCATATTGAGTTCCAGCGCATCGGGGCGGCTCCAGTAATCAACCTGCACCGAATGATCTATCACCAGATCAACCGGGACGAGCGGTTCAATGATCTGCGGGTCTTTGCCTGAACGCACGACGGCTGAACGCATTGCGGCCAGATCGGCCAGCAGCGGCACGCCCGTGAAATCCTGCAACAGAATGCGCGCCACGACGAACGGAATTTCTCTGGTGCGTTCGGCATCGGGCTGCCAGTTCGCCACGGCGCGCACGTCATCTTCGGTAATGCGCTTGCCGTCGAAATTGCGCAGCACTGATTCCAGCACAATGCGCAGGCTGACGGGCAGCGATGAAACGGAGCCGAGTCCTTCACGCTCAAGCTGCGGCAGCGAATAGAACCGCGCCGTGCGCCCCGCGCCTGGCTCAAACTCCTGAAGCGAATTGAAAAGGTTGTGGCTCATCTCAATCTGTCTGGCACATTGAAATAATTTACTTTTACAGAGAGATGACGGAACAGACGGAAATAACGGAACAGACGAAAAGTGCAGACACTGTTCTGTCCTTCGTCTGTTCCGTTATTTCCGTCTGTTCCGTCATCTCTCTGCCGGTTTGTCTTTACCGCCTCATTCTCTGAGCCAGCCGAGCAGGCCGTGCCAGGTGGCGTCACGCTTGACGGCGGCGATGGCTTCAGTCAGCGGAATGCCTTTCGGACAGGCTTCGACGCAGTTCTGCGCATTGGAACAGTTCATCACGCCGCCTTCGTCCATCACGCCCTGCAAACGTTCATCGCGCTGCATCGCGCCCGACGGGTGCAGGTTGAAGTAATGCACCTGAGCAACCGGAGCTGCGCCGATGAATGGATTGCGGTCGTTCACATTCGGGCAGACTTCCAGACAACAGCCGCACGTCATACAGCGCGAGATGGCATAGGCTTCCTGCTGCACTTTCTGCGACACACGCGGCCCCGGCCCCAGGTCGTAAGTGCCGTCAATTTCGATCCAGCCTTTGATCTGCTTCAGCGCGTCGAACATCCGCTGCCGATCAACCGACAGGTCACGAATGACGGGAAATTTTGAGAATGGTTCGAGTGTGATGTCAGCGCCGATTTCATCAATCAGCGCCGAACAGGCCATGCGCGCCCGCCCGTTGATGATCATCGCGCAACTGCCGCAGACTTCTTCCAGGCAGTTCTGCTGCCAGACGACGGGCGTGGACATGCGCCCTTCACGATTGACCGGATTGCGGCGGATGTCCATCAGGCAGATGATGACATTGAGGTGCGAACGATAACGAACGCGAAAGTTTTCCCAGTAAGGTTTGCTGTCCGGCGCTGACTGGCGTTTGATTCTGAGGTTGACGAATTCCGGCATGGCGTCGTTTCACTTTTCTGCCGGGGAGCAAATGACTGTCAACAGGTCGTGCCGGGCGCGGGTCACATGGTTGGCGCTTCAAAATTCTGTTCAGCCGCGCTCTGGCAATCAATGCACGTCAGCGCCGTCGGCTCAGCTTCGAGTCTTTGCGGGGCAATCTCCTTGCCGCATCTGGTGCAGATGCCGTAAGTCCCCTGATCCATCCGCTGCAATGCGGCATTGATCTGTTGCAGGCGATCACTTTTCAGATTCATCAACCGCCCTTCAATATCCATGGCCAGTTCCTGCACCGAGCGGTCGGCTGAATCCAGCACGCCGTCATCAGGCCGTGTGCCCGGCAGTTCAGTGCGCCCGGCAATTTCCGGTCTGATTTCATTGCGCTCATCAAGCAGTAACCGCCGGTATTTTTCCAGATCAATCGCCATGCCTCTCGCTCCCGTCATCAGAGTAATGCCCGTCTGAATGTTAACGGGCGCTGAATGCAGTGTCTGTTCGCCAGCGTACACGGCTCAGAGCTTGCAGGCTGACAGTTCATCAACACTTACCGGAGGATTGTCATGACATCAAAACAGGAACAGCCACAGCAGGAACAAGCGCAGCGCGAAGAACCGCACAAAGTCATCAGCACCAACCTGCCCGGCGAACCTGGCCGCACGCCCGGCTCTGCCGAAGGCGACCGCGAAACCGTTGAGGAATCAATCCGCCTGCACGAAGAAAAAGAACGGCGCAAACAGGCCGGAACAAAATGAAAAGGCGCAGACCAGGTGACGACTGTTCAAATCCCTGCGCTGATGCAGAAACCCGGCGCACCCCCGTCGTAACGAATTCATTTTCACGGTCTGCGTTTTGTACCAGCCTGGCGCCGGTGCGGTGATGGTGTGCTGCGGGGTGTCGGATTTTTCACCGGCTTGTTAACCAGCGGTTCATTCCATCCGGCGCTCAGGGCACGCCCGGCGCGAATGTCACTGAGGCTGACCAGAAAGGCTTCGGTGGCGCTCACCCGTTTGAGCATCTGCCTGAGCGTTTCATCATCGGGCATTCTGTCCGCGAGGCCATAACTCATCAGTTCCTGGCGCAGTTGCTCAACTGTGTTCGTGTCGTGTTCATAAACATCCGGGTACAGGTGCAGCACGCCGCCTTCAACCACCTGCGTGTCGTAATTCAGATCAACCGGCAGCGGCGTATTGAGCTGCGCCACTTTGCGTTCGGAAGTCGTGCGGGCCTGTTCGATTTCTTCCCTGCTCAGCGGCAGACTGCGAGCCGCAATAATTTTTTCGGCCAGGTCAAACAGATCAGCTTCAAGCAGCCTCGCGCAGCCGTGTGAAACCAGATGACCAATATCAGTCGGCTTTGCGGCCTGATGAATCAGATAAGCATCACCAAGCGGAATTTTGATTTTGCCCAGCGGGTTGCGCGGATCGTCGGGTTCAATCTGCTCAAAGGGCTGCACCTTGCCCGACTGCTGCACCCAGTCACTGTCGGGCGGCACCCAGCGCGGATTGAAGATAATGGATGTGGCTTCACGTTCACCGGTCGGTAACGGAAAGTCGCGGCGACCAATGCCGATCTGATAAGTCTTCACTTCCCTGCCGTTCTGCCACAGCGTCAACTGAAAGGCGGGAATATTAATCGTGATTGCCAGGCGCGGATCGTTCGGCTGAAGCGTCGCCCGTTCGATGCGGCCACTTGTAAATCTGTCCTCGCGGGCCGATTCGTCAGAATCAACCGTCACGCGCAGGCGGGTTTTCGCTTCCTTATCGGCCTCAGTGAGAACTTTTGCCTGGCCTGCCGGTTTTGCGCCGAGCGCGGTGCGAGTCGTCAGCAGCACCGGGGCAGTCTGCTTTTTTTCACCGTTCGGATAACTGACTTCAGCCAGAACTTCACCGGCAAAATCAGGAGCGGCTTCAACCTGAAACTGAAAATCCGATGATGCCGCATCAGTCGCAGTTCCGGCTTTGCCGAGTTCGATTGTGCGGTCACTGCCGTCTTCAGGCTGATAAAGCAGGCGAATCGAGGTTGCACCGGGCGCAGTGACAGTCACGGTGAAATGATCTGAAGCCGCGATCCGCCAGCTTCCGCTGTTCTTTTCAAGCGGAGCGATCACCAGTTGCGGAGCAGGCGGCGGCGTGGCCTCTGTCCGATCCTGAGTCGAACAGCCATTGAGCAGCAGCACTCCGGCCCAGGCCGACCACAAAACAAAATATTTCAAAGCATCAGCAGGCTTCTCCATCCCGATACACCCCATAACCATGTCTCCCTCATCCCTGCTGAATGAGCAAGTGACAGGCCAGTTACGGCCCTTCATAACCAGTGAAATGAGGCGTGGCTGACGAGAGAGGATGCAGCACACGGAATGAACGGAACACACGCAACGAGGTTTTCACCTCTGCGCTGATTTCCTTTCCCCTTTCTGACCTGAGGCCGCCGCCCGTTAATGACAGGCCTGAAAATTGCTTCAACTCTCATTGTCCCCATCGGTGAAAGGCGCGTGCTGCTCGTCCGAACCGGGTAACAGCACGCCAGGGCTGCTGAATCCGGGTCATCTGTCGGGCCATCCGGTTGTACTGAAGAAGAACTGCTGTCCGCTCTGCATGTATCAGAGCCATACCTGGCCGTTTCCAGATCAGCACACCTTTCGTTCCGGCAGGCAGCCTTATTCCCGCAGTGGTTCTGAGATCACCGGGCGCAGAGCAGCCCGTTCCGGCTGTATCAATGGTTGACACAACAGACACACAGTGGATTGAGTGGCGAATGTGAGGCACCCCATCCAGGCTGTCTGTTTTATTTCCTGGGAGGTAAGAAAATGTGCGACTACTCACTGCATAGCATCAAAAACCGGCTTGCCAATGAAAACGAACAACTGTTCGTTCATACATTTCATACCGGCTCGAAAGGTCTGGCCTCGGTTGAGGATCTGAAGAGCCTGGAAAAAAATCCGCCACTGCCTGCCGGAGCCGGACTCTGGGCACGGTTCAAACATCGGGTCAGCAACAGTCTGCGCTGGATGGATTACGACGCACAAAAGTCGCTGTGCGCCATCTGCATTCCGCCGGGCGCGCGCCTTGAATTGCATGACATTCCCGCCCGGCTGCAAAAGGATTACGGCGTCGGCCCGCATGAACAGGTGACGTTTGTGCAGTTGAGCGCCGATCCGTACCGGTATCGTGATGCAGTCCGCTTCAAAAACGGCCAGGAAGTGCTGTTGCAGAAACTGACGGAAGGGTTGCGGGCTGAAGTGGTGTCACTGTCGCTCGCGGAGGAAGTGCCGGAAGTGTGGCCCGAAGCGACGAGCTTCAGCGCACGTCAGCACCTCAGCGTCGGATAGATTCAGCCCCGGATATGGATGTTTCTCTTTCCAGAGTAAAACCACAATGGAATGTCGAATCTGCAATCAACCGATCACTTTCGTCCGGGGCCATCACCCCGGCGGAAAACGTAAATCAACGCAGGCGGTGCATGACAGTGAACTGTCAGAAGCTTTGGAACGGTCAAACGGTGAGATCGTGAGGCCGCATCCGGGCGCACAACGGCGACTGCGGATTGAGATGGAAAGCAAACATCGCCAGTCCCAGTCACCTGAACAGGCGCAGACGATGACGGCTTCAGTCGGCCAGTCCCGCCCGCAGGGCAACCCGGCTGAGCCGACCACTGCTTCGTCAGCCACTGATGAAACCCGTCAGCACAGCCCCAGGGCTGAACACGATCAGCAGTCTGAAACCAGCGACCAGCGACGCCCTGAAAGCGCCGACACCTGGCACCGGGTTTCAGGCTGAATGACGGCGAAAATGAAAAGGCAGGAAGATTTCTCTTCCCGCCTTCTTCTTTCGCCTTCCGCCAGTCGCATCTTCAATGTTGCGCCGTCAGGGCGTGCGTGTGGGTGATGGGCTGGCGTGCAGGCCCGGCGAAGCTGAAGGCGAGACGCCTGCCATCGGTGACGGTGAAACGCCCGGCTCCTGAGTCGGGCTGACCGCCGGAGTCGGCGTGGTACCCGGCCCGCGCTGATCGCTGGTCGTGGTGCAGCCGCCAAGGCCTGCGGCGATGCTGACCGCGCCTGCGGCCAGTAAGATCATCAGTGTTTTCTTCATTTCCACCTCCCCTTAAAACAATTACTCCTGACTCAGCCTGTGGCTGTTCTTATCTGTCCGGCCTGACAGGCAGCAAAACAAAGGCCGCGACATCATCAAACCTTCTGCGCGTTCGGAGTCGGCTGACTTATCTGAGAACTGTGGTCATTGAGTCATCGAACCCGGAATTGAGATGAACCGGCTGGCGGGTTCTGAGGTCGAATTTGTCGCCCTGGCAAAGGACGTGCAGTTTCACTCCAAACACAGACATCGCGCGGCCCAGCGAATCTTCGGCAATGTTGGTGTATTTCAGATCGTGTCCGTCCACCACATAGACCGCGCCGGAACCGATCACCTCGAAATATTCAGCGCCTTCCAGAATGATCGCCGTGTCTTCATCAATCCCGACGCCGAGCATGCGCGGATTCTGCGCGACCGCGCCAAGCAGTCGCCTGATGCGTCCGCGCTCGGAAAAATGCTGATCAATGATCATATCCTTTGCGAGGCCCAGCCCCGGCACCATCTGAAAGGCATCACCGACTTTGTAAATGCCGTCGCCCGGCGTGCCGACGAGCATCATCTCGCCCAGCGCCGAAGCTCCCGCTGAAGTGCCTGCAATCAGGCCGCCCCGGCGATGAATCTCTTCAATGCGTTCAGCCAGCGGCGAACCGCCCAGACGAGTCGTGATGCGAAGCTGATCGCCGCCGGTAAAAAAGAGCGCCGTCGTTCCGGCCAGCAGATCAAGTCGCGGATCGCTGGCTGAATCGTCGCGGTAGCCAATGCCGAGATGCCTGATTTCGCTGATGCCGAAAGCCGCAAAGATGCGCCGGTAAACTTCCCATAATTCCTCGCCGTACTGCGAAGCCAGCGTTGAAATCACCAGCCGACCTGATCCGATGCGGTCAGCCACGGCGCGCAGAATGATTTTTGTTTCCTGCTTGTCTTCGCTGCCACCGATGATGACCAGCGTCCCGGCGCGTGACGGTCTGACTGCGCCGCTTTCATTGCGGCTGCGCTGAATGGTTGTGCGGTTACGACCGTTTCGATTTCTGACCATACAGCGAAATTCTCCGGTTGCTTTCGGCCAGGAACTTCTCACTCACCATCAGCCTGCCGTCACTGACCATCTGCGTACCGCGCGCAAAAACATCCTTCAGTTCCATCGTCTCGCGCCGCCACACCAGCACATCCGCATCAAAGCCAGGCTCCAGTCGGCCTTTCCTTTTCAGCGACAGCACCTCTGCCGTATTCACGGTCACCAGCGGCAGAATTTTTTCGAGCGGATGCCGATGTGTGGTCACGCAGGCGCGCACCTGTGCGGTCAGCGTGTGCGGGCTTGAAATCGCCGCATCGGATGAAACCGTCAGCCGCGTCAGATCGCCGCCAGCTTCGATGAAACACTGCAACTGCTCAGGCAGATCCTCTGCGCAGGTATCAATGTCAACGTAAGCCCTGAACTGCGTGAATGCCGCCGCCTCGCGCAGCAGTTCGCGGTGACGTTCGACATGGGTGGGATAAAGACAGCGCGGTTCGATGTCGTATCGTTCAATCAGTTCACGCAACTGCCGCAGCCTGTGTTTGCCGTCGCCCGTGTGAAAATGAGTCACCCCGGCCCTGCCGCTGAGCAACCCGCCAACCGTCACATCGCTGACCAGCCGCGCCAGTTCTTCGGTCGTCGGCTGAGTCGAACGATAATCGGCAATGGCGATTTCGCCTGCGCCAATCACTTCATCAACGAGCAGCATGTCAGTGCGCACCGAGCCGGTCAGCGTCACCGGCGGCACATTGTAACCGCCCGACCAGATAAACGCGCTCATTCCTTCCTCGCGCAGCGCCTTTGCTTTGGCCAGCAAAGCCGGCATCGTTTTCGTCGTCGTGTCAGTTCCCAGACAGCCGACCACCGTTGTAATGCCTGCCGAAATGATTTCGCTGAAAGTAATTTCAGGCGTCTGCGTGCTGAAGCCCTTTTCCCCGCTGCCACCGAGCAGATGTTCATGCGGATCAATCAAACCCGGCGTGACAACACATCCGCTCGCGTCAATGAGACTGATTTCAAAACCGGCCCGTTCAATCGCCCGCGCATCGGCTGCGCCCATGCGGGCAATGCGTTCACCGGCAAGCAGCACACTCAGACAACCGCGCGGTTCAGGCGCGTACACTTCGCCGTGTTCAATCAGCGTCAGTCTCACGATGAACTCACAAACAAATGTCCGTCACTCACCAACTCAGGTGATGAGAAGAAGAGAGATGACGGAACAGACGGAAAGAACGAAACAGACGGAATAAAAACCGGACACTGATTGTCTGTTCCGTGTGTTTCGTTCTTTCCGTCTGTTCCGTCATCTCTCTTCTTTCCCTCTCGTTGTTCACGCCATGCGCCGGTCAGCGCGGGTTCTGCTGCCGGACTGGCGGGCGGCTCTGACGCGCTGCGGCAGCGGTGGAATCGCCTGCACCGGCTGTGCATCAAACTCACCGAGCAAAGCCAGCACCGGATCGAGCTTTTCATAAAAGATGACGATCACTTCACCCGGCGCGCTTTGATCGAGCGCGGTTCGCAAGGCCGCGACCTCACTTAAGACGATCTGACATTCGCGTTCCGGCGCTTCCCTGCTGATGGCGGCGCATAACAACTCTGCCGCTTCGCCGCTGCGGCGTCCGCGCAGGTCGGTGTCTTCCCTGATGTACAAGCGATGAAAGCTCTGCGCCGCAGCGCGTCCGGCCTGCTCGACAACTGAGTTATCACGATCACCAGGCACGCCGATGACGCCGACAATCGGGCGGCCTTCCCAGTGCGCAGCCATTCGACCGATGGCGGTGAAAGCATCGGGATTGTGCCCGTAATCAACCAGCACAAAGCGGGCTCTGACTTCAAAGAGTCCGGTGCGTCCGGCGTTGTGCCGATTGTTGCCAAAGCCGCGCAGCGAGGCGGCAATCGCTTCGCCGCTGAGTCCGTAAGCGCGACACGCGGCAACGGCACCCAGCGCATTGGCGATGTGAAACCACGCCGAACCGCCGAGCGTGGCCGGAATCTCTGCGGCCTGAATGATGCGCTGCTGTCTGCCTGCGGTGGCTTCAATCAGCCAGCCGTCCTTGTACAGAAAGGCCGTACCGCCGCCGTCAAGATGACGACGAATGACAACGTGCGGCGGGTGCAGCGAAAAGTAAACGACGTTCTTTGGCACTTTGCTGACGCGCGGATGTTCGATCAGTTTTGCCAGCCGTTCATCATCGGCATTGAGAATCAGGGTGCCCCCGGCGCGCACGCGCTCAGCCACGAGCGATTTGACGTACAACAGATCATCCAGATTTTCGATGCCGTCCTGCCCGATGTGATCGAGCCGGATGTTGCTGATGATTGAAATATCCGACCAGTCATAAGCGAGGCCGCCGCGCATCAGCCCGCCCCGCGCTGTTTCAAGCACGGCGACTTCGACTGACGGATCAGACAGCACCGTGCGCGCTGAACACGGCCCGGTCGTGTCGCCCTTTTCAATCAGCCTGCCGCCAATGTGAATGCCGTCGGTCGTGGTCATCCCGACTGTCTTCCCTGATTCAGCAATGACGTGGCCGATCATGCGGGTGATGGTGGTTTTGCCGTTGGTGCCGGTGATCGAAATCAGCGGGATGCGCCCGTTCGCGCCGTCAGGATAAAGCGATTCGATGATGGCGCTGGCCACGTCGCGGCTTGCGCCTGTGCCGGGCATCAGGTGCATGCGCAGGCCCGGCGCGGCATTGATTTCGACAATCCCATTACCGGGCTGCAACGGTCTGGCAATGTCATCCAGAATCAGATCAACGCCGCACACATCCAGCCCGATCAGGCGCGCTGCGCGTTCGCACATCGCCGCAATTTCAGGATGCACCTGCTCAGTCACATCGCGCGCCGTGCCGCCGGTTGATAAATTGGCGCAATCACGCAGGTACACAATTTCGCCCGGCGACGGCAGATCGCTGAGGCTGCGGTTGTGACGCCTGAGGTATTCAGTCAGCAGTTCGTCAATTCTGATTTTCGTCAGCGCCTTTTCGTGATCTTCGCCGCGTTCAGGCTGCTGATTGATGATCTCAATCAGTTGAGCGATGGTGCGCCTGCCGTCACCGATCACATGCGCCGGGATGCGTTCGCTGGCCGCGATCATCTTTCCATTCACAATCAGCACGCGGTAATCGCGGCCCGTAAGCTGTGCTTCGACCACCACTGTTGATGAATAGCGGCTGGCCACTCGATATGCCTCAACGACCTGGGCCGAAGTCGTGAGTCTGAGCGACACGCCTTTGCCCTGACATCCGTTGTGAGGTTTGATCGCCACCGGCCCGCCGATTGTTTTGAAAGCAGCGACCGCTTCAGATTCAGAACGAGCCAGCACGCCTTCAGGCACGGCGATGCCTGCGTCACGCAGCAGCGATTTGGTGAGTTCCTTGTCAGCGGCAATATCAACCGCGACGGCGCTGGTCTGCGAGGTCATCGCGGCCTGAATGAATTTGCGATGCCTGCCGTAACCAAGCTGCACCAGGCTCTGCGTGCCGATGCGCTGCACGGGAATGCCGCGCTCTCTGGCCGCTCGTATCAGTGCGCTGGTGCTGGGGCCGGGTTCGGTTTGCGCAATGATTTTTTCTGCCGTCCTGAGCGTGTCATCGAGCAGAAACGGTTCATCATTCACCAGCGCCTCAACCAGCGCGACGGCCTGCGCCAGCAGATACCTCGCGCCCTGCTCGGCCTTGTATTCGATGGCCACGCGATACCAGCCGGGCTGTCCCGCCGCGCGAGTCTTGCCGTGACTGGCCGGAATGCCGCACTGCGAGGCCAGTTCCAGCGCGACGTGCTCGACGATGTGACCGAAGTAAGTGCCTTCATCAAGTCGCTCAAGCAGGCCGCCTGCGCTGCCTTTCGCGCAATGATGATCAGCCAGGCCGGGCAGCAGTTTCAGCAGTCGTTCATTGAAGCCGGAAAGCTCGCAGCTTTCACGGCCAGCCAGTCGTTCCAGATCAAGCAGCATTAAAAGAACAGGACGATGACTGTAAATGTTCGGTCCCGCCAGGGTGCGGATTTCACCGATTCTCATTGAGTTTTTTCTCCGAAAATTAATCACCTTCCAGCCCGCTCAGGGCGCAGACAGTTGAGCAAGCTTAATGCCAGCCTGCATCGTGCCGCCGTGCCCGGCGCGCTGGCATATCACTTGATTCAGAATCAGTGGAGGAAATATGAGCAAAACCGCTAAGAAAAAAGTCGCAGAAACACGCCCTGATCAGACCGGCGTGACTGATCCTGAAGCTGCCCGCAAGGATCTGATGGCTGAAGCCGGTGGTCGCAAACTTGAGCAGGAAATGGAAGAGTACAATTCAGTCAGCCCTGAACTGACCGCCGGAGATATTGACGCTGACTGGCAGGGGGCCGAAGACAGCGGCGAGGAAACTCCGGGCGGTGACGTTCCCACGCCTGATCAGGACAACATTGATGAACTCGGTCGCGCCGTCGGACTGGAGTTTCAGGACAACCAGGAACTGGAGACTCACGATGAAGTGCTGGCCAGGCGCGACCGCCATCGCTGGGAACTCAATCGCAGTTCGACTGATGGCGATTCCATCTGAATTACGCGCCTGCCGAATCGCAAGCCGGAATGCAGTCCCGGAAAGATAATCCGGGACTGCATTTTTGCGTCTGCTGTCAGGATGGGTTGATGATGAATGGCGAAAAAATGTCCGGCAGTGTTGCGCGATTTGCCAGAATCGCGCGGTATCCATCATCAGCCCGTTGAGCGGGCCGCGCGATTCTGGCAAATCGCGCAACACTCGCGTTTTCTGTTCACCGGACTGAACTTCGATCTGATTGGTTTTCCATTCTGAAAACAAAACAGCGAGTCCGGTAAATCATCTGATTTACCGGACTCGCTGTTTTTGTGACCGTTCGCCTGAGCGGAGACAGCGCCACTGTTTTAGTTAGGAATGCGCCGTATGTCCGCCTTCGGTTGGAATGTGTGTAGTGTGTGGAGCGCGCGCAAATGCGCCAGCGAGGAAAATTATGCCCAGAATGACGTGTACCACATTATCCGGCGTCATCGAATTCATCGCGCCCGGCGCTTCGTGGGCATTAACCAGGGCCGCAACGGTGGCCGGTGAAGCGAATCCAATAATGCCCAGCAGCAGGTAAATCACGCCGAAAATAATGCTGAACGTGCGGGCGGCGGTATATGAAGCGGCGAAACCAAAATATAACGCCAGCACACCGCTGATCAGATGAATGATGTTGTGCATGCCTGAGAGATGCATCCCCATCAGGTTCGGAGCCGCATAGCCCAGCAAGCCAACCAGAATAAAGACCACGCCCAGAATTTTACAGATTGTTCTGGCCATAATTCCTCCTTCTCCACATTACTCAGGGGCTGCATTAAAAAAAAGAAATGGCTGCCTGAACTTGTGGTCGCCCTCCCCATGACGACTACTAACTCAGGCAGCCGCTCCACTCACGACGGAAAGGAACTTACTCCCCCACAAGTTCCAGTGAATGCAATGTTGCATTCGTTCCGTACCTGAGCCTGACCAGAATCGCAAATGAATCGGTCGCCCTTACTTCAGCAACTGCCATGCCACCGCTGCCCGCATCGAACGAAACGCTAACCCTTCTGAAATCACTTCATCTTTACTGCCTCGCAACCGATTTGCACTGCCGTGCGCAAAGTGATGAATCGAACAGATGCAGCACGCTGTATCACTCGACAGCACAGTGTACTGTCAGGCATACGCCGGGCCGGTGCAGCGTTTTCTGCCCTGCAACAGCCGGATCAATCAGATCTGATTCGAGGCCGGAGCCGGGGGCCGCGAGGATTGTGAAATTCCGGCATTTCGCGCCACCTGACTCTGATCTCAAATCAGGTCTGGTAATCGTCATCTGTGGCTTTCGGCTTGCTGGGTTAACAAATCGTTCACCTGTTGAGTGACGACGCTGCCAGTCAATAAATCAGTCATTGAAACGATCACTGTGACAACTGGCAATTGCTGCGGCGGGTGATGATAAATTCAAACTCATCGCTGATGAATACCAACCGGAGGAGTTATGTCACGCGGACAAATCAAAATGTGGATGCTCAGAAAAATGATTGCAGGCATGCTGCGAACTGACCGTGATCGCAACCCGGCGAACGAACTGCTCGCCCTGGGCGTGGCGGCTGGCGCGGGCGCCGGGCTGATGTACCTGCTTGATCCTGATCGCGGCAGGCGGCGGCGCGCCGTGTTGCGTGATGCGGCAGTTCGTTCGGCAAGTGACATCGGTTGTGCGGTCACGACCAGTTCGCGTGATCTGACCAATCGCGTCAAAGGGCTGGCGGCGATCACTTCGGCGGCCTTCACACACGACGAAGCTGATGATGAAGTCATCCGCGCGCGTGTCAGAGCCAGACTGGGCCGCGTGGTTTCGCACCCCGGCGCCATCGAAGTCAGCGTTCACAATGGCCGGGTCACCCTGGCGGGCGCAGTGCTGGCCAGCGAAGCCGATGAATTACAGTCCGCTGTGTCAGCCGTGCGCGGCGTCACCGAAGTCAGCAGTCGGTTGCAGGTACACCAGCACGCCGGTGATGTGCCGTCATTGCAGGGCGGGCGCCAACGCCAGAGCGAAGGGTCTGCGTTATGGCACAGGCAGTGGTCACCGGCGATGCGCCTGGTTTCAACCCTGACCGGCGGCGCGCTGATGGGCGTGTGTCTGCGCCGTCGTGATGCCGTCGGCGTGGCGCTTGGCACGGCTGGCTTCTTTCTGACGCTGCGCGCCACGACCAACCTGGAAATGAAACGGCTGCTTGGCGTGGGCGGAGGCTGTCGCGCCTTTGATGTCTGCAAAACAGTCAACATCAACGCGCCGGTCGAGCAGGTCTTTGAGTACTGGACGAATTACGAAAACTTTCCGCACTTCATGCACAATGTTCGCGCCGTCCGCGATCTGGGCAACAGCCGTTCCCGCTGGACTGTCGCCGGTCCCGCCGGAGTTCCGGTGGAATGGAACGCCATCATCACCGATTACGAACCCGGTCACCTGCTGGCCTGGAAAAGCGAACCCGGATCAATCATCAGAAATGCGGGCCTGATTCATTTTGAATCGAACGGCGATCAGCAGACGCGGGTCACGATCAGAATGTCGTACAACCCGCCCGCCGGAGCCTTTGGTCACGCCCTCGCACGCTTGCTCGGCGCTGATCCGAAACACGAAATTGATCAGGATATGATTCGCCTGAAAACGATGATTGAAACCGGACATCCACCACACGATGCCGCGCAGCCCATCACTGAAGCAGCCTTCAGCGCGCGTGGCATGCAGCAGCGATAATGTTTTATCCACCAGGCCGAACGAAGGGCAGAAAGACAGGAGACAAGGAGAAGAGGAGAAGAGGAGAAAAGGGGAAAAGGGGAAGAGGAGAAAGGGAGAAGCGGGGAAAAGGAGAAAGAGAGGACAAGGGCTGTCTGCTCTCTCTTTCTCCTCTTCTCCTTTTCTCCTCTTCTTTCTTCGTGCTTCTTCGTGTGGCTTAGTGGAGGAAATTCTGTTCAATCCCGCTCACGGCTGATCAGTAATCCGTTGCCGGGCAGTTGCCACGTCGGGCGCTCAGGGCCAAAGGGCAGCGCCAGCAGGTGCGGCAGTTTCACTTCATCTGTCCGGCGATAAGCAGGCACGCCAATCGTGATTTCACTTTGGGGCACATCCAGTCGCAGCGTGCCGTGCAGGTAATCCCACACCGTCAGCCCGCTTGACCAGTTGGCGTCAGTTTCACGCCGATAAATTGAATGATGAATGCCGTGCATGCGCGGCGTGACGATGAAACGATTCAGCCTGCGCTCGAAGCCGCGCGACAGTCTGACATTTGAATGATGAAACATCACCGACAGCATCAGCAGCGTCTGCCAGACCGATAACGCCAGCGGTGAAACGCCGATCAGCCGCACCTGCGCGGCGCGCCAGGGCACCGACAGCAGCAGCTCACCGAAATGAAAGCGCAGCGCCGTCGAAGCGTCCAGATCGAGATCAATGTGATGTACCACATGAAAACGCCACAACAACGGCACACGATGCGTCAGGTAATGCCACACATAAAGCGTGTAATCCATCAGCGTCACGGCCAGCGGCGCTTCAATCCAGAGCGGCAGTCCGAGTTGCGGCAGTAATCCTTTGTTCCGGCGCGCCACCTGCCGCGCCAGCGGCTGCACCACAGGGCGTTCAGCCAGTTGCAGCGCGACCGCGCCGCAGGCGGCAATGGACAGGTTGCGCGCAGCGCGCTCCGGCTTCGCTTCGACCGGATGGCGCAGCGGGCGACGCCGCTCGAACCAGACCAGCGCGCCGAATGCGCCGATGATCAGCGGCGTCGTCAGCCAGGCGGGCAAAGTGCAGGTGCTGATTTTGTTCATGACGGGCTGATGCAGCAACCATTATTCCAGCCCGGCTCTGGCGTGTTGCTTGCAGACCTGAACGTGAAAGGAGGCGTTATGTCAGACAAGGATCGTCAGAAAAAAGACGGGCGTGACAAGAACAAAAAAAATCAGGCGCGCCGCGCGGACAATCAGCACAGTGGCGTCAAAGTGGCCGACACTGAACAGCGCGGCAAGGCGAATAAAAGTTCATCAGGATCATGACTGAAGCCATCGGCTGGATCAGTTCAGTAATCCTGCTGCTGACCATTGGCAAACAGGTCTGGAAGCAGTGGCAGGAAGGCTCAAGCCAGGGCGTCTCGAAGTGGCTGTTCATCGGACAGATTGCCGCTTCAACCGGCTTTTCGCTCTATAGCTGGCTGCTGCGCAATCCGATTTTTATCATCACCAATCTGCTGCTGCTTTTGAGCGCAGTGGCCGGTTTGTGCATCGTGTTGTGGCAGCGGCGGCGCACCGCGCAGCAGCGTTCGTCGTGAGCCATACAGCGCGACTGGCACCGGCTTTGCTCTGTCTGTGGGCGGGATCAGCGCGATCTCAACGACAGGGTGATTGTGAATAAACCATTCCGTCCCGATGCAGGCCGGGTGTTTCTGAAAAGAACAACCGGCTGCGCCGGGACGGGACACATTCATTCTGATCTTCATTGCACGTCAGAACAGGCCGCCACCAGCAGCAGTTACAAAATGAGCGCAGATAAGCGCTGCCCTGATTCAATCAAAACTTACCCCTGACCGGCGGAGTCCTGCCGGGTATGTGCCTGCACCTTTATGATGACATCGGCGTTACGCTTGACCGAACCCTGTTTGGCGCGTACCCTCAAAGAGTCTGCCATGTGGCAGAAAGCCATCCAGTCTGAGTGGTAGCGAGGATGACTCCACAAAATGCCACTTGTGGAATCATCTCATCATGCACAATCCAGCCAGCTACGATTTTCTTATTGACTCAGTCTTGTGCAAAAGCGCGACGGTGATCGGCGCGGCTGATTCCGGCGGTTTCCCGGTTTGAAATCTGATGACCATTCCCTGCCGACGACGGATGAAAGAAGAGGTAAAGCATTATGATACTCAGTCTGGCTGATCCCGAAGACGCAGGCCGCAGGCTGGCAGGCGGCGAACAGCCTTACGAATTCAAAACCAGTGATTCCGGAATCCGCATTACCGGCCCCGCCTGCCAGTTCGGAGCGGAATATCTGCAACGTCGCCGGGCAAACGGATTGTTTGCCGCCACGCTCGAAGAGGCGCAGGCCATCGCGCACGCCAGAGGAATCACCATCACCGGCGTCTGGTTTGTCAAAGGGTAAGGAGTGGATGTACTGATGCAGGTCAGGGTGAAGGAAGTTGAGGCAGGGGCATGATCTTGTGTGAGTTTTGCACGATGCAGCAGGCAGGCGGATGTCGCTTCGGCCACAACACCCCGAAGAAAATGAAGTGCGCCGATTTTGCGCCGGGGATTGAGCGATTCTGCGCCACCCCGACAGATTACACCGGGCGCGACCAGTTGAAGCAGATGGCCGTCTTTTTCGGTATTTCCGGCAGGGAACTGACCCGGATTCTGACCATGCATGAAAGCTGGCAGGATGAGCGGGCTGCCGAAAACCCGGCCCGTTTATCAAATTCCAGATGAAAAAGGGACAGTATGTTCAGACGACATCAGCCTGATGACAGACGCAGAAAAGCACGACCGGCTGCGCCTGCCCGGCGACGACCGGCACCCGGTCGCCCGGTCACGCGTGCCATTCCTGACGATTCCGGCACCGGAGATGAAAGCCGTTATTTCACGCGGCTGATGGAAAGAGAAATCGAACTGATGATCGTCCTCAGAGCGGGCGAACAGATTGAAGGCCGCCTGGCGTGGTATGACCGGGCCTGTCTGAAAATTGTGCCCGGCGACGGCACACCCAGTCTGATTATTCCCAGAACCAGCATCAAATATCTTTACGAAGTGTAAACCACGCACAGTTCCGTTCATTGCGTCCCGCCACCGGAACGGCGAGGCCACCGTATCTCAGGAGACGAATCAAGTGAAGGAAGAAATGATCGAGATGGAAGGCCGGGTGATTGAAAAACTCCCCAATGCCAGTTTTCTGGTGGGTGTGGATATTGCCCGGCAAAAACATCAAATCACGGCGCACCTCAGCGGCAGAATGCGCAGAAATTCCATCAGGGTTCTGGTGGGCGACCGCGTCACCGTCGAACTGACACCTTATGACCTCAACAAAGGTCGCATTACCTTCCGGCATCGAAGCTGACTGCCGGTTGCGGCAGCGCGCTCCGGGGTCAGGTCAGGCAACTCAGCGGCACGAGGCCGCCGGGAGATTTTCCATGATATTCAAAGGCACAGTGGCCCTCAGTCAGCGCGATCTGTTTCAGAAGACGATGGCGTTGCATCATTCCGGGCAAACGGATGATGACATTGCGGCGCGGCTGGGAATCACCTGCTCGACGGTCAGATATATCACCTCGCTCTTTCTGACCAGTCAGCACCATCCACAACGCGATCAGCACCCCCGCGTCGCATACGAACTGCGACTGGCCGGGCGCAGTTTCACCGAGATCAGCCAGATGCTGAACATCAGCCGCGCGCGCGCCCATCAACTGGTCCACAAATACGAGTGGAGTCTGCGCCGCCTCAGGCCGGGCGGGTTACGTGCACACTGACTGCACAATGAAGCTGACTTTATCTGAAATAAAAATGAATGTGCTGCTGTGGTGGCGGCAACGCCAGCTCAGATCCGGGAACCG
Organism: Blastocatellia bacterium; assembly: GCA_046331565.1. Taxonomy (GTDB): domain Bacteria; phylum Acidobacteriota; class Blastocatellia; order RBC074; family RBC074; genus DASRDU01. The sequence goes on from JAXLQP010000001.1 coordinate 2,165,855, forward strand.
GCAGACACGGCAGCGCGCCATCAGAGGCATGAGCAACTCGGCTGATCCGCGCTGGCTGGCTCCGCTGATGTCTGCCCTGCGGGATGAATCCTGGCTGGTGCGCAGGGAAGCAGCACGGGCGCTGGGCAGGATTGGTGATGCGCAATCCGTCAGGCCGCTGCTCAATCTGCTCGGTGACAGCTTTCATCCGGCCATTGCCGCGACGACGGTCAGGGCGCTCGAAAAAGTTCTCAGCCGGACGCTCACCCGGACCCTGCCTGAAGATGTCAAAGCTGCGGCGAGTCTGGGCGATATCAGCGGCTTCAATCGTGAGTGCCGGGTCGGTATCGCCTGGTTTTCCAGCTCAGGCAATCCGAAAGGGTGGACAGCCGATTGTTCACGCATCAGGAAGCTGGCTCAGCAGGAATTGATTCGTCGCGGGCTGAATACCTGAGCAGTGGACGGCCTCCTTCAGCGACTCCGCTTCTGACCTGAAAGTTTCTCTCTGCATCCGGTCACGACCCCGGCCCTCCGGCCTTAACCTGAAATCCGGGACGCATCAGCCATCATCTGTGTGTCAGGTGATGCGGCAGGATGCCACCGGAAGAAAGCATCCGATGAAAAAAACCATGATTGAAAACAAGTACCATAAGGTGCTGGCTATCGCTCAGCGTGCCAGACAGCTTCAGAAAGGCGCGCGCGCGCTCGTCCATCTCTCCGGCGCAAGATTCACGCGCATTGCCTTTGAAGAAGTTGATCGCGGGCTGATCAGCTATGACACTGGCAACGCGACGGAAAAAGACTGATAAAAATGCTGACGATCAGCGAATCTGTTCATCATTAACCGGCTTTTCGCTGGCATTCCGATTTTCGTCAGCAGCCTGCTGCTGTTGAGCGCGGCGGGTCGGTTTGTGCATCGTGTTGTGGCAGCGGCGGCGCACCGCGCAGCAGCGTTCGTCGTGAGCCATACAGCGCGACTGGCACCGGCTTTGCTCTGTCTGTGGGCGGGATCAGCGCGATCTCAACGACAGGGTGATTGTGAATAAACCATTCCGTCCCGATGCAGACCAGGTGTTTCTGAAAAGAACAACCGGCTGCGCCGGGACGGGACACATTCATTCTGATCTTCATTTCATTCCATCAGACATTCAACCACGAAAGGAACAGACCGTTATGGCTAACGCAGGCAGAATGAGTTCCAGCAAACATTTCCCGCTCGACAACCTGACCTATGATCTGATTACCGTCATTCACGAAAAATCCAAAGCGCTCGAAGCCTATGATCAGTACCTTCAGGACGCGCAGAGCAATGAACGGGTCAGACAGTCATTTGAAAAAATTCGCAAACAGGATGAGGAATGCATCAGTGAGTTGCAGCAGCATCTGGGCTTTCTGATCGGCCAGCAGCAGCAAAGCAGCAGCACGCAGTCAGGCACGTCAAGATCGGCCACCACCGGCAGCGGCAGCTCACAAAGTGAGCGCAGATAAGCGCGGCAGATGGAGTGCGGCGAGTTCTCGCCGCTTTGCGTTCGGGGGCCGGGTCTTCATGGCAGGCCGCACCGCTGAAAACGAAAGCGGTGACGAGTCACCGCACTCCACATCACGGAATCAGCTTCAGAAAATGATGCCGACTGACAAACGGATGTTATCCTGCCGCTGACCTTCGAGCGTCACGGGTTGAATGGCGCCGGCGCTGCCCAGCACATTGATTGAACGGTCGCGCAGGAAGACCGGCGCCCAGTCCACCTGCACCAGGCGCAGGCTGAATTTGTCGCCCAGCCTGACATTCACCCCGCCACCAAGCCCCATGGCAAAATCGGTCGTGCTGGTATCAAAGGAACTGGTGACTGTGCCATTCGTCACATTACGCACTGATTCAACATTGAAGTGGGTATTCGCGCCGCCGAACAACGCATGCACAAACGGCTCAATTCGGCTGGAATTGCGCAGCTTGAGTACCGGCCCGCCCATAAAATAAGTGACCCGGTGTTCCACCGAATCGCGCCCGTTGGTCACGGCAGTTGAATCCTCGTTGCGATGGAACGAGACATCACCCTTCAATCCGACGCCTGAATTAAAGAACCAGGAAAGAGAACCATCAACGCCGTGCAATCCCTTGCGGCGATCAAAGAAATTGCTGTTGAAAACATTGGATGGATCGTTGCGATCAGGCACGCCTTCGGCCTGCAGGTTCGAGTAACCGATAAAAACTTCGGCGCGTTTGTCGCTGCCACTGCTGCTTTGCGCGAGCGCGGCGGTAGTCATCAGCATCAGACACACGGTCATAAGTAAAAGTTTGTTCATACCTCAGTTCTTCTCCTTTTTGATTTACTGTCTGTCGTTGGAATGCCTGCGCTGTCCACAGAACATTCACAGAGGTGTTAGCAAACAGTATTCCCTGATTAGAAACTGAGTTCAGCAGGCAGGTTTCAGGCGAATATTTGTGGCCTGAAATGCGAGGGGTGGAAAGGCAGACTGAGGGAACAATGACCTGGCGAAAGAAAGCAGGCCCTGTCCCCTCGTCCCCTTTGTCTTTGTTGCGTGCTGTTGCGGGTGGCTTCGTGCAGGAGTCTGTTCCTGAACTTCATCATTCAGCGAACGCCCTTCATCTTTTTGATGTAATCGCCATCCACGCCGTGAATCCGCAGTTTGACCAGATCATCGGCTGAAAGATTGCTGTATCCGGCCTCACGCATCTCGCGGACGAACTGCGGGCTGACGCCGTGAATGCGAAACTGCACCAGTTTGTCTGCTGACAGATTGCTGTAACCAAGCTCGCTCATCGCTTTGACGTATTCCGGTTTGACGCCGTGAATGCGAAAGGCGATCAGTTTATCTGCCGACAGGTCACTGTAACCGAGCGTCTTCATCTCTTTGATAAAGGCCGCGCTGACGCCGTGAATGCGAAAGGCGATGAGTTTATCAAGCGGCAGCTTGTCATACCCGAACGATTTCATTTCGTTGATGAACTCTTCGCTGACGCCGTGAATGCGCAGCGCGACGAGTTTGTCAGCCGGAATGTCGCTGTAACCGAGCGCCCGCATTTTGTTCACAAACTCGGCATTGACGTTGAAGATGCGAAACGAGATCAGTTTGTCGAGCGAGAGCTTGTCATAACCGAGCGATTTCATTTCGGCCATGAACTTCGTGCTGACATCGTGAACCGCCATCGTAAACAGCTTTTCAGTCGAAGGAGCCTCAAAGCCCATCTGCTGCAACTGCGCTGCAAATGATGCATTCGGCGCGAAGCGGAATTCACCGACGCCTTTGCCTTCGCTGAACAGCCCGTCAAAAGTGACCGAACCGGCTTCGCGGTTGAGCGAGAACTGCACCTTTGAATTTGCGTTCGGGTTGAGGCCGGTGAAATCAGCAAGCGGCACCTCAAAGCCCCACTGTGACCACCGCTTCCGGCCTTCGCGGTCTACGGTCAGCGAAAGGTAAAGCTGCGGCCCGCGATCAGTGTTTCTGACCTTCGCCGTCCAGTCACCGGCAATCGGTTCATTCGCATTCTGAGCGGCGCGGTACGGACGCGATAAACCAGCGGCCACGAGCAGCGCCACAACGACGATCATCATTTTTCGCATAACCTGTTCCCTTCTTGTCCGACAGGAAGATTTCATCCACCAGGGCACACGAAGGTTCACGAAGAAGAATCAGACAGGATTAACAGGATAAACAGGATATTTCTGGTTGAAACAGTTCTGTTTATCCTGTCTTTCCTGTAAATCCTGTCAAAAATCTTCGTGCTTCTTCGTGTGGCTTAGTGGATAAGAAATGTGACTGAATCAGCGGTTCATTTCTTCAGCAGGATTTCGTCAATCCCGCGCATTTTCAGTTCAATCAACTGATTCGCTGAAACGTTTTTGAATCCGGCGGCGCGCATCTTTCTGATGTAATCGCCGGTGACGCCGTGCATTCGCATTTTGATCAGTTCGTCCACGGTCAGTTTGTCAAAGCCTGCGTCGCGCAGTTCTTTGATCCAGTCTTCAGTGACACCGAACATACTGAGCCTTGTCAGTTGCTCAGCGGTCAGATTGCTGTACCCGTTGCGGCGCAGGGCTTCCATAAAGGCGGGCGTGACGCCGTGCATGCGCATCTTCGTCAGATCATCAGCCGACAGGTTGCTGAAACCCGCGCTGCGCATCTCTTTGATGTAATTTTCGGTGACGCCGTGCATACGCAGGCGGGTGATCTGTTCGGCGCTGAGATTGCTGTAGCCGTTCCTGCGCAGCGTTTCAATGTACTCAGGCGTGACGCCGGACATGCGCATCCGGGCGAGCGATTTCAGCGGCAGGTCGTAACCGGCCTTCTTCATTTCGCGGATGTAATCAGGGCTGATGCCTGACATTTTCAGTTGCACCAGGTCGCTGACCGTCAGCTTTTCACCGGTCTGACTGCGCGCTTCTTTGATGAAATCTTCAGTGACGCCGTGCATTTTCAACTGTACGACTTCCCTGATTTGCAGGTTGTCGTAACCCATCCTGCGCAGCATTTCGATGTATTCGGGCGTGACGCCGTACATCTTCAACTGCACAATGTTCTCAGCCGTCAGCGCAGTTGATTCGCCTTTGCCCTGCTGTCCTGATGACTGTGCCAGCCCGTCAGCGAGCGCCCGCTCCTGAACTTTCCGCATCTCTCTGTCCAGTTTCGTCGCAATCCTGACCTCAATCTTTTCTCTGACCTGTGCGAGTTCCTGCTGCAATTCCTGAGAGATCATCTGCGAAGTTGATTCACGCGCAGCGCGCTGCGCCATTGCTGCGATTTCAGCCTGAAGCTTTCCGATTTCGCGCTGAATCCTTTTCACTTCGGCGGCGCTGATCTTTTCAGCCGCGCCCCTGGCCTGAAGTTCAGCCAGTTCTCTGATCTGATCATTCAGTTCCTGACGCTTCTCATCCAGATCAGCACGCAGTTCTTCGGCGCGACTCTGCTCATCTGCGATGGCATCAGCAGCTTCATCCTGCGCGGCTTCCAGGTCGCGGCTGTCTGCGGGTTCGGCGGACTGTGCAGGCTGTGGCGGCTGCGGCGGCTGTGGTTTGTTCCCGGGTTGCGGCGTATCAAGTGGCGCGGCGGATTTCTCTGCTTTCTGCTTCTCCTGCGCTGAAGCATTTGCCCAGGGCTGCAACGCCGCCAGCGGAATAATGAAGCTGACCACCGCGCAGGTGATCAGCGTCGTGATGCGTCGCGTCATGCGCTGGCGTCTGACAGCCGGATCAAGAATCGCCCGCACGCGGCTTTCAAGCTGTGAACAGGCCATCCCCACCGCGACCGGCGAAACAGAGCTGACATCACTCATCGCCCGCGCAATGTTCACCAGATAACCGGCGTAATCAGAAGCCCGTGTACCGACCTCCAGCACGTAATCATCACAGGCCAGTTCGCGTTCGACGCGCAGCCGTCGCGCGCCGATCCAGACCAGCGGATTGAACCAGTACAACGCGCACGCCACCTGCGCCAGCAACTGCGTCAGACAATCGCGCCGCCTGATGTGCGCCAGTTCGTGCAGCAGCACAATCTGACGCCATTCAGCCGACCATTCATCAGCGTCATCAGGCAGCAGCACGACCGGACGCCAGATGCCCCACGTCATCGGCATCGTGACCTGATCGCTTTTGAGCAGGGGAATGTGCCTGTCCAGATCAAGCTGCATTGCCAGCCGCTTCACGATGGCCGACCAGGCGTAACCGGTCAGCACTTCGGCATCACGCGCAATGGCCCAGACCCTGATCAGGCTGACGGCCAGCCGCGCCAGCACGATGAATGCGCCCGTCAGCCAGACGAGCAGCACAAGCTGCGGCCACTGCACTGAAGGCGTTGCATTACTCACCTGTGACGGCGCGGCGCTGGCTGTCGGCGCTTCATCCTTCAGTTCCTGCGCGGAGTTTTCAACCAGTGGCGGATAAGTCAGCCGCTGATCTGTCGGATCAGTCGCGCTCAGTTCGGCTACATCCACCGGCGCTGCAATATCTGATGATGCCTGCGCGGTCATCAGTTCAGGCAGCAGCGGCAACTGCCAGCCCGGCAGCGCCATTGACAGCACGGGCAGCGCGAGCAGACTGATGACGGCCAGCGTCCAGACCAGATGCCGCGTTGCCGCCGCCGCGCGCCGCAGCGTTACCACCAGCAGCGCCGTTGCGACCAGAATCAGCGCGCCTTTAAGCGTCACATCCAGCAGCATCTGAAACCTGACAACCGGCAGCGACGACAGCGCAAAGAAAGCGGGCAGTGTGGTCATCATCGTCCTTCCTTTCTGGCCTTTTCGATCAGTTGCGACAGGCGGTCGAGTTCCTCACGCGAAAGCTGGCGGCGGTTCAGATCAAGCAGCGCCGCGACAGCCTGTTCGGTCGAACCGTCAAAGAATGTTTCAAGCAGCGACCGCATGGCCGATTTGCGGGCCTTTTCGCGCGCGAGCGTCGGCAGGTAAATGTACCGCTGTCCGTCCTGCTCGTGCCGCAGGTACCCTTTCTCTTCCATCAGTCGCAGCAGCGCCCGCACTGCCGAATAGCTCGGAGGATCGGGCAGGTTTTCCATGACTTCCTGCGCCGTCGCCTGCCCGCGCTGATGAATGATGTCCATAATCTGCCGCTCGCGGCGGCTCAGATGAAGATGGGCCTGTCTGGTCATAAGTTTCAGCCTGTTGCGCCCGCCTGCAGCCGGGCTGGTTTTGTCTGGTGCCGTTCCAAAGGTGCTAAAAAATTAGCAGCACCGGTGCAGGCTGTCAAGCCTTTAATGCTAAATTTTTAGCAGGCCGTCAGCCGCGCAGGCTGCACTGCTGAAAGGTACGATGCCGGGTGTCGGCAGGTTTGGAATTTATGACGGCTTCAGCCCGAAACCGCCCTGGCCCCGGCCCTGCGCCCGTGCCTCAATAACGCCGCGTTCGCCCCTGAAGGATCGGCCTGACAACAGCGCAGGACAATCCATCATTCAAATCCATCAGCTCGAAAGCGCGCTGATGCGCGCCGCGCCTCGTCAAAGCAATTTGTCCGGCGCGCCTTCCACACTTCGCCGCTTCAGGCATATAATCCGGGCATCGAATTCAGACAGAAAAATCATTCCGGCAGATCGGATCGCCTGCGACACTGACTCGTCTTCCCGCACCATCAAAGACGGGCGAACATCTGCGCGAACAGCATCAGAGTTCAAGTGAGGACTGGGATGAGACTCAGCAGATCGCTCCTTTGCGGGATTTTGTCGCTGCTGGCAGCGATGGCGAGTGTGGCTGTTGTGAGAGCGCAGGAAGAACATCAGCACGACCATCAGCACGACGCTTCAGAAAAACTCGGCCAGGTCAGCTTTCCTGTTTCCTGCAACGCCGCCACGCAAAAACAATTCAATCGCGCGCTCGCGCTGTTGCATTCGTTTCAGTATGTCGAAGCCGGGCAGGCCTTCGCTGAGATTGCCGCGCGCGAACCGTCATGCGCGATGGCCGAATGGGGCGTGGCAATGAGCAATTATCATCCGCTCTGGACGCCGCCGACTGCGGCAGAGTTGCAGAAAGGTCGTGAGGCAATTGAACGGGCAAAGGCGGCCCGCGCCCGAACGCAGCGCGAGCAGGATTACATTGCCGCGCTTGCGACGTTTTATCAGGACAGCGACAAACTCGGCCATTACGAACGCGCCCGCGCTTATGCCGCAGCGATGGAACGCCTGAGCCGTCGCTGGCCGCAGGATCGTGAAGCCGCCATCTTTTATGCGCTGTCGCTCAACGGCGCTGCGCCCGCGAGCGAAGGGAATCTGGCTAATCGCCGGAAGGCCGCGCAGATTCTGTATCGCATCTGGCCGCGCGAGCCTCGTCATCCCGGCATCGCGCATTATCTGATTCACAGCTACGACTATCCGCAACTGGCGCGTCTGGCGCTGCCAGCGGCGCGGCGTTACGCCAGGGTTGCGCCGTCATCGGCTCACGCGCTGCACATGCCTTCGCACATCTTCACGCGACTCGGCTTGTGGGAAGATTCGATTCAGTCAAATCTCGCTTCGGCGGCCACCGCAAAGCAAAAGGCGAACAAAACTCATCCGGGCGCAGCGTCGCAGGATCAGCTTCACGCCATGGATTATCTCGCCTATGCCTACCTGCAAACCGCGCAGGATGAAAAAGCGAAAAGCGTGCTGGCCGAAGCGCTGAATTACAGCACCATTGATCAGGAAGTCTTTCAGGCGGCGTATGCGTGGGCGGCGATCCCGGCCCGGCTGGCGCTCGAAAGACATCGCTGGTCTGAAGCCGCGTCGCTCACGCTGCATCCGGCCTCATTCCCCTGGCCGCGATTTGGTTTTGCCGAAGCAATCACCCATTTCGCGCGGGCGGTCGGCGCAGCACGCAGCGGCGACGCGGCAACGGCCCGGCAGGAAGTTGACGAGCTGGCCCGCCTTCATCAGGCGCTCAGTGAAAATCGCAACGGTTATGACTGGGCCACGCAGGTTGAGATTCAGCGCCAGGCCGCAGCGGCCTGGCTGGCGCACGCCGAAGGCAGGAACGATGAAGCCCTGCCACTGCTGCGCGCGGCGGCGGCGCTCGAAGATACAACCGACAAGCACCCGGTCACACCCGGCGCAGTCCTGCCGGCGCGCGAACAGCTTGGCGATCTGCTCCTTGAACTGAAGCAACCGGCGCAGGCGCTGAAGGAATTCGAGACCGCGCTTCAGTTCGCGCCGGGGCGTTTCAATAGTCTTTACGGCGCAGCGCGAGCCGCTGAGTTATCGGGACAGATGAAGAAAGCACACGCGCATTACGCCAGTCTGGTCACAGTCTGCAAACACGCCGACCACGACCGGGCCGGGTTGCAGGCCGCGCGAACATTTCTGGCACACTCGCAGCGAATGACGGCAGGCGGGCGCTGATCGCATTTTTCAGGTCACTGAGACGAACCAGTCAATTCCAGCTCCCCACCAACTTCAACTCATTTTTTACGGAGGTACAAAACATGTCAGCAGAAGCAGCAACTCAGACATTTGACGAAGCCAGACTGAACAAGTTGATGCAGCAGGCGGTGGTGGATTTCGGCGCAGTCTTTCACGCGGCGATGGTCAACATCGGCGACAGGCTGGGCATCTACAAGGCAATGGCCGGAGCGGGGCCGCTCACTTCGGCGGAACTCGCAAAGCGCACCGGCCTGGCTGAACGTTACGTGCGCGAATGGCTGGCCTCGCAGGCGGCGGGCGGTTATGTGGATTACGACGCACAAACCGGGTGTTATCAGCTCAGCCCGGAACAGGCCTTTGCGCTCGCTGATGAAAACAGCCCGGCCTTTCTGCCCGGCGCGTTTCAGGTGGCCACCTCAGCCATCAGGGCCGAGGGCAAAATCACTGAAGCCTTTCGCACCGGCGATGGCGTCGGCTGGCACGAACACGATCCGGGTCTGTTTCACGGCACTGAGCGATTCTTCCGGCCCGGTTATGCCGCCAACCTGATCAGTGCGTGGATTCCCGCGCTTGACGGAGTTGAAGCGAAGCTGAAAAAGGGCGCGCGGGTGGCCGATGTCGGTTGCGGGCACGGCGCGTCAACAGTGCTGATGGCGAAGGCGTATCCGGCCTCAACGTTTGTCGGCTTCGATTATCACGAACCTTCGATCAGGTACGCCCGCGATGCGGCGGCGCAGGCAGGCGTGGCTGATCGCGTGCAGTTTGAAGTCGCCAAAGCAAAGGATTATCCGGGCCGGGATTACGACTTCGTGACCTTCTTTGACTGCCTGCATGACATGGGCGATCCGGTCGGCGCGGCGGCGCACGTGCTTGAAACACTCAAACCCGACGGGACGTGGATGATCGTGGAGCCATTCGCCAACGATCAGGTTGAGCAGAACCTCAATCCGGTGGGCCGGGCCTTTTACAGCGCGTCAACGCTGATCTGCACACCGGCCTCGCTGTCGCAGGAAGTCGGCCTGGCGCTCGGCGCGCAGGCCGGTGAAGCGCGTTTGCGCGAGGTCGTCACCAGAGGCGGCTTCACGCGCTTCCGGCGCGCCACCGAAACGCCCTTCAATCTGGTGCTGGAAGCCAGACCATAAATCACCACACACTGACGCGCTCTCTGCGTCTCTGCGTGAGATTCTGGTTTCACGCAGAGGCGCAGAATCGCAGTGAGCGCATCAGTGTTGTGCATTTCAATTCAGTTTGCGTAACATCAGCCGGAAATCAGTCCCGGTTCACTTTTTCACCTTTACTTTTCAGAGAGGAGGATCGAAGACCATGGCTTACACTTACGAGGAACTGAGACACAAAACCGTCGCACAGTTGCGCGAGATTGCAGCGGGCCTTGACCACGAAGCGGTCAAAGGCTACACGCAACTCAACAAGGAACATCTGCTGGCGGCAGTCTGCCAGGCGCTCAACATTGAGATGCACGCGCATCATCACGTCGAAGGCGTCAACAAATCCATGCTCAAGACACAGATCCATGATCTGAAAAAGAAGCGTGATGAAGCGCTCGCCGCCCACGATCACAAAATGCTCAAAGAGGTGCGGCGCGAAATTCATCACATCAAGACCCGCCTGCACCGCGCCACCATCTGATCATCACTGACTGCCGGGCTTCGCAGGCCGCCCCTTTCACGCAATGGCATCAAGTCAGGAAGTTTTGAAGAAAACCCGGATCACCCGCGTAGTAACGAATTCATTCGTTCTGCTGCTGAATCAGCGCGATGGCGGAAACAGAACGAATGAATTCGTTACTACGGGATGATCCGGGTTTCACTATGAAGCTTTAAGCCAGAGCATTGGAACTTTGGCTTCGTGTGAAGCCCGGCTTTAATCATCAGCCGCCACTTTATTAAAGCCACTGCGCCCGCATCGCGCAGACTTCCCTTCACCTGACCGGTTGCCGCTAAACTCACTGCCGTTGCGGACGACCCCGAATCCTCATCCGCAATCTCAGCAGCCCTCGGACTCATCACTGACAATCTGCGCCACCGGCTCAGCCAGGCCGCCGGGAATCTTTCGCATGAAACGAAACACTGTCATCACTGCGTTCATTGCCATCCTCATCATCCTTGTCCTGACCACTTTCATCGCCAGGCATTCAGTCAGAAAACCGGACACTCAGCCGTCGTCTGGGCTGGTGCAGAAACCTGCTCTGCCTGACAGCGGCGAACCGCACATCGCCACGACCTCTGCAACGCCGACTGAGATTGGGCAAAGTTCCGGTCACGCAGGAACGCCGAAGCCCGTTCACGATTCAGCCGAACTGAGCGACGCCATCACCCGCGAAGCGTCAGAAGCCGGTCATCAGCGCGAAGCTTATGATCAGCCCGGCGAGGCCGCTGAGTTCTATCGCCTCAAACGTGTGCCTGAAGGTGAAAAGTACGTGCCGGTCGAACGTTACGGGCCGCCACGACCGTTTCAGCCGCGAGCTACGCGAGTTCTGAACTTTCAGGCGAAGCGATTGCCGCCGCTTTCGGAACCGGCCTGGCAACAGGGACACAGGACGCGACGACGCTGCCGCTGCCGACCACGCTGGCCGGAACGACCGTCAGAGTGCGCGACAGTCGCGGCATTGAACGACTCGCTCCGCTCTTTTTCGTCTCACCATTGCAGGTCAATTATCAGCTTCCAGCCGGAACCGCTGCCGGGCCTGCGACTGTGACCATCACCAATGCCGACGGCAGCATTACGACCGGAGCAGTAAATGTCATCGCGGCTTCGCCAGGACTGTTTTCCGCCAACGCATCGGGCAGCGGCATCGCTTCAGCACTGGTCTTCAGAATCAAAGCCGACGGGTCGCAGAGTTATGAACCCGTCGCGCGATACGATGCAGCGCAGAAAAAATTCATCGCCGTGCCGATTGATCTGAGCAACGCTTCAGAGCAGGTCTTTCTGGTGCTCTTTGGCACAGGCATTCGCGGGCGCAGCGCGCTCTCAGCCGTCACAGCACAAACTGGTGGCGCTGATTGTGAAGTGACCTGCGCCGGGCCGCAGGGCGGTTTTGTCGGACTCGATCAGGTCAATGTGCGGCTGCCGCGCACGCTCGCCGGTCGCGGCGAGGTGAATATTCAACTCACAGTTGATGGGAGAACAGCAAATCCTGTCCAGGTCAGAGTTCAGTAATCTGATCAGCCCACAGAAGTGATGTCGGGCACGCACTGACAACCGATTGATCTGAATCCGGGGAACGAGATCGTGCAGAACAAAGTGCGGGCAGGATCTGGCAACCAGACCTTATTGATCAGCTATGAGGTTGTGCACGCCTGATCAGGCCGCGAAAACGGAGACCTGAAACTATTCTTCTTCCTGCACTCGTTAATGACGGAAGACTGGCAGACACTACAGGCCGGGCGTCGCAGCCGGACGGCCTGTGCCGCAGAAAGATTGTTCCGGCTGGTTTCGCAGCTCCGGCCTGATAATCTGTTTCGGGTAATGCTGAAACTATTTTGCAGCCTCTCTGACACCGGGCTGTTTTTTATTCTCCTGCAATTGCACCTGCAAGCCTTCCTGACCGGTTCTGAGCTGATTGCTGATGTCCTGCACGCCCGACACTGATTCGGCCAGGTCTTCAGCCAGGCGTTTTGACTGCCTGGTATCAACTCTGCCGGTCAGGGTCACCAGACCATCGCTGACACGCACTTCAATATCCGCAGCGTCAAGGTCAGGATGCCCGGTCAGCCGGTCGTTGATGTCTTCAGCAATGCGCTCATCCGGGCGTTTGTAATTCTTCGGCCCGCGTCCGGCGTAATTTCCCTGCCTGCGGCGATCATCACGGCGAGCCGTTTCTGAAGCTCCGGCGTAGCGGCCTTCGGGACTGTAGTAACCACCGACGATGCCCCGGCTGCCTTCACCGCGCGCTCCGCCGTAAATGTTTGAATTGCCCGGATCGTAACCCCGGCCTGTCACTTCACCAAAAGCCCCGCCCCAGGAGCTTTCGCGGCCATAACCCGCGCCTTCCGATTCACCGTAAGTTCCGCTGTAACCTTCGCGCCCGTAACCGGTGTCGCGCCGGTACTGCTCTGCGGCCTCTTCATCAAAATCATAGCGGCCACGAAATGCGCCGCGTGATTCAATGCCCTGCAATGGCCTGCGGCCAAAGCCCTGACGGTCATCCTGAAGTTCCCGCCGCCGCTGCCGCTCACTTTCTGATCGTTCAGCCTCATAGCCGCTGCTGTAACCGCGTTCGTGATTATCGTAACGATTCACCATAATCTGCTCTGCCTTTCAATCGCGCCGAAAAGTGCCAGGCGAAACACACGTGCAGCATCGCCGTGCAGACACCTGTCGGCGCTTCATTCACATTCAGGGAACAACCTGCCCGTCTGGTGACGGTGCAAGATCAGGGCCACAGACCATCGGCAGCAATCAGGCGATTTGTGATCGGGCAGGTGAGGTCAGTCAGTTGCCTGCCATCGTTCGTGCAGGCGCAGCGAGTTGAGGTAATCGTGAATGAGGCCGCTGTCAGTGCTTTCCAGCAGCGCGGCAATGTCGGCAGGGTCGTCAATATCAAGCGCGATGCGCGGCAGATCGAGCAGTTCACAACGGGCGTTGCAGTGTTTCGCTTCAGCCTGGTGTTTGCTCAGACTGTGCGGGCCGAAATGTGACGGGAACAGATCAGGCGGCGTGCGCGCAATGGCATTGGTTCCCGTGCCGTCACGCGATGGCGCCATCACGGTCGAAGGCTCATCACGCAGGCGCGCAAGAATCGCTTCAATATCGGCTGCCCTGACCAGCGGCAGGTCAATCGGCAGCCGCAGCACCGACCGCACGCCGCGCCCGGCCAGCACCCGCGAGCCGTAATCAACCGATACGCTTTCTGAAATCTGCTCAGTCTCGGCAATCACTTCAAAGCCCGCCTGCCGCGCCAGGCGAATCGCCGGTTCATAAACCGTAACAATGGCCACACCATCAATGCCACGCACCGCACGAGCTTCAGCAAAAGTCCGCTCCATCATCAGCCGCGCCAGTTCGGTGCGCTCCGGCTGAGTCATCAGTTTCTGCAATCGCTGCTTGGCGCGCGCGAGGTCTTTGACAGGAATCAGCAGGTATTTCATCGGCGCTCAGAGTGCGACAGGCTCACCAGCGTGTCGCAGTTTTAATCAGACTATTCTTTCCAAAGTCAGCGACAAGCTGCCAGCCAGAGAAAGCTGTCCAAAATCGTCGCGTCAGCGACTGAATGAGTTTAGCCCGGTCTTTCAAGGCCGGAACCAGGATGCTCACTGCCGACAGTCGCGTCAGCGACGGTTGAGTCTGCGCACCAGCCCGGCTCAACCGTCGCTGACGCTACTTTCCCAATTTGCCACTGGCTTCTTCCCGACTTGAAAGACCAGACTGAAGTCAGATGCCGCTTCAGCGGCGGGGAAGCAGACACCGTCCGGGTTCGGGCAGAGACTATCGGCTGCCAGCTTGTCGAACTTTCTGTTTCGTCTGTTCCGTCATCCCTGCTTTTCTTTTGGCCTACAGCGGCAACTTCAGTTTCGCTTCGCAGCCCGTGCCTGATTCACTGTTTTCCAGCGTCAGCGTGCCGCCGTGCGCTTCGGCAATCTGACGACTCAGAACCAGGCCGATGCCGGAACCGCCGGGTTTGGTGGTAAAGAACGGCACAAACAAATTCGATGTGCCTGACAGGCCAGGGCCTTCATCGGCAATGGTGATTTCCAGACGGCCTCTTTGTTTTGTCCAGTTCACCTGCACATTGCCGCCGGTTTCAAGCGAAGCTTCGACGGCGTTGCGCAGCAGGTTGATGAGCAGTTGTTCGAGTTGATCACCATCGGCCTGAATGGTCATTTCAGGCCCCGGCTGCAACTGCACCGTCAGGCGACGTTCGAGCGCGACGACGCGACTGATCAGTGCCGCAACATTCACCGGTTTGAAAGTCGGCTGCGGCAGGCGGGCGAGTTGCGCGTAGGCGCTCATAAAACGGCTGAGGGCTTCGGCCCGCGTTGAAATGACTTCCAGCCCGCGCCGCATATCCGCTTCCCAGTCATCAGCGCGGGGCGCACGCGACATAATCGAAGCCAGGCTGCCCGCAATTGATTTGATCGGAGTCAGCGAATTGTTCAGCTCATGCCCAAGCACCCGCACGATGCGCTGCCAGGCCTGACGCTCTTCGTCGCGCAGCGCCTGGCTCAGATCGGTCAGCACCAGCAGGTGATGCGGGATGCCGTTTTCGTGAAACGTGCCGTGCCGCACGCCCCAGCGGCCAGCGCCACCGGGAAAGTTCAGTTGCCGCGTCGCCGGTTCGGTGTGACTGAGACAATCGCTCAGACCGAGTTCATCAGCGCGCAGACCGAGCAGGCGTTCTGCCGCGCGACCGAGCAGCTTTTCTCCGGCGCGATTGACCAGCCGCAACCGCTGTTCGCCATCAAAGGCAAAGACCGCGACTTCGATTTCGGCCATCACCGCCCGCAGCAGCGTGGTCGCCGCCAGCGCGTCCATCTTCTGCGCGCGCAGCGTGGTGTTGAGCGCATTCACTTCAGCCAGCAGTTCACCGAGCGCATCATCAGGAACCGCATCGCGGGCGCGAATCGAATAATCCTCTTCGTGCAGGGCGGCAATCAGATTCGACACCGTTTGCAGCGGGCGAACCACGCGCTCACGCAAAGTCAGCGCAAACCCAAGCCAGCAACCCGTCATCAGCAGCGTCAGCGTCCATTGCACCTTGGCTGAAAAATCACCGCTCCATAACAAAACCAGCGCCACGATGAGCGCGGGCAATCCCGCCAGCAGCGCCAGCATCAGCACCCGCTGATCGTGACTCAGTTTGCGGCGTGGACGCCTGCGCGCGCGCGCAGGAGCGCGTGACGAAGCACGAACCACACTGGCCGGATTGTCGAGTTCGGATGACGCCATGAAAAATTCAGCAGTGACACCGCAGGAAATCGCGCCTGAAAAAAGAGGGGTGAATTCACCACATAACGCTCAAAAGGTCAGGACAGGCCAGGAATATTTTTGCACCTTCTGCGCATTTTTGCGGTGAAACTGCTGTCCTGGATTCAGCGCGCATCCAGAGAATATGGCAGGCGGGAGTTGCTTTCAATCTGCCGTGCTTCATCCGCGCTCAGCTTCAGAGGCCGTATTTTTCGAGGCGGCGATACAGCGCGCTGCGGCTCAGGCCCAGGGCTTCAGCGGCCCGGCTGACGTTGCCATCGGCGCGAGCGAGAGCTTTTCTGATCAGCAGGCATTCAACTTCTTCAAGGCTCAGTTCCTCGATGCGCGTGGCGTGATCGCTTTCGCCGCGCAAGCCAAGATCAGTGGCGCGCACCCTGTGGCCGTTCGACATCAGCACGGCGCGCTCGACAGCGTGTTCAAGTTCGCGCACATTGCCGGGCCAGTGATATTCCCACATTGCCTGTATCGCGGCGGGTTCAAAGCCTTCGATCTTCTGCCGGTAACGATGCGACTGCTGGCGCAGAAAGTAAGTGGCGAGCGGCGCAATGTCTTCGCGGCGTTCGCGCAGCGGCGGCAGGTGAATCTCAATCGTATTGAGCCGGAAAAACAGATCGCGCCGGAAGTGTCCGGCTTCAACTTCGCCGCGCAGATCGGCATTGGTTGCTGAAATGATGCGCACATCAACGCGGCGCGTCTTTGATGAACCAACGCGCTCGAATTCGCCTGTTTCCAGCACACGCAGCATTTTCGGCTGCTGTGTGATCGGCACATTGGCGATTTCATCCAGAAACAGCGTGCCGCCATCAGCGAGTTCAAAACGCCCGACGCGATCAGCCCGCGCATCAGTGAACGCGCCTTTGACGTGGCCAAAGAGTTCGCTTTCAAACACGCCTTCGCTCAGACCGCCGACGTTGACCGTCACCAGCGGTTTGACGGCGCGTGATGAAGCCGCGTGCAGCGCCCTCGCCACGACGCCCTTGCCGGTGCCGTTTTCACCGGTAATCAGCACATTGGCATCTGACGGCGCGACGCGCGCAATGACTTCAAGCACGGGCTGCATGGCCGGAGATTCGGCAATCAGCGCGGGGCCGCGACTTTCACGCAGCACTTCATTTTCGGCCTGCAATCGCTGTCCGTGCCGCAAAGCGCGGCTCAGTTCAATCTGCGTGCGCAGAATCGTCAGCAGCCGCGCATTTTCCCAGGGCTTCTGAATGAAATCGCGCGCGCCGCGCCGCATCGCTTCAACGGCCACATCCACGCTGCCCCACGCCGTCATCACGACAATCGGCAGCGAAGCGTCAAGCTCATTCATGCGCGTCATCAGATCCAGCCCTTCGCGGCCTGAGGTCGTGTCGCGGGCATAATTGAGATCAATCAGCGCGACATCAAATTCCTGTCCGGTCAGCAGGCTGATGACTGCCGCCGGTGAAGCCGCCGATTCAATCTGCCAGCCTTCGCCCTTGAGCAGCAATCGCAGCGCCTCAAGCACGTCCTGCTGATCATCAGCAATCAGAATCCTGGGAGTCGTCGAGTTTTGAGAACCTGTTTTCATTGGAGAAATTCCGGCGCAGTACCGGGAGCGTCAGCGACCTGGCCTCTTCAGCAGGCCGTTTCCGCCAGCACCAGGTCGCTGACGCTCCCGGTACCGCGCCACCTGTTTTTATGCCTGTTCGTTGACGATCCAGCCGTCGCGCAGCCTGATGACGCGGTTGCCGTAAGCGGCATTCGCTTCCGAGTGCGTCACCTGAATAATCGTCGTCCCCTGCGCGTTCAGCTTTCTGAACAGTTCCATAATTTCCTGTCCCTGAGCGGTGTGTAAGTTGCCGGTCGGTTCGTCGGCCAGAATCACTTTCGGGCTGGCGATAATGGCCCGCGCCACGCCGACCAGTTGCTGCTGACCGCCCGAAAGCTGATTCGGGTAAAGATCCTTTTTCCCCACAATCTGAAACCGGTCGAGAATGTCACCCACGATGGCATCACGCTCGGATTTTTTGTAGTTGCGATAAGAGAGCGGAATTTCCAGGTTTTCAGCCACCGTCAGATGATCGAGCAGGTGGTAGCTTTGAAAAACAAAGCCGATATTCCGGTTGCGCACTTCGGCGCGATCCTTTGGTTTGAGTTTGTGAATCGGCTGCTCGAAGAAAGTGTATTCGCCCTGCCACACGTTGTCGTGCATGCCCAGAATGTGCAGCAGCGTTGATTTGCCCGCGCCCGACGGCCCCATAATCGAAACGAACTCGCCTTCTCTGATTTCAGCGTCAACGCGGCGCAGTACCCAGAATTTATTGACTCCGTGTTCATAGACCTTTTCGATGTTGCGAAGTGTAATCATGCTTAAGCTCCGGTGTGGTGTTCAGTGCTGTGGTAAATGATCGTCGGGCCGTCCCGCCAGCCAGTGCATGACGTTGAGCAGGAACTGATGGTTCTGTTTTGCTGCGGGCGCATTCATCCCCATCGGCTGACGCTGCGGCCCGGCAAGCTGCGCCGAAAACATCGCGGCCTCGCCAAACACGGCGACGCGGCCTTTACCGGCATTCAGCGTGGCACCCTGCAACCAGCCTTTGAGCGGCACGCGCTTCGTCTGTTCAGTGAACTGCCACGCTACTTCAGGTTCCAGCGAAACGAACGAATCGCTGAGCGTCATCAGCGGCCTCGCTGCGCCTTCGACGCGAAAGGCCGAACCGGTGAAGGATGCAACAGTATCAATTTTTTCAGCGGCGACGCTGCCATTGGTAATCGGATGATCGGCGAGCGAACCGTCAGCGCGGCGAAAGATATCAGGGCCGCCCTGCGTTTTGTCGCTGCGCGCAAAACCATTGCTGAATCTGATGCCGAAAGCCGAAGCCAGTTTATCGGCTGCGCCGGGAAAGGGCATATGATCAACGATCAGCAGCAGCGCGCCGCCGCTTTGCACCCATTCGCGCACGGCGGCAACTTCATCGTCAGTGAAGGCCGATGGTGTGGGCAGCGACCAGTCGCCTTTGCCGTTGCGTTCATTGAGCGCATTGGCAATCACCAGAATTTTCGCCTCGCGCAGCGAATCTCTGGAAAATTTCGCGGCTGAACCTTTGACCACAAAACCATCGCGCCTGAGCAGTTCGGCAAAAGGCAGATAACGCCCGCTCGCCGTGTGAAAGTTGAAATGCGCCTCATCAATCAGCACCAGCGGCCCTTTGCCCTGACCATAAGCCGGGCGCTCAATCGGCGGGCGATAATCAGTATCAGCGACCTGCTGCGCCATCACAAATGCACACAGCGAGAGCAGCGCCGCAACTGTCACAAGGATTTTCCGGTGTGTCATCAACAGTTCTCCTGACGATTTCATTCTGAACGTTCGCACCACAGCGATTCGCCGCCTGACAGCCTGTTCCAACCCGTGTGCCACGACATTAACTGCGGCTAAATCCAATGCCTGAGTTGAGTCTGTTCACGATTATAAAACCCGCCGCCGAAAAAGTGTCCGTTTTTGGGATGACTGAATCCCGGAAACGAGAGTCACACCCGGATGTTCGCCAATTCAAAGCTCCCGACACAAACCAACCGGCTGATTATCCGGCCTCACTGTCTGCGGAGCGGGCGACAGAACAGGCATTTCCAGCGCAAAGAGACAAAGAGACACAGACAAACTGTCAGCCCTTTTGCGTTCTTTGTTTCTTTGCACTGGAGATGTCTCCGGTGACCGGGTCATTGAATGCTTATCACTACAAGACGAATACCTCACAGTCCGCAGTTTTGAATCACGACCTGATTTATTTTCGCGCTGATTTCGGTTCGGTTCGTTGGCGTACTGACTGGCAGGCCGCCCTCAGGGCAGCATGCGCCCAACACGAGGAACAAAGGAAAGCACCAGGCTTAAGGCTGGACGACCTGACGACCTTCTGTGCAGTCCAGCCAGTCCGACCCGCCTGCGGTGCTTTCCTTTTGATTTATTCGCCGGAGGTTTTCATTTATGACCGAAGTGCAGGATCAGCCGAAACCACCCTTCCCCGCGCAGCATCAGCGCAAGCCGGGCCTTGAATCCGAACTTGACCCGCGTCCGCATTACGAGGCTCCCGAATACAAAGGTTCGGGAAAATTGCAGGGCCGGGTGGCGCTGATTACGGGCGGCGATTCGGGCATTGGCCGCGCCGTCGCCGTGCTGTTTGCGCGCGAGGGCGCAGATGTGGCGATTATTTATTACTCCGGTGAACAGCGCGATTATTACGCCGATGCCGATGGCGCGCCGCTGCCGCCTGAACAGAGCGACGCCGAAGAGACACGCAATGCCATTGAGATTGAAGGCCGCCGCGCCCTGCTGCTGCCCGGTGATGTGAGCGATCCGGCCTTCTGCACTGAAGCGGTCGAACGGACGGTCGGTGAATTCGGGAAACTTGATATTCTGGTCAACAACGCGGCCTTTCAGCAGCATCAGCCGGGCCTCGAAGCGTTGTCGGATGAACAGTGGGATCACACATTCAAAACGAACATCTACGGTTACTTTCATCTGTGCAAAGCCGCGCTGCCGCACCTTGCGCCGGGCAGCGCCATCATCAACACCAGTTCCACCACCGGACTTGAAGGCAGCAGCCACCTGCTCGATTATTCGGCCACCAAAGGCGCAATCAACGCCTTCACCAAATCGCTGGCGCAGAACCTGACCGAAAAAGGCATCCGCGTTAATGCCGTCGCGCCTGGCCCGGTGTGGACGCCGCTCAATCCTGCCGATCAGTCGCCCGACAAAGTGGCGAAATTCGGTCAGGACACGCCGATGAAACGCCCGGCTCAGCC
Organism: Blastocatellia bacterium; assembly: GCA_046331565.1. Taxonomy (GTDB): domain Bacteria; phylum Acidobacteriota; class Blastocatellia; order RBC074; family RBC074; genus DASRDU01. The sequence goes on from JAXLQP010000001.1 coordinate 2,186,402, forward strand.
CGAAGAGATTGCTCCGGCCTATGTCTTTTTTGCGTCACCGGCTGATTCGAGTTACATCACGGGTGAAGTGCTGACGCTGACCGGAGGCGAAACGATGGCTGCGTGAGCTGCGCGTAAACTTTCAGATACTGCTCAGTCATTCGCTGCGCTGAAAAATCCGTGCGGGCAGCTTCACGACAGTTTTCCGATTTGAGCGCGCCTGCGGCGGCAATGGCATCGGCCATTTCAATTTCATCACGCACCAGAAACCCCGTCACACCGTCCTCAATGATTTCAGCCAGCGCGCCTGCTTTGAAGGCAATCACCGGAGTCCCGCAGGCCATCGCTTCCATCGCCACCAGCGAACTTGTTTCAGCCACCAGGCTTGGAGCAAGCAGGCAGCGCGCCGCCGTCAGCAGTCGCCGCTTGCGCGCAAATCCGACCGGCCCGATGAAACGCCGCCGATGATCAAGACGCGGAACGATCTGTTCGTGAAAGTAAATTTCATGCGCGGCGTAAGGAAAAACCTGCCCCGCCAGCAGCATTGAAACACCGGCACGCGCCGCTGCCTCAAGCGCCAGGTGAAAACCTTTTTCGGGACAGATGCGACCGAGCGCAAAAACAAGCCCGCGCCTGCTGAGCCTGAGTTGCAGCCGGTCAATCGCCACTCCGTTGGGAATCTCCGGCAGCAGTTGCGCGTCAGGCGGGCAGGCGCGCCGCTGCGTGGCCGAAACACAATGCAGAAATGTCTGTGGCCGCGACAGGCTGAAGAGTTGCGGCGGATACCATGCAGGCGGCAGATGCAGCGTGACCAGAACCGGCGCACCCGGCGGCGGCAGGTAATTGAAACAATCAATGCCGTGCAGGTGAATCAGATCAACCGCTGATTCAGACAAAGCGCGGGCGATGAGTCCACGCACCGCCTGATAAGTTCGCTCGCGCTCGCCATCACCGATCTGTTCACGCACTTCCGGCAGGGCCAGCAATTCACCTGTGACCTGTGAAGCCTCGCTGGCAATCACCAGCGAACGATGCCCGGCCCGCGTCAGCGCTTCATCAAGCAGGCTGAGTATCTGTTCAGCCCCGCCTGCCGCATCCGCGCTGACCGGAGCGAACGGATAAGCCACACTCAGGATCGTCAGCCTCATCATCAAACACCCGCTGCTCACATTGCAGAATCATCTCTCTTTCTCCTTCCATCTCTTCTTTCTCTTCTCTGTGACTCTGCGCCTGCGGCGTGAAACTTATTCTCACGCAGAGGCGCAGAGTCACAGAGAAGAGAGAGAAAAAGAGAGTCAGTGATTTGTGTCCTGGTTCTGCTGCGTGAATTTATCTTTCTGCGATGTCCAGTTCTCTCATTGCTGATGCCGCCTGTTTGCGCCACTGAGCGCCGTTCGTGCCCCAGTTGAACTGCTCATAAAACAGCCGTCCTTCATGCGGCGGCTGCGTGTAATCGTAAGCCGGAGCGGCGCGGAATTTTTCAAAACTCGTCGGAAACACGCGCAGCATTTCGCGCTGCGTGGTGAAGCAGTCAATCATCTGCTGCTTCAGATCGCGCTGCGCTGCTGATAACGTCAGCGTCAGTTCGCGGCTGTCCTGACGCGCCAGAAATTCGCCCGTGATCATTCTGCCTGCGCTATTGTGATACGAGGTCATCTCAACAACTGTCGGCACATTCGCCTGCTGCTGTCGCAGCAAATGACACGCCGCCGCCACGGCAAACGAAGTGGCATCGTGATCGGGATGACCGCCTTCGTAAGGATGCGTCAGCACGACGCGGGGCCGGTATTCAGCAAGCAGCCTGGCGATTTCACGCGCCGCTGAAACCAGATTGAATGTGGCTTCCTGGTCAATAATTCCGAGTTGTCGCGTCTGTGCGGCGGTGATGCCTGCCAGGGCCAGCGCACATTGCAGTTCAGCGCAGCGCGCTTCAGCGTATGCTTTTCTGGTATCAAATCCGGCAGCCCGTGCATCGCTCGGATTGCGCGGCGAACCGTCGGTCACGTGAATGATGACAGCCTCTCGCAACCGTGTGAGTTGTCCGCCGACTCCGATGGTTTCATCATCAGGATGCGCCACAATCACGGCAGTCGCAGGCGGGAAGCAGGGCAGCCATTCAGCTTCATCAACTTTCATCTTTCAACCCTCCGTGATTGTGGCAGCCAGGCATACAAGTTGCCGCGCAGATGACGGGCTGTACCTGCGCCGGACACCTGCGACGCGGTGACCGCCGTAATTCATTAAATCAGACAAGGAATCAGCCATGCCGAAAACAGAACCACGCCGGAATGAAACAATGAACCAGCCGGAACCTGATGCCCCGATGGCTGGCGCGGATGAACTGGTCACTGACCTGAGCGGCATCAGAGTGGAAAAGAGTATTATTATCAGCCGCGCCCGCAAAGACCTGTATCAGTTCTGGCGCAATTTTGAAAATCTGCCGCGCCTGATGAGCCATCTTGAACAGGTGCAGATTCTCAGTCCGACGCGCTCGCACTGGGTCGCCAAAGGCCCGGCGGGGACATCTGTTGAATGGGATGCTGAAATTACGACTGATCACGAAAACGAACTGATCGCCTGGCGTGCGCTGACTGGCTCTGAAGTAGCCAATGCCGGTTCGGTGCGCTTTCTGCACTTTGCTGAAGGTCAGACCGAAGTGCGCGTGGCTCTTGAATACGCCCCACCCGGCGGTCGCCTCGGCGCCTGGATCGCCAGCCTGTTCGGTGAAAACCCCGAACAACAGATCACCGAAGACCTCGCCCGCTTCAAACGCCTCATGGAAATTGAAGTCAGACGCGCTGTGCGCGATTCAGATGAAGATGAAACTGACGAGGTGATCTGAGCCGGATCAGATTTCAGATCAGTATCCAGGAAGTGTTGCGCGATTTGCCAGAATCGCGCGTCATCCGTTATTGGCCCATTGCGTGAACTGCGCGATTCTGGCAAATCGCGCAACACTCCAGCCGCGCGACTGCGGGCAAATCGCGCAACACTTCTGACAGATCGCCGGACAGTTCCCTGAAATTCCTGGTCTTTGCCGTGTCGGTCAGTGCCGCGCGGTCTGAGTCTGTTTTGTGGCGGTCGCGCAATCGGCGTGGCCGCAGCCACAGGTCGTGCGGGTGTCAATATTGTCGTTGGCGTGCATGCAATGATCGCTGCAATAGGGCTGGCCTGACCGTGCCGGACAATTGCAGTTCGGATTGGCGCATTTGTCAGTCATCTCTGCCATCTTGATTCCTCCGAAAGTAATTCACGAAACCACACGAAAAGACACGGGACTCAGCGGCCACGCCGTCCGTGTCAGTTCGTCTGACTTCGTGAATGGTTCAAGCCTGATTCATGCAGGCATTAACCCGCCCCGACTTGATAGGTTAATGCCTGCATCTCTTTCCTCACCAACCTCACTGAGGAAAGAAGCTCAGCGCGAAGCCAGATCGCCGCCCAGTTGTTTCCATTCGCGTTCGATCTGTTCGGCTTCGGCAGCGGTGCGCGGTGTCACGCTGATCAGAATGCCGCCGCCTTTGATGCCTTCTTCATAGATTCGCGCGTGTTCTTCGGGAATGCCTGAACCAACCAGCGCACCAATCAGTCCGCCGGCAATCCCGCCCGCTCCGGCCCCGGCCAGTCCGGCGGCCAGCGGCCCGGCTACAACAATGCCCAGACCAGGCAAAGCAATAAAAGTTCCGATTGCGGCGAGCGCGCCCAGCAGTCCGCCAACGACCACACCGATGCCGCCGCCGACTCCCGCGCCTTCGAGCGCCTTGTTGCCCAGTTCGGTGGTGTTGGCGTTCGTGTCGCCGAAATAACGATTGCGCGTTTCATCAGACATCACGACGCTGGTGTCTTCGCGGCTGTAGCCCAGATCCATCAGATAGTCATAGGCTCGTTCGGCGGCTGATTTGTCTCTGAACAGACCGCTGACGGTCGGCTGCCTGGCGGTTGAGGTGCTGCTGTTGTCTGCCATTATTTACTGCTCCTGCTGAGAGTTGATTAACTACGATCCGGGCGCGGGTTCACATCAAACCCGCCGGACGTGATTCAGTCGAAGTGCAAGCCTCATACCATCCCGCCCCCTCTGACGCCGCCGCGCTACCGCATTACTCCGTAACGCCTCAGAGTCACACCCGCGCACGGTCGTCCAACGCCTGTTCTGAATAAGAACAGCCATTCGTCAAAGCAGCCTCTGAAACATTCTCACAGATGCCATTCATTCCAGCACGACAGTTGCTCACCAGTCGCACCGTCTGTCTGAAACAAGCAGTGTTGCGCGATTTGCCAGAACCGCGCGGATTACGCAATGAGCCGATGACGGATGCCGCGCGATTCTGGCAAATAGCGCAACACACGTTGGTTCAGGTTACTGATTTGAAATCTGATCCGGGTCGGGTGTGATGAAGAAACTCGAACTCGTAATCACGAATGTCTTCGCCATCGGCGGGGTGCGTCTGGTTTCGCTCCGGCGCCCGGCTTAAGGCTGCCGGATGACAGAAGGAGAACAAACATGCACAGGTCAGATGCAGTGCTGACTGGCTGGTTATTTTTTTTCGGACTGATGCTGACGAGCATCAGCGCGCAGTGTCAAAGCACGAGCAGCGAGGCTTATCGTCACGCGCTTGATGAGTATAACCAGGGCAATCTGGACGCGGCGATTGCGGGCTTCACGCACATCATTGAGGCCGGACTGAGTGATGCGGCGGCCACTGGTCAGAGCCAGGAGGCCCGGCAGCAGGATGATGGTCTGGTCATTGATTACGAAGATGAAATCGTCATCGTCCCGCGCGTGGCTGCTTCTTATTACGGGCGCGGGCTGGCGCATTACCGCAGGCATGATTTCACGCTGGCCGTTGATGATTTCAAAGCGGCGGTCGGCATGGTTGCGCGGTATGCCGATGCCTGGACGAATCTGAGCGCGGCGCTCTTTGCCGCTGGTGAACTGAAGGCCGCACTGGCAGCGGCTGACCAGTCAATCAGCATCAGGCCGCGCAATGCGACGGCTTATCACAACCGGGGACTGGCGTGGTATCAGATGAATGAATATGACCGGGCCATTGCTGATTTCAATCAGTCTTTGTCATTCAATCCGAAATCAGCCATGACGTGGCTCAATCGCGGCAATGCCTGGCTCAGCAAACGCGAATGGGACAAGGCGGTGGATGATTACAACCAGGCGCTGAAACTCAACCCGCAGCTCGCCGCAGCTTATAACAACCGGGGCAATGCGCAGTTCAACCAGGATCACATTGCAGCTTCGCTGCGCGATTACAATCAGGCGCTGCAACTCAATCCGCATTTTGCCGAAGCGTTTTTTAATCGCGGCCTCGCCTTTGTTTACCTGGGCCGCGAACGCGAAGCGGCGGCTGATTTCAATCAGTGCCGACAGCTCGATCAGCGCATGGGCGCGATGATTGAAGAACGCGCGGCAAAAATCAGGGCGAAGCGTGAACGCGCCGGTCAGAGCGCCGTGAGTTACAAAAAATCGGATGAGAATTTATCAGGAATCCGAAATCCTGAATGAAGATCACCATCAGCCATATCTGCCGCTCAGCTTCAGACAAACTGAAATCATATCAGCCAAAGATTTTGCGCGTTTGATTTCAGCGATCCAATTACCTGGCGCAGTCGTTGCATTAAAGCGGCTCTCTCCCGCAACAAACCAACTCCCCGATCAACAACCTGTGAGGTGCCGCAGGCCGAATGCGCTGTCTGCCTGTTGTCTGTCAGGCCGCAAGGCCCGGACAGCAGAAGCTGATTCGACAGCAGAGGTCGAAGTGTGCGCAGCGAAAGCCGTCGGCTGAAAGCCTGGCTGGCGACACAGGATATTCCAGGTAATGGAGGATCAAATGTTACATTCAGTCAGAAACTGGAAGTCAGTGAGCCGGGCAGTCGTGACTGTCCTCTTCACACTGCTGATCTTCCCGGCTGTGCTGTGGGCGCAGACTGAAACCGGGCAGATTATCGGCAAGGTGACTGATCCCGCGGGAGCGCTGGTGGCTGGCGCGACCATCACCATCAAATCAGTTGATACCGGAGCCACCCGCACCGCAACGAGCAACGATCAGGGCCAGTTTGTGATCGCCAATCTGCAACCCGGACTCTATGACGTGACGATTCAGGGAACGGGCTTCGCGCCGAAAACACGACGGGTGCAGGTCACAGTCGGCTCTCAGGTCTCGCTCGACACGGCGCTGACCGTGCAGGCTGAAAGCGTGACGGTGGATGTCGTCGCCAGCGGCGGCGTTGAAGTCAACACGCAGAATCAGGAACTGTCGAATGTGGTGTCAGGCAATCAGATTCGTGAACTGCCTTCGCTGACGCGCAATCCTTACGATTTCGTTTCACTCTCCGGCAACGTTTCACCGGCTGATCCGTCAGCGCGCGGCGTGGGCTTTGCCATCAACGGGCAGCGCGCGGCTTCGACCAACATTCTGCTCGATGGCGGCGAGAACGTGGACACTTTTACGGCCACTGTCGGCCAGAGTGTGCCGCTCGATTCAGTGCAGGAATTTCGCGTCATCACCAGCAACTTTTCCGCCGAGTATGGCCGCGCTTCGGGTGGCATTGTGAATGTGGCGACCCGCGCCGGCAGCAACAATTTTCACGGCTCGGTTTATGAATTCAATCGCGTCTCGCGGTTTGCCTCGAACGATTTTGACAACAATGCCAACGGCATCGCCAAAGGCCTGTTTACGCGCAATCAGTTCGGTTATTCGGTCGGCGGCCCCATCGTGCCGGACAAGCTGTTCTTCTTCAACAGCACTGAATGGATTCGCGTTCGCAGTTCTGAAAACATCATCAACTATGTGCCGACGCCGCAACTGCTCACGGCGGCAGCGCCTGCGACCCGGACGTTTTTCAACGCCTTCCCGTTGCAGACGCCGATCAATGGCCCGACTCTGACAGTGGCTGATGTGATCAGCAGCGTGGGCGCATCGAACTTTGCGCCGGGCAATCCGTTTCTGGCGCTGCCGGGAACGACTCCGGCATTCGGCCAGGTCAGCTATCGCATTCCGAGCGATGTGGGTGCGGGGCTGCCGCAGAATTCCTATCAGATCGTCACGCGCTTCGATTACAACCTGACTGAAAAGACCCAGATTTACGGGCGGCACGCGCTCGAAAGCCAGGATTTTCAGATCGGCACCAATTCCTTCAGCCCGTATCAGGGGTTCAATACCGGCATCGAAGCATTCAATAACAACGTGCTGGTGTCACTGACGCATTCGTTCTCACCGCGCCTGGTGTCACAGACGAAGCTGGTTTACAACCGCCTCAACAACCAGCAGCCGCTCGGTAATCAGGCTCCGAGTCCGACGCTCTATATGCGCACCACGCGGACGCGACTCAATAACTTCCTCGTGGCGCTGCCGGGTTATCTGCCCTTCAATCCGGGCAGTGCGATTCCGTTTGGCGGGCCGCAGAACCTGTTCCAGCTTTATCAGGATTTCAACTCAACCTTTGGCAATCACCAGTTCCGTTACGGCGGCACTTACGTTCACATTCAGGACAACCGCACGTTTGGCGCATATCAGACAGCGGTTGAAACGCTCGGCGCCAATACCGGCCAAGCGCTCGGCAATCTGGTCGCCGGACAGTTGCGCGCCTTCCAGGCGGCGATTGATCCGCGCGGCTCGTTTCCGGGACAGAGTGTTTCGCTGCCGCTGGGGCCGCCGAATTTCAGCCGCAGCAATCTCTACAACGAGTTCGGTCTGTACGTGCAGGATAACTGGCGCTTCAGGCCGCGCCTGACGGTCAACCTCGGACTGCGTTACGACTATTTCGGCGTGCAGCACAACCGACGCCCGGAACTCGACTCGAATTTCTTTTTCGGTTCAGGCAGCACATTGCAGGAACGCATCCGCAACGGCAGTGTGCAACTGGCAGAAAACAGCCCGGTGGGCGGGCTGTGGGAACCTGACAAAAATAATTTCGGGCCGCGTGTGGGCTTTGCTTATGACGTGTTTGGTGATGGCAAGACAAGCGTGCGTGGCGGCTACGGCATCAGCTACGAACGCAACTTTGGCAACGTCACTTTCAACGTCATTCAGAACCCGCCGAATTATGCGGTCATCAACATTCTGCCGGGCGTGACGCCGGGCTTCCCGGTCGGCTCGCTCCTGATTACGCCGAGCAATGTCGGCCCGTTTGCCGGAACGACCGGCTCCATCACGCTGCCGCAGACGAGCCTGCGTCACGTGCGCGAGGACATCAACACCGCTTATGCCCATTTCTGGAGCCTGTCAGTTGAACGCGAACTGCTGCCGGGCACGGTCGCGTCAGTGCAGTACAGCGGTTCTGCCGGGCGCAATCTCTACTCGCTGGAAAACATCAATCGTCCGGGCACAGGGTTCATTTACCTGGGTGACACCGACCCGTTCTCACGTCTGAATAACCAGTATTCAGGCATCAACACGCGCGGCAAGGCGGGCTTCTCGAATTACAACGCGCTGATTGCGGACATCGTGACCAGCAAATTCCGCTCAATCGGTCTGTCGTTTTCGGCCCGCTACACTTACTCGAAGGCGCTCGACAATCTGAGTTCGACCTTCAGCGAAAGCGCCAACAACTTCAACCTCGGCCTGCTCGACCCGTTCAATCCGAAGCTGGATTACGGCCCGGCGGATTTCGACGTGCGTCACCGCTTCACGACCGGCTTCAACTGGGAAGTGCCATTCAACAAGATCGGTGATCGCTTCTTCGGCGGCACCGGGACGGCGGTTTCGCGGCAGATTTTCGGCGGCTGGGAACTGACGGGCATTTTCACGGCTCGTTCCGGTTCACCGTTCACCGTCTTTGACTGCTCGAACGCGGCGACTTCTGAATCGGCCTGCCCGCGTGTCTTTGCGACCGGCACTCTGCCGACTGATACGCGTGACAATCCCACCCCTGACGCTTCGGTTCCGAACCGGTTCAATTTCCTTGACCTGACCGGTCTCGTCGCGCCTGGTTCATACGTCAATCCGCGCACCGGTAACTCAGACTTCGGCCCGTACCCGAACAACATGATCGGGCGCAATCGTTTTCGCGGGCCTGGCTTGTGGAATCTGGATGCCGGTTTGTACAAACGCTTCAAGTTCACTGAGACACTGAGTCTGCAACTGCGAGCTGAACTCTACAACGTATTCAATCACGCCAATATGTTCGTGATCGGCGACGAAGCCGATGTCAGCTCCGGCACGGTCATTCCTTCGCGCCGACTGGGCCGACGCAACCTGCAACTCGCGGCGAAGTTTATTTTCTGAGCCGTCTCTGATCTCTCAGACAGAGGCCGGGCACGCACCTTGCCTCAACTGAAGTACCGATTCACGGCAGGCCGCAAGGCCTGCCGCACTTTATGACAGGAGAAAAAAATCATGAGACTCAAACCCATTCTGCACCTGATGACGTTCGGTGTGCTGGCGCTGACCCTGAGCCTGAGCGTCCAGGCCCAGGAGCGCATGGCCAGCAACAGCAAATCCAAAATGCAGGACAAGCATCCACAGATGGCGAACCGCGAAAACAGCAAGGATTTCAAGGACGCCATTCATCAGTCTGAGAAGGCGGCCAAAGTATTCAACGAAATCATGAATGCGCCGGACAGCGCGATTCCGCAAAACCTGATTGACAAGGCTGAGTGCGTCGCGGTCTTTCCCGATGTCATCAAGGCCGGGTTCATCGTCGGTGGTCGCGGCGGTCGCGGCGTGGCGAGTTGCCGCACCGCGAGCGGCTGGAGCGCGCCTGCCTTCTTTGATATTGGCGGCGGCGATTTCGGGGCGCAGATCGGGGTTCAGGCCACCGACTTTGTGCTGCTGTTTATGTCCAAAAACGGCATTGACAGCCTGCTCTCGAACAAATTCGAGATCGGCGGCGAAGCATCTGTTGCCGCCGGGCCGGTGGGCCGCACGGCTTCGGCAGCCACTGATGCCGCGCTGAATGCGCAGATTCTTTCGTATTCGCGCAGCAAGGGACTGTTTGCCGGCGCCGTGATCAAGGGCGCAGCCGTGACCAAGGACGACAGCGCCATGAATGCCGTCTATGGTGACGCCACATTAAAGGACGTGTTGCAGGACAGCAAATTCACGGCTCCTGCCGCGACCAGAGCGTTCCCGAATACCCTGGCTAAATATTCCACGCGCAAAGCCGGAAAATAGTTTTGCGTGACTGCATCAGCAGATGGATGCCCGTCGGCCACAGCCTTCGCCCTGGGAACGCAAACCCCGCTGTTCATCAGCGTCCGGCGCGTGTTCTCAGGTCCTGGCTGTGGTTGGAATTGCATCCGTTTCAAATGACTCTGAAGCCGGTGTCCTGATCCGATTCCGGTGTCCGGTCGGCAGGCAGGCGACTGTCTGTGCCTGAGACACCGGCTTCAACATCTCCTGTTATTCCTCATTATCTGCCCATCTTCCCGCACTGTGGCCTGTCGGCATTGCCTGCCGCTGATTGAACCGATCTTTTGAAGTAAGGAGAGTTCGAATGAATACCGTGAGAAGCTTTGTTCTGACCTGTTGTGCGCTGCTTGTTGTCGCGGTGGTCAGCCTTGCGCAGTCCAATACCGGACGACTGGTCGGCACTGTGATCAGCCCTGATGGTGGCGTCGTACCTGGCGCTCAGGTCGTCGTCATTGACAATCAGACAGCGAAGGAAAGAAATCTGGTGACGAGCGGCGAAGGCACCTTCCTGGTGCCGCAACTCGACATCGGCAATTACACTGTCCGCGTTACGGCGCCGGGTTTCAAAACCTTCGTCGCCAATGATGTCAAGATTGATGTGGGGCGTGAATACACGCTCAACGTGAAGCTTGAAATCGGCCAGACGCAGGACAGCGTCAGCGTCACTGCCGGGGCCGATGTCGTCAACGCCACTAACGCTGAACTGAGCAGTTCAGTCAGCCCGCGCCAGATTGTCGAACTGCCGCTCAACGGGCGCGACCCGACATCGCTGATTACGTTGCAGGCAGGGACGGCTTCCAACGGCGCAACCAATACCTCAATCAATGGCCAGCGTCCGGCCTTTACCAACATCACGCGCGACGGCATCAACATTCAGGACAACTTCATTCGCGCCAACGCCTCTGATTTCACGCCGCAGCGTCCGACGGTTGATGACGTGGCCGAATTCACAATCACGACGCAGAACGCGAGCGCCGACCAGGGTTATGGCGCTTCGCAGGTGCAGATGGTCACGCCGCGCGGGCAGAACGCCTTTCACGGCGCGCTGTTTGAATACAACCGCAACTCGGAATTTGCGGCCAACGACTTTTTCAGCAATGCCAGCAATACGCCGAAGCAGTTTCTCAACCGCAATCAGTTTGGCGGCAGAATCGGCGGCCCGATTGTGCCGAACAAACTGTTCTTCTTTTTCAGCACTGAGTTCTTTCTGCTGCGCACGCAGGCTTCGCAACTGCGCACGATTCTGACGCCGTCAGCGCGCCAGGGCACTTTTACTTATGTGCGTGCCGACAACGGGCAGCTTCAGACCGTCAATCTGTTCACGCTCAACCCGCAGGTGACGGGCATTGATCCGACCGTGCAAAGCCGCATCCTGGCGAACCTGCCAGCGGTCGGCAACACGTCAGACCGGGGCGATCAGCGCAACACGACGGGGCTGCGGTTCAATCAGCGCGCCAATCTTGACCGCAAGACCTTTACCGGGCGGCTTGATTACGATCTGAACGAACGCAACACCTTCAGCGGCGTTTACAGCTTTGTCCGCGAAGATCCGAATGACCGGCCCGATGTTGATGGCACCGCCGGGTTCGCACCCGTGCCGGTCGTCAACCAGCCGGCTGATCGTCGCTTTCTCTCGACGGCGTGGCGCTGGTCGCCCACCAACCGGCTGACCAACGAAGTGCGCGGCGGATTTTTCAAAACCAATCCGACCTTTTTGCGCACGGTGGCGGAACCGTCCTTCTTTCTGACGCTGCCGCTGGTCAGCAGTCCCGAAGTGAACTTTCAGAACCAGGGGCGTCACACGCACACTTACAGCGCGCAGGACACGGCTGATTACACTTTCGGCAATCACGCTTTCAGATTCGGCGGACAGGCGCAGTTTTTCAGAATCTCGCCGTTCGCTTCATTTGACACGCTTCCGCGCTTCACGCTCGGCACCAATCAGAACACGCCGCAGATCACGACCGCGCAGTTCACCAATCCGGCGCTCTTTCCCGGCGGCATTTCAACGGCGCAGCGGAGCACGGCCAATTCCCTGCTCGCGCTGCTTGGCGGCATCGTCGGCAGCGCCACGCAGACTTTCAATGCGACGAGCCGCACGTCAGGTTTTGTGCCGGGCGCGCCGTTCGAACAGAAATTCGCTTACGAAAACCTCTCGCTTTACTTTGCCGATCAGTGGCGCATCTCGCCGCGTTTCAGCCTGAACCTGGGTCTGCGGTATGAATACTTCACACCGCTCAGAGAGGAGCATGGGCTGGCGCTCGAACCGCTGCTGCTCTCAGCCGATGTGGTCGGAGCCGCGCTCAACCGCAATGGCGTGGTTGATTTCATCGGCAACAATGCCGGCAGCAAAAATTTCTTTGAAGCCGACACGGACAATTTCGCTCCGGTCGTCAGCTTCGCGTGGTCACCGCAATTCGAGAACAAATTCCTGGGTCACGTTTTCGGCAACAGCGGACGCACGGTGTTGCGTGGCGGCTTCAGAATGAGTTACGTCAACGACGATTACCTGCGTTCAGCCGATAACGCGCAGGGCGGTAACTCAGGCCTCTCATCCACCGTGACGCTGCCAGCCATCAGTGGGCGGCTGAGTACTCTGAACGCGACGGTGCCGACTCCGGCCTTCGGCATTCCGCGCACATTTGCCGAAGGCAATCTGCGGTCGGGCAATTTCTTCTCGACCGTCTTTGCGATTGATCCGACGATTCAGGTGCCGCGCCTCTTTGAATACAACTTCGGCATTCAGCGCGAACTCGGATTTCAGACCGTCTTTGAAATCCGCTACGTCGGCAGCTTCAGCAACCAGTTGATTCGCGGCATTGACTTCAACCAGGTCAACATTCGCAGCAACGGTTTTCTGACTGATTTCAATAACGCGCGGGCGAACCTGCTGCTGACGGGCAATCCGGCCTGTACGACGGCGCAGAATGCGGGCTGTCAGCCGCTGACGGTCTTTCCGCAACTTGGCGGCAGTGGTTTTCTGAGCAATGCCACCGTGCAGGCCAATCTGATCAACGGCACACCGGCTGATCTGGCGATCTTTTACGTCACCAACGGAGTGTCGGGCGCAGGGCCGCTGTTCCTCGCCAACCCGAACGCGGGGCCGGTGGACTTTCTGACCAATGCCGGCAAGTTCCGTTACAACGGTTTGCAGGTCGAAGTGCGCAAGCGGTTCTCTGACGGGCTGTCATTCCAGGGCAACTACACGTTCCAGAAAACGCTGACGAACGCTTCCGGCATTGGCCAGACGCGCTTTGAGCCGAGTCTTGATCTGTTCAATGAGGCGCTGGAATATGCCCGCGCTGATTACGATCAGACGCACGTTTTCAATCTCAATGCGATTTATGAACTGCCGTTCGGCCCCGGCAAGCGGTGGCTGAATGAAGGACTGGTGTCGCGGTTGCTGGGCGGCTGGCAACTGACGACGATCATCCGCGCAGGCAGCGGCGCACCGATCACGATTGTGGATGCGCGCGGCACGCTCAATCGCGCCGGACGCTCAGGACGGCAGACGCCGCAGACTTCGCTGACGAAAGATCAGATCAAGGATCTGATCGGCATCTTCAAGCGGCCTGACGGAGTCTTTTTCATCAACCCGTCAGTCATCAATCCGGCCACAGGTCGCGGCGCTGAAGGCTTCGGCCAGCCAGCGTTCCCCGGCCAGGTCTTTTTCAATAACGCACCCGGACAGACCGGCAGTCTGGAACGCGCCTTTATCAACGGCCCGATCTTTTTCAACTGGGATGCGGGCATCTTCAAGAACTTCAAGATCACGGAACGGGCACGGTTCCAGTTCCGCGCTGAACTTTTCAATGTGCTGAACCGGGCCAATTTCTTTGCCAGTCAGTTCGGCACGCTCAACATCAACAGCACGAATTTCGGGCGCATCGTCTCAACCTTTGACCCGCGCATCGTGCAATTCGCCGGACGCCTGGAGTTCTGAGCAGGAACGCGCCTGAGGGCCATCAACCCGGCCCTCAGGCCTGAATATGGAGTGCGGCGAGTTCCCGCCGCTTTTGACTTTCAACCAGTCAAAAGCGGCGAGAACTCACTCCACATCCTCAAACAACAGGCCGCTCCCTGTAGTCAACAATTTATTCGTTCTGATTTCCGTCATCGCGCCGGTTCAGACCTGAACGAATAAATTTACGGCTACGGGCAGCGGCCTGGCTCATTATTTGATGCTTTTTTCAGGCAGTGACTGGTGACAGTCCGATTAGTGATGGTTATGAAAGATGTGATGAGTCAGGCTCAGATGCCGGTGTTTTCATTGTTCAGATTTGTCGTCAGCGCCACGCTCACCATGTTCCTGCTCGCCGGTTGCGCCACGCACCAGCAGAATAACGATTCAGCCGGTGACACATCAGCCAGTCCTTCACCCGCTGCTTCTCCGGTTCCGGTTGCCGTTGCCACTGCCATCACGCGACAGGTTTCAGCTTTTATTCCCGCCACCGGCAGCTTTGCCGCTGACGAGTCATCCGATGTGGCGCCCGAAGTTTCAGGACAGGTCACTGCCACGCCGGTTGATGTCGGCGATTTCGTGCGCGAAGGCGCAGTCATCGCGCGCCTTGATGATCGTGACGCGCAGTTGAAACTGGCGCAGGCGCAGGCTTCGGAACGCCAGGCCGCTGCCGCCGTCCGGCAGGCTCAGGCGCGGCTCGGCATCGGTCAGGGCGAAACTTTCGATGTCAGCGAAGTGCCGGAAGTGCGCGCGGCGCGCCGTCAGTATGAAGCCGCTGAAGCGCAGGCGCGGCTGGCTGAAACCAATGCGCGACGTTACGAAAAGCTGATTGAAACCGGCGACGTTTCGCGCAGCGTCTACGATCAGGCGCGCGCGCAGGCCGAAACCGCCAGAGCACAGGCCCAGGCTGCGCGCCAGCAGTATGAAGCTGCGCTCAATAATGCGCGCCAGGGCAATCAGAACATTGCCGGAACCGAGGCCGCGCTCGCAGCCGCCCGCGCCCAGGTTGCCATTGCGCGCAAGGCCGTCAGCGATACGATCATCAGAGCGCCCATTTCAGGTTATGTCAGCGACCGCCCTGCCGCGCCCGGCGAAGCGGTTTCGCCCGCAACCAAAGTAGCCACGATTCAGCGGATCAATCCGATCAAACTGCGCCTGCAATTATCTGAAGCCGATGCAGGCAGGTCGCGCATCGGCATGCCGGTCAAAGCCAGCGTGGCCGCTTACCCGGAACGCGAATTTACCGGACGAGTCACTGCCATCAATCCGGCCATTGACCCGAATTCGCGCACCGTGACCGTTGAAGCGCAGATTGATAATCCCGACACGCTGCTGCGACCAGGGATGTTTGCCACCGCGCAACTGATTCAGCCCGGCGGCGAACAGGCAGTCTTTGTTCCGCGCGCAGCGGTCATCAACGATCCGGCCACCAATTCCGCGCACGTCTTTGTCATCGAAAACAACACGGCCCGGGTGCGCGTGGTGCAGACCGGCGAAACTGAGAACGATCTGATTCGCATCACGACAGGTCTTGGCAGCGGTGAGGTGATTGCGGTCAGCCATCTCGAACAACTCTTTGATGGCGCGCCGGTCAGCGCGCAGCGTCAGTGAAGCTGCTGCGGAACAGTAGTTGCCGTGC
The DNA here is from genome assembly GCA_046331565.1 of Blastocatellia bacterium. Classification (GTDB taxonomy): domain Bacteria; phylum Acidobacteriota; class Blastocatellia; order RBC074; family RBC074; genus DASRDU01. Next base: position 2,202,123 of record JAXLQP010000001.1, read on the forward strand.
TACAGGCTGATTATCAAGCCTGTGAGTGAACAGGATAAAGGGTTGTTTTGAATTTGCAGGAAAGGGGTACACCACAGTGTATGGAACCGCAACGCAATGTCTTTGCCCTGGTCATTGATGATGATCATGACCAGTATGAAATCATTAAAGCAGTTCTGTCACTTGAGGGGTATTCGGTGTTGACCGCTGACAATGCAGAAGATGCGCTGAAACTTTACAGCCGCTACCGGCCTTTCGTCATCATCACAGATTTCAGCATGCCGGATGTTGATGGCGCCGAACTGATTGAACTGCTGAGATCAGACGGAGCAAAGGATATCCCGATTGTGATCGTTTCTGCCTACTCACCTGATTACGTGCAGGAAAAGATGCATCCGGGTTACGAACCCGACGCGATTCTGCCCAAACCGCTGGATTTTGATCTGTTGTTGAGGCGGGTCAGAAATTACCACCAGCATCGCCGCGAACTGTGTTACGCCTGAGAATTCTCAGGCGTAACGTTGATTCCTGACACTTCCTCCTGAACATCGGTTTCCCTGGCGTTTGATGACCGCATGCAGAAGCTGGCCGAAATCTGTGTTCGCCGTCCGGTTTTCGCCACAATGCTGATTCTGGCGCTGACTGTGGTCGGCGTCTTCTCTTTCTTCACCCTCGGCGTTGATCTTTTTCCGCGCGTTGATTTCCCGACCATCACTGTTTCCGTCCTCAATCCCGGCGCTTCGCCGCAGGAAATCGAAACCGAAATTACCGACAAGGTTGAAGCCTCGGTCAACACCATCAGCGGCATTGATGAATTGCGCTCGACCTCGATTGAAGGCGTCTCGCAGGTCTTTATCACGTTCGTTCTCGAAAAGGATGCCGATGTGGCCGCGCAGGAAGTGCGCGACAAAGTTAACCTGATTCTCGACGAACTGCCCGAAACCGCCGAAACGCCGATCATTCAGAAACTCGACACCGAGGCTGCTCCGGTGCTGCGCATCGTGATTTCGGCCCCGCGCCCGTTGCGCGAAGTCAATGACATTGCCGACAAACAGATTGGTGAAAAGCTTGAAAGCATCAGCGGCGTCGGTCAGGTGCAGATCATCGGCGGCAGCGAACGCGAAATTCAGATTCAGGTTGATCCTGACCGGATGCGCGCCTTCAACATCACCATCAACGATGTCGTCAATGCCGTCCGCGCGCAGAACATCGAAGTGCCGGGCGGGCGCATTGATCAGGGCACACGCGAGCTGACGGTGCGCACGCTCGGACGCATCCGCGACATCGAAGGCTTCAATAACCTGGCCATCGCCAATAAAAATGGGTTTGCCGTCAAGGTGCGCGACATTGGCCAGGCCGTTGACACCGCCGCTGAACAGCGCACTGCCGCGCTTTTTGACGGCAAACCGGCGGTCAGCATTCTGGTGTCAAAACAATCAGGCCAGAACACCGTCGCCGTTGCCGATGCAATCAGAGAAAGGCTGAATGAAATCAAACCGACGCTGCCGCCCGATGTGCATTACGAAATCGCGGGCGATCAGTCCGTCTACATTCGCGCCGCTGTCGAATCAATCGAAACGCACCTGATCGAAGGCAGCATTCTCGCTTCAATCGTCGTCTTTCTCTTTCTCTGGAACTTTCGCTCGACGCTGATTTCAGCCATCGCCATTCCGACTTCAATCATTTCAACCTTCGGCCTGATGGCGGCGATGGGTTACACGCTCAATCAGATCACGATGCTTGCGCTGACGCTGATGGTCGGCATCGTGATTGATGATGCGATTGTGGTGCTTGAGAACATTTATCGTTATATCGAAGAGAAAGGCCTGTCGCCGTTTCAGGCCGCCATCGAAGGCACGCGCGAAATCGGCCTTGCCGTCATGGCCACGACGCTTTCACTGCTCGCCGTCTTTCTGCCGGTCGGATTTATGGGCGGCATCGTCGGGCGGTTTATGTCTTCGTTCGGCCTGACGGCTTCGTTTGCAATTGCGGTTTCGCTGCTCGTTTCATTCACGCTGACGCCGATGCTGTCAGCCAGACTCATCAAACGCCGCGATCCTGAAACAGCCGCAGGCGGCAGCGAAGGCGCGCCCGAACGCACGCCGGGGCCGGAACCGAGCGCGCACGAAACCGTCGCGCAGATGCCGCCAGCACCCGCGCACGAACCGGCACACGCTTCAAAGGAAGGCCGCATTTACCGCCGCATTGATCGCAACTACACGCGCCTGCTTGAGTGGTCAATGGAACATCGCAAGGTGATTGTCGCCCTGAGCGCGCTGACAATCATCAGCATCGTGCCGCTCTTTATGCTGATCGGCAAAAACTTTCTGCCCGTTGATGACCAGTCACAATTTGAAATCACTGTGCGCGCCGCTGAAGGCACGACATTGCCCGCGACACTGACCATCTTTCAGCGCATTGCCACTGAAGTGCGCAAACTGCCCGGCGTGACCGACACGCTGACAACTGTTGGCGGCGGTCAGCAGTCGCCGGTCAACAGCGGTTCGATTTACGTCAAACTCGCGCCCATCGAAGACCGCGAACTGTCGCAGCAGGAACTGATGCTGCGCGCGCGTGAACTGCTGAAAAAATTTCCATCAGAACTGCGCACCAGCGTGCAGCAGGTCGCAGGCATTTCAGGGGGCGGCTTTCGCAACGCCGATATTCAGTATCTCATCGGCGGCCCCGACATTCAGAAACTGACGCAGTATGCCGACACTCTGCGCCAGAAGATGCAGACCATTCCCAACGTGGTTGACGTGGACACATCAGTAGTCACGGGCAAGCCCGAACTGCGCGTGGTAATTGACCGGCAGCGCGCCGCTGATCTGGGCGTGCGGGTGGCCGACATTGCGCAGGCGCTGAACACGCTGATCGCCGGTCAGCGCGTCGGCACATTCAATGTCGGAAAGGATGATTACGACGTGCGCGTGCGCGCTGCTGGTGAATTTCGCAAAAGCGTCGAAGACCTCAAACGCATGACCGTTGCATCAAATCGCGGCGGCCAGATCACGCTTGATAACGTCGTGCACATCGAACCCGGAACCGGCCCGTCCTCAATTGACCGGCTCAACCGTCAGCGACAGGTCACCATCACCGCCAACGTCACGCCCGGCGGTTCGCAATCGGAGGTGATTCAGCGTATGAACGAATTTGTCAGTCAGATGAAACTCGACCCCGGATATACAACGGGCCTCGCCGGAAGATCGAAGGAACTGGGCCGCGCCGGTTATTACTTCGTTCTCGCCTTCGCGCTGTCATTCATCTTTATGTACATGGTGCTGGCCGCGCAGTTTGAATCGTTCATTCATCCGATCACGATTCTGCTGACGCTGCCGCTGGCGATTCCCTTCGGCATCATCTCGCTGCTGATTTTCGGGCAGACGGTCAACATCTTTTCCGGCCTCGGCCTGCTGCTGCTGTTTGGCATCGTCAAGAAGAATGCGATTTTGCAGATAGATCACACCAACGGTTTGCGCGCGAAGGGACTGGAACGCCACGCCGCGATCATTCAGGCCAACCGCGACCGCCTGCGACCGATTCTGATGACGACGATTGCGCTGGTGGCAGGCATGCTGCCGCTCGTCATTTCAAGCGGCCCCGGTTCAGGCACCAATCGTTCAATCGGAGTGCTGGTCGTTGGCGGCCAGTCATTGTGCCTGCTGCTCACGCTGCTCGCAGTGCCGGTCTTTTATTCATTGTGGGAGGATTTGCTTGAACTGCCGGTGTGGCGTTATCTCGGTCATCGTTACACCCGCATCAAATCAGGCCTGCGCGAACGTGCGGTCGGTTATCTCTCGCCGCTCATCAATTCATTTCGCCGCCGACCGCGACAAATGAGCATCATCATCGGCCTTATTGCATTGATGTCAGCACCGACGATGACAGATGCCGCGCCGCTTGATCCGCGTGAGCGGGCGACAGCACAGACATTTCCAGCGCAAAGACACAAAGAGACAAAGAAGGTTTTATGCTCTCTTTGCGTTCTTTGTCCCTTTGCGCTGGAAATAAACCCGCTGACTGGTGCATTGAATGCTCGCCATGACTTTGCGCTGTCATCCGCGCCGCAGCCTGTCGAACAGCAACAGCAGCAATCTCAGCAGCCGGGCCGTCGTGAACAGAAACCGCCGCGTCCTGGCGAGCAGCAGCCGTCGCAGCAGGAACAACCGCCCAATTCAAACTCGGCTCCGATTCGCCCGCGCAACGAGGCGCAGCAGAGCGCGCAGCCGCAGACCGGCCCGCAACAGCAGCGACAGCAGACGCAGCCTGACACGACCGGCCCGCGCCCCGTCACTCCGCAATCGCCGACCACCACGCAACCCGCGCCTGGCAGCGCAGGCAGTCGCACAACTCAGCCCGGCACGAATCAGCAGCCTGGCGCGACGCCGCCAGCAGGCGCGCAACCAGGCGTGCCAGCCACGCCGGGTCAGGATGTGGGCATCACGCCGGGCATCGCTCCGGCACAGTTGCCGCCTCAGCCGCCGGTCGTTGCGCCCGATTACAAAGCGCCGCTGCGCCCGCTGCCTCCGGCTGAACGAGTCGGCGTTGACGTGCGCGAACACACGCCGCTGAGCCTGGAAGAGGCTGTGATGATGGCGCTCAATAACAACAAGGACATCAACATCTCGCGCATTGACACGCTGCTCGCCGGATATGATCTGAGCGCAGCGCGCGGCATTTACGATCCGAACATCACTTCTGAAAGTTATTATGAACATCGCGTGACGCCGGTCAGTTCAGTTATCGGCGGCGGCAGGAATGGTTCAGTCACGCAGAAAGATTTGACCGGCAGCGCAAGACTCGGCGGCTTTACGCCATTCGCCGGTGGCGCTTATCAGCTTGATTTTTCGTCCACGCGGCTGACCACCAACAATCAGTTCGTTTCGCTCAACCCGCAATTCCCTGCCGCGCTGACGGTGACTTACACACAACCGCTCTGGCGCGGGCTGCGGTTTGATGACAATCGCCGCCGCATCGAAGTTGCCAAAAAGAATCTGACGCTGACCGACGCTCAGTTCCGGCAGCGCGTGATTGAAATCATCACCCGCGTCGAGCAGGCTTACTGGGATCTGGTCTTTTCGCTCAGGAATCTTGACGTGCAGATCGAAGCCGTCAAACAGGCGCGGCGACAAAGCGAAAGCAATCGCCGGATGGTGCAGGAAGGATTGCTGGCGCCGATTGACATTGTGGCCGCTGACACTCAGGTAGCGACTTTCGAGCAGAATGTTTACACCGCGCAGGAATCAGTCACCCGCGCTGAAAACACGCTCAAGACGCTGCTGCTGGCTGATCGCACGTCGCCGCTCTGGTCGCAGGCCTTGTGGCCGACTACGCCGGTCACGCTGGAACCACCACGCCTTCAGCCTGGCGAAGCCGTTTCATCGGCGCTGGCGAGTCGGCCTGAATTGCAGCAGTTGCAGGCCTCAGCCGAAATCAACGAAATCAATTCGCGTTATTACCGCGATCAGACCAGACCGCAGATTGATCTGGTCGGCACGTACACAAGTTCAGGGCTGGCCGGTTCGCCGGTTGACACCGGCCCTAATCCTTTCACCCAGGGACTGGCCGGGCTGCAACAGCGCATCAACGACCTGTCGCGTCTGGCAGGGCTTGATCCGCTGCCGCCGCTGAGTTCAGGCGGAGGCACAGTTTCCGACCTGCTCATTGGCGGCTATGGCCAGTCGCTCAGTAACCTGCTGCAACAGAACTATCCGACCACTCGTGTCGGGCTGCGCATCACGCTGCCGATTTTCAACCGCACGGCTGAAGCACAACTTGGCCGCTCACTGACTGAAGCAACGCGCATCATCAATCAGCGCGAACAGCTCGAAATACTGATCGAAGCTGAAGTCCGCAATACCATTCAGGCTGTGCGCTCAGCCGAAGCAAAGCTGGCCGCCGCCGCTTCGGCGCGCTCATCAGCCGAACAGCAGTTCGCCAGCGAAGAGCGACGTTTGCAGGCCGGGTTGTCCACGGTCTTTCTGGTGCTGCAACGTCAGACCGATCTGCTTGCCGCGCGTGGCCGCGAATTGCAGGCGCAGACTGATCTGAATAAATCCATCGCTGAACTGCGCCGCGTTACGGGCGTCACGCTGCAATCACATCACATCACTTTGCAGGGTGAGAATCCCGGCAGGGCTACCGGAGAACGCATTTCAGCCGCACTGCTGCGCCAGCTTCAACTGACCAGCACACGCCGCTGAATCCCGGAAACGAAAAAGAGAGATGACGGAACAGACGGAAATAACGGAATAAACTGAAAGCTTCAGAGCAGATTTATGTCTTCTTTCGTGTGTTCCGTTATTTCCGTCTGTTCCGTCATCTCTCTTCTTTCTCTTCTTCCTTACTCTTCGTTCTCTTCTTCCTTATCTGTTTCCTCTTCCTCGTTCCGGGTCACATCTGACGGCGCTGCCGGTTGCGCGCCGGGGATCAGATTTTCAGGAGCCTTGCCTGCTCCGGCTCTGGCCTGCGTGTACTTTTGTTTTTCCAGTTCCTGCGTTCCCGGATCGCCCTGCCGCAGGCGGCCAGCGGTTTTGTAATGGTCGGGATTGACGTTGTTTTTGCTGCTCATAATCAATGCTCCATCAGAGATGAATCTTTATTTCAGGCGGTGGCGCTTTGCAGGCTGAACCGCAGTTTCGCGCTGACGCCGCCATAAGGTTCCAGCAGGCTGTTGTCTTCGATGAATGTAATGCGCGCATCGGTGCAGTGAGCGCGGCGAATCAGTTCATCAGCAATCATCACCCTGCGATCAGCGTCCGTCTGACTGAGCGCCGTCTCAACAAATGGCATATCGTCCTGCACCAGATCGTCCGTCACGCTTTGCGGTGCAGCGGTCAGAAAGAGTTCTTCGACCTGACCGCGAATCAGCGCCTGCAACGTCTCGTGCGCGCCTGAGACTGACAAGCCTTTGCCCAGATCCTTGTCAAAAAGTTTTTCGATGCGGCCCGCGTCATCTCTGGCATTTTGCGCGCGCACGGCTTCAAGGCCCGCTTTCATCACTTCCTGCTCAGGCGTGCTGATGTCGAGCCGGAGGACATCAATGACTGAATCCTCAAGCTGCTTCGGCAACTGTTCGCGCAGCAGCGGAATGATGACTTCATCACCGGCCAGCACAATCCAGCGAATGTCCTCGCGGCTCATCAGGACGGTCAGTTCATCAATGACTTCTTTGGCGTGCTGGTGATGAAAGTTGTCAACGTGACGCTGGTAGCGCGCCTGCGACCAGCCGCCGACCTGAGAACGGTTTATATTGACGCCGGTCACGTCCTGCTGCTCGATCTTTTCGCCCAGCCCGAACACATACAGATGCGCTGTATTGGTGTCGGCCACCAGCACGGCAAACGACGGGTACTGATCGTTGACCAGTTCAAGCGGGAACAGATAAGGCTGGCGTCCGGTAAAAAGCTGACTCTCACCAATCGGCACATCAAGCTGCACAGCTTCAAAGAAATCATTCGCACCGGCACAGGCAAAGACTGCTGCGCCATTTGCTGAAGCGCGCAATTCATCGCGCAGCCACGCATTGATGCGCTCGCAGTCGCGGTCAAAGCTTTCGCGCTCAGGTGACCTCAGTTCAAACTCATCAGCGCGCGCCTTGAACTCCTTGCGCAGATAAGCCTCAAAGTGATCGCGCCCGGTGTTATCAGGCTGCGTGTTGAGATAAAGGCTGATGAATGGCGAATCAGCGGGTTCAATTGCGGCCAGCCTGTCCAGTAATTTATTCAGCGGCATGATTAGTGATCACTCCTTTCACAGCGGTTCGATAACAGTTCACTGTGATGAATCAATGTGCAACTGTCGCGCCACGAACGCCTGAGGCAGATCACTTTAACCGGGATCAGCAGGGACTGGTTTTCGCCCCGGAGGGGCTGGTGAAAATAGCGCGGCAATTCATTGCCGGGAACAATGGAAAACAGGCGCGAGTCCCGTCAGGGACGGTTGATGAATGCTGCTTCAGCCGTCCCTGACGGGACTCGCGCTTTATCCGGGATTCTTTTCCCGGCAATGAATTGCCGCGCTATTTTCGATTGTCCCTGCCGGGACAGCAGAAGTGTTCTGAGTTCGACGGCCTCAGTTCTCACCTGTCAGCAGCGGGCCGACGCTTTCTTCAGGATGGTGAATGTAAGTCTGAATCTGTTCGACCAGCGGCGTGGCTTTCCACCGTCGCCCACCGGCCTGATCGTTGATTTTGTAAAGGCCCAGATCAATGTAATAACGCTCGACCGGACGACGGCCCAGCCGATAACGCCAGTCCACCATCGTAAAGAGCGGAAACCACGTATAGCCCAGCACCGGAATGCCCGAGGCGCGCAACTGCCGGATCATCGCCACTGACGCGCGCATCCAGCGTGAACGCACTTCATCGTGGCCGAGGGCGCTGGTTTCGGTAATGATGATGGGCGTTTTGTAACGATGATAATAATCCTCGATCAGCGCGGCGAAACCGTCGCCGTCGTGTTCGATGGAGCGATAAGAGATGCGGCCCTTGTGGTCAACGTAAATCTGTTTGGTTGACCATTGCGGATAGAAATTCATCCCCAGCACTTCAATCGGAATGCGCCGTTGCACAATGTCGGCCAGTTCATCGGGCGAGGCCCCGTTGCGCAGCAGCCAGCCGAACAGCGGATGATCGTGCGTGACCATCCCGGCAATCAGGTCAAAGAAAAGATAACCGCGCCGCTGATCTTCGAGTGCCAGCACTTCCAGTTCCTGCCGAATCGCGCGGCTCAGACCCGTCGCTTCGACCTGCACCATCACCGCATTCGGATCAACTGTTTTCAGCGCCTCAACCGTGTTGATGACGCCTCTGACAATTTGCAGCATGATCCGAATGTAACCCGCATCGCCGCGCAGATAGGGCGGCCAGAGGCCGCGCCTGCCGCACATCAGCGCATTGACGAGCGGTTCATTAAGCGGCGTGTACCATCTCACCAGACTGCCGTAACGGCGCGCAAAGGCGGCGGCGTATTCGGCCACTGCGACCGGGTATTCATCGCTCGCAAATTCGCGCCGCAGCCAGAATGGGCAGCCGTAATGCATCAGGTCAATGATCGGCACAATGCCGAGTTCTTCGACAATGTGCGGGATGACCTCATCAGTCCAGCGCCAGTCAAAATTGCCCGGTGTGGGTTCGACGCGATACCAGGGCACACCCCAGCGCGCCGCTTTGACGCCGACTTCGGAGAGCAGCGCCAGGTCTTCGCGCCAGTGTTCGTAATGGCCCATCAGTTCGTATTCATCAAGCGCACGATGACCGAGCCTCGTCTGCGGCACAAACGTATCCTCAATGCCGCTGGCCCAGATGAAATCCTTTGCGTGCTGGCTCAAGACCAGTTGATTCATAGTGGCGTGGAGGTTTTGAAGGAAATGTTCGTCAGTCCAGCGCAGTGACGCGCACCTGATCGAAGACCGCGACCACCCGGTAACCGTACAATCCCAGTAATCCGGCCTCGCCCTGCACTTCGATTTCACCGAGCGGCTGCGCTTCGTGCTGCATCAGCAGCCGGTTGCCGACGCGGCGAAAGCGGAACTGCTGAAATTCAAACGGCTCGAAATTCGGCGGCAGCGGAAAGATTTGTCTGTCAGTCGCCGTGTCGTAACAGAGCGACCAGCGTTTGTCCTGACACTCAACCGTCAGCAGCGGGCTGTTGCCGGTGGTATTGAGCGCGGGCAGAAAGCCGTAACATTCACCCGGCTTCGGCTCGCCAATCAGCTTTGCATTGATGACGACTTCGTAATTTTCAGGCAGCGGCCCTTTGGTCAGAATCGAACTTTCACCGTGCGGCCCGATGTACCAGAGCTGCTGCTCACTGATCTGCCAGCGGTCGTCATCGGCAGTCGTCACCCAGTTGAACGCAGCCGGATCAGTGCGCGAGCCGGTGAATAAATCTTCCCAGCCTCTGGTCAATGCAAACCCGGCAAACTCAGCCCGCGCATCGCGTGTCATCAATGCTGCCGCCGATGGCGTCACGCTCAGTTCACCTGTCCACTGCAACGCCGTGCCGTCAACCGAAAGCGTAACCAGGCGTCCGTTGACTTCGAGGCGCAGCAGATGAAAGGCTGAATAATCGAAATGCGGCAGCGGCAGCGCCTGTTGCGACAACTGTTCGTCCACCTCGAAAGTCACGACCGCCTCACCTGTGTTCGGATGCAGCAGAAAGATCAGCGCCGTTTCCTCGTCGCTGACCAGTTTGATTCCCGCGCCGCCCCCGGCTGGCGGCAACTCAGTCAGGCGCAGGCTGACTTCGGCCAGGAAATACGGAGTGTCGGCTGAAGACAACGCTTCGGCTTCGCCTGCGGGAACATTCTGGCTCGCAATCCCGCTGGTCGCGCTCCAGTGACCGCCGGTACAGAACCAGTGTTCACCCAGGCCGTGTGCATAATCAGTCTCGAAATAATCGGCGAACGAGGGCGTAACGGGTGCGGGCTGCGGCGTATAGCTCGGCCCCTGCACAAACATTCGTTCACCGGCAAAATCGAGCGGATCAACGCACAGCACGCGGTCATTCACATCGGCTGACCAGCGATGATAGATGCAATACAACTGCCGGTTGTCAGGCCCGCGCACGACTGAGTTGTGACCTGGCCCGATCACTTCGCCGGGAATCGTGCGCAGGATCGGCAGAATGCGCTCACCATCGGCGGCCTGTGTCCATTCATCCGGCACTTCAAGATTCGGCGTCGTGGCGAAGCTGACCCCGTAAGTTTCATTCTGCCAGTTGCCCGCGCTGAACATTTCGTAATAACGGCCTTTGCGTTTCAGCACAAACGGCCCTTCGACCGTGTGCCAGCGCGCGCCGCCCTTTGACTGCCGCTGCGGGTCATAAATCTGCCAGTCAAATCGCGCTCTGGTAATCGGGCGCGGATTGCCTTCAAGCGTGAAGGGATCAATCATCCGGTCGCAGACGGTACCGGTGCCGATGTGTGAATGGGTCAGAAAATCGGTGGCGTAAAAGAGCCAGCGGGTGCCGTCGTCATCGGCAAAAACGTGTGCGTCAATGGCGAATTCCTCAGTCGTCAGCCGCACTCCGCAATCGGTGAACGGGCCAGCCGGGTGGTCGGCGCGAGCCACGCGGATTTGCATGTGTTCCTCGTCGCCGACGCTGTAATACATCAGAAAGGCGCCCTGTTCGCACCAGACTTCAGGCGCCCACCAGCACGGATCCAGTCTGCCGCCGGGATCAAGCGCCCCGCCGATTTCACGCCAGTGAATCAGATCGCGGGAATGCAGCACTCCGAAACAACGCCCGTCAGGCTGAATCCCGGTCGAGTAACACCAGTATTCGTTCAGGTGCTTCAGCACAAACGGGTCAGGACAGGGACGCGGACAGACCGGATTCAGATAAGTCATCCGGTCGGTTGCTTGTTCGACGGCATTCATCGTGCTGGCCTGCTCCTGCCTGCGGGAACGCGGTCTGCCTGCCCGATTTTCTGGAAAGCATGATGACAATCAGGCGGGCGCGACAACCGCGCTCCCGAATATTTTCGGCTGATTTTTATTCGGGCATGGGCTGAGCGAACAGCGCCGCAAATCTTTCCCGTGCATTCGGGGTTTCGCTCCGGCGTTTCTCTCTGGCCCAGCGGACAACCGACTCCACCGTAGTCTGAATGACTGATGCCTGTGCCGCCTCGCGGCGTTCCTGCTGTTGTTGTTGTTCAGTAATTTCGTTTCGTTTGATCAGTCTCGCTTTGCTCATGGTGATTTCCTCCGGCCAAACGTGCTTGTCAGCCTGAAGTCAGGGCAACTGCCGTACCAGCCTGTTTACCCCATTCAATCGGGCCATTTGCGGCCCGGTCTGAGTTTCAGCCGCCGGATTCGCACGAAGGAAATACGCCGCAGTGTCCGTCCCTCGAACGCACGCCAGCACCGGCAGCGTCATGATTTCGTCGCCTGACTGGCATTCGGTTTGCTCCATCAACAGGTGAACAATTGTGTGATTCTGCAAACTGAAAATGACAGGCTGAGGAAAGGCAGCCGGGACCTTCGGCGGACTGGTCGAGAATACGCCGGGTCTGAAACACAAGAATTATGGAAAGCAAAGCCAAATTACTGGGGCATCCCATTCATCCCATGCTGATCGTTTTCCCGCTCGGATTACTGACGATGGCGGTCATCTTTGACCTGATCCATCTGAGTACGACGAATGGTTACTGGGCAGGCATCTCATTTTATCTGATCGCTGCCGGTGTGATCGGCGGTCTGCTGGCGGCGCTCTTTGGCCTGATTGACTGGGTCGCCATTCCGCGAGGCACGCGAGCCAAAAACATCGGGCTGGTTCACGGACTGGGCAATGTGGCGGTCATCGTGCTTTTCATTGTCAGTTGGCTGATGCGGCGCAACCTGCCTGAAAGCCCGTCGCTGGTGGCGATTCTGCTCGGCCTGATCGGGCTGGGCCTGTCGCTGATAACAAGCTGGCTGGGCGGTGAACTGGTTGACCGGATGGGCGTCGGCGTTGACAACGGCGCGCACCTGAACGCTCCCAATTCACTCTCAGGCCGACCGGCGAGCGATGACATTTCGCGCGTCAGATCAATGCCGACCACGCACCGGACGGCTTAACCAGAAAGCAGAAGAGAGATGACGGAACACACGGAAAGAATGGAACAGACGAAAATAAACTCAGGCAGGGTGATCTGTTCCGTTATTTCCGTTCTTTCCGTGTATTCCGTCATCTCGCTGTCTCTCACTGAGCGAATGAAAACAAAATGCGAGTAATGGTGACCGGCGGAGCCGGATACATTGGCAGCGTCGTGACCGAAGTTCTCATCCGGGACGGGCACGAGGCCGTCGTTTATGACAACCTGTCGAAAGGCCATCGCGCCGCCGTCGTGCCGCAGGCGAAATTCGTCTGCGGTGAACTGCGTGACGGCGATCTGTTGCGGCGCGCGCTGGTTGATCACCGCGTCGAAGCGGTCATTCACATGGCTGCTTCATCGCTGGTCGGCGAATCGGTGCTGCATCCGGCGAAGTATTATCACAACAACCTGCTGACGGGCCTGACGCTGCTCAATGCCATGCGCGATTGCGACGTGGCGCGGCTGGTCTTTTCTTCGACTGCGGCGGTGTACGGCGAACCGGCCAGACAGCCGATTGAAGAAAGTGATCCGACCGCGCCGACCAATCCTTACGGTGAAACCAAGCTGGCCTTTGAGCATGCGCTGCGCTGGTTCAGTCAGGCTTATGAGCTGCGCTATGTGTCGCTGCGTTATTTCAATGCCGCCGGAGCGACGGCGCATTGCGGCGAACATCACCAGCCGGAAACTCACCTGATTCCGATTGTGCTGCAGGCGGCGGCGGGACAGCGCGAATTTGTCGAGGTGTTCGGTGATGATTACCCGACCCGCGACGGAACCTGTGTGCGCGATTACATTCACGTTGCCGACCTTGCCCGCGCACACGTGATGGCGCTGGAACTGACCGCCGAACGCAGCGGCATTTACAACCTGGGTTGCGGCGGCGACGGGTACACGGTGCTGGAAGTCCTCAATGCCGCGCGCGAAGTCACCGGACAGCAGGTCAGTGTGCGCAACAGTGCACGACGCCCCGGCGATCCGGCAGTGCTGATTGCCAGTTCCGACCGCATCAGAGAGGAACTCGGCTGGCAGCCTGAACAGCAGGATTTGCGCGCCATCATCGCTTCAGCGTGGCAGTGGATGCAGCGACACCCGCACGGTTACGAAGCCGGGGCGCAGCCCGCAGACAGCAGCAGATGAATCACGGGCAGCAACAGGCAGAACGATTACGACGCGAATTTCAGACGCGATATGGCCGAAGCGCCAGAATCTTTCGCGCGCCGGGCCGCGTCAATCTGATCGGTGAACATACCGATTACAACGACGGCTTTGTGCTGCCGATGGCGATTGATCGTTCGACCTTTGTGGCAGCGGCTGAACGCGCTGACCGCCTGATTCGTGTTTATTCACTCACGCTCGCTGAGCAGTTTGAATTCGACCCTGATCTGCCGCCGATGCCGCGCCGGGGCATCTGGCCCGATTATGTCGAAGGGGTGGCGCGGGTGCTTGAAGAAAATGGCCAGCGGCTGACCGGCGCCGATCTGCTGATTGATTCGGAGGTGCCGACCGGCGCGGGCCTGTCATCTTCTGCCGCGCTGGAAGTATCGGCTGGTCTGGCGCTGCTCTCGCTGGCCGGAGCCACGATTGACCGCACGGCGCTCGCCCTGGCCGGACAGCAGGCCGAACACAAATATGTCGGCGCGAACGTCGGCATCATGGATCAGATGGCCGCCGTTCACAGTCGCGCGGGTAATGCCATTCTGCTTGACTGTCGCACGCTGGCGATTACTTACCTGCCGCTTGATCAGCCTGAGATGTCAGTTGTCGTTTGTGATTCGCGGGTCAGGCACAAGCTGGCTTCGTCGGAATACAACACGCGCCGCGCCGAATGCGAACAGGGCGTCAGGATGCTTCAGCAGTTTCTGCCTTCGATTCAGGCGCTGCGTGATGTCAGCGTTGATGAGTTCAGACAATACGAAGCGCAGTTGCCCGAAGTGATTCGCCGCCGCTGCCGTCACGTCATTACCGAAAATGCGCGCACGCTGGCGGCGGCCAGTGCGCTCTGGTCAGGCCGACTCAATGAAATGGGGCGGCTGATGATCGCGTCGCACCAGTCGCTGCGTGATGATTACGAAGTCAGTTGCCCGGAACTCAACCTGCTGGTGGATACCGCGCTGGGTGTCAGCGGCGTGTTCGGATCGCGGATGACCGGCGGCGGTTTCGGCGGTTGCACGGTCAGTCTGGTGCGCAATGATGCGCTGACGGCTTTTACTGAAACCATCACGCGCGCTTATCAGCCGACATTCGGCCAGACGCCGGGCATCTATGTGGTCAGCGCGGGCGAGGGAGCAACTGAACTGACCTGATTTTATTTCATTAAAATTCCTGCACGAATCTCATTCACTACATACCGTTCCAGAACGTACATCCCGCATACAAATCCTGCACTGGAAATACCTGCCTCGCCCTGGCAACCACTCATTAATCCGGCGGCAAATGCTGGTGTCATTCGGTTCTTCAACATCCGCTGCGCATCGCCGCGCAACTGGCACATTCGTTGCACCTGCCTGTAATGCATACTTGCCTGAAAAATAAATTTAGTCATTCCGGTGAAGGAGAGATATGAAAAAACATACGACAGGAACGCAGAGCGGAGAGTCTGGAGTGAATGCGGCCAGGTCAGGACAGGCGAAGAGTGGATTCAGTCGCCAGTCTCGCAAGGTTCCGCTGATTAATAATTACGCTGAGACTTCGCTTTCGTTTTCTCAGGGACTGCCCGATCTGGTGTGCCTGTCACATCTGCGCTGGGATTTCGTCTATCAGCGCCCGCAGCATCTGCTGAGCCGCTGCGCCCTGGAGCGCCGCGTCTTTTTTATTGAAGAACCAATCTATGACGAAACCGCCCCGCGCCTGGACATCAGCCAGCGCGAATGCGGCGTCTATGTCGTCGTGCCGCATCTGCCCAAAGGACTCAACGAAGCTGAAACCGCAGCGATTGAACAATCACTGCTGATTGACGAACTCTTTCTGGAACATTCGATCACCGATTACATCTGCTGGTATTACACGCCGATGGCGCTCAGCTTCACGCGCCACCTGGAACCGCTGGCGATTATTTACGACTGCATGGATGAACTCTCGGCTTTCAAAAACGCTCCGCCCGAATTGCGGCAGCGCGAAGCCGAACTGCTCGAACGCGCCGATCTGGTCTTCACGGGCGGTTACAGTCTGTATGAAGCCAAATGCCGCCGTCACTCCAACGTGCACCCGTTTCCGAGCAGCATTGACGGGCCGCATTTTCGCAAGGCGCGGCGCGAAATCGCCGACCCGGCAGATCAGGCCGGGATTCCGCACCCGCGTCTGGGTTACTGCGGCGTGATTGATGAACGCATGGACAGAGAGCTGATTGCCGCCATTGCTGAAGCGCGGCCTGACTGGCATCTGGTCATGCTGGGGCCGGTTGTCAAAATTGATCCGGCTGAACTGCCGCAGCGTCCGAACATTCATTACCTCGGCGGCAGGAGTTACCAGGAACTGCCGAATTATCTGGCGAACTGGGACATTGCGATGCTGCCGTTTGCGCACAACGAATCAACGCGCTACATCAGCCCGACCAAAACGCCTGAATATCTGGCGGCGGGCATCCCGGCCATCTCAACGGCGATTCGTGACGTGGTGCATCCCTGGGGACAGCAGGGGCTGGTGAAGATTGCCGATACGGCGCCGGAATTCATCGCGGCGGCTGAGTACCTGATGAGTCCCGAATTCAATTACAACGCCTGGCTGCGCCAGGTTGACGAAGCCCTGGCCTTCAATTCGTGGGATCGCACCTGGGCACGGATGATGCACCTGGTCAATCTCACGGTCAGAAATCGTTACCCCGATCTGTTCACGACAGACGCCTTCCCTCAGGCCACTGTCAGCACTTCAACTGCAACCGCATCAATCTCCCCGGTCACTGGCGATTAGCGTGAAAGGGGAGGCACCTGATGTTTGATTATCTGATTGTCGGAGCCGGGTACGCCGGAAGTGTGCTGGCCGAACGGCTGGCGCGTGAGGCGGGCAAAAAAGTGCTGATCGTGGACAAGCGGCCTCACATTGCCGGCAACGCTTATGATCATTACAACGACGCGGGCCTGCTGGTGCATAAATACGGCCCGCACATCTTTCATACCAACTCACGCGAAGTCTTTGATTACCTGTCGCGCTTCACCGGGTGGCGACAGTATGAACATCGCGTGCGCGCCAGTGTTGACGGGCAGTTGCTGCCGATTCCGATCAACCTGGACACGGTCAACCGGCTCTATGGTCTGCATCTGACTTCGTTTCAACTTGAGGAATTCTTTGCCTCAGTGGCTGAGAAAAAAGAACATATTCGCACTTCAGAGGATGTGATTGTCAGCAAGGTAGGCCGCGAACTGTACGAAAAGTTCTTTCGCCACTACACGCGCAAACAGTGGGGTCTCGATCCGTCAGAACTCGATGCTCAGGTGACGGCGCGCGTGCCGGTGCGAACAAACCGCGACGACCGTTACTTCACCGACACCTACCAGGCGATGCCGAAGCACGGTTACACGCGGATGTTCGAAAACATGCTCGATCACGCGAATATCAGAATCATGCTCAATACCGATTACCGCGAAATCGAGCGCGTGATTCCGTTCCGCGAAATGATTTATACGGGGCCGGTGGATGAATTCTTTGATTTCAGGTTTGGCAAACTGCCTTACCGTTCACTTGAATTCAAACACGAAACGCTCGATCAGGAAGTCTGGCAACCGGCACCGGTGGTCAACTATCCGAACGAGCATGCCTACACGCGCATCACCGAGTTCAAGTATCTGACCGGGCAGGATCACAAAAAAACGAGTATTGTTTATGAATTTCCGCGCGCTGAGGGTGATCCGTACTATCCCGTACCGAGACCAGAGAACACAGAGTTGTATAAGAAGTATCAGGCGCTTGCGGAAGCGACCCCTGGGGTGCATTTCGCCGGACGGCTGGCGACATACAAGTATTACAACCAGGATCAGGTCGTGGCGCAGGCACTGACACTGTACCGAAAGATTACCGGCGCAAGGCCGACACCAGTGAAGTAACTGAGTCCACGATTGGGCAGTGATTGAGCAGCGCTGTCTGCCGAACAGCAGTCAGCCTGAGCGCTGAATCACAACCCACGATTTCAATCATGGCACTGTTCAGAAGCTTCTTTCAGGCCGGCTTTGAAGGAGCAACCGGCTACAACCGGCACGGTGAATGGATAGATCAGATTGCCGCCACCGAACACGATCTGTTCGCCGATGAGGATTATCGCCGTCTGCGCGAAGCGGGCCTGCTGACGGTGCGCGAGGCTGTGCGCTGGCCGCTTGTTGATCGCAACCGTGATTATGATTTCTCGTTATACGATCCGTTTTTAGCGGCGAGCGAACGACACGGCATCGAAATCATTCACGATCTTTTTCATTTCGGGTTTCCTGATTACCTCGATCTGTTTTCGGCTGATTTTCCGAAGCGGTTTGCTGATTACTGCTTCGCGGCGGCTGATTACATTACGCGGCAGATGCCCGGCGTCTGTTATTTCACGCCGGTCAACGAACCGTCGTTCTTTTCGTGGGCAGCGGGCGAAGTCGGCTTGTTCGCCCCGCACGCGGTCGGTCGCGGATGGGAACTGAAGGTGCGGCTGATCGAGGCCGCCATTCAGGGCATCAATGCGATTCACGCCGCCAGTCCCGTCGCGCGGATCGTCAATGCTGATCCGCTCTGTCGCGTCACGGCTCCGCAAGGGAACACGGAGTCGTGGCGCGAAGTGGAATTTTTCAATTCCAGCGTGGTCTTTCAAAGCTGGGATATGCTCAGTGGCCGCCTGATGCCGGAACTCGGCGGCAGCCCGCGCCACCTTGATATTGTCGGCATCAATTACTACTGGACGAATCAGTGGGAATGGGGCAGCGCCGGGGTGCCGCTTGACAGCGCCGACCCGCGCCGCGCCCGGCTGAGCGAACTGATTGGCTCGGTCTGGCAGCGATACGGCCACGAAATGCTGGTGACTGAAACCAGCGAAGTGAATGAATCCCGCCCGGTCTGGTTACGTGAACTGACTCGGGAAGTCAGCACCGTCCTGGCTGAAGGCATGCGGTTGCACGGCATCTGTCTCTATCCGATTCTCGGCATGCCCGAATGGCACGCCCGCGACGAATGGACACAGATGGGACTGTGGGAACTCAGACACGGTGACAACCGGCTGGAACGTGTGCTGCATGAACCAATGATGAAAGCCCTGCGCGAAGCACAGTGGCTGGAGGAACACCAGGCCCGGTCAGCAACGCTGACACCATCACATTTTTGAGCAGGCCGCAAACGATCTTTTGACGCTACCAGGGGAGACGACAGAGAAAAGAAGAAGAACAGCGGAAGTGTGCTTTCCTTATCTTCTTTCCTCTTTTCTTCTCCTTTTCCCCTTTTCCCGCTCCTGCGTTCACTTCCTGCTGTTTTCCCTGTGGCATCCCCTTCGACTCCTTCCCTGTTGAAGCAGAGGCAGATATGTCTCAGATCTTCCATCGCAGCACCAACACGATTGCGCGGGTCAGCATCTTCGGTTCGCTCTTTATTCTGGCGGCGCTGACCTGGGCAGCCTATGGCATCAACGGTTCGACCTATGTCACACAGACCTTCGTGCCCCGTGAACAGCCGGTGCAGTTTTCGCACAAGCATCACGTCGGTGATGACGGCATTGACTGCCGCTATTGTCACACTTCGGTCGAGCAGTCATCGTTTGCCGGTATCCCGCCGACCAAAACCTGCATGAACTGTCATTCGCAGTTATTCCTCAACAGTTCATATCTCGAACCGGTGCGGGCAAGCTGGCGCGACAACAAGCCGCTGCAATGGACGCGGGTGCATGACCTGCCCGATTTCGTTTACTTCAATCACAGCATTCATGTGAATAAGGGCGTCGGCTGTTCGACCTGCCACGGACGGGTTGATCAGATGCCGCTGGTGTATCAGGTCAATTCGCTGCAAATGGAATGGTGTCTGGGCTGTCACCGGCAACCCGAAAAATTCGTCCGCCCGCGTGACCAGATTTTCAATATGGCCTGGCAGCCGCCGCCCGATCAGACAGAGCAGGGCCGCCGCCTCGTCAGTGAATACAAAATTCAGGATGCCCGCACGCTGTCGAGTTGTTCGACCTGTCATCGCTGATCAACATCGCAAGAGGTATCGAAGGTGGAAGAGATTGCGCATCAGGATAACGCAAATCACGAACACGCCAGGCCACCGCGCAGCCTGCCCGTGCTGAATACTCAGTCAGAATCTCATCGCTCAATCCTCGACCTGGCAGGTCAGGTGCAGCGCCACGCCTCCACAGCCGATGATTACTGGCGCAGCCTGGATGAACTGGCCGACACGCCGGAATTCCGCGCGCTGCTGCACCGCGAATTCCCGCCCGAAGCGTCTGAATGGCCACAGGCGTCTGAATGGAATGACGCGCTCAGCCGCCGCCGCTTTCTGCATCTGATGGGCGCATCGCTCGCGCTGGCCGGGCTGACCGCCTGCACGCAGCAGCCAACTGAACTGATTGTCCCTTACGTCAAACCACCCGAAGGCATCATTCCCGGCAAGCCGCAGTATTACGCGACTGCGATGCCTTTCAGCGGCGCGGCAATGGGGTTGCTGGTTGAAAGCCGCGAAGGTCGCCCGATCAAGATCGAAGGCAATCCCGATCATCCGGCCTCGCTCGGCGCAACCGATATTTTCTCGCAGGCTTCGCTGCTGACGATGTATGACCCCGACCGTTCGCAGACCATCACGCATTTCGGCGACATCAGCACCTGGTCGGCGTTCATCAGTGAGATTCGCGCTGCGCTTGAATCACAGCGCGGCAGTCAGGGCGCGGGCCTGCGCCTTCTGACTGAGACTGTCGTTTCGCCCACGCTCGCCGCGCAGTTGCGTGAACTGCTGCGCCAGTTCCCTGCCGCAAAGTGGTCTCAGTACGAAGCCGTCAACCACGACAACGCCATCGCAGGCGCGCAGATGGCTTTTGGTCAGCCGGTGACGCCGCTTTATCGCTTTGAAAATGCCGATGTCATTCTCGCGGTCGAATCAGACTTTCTGTCGTGCGGCCCCGGCTCGCTGCGTTATGCACGCGACTTTGCCAAACGTCGCAAAGTCACCACCGAACAGCCGCAGATGAATCGCCTGTATGCCATCGAAAGCACGCCGACCAATACCGGCGCAGTCGCCGATCATCGTCTGCCTTTGCAGCCCTTTGAAATTGAAAGCTTCGTGCGCGCCATCGCCGCTGCGCTCGGCGTGCAGTCGGCAGGCCCGGCCACGCAGCCCGGCAATCAGGACTGGCTGAAAGCCGTCGTGCGCGATCTGCAAAATCATCGTGGCCGCAGCCTTGTCATCGCTGGTGATGAACAACCGCCCTTTATTCATGCACTCGCGCACGCCATCAATCAGGCGCTTGGCAACAACGGACAGACAGTGCAGTACATTGAACCTGTCGAAGCAAACCCGGTTTTGCAGATGCAGTCGCTGCGCGAACTCGCCGGAGAGATGGAAGCCGGACACGTTGAAACGCTCATCATTCTGGGCGGCAATCCGGTTCACACCGCGCCTGCCGATCTGAACTTTGCGGCGCGCATGTCAAAGGTCAGGTTGCGCGCACATCTGAGTTTGTATAACGACGAGACTTCAGAACTCTGTCACTGGCACATTCCCGAATCGCATTACCTCGAATCGTGGAGCGATGCCCGCGCCTTTGACGGCACGGCTTCAATCATTCAGCCGCTGATTCTGCCGCTCTATCAAAGCAAAAGCGCGCACGAAGTGCTGGCGGTCTTAACCGGCCAGCCCGACCGCAGCAGCTACGACCTGGTGCGCGATTACTGGAAAACGAACTATCGCAACCCGTCGAGCAAAACCGCCGCGCTGCCGGTCGCGCAGAGTGCCGGGGCAGCCAGCGGCACAGCGAACAGTCGCGCCCAGACAACCGCCACTCCGGCGCAGAGCGCAAATGCCACAACAGCGAAGTCAAACGCCGCAGCCAATGCCAGCACGGCAACTCCGGCCACTGCGGCCACTCCGTCTTCATCGCCCGCGCCCGTGGCGGCTGGCTCGCCGTCAACGGCGACTGATGATTTTGAAAGGTTCTGGCGCAAATCGCTCAATGACGGAGTGATCGCAGGCAGCACCTTTCCGCTCAAAACCGTAGCGGCTGGCAGCACGCTGACAAGTGGACAGAGCAACGGACAACGGGCAACGGACAACGGACAAACCATCACCCTGCTCTTTCGCCCTGATCCGGCGATTTATGACGGGCGCTTTGCCAACAACGGCTGGTTGCAGGAACTGCCGCGCCCGCTGACCAAAATCACCTGGGACAATGCGGCGTTGATGAGTCCGGCCACCGCCACGCGGCTCGGTGTTGATTACAGCGTCAGTTCACGCGGCGGCGAACGCGGCGAGATTCACGCTGATGTCATTGAGCTGAGTTATCAGGGCCACTCGGTGCGCGCTCCGATCTGGATTGTGCCGGGCCACGCTGATAACTGTGTGACAGTGCATCTCGGTTACGGTCGCTGGCGCGCGGGCCGCGCAGGCAACGGCGCAGGCTTCAATGCCAGTCTGCTGCGTACTGCGGACAGTCAGTGGGCCGTAGCGGGCGTTGAAATCAGGCGCACCGGCGAGACTTACCCGCTCGCCTGCACCCAGTTTCATTACAACATGGAAGGCCGCGAAATCGTCCGCGCCGCCTCGCTCGATGAATTTCAGCGCAACCCGAAATTCGCTCACGAAAAGGTCGAGGAACCAACGGGGCACGAATCGCTCTATCCCGAATATCAGTACAACGGCTATGCGTGGGGAATGGCGATTGATCTTAATTCGTGTGTGGGCTGCAACGCCTGTGTGATTGCCTGTCAGGCCGAGAACAACATTCCGGTTGTCGGCAAGGAGCAGGTGCGGCGCGGGCGCGCGATGCACTGGCTGCGCATTGATCGTTATTACAAAGGCGGGGTTCAGAATCCCGAAACCTTCTTTCAGCCGCTGCCCTGCATGCACTGCGAAAAAGCGCCGTGCGAAGTCGTCTGTCCGGTCAACGCGACGGTGCATGACACCGAAGGGCTGAACGTGATGGTTTACAACCGCTGCGTCGGCACGCGCTACTGTTCGAACAACTGCCCGTACAAGGTGCGCCGCTTCAACTTTCTGCTCTTTCAGGACTGGGAATCGCCGAGCCTGCGCCCGATGCGCAATCCTGAAGTTTCGGTGCGCAGTCGCGGCGTGATGGAAAAATGCACCTACTGCGTGCAGCGCATTCAGCACGCCAAGATCGAATCAGAAAAAGAGAACCGCACGATTCGTGATGGCGAAATCGTGACGGCCTGCCAGGCGGTGTGCCCGACCGAGGCCATTGTCTTCGGCAACATCAACGATCACAGCAGCCAGGTGGCGAAGCTGAAAGCGAGTCCGCGCAATTACGGCCTGCTTGCCGAATTGCAGACCCAGCCGCGCACCACTTATCTGGCGGCGGTGAGGAATACGAACCGGGAAATTGATCACACACCGCAGGAAGCGATGAAGTAAACGAACCATGCAGGAAATAGAGCGGCCTCCGAATGAACAGTTACTGAACGACCGCATTCCGGTGATCGCGCCGGGACATACGTTCGCTTCAGTCACCGACAAAATCAGCGCGATTGTGCTGACACATCGCACGCCCATCGGCTGGTTCATCGGCGCGGGCATCGCCTTTGCGCTGACGATGCTGTTGTTTGTGGCGGTCGGTTATCTGGTACTCAAAGGCACGGGCATCTGGGGCATCAACATTCCGATTGCCTGGGCGTTTGCGATTACGAATTTTGTCTGGTGGATCGGAATCGGGCACGCGGGGACGCTGATTTCAGCGATTCTTTTGCTGCTGCGACAGCGGTGGCGGACTTCGATCAACCGCTTTGCCGAAGCGATGACGCTCTTTGCCGTCGCGTGCGCCGGACTCTTTCCGATCATTCACCTGGGGCGGCCCTGGTTGTTTTACTGGCTGCTGCCTTATCCGAACACGATGAACATCTGGCCGAACTTTCGCAGCCCGCTGATGTGGGACGTGTTCGCGGTTTCGACTTATGCGACGGTGTCGCTGCTGTTCTGGTACGTCGGACTGATTCCCGATCTGGCGACGCTGCGCGACCGGGCGCGCCATCGTTTCAGTCAGATTGTTTACGGCATGCTGGCGCTCGGCTGGCGCGGATCAGCGATTCACTGGAACCGTTATGAAACGGCTTCGCTGCTGCTCGCGGGGCTGGCGACACCGCTCGTCGTGTCGGTGCATACGGTGGTGAGTTTCGACTTTTCGATTGCCATTCTGCCCGGCTGGCACACGACGATCTTTCCGCCCTATTTCGTCGCGGGCGCCATCTATTCGGGCTTTGCGATGGTGCTGACGATTGCGATTCCGCTGCGCCAGTTTTACGGCCTGCAGGATTTCATCACTGAACGGCACCTGCGGAATATGGCGAAGATCATGCTGGCGACGGGTCTGATTGTCGGATACGGCTACACCATCGAAGCGTTTATGTCGTGGTACAGCGCGAACACGTTTGAGGAGTTCATGACCAAAAACCGGATGATCGGGCCGTATGCGCCGTCTTACTGGTCGCTGATTCTGTGCAATATCGTCATGCCGCAACTGCTCTGGTTTCGCAAAGTCAGAGGCAGCGTGCTGGGGCTGTTCCTGCTGGCGCTGGTCGTCAACACGGGGATGTGGCTGGAGCGGTTCATCATCATTGTGACCAGCCTGCACCGCGACTTTCTGCCTTCGTCATGGGGCATGTTCCGCCCGACGTTCTGGGACTGGGCAACTTTCATCGGCACGCTGGGGTTGTTTACGGCGCTGCTGTTCCTGTTCATTCGCTTCCTGCCGATGATTTCAATTTTTGAGATGCGGACGCTGCTGCCGCGCACCGAAACCGGCGATCACGGCAGTACCGAACCGGAAAGGAGGCCCGCATGACGACCGATGAGCAACGACTGCCCCTGTACGGTCTGATGGCTGAATTTGAAAACCCGGATGCGCTGATTGCCGCCACGCGCCTGGCTTACGACGAAGGCTACCGGAAGATGGACGCCTACACGCCGTTTCCGATTGAGGAATTGTCTGAGGCGCTCGGCTTTCATCGCAACGCGCTGCCGCTGATTGTGCTGATTGGCGGGCTGCTGGGAACCGTCGGCGGTTACGGGCTGCTGTACTGGACATCGGTGATTGATTACCCGATCAATGTTGGCGGTCGCCCGCTGCATTCGTGGCCAGCCTTCATTCCAATCACCTTTGAAACGACAGTGCTGTGCGCGGCGCTGGCGGCAGTGCTGGGGCTGCTGGCATTAAACGGCCTGCCGATGCCGCATCATCCGGTCTTCAATGCGCCGAACTTTGCGCTGGCTTCGCGCAACAAATTCTTTCTGTGCATCGAGGCCGCCGACCCCAGATTCGATTATGAACGGACGAAGGAATTTCTGATTCGTCTCAATGCGCGTGAGGTGGCCGATGTTGAGAGTTAACCGGATTTCGGAATTTCTTATGGGAAATGTCCGACAAACTGCCAGCTTGTCGTGGTTCCTGCCAGCCGCGCTTTCACAAATCAGCGACAAGCTGGCAGTTTGTCGGACTGCCGTGTGGAGAAATGTTGTTCTGCTCCTGCTGCCGCTGATGCTGCTCGCGGGTTGTCGTCAGGATATGCACAACCAGCCGAAATATCTTCCGCTCAGGCCGAGTGAGTTTTTTGCTGACGGCCAGTCTTCGCGCAAACCGGTTGATGGCACGGTCGCGCGCGGTTCGCTCGACAATGACGTTTTTATTCCGGCAAAGACCGGCGTGCCCGCCGGGCAGGCTTCGCCCGCTGCGCCTGCCGCAACAGGCGGCAATCAGAAAAGCGCCGCAGCAGCGGGCACGCAGACCGGCGCAGGCAGCTTTCCGTTTCCGATTACTTCTGAAGTTCTGGCGCGGGGCGAGGAGCGATTCAATATCAACTGTTCGCCGTGTCACGGGCGAACGGGTTACGGCGACGGCATGATCGTGCGACGCGGTTTTCCGCAACCGCCGTCTTATCACATTGATCGTTTGCGCAGTGCGCCCGATGCGCATTTTTACGATGTCATGACGAACGGCTTTGGCCGGATGCCGACTTATGCCGATCAGGTCAGCCCGCGTGATCGCTGGATGATCATTGCTTACATCCGCGCACTGCAACTGAGCCAGAACGCCACGGTCGCCGATGTGCCCGCCGATCAGCAGCCGCAACTCAATCAGAAAGGTCAGACACGATGAGTCAGGCAGCTTACACACCGCCGCCGGTCGTTGACCGCATTCAGTCACGCGCCCTGATCGTGGGCGGCATCGGGGTGATTGCGTGTGTGATTGGCGCATTTTTCAAACCGGCGCAGTTTTTCAATTCGTGGCTGATCAGCTTTATGTTCGTGGCCGGCATCACGCTCGGCTGCCTGGCGCTGGTGATGCTGCAATACCTGACGGGCGGCGCGTGGGGAATCGTCATCAGGCGCGTGCTGGAATCAGCGACGCGCACGCTGCCGCTGGTTGTGCTGCTCTTTATTCCGCTGCTGTTCGGATTGCAGAGCCTGTACGGCTGGGCGCGTCCGGCTGAAGTCACGGCGCACGAAGCGTTGCAGCACAAACGACTCTACCTGAATGTCACGTTCTTTCTGATCCGGGCGGTGATCTATTTTGCGGCGTGGATGGTGCTGGCTTACTTCCTGAACAAATGGTCGCGGCAGCAGGATCAGGCGGCTGATGTGCGACTGGAGCGACGCTTTCAACTGCTGAGCGGCGGCGGGCTGGTGCTTTACGGCTTTACCGTGACCTTTGCCGTCATTGACTGGGTGATGTCGCTTGAGCCGGAGTGGTTCTCAACGATCTTCGGTCTGTTGTTTGTGGCCGGGCAGGGACTCTCAGCTCTGGCCTTCGTGATTTCGGCGCTGGTCGTGCTGGCGCGCTATGAACCGCTCGCGCACGTGATTTCACGCGGTCATTTGCAGGATCTGGGCAAGCTGATGCTGACGTTCGTCATGCTCTGGGCTTATATGTCGTTCTCGCAGTTTCTGATCATCTGGTCAGGCAATCTGCCTGAAGAGGCATTCTGGTATGTCAAGCGGCTGAACAGCGGATGGCAATGGATCGGGCTGCTGCTGGTGCTGTTTCATTTTGCGCTGCCGTTTCTGCTGCTGCTCTCAAGGGATCTGAAACGCAGCGGGCGGCGGCTGGTGTGGGTCGCGCTGGGGGTCATGCTGATGCGGGTTGTTGATCTGTTCTGGATCATTGCGCCGACCCTGCACGAGCAGCATCTGACACTGCACTGGATGGACATTGCCGCGCTCATCGGTCTGAGCGGCATCTGGCTGGCTTTTTTTGCGTGGCAGCTTCGGCGGCGTCCACTGCTGCCGGTCAATGATCCGCATTTCGGAGAGGTTTTGCAGCATGAGCACCACTAATCAGCACACGCCTGATGTCAGCAACATCAGAAATCCTGAGGTCGCGCACGAGGCCAGCGATGTCAGCATTCGCGGCATCGCCTGGTTTATGGCGAGCCTCGCGGCCTTCGTCGGCATTGTGTACCTGATCGTGTGGGGGCTGTTCGATGTGTTCGAGTCGGACACGGTCAAAAGCGAACCGCCGCCGCGCTCGCTGGTCGGCGCCGATGTGCTGCGCCTGCCGCCGGAGCCGCGTTTGCAGCTTGCGCCCGGTCACGAAACGCACCCGCTCGACGATATGAAAAAGCTGCGCGAAGACGAGGACAACCGTTTGCAGCATTACGGCTGGGTGGATCAGCAGCGCGGCGTTGTTCACATTCCGATTGAGCAGGCCAAAAAGCTGCTGATCGAAAGATCACGTTCATCCACGTCCCCGAAAGCCTGGCCGGATGAAACCATGCCGGGCGGCACAAGTTCAGGACGCATGCCGGAGCAAAGAAATCCATGAGAATGTCAGTGGTCAGTGATCAGCAGTCAGTGGTCAGCGGTCGGCAGTCAGCGGGCGGTTGTGGTGCGCGCGCGTTTGCGCTGATGATCATCGTGCTGCTGTGTGGCGGAGCGGCGCAGGCGCAGAATGAAAGGCCGCAACTGCTCAAACAGGTCGGCATTGATCAGCGGCTGAACGCCCAGGTGCCGCTCGATCTGGTCTTCCGCGATGAAGAAGGGCGCACCGTGCGGCTGGGCGATTATTTCAATGGCAAGCCGGTTGTGCTGTCGCTGGCCTATTACAAATGCCCGATGCTTTGCACGCAGGTTCTCAATGGCCTGACCGGCAGCCTGAAAACGCTGGCCTTCGATATTGGCAATCAGTACAACGTCATCACCGTCAGCTTCAATCCGCGCGATTCATCAAACCTGGCGGCAGCGAAAAAAGAAGCCTACCTGTTGCGCTATAACCGGCCCGGCGCTGAAAGGGGCTGGCACTTTCTGACCGGCGACGAACCTTCAATCAAAGCTCTGACTGATGCTGTCGGCTTTCATTATGCCTATGATGAAAAGCTGGATCAGTATGCGCACGCGAGCGGCATTATGCTGCTGACGCCGCAGGGCCGGATTGCGCGTTACTTTTACGGCATCGAATACAAGCCGCTCGACCTGCGGCTCGGCCTGATCGAAGCGGCGCAGAATAAAATCGGCTCGCCGGTGGATCAGTTGCTGCTGTTCTGTTACCACTACGATCCGGCTTCAGGTAAATACGGCCCGGTCGTGATGAACATTCTGCGGCTGGGCGGCATTATCACCGTGCTGCTGATTGCCGGGCTGATTCTGCTGCTCAAACCAAAATTCAAAACCGCCCGACCCGGCAGCCAGGGTTATTCAAATTTCTGTCTCGGCCCGGTTCTGCTGTGGCCCTTCATGCCTGACCAGGCGTCAACCATCGCAGGCGAAACTGACGCGCTCTATCTTTTCCTGGTGGCGCTGACGATCTTCTTTACCGTGCTGATTGCCGGACTGGAGTTGTATTACGCCATCGCTTACCGCCGCCGCTCGCCTGATGAAATTCCGCGTCCGATTCTCGGCTCAATCCGGCTGGAACTGATGTGGACGATCATTCCGTTTCTGATCTCAATGGGCATTTTTGCGTGGGGCGCGCACCTCTATTTCAAACTCTATCGCCCGCCGCGCGAAGCGCAGGAAATCTATGTCACCGGCAAACAGTGGATGTGGAAGTTTCAGCACCCCGAAGGCATTCGTGAAATCAACGAACTGCATGTGCCCGTTGGTCGCCGCGTCAAGCTGATTATGACGAGCGAGGATGTGATTCACAGCTTTTATGTGCCCGATTTTCGCATCAAGTCTGACGTGCTGCCGGGCACGAAACGCTACACGACCGTCTGGTTTGAAGCGACGAAAACCGGGCGCTTTCACATCTTCTGCGCTGAATACTGCGGCACCAATCATTCAGGCATGATCGGCTGGGTCGTGGTGATGGAACCGGAAGCTTATCAGGCGTGGCTGGGCGGCGGTGAAGGCGTCGGCGGGATGTCAGCATCGGGTGAAAGCCTGTTTCAAAGCCTGGGTTGTGTGACCTGTCACCTGATGAACGGGCAGGGGCAGGGGCCGTCGTTGCAGGGAGTTTTTGGCAAGCCGGTCACGTTGCAAAGCGGTCAGAAAGTCACGGCTGATGAAAGCTACATCCGCGAATCAATCGTCAACCCGCAGGCCAAAGTCGTCGCCGGATACCAGCCGGTCATGCCGACCTTTCAGGGTCTGGTCAATGAAGAACAGTTGCTGCAACTGGTCGCTTACGTCAAATCGCTCGGCTCGACGCAGGGCGCAGCGGCCAATGCCCCGACGGGCAGCACCACTCCCGGCAGTCGGGGGTCGGCCAGTCAACCGGCTGAACCGAAGTCGCAGCGGTCAAACCCGCTGGCTCCGAATCAGCCACAGTCAAAGCCGTCAGTACCAAAGCAGTAGAGAATCCTATGAGCGCCGCAACCGCATCAGTTCAACCTCGTGTGCATTACCTGAACGCCAGCTATGGCTGGAAGTCGTGGCTGTTTACTCTCGACCACAAGCGTATCGGACTGCTTTACATGGTCTCGATCACGTTCTTTTTCTTCATCGGCGGCATCTATGCGACGCTGGTCAGGCTGGAGCTGCTGACTCCGGCAGGCGATCTGGTGACGGCGGAAACCTATAACAAACTGTTTTCGCAGCACGGCATCATTATGGTCTTTTTCTTTCTGGTGCCTTCGATTCCCGCCGTGCTGGGCAACTTCCTGATTCCGATTATGGTCGGCGCAAAGGATGTCGCCTTCCCTCGCCTGAACCTGGCAAGCTGGTACATCTTTATCACTGGCGGGTTCTTTATGCTCTATGCGCTGGTACACGGCGGCGTTGATACCGGCTGGACATTCTATACGCCTTTCAGTTCAAGCTATTCAGTGACCAATGTCGTTCCTACTGTAATCGGAATTTTCATTGCCGGATTTTCTTCGATCCTGACCGGGCTGAATTTCATTGTCACAGTCCACACGATGCGTGCGCCGGGGATGACCTGGTTCCGGCTGCCGCTGTTTATCTGGTCGCTCTATGCGACCAGCCTGATTCAGGTTCTGGGTACGCCGGTCCTGGCCATTACGCTGGTGCTGGTGGCGCTGGAACGGACAATGCACCTGGGCTTTTTTGATCCGGCCTATGGCGGTGACCCGGTGCTGTTTCAGCATCTGTTCTGGTTCTATTCGCACCCGGCGGTCTACATTATGATTCTGCCTGCGATGGGTGTGGTCAGCGAACTGGTGGCGAATATGACGCGCAAGCGCATCTTCGGTTACAGCTTCGTCGCCTTTGCGAGTGTGGCGATTGCGGTCTTCGGCTTTCTGGTCTGGGGCCATCACCTCTTTGTCAGCAGCCAGGGCGTCTATGCCGGAATGGTCTTTTCGTTTTTAAGCTATGCCGTCGCCATCCCGTCCGCAGTCAAGGTCTTTAACTGGACAGCCACCATGCACAAGGGTTCGATCTCCTATCAGACACCTATGCTGTATGCCTTCGGCTTCATAGGTCTGTTTACCATCGGCGGAATGACCGGGCTGTTTCTGGCGGCGCTCGGACTGGATGTGCATGTCACCGACACTTACTTCGTCATCGCGCATTTTCATTACATTATGGTGGGCGGGGCAGTGATGGGTTACCTGGGCGGAATTCATTACTGGTGGCCCAAAATATCAGGTCGCCTGTACCCTGAAGGCTGGGGCCGGTTATCGGCGCTGCTGATCTTTGTCGGTTTCAACCTGACTTTCTTTCCGCAGTTCCTGCTTGGCTATATGGGTATGCCGCGTCGTTATCACGCCTATCCGCCTGAGTACCAGGTACTGAATGTGATGTCTACAGCCGGGGCTTCGATTCTGGCCGTAGGTTATGTGCTGCCGCTGATCTATCTGATCTGGTCTATGCGTTACGGCCCGGCAGCTTCGGCCAATCCCTGGCCTGCGGTGGGGCTGGAGTGGCGCACCACCTCACCGCCGCCGCCTGAAAACTTTTATGAAACTCCGGTCGTGACGTGGGAGGCTTATGAATTTGCGCCGATTGAAGAAAGCCATGTGGTCGGTCAGATGGGACCCGGCGATCAACCGGCTTAGCAGGGCAGAGTCTGGAAAACAATGAGCACAGAAATCATCAGTCATCATTCGGCACATCCCGCGCTGGCGCATCATTTCAGCAGTATGGAGCAGCAGCGCGAAGCGGGGACACTGGGCATGTGGGTCTTTCTGGTCACGGAGATCATGTTCTTTGGCGGCCTGTTCACGACCTATATGGTTTATCGCACCTGGCACCCGGCAGCCTTTGCCGCCGCCAGCCATGAACTGGATGTGCCGCTGGGCAGCATCAATACCATCGTGCTGATTGGCAGCAGCCTGACAATGGCGCTGGCGGTTTACAGCGCACAGACCGGCAATCGCCGGGCGATAATCGGCTTTCTGTCGCTGACGCTGCTGCTGGGGCTGGTCTTTCTGGGCATCAAGTTTCTTGAGTACTACCACAAGTTCGAGGAGCATCACATTCCAGGCAGCAGTTTCGTTTTCCCTGAACCTTACCGGCGTGACGCGCAGATTTTTTTCTCACTTTATTTCGGCATGACCGGGTTGCATGCGCTGCACATGATTATCGGCGCGGGCATTCTGACAGTGCTGATCGTGAAGGCATGGCGCGGGCGTTTTTCACCCGAATATCACTCGCCGGTCGAGCTGTCGGGTTTGTACTGGCATTTCGTGGACATCATCTGGATCTTTCTGTTCCCGCTGCTTTATCTGGTTGGACGGCATCTGCACTGAGAGTTGTTATGGCTGAACACATTGTCTCAAGAAAAATATACGTGGCGATTTTTTCCACGCTGATCATTCTGACCATTCTGACCATCATCATCGCCGGAATTGATCTGGGGCCGTTCAATACGATTGCGGCGCTGGCGATTGCCGCTGCCAAGGCCACGCTGGTCGCGCTCTTCTTTATGCACGTGCGTTACAGCAGCCGTCTGACGCAGATCGTGGTCATCAGCGGGCTGTTCTGGCTCGGCATTATGTTTGTGCTGACGATGAGCGATTACCTGACGCGGGGCTGGATTGCGTATTCACGATGAACCGATGAAATCGTGCGAGTGAGGAGCTGCGCGACTGCGGGCAAATCGTGCACCTCCTCCCGGACATTCAATTGCCATCTGATCCAGGAAACGAAAAACACGAAGCAGAAACGGAATGTTATTTCCGTCAGCCTGCTTCGTGTTCTGCGTTTCTGCTCAGTACCGGCCCGTTTCACCGCCGAGTGATTCCCATTCGGCCTGAATGCGCTGCGCTTCGTTTTCCGAACGCGGATTGACGCGAATCAGGATTTCACCTTCGCGCACACGCTGTTCATAACGATGAATGTCATCCTGCGGCACGCTTGAACCAAGCAGCGCGCCGAGCAGTCCTCCGGCAGTTGCGCCGAGGCCTGCGCCAGCCGCTGCCAGCGGGCCGATGATGACAAAGCCTGCGCCGGGCGCAACGACTGAAACGCCGATGGCGGCGACAGCGCCCAGCACGGCCCCGGCTGACCCCATAATGGTTGCGCCTTCGACGGCTTTGGTCTGGCCGGTGGTTTCTGAAGAAGCGTCGAGCGGCGTGTCTGCCGGGAAGTAGCGGCTGCGGGCTTCGTCCGTCATCACCACGCTGATGTCATCGCGGCTGTAATCCATGTTGAGCAGCGTGCGATAAGCGCGATCAGCGGCTGCGCCTTCCCTGAATAATCCGGCCACTGGTTTGTGTGTGTCATTGCTGGTCTGATTTTCCTGAGCCATTTGTTTCCTCACCTTGTCTGATTGTTCTTCTTTCGGCGCAGCACCGGGCCAGTTCACAGCCGATGCCGCTGGATGCGCCGGTCACCATCGCCAGCGGTCGTGTCTTCGCTGTCATAACCAGTCTCCTTTGGAGTCGTTTATTGTTCCGACAACAAGCCGACTTCAGTTATTTCCGGTCAGCCTGCGTGGCCACCTTGCGCCCCCGGCCTTCGAGAATGTTCTGCACTGATTCAAGCGCGGCTTCGAGGCCTTTTTGAATCGTGCGATCAGCGTCGCCGGTCTGCTCAATGAACTGCTGCGCCTGTTCAGGGCGAGGCTCGAATGAAAGGTGAACGACGGTTTCAGCAGCGTGACCACCAGCGGCCTCTCTGACCTCCATCCAGCCGCGATACTGGTTTTCACCGTCCGATCCCCATTCCATGCGGCGGCGCGATTTATCAATGTGAAGAAAGCCGTCGCTGTCATACGGATTCCCGGCGGCGACTCCGGCCACCCGCACCCGCTCGCCCGGCAGCGGAACAGCATCGTGAACGGTCGGCAGATACTTCGGCAGATTGCGCACATCCGAGATGAAATTGAAAACATCCTGCGGCAGCGCCTGAATGGTCAGCGCGTGTTCATATTCGTGCATGGCAACTCCTCTGAATTTAGATCAGATTTCAGGTCAGTGACCGGGAAGTGTTGCGCGATTTGCCAGAATCGCGCGGCTCACGCGGGCAGTTCGGTTGTGAAGACGCGCGATTCTGGCAAATCGCGCAACACTTCCCGGTCACTGACCTGAAATCTGATCTGGTCCTGAAAGGAACTTCCCGTGAATGCGCGCCTCATGCAGGCGCGCATTCACGGGCGCTGCACAGCCGATTACTGTGTGCCTTTCTTACCGCTTTTCTGCACCTGCGAAATGCTGGTGCCCGTCTTTGCAGCCGTTTCGCGGGCCATCTTCAAATGGTCGCGCAGCGTGGGCAGCGTCTGTTCCGCCCAGGCTTTGGCTTCGGCGTCGTGGCCGCTCTTTGCCTCTTTCTCAAACAGGGCCACCGCCTTTTCATGATCCTTCACCATTTCGCGCATGTATTCGCGGTCGAATTCAGCGCCTGACGCCTTCTCCAGCTTTGTTTTCAGGGCTTTTGCCTTGGCGTCCATCTCGGCTGGCAGCGTGACGCCTTTCTTTGCGGCCAGATCCATCAGTTCACGATTGGCCTTGCCGTGATCGTCAACCATGCGCTGACCGAACTGCTTCACGTCATCGCTGGCCGCCTGTTTGGCGGCGAGTTCACCCAGCGCGACTTCGGCCATTCCGCCTTCAGCGGCTTTCATCATGAAAGTCCGGTCAGCCGCCGCGACATTTTTATTGTCCTGCGTGTTGCTGCCCTGCGTTCCCTGATGCTGATCGTGCTTTGTTTTATCCGCCGATTTTGCAGGCTTCTGCTGACCGGTGGTTTTGTTCTGGTCAGTCGCGGGCTTCTGCTGTGCCTGCACAGCAGGCACGCCGAGCGCCAGCAGCGCCAGAATTACGAGACAGTTTCTGCATTTCATAAGTGGTACTTCCTTTCTGCATATTTGGTCTGCGTGTCTGGTGATTCGCTTTGGGCAAAGGGATCAGGCGGCCCGCTGTCGGCTGGATTCGCGTTCGAGCCGTTGCTGCAGCAGCGCCAGTACTGCGGCCTCTTCCGGTCGCAAACGCGGTAACTGTTCGCGCAATTCCCGGGTGACGCGCTGTTCCAGGGCTTCACTCAGCGCGCCATCCGAATAAAGTTCGAGAATCGCCGGATGTACATAGGATTTGCGACAGACTGCCGGGGTGTTGCCCAGGCGCGTCGCCACGCTTTCAATGGCGCGCACGATGTTGCGTTTCGCTTCAGCCTTCGAATCAAAATCCCTGAACTCCTGCAACGCCATCGCCGCCAGCACCGTCCCGGCCCAGGTGCGAAAGTCTCTGGCCGTAAAATCCGCGCCCGTTATTTCGCGCAGGTAATCGTTCACATCGGCTGAACCAACGTCCTGCACCTGTCCGTCATCGGTCAGGTATTGAAACAACTCCTGCCCTGGCAAATCCTGGCAACGCCGGACAATGCGGGCCAGCCGCCGGTCATCCAGATCAATCGAATGCCGCACACCGCTTTTGCCGCGAAACTGAAACTGCACTTTCGAGCCGTTGATGCTGACGTGCTGATCGCGCAGCGTGGTCAGTCCGAATGTCCTGTTGGTGCGCGCGTACTCATCATTGCCAACTCTGATCAGCGTTGCTTCAAGCAGCCGCACCACCGTTGCCAGCACCTTTTCGCGGGGCAGACCAGGCCGGGCCAGATCGCGCCCGGTGCGTTTGCGAATGCGTGGCAGCGCCCGGCCAAAAGCAATCATCCGGTCATACTTGTTTTCATCGCGGGTGGCGCGCCAGCGCGCGTGATAGCGATACTGTTTGCGGCCTCGGGCATCGCGCCCCGTCGCCTGAATGTGCCCGTTTGCCAGCGGACAAATCCAGACCTCAGTCCAGGCTGGCGGAATGGCCAGCGCCCTGATGCGGCGCAGTGTTTCTTTATCGCGTACGGCTGTGCCGTCAGGCCCGGTGTAATGAAATCCCTTCCCGGCGCGTTTGCGACTGATGCCCGGACTGTTGTCGCTGACATAACGCAGCCCGGCAGATTTCGCCGCTTCCCTCGCGGCTTCAGTTGAAGCGCACAGAGCTTTCTCTTTTTTTCTGCTGATTGCCGGTCGCATCGGCCAGTGTGCAGCAAGCGTGATGCCGCAATCAGCAGGCGCAAACGAGTGGATGACCAGGAGAGTCAGACCTGCTTCGGGGAGGGGAGGGTCGTCTGAATGGAAATCAACCGCAGTGTTGCCAGCCGGAACAGCAGTACGTTTCGCGGACATGGAACAAAGAAGCCGCCCGGCTGGCGCACAGTTTATCTGATGCCGTGTCACTTTCCTTTCTTCTCGGCAACCGGCGGCGACGCCGCCGGATCGTTCTGCACCGCCTTGATATAAGCATCAAGCCCTTCGGTCTTGCCGTCGT
Source organism: Blastocatellia bacterium (assembly GCA_046331565.1). Classification (GTDB taxonomy): domain Bacteria; phylum Acidobacteriota; class Blastocatellia; order RBC074; family RBC074; genus DASRDU01. The sequence goes on from JAXLQP010000001.1 coordinate 2,237,945, forward strand.
GCCGGTACTTCCACAATTGTTCAAGCTGCTCGCGCGCGGACTGCTGCATCTGCTGCGTCTGTGGCTGCGTGGCCAGCGCCACGACCCGCGCATAATCACCGATCATTTTGTCCACCAGCGCGTCAACCTGTGCGAGCAGCGCCTTGCCCTGCTCGCCGGTTTTTTCAGCATCAGACAAGGCGTCGTACTGAGCTTTCACCTTTGAATACTGCCGCGTGTAAGCGTCAGCGCGCAGCCAGTAATTGTTGGGGTCTTTCCAGCCCATGCCATCCTTGTTTCTGATTTCAGCCGCTTTGGTCAGATAAGTCACGGCCTGTTCAGGATCAGGATTATCGCGGCGCAGCAGATACCAGCCGAGAAACTGATTGAGCTGTGCCTGGGCGGCTTCGCGCAACGCATTGTACTGATCGGCCTGCCAGCCTTCGGGCGGCGTCGTACTCTCAAACAGCTTGAGCGTCTTTTCAGCCGAGGCTCTGGCTCTTTCCAGATCCTTGTACGAACCGCTGATCGCGCCCCGGCTCATGGCAATCGCCAGTTGCGAAGTCACATACAACTGATCGGGCTGCTCCTTCAGAATCTTTTCACCCGCAGCCATCAGCGCGTCCAGCTTCGCCGCGTCAGGGGCCTTGTAATACTCACCGAGCAACTGCTGAAACTGCTCAAGCCCGCATTTTTCCAGCGTGCGACGCACATACTTTGCATACTGGCTTTGCGGAAACCTGGTCAGAAATTCCTGCGCCAGCGTGCAGGATTTGGCATCATCCTTGTTTTGCACGGCGTTGTAATACTGCTGATAAAGTGTGCGTTCAGCCTCGCTCTGCTGCGGCTGTTGCGGCGGCTGCGGCTGCTGCGCATAAGCGGCAATGCTCAATGCCATGCTCAGAATAGTCGTCAGCGTGAATCCTCTTCTCGTCATAAGCTCCTCTGTCTGTTTACTGAATTCTTTTGAAAACCTCAGAACGGAATCAAAAGCAACCTGCGCTCCATGAGTCTTTGCTGAAAATGTGTCCGGGCCGGATCAGAGATTTTTTTCTGTCAGCCGCACGGAGTCAGCAACCCGCTCAGACAGTTCCTGAACCGCCGTCAATCAGGTTTTGCCGACACAGAACGCGCAGGCCGAAATCAGTTGCCGAGCAACGGGCTGAATGCAATCAGGGAAGTTGATAACACGGGTTCAATCGCTGAGGTTTATTTTTCGGCAGAAATGCGACGTGCCGCAACTGCCTGAACCTGTCAGTCCATTCAGGAGGTCATAGCCGACAGATTCAGACAGTTCCTGGCGGCTTCGATGCGAAGCCGGGATTGTTTGCCCCCTAAATCCCCAGGTGTCCTGCGACACTGATCTTCGCACCGAAAGCCATTCTGCTTAACACGTCTGGCCATCTCTGAGGCAAGCCCCAGGCCAGGGCGGCCTGAAGCGCGCATCTTCACTGCGCCTGCGCTGATGAATTGCGCGCAGGCCGATGAATAAAGGCGGCGGTGGATTCTGTGCATACAAGCTGCCCCTGAATCATACAAGCTGATGTATTTTTTACCTGACGGCAGGTAAGAAGTCCCCGGCTGATCACTTCTCAGGCTGACGGTCGGCAGCAGAATCAACAGTTTGCGGGTTGAGGCACACCAGTTGCGCCTGTCGTGCCAGGTGCGCTGGCAGAACACAGCGCCCGCGAGCTTTGATAGCAACTATTAACCGTGCAGTTCAGCTTTGGGAGGTAAAAGCAATATGAGAAGTTCCAGAACAATCAACCTGCTGCTGGCTCTGATGGCAGGCTTTATTTTCGCTGCTCCGGCAATCGCGCAGGAACAGGATCGAAACACCACTCAGTCATCACAGAGCCGCGAGCGAACCACTACGCAGAATCCGAGCCGTAACAATGACCAGAATCAGGCCGGGCAGAATCAGTCAGGTCAGCCAGGTCAGATGCAGACCAGTCAGGATCAGAACTCGATGAATGAGTCACGACCGAAGCAGGTGGCGGCGGGACAGAAACAGAAAGTCACCGGCATCATCGTCAAGCGCAATCCTGACAGCATCGTGATTCGTGATCAGAACGGCATGGATGTGACCGTCAATCTCAACAATTCAACCAAAGTCACCGAGCGCAAGAGCAACCCGTTCCGCCGCGCGAAAAATTATGAAACCACTTCGCTGCTGCGCGGGCTGCAGGTCGAAGCTGAAGGGCGCGGCGACAGTTCAGGCGCGCTCGTCGCTGACAAGATCAAATTCACGAATGATGAATATCAGGTGGCGCGCTCCATCGAATCGCGCGTGACGCCTGTTGAAGGCCGCGTGACTGAAACTGAAGGTCGTCTGACCTCAGCCGAACAGAACGCCCAGCGCATGTCAGGTCAGATTGATGAACTCGGTCAGGTCACCACGAACCTGAAGGAAAACATCAAAGCGGTGCAGAACACTGCTGACCAGGCAATGGCTGGCGTCAACGCCACCAACGAGCGCATCTCAATGCTTGATGATTACGAAGCCACACAGAACACCACTGTCAACTTCAAGGTCAACAGCGCCGTGCTGTCACCGGAAGCCAAAGCTGCGCTTGATCAGATCGCAACCCAGGCTCAGACCCAGAAGGGTTTCATCATTCAGGTCGCCGGCTTCGCTTCGGCGGACGGTAACGAAGACAAGAACCGCCAGCTCAGCCAGCGCCGCGCTGATGCGGTGGTGCGTTACCTGGTCGAAAATCACAACGTCCCGCTGCGTCGCATCATCACGCCGTTCGGTTATGGTGAAGCCAACCCGGTGGCAGACAACACGACCCGTGAAGGCCGCGAGCAGAACCGTCGCGTTGAAGTGGCGATTCTCGTCAGCAAGGGACTCAACTCATCAGCAACGACAAACAATGCTACGGCTCCGCAGCGGACCAGCAACAATACGCCTCCGCAGACGCCCCCGCAGCAGTAACAATTTTCCGTCGCTGAACAACCATCAGCCTCAGAAAACAGCAAAGGCCATCAGCAATGATGGCCTTTGTCGTCTGTCAGTCTGACAGTGCGCTTACTGTGACAGCAGTTCCCTGAAGAAAGCCACTGCCCGTTCATCACCGGTCTGGCCGAGCCAGAAGATGGCCTGTTTGCGCACCGCCGCTTTGGCGTGTGTCCGGGCAATATTGATCAGCAGCGGAACCGCTTCATCCTTTGGCCGCTGGCTGATGGCAAAAACCGCCTGCTTCTGCACTTCAGTATCAGCATCATTGCTGCTGGCAGTATCACCCAGAAACTTCAGACTGCGCTCACCGGCTTTCTGTCCGAGCCAGAAGATCGCCTGCTTTTTCACTTCAGGATCGCGTTCACTGGTCGCCAGACTGATCAGGTAGGTCACGGCTTCGTTCTGATTTTCATTGATCGAAGCCGCAAAGACGATCTGCTTTTTCACTTCGCGCTGACCGACTGCCTGATAAAGATTCTGCAAAGTGGCCAGCGCCGACTGATCGCGGCTGATGCCGATGGCAAAGACAGCCTGCTTGCGAAGCTCAACTTCTTCCTGCTCATTGCGCGCGAGGTCTGCAAGGAAAGGCAGTTCGCCGCCGACCTGACCGAGCCAGAACACGGCGCTGTTGCGCACGCGGCGCATTTTTGAATCATTGATGAACTGTTTGAGCATCCCGCCGACGCGCTGATCATCGTGCAGCGCAATCGCCGTCACCGCATGTTCACTGAGCTTTGCGTCGTTCTGCGCTTCGGCCAGGCCTTTCAGGTAAGTCAGACTTTCATCCGTCCCGGCACGACCGAGCCAGTAAACCGGAAAGCCGCTGTAATCGCGCTGTCGTTCCAGGTTGTAAACTTCAAGCCGCGCGAGCGCGTTGTTTTCGTGCAGCACAAACACACCCAGATTGCGCGTCTCGGCGTTGCGATCAGATGAAATGCTCGTCCCACCACTGATCGTGACGTTGCCGCCGCGATCCTTCCATTCGGCATCAACTGACACGCCGGGCCGCACGTCGAACTGCCACGCCGTCCAGAAACGCGGCGCGGCAGCGCGTCCCTGCGTGACCGCTGCATCCATCCGTGCCCGCAGGTTCGGCCCCTGAATCTGAATAAAGCCCTGCCGCTGCGGCGTCATCGTCGCACCGCTCGCCACACCGAGCAGCAGCACAATCATCAGCAGATGTTTCATCGCTCGTTCCCTCCGTATTGAAAACACACTACTCCCGGCAGGCGAAAGCTTCAGCGAAAGAGCGGTGACGGAACAGACGAAGCAGACAAAAGACACAGGCTGTATTCAGTGTTGCTTTCTGTGTGTTCCGTTCATTCCGTCTGTTCCGTCCGCTCTTCTTCTCTGCGCCACCGGTTATTTCAGGATTTCCTCAAGGAATTTAACGGCTTCAGGGTCTTTCTTCTGACCAAGCCAGAACACAGCTTTGGTGCGGGCTTCAACTGATGCATCACTTTTTGCAATCTGCATCAGCTTGCGCAGCGCTGCCTTGCTGTCTGACTGACCGAGCGCAAAGATGAGTTGTTCTTTTACTCCACGATCCTTTTCGCCGTCGTAAAGCTGAATGAGCGTCTCAACGGCCTTGTCGCCCCCGCGCTGGCCAAGCCAGAAAATGGCCTGCTTGCGCAATTCAGGCTCACTGCCCGAACGCGCAATGTCATTGATCAGACCCGATGCGCGCGCGCTGGAATTCTGCGACAGGGCAAACAGAATCTGCTTTTTGATTTCCAGACTCTGTTCCGCCGCGTAAATTTTCATCAGATCATCCACCGCGCTTTCGCCGCCCTGCTGACCGAGCCAGAAAATTGCATCCCGGCGCAGCTTCGGTGACTGGCCGCTGCGGGCAATGTCAAGCAGCACCTCGCGCCCGCGCTTGTCACCGTGCTGAGCGAGCGCAAAGAGCGCGGTTTTCGAGAGTTCTTCGTCGCCGCCTTTCAGCGCCATCTCCTTCAGTACATCGAAAGCTTTTTCATCACCCGACTGACCGAGCCAGAAAATGGCCGTGCGGCGCAGCTTCGGGTCAGACTGATTGCGCGCCAGATCAATCAGCAGCGCCGTTGTTTTCGGCCCCTGGTGCTGACCGAGCAAAGCGACGGCAGTTTCGCGCAGTCTTTTGTCAGCCTTTGAATCGGGTTTCAGAATCTCTGCCACCACATTCATCGCCTTGTCAGGATCGGCCTGAAACAGGCTCTGCAGCGCGATGCGTTTGATTTCGTTGTTGTCCTTGTCGAGTTCGTTATCAATCGTGCGCGTATCTTTGACCTGTCCGGCGATTTCAACACGCAGCGCGCGCGCATCATCAACCCAGTTCGATTTCGGAAACTCGCGCAACAGTCGGTCAAGCTGCCGGTCGGCGTCCTGATACCGCTTCTGCTTCGAGAGCGAAAACGCCAGCCAGTAAATCGCGGCATCCACATCGCGATGGCGCGGGTAATCGCTGATAAAGCGATTGAAGCTGTCAGCCGCTTTGCTCCAGTCGCCGTCTTCGAGCAGATCGCGCCCCTGGCGAAAGAGCGTCATCGCCTTGTCTGAAGCGTTCGTACCCTGCACAAAGCGGTTGAGCCGTTCAAGCGATTGCGCCTGGCTGCCCGCTTGCTGACCGAACAACAGCACTGCCGCCAGCGTCAGCAGCAGCGCCAGCAGCGCCTGGAGTTTCGGTGAAACACCGCCGTTTGCATCATTGCGAGGTAAAGATAAAAGCATCGTCGGTTCTCCGTCAGATTTCGACAGGCCAGCCTGTCGTTCGTTGAAATAAAGCGATGAACAAAATGCGCGCACCAGATCAAAGCCAGGAATCAGCCGGGAAATACCAATCAGTCACACAGAATCGTTTCGGCCTTCAGCCCCGCAGGGGCGCAATTCAATAGCCGGAGGTGAAACCTCCGGAGGAAGCGCCACCCAAAGGATGCAGCCCTGAAAGGGCGTCAGAAAATTCGCCGGAAGAATCGTCACGCCAGGTTTACTGTCGCCCTTTCAGGGCTGGTCTGGCTGACTGCTCTTTCCCGGAGGTTTCACCTCCGGCTATTGAATTGCGCCCCTGCGGGGCTGAAGAAACGTCGGGTTCGGCACCTTGAATTTTCAATTCGTCACATGAACACCAGCGCTTTGATTATTCGATTCAGACAATGAACGCTGACGTTCTGAATTTTCGATTGATTCACAAACACCGGCTTTTCCCTGCCATCTGGCGCATTGACGTTTCACTGATTCAATTCGCCCGGCCTTGTGGCGCCGGATGAATATATCTGCAACGTGGCCACAATTTCGGTCTTCTGCACACGTTCTCTGATGGCCTGCACGGCTTCGGGCGCGGGTTTGTCAGGCAGGTTGGCGATGTCGAGCAGCAGCGGTTCCAGGCTGCTGAGAACATCTTCAACCGGCACATTGCCTTTGGCAGAAGCTTCGCGCCGCAACAGGATGTTGTCGTAAACCAGTTCGCGCGACTTGCGCTTTTCATAAGTCAGATCGGGCGCGGCCTCGCGCTCATCAAAGCGCCCGTTGCGAAAGGCGCGCAGCAGCAGTTGAGCCTTTTCAAAATGCCGTTCGGGCGCAAGCGCAGGCAGCACAGGCTCGCTGGCCGCCGCCGCAATCAGATTGTCGGGCGCGGTGATTTCAATTCGCCTTTCAGGTTCGCGCACAGCCGGTAATCGTCGTGAATGCGGCGCGACTGACGGCGACCTTTTCGGTCTGATCTCTGGTTGCGGAGTCGGCGTCACAACGGCATCAGGCGCTGCCGGAATCTGCGCAGGCGGTGGCGTCGGCGTCACTTTGACAATCACCGGTTCGCCGGCTGTGCTGCGCCGGTGCGCCTGCCAGATGAATGAAGCGACGATGAGCAGCAACAACGCGGCCCCCACTGCTGCGGGAATGAGCGGTTTTGCGAACAGCGCGGCCAGCCATCCGGCCAGTCGCTCACGCATTGTCGGCGGCGCTTCAGTCAGCCTTGTGCGCAGCCTGGCTTCATAACCTGCCCAGTAAGTTTCATCAGGCTGCATTGCTTCAGCCGCCTGATCGAAAGCCCTGAGCGCAGCCATCATTGACTGGTACTGCTTCAGGCAGGCCGGACAGTCTGAGATTTCAGCCAGCAACGCGTGTGCGCCTGCGGCTTCGTCAAAGACCAGGTCAGTCAGTTCTATTTCAGTTTGACGACAATCGTGCATGACTAACTTTTCCCGCTCGCTGCGATCTGCGTGATTTCGGCGGCTTCACCGCCGATGCCCAGGTGCTGGCGCAGCTTGCTGACGGTGCGGAACAGAGCTTTTTTGATCGTTCCTGCCGAAGCGCCGCAGGCTTTTGAAATCTCTTCGTAAGTCATCCCTTCGCGGTGCTTGAGCAGAAAGATCATCCGTTCGCGCGGTCTGAGTTCATCCAGCGCCGCCATCACCTGATCGGCCATCATCTTCTGATGCAGCGCGTCTTCGATCTGCTGCGCGGGTTCGGCAACTGAGAGGCCGAGTTCGTCAAGCGAAACCAGTTCGCCCATCCGAATCGCTTTTTTCTCGGCATCCCACATTACTGAAACCCGGCGCCGCTCATTGAGCAGCGTATTAACGGCAATCTGCCGCAGCCACGTATAAAAACCCGCTTCGCCGCGATAAGTGCTGATGGCGCGAAAAGCCTTCAGCCAGACTTCCTGCGAAAGGTCTTCGGCGTCGTGCGGATCGCGGGTGAAATGGAGCGCGAGCGCATAAATGCGCCGTTCATAGCTGCGCGCCAGCAGGCAGAAAGCCTCCCGGTCACCAGTTTGTGCGCGCTCGATCAGATCCTGTTCCTGTGTCACCTGCAATCGTCCTCATCGCGTTGTCGTTCACATAGACACAGCTTACGAAATTCGGTTGGCACGCGGCGTGAATATTTTTTTCGGGCAGCAGAAAACCCGCGAGTGCAGGCCCTGGCGGGCGCGACATCGCGGGTCAGCAGGTAACGACTGTTCAGACAGGTGTGGCGCGATTTGCCCGCAGTCCGCGCAATTCGTGAGTGTTGCGCGATTTGCCAAAATCGCGCGGCATCCGCCATCGGCCCCTTGCGTGAACCGCGCGATTTTGGCAAATCGCGCAACACTGTCCAGGCAATTAGAAGCCGATCTGAAATCTGATTCGGGGAAGGGCTTTTCTTTCACGGCGACGCTGTCATCAATTGTCCGGGCTATGAATGAATGTTGCGTAATTCAGCCTGCCGGTCAATGACTGACGGTTCAGACAGTGTGAATCTGAACGAGCGATCCATCTGACGAAAAATATCCATCAGCGCCAGCGTCACCGCGACGATCACCGGGCCAAGCACCAGGCCGAGGACGCCGAAAATCTGCAATCCGCCGAGGACTGAAAAGAAGATCAGCAGTTCGTGCAGGCGCGTTTTCTGACCGACCAGCCGGGGCCGCAGAAAGTTATCAACCGTCCCGATGGCCAGTAATCCCCACGCCGTCAGCATCAGCGCCTTGCCCGGATGCCCCATCAGCGCCAGCCAGGCCGCCGCCGGAATCCAGACCAGAAACGAACCGGCCATCGGCACCATCGAAAGCAGAAACATCACCACACTCCAGACCAGCGCCGAGGGCAGGCCAAGCATCCAGAAGGCCAGACCGCCCAGCGCGCCCTGAATCGCCGCAATCACCAGCACCCCGTAAACACTGGCGTAAATCACTTCGCGGGTGCGCTCGAAAATCTGTTCAGACTGTTCCCGCTCCAGCGGAATCACATCGCGCAGGGCGCGGCGGATGCGGTCGCTGTCGCGGAAGAGGTAATACATCGTGAAGATGATGAAGAAGACTTCGATCACTGCGCCGAAGACTCCGCCCACCAGCCCGATGGTGCGACTGGCCAGGTTTTCACTGAGACTGTTGAGCCGCTGCATCAGATACTCCTGCGGATGCAGACGGCTGACATCAATGTATTGCGACAGCCAGCCGGTGATGCGCCCGATGACCGGTGAATGCGGGCCGAGCAGCGTTGAGAATGATCCCTGCAGGTTCTGCACCAGTTCCGTCAGTTCATTGACGACCGCAATCGTAACCAGCGTCACCGGCACCAGAATCACCAGCATCACCAGCGCCGTTGAAAGCAGGGCGCTCCAGCCCGGACGCCGCAGCCACGCCACCAGCCGCTGATGCACCGGAAAGAACACGATCACCAGCACCGCCGCCCACGCCAGCACTTCGGCAAAGGGCTGCAGCATCAGCCAGCAGACATACAATGCAATGCCTGCTGCCACCAGCAGCGCAATCCAGCGGACAAGCATTCTGCGTTCACCTGAACTCACGGTTTTCCGTCCGGCTCAGCCTGTGCTTTGACATTCTGCGGCTCAACTTCGGGGTTTTGCGGGTCGGGGCGTCCGGGAAATGGCCCGCGCGTTGACGGCGGCAGATCGGGCGGCAGTGTCACCGGTTCGCGCCGTTCGGGATCAGGCTGGAACGGATCATCAGGACTGGCCGGATAATTCGGCAGTTGTGGCGCGGGCAGCACATCAGGCGCTGAATCAGGATGCGGATCGTTTTGCATAATTCTCACCTTTCATTGACGGCGCTGATTTTCAGACCAGCCCTTCCGGCTGTCCCCGGTGCCTTCAGTGTGCAAACCGCATGCCAGCGTTGTGGCACTTACCTTGCGATACTCCGGTTGTGTGCGAACCCGATTCTATTCACCAGCGCAGTACGCACAGTCAGTTTGTATGCACAGACCGGACTGCCATGTATGAAACGACAACACACTGCAATAACCAGTGACATCAGGGTAAGGAGGATGAGTTATGCCTGAGAAAAAACATCTGCGTGGCGTCAGCAACAAGGAACAACGCCAGTATGAACACATCAAGGAATCGGCTGAGAAATCGGGCCGTTACGGCAAGCGCGCCGAAGAGGTCGCCGCTCGCACCGTCATGAAACAACATAAAGAAAAAGGCCACCGCAAGGGTCACTGAAGCTGAGGGAGTAACTGATGAATACCATCACACGCGAAGAACTGCTCGACAAGATCAGACGCGGCGATCACTTCAGGCTGGTTGAGACGCTGGCCCCGACGGCTTATGAACACGCGCACCTGCCGGGCGCAATCAATCTGCCGCCGGATGAGATTGACCGTCTCGCCCCGAAGCTGCTGCCCGATAAAAACGAAGAGATCGTGGTCTATTGCAGCAACTCCGGCTGACACGCCTCTGAGAACGCTGCCCGTGTTCTGGCAGCGATGGGTTATCAGCGGGTGCTCGATTATGCCGAAGGCAAACAGGACTGGATCAACGCCGGGCTGAAGACTGAAAGCAGTCACCAGCATTCAACTGCCGGATAATCCGGCGATGAGGCTGACCGGTCAAAGTTCGACAAGCTGCCAGCTTGTCGTGGAATTGCAGGACAGGCAGAGAGATGACGGAACACACGGAAATAACGGAACAGACGGAAAGCTTCTCATTAGTTTCTGTTCTGCTTCCGTCTGTTCCGTCACCTCTCTGCCTGCCCTGCTCCGGGCTGACTTAACGCCATTGAGTTGAAGGTAACAACGACAGGCCGACAGTTCGCCGGACTGCTGATCTGGTAATTTTGCCATGCGGAATAAAGACAGCGATCACAGGGATGATGAAGAGCAGGACGATCCGCCGCCGGTGCCGCCTGATCAGCAGCCGACCGCGCCGGTCGAGGATCCGCCTGCACCGCACGAAAAGGCCCCGATTGATGAAGGGCCGAAAGGGCCGAAGCAGATTGTCTGAGGCCGCACTCTGTTTTTTTGTTTTGTTTATGGATGTCCGGTTCAGGAAGTCACTCGCCAGCGTTCGTGAATTGATCAGTCGGGCGGCAGCACAACTCAGTCAGCATCCTTTTCTGCCGCCCGCGCCGTTGCGCAACGGCCATTCGATGACGCTCTTCAGCTTTATCTGTCGCCGCCGTTTTCAGCTTGCCGCACAGTCACAGCAGGTGCGGGTCTTTGCGCCCGAACCTGACGTGCGCGTGCTGGCGCGCTGTCACTGGCAACCGCAACGCCACCGCAAACCCACTGTCATTCTGCTGCACGGACTCGAAGCCTCATCAGAAGCCCGCTACATTCTCGGCACAGCGGATAAAGCGTGGCAGGCCGGATTCAATGTGGTGCGCCTGAATATGCGCGGGTGCGGCGGCAGCGAACGACTCTCACCGTCGCTTTATCACTGCGGCCTGACTTCTGATCTGTGGTTCATCATCCGCGAACTGATTGAAGCGGACGGACTGCCTGAATTGTATCTGATCGGTTTTTCGATGGGCGGCAATCAGGCGCTGAAATTTGCCGGCGAACTGGGTGATGAAGTTCCGTCGCAACTGCGCGGCGTGTGCGCCGTCAGCCCGCCGATTGATCTGCAACTCTGTTCAGAAGCATTGCTGCGGCGCGAGAACTTTCTGTATGAACGGTATTACCTGAACTGCCTGAGATCGAAGCTGCGGCGGACGCATCATTTCTTTCCTGAACTGATCGAACTTGAGCGACTCAACAAGGTTCGCAGCATGGCTGATTTCGATGATTTCGCCATGCCGCTGATTGGCTTCAGTAATGTGACTGAATATTACGAACAGGCCAGCGCGCTCAGTTACCTGTCATATCTTCAGATTCCGGCGCTGATCATTCACGCGCAGGATGACCCGTTCATTCCGTTTGCGCCCTTCACGAACGACGCGGTCAGATCAAATCCGCTCGTGCTGCTGCTGGCCCCTGAATACGGCGGCCACGTCGGCTTTTATGGTCAGCGCCAGCCGGACGAAGATCGTTTCTGGGCTGAAAACCGCGCCGTTGATTTCTGCTCGCTGCTGTCAGCCGAAGCCGCCGTCACCGAACTCAGGCCGGATTTGCAAAGAGCCTCAGCCACCGCAGTCAGAAGATTGCTGCCTGCTGCTCAGAGCTGATTCGATACGGGCGTTGCCAGTCATTCAGAAACAGAACGCGGATGAAGCTGATCCTGATGGACAGCAGCGGATAAATCTGACCTGACCAGTGCTGATCAGTCGCCAAAGTGTTGCGCGATTTGCCCGCAGTCGCGCGCGTCGGAATCCGGATCGCAGGGCGTGAGCGCCAGTCGCAAAAGTGTTGCGCGATTTGCCAAAATCGCGCGGCATCCGCTATCGGCCCGAAGTGTTGCGCGATTTGCCAAAATCGCGCTGAATCCGCCATCGGCCCATTGCGGGAACCGCGCGATTTTGGCAAATCGCGCCACACTGACTGCGGCCAGACACTGATCTGATTTCTCACCTGTGCCTGCGCTGCTCAGCCGTGAAACGAGGCGCTTTCAAAAGGGCGGCGCGGCACGGCCTCTGTTCCCGACTGATTATTTTCGGAGGCGGTGGCGGCATTCGCGCTCGCTTCCGTCGCATTATCTTCCGGGGCATCGGCCTGCGGCTGATCGGGACTGAGCATTTCAGGTTCAGCCGCTTCCGGCTCTGGGGCCTGTTCGGGCGCGGACGGCTCAACCTCTCTGATCGTGTCGTGCAGGTTATGCTTGCGCAGCATGCTGTAAAGACGCGGGCGATAGAGACCAAGCAGGTTGGCCGCCGCCTGTTTGTTGCCGCGTGTGCGTTCGAGCGCGGCGCTGACAATCGCGCCCTCAAGCTGCGTGAAGATGTCCACGCGCGGGCCGCCGGTTTTCGGATCGGGCATGCGGTTGACGATCAGCCGGGCGAGTTGCTCAAGCGTCAGATCCTGCGCATTAAGTGTCGGCGCAGAAGCGGCAGCGGGGCTGACCGGCGAAGTCTTCGTCTTTGCGCCGGGCGTGCTGGCGGCAGTGGCAACACTGCCCCTGGCGGCTGACTGGGCGTAAGGCATCGCTTCCTCGCCGATGACATCGCCCTTGCTCAAAAGCACGGCGCGTTCCAGCACGTTCTGCAACTCGCGGACGTTGCCCGGCCACGAATAGGCGAACATGCGTTCATAAGCCAGTTGCGAAATGCTGTGCACCGGGCGGTGATATTTTTCGGCGTACATCCGCAGAAAGTGTTCGGCCAGGTGCTGCACGTCTTCGGCGCGATCACGCAGCGGCGGCACGTGAATCTCAATCGTGTTGATGCGGTAATAGAGGTCTTCGCGCAGATGCCCTTCAGCCACCGCATCGAGCGGATTGCGGTTGGTGGCCGAAATCAGCCTGAAATCGGCTTCGTTCGCCTTTTCGCTGCCGAGGCGGTAATAGACGCGCTCCTGCAACACGCGCAGCAGCTTGGGCTGCAGTTCAACCGGCATTTCACCGATTTCATCAAGCAGCAGCGAACCGCCCGCCGCCTGGCCGATCAGTCCTATCTTGTCGGTCGTCGCACCGGTGAACGCGCCTTTGGTGTGACCGAACAGCTCTGATTCGATCAGTTCCTTGGGCAGCGCCGAACAGTTGATTTTGACGAACGGTTTTTTGGCGCGCAGGCTTTTGAAGTGAATGGCATTGGCGATCAGTTCCTTGCCCGTGCCTGATTCACCGACGATCATAATGTTGGCGTCCGATTCAGCGACGCTGTCAATGATCTCGTAAATGTTCTGCATCCCCTTGCTGCTGCCGATGATGTTGTAATAGGACAGCTTGTTGGTCAGGCGATCACGCAGCAGTCTGATTTCCTCGGCCTGGCGGCTGCGTTCGATGGCCTTTTCGATGAGGACGAACAGTTCCTCAAACTCGACCGGTTTTTCGATGAAATAGAACGCGCCGGCCTTGGTCGCCTCAATCGCGCCGTTCACCGAACCGTAGCCGGTGACCATAATGATTTCAGTGCCGGGCGCGTTTTCCTTCAGTTGTCTGACCAGTTCGATGCCGTCAATGTCGGGCAGTTGCAGATCGGTCAGCACGACCTCGCTGTGCTGGTCGGCATTGAGTTTCAGCGCCTCCTGCCCGGTTTCGGCAGTCAGCACTTCATAGCCGCGACTTTGCAGTTGATACCTGGCCAGATCAATCATCATCGGATCATCGTCAACGACCATTACCTTTGTTTTACTCATAGCTCTCCTTTATGTGTTCTGCGGACTGACAATCAGTTGCTCAGGCATTCATCTTTCCGTCGGCCCGGCCTGCGATACTGGCAATGACCATAATCAATTCTTCGGGTTCGACTGGTTTGGGAACATGCATCTGAAAGCCCGCCTCCAGCGCGCGCAAACGGTCTTCGACGCGCACAAAGGCGGTCAGCGCCACTGCCGGAATGCACTGGCCTGCCGGTTCACGCGCCCGCACCTGGCGGATGAGGGCATAACCATCCACCTCCGGCATGCCGATGTCTGACACCAGCACATCGGGCCGTTCGCCTTCCGGCGTTTCAAATAAAACGCTGAGCGCGGCGGCGGCAGACGCGGCCACGGAAACCTGCGCCCCGCAGCGCGTCAGGATCACCTGCATCAACTGCCGTGCTTCCTCTTCATCATCCACGACCAGAATGTGCAAACCCTTGAGCGACGGGACACGCTGAAATCTGCCGCTTTCGCGGGCCTGCATCTGCGTGATGCTGATGGCGCTGAGCGGCTTGCGCGGCGGACGCAGCGGCAGCGAGATGGCAAAGCTCGTCCCCTGGCCTTCGCCCCGGCTGTCAGCGACGACCGTGCCGCCGTGCATTTCAACCAGATGCCTGACCAGCGCGAGGCCGAGGCCAAGGCCGCCTTTGCGCCGCGATGATGAAGAGTCAGCCTGGCGAAAGCGGTCGAACACGAACGGCAGAAATTCAGGATTGATCCCCCGGCCCGTGTCGCTGACCGTCAGGCGCACGGCGTTGTCCTGCTGTTCCAGCCGCACTTCGACGCGCCCGCCTTCCGGTGTGAATTTGATGGCGTTTGAGAGCAGGTTCCAGATGACCTGCTGCAACCTGGCGGCATCGCCCGTGACCGGCGGAATTTTGTCAGCCACCTGTATCAGCAGCTCAATGTCGCGGGCGGCAGCCGCCGGGCGCACGGTGTCAAGCGCCATTTCAGCTATCGTCACCAGATCAACCGGCTGCATTTCAATCCGCAGTTTGCCGCTCGTAATGCGCGCCGTGTCGAGCAGGTCTTCGACCAGTTGCTGCTGCGCGCGGGCGCTGCGTTCGATGATTTCCAGGGCGTGCGCCTGCGACATGGCATCTGTCCCCTGCTGCCGCAGAACCTGTGTCCACCCAAGCATGGAATTCAGCGGGGTGCGCAGTTCGTGTGAAACGACCGTCAGAAATTCATCCTTCAGGCGACTGGCTTCCTGAACTTCGTGCCAGAGCCGGGCGTTTTCGATGGCGACTGAAGCCAGTTGCGCCAGTTGCACCAGAATCGCTTCATCCTCAACCGTGAAATCACCTTCTTCACGATCAGAAAGCTGAATCAGGCCGATGTTGCGTCCGTCATTGCCGGTCAGCGGCGCGGCCAGCCACCCGCGCAATGACGGGCCGGAATCAGCCGTCATCACATCGCGCCACGCCGGGTGCGCTTCAAGTTCTCGCGGTGAGAATCGCACCGGCTGATTCGTCTGGCAGACCAGCGCGTACAATCCCGTTTCAGCAGGCATCGTGGCCTGCTCGCGCCAGGCCGCGTATTTGTCGCTGAATGACACCGCCGTGACCGCCTGCGCCCAGTGCTGATCCACCGTCAGGCTGGCCATCGCCTGATGCGCGCCGATGATTTCACGCGCCTGTGCGGTAATGACCTGCAACACTTCTTCAGGTGAATGCATGGCATTGATGGTCAGCGCGGTCTGCGCCACCATCTGCAACCGGCGCGTGTGGGCAAGCTGCCGGACGCCGGCTTCGCGGCGCATGCGCGACAGTTCAAGATGCGCGCTGACGCGGGCGAGCAGTTCGCGGGCCGAGAACGGTTTGACGAGATAATCATCAGCGCCCGATTCCAGCCCTTCAATCCGCGCTTCTTCACCGGCGCGGGCCGAAAGCATAATGACCGGAATCTCGCGCGTGCGTTCATCAGCCCGCAATTCGCGCAGCAGTTCAAAACCGTCAAGGCCCGGCATCATCACATCGCACAGCACCAGATCAGGCGGGCGTTCACGCGCTGCCGCGAGCGCGACCAGACCGTTCGGCGCGGCTTCGACCTGCCAGCTCTGACCGAGCAGCCGCTGAATGTACCGGCGCATATCGGCGTTGTCGTCAGCCAGCAGAATGCGCGGCGCGTTCGTTGTCCGTTGTCCGTTGTCCGTTGCTGCTTCAGAAAGCATGCCACCGACCACTGGCCACTGATGACTGGTCACGGACTTGTCAGGCAGCCACTGCAAAGCCTCTTCGATAAACGGCGCGGCTCCGAGCGCGGTTGAGGCTGAATCGCGCGCAGCCTGAATGCGATCAGGCGGCAGGTGCGCCGTGCCGGACGGAATTGACACGGTGAAACTCGTCCCCGCGCCGGGTCGGCTGCTGACCTGAACCGTGCCGCCGTGCAAACGAACCAGTTCCTGCACCAGCGTCAGTCCGATGCCGGAACCTTCCTGCGTGCGGGCGCGCGCGCCGCTGACGCGGTGAAACCGCTCAAACAGGCGCGGCAGTTCTTCAGCCGGAATGCCGATGCCGGTGTCGCGCACCGTCATTTCAGCCTGCCCGCCGGACTCGCGCAGCGTGATGCTGATTTCACCGGCGAAAGTAAATTTGAACGCGTTCGAGAGCAGGTTGAGCACGATCTTTTCCCACATCTCAGGATCAACATAGAACGCGCTCGTGAGCGGCTGGCAATCAACCGTGAAGCGCAGCCCGGCCTTTTCAATGGCTGAACGAAAGACGCTCGAAAGTTCAGTCGTCAGCGCGCACAGATCAACCGGCACAAAGGAGGCGCGCACGCGCCCGGCTTCGAGCCGCGAAAAATCAAGCAGCGTGTTGACCAGCCTGAGCAGCCGCAGCCCGTTGCGATGGGCAATGACAATCTGTTCACGATGTTCGGGCGCGAAAGCCCCGGCAGGCTGGCGCAGCAGTTCTTCAAGCGGGCCGAGCATCAGCGTCAGCGGCGTGCGAAATTCATGACTGACGTTGCTGAAAAAAGTTGTTTTGGCGCGATCAAGTTCAGCCAGGGCTTCGGCCCGCTGCCGCTCCGCCTCATAAGCGCGGGCATTGTTGATGGCCGTTGCCACCTGGCCGACGATCAGTTTCAGAAATGAACGGTATCCGTCATCGTCAGTCCGGTAAGGACTGAGGCCGATGACCATCAGGCCGGTCAACTGCTCCTGCCCGGGCGCGGCAATCGGCAGCACCAGCGCCGTGCGCGGCGATTCGGGCCAGAGGCCGCCCGGCAGCAGACCGATCTTTGGTTCGAGATCGTCCAGCGCGACAATCTGTCGTGACCGCAGCGCCTCGCCAAGCGGCCAGACCGCAGCGCCATCATCAGGAGAACTCAGATCAGCCTGCAACGGAGCCGCGCTGTCGCCCGGTTCCAGCCCGGTGCTGGCCACCAGGCGCGCCGTCCTGCCGTTGTCATCGAGCAGGTAAATCAGCGCAAAGGGAACGTCAGCCGCATTCTGTGCCAGCGTCTGCGCGGCCACGCGGCAGGCGTCTTCATCCATGTGCGCTTCGGCGGCCCGCGCGCTCAGATCGCGCAGCGTGCGCAGGCGACGTTCACCAGTGACCCGTTCAGTCGTCTCGGTCACAGCGGTAAAGATGCCGCCAATGCCCCGTTCATCACGAACCGGCGAATACGAGAAAGTGAAATAGCACTCTTCGAGATAACCGTTGCGATCCAGCAGCAGCAACTGATCGTCCGACCACGTCGCTTCGCCGGTCGTCAGCACGCCTTCCAGCATTGGCCCGATGATGTGCCAGACTTCAGGCCAGCACTCGCGCCCGCGCTGACCGAGCGCGCCCGGATGTTTCGTAGCGCCCAGAATCGGGCGGTAAGCGTCGTTGTAGAGCATCACCAGTTCAGCGCCCCACCAGATCAGCATCGGGTACCGGGAACTCAGACAAATGCTGATCGCCGTGCGCAGGCTGGCAGGCCAGCGGTCAACCGGGCCGACCGGCGTCTGCGCCCAGTCATGCTCCCGCATCAGCGCCGCCATCGCGCTGTTGCCCGAAAACATCACCGCCGATTCAGCTTTGGCGGCTTCAGTAAAACTCACCCTGCGGTTCTCCTTTCCTGAGGCGATAAGATCCAGGCAGCGCCAGCAGCCAGGGCACAAGCGTCTCTTTGAATGCCAATGGCATAAAGTTCAGGCGTCCTGGTGGAACCGGGCCGCACCCTCGTAGAGGCGAATATATTCGCCAGGAATTTATTCGTTGGTTTTCAAGATTCGCAGATTCGGAAACAAAACGAATAAATTCATTACTACGAGGGTGCGGCGAGTTCCTTTCAAACAGCCCTGACTTAATGTCATTGCCCTTTGCATGCCATCCGGTTGCTGACGCTCCCGGCGCGGTCTGGCACTTTCATAATCCCACACCTTTTTCCATCTGCCCGGTCAGGCGGGCAATGACGAGCGTCAGTTCCGCCGGTTCGACCGGTTTGGGGATGTGCGTCTGAAAGCCTGCTGACAAGGCCCGGATGCGGTCGCTTGCGCGTCCGAAAGCTGTCAGCGCAATAGCCGGAATGCGGCCTCCGGCTTCAGGCGCGAGCGAACGCAACTGCTCGATCAGCCAGTAACCATCCTGACCGGGCAGGCCGATGTCGGTCACCAGCACTTCAGGACGCTTTCGCGCTTCAGGTTCACTGACGACCTGCAACGCTTCGGCGGCTGAAGCAGCGGTCATGACTTCAGCGCCGTAACCGCGCAGCAGCAGCGCCACCATTTCACGCGCATCGGCTTCATCATCAACGATCAGCACTCTGACGCCTGACAGCAGTCGCGCCAGGTCAGGCTCGCCACTTTCCCGAAAAGCTGCGCCGGGGATTTCATAACCGTTGCGCACTTTCACCTGAGGTCGCAACGCCCGCAGCGGCAGCATCACGGTGAAGGTTGCGCCCTGGCCTTCGCCCCGGCTTTCAGCGCGCACCGTGCCGCCGTGCAGTTCAATCAGATGTTTGACCAGCGCAAGGCCGAGGCCGAGGCCGCCCTGCCGCCGCGTACTCGAACCATCGCCCTGATGGAAGCGGTCGAACACGAACGGCAGCAGGTCGGGTCTGATGCCTTTGCCCGTGTCGCTGACCGTGATCTGCATCTGCGGGTCGGCGCGTTCGAGCCGCACGGTGACGCTGCCTCCGGCAGTGGTGAACTTGATGGCATTTGACAGCAGGTTCCAGATGACCTGCTGCAACCGGTCGGCATCGCCGGTAATGACGTTGTCGCCGCCCTGCAACTCCAGGTGCAGATCAACGCCGCGAGCTTCAGCCGCCGGGCGCACAACATCGGCGGCGGCATTGATGACCTGCTCCAGATCAACCGGGCCGGTTTCCATGCGCAGCTTGCCGCTGATGATGCGCGCCGTGTCGAGCAGGTCTTCGACCAGTTGCTGCTGCATGCGCACACTGCGTTCGATGATTTCGAGCGCGTGCTGTTCAGTCGCTTCATCCACATTGCCGCCGCGCAGCACCTTCGTCCAGCCGAGCATGGCATTGAGCGGCGAACGCAGTTCGTGTGACACGACGGCGACAAATTCATCCTTGGCGCGCGAGGCGTTTTCAGCCGCTTCGCGGGCGGCGCGTTCACGTTCGAGCAGTTTTTCGCGTTCCTGTTCGGCCACCCGGCGTTCGGTGATGTCGAGCGTGATGCCCACCAGGCGCACAGGTTCACCGAGTTCATAGTCAATCCGGCTGCCTTTGGTGCGCACCGAGCGCACGCTGCCGTCCGGCCAGACGATGCGAAATTCGTGTTCGCATTCGCGGCGGCCTTCCAGCACTTCCTGCATTTCACTGACGACGCGGGTGCGGTCATCCGGGTGAATGCAGTTGATGAAATTTTCCATTGACGGCTTCATTTCACCTGGCGGCAGGCCAAAGACGACGTAATACTCATCCGACCAGATCAGTTCGTTGGTCAGAATCTTCCATTCCCAGGTTCCGGCCTGCCCGGCGGCCAGCGCCAGTTTCAGCCGTTGTTCGCTTTCGCGCAGCGCCTCTTCAGCTTTTTTGCGGTCGTGAATGTCGGTCGTGCTGCCAACCCACGCGGTAATGCGGCCTCCGGCATCGCGCACCGGAGTGGCGCGGGTCAGAAACCAGCGGTACACGCCATCGTGACGGCGGTTGCGAACTTCGATCTGATATTCAAGGCCGTAGAGCAGCGCGCGATTCCATTCATTGCGGCAGCGTTCGTAATCATCCGGGTGCAGCACCAGCCGCTGCCAGTCGTCGTTTTCTTCGGGCGACAGACCGGTGTAACTGAGCCACTGCTGATTTTGAAAAGTGATCGTGCCGTCAGGCGCGGCAGTCCAGATGATGGTCGGCGCAGTGTTGGCCATCGTGCGGAACAGTTCCTCGCTGTGACGCAGCGACTCTTCGGTGCGGCTGCGTTCGCTGATGTCGCGCACCACGCTCAGCAGCAGTCGTTCGCCGCCGATGACTGCCCCGCGTGCGCTGACTTCGACGGCAAAGGTGGTGCCGTCGCGGCGGCGGTGACGAGTCTCAAAAAAGATGCCCGCCTGTTCAGCCTGCCGCATCTGCCCGGTAATCTCAGACAACGTGTCCAGGTCGCGCAAATCAAAGATGGTCTTTTGCCGCAATTCATCCTCGCTGTAACCGTAAGCGGCGACGGCGGCCTGATTGGCTTCGACGATGCGGCCATCAGGACGCATAAACAGCATAATGTCCCGCGTATTGGCGGCGAGCAGGCGATAGCGTTCCAGTTCCTGTTCAGCGCGGCGATGTGCCGTGACTTCCTTTTCGAGGGCGCTGAGGTGCTTTTCAAGCTCGCGGTTTCGGGCGGCGAGTTCGCGGCGCTGCGTTTCAGGTTCGCGGGACAGGGCAGCGCGTTCGATGACACGGCGCACCGTGCGGCGCAGGGTGGCAGGCGTCAGGTGGCAGCGGCACAGATAATCCTGCGCGCCCTGCCTGAGCATCGCGGCGGCCAGTTCTTCATCATCCGTTTCGCCGATGACAATCACCGGCAGCAGCCTGCCGCTTTCGCGGCGCAGTTTTGCCAGCACCTGTTTCGCGGTCAGATCGGGCAGCGCATCCGACAGCAGCAGGCACTCAGGCGCGGCTGACAGATACGCGGCCAGGCCTTCGGCGGCATCAGCAGCTTCAATCACATTCCAGCCGTCGCGCTGATCCGGTTGCAGGTGACTGCGCCAGGCCGCGCGCTCAGCGGCGTCGGCCTCGACAATCAGAATAGTTTGTTTCTTTGGTGCCATAGTTTTCCGGGATGAAATCAGCCGCGCCGGTCATGGGGAAAAGATGATGATGACCGCCGCCTGATTTTTTCCGTGATTCCTGCGCCCCACGTCATGATTCATTCCACATTCATCAAGTCTCCGGGAGGTGTAGCGCGATTTGCCAGAATCGCGCGGTTCACGAAACGGGCTGATTGCGGATACCGCGCGATTTTGGCAAATCGCGCCACACTTACCGATTCCGGCAAATCGCGCAACACCTCCCGGCTATGCAATTGAAAACTGATCTGACAACAGGCCAGCGAAAGCCGGGACTGCGGTACAGCCGCTTCTGAGGGCGAAGCTTCCTGACAGTAACCGGCAATTCATGATTGCACACTGGCTCCTTTCTCGAATCTGCCGGAGACGCTGGCGACGACGGCGACCAGTTCATCCGGCTCGACCGGCTTGGCGACGTGCATCTGAAAGCCTGCGGCGAGGGCGCGCAGGCGATCTTCCATGCGACCATAAGCCGTCAGCGCAATGGCCGGAACCTGGGCGGCGTCGGTTGTCGTCATCTGCTGCAACCTGGTCATCAGCGAATAACCGTCTTCTTCAGGCATCCCGATGTCTGACACGACCACATCGGGCCGGTCTGCCGCAATGCACTCAAGCGCAGCAGCCACTGCGCTGGCGGCGGTGACGCGCGCCCCGCTGCGTTCCAGCATGGTTTTGACCAGCGTCAAAGTATCCGGTTCATCATCCACCACCAGAATATGCAGCCCCTGTAACAGATTCCGGTGCGGCCCCGGCCCCTCAGTCAGCGGTTCCGGCGGCGGTTGCGGCAACGCGGCGCGCACCGGCAGACAGATCGTAAAGGTTGCGCCCCGGCCTTCGCCCGGACTGGTGGCTTCGACCGTGCCGCCGTGCAATTCAATCAGATGCCGGACAATGGCGAGGCCGAGGCCGAGGCCGCCCTGCCGCCGCGTGCTTTTGCTGTCGGCCTGGCTGAACCGCTCGAACACATAAGGCAGAAATTCAGCCGCGATGCCCTTGCCCGTGTCGCTGACGCTGATGATGACCTGATCAGCCAGCCGTTGCAGTCCCACTTCAATCCGCCCGCCCCGGTCAGTGAATTTGATCGCATTGGAAACCAGATTCCAGATGACCTGCTGCAACCGGTCAGCATCACCCATTACTTCAAAGCCGGTGTGCAGAGTGTGTGACCAGCCTGCGCCCGGTTCAGCGCCGTGCGCGCCTCTGACCAGCGGGCGGTCAGTGACAATCTGAAGTTCGATGCCTCTGGCTTCGGCGGCGGGACGCGACGCTTCGACAACTGACCTGATGATCGGCATCAGATCAATCTGCCGGAACTCAAGCCGCAGTTTGCCGGTGATGATGCGCGACACATCGAGCAGGTCATCCACCAGGCGGTTCTGCGCCCGCGCATTGCGTTCGATGGTTTCCAGCGCATTCAGGGCCTCATCGCGCGACAACCGGTCATCGCGCAGCAGCCTGATCCAGCCGAGCATGTGATTGAGCGGCGTGCGCAGTTCGTGCGACACCGTCGCCAGAAATTCATCCTTGAGCTGATCGGCCTGACGCAAACGGGCTTCGATCTGTTTGAGGTGACTGATGTCCTGAAAGACCACCACGCCGGTCGCCGGTCGTCCGTGCATCGCGGGCAGCGTGTCACCAAAAATCAGCAGCGGACGCACGCCGCGCGGCGTGTGCCAGTTCATCTCGAAATTTTCGAGCCGTTCACCACGCGCCACGCGCACGCCCGGCATGTTTTCATCCGGGATGCGTTCACCGTGCGCGTTGGTGCAGTAATAAACGCGGTGATACTCCGGCCCCGGCGTGTCTTTCGGGAAATCGCCTCCGGCCATTTCATCAGCGGCCACGTTTGAGAAAGTCACCCGCGCCGAACCGGGTTCGAGCAGCAGAATCGGCACCGGCGTCAGATCCAGCACCGACTTGAACCAGCGTTCGCTTTCTTCGGCCCGTGTGCGCGCGGCCTGTTCGCTGGCAAACAATCTTTCGCGTTCAGCTTCGATCAGCTTCTGCGCCGTCACGTCTTCAGCAATCCCGGCGACGCGGCGGACTTCTGCCGATTCATCGCGGATCGGAAAGCCCCGGTCACGCACCCAGCGCACCGACCCGTCAGGCCGCACGACGCGGTATTCCTCATCAAAGCCGCCTGAAAGCGCCAGCGTCTCAAAGGCCTCTTTGACGCGCGCACGGTCATCGGGATGAATGCCGTCAAGCCACGCATCAGAACTGGCATAAAGCTGTGCGGCTGCTCGTCCCCAGATGATTTCAAAGGCCGGTGAGACATACAGCACGCGATGTTCCTGCATGTCGGTCATCCACAGCACATCCTGAATGTTTTCGGCAAACTGACGAAACTGCTGATCGCTGCGACGCAGCGCGGCTTCGGCGGCGTAGCGTTCGGAAATATCACGAAAGACCAGCACGGCCCCCGTCAGTTCGCCCTGTTCATTTCTGATCGGCGCGCCGCTGTCATCAATCGGATGTTCGCGCCCGCCGCGATTGATCAGCACCGTATGATTGGCCAGGCCGACAATGATGCCTTCGCGCAACACCCGCGATACAGGGTTTTCAACCACCCGGCGCGTCTCCTGATTGACGATGTCGAAAACTTCGGTGATCGGATGCCCTGCGGCATCGGCCTGCGCCCAGCCCGTCAATCCTTCAGCAATCGGATTGAGAAAAGTCACCTGCCCGGCAGTGTCAGTGGCGATGACGCCGTCACCGATGCTGTTGAGCGTGACGCGAAACCATTCCCGCGAAGCGTGCAGTTCAGCCGTGCGCTCGGCCACGCGCCGCTCCAGATTTTCATTGGCCGCTTGCAGCGAATGTTCGGCCTGGCGGCGGCGTCTGAGTTCACGATTGATGGTAATGCTCGCAATCACGCCCAGCACGGTCGCCAGCAGGCTGAAAATCACGCCTGACCGCAGCGCGCGGGTCGTGGCCACCTGCGCCTGCTGCTCACGAATCTGCAACAGGCGCTGCTCATCGTTTTCCATCTCGCTGATCACGTCGCGCAGGCGATCCATCAGCGCCTTGCCCTCGCCGCTCACCACGGCGGGCAGCGCCGCTTCCAGTCCGCCGGTGCGGCGCAGATCCAGCGTCCGGCGCATAATGGCCAGCCGCTGTTCTGTCAGTTGTGCAATGCTGTCGAGCCGCTGCTGATGCGCCGGATTATCCTTCGACAACTGCCGCAGCAGCGTCATCTGCTCTTCGATATTGCGGGTCGCGTTGTTGTACGGCTCCAGATAATCAGCCTGCCCGGTCAGCAGAAAACCGCGCTGCCCGGTTTCAGCATCCTTGAGCGTTGACATCACGGCGGCCAGCCGGTTCGAGACTTCGTGCGTGTGCGCGACCTGAGTGTGGGCGTCAATCATGCCGCGCAACGCCTGATGCGAAAACACACTGAGACTGACGATCAGCAGCAGCGCGATCAGAAAGGCAACGGGAATTCTGTTTTCCAGCGTCCATTGCATAACTCAGCTTCTCCGCAAATATCTGACAAGCCGCCAGCCAACAACCACACAAATCCGGGACGCGCCTGCTTTCGGGGGCGGCGTTTGAGTTCGGCCCGGTCTTTCAGGGCCAGCGCCGCCGTAGCAGTCGCGTCAGTTCCGGGGTCAGCTTACCGCGAACGAACTTTGATCTGTTTTTCAAAGCGTCCGGCCACAGCAGCCACGACGGCGGCCAGTTCTTCAGGTTCGACCGGCTTGGGAACGTGCATCTGAAAGCCCGCCGCGAGCGCGCGCAAACGGTCTTCGACGCGGCCATAGGCTGTCAGCGCCACTGCCGGAATGTAACCGCCGCGTTCAGGCCCGCACTGTCGCAGCCGCCGAATCAGCGAATAACCGTCTTCGTCCGGCATGCTGATGTCTGACACCAGCACATCGAACTTTTCATCGCCTGCGGTCAGCCGTGACAGCGCCTCTTCAGCCGATGCTGCCGTGACTGCCTGCGCGCCATATTGTCGCAGGACGGTGCTGACCAGGGTGCGGGCATCTTCTTCATCATCCACCACCAGCACGTGCAGGTGCTGCAACAGTCGGCTCTGCGTCTGTTCATCTCTGCCGAGTACCGATTCATTGTTCCCATTGCTTTGCGGGCGCACGGCGCGCAACGGCAGATTGATGATGAAGGTTGCGCCCTGGCCTTCGCCCCGGCTTTCAGCGCGCACCGTGCCGCCGTGCAGTTCGACCAGATGCCTGACCAGGGCGAGGCCGAGGCCGAGGCCGCCCTGCCGCCGCGACGCTGAAGCGTCAGCCTGCCGAAACCGCTCGAACATAAAGGGCAGAAATTCCGGTCTGATGCCCTGCCCCGTGTCGCTGACCGTAATGCGAATGTTCGGATCAACCCGTTCCAGCCGCACCTCGACGCGCCCGCCCGGTTCAGTGAATTTGATCGCGTTGGAGATCAGATTCCAGACCACCTGCTGCAAACGGTCAAAGTCGCCGGTGATGATGCCCGCTTCAGGATCAAGGATCATCTGCATTTCAATCTGCCGGGCATCAGCCGCCGGGCGCAGCAGTTCACACGCGGCTTTGACGGCGGTGGCCGGTTCGAGCGGCTGCACATTGAGCCGCAGTTTGCCGGTGATGATGCGCGACACATCGAGCAGATCCTCGATCAGTTGCATCTGCGTCGTCGCGTTGCGTTCGATGATGTCGAGGGCGCGGGCGACGAGATCGGCGTTGTCTTTCTTGTCGCGCAGGATGCGCGCCCAGCCGAGCATCGCATTGAGCGGCGTGCGCAGTTCGTGCGAGACGAGCGCCAGAAATTCATCCTTGGCCCGCGTCGCGGCTTCGGCGGCTTCGCGGGCCGTCTGTTCGCGCTGGTACAGTTGCAGGTTCTCAATCGTGGTTGACGCTATCTGCGCCAGTTGCACCAGAATCGCCTCGTCCTGTTCGGTGAATTCGCCTTCGTACTTGTCCGACAACTGAATCAGGCCAAGGTTGCGGCCATCGCGCGCTGAAAGCGGCGCCGCCAGCCAGCCCCGCATCGGCGGATGTCTTTCAGCTTCAGCGCCGAACCCGCGCCACGCCGGATGCGCTTCCAGTTCGGCCTGAGTCAGGCGCATCGGCTGATTCAACTGACAGACCAGCACATAGATGCCTGACCCGTTGGGCGGCACGTTGTAATCGCGCCACCTGGCATATTTATCCGACAGCGACACCGCATTGATGGCCTGCGCCCAGTTGTTTCCTTCGGTCAGGCTGGTCACTGACTGATGCGCGCCGATCAGTTCACGCGCCCGGTCGGTAATCAGGTGCAGCACTTCATCCATCGTCTGCGCGGAGTTGATGGCCAGATTGACGGTCGCAATTTTTTGCAATGCTCTGGTCTGTCGCCGCTCATGCGCCAGCATCCGGTCACGTTCGGCCTCATTCTGCTTGCGGCTGGTGATGTCGCGGTCAATGCCGATCACCCGCACCGGTTCACCGCGCTCGTCGGTCAGAACCCGGCCACTCGTTGCCGTCCAGCGCACGGCGCCATCGGCTCGCAGCAGGCGAAATTCGAGCTTGTATTCACTGCGGTTCTCAATCGCCTCGCGGACGGCCTGGCGAACGTGGTCGCGGTCATCGGGATGCACCATTTGCAAAGCCGTCTCAAAGCCTCCGGCGAATGTTTCCGGCGGCATCTGCAGGCGCTTTGCCAGGCCGCTCGACCAGGTGACGCGATCTTCACGAATATTCCAGTCAAAGGTGTTCATTTCAGCCGAAGTCAGCGCCAGGCGCAGCCGCTCTTCACTTTCGCGCAGCGCCTGTTCGGCCTGCTGCAGGCGCAGCAGCGCCCTGATGCTGGCCAGCAGTTCTTCTGCCGCGACGGGTTCGATCAGGTAATCGTCAGCGCCGTTGTCGAGCACCAGCGCGCGGTCGCGGCCCTCGCCCGGCGAAGCTGAAATCTGCAACACCAGCGTCCCGGCGGTGGCCTGCTCGCCTTTGATGCGACGGCAGACTTCAAGGCCGCTCAGGTCTGGCAGACTGACATCAAGCAGCACGAGGCGCGGTTTTTTCAGCCCGACGAGTTGCAAAGCTTCGTGGCCGGTGTGCGCTTCCAGCACTTCATAACCGGCCTGACGCAGCGCGCCGATTCTGTCGGACAGCCCGGCCTGAGCGCGCTCCACATTGAGAATGACGGTTCTGGTTTCGCTCATCATCGGTTCACCTGTGAGCAGGGACTGGCGCTGGCCGGTTGCGGACAGCAGCAGCACCTTGCAGCATCGGCCAGTTCATTGAAGTTGTCAGTTTCAGGTGATGCGCCCGGCAACCTGCGCCTGCGGACAAGGGAGCGGTCACCATCCGGGACTGAGTAAAGACAACTGTCCCCCGCCTGTTTTTGGCGGACTATGCTCCCTGGCCTTCGCCCATTGCCATTTCCGGTGCGTGATGCAGTGCGGACTGCTGTTTCGCTCTGGCCAGGCGTCCGGTCAGACTGGCCGCCACCGTCAGCAGCTCAGCGGTTTCAACCGGCTTGGCGACGTGCATCTGAAACCCGGCGGCGAGGGCACGCAGGCGATCTTCGACCCGCGCATACGCCGTCAGCGCAATGGCCGGGACGCGCCCGCCCTGTTCCGGTTTCAGCAGGCGTACTTCATGCAGGAAGTCGTAACCATCCTTGTCCGGCATTTCAATGTCAGAGATCAGCAGTTCAGGCTGCCAGGGCGGAGAGCCGGTGAAAATGGCGAGCGCCTCTGCGGCTGAACCGGCGGTTCTCACTTCAGCGCCGCACTGCGCCAGAATGGTTTTGACCAGGTCGCGGGCATCGCGGTCATCATCCACAACCAGCACGCGCAAATCATCAAGTTCGGGCGGGCAGTCAAGGCTCTGCACCTGGTCTTCAGCCGCCGGATGAACCGACTCTTTTTCGCCCGCGCTCTGGTGCGTAATCAGCACCGGCAATCTGACAATGAAGGTTGCGCCCTGGCCTTCGCCCCGGCTTTCGGCGCGTACCGTGCCGCCGTGCATTTCGGTCAGGTGCCGCACAATCGCCAGGCCCAGACCGAGGCCGCCAAAGCGCCGCGTGCTGGAACTGTCGCCCTGGCGAAAACGGTCGAAAACATAAGGCAGCAGTTCCGGCTTGATGCCCGCGCCGGTGTCGCTGACGATGATTTCAATGCTCGAATTGACCCGTTCGAGCCGCACCTGAACGCGCCCGCCGCGCGGCGTGAACTTGATGGCATTCGAGAGCAGGTTCCAGACGATCTGCTGCAACCGGTCTGAATCGCCTGAAATCGGCCCCGCGCCGTAATCGAGAATCTTTTCGAGCCTCACGTCTCTGGCTTCGGCGGCGGGCCGCACCGATTCAAGAGAGGATTCAATGATCCGCGCCGGGTCAAGCGGACGCACATTGAGCCGCAGCTTGCCGGTAATCACGCGCGACACATCGAGCAGGTCGCTGATGATGCGGTTCTGTGACCAGGCGCTGCGTTCGATGGTTTCGAGCGCGCGGGCGGCTTCTTCCTGAGTGAGGCGGCCCTCGCGCAGCAGCTTGACCCAGCCCTGAATGGCATTGAGCGGAGCGCGCAGTTCGTGTGAAACGATGGCCAGAAATTCGTCCTTCATCCGGCTCGCCTCTTCGGCGCGGACGCGGGCCATCTGTTCGCTTTGATAAAGGCGGCTGCGTTCTTCTTCAAGCTGCCTGCGTTCGGTGATGTCGCGTGAAATGGCCACCAGTCGTTCGGGCTGTCCGTGCTGATCGGGCACGGGCGAGATGACGACTTCCCACCATTTCACCGTGCCTCTGACCGTGCGGCACGGCGCGGTGAAGCGACCGATGCCTCCCCTGATCGCCACAGCCAGAGCTTCGCGCACGACAGGGCGATGACTTTCGCCCCAGAACTCAACCCAGGGTCTGCCGACACAAACGCTGAAATCCTCAATCTCCATCATCACCAGGCCGGGCGCATTCATCGAAATCAGCCGCCCGTCGAGGTCAAGCACCTTGATGCAGTCGGCGCTGCTTTCCAGCACGCTGCGGTTGAATTCCTCGCTCGCGCGCAGGGCTTCTTCGGCCTGACGGCGTTCGTGAATGTCAATGCAGGAACCGATGTAACCGGCCAGGCTGCCGTCAGCATTGAAGCGCGGGACACCGTGATCGAGCATCCAGCGGTACGTGCCGTCGTGCCGCCTGAGGCGGTATTCCATGCTGAAGCTGCGGCGTTCGTCGAAGGCTGAAAGCCAGGTTTGCAGGCAGCGGTCGTAATCGTCCGGGTGGACGCCTTTGATCCAGCCGTTGCCCGTCTCCTCGTCAATTGTCCGGCCCGTAAAATCGAGCCAGGCTTTGTTGAAGTAGTTGCAGAGACTGTCCGGCCCGGCCATCCAGATCAGCACCGGCGCGGTGTCGGCCATCAGGCGAAAACGCCTTTCGCTTTCGCGCAGCAGCGATTCGGCCTGTTTGCGGTCAGAGAGATCAACGACAAAGAAGATGCCGGAATCAGGATCATTTTCAAATGCCGCGCCGCCAATCAGCACCGGCACCCGCCGCCCGTCGCGCCGCACGTATTCCTTTTCGTAATTCGCGCAGACGCCGCGCGCCCGGGTTTCGGCCAGCGCCTGCTCGTCCAGTTGCCGGTATTCCGGCGGCGTCAGTTCGATCCAGTTGATCGCCCCGGCCCGCAGTTCATCGCGGGTGTAGCCGGTCAGTTCGAGCAGCGCGTCATTGGCTTCGGTCACGCCACCATCTTTCGTCCAGATTCCCATGGGCACCATATTGCATTCAAAAATACTGCGAAAACGTTTTTCACTGGCCAGGCGCGCCTCCTCGGCCTGTTTGCGCGGTGTGATGTCGCGGGTAATACAGCGGGTGTGAATGAATTCGCCGTCCTTCCACAGCACGTTGGAACTGACCAGCACCCAGCGAATCGAACCATCCTTTGCCCGCAGCCGGGCCTCATAGCTGTGCAGCGTCTCGCCGCTTTTGAGCCGCCGCAGAATGTCGTCAATCACGTCCTGATCGGCGTGAAATTCCCTGATGTCGTGGCCGATGTATTCGTCTCTGCTATAACCGAGCAGGTCAAGTTCAGCCTGATTCGTCCAGAGAATCGTGCCGTCGCCGCCCACCCAGTGCAGCCCGACCGGCGCGTTCTCAAAGAAATCGGCCAGTTCTGCGCGGCTGCGGCGCAGATCCTCTTCAGCCCGCTGCATGCGCAGCAGTGCGCGCACGGTCGCAATCAGTTCAGCCGGAGCAACCGGCTTGATCAGATAACCGTCAGCCCCGATTTCAAGGCCATGCACCTTGTCGCTGCCATCGGCAAAGACGCCTGACACCAGCAGCACCGGAATCGGCGCGGTCGCCGGATCGGCCTTGAGCCGCTGACAGACTTCATAGCCGCTGAGGTCAGGCAGTTTGACATCGAGCAGAATCAGTTGCGGCTGAGATGCGGCAGCCGCGCGCAACGCATCCTGTCCCGTGCCCGCTTCAATGACGTGGAAACCCGCGCTGCGCAGCAGTTCGCTGACGCCTTCGCGGCTGACCGCGTAATCATCCACATTGAGAATGGTAACGTCCGGTGTCTGGCTCATGACCGCCTCCAGAATCCGGTCGGGACAGACTGATGACTCACCACCACGCTTACCCGCCCGCTGCTGATTCCCACGATCCGGTCTGGCAGGGGCTTCCACGCCGGAACGAATCTGCTGTGACTCGATCCTGTTTGTGCCAGTCTGAACTGGCGCCACATCTCAAAACAAAGCATGCTCATCGGCTGATACCTCAAGGATCATCTGTTCGGATACTGCAAAACGATGGCTGGGGCCGGAGCGGCTGCCGATGACGGCTCAACTGCGCATCCAGCGGAAGTCCGCGCAATCTGTGCCGGATAGCTGCCGGGAAGGCATCTCAATCAGGCGTGGCCAGGGCAGGCGCGGCATCAATCGGGTGAAGACAAACTGACCCGCTTGCGGCTTTTTTCTCCGCCGGAGCCGGGGTGTCTGCGGTTCGCAGGAAGCACGCCACAACAACTGATGCACCAGTGGAAAGGTATAAAAAAAGTCTGACTGCCGGGGCGCGAATGATCCAGGCCGGACAGGTTCAAAGGAAATGAACCGCTGAGCAGCCGCCGCCGATGAAGGCGTAAACCCTGCTGATCGGGCCGAAAAACCAGGGCGCGTGAATTGACTGGTTCCCTTCATCCGGCGGCTGACCGCTCAACTGCTGCTTCCGCCTTAACGGAAGATTTCTGAGGCGATGTCTGACAGCGCATTCATAATCGGCGGCACCAGCCGCTGCGTGCGGCTGCGCGAACTGAAGCTGCCGGCAATCAGCAGTCCGACTCCGATGCCCGCGCCAAACGCAATCAGCGTGGCCGTGCCCGGATTCTGACGGCTGTAACTCATCGCCTGATCCCAGGTGTCATTCATGCTCTGACTGGCGCGGTGATAGGCATCGCTGACGGTCTGTTTGGCCTGATCCATCACCTCTGCTCCGCGATCCATCGCCGACTCCGCCCGATTGCCCATTGATTCGGTTGAACGGGCGCGGGCGTGTCCCGCCGCGCTGCTGCCCTGGCTGCCGGTCGGGCCGACGCTGTAACCACTCTGCCCTGAACTCTGGCCGGGTGTGGGCGAAGCGCTGCCGGGATTGCTGCCAGTTGTTCGTCCCTGTTCCTGTGTGCTTTTGTTATTCGGTTCTGCCATGACTCCTCCGAAATGAAAATAGGTTGATAGCCAGCGGGGGAATAAATTCTGGTCTGCCAGTCCGGGGCCAGGTACAGCCGGGCTGCCTGACTGCTGAAGGCAATTTTACCGCTCAGTAAAACAGCCCGGCCCAGCGGCTACTGCGGCTGGTAACCCGTGCGCTGCCGGGCCTGAAACGAGTCCGCCGCAGCGACATCATCCTTTGTCGGACGCATCACTCCGCTTTCAGCCAGCCGGTTGCGCAGATAATCAGTGGCCGCCTTGGTAATCGCGCCGGTAGCCGCCGCCTTGACGGTGCGGCTCAGACCGCCTGAACGACCGCGTCCGAGTCCGGCTCCGTCAAGCTGATGACGCAGGCGGTCGGTCAGGTCTTCGACTCCGTCGGCAAAGGCATCCATCATTCGTTCACCGGGCGACGGGCGCGATTTGAACAGCCCGGCCACCAGAAACCCGACACCTGCCGCCACACCGATGGCGACGAACGGGTAATCGGACACATAAGTGCGCCAGTCAAAAGTCTGCTGAAAGCGGTCGCTCAGACGATCCACGGTTTCAGTGATTGACTCCCGGCGGGCCGCAATGTCGTGACGGATGTCCTCGGCGCTGCGCTCAGTCGCCTGAGCCGCAGCCTGGGGCTGTGACGCTGTGATCAGGTGATTTCTTTCAGCCATTCCTTGTTCTCCTCAAGCGTCTCAATCGTCTGTTCGGGTTTCAGGCTGGTCTGCCTGAGATGGCTGAGGCCGACGGCAATGATGATGCCTGCCGCAACGGCCAGCACGCCGCCCGTGAGCAGCGCCGATTGCCAGGGCTTCAGATATTCAGACAACGCCAGGATGACCGCCGCGCACAAGGCCAGCACGGCCACCAGCGCCGTGACCGCACCGAGCGCAATAATCATGAGCGCCGCCTGAACGGTTTTGACTTTTTCGCGTAGTTCCTGCCGCGCCAGCGCAATCTCATCGCGGATCAGACTGGAGGACTGACTGGCGAGGTCGCTGATCAGTTCACCGAGCGATTCACGATGCGCTGCCGTCGGGATCAGGGTTTCCATTTTCTGTTGCGGTCGCATAGGGTCTACCTTCGCAGCATGCGGCCCAGCACCAGCCCGGCGACACCGGCAATCAGCAGGCTCTTGCCCGGATTGCGGCGCACCTGGTTTTCGATGTCGGTTTTGACGCGCTGCGGTTCCATTTCACTTACGTAATCAGCCGAACGGTCCAGCCAGTCGGCGGCACGGCTGCCGAAACCCGCGAGGTCAGATGACTGATCAGATCCCGCAGTCTTCTGATGAAGCGTCTGCGCCGCCGCATGCAGGCGGTCGGCCACTGTTGATTTGATCTGGTCGAAGGTTGAACTGCCCCGCCCCTGATTTGCATCCCGTGTACTGCTTTCATAACCACTTCTGCCGGTCGTCAGCCCGGCTTCCTGTTGCGTTCGTTCCATCGCATTGTTCCTTTGCGAATCTGTGCGGATTGATGTGAAGCGAAGCTTCAGATGTAACGGAGGGGGGATTTGCCGCCCACTGCAAATCCCCCGATCTTAACTTCAATTGTCTCCGTTCAGTGTGAGCTTCGCCCCAAAGCTTCACGGCAGAAGTCATTGCAAAGCACAGGCCACGCGACTCAGACTGCTTTCATTTTCCATTAGTCCTTCACACGCTGATTCTTAGCGGATTCATTAAAATCCCCGATTTCTGCTGTCGCGGCAAACAGGTGTCCGCCTTTAATACGCCGCGCATTATCGCCGTACAACATCCTGCCTGAATGATTTCCTGGGACTGGCTGAATCGCAGACGCGCACGGCTCGCGGACACTTCTGATCCTGCCCGGTCAGGCACGACACTTGCCCGAAACCAGGCAGCGAACCGCGAATGACGAAAACGAGAAACCTGATTAACGGCGCATTGCGCCTGATGGAGGAATGATTATGTTGTGGACTATTCTGGCGGTACTTCTGGTGTTGTGGCTGCTCGGTCTGATTGGCGGCATCGGTGGCAGTCTGATTCACATTCTGCTGGTGGTGGCGCTGGTGCTGCTGGTCGTGCAGCTTGTGACCGGACGGCGGACAGTTGTCTGAAGCCGCCACAGCAGGGCAAAGCTTTCAACCTGAATTGCAGAAGGAGAAGTATGAAGTTAACAAAGCTGATTCTGACCAGTTCCGGTCTGCTGGTTTTGCTGCTGGCCGGAGTCGTTCTTTCAGCCCAGGGCCAGCCCGCCGATGCAGGCGCCCAATGGACGCTGGCCAAACGCACGACTTTGTCCATCCGTTACCCCGATAACGAAAGTTCGTCGGTGGATATGATGGGTACAGGCCTGAACGCAAATGTGACAGGCCGTGCGGAAGCCAAACGCGCCGATGGCCGCACGCGCATCAAGTTGCGGGTCAATGATCTGCCCAATCCGCAGAATCTGGGTTCGTTCTATACGACCTATGTGGTCTGGGCCGTCACGCCCGAAGGCCAGGCCGATAACCTGGGCGAACTGCCGCAGTCAAAGGGCGACAAACGCGAAATCGAAGTCACCACGCCTTACCAGACCTTTGGTCTGATCGTCACCGCCGAACCTTACGGTCTGGTCAAATACCCCGGCCCGGTGATCGTGGCTGAAAATGTTTTGCGCAAGGATACGAAGGGTAATTTCACCGCCAGCAACATCGAATATCGCGGTGATCCGGGCGTGTTTTATGCGCTCACGGCGGCTGAACGAACTTCGATGCCGCCCGATTACACGACGCCGCTGGTGGTGCTGGGCGCTCGTCGCGCAGTTGAAATTGCCCGCCGGGCCGGAGCGCAGCATTACGCCGCTGATGAACTCAAACAGGCTGAAATCAGGCTGGCCACACTTGAACAGATCTGGCCGCCGAACCGGCAGAAGGAAGAAAAGTATGCCGGTGAAGCCCGCGAAGTGATGCGTCTGGCTGAAGCCGCTCGCACCCAGGCTGTCGAACGGGCCGAAGCCGCCCGCCTGAGCGCCGAACGCAATGCCGCCAGTCGCGCCATCAATCAGGCGCAGAACGAGGCTGACCGCGCCCGTTCAGAAGCCAGCCGGGCACAGCAGCAGGCGCAGCAGGCACAGCAGCAGGTCGAAGATTACCGCGCTCAACTGGCGCGCAATGAAAGCGAGCTGGCCCAGGCGCGGCAGCGCGCCGAGCAGGCTCAGACCGACGCCGAACGCGCCAAAGCCAGAGAAGAGGTGGCGCGCCTCGAAGCTGAACGCACCCGCGTCGAAAATGAGCAGATCAAACAGGAACGCGATGAGGCCATGCAGCGATTGCAGGTTTCGCTGTCTGAAATTCTGGACACACGGCGCGAAGCTCGCGGCCTGATCGTCAATCTTTCGGACGTGCTGTTTGATTTCAATAAAGCCACGCTCAAACCCGGCGCGAAGGAAAAGCTCAGCAAGCTGGCCGGAGTGCTGCTGGCCTATCCGGGCAACATTCGGATGGAAATCGAAGGCCACACCGATTCGGTCGGCTCGCACGATTACAACCAGAAGCTGTCTGAGTCGCGGGCCATGTCGGTGCGTGATTACCTGCTGCAGGCCGGAGTCCCTGCCGGAAAAATCACGGCGGTGCATGGCTTCGGTGAAACCAGACCGGTCGCTTCAAATGACACCGATGCAGGCCGTCAGATGAATCGCCGGGTTGAAATCATCATCGCTGACGCGGGCACACAGTCGTCTGTCAGTCGGCGCTGAAGCCTTGAACCGGCGCAGACCGCAGGCGGGATGAAGGGAATGAAGCAGACCTGTTTCATCCTCTCCATCCCGTTTTCATCTGCCCGGCAGTTCAGCGCAGACGCCACAGATGCGCACCTGTACAGGATTGTACCCTCTCTCCTGTTTTGTGGCGCACCTGTGGCGTCTGCGGTGTGGATGAACAAAGTATCGGGAGCCTACGCTCAATGGCATGAAGTCAGGCAGCAGAGAGATGACGGAACACACGGAAATAACGAAACAGACGGAAAAGTACAGACCTTGTTCAGTTCTGCTTCCGTTCATTCCGTTATTTCCGTGTGTTCCGTCATCTCTCTGCTGCCTGACTTCATGTCATTGAGCGTCAGCAACGGAGATTTTTTCAGTCCCCGGTCGCTCCCGCTCCGGTTATGACCCAGGCCGTCAACATTCAGTCTGAACAGTTCCGCGTGGAGCGCGATCCGCTCGGTGAAGTGCGTTTGCCTCTTAATGCCCTTTACGGCGCACAGACGGCGCGGGCGCTCGACAACTTTCAGATCAGCCGCCTGCGCTTTCATCCGCTGCTGACTGTGGCCTTTGCTGAAATCAAAAAGGCGGCGGCTGAAACTCATCTTGAAACCGGCTCGCCTGACCCGCAGATCGGCGCGGCGATCATTGCCGCCGCCGATGAAATTATTGCCGGGCAGTGGCGCGATCAGTTCAGTCTTGATGTCTTTCAGGCAGGCGCAGGCACTTCGCTGAATATGAACGTCAACGAGGTCATCGCCAATCGCGCCCTTGAAATCATCGGCGCACAGCGCGGCGATCAGGCCCGCATTCATCCGAACGATCACGTCAACAAATCGCAATCCACCAACGACACGATGCCGACGGCGATGCGCACCACAATGCTGCGCCTGCTGACGCCGTTGCTTCAGACGCTCGCTCAGCTTGCGGCCTCAATGCAGGCCAAAGCGGCTGAATTTGCCGATGTCGTCAAATCAGGCCGCACGCACCTGCACGACGCAACGCCGATCACGCTGGGCCAGGAATTCAGCGGTTATGGTGAAAATATTGCTCGCGCCACCGACAGGTTACGCGCCTGTGAAATGCCGCTGCTCGAAGTTCCGCTGGGCGGCACGGCAGTCGGTACGGGCGTCAACACTCATCCCGATTACGCGCGGCTGGTCGTGGCAAAGCTGGGACAAATCACCGGGCTGCCGCTGCGTGAAGCGCGCAATCGCTTTCAGTCAATGCAAAGTCTGGGCGATTTTGCCGCGCTGTCAGGCGCGTTGCGCGGCCTCGCCATCGAACTCAGCAAAATTGCGAATGATCTGCGGCTGCTCAGTTCCGGCCCGCACACCGGCCTTGATGAAATTGCCCTGCCAGCCGTGCAGCCTGGTTCCTCAATCATGCCAGGCAAGGTCAATCCCTCAATCCCTGAAATGCTCAACCTGGTCTGCTTTCACGTCATCGGCCACGACACGGCCATCGCCCTGTGCAGTGAAGCGGGCCAGCTTGAACTCAACGTCATGATGCCTTACGTCGCTTATGCGCTCAGCGAATCGCTGGAAGTGATGACGAATGCCGCGCGCACCTTTGATGAAAAATGCGTGCGCGGCATTACGGCCAACCGCGAACGCTGCCGCACTTATGCGCAGAACACCGTCGGCCTGGCGGCGCTGCTCAACGAGGAGCGCGGTTTTATGGAAGCAGCCAGGCTGGCGCAGCAGGCGATGCAGTCAGGTCGCAGCATTCAGGAACTGATTGACGCTGAACACCGCGCCACTCAGTCCGGGGACACCGCAACATCGTGAGCGAAACGGTCAGCACTGAGAACCGGGAGGCCAAATCAGAAACCCGCACGGGCGGCGCAATGAATATTGAAAAGCTAATCGAACGCTGGCTCGGCAATGCGATTCACCTGTTTTTATCGCTGCTCGCGCTGCTGACCTTCGTCGCCGCTGCCGTGACGGCGTGGGACACGGTGGTGCGCGACTTTCCGAAACTGTGGCAGCCGGTCAACGAATACTCGGTGTTGCAGGAGATTCTGCAAACGATTCTGCTGATCGGCATCGCGGCTGAACTCGGTCTGCTGCTGCTCTTTCATCGCACGACGGCAGCGGTCGAAGTCATCATTTTTGTCATCGCACGCAAGATGGTCAGCCCCGACATCACCGTGCTGGAACTGCTGCTTGGCACAGTGGCCATCATCGCCCTGGTCGTCATGCGCTTTTATTATCTGCCTGGCAAAGCGAAATAACACCGGACTGATTCCTGATCCCTGATTCCTGATTGCTGAAAGACAACCGTGACGAAGCTTCTTCATCAACTTCAGGAATCAGTCGTCAGGATGCAGGAATCAGCAGATTCGTCGGCAGGATCATCAGCCGGGCACACACTGGAAAGATCAAAATGAGCACGACACCTGATTCGCTGACACCACCTCCGCCGCGCCGGTCACGGCGTCGTCTGTTTGCTTACATCGGCCTGGGCGCGCTGGGGCTGATTATTCTGCTGGCGCTGGCCGGACTGCTCTGGCTGCGGTCGGACAGATTCAATCGTTTTGCCGGACGCGAAATTGATCAGGCGCTCCGTCAGTACGGCCTGCGCGCTGAGATTGGCGATTTCGACATCGGACGCGGATTGCGCACGGCGACGCTGCGCAACGTCAGAATCTATAACCTGCAAACGGGTCAGCTCATCGCCACCGTTGACCGCGCCACCGTGGCGCTCGAAGTGCGCGAACCGTTTGCGCTGCGACTCAGCCGCGAAGTCGTCTTTCAAAAGCTCGATGTTGAAGGTCTGGATGTGCGTTTTGATGTTGATGAAAAAGGGCAGTCGAATTTCTTCGGCGTGCATCAGGCCCCGCCGCGTGCGCCCGGGCGCATCACGTTTGATTACTCCAGCCTGACCGGCGCGCTCGCCAGGGGCGCATTTCATTACACTGATCGTCAGCGCAATATGCAGGCTGAACTCACCGGCCTGCACGGGCGCGCGCTGCCCGTCAGCGGCAGCACGCCGCCCAAAGTCACCGTCGAACTCGCTTCGGGCACAGGCAGTCTCAGCCGCGACGATCACCGCACCACCATTGACGCCATCGAATTTGCCGGACGGGTGATGAACAGCGGCGCTGAAATTGACAAGCTCGCGCTGCGTTCAGCGATGGCCGAAGCAAACCTGAGCGGTCATCTCGACGACTGGCAGCAGTTGAAATATCAGTTCGACACGCAGGCGAGCGTCAGACTTGATCAGGTGGTTGATTTTCTTGCGCCCGGAACTGACCTCGCGGGCACAGCCGATTTCAAAGGCCACATCGCAGGCGCAGCGATGAATTACCGCATCAATGGTCAGCTCACCTCTGATGAACTCGCCGCCGCCGGAATCATCATTCGCGGCGCGCAGGCCGATAATGTGTTCTTCGAGCCGCAGCAGGATCATTTTCATTTCGGCAGCACGCACGCGCACGCACGCGCCGTGACTGCCAGAGCCTTCAGCGTCAGCGATGCGTCAATCGTTTCGGTCAACGGCAAATTGCAGAATGGCCGCACTGAACTGACCGCGCCGCAGGCGAGCGTCAGCCGTCTTACCGCCGCGCAGGGCCAGGCCGCAGGCGTTACGCTGCGCAACGTCAGCGCCACGCTCGGATCAGGCGTTACTGAGGCAAAGGGCGATCTGCAACTCAGTCAGGCTTCGTTCGGCAAAATCAGCGTCGGTCAGACTAAGGGCAGACTCTCGGTCACACAGAATGAAATCGCGCTCGGCAGTTTCAATACGTCGCTGCTTGGCGGCACGGCGAAAGGCACGCTCAATTTCAATACTGCCGGTGGCGCATCGCGTTTGCAGGCTGATTTCACGGGCCTCAAAACAAGCGATGTCTTTTCAGTCGTCGCCGTCAAAAGTCCGCCGCTGGCCGGAACCGTCACTGGTCGCGCCGATGTCAACTGGCCCGGCGCGAATGTGCGCCTGCTCAGCGGCGACATCAACGCGCAATTCAGCGGGCAGACGACCGATGCTGCCGGAGCGATTCCGCTGACCGGCGAAGTCGCAACGCGGGCGCAGCGCGGCGTTTTCAACTTCGACAACCTGACGCTGCGCACTGATGCGTCAACAGTGAACGCAACGGGCGCGCTCGCGCTGAGCGGCGATTCCGATCTGCGCTTCACGGTCACGTCAACACGCGCTGAAGAGTTGCAGACGATCTTCAATTCATTCGGCGTGGCCGATCAGTTGATGGCGACTTATGAACCGCAACTGCTCGGTGATTTCAATTTCACCGGCACGCTCAATGGCCCGCTCAGCAATCCGACAGTGGCAGGCGACCTCAACGCTTCAACTTTTGCAATGCACGATGAAACGCTCGGCAGCGTCAGCGGTCATCTGCTCGTTTCACCCGCTGAGATTCGTTTTGAGAATGGGCTGCTGACAGCGCAGAACG
The DNA here is from genome assembly GCA_046331565.1 of Blastocatellia bacterium. GTDB lineage: Bacteria > Acidobacteriota > Blastocatellia > RBC074 > RBC074 > DASRDU01. The sequence continues at coordinate 2,277,783 of JAXLQP010000001.1, forward strand.
GCGGCACGGTCAAAGTCACTTACGCCGCACCGCGCGACGTGAACGCCACCGCAGGCCGACTGGATGCGACGATTGAACGAATGAACGCCGACGCGCTGATCATTGCCGCCGGATTGCCGACGCAGCAGAAACTGATCGAAGGCGAAGTCTCAGGCGAAGCCCATCTGACGGGCCTGCCCGCCGCACCGCAGGGCAATGCCAGCGTCAGCCTGGTCAATGGCACAGTCGTCGGACAACCGGCTGAAGCTTTCACTGCCAATGTTGTCTTCGATCAGCAGACCGCGCGGCTCAATCAGTTTGAAGTGAGACTGCCGCAGGGTCGCCTGACCGCGAGCGGCAGTTATGATTTCAAGACCAGCCGGTATCAGGTGCAGGGTCAGGCCGAACAGGTTGATTTATCGCGCCTCGCTGCGGCGCTCGAACTCAGCAACGTGCAACTCAGCGGCACAGCCAGCGCGAACTTTCAGGCGAGCGGCGATTACAAAGAGCCACGCGATTTCAAAGTTGAACTCAACGCACAGGGCCAGCAGGTCGCCGTCAATGGCCACGACGCAGGCGAAGTGAAACTGACGGCGCGAACCAATCCGGGCGGGCGCATTGATATTGATCTGACCACGAATCTGACCGGCAATCCGCAGCCCGTCACGGCGAGCATTGAATGGCGACAGCCGGGCCGACCGATTGAAGTCAGAAGCGATCTCAACAACTTTGACCTTGCGCCCGTGCTGGCGATCTTTGCGCCGGGGCTGGCAGACAACCTGGCGGGCAATGTCACCGGTACGCTGCGCGTGAGCGGGCCGCTGCTGAATGAAAAGGGCGAGATGACGGCTGACAACCTGCGCGGCAATCTGACGCTGACCGACATTGCGCTTCAGGTTGCGGGCAATCCCGTCAGCATTGCCACGCCGTTTACCGTTTCACTCAGCAATTCACAGCTCAGCCTTGAATCAACGCGCATCACGGCGCAGGGCACAGACCTGCGCATCGGCGGCACGCTCGGATTGCGCGAAAACGCGGCGCTCAATTTTGCCCTGACCGGCACGGTGCGGCCTGACGCCTTCATCAGCCCCGGCTCAGAAGTTTCGCTCGGCGGCACGGTGACGATTGATGCGCGGGCGAGCGGCACGTTCAGCAATCCGCAACTGAACGGCGACGTGCGGCTGACGAATCTTTCATTCTCGACGCTTGATTCGCCCGTCACGCTTGAAGAAGGCAACGGACGCATCGCGCTCGCGGGCAATCGCGTCGTGCTTGAAAATTTCACAGCCCGCGCCGGTGACGGCACCGTGCAGGCCGGTGGCACGCTGACGCTGGCGCAACTACAGCCCGAACAGTGGCAGTTCACGATCAAGGCCAATGATGTTGATGTGCTGTATCGCGGCGTGCGCGCCACTGCCGACGCTCAGTTGCAACTCGCGGGCACGCAGCAAAGCCAGACGCTCAGCGGCACGGTGACGGTGCCGCTGGCTGAATACACATCTGATTTCAATTTCACTGAAACCGCAGGCGGGCGCGGCGGGCTGAGTTTTGGCGGCTTCAAAAGCGGTTCAGCAGGCGGTGGCGGCGGGTTCCTCAACATTCCGCCGGTTGATCTGAATGTGCGCGTTGAAGCCAACAATTCGCTGATTGTGCGCAATGAACAGGTCAACACCGTTGCTTCGGCCACGCTCAATCTGAGCGGGACGCTCAGCGAACCCGATGTCAGCGGGCGCGTCATGCTCGAAGGCGGCACGGTCACTTTTCGCGGCGAGCGTTACGACATTACTGCCGGAACGCTGGAACTGCCGGGCGGGTTCGGCGCGCAGCCGGAACTGAACCTCGTGGCCGAAGGCGAAGTCAGCAGTTATCGCGTTTATGTCGGATTCAACGGCAGGCTCAACGATCTTGAAGTCACGCTGCGTTCAGAGCCTGATCTGACGCGGGCTGAAATCATTTCGCTGATTACGACCGGGCGCACCGAAACCGGCACGCTCAGCAGCGACGATCTGGTGCGATCAGGCATCGGCACGGCGGCTTCGCTGCTGACTCAGGAACTGATTTCAAAGCCCGTTCAGCGCGAGACTGAAAAGCTGATCGGCATCAACCGCTTTCAGATTGATCCGGTGCTGCGAGCCAACGAAAACCCGGCGGCCCGCCTGACCATCGGTCGGCAGATCGCGCGCGGGCTGTCGTTCACTTACTCAACCAATCTCGCTTCCGAGCAGGATCAGACGGCGATTTTTGAATACAACTTCTCGAATCGCTTTTCTGCGCTGGCCTCGTACACGCAGGGCGGCAGCGCGACGCGACAGGGCACGAACGACAACGATTTCACGATTGAAATTCGCGGGCGCAAGCGTTTCTCGCTCGGCGCTGATCGCAGCAATGCTTCAGCCGTTGCTGCCGCCGCAGGCCCGCCGCGCATCGAACGTCGCCCGCTGCCTCCGGCGCTGGTTGATCTGAACAAACCCGACACGATCAAACTCAGCGACAATCGCCTGCGCGAACTGCTGCCGGTGAAACGCGAAGGTTTCAGCCGCGCACTGACGCGCCTGGGCGAACGCAACCTGACCAATTATTTGCAGGAGCAGGGTTATTTCTTTGCCGAAGTTGATTCGCGCTGCGAGCCGGTCACGTGCAGCGGGCCTGATTTGCGTGTGATTTACGATGTCAGTCCGGGCGCGCGTTACAGCCTGTCGGACATTCGTATCGAAGGCACAAAGGCGCTCAACAAAGGCGAAGTCAAATCTGACCTGCAATCGCAGGAAAGCAGCCTGCTCGCCAGCGTGCCGTTTCTTGATCGCCTGCCGTTTGTCGGCGGTTACGCGCGCGGCATCACGAGCAATGACCGGCTGCGCAATGACCGCGAAGTGATTCGTGAACGCCTGGCTGATCTCGGCTATCGTTCGGCGCGGGTTGATGCGCACCTTGCCGTCAGCCCGAACAACGAAAATCTGGTCGTCATCTTTGACGTGACCGAAGGCCCGCGTTCAAGCATCGCTGACGTTGCGGTGCGCGGCAACACAATCATTCCGGCAACGGAACTGCGCGACGCGGTGCCGTTCAAGTCCGGCGCTGATTTCTCACCGACTGATATTCGTGAAGGCGCACAGCGCATCAGGGACGCTTACACGCGGCGCGGTTATCTGGATGCCAAGACCGATGTCAGCGTGATTGATCTGCCTGACAATCGCGTGCGCGTGATGTACGAAGTCACTGAAGGCGCGCGCGCCATCGTGCAGCAGATTGAAGTCAAAGGTCAGGCCATCACGCAGGAAGATGCGCTGCGACGCTTCATTGATTTCAAACCCGGCGACGTGCTGACGCCGCAGATATTGCGCAATCTGCAACGCGACCTGTACGCGACGGGCGCATTCCGCGAAGTCAGTGTGCGGCCCGAACCGATTCCGGGCGGCGATCCTTCTGACCGTCGCGTGACGCTCAGCGTGACCGAAGCGAAACCGCTGCTGCTGGTTTATGGCCTGGGTTATTCAACCGATGACGGGGCGCGGGTGCTGGGGCAACTGACGCACACGAATCTGTTCGGGCGCGTGATTTCAGGCTCGCTCAAACTGCGCGGCAGTCGTCGTGAACAACTCGCGCAACTGCAATTCACCGACCTGCGCCCGATGGGTAAGAAATGGCCCGTAACATTTTCGGCCTTTTACAATCGCAACGCCGATCTGCGCCCCTTTGTGCGCCGCATCGTGGTCAACGGCCAGGAGCAGGCCAGCACGCCGGGCCGCACGTTCGGCATCAATCGCTTTGCGACCTTTGTTCAGACTGAACACAAGCTGAGCGAAGTGACTTCATTGCGATTCCGCTACAGCTTCGAGAACGCGAAGCTTTTCAATCTGGAAAACATTCCGGTCATCGAAGTCACGCGCAACGAGCGCGCCACGCGGCTCGGCCTGTTTTCAGCCGGGATTTCGCGCGACACCCGCGACAGCGCGCTCAATCCGACGCGGGGACAATTGTTCAGCGCCGATCATTCGCTGGCCACGCGCATTCTCGGCGGCAACGAATCGTTCAATAAATTCTTCGGCAACTATCAGCGTTACGACACGCTGCCCGCAAAGCTGCCGCTGCTCGGCAATTCGATCTTTGCGTTTTCGGCGCGGCTGGGGCTGGCCGGACTTTTCAAGCCGACCGACCGCGACAGGGATGGCGTCATCAGCGATGCCGAAAAGCGGCTGCCGATCAGCGAGCGGTTCTTTGCCGGAGGCGCGACGACGCTGCGCGGCTTCAGATTTGAAGAGGCCGGGCCGCAGGGCATCCTCGAACCGCGCAATGCGAATGAACTGCCGACGCTGGTTCCGCTCGGCGGCGATGCGCTGGCGGTTTTCAATTTTGAGTTGCGCTATCCGCTGACGCGGCGGGTGCAACTGGTTCCCTTCTACGATCTGGGCAATGTGTTCAGGCGGGTCAGCGACATTGGCTTTGGCAATATGACAAACACGGTGGGCGTGGGCCTGCGCGTCACAACGCCGATTGGCCCGGTCGGAGTTGATTACGGCTACCTGCTTGATCCCCCGGCTTTCGTCACAGCGAGCGGCGGCATCATCAGGCAGCCGCGCGGCGTCTTTCACATCAGAATCGGGCAGACGTTCTGAGCGGCAGCGTTGCCCACCAGGACACGCGAAAATGCAAAAATCCGCGCTAAAGAAGCTCCGGCAGAGCAATCGGCTCCGGAATGTCCTGCCCCTGATACTCAGCCAGTTGCAACCCGAAATCTTGACAGGCCGGTTCCCTCGCGCGGTTTCCAGCAGTTTCATCATACTGCGGTAAGGCAACACTTCATCCTCGCGGCCTCGCAGTGTCATCAAATGATAAAAAGTTGTCACCTGCGGCAAAGCTTTTTTCGCGGCTGCGTGGCAGAATGCGGAGACTCAGGTTTTTCTCTCCTGCTTCAGGTTCAAAACCAGACTTGAGGACAAGACGCATTCGCGCGTCCTCCTCTGCGTAGATCGGCAGAGCCGGGCCAAAGGAGGCACCATGCAACAGCTCAGCGGGACTGACCATCTGTTTTTGCATCAGGAAAAAGGCAACGTCTACACGCACGTCGCCGGGTTTGGCATTTACGATCCCTCGACTGCGCCGGGCGGAGTGGTGAGTTTTCAGGATATTCGCCGGTTCTTTTCGGCGCGGCTGCACAAGGCGAAAGCCTTTCGCCGCAGACTGGTCGCGCCGCCGCCGTTTTCGCTTGATCGTCCGTACTGGATCGAAGAGGCCGCCATTGACCTGGATTTACATATCCGTCGCCTTGCGCTGGCGAAGCCGGGCGACTGGCAGCAGCTTTGCACGCAGGTCGCGGCGCTGCATTCAATTCCGCTTGACCGCTCAAGACCGTTGTGGGAAGTCCACGTCATCGAAGGCATAGACAAAGTGCCGGGCGTGCCTTCAGGCAGCTTTGCGCTGCTGATGAAATTTCATCACGCGGCAGTGGATGGGGAGGCCGGTTCTGAGATGATGCGCATCACGCATACGCTGTCGCCGGAAGAAACCATTGAGCCGCCGCCGCCAGCCGCAGGCGAACCCGCGCCGAACATGCTTGATCTGTTCTCGCGGATGTTCTTCAACGGCGCGCAACGCTGGATTGATACCGTCAGCTTCTCGCTGAATCTCGGTAGCAAAATGCTGCAATCCGGGCCGGAAGTAGTGTCAATGCTGGCGCAGAAGAAAGCGCCGCGCACGCGCTTTGACCAGCCGATTTCACCGCATCGCGTCTTCGATGCGGCTGATCTGCCGCTCTCGGCGATGCAGGCGATGCGTGAACGCGCGGCGGGCGCGACGGTCAATGATCTTTACCTGACCGTGCTGGGCGGCGCGCTGCGACGGTATCTCAGCGCAACCAGTGAACTGCCGACAGAAAGCCTGATGGCCGCTGTCCCGATGTCGCTGCGGGCTAAGAACGCCGCGCGCGATGCCGATTCCGGCAATGCGATTACGACCGTTGCGATGCCGATGCACAGCGAAATCGCCGACCCGCTCGAACGATTGCGCGCCGTTGTCGAAGGCGCAAAGCAGACGAAAGCGACTACCGAAGCCCTTGGCAAAACGCTGCTCGCCGATCTGGTCAATGTGCTGATTCCGCAGGGCGCTGAATTGCTGGTTTCGGAAACGATTCTGCCATCGGTCAATTGCACCGCGTCGAACGTGCGCGGGCCGGATGTGCCGCTCTATCTGGCGGGCGCGCAAATGGTGCGGTTTTATCCGCTGAACATTCTGTTCAATGGGCTGGGGCTGGCGAACACGGCGTTCTCTTACAACGGCACACTGTCCATCGGCACGGTGTCGTGTCGAGAGTTGATGCCCGATCCGGCGTTTTATGCACAATGTCTGCGCGAAAGTTTTGCAGAACTGGGCGAGGCGCTCGGTGTCACTTCACAAAAGGCGGCGCAACCACCGAAAAAAGCCCGCGTTCGGGCCAGGGCTGGAGCGGCCCGGCGGAAGGTCAGCAGGCGATGAAGCCCAAGACCCCAAATGAATAATACAGACAACAGCACTGACCAATCGTTGCCCCACGATGCCTGACACAATCACAAACCAATACGTGCTGGCCGCAGACCTCGGCACGAGCGGCCCCAAAGCGGCGGTGATCGCGCGTGACGGGCGCATCGTCGCTACGGCGCGCGCGCCCGTCACGACGATTCACCTGCCTGAAGACGGCGCGGAGCAGGAACCGGAAGCCGTGTGGCAGGCGGTTAAAGATGCGCTCGCAGGCGCGCTGCAAACATCCGGCGTTGCGAAGAAAGATGTGCTGGCCGTGATCTGTTCGAGTCAGTATTCCTCCATCGTGCCGGTAGACAGCCAGGGACGCGCGACGATGAATATGATCCTCTGGCTCGACAAGCGCGGACACAAGAAACGACTGAAGAAGCTCAGCAACTTTCCGAAAGGCGCAGATTCGCCCGTGCAGCAATTGCAATGGCTGCGCAAACACGGGCTGCCGCCGATTGATGGCGGCATTTCGCTGACGCACATGCGCTACATCAAATATGCGCGACCAGAGGTGTATGAACGCACGGCGAAATTTCTGGAGCCGATGGATTACATCACGATGCGACTCTGCGGGCGCGCGACGGCGAATCAATGCACAGCGTTCATGTCGCTGCTGACGGACAATCGCAAATTGAATGTCACGGAATACGATGCGCAATTGCTGAGCTATTCCAGGATTGACAAAGACAAGTTGCCGGAGCTTGTGCCGCTCAATGCCATTGTCGGAACCGTGTTACCGAACGTCGCTGACGAGCTTGGTTTGTCGCCGGAAACGAAAGTCATCACAGGACTCAACGACACGCAATCGGGCGGAATGGCGACCTACGCATTCACAGGCAATCACGCAGCGATTTCGGTCGGCAGCACCAGCGTGATGATTACGCACGTGCCGTTTCGCAAAACTGACGTGCGCCACGCGATTCTGAGTATGCCCAGCCCGGTGCCGAAAACATATTTCGTGATGGCCGAGAACGGACTCGCGGGCGCTGCACTGGAGCATTTCATGCGACAGGTCGTTTATGCGAGCGACACGTTCGGCGAACTGACCGCTGATAACCATTACGCGCTGTTGCAGCGGGCGATTGATGAAACACCGGCGGGCAGCGCGGGCGTGTTGTTTCTGCCGTGGATGGGCGGTTCGCTCGCGCCGTCCGCAGATGGACGAATGCGCGGCGGCTTTCTGAATCTGAGCGCCAGCACTACGCGCAGTCATCTCGCCCGCGCCGTGCTCGAAGGCGTAGCGATGAATCTGCGCTGGCTGCGCGGCCCGGTCGAAAAATTCGCCAGACGAACGTGTACACATTTTCTTTATTACGGCGGCGGCGCAGAATCAGACGCCTGGTCACAAATTATGGCCGATGTGCTGAACGCGCCTGTGCATCAATTAGCAAATCCGCAATACGCGACTTGCGTCGGCGCAGGGCTGCTGGCGTTTGAGCGGTTAGGAATGCTCGGCTTTGATGACTTTCAAGCGCGGGTGCAAATTCGCAAAGTGTACGAACCTACGCTCGCGCATCGCACCGTCTACGATGAAATGTCAGAAGAACTCGTGCAGGCATTCAAAGCCACACAGCCTATCTTTCGCCGACTGAATCGCCTGAAAGGCACAAGCTGAAGTGAAATTATGGACATCGAAAAATTACTTCGCGCTTTATACCCTTATGCTGACCAATACGGCGTCATTCGCCAATTCCCTGAAGAAGGACTCGACACCGAAACCATTCTCGCGCAGATGCGGGAAATGGCAACGGCGGAAGACAAACGCTGGGAAGGCGGCAAATGCTCCGGCACGATGTATTGCGGCGATCACGAACATTACGACTTCCTCAACGAAGCCTTTGGCTGTTTCAGTCACGTCAATGCGCTGCAACGCGATATGTGTCCGAGCATGAATCGCTTTGAAAGCGAGATCATTGCCATGACCCTGGACATGCTGCACGGCGAAGCGGTCGCGCAACACAACCCGGCACAGAAAGCCTGCGGCGCACTCGGCTCCGGCGGAACCGAAAGCATCCTCAACGCTGTGCTGGCCTATCGCAACAAAGCGCAGCAGGAACGCGGCATCGCGCGACCACAGATGATCTGGCCTGACACCGCGCATCCGGCCTTTCACAAAGGCGGGCATCTGTTCGGACTCGATGTCATCGTCGCGCCGACTGATCCGGTGACGACGCAGGTGGACGTGGATTTCGTGTGCGATCACATCAACGAAAGTACCGCCGTCGTGATTGCTTCGGCAGGCAATTACCCTTACGGCACGATTGATCCGATCAAAGAGTTGTCTGATGTCGCGCTCGAAAAAAACACCTGCCTGCACGTAGACGGCTGTCTGGGCGGATGGATTCTGCCGTGGGGGCAGGAGCTGGGTTATCCGAACATTCCCATCTTTGATTTCCGGCATCCGGGCGTGACTTCGATTTCGGCGGACACGCATAAATACGGTTACGGCTTGAAAGGCACGTCGGTGCTGGCGTGGCGCGACAAATCACTGCGGCAATATCACTACTACATGCTGATGGATTGGAAAGGCGGCACGTATGCTTCGCCGGGGTTAGCGGGCAGCCGTTCGGGCGGATTGATCGCGGCGACGTGGGCTTCGATAGTGCATCTCGGCAAGCAGGGTTTCCGCGCCAAAGCGAAGCAGATTTTCGACACGGCATTTGCGATGCAGGACGCGGTGAAAAGTCACAGCGAACTGCGTCTGATGGGGCAGCCGACGTTTTGTTTTTCGTTCACGTCGGACGAATTCAACGTCTATCACGTCAATGATTTTATGGCGTCGCGCGGCTGGCGCTTCAACGGACAACAGAATCCCGGCGCGATTCACATGTGCGTCACAGGCCCGCAAACACAGGCTGGCGTCGTCGAATCCTTTGCCAAAGATTTAGCTGAAGCGGTCGCATACGCCAAAAATCCCGCGCGCCCCACGCCGAAAAGCGGCGGCATTTACGGCGGCGGCGAAGGTTTGGACATGGCCCAAATTGAAGCGACGAAAAAGATGTTTCTGCAAGGCGCGCTCGATGCGTTTACGGATTATCCCTTCTGAGATTATGCAGCCTGAAATTGCCATAAATAATTCGACAGCTTCCGCCAGCAAAGGAACACGACTGCGCGAACCGTCACGGCTGCGCAAGCTGCTGCGCGAACCGCTGCTGCATTTCCTGCTGATTGGTGCGGCGTTGTTCGTTTTGTACGCGCTGCTGAATCGGGACAAGGCTGACCCGACATCAACGCGCATCAATGTGACTGCCGCCGACATCGAACGTCTCAAAGCCGCGTGGATTACGCAATGGAAACGCGCGCCATCTGACGCAGAACTCAACAACCTGATTCAGGATCGCATCCGCGAAGAAGTGTTGTACCGCGAAGCTCTTGCGCTCGGACTCGAACGCGATGATGAAATCGTGCGGCGACGGCTGGCGTTGAAAGCGAGCTTTCTGGTGCAGGATGCGGTCGCCCAAGCCGAGCCTGATGAAGCAACGCTGCAACAGTATTTCGCTACGCATAAAGACAGGTATGAAGAGCCGGGGCGCATCAGTTTCACGCACATCTATTTCAGTCACGACAGCCGCAGGAATGCCGAGGCAGATGCACAGACCGTGCTGCGCGATTTGCAACGCCTGCCGCAAGCACCGATGCGCGCCCCCGAACGTGGCGACCGTTTTATGTTTGCGACGGATTACGCGCAAAAGTCCAGAGCCGAAATCGCGCGTGAACTGGGTGAAGAGTTCGCGCGTGATTTGCTGACGTTGCCCGTCAATCAATGGCAGGGGCCAGTCGCTTCGGGTTACGGCGTGCATCTTGTGCGCGTCGAAGAACGCGGCGAAGGACGCTTGCCGGAATTCGCGGCGGTGAAGGATCAGGTGCGACAGGACTGGCTGGAAGAAAAACAACGCACCGCCAATGAACAGGCGTATCAAAAGTTGAAGCAACGTTACGCGATCAACATTGAAGGGGCGTCCAACAAGTAAGATGAATCGTTTTGCCTCGAAAAAGCTGCTTGCCTGCCTGACGCTGTGGCTGGCGCTGCTCGCGCCGATTGCATTGGCGCACGAATCGCGTCCGGCTTATCTCGAAATCACCGAAATCAAACCGCAGGTCTTCAGTGTCCTGTGGAAGCGCCCGCAAATGGGCGGTTACGCGCTGGCATTGCATCCAGTCTGGCCTGCGGGCGCACGTGACCTGACGCCGCCAACACAACACCTGTTGCCGACAGCGGTGCTGGAACGGCGCACGCTTTCATTTGAAAACGCAGCATTCACCGGACAAACCATCAGCATTGAAGGATTGACGACAACACTGACCGATGTGCTGGTGCGCATTCAATGGCTGGACGGGCGCACGCAAATGGAACTGGTGAAGCCGTCAGCGCCAGTGTTTACGGTGTCGGCAGCGCAATCGCGCTGGCAGATCGCGCGACAGTATCTCGTGCTCGGCGTCGAACATATTCTCGGTGGCACAGATCATCTGCTCTTCGTGCTGGCGTTGTTGCTGCTGGTGCACGGGCGCTGGCTGCTGCTGAAAACAATTACTTCGTTCACGCTGGCGCACAGCATCACGCTGGCAATGGCGACGCTCGGCTTTGTGCGCGTGCCTGCTGCGCCGGTCGAAGCGGTGATTGCCTTGAGCATTCTCTTTCTCGCCTCAGAACTTGCGCGACGGAAAGAAGGACAACCGGGGCTGACCGAACGCTACCCCTGGGTTGTTTCGTTCACGTTTGGTTTGCTGCACGGCTTCGGCTTTGCGGGCGCGCTGGCCGAAGTCGGTTTGCCGCATACGGAAATTCCGCTCGCGTTGTTGCAGTTCAATCTTGGAGTGGAATTGGGGCAACTGATGTTTGTGACTGCTGCGCTCGGTGTCGGCGTACTGCTGCAAAAACCTGATCTCAATCGTTGGCGCTGGCCGCGTGAAGCGCTGGTGTACGGCATCGGCTGTGTCGCCGCGTTCTGGTGCCTTCAGCGCGTCGTGTCATTTTTCTAAAAACAGATTGCGTTTTAGCTCCGCAGGAGCGGGATGTTTATAAATTGGGTGGAAAATAATCAGATAGCTCCAGAGGAGCGGCATCTGCACGTGTCGCCCCTGCGGAGCCTGGGGATTTTCCTTCTTCGCAGCTATAAACAGGCCGCTCCTCTGGAGCTAAAAGCGGCAAACCACAATTCAGAAATTACTCAATCAGCTTATGAAACGAACCGTGATTCTGCTGAGCGCAGGGCTGCTGGCCCTGCTTGTACCGGTCGGCGTTGCATCACTGCGTCGCAACGAAACGAACGTGAAAGCAGAAGCGGCAAACACCGCCTCTGCGCCAACACAAAAGCCTGCGCGCAATTCGCAGCGCAATGCCTATTTCGGCGATTTGCACGTGCATACGGGCTGGTCGCCCGATGCCTATGTTTTCAGCATTCGCACCACGCCGGATGATGCGTATCGTTTTGCCAAAGGTGAAAGCATCACGATCTTTGGCAATAAGCAGGTCAGCATCACCGGCGCGCCGCTCGATTTCATGGCCGTAACCGATCACAGCGAATATATGGGCGTGCTGCCTTATCTGGATGACCCGAACCATCCGCTTTCCAGGTTGCCCGAAGCGCAACCCTTTCGTGATCCTGACCAGCGAAAACGGCTTCAGGCGTTTCGGATTCTGACCGAAACGGCGGCGGGGCGGGGCGAACGGATAGCCGCATTCATTACCCCCGAATTGCGCCGCAGCGTCTGGACGCAGGTCGTCGCCAACGCCAATCGCCATTACCAGCCGGGCAAATTCACAACGTTTGCAGGCTATGAATGGAGTTCGATGCCGAACAATCAGAATCTGCATCGCAATGTAATTTTCCGTGATGACCATGTGCCGGAAATGCCCTTCACGTCGGCTGAATCCCGCAAGCCCGAAGAACTCTGGACGTGGCTGGAACAACAACGCCAGCAGGGGCGCGAGGTGCTGGCGATTCCGCACAACGCCAATCTCAGCGACGGACGGATGTATGCCCTGCTCGATTCAGAGGGCAAGCCGCTGGACGCCGCTTATGCCGTGCGCCGCAATCGCAACGAACCCATCAACGAAATCAGCCAGATCAAAGGACAATCCGACACGCATCCCGAAGTTTCTCCCAATGACGAATTCGCCAGCTTCGAGATTTCGACGGAACTCATTGGCTTGCCCGACAGCGCAGGCAAAGTCCCCGGCAGCTACATCCGCGAAGCCTTGCGCAATGGTGTGAAGTTGCAGGAAGCGGGCGGCTTCAATCCCTTCAGGTTCGGCCTGATCGGTTCGAGCGATACGCACGATGCCGCCGCGCCGCGCGAAAGCGACAAGTACTTCGGGCATTCCGGCGTGCGCGATACTACGGCCCAGGCGCGCTTTGCCAACAGGAAACCTCTCTCCAACGGACTGGGCGGACTCGCCGGTGTGTGGGCCGAAGAAAACACCCGTGAAGCCATCTTTGACGCGATGAAGCGCAAAGAAACCTTCGGCACGTCGGGGCCGCGTTTGCAGTTGCGATTTTTTGGCGGCTGGGGCTACTCGGCAGGTTTGCTCAACCATAGCGACTGGGTGAAAACAGCGTACAGCAAAGGCGTGCCGATGGGCGGCGATCTTCCGGCTGGCAAAGGCAAAGCGCCGCAATTCGTCGTGTGGGCGCTCAAAGACCCGAATGGCGCGAATCTCGACCGCATTCAGATCATCAAAGGCTGGAGCCAAAATGGGCAGACCTTCGAGAAGATTTACAACGTGGCCTTGTCCGACAAACGTAAAGTCGGAGCCGATGGCAAAGCGCCTCCGGTCGGCAATACGGTGGACGCAAAGACCGCGACGTATCAGAACTCGATTGGCGATGCGGAACTCAAAGCCGTGTGGACTGACCCGGATTTCGATGCGAGCGTGCATGCGTTTTATTACGTGCGGGTGCTGGAAATCCCGACGCCGCGCTGGTCAACGTATGACGCCGTGCGGGCGGGTATTGCTTTACCGGCAGGCACTCCGGTTTCAGTGCAACAGCGCGGCTGGTCTTCGCCAATCTGGTATACGCCTGACAGACAGACCAGATAAACAACACGTCATCCCGTTTGAGTTTATTCAGCCACCGCGAACCACGTTCAGACATCTGTGCGACACAGTTCAGATTGCAGATCAGTGCACGGAATCACCAGTGTTGCGCGATTTTGGCAAATCGCGCGGCTTACGCGAGCAGGCCGATGGCAGATGTCGCGCGATTCTGGCAAATCGCGCAACATTTTCCGGCGGCGCAACTGAAAACTGATCTGGTTGAAGCAACCTTACTTTTTCAGAGACTCCGTCTGAACGGCTCGCCTGTCTCCCCGCCCTCAGCCGACTGTACGCAGCCAGGACGCCGGATTGATACAGTCCGACAATCAGCTCAGCAGCGGCAGATCAGATGCTGATCAGAAATGGCTTTATTGGCGCTTCTTCAGGAAAAACTCAACTGGCATGCGCTTTGCTTCTGCCGGAGTACGGAGGAATGACGAGCGATGACGCTGGAAGCATTTCTGATTCTGCTGCTGGTGGCGGGCATTTGCGGAGCGATTGGACAGGCCATCGCGGGCTACAGTCGCGGCGGCTGTCTGGCTTCGATTGCCACCGGGTTTATTGGCGCGCTGCTGGGTATGTGGATTGCCGGAGTACTTGGGCTGCCTGAAATCTTTCCGGTCAGAATCGGCGGGCGGTCGTTTCCGGTCATCTGGTCAATTATGGGTTCCGCACTCTTTGTGGCTGTCATCAGCCTGTTTGCGCGCAGTCGCTGGCGAACTTACTGAACACGCATCGGGAGGAACAAGCATTATGGCAATGGACGAAAAACTGGCGCTGGATGAAGCGCGTCGCCGGGCACAGCACGATGCCGTCAGGAACACCGTCAAAAACGAGGTGCAGGCCGAAGTGGCTGATCACGCCAATCGCTTCGATGACCGCGATCAGGCGCGCCTGGCTTCACTCGGCAACCGGATGCGCGACAAGACGATCAATGAAGTTTCAGAAACCGAGGCCGAACTGGAACGGGCGCGCGGGGTGGCGCGGGTGTCGCAGGTGATTGATTACATCTTCTATCTGATTTACGGCATCATCAGTCTTGAGATCGTGCTGGACCTGCTCGGCGCGCGACAATCCAACGGGTTCAGAAACCTGATTGATACGCTGGCCGCGCCGCTGCTGGCGCCTTTCCGCAGCCTGGTGCCCGATCCGGCAGCCGGGCGTTTTCATTTCAGGTTTTCTTATCTGATTGCGCTGGTGGTGTACATTCTGCTGCACCTGGCGATCAACGGCCTGCTGCGGCTGATGGCGCATCGCAAGACTGAAGTTTGACACAGGCCGGGTGCAAAGGCTCTGTCATGGGCGAACGCAAGTCTCAGGTTCTGATTATCGAAGACGACGAGTATTCGCGTGAGGCGCTGGAATATGTGCTGAAAGCTGAAGGCTATGAAACCACCACAGCCGCTGAAGGCCGGGCCGGTTATCGCAGCGCCTGCCGGATGCCGCCCGATGTGGTGGTGATTGACCTGCGCCTGCCGGATGTTGACGGACAACGGCTGATCAGAATGTTTCGCCGCAGTCGCAAACTGCGCAATGTGCCGATTCTGGTGGTGACCGGTTTCAGCCAGGAAGACATTCCATCCATCCAGGAGATGGGCGCTGACCTGTGCCTGACCAAACCGGTCGCGCTTGAAGATTACGTCAGGGCCGTCCGCGACCTGACGAAGATGAAAGATCAGGCGCACCAGCCGCGAACTGTCGGCAGTTGAAGGCAGACTGTGGCGGGCTTCCGGTTTTCGCCCTGCGGGAA
Organism: Blastocatellia bacterium; assembly: GCA_046331565.1. GTDB lineage: Bacteria > Acidobacteriota > Blastocatellia > RBC074 > RBC074 > DASRDU01. The sequence goes on from JAXLQP010000001.1 coordinate 2,293,052, forward strand.
GGCGGGAGGAAAATTCACACAGACCACAGATGACACGGATATAACGGATCAAAGCTGATCAGGTCAGCCTGAATCTGCGGCATCCGTGTCATCTGCGGTCTGTTTCGCCCAGGAGAATTTGTGGCTGTCACCATCGTTCTGATTATTCTGCTGCTGGCAGTCGCGTTGTTCATCACCGAGGCCCTGCCGATTGACCTGGTGGCAGTGCTGATGCTGCTCGCGCTGGCGCTGACCAGAATCATCACACCTGCTGAAGCATTGTCAGGCTTCAGCGATCCTTCGGTCATTACGATCACCAGTTTTTTCATCATCTCAGCGGCGCTGTTCAATACCGGCGTAATCGAAGCCATCGGGCGCAGGCTTTATAACGTCTCCGGCGCGAATGAAACAAAACTGCTCGTCATCACGATGCTGACGGCGGCAGCCATCGCGGCCTTTATGAGCAATGTCGTGACGACGGCAGTGCTGATGCCGGGCGTGATTGCAATTGCGCGGCGCATCAAACAACCGGCGTCGCAGTTTCTGATGCCGCTCGCGTTTGGCGCTGTGCTGGGCGGCAAATGCACGCTGGTTGGTTCATCAACCAATCTCGCCGTTAACGGGCTGCTGCCGAAATACAACCTGCCGCCGTTTACGATGTTTGAGTTTGTACCCATCGGACTGCCGATTGTGGCGGCGGGCATTCTTTATATGGTTGTGCTTGGCGTGCGGCTGCTGCCAAAGCACGCGGTTGAAGCTGATGCGGCAGAACGGCAGGACAAGGATTACCTCACTGAAATCGTGGTGCGTCCTGATTCGCCGCTGATCGCGCACACGCTGGGCGAAGCCGATTTTCGCAATCTTTATGAATTGCAGATCATCAAGATCGTGCGCCAGGGCGAACGCCTGCTGCCGCACGTTGACGAAGTGTTGCAGGAAGGCGATGTGCTGCTGGTGAGCGGCAAACTCGACAGGATTCTGAGCGTCAAGGATGCGCAGGGGCTTGCCCTGAAACGCGATGCCGACACTGACGAGAATCCTGAGCCGGAACCTGCAACCCCGGCCCCGAATGTTGCAGATGGCGATGGCAAGGCGAGCAGCGACACGGTGATTGTCGAAGCGATTCTGTCACCCAATTCAACTTTTGCGGGCCGCACGCTCAAGCGCATCAGCTTTGCCTCGCGTTACGGCGCTGACGTGCTGGCCCTGTACCGGCACGATCAGCCGCTGACCAGAAACATCGGTGACATCCGGCTCAAGGTTGGCGATATGCTGGTCATTCAGGGCACGAAGCGGCGCATTGACAGCCTGCGCCAGGATCCGAACTTTCTGACGCTCGATGATGTCGAACACACGCCGCTGCGCCACAACAAAGCCGTGTGGGCCGTCGCCTTTTTTCTGGCCGTCGCCGTCATTGCCGGATTCAACGTCATGCCGATTTCGATCATCGCCCTGGCCGGAGCCGCAGCCATGATCCTGAGCGGGTGCATCACCGCGCGCGAAGCTTACACGCGCGTCGAATGGTCGGCCATTGTGCTGATCGCGGCGACGATTCCGATGGGCGTGGCGATGGAAAAGACCGGCGCCGCGCGGCTGATTGCGCAGTATGTCACGGGCTGGCTTGGTTTCGGCGGGCCGCTGGTCGTGCTGGGCGGGTTTCTGGTTTTTACAACACTGCTGACACAGCCGATGGCCAACGCAGCAGCGGCCATGCTGCTGACGCCGATTGCCATCAACGTCGCGCATCAGTTGCAGGTCAATCCGCGCTCTTACGTCATCGCTATTGCCATTGCCGCTTCGTGTTCCTTCCCGACGCCGCTCGAACCCGTCTGCGCGATTGTGTACGGGCCGGGCAACTATCGCTTTGCTGATTACGTGCGCGTCGGCGGCCTGCTGACAGCCGTCGTGCTGGTGGTGATTATGCTCGTCGTGCCGGTCTGGTGGCCGTTGTAGAACGAGCAAGGAACCAGCAAGGAAGGCAGGCGGCCCAAAACAAGGAACGCAGGCGTCCCGCCTGCCCGGCTTCGCTCACCGTACCGTTATCGAAAGACAGGCAGGCGGGACGCCTGCGTTCCTTGTTTTGGGCCGCCTGCGCTCCTTGTTCGGGGATGCCTGCGTTCCTTGTTTCTGGCGTCAATTGGCGCTGCCCTGTTCACCAGCCATAGGCAAGGCTGCTGTGATCAGGTAAAATTCCCGGCCTTAACTGCTCAACCTCAGATTCATCCGACAGGAGTTATTTGTGTCAATCATCAAACCATTTCGCGCGCTGCGCCCGCTGCCTGAACGCGCTGCCGATGTTTCCGCCGTGCCTTACGATGTCGTCAACACTGACGAAGCCCGCGCGCTGGCCGCAGGCAATCCGCTCAGCTTTCTGCACGTTTCGCGGCCTGAAATTGATCTGCCCGCCGACACTGACATTTATTCTGACGCCGTCTATGCCAGAGCCGCCGCGAATTTCGATCAGTTGATTGCGACGGCTCCGCTGGTGATTGAGGATGAACCGGAGTTCTATCTTTACCGGCTGCGGATGGGTGAGCAGGCGCAGACCGGACTGGTCGCCTGCTGTTCGATTGATGAATACGATGCAGGCACGATCCTGCGTCACGAACTGACGCGCCGCGACAAGGAAGACGACCGCACGCGCCACATTCTGACGCTGCGGGCGCAGACCGGCCCGGTCTTTCTGGTCTATCGCGCCCAGGCTGAAATCAATGCGCTCGTCACAAAGGTCATCGAAACCGCGCCGCTCTTTGACTTCAAGGCAGCGGACGGAGTCGAACACATCATCTGGCGCGTGCCGGTGGCGATGAACCAGGATTTCATTGCCGCGTTTGGCGCAGTGCCGAAACTTTACATTGCCGACGGCCATCACCGCGCCAAAAGCGCAAGCCGCGCCCGCGCAGAGTTGCGCGCACAGAACGCCGGGCATCAGGGCAGCGAGGAATACAATTTCTTTCAGTGCGTCATCTTCCCCGACGATCAGGTGCGGATTCTGCCTTACAACCGCGTCGTCAAAGACCTCAACGGCCTGCTGCCCGAAGAATTTCTGGCGCGCGTGCAGCACGCCTTCGACATTTCCGAAAACGCCAGCCCGACGCCGCCCGAACGCGGACAGTATTCAATGTACCTCGGTGGTCACTGGTACGGGCTGACGCTGAACGGCGAAACGACCAGACCGCTCGGCGCAATTGACCGGCTCGATGTGAGCATTCTGCAAAACAAGCTGCTCGCGCCCGTCCTCGGCATCGAAGACCCGCGCACCGACAAGCGCATTGATTTTGTCGGCGGCATTCGCGGCCCGGCGGAACTCGAACGCCTGGTCAATGAAGGCAAAGCCGCCGTCGCCTTCTCGCTCTGTCCGACCACGCTCGATGACCTGATGACGGTGGCCGATGCCGGTGAAGTGATGCCGCCGAAATCAACGTGGTTCGAGCCGAAACTGCGCGACGGCCTGCTGAGTCATCTGATTTGAAAATAAAACCGGAGAAGTCAGTCACGATAAAAACAGGGAGAGAGATGACGGAACACACGGAAATAACGAAACAGACGGAAAGCAGAACCAGAGCAGGGGCTGAAGTTTTCCGTCTGTTCCGTTATTTCCGTGTGTTCCGTCATCTCTCTTTTTCTGAACTGAATAACAACTGATTTCAAACATTACTCCATCAACTATGAAAATTCTGATTGCAGACAAATTTGAGGAAAGCGGCATCAATGCCCTGCAGCAGATCGGCTGCGAGCTGACTTACAACCCGGAACTGAAGGATGAATCGCTTGTGGCTGCCGTGCGCGATTCGCACGCTGAAGTGCTGGTCGTGCGTTCGACCAAAGTCACCGAGGCAATGCTGGATGCCGGACGCCTGAGCCTGATTGTGCGGGCCGGCGCCGGGTACAACACGATTGATGTCAAAGCGGCTTCGGCCCGCGGCATTTATGTTTCAAACTGTCCCGGTAAAAATGCGATTGCGGTGGCGGAACTGGCCTTCGGCCTGATCTGCGCGCTTGATCGCCGGATTCCTGAAAACACGGCTGATCTGCGCGTCGGCATCTGGAACAAGAAGGACTACAGCAAAGCGCGCGGCCTGTACGGCAAGACCATCGGCCTCATCGGGCTTGGTCAGATTGGCCGCGAAATGATTCCGCGCGCTGAAGCCTTCGGCATGAAAGTCATCGGCTGGAGCCGCAGCCTGACGCCTGAACACGCAGCGGAAATGGGCATCACCTTTCGCCAGACCATTACCGAAGTGGCCGATGACTGCGACATTCTGAGCATTCACCTGGCATTGACGCCGGACACACGCGGCATCATCAATGCCGATATTTTTGAAGCCATGCGGCCCGGCAGTTATTTCATCAACACTTCACGCGCTGAAATCGTGGATCAGGTCGCGCTCACGCAGGCCGTCAAAACCAAAGGCATTCGCGCCGGGCTGGATGTTTTCGCTGGTGAACCGACGACGGCAACCGGCGAATTCACCGATGAACTGATCAAGCTGCCCGGTGTCATCGGCACTCATCACATCGGCGCTTCGACCGATCAGGCGCAGGAAGCGATTGCCGCCGAAACCGTGCGCATCATCAGAACATTCAAGGAAACCGGCAAGGTTCCGAACGTTGTCAACCTGACTGACAAGACTCCGGCAACGCATGTGCTGGTCGTGCGTCACCGCGACCGTCCAGGCGTGCTGGCGCACGTTTTCAATGAACTGCGCAAGGCGAGCAACAACGTGCAGGAGATGGAAAACGTCGTCTTTGACGGCGCGCAGGCGGCGATTGCCCGCATCAGTCTTGATTACCCGCTCAGCGATGAAACGCTCAATCGCATTCGCAGCGGCAACAGTGACATTATCGAACTCAATCTGTTCAGACATGACTGAACACAACAAAAGCGCATTGCCATGATAATCAGGCGTCTCAGGAAGACAGGTCGCAGCCTCGTAGTAACGAATTCATTCGTTTGCTTCGAAGGTTTGCGGCCTCAGAAACAGAACGAATGAATTCGTTACTACGAGGCTGCGACCTGGCTCATCTGATAACCTTCTGACTTCAGGACAGTGCGCCAACATGCTCTTTTTGATCATCACGCCAGGCCGACAGCCCGGCATCGCTGAATCAGACAGAAGAAAGATGACGGAACAAACGGAAATAACGAACAGACGAAAAGCAGAAACTGCGCGCAGTTTGTGCTTCCGTCTGTTCCGTTATTTCCGTTTGTTCCGTTGTCTCTCTTCCGGCTTTTCGCATTGCCTGATTCAATGATATTGAGTTGACAGCCTGACGAACATTATTCCAGGAGAGTCCAATGACTGAACGTATTTACAATTTCAGCGCAGGCCCGGCAGTGCTGCCTGAATCAGTTCTCAAAAAAGCGCAGGCCGATCTGTTCGCCCTGCCCGGCGTCGGCATGTCGGTGCTGGAAATCAGCCATCGCTCGGCCACCTTTGAGCAGATCATCAAAGAGGCTGAAGACGACCTGCGCAAGCTGCTCAATATTCCGGCCAGTTACAAAGTCCTGTTTTTGCAGGGCGGCGCAAGCCTGCAATTTTCGATGGTGCCGATGAACCTGCTGCCCAAAGGCAGAAGCGCCGATTACATCGTGACCGGGAGCTGGGGCCAGGGCGCAATCAAGGAAGCAAAGAAGCTCGGCACGGTGCGCGAAGCGGCCACCACCGCCGACACCAATTTCAATCGTCTGCCGCGCCCTGAAGAGATCCGGCTCGATCCTGACGCGGCTTATGTGCATTTCACTTCAAACGAAACCATCTTCGGCGTTGAGTTTCAGCAGGAACCCGATTTCGGTGATGCGCCGCTCGTCTGCGATGCCTCGTCAGATTTCATCAGCCGCCCGCTCGACGTTTCAAGGTACGGGCTGATCTATGCGGGCGCGCAGAAGAATGCCGGGCCGGCAGGCGCGACGATTGTCATTATTCGTGACGATCTGCTTGACCGTGTGCCTGAGGGTCTGCCCGCGATGCTCGATTACAAAAACCTGGCGAAGAATGGTTCGATGTACAACACGCCGCCGTGTTTTGCGATTTATATTTGCGGGCTGGTCTTCAAGTGGGCGCTCAACGAAGTCGGCGGGCTGGAAAAAATTCAGGCGCTCAATCAGCAGAAGGCGAAAATTCTGTATGACGCCATTGACGCTTCAGACGGTTATTATCGCGGGCATGCTGAAAAAGACTGCCGCAGCCTGATGAATGTCACCTTCCGGCTGCCTTCTGAGGAGCAGGAAAAGAAGTTCATCAAGGAAGCGACAGCCGCCGGACTGGACGGGCTGAAAGGTCATCGTTCGGTTGGCGGATTGCGCGCTTCGATCTACAATGCCTTTCCGCCATCAGGCGTGGAAAAACTGGTTGAGTTTATGAGCGAGTTTCAGAAGAACAACTGAGTTGTAACCGGAAGCAGCGCGGAGCGTGAACAGCGCTGCTTCTTCATCACCGATCACTCCCCCCACTGAAAAGTCACGCGCCATTTCAATAACCTCTCCATTCCTCACGGATAATTGACATGAGCCGTATCATTGCATTTGTCGCCCACAAAGGCGGCGTCGGCAAGACTACCTGCGCACAGCAGGTTTCAGCCGCGCTCGCTCAACGACACGGTTTGCGCGTGCTGGCCATTGATCTGGACGCGCAAAGCAACCTCACACGAGGCCTCACCCGCGAACCGATTCCGGCTGATCTGACTTCGAGTGAACTGCTGCTGGATGAAAACCGGCTGGTCAGTGATTACATCATCAACGTGCGCCGGAATCTTGATCTGATTCCGAACCGTTATCTGCCGGAACAGGATCAGGCGCTGGCGCAGCGCGGCGACCGCTGGAAAAGTCTGAGGCCGCGACTGCATCCGGTCGAACAGGTTTACGATTACGTCATCATTGACACGCCACCTGCCATCCTTTACCAGACGCGCAGCGCCATCGTCACCGCCGACCAGGTGATTCTGGTCATGTCGTGCAGCCAGTATTCGATCATCGGCGCCACCAACATCGTCAGCCAGGTGATGGAGCTTCAGTTGTACAGCAACCGTCGCCACATTCCGATCAGTGTGGTGATCAACCTCTATGACGACCGGCGCGGTCTTGACCATCGCATCAGGGCCGACATCGAGCGCATCTTTGAGGAAGATGTTTACCAGACGGCGATTCGCCAGAATGTCCGCCTCGGCGAGGCCGCCCAGGCAGCCAGCACGATTTTCGAGCATGATGCTGACTGTCACGGCGCTCAGGATTTCGCCAGCCTCACCAGAGAAATCATCGGCCAGTTTGCCGGGCAGAAACGCTCCAGCCGGGCCGCCGCTGATGAAGCAGAAACACCGGGCCGCGGCAAACACAAAACCATCATCATTCCGATTGCCAGCGGCAGCTAGGTCGGATTTCAATTGCATATTCGTGAAGTGTTGCGCGATTTGCCAGAATCGCGCGGTTCACGCCACGGGCCGATTGCGAATGCCGCGCGACTGCGGGCAAATCGCGCCACACCTTTCGGATATGTGATTGAAATCTGATCTGACTGATGTTCAGACCATCATCAGCCAGACCTTACTTTCCCACGACCAGAATCATAAAGCTCCCCGGCACGGCTGCTGGTCGCGTTCGTGGTCGCTCAGGCGTTGACGCAGGCGGGCCGAACTGTGCTGTCGGCAGGTAAAGCCGGTGCGTCTTTGCATCCACTGTCATCGTGCGCGCGCCGGGCATTGTTTTGACATTCGCCACGACACGGAACCTGTCAGGGGCATCTTCGTGAACGACGGTCAGCGTTCCGTCGCCGCCGTTTGAACTGAAGGCAAGGCCGTTTGCCGCATCGAACGCCGCCCCGTCCGTGCCCTTGCCAATCGGCAGCGCAGCGATGACTTTGCCGTTGTCAGCATTCATCACGATCATCTTTTCGTTCTCGCAGACGCTGAAGAGACGGCGATTTTTCAGATCAATCGCCAGCCCGCTCGGCCCTTCGCCCGGCGCCAGCGACCAGCGCGGCCCGACGGTCATCTCTTTCGTGTCAATCACCGCCACTTCATTTTTGTCATCGAGGTTGACGAAGATTTTTCCCTTCTCATCACTGACAGCAAATTCAGGTCGTCCGCCGAGCGTGATTGTCTTGATGACACTGCCCGAAGCCGCGTCAATCACCGTCGAAGTCGCATCGGCCCGCATGCGGTTGAAAGTGAAGACGCGCTTTGTTGCCGGATCATAAACAATCGCGTCCGGGTTGCCGCCGGTCTTTGCCATGCCGATGACGGCGAGCGATTTCAAATCAAAGATCGTCACTGTGGCATCGCGCCCGTTGCTCGTAAAGCCGCGCCCGAATTCCGGCGCGAGCGCGACGCCGTGAATCCCGTTCGTATTCGCAATCTCGCCGACGATCTTTTCTGAATCGAGATCAACGACAATCACTTTCGTCGCATGCGAAACATACAGATGGCGCGCCCGGCTGTCCGCGACGACATAATCCCATCCGCCTTCGCCGCCAATTCTGATTTCTCTGAGGACGTGATAAGGCGCTGCCTGCGCGAACGCAGCGGTCATCAGACAGCCTGAAAACAGCGTCATCAACAGCAATATTCGACCTGTCGTTTTCATTGTTAACTTCTCCTTTCATGAAAAAGACAATTTGTCCTCGTAACAGATTTACTGAGGCCTGCACAGAAATATTCAGACAGAGTGAATGTTTCGGGAGCGCCGCAGCAGCGCATAAACCGTCGGCGTCACAATCAGCGACAGCAGCAGCGCCACAGCCAGCCCGCCGATGACCGCAATCGCCAGCGGTTGCAGCAGATCAGACCCCGCGCCGAGCGCAAGCGCGAGCGGCAGCATCCCTAAAATCGCCGCCAGCGAAGTCATCAGCACCGGACGAAACCGCCGCCGCCCGGACCGCAGCAACGCCTCGCGCAGCGTGTCGCCCGCTTCCAGATGTTCCTCAACCGCATCGAGCATCAGAATGCCGTTCTTCGCCACAATCCCGACGACCATAATCATCCCGACGAGCGAAACAACATTGAGCGTCGTGTGCGTCAGAAGCAGCGCGAGCAGCACGCCGCCAAGCGACAGCACCGCGCCCGCGACAATCGCCGCCGGATGCGCCAGCGAACGAAACTCAATCAGCAGCACGACAAAGACCAGCGCAATTGCCAGCACCAGCGCGATCAGCAGTTGCCGAAAACTTGCCTGTTGTTCGCGGTACAAGCCGCCGTATTCAATCGTCATTCCCGGCGGCAGCTTCACGTCTTTCGCCAGTTTTGCCTGCACCTGCCCAATCGCCGTGCCGAGGTCAACGCCTTCGAGCCGCGCCGTCACTGCGACCGACTGGCGCAGACCGTCGCGTTCAAGCTCGGCCTGCCCCGGATCGTAATCAACGTCGGCCACCTGATCGAGCCGGAAGAACTGGCCCGACGCAGCGCGGATTTGCAGTGCGCGCAGCGTGTCGAGCGATTCGCGCGCGGCTTTCGGCAGCACAACGCGCACCGGAATCAGGCGGCCCTGTTGCAGAATCGCCGAAGCCGGGTCGCCCGTCATCGCGGTCGAAACGGTCTGCGCAATGTCACTGGCCGTCACGCCGAAACGGGCGGCGCGTTGCGGGTCAACCTTGAAGGTGAGCGCAGGCCCGCTGATCGTCACGCCGTTGAAGGTGTCCACGACGCCGGGAATCTTCTCAATCGCATCTTTGACTTCAGTCGCCGTGCGGTGCAGCGCGGCGGCATCTTCGCTGAAAAGACGAATCTCAATCGGCGCGGGCGAACTCGTCAGATCGCCGATCAGATCGCTCAGAATACCGACGAATTCAACGCGCAACGCAGGTTCGCTCTTTTCAATGTCTCTGCGTAAATCGCCCGTCACGTCTTCGGTCGAACGCTGGCGATTCGGTTTGAGCTTGACCAGGAAATCGCCCGAATTGGGTTCGGTAATAAAGAGGCCGAGTTGCAGGCCCGTGCGCCGCGAATAACTTTCAACTTCAGGCGTCTCTTTCAGCATCTCTTCGACGTGCCGCAGCATCCGGTCGGTTTCAGTGAGCGACGAACCGGGCGGCGCGACGTAATCCAGCACGAATGCGCCTTCATCAAACGCGGGCAGGAATTCAGAGCCGAGATTGCGATAGAGAATGTAAGAGAACAGGCCGACGACAAGAATTACCGCAACGACAACCAGCTTGTGATTCAGCGCGTGATCGAGCACCCATTCATAACGCGCAATGATCGCGCGCAAAAACGGCCCGGCCTCTTCTTCAGTATGCGGTTCGTTTTCATCGCCGCGCCTGAGCCTGACGAAGCGTTCCGCGAGAACGGGCGTGAACGTCAGCGCAAGGACGAGCGACGTGAGCAGCGCCACCGCCATTGTCAGCGCAAGCGAGCGAAAGAAAACGCCTGTGACCCCCGTCAATAAAGTCAGCGGCAGAAAGACGACAACAGGCGTGATCGTTGAGCCGATGATCGGCACAGTGATTTCACGAATCGCGCTCTGCACGGCGTCGTGCCGCGACTGGCCGTGCCGCAAATGAGTGTAGATGTTTTCGACCACGACAATCGCATCATCAATCACCAGACCAATCGCCGCCGCCACACCGCCGAGCGTCATCAGATCGAACGACAGCCCGACCAGCCACATCGCCAGAAACGTCGCCAGCACTGTCACCGGAATCACGAGAATCGCCACGAACGTCGTGCCCCAGTTTCGCAAAAACGCAAACAGAATCACGACCGACAGCAGCAGGCCAATGAGAATTGCATCGCGCACCGATTTCATCGCTTCGCGCACGAGCAGCGACTGATCGTAGAACGGGGCGATTTTTACATCCTTCGGCAACTGCGCGCGCACGGCGTCGAGTTCGGCTCTCACTTCATCCACGACCGCAACCGTGTTGGCATAAGGCTGCCGCGTGACGTTGAGCAGCACCGCCGGATGACCATCCGCTGAAACAATCGTGTAATTCGGCTCAACACCGCTGCCCACCGTCGCCACGTCCGCAAGCGTGACAGGCACGTTATTCACATTCGCCACCACAATCGCGTTCAGTTCTTCAGGAGTCTTCGCCTGTCCGCTCACGAGCGCCAGTTCAAGGCGATGATTTTCATCAATCAGTCCGGGCGAGGCGATGATGTTGGCATTGCGCACGGCGTCGCTGACCTGCTGCACCGAGACGCCATGCGCGACAAGCCGTTCGGGATCAATCGTGACGTGAAATTCGCGCACCTGTCCGCCCGCAACGGCCACGCCCGCGACACCGGGCAGGCGCGACAATCGCGGGCGAATGGTATACGTCGCCAGATCGCGCAGGCTTGTCGGGTCGCGCGTGTCCGAGGTCAGGCTGTAGCCGACGACGGGGAAGACGGCGAACGTCAGGCGGTCAACGCGGCGAATCGAAGCCGTCGGCGGCAGCGTCGTCGCAAGCTGCGACAAGCGCGCCTGCACCATCTGCAAGGTTTGCAGCGTGTCCACGCGCCAGTCAAAAAAAAGATTGATGTCCGCCGCGCCGCGTGCGGTGGTGGACTTGATGCGTTCGATGCCGGGGATGCCGTTCATCGCTTCTTCAATCGGGCGCGTGACTGAAACAAGCATCTGCGGCGCAGGCACGACCCCGTTATCCACGATGATCACAATGCGCGGGAAATCGGTTTGCGGAAAGAGCGCCGAAGGCAGTTGAAACGCCGCATAAATACCTGCCGCGCACAGCAGCGCGACGAGTACGAGAATCGCCTTCGATTGCTGAGAAACAAGCCGCGCGAGGTTCACTTTTTCTCCTCCGGCTTCTCATCTTTTTTGTCCTCAGCTTCTGATTTCCCTTCTCCCTCTTTCTCCTCGTTCACCTGCACCTTCGCGCCGTCGGGCAGCGCGTAATTGCCTTCAGTAACGACCGTTTCGCCGCCCTTCAGACCGGACGTGATTTCAACTTTGTCAGGCGTGCGAATGCCGACCGAGACTTTCGTTTCGTGGGCGATGGATTTGCTGTCAACGACCATCACCCTGCCTTCAGCGGCGTTGCTGGCGTCGAGCGTGACGGCGCTGGTCGGCACAATCACGGCATCGCCGACCGATTGTGTTGCGACGACGACCTGCGCCGAGCCGTTGGCGCGCAATCGCCCGCTCCTGTTATCGAGCGTCACCCAGACTTCGACCGAACGATTCGCCGGGTCGGCAGCGCGACTGACGAGCGAAACGCGGCCCGCCAGTTCCTGCCCCGGCTGATCGGTCGGCAGAACCTTTGCCGCGTCGCCGGTCTTCAGATGCGCAGCAACTGTATCCGCGAACGGAGCCTTGACGATGACCTCGCTCAAATCGGCAATGTTGACGAGCTTCGCGCCCGCCGCCGCGAATTCGCCGCGATACTGAAACTGATCGGTCACAACGCCCGTGAACGGCGCGCGAATCGTTGCGTAACTCAACTGCGCATCAAGCGCGGCCAATCGTTCTTCAGCCTGTTTGACCTTCGCTTCGGCCTGCGCACGTTCGCTCGGACTGAGCGCACTGGCGCGCAGGTTGACGGTGCGTTCAGCGAGGCGCAATTGATCCTCGGCGGTCGTGAGCGCAAGCTGCGCGGCTTCGAGGTCTTTCCTGGAAATGCCGCCGCGCTCGTACAAATCGCGCCGTCGTTCGTAAGTCGCCCGCGCGTTCTCAACGTTCGCCCGCGCATCGTGCAAATCCTTTTCAGCCTGCGCGGTCGCCTGCGGAATCGTGCCGGAGCCGATGTTTCGCAGGTTTGAGCGCGCTTCCTGCAACGCGGCAGCGGCTTCGGTGCGCTGCGCCTGCAAATCGCGGGATTCAAGGATGGCAATCGGCTCGCCCGCTTTGACAACGCGGTTTTTGAGCAGGGCCATTCGCACAATGGGCGCGGAAATCTTCGCGCTTACGGTCGCCTGCTGCTTCGGAAAGATCGTGCCGAGCGCAGTCGTCTGCGCCGCAATCGCGCCGCGTTCGGCTTTGGCGACGTGAACGCTGACAACGACCGGTTCAGCTTCTTCTTCGGCGGATTTCTTCGGCCAGCGCCAGTAAAGCAAAGCGGCCATCAGCGCAAGCGTGACGGCAAGTGCGAGCCATCCAGGCCCACGACTGCGCCGCGGCGGTTCCGGCGTGCTGGTTATCGAATCATTGCGTTGAGTCATTCGATTTGTTTGCTGATTCCTGTCGCGGTTTCGAGTTGTCGCTTCGGCGCGCGGCAGCGTGTGGAGTGCGGTGACTTGTCACCGCTTTTTGTTCGGGCGTCGAATCTCCGTCGAAGGTACGAACGACGAAAGCGAAAGCGGTGACTTGTCACCGCACTCCACATGCTGCCGCGCTTCGGCAGAGAGCCGACGATTGGTCTACTGACTCCCCGCCGCCTGCCGCAGCCGCGTCAACGCCACCTGATAATCAAACAGGGCTTGAGAGTAAGCCGTGCGCTGCGCGGCGAGTGTATTCTGTGCGTCGGTCACTTCAAGGACTGGCGCTTCGCCCGCACGGTAACGAGCGATTGAAAGCGTCACGTTGCGTTCGGCGTCGGGCAGCGAGGCCGCGACGAGTCGGGCGCGCGAGGCCGCCGACAGGGCCTGTGCGCGCGCCGTGTAAAACTGCTGCGCGAAGCCGCGCAACGCAAGCAGTCGCTGCGATTCGAGCGATTGCACGCGCAACTGCGCCTGTCGTTCGCGGCTGCGACTGACGCCCCAGTCAAAAATCGGAATCGTCACGCCAACCGTCGCCGCCGCCCCCGAATGCCGCCGGAGCGGGTCGGCCCTGAGTGAATCCGTATCAAAACCGCCTGCGACGTTGTAAGAAACCTGCGGCCTGCGCTCGGCGCGGGCGATGGTGATTTCAGCTTCGGCGGCGCGGCGTTCGGCCTCGAACTGCGCCAGTTCAGGCCGTCGCGCAATGCCTTCACTCGTGAATCGTTCGACTTCGGCGGCGTCAGGCGCGACCGTCGCAAGATCAGTCACCGCGACCGAAGCAGCCGCGTCTGCGCCGAGAAAGACGCGCAGCGCGTCGGCAGCAGCGGATTCATTCGCCCGCGCCTGTTCGAGTTCATCGCGCCGCGTCGCAGTCTGCAGGCGGGCACGCAGCAAATCCACCTGCGCCACTTCGCCGCCATTCACCAGCAGGCTGGTGATGCGCTCGAACTCCTGCGCCGCATCCAGGCTCAGCGCGGCAGCCTGTCGCCGCGACACGGCGAGCGCGAGGCCGTAATAACTTTCGGCTGTCGCCTGGATCAGTGCGCGGCGGGCTGCTTCCGTGCCCGAATGCGCCGCTTCAAGCAAAGCGCGGTTGCGCCTCAGCGTGGCGCGCAATCGGCCTGCAAGATCAAGTTCGCCCGTCACGCCGATGAGCGTTTGATATTCGCTGATGGCATTGGCTGCAATGAAGCTCGCTTCGCGCAGTGTGCCGGGCGACAGGCCGGTTGACGGCGTGGTGTAGATGAAAGTCGAAGGCGCAGACAGGCGCGGCAGGAATGCGGCCCGCGCCTGCCGCACGTCCTCGGCGGCGAGTTGTTCATTAAGCTGCGCCTGCTGAAACGCCGACGCCTGTGCCAGCGCCAGCCGCGTGACATCATCGAGCGAGAGCGGCGCAGGCGTTTGCGCAGGCCCCGGAGTTGTTTGCTGCGGCGGATTCGGCTGCGCCGCAGGCACCGGTGTCTGCGCCTCTGCTGAAATGGCCGCAGCAGTGAACAAAGCAGTGAAGAGCAGTTTTACGAGGAAAGTCACGAATGTTCAGTCAGAAAAAGTTTCCCGGCACATGATCGGCCACTCAGAAGACGTAACCCGGGCAGCCTGGAGCCGGATTTCATTTCATCAGGCTGCCGTCCGGGCCGACTTTGATTTCACGCGCTTTGCCGCCGCCTTTAATGTGCGCTTCGTAATATGCAATCGCGCCGTCTCTGGTGACTGATTCAACCATGGCAATGCGGCCCCGGCCTGCCTGCTTCTGAATTTCGGCTTTGACGGCAGCGGGCAGCGAAGCGAGCGTAACCTGTTCCTCAATCGAAACGACCTTGCCGGTTTCGTCAATCAGCACATCTCTGGTGTGGCCGTTGACCTTCAATTCAGCTTCGTAAAAGGTCTGCCCGTTTTCAGTCTCTCTGGCCAGGCCGCGAAGCTGTGCGCCCCTGCTCTGTTCCCTGACCGTCGCCTGAACGGCGGCGGGCATCTGGTTCATGCTGACTTTCTTTTCGCTGTCCTGCGCCAGAACTGCGCTGACAGTACAGAGCAGAGCCAGCATGGTTGCGGCAGGAATTTTGTAATTCATCATTGTGTCCCCTTTCATTCAGGGCCGGATCAATCGCCTGGGTACGCACGCTTCCAGCGTGCCGGGTTTTGAAAAGCCGTTGTTTCCGCACCGCAGGAGCACGCTGTAAGCGTGCGTACCCAGGCGATTGATCCGGCCCTGCTTTCGTTTTGATTGCCGGTTCAGCAGGGATGATCTGTGGTCATGCTCGACACGCTGCGAGGGTGTGTCAATGCGCAGGCCGCGTTGTTCGCTCATTGCCGGGCGCGTTGCTGCCTGCGGCCTTGTGTCGGCCCTCAGGCAGCCAGCATAATCCTCGCGGACTGAAATCCATCATCCAACTGCCTGCGTAATGATCCTGTGAATCAGGGAAATCGCTCGTCATGTCTGAACAATTGAAAAACATCTCAGATCAGCCAGCCCGCGAAGGAGCGTGGAATTTGCAGGCCGGAGTGGTGCTGGCCGAACGTTACCGGATTGAACGCCCGATCAGTCACGGCGGCATGGGCGCAGTTTATCAGGCGATTCAGCTTGGCCTTGACCGCCCGGTAGCCATCAAGGTGCTGCTGCCTGCCTTTGCCAGCGACAGCCGGATGCTTGAACGGTTTCGCCGCGAAGCGCGTGCGGCAGCGGCGTTGCGCCATCCGAACATCATTCAGATTTTCGATTACGGCGTCTGCGAATACGGCCCGTTCATTGTCATGGAACTCATTGGCGGCCACAGCCTGCGCAAACTGGTCAAAGGCGGCCCCCTCACACCGGAACGCGCCGTGCAGATCATGGAACAGGTTTGTTCAGCCGTCGCCGCCGCACACCAGGCCGGAATCATCCACCGCGACCTCAAACCCGACAACATCCTGATCGAAGAGCAGCCGGGCCGACAGCACGTCAAGGTGCTTGATTTCGGCATCGCCCGGTTGTGCAACCCGTCAGATTCAATCAGCGAGGACGAAACACTGCCGAACCTGACCGGCGCGGCGATCATCGGTTCGCCGCATTATATGTCGCCGGAGCAGTGTCTCGGCGCTGAACTCGATGCGCGATCCGATATTTATTCGCTCGGCGTGACGCTTTACGAAATGCTGACAGGCAGCGTGCCTTTTCCGAATACGTCATCGGTCGCGGTGCTGATGCAGCAGGTCAACACACAGCCGGGCCGGTTGCGTGATCTCAATCCTGAATTGTCGGCGGCACTGGAATCAGTCGTGATGAAAGCACTGGCCAAAGACGCCGCACAGCGTTACGCGACCGCTGGTGAACTGGCTGAAGCGTTGCAGCACGCGCTCAGTTCGCCTGATGAATTCGCCACACAGTTCACGCTCACGCCTGAAGATCCGTCACTGATGACGCGCCCGCTGCCGCCGCCTGAAGCGTATCAGACGCTGACGCCGGTATTGCCTTCGGCCACGCTGCGCAAACGATTCCGGCTGGCGATTCTGCCGCTGCGCAATCTGATGGCTGAACCTGAAATCGAATACCTTGGCTTTGCCCTCGCCGATTCGGTCATCACTCAGTTGTCGTGCATCAAGTCGCTGATCGTGCGCCCGTCATCGGCAGTCGAAAAATATCGCAGCCAGCCCGCCGACCCGCGCCAGGTGGGCCGCGAACTTCAGGTTGATTCGATTCTGACCGGCAGTTACATCAGGGCGGGCGACAACTTTCGCGTCAATGCCCAGTTGATTGATGTCGCCAGGAATGAAGTGCTGTGGCAGGAACGCATTGATCTGAAATTCGACAACGTCATCGAATTGCAGGATCGCATCTGCGATGAACTGATTCGCGGGCTGCGCCTCAATCTTTCGACCGGCGAACAGGAAGCCCTGCGCCACGATGCCCCGGCCAGCCCCGTCGCTTATGAACTTTACCTGCGCGCGCTCGCCTGTTCGCAGAATGATGAAGGCCACAAACAGGCGCTCGCACTGCTTGAAGCTTCGGTTCAGCTTGACGCTAATTATGCTCCGGCGTGGGCCGCGCTCGCTGCGCGTTATCTGAATGCGCGGCATTACCTGGGCGATGAAACGATGCTTCAGAAAGCCGAGCGGGCCATCAGTCGCGCGCTTGAAATCAATCCGTCATCGCCGGCTGCCATCTTCTGTCGCATTCTTTATTACGCCGAACTCGGTGATGTCAGAAACGCCATCAGCGACTGCAAGCGGCTGCTGAAGGTGGCGCCGAACAGCGAATACGCTTACCAGGCGATGGGCCACGCCTATGATTACGCGGGCCTGCCCGACATTGCGCTGACGCTGTTTCGCAAGGCCGTTGAAATCAATCCGACCACTTACCCGTACATCATCGGCGTGATGCTGTATCAGAAAGGCGAATACGCCGAAGCCCGCCGCGAATTTGAGAAGCACCGGGGCAGTTGCCCTGAAGTCACGTTCTGGCTTGGCGTGCTTGAACTGATCGAAGGCAGGCGCGAAGAGGCGATGGCGCAGTTCGCGGCGATTCTGAATGAAACCGGCGAGAGCAAAATGCGGGCGATGACTTATGCGATGCTGTGTGCGGTCAAAGGCGCAAAGGCAGAAGGAGCCGCCGCGCTTCAGGTCATTCTCAATTCAGGCGCGCAGCTTGCCGGGTACAGTTATTACGTCCTCGCGCCGATTTATTCGCTGCTTGGCGATTTTGAGAACTGCTTCGTGATGCTGCGCGAAGCGATGCGGACAGGCTATGCCAACTATCCGTTTCTGATGTCCGACCCGCTGCTTGAAGCCGCTCGCCAGGCCGCAGGCTTTGCCGAAGTCGCCGATGAAATGCGCAGGCTGCAAACGCAGATGCAACTGCTGCTGATGACGGAGTAACTGTCAGTTGCCTGGCGGAAGGCCTGTGTCGTCACTTCCACTCACCCTGAAGCGTGAAAGCTGCCCAGAAATAAGGCGCGGCCCATCGCTTCTGTTTCGCCATTTCAAGCTGTGCGGCGCGCAACGCTGCCGCCGGTCTTAAGCCGTCCCTGAGCATTCCGCGATAGAACCGCTTCATCAGTTCCGCCGTTGCGAGGTCATCCACCTGCCACAGACTCGCCACCACACGCGGCGCGCCCGCATACATAAACCCGCGCGTCAGCCCGATCAGTCCTTCGCCTCTGATCTCTTTGCCGAGTCCGGTCTGGCACGCGCTCAGCACGACGAGGTCAGCGTTCAGTTTGAGATTGAAGACTTCGTGCAGGCGCAGAAAGCCGTCCTGCGCCCTGCCCTGTTCATCGAGCAGCGAAAAGACCAGACCTGAAAGTTCAGGCTGCGCGCTGTTGAGCAGGCCGTGCGTGGCGAAATGGACAATGCGGTACTGACCCAGGTCAGGACTCAGCGCGGCCATTCGACTGGCGCGAAAGCCTGTCGCTTTGAGGCCCGTTCCAGAAGCGGCAACCGAGAGAATGGCATCGGCTTCTTCGGCAGAAAACGGCAGGCGCGCAAAACCGGCGCGGCTGAATTTCGCGCCTCTGACTGCGCGCTTCAGTTCAGCATTCGAGGCGACAACATTTCCCGGCGCGGCAGTCGCGTTGTTCTTTTTCATCATCAGGCGGGGATCGTCTGCTTCAAAGACCGGATCGGCCAGCACCGCCACAGTCCTGGCTGCGGCCTTCCGGTTTGCCGCTTCGCCGCGAATCACTGACAGCACTGAGGCCGAGGGCAGATTGATGATTTCGTGATCGGCAATCAGCAATTGTTCGTTGTCTGTTGTTCGTTGTCCCTTGTCCGTTGTTCGCGGTTCGCTGTTTGTGGCAACTGACAACTGACGACGGACGACGGACGGCTGTGGCAGAACAGCGAAAGGCAGATACGACAATATGCCTGGCGCGACGATGAGCAGGCGTTTCTGACCGAGTTGCGAAATGGCGGGGCCGAGCAGCATCCGGCTCAAAGTTGAAGCCTGCGTGATGAGCTGCGCGTCGGGCGGCCCTGATTTTTCAGGGCGCGCAATCAGCAGGCCATAAACTTTGCGCGCGGCGGCTTCGATCTCTGCACGCGGCGGCAGCGCATAGCTGCTGACCGATGAGGGCGAGACAACCCACAGGTAACTCTGTTTTTCACCGAGTGCGTATTCAAACAGCAGCGTTTCATCGTCGAGCAGTTGCTGCTGAATTTCTCTGAGCGTGAGCGGTTGCGGCTGTGCGAGCGCGGCATAACGCGGGCTGGTGCGGCGCAGCTTTGTTTCGACTTCCTGCAACTGCGCATTGAGCGCGGCAATCTCGCTGGTCAGCGCGGCGGCCTGGGCTTCGGTCTTTTTGCTGCTGAGCAGGCGGGTCTGCGCCGCAGCCCTGGCGTTGAGCTGATCGCGCAATTCTCTTTCGCGCGCAAGCAGCGCCGGGTCTGCGCCCTGACGAATGTCAACGCGGTTTGCAACCAGCAATTCAAGCAGGCTGCGCGCCCGCGCCCGCTCGCTGATTTGCAGCGCGGCGGCATCATAGCCTTTGCCTGTGTCCTGTTCGTGCTGCCGCATCAGCAGCCGGATGTAATATTCGTAATACCGCTGCTTCGTGCTGAAATACGAAGTGCGCAGTTCCTGACTGACGAGCGCGGCCCGCTGCGATTCGATGAAACCAATCACTGCTTCCATACAGCCGCGCGCGGCGCTGAGTTCACCCAGCGCGTCGTAAACCAGCGCCGCACGATAAAGCGCGGCGGATTCGCCACCGGCGTCCTGCACCGCGCGAAAAATATCGCGGGCGCTGAGGTAAAGTTCCAGCGCCTTTTGCGGCGCAGTGGCTGCATAAAGATTGCCGAGGCCGTTGAGCGCGGCGGCTTCACCGCTGCGGTCGCCGGTAGCGCGGCACAGTTCAAGCTCCTGCTCGTGCATCGCCTGCGCCCGCTGAGTCTCGCCGCGCCGGCCCAGAATCGCGGCCAGATTGCCCATCGTTGAGGCCTGCCCGCTGCGGTCGCCCAGTTTGTTTCTCAGTTCCAGCGCAGGCTCGTAAAACTTCAGCGCCTGCTCGTCCTCGCCGTTCTGATCGTAAATGAAACCGAGCGAGTGCAGGCTCTGCGCTTCGCCGTCGCGGTCGCCAATGGTGCGGCTTAAGGTCAGGGCGCGTTCGCTGAGTTCAATCGCCTGCTGCGTTTCACCAAGCGAGCGCCAGACCGCAGCCAGATTATTCAGCACTCTGATTTCAGTGCGCTGATCGCCTGCGGCCTGGCTGAGCGCGAGCGATTGCTGGTAATAATCGAGCGCGCTTTGTTTGTCGCCGCCCGAATCGTAAAGCAGCGCCAGATTGCTCAGCACAGCGCGTTCGCCGCCTTTGACGCCGATTTCGCGTTCAAGCCGCAATGACCGCGTGTAATGATCGAGCGCCTTTGCCCTGTCACCGAACGTGGCGTAAAGCTGACCGAGGTTATTGAGCGTTGAGGCTTCGTCAGTCCGGTTGCCCGCTTCGTGCAGCATCGGCAGCACCTGCTGATAAAGCTCAAGGGCGCGCTGCTTGTCGCCCAGCGAATCCTGACAGAAAGCCAGATTGAACAGCACCAGCGCCTCGCCCCCGCGATTGCCCGCAGCGCGCACGAGCGGCAGCGCCTGCTCAAAATAACCGACCGCCTGCTGCCATTCACCGAGCGTGTAATAAGCCGCGCCCAGGCCGTTGAGCGCCCGCGACTGCCCGCCCTGATCGTTCAGTTTGCGCCAGATGGCGAGCGCCGCCTCGTATTTCTCAATCGCCTGCCGCTGCGCTTTGGCGGTGTTCTGCGCCGCCAGCCGTTCGGCTTCGACGTAATGGCGCAGCGCCAGGCCCTGCTCCTGTGCCTGCGTGCTGGCCAGGCAGGTGACTGGAAGCGCCAGCATCAGGCAAAGCAGCACGGTTTGCAGACGCCGACAATTACTGAATCTCAGTCGGTGCCTGGCCGGTGTTTTTGCTGTGTCATCGCGCCGGATCATTTATTGTGCCTGCGTTCGGGAGAGCGCGCACATTCTATTCCCTCGCCGCCGACTGTCAATGCAGGCCCCTGGGTACGCACGCTTCCAGCGTGCCGGGCTGCGCGGACACAACGATTACCCGAAGCAGGAGCACGCTGGAAACGTGCGTACCCAGGGGCCTGCATTGACCTCAGGTTCGCGCCTGCTGCCCTTCAATCCGGTCAGGGCATTTCCTTCTGCCCTTTGAACCGCAGCAGGTGATTGCGTTTGAATCCCGCGCCATTGACCGCCGCCGCGACCGAGTATTTATCCTGCACGTCCTCAACTCTGATTGCGCCCAGCAGACGATCAGGCGTGCCGAGCGTGCGCCCGGTTGATGGGTCAATCAGCGTCGGCTGCTGTTCGTACACGTCAAATTCCATGCCGGGTCTGAGGCCCGCCTCCTGGCCTGCGTTGACGTAAATTCGTCCGTCGCGCACTTCGACGATGCGGGCGGTGAATGGCACGCGGGCGGCATTGCCCGCCAGCAGCGCCACAATTTTCTCAATCGCTTCGCGCGAAGCCTTGCCGAGCGGCTGATCAACCGAGCCTGTGACGCTGAAGTTCTGCCCGCCTGCGGTGATGTCAGAAGCAACGCCGGTCATACTCGATGTGCCTTTTGCACGCTGCGAAAAAAGAACCTCGCCCGTCACGGCATCAATCACGCGCAGGTCAATGGCCACCATCGCCGTGACCCGGTTGGAACTGAGCTTTGAAAGCACCGACAGCCTGCCGAGGCCGCTCAGATTGCCGCCCACGCTCGACTGCTGATAACTGAATTCGGTGATGTCTCCGGTAATCAGCGCCTGCGCGCCGATGATCTTTCCTTTTGCCGCAGCGGTTTCAGGATTGACGCGATCAGTGGCATTCAAATCCTGCTCGCCGACAACTTTGTCTGCGGCCACGCGCTCAAGCACCACGAACTGCCCCGACTTCACCAGCGCCGTCGTCAGCATTTCAGTCAGCCCCTGCGCGAAACCGGTGGGCGCAGGCAGATTCTGCACCCCGCCCGTCTGAATCAGTTGCTGCGCCCGCAGCGCCGAACCTGACAAATCCATCACCGCAATGCGGAGCTTCGGCGCAATGCTTCCGGCATTCGTCACTGAAGCAAAACCAAAAGCCACACGCGGCGCAAACGCCAGCCCCGCCGCCAGCAGGCAGAATTGACGACGCGAAGACTTTGACGGGGCGTTGCTGTTTTTTGACTGAATGGTTGATGGTGCGATTTTCATGGTTGTCTCCTCACGCTGTTGCCGTTTTCGTTTTCATCTGTTGCCGTGACGCACAACGGGCAGGCTGAGAATATTTCCCGTCCTGCCCGTTGACTGAACCTGAATCTGCCGCCGCAAACTACCGGACGATCTGCTTCGGCGTCAGCGCCATCTGGAAGCTGAGTTGCGCGCTGGCCGGGAAGTCCGGGCGGGTGCGCCGCAGCGTCACGAAGTTCGTACCGCCGATCACCTGTAACGACTTTTCATACGACGGATCGGCTGACAGCGGGTCGGTGCCCGGCATCCAGAGCTGATTATTCAGAAAAGCCGAAACGCGCACGGCCTCACCGCCCGGCATTCCCTGAAGGTCATAGAAACATTCGTAACCGTCCGCTGTTTCCTTGAAGCTGGTCGCAACCGTTTCGCCAACTTTCACATCGCCGCCAAAGGATGTGCCATTCTGACGATGAACCGTAGCCAGGACAGTAAAACGTCCGCAGGGATTGGAGGCCCGGACATTGATGAACCGGGTATTTCTGAAATCAATCGGCTGTTTGACAGCCGGAAAGCCCTGCGACTTCTTCCAGCGAATGTAACCGTAAATGTGATCTGACGCAGGCCCCGCCGCTGCGCCGGTTCCGGTTCCGGTTCCGACTCTGACCGTATCCGTGATTCTGGCATCGGTCTTTTTCACGTAAATGCTCTGGGCCGAAACCGCCATCGTCACGACGACGAGCGCGAGCAGTGTGAACATTGTGGTTGTGAAATTTCTGATCTCCTTACGCATGGTTCTGTTCTCCTTTTGATTTTCTGTCTGAGTTACTGATTGCTGTTGCCTTTCATTCGTTTTTCATCCTTCACCTGGTACTGGCGCAGGGCGAAAAAACATGTCGCGGAATTTTTCAGTGCGGCAAAAAAAACCTGTGACCTTTTCACCACGAAGAACACAAAGGACACGAAGAGAAGAAAGAAGAGGAGACAGGGAGAAGAGGGGAAAAGCAGAATCAGACTTTGCCCGTTCATTTTCTCCTCTTCTCCTCTTCTCCTTTTCTTCGTGTTCTTCGTGTTCTTCGTGGTGAAAAGTCCTGTTCAGGAGCTTTTGCAACCGGCTTACTGGCGGTTGACGCGGAAGGAGTAACGGTTGACCTCTTCGGTTTCGCCCGAAGAGGTCACGCCTGACAAGGTCAGAATGTAATCACCTGAGGCAAGTCTGCTGGCGGGAACGGTGACTGTGACGAATGATTGCGCGTTTGCTTTGAGGGCTGACCGGCTCAGGATTTCGTCGCCATCAACGGCGCGCAGCTTTGCCTGAAAGCTGCGGTAATCATTTGCCTCAACTTTCACGCGCAACTGCGCCTGCCTGATGCCGGATGGAATTTTAAGCTGCTGCATTTCGCCGCCTGCGCGCACGCCGCCGGGAATGAGCAGAAATGAAAGCAGCGCGGGTTGCGATGACTGTGACGGAGCGGGCCGCTGTGCCTGGGTCTGGCGCAGTTCTTCGCGCAAACGAGTCAGTTCTGAATTTGTCTGTTCGTTTTGCTGGTGTTCGCTGGCGACCTGTTTTTCGAGTTCCTGAATCCGGCGGCTGAGTTCCTGTTCGCGCTGCGCCTGGGTGACGCGCCCGGATTGTTCGCTGGCAAGCTGATCGCTCAGGCGGCTGCGTTCGACGAGCAGCCATAAAACGCCAACGGTCAGCAGCAGCATGGCTGCGGACATCGCCCCGACCAAAAGCATCTGCGAACCGCGCAGCGATTCAAGCAGGCGCTGCCACCACGATGCAACCGGCGCTGAGTCTGTCACCGACGCGGTCGCGGTTTCGTCGGCGGCTTCGAGCAGCATTCTGGCAAAGGCCACGCGCTCGCGGTGTTTTGGTGATTGCAGGTAGTGATGCTCAAAAAGCTCCCGCTCGCGGCGCGGCAGGCGGTTGCGTACGTAAGCGTCAACCAGTTCGTTTTCAACCGCCCAGACCTGATCGAACTTTTCGCTGTCAGTAAAAAATTCCTGTTCCAGCGCGTGCTGATCAGTTTCGGTCATCTGACCGAGCAGGTAGCGGGTCATCGCTTCCCGGCTTTCATCTGCAATTGTCTGATTCGAAGACATTGGTATCGAAGGACAGAGTCTTTGTCGCCTGAATTGCCGGAAAAATCCGGCAATACTGATTGTTTCTGCTGACGCTGCGCCGCTCCGGCTGCGCGCTGTTTACAACCTTACCGTCAATCGCGTCAGAGCTTCGAACCTGCTGATTTACGTTCGCTGGTTGCTGATGCCTGCTCGTCTTTGCCACCCGCTGAAGCTGAAACACCAGATACAGAATCAGCGTCTGATGCAGCAGAATCACTGTCAGCAGAACTGTCAGAGAATTCATAATGCCTCCGGTAATTGTCGGGTTCGGGTCTGAGCGTCTGAGGGACTTCCGGCGCTCTCAACCATAACTGGCCAAAACCCGCAATTCATGTCGGCATTTTTTTCACTCTTTTTTCAGACACCTGCTGACGCACTCTTCCAGGCGATTTCTGATGCGCTGCGCCCGGCTGCGCAGGGCGTTGAGCGGCAGTCCCAGACGTTCAGCGAGCGATTGCCGGTTATTGATCCTGGCGCGCTTCTCGTCCTGGTAATACTGCATAATCAGTTGTCGGCTTTCGGGCGGCAGTTCAGCCAGGCAGCGATTAAAGCAGGCCAGGCGCGGATCTTCGGTTTCAGGTTCGGGCGCGGCCAGTTCAAGCTGACTGACCTCTTCAATGTCGGCGCGTTTGCTGTCGGCGCGTTTGAGCGTTTCCAGAAAGACCAGGCGCGCGACGCCCTGGCAATAGGTCGGAATGTCGCGGATCGTTTCGCCTTCGTCAATTTTGCGAATCACGCGATTGATCGTTTCGTCAGCGCACTCTTCGGGAAAGTGCGCGCCGCGCCAGTCAAAAAACTTCAGCAGCATCAGGCGGACAGACTCGTACTTTTCACCCGCGCGTTCGGTGTCAGAATCAAGACAACTCAGGAACCGCGCGAAGGCTTCCCCGGTCAATGACCATTCAATTCGTGAAGCTGAAACACTGTCCACGTCTGTTCTCTGGCCGCCTCTTTACCGGCAGCGATCCGACTAAATCAAGCCCCTGGGACAAAGGAATTCACCACAGAGGCCACAGAGGTTCACAGAGGGAACATCAAATCTGATTTCCTCTGTGAACCTCTGTTTTCCTCTGTGGTGAATTTGCGTTCCATTGTGGCGTGTCCTGATTCAGGAGAGAAAACCAGCCACGAATGAACACGAATTTTCACGAATCAAAAACCGCAGGCAGCATTGCTGCTAAGTCTGCCATTCGTGGCAATTCGTGTGATTTCGTCGCTGTCTTTTCCCGGCTCACCACTGCGTCACCGGCTGACCATCGGGGCCAAGCAGCAGTGATGGCAGTTCGCGGAAAACGATTTCAGACGGATTGAAGTTGATCTTTCCGTCCGGGTCAATGAATTCATTCAGGAACCTGATGGGCGCGCTGTTGCTGCCCTGCGTCAGAAAGTCGTTCAGGGTAAAGCAACTGTCTTTCTTCTTCGTCAGAAACTTGTGAAAGCTGTCCGTGGTCACGCCGGATTTGTTCAGGATCGTCCATTCGGTCAGGCGGCGAAACAGTTTCGGCATCAGCGCCGGGCCGGTGTCAGTCGCCGGGTCAGGAGTGATGCCGCTGCCTTTGCGAAAGACCAGAGTTTCATCCAGCGCGCCCATCGTCTTTTGCAGAAACTTTACCGGGCTGCCCTGCTTTGCGCTGCCCTTTTGCGCCGCGACCAGCAGCGTTTTGATTAACTCAACCGACATTGACGAATAGAACGTCGGAAAGGCCCAGCCCTGTTCAATCGTCCAGCGATTGAGATTCACGTTCTTGTTTTTGATCTTCACCACCACGTCACCGACGAATCTGCCGTAGGCATCGCAGACTTCGCCCGGCAGATCAACTTCGGTCGTGACCGTGCAGGGAATGACGCTCTGACCGGTCTGCGCGAGCAGTTCACCCGCCGCGACCGCCGCCGATTCACCAAAATACTGACGGTATTCCTTCGCGTTGAGCGCCTTGAATTTCGCCTCCTGCTCAGGCGTCATATTTTTCGGCTTCGTGCTGAGGTGATAGTGCAGTTCAGGGGCATCAATCCCCTGCAACCTGATTTTGATGCGCCCGTTGTTGCTGATCGGATCGTACTTTTTGCCGCCGACGCCCTTGACCGAAGCCTGATCGAAGACGTGCGTGACCTGATATTTGCCGCCCGGATTCTTTCTGAACCTGAACGGGTTTTCAGTCAGAGTTACCTGCACGCCCACCGTATCAGCGTCCGAACTGCCACGCGGCCAGAACTGACCGATGTCAATCGTGCCGGTTATTTTCAGCAATCCCATGGTGAACCTCCGGGTTATTTTCGCCAGACCGATTTCAACTGCCAGGCGTCAAACGCCACGCAGCGGGCCTGATTTTCAGCGGCCACGATCTGAACTGTCTGTATTTTATTCAGCGGGAAAATACGTTCGGTTACCGCAACCTGACCATCGGCGCTGAAAATTTCGACGGACGAACGATCAGCCAGCACGCGCAGTTTCAGGCGCTTTTGCCGCAATTTAATCGGCGCTTCACGAATGCCGGGAAAGTGCGGGTCAAAATCAACCAGCCCTGAACGGCTGCGATCAATAAAGAGCCTTCCAGTTGCAGCATCGTAACCAATGATCGTGGCCGCATCAGGGCCGCTGACCAGGCGAATCAGCGGTTGCCTTCCGGCGCCGGTTTGAAATTCAGCGCTGATTTCCAGGGCATCGCCGCTCACCTGTTCCGGTTTTTCAAAATGCCGGTCACGCAATCGCTGCAACTCAGCGACCGGATGCTGCACCAGCCTCAGACCGTCGCCGAAGTTTTTTAGCGACAGCACGCGCGGGACTGACTGCGCCGTGCGCCAGGGACTGGTCGGCTCTTTGCCCGCATACTGCCAGTTGCTCATCCAGCCAAGCAGAATGCGGCGGCCATCGCTTTGCGGAATGTCTGAAAAAGTGACCGCCGCATAAAAGTCCTTGCCGTAATCCAGAAACATTTTGTGCTCCGGCGGGTTGTCGTTCGTGAAGCGGCGACCGTCGAAGCTGCCGATGAAATACTGCCCGCCTGAACCGCCCGCGACTCCGCCCGGATTGACGTTGACGATCAGCACCCATTTTTTCTTTCCCGTCTTGCCATCAACCGGCAATTCAAACAGGTCGGGACATTCCCACTGCACATCCTTTTCAGCCACGCCCGCGCCGCCGAATTCGCTCAGCAGTTCCCACTTTTTCAGATCGGGCGAGCCATAAAAACGCACCTTCTGTTCGCGCGACAGCGAAACGACCATCACCCATTTTTTCGTTGCTTCGTGCCAGATGACTTTCGGATCGCGGAAGTCCTTGTAACCAATGTCGAGCACCGGATTGCCCGCGTACTTCGTCCAGGTGCGCCCGCGATCATTGCTGACGGCGATGTGCTGCGACTGATTCGTTTCAGTGTGGCCGGTGTAGATTGCAATCAGGCAGGATTTGTCTTTCGGATCAGGATTGCGGCACAGCCCGCTTGTGTTGTCCCGGTCAACCACCGCGCTGCCCGAAAAGATCATCACACCATTCTCTTCGGCCAGCGTGACCGGCAGGTGCCGCCAGTGCAGCAGATCAGTGCTGACCGCGTGCCCCCAGCTCATATGCCCCCAGCCATTGCCGAACGGGTTGTACTGGTAAAAAAGATGGTACTCGCCCTGGTAATAAACCAGCCCGTTCGGATCGTTCATCCAGTTGCGTTCAGGCGTGAAGTGAAACTGCGGGCGAAAAGGTTCCTGATAATAATCATCCGGCGTCTGCCCGTCAGCAGCGGCAATCAGCAACACAACCAGCAATAAACTCACAGCGCATCGCAGCATAAACAGTTCATCAAAATTATCAGGAGCAGTCAGGCGACGGTGTTTGGAGTCCCGGCTTTAGCTGGTCTGCTTTGAATTGAAAGCCAGACCAGCTAAAGCCGGGACTCCAAACACCGTCTCTTCACGGTCAGTATTTCAATCAGGGTTCACTCAGGCACGATGTAAGACTTCCGGCCCAGGACTTTGTATTCAGGATGATGGCGAACGGTGATTTCGACTTTGCGCCTTCGGCTGCCGGATTCGGTGTTGGCCGGATAATAACCGATGATGTAGCGGCGATTGATGCCAAGCAGAATGCGCGTGTAGATGGCGGCGGCTTCATCGGGGTCTTCGAGAAACTCAGTCCAGCCGCCCGTGATGCGGGCGACACCGGCGAGCGCCAGTTGCTCGCGCAGCCGCTTTTCGGCCCGCTCCCGAAAATATTCATCCGGCATGCTGCTCAGGCTCGACCGCATAAATTCGCCCATCATCGGCCTGATGCGTGAGAGCGAATCAAGCTCATGCTCGAAGGCGGCTTTTGCTCTTTTCAAGCGGTCTTCGGCTGAATATCCGATCAGGCGAACGCCGGGAATGACGGCATAAATGGTAGTCTGCGATTTTTCGGCCACGTCCAGAATGTCACCGAGGCCGAATTCTCTGACTGCGCCTTCAGCGTGTGCGGCGTCGGGCGAGGCTGACCGCAGCGAACCAAGTTCGTC
Organism: Blastocatellia bacterium; assembly: GCA_046331565.1. Classification (GTDB taxonomy): domain Bacteria; phylum Acidobacteriota; class Blastocatellia; order RBC074; family RBC074; genus DASRDU01. Next base: position 2,321,896 of record JAXLQP010000001.1, read on the forward strand.
GCCGTCGGTCTGAAAGATGATGATGGGCCGCTCCTCGCTGCTCATCAGTTCGCGCAGCGTGGCGAGCAGCGCGCTGTATTGCAGGCTGCGTCCGGTGGCCTGTGAAATGGCGCGTTTTTTGAGCGAATCGAGCGATTTTTTCAGCCGCTCCTTGTCCTGCGTGAAATCAGTCAGCAGTGAGACATCATCGGTCACAATCGCCATCCGGTCTTTGGGCTGCAATCTGTCCACCAGGCGTTTGGCCGCTTCGAGGCTGTTGCTCAGGTAAGGCAACTGGCTGCCGCTGTAATCAATAATCAGCACAATCGAACGCGGCAGGGCTTCGTTGTCGCCGAGCGAGAAAGTGGCGAGTTCCTGCGACTGCCCGTCCTCAACCACGTCAAAATCATCACGGCCAAGCCCGGTCACGTAACGCCCCTGCTGGTCTGTCACCAGAATGTCAAAGAGCGCGAGCAGGGTTTTGATGCGAATGGGTTCTTCATCAACTGCGACTTCGCCCGCGTCTTTATGCTTTCTGACTTCAACGGCGATCTTTTTCTGCTCGTCCCATTTCAGGCGGTCGAGACTGGAACCGAACTTTTCGCGCTTCGGTTGCTGCGCTGACGGCGACAGACCCGCCAGACACACGCCCAGAACCATCAGCAGCAAACCGGATGAAACCTTGTGTGGCATAGCTCGCTCCAGTTCTGTTCGGTCGGTTGAAAGACCGGATCATTCGACTCTGGCCGGTTCGGGAACGACCTGAGTCTGCCGCCCGGCCTGAATGCGGGCAATCCTTTCAGCGGCCCCGGCAACTTCGGCTTTGCCGGAATGCAGCGCGAAATCAATCGTAAAGCGCACCTGCCCGCCAGGTCTGAGTTTCGGCACGCGCCCGGCCTTGCGTTCGATGCGACGATTTGACGGGAAACCTGTGCCGGGTTCAAGCCCCGTGACATAGCCTTCATCAGGCGCGTTCGTGTTCTTCCACAGCGTCACGTAAGGCAGTTGTTCGACGGGAAATGCCATTGACACGGCGCGATCAGCCGCCGCGTTTTGCAGCATCATCATCGTGCGATTGTTTGCGTCAGCATAAGGCACCAGGCAGTAAACCTGTTCGATGAATCCGGCGCGCGGTTCGGCGTATTCAGTCCAGGTGCTAATGCCTTTGGCCGCCACCGCATTGAACGGCGTGACCTGCTTTATCGCGCCGCTGAAGCGTGCCCCTTTCTCAAGCAGCGGCGGGCCGTAATTGGCGTGATAAATCACCTGATATTCCTGCTCGAAGGCGCTGCGGCTGGTGATGACATCATCAATGCGCCAGGCATTCGAGCCGGGTTCGGTTGAAATTTCAGTCCACATTTCCAGCTTCGGGCCATAAAACATTCGCTCATCCACGCGGCCCCGAATGCGGATGCGGTGCGGCGGCTGGCGATCAATCACGACTTCAACTTCTGAAGCGGGTGTGTTGCCGATTTTGCCGTGCAGCGTCAGATCCATTTCGGCTTCGTCACCGACATTGTTGATGAACTTGTCCTTGCCCGGATGCCCTGCCCATTCGAGGCCGCAGCGCACCAGCCATTCATTGAAACCCTCCAGCCAGCCGAGGCCGCCGCGTGATTGCAGGTTGATGAACTGCGGATGCACGACCTCTTTGACCGGCGAATTCCAGCCGAGCGTGACATCGCCCGAGACGACCTTCAGCACGCTCATCCCGCGCGTCGGGATGACGGTGAAACTGAGCCTGCCGTTGTCCACGACGATCACATCCACGCCTTCCTGTTTGCCGCCGTGCAGCGTGTACTTGTGCACCGACCAGGGCGCGGCGCTGTCGGTTTTGAGATCGCGGCTGGTGAGTTGCCAGTTATCGAGGTGCAGGTTGCGTTCGGCGCTGGTCAGAGTCTGGCGAAAGTTTTCAGCAGTCTGCGGCATCGTCAGCGAGGTCATCATCAGAATTGAGAACAGAGTCAGGCAGATGATCTTCAGCATGCTGGTGGCTCCGAAAAAATGCAGGAATGAAGCTGTAACTGTTCGGGAGTGCGGCGCAACGTTAGCACAGACCAGCGCCTGAACAAAACCGCAGAGCATTCGTCAGGAACTGAACAGGGAGCAAGCAAACAAGGAGCGCAGGCGTCCCGCCTGCTGTTCTTTCACAACGGACAGCTCTCGGAGTAACAGCAGGCGGGACGCCTGCGCTCCTTGTTTCTCCTTGTTTGCGGCGCTTCCGGGGCGGCTCTTGCAGTGATGAGCGGCTGTGCTACTATCAAATCTCAATTCACAGCTTCAATAATCCATCATCCGACAGAGACGACATTCGATGATCGAAGACAAACTGCAACTTCTGCGCGACAGGAACAGGGCGGCGGAAGCGGGCGGCGGCGAAGATCGCATTGCGCGCCAGCACGCTGAAGGCAAGATGACGGCGCGTGAGCGCATCGAATTTCTGCTCGATGACGGCACGTTCGAGGAGTTCGACAAACTCAAGGCGCACCGCTGCACCGATTTCGGCCTCAGTTCGATTCAGTATCCCGGCGACGGCTTCATCACCGGACACGGGCTGATTGACGGGCGCGAGGTCTTTGTCTTCGCACAGGATTTTACGGTCTTCGGCGGTTCGCTCTCGGAAACCAACGCGCAGAAGATCGTCAAGATCATGGATCTGGCGATGAAGGTTGGCGCGCCGGTCATCGGCCTCAACGATTCGGGCGGCGCACGCATTCAGGAAGGCGTCGTCAGCCTCGGCGGTTATGCCGACATTTTTTTGCGCAACACGCTGGCATCGGGTGTCGTGCCGCAGATTTCAGCCATTATGGGGCCGTGCGCGGGCGGCGCGGTCTATTCACCGGCCATTACCGATTTCACGATCATGGTGAAGGACACGAGTTATATGTTCATCACCGGCCCCGATGTCATCAAAACCGTGACGCACGAAGAGGTCACCAAGGAACAGCTCGGCGGCGCGATGACGCACAATCAGACGAGCGGCGTGGCGCATTTTGCGGCTGAATCAGAGGCCGACTGCCTGCGCCTGATCCGCGAGCTTTTATCGTTCATTCCCTCGAACAATCTCGACGACCCGCCGCGCATCGCCTGTGATGACCCGATTGAACGCGACGAAGTGGCGCTCAACACCATCGTCCCGGCGGAATCGAATCAGCCTTACGACATTCGCAGAATCATCAACCTGGTGGTTGATAACGGTTTCTTTTTTGAAGTGCAGGAGCATTTCGCCCGCAACATCGTCATCGGTTTTGCCCGCCTCAACGGTCAGCCGGTCGGCATCGTGGCCAATCAGCCGGCTTTTCTGGCCGGGGTGCTCGACATTGACGCGAGCGTGAAGGGAGCGCGGTTCGTGCGCTTCTGCGACTGCTTCAATATTCCGATCATCACGTTTGAAGATGTGCCCGGCTTTCTGCCCGGTGTGAATCAGGAATACGGCGGCATTATTCGTCACGGCGCAAAGCTGCTCTATGCCTACGCTGAAGCGACGGTGCCGAAAATTACGGTTGTCACGCGCAAGGCTTACGGCGGCGCGTACTGTGTGATGGGATCGAAGCACATCCGCACCGACATCAACTTTGCTTATCCGACGGCTGAAATCGCGGTGATGGGCGCTGAAGGCGCAGTCGGGGTGCTTTACCGCCGCGAACTTTCGAGCGCGCCTGATCCTGAAACGGCCCGCAAAACCAAAGTCGAAGAGTTCCGCGATAAGTTCGCCTCGCCTTACGTGGCGGCTGAACGCGGTTTTATTGACGAAGTGATCGAACCACGCTTTACCCGCCGCAAGCTGATTCGCGCGCTGAAGCTGCTCGAAAACAAGCGCGATCAGAACCCGCCGCGCAAACACGGCAACATTCCGCTGTAAACCGCTGCCCTGCCGGTCAGGTCAAATAAGAAAGGCAGCGAATCGGGGTCGCTGCCCTGATTTTGATAAGTTTTGATGGCGAGAGGAATGATTCGTTGGGTGGGTTGCAGGCAGGAGGTCAGTGTTCTCGCTGTTTCTTTCTGCCGTTGACCTGCCGGTTCAGTTTCTTGCCGGTGGTGAATCGTACAAATCTTTTGGCCTCAATCCTGATCGGTTCCCCGGTCTGTGGGTTCCGCCCTGATCTGGCCCGCCGCTCGCCAAGTGAAAAAGTACCAAAATTGGCCAGTGTCACCCGCTCACCTTTGATCAACCCTTCACTTACTCCGGACAGTACCGAGTCAATCGCCTTGTCAGCGGCAACTTTCGAAATTCCAGCTTCCTTCGCTACCTTTTCAATCAGGTGGCTCTTGTTCATGGGTTTCTCCTTAAAGTTTCAGTTGAGGGAAGTGAATACAAAAGCTACCCAGTGAATACGCTTAGCCTTATACAATTTGTTAATTTGAATGTCAATTAAATGGGTTCAACCCTGCTAAGTATATTTCAAAGTTCGTAATATCCGTTCAACAAAATGTGCGTTCCCAATAAAAAAACCCTGCGACCTGGGGGTCGCAGGGTTCAGGCAACAGAAGAATTGTGTTAAAGCCGGGACTCAGGCGGCGCGTTTCTTTGCTTTACCGCTGTTGAGCAGCTCAATGGCTTTTTTGAGCAGAATGTCTTCGGCCTGCTTCGGAGCCACGGGTACCGGAGTGGCGGTCGCGGCGGGCGTGGGTGAAGTCGTCGGCGCCCCGGATTTGTTCTGCGGCTGGGCCTGCGGCTGATCATCGTTGTCATCAGGCGTGACCACATCGGCCAGTTCCGTGCGTTTGACTTCGTTGTTGGGCACCACACCGTCGGTGATGAAAATCTTTCCCGCAGGCGAAGCGTAACGCGCCGTCGTCAGCAGAAAAGCCGAACCGTCCTGCAAGGGGAAGAGTTCCTGTTCAGAACCGACGCCGAAAGTGCGGCTGCCGACCAGATCGCCGCGCTGATTTTCCATAATTGCCGCAGCGACGATCTCTGCCGCTCCGGCGGTCGTCTGATCAACAATCGCCACCACCGGCAGGTCGGTGATCGTCAGTTCGGGTTTGGCTTCGTAGGTCGCCAGCACCTTGCCGCCCCGACCCAGAGTTTTTGAAATCGTCCCTGACTTCAGGAAGAAACTGGCCACTGCGACGCCTTCCTTCAGGTCGCCGCCCGCTGAACCGCGCAGGTCGAGGATGATTTTCTGTGCGCCTTTTTTGATGGCGTTGCGAATGGCATTGCCCACCGCCTCAGACTGCCCGGCGCTCAGAACCGGCACTTTCACATAGCCGATCTGCTGATCCAGCGATTTCACTTCAGGAGCCACGCTGCTGACCGGGCCGCGTGAAACTTTGATCTTTTCGCTGCGACCGTTCCGAAAAACCGAGAGTTCCAGGCTCGTTCCGGGCGCGCCGACCATCAGCGAGCGCATATCGTACAAATCCAGATCGCGCGTCGCGTGACCTTCGATGTATTCGATCACATCGCCAGCCCTGATGCCTGCCTTGTCAGCCGGTGAACCGGGAATCGTGGTGATGACGTAGCCGAAATTGCTCATCAGGCCCAGCACAATGCCGGTCGTATCGGCGCTGTTTTTATTGGCCTGATATTCCTTGACCTGAACCGGCAGCAGGTAGGCGCTCCACGGATCAAGCCCTTCGGTCAGTCCGCGCATCGCGCCGATGCGCACCTTTTCGAGATCCGGCTTTTCGACATAATCATTCTGAATGTGATGAACGACTTCCTCGAAAATGCGAATCTGCGGATACGGCCCCGGATCAGCGATGGCGCGCACGAGCGGGCTGTTGGAATTGGAAAGCATTCCGCCAACCACAGCCAGAACGGCTACCAGAGCGGAAACGGTGATCAGCGACAGCTTGCTGCGAATGGACATCTTTGAATGGCTCCTCGAAAGATCCTGCGAGTCTGATTTGCTTGAGAGCGGGCGCCAGGCGGGCCTGACTTGCGGTTGATAACTGCGCGATTTCGACACGCCGCGATGATACACCACGCCGGAACAGGCGTGCAACCACGATGATTCCGGCGCCGCCGGGCGCGCCGGTCAGCACCTGCCGGTTACCTGCCCGCACTCGCTGAAACCAGTTGTTCCAGATGATTGAGGTCGTGTCCGGCCATCGTTTCAAGCAGTTCACGGACGGTCACCTCGCCGCGCTCAGGATGTTTCATTCTGCGCGCCCAGTCTTCCTCATTCAGACTGCGCCAGAAAGTGAGGTTCCATTCCCGCATGGCGCAGAAGGCATCGAGCGCCTGGTCATCATCCGGCACCGGTTCGCGCGCCATCAACTGATCCTGATCGAAGAGTTGAACGACATAATCATCGGGCGTCACGGCCTGACGGAAGCGTGAGCCGAAAATCATTTCACACTGCGCCAGGTGCGACACGATCTGCCGAATCGTCCATTTGCCCGGCGCCCAGGGCTGACTCATTCCTTCAGTCCCGATGCGCGCGCAAAGCTCACGCACCCGGCCCGCAGTCTCAGCGACCACCTTCATTGCGTCTTTCCCTTCAATCCACCTGCTGTAAGGATTCATGCTGCTCTCCCTGAATTGTGACGGGTTTCATTCCTGCGCCTCAGCGCCGCGTCTTGAATGACCTGCACGGCGGTAGTAGCATACCGCCCGCTTCAATGTGTCATCAGAATTGTTTCAGAAACTCAGGTCAGTAGTCCTTGTACGAACCTGATCTTCCGGCAGTTCGGACAAAGTATGAATTTCCGGGTTTTCAATCATCCGTCAGGACACTGAATTCGCCGCTGCCTGAAACAGAATGCTTCAGCCACAGACCAGGACTGATGGTTTCTCATCGCGGATCAGAACAGCCACGCTGCCCGTCCTCACTTTTCTGCTCGTCTGTCTCGCCTTTCTCTACCTTCAGCTTTTTCTGCTGCCGCGCACGCCGCTCGCTTTGCCGGGTGATGGCACGATCTTTATTAACAATGCGCTGCGGATGCTGGATGGTGAAGTGATTTACCGCGACTTTTTTCAACTCACCACGCCGGGCGCTGAACTGGTTTATTTCATCTGCTTCAAATTCTTTGGCGCAGGCGTGACGGTTTACAACGTGATCGTGATGCTGACGGGCCTCGCGCTGGCGGCTTTGAATGTGGTGATTGCGCGCCGGGTCATCAGCGGCTGGCTGAGCCTGCTGCCTGCGCTGCTGTTTCTGACTTTTCAGTTTCGTTTTGAGCGCACCGGGTCGCACCACTGGTTTTCAATGCTGATCGTGATGGCTGCGCTGGCTGTTGTGATTGAACGGCGAACTGTGCGGCGACTGATGGCGGCGGGCGCATTGTGCGGGCTGGCGGCGTGCTTTACGCAGCATCGTGGCGTGATGGCGCTGGCGGGAGTGGCAGCATTTGTCGTGTGGGAACACCGACAGATGAAAAGCGACTGGCGCACACTGCTGAAAGCTGAAGCCTGGCTGATTTCGGCATTCGGCGTTGTGGTGGCAGCGGCGCTTTCATACTTCATCAGTCAGGCCGGGCTGATGCGGTTTATTGAATGCACGGTCATCTTTCCGGCGAAGTATTACAGCGGCACTTACTGGATGAACAATCCGGGCGTTTATCTGAGCGATCTGCCGCTGCTTGCGCAGGGCAGTCTGTTTGTCGGCGCGGTGCGGGCGTTCACTTATGCGCTCGTGCCGCTCGTTTACCTGGTCTGGTGGATTCATTACCGTCTGCGTCGCAGCGCGCAGCCGGATGAGAAATGGGACAGGCTGATGCTGCTGAATTTTGTCGGCGTGTTTCTGTTCCTGGGTGTTATGTCAGCGCCGGGCTGGTATCGGCTGGCGCACGTTTCGCAGCCTGGTTTGATTCTGCTCGGCTGGCTGCTCAGTCAGCCGGGAAGGTGGCGGCGCGTGGTGACGGCGCTGCTGGCGGCGACGGCTGTGTTTATTCTGCTGCGCGCGCCCTGGGTACAGCAAAGACAGGTGCGCCGCGAACTCGTGATGCCTGCCGGGCGCGTTTCATTTCAAAGTTATGAATCATTCAGACGCTATGAATGGGTCGCGCAGCAGACGCGGCCCGGCGATTATTTCTTTGCGCCGATGACTGATTTTTATTTCCTCGGCAGACTTCGCAATCCGGCAGCGGTACAATTCCTGCTCAAAACCGAATACACCCGGCCCGAACACGCGCGCAGCGTGATGGACGGCCTGGAGCGGCATCAGGTTCGTTTCGTTTACTGGCAGCAGGCGCTCGATCACGCTCCGGGCACACCGCCGCAGGCCGGAGACAATCTCGAACCATTACGCGAATACCTGCGCCAGCATTATCATCTGGTCGAAATTTTTTCTGACGCTGATTACATCCTTGAAAGAAATCAATGAAACTCCCGGCTCGCAAAACTTCGCTGCTGATTATTCTGCCAGTGCTGCTCGCAACCCTGTGTTTATGGCCTCTGCACGGCCAGACCGTACAGGTTGAATTGCAGCCATTCGCCGCGCAGACCAGGCGACTGATTGAAACGCTCGATTACCTGGGCGCGCCGCTCAGCGCCGCTGATCGGCAGGCGCTGGAACAGGCCATCAATGACAACGATGCCAGCAAAGCGAGCCAGCGGATTCAGGACATTCTTGATCGTTACGCGCTTTTCAATGTTCACATCAATCCTGAAAGCCGCGTCAAAGTCACGCGGGGCGCAGCCAAAGCAGAACTTGATCAGAGCGGCTGGCGCACGTTTCTGGTCAAAGTTCACAACGAAGCGGGCGTGACCGCGCCACTGAAAGCCGAAAGTCCGAATGCGCTGCCGGTCTGGGCGCGCGGGCCGAGCAATATTCCGGGCGGCTTCAGCATGGATCCGCGCCCGAAGCAGACGATTACCGAACGCGATGTGCGCGACCGCTGGCTTGATCTGAGTCTGTACAACAAGCCGCCGATGACCGCGCAGCTTTCGGGGCTGAATCTCGAATACCGCATCATTCAGCTTTACAGCCGCGACGCGGGCAAACGCGAGGCGCGCCTCAGTTTCAATGTCGGTCAGGGCACGCAGGACATCGGCTTTCGCAACGATGTTGATATTCTCTTTACCTGCCTGCCTTCAGCCGAAATCACGTTGCGCGTCCGCGATGAACAGGGCCGCCCGACCACAGCTTCATTCATCATCCGTGACAAACAGGGGCGCACTTATCCGGCCAAAGCCAAACGCCTCGCGCCCGATTTTGGCTTTCATCCGCAGATTTATCGCAGCGACGGCGAAAGGATCACGCTGCCTGCCGGTGAGTATCAGATTGAATACACGCGCGGGCCTGAATACCTGGCAAAGTCGCAGACTGTCAAAGTCACGACAGCCAGGCAGCAGTCATTCACTTTCAATCTGGCACGCTGGATTGATCCGGCGCGGATGAACTGGTATTCGGGCGATCATCACATTCACGCCGCCGGATGCTCGCATTACGAAACGCCGTCGCAGGGCGTGCTGCCCGAAGATATGATTCGCCACATTCTCGGCGAGGCATTGAATGTCGGCAGCGTGCTGACGTGGGGGCCTTGTTATTACTTTCAGAAACAGTTTTTTGAAGCGAAGGACAACAAACTTTCCACGCCCGAAAACCTGATGCGCTATGACGTCGAAGTGTCGGGCTTTCCGTCAAGTCACGCGGGCCATCTGGTGCTGCTGCGACTGAAGGATCAGGACTATCCCGGCGCGAAAGTTATTGAGGACTGGCCATCGTGGGATCTGCCGATTCTGAAATGGGCGAAGGCGCAGGGCGCGGTGGTCGGCTTCGCCCATTCGGGCTGGGGGCTGGAAGTAAAGAGCGATCAGTTGCCGAATTATGAAATGCCGAAATTCGACGGCATCGGCGCGAATGAATACATCGTTGATGTCGCGCACGACGCGGTTGATTTCATCTCGACGGCTGACACGCCTGCGGGGTGGGAACTCAATATCTGGTATCACACGCTGAATGCCGGTTTTCGCACGCGCATCAGCGGCGAAACTGACTTTCCGTGCATCACGGCTGATCGCGTCGGGCAGGGCCGCAGCTACGTCAGACTGGATGGCAAACTGAATTTCGATGCGTGGGTTGACGGACTGCGCGACGGGCGCGCTTACGTTTCAGACGGCAGAAGCCACCTGATGAATTTCAGCGTCAACGGCGTGATGGCCGGCACGCAGCAGAGCGAACTGAAACTCGACAAAGCCGCCACCGTGCGCGTGACCGCACAGGTCGCAGCGCGACTTGACGAACAGCCGCGCGCCGGGATTCGTGAGCTGCCCGCTGACAAAATTCCCTACTGGGACATTGAACGCGCCCGCGTCGGCAGCACGCGCGAAGTTCCGGTTGAACTGATCGTCAACGGGCAGTCAGTGGCGCGAAAGAACATCATCGCTGACGGCGCGCTGCGCGAGGTTTCGTTTGATGTGCCGCTTGAGCGCAGTTCGTGGGTGGCGCTGCGGATTCTGCCTTCGTCGCACACCAATCCGGTTTTCGTGATCGTGAATGACAAACCAATTCGCGCCTCGCGCCGCAGCGCCGAATGGTGTCTGAAAGCGGTGGATCAGTGCTGGTCGCAGAAGGCCGCGCAGATTTCAGCGAAAGAACGCGGCGCGGCGCAGCAGGCTTACGATTTCGCGCGGCAGATTTACCGGCGAATTATTTCGGAATGCGAGGTTGAATAGAACACAGACTGAACGGATGCGGCGGATCAGCACGGATTGATCCGTGACTATCAGTCTTATCAGTTCAATCCGCGTTCTATTACTGGATAGAATACGGATGACACGGATAAAACCGATAGTCACAGATCAATCCGTGCTGATCTGTCGCATCCGTCCTGTCCGTGTTCTATTACTGAAATAATCAGGGGCGCAGTGATGAAAGGTATCATCACTGCGCCCCCGGTTATTTCAGCGACTGAAAACGCTGTAGCAGCTTAGAAGATGAACTTGAATCCAAGCTGCACGTTGCGCGGCTGGTTTGAGTTGTTGCGCGTGACGAGTCCGAAGTTGACGCTTGTCGGATCGGTATTCGGCGCGCCGTAAATCGGGGTGTTGAAGGTATTGAACGTTTCCAGACGGAACTGGAAGCGCATCGTTTCACCCAGATTGAAGCTCTTGTTGAGCGCCATATCGAACTGCGGGAGTGAATGCAGCCGAATCTGGCTTGACCGCAGCGGCGTCGTGCGCAGCGAGAAGGTTGATGACGGCAGCACGGCCCAGGCCGGATTGCTGCACGCTTCAAATCCCGTATGCGCCGCGTTCGGCTGCTCGATCTTTCCGCCGCCCTTGTTGACGCAGGTGTTGAAGTAGCGGTCGAGGTTGCCCACGCCACCGGCGGTGATGTCACCGACGATGTTGAAGTTCCCCGGCAGACTGAGCGGACGGCCCGACTGAATCGTGGCAATCCAGGTGTATTCCCAGCCGCCAATCACCTGCTCCCAGCCGCGACCGACGCCGCTCGCAAAGCGACGACCTTTACCGAACGGCAGTTGCCACACGCCGCTCAGCACCAGCCGGTGAGTGCGATCATCGTCAGTCACCGCACGCGCCGGTTCGGCATCCTGATTGTTCAGGAAGGTCAGCGCGCCGATGGCCTTCGACCAGGTGTAAGCGCCAACAAAAGTGACGCCCGCGCCGAGGCGTTTTTCGACCTGCACCTGCAGCGCGTTGTACCAGATTTTGCCGACGTTCTCGAGGCCTTCAGTCACGCCCGTGAACTGCGGGTATGGCAGCAGCAACTGACGCCGCGCCACTGTCGCGCCGTTCAGCCCCGTGCCCGGCAGCAGGCCCGCGAACGGATTCGCCACCTGCTGATTGAGGAAGGCCGCATAAGTTGCATCCGAGGCGGCGCGATTCATCACATCAGCCGACAGCACGTTGATGTTGCGCGCGCCGCCGATGTTGAAATCGCCCGTCAGCAGGTCATTGCTGCGGCTGCCCGCATAGGCGATGTCGAGTTTCATCTGCCAGGGCAGTTGCTGCTGAATGCCGAATGAAAACTGATGCGTTTTCGGAATGCGGCGCGTCGGCAGGTTGAAGGTAATGCCCGTCCCTGCCTGCGTCAGCAGACCGAGTGAAGCGCCGGTCGGCTGAATCAGCCCGCTCGGAAACGGATTGCTCAGCGTCGCCACCGGCGTGTAGGTGTTGATGCCGCCTGACACCTGATTCGCCACAAATGGCGTTGAGACGCTGAAGCCGGTCGTCCCGCCGAATTCAGCCTGCGGCAGATAGAACAGCCCGTAACCGCCGCGAATGATCGTCTTTTCAAACAGACGATAGGCCGCGCCGACACGCGGCTGAATGTTGTTGGTATCGGCGTCAAACGCCGCGCGATCCTGACTGCCGACTCCGGCAAAGAGCAGGCCGCCTTTGAGGCTGCCGCACGCCGGGCAGTCGGTCGAATTGAATTTGCCCGCAATCAGCGACCCGAGCGGGCTGGCCTGATCGAAGCCGAAGCCGCGATTCATCTGGTTGTAACGCTCGGTCGGCGCGCTTTCGTAGTCATAGCGCAGACCGAGATTGAGCGTCAGACGGCTCGACACCTTCCAGTCGTCCTGCACGTATCCGGCGTAATAGCCCCAGCGGAAAGCGACCTGCGGCAGGTTGTCCACGCCATTCGGATCGCTGCTCGGATAGCCGAGCAGGAACGCCGCGAGCGCGTTGCCCGTCGAATCGCTGACATCGCTGTACTGCCGCGTGTAGAAGCGATTGAAGAGGAAATGCCCGCCGCCGAAGCTGAACGACGCGCCTTTTGAGTTGACGCGCAGATCGCGGACTTCACCGCCGAACTTGAACGTATGGTTGCCCATAATGTGCGTCAGGCTCGGCTGAAAGCTGATCGTGTTGGTCGTGTTCTGGCTCGGATTGCGCGGGCCGAAGCCGTTGCCCGAACCGCAACACCAGTACTGCTCAACGTCAATGCGCGGCACGATTGAGACCGGACGCGCGTTCGAGAACGAAGCCGGGAAGCCGACGCTCGTCGCATCGAACGGCGACGAGTGCGAACGGTAAGCCGCCTGAATGAAGCGCGTGTAAGCCACACGCAGATCGAGAATCGTCCGTGATGAGAGCGTCGTGACTGAATCCACCACGGCGCCGTCATTGAGACGAATCAGCGGATCCTGCGCATCAAGTCCGAGACTGCCCAGCGGCAGCGCGTTTGCGCCGTAACCGAACTGATCGCGGCGGTTGTGCACGTAGCGGAAGAACATCCGTTCATTCTCGCCAAAGTTGTGATCCACGCGGGCCACATATGAACGGAACTTTTCAGTGCCGAGGCCCGGCGAGTTCAGGAAGTTATTGAAGCTTGCGCCCGCAGCGCCGAAATTCGGAGCCGGCAGACTGTTGACGAGCGCCTTCGCAATCGGGTTGATGCGCTCTGTCGGAATTTTGTTTTCAGGAAACTGGTTGCGAATGTAGGCCGACGCACAGGGCGTTCCGGCTGGCGTATCAGTGCCTGCGACGCACGGATGAATCGAGAGCGGGTCGTAAATCTTGAATGACGATTTTGAGAAATCGCCCGCGCGCTCAAGCGCCGTCGGAACGTTGGAGATGCCGACTGACGGAGCCTGTTCACGATAGCCCTGATAAGTAAACAGGAAGAACGTCTTGTTGCGCTGATCGAGCGCGAGCGGCCCGAAGACAGGCTTCGGAAACCAGACCGGGCCGGTGATCGTCCCGCCGTAATCATCGAGCAGATGCCCGCCCAGGTTTTTGCCCGATCCGGGTTCGATGGCGTAACGCGGACGACCGGCGCGATTGCTGGCCGTGTCGTTGGCATCAAGCTGATAGCGGCGCAGAAATTCATAGCCCGTGCCGTGGAACTGGTTGCCGCCTGATTTCGTCGTGACGTTGATGATGCCGCCTGAGGTGCGCCCGTACTGCGCATCGTAGGTGTTGGTCATCACCTTGAATTCCTGTGTCGCATCAACCGGCGGCACAAAGGCGATGTTGTTCGAGCTGCGCGTGCGCGAGAGATCAGCGTCAGTGACGGCGTTGTTCGGCGCACCGTCAATCAGGTATTCGTTGTGACGCACCAGGCCGCCGTTGATCGAAAACTGCACGTTGTCGCCGTTGTCGAACGGGCGGAAGAACTGCGGGTTGCCGCTGAACTGCACGCCCGGCGCGAGGTTGACGAAGTTGATCGGGTTGCGTCCGGCATTGAGCGGCAGTTCATTGACGCGCAGGTTTTCAATCACCTGACCGCGCGTTGAAGTGTCGGCTTCAAGCAGTGGCGCCTCTGCCGTGACATTGACGGTCTGTTCAACCTGTCCGACTTCGAGGGTGAAGTTGAGCGTGGCCTTGTCATTGACGTGCAGGGCCAGGCTGTCATTGACCGCTTTCTTGAAACCGGCGGCTTCAACCGTCACCCGGTAATTGCCGGGAATCAGAAAAGGCAGCGTGTAGTTGCCTTCTTCGTTGGAAGTGACATTGAATTCTTCGCTGGTCTGCAGGTTGCGAGCAGTGACTTTGGCATTCGGAACCGAAGCGCCACCAGCATCACTGACCCTGCCGGTCAGCGTGGCGCGAAATTCCTGCGCCAGTCCGGTCAGCGTCAGTGCCATCAGCGCCATGACAAGACCGGCAACTCGCCAGTATTTATTGCTTACCATTGGTAATTCCTTTCCGGGAACACCCGCCCTGGCGGATGAATCCTTAATTGTCCTGTTTGATTTAATGGTTGAATGATCTGACAGTATCGGTGGTTCCCTGCCCAGCAACAGACCCCGACTATTATTTTGTTTCAGGTTGTAACTTTCTGACCGCCTGATATTCCCTGAAGCGTCGCTCAAACTGCCCCAGGTGCGCCTGCATGGCATGGCGCGCCTGGTCGGCATTACTGCGCCGGATGGCATTCAGAATGCGGCGGTGGTGTTTGATGGCTTCCTCGCGGGCCTCAGGTAAAGGTGACAAATGCATCATCAGGTCGGTCAGCATACCGGCAATGGGGTGCAGCAGCAGTTGCATCAGTTCATTGTGAGTCGCTTCGGCCAGCGCCTGGTGAAACTGCAGGTCAGCCTGCGCAAACTGCGTCAGGCTGTCCTTTCCGGCTTCCATGCCAGCCAGCGCCTCTTCGATTTTCTTCAGGTCATCTTCAGTCGCCCTGGTGGCGGCCAGTGCGGCGGTCTCGCCTTCCAGAAGCTGACGAACTTCTGTCAGGTCACGCGCGAAGCCTTCGTCGCGCTGCCGTCGCAGGTAAAGCTGCAGCGCATCCTGCAACGCTCCGGCGCCCGGCTCTCTGACGAAAGCGCCCTTGCCCGGCACAATTTCGATCAGCCCTTTTTCGGCGAGAACTTTCAGTGATTCGCGGATGACCGAGCGACTGACAGCAAAGCGGGCAATCAGTTCGCGCTCCGGCGGCAACTGATCGCCGGGTCGCTGATGATTGGTCAGAATCGCCGCTTCGATCTGCCGGGCGACCTCTTCATACATTCGGGGTTGTCGCTGGATTCGCTGGAACATGGGGTGACCCTGCGCTGGTGAGCCTCTAATCTTCTGATCATCTGGTCTGACCGCCGATTAAGTTACAGCATAACATTCACCCGACGGCTGACTCAAGCAAATTAACCCGCGCTCAAAATTTTCCGGCGCAAAAAGCGGCCCGCGTGTCAGGCGAAAACCGGGCAATTCACAACGCTGAGTCAGTCTGCGAAAATCACTCCTGGGGTTCAGACAAAAGCTTTTCTCACGACCAGGTTCATGCAATGATTTTTCCGCGCTGATGCCCCCGACAGTGAAACCTCATCAGGCAGCCTGTGCCTGCCGGATCACAAGTCAGGAGAGAGTGATGATGCCCCGTCGGATTCTCTCGTCACATTTCATCAGAGTTATGGCTTATACCATTCTGTTCATTCTGCTCAGCATTGCTGCCGGTCAGGCGCCGACGGCTGACCATCAGGCGATTCGCCAGGTTGATTTCAAAAATTTTGCTTACCAGCCCGACTGCATCGGCGATGACCGGAATCATCGCCCCACGATTCGCGTCAAAAACGGCAGTTTCACCCGCGAGAAGGAAGACGACCGCCTTTATTTTGAAGTCCGCGAGGTGGTTTACGGCGATCTGACCGGCGACGGGCAGGAAGAAGCGGTCGTTCTGACGCTCTGCAACACGGGCGGCACGGGTCAGTTCACGGACGGCATTGTTTTCACGATGCGCCAGGGTCGTCCCGCCGTCATTGCCACACTTGGCATCGGTGATCGCGCTGACGGTGGCATTCACGAGGTGAAAATCGAAAACGGTCTGCTCAAAGTGTCGCGTTACGGCGGCACGAGCGGAGCCTGCTGTCCCGATTACATTGAAACTTATACGTTCAGGATGAGCGGCGGCAAACTCGCCCCGGTCGGCAAACCCGTGCGTGAGGATTTCGTTGATCACGAAGGTTCCCGCTCGGTGCAGCGCGTGCGGTTTCAGAAAGGCAGCACGACCGCGACGCTGAAAGGTTCGACCGCCGGGACGGCTGAATACCTGCTCGGTGCGCGCGCCGGGCAAGCGATGACGCTGCGCATCACGGGCCGCGACTTGTCACTGCGGTTGATGTCGCCTGACGGTTCAGACCTCGGCCCGCCCGTGCTGAATACGCCGCTGACCGTGAAGCTGCCCGCGAGTGGTGATTACCGCATTGTGATTGAAACCGCGAAAGGCCGGGCTGATTACACGCTCGAAGTCACCATTCGCTGAATTCCGGCATCCGAAAATCTGAAAGGAATTCAGCTTTCTGAATTCCGCTTCCCGCCGCGCTGAAACGTAACCAGCCTGCCTGCCGCAACTTCTCTGCCCTGCCTGATCTGGCCTGTCAGTTGCTTTGAATCAGCGCAACACTGTTCACGAAGACATCAATCAAACAGCACAGCGCGATGGCCTGAAATCAGCGCCGATGCGCTGTTGCAGGGAGGGAGTAACTGATTATGAGAATGCCGAAGTCTTTCATCACACAACTGCTGTTCCTCACATTGCTCTCAGGATTTGCCACCCTGACGGCGCTGGCGCAGTCGAACGCCACGCTGCAGGGCACCGTCACCGATCCGTCAGGTTCCGCTGTCACGAATGCGACAATCATTGTGCGCAACACGGCAACCGGACTTGAACGCACAGTGCAAACCGACTCAGCGGGCAGTTATCAGATTGCGGCGCTGCCGCCGGGCAGCTATCGCGTTGAGGTGCAGGCGCAGGGCTTCAGCCCGCAGATTCTGAACAACGTGACGCTCGAAGTCAGCAGCAACGTTGTGCAGAACATTCAACTCAAAGTCGGTAACGTGACGCAGGAAGTCAATGTGACTTCCGATGCGCCGGTCGTCGAAACGACCACGATTACAGTTGGTCAGGTCATCAATCAGAAAACCGTGCAGGAAATTCCGCTCAACGGGCGGCATTTCGTTGATCTTGGCCTGCTCATCGCGGGTTCGGTCACGCCGCCGCAGAACGGCTTTCTGACAGCGCCGCTGCGCGGGCAGGGATCGTTCGCCTTCAATACGGCGGGCAATCGTGAAGACACCGTGAATTTCATGATCAACGGCATCAACCTGAACGATCAGGTGCAGAACCAGATCACGTTTCAGCCTTCGATCAACACGGTGCAGGAATTCAAGGTTGACAATTCGACTTATGGCGCTGAGTTCGGGCGCAATTCAGGAGCCATCGTCAACATCGCCACGCGCTCCGGCACCAACCAGTTTCACGGCGAGGCCTTTGAATTTCTGCGGAATGACGCGCTCGATGCGCGCAATTTCTTCGATGTCAAAAAGCCCCCGTTCAAGCGCAATCAGTTCGGCGGCGCGCTCGGCGGCCCGATTTTCAAGGACAAAAGTTTTTTCTTCTTCAGCTACGAAGGTCTGCGCCAGCGGCAGGGGCTGACCATCAACAGCGGCGTGCTGAGCGATGCGCAGCGGGCGCAGGTGACTGATCCGGTCATCAAAAAGCTGCTTCCGCTGATTCCCGTCGCCAACTTCAACAATAACGGCGTCGCGCAATTTCGCGGGGCAGGCACTGCGCCCGTCAATATTGACCAGTGGACAGGCGACGTAAGCCACAACTTCGGCACGAGCGACCGGCTGCACGGTTACTATGCCTTTCAGCGCGACGAGCGCGGCGAGCCGACTTTGGGGGGCAACACGCTGCCGGGTTTCGGCGACACGCGCCAGTCGCACCGCCAGATTTTCACGCTCAATGAAACGCACACCTTTTCGCCAACGGTCGTCAACGAGGCGCGCTTTGGCTTCAACCGCATCTTCATCACCTTCACGCCGAACGCACAGCTCAACCCGACCGACTTCGGCATCAATATCGGCATCAATGAACCGCTCGGTCTGCCGCAGATCAATATCACCGGCGCAACGCTCAATTTCGGCGGGCCTTCCGGCTTTCCGCAGGGGCGCGGCGATACGACCTTCGTCACCTCTGACACGCTGAGCTGGCTGCGCGGCAGGCACTCGCTCAAACTGGGCGGCGAGTTTCGTTACTTTCTCAACAACAATTTCAGCCGCGACACCGGCAGTCTGAACTTTGCCAGCCTCGCGGCTTTCATCGCCGGCACGGCCAATCAGTTCAACGTCACGCTCGGCAGCCCGTCAAGCAGCATCGCGCAGGGCGCGCTCGGCTTTTTTGCGCAGGACAGTTACAAGGTCAGAAACGGTCTGACGCTCGAACTCGGACTGCGTTATGACTGGAACAAGACGCCGACCGAACGTTATGACCGCTTTGTGGTGTTCGACCCGCGCACGGCTTCGCTGGTTCGCATCGGCTCCGGCCTCGATGAAGTTTACAAACAGAACGCGAAAAACTTTGAGCCGCGCCTCGGCTTCGCGTGGGACATTTTCAATGACACCCGAACGGTGCTGCGTGGCGCGTATGCGATTCTGACCGATCAGCCGATTACAAATCTCGTGACGACTGTGACGACCAATCCGCCGCTCGCCAATCCGCTCGCGCTGCCTGCCGGACGCACGACGACACCGGCAACGGCCATCAACGACGTGCGCGCGGCGGCTTCGCTGTCGCCGAACTCGGTGGATCACAACTTCGATAATTCCTACGTGCAGTCGTGGAATCTGAACCTGCAACGTGAAATCACACCGAGCATCGGCGTCATGATCGGTTACTTCGCGTCAAAGGGGACGCATCTGCGGATCACGCGCAACATCAATCAATTTATCAACGGCGTGCGCCCGTTTGCGGCCTTGTCAGCCACCAGTCCGATCCAGCCCGGAACGGCGCTCAACAACATCAGCGAACGCGACAGCGCGGGCAATTCCAGCTACAACGCGCTCTGGCTGACGGCCAACAAACGATTCTCGCGCGGCCTGCAATTCAATGCCTCCTACACGTTCTCGAAATCCATTGATTACAACTCGCAGAACGGGCAGGGCGTGACGGTGCAGGACAGTTACAACATTCGTGGTGATCGCGGCTTGTCGGATTTTGACGCGCGGCATCGCTTCGTCATCAATGCCATTTACGAACTGCCGTTCAAGGGCAACCGCCTGGTCGAAGGCTGGCAGCTTTCAACCATCACGCAACTGCAGACCGGCAACCCGGTCAACATCGTGACGAACATCAACAACCTGACGGGCGTGGCCAATACGCTCCGGCCCGACCTGCTCAGCCCGATTGAAAATATCGGCAGGGTCAATCAGTGGTTCTCGAACGTGGTCTGTGATCCGCGTGTGGCCGGTTCGTGCACAGGTGCGAACTTCGCGCTGCCGGTGGCGACGGTGAATGGCGCATCGGTCTTTCACTTCGGCAGCCTGGGCCGCAACGTCATCATCGGCCCCGGCTTTGCGAACACGGATTTTTCCGTAACCAAAAATACAAAGATCACCGAAGCGTTGCGCGCGCAGTTCCGCGCGGAAATCTTCGATGTCTTCAACCACGCGAACTTCGGCCAGCCGGGTCGCATTGCCGCGCCGGGCAGCACGGCTTTTGGCGTAATTACCAACACGCGCTTTGCGACGGGCGATTCCGGTTCGTCGCGCCAGGTGCAGTTTGCGCTGAAGCTGATTTTCTGAAGTTGCAGATCAGTCACCGCCAGTCGCGCCGCGCAGAATTCATTTTGCGCGGCGCGACCGGCCTGGTGTTGCCGGTTATTTCGCCAGCGGATCGTAGTTCAGGTTGGTGTAACCGGGTGCGGTCGGTTTCTGAATGACGATGAATTCACGATCAGTGGCGCGATGGCAGGTGTTGCAATCCTTCGTCAGCCGCTCGAAGCTGGCGGTGAATTCGGTTTTGTTGCCCGCCCTGATGGCTTCGCGGATCTTGCCGATTTCGTTTCTCGTCACCAGCGGAATCAGCGTGCTGAGCGGCTTGGGCACGTCTTCCCATTTTTCATAAATGAATCCGGCTTTTTCAAACGCCGCCTGCAATCCCTTCAACTGATGCTCGGCCAGCAGCCAGTTGCCCGCCTGCCCCGCAAACCACAGACGCGAATGATGCGCCTGAATCTCAGTCATCAGCATCGCCATTGACGGCTTGTGCAGTTCGATCAGTTTGTCGTGGGCCTCATCCCTTTTATCCAGCGCCTTGAATTTATCCACTTCGCCCTTGCTGACACAGTTCGCCTGAAAAAGCACCAGCATCAACAGTGACGCCAGCGCCACAGCTTTCAGATAGTTCATCAATCAAATCTCCTGAGTGGTAGTAAAGCAGCCAGTAAGAAACAAAGGCGGGACGGTAAAGCAAACTTCAGGGCAGTGTCAAATCAGCCGGGAATCAGAACGCCGGTTCTGTTATTGCCCTGGCTGAATGGCGGCATTGAGGGCGGGCATCAGCGCCTGTCGGAATTCGTCAACGCTGGCAAAGCGGCGCGCAGGATCAGCCGCCAGGCTTTGCTGCAAAACAACATTGAGGCGACTCATCGCGGCATCGTCATCATTCAATTGCAAAGCCTGCCGCCGAATTGCCAGCAGCAGTTCGGCCTGCGTGCGGCCTGCAAACGGGCGCTGCCCTGTCAGGGCTTCGGCCACGATCACGCCGAGCGAAAAAATGTCTGAGCGTTCATCCACCGCGCCGCCCGTCAGTTGCTCAGGCGACATATAACCGGGCGTGCCCATCACCAGACCAGGCGTGGTGAAATGCGGCGTGCGAAGTGCGGAGTGCGGAGTGTCAGCGGCTGAAGACCACAGTGTTTCTGTGCCTTCTTCATTCCGCATTGTGCATTCCGCATTCCGCGCTTCAATCAGTTTCGCCAGCCCGAAATCAAGAATCCTGAGCTGATCGCCCTGGCCTGTTGCAGTGATCAGAATGTTTTCCGGCTTCAGGTCACGATGAATGATGCCGCCTGCGTGTGCGGCGGCGACTCCGGCCAGAATCTGCTCGAACCAGCCTGCCGCCGTTCGTGGCTCAATGCGCCCGCGCCGTTTCAGTTCAGCGCGCAGCGTCGTGCCAGGCAGCAGTTCCATCACCAGATAAGCGCCCGCGCCGAGGCTGCCCGAATCGTAAACGGTCACGATGTTCGGATGACTGAGCCGGGCCGCGGCGCGGGCTTCGCGCTCGAAGCGGCGCACTGCACGCGCATCACCAAACAGACTTCCGGTGATGATCTTGACCGCGACCTGACGCTGCAAACGCAAATCCTGCGCGCGATAGACCGCGCCCATTCCGCCCCTGCCGAGGAGTTGTTCCAGCCGGTAGCGGCCTTCAATCGTGCGCTCAACGGGCAGCGTCAGCGTCAGTTCGTGCTGATCCGCGCGGCACAACTGCGCGGCGGCGTCATAACACAGCCCGCAAACGGGACATTCCTTCAGCAGGCTGACCTGCTCATCACCGAGCCGCGCCAGCACTTCACGCCTGATCTTCTGTTCCTGCTCGACGCGCTGCCGCAGTCGCAGGTTTTCAAGCACAACGCCGATCTGCCCGGCAATGGCCTGCAATAACTGCCGGTCACGCGGAGAGTACGGCTGCTCTGATTTCCTTGCGCCCAGTGCCAGCAGTCCCGCGAGCAACCCGCTCGCGCCGCAGACCGGAACCAGCAGTTGCACGCCGAGCGCATCGAGCCAGTGCTGTTCATCATCCGGCAATCCGCTGCGCCTGAGCGCGCCCGAATCGAGCGCGCCTGATTCGCCCGCCATCAGCCGCAGCAGTTGATAACTTTCAGGAATCCGCAACTGCTGCGCGCCGTCCGACGAATAACCGAGCGTCAGTTCATTTGCGTCACCGGCGCGATAAAAAACGTGAATGCTCGCCGGATGCAGCGCGGCTTCGAGTTCGCGGCTGACCAGTCTGGAAATTTCGGGCATCGTCTCGGCGGCTCTGATCTCATCAATCAGCGCGAGCAGAATGCGCTCCTGATCCCACGCTTCTCGAAAGAAACGGCGATCAATCCACGCGCTCAACTGCCCTCTGAAACGCAGCCCGCACGAAGCCAGCACGATCAGATAAAAGTAGATTGAATTGTGAAAGAGCAGTTCACCAACGGTCTGATGACGCTGCCTGAAGATCGCCACGCCAAGTCCGACGAGCGGCAGCAGCAGAATCACGCGCAGCACATTGCGCGCCAGTAAATACTGCACGCCGCGCCGCACGACCACGTTGATGTCAAAGAGCCTGTGCCGCAGAATCGCCGCGCCGAACGTCACCGGAATCGCCACCGCAGGCAGATTGATCAGTTGAATCAGCACCGCAAAGCTGCGTCCCGAAGGCACGTAAGCTGACCCGGCCAGCGCGCGAATCACAAAGACCACAAAAAACAGCAGCACCGGCACGAGCGCCAGCGCAATGCCATACACAACCCATTTAATGCGCCGCCGCTGTCCCGGTTCACTCACGCGGCGATAATGCCCGATCAGCGTGGCCGTGACTGCTGCCGCAACCAGCACCGTCAGCGCGGCATACAACACACCGTCAAATCGCACCCACGCCATCAATTCTGACTGATGCCCGCTCCACACTGCCCTGACAATTGGTTCACCCGCTGCTGTCAAAGCGCGCAGAAAAAAGCGTGGAACGAACTGAATGATGGCCGCCAGATAAATCAATCGTCGCAGCCAGCGCGTGCCGCGCCCGGCCACAATGCCCGGCGGAAAACAGGAGATGAAATGGTAAGCAATCGCAAACGCCAGCACATCCGCGCCCGCCAGGAAATAGACAGCGCGAATCGGCCCCTGCAAAAACGGCTCAACCGGAAAGAGCGCACCCGTCATCGCATCAACGGCAATGCTCAGGCCCGCCGCAAACGCCAGCCGCGCCGCGTGCTGTTCCGGCTTCATCACGCCGACCACCAGCGCAAAAATGTAAAAGCTGAAACTGACGAGCAGCCCCGCCGCAATTCCCCACCAGCCGGAACTGCCCGCCAGCGGCACGCTCAGTTCAATGCGCTCAGTGCGCCCGGCCCGCGCAATGTTTATCGTGTAGCAACTGCCAGGCGGCAGCAGATCGTGCGTCAGCCGCAAATTCAGATCGGCTCCGACTCTGACAATCCAGGCATCACCATTGATCGCCAGAATCTGATCGCCCGGTTGCAGACGCCCTGCGGCCACGCCCGGCGCGTCAACCGTGCTGACCAGCCACTGCTGCCCGCGCGCTTCATACTGCCAGCCGAAATCCTTCGCCTGCGCGCCGTAACGAACGGCCAGCGCGCAGACAAAGAGAAAATACAAACCCGCCAGCCCGCACAGCGCGATGACCAGGTAATAAAAGCGCGGCCTGCTGCGCGGCGCTTTGCTTTCAGGCTTTGTCGGCTGAGGCTGAATCTCATCAGGCATTGTTTCCTGCGCCAGCAGTTCAGCCGCCGCGAGCATGGCGGGCGCTTCGATGAAATTTTCAGCCTGCTTGCGATAACCAAGCAGCGATTCAACCTCGCGTCGCAGCGAATCATCACCCGCGCAAAACTGATCGAGAAAAGCAGCGCGCTGCGCCTCGTCGCATTCCAGCGCCGCGAACCAGACCCGTTCGATTTGTTGCCAGCGTTCAGGCGACATCGTGAAGCGCAAATCAGTGACAGATAAAATCAGTGCAGCAGGAACCGCTCTCAGCACCGTCAGAAGCGGCCTGTTGATAGAAATCAGTCTGGCAAAGTACCCGCAGTTCCGTCAGGAGCAACCTGTTTATAGAAACTGGTCGTTTACTTCTCACGTCTGTTCAGGCCCGTTATCAGCCACATTTCTGACTGGTCAGTGATGGCTGAGTTCGCGCAGCAGCCAGACTTTCGCCAGGCTCCAGTCGCGCATCACCGTGTCGGTTGAGACGGCCAGCACTTCGGCGGTTTCGGCCACGCTCAGGCCGCCGAAAAAGCGCAGTTCGACGACGCGGCTTTTGCGTTCGTCAAAGGCAGCCAGGCTTTGCAGCGCGTCATCGAGCGCCACCAGATCAGCGCCCGGTTCGCCCGCGACCACCATCGCTTCGTCAAGTTCCACCTGAATCGCCCCGCCGCCGCGTTTCTGGTAATTCCGCGAACGGGCAAAATCAACCAGAATCCGCCGCATCAACTGCGCCGAGACGGCATAAAAGTGCGCGCGGTTCTGCCACCTGACGCGGCTCGAATCAATCAGCCGCAAATAAGCCTCGTTGACGAGCGCCGTTGTTTGCAGCGTGTGGCCGGGCCGTTCACCGCCCATATACCGGTGCGCCAGGCGGCGCAGTTCGTCATAAACCAGCGGCATCAGCTTTTGCAGGGCCGAATCATCGCCCTGATTCCAGGCCAGCAGCAGTTCGGTGACTTCGTCCTGTGGTGAGTGCGCAGGCATTCGTCTTTCCTCCGCGCGGCAGATCAATGCGGTCTTCATATTAATGGCTACGAAGCCGCTGCCCTGCCGGATGCCACGACAAAAAAAATTTCAGCCCTGTGCCAGTTTTCGCCCGCCGTTCACGCCCTGGCAGATGGGACGAAATGAAATCGTGCCTGCCATCAATCACGACAGGCCGGCAGCCTGTCATTCAACTGCTCAGGAGAGAAAATAATGAAGACCAGAAAAATCCACCATTTTCTGCTGCTCGCCGGACTGCTTACTGTTCTGACCGGCCTTGTCAGCGCGCAGTCAACAGACCCGGCCAGGCGGCTGAAAATGCGTTCAGCCAGCCCTGACGCCGCCCGCGAACGCGCCCTGGAAACTCAGACCGACGAACGCCAGCGCGTCAGGCCTGCTGGCGGTTTCGATTCATTCACTGCCGGAACCGGACTGCCCGATACGGTCAACCGGGCAAAGGAAGCGCAGGAAAAAATGCTCGTCGGTTCATACGAAGCCACCTTTGTTTCGGCTGAAGATCCGGCAGCCTTTCCGCCGCTTCCGGCCCTGTTCACTTTCGGCCAGGGCGGCACGTTCATTGAAACCGATGGCGGCGGACTCGCCACCACGCCGCCGCCAAATCCGACTTTTGGCAGCCCCGGTCACGGTTCGTGGCAGCGCATTGGTGACAATCTGTTTGCCGTGAAATTCGTCATCATCGTTGTCAATCAGGACGGCACACTCGCGCTCAAAGGCACCATCAAACTGAAAATCAGACTCGCCGCCAATGGCCGCAGTTTCGAGGGCGAAGGCACTTTTGATTTCGTGGATGCTGACGGCAATCCGATTGAAGGCGGCTTCGGGCACGAAACAGTCAGCGGCACAAAGATTGACGCTGAGTAAGTGGCGACGCTGCAACCAGTCACCAGTGACAGAAGCGGCGGATCGCAGGCAGATCAGCCCTGATCCGCCGCTTCTGTCACTGGTGACTGGTTCATTTCCTCGTTGCCCGGACTCACCCTTCCTGATCATCTCTTTCACCAGTGACCCCGGAAAATCCCGCCAGCTATTGCATCAGCGCTCAATCCTGAGTAAAAACTGCGACTCATCCATTTACCATCTGAGCGGAAATCATCAATCACGGCTGGCACAGTTTGCGACTGAACGGCCCTTGTCACTGGAGGTCATCATGAATCATCACTCTCGATTTTTTACCGGCTGTCTGCTGCTCACGTTTTTCATCCTGCAACTCAGTTGCTCGTCACCGCCACCGGCCAAAGCAAAGGAAAAATGGGCCGTCACGTTTATTACCAACTCCTCGTCCGATTACTGGAAGATCGTGCAGAAGGGCGCTGAGAAAGCCGATGCCGAACTGGCGAATGTCGAGGTCTTTTTCAAAAAGCCTTACAGCGGCGAAGCCAAAGAGCAGGAAAAGCTGATCAATGATGCGCTGCGCCGGGGCGAAGCTGACGCCATCGCCATCAGCCCGATTGATCCGGTCGGCGAAAAGAAATTCATCAACGAAACCGCCAAAAAAGTTCCGCTCATCACCCAGGACAGCGATGCCCCGGACACTGACCGCCTGCTTTACCTCGGCGCTGACAACAAGGCCGCCGGTCGCCAGGCTGGTGAACTGATGAAAAAGGCGCTGCCCCAGGGCGGCAAAATCATGGTCTTCGTCGGCAAAAAGGATGTCCAGAATGCGCGCGAACGCTTTGAAGGGCTGAAGGAAGCATTGCAGGGATCGAAGATCGAAATCATTGACCTGATGACCGATGACAACGACCACATCAAAGCCAAGGACAATGCGGTTGAGGCCATGGATAAACATCCTGACCTGGCCGGAATGATTGGCTTGTGGTCTTACAACGGCCCGGCCATTCTGACCGCTGTCAGAAATGCGAAAAAAGTCGGCAAGATCAAAATTGTCTGCTTTGACGAGGAACAGGAGACTCTGGACGGCATCAGGGAAGGAGCCATTTTTGCCACCGTCGCACAGCAGCCGTTCGAGTATGGTTATCAGGCCGTGCAAATCCTGGCGAAGCTGGCCAAAGGCGACAAGTCAGTGATCCCCGCCAGCAAAATGGTCTTTATTCCCCCCGTCATTGTGCAGAAAGAGAACGTCGCCGATTTCAGCAGCAAGCTGAATCAGTTGCTTGGCACTGCTCCGGCAGCAGCCTCAGCCAGCCCGGCGGCGACGAAAAAGTAGCTCACCACACTGACAGTCGGCAATCCTTTGCCAGGCCCCTGCTCCGGCAGTATGTACCCGGTCAGCCTGTTGTGCGACCGCACAATCAGTCAGGTCTGCCGTACTTACTGTCACAGGGGCCGGTGCGACGCCAAAGGCAATTCAATCTCCTGGGGACGCAGGATCCAGCGTGCGTCCCCAGGAGATTGAATTGCCCCTGAGACCTTTGCATAAACCCCGATACCCAGGGTAAAAACTGTCTGTCTTCCTGATCGTCTTCAAAATCCGGACTTCAGTTTCTGAAGCCGGGGCAACACCGCAATAATGTAAGGCCATCGGTTCAGATGGCTGCCGATTTCGCTCACAATCATTTCCCGACTCTCCGGCTCGCTGCCGGGCAGTTGTCTTCTGCGAGGAGAACCAGAACCATGACGATGATGCAGACTCCCCTGACGATGCGTGTGTTGATGGAGCGCGGGCCGATGTTCGCGCCTGATACCGAAGTGGTCTCGAAAATGCGCGACGGCGTGCATCGCTACACTTACGCCGATCTGGGCCGCCGCGCTCAGCAACTGGCCCACGCGCTCAATAAACTTGGCGTCCGCGAGGGCGACCGCGTGGCGACGCTGGCCTGGAACAGTTACCGCCACCTGGAGCTTTATTATGCGATTCCGCTGATGGGCGCGGTGCTGCACACGCTCAATCTGCGCCTCGCTTCAGATCAGCTTGCCTACATCATCAATCACGCCGAAGACGCGGTGATCTGCGTGGATGAAGACCTGCTGCCGATTCTTGAAAAGCTGGCCGATCAGATTCCGACCGTGAAGCATTTCATCGTGATGAGCAACACCGGCGCGTTCACCACCGAACTGAAACCCGCGCACGATTACGAGCAACTGATCAGCGGCGAACCGACCGAATATGCGTGGCCTGACCTGGATGAAAATGCGCCGATGGGGTTGTGTTACACGAGCGGCACGACCGGACACCCGAAAGGCGCGATGTACACGCATCGCTCAAATTACCTGCACACCGTCACGCAATGCATGGCCGACAGCATGGGCGTTTCACGCGCCGATACGATTATGGCTGTCGTGCCGATGTTTCACGCCAATGCGTGGGGCCTGCCTTATGCGGCCACGATGCTGGGCGCGAAACAGGTCTTTCCCGGCTCGATGATGGACGGCGCTTCGATCTGCCAGTTGTTGCAGGATGAAAAAGTCACCTGCACCGCCGGAGTGCCGACCATCTGGCTCGGCGTGCGCATCGAACTGGAAAACAATCCGGGCAAATATGACCTGTCGCATCTGCGTTCGATGACCTGCGGCGGATCGGCCCCGCCGCGTGCGCTGATTGACTGGTTCGAAACCAGGCTTGGCGTTGAGTTCGTGCAGGCCTGGGGCATGACTGAAACCAGCCCGCTCGGTTCGGTGACGCGACTGAAACCGCAGATGAAAAGCTGGCCGCGTGAAAAACAGCTCGACATCAAACAGCGGTGCGGCATCATCGCGCCCGGCCTTGAAGCGCGCATCGCCGATGACAACGGCAACGAAGTCGCGCACGACGGCACAGCGATGGGTCGCCTGCTGGTGCGCGGCCCCTGGATTGCCGGCAGCTATTACAAGGTTGACGCGCCTGAACGTTTCCCCGATGGCTGGTTCGACACCGGCGACATTGCAACGATTGATGAGGAAGGCTACATCGCCATCGCTGACCGCGCGAAGGATGTCATCAAAAGCGGCGGCGAATGGATTTCGTCGGTGGATATGGAAAACATGATTATGGCCATTCCCGGCGTGATCGAAGCAGCCGTCATCGGCGTGACGCATCCGAAGTGGCAGGAACGCCCGCTCGCGTGCGTCGTCGTCAAGCCCGGCGAAACGGTGACGAAGGAACAGGTCATTGAATTTCTGACGCCGCGCGTGGCCAAGTGGTGGCTGCCCGATGAAGTCGTCTTTCTCGATGCGCTGCCGAAAACCAGCGTCGGCAAATTCGACAAGAAGGTACTGCGAAAACAGTTCGAGGATTTCCAGTTGCCTGGTTAAGGGCCGCATCATCTGATGGAAATTCGCTGGCGCAATCGCGCAATCAATCCTGAGTCCGGCGCGCTGATGGGCATTCTCAACGTGACGCCGGACTCTTTTTCTGACGGTGGCCGCTTTGCTGACGCGCAGACGGCGATTGCCCAGGCCGCAGCAATGGCAGCGGCGGGAGCAATGTTCATTGACATTGGCGGCGAATCAACGCGGCCCGGCGCGCCATCTGTTCCCGCTGAAATTGAATCGGCGCGAGTGCTGCCTGTCATCGAAGCCCTCGCCGAATTGCGCGCCCAGGGAAAGTTCAGTGCGCTGGTTTCAATTGACACGCGCAAGCCCGCAGTCGCCCGTGCCGCGCTGCAGGCGGGCGCTGATCTGGTCAATGATGTCACCGGATTGCGCAATCCGGCGATGCGTGACGTTTGCGCTGAATTCGGCGTGCCTGCCGTGCTGATGCACCTGCGCGGCACGCCCGAAACGCTCAGATGGTCGCAGGAAGCGCAGCCCTTCAGCGAGGTGGTCAGCGAGGTGCGCGATGAACTGGCCGAACTTGCGGCGGGCGCGCTCGCTGCCGGAGTGCCTTCCGTGATTCTTGATCCGGGTTTCGGTTTCGGCAAAAGTCTCGAACAGAATCTTGATCTCATCCGGCGGCTTGGTGAAATCAAAACGCTCGGCCATCCGGTGTTGCTGGGCGCATCCAGAAAGAGTACGCTGGGCCGGATCACAGGTGTTGCCGCGGCGGCTGAACGCGACCCGGCCAGCATCGCCGCGCATCTGTTCGGACTGATGCAGGGCGCTGACATCCTGCGCGTTCACGATGTCGCCGGACACGCGCAGGCCGTCAAAGTCTGGCGGCGTTTGTGGTCGCGCTGAATAATGTGCTGAAGGTTTCGCTGGCGTATGGACAAGGTTGTTTTATCGGGGCTGGAATTTTACGGGCGTCACGGAGTTCACGACGAAGAGAACAAACTCGGCGCGCGATTTGTCATTGACCTTGAAATGTTCCTGCCGCTCGAAGGCATTTCAGACCGGCTGAAGGAAACAGTGGATTACGGCGCGGTTTACGAAATCGTCCGGCACGAAGCCACTGTCAGCCGTTATTATCTGATCGAAGCGCTGGCCAACCGCATCGCTGAACAGGTGCTGGAAAAGCAGTCAAGAATCGAACGCATCATTGTCCGTGTGCATAAACCGCACGCTCCCATCCAGGGCGTCTTCCGCGATGTTTACGCCGAAGTCGTCCGCGAACGTAAGCAGTAGTGTCATCAGTAACCGCATTCATCGCTCTCGGTTCCAATCTGGGCGACCGTCTCAATCATCTGCGCGCAGCAGCAACGGCGCTCGCCCGACATTCGGCAGTCAGCAATCTTATTCACAGCCGCATTTATGAAACCGCTCCGGTCGGCGGGCCGCAGGGTCAGGGAGCGTTTCTCAATGCCGCGCTGCAACTTGAAACCACGCTGTCAGCGCGCGAACTGCTGGAACTTCTGCTCACGATTGAACGTTCTCGCGGACGTGAACGCATTGAACGCTGGGGGCCGCGCACGCTTGATCTTGATCTGCTGCTGTACGGTTCCGAAATCATCAGCGAACCGGGCCTGAGCGTTCCGCACCCGCGCCTTGCCGAAAGAAACTTTGTCCTCGCGCCGCTGTGCGACCTCGCGCCGGGACTGGTCATTCCCGGTCGCGGGCAGACGGTCAGTGAATTACTGGCCAGCGCAGGCAGCGACGGACTGCAACTGACCAGCTTCAGTTTTTGAAAACATCAACACGCAAGCTGATTCCTGAATCCTGAATCCTGATTCCTGATTTTCATAAAGACAGGAATCAGGATTCAGGATTCAGCCGGAAGCAATTGATTCTCCACCATCCAGAACCCTGTAGAGGCCGCTATGAAAAAGAGATTTCCCTTTCTGAGTCTGATTCTTTCACTTTCCATCTGCCTGTCAGTCGCCGCGCAAAAGCGTGTACCGACGATTGATGATCTGCTGAATGTCCGGCAGGCAGGCGGCGCGCAGATTTCACCCGATGGCAGCCGCGTGGCCTATACCGTCAATGAAAGCGACTTCAAGCAGGATGCCTTTGTCACGCATATCTGGCTGGCCGATGTAAAAACGGGCCGCACATTTCAGCTCACACGCGGCGATAAATCAGCGAACAGCCCGCAATGGTCGCCCGACGGTGAATGGCTGGCGTTTACGAGTGATCGCGTCGGCGGCAAAAATCAGCTTTTCGTCATTCGCCCCGACGGCGGCGAAGCCTTGCAACTGACCAAAGCCGAAAACGGCGTTGGCGGTTATGCGTGGTCGCTCGACGGCAAAAATATTGCCTTCACGACCAGCGATGCCGACGCAAAGGCGACGAAGGAGCGCAAGGATTATCTCGGTGATTTTGAAGTCGTGCGGAAGGAGTATAACCATTCGCACCTCTGGACGCTGGATGTGGCCGATGCGATGAAGGAACCTGTCACCGGAACGCAGCGCACAAAGGGCAAAGACTTCAGCATTGGTTCATTTGCGTGGTCGCCCGACGGAGCGCGCATTGCCTTCAGCGCCACGATCAATCCTGATCTGATCAACGGCGGCACATCGGACATTTACCTGCTGACCGTCGCTGACAACTCGATCAGGAAGCTCGTCACGCAACCCGGCCCTGACAGCAATCCGCGCTGGTCGCCTGACGGAAAGCAGATTGTCTTTACGTCAGCGATGGGCAATCCGAAATATTTTCACTCGAACTCAAAACTCGCCGTCATCTCTGCCGAAGGCGGCGCGCCGCGTTCGCTCACCGATTCATTCGATGAACAGCCCAATCTGATTGACTGGCAGGCTGACGGCATTTACTTCTCCGGTTTGCAGAAGACCGCGTCGCATCTGTTCCGCGCTGATCCGGCAACTGCAAAAGTCACACGACTGAGCGGCCCCGACAATCTGATGGGCGGCAGTTTCACGCTGACGCGGGACGGCAAGCGCGCCGCCTTCACTGCGCCGTCGCCTGTTTCGCTCAGCGAAGTTTTCATCACTGACCTGCCCGGCTTCGCTCCGCGCAAACTGACTGCGATGACCGATCAGGTCAAAGACTTCAGACTCGCCACGCGCGAAGTCATTTCGTGGAAGAGTCAGGACGGCGCAACCATCGAAGGCGTTCTGATCAAGCCCGCTGATTTCGATCCATCGAAAAAATATCCGCTGCTTTGCGTTATTCACGGCGGCCCGACCGGCATTGATCGCCCGACGCTGCTCGATGCGCGTTATTACCCGGCGGACATCTGGGCCGGACGCGGCGCGCTCGTTTTGAAGGTCAACTATCGCGGCAGCGCCGGTTACGGCGAAAAGTTCCGGCAGTTGAATGTCCGTAACCTCGGCGTTGGTGACGCGTGGGACGTGATTTCAGGTGTTGATTACCTGATCGGCAAAGGCTGGGTTGATGCAGCAAAAGTCGGCTGCATGGGCTGGAGCCAGGGCGGTTACATCTCGGCCTTTCTGACTGCCTCATCAGATCGCTTTGCCGCAATTTCAGTCGGCGCGGGCATCTCGAACTGGGCGACCTATTATTACAACACCGACATCACGCCGTTCACGATTCAGTATCTTGGCGACGACCCGGCAGACGATCCTGACATTTACGCAAAGACTTCACCGATGGCTTACATCAAAAAGGCAAAGACGCCGACGTTGATTCAGCACGGCGAATTCGACCGGCGCGTGCCGATTGCGAATGCGTATGAACTGAGGCAGGGCCTCGAAGATCGCGGCATAAAGGTTGAGATGGTGGTTTACAAAGGCTACGGTCACGGCATCACGAAACCGAAATCCATGCGCGCCGTCATGCAGCACAATCTGGCGTGGTTCAATCATTACATCTTCGGCGACCCGCTGCCTGATTTTGCGAAACCCGATGTGCCGAAGAAGGATGAGAAGATGGAGAAGGCGGCGGGTAATTGAACGGAACCTCAGTACGGGCTGAGATATTTTTCGCCGTCGAAGTGAATAAGGTGGTCTGGAGTCTCAGCAATCCAGACCTCCGTTTCCCAGGCAATATCCAGCATCCATTTTCTGAAATCGCGTTTTGTCAGGAAGGCTGTCACAAAAATGAGCTTCGCAGTGCAGCCCTTCGCCATCCGCCTCAACTCCAGCACCCTGACTTCACTCAGCGGCCCGCTGCTGTGAACGGCTTCAATCAGGTAAAGCCAGTTCAGTTCGCGGTTATAAGCCAGTACGTCAGGCAGCTTGTCGTGTGACAGATCAAAAAACTGCAACTCTTTCAGGGCAGCCTGATTGAGATGCAGAATTCTATGGGCGGTATCACCGAGATAAAGGACTTCACACCCCTGACCAAAGCGTGGAAGGAAGTCTTCAATAATCAGTTTTTGCAGGCGATTGTGACCGCCGACAGAAAGCTCGATGACTTTGCCATCAGGGAGCTTGACAGGTATCCGGTTGAATTTTCGCTGACGAGTCAGTGTCTCAGACAACAGTTCCCTGCCGGAAAGGAAGGAGTCAAGCTGTGCTTTCCATTCTTCTGTCCCAAAGGTTCTGACCAAAACTTTGAATTCAGGATGCAGCGAATAACCACGCGTCGGGTCATTTGTTGCGGCTCCGGGATTGTGCCCGCTGTTGATAATCAGGCCAGCCATAACCGGAAGCTTCAAATCCTTCCGGCGAATGTCATCGTAAGAACCGCTTGAAATATTTTCTTCAAAATGGCGATTGATGTATTCGATGATCTCTCTCGTCTTCAAAAAGCGATTATCATCCAACCCCTGTGCCTGCGCCCATTTTCTGGTAACACCAGCAACAGCCAGAAAACATAAGACCATCCTTTCCAGCCGTCTTTCGGTCAGCTTGTCTACGGGGATGCCCGCGCAGGTGAGGATTTCAACAGCTTCATTCAGCAGCTTTTTAAGCTGCGGCGTTTTCTGAAGGCGGGGAAAATAATCTTTCATACCGGAAAGAGGCTGAGCTGGTCGTTGATGACAAGTCTGGAGCCGATGAGTTCCTGTTTTGAAAAGACAGCGCCAGCTTCAAAGTAGTTTTTCACGCCGCGAGCCAGATGCCGGGCCAGCAATGGTGGCACAGCATTGCCAACCTGATAAAACCGGCTGGTCTCATTCCCGGTAAATTCAAACCAGTCAGGAAAACTTTGCAGTCTGGCAGTTTCACGCAGCAGCAGGCGGCGGCGGCGGCCATCCTTCAGTCTGACCCGGTGCATATCTCCGGTCGGCGCGGCAATGTTGCGACAGGTCAGAGTGCGCGCAGGCCGGTCAGGATGCAGGTCGCGCGGATTGATGCACTTCGAGGCAATCTCGTACTTCTTTACATACTCATCCATTGAAGGGGTCAGGAATTTAGACTCCGGCGGTGATGTATCCATCAGATCGCCAATGGCCTCGGCCACTGTGCAACGCTTTGGTTCCGGCTCAGGGAATGTGAATCGGCCCCGATGAGCTACGACAAACAGCCGCTCGCGGTTCTGTGGCACTCCGTAATCAACGGCATTGAGCAGCTTGTATTCAACCATATATCCCATTCCTGCCAGATCTCTGGCGACCTCTTCAAAGTACCACTTGTTGGTATACAGCAGGCCGCGCACATTCTCGAAGAGACAGATCTCAGGATTTACTTTCCGCACCGCCTCAAGGAAAACCGGAAAGCCGTTGCGCGGGTCTTCAGTGCCACGCTGATAACCACCAACGCTGAACGGCTGACAGGGCGGGCCACCAATGATGACCTGAGCTTCGGGATATTCACTCTTCAAATTCAATTCAACTTCATAACAGTCCCCGGCCAGGTTGGCACTGTAAGTCGTCGCCGCGTCCCTGTCTCTCTCAAATCCAATAGTGGTAAAGCCGGTCGCTTCGAATCCAAGAGCAAGCCCGCCGCATCCGGCAAACAGATCAAGCACAGTGATGCCCAGTGAATGATGCGGCTTCAGGGTGGTATTAATTCTGTTGACGTAAGCAAGCATAGTGACGGAACAACTCAGTCAGGTGGTAATCGAAGGTCAAAGCCTCGATCAGATTTTCTTCCAGCATCACGACAAATGAGACACAATCTGTCAGCCCCCATTCCTTGTCCTGATGTGTCTGGTACATATCCAGCGCCGGCGCAAACAGATGCTGGTCAAGAGAAACGATCTTCACTTCAGCCGATTTCAAGAAGTATAACATCTGTGGTGAGCAGCGGGCGGCCCTCACAGCGAACAGAAAGCGCAACTGCCTGCTGATGATACTGATCACGGCGGTTATGCAGTGCCAGCACGAAGGAAGTATCAACGAAGATCCTGGTCTGCACGTTTTTCTCCACTGACATACAGGTCGTGGCTGACAGATAAATCTTCAGGAGCGTCAAACTGGATATTTCTTAGTCTCGACATCAGACTTTCGCGTGGCCTGCCAGTTCCTCTTTCAGCCAGTTCCCTGGCTATCTGATAAAGCTTTTGCAGATCATCTTCGCTGAGCTTTTCGATTTCTGCCTGGATCATTTCCTTTGTCGTCATGATGGTTCCCTCCGGCCAATCGAAGTGTAATGCCGCAATAGACTGATTACAAAGACAACGCTGCCGACATTGCAAAGCGAAATCAGAGTCAGGTATCTGGTTAATGAATCACTCTGAACGTCAGGTTGATGCGCGCACCGGCTGGTGTGGCTGTTTTCGGCACCTGATGCCGCCAGTAATGCTGAGTCGCGCCTTTCATCAGCAGCAGGCTGCCGTGCGTCAGGTCAAGGCTGATCGTCGGCAGATCCTTTCGCTTTTTGTGTCTGAACTGAAAGCGTCTGGTGGCGCCGAAACTCACTGAAGCGATGACCGGATTTGCGCCGAGTTCAGGTTCGTTGTCCTGATGCCAGCCCATACTGTCCTGACCGTCACGATATAAATTCAGCAGCACGCTGTTGAATTCAACTCCGGCGGCTTCGTTGCAGCGGTGCCTGATTTCATCGAGCGGCGCAATCCAGTCAAGCGGATGGAGCGTGAGGTTTGAATAGGTGTAGCTGGCGCCGGCATCGCCGTACCACGCGGTCAGGCGCGGCTGATTGAACTCTCTGCCATACAGCCTGATCTTTTCCTGCCGCCAGGCAATCTGCTCGCGGAGCTGCTGAAAAAGATGGTCGCTGTCAGCCAATGAAAAGAATGCCTGATCCAGAAAGACTTCTGCATCAGGCATGGCGATCTGCGTCAACATTGAAACTGCGGCTGACTATTTCTCAACTTTCTTCAGATACAGCTCAGGGTTTTTCTTCACCGTATCCACGCAATCGGCGCAGCAGAAATAAACCGTGCGACCAAGGATTTCAGCCTTGACGCTCTTGTCAACTTTTTCGCCGGTCACCGGGCAGGTTTCAACGCCGTCGCCTTTGCCCATGAATTTTGTCTCTTCGCCTTTGCCCTGTGCGCCGTGTTCTTCGTGGTGCGCGTGGCCTTCAGGTTTGGCCATTCCCTTGACGGCTGCAATCTGCTCGGCCTCGGTCTTTTTCACATACTTTGCCGGATTTTTCTTTGCGGCTTCCAGGCAGTCTTCGCAGCAGAAATAGAC
The DNA here is from genome assembly GCA_046331565.1 of Blastocatellia bacterium. Classification (GTDB taxonomy): domain Bacteria; phylum Acidobacteriota; class Blastocatellia; order RBC074; family RBC074; genus DASRDU01. Next base: position 2,358,171 of record JAXLQP010000001.1, read on the forward strand.
TGTGCGGCCATAGAACTCGGCCTTGTTGGTTTTGCTGCTGATGGTTTCGCCGCTGACGGGGCAGGTTTCGATGCCGTCACCTTTGCCCATGAATTTGTCGTCGCTCTTGTCGGCTTTGGCCGTTTGTTTGTGATCCTTGTGTTTGTCCTGTCCCTTGTGTTTGTCGTGAGCTTCGGCGGCCACAACGAGCGCGAGCAGCGCCACCAGGGTGACGAGGAAACGAGTGTGGATTGAAATTCTGTTCATACTGAGTCTGATCCTTCCTTGAATGTTGCAGTCAAAAGCTGCCTGAAATAGTACAGGCCGCAGGCTGTCGTCGTCCAGTCACGCCCGGCAGCCGCAATTCAGCCGAAAAGTTTGCCGAAATAATAAGGCATCGCCTCGCGCCACCAGGGCCAGTCGTGATTGACATCGTGGCCCCACACATCGAGCCAGTGCGGAATGCCTTTGCTGTCGAGAATCCGCGACAACTGCCGCGAACGCTCCGGCGCTTCATAAGCACCCTGGCCGGTGAAGATGATGATGCGCCGCCCGCCGCGTTGCAGAATCGGCAGGTGATAATTGTCATTCAGCTTCGGCAGGTAATCCACCGGGTTATTGAAATACACGTCATCGTTATAAAACCCGTGCAGGTAATTGCGAATGTCATAACTGCCGCTGAGCAGAATCGCGCCACCGAACAGATCAGGATGGCGAAAGAAAATATTGCCCGCGAGATATGCGCCGAGGCTGATGCCAACGACCATCGGCTTTGCCTGACCGTCGCGGCAGTCGCTGCGAATGAGCGGCAGGACTTCTTCGGTGATGTAACCATCGTATCGCTTCAGCCATTCAATCTTTTCCTGCGGCGAAGCGTGATCATTGAGCAGCGCCTGACGATTGACGCTGTTGACTGAATAAATTTTGGCCTTTCCTTCTTCCAGCCACCATTTGACTGAATCAATCAGTTGAAAGCGTTCATATTCGAGAAAGTCAGCCGCCGCCGTCGGCAGCATCAGCACGGGCGGCCCGTAATGACCGTAAGCTACGAGTGGCATGTTCTGGTAAAGCCGTTCACTGTACCAGCCTGTAATGTCTCTGCGCATGCGGGATGTGTCTCCTGAAATTGAATTGAATGGACAGCGAAGCAGCCTGTTCGCTGTTGATTTTCTGAAACTGCAATCAGGGATGAAAAGTAATGAACCTCATCCTGTCCGCGGAGCGAACAAATTCAATGGCGGCGGGTGCAACCCGCCGCAGCGTGCCGCGCGCCATCGTCCCTGAAAGGAACGTAGTTGTGAATCAGCATACGACTCTTTCAGTCGCCCTGCTTTCCTTTTCGCAACGGCGGGTTGCACCTGCCGCTGTTGAATTGATCCGCTTCGCGGATCAAACAGACTTCACAGCCAGGCCCGGATCACTACTTCATTTCACCGAGTTCCTCTTTCGCCCGCTGATTTGCCGGGTCAATTTGCAGGGCCTTCTGAAACGCTGATCGCGCCTGTTCATTCTGTCCCGTTGCTTTCAGGCCCAGACCGGCCAGCACAAAACGCAGCGCACCCTGCGGCGGCGCATCTTCGGTTTCATTCATTCGCTGATCGTCAGCAAGCGCGGCGAGGCGTGCATACAACGCCCGCGCTTCGGCTGTGCGTCCCGTGTGTGCGAGCGCAACGGCTTTGAAGTAGTAATGCTCAGACCAGGGTTCGCCCGGTTCAGCCGGAGATTTGAGCGGTTCAGCGGCGGCGCGCTGCCACCATTTTTCGGCTTCGGTGCGATTGCCTGCGGCTTCAAATTCACGCGCTGCGGCCACGTATTCACGCGCCTGCGATGACATCGCCGGACGACCGACGCCGAACTGCGGCGGATATTCAGTGGCTTTTACAAATTCAGCGGCAGCCTCGGCGCGCCGTCCTGCCTGCTGATGCTCACGCGCCAGGCCGAGGTGTGCGCGGCGATAAATTGAAAGCGCCGAACTGTCGCCTTCGCCCGAAGTGAAATTGTGCTGTTCGAGCAGCCGCGCCGCATCAGCAAACCGTCCGGCTTCAACGTAGGCTGCGGCAAGCGACTGCACAAAGGCTGACCGCGCCCGCACCGATTCAGGCGCACGCTCAAGCAGTCTGATGCGGCGGTCAGTCGCTTTCATCGCCGCGAGCAACTGATCGAATTCAATGTAAAGATGATGATCGTCAGGCGCAGCCGCTAACGCCCGTTCGTATTCAGCCGCCGCTGCATCCTTCTTTCCCTCAGTCATCCAGAGCGCCCGCGCCAGATTGCGCCGGGCAATGACGTTTGATGGTTCCAGCTCAATGGCCTTCTGCCACGCGGCCAGCGCTTCACTGCCGCGATGCAGCGAAGCGAGGACATTGCCGAGGTAGTAAGCAGCGCGGGCATCACGCGGGTTGGCGGTCAGCGCAGACTTCAGAATTTCGGCTTCGACAGGACGATGCGGAAAGACCAGTTCCGGTGCGCTTTCAGAAGTTGTTTTCATCGGCAGTTGTGATCCTTCGCCCCGCCTGTCGAAATAATTTTGTGCATACAGCAGCATCGGGTGCGGGGCTTTGCCTGATCTGTTCACAGCTTCAGTCAGCACTTTGTCAGCCTCGCGCAACTGCCCGGCAGCAGCATAATCAAAAGCCAGTTCCAGTGATGAATCCGGCTCACGCGCCAGCAGCCGCCACAATTCCTTTTCCACCTGTTCGGCCTTCGCGGTTTGCTGGCGCGCGCGCAGAATCTGACGCTGCTCACTCAGTGCCAGATAATCAATCGGCATTTCAAGCACGACTTCATCAATGCGCTTTTGCGCTGCGTCCAGCTTTCCGGCCAGGCGTTCAGCCATTGCCAGCACCGTGCGCGCCTTCAGATCACGCGGGTCGAGCCGCACAGCGTCTGAAAGATGTGCGAGCGCCCCGTCCACACTGTCCGCCGCCAGATAAATTTCACCAAGCACATAGCGCGCAACCGATTCGCGGAATCCAGCACGCACGCACCACGTCAGATGCTCAATCGCTTCGCCGGTGCGTCCCTGCGCCCGCCGCACGAGCGCGAGGTAATAATGCGCCTCGCCCGCATCGCGGTTGCGCTGCAATGCCGCTGTCAGATGCTCTGCGGCGCGGTCGTATTCGCCCGTGCGATAAAACGAAAGACCGAGCGCAGTGTGGGCAGGCGCAAAACCGGAATCAATTTTCAGAGCTTCGCGGTAAGCCGCACGCGCAGCCGGATCATTGCTTTTCTTGTCTGCTGCCTGCCCGTTCAGATAAGCCTGCTCGGCGCTCGCCGGGAGAGAAACAACAGGCGCGGGGCGCGTCGCAGGCTTGAAATCGTCATTCCCGTCGGGCGCTGAACCAGTGCGGTAATGAACCAGTTCGTGTCCGTCCTTTGCATAAATTCTGACGGTGATGGCCATCGGCTTCGGCAGCCTGTGCGTCATCACAAACGGCGTCGCAGGCGAAAGGTTAACCCGCGCCGAGTGAAGCCGCTGACTGGCGGCATCCGCGATGACCAGTTCGGCGTCGTCAAACTTCGCGCTGGCATTGACGGTGATGCGCGCCTGATCGCCGCTGACCTGCACGCGCAACGCTGCGTCTTTCGTCACCTTGTCGAAGCCGCCGCCCAGGCCGTTCACCGGCAGCCAGTATTCAGTGAAATGCTCGATGCGGTGCGGCGCGATGAATTCGTGTTCCATCTGCGTTTCAAAACGCCCGGCCTGAAATTCGACGTACTGCCCGTCATTGTCGGTCAGCTTTTTGATCCAGATGTTGCCTGCTTCATCGTTGCCCCACGTCCAGGTTTTCTTGCCCGGCAGTTCGCGGTGATCGGCCACGTGAGCGATGCCCCGGTCTTCCTTTTCGTAATAGACGCCAAAGAAATCGCGCTGCGAATTGCGGGCAAAGAGCGACAGCGCATTCGGCACTTCGCGGTACAGGCTGAGGTCAATGCCGTTGTGTTTCGGGAACGAAAAGACGGGCCAGAAAACATGAGGGTACGCTTCGCGCATCGGATAAATGAAACGCATGTCTTCAGTCGCCGGAGCTGCCGCCGTTGCCCAGAACCAGTACCGGCCCGGCACTTCGCGGCGATTGTTGAGCGTGACTTCAGTTTCGACAACCCGGCGACCAGGACGCAGGCGAATCGCAACAGCCCACTGCATGCGCTGCACACGCTCGGTGTCACCGACAACGACAACGGCGCTGCCATCAGCTTCGGTGCGCGTGACATAATCAATCGGTGAAACGGTCGTCAGCGTGTGACCGTCGGGAAAGTTCCATTCAATGCCGCCGCTCGTCCACGCGCCGCGAATGGCGACCATTCCGTATTTGACGACGTGATTGGTGTAAAGAGCTTCGCGCCGGGTCGTCTTGTCGTAAATCGAATAAAGCTTGCCGCCGAGTTCGGGCAGGACGGTGACTTTCAGATATTCGTTTTCGAGCAGGACTGCGTTGTACTTTTTCTCAACGCGCCTGTTCGTCAGATTGTCGAGCAGCGGGTATGGATAAATCGGTCGCCGTTGATGGTCGAGAATCTGAAAGGCCGGGTACGGATTGGGCGGGCCGAGTTCATAAGTCGGAATCGTCAGCGGCTCCTGCCAGACGCGGGCTGCTGAAGACGAAGACTGTGCGGCGGCGTGCGACAGCAATGCTGTCAGCACAAGCGGCAGGAGCAGTGAAACAGAGCGGAAGCTTTTGATCGGGTTCATAATTTATCCGGCACACGTACTGATTGCGTAAATTGCGATTGCACGATGAAAGACTGCTGACCGATGATGCGCGCAATTTTCTGTCACGTCCTGGTTGAAGACAAGCGCAGCGGCTAAAATACCTGTCACTGACTGACAGGCTTTGAGTCTGTTCTCTGCTGCAAAACTGATGACCTCTTCAGTGACAAGCTGGCGGCCTGTCGAACAATTATCGGAGGAATACTCAATGAAACAACTGCTGCATCATTCAATGCTGATTTTTTATCTGAGCGCCGGACTGTTTGTAACTGTCGCCGCGCAACCAGCGCGCAAGGGAACGGTCGTGCCTGCGGTGCGGGCGCACCTGCTGGTTTCGACTGACTGGCTGGCGAAGTATCTGAACGATTCGAAAGTGGTCGTGCTGCACGTGGCGCGTGAAAAGGCGAATTACGAAGCCGGTCATATCCCCGGCGCACGCTTTCTGGCGCTCAACGACATTCTGACGACGCGGGATGGCGTGCCGAATGAACTGCCGACGGTTGATAAGCTGCAACAGGTCTTTTCAAAACTCGGCGTGGGCGATGGTTCGCGTGTGGTGATTTATGGCGAAATGTCGGGACTGATGGCGGCGCGGGTTTATTACACGCTCGATTATCTGGGTTTTGGCGATCAGGCGGCGCTGCTTGATGGCGGGCTGGAAAAATGGAAGGCCGAAAAGCGCGAAGTGACAACCGCCGCACCCGAAATCAAAGCCGCAAAGTTTACGCCCAGGGTCAATCCGAAAGTGGTTGTCGTGCGCGATGTCGTGCGTGACGCTTCGTGGATTGCGAGCAATGTTGATGCGCCGAACGTGGCATTGATTGATGCGCGTCCGGCTGAAGATTACACCGGCGCAAAGGCTGGTGAGGGGCTGCCGCGCGCAGGCCACATTCCCGGCGCGACGAATGTTTACTGGATGCAGAACCTGAGCAGCAGCCAGAATCCGGTCATGAAACCGGTGGCCGAACTGCGAAAGATGTACGAAGCCGCCGGAGCGACGCCGGATAAAAAAGTGGTGACCTATTGCCGCACCGGGATGCAGGCTTCGCATTCATACTTTACCGCCAAATACCTCGGCTACGATGTGACGATGTATGACGGCTCGTTTATGGAATGGAGCAAAACGGAAGGGCTGCCGGTCGTAACGGGCGATAAAAGAAAGTAAGAAAGGTTCACGCAGAGGCGCAGAGACGCGGAGAGAAAGACAGAGAAAAACAGAGAAGAGGGGAGTATGACAAACAATAAAACGTCAGCCTTCCTTCTTCTCTGTTTTTCTCTCTGCGTCTCTGCGCCTCTGCGTGAGATTTCTTCCTGTTTCAGTTCCCTGCCAGCGCGGCGGGCAACTGTTTGTCAACGGCGGGACGTTTGGCGGCATTGCCGAGCGCCCAGGCGGTGGCGTAAACGGTGCGCGTGACTTTCATCATCTTCTCGTAATCAATCTTCTGCGGCTCATCCGACGGGCGGTGATAGTCTTCGTGAATGCCGTCAAAGTAAAAGATGATCGGAATGCCCCTGCGCGCATAGTTGTAATGATCGCTGCGGTAAAAGAGCCGCTGCGGATCGTTCGGTTCGTCGTATTTGTAATTGAAGGCAAGTTTGAGAAAGTTGTTGTTGACCGCTTCGCTGAGGTTGCCGAGTTCGGTGCTCATCATCTTCGAGCCGATGACGTAAATCTCGTGCGGGCCGGTCAGGCCGCTGTTGGCCGGAGTTTTGTCATCCGGTTTGCGGCTGCGCCCGATCATATCAATGTTGAGCTGCGTGATGATCTGACTGAGCGGCACGGTCGGATGATCGGTGAAATATTCTGACCCCCACAAGCCCTTCTCTTCGCCGCAATGCCAGACAAAGAGCAGCGAGCGTTTCGGGCGCGGGCCTTTGGCGTAAGCTTCAGCCAGCGCGAGCACTGCCGTGGTGCCTGAGCCGTCGTCATCCGCGCCGTTACAGATCGTGTCACCATTGGCCGGTGAGCAGCCGGTTTGCGGGCTGTTGCCGACGTGATCGTAATGCGCGCCGATGGCAACGTATTCGTTTTTGAGCGCGGCATCGCTGCCTTCAAGAATCGCCACCACATTCTGCGTCTTCACCGTTTCGCGTTTCAGCGCGACGGTGAAACTGGCCTGCTTTGCGGCGGAGAGTTCAAAGGCATCGTTGAATTCAGCTTTGGCCGCTTTTTGCAGGATCGCGTCGCCGTCAATCTTTTCTCCGGCAAACAAGGCTCTGACCATTTTTTCTGAAGCGGTGATGGCAGGCAGCGATTTTTGCGCCGGATCGTCAACGCCCCAGCGCGAAAACTGTGACACGGCCTGAATGCGCTGCTGCCAGATATTGAGCTGCGTGGGTGACGGAATTGTGATCAGTCCCTTTGCGCCGTGACTGAGGGCATATTCCATCGGATTGATGCGGTCGCTGGCCGACAGTCGGCCCAGTTCGCCGCGATTGACGCCCTGCGGAATGGCGCCGCTGTAAACGACCACGATTTTGTCCCTGACGTTCAGTTCACCATCGGCGGTCTGATAAGCATTGATGTTTTTTGATTTGATGACCCAGCCGTGACCGGCAAAGACCAGATTGCCGCCTGCGGTTCCGGCCTGTGGCGCAGCATAAAAATCATCACCGAAACTGAACGGCTGGCCGCTCAGTTCAGCGCGGGTCTGCGCCGGATCAACGGCGCTGCGTTTGAGCGTGATACGCTGAAAGAAAGTGCCGTCATCTCCGCCAGGTTTGAGGCCCCAGCGCGAGAGGTTCAGCGCCAGGAATTTCGCCGTCAGGTCGAGTTCCTTTGACGGCGTGTTGCGCCCGGCCATTTCGTCCGACGCAATGAAATAAAGGTAATCCTTCAACTGCGCTTCGGTAATGTAATCAGCATTGCCGTGCGCGGCAGGCGCGGGCGCTGCGGCGGTGGCTTTGCCTTTTGGTTTCTGTGCGTAACTGACCGGCACTGATTGCGCGAAGGTACAGACAGTGACCAGACAAATGAAAACAAATTTTTTCATGCGCTCTCCATATTCTTCACAAGGAACGCAGGCGTCGTGGCCTGCCATCTGTTCAATAAAGACCTCTTTCGCGGCAGACAGGCAGGCTGCGACGCCTGCCCTGTGCTGTGCATCATACGAATCAGAAATTTACTTGTTCCTGAGCAACTGATCGAGGACTTCGGCGCATTCAGCGCTGCGGGAGGCGAACTGCTGATCGAGCGTGTCGCGCTCGCGGCGCAGTTTGTGCAGTTCGTCGGCGATGTGCAGGGCGGTCAGGATGGCAACCTTGAGTGAATCAACCGTCAGTGAGCCGGAAGCAATCTCGCGCATGCGTTCATCAACAAAGGCGGCGAGATGCTGGATGTATTCGGTATCGCCGTCGTTGCTGCGAATGTTGTAGGTCTGGTTGTAAATCTCGACCCTGACGGTCTGCGCGGGAGTTTGTTCCATAATCCGGCAAATCGGTTACTGCTCACTTGCGGCTGGCTTCAGATTCCATTTCCAGCACGGCAATGGCGTCAAGCATGGCTTCGACCTTCAGACGCATGGCGTCACGATCAGCCAGCAGGCGCTCGACCTGAGCTTCGAGTCGTTCCTTTTCAACCAGCACGGAATTCAGATCATGCCGGGCCAGTTCCAGCTCGCGTTCCAGTTCTTCCTTCTCCTGCTTGTAGGTCTTGCACAGTTCGACAGTCCGGTAAATTTTGTCTTCGAGGTGGGAAAATTTTTCCAGTCCAGCAACTGCCATAGTGGCTCCATTCAGTAGTAGTGAACAGCAGACGGCCTTGCCAGCAGATAATCAGGGTTCATTACTTATAAATCAATAGTGCAGATGCCTGCCGACAACTGCCTGCCAGGGGATTCAGCGTTGCTCTGCGGCAAACTTCACGCGCAGCAGTTCAACGATTCGTTCGTGCGCAGCGTTAATCTCCGCCTCAGTCAGAGTGCGGTCGGCTGCGCGATACTTCAGCGACAGCGCCATCGAATGCTTCCCGGCGGGTAATTCCTGTCCCTTGTAAAGATCGAATAAACGAAGGCTGACCAGTTCGGAAAGATCGAGCGCCAGAATGGCCTGTTCGATGGCCGCATACTCAACCTGTTCGTCAATCAGCACGGCCAGGTCACGAGTGACAGTGGGAAACTTCGGCAACGGACTGTAGCGAACCTCGACCTGGGGGGTAAGAAGCATCTCGCTGAAATTGAGTTCTGCGAGGAAGACCGGCTGTTTGAACTTGTAACCGGCAGATACCTGCGGATGAAGCTGACCGAGATAGCCAATCACGCTGCTGCCTGCGGATATTACAGCAGCGCGCCCCGGATGCAAATAGCTGATGTTTTTAATTGCCTTGAAAGTGAGTGCACCGAAGCCCAGACTTTCAGCCATCGCTTCAATCGCACCCTTGAGGTCGTAAAAATCAACCCGCTCAGACGCCACTCGCCAGTCTGCTTCATTGCGCGCGCCGGTCATCACCAGACCGAGCTTTTCAATTTCAAGCGGGCGCTCCTGATCATCGGCTGACTGCTGAAAGCATTTGCCCATTTCGAAAAGCCGCACGTTGCGTGAACCGTGATTGAAATTATGCGCCAGCGCACTCAGCAGCCCTGCGCACAGCGTTGTGCGCATCTGCGCCTGCCGTTCGTCAATCGGGTTGTTGAGCAGCAGCCGCGCTTCAGCCGGAACATTGCTGAACGCGGCATCGGCTTCAGCATTGACGAAACTGAAACTGACGGCTTCGTTGAAGCCCAGCGAGGTCAGCGTCTGTCGCACAGCGCGCCGTTCCTTTTCGCCGGGCAGATAAGCGCCCGCGCCTGCGCTGCCGGGCAGCGTCGTTTTCAGCTTTTCATAACCGCTGATGCGCGCGACCTCTTCAACCAGGTCTTCTTCGATGGCAATGTCAATGCGCCAGGACGGAGCCGTGGCGCGAACTGCTTCGGCCTGCACATCCGTTTCAGGTTCCATGCCAAGCGCGCGCAGAATCCGTTCGGCTTCGCTGAGTTCAATCTGAAGTCCGGTCAGCGCCTCGTATTTGGCGCGGCGCATCACCACCTTGCGCGGCGCAGGTTTGAGCGGATAAACATCAATCAGCCCGCCGAGCACTTCGCCACCGGCAAGCTGAGCAATCAGCGCCGCCGCCCGCGCCGAAGCGAGCGGCACGATTTCAGGATCAGTGCCGCGCTCGAAACGATACGAAGCCTCAGTCGCCAGGCCGAGCGCCTTTGAGGTCGCCCTGATCTGCGACGGTGTGAAATACGCCGCTTCAAGCAGCACCTCGGTCGTCGCGTCAGTGATGCCCGAATCCTCACCGCCCTTGACGCCGCCAATCGCCACGGCGCGTTCAGCGTCGGCAATGACCAGCACTTCAGAAGTGAACTCGCGTTCCTCGCCATCGAGCGTCGTCATGCGTTCGCCGGGATGCGCCGCCCGCACAATGATGCGCCGCCCGCGCAGCATCTGAAAATCGAAGGCGTGCAGCGGCTGACCGAGTTCGAGCATAACCAGGTTGGTAATGTCAGCAACGTTATTGACGCTGCGCTGCCCCAGCCTTTCGAGGCGATCAACCAGCCATTGCGGCGAAGGCCCGATGCTGACGCCCCGAATCACGCGCGCCGTGTAACGCGGGCAGAGTTCAGGATTGTGAATCTCAACTGAAGTCACTTCATCCGCGCGGACTGAGGCTTCAGTAAACTTCGCTTCCGGCAGATGAAGCTTCTGGCCGGTCAGCACCGCCACTTCGCGGGCGATGCCCAGGTGAGACAGACAGTCAGGCCGGTTTGAAGTCAGATCAAGTTCCAGCACAAAATCACCGCCGTGCGCCTCAACCGCATCCACCGCGAGTCCAGCCATCGTCAGTTTCGTGGCCAGATCACGCGGCGCAGGATCAATCTCAACAAATTCCTTAAGCCAGTTGTAACTGATTTTCATATCGTCCTGAAAATTACCACTCAATTCTTTCGCTGACTGAATTCTATTGTGACATCAACGGTCAGCGTTTCGTGTTTCGGCTTCGCGCCCGCTCTGATGCCAAGGACGGCAATTCGCTGCGGGCCGAGTTCATCAATAATGACCTGATTGAAGGCATCCAGATACAGACCGTCATAAATTTCTCCGGCCCGGAGTTTCCACTTTCCTTCCAGCTTTCGGTTGGCCAGCCAAGTCTGCTTTTGTAATTCATCAAAGCCAGGGCACGGTTTTCAGTAATAAGTCTCAGTAAAACTGCTCCAGAAACCTGACATCGTTCTCGTAGAGCAGCCGGATGTCATCAAGGCCGTACATCAGCGCGCACAGGCGATCAAGGCCGAGGCCGAAGGCAAAGCCGGAATACTCTTCGGGGTCAATGCCCACCACGCGCAACACGTTCGGATGCACCATGCCGGAACCGCCCATTTCGATCCAGCCTGAGCCTTTGCAGACGCGACAGCCTGCGCCGTTGCATTTGAAGCAGGTGTAATCAATTTCGGCTCCCGGTTCGACAAAGGGAAAGTATGACGGGCGAAAGCGCGTCTGAGTTTCAGGGCCGAACAGGCGTCCGACAAATTCTTCGACAGTGCCTTTCAGATCACCGAGCGTGATGCCGCGATCAATCAGCAGGCCTTCGACCTGATAGAACATCGGATTGTGCGTGGCATCGGGCGTGTCGCGGCGAAAGACGCGGCCCGGCGCAGCCACACGCAGCGGCGGGCGACGCTTCTGCATCGCGTGAATCTGCATCGTCGAGGTCTGCGAACGCAGCGCCAGCGAAGTCACATCAGCGCCGGAAGCGTCCGCGACATAAAAAGTGTCCTGCGGGCTGCGGGCCGGATGACTGGCCGGAATGTTGAGCGCGTCGAAGTTGTAAAAGCTGGTTTCGATTTCCGGGCCGTCTTCGATTTCATAGCCCATCGAAACGAAAATATCTTCGATCTTCTGCCGCAGCAGCGTGATCGGGTGCAGGTGTCCGGCGGGCAGGCGGCGGCCCGGCAGCGTCACGTCAATGCGTTCGCGGGCAAGCTGTTCGGCTTCGCGCCGCGCGGCAAAGTCGGCCTGTAACTTTTCAATCTCAGCCTCGACGTAATTCTTGAATTCGTTGAGCTGCGCGCCGACGGTGCGGCGTTCATCGGGTGACAGCCTGCCCAGCGTTTTCATTTCAGCCGTGACAAGGCCGTTGCGGCGTCCCGTCCAGCGGTCACGCAGCGCGGTGGCTTCGGCATCGGTGGTCACGGCTGAGAGTTCACGCACAAAATTTTCACGCAGTTCGGTCAATCGGTCAGACATAAAAGCAATGATGAACGATGAATGATGAATGATGAACAGTGAACGATGAAATTGATGTGCGCTGACTTTACTCGTCATTCATCATTCATCATTCATCATTCACAGAAACACCCAGGCACTTCGAGCCGGTGGCGCGTAAGTCCTGGGTGTGGTTCAGGTGTCGGGGATTGGGAAACGGCTAAGCCGCCGCCCTGGATTCCAGCGCCTTTTTCACCGAACCTGCGAGTTCGGCAAAAGCCGCCGGCTGATTGACGGCCAGATCAGCCAGAATCTTGCGGTCGAGTTCGATGCCGGCGACTTTGAGGCCGTGCATAAACTGGCTGTAGTTGAGTCCGTTTTCACGCGCGGCAGCGCCAATGCGGACGATCCACAGCGAACGATAGTCGCGCTTCTTGAGTTTGCGGCCCACGTAAGCGAACTTCAGTCCGCGTTCGACGGCCTCTTTCATGGCGCGATAGAGTTTGCTCTTGTTGGCGTAGTATCCTTTGGACAGTTTCTCCAGCTTCTTGCGCTTGTCCAGGCGCTTGTTTCCACGTTTTGCGCGCGGCATAAGTCCCTCCGAAAAAGTCAAAAGGCAGAAGTCAGCAGGCAGAAGGCCAAAGCGCGACTGCCGCCCGGTTGCCGGACTGGCAACCACTGCCGGAATGATTATCAATAAGCCAGGTTACTTTCTGCCGTAAGGCAGCATGCGCTCCACTCTTTCCTGATCGCTTTCAGAAACGAGAACGTCAATATCCAGGAAGCGTTTCCGCTTCGTGGTCTTCTTGGTCAGAATGTGGCGCGCGTGCGAATGTCCGCGCTTGATCTTGCCGGTCGCGGTGGTGCGAAACCGCTTGGCCGCGCCCTTGTGTGTTTTAAGTTTAGGCATGATTCCTCCGTAATTTCAGTGAAGCGTGAAAAGTGGCGAGTGACAGCAGACATCTGTTCACTCTTCACCCTTCACTTTCCACTATTTCTTAGGTGAAAAAATCGCGGTCATCTGCATTCCTTCGAGGCGCGGCCTGACTTCCAGAACGCCGTAATCAGTCAGATCAGCAATCAGGCGTTCGAGCAGTTGATAACCCAGTTCCTTGTGGGTGATTTCGCGGCCACGAAAGCGGACAGTGGCTTTGACCTTGTCACCATCCTGCAAAATTTCCCGGGCGTGCTTCATCTTGAAGTTGTAGTCGTGATCGTCGGTCGCGGGACGGAATTTGATCTCCTTGACCTCAATCACAACCTGCTTCTTCTTGGCTTCGTGCGCTTTCTTCTTCTGCTCGTAAAGATACTTGCCGAAGTCAATGATGCGACAGACGGGCGGTTCGGCCTGCGGTGCGATTTCGACCAGGTCGTAACCGCGTTCGCGGGCAATGCCGAGCGCCTGTTGCGGCGGCATCACGCCAATCATCTGTCCGTCTTCATCAATCACGCGCACCTCGCGGCAACGAATGCGTTCGTTGGTTCTGACTGAAGGCCCGCGCTGATTTCCGCGCTGCGGTCCTCGGAATCCGCTGCCTTGCGGTCGGAATCCGCCTCCGCCTGAAAAGCTGCCTGGTGGAATAAGAACACCTCCTCGGAATGCAGATCTCGAATTTCAGATCTGAGATTTGAGATCGCTACGTTGACAGTGCGCGGTTGCGAGAAAGTTCGCTCAGCCGCGCGGCAAATTCAGCGACCGGAACCGCTCCGGTGTCGCCTTTGACACGGTCGCGCACGGCGACGGTGCCGGATGCTGCTTCACGCTCGCCAATGACGAGCATAAAGGGAATCTTCTTAAGCTGCGCATCACGAATCTTCGCGCCGATCTTTTCGCTGCGCAGATCGGCCTGCACGCGATGACCCGCGGCCCGCAACTCATGCTCAACCGCCATCGCCTGTTCATTGAACCGGTCTGAAATCGGCAGCACGACGGCCTGCACCGGCGCGAGCCAGACCGGAAAGGCTCCGGCGTAATGTTCGATCAGAATGCCAAAGAACCGCTCGAACGAACCGAGAATGGCGCGATGCACCATAATCGGCTGGTGCGGCTTGTTGTCAGAAGCGATATATTCAAGCCCGAACCGCTGCGGCAGATTGAAATCAACCTGAATCGTCGAAAGCTGCCACGTGCGTTTGATCGCGTCCACAACCTTGAAGTCAATCTTCGGGCCGTAAAACGCCGCTTCGTCTTCCATCCGCTGATACGGCAGGCCGTACTGATTGAGCGCATCGGTCAGCGCGGCTTCGGCCATCGTCCAGACTTCGTCCGAACCGAGATATTTGGAATGATCGGTCGGATGTCGCACGGACAACTCAGCCTTGTATTCAAAGCCGAATGCCTTCATCACAAAATCCACGAGGTCGAGACAGCCGAGCACTTCGCTGACGAGTTGTTCGGGCGTGCAGAAGAGATGCGCGTCGTCCTGCGTGAAGCCGCGCGCACGCATCAGTCCGTGCGTGACGCCGGAACGCTCGTAACGATAGACCATGCCGTATTCGGCGTAACGCTGCGGCAGGTCGCGGTAGGAACGCTGCCGGGACTTGTAAATCTGGATGTGGAACGGGCAGTTCATCGGCTTCATCCGATATTCGATCTGCTCGTTTTCCTTGTCCGTCATCGGCGGATAGAGGCCTTCCTGATAATTTTCGAGGTGGCCTGAAATCCTGAACAGTTCCGACTGCGTGACGTGCGGCGTGTTGACGAAACTGTAACCGCGCCGATACAGCTCATCGTTGAGAAACTGCTCGATGACCTTGCGAATCAGCGCGCCGTTCGGATGCCACAGCACCAGGCCCGGCCCGATGGCTTCGCTGAAACTGAACAGGTCAAGTTCGGGGCCGAGTTTGCGATGATCGCGCTTTTCGGCCTCTTCCTTCTGCTTCAGCCAGGCGTCAAGTTCTTCCTGACTGAAAAAAGATGTGCCGTAAATGCGCTGCATCTGCGGGCGCGATTCGTCGCCCTTCCAGTGCGCACCGGCAATGGACAGCAGTTTGACGGCTTTGATTCTGTTCGTCGAAGGGATGTGCGGGCCGAGACAGAAATCAACGAACGGCGTGCCTTCGATGGTGTAGCAACTGACCGTGTCGCCGCCCTTCTCTTCGATCAGTTCGCATTTGAGCGGTTCGCCCATTTCAGCGAACTTCTGCTCGGCTTCGGCCTTCGGCATCTCAACGCGCCGGTATTCGAGGTTGCGTTTGATGAGATCCTTCATTCGCTTTTCGATCTTTGGCAGATCGTCGGGCGTGAAGCGGCCTTCGTCGCGCTGAAAGTCATAAAAGAAACCGCCCCGCGGATCGTCAGGCAGCGCCGGGCCAATGCCCAGTTTCGTGCCGGGATAAAGATCAAGCACGGCGGCGGCAAGCAGGTGCGCGGTCGAATGGCGATAAATTTCGAGCGCATCCGGCGATTCGGGCGTGATCGCTTCAACGCTCTCGCCGGGCTGAAGTTGATAAGACAGGTCAACCGGGTCGGGCTGTCTGACGCCATCGCGGAAGAGACGAGCGGCCAGCGCGCGCTTTGCCGCGTCACGATCCTGCTGTTTGATGACCTCGAAAGCCGTCAGACCTGCGGATGACTGAACTGATGCTGCTTCGTGTGACTGATTCTGTATCTCGCTCACGGTAATAACCTGAGTTGGCGGCAATACAGCCGGGACGCCTGTAGCCATAAATCAATTTCAGATTTCAAATCCGGGATTTGAAATCTGCTGCTGCAAGGACAGTCCCAAAAGCTTTCTGTGATCCAGAGAGATCAGTGCTTCGGTAAGGTCCTACGTCAGCGGCTGGCAGTGCAGAAGATGCTGCGAAAATCACGCCGGGCGGCTAATTATCGCAGCTACTTAGTTCGAGTCAGACAAAACTGTGTGAATCGCTTCTGCATTGCTGTCAACACTTCGGGAGCTGACGTTGAACTCACGGGCATAAAATCTCACGCCCGGAATGAAAAATGGTAGGCTGGAGCGGATTTGAACCGCTGACCCCTACCGTGTCAAGGTAGTGCTCTACCCCTGAGCTACCAGCCTGAAGTCCACTTCCAAGAGGCGGCAAGGTAGCAGATCATTTATCAGACTGTCAAGCGCGGCCCCTGAGAAAGCAGCGCCTGTTCTGAACAGGGAGCACCACAAGGCGGGGCCTGTTCCTGAAGCAGGGCAGGCCCCGACACCTGCGCTCCTTGTCCGTTGCGGTGAATGAACAGGACAGCTTTGGTTTTCGGTCAGAAAGTTGTAAGGTGGCAGGGTCAATCCCGTCTGTATCGGATCTGAAATTCACATGTTAAAGCAGAGTGCGCCTCCCCCCGGGCGTCAAAGATCAGAAAATCCAATCCAAGGAGGCATACGATGAATCTGCAAACCATATTAGGTGATGCGCTCAGCGGAAACACAATCAGTCAGATGAGCCAGGTGCTTGGCGAGGACGAATCAACCACGAGCAACGCGGTGCAGGCGGCGCTGCCGATGCTGGTTGGCGCACTCGCCCATAACAGTTCGACGCCTGAGGGCGCGTCCTCGCTGGCTGGCGCGCTGGATCGTGATCACGATGGCAGCATTCTTGATGACGTCGCTGGTTTTGTCATGAATGGCGGAGCCGGTGGCCAGGGTGAAGGCATTCTGGGCCACATCTTTGGCGGCAGTCAGCCGCAGGTCGAGCAGGGTCTGAGCCAGGCCAGCGGCCTGGATGCGGGCAAGGTGACGCAGTTGCTGATTATGCTCGCCCCCATTGTGATGGGCGCGCTCGGACGGACGCAGCGGCAGCAGGGCCTCGGCATCGGCGATCTGGCCGGAATGCTGGGCGGCGCTTCACAACAGATGGGCGGCGGCTCATCAATGATGGGAATGCTCGCACAGTTGATGGATTCCAACCGCGACGGCTCGGCAGTTGACGATGTGATGCGTCTGGTTGGCGGCTTTCTCGGCGGGCGGCGATAGCCATTCGCACCCAGGCTGGTCAGTTTTCGTGGCGTCTGAGCCTCAGATGCCACGAAAACCCTGGTAAAATTCCGCAGTCTTCTTGCCCGCACTTCACGCGCCTTCTATAATGCCCGCGAAATTGATCTCAGAGCGTTATTGAATCCGCCCCCGCCCGTTCTGTCCTGAGGATAATTTTGCCCCGACAGGCAGAGAATGAATGTGAAATCCCCAATCATCAGTAGCCATTCCTCATCCCGTCCCAGAATCCTGATTGTTGATGATGATCAGCAGGTGCAAAGTGTGCTGGCGGCAATCCTGAGTGAACAGTTCAATTGTGAGATTGCTTCCGGCGCCCAGGCCGCGCGTGATCTGCTCAGCCGCGAACGCTTTCAGCTTGTCCTGCTCGACATCAACATGCCGGGGCCGAACGGCCTGGACTTCCTGGCGCAGATCAAAGCCATCCGCCACGCACCGACAGTCGTGATGATTTCCGCCTCGCCGGATATGGAAAGTCCGATTGAGGCGATGCGGCGCGGCGCGTTTGATTACCTGCCCAAGCCATTCGGCATCAATCAGGTGATGGCGGTCGTCGAGCGCGCGCTTGAACACCAGATGCTGCGCGAAATGCAGCGCGAATACAGCCACAGACTGGAAAGAATGGTCGAGGAGCGCACGGCGCGCCTGGCTGAGGAATCCCGCAAAATTGAAGAGCAGAACCGCCGCATCAAGGGGATGTATGAAACGCTCTATGAAAATTACCGCGCCACGCTGCGTTCCCTGGCCAAGGCGCTTGAAGCCCGCGACGCTGAAACGCGCGGCCATTCAGATCGGGTGGTGGCCTACTGCCTGAAACTTGGCCAGCAGCTCGGCCTCAACGAGAGCGAACTGATTGCGCTCGAACAGGGCGCGCTGATGCATGACATTGGCAAGATCGGCACGCCTGACGGCATTCTGCTCAAGGCCGGTGCGCTGACCGAACAGGAATGGGAAGTCATGCGTCAGCACATTGATCACGGCGCGGCGATTGTCAGCGAAGTTGAACTGCTCAGTGATGCCCTGTGGGTGATTCAGCAGCATCACGAAAAGTGGGATGGATCGGGTTATCCGCGCGGACTGAGCGGCGAGGAGATTTCAATCTATGCGCGCATCTTTGCCGTTGCTGACTGCGCCGACGCCATCACCAGCGACCGGCCTTATCGTGAAGGTCAGCCCTTTGAAGCCGTCATCAGTGAACTGAGCCGGTGCGCAGGCGCACACTTTGATCCGCGCGTGGTGGAGGCCTTTCTGATGGTTCCGCTCGACGAATGGCGGGCGCTGCGTGAGGCCGTGCAGTCGGGCGATAATCCCTTTGCTGAAATGCAGCGGCGCGCCATGCTGTCACTGCTTGAAGTGCGGATTCATCAGGGCGATGACCGGGAGGCGCCGCCTGCCCAGGCAGCGCCTCCCAGGCGGCACCGCATGCCACTGAATCCTGATCATCTGGTGCTGAACACCTGAAAGCCTTTTCGTGATTGCGTCTTTTTACCCGGTTATTCCACCCAGTCAGCGATAAAGACATTCGTCTCGCCCGTCTTCGCGTCGTTGCGATTCGAGCAGAAGACCAGTTTCTTTCCGTCCGGCGAAAACATCGGGAAGCCGTCAAACGTGTCGTTGTAAGTGATGCGTTCGAGGCCCGTGCCGTCAACATTCACCGCGTACAATTCAAAGTTGCGCCCCTTCGGGTCATCCATATTCGACGAAAAGATGATGCGCTTTCCGTTCGGGAAGAAGTACGGCGCAAAGCTGGCCTTGTTGAAATTCGTCACCCGGCGTTTGTTCGATCCGTCGGCGTTCATCACCCAGATGTCGAGTTTGGTCGGGCGAATCAGATTGTCTTTGAGCAGCGCCAGGTAATCGGCCTTCTCCTTTTCTGATTCAGGATGGTAAGCGCGAAAGACAATCTGTTTGCCGTCGGCGCTCCAGAACGGGCCGCCGTCGTAACCGAGTTCGGTCGTCAGCTTTTTGACGTTCTTCCCGTTTTTATCCATCGTGTAAATATCGAGGTCGCCGTCGCGCAGGCTGGTAAAGACAATCGTGCCGTCAGCGCGAATCGTCGCTTCGGCATCATAACGCGGCGAATTCGTCAGCCGTTTGACGTTCCTTCCGTTCAGATCAGCCTGCACAATCTCGAAATCAGGATAGAGCGCCCAGACATAGCCGCGCGAGTAATCGGGCTTGGGCGGACAGACCGGATTGCCCAGAAAGGTTGTCGCGTAAACGATGTGCTTTTTATCGGGCGTGAAATATGAACAGGTCGTTTTGCCCTGCCCGTTCGAGAGCATCTGCATCGCTGACCCGTCCAGGTTCATCGAAAAAATCTGATCGCAGCCGTCAGATTTCGTCGTGCGCTGAAAGATCAGTTTCTTTCCGTCCGGCGAAAAGTAGGCTTCGGCATTTTCGCCTTCATTGGTCAGTTGCCGGATGCCGGTGAGATGTTTTTCGCGCGGATCGCGCATCTGTTTACCAGCTTCCTGAGCCTGCGGCGCAGCAGTAAAAAGCAGCGCCAGGCCCGTCACCACACCCGCGAGCAGCAAAATAATTACCGGGGCTTTCATCACCTGGTTTCTCCAATAAAGAGCGGAGTGCGGATTCACTGATTCCGCACTCCGCCTGATGTTTTTCGCGTTCAGGTTAGTCCTGTTCGCCGCCTTTGGCTTTCTCCTTCTTCCCTTCGCGCTGCTTTTCTTCCTTGAGCAGCGCCTTGCGGCTGAGGCGAATCTTGTTGCCTTCGACCGCAATGCAGCGAACCATGATCTTCTGGCCTTCCTTCAGTTCATCGCGGACATCGCGGACGCGATAATCAGCGATTTCTGAAACGTGCAGCAGACCATCGGTGCCGGGGAAGATTTCAACGAATGCGCCGAAATCAACGATGCGCGACACAGTGCCGAGGTAGTCCTTGCCGACTTCGGCTTCGGCAGTCAGATCGCGGATCATCTGCATCGCGCGCTCGCCCGCTTCGCCGTTGGCAGTGGCAATTGAAATGCGGCCATCGTCGTTGACATCAATCTTCGCGCCGGTCGCGTCAACGATGCCGCGAATGACTTTGCCGCCTGGCCCGATGACGTCACGAATCTTGTCCACCGGAATCTGAATGGTCAGGATGCGCGGCGCATATTTGCTGATCTCCTCGCGCGGTTCGACAATGGCTTCCTGCATCTTGTCGAGAATGAACATCCGGCCTTTTCTGGCCTGTTCGAGCGCCTCAACCAGAATCTGCGAATTGAGGCCCGTCACCTTGATGTCCATCTGCAATGCGGTAATGCCATTGCGCGTGCCGGCGACCTTGAAATCCATATCGCCGTAATGATCTTCGGCGCCGGCAATGTCGGTCAGAATCGCGTATTTCTTTTCTTCCATCACCAGGCCCATCGCCACGCCCGCAACCGGAGCCTTGATCGGCACGCCCGCGTCCATCATCGCCAGCGCGCCGCCGCAGACCGTCGCCATTGACGACGAACCGTTCGATTCAGTGATGTCTGACACCACGCGCACGATGTAGGGCCACTGCTCTTCGTTCGGCATCACGGCATCCAGCGCGCGATGCGCGAGCGCGCCGTGTCCGACTTCGCGGCGACCGGGCGAACCGACGCGGCCAGTTTCACCGACCGAGAAGGGCGGGAAGTTGTAATTGAGCATGAAACGCCGCTTGATTTCGCCGGTTTCAAGGCTGTCGAGATACTGCACATCCTGCGAAGTGCCGAGCGTGACAGTGACGAGCGCCTGCGTTTCGCCGCGCGTGAACAGCGCCGAACCGTGCGTGCGCGGCAGCCAGCCGACTTCAATTGAAATCGGACGGATTTCAGAGAACCGGCGGCCATCGGGACGGCGACGATTGTTGAGAATATCGTCGCGGAAGATGCGTTCCTTCAGACGGTCAAAAAGTTCACCGGCCTCTTCGCGCTTTGCCTCATCCTCTTCAGGATAGCTTTCGACCGCGCGGGTTTTGAGATCCTCAATCGCATTGTAGCTTTCGATCTTGGTCTTGTTCTGCACGCTGAGCGCTTCGCGCAGTTCAGCGCCGAACTTCTCTTCGAGTTCCTTCAGCATCTCTTCGTTGACCGGCGGCGGCGTGTACTCGCGCTTCTGAATGCCGAGTTTTTCAAACATCGCCTTCTGCAACTGACAGAGCTTGCGAATCTCGCCGTGCGCAAACATCAGCGCCTCGACCATGACCTCTTCGCTGACTTCCTTCGCCCCGGCTTCGACCATGACGATGGCCTCTTCGCTGCCCGCGACGGTCAGGTTCAGTTGCGATTCGCGCAACTGCGCATAAGTCGGATTGACGACATATTTGCCTTCGACAAGTCCGACGCGCACTCCGGCAATCGGCGTGTGAAACGGAATGTCGGACAGATAGAGCGCCGCCGATGCGCCCGTAATCGAAAGCATATCGGGTTCATGTTCATCGTCGGCGGAAATGACCATCGAAACGATCTGCGTTTCGTGCAGATAGCCTTCGGGAAAAAGCGGGCGAATCGGGCGATCAGTCAGCCGCGCCGTCAGAATCTCTTTCTCGGTCGGGCGGCCTTCACGCTTGAAATAGCCGCCGGGAATGCGTCCGGCAGCATAACCATATTCACGATAATCCACCGTCAGCGGGAAAAAGCTCTGATTCTCTTTGGCCTTGCGCGCTGAAACGGCAGTCACCAGCACGACCGTATCGCCCTGTCGCACGAGCACCGCGCCATCGGCCTGTTTGGCGATGCGCCCCGTTTCAATCGAAAGCTCACGACCGCCAAGATTAATAGCCTGTTTCAAAAACATTTCTGTTCTCCTCTCACAACAACTCAGTGGTTAGTGATTAGTGGTTAGTGGTCAGTAAAAGACGACTGTGAATGGAAATTACTGTTCCCTCCGCCTTTTACTGACCACTACCCACTAATCACTAACCACTATTTCAAACAGCAAAAGCCACACACGCCGCCCGCGCTGAAAACGTCAGCGCAGGCCGCATGGTGGCCTGATGAACGCAATTGGAATGTAATTCGCTTCAGAACTTCCGGGGTTCAGTCAGCGCCCTGCTCGATGTGAACAGGGCGGGATGAGACAACCAGGGCAGCCTGCCTGGAATTGGCGCTGGATGGTTCAGATGTCTTCCCTGCCTGATCTGACAACGCTTCCGGGGTTGCGGTGCTGAGTGCGAGAAGGATGATGCTGAAAGAGCGCCGTCACGTTCGGCTGCCAAACGAAAGCGGCGTCCGTTCTGGTTCATCCCGGACGCCGCCGCAAATCTTACTTTCTGATGCCGAGCCGATTGATCACGTCATGGTAGCGATTAATATCGCGCCGCTTCAGGTAATCAAGCAGGCTGCGCCGCTGGCTGACGAGTTTCAGCAGGCCGCGCCGCGAGTGATTATCCTTGACGTGAGTTTTGAAATGCTCGGTCAGTTCGTTGATTCGTTTTGTCAGCAGAGCGATCTGCACTTCCGGTGAGCCGGTGTCGCCCTCGTGGGTTTTGTAACTCGTGATAATGTCCGCTTTGACTTCCTTTGCTAACGCCATTACTGAACTTTCTGCCTCCAATACTCGGGTAAGTTCTGATAAGTGATGATAACTGCTGGTTTTCAAGTGGCACAAAGTACCACAGGCCCGCAAGGTCTGTAAAGCCGAAGAAATGACGGGCAAACTCCGGTCAGATGCCCGTCTTCGGCCTGCACTCAAACCGGAATGGCCAGGCGCTGCCCTTTGGCGCGCAACTTTCTGGCCGCATCCCTGATCTCTGACCACCAGTAAAGAAGCTCTCCAAACTGATACACCAGTTGTCGGGAAAGGTGTCGCGCTTCATCAGAACTGCGTCCAGGCCGCATATCATCCGGAATGATGTAATCACTCCGCGTCATTGCTTCGGATAAATTATCCAGGTAATTGCTGATGTCGTCAGCCTGGTAATCAGGCGTTCTGGCCTCATGCCTGAGCCTGTTTTCCAGAACAGCGGCAAAACTTCCCTGCAATCGCCAGATGTTTCGGCGGACATATTCCTCAAATTCAGGCAAAGGCAGTTTGCCTGTTTGCATCAGGTAATTTCCCATTGCGCGCAATCTTTCCCTTTCCTCTGCCGGGCAGGGCATTCCCTGGGATGAAATAGTGCAGGCTGTCAGCAGACTGATCAAAGAAATATGGCGCGCATGATTGCTCAGGCTGTCCGGGGCAAAGCTCCTGACTGACGCTGGCAGATGAAAAATGGCCTGCGGCAGATGACCGATGAAGCTGTGAGTGAAACATTCGTGCAGAATCAGGCCGAACAAGCCGTCCTCACCCTGAGAAACCGGCAGAAAGGGCGGCAGGAGATTTCGATTATCGAAGCCGAATGCGCCAGTCTGGAATCCCCAGGGCTGGTCAGTGATCGCCGGGACGCTGACCCGTCTGACCACTTCACGGCTGGTGCAGACAGAACGGTAAAAGCTTTCGGACTGAATAATCCGCTGATGCATTTCGGGATTCAGCAGCAGATACTGAATCGGGGATGAAACACCAGCATCACCGGCCAGCCCTGTCAGAGTCACACTGATTCTGCTGGCGCCGGTTTTCAGTCTGTGGACCAACTGAGAACGGAGATGATCTGTCTTCAGCCGCCTGATCCCGCCAGACAGTGCAACAGCCTCGCTGATGCTTCGGCCCAGCAACTGCTCGTGAATCGCCAGAATGTCCTGTTCGATGACTTCAACCGCCCGGAGCGCCGAGTCCCGATCCGGGTAAAACTGATAGTCAAGCAGTTCATCTCCTGACACCAGCGTGAGGCCTGCCTCAGCCTTCAGCGGAGCCGTCACCCGGCAGCGCATGTCATCATCTGCGCTGAGCACCAGATCACCGACGGTGTGCAGCAGCAGGGCGTTGCGATTCGCCCCCGCAGAAAAGCCGACCTGCGCTGGATCAAACAGGGCAAAGCTGATCACGTCAGGCGGAAGCTCCGCGCCTGCAATCAGGGCTTCGGCAAAACGCTGCTTCTCTTCCAGCCCGGCATAGCTGAGGCTGACACCATACTCAGCCTTCAGCGTTCGCAGCATCCGCCGGGTCTCCTGCCGGAGCGCAGCATCGTCTGAATCATCCATAACCACGAAATCATTCGTTCTGCCGAACCTGCAACTGTTTTCAATGAAGCTGATCAGACAGCGTTTCAGCGCCTCCGGACGGTTGCGCGTGATGATGCCGACAGTGGTGATTGGCGAGGGCGGCGGCTCTGGGTCAGCGGCCTGCAATGAACTGAGGAAATCCTGCTCAGAGATCAGCAGCCCGTCTGCCGCCAGTTCGGTTAGTTGCTCAACGATGGATTCCGTCCAGACACGATCTGAAACCTGCCGTCCGGGAGCGGCCCTCTGCTGATAACTTCGGGCATGCTCCTCAAACGTTCTGAAGGTCTGACAGTAATTCAGCAGGTCCGCCATCTGCGGCGGCAGCAGTCTGGTTCTGCCTCCGGCCTGATGAACCAGATGATACTGATGACCAGCCGGAGTGCTGAAAACATCGGCACAGCAATATCGCACTGACCCTGTCTCTTCCGCCTCAGCGTTCATCACAGTGACAGCCTGCGGCTCCAGGCCATCAGACTGCTTTTTCAGTTTCGACCAGAATTTCATGATTGTTTGCTCCCATCACGCGCCCATACTGAGCGTGACAGCAGAACGCCCTCAGAAATCCGCTCTTTCCTGAGGGCGTTGACATCAGATGCTCAGGCCCGATCCGGCCTGATGAAATATTGTCCCTACCAGCAACCGGCCCAGGTCACACTGCTGCCCAGCAGATAGCAGGATGAGTAGTCCGCATTGCACAGATAATATGACTCCACCCACCAGTAAGTTGTGCAATAGCCACCACCGCCACCGCCCGTATCGCCCCCACCTCCTGTATTCTCAGATGGCGTGCATTGTTCTCCAACGTTACAGAGTTGATTGACAGGCTTGCAAGACCCGGATGGAGCAAAGTCGCATATCCCATTATTTTTGCACTGGGTAATAGAGAAGCCCTGGTTAGGATCATTGCAGCAGGGCAATGATCTGTCGACTTTATCCTGATTGCAGTCACCTTCCGTCCCGCCACAGTAATCTACCCTCTCACACCGCTGAATGTTGGGGTTACAAATATAGTGCGGATTGCTTCCAAAACTACATGCCGGTAGTGGCGTCGGGGTCGGAGTAGCATCAGGGCTGGTCGGCCCCGTAATGGTCTGACCCTCGTTTGGGCCACAACCTTCTAATTTATACTCAGGGCATACCTGCTGGCTTATGGGGCTAAACTCCTCACAGAGGACATCTCGTATTTTTACAGAGTTCGCACAGGGGCGACTGGTATCCCTGGAATTCGCATAGAAATAGGTAGTGACATTACAAGCAGTGCCATTTGATCTTATATAGCAGGGAGGGTCATTATCAAGGTACATTCGATTATCACAGTAGCTGCCCCAGCAATAATCTCCTTCCGCTTCTGATGTCGACAGTGCAGCAAGTGCTCCGGGAAAAGCGCCAAGAGTGTTTTTCTGATTCAGGTCAGTGCGGTTAGCAAACCTGCGGCTTATACGTTCTGCAATGCTGTTTTCCCTGCCTCCGGTCGGATAATATGAGACACGTTTGGGCTGACTTCTGAAAAATGTATCCCCATTGAAAAAGCCTGATCCGTCGTCAAATCTGATATCTTCAATCTCCAGATTGATTTTCAATGCACTCTCTGGCGACCTGTGTGATAGAAACTTTTCCATCACTTCCACTCGATCCTTAGGTAGTTTGAATACATAGCTCTCCCCTGGCTTGAGAAATGGATCGTCCGGTTGAGGATGGTTGGCAAAGTCGAGCAGTTTGTGATTCCCAAAGATCAGGCTTTCACCGACCGGAACTTCACTAAGTTTTATGTCAGGAAAGCTCATTCCAAGTCGAATGAAATAGATCGGTCTGTTTGTAATATTGGTGACTTCAATCTCCATGTCACGCAGCCAGGTTTTCTTTCGATGATTTCGAATTGCCTTGATCTTCAGCGCCGGATGATCCTTTTTCACCTGCCGAATCTCTCTTGGCTCTTCATCCTGACTTTGACTCTGCGGCTGAACCGGTTCCTGCATTCTGCTGCGGTTCTCAGTCCTGCCAGCATCTTTTCCCAAAACATAAGTCGGGACGTGGCTGATCAGCGCGACGCACAGCAGAAATAAACGGCAAACCTGCGACAGTTTGGGAGAATGTGCATTGTCTTTCCTCATATCCCGCTCCTTTCTGATAACTCTTTCTTCAGGAAACGAATCTGCTCAGTGTCCCTCTTCCCAGTCTGTTCATCAATGCGAGATATTCCTGTTGCATGGCTGACAACCTTGCTTTGACAGCAGCCCGGTCAGCACCGTTGATACTGGCCGGGACTGGAGCCATAAGCCTTTCAAGAATATCCCTGCCATTCTGCAATCCCACAGCGTAAGACGGAGACTCGTCCGGCGGCTTGTCAGTTGACAGCAGCGCCATCACTTCCCTGAGTTGCCGATGCTGACTGGCATAAGTCTGATCGGGCCAGCCATCAAGCGCGGCAATCATTCGGGCCAGGTACGGATAGACGCTGGCAAGCTGCCGTCTGGCTCCTGCCCGACGATAAAACACCTCCAAAGCCCTGTAGGGCGTGCCCAGATATTTTTGTCCGTCGAACACCACTGTTTCGACTCTTATTTCAGGCAATGGCGACGATGGTGAAGCAAGCTCAATCTGCATGGCTTTCGTTTCTCCCGGATTGAGCATTCCATTGCCGGAATAAATCAGATCCTGAATCCAGCTTTTCCCTTCGACCAGCACCGCCCAGGCGCTGACGCCCTGATCGTCGGTGTTGCGGAAGCTGATTTCAAGATTTCTGCCAATTTTTCTGATTGATGCGACCTCCAGTTTCAGCGCCGGGGTTTTGACTTTCAGGGTTGTCTGCGGTGGCGCCGCAGTTGTCCCTGACAGGCGTGAGGCCCGGATGCTGATGACCACGAGCAGCAGACTGGCCAGGCTGGCGGCGGCGATCAGCAGGCCCGGTCTGCGCAGCAGCGAAAGACTGTTCATCCTGAATCCTCCTCTCGTTCATCTGAGACTGCGCGGGTTGTAATGTGAGTTGTCGAATCGAAAACATCGCTGAGGCGGCTGTTCTCAATGACAATAAGCTGGCTGAGAAAACGGCCTGTGTTCCTGTGCTGGCTGAACTGGCAAAGTCACTCAGGCGGCAAAACTGATTTCAATAACTCGAAAACAGAAAAAGAAAAGTGATTCAGGGGCTGATTACTGTCTGTGATCGTCTGTGAAGAGCGTGATGACTATGCCTTATTTTTTTTTTTTCGTGTCAAGACCCTCTCGAATATTCCCTGAATATTTTTTTCCGGCAGACACAGTGACCCGAAGTGATAAATATCAATCAGTCCGATAGAAAGGCAGTGTTTTGGCTTTGCCGCGCCGCTACCTGCCCGCCGCAGGCAGCGGCAGCCGCAGCAGGTCGTCGCGAAACGTCACATAAATCCAGCCCGCCGCCTGATCAATCCAGATTTCAGGATTGCCGAATTTCAATTCAGGCAGTTCGATCACCGGCGCAAAACTGAAAATTCTGACGTTGTAGCGGCCAATGGCAGTAGAGTTTTTCTGCCCGTCATAAATCGCCGCCCAGACCTCATCCGGCCTGCCGGTCGGTTGCAGCGGGTGCAGAAGATCATCGAACCACAGCCGCAGTTCTCCCGTGATCGGCTGCATCGCGCCGCTGTCAGGATCAAGCAGCACGCCCCGGCCTGAGCCGTTATCCCGGCTGGAAACGTCCGGGGCAGCAAACAGCACTTTTTTACTCGCGGGAATGAAAGCAATCGGAAAGCGCGCATAACCGTCCGGCAGATTAATCACGAAGTCACGCCCGTTTTGCAGGTTGATTCGCACAAGCTGCTCAACCGACCTGCCCGCTGTGTCAGTTGATCTGAGCGCGATCAGCCATCGTTCATCAGGCGTGACCAGCAGATGACGCCATCTGCCGCCGATGATTTTTACCGGCGAACCGCCTGAAGAAACTTTCCAGATGCCCGGCTCCTGATTCCATCGGCCTGCGAGGTAAAACGAATTTCCGGCCAGCGCATTCAGTGGCGACCCGCTTTCGTCGTGTTCGATCTTTCGTGACCACTCCCGCATTTCATCAATTATGCTCAGATTGAATGACGAACAGGCAGGAGGTGCGTCAACCACTGCGCCGAACTGGCCGGAATTGAACGCGCGCCATTCGGGCATGGATTCAGTTCTCCGGTCTTCAGCTTTTTCCGCAGCCAGAACGCGCAGTTCGCGGCCTTCCTGACAGATTGAAATAATCTGATGGCTGCGGTCAGACATCAGCACTTCAAGTCCCGGCACGCGGTCTTTGATTGCGTAACGCACCTTGTACTCGCCCGCTTTCCACAGCCGATAAAAGATGCCGGAGAGTTGTTCGTGCAGCGTGGCGTCCTTTTTCGGCGCGCGCATCAGAGCGTCCGTAATGATTCTGCGCCCGCCGTCTCTCGTCAGTCGCAGGTATTCGCGTTTATCCGTGCTTTCCCTCCAGCCGATCCCCTGTTCCGGGCCGAGGTCTTCAACCTCCTGCCTCGCGGCAAAATCCTTCAACTCCTGCCACTCGCTTTCACTGAGCAGCCGAACCTGGCGGCGGTGTTCGTCAAGGTAATAACTCAGTTCCGCTCTGCCGTTGCGCACGCGAATCACAATGCTCTGATAAGCAACAGTATTGAGCAGCGCGTAAATCTCTTCAGCAACGCCCGGCTTCAGCACTTCATCGCGCAGCCTGGCTTCCCATTTCTGCACTCCGCCGCCAAACCAGTTTTCATCCGCAGGATTTTCCCGGTCAGCAAACAACCCGCGGTCGCCCAGAATCAGCGCCTGGCCGGGATGACGCGCCAGCACCAGTTTGCGCGCCGCCGCGCTGTCCTCGACTTCAAGATAACTTTCAGCCGCTGAAGCCAGCAGTTTGTCCGGCGCATTGAGCAACCCGCCGACAAGTTCCACCGGCAGTTTGTCGCACACGTAACGAGCGCACGCGAGCAGCGAACGCTGTGCTTTCAGATCGCTGCCCTTCAGCAGATCGGCCTGTCGGCCTTCGTCAGCGAGCATCACCGCCGCGATTCCGGCCACGTGTCCGCCCTGCTTCAGCAGCGGAAAAATTTCATCGCCCACGTTTTTGCGCAGCGAAGCGCGCGTGTCGAGCGCCAGCCTGACCGCGCTCAGATCAGCCGTACCTGCGCCGATGCGTTCAATCAGATTGAGTTCGGCAATGCGCAGCGGCACGCCCTGAATGCCTTCCAGAATCTTCTGCGCCATTGCCGGATGCGACGCGCGCAACGCTTTCACACGCTCAAAAAGTCTGAAAGCCATTCCTTCGGTCGCCTGAATCGTCTCGCTTTCATAAAGCACGCGCCCGATGCTCACTTCCAGCGGCAGCGGCTTGCCGCCTCCACCTTTTGTGGCCTGCTCGATCTCTTTTTCACCCTTCTCTGTCACCATCATTCGCGCATAGGCTTCAATGGCGGCAGCGGCTTCTTCATCAGAAATGCCGCCGCACTGAGCCAGCGCAGTAACCAGCAGATGCCGAAGGAATTCATTGCTTTCAGCACTTTCTTTTTCCAGCGCGCGCCTGAGTGCAGGGACGGCGCGCGGATCACGATATGTTGCCAGAGCTTCCGCTGCTGCGACGCGAGCGGAGGCGTCCTCATCGTAATCAAGAACCCGGATCAATCCCGGCACGCTTTCCGGCAGCTTCAGCTTAGCCAGACTGGCAATAAATCCCAGGCGTCCTGAGGCTGTCGTCCAGGAGGAATTACTGAGCCAGGGCAGCAATGCCCGCGCCGCTTCTTTTCGCAGCTTTTTATTCTGAACTTCATTGATTGCGTAAATAACCAGACTACTGACTGCCGCGTTGTGAACTGTGGGACTGTCGTGCCCGACCAGTCGGCTGACGAATGGCAGCCATTTGTCCGGCTGCTGCGAAATCAAATCGGACAGAATCCTGTCTCGTGGATCTCCGGTTTCACTCTCTTCATCCTGCCCCTCCACGTTCTTCTCCGTCCGCAAATTGTTGTCACTCTTCGCTGCCTGTGGCCCGCTCAACGCCGGATCGCTGAACAATGACAGCACCCATTCCTCCTGCCCGCTCCATTCGATCTCAATCAGCATTTCAAAAGCGACTTTGCGAGTTGTCAGATCAGCCTGCGGATTCGTCACCAGCGATTTCAGCCGCGCCCGCAGGTTTTCAATCTGCGCGGTCTCGCCCGACTCGCAGGCGTGTTTGTATTGCAGCCACATTGACATTACTGCGACCAGCGGAATTGATGACGCAGCGTCTCGCTCAATCAGCGGCCTCGCCGCATCCCAGTCCAGCCTCGCAAGCGCGGCCAGTTTCTGTCCCTGCGTCAGCGCCATCACGTCATCTCTGGCAGGTGTTAACGAAGCCAGCAGTTCGTCACGAAAATATCTGCTGTGCAATTGCAGCCACCCCTTTACCGGCTTGGGCCATTCTTCTTCTTTCTCGTCCGGATTTTCAGTGAGCAGTTTGTAGAGCCGGTCGTGCGTGTCAGGCGTGTCAGGCAGAAAGTTGAGCAGTCCCGGCAGCAGCCAGGGGCGGTTTTCGCCCGCTTCAAGCAAACGCTGGCGCACTGTGTCTGACAGCTTCGGCGCGGCAGGGCCGGATGAGTCAGAGTGCCGCGACCAGAACTCAATCAGCTTTCTGATCGGCGCATCATCGGCAGGCGGTTTTTCATCTTCCTCATCTGTGTCATCTCCTGGCTTCGCGGCGGGTTCGGCGTTCTCAGGTTCTGCCGGTTCGAGCGGCCTTTGCCTGAGCAGTTCGGTAATGACTGATGCCGACACATCAGGCCTGCGCGCTGATTTCGCGCGCGGCGATTGCGAAAACAGCGGCGGCGGCAGCAACGCAATAATCAGTAAAACAGTGAGGACGACCGATGGCTGAGAGTTTTTCATAGCTGTTTCAAGCGGCTGTTTCAGGACACGGGGCCGTCAGCATAGCAAAGAAAGAGAGATGACGGAACAAACGGAAATAACGAAACAGCCGTGAAGCTTTCCGTCTGTTTCAGTTCTTCTTCCGTCTGTTTCGTTATTTCCGTTTGTTCCGTCATCTCTCTTCTGTCTCAACGCAGGCGGCTGGCTGTACCAATGCAGCGCGGTCTGATTTAATACGCGGCTTATGAGCAGTTCACGAACGAAAGAGTCATCAGCCAAGGATGCGCCGCTGCGGGCAGACATTCACCGGCTGGGCGATCTGCTGGGCGAAACGCTCAGGCGGCTCGGCGGCGAAAGCCTGTTTGAAACCGAAGAGCGCGTGCGGGCGTTGTGCAAAAGTCTGCGCTCAAGTCACGCGCCCGAAACTGAGCGGCGTTTGAAAAAGCTGCTCGCTTCGCTCAGCCTGGATGAAGCCATCGGCGTGATTCGCGCCTTCTCGGTCTATTTTCAGCTTGTCAATATTGCCGAACAGTATCATCGCATCCGGCGCAAACGCTGGTACGAACTGCACACGCCGCAGCAGCCGCAGCAGGGATCGCTGGCTGAAACGCTGCGGCGGCTGCGCTCAATGCACATTCCGCGCGAGCAGTTGCAGCACGTGATTGACAGCCTTGAAATCGAACCCGTCATCACGGCGCATCCGACCGAGGCGGCGCGGCGCACGCTGCTTGAAAAACAGCGCCGCGTGGCCGATCTGCTGTCGGCCTTTGATGCCGCTGAAATTTCGCCGCGACAGCGCGAGCGGCTGCACACGCAGCTTGCCGCCGAAGTCGAATCAATCTGGCAGACCGATGAAGTGCGCCACATCACGCCGACCGTGCTGGATGAAGTCAACAACGGACTCTATTACTTCGACGCCACGCTCTTTGAAGCGATGCCGGAGATGCTTGATGAACTCGAGCGCGAACTGAAGAAAAACTTTCCCGGCGTCGAACTGCGCGACGGCGTGGTGCCGGTGCGTTTCGGCTCATGGATTGGCGGTGATCGTGATGGCAACCCGTTCGTCACGCCTGAAGTGACCTGGGAGACAGTGCGGTTAAGTCAGCGACTGGTGCTGCGCAAATATCTTGGCGCGGTGGCTGATCTGAGCCGCCGCCTGAGCGAATCATCGCGTTATGCGCCTGCGTCTGATGAACTGCTCGCTTCGATTGCGCGTGATGCGGCGGCGATGCCTGAACTCGCTGAACGGATCAACCTGCGCAACCCCGAAGAACCTTACCGGCAGAAACTCTCTTACGTTTACGTGCGGCTCGAAAACACAGTGCGGCGCAATCAGCATCTGGCCGCTGCGCTGCGCATCGAAGCGCCCGACGCGCTGATTTCAGCGCGGCCCGGACTGCCGATCATCGCGTCACTGACCGGCGCTGACGAGGACATTGCGAATGTGTACCGCAGCGGCAGCGAACTGTCCGCCGACCTGCGGCTGATTCGTGACAGCCTGCGCGCCGATGCGGCTTCTTCGGCGGCGCACATCGTTGACCGGCTGATGCGCCAGGTTGCGGCCTTCGATCTGCACCTGGCGAAACTCGATCTGCGGCAGCACAGCGAACGGCACACTGCGGCGCTGGCTGAAATCACACGCGGTTTCGGAATGGAACGCGATTACGCGCAGATGAACGAAGCGGAGCGCGCCGCCTGGCTGACGCAGGAGCTTGTTTCAGCGCGCCCGCTGGTGACAATTGATTCGCATTACAGCGCCGAGACGATTGAAACGCTCAACGTCTTTCGCGTGGCGCGGCGCATTCACGATGAAATCAGCCCGCTCGCCATTGGCGCTTACATCATCAGCATGACGCACGATGCGAGCGACCTGCTGGCTGTGCTGCTGCTGGCAAAAACTGCGGGGCTGTTTCAGTCTCACAGCTCGCACCTGCGCGTGTCGCCGCTTTTTGAAACGATTGACGACCTGCGCCGCGCGCCCGAAGTGATGAATCGGCTGTTTGAAAATCCGGTCTACCGCGAGCATCTGAAAGCACAGCACAACGTGCAGGACGTAATGATCGGTTATTCAGACAGCAGCAAGGACGGCGGCATCCTGACTTCAAGCTGGGAACTTTACAAAGCGCAGGAAAGTTTGTGGGTAATGGCGCGGGCACAGAGCGTCGAACTGAAATTATTTCACGGACGCGGCGGCACTGTCGGGCGCGGCGGCGGCCCAAGCCACGCGGCGATTCTGGCGCAGCCGACTGACACCGTTGCCGGGCGCATCAGAATCACCGAGCAGGGCGAAGTGATTTCGTCAAAATACAGCCTGCCCGAAATCGCGCTGCGCAGTCTGGAACTGACGACTGCCGCCGTCATCGAAGCAAGCGTCACGCACAAGGCCCGAAATCACGCACGCATCGCGCACTGGCAGGAACTGATGGAGCAGATTTCCGCCGATGCCTTTGCCGCTTATCGTCGCTTCGTGCGCGAAACGTCGGGCTTTTATGATTACTTCACCGAAGCGACGCCGGTTGAGGAGTTGCAGTACCTGCGCATCGGTTCGCGTCCGGCCCGGCGCAAAAGCACATCAAAGAGTCTCGATGACCTGCGCGCCATTCCCTGGGTCTTTGGCTGGACGCAGAGCCGTCATCTGCTGCCCGGCTGGCTCGCGGTCGGCACGGCGCTTGAAAACTTCATCAATCACAGCGATCAGCCGAGGCGCGGCGCAAATCTGGAACTGCTGCGCGAGATGTACCGTGAATGGCCGTTCTTTCGCAGCACGCTGTCAAATATTGAAATGGCGCTGGCCAAAGCCGACTTTCAGATTGCGCGACAATACGCCCGGCGCAGCGCCGATCAGAAACTGGCGCGGCGCATCTTCGCGGCGCTTGAAAATGAATACGACCGCGCCTGCCGCGTCGTGTTGCAAATCACCGGACAGAAACACCTGCTCGATCATTCGCCGGTGCTGCAACGCTCGATCAGAGTGCGCAATCCTTACGTTGATCCGATGAGTTACCTGCAGGTCGAACTGCTCGCCAGGTTGCGCAGAACCGAACGCGAAGGCACTGAGCGCGGCGAACAGGACAAGCTGCTGTACGCCATTCTGCTGACGATCAACGGCATTGCGGCTGGAATGAGGAACACGGGATGAAGGAAGGCAAAAGGCAAAACGCAAAAAGGAAAGGGCAGAAGTGGAAGAATGCGGCGCTGCTGTGCGCCCTTGTTGCTTTTGGAGTCACGGCTATGAGTCAGAGCGGCAATCAATCACCGCGCCCGCGCGCCCGCGACCTCGGCATCGAACCGGGCGTGCTGCCAACGGGAAAACTCAACGCGATTACCGATGTCGCCGGAGTCCGCGTTGGTCACGCGACGCTGATCAAAGGCGACAACGTGCGGACGGGTGTGACGGCGATTCTGCCGCACGCGGGCAATCTCTTTCAGGAAAAGGTCGCGGCGGCGATCTATGTCGGCAACGGCTTCGGCAAGCTGATGGGTTCGACGCAGGTCAATGAACTCGGTGAAATCGAAACGCCGATTCTGCTGACCGGAACGCTCAACGTGCCGCGCGTGGCCGATGCGCTGCTTGACTGGATGCTTGCGCTGCCGGGCAATGAACGGGTGCTTTCGATCAACCCGGTGGTGGCTGAAACCAATGACGGCTTTCTCAATGACATTCGCGGTCGTCACGTCGGGCGCGATGAAGTCTTTGCCGCGCTGCGGTCAGCGCAGGACGGGCCGGTTGAGGAAGGCTCGGTCGGCGCAGGCACAGGCACGATGGCGTTTGGTTTCAAGGGCGGCATCGGCACTTCGTCGCGCGTCGTGCCTGCGAGCGTGGGCGGTTACACGGTGGGCGTGCTGGTGCAGTCCAATTTCGGCGGCGTGCTGACGATCAACGGCGCGCCGGTGGGCCGCGAACTCGGCAGGTATTATCTGAAGGAGCAGATCGAACAGAAACGCACCGGGCAGCGACAATCAGCGGACGGCACAAGCGACCGCGCCGATGGTTCGATCATTATGGTCGTGGCGACTGATGCGCCGCTCGGAGCGCGCAATCTGAAGCGGCTGGCTGAACGGGCCATGCTCGGACTGGCGCGCACGGGTTCGCCCGCGACCAATGGCAGCGGTGATTACGTGATTGCCTTCAGCACGGCGAACCGCATTCGCTCGGATGAGCGCGTGCGTTCAGTTCAGGTGCTTGGTAATGAAGCCGTCTCGCCGCTTTTTCTCGCGGCAGTCGAAGCAACCGAAGAAGCGATTTACAACTCGCTGCTGCGGGCTACGACGGTGACAGGCCGCGACGGACACCGGGCGGAAGCATTGCCGCTCGATCAGACGGTTGAGATTTTGAAGAAATACCGCGCGTTGAAGGAGCGCAGGTGAAGGCAGGAATCAGTCGGCATTCGAGTTGCGGATCGCCGCCGCAGGTAACGACCGCGAGACGCTGCGCAAAGCGATCCGCAACCCAGCCCGGAATCTCAGGCAAAGCTCTTGACCGCTGCGTCTTCGTTGTCGTGGACATCGAAAACCGTGTAGAGCTTCGTGATCGTCAGCAGATCCTGAATGCGCTGCGTTGCATTGAGCAGCTTCAGTTCGCCACCGGCACGCTTGACAGTCGTGTAGCTGCGCACGATTTCACCGAGGCCGCCGCTGTCCATATAGGGAACGCTGGCAAGGTTGAGGAGCAGCTTGCTTTCTTTTCTTTCCAGCAGCTCGTCAATCTTCTTTTTCAACTGCACATCACCTTCACCCAGCAGAATTTTGCCCTCGACATCGAGGATCGTGACATCACCGCTCTTGCGTTCTGTAATGGTCATACGTTTCAATCCACGCCCGGTCAAATTAGCTGGGCGATTTGGTTAGGGGTTAGTAGTTACTGGTTGACGGAAGGACGGCGAAAAACTACCACAGAGTATCTGCAATGGCAAGACACGAGCGCCGCGACGTGACCACGCCCGGCCAGGCCTGCCCACTCATCAGCTACAGGTCGGCGGAAAGACCGGAATTGTCAGCCGGGCGCGGTTTGTCAGGGTCAGGTGATGCAGATTCCGCCCCTGCGCATAAGCGTGCTGATCGGTCCTGAGATGCGGATTAGTGTTAATGACGGCTCCGATCATCGCGGCATCCTCGACGGGCCATAACTTCATCCAGCCGTTGTGCCCCGCCGGAATGACACGGTTCAGTCGCGGCGTGGTGCGCGGGAACTGCCCCGATAATACCTGCCGGAACTGGCAGCCGCCGCTGAAGCTAAAACTCAGCGGGTTTTCCATTTCATCAAACAGCAGCCCGAAAATTGTGCCGAGCGAATCAGTGTGCGACACCAGCGAACCGCCGATGCGGTCAAGGATGAGCAGCGTTGAGTTTCCGTCTTCGGGGCTGGCCAGGCTGCTCACGGCCAGCGCGCGCGGAAGCTGGTTGTAACTGATACCGTCGAAATTCAGCGTGGCCGTCGCCGGAATCACGAACGGAAAGCAGACCAGCGGCGCATCGGTCAGCGCCGCCACCGCCTCAGCGCCCAGATTGGCCGCGTGCCCTGAATCAAAACGCACGTATTCGTCACCGATCAGATAATTAAATTCAACCGGACAGCCCGAACGCCTGTCCACCGCGACCGCAATCAGAAACCCGGTCACGCCCGGATCAACATCCGAAGCCGTAAAACTCGCCGTCTGATTCGGCGTCAGGCACAGAAAAGTATCGGCCACTGAACACGTGCTGCCATCCACAAAAAACAGGTGCAGCGTCGCGGCTTCGTCAGGGCTGGTGTTGGTCAGATTGATGCGGGTGTTTTCAGTCGCCGGATTGACCGCGCTTGAGGTCAGCACCGGAAAGATCAGCACCGACCCGGTCTTCTGATCGCTCAGCGGCCATTCAGGCAGCGGCGGTTCTCCGGGATATTCATCCGAAATACAGGTCGCATGCAGGCACGTCTCAACATTCACTGACGATTCATTCACCCCGTCTCCGTCCGCATCGAAGTAAGACAGCAGATTGAAACAGAATTCGCCCGGCTCGACCTCAGGCGATACCAGCACGAACAGATTGATCGTCACAGTCTCCCCGACCTCAAGCGCGCCGTTCCACGAAGCCGCGTGCAGCGAGGCTCGGCAGTTTCCCGAATCGGCATCGCAGCCGCCCAGGCTCAGTTCCGCAGGCAGTTCCACCCGCAATTCAGGCTCCGGGTTGTCAGGCTTGGGCGCCAGACCGGTGTTGGTAATCCGCACTTCGACCTGAAACGATGCGCCCGGCCCTGAGCAGTCTTCGTCCGGAAAGACGCTGACCTTAACGGTATTG
Source organism: Blastocatellia bacterium (assembly GCA_046331565.1). GTDB lineage: Bacteria > Acidobacteriota > Blastocatellia > RBC074 > RBC074 > DASRDU01. Next base: position 2,395,181 of record JAXLQP010000001.1, read on the forward strand.
GCCTCTGATTTCGTCGCCGCCTGAACGGTCGTCAGCACCGTTGAAAAGTCATTCGCATCATCAGGATCAGTTGAATCAGCCACAGCCGCTGCTGAACTGACCAGCGTCTGCCCCGTTGCCGGAGCCTGCACGGTAATATTGAAAGTCATACTCTGCCCGGCAGCGAGCAGCGGAATGACCGGCCAGGTCACTGTGTCATCAGACAATGAACCGCCCTCACCGATGTCAGGTTCAGGCAGGCGCGGAATCAGCGTATCCGTCACCACGACATTCAGCGCCTCAGCCGGGCCGTGATTGGTGACAGTGACGGCATAAGTGAATCGCTCACCGGCCTGGACTTCGGCGGGTGCGGCGATGACAGTTTCAAGGTCGGCCACCTGGCAGGAATGAAACGAAGCCGAATTGCGCGGGAAGGGCGAGGTCAGTTCAAAATCATCGGCGTTGTCGTCCGTGTCCTGGCAGCCTTCGCTGATGCGGCTGATGGCCTGCGCGGTTTTACTGGCGGTCACGATGACCGGCCCGCTGCCTTCAAAGCAACTGACTGTGTCGCCGTAACCAGCCAGGTCAACAATGTCGCCGCCGACCGGACAGGCAGTGCCGCTGGCAATCAAAGTGCGGCTGCTGAGCAGCGCGACCCGGCCTGAACTGGTATCGAAATGAATGTTTCCCCGCGCTTCGGGCGTCGGCAGTTCAATCGTGCCGCCGAACACTGCGCTCTCCTGCACCAGATAATAATGCCCCGGCGCAATCGTCCCGGCCAGATCAGTCTTCAGCCAGGTGTCGCCATTCGCCGCCGCGTACTGCACCGACCAGCCATTGAGGCTGACGGCGCTCGTGCCGGGATTGAAAAGTTCAATAAACGTGTTTTTGTATTTGCCGTTCCGAAAGCTGCCGCCGCCCGTGTAGACCTGGCTGATGACCACGCTGCCTGATGCACTGCGCACCGGTTTCGGAGCCGCCAGCAGCCACATCAGCCACGCCGCCGCCGCGAGCACGAGCAGCAGCGCCGCGCCCGTCCGCACACGGCGCAGCCTGGGCACAGCAGTCCCGTCAGGCAGCGTTGCAGATGTCAGTCTGTTTTTCATCAGTACCGGTCAGGCGAAACGGTAATCAATCCGGCGACGGTGCCGTCATTCAGCAGCGCGCACTTCTCCCCTGCCTGATAGCCTTAATCATCAGCCGGTTTCAGGAATCCTGCGCCTGGCTGGCAGATAAAGTTCTGCCGCGTTCAGGACAGGTCGGCTCAGGTAACTGCATTCCAGAATGACTGGCCAGGCAGGAAGTGGGCGGGAGTGAGGATGCAATTCACAGTTCAGGCGCTGATGCGCCGGAGCAGTCGCCCGAACTGACAGCCACTCGTGCCACCGGCAATGTAATCAACATTCCGCCGCGCGTAAAGCATTCAGCCGTACAACCCGGCAGAATTTGAACAGGGAACGCAGTCGCCTCGCCTGCCCGGCTTCGATCAGCACGCCTTGATCGAAAATCAGGCAGGCGAGACGCCTGCGTTCCCTGTTCTTTGCCGAAGTCGGGCAGGCGAGACGTCTGCGCTCCTTGTTAAGTCCCTGTAGTTGGGGTAAAGAAAGGCTGATGATTCTGCGTCAGAAAATACTTGATCAGTTGCAGGCCAAACGCAGCCGCTTTGCCGCCTTTGATGACGATTTTCACAGCGAGGCTGAAAGTTATCGCCAGGCGCTGCGCCAGGCTGGCGAAATGTCGGGCGCAGAGCTTCGCGCCAGGCTTTCTGATTACGCCACACCGGGCGCATTGCCGACTGATGAATTTGATCAGGCGCGCACGCTGCGGATTGCCTTTCCGGCCAGGTTCACGAATCACCAGCAGGCCCGCGCCTGGGCGCACGCGGCGCTGCTCGATCACACCACCTGCGCCGTTGACGGCAGCCAGATTCAGCCCGCCAGCGATTTCAGCATTCCCGTTGCCGCAGTGCAGGCCGCGTGGTTCATCAATCATCACCATCCGCAGGGCAGTTATCGCAAGGACATTGATTTTGAAGTGCTCGCGCCTGATGAACTGATGATTGAATTCAACGGCGAACAGGTCATTTCCGAGCAGGCGGTCAATCTGCGCCGCTTTGAACTCGAAGTTCTGACGCTGTGCCGGATGCTGCGACAGATTGCGGCTGACCGCGACCACACGCAAAAAACGCCGCTCGCGCTGTTTGACAGTTCGCTGGTTGTTTCATTCGCTGACCGGTTGCAGTCGCAGTTGCGGGCCGAATACATCCATCTGGTGCTGACGCTGCTGCGCTGTGCTGAAGAGTCGGGCGTGCCGCTCGTTGGTTACGTTGACACCAGCCAGGCCCGCGACCTGACCAACATGCTGGCGCACGCTTTCGGCTTGCGCGAAGCCACGCGGATTCACGATGCCGAACTCGTCCGCGAACTGCTGCAATGGGGCGACCGCACGCCGCTGTTTGTCTGCGCGCGCGGCAGCGCCGATAAAAAACAGCAGGGCATTCTCGAAAGCTTTGAGGAATACCGTCGCGGCATCGGTTTTGTGTACCTGCAAACCACCGCCGCCGCGCCGCCCGCCAGGCTTGATGTGCCGCTCTGGATTTATGAACGCGGCCTGCTGGATGAAGTGATTGACCTTGTGCGCGCTGAAGTAATCGTCGGCAATGGCTACCCGTATGCGCTTGAAACCGCTGATGCCGCCACTGTCATCACGATGAAAGACCGCGAAGCCTTTTACGCCATCTTTCAGAAATTTGCCGAAGAACAGGGCGTCGCGCTGCGCATCTCGCAAAAGGCCGCGAGCAAATCCCGCCGAAGATGAACGACCGCACGCTTTTCATCATCAATCCGCTGGCCGCACGCGGAACGACGGCGCGCCTGTGGCGACAGGTTCGCCCCGCGCTGCAACGCTCCGGCCTGTGCTTTGACGAACACCTGACCAAAGGCGCAGGCGAAGCAACCACACTCACGCGCCACGCGCTGCAACACGGCATCAACCGCATTGTCGCGGTCGGTGGCGACGGCACGCTGAATGAAATCCTCAATGCTTATCTGGATGACGATGGCCGCCCGATCAATCCGGCAGCCGCCATCGGTCTGCTGCCGAGCGGAACCGGTTCTGACTTTCGCCGCACTGTCGGGCTGATCAATACTGATGCCGCGCTGCGCGCCGTGACCGGACAGCACACGCGCATGCTTGATGCGATGCGGGTAACTTTTCAGAATGAGCGCGGCGAACAGGTGTCGCGGTACAGCCTCAACATCGTCACCTTTGGTCTGGGCGGTGAAGCAGTGGCGCTGGTCAATGCCTGGCGTCACAGGCTGCCGCGCTGGGTTGGCGGGCGCATTCGTTTTACGGCAGCGGCGCTGCGGGCGCTTGGGCGTTATCGCAATGTTGCGACCCGCGTGCTGATTGACGATGAACGCGAATCCCGGCTCAGCACCAATCTGCTGATCATCGCCAATGGCCGCTTTGCCGGAGGCGGCATGCTGTTTGCGCCGCACGCTGCGCCTGATGACGGCTGGCTGGATGTGATTCTGACCGACCAGGCAACGCGGCTGGATGTGATCAAGGAACTGCCCCGCATTCAGCGCGGCAGTTATCTTGCGAATCCGCGAGTCACAGCCACCCGCGCCCGCACCATTTCAGTCATCAGCGACGAACCGATGAGAATGGAATTTGATGGCGAATCAGCAGGCCTGACGCCCGTTGCGGTCACCGTGCTGCCACGCTGCGTCAGGTTTCTCTGCAACGGCGACACACAGAAATAATCATTGAAGCCAGCATCATCAGAGCGCGCGAGGTTCGACCAACTGCCAGCTTGTCGCGGGCTTCACCAGTATCGGTTCAGGCATTTATCAAAGAATTTCTGAGCGATTCGTCTTTGAATTTCTGAGCGATTCGTCTTTCAGCAGCCGCGCAGCGGCGTTTGAGTTCAGCCCAGTCCTTCAGGGCTGGGGACCAGCGGGCAATGAATACCAGTCGCGGAGCGACGATTGAAATTTCCTGCCCTGCTGTTCAGAGTTCAATCGTCGCTCCGCGACTGGAATGATGCCGACGTCATCTCACCCGGCTCTGAAGAACCGGGCTGAACTCAAACACCGCTGCGCGGCCAAAGAGATAATCATCAACAGCATCAGCCGCCTGGTGTTCGACAAGCTGCCAGCTTGTCGTGTCTCAAACAAAAGCCGCTCCCGGCAGAACAGCGACAAGCTGGCAGCTTGTCGAACGCAATCTGAGGAGTGCAATCAATGCGGGCAGTTTTGCAAAGAGTCACGCGGGGCAAGGTCACAATCGCAGGCCGCACGAGCGGCGAGACTGGCGCAGGTCTGGTCATCCTGCTCGGTGTTGGCGCAAGTGACACTGAAGCGGAAGTCGAACTGCTGGCGCAGAAAATTGCGAACCTGCGAATCTTTGCCGATGCCGACAGCAAATTCAATTTGTCGGCGCTCGATGTCAAAGCTGAAATGCTGGTGATTTCGCAGTTCACGCTTTATGCCGATGCGCGCAAGGGTCGCCGCCCGGCATTCACTGATGCGGCGCGACCTGAAACGGCGATTCCGCTTTACGAAAAGTTCTGCGCGCGGCTGCGTGACATGGGCTTCACGGTTGCCACCGGCGAGTTCGGCGCTGACATGCTGGTTGAAATTCACAACTCCGGCCCGGTCACGATCTGGCTTGATACTGCTGACCTGCCGCGCCGAAGCTGACGCCATCAGCCGACGATTTCAAACTTCACCGGGTGATATTCACCCGCCGCTTCCGCGCCTGAGGGGTGAATCCTGAATTCAGGGTAAACCTGCAAATCCTTTCGCAGCGAATGAAAGACGCTGCAATATTTCGCCAGCGACAGACTGATGGCGCGCTCGATCTTTTCAGGCCGCAGTTCATCGCCCCACGCATCGAAGCGCATCGTAACGCTGGTGTAATAACGCGGCTCCGGCGAATGACGATCAGCTTCCAGGCTGACTTCAAACTTCGTCATCGGCGTGCGCTGCTTCTCCATCACGATCACAACATCAATCGCTGAACACGCGCCCAGCGCCTCAAGCAGCAGATCCATCGGACTTGCGCCCGCCTGCCTGTCACCATCCATCGCGGTTTCAAGGCCGCTGGCATTGATGCCCGAAAATTTCAATCCACCATTCCAGATCAGTTTTGCTGTCACGTCGCTCATAAGTTTCCTTCACCACGAAGGGGAAGAGGTGAAGAGGGGAAGAGGGGAAGAGGTGAAAAGGGGAAAAGGGGAAAAGGGGAAAAGGCGACTTCTGATTTCATCATTATGCTTCTCCACTTTTCCTCTTCTCCTCTTCACCTCTTCTCCTCTTCTCCTCTTCCTTCTTTCCCTTCGTGGTTTGTTGATTTATCCCTTTGCCGCAGGCATCTGAATGTTCAGCACCTTCACCAGAAAGCCGAACTTGTCAGCCGCTTCTTCGATAATCTTGGCGGTTGGTTTGCCTGCGCCGTGTCCGGCTTTGGTTTCAATGCGAATCAGCACCGGCGCATCACCGGCCTGCACTTCCTGCAAGCGCGCTGCGAATTTGAAGCTGTGCGCCGGAACCACGCGGTCATCGTGATCTGCCGTCGTAATGAGCGTGGCCGGATACTTCACGCCTTCCTTCAGATTGTGCAGCGGCGAATAGGCATAGATGGCTTTGAATTCATCGGCATTGTCTGATGAACCGTAATCGGACGTCCACGCCCAGCCAATGGTGAATTTCTGAAAGCGCAGCATATCCATCACGCCCACCGCAGGCAGCGCCGCGCCGAACAGATCGGGCCGCTGCGTCATGCACGCGCCGACGAGCAGACCACCATTGCTGCCGCCGCTGATGGCCAGTTTCGGCGTCGAAGTGTACTTGTTCGCAATCAGCCATTCAGCCGCCGCGATGAAATCATCAAAGACATTCTGCTTGCGCAGCTTCGTGCCCTGCTGATGCCACTCTTCGCCGTACTCGCCGCCGCCGCGCAGATTCGGCTGTGCGTACACGCCGCCCATTTCCATCCACACCAGATTGGCCGGACTGAAGGCAGGCGTCAGCGAAACATTGAATCCGCCGTAACCATAAAGAATCGTCGGATTCGAGCCGTCGAGTTTCAGACCCTTTTTGTAAGTAATAAACATCGGCACGCGCGCGCCGTCTTTGCTGTTGTAAAAGACCTGCTTCGTTTCGTAATCGTTCGGGTTGAAATCAACCTTCGCCTGCTTGAAGACCGTGCTTTTGCCGGATTTCAGATCGTAACGATAAATCACCGGCGGCGTATTGAAGCTGGTGTAAGTGTAAAAAGTTTCGGTGTCGCTGCGCTTGCCGCTGAAACCGCCTGCGCTGCCGAGGCCGGGCAGTTCGACTTCGCGGATGAACTTTCCGTTCAGGTCAAAGATTTTGATCTGCGAATGCGCATCCTTCAGGTAAGTAACGACGAACTGATTGTTGAGCGCGCTGATGCCTTCGATGGTTTCAGCCGCCTGCGGAATCACTTCCTTCCATTTGCTGCGGTCAGGCTGGCGCGTGTCAATCGCAATCACCCTGCCGCGCGTGGCGTTGAGATCAGTCTTGATCCAGAAGACCGGGCCATCGTTATCAATAAAGCTGTATTCGGCATCGAAGTCCTTGATCAGTTCGACGACCTTTGCATTCGGGTCTTTGAGGTCTTTGTAAAAGAGCAGGTTTTTCTGATCGGTTCCTTTCCAGACATTGACGATCAGATAACGCCCGTCATCAGTCACGCCGCCGCCGAAGCCCCATTCCTTCTGATCGTTGCGGTTGTAAATCAGAATGTCTTCGGATTGCGGCGTGCCGAGCCGGTGATAATAGAGCTTCTGAAAGTAATTGGCGTCCTGCAACCGCGTCTTTTCATTCGGCTCATCGTAGCGTGAATAGAAGAAGCCCTTACCATCCTTCGTCCACGACGCGCTGGAAAACTTCACCCACTTGATGACATCAGGCAGGTCTTTGCCCGTCTCGACTTCGCGCACGCGCCATTCCTGCCAGTCGGAACCCGAAGCTGACAAACCGTAAGCCATCAGCTTTCCGTCATCGCTGAAAGCCACGCCTGAAAGCGCCACCGTGCCATCGGCAGACAGCTTGTTCGGATCGAGCAGCAGCTTCCCTTCCCCGGTCAGCGCAGTCGTCCAGTAGAGCACGCTCTGATTCTGCAACCCGGAATTGTAGAAATAGAAATAACGATTGCCGTGCCTGGACGGCGCGCCGAATTTCTCGTAATCCCAGAGCTTCGTCAACCGCGCCCTGATGCGCTCGCGTTCGGGAATGGTGTTGAGAAACGCGAACGTGACTTTATTCTCGGCTTCAACCCAGGCCTTTGTTTCCTCTGAGTCAGCATTCTCAAGCCAGCGATAAGGGTCAGCGACTTTGACGCCGTGATAATCATCAACCTGATCCTGCTTTCTCGCTTTCGGATATTCGAGCTTTTGTGCCAGTGTGAATGTTTCCATTGTCAGCATAAATGCCAGCAGCATCAGGCTGGCCGTAATCAATCGGGCTTGTTTCAAGTAAGGCATTTTTCCATCTCCTGATGAATAGAACGCGGATTGAACAGATGCGACGGATGAATACAGATCAATCTGTTTCGATCTGTCGCATCTGTTTCATCAGTATTCTATCTGCTCTGACCAGGAATAGAACGCGGATTGAACGGATGAGGCGGATCGGCGCTGATTATCTGTTTTGATCCGTCTCATCCGTTCAATCCGCGTTCTATTCCTGCCATCTCATTTCCGCTGCTTCGCCGCGCCCGCTCTCGCTTCGGTCAGTCCGGCCTGGGCGATCTTCGATTCGGGATTGAGCTGCAAAGCCTCCTGAAAATCGCGGGCCGCAGTTTCGTAATCCTGCTGTCCGAGCGCCAGCCTTGCGGTTTCAAGCAATCCGGCCAGCCGTTTGATGCGCGTGATGCGGTCGCTGATTTCAGCGGCGTTCGCGGCGTTCGGATTTCTGTTCAGCCAGCTTTGATAAAGCGCAATCGCTTCACGATAACTTTCGCGGTCGGCATAATCTCCGGCCTGTTTGAGGTCGCTGCTTTCACTTGCAGGCGTCGCAGTCGCGCGCGGATCGGCAACCGATGCGCTCACGGTCGCCTCAGGACTGCTGCTGACCTGCACCGTTCCGGTCTGCGATGAACTGTGCCGCCCCAGAAAATACCACGCGCCTGCGCCACCCAGAATCAGCAGCGCCAGCACGCCGGTCACAATCGGAAAGACTGCCGTGCGCGCCGGTGCAGCAGGCGCGTGCGCAGGCGGCGCAACCTCTGTTGCCACACGCTGAAAATCCTGCACCGTCGCCGCCGCGCGCACAGGCCGCGTGCCAGCCGCAGACGCCGACGCGGTTGCCGCCGCTGCATTGACCGGATGTTCGTAATGATTGATTGCCGCCAGAAACTCAGCCGCCGACTGAAAGCGATCATTCGGATTTTTGCTGAGCGCGCGATGCACAATCGCTGTCAGTTCACGCGGCAGTTCAGGGCGCAGTTCACTGAGCGGCGGCGGCGGAACTTCGACATGGCCGCGCCGCACTTCGTAATCCGACGAGGTTTCAGACACTTCAAACGGCAATCGCCCGGCGAGCATTTCATAAAGCGTCACGCCCAGGCTGTAAATGTCCGAACGGACATCGGCCTCCTGACCTTTGACCTGTTCGGGCGACATATATTCGACCGTGCCGGGACTGAAACCGGTCTGCGTCATGCCGCGTTCGCCCGCAACCTTGACGATGCCGAAGTCGGCAATCTTCACGCGCGCCTGGCCGTCGAGCAGAATGTTCGCGGGCTTGATGTCACGATGCACAATGCCGCTGTGACGGCTGCCCGTCTGATCAACGTAACTGAAGTTGTGCGCGTAACTCATCCCTTCGAGCATCTGCCTGAAAATCTCCAGCGCCTGCGGCACGGTCAGCATTTTCCCCTGCGCCAGCAGATCGCGCAGACTCATCCCGCGCACGTATTCCATGACCATGTAGTAGTTGTCCTGCGCGATCAGAAATTCGTAAACGCGAACGATGTTCGGGTGATCCATCTGCGACTGAATGTAAGCTTCGCGCAGAAACCTGGCCTTGAGATGTTCCTGAACGTGAGCGGGAAAGGCGCTGAGCAGGATTGATTTGATGACGACCTCGCGCGGCAGCGTCAGATGCTGCGCCCGGTAAACCACGCCCATCCCGCCGCGCGCCAGTTCTTCAGTGATGCGATAATTGCCGATAACCTGGCCATCCATAATTTATAGTCAGTACCGCGAGCGTCAGCGAGCGGAACTCCGGAAGAGGCCGAGTGCCGGAGTTCCGCTCGCTGACGCTCGCGGTACTGATTCTCAACCCGCTGATGATTTGATTGCAGCGATGACGGCTTCAGAAGCCCCGGCGCTGCGCAACTGCGCGAGTGCAGCTTCGTTCGGTTTGAATTTGATGCCGTATTTTTTCACTGCGCTGGTGATGCGATCTTCAGGGACATAATTTTGCAGGAGCGAGACAACTTCAAGATAACTCACGCCGCGCTTCGGCCCGGCTGGCTTGTTTGTGCGGTGTGCCGTGTCGCGCCTGGCCGGAGACGGTCTGGCCGGAGCATTCGTCTTCTCACCGGCTGATGACGTTTTGCTGCTGCCAGTGACTTCGTCCACAAAACTGCTGTCAAGCAAATCTTCAGCCGCGCGCGTGGCGGCTTCGATCAGACGATCTTCGCCAACACGCTCAGCCTGCACGCCCCAGTCGCCCGGATTTGAACGCGCTACGCTGGTGGCAATGACTTCGCCACCAGCCAGCAGTCGCAATGAGGCCGTCGCTTCAGCGTTGACGCCTCCCTGCCGCTGCGCTTCATCAGTCACAGCCACAGGACGCGAAGCAATCGTGCCATCAACGACCACATTTGCATCTTTGCGTTTCGTCACAATCCGCAATCCGGCTTCCTTCAATTTGTCAGTCAGCGTATTGATCGCCACTGTCGAAGGCTGATTGAGATTGGTTTCCCTGATTTCAAGACAGACGGCCAGCGCACGCTTCTGCCCCTGAGCCTGAACAGAAACCAGCATCAGGCAGGCCAGAGTGAAAATCAGCAGGAGTCGGTTCATAGGTTTTCCTTACCGGATGCAGGCCGGAACGCGAGCAGAAATGGAACACGGATGAAACTGATGAAACTGATCTGAACGGATTGATCTGTCTTTATCCGTTTCGTCTGTCTCATCCGTGTTCTATTCGCTGCCTCAATGGAACGCGGATAAAACAGATGCGACAGATCAGCACGGATTGATCTGTGCCGATCTGCTGCATCCGTTTCATCCGTGTTCCATTTCAGAAATCACTTCACTTTTTGACGAAGCGCACGGTGTCGCCCTTTTGCAACGGCTCTTTCGCCTGTCCGACAATTTTTGCTTTGGCGGCGTTTTCGCGCACTTCAGTCACTTCAATTGTGGCTTTGGCGTCGAGATCGAATTCAGCCAGGCCTTCTTCCTGTGCGCCGTCGCCTGCTGAGACTGCGCCTTCCTTTTCGGTTTTGTGCACGGTGAAGCGGTCGCCGGGCTGAATTTTGTGGCGCGAGCCGAGATTCAGATAGACCGTTTCGCGGTCATCCGCGACTTTGAGAATGCGGCCACGTTTGAGAAAGAACGCTGCCAGCTTTGCGGCCAGGCGATCTGTGGCCTTTGACACCAGGTCTTCGTAAACATTCTTTGCGCCGCCGCGCAGGTCTGTCTTGTTGCGCTTTTCGCTGATCGTCACCTTGTCGCTGAACAGAATCGCCCGCGTCACCGGATCAACAGCGGCAGCGCCCATTTCGACTGTGTAAGTGACTTCGATGCGCGCAAACTGATCACGTTCGACCGCGCCGACGCGCAGCAGTTCAGGAAAGACGTAGGCATCAGGAGCTTCGGCCAGATTGCCGGGCAGTTGTTTGCTGTATGCACCCTTCTTTGAATCGGCAATCAGCTTTGTGATCTGTTCGACCTGTTCATCATCGAGCGTGACGATCTGCCGAAAGCCTTTGGTCGCGTCGAGCGCAATGCGCAGACTGCTGGCCAGCGCCTTCGGATCGCCGCGATAGTCGGCATCAGGCGCAGTAGTCAGGCGAAAGTACCGCACGCCAATGGTCGGCGCGTCATCAGCCTGAGCCAGCACGTTCGCTGAAGCGAGCAGTAAAAGGACAAGCGTCAACGCAGGCAGGGAGAGTCGTGAACAGATGTGATACTTCATAAATTCAGGTCATTTTTCCACGAAGCTGCTGTTGTGCGATTTGCCAAAATCGCACGGCTTACTTTAACGACCTTCTGAAGATAACCGTGCGATTTTGGCAAATCGCACAACAGCAGCAAAAATGGTGCAGCGAATTACCAGTCAGTCGGGATTTCGTCTTCGTCCGTGACGATCTTTGCCTGGAACTCGCCTTTGGTCAGATCGAGGCCGCCGATTCTGCCGAAATGAGAAGCGACTCTGGTCAGCACAGCCAGGTGCTGCGGGCCTTCGGCCAGAATCACCTTCATTGCGTCAATTCCTTCCTGAAACTGTTTCGGATTGGTTTCCAGCCATTTTTCCTTGTTGTTTTGCGCGTGTTCGGCGGCGCTCTGCGCACGCGGGCCGGTGTCTTTGGCCGTGACCATCGCATCTTTTTCCTGCTTCGATGCGCCGTAAAGAATCTTTGCCAGCAGGCTGTAATTCTCGCGTTCCTGTTTGCTCATCTCGCCGCTGCGACGTTCGCGGTCGGCCAGTTCCTGATCCACCATTGCGCGTTTTTCCTCGCGCCTTTTTTCATCTTCATTCAGGCTCGCCTGAATCGAAGTGTCAGTCTGTTCGTCGTATTTGCCGCTGTTTGATTTGCGGCCCAGATCAGCCAGGAGCTTTTTCTTTTCAGCGATTGAACGATCCAGTTCCTTGATCTCCTGCTGATCCTTTGCGATCTGACCGCCGGTTGATTTCCTTGTCGAATTGAGCAGCGCCTGGCGGCGAATGATGTCATCAGCGAGGCTCAGGCTGACGCGGGCATAGGCTGATTTAATGCGCGCGCTGTCCATCGCTGAAACGATGGCGTTGATTTCGCTGTTGCCCTTGCCGACGCGCTCGGCCTTGTTGCCAATCTCTTCAACCTTGCGCAGTTTCTCCTTCAGCTTCCCGAACTGCGCCTGAGCCGTGCCGGGCAAAGCCAGCAGCACAACCGGAAGCAGCAGCGCCGGAAGCAGGCGAGTTAAATATTGATACCGCATGTCCTTGTACTCCTTTTGACGACAGGGATGCAGAGGTGAGGCAGTGACTCTGAGAAACAACAATCAGGGGGCAAAGCGATGACATCTTAGCTCAATCAGCAGAGTGCATCAACGATCCGTCATGAGTGCATTGTCGCCGGAAGGGCAGCAGTTCATGGAACGATTCTTACCCACTAAGCCACACGAAGCAGAAGAGGAGAAAAGGAGAAAAGGGGAAAAGGGGACAAAGAGATAAAACAGCCCGTGTCTCCTCTTCTCCTCTTCCCCTTTTCCCCTCTTCTGCTTCGTGTTCCTTCGTGTGGCTTAGTGGATAAAAAATCGTCAGCGTTACGCTTTCGGATATTCCCACGAGCCGCGATATTTGCGGCTCAGGTGTTTGTTCGCTTCGGCGTCACCGATGATGGTTTCCCTTGCGCCGTCCCATTCAATGCTGCGGCCCAGCTTGTAAGACAGCATCCCAAGCAGGCTGACGTTCGTTGAGTAATGAATCTGTTCGATGTCGCTCACGGGTTTGCGCCGGTTTCTGATCGCGTCGAGAAAATCGGCCCACAGCTCTCTGATGTTCTGTTCATCCGGCTGATGCAGTTGCGCGTCCTGATGAATGATCTGACCTTTCGGATCGGTCGGATAAAACGTCCAGCCGTCGAGCCAGCCCATATGGAATGTGCCGTTCGTGCCGTAAAAATAACAGCCGACCGGCTGGCGCGGATCGCTCTTTTCGGCATTGTTGGCGGCAAACTGCCGATGCTCCCAGCTCACTGTGAACTGCTCGAACTCAAAGACCGCGACCTGATGATCGGGCGCGTCGGTGGTCTGCGCTTCCTTTGTGCTGACCACAGGCCCCTTGATCGGGCGGCCTCCGGTCGAAAAGATTTTGCGCGGATACTTTTCACCCGTGATCCACAGAATCTGATCAATCCAGTGAATGCCCCAGTCGCCCAGCGTGCCGTTGGCGTAATCCAGAAAGTTGCGGAAGCCTTTCGGATGAATCTTCCTGTTGAATGGCCGCAGCGGCGCAGGCCCGCACCACATCTCCCAGTCCAGACCTTTCGGCGGCTCGGTGTTTTTCTCAGGCTGTTCCGGCCCGCCACCGTAATGCACAAAAGCGCGCACCATCCCGATTTTGCCGAGCCTGCCCGACTGAATGAATTCGCGGCCTGAGAGGTTGTGCGGCGAGATGCGGCGATGCGTGCCGACCTGCACGACTTTGCCGGTTGATCGCGCTGCGTTGACCATCGCGCGGCCTTCCCTGACGGTGTGACCAATGGGCTTTTCAACGTAAACGTGCGCGCCCGCACTGACCGCAGCAATCATAATCAGCGAATGCCAGTGATCGGGCGTGCCGACGATGACGATTTCAGGTTTCTCTTTCTGCAACAGTTCGCGGTAATCGCGGTACAGCTTCGGCTGATCGCCCGACAGCTTCTGCACTTCAGCGACTGCCGGATTCAACTGATTTTCGTCCACGTCGCACATCGCCACGACCTTTGACTGACCGGCGGCCATCGCTTCGCGCAGGATGTTCATGCCCCACCAGCCCGTGCCGATCAGAGCGGTGCGATATTTTGTCGGCTGCGCGTTGAGAATCGGGACGCCGTAATCCAGCCCGGCAGCGAGCGATGAAACGGCAGTGGTTTTGATGAAGTTTCGACGATTCACGGCTGGCCTCCTTCTGTAATAAGGAATGGACAGGATTGACAGGATGAGCAGGCTCAAACCGTCAAATCAGATTTCTGCTCTGCCCTGCTGCTGTCAATCCTGTGAATCCTGTCTGAATGTTTTCTGCGTTGATTCTGACTGTCTGGTTACATCGGGAACATCTCACTGAGTTCACCCGGCGCAGGCTGACGCCCGTACTGGCAGAGTTCAAAGGCTTCGGCGTATCTGATCGCCTGGCCCTGATCTTCACCGTAACGCGCCACGAGCAGCGCGCGGTATTTGGCGGCAATTTCAACGTCGCGGTCTCTGAGCCAGTCGTGAATGAACTGGCGGCGCGCCTCATCGCCTTCAGGCACGCCGGGCAGGTAACGACCGAGCCACGAATCACGATCAGCAAACTGCGACGGCATCGAGTAAATGCATTCAGACTTTTTCGCTGACACGTCATCAATCCCGACCACGATGGCCGGGTCGAAGGGATACGGCTTCTGAAACTGATCGGAGTAATAAAGAATGACCGGGTTGCGCGGGCACGGCGGCGTGTGCGTTTCAAAAAACGGCGCAGCCACCAGCACCGCCGCGTCTTCGACCAGCACGCCCGTGTAGCGATGATCGGGATGATAGTCACAGGGTCGCGGGCACAGCACAATGTCGGCCTGCCACTCACGAATCAGCCGCGCAATCGTCCTTCGGTTTTCGAGCGTCGGCAGCAGTTCGCCGTCGTGAATGTCGAGCACTTCGGTTTCGATGCCGAGGATTTCAGCGCACCGCTCGACTTCAGCCCTGCGCCTGAGCGCCAGCGGCCCGCCTGCCATCGCAAAATGCCCGACATCGCCGTTGGTCGTGGCAACAAACTTTACCCTGTGCCCGGCAGCGGCCCATTTCGCCGCCGCTCCGGCAGCCTTGAGTTCACAGTCATCAGGATGCGCGCCAAATGCAATGATGTTTAATTTCATAGGTTCAGTGATGAATGTTTGATCGGTATGAAATGGAACACGGATGACACGGATGCGACGGATCATCACGGATCATCCGTCTGAATCTGCGGCATCCGTTTCATCCGTGTTCCATTTTCTGATTCAGTTACAGACTGTCTTTCGTCAGCAAAATGCCAGTCGTCAGGATCTTCATACCGGCAGTCCGAAGCTCTGACGAATGAGCCGGCGAACATTCCGGCAGCGCTGCAAAGCATCCTTTGCATCAGGCTTTGTGGCGATAATGCCAGGATAGCGATAGGCCACAGCGAAATTGCTCAGGATGTTCAGGTCAGTTGCCAGCACCTGCCAGTTTGGCTCGAACGGCAGCACCAGCATCAGCAGCGCATAAAGATTGTGGGTGCGTGGAATTGCCTGTCCGGCCTCTTCGAGCCGGGCTTTCAAATATTTCTCCGCGCACTGCTGCGCGTGAAAGCAGGCTGCATCGTAATTTGGCTGTTTGCGCGCCCGGTAAGACAATTGCGCGGTTAGAAAATCGCCTTCAGCCTTATCAATCCACTCAACCGTGTTCTGCTTCATAGGCCACTTTCCCGCGCTCAACTATCTCCTTCATCAATCCATCCTGCATAGCCAGCCGCTCCTGCACTTCTTCAGGTGACCGCACGAGCAGATCAACGGCCATCGGAGGATTGAGCTTTGAAATGATGCGCGCCGCCTGCTGGAGCGGGCTGCCCTGATAAGGCATGACCACCAGCAGATCAACATCTGAAAACGGCCCCGGTCTTCCCCAGGCATGTGACCCGAACAAAATAATGCGCTCCGGGCTGAACTCCCGCGCAATCTGATCACAAAACCGGCGAATCTGCTTTCTGGTAATCATCGCTGCGGCCCTCAGACATCATCCTTTGTCAGCACATTATCCACCAGCCGCCAGATGCCTCTGGTGTTTTCATTGCGCAATTCAACGGGCAATGCTTCCGGCGGGAAGTTCTGATACGACACCGGACGCGCAAAGCGTTTGATCGCGTAAGTGCCAACCGAAGTCGAACGCGCATCGGTCGTCGCCGGATACGGGCCGCCGTGCGTCATTGCGGGACAGACTTCAACGCCCGTCGGGAAGCCGTTGAAAACGAGTCGCCCGGCTTTGGTTTCGAGAATTGAAACCAGCCCGGCGTACTCCTGCAAATCTTCGGGCGTGGCGTGAATCGTTGCGGTCAGTGAGCCGTGCAGGCTGCGGGCGATCTCTTCAAGCTGCTCGCGCGTGCCGCAACTGACGACGAGCGTTGACGGGCCGAAGACTTCTTCGCTCAGTTGCGGACTGGCCAGAAACGTTGCGGCATCAGTCGCAAAGACTGTGGCCTGCGACTGTGTTTTTGCGGCTTCGGGCGCAGTGGCGGCGCGCTGCGTGGCGACGCCTGAAGTTTCAGCAAAGCGGCTGACGCCGGATTCATAACTTTGCAGAATGCCCGGATGCAGCATCGTGGTCGGCGGCACGGCGGCAAACAGATTATTGAGCCTGCCGATCAGTTGATCCATTCCGGCGTCGGCCATTCCAAAGACCAGCCCCGGACAGGTGCAGAACTGACCTGCGCCGAGCGTGACTGAATTTTTCAGCCCTTCGGCAAAGGCTTCGCCGCGCGTCTGCAACGCGCCGGGCAGCACAAAGACAGGGTTGACGCTGCCCATTTCGGCGTAAACCGGAATCGGTTCAGGACGCGCCGCTGCCGCATCGAACAAAGCCCGCCCGCCGCGCAGCGAACCGGTAAAGCCGACCGCTTTGATGGCCGGATGTCTGACGAGCGTCTGGCCGACTTCGACGCTGCCGCCGTGAACCATTGAAAAAACGCCTTCGGGCATCCCGGTTTCATTGGCAGCTTTGATGACGGCGCGCGCGACCATTTCAGAAGTGCCGGGATGCGCGGGATGCGCCTTCACCACAACCGGGCATCCGGCAGCGAGCGCGGAAGCCGTGTCACCGCCCGCGACTGAATAGGCAAAGGGAAAATTGCTCGCGCCAAAGACCGCGACCGGGCCGAGCGCAATCAGCATGCGCCGCAGATCGGGTTTCGGCAGCGGCTGACGATCAGGAATGGCGCGGTCAATCGTCGCTTCGACCCACGAACCTTCGCGGATTTCAGCCGCAAACAGACGCAACTGATTCATCGTGCGCCCGCGCTCGCCGGTCAGCCGGTCATAAGGCAGACCGGTTTCAGCCTGCGCGCGATGAATCAGTTCATCGCCCTGCGCGAGCAGTTCATCCGCGATGCGTTCGAGAAAGGCGGCGCGCTCATCGCTGCTCAGGCGGCGATAAGCATCGAACGCCTGGGCCGCGAGTTCGCAGGCGCGACTGATTTCGTCAGCGGTTGCTTCGTGAAAGACGGGTTCAAGTGACCGGCCAGCCGCCGGATCAAAAGCCTGGAAGGTTTGAGAACCTGATGATGAAGTTGAATTGCCGATGATGTGTTTGCCGTGTAGTTCCATAGTGTTTGTCAGTTGTCCGTGGTCAGTTGTCCGTTGTTATCTGTGATGATGAAAAGTCTGAAAACAAATTACAACTGACCACGGACAACTGACAACTGACAATGAACAACTACCAGGCAATCTTTGGCGGGAAATATTCAGCGACCAGTTCCTGGTAGAAGGGCCTCAGTTCCTCAACATTCGGCTGCACGACTGATTTGGTGTAAAGGTCGTAGGGGTTGAAGGCGCGCACCCATTTGAGCATCTCTCTGTCCTGTTCGTTCATCAGGTGCGTGTATTCATTCTCGCGGTGAACCACGTAAGCCGAATGATAGCGAATCATCCACAACGCTTCCTGCGGCAGATAATTTTTGACGACGTGATAAAGATATTCATCGTGGCCCCAGGTGAAATGCACGTTATCAATGCCGCAGCCTGGTTCGTAAATTCCGTATTGCGTGTTGAGCTGTGAATTCTGAGAGTCAGGATTGTCAGCGAAAAATTCCGAGTAAACGATCCTGTCCGAAAACGCGCAGCCGACCGGGTTGGTGTCACCAACGACAGCCCACTGCGGCTCGCCAAACAGGCACAGCACCTTGCCGAGATCGTGAATCAGTCCGGCGAGGATGAACCAGCGCGGGTGCCCGTCGCGGCGAATGGCTTCGGCGGTTTGCAGCGCGTGCACGATCTGCGGCAGCGCCAGATCAGGGTCGCTGTCATCAACGACCTGGTTGAGTTGTTCCATCGCTTCCCAGACGCTCATCTCGGCTTTCCGCAGCGGCGTGTATTCAGCCTTTCTGGCCAGCACGAAATCGAGCGTCTGCTGTGTGTGATGCTGGCGGTAAAGTTCACGAACGCAGGCGCGGGCTTCGGCGGCGTAATCGCGGAACTGATCGGGTTTCTTCTCTTCGCCAATCAGCGAAGCGGGAATCGGTGAAGCAGCGGCGAAATTTTCAGCACTGGCGAGATGTGACATGGTGATGCTCCTTTGGGCGTTGTCTGCGGTTGAATCACCGGGGCCGAACCGAATGTCCTTTCTGGTCAAACCAAACGGCGCGGCCATCATAATGCCGCCTCATCAAAAAGTGAACAGCAGGGTCAACGATCTGCTGTGGAGTGCGGCGAGTTCTCGCCGCTTTGTCTGCTCCATCACAGAAAGCGGCGAGAACTCGCCGCACTCCACACTTGATGTTCTGATTATTCGCGAAGATTTGTGTTCATTCGTGGCCGGGCCGAATCTTGTTCATCCGGCTCAGTCGTGGTACTGTGCCGCCATCTTAATTGCATCAACATCATAAGCAAGGCATCAGCATCATTTTTCAGCAGAGTCGTCATTCGAGATTCTCGACTTGACACGCAGTTTCCCGACAGAGCATTCCCTGCGCTGCCGCAGTTCACAGGCTGAGGAGAGACGGCAGACTTTCCCCCTGCCTTAATCTCTGACCCTGGTCAGTCAACCATCATTTCGTGCAGCCGGGGAGCCGGTTTCGCTACCGTAATCACAACTCATTCACCTTCCCCTCTTCATTCAGGAAAGGAGTTACCCATGTTGCGTTCACGCCTGATCCTGGCGGTTTTGGCCATGGTGCTGATCCTGGCTGCAACTGCCCTGTCGCAAACTTTTCGTGGTGGCATTTCCGGCAGCATTACTGACCAGTCCGGTGCGGCTGTGCCCGGCGCGTCAGTCCAGCTTGTTCACGAAAGCACGGGGCTGACCCGCAATCAGGAAACCACCAGCACCGGCGATTTCACCTTTGCCGATCTGCCGCCCGGCTTTTACACGATTACCATCACGAAAGCCGGATTCCAGACCCGCAAGCTGGAGCGAGTTGAAGTGGCTGTCGGCAAAACCACCAGTCTGCCGGTCACGCTCGGCGTTGCTCAGACCAGCGAAACCGTCGAAGTGCAGGCCGCTGCGGCCACGCTGGAAACCACTTCGACCACGCTCAATGCAGTCGTTAATCAGCGCGCCGTGCAGGAAATTCCGCTCAACGGGCGCGACTTTCGCACGCTGCTTTACCTGACGCCGGGCTACAACCAGAGCGGTTCGATGAATGGCAATCGCGGCAATCAGAACAACTGGCAGATTGATGGCACCGACAACAATGATTTCTGGCACAACGGCGAGGCCGTCAATCAGGGCAGTATTTCAGGCATCGCGGGCGTGCTGCTGCCGATTGAAGCGATTGACCAGTTCAATCAGCAGTCAGCCGGTGGCGGTGATTTCGGGCGCAATCCTGGTTCGCAGGTCAACGTCGCGCTCAAATCAGGCACGAACGAATTTCACGGTTCAGCCTACTACTTCAATCGCAACGAAGCCTTTGCCTTGCAATCGCCGTTCGTTCCGGTGGGCACGCCCGACAAGCTGCGCAACGAGCAGGGCGGGTTTTCGCTCGGTGGCCCGATTGTCAGAAATCGTCTCTTCTTTTTCCTCACCTATGAAAAGCAGAGTTATGTGATTGCTGACCCGGTGCGCGGAACTGTTCCGTCCAACGCCTGGATTGATGTGGCCAAAGGCATCCTGCAAAAATACAACGTACCGGTGAATCCGGTCATGCTGGCAACTTTTCAGAATCTGTGGCCATCGCGCGGAGCTTCATCTCCGGCCACCAGACTGAATTTCAATTCCGGCGATGATGACACTGGTCACAGCAACAACGGCGTCATCAAGCTTGATTACAACCTCAATTCAAAGCATTCGCTTTCGGCGCGCGCCTTTCTCGGTTCGGGCGAAGCAGCACAGTTTGCCGGATCGGTTTACAAGGAGTATTACCAGGTGGTGCCGAGCCGTCAGCATAACTTTGCTGTCATCTGGAACTCGACCTGGACGCCGCGCCTGGTAAATCAACTGCTCGCCGGAGTGAATTACTTCAACCAGACTTTTGACGACGCAGTTCACGCCGCCAATCCGGTTTCGTGGGGTCTCAATACCGGCGTCACCAACCCGTCGAATTTCGGCGCACCGACGATCAGCATCACCGGTTTTGATAATGGCATCGTCGGCGCGACTCCGCGCCTCGGACGAATTGATGTGACCGGACATCTGACCGATAACCTCTCGTACAACTTCGGCAGCCACGCGCTCAAAATCGGTGGTGAATTCCGGCGGGCGAAGCTCGATGTGTTCTATTACCGCGAAGCTCGCGGCGCCTTCAATTTCGACGGCAACCAGGGGCCGTGGGCTAATGACCCGACGCTTGATCCGAAGGTTGATCCGCTCGGCGTTCAGAAAAAGGCGATGGCCGATTTTCTGGCAGGCATCATCGCAGCGGGCAGCGCCTCAATCGCCGTCGGTGATCCGCAACGCGATTACTTCGTGAATTCGCTTGACGGCTGGGCGCAGGATAACTGGCAATTCACGCCGCGCCTGAATATCAACTACGGCTTCCGCTACACCTTTAACGGCAGGCTGCACGCGACGGGCAGCAAACCGATTGCGATCTTCGATCCGAAGTCATCAACCGGGCTGTCCATCGTGGGCAAGGACATTGAGAATCTCTATCCGGCTGACTATAACAACATCGCGCCGCGCTTCGGTTTTGCCTACTCGCCCACGCGCGGCGGGAGGATGGTGATTCGCGGTCATTACGGCGTCTATTACGATATCGTCAATGGCAACCTGTTCATTGATAACCGCGCTGGCAGCGATGCCGGTCGCGGTGTTTCGCGCCAGCCGATTGGCCCGGCACCGGTCTTCAGCGCCAGCAATCCCGGCACAGGGCCGAATGGCTCCGGCCCGTACACGATTCAGCAGGGCGTGGCGATCTTTGGCGGCGCGACGCCGCAGCCGCCATTCTCAGTCTATACCGTGAATCAGAACCTGCGCTCGCCTTACGTGCAGAATTTCGGCGTGGACGTGCAGTATCAGGTGGCGAGAAACACGCTGCTGACAGTCGGCTATGTCGGCAACCAGGCGCGCAAGCTGGTTTACACACACAACATCAATCAGATCAGGCCAGGCGTTGACGCAGCCGCTTCATCGCGGCGGCCTTTCTTCGCTCAGTTCCCGCAATTTCGCGGCATCACTGAAATCGAAACGGCGGCCAATTCGAGTTACAACGCCTTGCAGCTTTCGCTGCGCACGACGAGCTGGCGCAACATCAGTTCGCAGTTCTCGTACACGCTCGGACACGCGATTGACGAAGTCTCAGCGCCGCGCAACGCCCGACCGACCGACAATTACAACCGTAAATTCGACCGGGGCAACGCGGCCTTTGATTACCGGCACGTCTTTTCAGGTTATGTGCTGTACGACGTGCCGCAACTCGGTCACGCGCTGCCGCTGCTGACCAGAGGCTGGCAGCTCAACGCGTTCATTACGGCAGATTCCGGCACGCCGTTCACGGTCTTTGCCACTGGCGACTTCAGCCACACGCGCAACGGCGCAGACCGCGCCAATCAGGCCAGCGACCCGTTCAGCAGCATCACGCAACCGGCCACCGTCAATGGTCGCTACGTCAATGGCATTCGCTATTTCAACGGCGCGGCCTTCGTCAATCCGGCTGCCGGGACTTACGGGACAACTGAACGAAACCAGTATTACGGGCCGGGCTTTGCTTCAGTTGATCTTTCGATCTTCAAGAACTTCAGGTTCCGGGAACGTTACACCCTGCAGTTCCGCTCGGAGATTTTCAATATCTTCAACCGGCTGAATATGGGTAACCCTGACGGATCAGTCGGCGGCGGGCTGATCGGCGGCACACGTCACGGCGGCGATGCGCCTGGCATCGGTTACGGCGAACCGCGCAACATTCAGTTCGTCGTGAAATTACTCTGGTAAAAACAAACGGACAGGATTTACAGGATCAACAGGATCGAAGGCAGCACAGCAGCGTTTCACCCTTTGATCCGGTCAGGCCTGTGAATCCTGTCTGAAGCAGACCATGAACCTGGACACAGGAATTCACCACAGAGGTTAGAGGAGAACAGATTTGATGTACCCTCTGTGGTGAATTCCTGTGCTGTTGTTGCGTGTCCTGATCTGGTTTATGAAAATATCTCTTCGATCTTTCTCTTCCCTGAATCAATCAGCCCCTGCAAATCGTGCTGCCGATAAATCACTGTTCCCCTGCCGAACGTGTCAGGCGTGAGCATTGCCATCGGTATCTGCGGGAACTGCTGCCGCAAGCGTTCGACTCTGGCTGCATTTTCAGCTCGCGCTTTTGCGTGACCGGAAACATCAACAACCAGTACCTGCTGCGGCGCAAAGGGCGGCGCGAACAATTTGTCAACCGGCAAACAATTCACCACGCCGCCATCCACCAGCCTCAGCACACGCCCGGCGATTTCACACCGCCGCGACGGAAAGAAACCGGGAATCGCCGCCGACCCGCGCGCCGCATCTTCAAGCGGAAAGTCAGAACCGGGATAGTGAAAGAAAACTTCTTCGCGCCGATTGAGGTCGTAACAGACCACGCCGAGCCGTTCGACGCCGTGATGCAGCGTGCGCCCTGAAGCTTCAGATAAAAGCTGAATGTACTCAGGAATGATTCCGGCGCGATGCATGAATCGCTGTCTGACGCTGGCAGGCGCGCGCCGCAGCCACGCCCACGCCAGCAGATGCCGCGAAGTCATATTCAGTCCGAGCCGCCGCAGATCGTCGAGACTCAGTCCGACCGCCGCATAAAACGAACCGATGATCGCGCCCGCGCTTGTGCCGACGATTTCAGAAATGCGAAGGCCGCGCTCAGCGAGCGCCTCCAGCACGCCAACGTGAGCGAACCCGCGCACACCTCCCGCGCCAAGCACCAGACTGAGCGGTTTGTCACTGCTGAATTGAAGCAAGATGATGGCGGCAGGTGAGGCCTGGAAGAAATGGCTAAATATTCGGCTCCCAGATTACACTCAGTTCGAGCGTGAAGCCCGGCAATTCCGGCTCGCCTGAAATCTGTTCTGCGTTCTCGATGACTTCGACTTCAGCGCCGGGCCGATAAACATAGACCCGTCTGTTTTCAGGCTCAATCAGCCAGCCAAGCTGCGCGCCGTTCGAAATATATTCCTGCATCTTTGCCTGCAGGTCGTTCACATCATCCGTCGGTGAAAGCAGTTCAATCACGAAGTCAGGACACAGCGGCAGAAACTTTCGCTTCTGTTCCTGAGTCAGTTGCGCCAGCCGTTCGCGCCTGACCCACGCGGCATCAGGCGAACGATCCGCGCCGCCGGGCAGCTTGAAACCAGTCGAGGAATCGGTCGAAACACCTGCCTTGTTATCTTTCGACCAGTTGCGAAGCTGTGCTGTAATTTCAGCATTACGATTGCCTGTTTCCCAGCCGGTTGGTGGCATAACGATAATGTCTCCTTCAGCCGTGCGCTCGAAGCGCAGGTCGCGGTTGAGCTGGCAGAATTCAAAGAACTGCTCGTCGCTCATCTCAATCACCGGACGCAGCCGGATGGTCAGCAGCGTTTTGCGCACTGCAATTCTGCGTTCGGGCGGATCAATAACAGCGTGACTCATAAGACTTCCTCCTTTGCGGCCCGATTATTCTAACACTATCGCAGATACCCCAGGTATTCAGGACTGCTTTCAACCAGCGCCGCCACAAGCTCGCGGGCAGGCTCCGATTCACCGACGAGCGGATAAGCGAGCAGCGCCTGGCACGCCAGCGCGGCTGATTTTTCAACTGCGGCGCGAATTGTCAGGCGTTCATATTCCTTCACCGCCTGCACCAGCCCGCGCACCCTGGCGGGCAGTTCACCGACCGCCATTGCCTGCGGGCCGTGACGATCAACCAGACACGGCACTTCAACGACATCATCATTTTCAAGATCAGTAATCGCGCCGTGATTGCTCACGTTCAGCACAATGCGCGCCGGGCTGTCGCTCACGAGCGCGGTCATCACGTCCACTGCAATGCGATGATACCCGGTCGCGGCGGCAAACGGGTCTTCGGCCTGCTCAGTGCCTTCGTGCAGGGCCGATCCGGCTTCGGCTTCAAGTTTGAGATATGAACCCGAACGGCGGCGCAGGTAGTTTCGATAAATCGTCAGCGCCTCAGCGTGACGTTCAGCATTGACCGCTGCACGAAGCTGATCAAAAAGGCTGGCGTTGAGGCTTTCAATCTCTTCGCCGCGACTCGCTCCGGCAGCGCGCTGATTGGCGAGCGCGCGCTGCTGACAGTAATAAAAAAACAGATACTCGCTCGGAATCAGGCCGAGGCCGCGAATCATTTCCGGGTCGAACAGTTCAGCGTGATAAAGACTGCGCAGCGCCGCATCATCATTGAGCAGGCGTTCAGTTTCGTCACGCCCGCGCACCAGCACGCGCTGCACCCAGCCAAGATGATTCAGTCCGAAGTAATCACAGCGCACCTCCGCGAGCGGTTCAGCCAGGGCTTCAGCAATGCGCAGAAACATTTCGCTCGGCGTGTCGCAGATGCCGATGCTGCGCAGCCGCGTGTGCTGCGCCAGCGCCTGCGCCATCAGCCCCGCCGGATTGGTGAAGCTGATAAACCACGCATCGGGCGCGTGCTGTTCAATCATGCGGGCGTGCGCGAGCGCAACCGGAATCGTGCGCAATGCCTTGGCGAGGCCGCCGAGTCCGGTTGTCTCCTGCCCGGCAATGCCGTGTTCGATGGCGAGACGTTCATCCCGCGCCCGCGCCGCAATGCCGCCGATGCGAATGCTGTGCAGGATGAATTGCGCGCCCGCCACAGCGTCTTCAATTCTTTCAGGCGTGCTGATGATGAACTCAGCGCGCTGCTGACTGATGACTTCCCTGCCGAGCGCCGCCATCAGCGCGACCCGCTCGCGGTCAATGTCATAAAGCGCCAGTTCACGAATGCCGAGCGTGGCCGCAGCCTGCGCCAGCCCGTGAATCAGCAGCGGCGTGCGCACGCCACCACCACCAATGAGAGTTACTTTGCAGTTGTTATTCATCACTCAATAAAGGCAGCAGTCAGCAGACAATGTTCGGAGTTCCAGCCAAAGCCTGATGACATAAATCAGGCACCGGAGAGAAACTCGAATCACCCCCGTAGTAACGAATTTATTCGTTCTGTTTCCGCAACTGTGCTGATTTGGAAGCAGAACGAATAAATTCGTTACTACGGGGGTGCAGCCCGATTTCACCACGACGCCTTAACTTCAGGTCATTAAGCTTTAGCTGATCGGTCTGCATTATTGCCAGCTAAAGCTGGAACTCCGAACACCGTCCTGATGAATGGCGAGTTTCAATCAGCGCCTCAGCTCAGCTTCATTTCATCGAGTCTGAGCAGTGTGTGCAGCAGCACGTTTGCGCCGCTGGTGATGTCTTCCGGTTTTGAAAATTCGCGCGGTGAATGGCTGATGCCGCCGACGCTTGGCACAAAGATCATGCCGACCGGACATAAGCGGGCGACCTCCTGCGCGTCGTGTCCCGCGCCGCTTGGCATCGGCTTTGTTGTCAGGCCAAGCTGCCGGGCCGATTCGGCAATCACGCGGCGAATGCGTTCGTCAGTCGGTGCGGGCGCGGTGTCATTGGTCTGCCTGAAATCGAATTTTGTCCCGGTGGCCTGTTCGATCTGTTTCACTTCGGCCTGAATCTTCTCAAACAGCATCTTTATTTTCGCCGCATCGAGGTCGCGCAGTTCAAGGCTCGTCACGACTCTGCCCGGAATGACATTGTATGCGCCCGGCTGCGCCTGCATCTTTCCGACCGTGCCGACCTGCCGACCCGGAATTGAAGTCACGACGCGATTGACGGCTTCGACAAATTTTGCGGCAGCGAGCAATGCGTCGCGGCGCTGATTCATCGGCGTGGTCCCGGCGTGATTGGCGAAGCCTTCAATCGTCACGTCCCACCAGTTGATGCCGACAATGCCTTCGACCACGCCGATGCTGATTCGTTCAGCTTCAAGAATGCCGCCCTGTTCGATGTGCAGTTCAAGGTAAGCCGCAATGTCGCCGCGTTTGCGCACTGCGCCTGCGAGTTTGTCAGGATCGCCGCCGATAAACCTGATGCCGTCGCGGATTGTTTTGCGACTGTTCGTCACCAGGTTCAGTTCCCTTTCAGTCAGCCCGGCGCTGATGGCGTGGCTGCCGATGGTTCCGCCTTCCTCGTTCTCAAAGATGATGACTTCGAGCGGGTGACGCAGCGCAACATTGTTTTCAGCGAGCGTCTGCGCGACTTCAATCGCGCCCATCGAACCAACATCGCCATCGTAATTGCCGCCTTCAGGCACCGAATCAATGTGCGAGCCGATGAGCAGCGGCGCAAGCGACGAATCGCGGCCCGCCCGACGCCCGACAATGTTGCCTGCCGCGTCAATGCTCACGTCCAGCCTGGCCGCGCGCATCAGATTCATCGCATACTCGCGGCCCTTCAGATCAGCGTCGCTGTAAGCCAGGCGACTCACGCCGCCCTGCGGATTCCGGCCAAACTGCGACAGTCCCTTCAAATGCTCGTTGAGCCGTTCGCCATTGACGCGCAGCTTTGGAAGCGATTGCGGCAGACCAGCGACAATGGCCGCAGACAAAAGGTGCAGATTGAATTCACGACGATTCATCAGATTTATTTTTATATCAACCACAGGGGAAGAGGGGAACACGGGGAAGAAAAGAAAAGGAGATGAGGTGATGAGTTCCGTCATTGATCTGTTATCCATTTCCTATTTATTTCTCCCCTTCTCCTCTTCACCTTTTCTCCTCTTCTTCCCCGTGTTCCCCTCTTCCCCCGTGGTTCGAGTTCTTATTCAACTCTTCCCTTGCCGGGAAGGGTTCGATGCCACCAAAGCCGCGCGTTGACAGCGCGCCGCAGATGTTACCAGTGCGCAGGCATTCATCCGGCGTGCGATCATTCAGCCAGCCGTAAATAAATCCGGCATCGAAACAATCGCCTGCGCCGGTTGTGTCCACCGGATCAACGCTGACCGGCGGGCAGAAAATGATTTCACCGTTCGTCAGCAATGCCGAACCACTGGTGCCGAGTTTGAGCGCCACTGTGCGCAATCCCGCGTCAGCAAAGGCGCGCAGCATCTTTTCAGGTTCAGAGTGCCCGGTCATCAGTTCAGCTTCGCGTTCGTTGGGCAGAAACAGATCAACCTCGCGCAGTGCGGGCAGAGTTCGCGCACTGCTGAGCCAGTCAGGATGCCAGCCGACATCGAGCGAAACGGTGCAGCCCGCGTCGTGCAGCGTCGTGGCAATTTCAGTCAGCAGTTCAGGCATAACCGGAAAAGCCAGGTGAATGTGCCGCGCCCTGCTCAGTTCACTTCGCGCTGCGGCATCAGCAGCCAGCAGTTCAGGCAGCACCAGATTCGATCCGGCATAAGTGAAAAAGGCACGATCTTCAGCCGTCGAAACGCTCACGGTCAGCCCGGCGTAATCGCCACCAGGACGATGAATCAGTTCATCATCAACACCGCAGCTTTTCAGTCGCTCAATCAGCCAGTCACCATCACGCCCGATCACAGCCAGCAACGCAACACGCACACCGAGTCTCGCCAGACCGCAGGCCGTAATCGCCGCACCGCCACCGGCTTCGCGGTGCAGCGCTGCGGCAAAGGATTCCTCGCCCGGCTGCGGCCAGCGCGGAAAGCCGCTCATCACCAGATCGGTGAACACATCACCGACAGTGATCACATCCCATCGCGGCTGATGCTTTCCGTTCATTCCGTTATTTCCGTCTGTTTCGTCATCTCTCTTTTTCCAAACGGCCACTCACCTTTTATATAAGCCTGCCACAGATAAGCCGCAATGCCCGCGACCATCAGGCCGATGCCGAGCGCAAACAACCGCCAGCCGTTCGTGCTCAGAATATAAATCCATCCGGCCATCGCAACGATGCTCGGCAGCGGATAGAGCCACATTCTGAATGGCAGGTGAATGTCAGGACGAGTGCGGCGAATCAGCACGACGGCAGCGGCCTGCGCCATATCGCGGGCAATCGTCTGAATCACGATCAGCGCGGCAATCAGCGTCGGCAGGTCGAACCAGCAGCACAGCGCCGAAGTCACGCCGATGAAGATCAGCGAAAAGGTCGGAAAGTTTTCAGTCGGATGCAGCCGCGCAAATGGCCTGAAAAATCGCCCGTCTGCCGCCGCCGCATACGGCACGCGCGAATAACCGAACATCACGGCAAACAATGACGCCGCCGTTGTCCACAGAATCAGCAGCGTCATCACCGTTGCCGCCTTCGCTCCGTACAGACGCTGAATGAAATCGGCCACAATTGCTTTGTTGGCCAGCGTGCCTTCAGTGATCATTTCGCGCCAGGGCACGACGCCGATGATCGTCACGGTCATGACCATATAAATCAGCGCGACTGCGGCAATCGAAATCAGCACTGTGCGCGGAATCGTCCAGCCTGGATTTCTGACTTCGCCGCCGAAAAAGCAGACGTTGTTGTAACCGCCATAATCATAAATCGCATTGAGCGTCGCCGTGCCGAGTCCGGCAAAAAATCCGAGCGACAGATTGAATGCTCCGGGCGGAAAATCAAAAGCGCGTCGCGGCTGAAAGTTCGTGACTCCGGCAAACAGCACCCACGCGACTGTCAGCAGCACGACCACCCACATGACAATTGAAAGTCTGCCGATTGATCTGATGTCACGATAAAGCAGCGCCGTCACAGCCAGGCACAAGGCTGCCGCAAGCATCTTGCCCTGCGCCGGAGTCATCGCGGCCCACAGATATTTCGTGTAGTTGCTGAAACCGACTGCGCCGCCCGCAATCGAAAGCGGCGCCGTGCAGACCGTCTGCCAGATAAACAGAAAGCTCATCAGTCGGCCCATCCGCTGCGGGCCGTAAGCCTGTTGCAGGTAATGATACGAACCACCCGAACCCGGCATTGCCGCGCCGAGTTCAGCCCACACCAGCCCGTCACACACGGCAATGATCGCGCCCAGCACCCAGCCGATCATCGCCTGCGGCCCGCCCATCGCGCCGATGATAATCGGAATCGTGATGAACGGCCCGATGCCGATCATCTCCAGCATATTCGCGGCCACAGACTGCACCAGCCCCATGCCGCGCACCAGGTGGCCGTCGTCTTTTGGACTCATAAAAAATCAGAGAGAGGACGGAACAAACGGAAATAACGGAACAAACAGAAGAATAACCGCAGGATTGATTCTGTTCCGTCTGTTCCGTTATTTCCGTTTGTTCCGTCCTCTCTCTTCTGTTTTCAGAACAACAAACGCAAAGCGAACTGCACTTCGCGTTCGCCTGCATTGTTGATGGTTGACGTGACCGCGCCGAAACTGCCCTGGCTGAAATTGCCGTTCGGCTGATTGAATTTCGGCGTGTTGGTCAGGTTGTAGAATTCCGTGCGGAACTCAGCCCGGATGCCTTCACGAATCTGAAAGCTCTTGAAGATCGAGAAGTCATAGTTGAAAAAGCCCGGCCCGCGCAGGCTGTTGCGGCCCGCTGTGCCGTAACGCGGCGTCGCGCCCGCCGGAATCGGGTTGGCAAAGGCCGTCACATCGAACCACGTTGTCCCCGGCCCGACGTTCCCCGAAATCGCGGGGTTGCGCAACTGATCGGGCCGCTGATTGTTGCCCGGCCCGCCATTGAGGGCCGCGTTGCTCATCGTCACGCTGAACGGACGACCGCTGTATGCAGCGAGGATGCCGTTAACCTGCCAGCCACCGAGGATATTCGATACCGGCCCGTGACTCAGCCACCGCCTGCCCTGGCCGAACGGCAGTTCAAGCGTGTGATGAATCGTCAGCGTGTGCGTGCGGTCAAAATCGGACGGGCCGTAGTTGAGATTCAGAAAGATCGGATTGAACAGCCCGCCGTTGTTGCTTGTGTAATCGGTCGAGCGCGACCACGTGTAGGACGTGCCGAACGAAATGCCGCGCGAGAGCCGCTTTTCAAGCTGCACCTGCAGCGAGTTGTAATACGACTCAACGCCGTAAGCGCGCAGCGTCGTCTGCGCCGTGCGTCCGAACTTCTGATTGAGCGGAATGCCTGCCGTACCCGTGCCCGGCAGCGATGCGTCAAGCCGTTTGTTGAAGGGCTGATTGTCACCCTTGTTGCCAACGTAGCTGACTTCGAGGCTCAGCCCCTGCATCAGTTCGCGCTGCACGGTCAGGTTGTAACTCATCACCTGCGGCAGATTGTTTTTGAACGGCACGGCAAACAGCGACAGGTTCGGCGCGGGGTTGATGATGCCGCTTGAGGGAATGGCAATCGGCGTGAAGGCGGGAATGCTCGTGAAGTTGCCTTCCGGTTTGAAATCGCCCGTCACGCCAATCTGCTGATCGGCAATCACCGGGAAGCTGGTCGACAGCGTGCCGCCCGTGAAACCAAAGCGCGCAGTGAAATAACTGATGCCGAAACCGCCGCGAATCACGGTCTTGTCCTTCCAGCGATAGGACAGGCCGATGCGCGGAGCAAAGTTGTTCCAGTCGGTTTCGACTCCGGCTGACAATCCGACCTGACCGACGCCAGCGACCAGCAGGTTGTTGGTTTCAGGATCATAGTTGCCCTGCCCGCCCGGCAGCCGCGAAGCAATCGGCGTGTAAATTTCATAGCGCATCCCCAGGTTCACCGTCAGGCGCGGCGTGACCTGCCACGTGTCCTGCCCGAAGAAAAACAGATGCGTCGTGCGATTGGTCGGCGTCGTGCTGAAGATGGCGCGACCGACGCGATCAGGCGCGCCGAGCAGGAACGAGGCAAACGAATTGGCGAGGCTTGTCTGCGATGAAACGCACGCGCCGCTCGCGTTCGGCGTGCAGAGCGCCGTCACTGTCGGTCGAAATTCAAAACGCCCGCGCGGGCCGAAGCTGCCGATGCCCTGAATCTGCAACCGATCCATCCGCAGGCGGCGAATGTCAGCGCCCCACTTGAAAGTGTGACTGCCCGCCACCTTCGTCCAGTTGTTGATCCAGTTGAAAATGTTGTCGGCGTTGATCGTCGGCATATTGAATGACTGCCCGAAGGTCGAGAAGTTTTCAATATCAATCACCGCCAGGCCCTTGTGCGCCGGGTCGTTTTCATTCGAGCCGCTGATGCCGACCTGTGTTGACAGGTCTTTGTCAAAGCCCGGCCCGCGCGCATCCAGGAAGTACCGCGTAAAACCGAACCGCGCTTCAGTCGTCAGGCTGGGGCTGAAAACGTGCGTGCCGTTGAGCGTCACGACCTGGTTGCGGCCCTTGCCGTTGGCCAGCGAATTGAAATCGCCAATCGCCGTCGGCCCGCCGATTTCACCAAAGATCGCCGGGTCGGCCATCGTGGACTGAAAGTAGTTGTACTTGACGAAGAAGTTCGTCTTGTCGCTGAACTGATGATCCACGCGCACGTCGAACGATTGCGTGTCGAGTTTGAACGGAATTGCCGGAGGCAGGTAGTTGTTGGTCGTGCCCGGCAGGTTCGGCAGCGGCAGCAGTTTGAGAATGTTCTGCGCGACCGAACTGATGCGCGGCGTCGGAATCTGATTACTCTGAAACGCCGTGCGACCGCTGCCATTGGCCGCGCCGGTGTTCGGGTCATAGATCGTTGAGGCTCCGGCAAAATTGCCATCGCGCCACGCCTGAATCGGCACGGTGGCAATCTGCGGCGTGCGCCCGATGCGTTGATTCTGGCCCTGATAATCGCCGAAGAAGAACGTCCGGTTTCTGATGATCGGCCCGCCGAACGTGCCGCCGTACTGATTCTTGATCGCATTCGGCACGGTCAGTTTGCCCTGCGCGTTGCGCACGATATTGAAAAAGTTGCGCGCCTTGAATGCGCTGTTGTTGTGAAATTCATAGAGGCTGCCGTGAAACTGATTCGAGCCGGGCCGCGTCGTCACGTTGACGACCGCGCCGACCGCGCGCCCGAATTCAGCGTCGTAATTTGAAGTCGAAACGCTGAACTGCTGAATCGCTTCGGCAGGCGGAATCTGCACGACCAGACCGAGCAGCGGTTCGTTGTTGTCCACGCCGTCAATCTGAAAGTTGTTGGCTGAATTGTTCTGCCCGTTGACCTGCAAAAACTGCGTGCCCTGCGGATTGTCGAAAATACCGACCGAAGCATTTGACGGCACGACGCCGGGAATCAGCGTAATCAGCGACTGAAAGTTGCGCCCGTTGATTGGCAGTTCGGCAATGCGTTTCTGCTCGAACGACTGCGACACATCGGCGCTTTCGGTTTGCAGCAGCGGCGCTTCAGAAGTGATTTCCGCCGTCTCCGTGATGCTGCCGACCGAGAGCGCGGCATTCACGCGCAGCGTTGAGCCGGTGCTGAGCTGAATGTTTTCCTGCACATGTTTTTTGAAGCCCTGTTTTTCGACTTCGATTTTGTAAGTGCCGGGCGGCAGGTAAGGCATGACATAACCGCCGTCAGCATTGGTTTCGACATTGCGCGAAAGCCCGGTACTGGTTTCGGTAATCGTCACCTTCGCTCCGGCCACCGCCGCGCCGCTCGCATCGGTCACGCTGCCGACAATCGAGCCGGACACGGCCTGCGCCAGCGCCAGTGATGAACTGAAGACGACAACCAGCAGGGCCGTCAGAATGAGCCGCAAACTGCTTTTCATACAAGTCTCCTTCCATGTATTTGAGGGGTGTGATCTGTGTTATTGAGTGCAGTCAGCGTTCCGCTCCGTAAAAGGAACGCAGCGATGTCAGTCAGTTCATCCCGGCAAAGGCAGCTTTTATTTACCAGTCCGGCAAAAGGAACTGGTCGCCACCTCCGTAGTAACGAATTCATTCGTTCTGTTTCCGCTTTACGGAAATTTCCGGTTCACAGCGAGGCCTGCGATTCATCAGCAGTCTCATTTTGGCTGCTTCTTCAGACTGATGATGTTGGCAAACAAGCGATAGCCGCCCGGCACGCCCGCTGGCAACTGCCGGTAAAAGGCGTAAGCCGCGTAGGTGAATGTGCCTTTGCCGTATGGCGCAAAAAGCATCCCGCCGCGCTGCGGCTTCTGTTCGCGGTCGTGGCATTCAAGCAGGGGCTTGTAACGGTCGTCCCAGGTCGTCATCCACTTCGAGCCGCGCTCTTCAACCCAGCCGTCAAAGTCAGCCGTAGTAATTTTGTTTGGCCAGTTGAAGACCGGATTTGACGGCTCAAGGATCGTGACCTTTGAATCCTCTTCAGAAACTTCTTCGGCGCGCGGCGTCAGTTTGTACGGATACGGCCCGTAAGGCGCGGCGTCGAATTCCTGCGTCTGGTACTGATAAATCAGATTGCCGCCGCGTTCAGCGTAATCGAGCAGGCGACGGCTGTAAGCCTTCAGATCATCACGCACGGCTGTGGCGCGAATGCCGACAATGATGGCGTCGTACTGATCCAGACTGCCGCTCGCCAGGGCGTTGTCATCAAGCATTACGACTTTGACGCCGATTTGTTCGAGCGCTTTCGGCACTTCATCACCGACGCCCATGACATAACCGACCGTCAGATTCGGCGCGACTTTGACATCAATGCCGCGAATGCTCATCGTCGCCGGGCGATACAAATGGCGCGGCTCGTTATCGCGGTGCGCGATCACCTG
This sequence comes from Blastocatellia bacterium, assembly GCA_046331565.1. GTDB lineage: Bacteria > Acidobacteriota > Blastocatellia > RBC074 > RBC074 > DASRDU01. The sequence goes on from JAXLQP010000001.1 coordinate 2,428,797, forward strand.
ATAGCCTTCCGTATATTCGCGCCCGGCGTATTCGGCGACGGCCTGCACTTTGTATTCTTCATTCGCCGCAACGCGCGGAATCGCCACTTTGAAAGTGAAGTTGCTGACTTCGCCTTCGTGCGTGAAGTTAAATGTATGTTCGGCGGGCGTCGCCTTCCAGCCCTGCGGCAAACGCAGTTTCACTTTGCCCGTCGCATTGCCTTTGACATTGCTGGCCACGCTGACGCTGGCGGTGTAGGACGACGACGCGGAGCCGACAGGGATTGCGCCGACACGCGGCGAAAGTGAAACGCCAATGGCCGGAGCGACAGTCAGCAGCCGTCGCTGTTCGCCCCAGGGCCGGTCAATAAAAACAGTCTGCGCCGGTTGCGTCAGCGTGAAGCTGACGCCGTCAACTTTGTAACTGAACGCGCCAATCACGTCGGGCGGAGCGAAGGGCAGATTGAGAAATTCAGGCTTGTTGATCTGATAGATGTGATCGCGCAGTTCGTTTGCGCGTGACCAGTAAGGCCGCGTGTATTCGGCATCCGGCGGCACGGTCAGTTCAAACTGGCGGCGGGCGCGTTCGTTGTAACCGAGCGTTTTTACTTCATCGCGCTTTGTGCCGACGCTCCAGCCTCTCGGCGTTTGCAGCGCGAGGTCAGCGGGTTCGACTCTGACCTGGCTGCGATTGACGACCGTTGCCGTCAGCGTGAACTGCTGGCCTGGAATGGCGACGTTGAATGTTTCGCGGGGCTGAAAGAACTGCTGACTGCCTTCGGCTGCGCCGCCTGAAGGATCAACGAGAACTTCCATCACGAGGCCCAGGGCTTTATTCATCGCCTCATTGAATTCGCGCTCCTTGTTGCCAAGCAGGAACAGCAGTTGATCCTTGTTTGCATCTTCAATCTGCGAGCCGCGCACTTTTTCAATCAGCGAGCGCGTGGTCTTAAGTCCGGCGGCGAGTTCGGGCGCGACTGTCCAGGGCTTCAGCGCGTCGAATTTTTTCAGCGCCGTTTCGACGCTGCTGCTGATGGCAGCAAGTTCAGCGGTGATGTCAGTTGAACCGGAGAGTTTTGCGAGGCCGCTGATGGTCGTGTCAATACCGTCAAAGATGCTCTTTTCGCTCTCGGCTTTCGGCAGCGTGCTTTCGACAAGCTGCCACGATGACATTGCTGAACCGGGCGGCACGCGCACGCCGCCTGCGCCCTGCGAACGCTGATGGCTCAGACCGTCGCGGGCGATTTCACGGTAAGATTTGCCGTTGAGCGGATTGTATTCGCCCACATCAATTCTCACGGTCGCAGGTTCGTTGTCGCGCACGCTCAGGTAATGTTTTTTGACCTGCCAGGGACGCAGCCCTTCCCTGATCTGTTCAGGAAACATCTGCGGATCGGCAGCAGCTTTGAAGACCTCATAACTCATCAGCCCGGCAGTCTGATGATTGCCGTGACCATCGCGCGGAAGCCCGTGAAAGCGGGCGATGATGATGTCGGGCCGGTACATTCGCACGGCGCGCACCACGTCGCGCAGCACCACGTCTTTGCCCCAGTGTTCGAGCGTTTCATCCATCCGCTTGGAAAAACCGAAATCGGTCACGCGGGTGAACATCTGATCCACGCCGTAATAACGCCCGGCAGCCAGCAGTTCTTCAGTGCGCACCAGACCGAGCGCGTCATAGAGTTCAGGCCCGACCAGATTGGCTCCGCCTTCGCCGCGATTGAGCGTGAGCAGTCCGGTGCGAACGCCTTCGCGGCGCGCAAGCCACGTGAGCATCGCGCCGTCTTCATCATCAGGGTGCGCCGTCGTGTGCAGCACCGTCACCGTCGAACGCAGCCGCAGCAGCGCCCGCCACGCGGCAGCCGCGCCTTTGTTTTCGGCCACGTCCTGCACCTGGGCGCGAATCGTCACGGAATTATTCACGACACCCGCCAGCAGCAGACACCCGGCGAGCAACAGGGCTGTGAACTTCCTGGTCATCTTCTCCTCCAGACAGATTCGACAAGCTGCCAGCTTGTCGCTGACACAGTGAGACGCTCAATCAGGAGACAATGACAAGCTGGCAGCTTGTCGAACCTTGCCGACCGCGATTTCATTCTGCCGGGGCATCAGCGCCCTGAAGAGAATGAGGCACCTGATTGATGATGTTCCTGAAAATATTGCCGCGTTAATGAAAAGATTGCCTGAACACTGTCCTGATAATAATGTCGCTACTTTAGGCTTCTCTCAGAAAGCCGTCAATGTCTGTGCTGAGGCGCGCATTTTTCCGCTGATGAATCAGAGGCCGTGCGTGTTCCGGGGCGATGATTTATGATGCCCAGGCTTTGAGTTCCAACTGACGCGGCTTCAAATCAACGATCCAGGACATCAGCAAACGAACACGGCGCACAGGCCGCTGTTCACTTTCCGGCTCAAACGGTGAAGACACACGACCCATACCAGCTCAGCCCTGAAGACATCTCTGAACCGCCGCCATCGGTCTTTGGCGCATTGCGGCGCATCGGCCCCGGCGTTGTGCTGGCGGCGGCCATCGTCGGTTCAGGCGAACTGATTGCCACCACCACCCTGGGCGCGCAGGTTGGTTATGCCGCGCTCTGGATCATTCTGCTCAGTTGCATCGTCAAGCCGGTCATTCAGTCAGAACTCGGTCGGTACACGATTGCGAGCGGCGAAACGGGACTGGCCGGACTCAACGGCGTGCCGGGGCCGCGATTGCGCGTCAACTGGATTGTATGGGGCTGGGCACTGATGACGCTGATAACGCTGACGCAGATTGGCGCAATGTACAGCGGCGTGGCGCAAACGATGAACCTCATCGTGCCGTCAGTGCCTGTCAAAATGTGGGCGCTGGTCTTTGTCGCGCTGACGCTCGCGCTGCTGCTCGGCGGCGGTTATGAACGCATCGAACGGCTGGCGGTGGTCAAGGTCGGCCTGTTCACGATGCTGACCGTAATGGCCGCGCTGCTGCTGGCGCGAATGCCGCAATACTTTTCGTTCAGAGAAGTGTGGCACGGACTCAGTTTCAAATTGCCTGGCGAAGGCATTTCGACGGCGCTCGCGGTCTTTGGCATTACGGGCGTCGGCGCGTCAGAGTTGTTTATGTATCCGTACTGGTGCGTCGAAAAAGGCTATGCGCGTTTTGTCGGCAAACGCGAAGCGTCTGACGAATGGCAGCACCGTGCGCGCGGGTGGGTGCGGGTGATGCAGGTGGACATCGGCGCTTCGATGGTGATTTACACAGTTGCGACCGTGGCGTTTTACCTGCTCGGCGCAGGCGTGCTGCACGGCATGGGCCTTGTGCCGGAAGGCACGGCGATGATTCGCACGCTCTCGAATATTTACACGCAGACCTTCGGCGAATGGGCGGTGTGGCTTTTTTATGCGGGCGCGATTGTGACGCTCTACGGGACGATCTTTGCGGCAACGGCGGCGAATGCGCGGGTCTTTGCCGATATGTTCCGGCTGATGGGAATTTTTGAAGCACACGATTATGCGCGCCGCTCGTGGTTTCGCAATCTCTTTATCATCATCCTCAACGTCACGCCGCTGCTGCTGGTCTTTCGCAACATTTCGCCGGTCAGTCTGGTCAGAGCAGGCGGCATTGCGCAGGCGATTATGCTGCCCGTGCTTGGTTTCGGAGCCATTTACCTGCGCCATCGCCGTCTGCCGCAGGAGATTGCGCCATCGCGCTGGACGACGATTTCACTCTGGATCGCTTCGCTGATCATGCTTGGGCTGATGAGTTATTATGCGCTGCTGCTGTTGCGGCAGATGTAAGCGTCAATATTTCACGGTGCGGAGATCCAACTATCAATTACATTCAGGAGTAATCATAACCAGATGAGTAACGAACGAAGACGACCACTCGACGAAGAATTCAAAATGCCTTCGATGCGGCTGGATGGCCGCGCCGCTGTTGTCACAGGCGGCAGTCGCGGGCTGGGGCTGGCGATGGCTTTGACGCTGGCTGAAGCGGGCGCTGACGTGGCCATCATTGCGCGCACCGAAAGCGAACTGGCCGCTGCCGCCGATCTGATCAGGCAGCGCGGCGTCAGGGCGCTGCCGCTCGCCTGCGACATCAGCGACACGGCCCGGTTGCGCGAACTCATCAATCAGTCGGCTGATCAGTTTGGCAGGCTCGACATTCTCGTCAACGCGGCGGCCATCAATCTGCGGCAGCCGTTTGAGAATTTCACTGAAGCTGACTGGGATCGGCTGATCTCAATCAATCTGAAAGGTTCGTTCTTTGCCGCGCAGGAAGCGGTGAAATACATGCGCCATCAGGGCAAGGGCAAGATCATCAATGTCTCTTCGATTGCGGCCAACATCGTCGTGCCGAACGTGTCGGCTTATGCCATCAGCAAGGGCGGCATCAGGCAGATGACTGCGGCGCTGGCGGTCGAACTGGCGAAAGACAACATCTGCGTCAACGCCATCGGGCCGGGCCGTTTCTGGACGCAGATGACCGACAGCATTTTTTCAGACCCGCAGCTTTACGAAAGCGCCGTGTATGTCATTCCGATGGGCCGCCCCGGACTGCCGTCAGAAATGGCCGGAGCCACGCTGCTGCTCGCCTCAGACGCAGGCGATTACATCACCGGGCAGACAATCTATATTGATGGCGGCTGGCTGGTGAGTGTGCCGGTGAAGGCATAAAAGAGAGATGACGGAACAGACGGAATGAACGGAACAGACGGAAACTGTCAGTCTGGCTGTGATTCCGTTTGTTCCGTTATTTCTGTCTGTTCCGTCATCTCCTGTTTGATTCGTCTGGTCAGAACGTGACCTTGACGGCGAGTTGCAACTGGCGCGGGTCGCCGACGCCCTGGCGCAGGAAGCCGTCAAAATTGAACAGGCCCGGCGTCGTCAGCGGGTTCACGTTGTTTTTGTTGTTGAAGGTATTGAACATCTCAACCATCGGCAGGATTGAGACACGTTCTCCGAATTTGAAGACGCGGGTCAGCCGCCAGTCGAATGAGAAAAATTCGTTGTCCTTGCGCAGCGAATTGCGATTGGTGGCCGTGCGCGGGTCAGGCGAAATCGGCTGAGCCGAACGCGCCTGAATGCGCGTGTTGACCTGCAGGCCCCAGGGCAGATCGCCGGACATAAAGAAGTTGAATTTGTGGCGAATGTCGCGGTCTGAAAGCGCGTAATCGGCTTTCAGATTGTTGATGTCAAAAGCGCGATCAGTGAACGGGTCGCGTTCATTCGAGTCATCATCAAGATCCTTCGACCACACGTAATTGCCCTCAAACTGAAAGCCCCGGCTCAGCCGCTTCCGCACGCCAGCCGTAAACCCGCGATACAGCCCCTTGCCCACTGAACTCGTCACCATCACTTCGCCAAGCTGCGGCCCGAAAATCGGATTGCCTGCCGAATCAAGTCTGCGGTTGACATTCAGAAAGCGCGTCAGATGCACGCCTTTCGAGTGCGTGAAATCAAGATAGACTGCCAGGCCGCTGGCGATTTCCTGCTCAAACGCGACGTTCGTCGTGTAAATGCGCGGATTGGCGTAATCGCGGCTGAACACACGCACACCGCTGAAAAGCGGAAACTGACCCGCCGGAGTCGGCGTCACCGGAGCCAGATTCGGCCACACCGGCAAAACTGTCGGATTGGCAAACAGGCCACCGGCAATCGTCTGCTGCTGCACGCCGTTGGTTGTGATCGAACCGACCTGTGACAGCATATTCTGCCGCGCATTGAAAATGCCCCAGCTTGCGCGCAGCACCGATTTGCTGTTGTTGCGCACGTCCCACGCCAGACCGACGCGCGGCTGAAACATCTTCCACTGATCGGGCAGCGTGCCATCAGACGGAAAGCGCGGATCGGTCAGAAACCTGCCGTAAGCGGTCTGCGATGGCGGCACGACCGGATCAGGAAAAGTCTGCGCTTCCCACCGCAGGCCGTAATTGAGCGTGAGGCCGGGCCGCGCCTGGTATTTGTCCTGCGCAAAGAATGCCAGTTCGTTGTTGCTGATGTCTGATGCGCCTGCCGCATCAGTGGCCGGGCCGCTCAGTCCCGCGCCCTGCAAAAAGAGCAGCAGCGGAGTCGAAGCCGTGCCGGTCGCGCATTTGCCGGTCGTCTGATTGATCCAGGTTCCGTCAGAGCAGCGCGCCGCTGCTGGCCCGAAGCCTGCGCCCAGGCTGGCCGGTGAAGCGTAACGCAGAAATCCGGTCACGCTGTCAAACAGGTAGCGCCCGGTGAAAAAGCCGCGAAACACCTGCGCGTTGTCGCTGCGAATGTATTCACCGCCGAATTTGTAAGTGTGCCGACCTGACACGAGGGAGATACTGTCCCTGACCTGATAACGCTCGAACAGCTCATCCACTGCCGGTTGCAGAAAGAACGGATTGCCAAAGCGAAACGTCGTCGCAAAGCCCATCGCCGTGTCAGCCGGAACATTCGATTCCGTCGCCGAACGCGGACGGTCTTCACGCGAATAGGTGAAATGCAGTTCGTTCAGCCTCGTTGATGACAGCGTGCTGAACAGGTTCAGATTGAAGACGTGAATTTTGCCCGGCCCTTCGGTGCCGTTGGCCGACGTGCCGTAAGTCGCCACGTCAAAGGTTTCGTTCTCTTTTTTCGAGCGATTGAAATTGTACGAGAACGCCAGTTCATTGGCCGTTGTCAGCTTCCAGTCCAGTTTGCCCAGGAAAGCCGAAGTGTTGACAGGCTTTTTGATCGGCTGGCTTTCGTCCTGATTGCGCGAAGCCTTGAAAAAGCTGATCAGCGCCAGCCGCTGACAATCGGTGCTGTTATTGATGAGCGCCTCGTTGGCCTGAATCGTCGGATTCTGCACGGAGCAGGGCGAGCCGATAGGTTCGCTCAGATTCGGGCGCGTGAGGTTACCGGTGATCTGCTCGAAGTTGGCAAAGAAGAAAGCCTTGTCTTTGACAATCGGGCCGCCGAAATTGCCGCCGAACTGTTCGCGGTGAAAATCCCTGAGCGGTTTGCCATCAGAAGTGTTCGATGACAACGCTTCGAGCCGCTGAAAATGAAAGACGCTGCCGCGAAATTCATTCGTGCCTGATTTGGTAATGACGTTGACCACGCCGCCCGCCGTGCGCCCGAATTCGGCGCTCGCGCCGGTCGCCACGACCTGAAATTCCTTGATCGCTTCCATTGAAATATCAATCGCGGCGCGCTGCCCGCCCACCTGTTCGCCAAAGAAACCGTTGTTGTAATCGCCGCCATCAAGGCTGATGTTGTTGAAGACGCCGCGCTGGCCTGAGAAATTGATTTCATCACCATCCGGCCCCTGCGTGATGCTCACGCCCGGCGTCAGCGTCAGCAGGTCTTCAAACTTCCGGCCCAGCACCGGCGTGCGACTGACCGAGAGTTCATTGAGCGTCGTGCTCGATTCAGTCCTGACCGTATCAATCGTCGGCGCAGCCGTAATCGTGATGCGCTCCTGCACGGACGAAACCTTGATGGCGAGGTTCAGGGTGATCGCCTGCCCGACCGTCAGCGCCAGGTTTTCCTGCACAAGTGTCGCGTAGCCCGCTTTGGTGATGGTCAGCGAATACCGGCCCGATGGCAGTTGCAGAAACACAAATCGCCCGTCGGCGTCAGTCGCCAGCGTGCGGCTGAGATTGGTGTCGGCATTTTTGGCTTCGACGGTTGCGCCGGGGACGATGGCCCCCGCCGAGTCAACCACGGTTCCCTGAATGACGCCGGTCGTGATCTGCGTCTGCGCAGAAGCCGCGCAGGTCAGCATCAGCGCCAGCCACAAAAAGATTCCGGCCCGCCCGATTTGCTTTGGCATACTGTGTCTCCTGTTGGTTGATGATTACTGTTTCCGGTGACGGAGTGGTGTGCCTTCCCGTGTGTTACTGCCAGCGAATGTTTCAGCCTCGCAAGACCGGCTGTTCTGATGTCACTCACACCATCTTCGTAGTAACGAATTCATTCGTTCTGCTCCGAGCGGCAGCAGTGCTGAAAGCAGAACGAATGAATTCGTTACTACGAGGGTGGTCTGAGTCCTCTGCGGGAATCCTGCTCTGGAATTCGCCAGCAATACCCCGTGTGTGCTGATTCCGCTTTTTTGTAATCAGTTACAGTCAGGAAAAAGAGCCGGGACAGCAATGAAAGTTCAGCCGCCACAGATTATCAGCAGCAATCAGGCTGTGCCGTGCAGTCTGCCCCGTGCGCTTTGTCTTTACTCCTGAAAACTAAAGCTGGTTCAACTCAGTTGCGGACTTTGTTTGTTTTGTGGAACTCATCCCAGCGGTTTGAAATGCGGGACTGTTATAGGTCAGGTCAGGTGAAAGATCAAGGCAGGCCAGTCAGCGCCTGCATCCCGGCAGGCGGAAAAAAAGTGGCGGCAATCACCCTGTGATCACCGCCACATCTTTGATTTTCAAACTGAATGATCAGATGTCCAGGTTCTTCACATCCAGCGCGTTGTCTTCGATAAAGCGGCGGCGCGGTTCGACCTGATCGCCCATCAGCACGGTGAAAATTTCATCCGTCTCAACGGCGTCATCAACCCGCACCTGCAGCAGCGTGCGCTTTTCGGGATCCATCGTTGTTTCCCACAACTGCTCAGGGTTCATCTCGCCCAGACCTTTGTATCGCTGAATGTGCAGGTCTTTTTTCGCAGCCTTCAGAATGTGATCGAGCAGTTCATCGCGCGAAGCGAGTTCGACCGATGAGCCGTTTTCGCCGACTGTGAACGGCGGCAGGTGAATCGGCGCAAGCTGTTTGTACAACTCGACCGCGCGCTGGAATTCGACGTGCGTCGCCAGATCCCAGTCAATCACCACGCGGCCACCATTGCCCGCGACCATCACTTCGATTTCGGACAAGCCGTGTTCCTCATCCGAAGTCAGTTCGGTCCTGAATCCGACCTCCGCCAGCGCGGCTTCGACCTGACCGAGCAGTTCTTCATCAGCAAACACGTCATGCAGTTTGCGGCCATCCTTCTGCAACAACCCTTTGCTGCCGCTCAGGGCTTCGAGCATGGCATCCAGAATCCGCTTGTCGTGCAGACGGCGATGCAGCTTTTCATAGTAACCGTTGAACTCAAACAGTCTTTCAAGCAGCGCCGTCAGATCACGGCCTTCGATGGTTGCGCCGGTCTTTTTCACCGTCACCTTCACATCTTCGGTAGCCTTGCGCATCAGGTAGCGGGTCATCTCGCGCTCATCCTTGACGTATCGCTCGGTCTTGCCCTTCTTGACCTTGTAAAGCGGCGGCTGCGCGATGTAGACGTAGCTTTTGATTTCAGTCTCAGTCTCGCCGTTCTCATTGACCCGCTCGATCTTGTGTTCGAGCAGTTGCGGCATCTGCCGGTAAAAGAACGTCAGCAGCAGCGTGCGGATGTGCGATCCATCAACGTCAGCGTCGGTGTTGTGACAGGCGATGCCTCCGGTGCCGCAGATGAAGTTCTCGTCGCCTTCAACCGAAAAGTCATACACGCAATCGCCGACGTGCGGAATCTCTTCGGCCTGTAACACCTCAAGCCCCATCAGATCATCGCTGATCGGCGTGAAGTCCTGCGCCCGGCGGTACGGCCTGGCAAGCAGCGCGGCAAGCTTCGCGGCATTCGCGTGACGCTGCCAGATGGCGCGGCAGCGTTCGATCTGTTCCTTGCCGGTCACGGCAACCATGAAGTACGGATGCCGTGTCTGAATTGGCGCTTCAGGCCCGGTTGAGGGCGGCAGATGCGATGCTGAAGCGATGACGCCAAGCTGCCCGAACAGATACAACAACCCATCCTTCAGATCAGCCGAATTGGTCGTGAATGAAAAGTTGTAATTACCTGTCGTGCCATCGCCCAGGAAGTAAGCTTCAAGAAAAGCAAGCTGAAGCTTTTCATCCAGGCTGAAGACCACATCGGGAATTCGCTTTTCGTGAGCGCGCCCGGCGACCTGCCACGCTCTCAGCAGCCGCGCCGCCGCCACTGAATGGAAGTACAGCTTGCGGCCCTGGCTGTCAGGATCGTGATAGCACCGGGGCGTTTCGCCAAAGACCTGCTCAATGGCGGTCATCAGTTCAGGGATGAACCGTTCATCCTTGCGGCCCAGATTGAGACTGACCTGATGCGCGCTCAATGTGCCTTCGGCCACAAACCAGCCCAGGAAGGTCATCAGTTCACGTGTGATCGGCAGATAACGCGCAAAGGCTCTTTCGCTGTGCGCCTGCGGCACCAGTTCGACATCAGGGCCAAGCTGCGCCAGTTCGTCCGGCGTGAAATCGCTGAGGCGCTTGAACGGGCTGACTTCGCGCCAGCGCGCATTGTTGCTGGCGTCATCCTGAGCGAGTAACTGGTCAATCTGCGACGGAACCAGTTCATAGCTGAGTTCGTCATTCCAGCCAATGGTTTTCAGATACCCATCGAACTGCGATTTGACCGGGCGATTGATGCCGCGTTCCCAGTGGCTGATGGTGATGGGCTGCCTCACGCCGATTGCACCGGCCACGCCTGACTGTGTCAGCCCGGCAGCCTCGCGGCGCGCAATCAGTTGCTGCCACTGCTGCCGACTCAGGCTGACTCGCGGCTCGTTCCACAAATCAGGCCGCGCAACCCTGGCCAGCACGCGCTGTCCGGCCACGCGCCGCACATCCTCGCCACGCACGTACAGGGCATCGGTCAGTCCGGCGCTGAACAGAGTTTCGAGCAGATCAATCCGGGTCGGGCTGGCCATCGGACGCGGCACCCGGCGCGTCGCCACGAGCAGATCGCCGGGCCTGATTTCATTGCCCTTTTTCAGCTTCACCTGCCCGTCCTCGTAAACAAAGACGCTGTGCGAAGCTGTGACTTTGACCGAGCGATTGTAGCGGGTCGTAATTCTGTACATCGCCTCTTCGTGCCCGTGCCGGATCACAGCCTTCAGCGGGCGGAAGCGCACTTCATTCGTGTCCGGGTCAAAGCTCATCACCCGATACCGCGAAGTGCGGCGACGCAGATCGAGACAATCATCAATGAAGTCACCAATCCTGACGAATTCCGTGCGTCCTTCATCATCGGCCACGAGCGTCGGCTCATCGCCCGCCACACTCATCAGGCAGATGCGGTGATAACGCAGTTTGGTAATATCGAAATCATCCTTGCCAATGCCCGTGCCGAGCGCAGTGATCAGGGTTTTGATCTCACCGTGCGAGAGCATCTTGTCAAAGCGCGCCTTTTCGACGTTCAGAATCTTGCCCTTGAGCGGCAGAATTGCCTGAGTTCTGCGGTCTCTGCCCTGTTTTGCCGAACCGCCCGCACTGTCGCCTTCCACGATATAGAGTTCGCACAGGGCCGGGTCTTTTTCGGCGCAATCGGCCAGTTTGCCGGGCAGGTTCATGGAATTGAGCGCGCCTTTGCGCACGATTTCGCGGGCCTTGCGGGCGGCTTCGCGGGCGCGGGCGGCTTCGACGGCTTTGCTGACGATGGATTTGGCGACGGACGGATGCTCTTCAAAATAGGTGCTGAGCTTTTCGTAGAGGAACGAATCCACCGCGCCCTTCACGTCGGAGTTGAGCTTGCCCTTGGTCTGTCCTTCAAACTGCGGCTGCGGAATCTTGACTGAGATGACGGCAACCAGACCTTCGCGCACGTCGTCGCCTGAGAGGCCGCCCTTGAAATCCTTGAGCAGGTTGGCGGTCTGCGCGTAACGGCTGATCGCTTTTGACAGCGCCGAGCGGAAGCCGGACAGGTGCGTGCCGCCGTCAACCGTGTTGATGTTGTTGGCGAAGGAAAAGACCTTTTCGTCGTAAGCGTCGTTGTACTGAATCGCCACTTCAACGGCCAGGTCGTCGCCCGCTGCCGGGTTGGCCGACTTTTCAAAATACATCGGCTTCGGATGCAGCACGTTCTTGTTCTTGTTCAGGTGCCGGACGAATTCGGCAATGCCGCCTTCGTAATAAAACTCGTGCTTCTTTTCAGTCTCCGAACGCTCGTCAACGATGGTGATTCTGATGCCCTTGTTGAGAAACGCTTTCTCGCGCAGCCGCTCGGAGAGTTTGTCGAAGCTGTATTCAGTGGTCGTGAAAATTTCAGAGTCGGGCCTGAAGGTAATCTTCGTGCCGGTTTTGGTGGACTTGCCTGTTTTGGTCAGCGTCGTGGCGGGAATGCCTTTTTTATATTCCTGCTCATAGACGCCGCCGCCGCGTTTGATCTCCATGCGCATCCATTCTGACAGGAAGTTCACGCACGAAGCGCCGACGCCGTGCAGGCCGCCGGAGACTTTATAGGCGTTGCTGTCGAATTTGCCGCCCGCGTGCAGCACGGTCATGACGACTTCGGCGGCGGGCCGCTTTTCGGTCGGGTGCATATCCACCGGGATGCCGCGCCCGTTGTCTTCGACGGTGATCGAATTATCAAGATGAATCGTCACATTGATCGTGTCGCAGTACCCGGCGAGCGCTTCGTCAACCGAGTTGTCCACGATTTCATAAACCAGGTGGTGCAAGCCCAGATCACCGTTCGAGCCGATATACATAGCGGGCCGTTTGCGCACGGCGTCGCGGCCTTCAAGGACGGTGATTGATTCTGCGCCGTATTCCTGTTCCTTCTTCTTTTTGGTTTCGCTCATTTCTCTTCTTCTTCCAGTTGCTGTTTGGCTTTGCGGCCTGATCGGTTAAGAGTGAAGCCGATTCAGGAGTCTGTTCAGGGAATGTGAACGGGGGTCAGAACGGAGCCTGATGCCGGGCGTCTTCAGCCGACAATTCATCAATCAATCCATCAGGGGATGAATCAATGGCCGGATCAGCGCCGCTCTGCTCCCTCACCGGTTCCGGTTCTGAATGCTGAAACTCTGGCTGAATAGCTGCTTCCTCTTGCTGTGAGATGATTGCCGGAATCTCTGTTTCACGCCCTGCCCTGCCCGCACTGACCTGAAAGACAGCCGCCCGATGGCGGTAATGGTCGGCCACCTCGCGTTTCGAGGTTGAAACAAAAGTCTGCGATTTGCCTTCAAGGTAATCCAGCAGAATTTCGATTCGCGTGCGGTCGAGTTCAGCGTCAATGTCATCAGTCAGAAAAACCGGATATTCTTCGTAAACTGAATAATACAATAACATCTGCGCCAGATCAAGCACCAGCAGGGCGCTCCGCTGCTGCCCCGAACTGCCATACCTGGAAATTTCATAACCATCCGACAACACTTCCAGATCGTCCCGGTGCGGCCCGACCAGGGAATACCCTGTTGCAATTTCGTTTCGCAGATGAAACACAAGCCGCTCCGCCAGCAGTTTCGGGTAATCGTTCAGATCGCCTTTGCCTTCGAGCGACGAGCGGTAGCGAATCGTGATCTCCTCGGCTTCAAAGAGCTGCGGTCTGAGGTGCGCGCGCAGTTTTTCGACATAAGCCGTGCGCGCGACATGAATTTCCGAGCCGAGCGCAATCAACTGATCGTTCCAGGGCTGAATGACCGGCTCGAATTTCAAAGGCTCATCGGCTTCCGAAGCATCGCGCAGCAACCTGTTTTTCTGCTTCAGCACGCGGTTGTATTCAGCAATCGTGCCCAGGTAGGAAGGCACGGTGCTGACGATGCCGCGATCCAGAAAGCGCCGCCGGTACTCAGGCCCGCCGCGCACGACCTGCATTTCATCAGCCGTGAAGGCAATCGCGTCAAGCGTCCCCAGATAACGAATGACCGCCTCGCGCTTGCCGTTGACGAAAGTCTGTTTGGTCTTTTCGCCGATGAGCAGTTGCAGATCCTTCGTCAGATTCCCGCGCGCCACAGTGCCGCGCAGGATGGCTTCAGTTTCTGAATGACGGATGACCTCGTGCGGATGTGCAGTGCGAAAGGATTTGGTCGTCGCCAGCAGATAAACAGCCTCCAGCCAGCTCGTCTTGCCCTGCGCATTCGGCCCGTAAATAATGTTGAGGCCGGGTGAGAATTTGACCGCGCCGGAGAGATTGCGAAAATTGGTGGCTTCGAGGCGAACGAGGTGCATCCTGGTTTGGCAGGCTGGAATCTGGTCAGTTGTTCTGACGAGTCATTGTTGTAAAAAAGCGCCGGGCTGAAGCAGTTTTCAGCCGACGTTTGTCAAATTTCACTGCTCCGTCGGCACGCTCACAATCGGCACGTCCCAGTGCGCGATCAGGATTTCAAAGCGGCGCTGCTCTTCGCGCCGGAAGGTCTCCTGATCGGGATAGAGTTGTTTGATGATCGCTTCTTCGGCGGTGCTGTCGTGAGCGGCGGCGACGTTTTTGAAAACAATCGTGACGCGGTAATCCCAGCGTCCGTCTTCGGTCGAATGGTAGCGGGGCTTTTCAATTTTCACGCTCAGCATGCGGCCTGATTCGATCTGTTTTTTCAGCACGGGCAGGTGGTTTTTGCGGAACAGGCGCAGGAATTCGTCGGCGTACCCCCACTTCGTCTGATAGTAATATTCAACGACAAAGGGCTGATCCTGCGTTTTCGTTTGTTGCGCAGTCACGCTCAGCGTGGTGAAAACAGCGAGCAGCAGTGCGGCGATGAGACGGGTGATGCGGTTCATTGTTCTTCGTTTCCTTTCGTGTCTATTGCTGGCGCAGCGCGTTGAGCAGTTTCTGATGGATGCCGCCGAAACCGCCGTTTGACATGACCATCACCACATCGCCTGCGCGCAGTTCGGGAGCCAGGTGAGCCGTGATGGCGTCGGCGCTCTGGTTTGAATCCTCGCCGCCGATTTCAAAGGCCTGCTTGCCCTGCGCCCGCAAATCGCTGATGACCTGCGCAACAGACAACTGATCTTCTGCCGTTAGTCTGAACGATTCAAAGAGCGGGGCGATGATGACGTAATCGGCGGGCGCGAATGATTTCGGATAATCACCCTGAAAAACCTTCTTGCGCGTCGTCCACGAACGCGGCTCAAAGACCGCAATGATGCGGTGGCCGGGGAATTTCTGGCGCGCGGCTTCAAGCGTTTCTCTGATTGCGGTCGGGTGATGCGCGAAATCATCAACGATGGTCACGCCGTTCACCACGCCGCGCACCTGCATCCGGCGCTTGACGCTTTTGAATGTTGCCAGAGCTTCAGCGATCAACTGACGGTCAAGGCCGAGCGAATGTGCGGTGGCGATAACCGCCAGGCAGTTGCGCACGTTGAAATTTCCGGCGAGCGGTGTGCGGAAAGTCCCGAATTCACGGCCATCGCAAATCACTGTGAAGCGCGTTTCTTCAGGCGCAAATTCGATGTTGCGCGCTGTCCATCTGGCTTCGCTTGCAAGCCCGAAGCTTTCAATCTGTGACCAGACGCCCTGCGGCGAAATCGGATGCGTGATGATTTCGCGGACGACGGGTGAATCCCATCCGGCAATCAGGCGACCTTCAGACGGAATGAGATTGACGAGCAGGCGAAACTGTTTTTTGACATCTTCGAGCGTCGCGTAAATGTCGGCGTGGTCGTATTCGATGTTGTTGAGAATCACCGTGTCGGGCAGGTAGCTGAGAAACTTGGGCCGCTTGTCCCAGAACGAGGTGTCGTATTCATCGCCTTCGATGGCGAAGTAGTTTGAATTTGTGACTTTGAAACTCGCGCCGAAATTTTCAGCCACGCCGCCGATCAGAAATGACGGATCAAGGCCACCGACTTCAAGCACCCAGGCGAGAATCGAGGTCGTCGTCGTCTTGCCGTGCGTGCCTGCGACGACCAGCGAATGCCGCCCGCGAATGAACTGTTCGCGGATCACTTCGGGCATCGAAGCGTAACTGAGCTTGTGATTGAGCGCGTATTCAATCTCGACATTGCCGCGCGAAGTCGCATTGCCCACCACGACCAGATCAGGCGCGGGTTGCAGGTTGCGGGCATCGAACTGCGCAAAGGTTTCGATGCCGAGTCGTTTCAGTTCATCGGACATCGGCGGATAGAAAGCCTTGTCCGAGCCGGTCACGCGGTGCCCCTGCGCTTTGAGCATGCCTGCGAGTGAAGCCATCGCCGTGCCGCATACTCCGATCAGATGAAAGTGTTTTTTTCCGTCTGTCTGCATTGATGAATAATGTTGCCGGTGATTCGCTGCGGGGGTGACGAAACTGAGCAACTGCCTTTCAGTTTGATTCGTGAAATCTCTGCCCGGGTGAAGCGGGATTATACAGGTCACAGGGAGCAGGTGTCAGGTCACTCTCAAATTTGAGATTTGAGATTTGAGATTTGAGATGGCGATCAGGTAAAGTTCGGACAGAAGACAGGACGGGAAAAACAGGAAATACCGGAGAAACGAACGATGCGGCATTCGCGCAGGCAGTTTGTGGAAGGAATGATGCTCACGACCGGAGCGGCGGCGGTGTTGCCGGTTCAGTCGGCGGCGCAGGACAAGGCGCAGACAACAGTGCTGCGCGGGCGCGTCGTCTGCTTCACCGAAGAGTTTGCGAAGCTGCACGGCATCAAACCCGAATGCGAGGAAAAGCGCGTCGTGTGGGGACTCAGAACCACTGACGGACAGCTTTATTCGTTTCTGCCGACTGATCAGGCAGCGGCGATTTACGATGACCATCGCTTCCGCGAACGTGATTTGCAGGTGACGGCGCGGGTCTTTCCGCAAACCACGTGGCTTGAGGTCATCAAACTGCAATCGGTCAAAGCTGGTCGCGTGTACGATCTGTTCTATTTCTGTGAGGTCTGCAACATCAGGTCACACAAACCCGGCCCCTGCGAATGCTGTCAGGATCCGGTCGTTTTTCACGAAGAACCGGCTGAAGACGAACCGCTCAAACCCTGACCCGACTCACTGCCTGCCATTGGGAGTCCGTTACTCACCTCACTGATTCCTGAGGCCTCTTTTCAGAAAAACGGGAATCAGTCTGTGTGACAAATTTTGTCGCTCCTGGTTGCCGGGTTCCGGTCAACCCTTCCCTGCCGCTGCGGGCCGGAATCGGTCAACTGTCAGCTTTTACTGATCTTTCTGCTTCCGACCGGCAGCAGCTCACCTGGCACGCCTTCTGCATAGATCAGCGTCTGACTGGACACTGAACTCCCGGTACAGAGCTGTCCCCCCATACGGAGCGCGTCGCATGCACAATCAGAATTCAGTGAACCACGATCAGTTTCATCGGCAACGCGGCTTTTCATTGATCGAAATGCTGGTCGTTGTGGCCTGCATCGGCATTATTGCCGCGATTGCGGTGCCGAAAATGAATCGCGCTCTGGATGAAGCCAGAGAGTCATCGGCCATTCATAACCTGCGCGACATCTTCTCGGCGCAGCATACTTATTACCTGCAATACAAAAGGTTCGCGCGGCTCGACGAACTCAGCGCCTTTCACGGCGGGCAGCTCGGCACGCTGACCAGCAATACGCTGATCAAAAATCAGTACACCTTTCAGACCGTGCCGGCTTCACCGTCGGATACGCAACTGGAGCGGGCTTTCACCGTCACGGCGACGCGGGCGCACGGTGGAATCACCACGCAGTTTCTGACCGACCAGGATGGCGCCATCAGCCAGACCCTGCCGTAAAGATTCCCGCGTCAGTCAATTGACCAGCCCTGATGCCGGACAGAGGTATCACAGTGACGCCACAAACCAGGACGCATGCCCTTGAATCAGTCACCGAAGCCACAGCCTGGTTGCGCGCCAGAAAAGAAGAGATTCGCGCCTTGTATCTGACCGACCGGCTGTTGTCGGCCATCACCCGCAAGGGCAGTTCCAGCGAAACTCCGGCCCAGTCGCCGCCCGCCGTCAGCGAAGCTGTCGCCCGGCTGGAACAGGCCATCGCCCAGGGCAGTCCATCGCTGATTGCCGAGTTGCGCGATGAATTGTCCGGCGAACTGCAACTCTGGCGGCTGCTGATTTCCAGACACGATGCCCGCCTGACCGCTTATGAACTGCGCCGGTTCTGCAACCACGCCGACACCGCGCCCAACACACAGGCGCTGGCCGGACTGATGCGTTTCTATCGCAGCGTTTCGCATATCAGCCAGTCACAAAGCAAATATGATTTCATCGCCTCGCGGCTGTTCACCGTGCGCGCCGCTGATCAGCGCCCGCGCCTGCGGTTCAGCCGCGATCAGATCGTGACGCACCTCGCGCGCATGTCCGCCACCTGGGATGAATCAATTCCCGCTGAAACCTGTGAGGCAGCGGTGATTGAATCAGCCACCGCTCAATTTTCCGGCTTCATCAGTGAACTGAAACAGGCCGGACGGCTCGGCGCTCTGAACGGCAGCCGCCTGTTTGAGCGCGTGCGCGAATTCAAGGCCAGCCTGGGCGAAAATTTTTATCAGCCTGAAATCACGGCTGCCGCGATTGAATGCAATGTGGCCTGCTTCAATCGCCTCGCGGCGCTGCTTGAAGCAGCGGGCCGTGAAACCGGAACTGAAAAGATGATCGCGCTGATCGAACTGTTCAGCGACACGGCGGCGCTGCCCGCCGATCAGCCTGCCCGGCTGCGCGATGAAGAAATGGCCCGCCTCACTGAACAGGCCGACCCGGCAGAACAGGCTGAACTGAAAAATGCCATTGAACTGATGCAGGCTGAACCTGAAACTGAATCATCCGCCGGGGCAGCCTCGCTGCCTGTCAGCACAGTTGAATCAGGTGAGCCAGCAGAAGCATTCGCGGAAACATTGAATGACGCGGTGAGCGAAACAGCCGAAGAGTCTGCCGCCAGTGCCCCTGACCTCACCCCGGCAGAAATTGATTTGTCGGCTCTCGCTGCCACACTTGAAGAAATTGAGAACACCGAAGGCAATCGGGTCATCCTGACAATGTTCAGGCAGTCCTCGCCTGCCCTGCAGCGGTTCGACCTGCGGATGTTTCTCAGCCCGCTGTCCGGCGCAACCGATGAAGTGGTCGGCCACACCGATTTTCGCCGCCACGCGCTGACGCTGATTATCAGCGCCGATCACCTGCTGAATGCGGAAAACAGACCGGATGATGAATCCGAAGAGAGCCGGAAGGAAAAAATCTCAGGGCTGTTACAGGAAATCAGACAAGCCATCGCTGACCTGCAACAGATGACCGAACAGGCTGCGCAACAGGAACAACCGTCCATTGCGGCAGTGCTGAATTACATTCTCAACTGCCTGCGCCAGGCACAGCAAACGCTGCAAACAGCCAGATTCGGTCGCTATGCCAGCCGCCTCGGTCAGGCCAGCGCAGATGCCGAAAACGACCCGGCCAGTGAAGCCGGAACTGAAACCGCTGCGGCCAGAGCCTGGCAGGTCGTCAGCAAATACAAATGGCTGATTGTCGTTACGCTGCTGATTGCGACTGTCGGATTGTTTGCCGAACTTGCCACGCCGGATGCGCAGACGGTCGGGCGACAGAACGCCGATGTGCAGACCGTTGACCTCAGCCAGATGCCGGATGGCAATCTGCTCAAAGCGGCCCGCACCCGGCGCAACATTATGATCTGCCTGGTGGGCGAACAGTGGACACAGCTTTCGGCTGATCAGCGACGCGAGAAGATCAGGGCGTGGCAGGCCTTCGGCAGAACACGCGGCATTGAAACCATCACCCTGATTGACGCGCGCGGCGTTTCGGTCGGCAGCGCCTCACCCGAAAAGATCACCATTGACAACACCTGAAAAAAACCAGCCACGAATCAACACGAATTTGCACGAATCAAAAGCTGCTGACGTTCTGATTCGTCATTGAATCCCGCAATACCAGCAAATTCTCCGCCCTTTTCTTCTCTGTGCCTCTGCGTGAAACTTATTCTCACGCAGAGGCGCAGAGACGCAGAGAGGAAGAGGATTAGTCTGCCGTATTCTGATTCATGAAAATTCGTGTCAGATCACTTTTCAAGTGCGTGTCCGGGAAGTGTTGCGCGATTTGCCAGAATCGCGCTGACCTCGCCAGCGCACTGCTGGGCAAGCCACGCGATTCTGGCAAATCGCGTAACACCTCCTGCTTCCGTACACTGATCTGAAATCCGATCTGATTCGTGGCTGGTTTTCTTTCAGCCCTGCCTCACTGAATGTTTGCAATCATCGTCGTGATCTTTCTGACCACAGGCATCAGCGTCGGCGGATCGTAATTCGACATCGCGGCAATGACGTAACCCGTTTCGGGAAAGATGCGCAATTCAGCGGCAATGCCCGGCGCGCCGCCGTTATGGCCATAAAAGTGCAGCCCGTTCATTTTCAGATCGCCAAAGCCATAACCATAACCGCCGTTCGGCCCCATCGGCACTTTCGCGGTCGTAATCAGTTCGGTTGATTTCTGGCTGAGCAGCTTGTGAGCGCGCAGCGCCTGGCTGAATTTCAGCAGGTCTTCGACGGTTGAATAACCGCCGCCAGCCGGGCCGCCGCGATTCGGGCGTGTGTCAGTGTTTTCGTGGCGCGGGCCACTGGCGGGCTGTTCATCATCGCCCGTCGTGTAACCCATCGCCAGATTCTCAACCTGCCCGGTCATCTCGTAACAATCGGTGTTCGTCATTCCCGCAGGCTTGAAAATATGTTCGCGCACGTAATCGTAATAACTCTGCCCCGACACTTTTTCGATGATTGCGCCGAGCACGATGAAACCTGAGTTGCTGTAATCGAACCGCGCCCCCGGCTCGAACCGCAGCGGCTCGTCAGCAAACAGCGCCAGGTAATCGTTCACCGTTCTGATGCTGCGCCGCCGTTCATCGAACTTTTTGTTCCAGTACGAACCAAGCCCCGAAGTGTGCGTCAGCAGGTGATGAATCGTGACTTTTGCGGTCACGTCTTTGTTCGGATAATCGGGCAGATATTTGCCGACCTTGTCATCGAATGAAAGCCTGCCGCGTTCGGCCAGTTGCGCGATGGCGACGGCAGTAAACATTTTGTTCATCGAACCGAGATTGAATTTTGTGTCGGTGCGGTTCGGCGCTTTGGTGGTTTTACTGGCCACGCCATACGCCTTTTTGAAAAGAGTCCTGCCGTCCTTTGCAATCAGCACCGCGCCTGAGAATTTGTCTTCAGCAGTCTGCTGCGTCAGAAATGAATCAAGTTCGCTGACCATTTCAGCTTCGCTCAGCTTTTTGTTCGGCGTTGAAGCGGGCGCGGTTTCAGGCGGCGCAGCGTTCGCTGATGATTTCTCAGCCGGAGCCGACGCCGGTTGCACGCGAATGTTGTTGATGCCGTGCGGCGGGGCCGGAGAGACTTCGATTGAAAAGTTCAGCCACCGCCCGTCCTTCTTTGCCTGCACCAGCACTTCGATTTCAGTTTCAGCCGAACGCACGACGCTGTGCAGTTTCAGGCCGCCGCTCTGATTGTAAAAACCCATATCTTCATTGGCATTTCCATCATCGCCGCCGTGTTCGCGGTGAAAGCGGCGCAGCGTGTCAACGTTGCCGGTATTGAAAGCTTTGATGAAGTCGCCAAGCGTTTTTCCGGCGGCGGTGTTCGGCAGCGCCGGTTCCTGTTGCTGCGGCGGCGTCTGTGTCTGAGTGGTGGCCGACTTTTTCATTTCATCGAGTTCGCTCCGGGTAACGGTGATGATGTTTTTGAGTTGTTCAGCCAGGCGCGGGTCGGTGATCTTTTTCTGCACTTCATTCAGCGCCATCAATTGCGCGGTCTTCAAAGCCTGCGCTGCCGGAACGGCAAGATCAGGCTGCACGCCCGTGCCTTCCCAGTTGGTTTTTGTAATCGGATTGATGGCGCGGGCAAAGGGCACGCCGATCATAAACTGATCGCTCAGGCGATGCGGTTGCACCGGGTGCGCGCCGCCGCCGGTCACTTCACCGATGATCGTGGCGCGCTTCAGGTTTTTGAGGTTGTACGAAAATTCTTCTGCGCCCGAAAAAGTGCGGCGACTGGTCAGCACATAAACGGGTTTGTCGCCGCCGAATTTGCGGCCCGGCACCGATTCCTTTGTCCAGAACTCTTCGGTGCGATTGTCGGGGCGCGAATAAATATCGTTCAGGTGCGTGCGCTTGTCGAAAAGGTAACTCGACAGCAGCGCCACCATGGCCGGATCACCGCCGCCGTTCTGTCGCAGATCAACAATCAGCGCGTCCGTATTGGCCAGAAACGTCATCGCTGCCGCAGCCGTTTCAGCCGCAAGTTCAGGATTTTCAAAACCGCGCAGGTCAAGATAACCAACGTTGCCGCTCAGGCGTTCGACTTTTTCAAAGCTGAAATTGCGCTTTGCCGACATTTCGCGGTAACGCTGGCGCGCCTGAGGGTCTGAATCGGGGCCGTGCAGCGGGCCGTCGCCATTTGTATAAAAGACGCGCAGGTGCTTGTCGTGGCTGACTTCGCGCAGGTGTGTCGTCAGTGCCGTCGCAAAATCCGCAGGGCTGGTGATGTTGTCATATTCCTTCCGCTGCATTCGCTCGCGCAGCGCGGCTTCCATCTTCTTCGCGGTTTCAGGAAAGACGTAAAAATCGTTGAGGGCTTTGATGGCCCCGTCAATCACGCGCTGGCGGGCAGCGGCGTCAAGCGCCGGGTCGGGCGCGCCCTGTGACAAGGCCGGAACTGAACAGACGAACGCAAGAATCAGCGACAGAATTAATTTCGACATTGGCGATCTCCTCCTGGCTGTCAGTTACGGCGAGAGGCCGCCTGAGTTCCATTTTTCATCTGCGGTTTGTCTGCCTGCGCTGACAATTCATCAGAAATACCGGCCCTTCATCAGATACCTGCGGCCAGCCGCTCAGGCCCTCGTTATGCTGCGATCACGCGTTGTCACCGGCAGCGCGGCTCAGACGTGAATATGTCTGATTCAGATTTCGACAGAACCGGGAGGAAAAGATGAATATCCGTTTTTATGGCAGCGTATCCAAAATCAGCGCAACCGCCTGTGCGCTGTTGCTTACTTTTATTCTGACTGCGCCGACACGCACTGCGGCTCAGACCACACGAACTGAAACCGCCGCTTCCTACATCGAACGCGGCAGAGCGTGGATGGCCAGAGGCGAACTGACGCGCGCGATTTCTGATCTTGATCTGGCCATCGCTTCCGATCCGAACTCACCGGCAGCGTGGTTCAATCGCGGGATGATGCACACGCTCAACCACAACACCGAAGCCGCGCTGAGCGATTTTGACCGCGCGCTGCAACTCAATGAGCGGTATGTCGAGGCTTATCTTTATCGCGCTGAACTGCGCCGCACCCGGCGCGATTTTGACGGCGCGATCAGCGACAATACCAGAGCCATTGCCCTGAATCCGGCAGGCGTCACGGCGTGGCGCAATCGCGGCATTGCCCGGCGCGACCAGGGGCAGGCGGAACTGGCGCTTGAGGATTTCAATCACGCCCTCAGTCTCGACCCGAAAGCTGCCGTGATTTACCATCATCGCGCCGCGACGCTGTGCCTGCTGGGCCGCTTTGATGAAGCCCTCGCTGATTTCGACACAGTGATCAGGCTCACGCCGCAGGTGGCCGAAGCCTGGAATGATCGCGGCGTGGCGCGACACCAGCGCGGCGACGTGGCCGGAGCCATCAGCGATTACGACGAGGCCATCACCCTGAAACCGCAGATGGCCAGAGCCTGGCTCAATCGCGGCATTGCGCGGCTCGAACAGCAGCAGCCCGCCGCTGCCGAAACTGATTTCGCCGAATGCCTGCGCCTCGATCCGAAGCTGCAACCCGTCATCGAACAGCTTCGGCGTGAAAGTAAATCAGCAACTGTCAAGTCACCCTGACTGAACGAATCAAAGCGCGGAGCGTCTGGAGCGCGGTAGTCTGGCGCCGCTTTGGCAAAGAAATTTCCTCCACGAAGCGACACGAAGACCCACGAAGTGAAACAACAGCCTGTTGATCTTTCTTCGTGCTGTTTCGTGTGGCTTTGTGGAAAAATCTTTCCTGGATTCCAGAGTCTGCACGTGCCGGGCACGAAAGCGGCACCAGGCTGCACTCCAGACGCTTCACTCAACTGCTCACAGAAATGGTAACTGTTGCATGTTTCGTCATCACCACCCACTGCTGAATCATCGCCACCGACACGGCGAAACTGCGCTGCCAGCGGGTTCATCTCTCGACTGTCCCTGCATTTTCGGGCAGAGCGTGGCCGAACGCTGGGGGTCGCGGCTGGCGCTGATTGTCGCGTCCACCATTACTTCGCTGCTGCTTGAAGTCTGGATCATCGGCAAGCCGCAACCGCACCCGCTGGCCTTTTGTGCGCTGCATTCGCTGATCTATTCGACCTGCATCGGGCTGCTGGTGCTGCACGCGATTTCGCTTTTTTCAGCGCGCATCTCACGCCTGCCGTTCCCGTTCAACTGGATGCTGCTGCTGCTGACGATTCTGGTGTCGTCCACCATCGGCTGCGTCATCAGCGGAGTCATCGTCACGGCGCTCGGCTTTCACCCGTTCGATTACCTGCCGCAGCAGATTGTTCACAGTCTCAAAATTTCGCTGCTGCTGAGCCTCATCTTCGGCACCAGTTTTTACCTTTATGAAAATCTGAAGAATCAGCTTGAGGAGGCGGCGCTTGAACTGCGCACCAGACAGCTTGAAGAGGAACGGGCGCGCAAGCTGGCCATCGCCGCGCAGCTTTCATCGCTTGAATCACGCGTGCGCCCGCATTTTCTCTTCAATACGCTCAATTCGATTTCGGCGCTGACGCGTGAAGATCCGCAGCGCGCTGAACGGATGGTTGAGCGGCTGTCGGCGCTGCTGCGGTTTTCGCTCGATTCAAATCACCGCAATACGGTGCTGCTGCGGGATGAAGTGAAAATCGTGAGCGATTATCTGGAGATTGAAAAAGTGCGCTTTGGCGAACGGCTGCGCTTCAGCATCGAAGCCGCGCCGGAAACGGGAACGCTCGAAGTGCCGCCGTTCGCCCTGCAAACACTGGTCGAGAACAGTATCAAGCACGGCCTGGCAGCCAGACGCGCGGGCGGCGAGATTCGCGTCAAAGCCGCCGCGCGCGGCGATCAGGTCAGCCTTGAAGTGTGGGATGACGGGCCGGGCTTCAGCGCCGATGCGATCATTGCCGGGCACGGCCTCGACAATCTGCAATCGCGCCTTGCGGCCCTGTTTGCCGACCGCGCCACTTTCGACATTCGCCAGGAAGAGCGATTTACCGTAGCGGCCATTTCGCTGCCCGTCCCTGCGGCGCTGGTGAACCGATGACTGACCGGAAGCTCCAGGTTTTTCTGATTGACGATGAACCGCTCGCGTTGCGGCGACTGGCGCGACTGCTTGATGAAACCGGCAGAGTTGAAATCATCGGGCAGGAATCTGACCCTGAAGAAGCCCTGGCAAAACTGGCGGGCGTGAAGCCTGATGCGCTGTTTCTGGATATTCAGATGCCAGGGCTGAACGGCTTCGAGCTGCTCTCGCGGCTGGACGATCAGCCGCTGGTGGTCTTTGCGACGGCCTACGATGAATACGCGCTGCGGGCCTTTGAAGTGAATTCGATTGATTACCTGCTCAAGCCGGTCGAGATGGCGCAGCTTGAACGCGCCCTCAGCAAACTTGAACGGCTTGCGGCTGCACCCGCACCGCCCGATCTGCATCAGGTCATCGCTCAGCTCGCCGCCGCCTTTCAGCCGCCGAAACAGAACCCGCCGAGCCGCATTGCCTCGCGCCTGGGCGAACGCATCAGATTCATTGACCTCGCGCAGATCACGCACTTTTTCGCGCAGGACAAACTGACCTGGGCCGCCACCGCCGAAGCCAGCCACGTCGTTGACCGCACGATTTCAGAACTTGAACAGGAACTCGACCCGCAACGCTTCATCCGCATTCATCGCGCCATTCTGCTCAACACCGATTACGTTGACGAAGTGCATGCGTGGTTCGGCGGTCGCCTCATCGTGCGCCTGAAAGACAGCCACCGCACCGAACTCACCGTCGCCCGCGACCGCGTCAAAGACCTCAAAGACAGGCTCGGCTTCTGAACCTCACCACCATCAGCCTGAAGAAATGGACAGGATTGACAGGAGATTGCATTTTCGGTTTGGGGGATTCAACCGCTTGCTGACGCGCGCGGTACAGTACCGCGCGCGTCAGCAAGCGGTTTTCTGCAATCCTGCCTGCTGACCGCTTCAGAAGCTGAATCTCATTCCGGTTTCAACTCTCCGGCCCGGCAGGGCGGCGATGGCCTGGCCAAAGAACGGTGATGACTGCACGCCAATGAAATTCGTCAGGTTGGCGTGATTGAGCAGGTTCGAAGCCTGCAAATAAAACTCCGTGCGAAAGCGTTTGTTCGCTGCGCCGAATGATGGCATTGCGCCGAGCATTCCGTCGCCGGGTTCGCCGCGCACCACGCGCACCTGCATCTGCCCTCCTCCGGCATTCTCTTTCGGCTTGCCAAAACCAAAACCCCAGCTCAGGCGCAGGCCCGTATTGACCTGCGCGGCTCCGCGTGCGCTGTTGCGCCCGACACTTGCGGGCCGGTCGTTGATGACGGCATCACCGTTGTTATCAAAGCCGGTCGTGATCGTGTACGGCGGCGCTGACAGGTAATTGAACGTTGTGCCCGCGCGCAGCGCCCTGAAGATCGGAAAGCTCGCCATCACGAAAAACATCTGCCGGATGTCGTTTGCCGCCGGGCCGCGTTCGGCGCGCAGGTTGTAACTGTCAACCGGCAGGCTGAACGGGCTGTCGGATTCGTTCGTCGTTTTCGACAAACGAAAATTCATCGCCAGAAAGATGCGCTTCGGCAGGTTGTTCCAGCTCAGATTGAACATCAGCGCGTGCGTGAACGAGTTTGCGACCGAAGCGATCTGCGTGATGTTGCCCTGCGTCGGATCAGGCCGACCGAGGCCCGGCAGCGGCTGATTGATGTTGATGCCGCGCAACTGATGCAGCCCGCGTGTGTAAAAGTAATTCGTCATCAGCCGCATGCCACGCGGCAGTTCGCGCTCAACGCCGATTGAAGCCTGCGCGACGTAAGGCATCTGCAACGCGGCAGCGCGGCGAATCACGCTCGGCGGCAAAGTAATCGCCGTGCCGCCCGCAAACGGATCAGGAAAGCCCGGATTGCGAATAATCAGATCATTCTGCCGCTGCCCGTTGACGCGCAGAATCTGTTCATAGGTCGCCGCGCCGAACCAGTCATAAAAAATGCCGCCGCCGCCGCGCAGTGTTGTCTTTCCGTCTTTGAAAGGCGACCACGCAAAACCGGCGCGCGGCGCAAAATTGCTTTTGTCATCCAGGTTCGTTTGCAGTTCGTGACGCACGCCCAAATTGAGCGAGAAATTTTTTCTGACGCGCCACTCATCCTGAATGAACCAGCCGAACTGATACTGAGCGAGCGTGACGGCGGGCGAGCCGCTGCGCCGCGCAAATTGCAGCGGGCGACCGGCGCGAAAGTCAGCGAGGCTGGCAAAGGTGAAAGTGCCATTTGTGTTGCGCAGTTCGCTGCTGTCGTACCGACCCGCTTCAAACGTCAGCCCGGCGCGCAGCGTGTGTTTTTTGAAGAAAGCCAGATCAATGTTGTCGGTCAGTTCGATTTCGCGCACGCGGCGGTCGCTGGTCAGTTGCGCGCCGCCGCTCGTGAAGGCATCGAGCACCTGAATCGTCTGCGCCTGCGAAAGCGAACGAAGGCCGACATCCTGCCACCGCGTCTGAAAGCGCAGTTCGTTGAAGATGTGCTTTCCAATCGCGCCTGAATCAGCCAGTCTGAAAATATGTTCGGCGGCATCGCTCGCGTAAGCGCGTTCGGCGAGGTCGAAATTGCCGACGCCGAGGTTGTCCTGTCGCGTGGCGTTGCGCTGATATTCGCCGCGCAGCGTGTGCGTTTTGGTCAGCGCGTGCTCAAGTCGCGCCTGCAAATTCAGCCGTCGCGTCGGGCGGCGAATCAGGTCATTGAAATTTCTGTCAGCGAGCGCGGCGAAAATCGTCTTTGTGTCGTAAGAGTTCATCGCGTCGCCCGACACAAACAGCGAAGTGTGATTGCGCCAGAGCGGGCCGCTGAAATCGAAGTTGAAGCGCCGATCCTGCTCCGGCCCTTTGAACGGCGCAAAGGCGTTGCGCGCGTTGAGCGATTCATCACGAAAGCCGCCGCCAAAGCTGCCGTGCCAGTTGTTCACGCCGGGTTTGGTGAAAACGTCAATGCTGATGAATCCGGCTTCGTGGTTTTCAGCGGCGTAAGGATTGGTGCGAAAACGAATCTCACGAATCTGCGATTTCGGCGGCATCTTTCCGCCCCCGAAACCATTGACGCGCAGCCGTGCGCCCGGCCCGGCCATCTGCTGAATCGCTTCTTCAAACAGATCAGGATCATCAGGCAGTTGCGCGATGGCTTCTTCAGTCAGCACAGTCGAGAAGGCATTGCCGCGCGAATCGGTGTTTGCTTCGCGCTTGTCCTGGCCGACGCTGATTTCTTCCTTCACGCCTGCGACCTGCAATTTCACTTCAAGCTGATTAGCGCCGGGCTTCAGCGTGAGTTCGCGGTTTTCATAAGGCTCAAAGCCTGCGGCTTCGACCCGCACGCGATACTTTCCGGCGGCAAGCTGAATGAACCTGGCTTCGCCGCCCGTGCTCGTCTGCAATGTTTTTGGCGTGAGGCTGTCGGCTTCAAGCTGCACGCGGGCACTGGCAATCGCTGCGCCGCTCGGATCAAGCACATTTATTTTCAGATTTGCCTCGCCGCGACTTTGCGTGTTGACCGGCAGCAGGACACACCACAGGCTCAGCAGCCCGATCAGAAGGCTGTGGGAACGCATAAATTTTCTCCGCAGATTTCGCGGCCCTTACGTCAGCAGGCCGCGCAGTTTGAGGACAGCGGTGATTATGGTTCGACAAGCTGGCAGCCTGGCGAACTTCAATAAACTATTTCTTCTCGAATTTGTCAGCCTTGATCGATGGATTGATTTTGAATTTCGAGAGTTCCATCTCTTCAGTCACCTGGCCTTCGACTGATTTCGAGATGCGGTGCGGCAGCGTGACGCCGTTCAGGTTGCGGTAATCTGAAAAATGCACCTGATATTCAACGGGCGGTTCATCCTGAGGCATCTGCGCCTGCGCCTTTGCCACGCCTTCCTTCTGTAATTTCTCAATCTCTTCGCGGCTGCGCGCGGTGACTGAGTTCATCACGATGCGAGGCTTGCGTGCCTTGTATGTCAGCATCAGCGGCAGGTGCGTTTTCTGATCGAGAAACAACTGAACCGCAAAATTGTTCGGGCCTTTGACATCGAGAATATCAGCGCGGCCATCGGGCGCTTCGGCTTCACCGGCGTAGCTGTATTCAACCGGAAATGATGAGGGCGTCGTCAGCAGCAGACCGAGCAGCAGGCGCGACATTTCAGCGCGCACCATCTGCTGCTGCATCTTCTGCGCTTCCTGCGGATTGACGTTGCCGCCGGGAGCAGGCCCCTGTCTGAAAACGACCATGCCGCCGCCACCGCCGCTGTTCTGCGTGTCCATCCACGCCGTTTCGCCGTTGATGGCGTCGGTGCGCGTGATTTCGATGCCGGGCATCGGATTCATGGTTTCGGTTTTGAGGTATTTGTCGGGCAGCATCATTTCAAGTTCGATGTCGCCTGACATTTCGCGCTCGCCGAGGACGCGGCGATAGCTGCCGGTGACGGCCAGCGATTTGAGCTTGTCAACACCCGCAGCGGCGCGGGCCTGCGCGATCAGTTCCTGCGCGCGGGCGTCTGTTTTACCGGGTGCGCTCTGCGCCAGCGCGACGACTGAACACACGATCATTAACAGCAGTGACTCCATCAGGACACATTTCATCAATCAGTTCTCCTTTCGCTCTCAGTTGTCTGAAAGTGTGAGAAGAGTTCCATTTTGTGCGGTGATTTCCTGGCGAAAGGATGGGCGTCAAATGACAGCAGCGAATCAGCTCAGAAATGTCGCGTTCACGGACGTCACCATTCCACGTCTGATTCGCTGCCGGTTGCTGGGACGATGAATGCAGGCTCGCACTCATCGCTGGCATCATGGCTGAAAACCCGATGACAGTGGTTAAGCTCAGGAAAAGAGTTTGTTAAGACTGTAAAAAAATCAGGCTGTGTGGCGGCCCCTGTCCGGCTGATCTTTGCGGTAATGCGGCAGTGAGGGCTGAAAATTCTGCGAATAATTGCTGAGGCTGCGGCGGGTGTGCATATAATTCGGATTATGAAAGCGTGGAAGCGTCAACCGAAAACAATGCTGGTCGTGGTGGGGCTGCTGCTGCTGCTGCTGCCGCTGCTGGCAACGCTGCAATACCGCTGGCTCGGTCAGGTCAGCGATGGTGAACGGGAACAGTTGAAGTGGAGCCTGCGCACGACAGCCCGGCGGTTCGCCCAGGATTTCGACCGCGAACTGACGCTTGCCTATGCCGCTTTTGCTTCAGGGCCGTCGCCGCAGGGCGAGCTTGATCAGAAGGATTACCTGGCCAGATATGACCGCTGGCAGGCGACCGCGCAACATCCGCAACTGGTCAGAGAAATCTTTCTGGCGCGACTGGATGATAACGATCAGCTTGCGCTCAAACGGCTCAATCCTGAACTTCACCAGTTCATTCCGCGCGAATGGCCGGAAGAGATGCACCCGCTGCGGCAGCGCCTCGAACAGCACTTTCAGAACACGAGCCGCCTGCTTTCATCATCCTCGCGCGCGCAGTCGTCCGAAGCCGAAGCCTCGGTCAGAGAGGTGTTGCGCCGTCCCATTCCGGCCACTGCCGAAGAGGTTCCGGCGCTGGTTATTCCGATTCTCAGCCCGCCGGTCGTCAGAGAAAACGGTGAAATCTCGCTGCGCCCGGCTTCAGGCGTGGTGATCGTGCGGCTGAGTCTGAATTACATTCAGCAGGAACTGCTGCCGGTGCTGGCGCGCCGTCATTTCGATGCTGACAAGGAACTCAATTACAACGTCGCCATCGTCAGTCGCCAGGAACCGCGCCGGGTGCTTTATCAGTTCGGCCCGCACCTCGCACAGTCTCAGGCTGATCAGGACGCGCTCAGGGCCGACGTGACTGCCGGACTGTTCGGGCTGCGTTACGATGAACTGCGCAACCTGATGCGCAACCGGGCCGCCGAAACTGAAGCAAACAATCAGCGCCCGGCAGGCACTGCACAACCAGCCGAAACGACAAATCCGGTCAGCAGTCCGTCGCCGCGCCCCGACCAGGGCGCAGGCTTTGCGCCGGGCGAAGACAACCGGCCCTGGCAGATGCTGATCAGGCACCGGGCCGGATCGCTCGATGCGGCAGTGGCAAGCGTGCGCCGCCGCAATCTGCTGCTCAGTTTCGGCATTATGGCCATGCTGGCCGTGAGCGTGGTGCTGATGATGCTGTCATCGCGGCGCGCGGGCCGTCTGGCGCAGCAGCAGATCGAATTTGTCGCCGGAGTCTCGCACGAACTGCGCACGCCGCTCGCTGTGATTCGCTCGGCGGGCGAGAACCTGGCCGATGGCGTTATCAGAGACAATGACCAGATCAAACGTTACGGCAAGCTGATCCGCGATGAAGGCCGCCGCCTGACTGAAATGGTCGAGCAGGTGCTCGAATTTGCCGGGGCGCAGTCAGAACGCCGCAAATACGAGTTGCAGCCCGTCAATCCTGCTGACCTGATCGAACAGGCCGTCAGCGCCGCGCAGCCGCAGATGATCGAAGGCAGCTTTGAAATCGAGAAGCGCATTCAGCCCGACCTGCCCGACGTGCTGGCTGAAGCCCCGGCCCTGTCGCGGGCCATTCAGAACCTGCTGAGCAACGCGATGAAATACAGCGGGCACAGCCGCTGGATCGGGTTGCGCGCTCAGGTTGTCAACAATGGCAGGGGCGAGCAGGTGCAGATCACCGTCGAAGATCGCGGCCTGGGCATTCCGTCCGCTGAACTCTCGCATATCTTCGAGCCGTTTTATCGCGGCAGCGAAGTGATGGCGGCACAGATTCACGGCAACGGCCTCGGTCTGAGTCTGGTCAAAAACATTGTCGAAGCGCACGGCGGCAGCGTGGCCGTCAAAAGCAGCCCCGGTCGCGGCAGCATCTTTACGATCATGCTGCCCGCCAGTCCTCCGGCCAGAGAACTCACCGGCGAGGCTGAATCTGTCCTGAACACCGGTTCATAACCGCGAACTTTCACGCCGCTGCGGGCGTTATCATCTGCGCCGCTGGTTATCCTTTTATTCTGGTTATTCTGGTTCCCGTCACATCAGGCTCAATGAGGTAAGCATGAGCAAGCGAATCCTGCTGGTTGAAGATGAACCCGGTCTGCTGCTGACGCTGTCTGACCGGCTGCGCAATGAAGGTTACACGGTCGAAACGGCGCACGATGGCGAGGCCGGGTATCAGCGCGCCGCACACGAAGCCTTTGACCTGCTGATTCTGGATGTCATGCTGCCGCGCCGCAACGGCTTCGATCTGCTGCGTGATCTGCGGCAGCAGGGCGTGCAGACCCCGGCCATTATGCTGACAGCGCGCGGTCAGATTTTCGACAAGGTGCTGGGCCTCAAGCTTGGCGCGGATGATTACCTGACCAAACCGTTTGAGATGGCTGAACTACTGGCGCGTCTGGAAGCCGTGCTGCGCCGCGTTCCCGCGACTGCCGCTGCGCAGGCGGGCATTTATCAGTTCGGTGACATCAGAATTGATTTTCGCCGCGCCGAAGTCACGCGGGGCGACGAGAAGATCGAACTTTCGGCCCGCGAGTTTCAGTTGCTGCGCTATTTCATCGAACACCGCGAAGCCACGCTGTCGCGTGATGAACTGCTCAACGAAGTCTGGGGCTATGATTCGCTGCCGACCACGCGCACGGTGGATGTGCATGTGGCGTGGCTGCGGCAGAAACTGGAACCCAATCCGCGCCATCCGCAGTTCATTCTGACCGTGCATGGACTGGGCTATAAATTTGTCGGCTGATTTCGCCGGAAAATCTGCCGACTGCCGGTGCAATCGCTTGTCAAAGCACCGGACGGTTCTTATACTCTGGCCTCCCCCGAACATTCAGACAATGATCAAATGACGAATCCTTTCAGTTCCGGGATCGTTCACAATCCCCCCGATGACCACAGTTTCCTGATCAATCCCGCGCCAGGGAAACAGAATCAGCAGCCCGGACATTGCTGATCACCTGATGAGGCCGGTCAGGGGTGCAATCTGCTCCTGAGTGCCGAACCGGCAGTCGCCATCGAAAAAGCAACAGTGTTTTCACCATCCAGCCCCGGAGGGAACCATTCATGCAACCTGTCAGTCGGCCTGTTTCCTGGGAGTCAGAAGAACACGATCACAACCGCAATGTTGTCCACTTTGAGCAGAACACAGAGCACAGACTGATCCGCGCGCTTGACGAAATTGCCGCGCTGCACGATGAAATTCGCCGCCTGCGGCTGGCGCTCGCGCACAGCGAACGCCACGTGGCGCACCGCGATGTGCTGCTGCGCAATGCGCTGCAACGCGAACAGGAACTGCGATCAGCCATCGTTCGCCATCGTCCCTGAGCCTTCCCGTCTTCTTCGTTTCCCCCTGCTGCGGCAGCCTCGTCAGGAATCCGTCAGCACGACCGGAAGGCACTCGGTGCTGATTCTGCTTTACCTGCTGCAGCCGTCTTCATTCACTCAATTATTCTGCTCTGAATCCCCCCGGCAGCAACGGCAAAGTCGGGCGAACTGTCGGTTATTGTCGCCACGCCGGACGACACACCTGACACTGAACCGGACTTCACTCAAACTGCTTCCGGTCACAGTTTCATCTGACAACCGGCCAGGTCTGGCTTATAATCTGCGCGATCATCTGGATCATCAGAGCCAGTCCTGACGCGCGCTCTTCAGAATCAGCGCAGATTGTGTTCTCACCAGATGAATGCCGCCTCCGGCCAGACCGATGCCCTCGCGCAGCGATGTGTTGTTACCTCCCTTCACACCGGCTGCCAGCAGTTTTCGCAACTCAGCCTGGCCTGTCAGGTAATCACACGTTTTTCCGTGATCAGCCATTTTTGAAAAGCATGACCAGCAACAGCCTCAACCGAAACCGATGAACACGCTGAACAGGAACAAAATCAGGTTGACAATCCTGCTGGCGGCGCTGGGCTTCAGCCTGGGCGCAGCGACGCAGGTTCACGGGCAGCGCCCCGTCCCGCTCACGCCAGACCGGGTGATCGAAGGCGAACTGAAGGGCGGCGAGTCGCACCTTTATCAACTGACGCTCGCCGCTGGCGAATCCGCACAGATCGAACTGCGGGCAGGCCCGACCAGACTTCGGCTGGCGCTGTTGTCCGAAACCGGTGAGCTGATTACCGCCATCAGCGACGCTGATTCACCCGGCCAGAAACGACTGCATATCGTGGCGGCGCGAACGACGAATTACCGCATCAGTATTGCCCAGGAATCCGGTCGTCCTGTGACCACGCCATATCGTCTGGCGCTGCTGGAAAAACGTGCGGCCACACCTGCCGACCGGGAACGCTTCGCCCTGCACATCCTCAGTTGGGAAGTCGTCAGTCTTTATCGTCAGCAGGAAAAATCAGCCTTGTATCAGGCCGCAGCGAAGGCCCGTGAAGTCGCCGCCCGCTGGCAGGCGCTCGGCGATCACGAATGGGCCGGGCGCATGTTTGATCGCGCCGGGCGCAGTTTGTTTCTGCTCAGCGAACATCAGGCGGGGCGCGAGGCTTTCCAAAAGGCGGTGGCGGCGTTTCAAAAGGCCGGGGAGCGGCGGAAAGAGATCTTCAGTGTCGGCAACCTGGGGCTGCTGGAACTGGCGGATGGTGAATATCGGCAGGCCTTCTCGCTCGCGGTGCGCACTTTTCTCTATTTGCAGTCGGCCAGGGATGAAGATGGCATACGGTCAGTCCGGCTGCTGCAGGCCATGCACTACCGCAATATCGGCGAATGGCAGCAGGCCGA
The DNA here is from genome assembly GCA_046331565.1 of Blastocatellia bacterium. Taxonomy (GTDB): domain Bacteria; phylum Acidobacteriota; class Blastocatellia; order RBC074; family RBC074; genus DASRDU01. The sequence continues at coordinate 2,463,323 of JAXLQP010000001.1, forward strand.
AGCCCTGTGTCGTCAGTTACTGCCGGAAGCTGACATCAACCGTATTGATGAATGGGATCGCGTCTACCGCGAGGATGTGCTGATGGTGCTGGGAATCGCCCTCGCAGGGCAGCGGCATTTTGCCGAAGGCATCAGCGTCCTGGAAGAGGCGCTGGCCCTGGCACGCCCAACCAGCAATCAGTTGAATGTGGTGACGATTCTCGTGCAACTGGGGATGGCGCATCAGATGGCCGGACAGCCGACCCAGGCCCTGGCAGCGTTCGAGCAGTGCGCAGCGGCCAGCCGCCGACTGGGCATCCGCTCCTATGAATCTCAGTCCCTGGGCGAAGCAGGACACTTGTACCTTCTGGCGGGGCGACGCGCGGAAGCCCGCGCCGCGCTGAGGCGCGCGGTTGAAGCAGGGATTTACGGGGGCAAAAATTACCTGTCCGTCGCGTTGCACCATCTCGCGCAACTGCAACATGACGAAGGGCAGTTTACGGAAGCACTCGCCAGCGTCGAACAGGCGGTGCAAATTGTCGAAGGATTACGCGTGCAACTGCCGATGCAGGATGCCGCGCGGGTGACAACGGGCCTGCTGGAACGCGATGCCTATGCGCTGCGGCTGGATTTGCTGCTGCATCTGCACGAACGCGACCGCACGGCGGGTTACGATGCCAGAGCATTGCAGGCCAGCGAATTTGCGCACGCGCGTTCGCTGGTGCAACTGCTGAGCGAACAGCCGCAGGCCGGGCTGGCCAGCGCTGACCCGGCGCTGACCGCGCAGTTGAATGAATTGCGCCTGAGCATCGCCAGACTGACCAATGAACAATTGCGCCTGCGCGCGAACGCGGCGCCGGTGTCGGCGCGGCAATCGGTGCAGGAAAAACTGGCCACCGCGCTCGCCGAAATGGATCGGGTTACCATAGCAATGCGTGACCGTGATCCGCGCACTGCCGCACTGACGCTGCCTGAACCGCTGAAGCTGCGCGAGGTGCAGGAGCAAATCCCTGACCGCGACACCATCCTGCTCGAATACGCCCTGGGCGAAGAGCGCAGCTTTTTGTTTGTCGTTTCGCCGACATCCTTACAGGTCTTCAACCTGCCCCGCCGCAGCGTAATTGAGCCGGTCGCACGTCGGATTTATGAAATCCTGTCGCGCAGCCAGCAACCGAAAATCTTCAGGAATTCGGCAGAAAAGCAGGCGTGGCTGCGGCGTAACGAACGGGCCTCGGCCCTGGCTGCGGCACAGTTGAGCAAGCTCCTGCTGAAACCGGCGGCGGCCCTGCTGGGACGCAAACGCCTGATGATCGTGCCCGACGGCGCGCTGCATTACGTGCCGTTTGCGGCGCTGCCGGAACCGTCAGCCGTCAGTCGTCAATCGTCAGTTGTCAAAGGCAATGCCCCACGCCCGACGGACAACGGACAACGGACGACGGACAACGGACAACCCCTGATTGCCAGTCACGAAATCATCACTCTGCCCTCGGCTTCGACGATGGCGGCGTTGCGGCGTGAATTGACGGGTCGCAAACCAGCGTCGAAAACGCTGGTGGTATTCGCTGATCCGGTCTTCGATCAGAACGACGAGCGCGTGACCTCGCCACAGCAACCGCCCCCGCCTGCCCTCACGCCTGCTGCCAGTCTGGAACGATTGCGCGTTTTTGGTCAGGTTGAAAAGGAGGGCAATTTCTCATTTCTGCGCCTGCCCGCCAGCCGCGTCGAAGCCGAGGCGATTCTCGCGCTCGTGCCGCCTGCTGAGCGCAAAGCCGCCATGGATTTTGACGCCAGTTACCAGACCGCAACCCAGGGCGATCTGGGCCAGTACCGCCTGATTCACTTTGCCACGCATGGATTACTGGACGAAACGCACCCGGAACTGTCCGGCTTGCTGCTGTCGCAGGTGAATCGGCAGGGCGGAAATGAAAACGGATTTTTCACGACGCTGGACGCCTTCAATCTGAAGCTCAATGCCGAACTCGTGGTGCTGAGTGGTTGTCGCACGGCGCTGGGCAGGGAAGTTAATGGCGAAGGGCTGATCGGATTGACACGCGGCTTTATGTACGCCGGAGCGCGGCGCGTGATGGCCAGTCTGTGGCAGGTCAGTGATGCAGCGACAGCAGAGTTGATGCAGCGATTTTATGAGGGTCTGCTGGGCGAGAAAAAATTGTCGGCGGCGGCGGCGCTGCGTGCCGCGCAACTCGAAGTGATGAAAGATCCACGCTACAGCGCGCCATATTACTGGGCCGCGTTTACCCTGCAGGGCGACCAGTGATGCTGACGGCAGAGATCGGGGGCGGCTGAACCGGCCTGGCAGATCAGCCCTTTCACAATTCCTCTCAACCACCACTCTTTTTCTTCGGTTTCGTCTGACAACCAGCACCGCCTGACTTATAATCCGCGCTGACCATTTGCACCATTGGAGCCAGCCCTGCACGCGCCTTCTCCGCAATGAGAAACAGACTGCGCTCTCACCGTCAGATTCGCCCCGGCACAGCCGAAGGCATGGCTCTGTCAGGCTCCGTCTGTCTCTGTTTCTTTTTCCTGACCGGCATCAAATATCGGCTCAGCCTGATCAGTCAGGTATTCACACGTTTTACTGTCATCATTCGCACCGGGAAGTGATGCCCATGAACAACCGGAACTTATTCGCTGTCACAGGCGGTGTCTTCATCCCCGCCCTTCCGGCGATCTGCGCTGGCGGGGACGCGGGGAAAATGGCGGGGCATTTATGAAATCACCTGACAGACCAATTCTCTGGTGGGCGCATTGTTTCGCTCTTCTGCTCAGCGCCGCTGCATACGGCAATGCGCAGGGGCTGACAGCGAACGTTTCCGTGCTGACACCGGGGCTGACGCTGGAACGCGCGATCAAAGGCGGCGAAACGCATCAGTATCAAATTACGCTGGCGGCGGGGGAATGTGTCATTCTGGAAGTGGACGCCGCTGCAACGCAGGTGGTGTGGGAGGTACGAGGCGAGACAGACAGGATGCTGATGGACGGCGAGATGAAAAATTCTCCGCGTCTGTGGCTCGTGGCCGATCAGGTAACGACGTATCAACTAAAAATTCTGCCCCACAGCCCGCAAGCTTCGGCTCAGCTTTATCGTTTACGTGTGGCAGAACAGCGGCCTGCGACAGAGGCTGATCGGAATCTTTTTTACGCGCAGGACAGTTTGCAGCGGGCAATCCATTTTTACGGGCACGAAGACGAAAACTCCCTGCGGCAAGCGGCGGCAAACGCGCGGGCGGCGGCGGAGCGCTGGGACGCCGCCGGGTTCTTACGGGACGCGGCGATTGCTTACAATTTGCAGGCGATGTCGTTGCAACGGCTGGATGACATCACGGCGTCCTTGTCAACCTACCAGCAGGCGCTGCAACGGTTCCGCACGATTGGCGATCAGCGGGAAGAAGCCAATACGATGAACAACCTCGCCGGACTGTTGCTGCGGGTCGGCGAAGCGCAGCAGGCGCTTGATACCCTCGATAAACTTCTGGTTGCGCGTGATGAAATTATTCCTGCGCTGCAAATCGGGCGGGCGCACATTTTTGCTGCCAGTGCGTACCGCAGGCTCGGCGATCTGACGAAAGCGCGCAGCTTTCTCGAAACGGCTTTGCAGATTACCCGCAGCAAGCGCGGCGGGAGTTATTACTCCATGAATGCAGAAGGACAGGCGCTTTATGAACTGGGACGGACGTGTCGTGAACTCGGCGATTATCGGCAGGCGCTCGCGGTGCTGCAGGAGTGGTTTACGGTCATCGGCGGTAACGAATACCTGCTGCGCGTCGAAAGTTGCAAAATCCGCAAGGCAATGGCGGATGTGTATTTCTCGCGCGGTGAGTACGAGCAGGCGCAGGAACAGTACCGTGAAGCCCTGGCCGCCTTTCAGCAGGTCGGCAGTCCGTTTCATCGCGCTGCGATCAGGAATGATCTGGGCGCAACCGCGCTGGCACTGGGTCGCATCAACGAAGCGCGCGGATGGTATGACGAGGCGCTGGCGCAAGGTGAGGCACTAGCCAATGTGACAGTGACTTTGCCGGCGCAAATTGGATTGGCGCGCGTGGCGCGACGGCAGGGCGATGACGCGACGGCGCTCGCACGAATTGAGCAGGCGGTGCAATTGATCGAAAGCCAGCGCGCGCGCATTGTTTCGCCGGATTTGCGCGCGACGTTTCTGGCGTCACAACGCGAAGCATACGAATTACAGCTTGATCTGCTGGCGCAACTGGGCGAGCGGGAAAAATCCGCCACGCGCCGCGCCGCTGCCTTTGCTGCGAGCGAGCGAGGACGGGCGCGTTCGCTGCTCGAAATGCTCAGCGCGAATGCCGGGCAGATGCTGACGACGGCTGATTCGCAACTGGCGGCGCGCGAGCGTGATTTGCGACAGAAGATTTCTCTCAAAGCCGATCAGCAAACGCGGCTGTCAGGCCAGCCGGAAACTGTGGAACAGCAAACGCGCCGCAACAACGAACTCGCCCTGTTACTGGCGGAATACGAACGTCTGACGCAGCAAATACGGCAACGCGATCCGCACTATGCGGCGCTGACGGAAGCGCAACCGCTCACGCCCGGTGAAATTCAGCAGCAGGTGCTGGACGACAAAACTCTGCTGCTGGAATATGCCCTCGGCGCTGAGCGGAGCTGGTTGTTCGCCGTCACGCGCACGCAGTTGCACAGCTTTCCGCTGCCGCCGCGCCGCGTGCTGGAACAAGCTGCCCGCGACCTTTACGCATTGATGGAAGCGCACGCCAGGCCGCCGGTGTTTCGCTCAATCACAGAAGCGCAACGCTGGCGTGAGGCGCAGCAACAACAATTTGATGCCATCGCTTCTCAGCTTGGTCAGATGCTGCTCGCTCCCGTGCGTGACTGGCTGCCGCAGAAACGCCTGCTGATCGTGCCGGACGGCGCATTGCATTATGTGCCGTTTGCGGCACTGCCGGAGCCGTCCCTTGTCCGTCGTCAGTTGTCAGTTGTCAAAGGCAATGCACCACGCCTGACGGACAACGGACAACGGACGACGGACAAGAGACAACCCCTGATCGTCCACCACGAACTGCTCACGCTCCCTTCCGCGTCACTGCTGGCTTTGTTGCGACGAGAAGCAGCGGGGCGTGGCGCAGCAGGGAAAACGCTCGCGCTCTTTGCTGATCCGGTGTTCAGCGCGGATGATGAACGTGTGGCCCGCCCGCAGGCGCGTGTCACTGCTGTGTCTGATGCCACCCTGCCAGTCCGCAGAGAAGGAGGTTTTGCACGCCTGTCTGCCAGCCGTCAGGAAGCGGAATTTATTCGCCGCCTGGCTGCCGACAGCGAAAGCAAAATCGCCCTGGATTTCGATGCCAGTCACAGCGCCGTGACGGATGCGGATTTGCAGCAGTACCGGTATGTGCATTTTGCGACGCACGGCGTATTGGACAGCCAGCGCCCTGCGCTTTCGGCCCTGGTGCTTTCGCAGGTGGATGCGCAGGGGGCGAGGCAAAACGGATACCTGCGCACGCTGGATGTCTTCAGGCTCAGGCTCAATGCCGAACTCGTGGCGCTGAGCGGTTGTCAAACGGCGCTGGGCAGGGAAATCAGCGGCGAAGGACTGGTCGGGCTGACGCGCGGGTTTATGTATGCGGGGGCGCGGCGGGTAATGGCCAGTTTATGGCAGGTCAGTGATGTGGCGACAGCAGAGTTGATGCGGCGGTTTTATCAGGGCCTGCTCGGTAAAAGGAAGTTATCGCCTGCGGCAGCGTTGCGGGCGGCACAGCTTGAAATGATGAAAAATCCACGCTACAGCGCGCCCTGGTACTGGGCCGCGTTTACCCTGCAGGGCGAATGGTGAAGCGGAATCTGACCGCCTCTGAATGCGCCGCCAGCGCCGCGAAATCTTTTTCTTCACAGCCAGGATTGTTGGCCTGAACGGGACTTTCAGGTATTCTTACCGCGAACACTCAGCAAATCCGGAACCGGCTGGTAACTGTCACTACAGAATACTGACCGATACCTGTTGTCTTCAGGCCAGTCCCCCTCCTGTCCGGTCTGCTGCGAGCAAGCCCATAGCAGGATTTTCATCTCCGCTGCCAGGGATTGACGAACGATGCCCGGAACGCTTTCCCCAAAATCACGAAAACGTCAGGGACTGACGCCGGAGTCCTTTGAGCGTCTGCTGAATTCTCTGGCCGATGACCGGGACCTGGCGGCGGAAAGATATGAGCAGCTTCGCCAGGCGCTGATTGCTTTCTTTGCCTTTCGAGGCGCAGCAGGCGCTCACGAACTGGCGGATGAAACATTCAATCGCGTGGCGGGTCGGCTGGAGGAGGGGGCGGTCATTTTTGCCAGTGATCCGGCCAGCTACTTTTTCGGGGTGGCCCGGAATGTCTGGCGGGAAGACCTGGCCCGGCCTGGTCGCACCGAACAGCTTGATGAACATCTGCTGACGGTCAGGGCGCTGGCGCCTGATCCGCACAGCCTGCTCGAAGAAGCCCGGCAGCAGCGCGAAGAGGAAAGACGGCTGGCCTGCCTCAGGCGCTGCCTTGACCAGATGACGCCACAGGAACGGGAACTCATCATTGAGTATTACCAGGGCACGGGTGGCGTGAAGATTGAAAACCGTCAGTTGCTCGCTGATCGTTTCGGCATTTCCCTCAAAACACTGCGCAATAAAACAACACTGCTGCGCGCCCGCCTGGCAACCTGTGTCGCGGCCTGTCTGGCGTCGAAATCCGATTCAGACTGACGCCCGGAACCTGCGGCTCTCACCGCTCGAAAAAGGATAAAGGCGGGACATTTTTGTATTTTCCCCATTCCCTGTCAGACAGGCTGCCGGATATTAAAGGCAGTATGTGACCACTGGACAGACCGCTCAATTATGAGAGATGAAACGTCACTGAAAAGGCAGATCATCCGTTATGTGACGGGTGAGCTGAATGAAGAAGAACGACAGGAAATCGAACAGATGTATTTCTCTGATCCGCAGTTTCTCAGCGAAGTCGAGGCAGTCACGGATGACCTCGTTGATGATTATCTGCGCGGAGAAATGGCCGGGGATGTACGACTGCAATTTGAACAACTGCTGCGCGTCAATCCGACCCTGCGGGAAAGAGTGGCGTTCAGCAGAACGCTGCTTCATCTGATTGATGCGACAGCCCGGCCCGTGTCGGAACCCCGGCGCTCGTTCGCCGCCGGTTTGTGGACAAATCTGGCGGCCATGTTTTCGTGGCGATTGTTACCCGCCACCGCCATTGCGACAGCGATTATTACGCTGTGCGGCCTCTGGTATATGACCAGTCGCCAGACGGCCCCGCAACCGACGGCCAGACTGGAATCGTCACCTTCACCATCCATTCGGCAGGAAGACAGGCCCGGCCTGACAACATCACCGTCAGCCGTGCAGGCCCCGGCGCGATCAGACGGCCCGCCGCAAACACTTCCCCGCTCTATTTCACCGCGACCTTTATCACCCCGCAACTCCCCATCACTTGCGACTTTCTTTCTGCCGGTGGATGTGGTCAGAGGGGACGAGAACAAGCCCGAATTTCCGGTTCCGTCGCAGACGCAGACCATCGCGCTGCAACTCGAATTACCGAACGGCGCCGCCGGGCCATTTCAGGTTGCGCTGCAAACGCGCAGCGGCGAAATCATTCAGCGATGGGATAATCTGACGGTGCAGCGGCAGCAGACGACTCCGGTCGTCACCCTGAAACTGCCCGCCAGCCGGTTGAAAGCGACCGATTACGTCGTCACCCTCAGCCGCCTGGTTTCAGGCGGCAGTCCGGTCACGATCCACAATTATTTATTCAGTATTGTCAGATCAGGAGCTGGCGTCACCGGCATCAAAGTGGGCCAGCGCAGTCTTACTATTCAGGAAAAAAAACTGCGGGATGTTTTTTCACAATTCCCATTATCCGAGTGAGAGCGTTGTGTGAGCAAGGCTCGCCTCCTGTAACGGGCCAGGATGTGACTGCGAGCAGTCTGGGGGGCTGTCTCGCAGTCGCGTCTTCCATCCTCCTGGCAATTGCACTGACAGTTCACTGCTGGCAGTGTGGCTGACAGTCAAACGGAATCGCCTTCAACACTGGCGCGTGTCTTGAGGGCGATTCTGTGAGGATGGCAACCTGGTGCTGAAGCAGCGAGGCTTCCCCCCGATCCAGCCTGTAGCCATACAGGTTCTGACAACCTCAAAACGAAATATTTGTAACTGAATTCATCACTGGCTGAAAGTTTCCGGCACTGCTCGGAAAAAACGGCAGCGGGACTGGTATTGTGCTGATCGGACTGAAAGCCGTCTGCTGCCGTTTCAGGTTCCCTGGCTGTAGTTTATCGCCAGGCCCCCCACTCCGGCAGCAGGGCTGTTTTCATGGTCACCTGAATCACCGGAACCCATGGAACCAGCCCTGTGGGGTTTGCGGTCAGCCTGAGGCAGGCGCCAGCCGGATCATAAATTCGGAATAAATTATGGCAATGAGTATGGTGAGAATAAAACAGACTGAACCGGTTCGCAGAGAGTCCGAAATCAGCGAGCCTGAATATGCCGTCAGTTTCAATCAGGTTTTCGAGCAGAAACTGCTTCGTGCGCTCGATCACATTGACCGGCTGCAGGCTGAGGTACGCACCCTGCGTGAAGCGCTCGCACGCAGCGAACGCCTGGTTGAACAACGTGACGTGCTGTTGCAAAACGCCCTGACCCGCGAACTGGAATTGCGCGCCACTCTGGCTGGCGAAATGTGCTGATCAGTCTGTGGCTGAAATCAACAGAAAATCTGCTCATCCTCCCCTGGAGCAAACCGATGATTTTTGACAGCCTCACTCTGCTGCCTGGCGAAGAGAGACCGGAAATCGGCAGATCTGAAACAGACCGAATCGCTTTTGATCTGCTCGAGCAGCGTGCGCCTCATATCGCTGAACTGATGCTGCGTCTGGCCGCGCTGCCGCTGCCGCTGCCGGAACTGATCGCACACTTTCGCGCGCTGACCCGGCCACGCGGTCTCAACGAAAGCGATTTCAAGGCAGCAGTGGCGGCGCTTCGGCACGCGCGTCGGCAACTGAACGCGGTCATCAGAGAACACTAGCTTCGTCGCGGCTGCGCCCTTTCAATTGGGCTGGCAGAGCGTAGTCGCGGCAGGCCCTCAACCTGTTGTCCGCAATGTTGCCGGATGCCCTCGCCGGTGCCGCCACATTGCGGACAACAGGTTGAGCAGTCATTACGGCAGTTTTCATCAGCCCCCTGGATTTCCTCACTGCTCCCGCCCCGTCAGTGATGTATCTCAGTGATGTTACCAGACCTCAATTCCTGCCTTACAGCTATGTCAGAAAACGATCAATCCATGGTTCATTCCGCGCGGCTGCTGCTGGTTGCAGACGAGCAGATGACGGCCCTGCCGCTGCAAGGCCCGTTGTCAGCTCAGGGTTATACGGTTGAAACCGAGGTCAATGGGCGAACGGGGTATCAGCGCGCAACTCACGAACAGTTTGACCTGATTATTCTCGATCTTCTGCTGCCGCTGATGAGCGGCCTTGAAATCTGTCACCGGCTGCGCCAGAACGGGCTGCAAACGCCCGTCCTCATCCTGTCCGGCCTCAACCACCCGAACGGAGAAATGCTGATCAGGGATTTCGGGGCCGATGATTACCTGATCAGGCCCTTCGCCCTGGCCGAGTTGCTGGCGAGAGTCGAGAAGCTGCTCAACCGTTCGCTCCAGATGGCAGCCGGCGCAAAAGGTGAACTCCGTCCTGATTGCAGATGATGTCCGGCTGGCGGGAGACAGCGTTGTTTCTGTCTGCTGACAAATCCGGCCAGGAAAATTTAAAAAATTCTTCCAGCTACTCTCATTAAACAATCAACTGGTGTATAGTTCGTGCAGCACTCACTCACCCGCTCAGATGATCTGGTCCGTCACCGCTGGTCGGGTGGTGTCTCCCCGAAATCACCATTAACACGCAAGGAGGCTTTACTTGAATGAACAACCCTAAACAAATCCTGACGCTCTGGGCGGCAGGGGTGGCCGTGCTGATTATGTGTGCCGCTTCAGCACTGGCTGACCCCATTACGCTCCGGGCCAACACTTCCGGCAACTTCAACGCTGGCTCATCGGGCGCCACTGTTGGAGGCGGCGGAACAACACTGACGGCGACGGCTTCGGGAGGCTCAACCGCTTCCATCACGTTTACCTCAACCGTTCCGCAGATCAACGTTGGTCTGAATCCGGGTGAAGTGACAAACGTGACGCTCGGAGTCTTTACTGTCAACTCCAATTCAACCGTACCGCTGGGCAGTGGCCCGAGTTTTGGCGGTGCATCCTTCCAGTTGCAGGTGTCGTTCACCGTTCCGGGTGATGTTTCTGCGCAAACCTTCACCGGCAATCTGACCGGACGCATTGTGCAGACGGCATCGTCAACCGAAATTCAGTGGACCAGCCCGCTGACCCTGACCTTCACTTCAGCGACCGCAGGCGTCATCAGACTGACCATTGAACCGACGACGACGATCAATCCGCCACCTCTGGGCGGTGGCAACACCCCCAGCCAGATTCGCGCCAGAATCGAACTCGGCGCAGCGGCCATCCCTGAACCCGCCACTCTGATCCTGCTTGGCAGCGGTCTCGCAGGCCTGGCAGCCATGCGGCGGAAATCTCGTTCGGCTGAATAAAACCGCGCAGTAACACCGACGCGGTCACCACGAGGCACAAAGACACGACAGGCGTATCCACACAGAAGCCCCCCCGGTCTGATGACCCGCTCTGTCATAATTGAAAACCCAGTATTGACAGCGCTCGGTCCGGCAACGAGAAAGGCTGTTCATTCATCACGACCACTCAGCAGCGCCCTGAATTGCGGACCATCCGAAATTCGTGATGCACGTTATCGGCACATCATCACCTTTCGGAGCGATTCGGGTAACAACCTGACCTGAGTGGTCGTGAAAACAAGACGTTCCAGTCCTCCACGCCATTCCCCCCTTTTATTCCTTTCCTTCGCTTTCCGTCATCTGGTCAGGCAGCCAGAGCAATCCTGCTGTTTTTTCTGGAAGTTCGTCCTGATTGCCAGTTTCTGTGAGGCAATTGGATAATCTCGTGGACTCTGCAAGAGGTCGCAGATGACTTTCCCACCAAACAGTCTGCTGCGACCTCTATATTTTTTTCCGGCCTGCACGCCTCACCTCTTCTTCACCCGTCGCTCACTGGCAACCGTCCGCTGAAGTCAGTTATAGTGACTGCCTTGATCATCAACACCACACGAAAGATTTCGGAGTTATGTCAACAGACAACATTCGCGTTCGTTTTGCGCCTTCACCAACCGGCTACCTGCACGTTGGCGGAGCGCGCACGGCCCTTTTCAACTGGCTCTTTGCGCGCCATCACAACGGCACCTTCATTCTCAGAATCGAAGACACCGACCGGCTGCGCAACGACGACGCCATGGTGCGCGGCATTCTTGAAGGCATGCAGTGGCTCGGCCTCGATTATGACGAAGGCCCGTTCCATCAGTCCGATTATTACGAACAGCATCGCGCCGCCGCATATCAACTGCTCGCAAGCGGCCACGCCTACCGCGACTTCACGCCGAAGGAAGAACGCAGCGACGAAAACATCAAACAGCAGATCGCCGAAGCCGCCGCGCGCGGGCCGAAAGTATTGAACCCGTACCGCGATTTGTCGAAAGCGGAATCAGACGCCCGCGCCGCCCAGGGCGAGCCTTACGTCATTCGCTTCAAGGTTCCCGAAGAAGGGCGAACGCAATTCAGAGATGAGGTTTTCGGTGTGCAGGAACGCGATTACAGAGACATTGAGGATTTAGTTCTGCTCCGTTCCGACGGGCATCCGCTCTATAACCTGAGCGTCGTCTGCGATGACATTATGATGGGCATCACGCACGTCATTCGCGGGCAGGATCATCTCTCGAATACGCACAAACAGGTGCTGATTTACGAAGCTCTGGGCAAACCCGTGCCGGTCTTTGCGCACCTGCCGCTGATTCTGGCGCCGAGCAAGGGCAAGCTCTCGAAGCGCAAGCACGGCGAAATCGTCAGCGTCACGACTTATCGTGACAGAGGTTTCATTCCTGATGCGTTCGTCAATTTTCTGGCGCTGCTCGGCTGGTCGCCCTCATCAGGCGAACACGCCGACCGCGAAATCTTTTCGCGCGCAGAACTCGTCAGCCTCTTTTCGCTCGAAGGCATTCACAAGGCCAACGCCGTTTTCAACTTCACCGAAGGCGATGCGCGCAACTGGACAGATCAGAAAGCCCTGTGGATGAACCAGGAATACATCAAGACTATTCCGATGGAACAACTCTTTCCGATGGTCAAAGCCGAGTTGCAGCAGAGCGGTCTGTGGCGTGATGAATACGAAGGCGAACGGCGGGCGTGGTTCGAACATACGCTGACGCTGCTGCGCGAACGCGCCCGCACGCTGAAGGATTTCACCATTCACGGGCGGCCTTACTTCGCTGGCGATTTCAGCTTTGAATTTGACGAAGCGGCAGTGAAAAAGAATCTGCAAAAAGACCCGGCATTGAAGGAACTGCTCCCGCAACTCGCCGACGCCCTCGCCACGCTCGACGAATTCACTCACGATTCAACCGAAGCGTTATTGAGAAAATTCGCCGAAGAAAAAGGCGTCAAAGCCGGACTGCTCATCAACGCGACAAGAACCGCGCTCACCGGCCAGGCAGTCGGGCCAGGCCTGTTCGATGTGGTCGCCGCCATTGGAAAGCCACGAACCGTGGCGCGCCTGAAGCACGCGGCGCAACTGGTGTGAAGTTGTTTCCGCAGCGGAATCAGCAGGGTCATTGTCGGCTGCACTGGCTGCGCGCTAAGATCACAGGTGAGGTGAGGTAATGGCTGTAAATGTTCAGGAACTCTATCAACAAACGGTACGCCCGCTGCCCACGGCAGAGCGGTTGGCACTGGCGGCATTGATTCTCAATGACATCTCTCAAAGTGCACAGCCGGATCAGCCGGAGCGAAAGGGCGACATTCGCAGGTTCTTTGGCGTCTGGAAAAATGGTACCGCCAATGGCTCTGACAACGAACAGATTGACCGTGATCTGGCACGTGCCTGTCTTCTCGAAGGTGAGAATGAAGGCTGAGACTCCATGCTGATCGACACATCAGGCTTCTTTGCCTTGGACAGCGAAAAGGACAGGAATCACGATGCAGCCATCAGGTTCTTTGATTCAGCGAAGCCCTGACGACTGACAAGCATTTCGTTCAGGAAAGTTTCCTGCGACTGCTCGACCCGTAAAAAGTGACACTCCTCCGACTCCGGTCAGGCACGAACTACAGCGCGCCTGAAACACGCGGCGCAAATGATCTGAGACACTGATGAAAGTTATTGGTTCAATCTTCATCACCCTGTTGTGCCTGCTGGTTCAGCCTCAGTCGGCGATTGACTGGACCAGGGAAAGAGCTGACGTGTCGAAAGGCAAAGTTGAGTCTTTCGAAGTTCAGGACAATCAGTACAACCGCAGGCGAAAGGTCTGGGTCTATACGCCGCCTGGTTACAACGCAAAGGCCACTGCACCTTATCGCCTGCTGCTGTCATTCGATGGTGAAGATTACATCAAAGACATTCCCGCGCCCGTGATTCTCGACAACCTGCTTGCCGCCGGAAAGATTCATCCGACCGTTCAGGTGATGATTGATAACTCCGAAGACAGGCTGGGCGACCTGGCCAATCATCAGAAGTTTGCTGATTTCCTGGCCAGGGATCTGCTGCCCTGGGTGCAGAAAAATTTCCAGGTCACTCGTGAAGCTGGCCAGACCACTGTGTGCGGATACAGCGCAGGCGGGCTGGCGGCGGCTTATGTGGCTTTCAGATATCCGAATCTGTTCGGCAACGTCCTGTCGCAAAGCGGCGCATTCTGGCGTGGCAATGAAGGCGGCACCGAACAACTGGAATGGCTGACCGCGCAGTACAAAAATGCGCCGAAACTGAACGTGCGCCTTTATCTTGAAGTTGGCGCAAATGAAACCAGAAAAACGGCAGGCGGGCCGGTTTTTATTGAAACCAATCGGCGATTGCGCGATGCGTTGCGGGCGAAAGGCTATGAGATGAAGTATCTGGAAGTGCCGAATGCAGTCCACAACGCCGAACACTGGCGCGCACAGTTAGCCGACGGAATCATATATCTGATGGGCAAGTCGTAACGGCGGGAATATTTCTGACAAATTTGATCTGCGCGGGCAAATAAAGAGCAGTGCCCCGAATTGTCGGTCACTGCTCTTTGACACATCCCAGGTTCAGCACATCATCAGCTCACTTCTTCGCCCGCTGCTCAATCTTCGCCCACGTATCCTTCAAACCAATCGTGCGATTGAAAACAGGCCTGCCGGGCGCAGAGTCAGGGTCAACGCAGAAATAGCCCATCCGCTCGAACTGATAGCGCGTGCCGGGCGCTGCGTCCTTCAGCCCCGGTTCGACTTTGCAATCAGTCAGCGCTTCCAGCGAGTTCGGATTCAGATTGGCGGTGAAGTCCTGGCCTTCCTCAACTTCGTTCGGGTCTTCTTTGGTAAACAGCGTGTCGTAAAGACGAACCTCTGCGTTGACGGCGTGCGCGGCTGAAACCCAGTGGATCGTGGATTTGACCTTGCGCCCGTCGGGCGTGTTGCCGCCACGTGTCGCCGGGTCATAGGTGCAGCGCAGTTCGACGATATTGCCTTCGGCGTCCTTCACCACGCTCTGACAGGTAATCAGATAGCCGTAGCGCAAACGCACTTCGCGGCCCGGCGCGAGGCGGAAGAACTGCTTCGGCGGGTCTTCACGAAAATCATCCTGCTCGATGTAAAGCACCTTCGAGAACGGAACCCTGCGTGTGCCTGCGCTGGCGTCTTCGGGGTTGTTGATGGCATCCATCTCTTCAACCAGGTCATCGGGATAATTGTCAATCACGACGCGCAGCGGCTTCAGCACAGCCATCACACGCAGGGCGTGTTTGTTCAGATCCTCGCGCAGGAAGTATTCAAGCTGCTGAAGCTGCGTGATGCCGTTCGTGCGGGAAACGCCGATGTTGGCGCAGAAGTTGCGAATCGCTTCGGGCGTGTAACCGCGCCGCCGCATGCCTGACAGCGTAGGCATGCGCGGATCGTCCCAGCCCGCGACGTGACCATCCTGCACCAGTTTCAGCAGCTTGCGCTTGCTGAGCAGGGTGTAAGTGATGCTGAGCCGGTCAAACTCGATCTGCCGCGACGGGAAGATGCCAAGCTGTTCGATGAACCAGTTGTAGAGCGGGCGATGATCGTCAAATTCGAGCGTGCAGAGCGAGTGCGTCACGTGCTCAATCGAATCTGACTGACCGTGCGCGTAATCGTACATCGGATAGATGCACCACTCGTCGCCCGTGCGGTGGTGTTCCATGTGCAGGATGCGATACATCACCGGATCGCGGAAGTTGAGATTCGGCGAGGCCATATCAATTTTTGCGCGCAGCGTGCGTGAACCATCCGGGAACTCGCCGTTCTTCATGCGCTCAAAGAGGTCAAGGTTTTCTTCGACTGACCGGTTGCGGTACGGACTTTCTTTGCCCGGTTCGGTCAGCGTGCCGCGATACTGCCGCACCTCTTCCGCGCTGAGGTCACAGACATAAGCCCTGCCTGCTTTGATCAACTGAATCGCCCACTCATAAAGCTGCTCGAAATAATCAGAAGCGTAATACAACCCGTCCCACTCAAAGCCGAGCCAGCGCACATCTTCCATAATGGAATCAACGTACTCGGTCTCTTCTTTGGAAGGGTTGGTGTCATCAAAGCGCAGGTTGCATTTGCCGCCGAACTCCGCCGCGAGGCCGAAATCAAGGCAGATAGCTTTGGCGTGGCCGATGTGCAGGTAACCATTCGGCTCAGGCGGGAAACGCGTCTGCACCCGCCCGCCGTGTTTCCCTGCACTGAGGTCTTCAATGATGATGTCACGAATAAAATTCGACCGGCCTGATGATTCAGTTGTTTCGACCGGCGATTCAGCCGGCGCGCCGGATTCAGCTTTCACTGAGTTCATTTGTCTGTCTTATCCCTTGTGATAACTGCGAACGGAGCTTCATCAAATGCTCCGTCACGCGCTTGTTCTGATCAAAAAATTATACGTCGTGTCCGAGCGGCACAACGCGAAATCTGATGAGTGACACGGCTGACCTGAATCAGAGCTGATCCGGGTCACGCCCCATCTGCCGCAGCAGTTCAGCCATTCGCTCAGCGCGCTGTCGCTCCTGCTCAAGCTGATGCAGCGTCGCTTCCTTTGCTGCTCGTTCCTGCTCGGCGCGCTGACTTTCCTGTTCGGCGCGCTGACGCTCCTGCTCAGCACGCTGACTTTCAATCTCAGCACGCTGACTTTCCTGATCGGCGCGCTGATGTTCCTGTTCAGCGCGCATTCGTTCCTGCTCAGCGCGATGATGCTCCTGTTCGGCGCGTTGTCGTTCCTGTTCGGCGCGTTCCCTGCCGGTTGGAACAAGCTGACGCCGGGCATCAGTCCATCTCAGCCACGTGTCCTGTTTGCCTTCAAAGACGCCCTCCCAGAGCGTCAGTCCCAGGCCGAGGTCGGGGAACTGCGCTTCAGCCTGGCGATCATATTCAAAGCCATTCAGGCGATAAACGGTCAGCGTGTCCGGCATCACCTGCCGCTGCGGATCGTAAATCACATAGTAACTGACGCGCATGCGGGCATATCGGCGTTTCTTTTCGCCATCCTCTTCGCCCACCGTATTGGAGACAATTTCAATCGCCAGATCGGGCGGCTTGCCGAATTCCCACAAAAAGTATGACCGGTGTTTTTTCTCCCACCAGTCCGGGGCCACTTCGACATCAAGGCTGAGGAACATATCCGGCACAATCGCCGGGTTACGCGCCAGATAAAAGACGCCGACATTGGCCGCCGCCAGAAACGGGCGGCCTGCGCCCGGCCCTTCCCACGAACTGTAAAGCGGCTCTGTCAGCAGGCGCTGCTGCTTTTCAGAAGGCAGATTATCCACGGGTGTGTCGTCCTCCGTCATCAGATGGGTAATGTCAGGAGCAACGTCAATCATTGGTTGAGACATAAACATCCTCGCTCTGAGAATCAGGCTGCGCAATCAGAAGCAAAACGGCAGGAAAATGATAAGCCGCGCCTCGCGCAGTGTCCATCAGTGATCAGAGAACAGTATATAACGTCCGGGCTGCTCTTTGGGCGCAGTTATCAGCACTGAAGTTCGACAGGCTGACAGTTTGTCGAACTTCAGCGCTGACCTGTGATCATCTGATCACCCGGCTTTGCAGGCTGTCGGGCTGGCTGGTTTCGGGACGGCTGGCGAGCGGCGCAGGGCCGCCGAGTTCATTCATCAGGTCTTTCAGAAATTCATCCTGTTCGCGGCGCAGTTGTCTGACGCTGCGACCTTCGGCCATGTCGTAAATCACAAACAGCAGCGGCCCGTCCTGTCGCGTCATCAGCACGCCTGACAAGGCTGCCGCGCCGCTGTCGGTTTCAGTCAGCGTGCCGGTCTTGGCAATCACGCTGCCCGTAAATTCAGGCTCGGTGAAACGCCCGGCCAGTGTGCTGTAATCAACTCCGGCCACCGGCATCACGTCTTCAGGTTTGTAACCGTGCGTGCGCAGCCAGTCGAGCAACGCGCGCAGAATCTGCACCGTGCCGCGCGGGGTGAGGCGGTTAATATCCAGCCCCGATGCACGCATAATGAAAACTTCGCGGTCAGGCAGTCCCAGCTTTTCAGTCAGAAATTCCTTGAGCGCACCCACGCCGCCAATGTCTTCGCCCAGTTGATCGGCCATCGCATTGACGCTGTGCGCATTTTGTTCGCGCAGAATATGCAGCAGCGTGTCTGATTCAATCGTGAGCAGCGGTTTTGCCTCAGCAAACGCGGCTTTGTCTGATTCAAAGCGCGTGTTGTCGCGGAACGGAATGCGCGCCTGGCGACGAAAGACTCCGGCTGAAATGTCCGTCTGCGAATTGTGATTGCACGTGAACGAACCGACCACGACCAGACCGCCATTGACGCGCCTGATGCCCGTTTGTCGCAATTCGTCGCCGACCTTGCGCGCATCGGTGATGGAAAATGACGGATCACCGCCGCTCAGTAAAATCAGATCGCCGTTGAGCGTGCCGGTGCGCGCGTCAATTTCACCAGTCGCGCGAAACTCAGTGCGAAAGCGGTAAGCAGCGCCAAGTTTGTCGAGCGCCACCAGCGATGTCGCCAGTTTCAGCACCGAAGCCGGATTGAAAACCATCTGCTCATTCCACGCCGCAACGGGTTCGCCGCTCCTGAGCGATTCGATGTAAACGCCGTGCTGCTGACCGTCGCGCTGTTCAGAAAGCAGACGATTTCTGAAAGCAGTCAATGCCTGCGGATCAGCGGGACGTTTGACCGGCGCGGGCGCAGCAACTGATTTACTGGTCGCTGGCGGGATCGCATTTTTCGACCACGCCAGGTTTCTGGTTCTGGTCAGCAGCGGAATGGCGCTGATTGAAATCAGCAACACAGTAATCAGGGCGGCTTTGCGTCTGGAAGGATCAGTCTGGAACATCATTCTTTATTTCGGCCCCTGATGAGACACCTGATTTGACAGGCCGCAGCGGGGAGATAACAATCATCACTGGTGAGATTAAGCTACAGATATTTCGCGGTTGAATCAAGCACTCTAATCATCCGGCAACAACTCTCTAATCGTCTGATCGGAGCGTACCCATGAAAATCATTCGCTTCAGCCTGCTGCTGATCGTTCTCTGCCTCACTGCCACGCCTGTCTTTGCTCAGGCTGGCCGAATCGTCACCGCCCCTGCCGCGCAAACCGTCCCCGCGCCGGAATCGGTGCTTGGCTTTAAGATCGGGAC
This sequence comes from Blastocatellia bacterium, assembly GCA_046331565.1. Lineage (GTDB taxonomy): Bacteria > Acidobacteriota > Blastocatellia > RBC074 > RBC074 > DASRDU01. The sequence goes on from JAXLQP010000001.1 coordinate 2,482,093, forward strand.
TGATCGCAAACTGGCGAAGTGGGAACAGTTCGTTGCCTATTTCAACCGTCTGACTCAGACAAGCGACCGCATCAAAGTTGACACGCTCGGCCAGACCACGCTGGGTCGTCCGTTCATCGTCGCCACGATCAGTTCACCTGAAAATCTGAAACAGCTCGACGCACTCAGAGAGATTCAGACAAAGCTCGCTGATCCGCGCCTGATCAATCAGCAACAGCCGCTCAGTGAACTGATTCAGCGCGGCAAGACTGTGGTTGTCATTACGTGCAGCATTCATTCAACCGAAGTCGGCGGCACTTTCACCGCAACTGAACTGGCCTATCGCCTGACTTCATCAAACACGCCTGACATTCAGCAGATTCTTGAGAACACCGTTATCCTGCTCGTGCCGTCGCTCAATCCTGACGGCACGGACATCGTGGCGGACTGGTATCAGAAAACTGTGGGCACTCCGGCTGAAGGCACTGCGCCGCCTGAGCTGTATCATCATTATACCGGCCACGACAACAACCGCGACTGGTACGCCTTTACGCAGGTCGAGACGCAGATGACCGTGGATAAAATTCTCAACGTCTGGCATCCGCAGATTCTGCACGACATTCATCAGATGGGCGGCAGCGGCGCGCGCCTGTTTGTGCCGCCGTATGTCGAACCCTGGGAACCGAACATTGATCCGGCCATCATTGCCGGAGTCAATGCGCTCGGTTCGGTGATGGCGTCGGATGTGATTGCGCAGGGCAAAAGCGGCGTGGTCATCAATGGCGTCTATGATGCGTGGACTCCGGCGCGCGCTTATGCCCATTACCACGCGGGCCTGCGCATTCTCTCTGAAACCGCGAGTGCGCGCCTGGCAACGCCGGTTGAAGTGCCGTTTGAGCGCCTGGGGCCGGGCATCGGTTACAACGCGAAAGTGCAGTCGTGGAACTATCCGAAGCTGTGGCCGGGCGGTCGGTGGACGATTCGTGACATTGTTGATTATCAGGAAGCGGCGGCGATGGCGCTGCTCAGTCACGCGGCGCGTTATCGTGAACAGTACCTGCGCAACTTTTACGACATCGGACGCCGCGCCGTTGCGCCAAAGCAGAACCTTTACGCCTGGCTGCTGCCTGAACCTGAACTGCCTTCGTCAATCGCGGCTGCGGCAAAGGAGATCAGGGATGAGATCAAGGCGCGCAGCACGCAGGACGAACAGAAACATTCAGAATCAGACGAAGCGATCAAAAAGATCACCGGCACGCCCGCGACTTCTGAAGAGGTCGGTTACTTTTACAAAACCGAAGGTCTTGACCGCGTGCTGGCGATTCTGCGGCGCGGCGGTGTTGAAGTCGTGCGCGCCAGGAAAGAATTCACGGCTGACGGCAAACGCTACGCCGCAGGCACGCACATTGTGCTGATGAATCAGCCATACGCCGCGTTTGCGAAAACGCTGCTTGAACGACAGGTCTATCCCGACCTGCGCGAATATCCGGGCGGCCCGCCGCGCCGTCCTTATGACGTGGTCGCGCACACGCTGCCGCTGCTGATGAACATCAGCGCCATCGCCGTCAAAGATGCGTTCACGGTCGAAACGCAGCGCGAGCCGTTTGCTCTGGTGCTGCAATCCAGAGTCAGATCGAATCCGGGCGTGCGCGTCGGGCTGTATCAGAACTATCTCGCTTCGATGGATGAAGGCTGGACGCGGTGGATGTTCGATCAGTACAAATTCCCTTACACCAGATTGTTGCATCAGGAGATTCGCGCCGGCAATCTGCGCGAAAAGTACGACGCGATCATCCTGCCCGATCAGTCAGCGCAGGCTTTATTCAACGGCATCTCAGCCCGGTCATCACGCGGCGGCGATGAAGAATCGTCAGGCACATATCCCGAACAGTACACGGGCGGCCTCGGCGAAGCGGGTGTGAAGGCATTGCGCGAATTCATTGCGGCGGGCGGCACGCTGATCACATTCAATAACGCCTCGAACTTTGCGATTGAACATCTCGGCGTGCCGGCCAGAAACGTCCTCAACGGTGTTCCGGCCAGAGAATTTTACTGCCCCGGCTCAATCCTGCGCACACAGCTTGATTCAGCAAACGCGCTGACTTTTGGGATGGATAAAGAATCCATCGCGTGGTTTGAAGGCAGCCCTGCCTTTGAAGTCACCGATCCCAAAACCGTCAAAGTCATCGCGCGTTATCCTGACAACACCAGCCCGCTGCTGAGCGGCTGGATTCTCGGTGACAAACTGATTCGCGGCAAAGCGGCAATGGTCGAAGCCACGATGGGCAAGGGCCGCGTCGTAATGTTCGGCTTTCGCCCGCAGTATCGCGGTCAGAGCCTGGCCACGCTGCCGCTGCTCTTCAATGCCATTCTGACCAGCAAATCAGAGTAGCAACCGACTCGGTTCCAGGTGATCCGTGTATAATTCCGGTGGAGGAATAAGGAGTATGAATTCCCTGCTGACACCTGCCGCACAATCAGAAGCGCCGCTGATGGTGATCAACCTCGGCCCGCTGCGCCCCAGGATCACGGATGAAGAGTTCGAGCAGTTTTGCGCACAGAATCCCGATTTGCGGATTGAACTGACCAGTGATGGGAAAGTGGTCGTGATGCTGCCGGTCACTCCCGAAGGAAGCAGTCGCAATTTCAAACTGACAGGACGCTTTGGCAACTGGGTTGAAGCTGATGGCACTGGTGTTGGCTTTGATTCATCCGTCGGCTTCACACTGCCGAATGGCGCGAAGCGTTCACCCGATGTTTCGTGGATGCGGCGCGAACGATGGGATGCGCTCACACCGCAACAGCGCGACGAATTCACGCACATCTGTCCCGACTTTGTCGTTGAGTTGCGCTCGAAAACCGACCGGCTCAGAACGCTTCAGAAAAAGATGGAAAAATATATCGGGAATGGCGCGCAACTCGGCTGGCTGATTGATCCGCTTCGGCAGAAAGTTCATCTCTACCGTCCTGCGGCTGCCGTCGAAATCCTCAATCACCCTTCAACCATCTCCGGCGAGCCGCTGCTGCCAGGCTTTACGCTCAGGCTTGACGGCATCATTGACTGAAACTTCCCTGTCAAAGCTTGGCAAGACAACTGCGCCATTGCGATTCAACGCGATTCTGAAAAGCCATCCGGAAAAACTTACCATCCTACCTGCAACGCAAACCTGAATGTCCGGCCTTCGTTGAGCGTGTTGGTAATCGCACCGAAATTCTGATTGGCGAGTTCAAAGCCCGGTTCGGCAAACTGCGGCGTGTTGAAAAGGTTGATTGATTCGGCGCGGAACGTGACGCGCAGATCGTGGCTGAAGCTCCAGGCACGCGCAAGCGCCGCGTTGACATTGTGAATCGGGCCTTTGCGAAAGACGTTGCGCCCCAGATTGCCGCGATCCTGACCGATTCCGATGTAAGCAAAGGCTTCGCGCGGCAACAACCGCCGCGACGTATTCGGATTCGCAATCGTGCGGCCCAGAATTGAAGGGTCAAGCAGGTTCGGACGGTCGCCGCCGTTGCCGTCAACGTTGCCAAAGCCGGGGCCGTCAGATCCGGTCGAAAGATTGAACGGAATGCCCGTCTTGACCAGCACGATGGTCGAAAGATTCCAGCCATTCGTCACGTGACTGAGCCAGTTCTGATGCAGGCTCGTTCGCAGCGTGTAACTCGTGCGCCACAAAAAAGCATGCGTCTGATCGAAATCGCTGAGGCCTTTCATATCGTGTTGCGTTTCAAATTCAGACTGGCTGCGCGATTTGCGCGAATCGTTTTCGTTGGCGGTGTTGGTGTAACTGGAGCCAAGATCAAGCGCCTTGCTGAACCAGTACGACGCATCAATCACGAGGCCGTGCCAGTTCGGCACGATCAGCGAAACGCGCCCGGCATCGAAGTATCCGCGTGAACCGTTGACGACCACTCTGATGTCAGCGAAGTCAGGATTGGCGCGGCGCTGATTGATGGTTTCAGTCGTCGGCGTCGGTTCGAGATCGGGTCGCGGATGAGCGCGGTTGAGGTACCACAGCACCAGCAGCTTGTGCGAACGGCTGCCGACATAACCGGCCTGCAATCTGACTGACTTCGACAGTTCGGGTTCCCAGCTCAGGTTGTACTGGTGCGAATAAGGCGTGGCGAGTTGCGGATCGAGCTGATAAACCGTCGGGCGGGCGAGCACAGCCTGACTGCCTGAGCCATTGCCGAGCGGATCAATGAGGTTTGGTTTGATGATGACGATCTTGTAATTGCCGGGCGGGCTGAAGCGAATCTGCTGAAACGTGACCGGAAAGACTTCGCCAAAATGCGTGCCGTAAGCTCCGCGCAGCACGCCGTAACGGCGCGGCATCCGGTAAGCAAAACCCAAAGTCGGCCCGACATTGTTCAGATCGGAATCATAAGCGACCGTGTTGAGGTGCCTGGCTTCAACGGGCTTCGTGACAGGCTGCCAGCGCACGCCGTATTGCAGATTCAGGCGCGGACTCAGCCGCCAGTTGTCGCCCGCATAAAACTGAAACTCCCACCAGCGGAAGCCGCGATTGACCTGCCCGATTGAAACGATGTGCTGCGACGGCGTGCCCATCAGCAGATTCTCAATGCCCTTGCGGCCAAAATCGTTGCTGAACGAAAAGAATCCGCGATGCACATCGGTTTCGCGCCCGTTGAGTTGTCGCCTGACCACAGTCAGCCCGGCGCTCAGGTTGTGCGCGCTGCCGGTATGCTGCAACTGACCGGCATAACGAATGTTGTTCTGTGCGCGGTCAATCGGGATGTTGCCCTGCGGGCCGAGCGTTTCCAGCCCGGCGGTGCTGATCATCGGCCCGACCGCGTTCTTTTCAGGTTCGAGCAGCGAAGTCAGCCGGTCGTAACCTGCGGTCAGATGCAGCACCGTTGCCGCGTTCACCTGCCGCGTCCAGACCAGGCGCGCCAGATGCGATTTCGTATCGGTGTTCGGATTCTGCCCGGCGACGAACTGAAAGGCGTCCACGTTCTGCGAAGTGAACTGATACTGCACGGTCAGATTGTCACGACCGCTGAGCGTGTGATCAATCCGGCCTGAAGCCGCGTTGCCGTTGATCGTCTGCGGCGAATTGGTGTTGAGGGCGCGCACATTGATGTCGGTGCGGTTCGGCAGTTCAGCCGGATAGGCTGCCAGGAATTTAGCAACGAGCGCCCGCGTGGCCGGGTCGGTGGCGAGCGGCGTGCGTTCATCGGGTCGCGGAACCAGCACATTGCCGTTGACGCTGCCGCGCACTTTCTGCTGGCTGCCGTCAAAGAATAATTTCGTGCGCTGCCAGGGCGAGAGGCCGAAGTTGAATCCGTACTCGTTTTCGTGCGCGGGCCTGACGCTGCCGACCTGAAAGAACGAACGCGCGCTGGTCACGCTGTTGAGATGCGTTTCGCGCAGCGCACCGTGAAAGCCCGCTTTCAGCCGCGCCGGAATCGTGACTGAAGCCTTTGGCGCATTGCCGAACTCAGAGCCGAAATAACCGCTCGCAGGCGCAAATTCATTGATGATCGTCGCGGTCGTGCCGAGGCGAATGTTAAGTTCCTTGAGCGCGTTGTTGTCCACCAGGTTGAACTGCACGTTTTCATTGCGGCGGCTTTCGCCCGATGAAGCGTCGGTTTTGCCAAGCAGATTGAGTTCAGTGCGCCTCGCATCGGGCCGGGCTTCGCCTTCAACCGGCTTGTCATCGTTCGGCTTTGCGGCAGGCCGGGATGAAGCAGGCGGCAGTTGCTGAGCAAAAGAGTTTATTGCCAGCGCAGTCAGCAGCAGCAGGAGTCGTAAACAATGGTTCGTCAGCGAACCGGGGAGATTGAATGAAGACATGAATTGTTCCGGGTGAAAGGTTCAGTGAAAGATGTCGCCTGAACCCTGAGTCTGTTCAGTGTCGCGTGCTGAGCGCCGCCAGCCGGGCCAGCGAACTGTGCCGCTCAAGCAGCAGCGCCAGCGCGTTGCGCGTTGCCGGTTTGAAGGCCAGCCGACGCAGCAGCGCGCAGGCGCGAAAGCGCCAGTTGAAATGATGCTGATGAATTTGCTGATAACGTGAAATGACCTGTTCAGGCTGCCTTGCGCCTGCCGCGAATGATTCGCTGATGACCTGCGCGGCCAGTTCGCCGCTTGTCAGCGCCAGCAGCATACCGCTGCCGGTGAACGGATCAATAAAGGCTCCGGCATCGCCAATCGCCAGCACGCCCGGCACCAAAGCGCGGCGACCGTATTCGAGCGGCCCGGTGCCAAGCCACGCGCCATCAGGCACCGCGCCGCGCAATCTTTCACGCGCTGCCGGACTGGTCAGCATCGTCATTTCAAGCAGCGCGTGCCGGTCGCCCCTCGCGGCGCGCAGGTTATTTTCAGTAGTGATGAAACAAAGATTCGTGCGCCCGCCTTCGACCGCCGACAATCCGCCGTAACCATCACGGAAGAAAAACAGCTCGCCGCTGTCATTCAGGCCTTCGACGCCGCGCAGGTGAACCTTGACGCCGAAGGGTCGTGAACCGCTGACATTTTTGCGCGGCGTAGTCTGATGGCGGGCAAAAACGGATTGCCGACCAGAAGCATCAATGATCAGCCGCCCGGCAAAGCGTTCAATCGTTTCACCGTCAGTGCGACCTTCAATCATCGTCAGGCCGCTTTCACGCGCCAGGCGCGGAGAAACGTGAAAGCCTTCGCGCACCATCACGCCGCACTCGCGGGCACGATCAAGCAGAATGGCATCCATGCGCGCCCGCGACAAACCAATGGCTTCGCCGCCTTCGCTGATCCACCTGAGCGGCACTTCGATGCGGCGACCGTTGGGCGCGACGAGCAGCCACTTTCTGATCGGCTGCGCTCCGGCCTCCATCATCTGCCCGCGCACACCCAGGCGGTCAAAAATCGGCAGCGTTTCAGGACTCAGAAATTCACCGCACAGCTTTTCACGCGGAAAGCGGCTTTTTTCAAGCAGCAGCACCTGCCATCCGGCCTGGGCCAGCAGAATTGAAACGCTCGTGCCTGCCGGGCCGGCGCCGATCACGATGATGTCTGAGGATTTGAGATTTGAAATCTGAGATTTGAGATTTGAGGCTGGCGCTGACTCGTCAACAGGCATGGTGAATTTATCTCAAAAGCAAAAAGAGGAACTGTGTTATGCGAACTGCGATTCGCCGGATCAGAGCGGCGATTACAAAATGATCTCTTTGGCACCGAGCCGGCGCGCAATGGTTTCGGCCTGTTCGGCCAGCCTGAGCGGAACCTTGACGACGACCAGAAAGCCATCCCGCGAAGGCCTCGGAGTAACAGCAGCCACAGCGCGGGCAGCCTTTTCACGAGCGGCTCCGGCCACCGCGCCGAGGCCTGCGCCGATTGATGCGCCCGCCAGCGTGGCAGCGAGCGCCGTTGAAAAAAGGCCGATGCTGAAAGCCAGGCTGAGCAGGCCGATTTCGTAACAAACCACGCCGATCATAAAGCCGAGCGCGCCGCCGATGATGCTGAATGACATGATGCTGCGCGTCACCGGAGACAATGCCGCTGCACCAGCGCCGTGATTCGCGGCTGCAACGGGGCGGTTATCCACCCGCACGATGGTCGCTTCGCTGGTATCCACCGACAAAGCCGCGAGACGGTCAAGCAGTTCACCAGCATCCTCTTCGCGGTCATAGAGCGCAACCAGCGAAAGGTACTGACGTGGTGACAGGCTGGTGCTGTGGGGTTCGGCGGCCATTTTTTCCTGCTGACTTCCCTGCAACCCTGGTCTGTGATACTCATCAAAGGTGTCGCCTGACAGGTCTTCAAAGCTACTGTGAAGCTGTCAGGCTGTCAAGCAGGCGCCCGCAGCAGCACGGTTCGGGCGGGCCGCGCCAGAATCCGATGAACTGCGACGGTTGCAGGGTCGTATGCTGAGCGGCGAGAATGCAGTTTCACGAATCGAAATCCGATCAGCGCCGCCGGTGTCCGGGCACGCCTGCCACGCACCGATGCCTGATTACAGCTTTTTCTGGAGAACGGGTTATGAAGAGATATTCAGGATGGATGTTGTCACTGTCGCTCGTGTTCGGCCCTGCCCTGCCGGGCCTCGGCACAGCGACCGGAACGCTGCCGCCGGATCATCACGTCAATGCTGCCGCCGGACACAAAGCCGCGCCGGTCACGGCGGCTGATGAAACGCTCGCGCTGCTGCCCAAATCTGATGCGGTGCTGCTGTTTGATGCCGGACGGCTGATCAATGACGTGCTGCCGAAAATCAAGGCCGCGTGGCCGCAGCAGAGCGGCAGGCTGACACAGGAACTCGATGACCTCACCAGCCGCACGGGCGTTGATCTGTCGAAAGTCAAAACGATCACGATGGGATTCAATATGTCCGGCAAGACCACGACGGGCGCAGTGATTCTTGACGGGCTGACGCTTGACCAGTCAAAGCTCGATGCGCTGCTGAAGGAAGTGAAGGCTGAAAAAACCGGCACGGTCAGCTACAAAAGCAAAACCATCTATCTGGTCAAAGCAGTAAAGAAGGAAGAGAAAAAGGACGGCGACAAGGCTGACAAGGAAAACACGCGCCAGCCGACCAGCACTTCTGCCGAAAGCCTGGTGGGCACGGTCACTGATACGGTCGGGCTGAAGCTTGATGACGAGACGGCTTTTACGCAACTCGATCAGACCCGCGTGGTGCTGGGCGATCAGGTCGGAGTCAAAGCCGTCATTGATGCGGCAGCCAGTCCGACTCCGAACCTCAATAACGCGCTCAACGGTGCGCTGAAAGAGACCAGAGCCACTGGCCTGATTCGCTTTGCCATCAGCATTCCCGAAAGCACGCGGCAGATGCTGGCCGGTCAGGATTATTTCAAGGATCTGGCGGCGGTGCAGATGGTCAGCGGCGCGCTTGATGTCAGTGACGAACTGAGCCTGCTGCTTGACGCAAAGCTGCGCACGCCTTCTCCTGCCGAGGCTTCAAAGATTGAAGCTTCGCTCAATGGCCTTGTGGCGATTGGCAAAATGATGCTTGGCGGCAATCAGGAACCGCTGATGCAGGCCCTCACCCAACTGCTCAACGAAATCAAAATCGGCGCTCAGACCAGTGATGTCACGCTGGGCCTGAAAATCCCGCGCGCTTTGTTCGATCAGGCCTTCAAGGCCGACCCGAAAAAAGCAGGCAGTCAGAAATAGATCGGACTTGTTTCAGGAAAAGCGTCAGCGGCAAAAACGAAGGGCCGGAAGTCTTACGAGAGACTTCCGGCCCTGCTGATTTTCGATCATTGATGCAGCCGGTTACTGGCCGGGAACGGCAGGCGCGGCTGATTCGCTGTTCATAAATTCGTCAATCTTCTTCTGATTGATCGTCAGTTTGCCATCCTTTTCATAACGCTTGCGGGCGGCCTTGACGTGCGCATCAAAGGCCATGTTCTGCATTTCATCAAGCAGCCGCTGCTGATAGCTGCGGCGTTCGGTGGCCAGCTTCGACATATCGGGATCCTTGCGTTTGGTCGCGGCAAACATCAGCCAGCTCGCGCCGTTCTTGACGGGATTCTTACCGACTTCGCCTTCCTTCAGGGCCAGCGCCGCCGTGCGCGCCTGCTGCACGATTGCCAGGCTGCTGAAGTTGAAGGTGTTGAAGTTGGTATCCTTCTTCACATCCAGACCCAGTTTCCTGAATTCAGCTTCAAGCTCAGCCGGTGTTTTGGCGTTGTTGACGATCTCCTGCGCCTTTGCCCTGACTGCATCGGGTTCCTTAATGCTGCGCAGTTTCTGTTCGACCAGGAATTTCGCGTCATCGAAATTCAACTGCTGGCCAGCCTCCCTGACATCAACCATGCGCGGCACGGCAATGCCGTTCGGGATGCTGATCTTGGCTCCGACTTCGCCTTTCGACATGCCTTCGACGGCGCTTTCAAAGGCCGGATTGCTGCCGATTTCGGGCAGCGTGTCGCCTTTCTTGAAGAACGGAAGACTGCGAATCAGCGATTCAGGATTGCTGATTTTCAGTTCACTCGCGGCGACGGCGGCGGCCTTTTTGATGTCCTTGTCTTTGGTGAATTCCTCGTAGACCTTGTCGGCAATCTCGTTGGCGCGCTGATAGCCCTTGCGGTTTTTCAGGCTTGCTTCGAGGGTCGGACGCATTTCACTGAACGGAATCTGACGCTGCTCAGTGACTTTCATAATGTAATAGCTCGTCCCGTCGCGGAACGGCCCGTCAATATTGCCGACCTGCAAACCGAAGGCGCGCTGCTTCCAGTCATTCGGCTTGTTGGCGTCTTTTTTGATAAAGCCGATGTCGCCTCCGTTGGCGGCTGACGGATCCTGCGAATTGCCGCGCGCGACGGTGGCAAAATCTTCGGCTTTGGTCTGCGGAGTGCCACGCACGCGGGTGGCGAGTTCGTTGATTTTCGCGCTCACTGTCGCGTCATCCTGCGGCGTCAGGACATTGAGTTTGATGATGCTGACGCGCGGCTCGAACTGCTTTCTTTCCTCGTATTCCTTCTTCAGGTCTTCTTCAGTAACCGGCGCGGTCGCGGTCGCCTTGTCGGTCGGGACGAAAACGTAATCAACCTTGCGCACGGCTTCAGTGGTCTTGAATTCATCCTTGTGGCCGTCGTAGTAAGACTTCAGTTCGTCATCCGTGAACTTAATCGCATCCTTGACCTTTGACTGATCAATCTGCGCGTAAACGAGTTCGACCTGGGTGGTGTCTTCCTTGTACTTTTCTTCGATCTCCTTGTCAGACACCTGTACCGGTGCGCCGAGCAGATCACGAATCTTGCCCAGAATGATTGACCGGCGGATGTTGTCTTCAAATTCCTCGACGTTTTCGCCGCGCAGCGCGAGCGCGCGCTTGTATTCGTCAGCGCCGATAAAGCTGCCGTCTTCCTTCGTAAAACCGGGCAGCGTCTTGATCTGATTGCTCACTTCTTCGTCGGTCGCCGTAATGTGCAGGCGGTCAGCTTCAGCCAGAGCCAGTTTTTCTTCAATCAGCCGGTCAAGCGCCTGCTTGTCGAGTCCGAGCGCCTTGACGACCCCCATCGGCAGATCATTTCCGCCCTGGCGGTACATGCCGGACAGCGCAGAAATCTGTTGCCGGAACTCCTTGAGGGTGACATTCCGCGAACCGACTTTGGCAATCACTGTGTCATCAGCCGCATTACCGCGTCCGGCAGCGCGTTTGGTCAGGTCAAAGCCTGGAATGGCATAAAACAGCACCAGCCCGATCAGCAGCACCCCGCAGAAAAAGACAAAGACCAGTTTATGTAACCCTTTGAATCTGGCGAAAAAGCGAAGCATAGTGTTTGTGAACTCCGAGAAGATTTCGAATCTGAGATTTTGCGCACTGGCCATTGCCTGATGGAGCCTGGCCGGACAAAGAGGTGATGATAATTGCTCTCCAGTGAGACTTCAAGCGATGACGGGGACTTGAAGCGGACTGCGGGGCGGATTGAGGCGCAAAGTGTAAGCCTTCAGTCATTCCCTTTCAAGAACATTTCACCTTTTCGTTTCCGTCCCGACCAGGCCGGCACACCTTTTCCTGCGCCGGGCATTCCATATCGTGTATCATTGCCAGCGTCACCCGTCGGCAGCAATCTTAAAACTCTAACAGAATCAGGCCACCCGGCTCATTTCGGACTGTCCTTTCAGATGGCACCTGAATTGCTCATCAGCAGGTCAGCTTCCTTAATTGCATCACTCCGAAACCAGTGTAGTTTCCGCGGAGGACAAAATGAAACTCTTTGCTCACACTCACAATTCCGCTCCGAACGGATCACGTATTCGTTCCGGTCGCCCGCTGCTGCGCCTCTTTCTGCTCCTGTCGTTTCTGACTGCGTTGTGCCTGCTGGCGCTGGGCGATGAACCGATTCTGCGCGTGGCCCGCATCAGTCTGCTGCAGGGCGAAGTCAGCTATCAGCGCGCGGGCAGCACCCGCAATGACTGGTTTGACGCCACCATCAACACGCCGCTTGGTGAAAACGATCAGCTTTATACCGGCTCAGGCGGGCGTGTTGAAGTGCAGTTCACCGGGCGCAACCTGGTGCGACTCGACCACGACACCAATCTGAAAATCACGCAGTTCACGACCGGCACCACGCAGCTTGCCCTGTCGGTCGGCACCGCCACCTTTCGCGTCGAGAGCCTTGACCGCCGACAGTTTGAACTCGTCAGCGCCAAAGACCCCGACCACGATGAACCACTTTACTTTGAAGTTGACACGCCAACAGTAGCCGTCACTTTTCTGAAAGATGGCAGCTACCGCATCAACGTCCGCGAAGACGGCACGACCGAAGTTATCGTGCGGCGCGGGCAGGCCGAGGTTTACAACCAGACATTCGGCACGATCCCGGTCAAACAGGGCCGCCAGATGATTATCGAAGGCAGCGATGTCGAAGCCTGGCGCGTGACAAAACCGGACGACAAGGACGAATGGGATCGCTGGAACGACCGCCGCAACGATGATCTCTATGCCCGCGCCGAATTGCGCAGTTCGCGTTATGTGCCGTCCGGCGTCGCGGGTTTGTATGAGCTGGATTATTACGGCGACTGGTATGACACGCCTGATTACGGCTGGGTCTGGTCGCCGCGCATCGTGACGGTGGACTGGGCGCCGTACCGTTCCGGGTACTGGCGTTACTATCCGTCTTACGGCTGGACGTGGATTTCATATGAACCCTGGGGCTGGGCGCCTTATCACTACGGTCGCTGGGCCTATCATCGCAATCGCTGGTGCTGGGTGCCGCACGGCGGCTTCGGCGTCACGCTTTCAAGCTGGTCGTGGCATCCGTCACTGGTGGTCTTTTTCGGCATCGGCGGCGGTGGCTATCGCAGCGGCTATCGTGACGGTTATCGCAACGGTTATCGTGATGGTTATTACGACCGCGTCGGCTGGGTTCCGCTCGCGCCGGGCGAACGTTACTACGGGTCTTATGGTCACACGACTGTCATCAATAACAACACCACCATCATCAATAACAACTCCGGCCCGCGCCAGATCGAACCGCGCCGCGTGGCTGATCTGCGCAACTATTCAGCGCCGGGCGGCGTGACCGGAGTCGAAGGTCGTCGCTTTACGAATCCGCGCGTTGTGGTGGACAGCAACAATCCGCCGCAGCAGATCGCCAATAACGATCTGGCCCGCAACCTGCGCGATGCCAGACCGCTCTCAGGCCGCCAGGTCGAATTGCAGCCGCAGCAGGCCGAAACTCCGCGCCAGGTTCCGGTCAGAAATGAAACGATCAGGCAGCGCATGGATTCATCGGTCGTCACCCGCCGCGTGGCCACTCCGACGGACTTTAACCGAACAGGCGACACGCTGCGTTCAGTCGAGCGTGGCACTCCCGCGTTGCGCGGCACGGGCCGGACAACTGAAGACAATTCCAGTCGCCAGGGTGTGCCAGCGCGCGGCACAGGCGACCAGAGTTCGCCTGCCGGTTCACCGCGCAGCCTGCCGGTTGATCGCGCGCGCGACATTGAAGATCAGAACCGCCAGACCGACCGGATGCGCCGCACGCCCGATTTTCGCCCGGTCGAACGCTCGGCTCCGCCCACCGCGACCACTCGCAGGCCTGCCAGCGAAGACAACAGCGACCTGAACCGCAGCAGCACGCGCAGCATTGATCGCAATGTCGAGCGCGGCACTGATCGCAGTTCTGATCGCCAGGTTGATCGCAATCCTGATCGCAGCATTGAGCGCGGCAATGAAAGGCGCATCGAACGGGTCGAACCGCCGCGTTCACGCGACAATGTTCCGACTCCGCGTGTACCGGACAGGAGCCAGGACAGAGGCAGTGACCGCCCGACCTGGAGCGCGCCGCGCCGTGCTGAGCCTCCTGCCGAGCGTCCACGCACTGAACCCCGCGAAGCTCCGCGTGAACGGCCTGTCGAACGTTCCGTCGAACGTCCGGCTGAACGCCGCGTCGAACCACCGGCCCGCACCGAGCGCCCGTCTGCGCCTCCGGCAGAACGCTCGCGCCCGGCTGAACCGTCGCACGGTGAACGTGGTCGCGGTCGTCCGATCAGCAACTGATTTTGATCCGGCTGAACAATTGAATCCTGTCGTTACTCTCATCCCCGTTTTCACAACGGGGATTTTTTTATACGCGTGGCAGTCGTGAGAACTGACATTTTGCGGCGCTCATTCAGGCTTTACACAACACGTCACTCTGACGTGACGGAGTGCGTCAGAATTCAATCGTGATGACTGAAAGCGAACTGTGCCGCGTTCACTCTGCGCGCTTTGGAAGGCCTGTATTTACAGGGGTTTTATCAGATTGAGCGAATCGCGGCGAGCTGTGGCACGAGGCTCGCTCTATAATCTGCCGGAAAGAGGATACGCGGTTGATCGGCGTCGTGGTTTTAATGGGTTGTTCGGCGACGTCGGTTTCGGGGCCACCGCGTATCCTTTTCTGTTTTTCAGCCTGCCTTCAATTCACCTGAATCACTATCTGCCTTCGCGGTTCAAATTGTCGAAAGTCAGCCTGACGGATATATTCGACTGCGCTGCCGGAACAGAAAGAAGCAGCCATAAATGAACACGAATGTTCACGAATCAATAACCGTATTCTGCGCTGCCCTTCTGATTCGTGGCTGTCCTGATTTTACAAAACGATGACTGCTGATCTGCTGATTCAGAACGCTTCGATCATTGACGGCACAGGGCTGAGCGCATATCAGGCCGATGTCGCCGTCACCGGAAATCGCATCACTGCCATCGGACAGATGCCCGCGCAGTTCATTCAGTCAGCGCGGCGTCGGATTGACGCGCGCGGCCTGACGCTGATGCCTGGCATCATTGATCCGCACTCGCACGCTGATCTGATTCTGCCGCTTGAACCCGGACGCCAGGCCGAACTGATGCGATGCAAACTCGCGCAGGGCGTCACGACCACGATCATCGGCAACTGCGGCCTCGGCTGTGCGCCCGTTGCTAATAACGAAGCCGAAGCGATTCTGCGCGCCGTCAATGCGTGGATGACGCCGCAGCAGGTTTCCTGGCAATGGCGCAGCACGGGTGAATATCTCGACGCGCTGTCAGCAAACGGACTCGCGCTCAACATTGCGATGCTCGCACCGCACGGCCCCGTTCGCATTTCGGCAATGGGCCTGGCCAAAGGTGCGCCGTCAGCTTCGCAGTTGAAAAAGATGCGGGCAATGACCGAAGCCGCAATGAAGGACGGCGCGCTCGGTCTGTCAACGGGACTGATCTATCCGCCGGGAATGTATTCCGATCCGCGTGAACTGCACGAACTCGCGCGCGTCGTCGCAGATTACGGCGGCATTTACACGAGCCACATTCGCGGTTCGAGCGAAACACTGATTCCCGCAGTCAATGAACTGCTCGACGTGGCGCGACAGACCGGCGTGCGCGTGCATCATTCGCACAACGAAGCCGTCGGGCGCGCTCACTGGCCCAAAATTGAGCGCGTGCTGAAGCTGGAAGAAGAAGCCGAACGCGCGGGTGTGCGCATCAGCTTCGATATGTTTCCCTACACTGCCGCCGCGACGATGATGATTGCGATCTATCCGCCCTGGTCGCTCGAAGGCGGCGTTGAAATGCTGATTGAACGCCTCAAGGACAAACGCACGCGCGCCCGCATTCAACGCGATATTGAACGAAAGAAACCATCGTGGCCGCCGTGGAAAGAAAACGGCTGGCCGCACAACCTGGTCAGCGCAACAGGCTGGGACGCAATTCATATTGGTTACGTCGAAAGCAGAAAGAACAAGCGTTATGAAAAGCGCAGCCTGAATGAACTGGCAAAGCTGACCGGCAAATCACCGTTCGATGCGATTTCAGATCTGATTATTGAGGAACGCGGTCAGGTTTCGATGCTGATCTTTGAAGTCACCGGCGAACGCGAAGAGCGCGAACTGCTGACAAAATATGCTCGTCATCGCCTGAGCGCGTTCTGCACCGATGCTGAAGATTACGGGCGCGGGCTGCCGCATCCGGCGGCTTACGGCGCATTTGCGCGCATCCTGGCCAGGTTCGTCCGCGAGGACAGCGCGCTGACGCTCGCTGAAGCCGTGCGCAAAATGACTTCATATCCGGCGCAGATTTTCGGCCTCGCTGAGCGCGGCGTCATTCGGCCCGGAGCTTTTGCCGATCTGGTGCTGCTTGACGTGCAGCGCGTTGAAGACAAGGCAACATTTGAGCGTCCGGCGCGATTCGCTTCGGGCATTGAGACAGTCATCATCAATGGCCGGATTGCTTATGAACGCGGCGCGCTGAGTAACAAACTGTATGGCTCGGTAATCAGATCAACTGCGGGCTGAGCGCAGTTGACGGTTCAGGCGCGAGGCTTTTCGAGTTCGGTCAGGCGTTCTTCAAAGTGGCGATAGACATCACGCTGCTCGATCAGTTCCTGATTGAACAAATCCACCTTGTTGCCCAGCCAGCGATAATTCTTCTCCATCTTGTCCAGACGAGATTCAATGCCTGCCAGCCGCTGCCCCATCAGTGCAACTTCTGCTTCCAGTCGCTGAAGCCGCTGATTGACCACGACTGCTTCCTGCCGGAGTTCCATTATCCCGGCCAGCGCCTGTTCCCAGATTGGTTTGGTGTCACAGGATTTTGCTTCCAGTGCCGCGATGCGCTGATCCATTGAATCAAGTCTCCGTTCCACTGAATCAAGGCGTGAAAGAATCAGGCGCAGCAGATCACCGGTCGTCAGATTTTTCGTGCTGTCTTCGCTCATGGTTTCATTTCCCTTTCTGATTGCCTGTGAAACCGCTTCAGGCTGGTTAACCGGGGGCAATGATAGCACAGGCGAGCGAATCGTGGCTTGTACGCGGGTCAGGAATGGAATACGGATTGAACAGATGCGACGGATCAGCGCGGATCGGATCGGCTTTAATCCGCCGCATCAGTTTCATCCGCGTTCCATTCTCTTCGCTGAGTTGCCCGATTTTTTACTGTGCGGTAAGCTGACGATGCTTTACCTGTCATTGCGATTCTTTTATCCACAATTTTAATGGAGGCCACTATGCACAGCCATCGCACGCGCACGCTGCTGCTGTTGCTGCTGATTCTGTCACTCGCACCGGCAGCTTATGCGCAGGGCAAACTCACCTCACCGAAAGAACAGTTCGGCTTCAACATCGGTGACGATTATCAACTGGCGAATTACACGCAGCTTGAAGCGTATTTCAAAAAGCTCGCCACCGAATCTGACCGGATGAAACTGGTCGAGATCGGCAAATCAGCCGAAGGCCGCACGATGTATGTGGCCATCATCACGTCGCCCGAAAATCACAAAAAGCTGGATCGGTACAAGGAAATTTCGCGCCGCCTTGCGCAGGCCGAAGGACTCAGCGACGAACAGGCGCACGCGCTCGCGGCTGAAGGCAAAGCCGTTGTCTGGATTGATGGCGGGCTGCACGCGACTGAAGTCCTGGGCGCGCAGCAGTTGATTGAAACCGTCTGGCAGATGGTCAGCCGCAACGATGCTGAAACGATGCGGTTTCTCAATGACGCGATCATCCTCGCCTGCCTCGTCAACCCTGATGGCATGGAACTCGTCTCGAACTGGTATATGCGCGAGAGCGATCCGACCAGGCGAACCCTGGCGACGATTCCGCGCCTTTATCAGAAATACATCGGCCACGACAACAACCGCGATTTTTATATGTCGAATCAGCCGGAGACAGAAGCGATCAATCGCGTCTTTTTTCATGACTGGTTTCCGCAGATCGTTTACAACCATCATCAGACCGGGCCGGTCGGGACGGTGATGTTTGCGCCGCCATTTCGTGATCCGTTCAATTACAACTACGACCCGCTCGTGCCGCTCGGCATTGACCTGGTCGGCGCGGCGATGCACAGCCGCTTTGCGCTCGAAGGCAAACCCGGCGTGACGATGCGTTCCGGCTCAAGCTATTCGACGTGGTGGAATGGCGGGCTGCGCACGACTGTTTACTTTCACAATATGATCGGGCTGCTCACGGAAACCATCGGCAATCCGACGCCGATGGAAATTCCGCTCGTGCTGCGCAATCAGTTGCCCCGCGCTGATCTGCCCTTTCCCATCGCGCCGCAGAAGTGGCATTTCAGGCAGTCCATCGAATATTCCATCACCGCAAACCGCGCCGTGCTCGATGTCGCGTCAAAGCACCGCGAGGATTTTCTCTTCAATATTTACCGGATGGGCAGGAACGCCATCGAACGCGGCAGCCGCGACAACTGGACCATCACGCCGCACGAAGTGGCCGAAGCGCAGGCCGCTTATGCCAAAGACCGCCCGGCACAAACCGGACGCGGGCAGACGGCTGACGCACCCGATTCAGGCGGCTTTGGCGCTGAACGCACGCAGCCGGTGAAGTATTTCGAGATGATGCGCACGCCTGAGAAACGCGACCCGCGCGGTTTCATTCTGCCGTCAGATCAGCCTGACTTTCTGACCGCGACGAAATTCATCAATGCGCTCATCAAAAACGGCGTCACGATTCATCGCGCCACTCAGTCGTTTCAGGTGAACGGCAAAACTTATCCGGCAGGTTCTTACGTCGTCAAAACCGCGCAGCCGTTTCGCGCGCACGTGATGGATATGTTCGAGCCGCAGGATCACCCGCACGATTTTGCGTATCCGGGCGGGCCGCCGATTCCGCCTTATGACAGCGCGGGCTGGACGCTCGCCTTTCAGATGGGCGTGAAGTTTGATCGCATTCTGGATGGCTTTGACGGGCCGTTTGAAAAAACCAGCGGCCTCGTCAAACCACCAACAGGCCGCGTCACGACGGCTTCAAACGCCGCCGGATATTTGTTGTCGCATCAGATCAACGATGCGTTCATCGCTACCAATCGCCTGCTCGCGGGCGGCGAGGATGTGTACTGGATGCGGCAGACCTTCAATGCCAATGGCAAGTCTCATCCGGCAGGCACGATTTTTATTGCCGCGAAACCGACGACACTGCCGAAGCTGCAAAAGATGGCTGAAGAACTCGGCCTGAATTTTGAAGCGGTCACGAGCAGGCCTGCGGGTGAAGCTTTCAAACTGCGTCCGCTGCGCATCGGGTTGTGGGATCGTTACGGCGGTTCGATGCCGTCGGGCTGGACGCGCTGGCTGCTCGAACAGTACGAATTTCCGTTCACGGTCGTTTATCCGCAAACGCTCGATGCCGGAGAGCTGATCAATAAATTCGACGTGCTGATCTTTGTGACCGGCGCGATTCCGCTGCGCGATGCGCGTGGCGAAGGACAGTTCGGACGGATGCCCAATCCCGAAGAGATTCCCGATGAATACCGCGCCTGGCTTGGCAGCGTTTCGGTGGCAAAGACCGTCCCGCAGTTGCAGAAGTTTATGGAAGCAGGCGGCGCGATTCTGACCGTCGGCACTTCAACGAATCTGGGCTACCTGGCCGGACTACCGATGGCGAATGCGCTGGTTGAACGACTGCCTGACGGCACTGAGCGCCCGCTCGCCCGCGAGAAATTTTATGTCCCCGGCTCAATTATGCAGGCCAGTGTGGACACGACCAGTCCGCTGGCTTACGGGATGCCGGACAAGGTTGACGTGTTTTTTGACAACAGCCCGTCTTTCAGGCTGAAACCCGATGCGTCGATCAGAGGCGTCAGACCCGTTGCCTGGTTTGACAGCGACAAGCCGCTGCGCAGCGGATGGGCCTGGGGACAGAAATATCTGCAGGACAGCGTCGCCGTCATTGATGCCAGCGTCGGCAAGGGACGCCTGCTGATGTTCGGGCCTGAAATCACTTTTCGCGCTCAGCCGCACGGGACTTTCAAGTTTCTTTTCAACGGCATCTTTTACGGGCGCGCCGAATCAGTCACGCTCAGATAAGCAGTAAAGCTGCGCTTCACCGCAGAAAGCGCAGAAGGCACAAAGCAGAACAGCCGACAGGATCAGGTCAACTTCCTGGGTACGCACGCTTCCAGCGTGCTGTGCCTTGAAAAGTCAGTGTTTCTGCGCTGCACAGCACGCTGGAAGCGTGCGTACCCGGGAAATTGACCTGATCCTGCAAAAAATCGTGAATTGTAAATAACTCCTGTACGGGTTATTCTTTCCGCTACTTCTTCAGACCCATCCCCGACTCCGAGTAGCTGTTGTTGCTTTATGTCATCTAATTTGTCTCACATCAGAAATTTTTCGATCATTGCCCACATTGATCACGGCAAGACCACGCTCTCTGACCGGCTGCTGGAAGCGACCGGCGCGCTTGAATCGCGTGAAATGTCGGAGCAGGTACTCGACGCGATGGATCTTGAACGCGAGCGCGGCATCACCATCAAGGCGCATGCCGTGCGGCTCAATTACCAGGCGCAGGACGGGCAGACTTACATTCTCAACCTGATTGACACGCCCGGCCACGTGGATTTTTCGTATGAGGTTTCGCGCAGCCTGTCGGCCTGCGAAGGCGCGCTGCTCGTCGTTGATGCCAGCCAGGGCGTCGAAGCGCAGACGCTGGCCAACACTTATCTGGCGATTGACAACAACCTCGAACTGATTCCCGTCATCAACAAAATTGACCTGCCTGGCGCTGATCCTGAAAAGGTCAAAGAGCAGATTGAAAACGTCATCGGCATCAGCACCGAACACGCTGTCATGGCTTCAGCCAAGGCGGGCATCGGCATTACCGATATTCTTGAAGCCATCGTGCGCGTCATTCCGCCGCCCGAAGGCGACACCACCGCACCGCTCAAGGCGCTGATCTTCGATTCGTGGTTTGATTCCTATCGCGGCGTCATCGTGATGGTCAGGCTGATTGACGGCAAACTGAAACGCGGAATGAAAATTCGCCTGATGGCGCAGGGCCGCGAATATCAGATTGAAGATCTCGGCGTGCTGACGCCGAAGCCGCGCCAGATTGACGAACTCGGCGCGGGCGA
The DNA here is from genome assembly GCA_046331565.1 of Blastocatellia bacterium. GTDB lineage: Bacteria > Acidobacteriota > Blastocatellia > RBC074 > RBC074 > DASRDU01. The sequence continues at coordinate 2,502,855 of JAXLQP010000001.1, forward strand.
AGTCGGTTTCGTCGTGGCCAATATCAAAACCGTGGCCGACGTGAGCATCGGCGACACGATCACTGAAGCGGCGCGCCCGACGGCAGAACCGTTTCCCGGCTTTCAGGAAATCAAGCCGATGGTCTTTGCCGGAATTTATCCGGTCGAGCCGAATCAGTACGAAGAGTTGCGCGACGCGCTCGAAAAGCTGCGCCTCAACGATTCGTCATTCTTTTTCGAACCGGAAGTCTCAACCGCGCTCGGCTTCGGTTTTCGCTGCGGCTTCCTCGGCCTGCTGCACATGGAAATCGTGCAGGAGCGGCTCGAACGTGAATTCAATGTTGATCTGATCACCACCGCGCCGGGCGTGCGTTACCGCATCACCGACACCAAAGGCCAGGTCTTTGAAATTGACAGCCCGTCGAAGATGCCCGAACCCGGCGCGATTGCAAAGATTGAAGAGCCGATCATTCAGGCGATGATTATGACCAACGAGGAATACCTCGGCGGCATCCTTGCGCTGCTCGATGAAAAGCGCGGCACGCAGAAAGCCTTTGATTACGCCACGCCGACGCGCGTGATGCTGACCTATGAACTGCCGCTCAATGAAATCGTGCTGGATTTCTTTGATCGGCTGAAATCAATTTCACGCGGCTACGCCTCGCTCGATTATCACCTCGCCGGTTATCGTGAAGCCGATCTGGTCAAGCTCGACGTGCTGGTGGCGGGCGAACCGGTGGATGCGCTATCGCTGATCGTACACAAGGATTTCGCTTACAGTCGCGGGCGCGCGCTGGTTGAAAAGATGCGCACGCTGATTCCGCGCCAGTTGTTTGAAGTGCCGATTCAGGCGGCCATCGGGTCGCGGGTGATCGCGCGCGAAACCGTCAAGGCAATGGGCAAGAACGTGCTCGCCAAGTGTTACGGGGGCGACATTTCGCGCAAACGCAAGCTGCTTGAAAAACAGAAGGAAGGCAAGAAACGCATGAAGCGCGTCGGCAAGGTCGAGATTCCGCAGGAAGCCTTTCTGGCAGTGCTGAAGGTCAACGAATGAGCGACGAATTTTCAACCCGCATCATCCCGCTGTTTCCGCTCTCGCTGGTGCAGTTTCCCGGCGCGGTCACGCCGCTGCATGTTTTTGAGCAGCGTTATCGCAAGCTGCTGCGCGATGTGATGGTCACGGACAAGGTTTTCGGCATCACCTTTCTCAGCGAAGATGAAGCGACGGGTGAACCGCCCGTCGGCAAGGTTGGCTGCACCGTCGAAGTCATCGCACAGCAGACGATGCCCGACGGGCGCTCAAACATTCTCTGCACCGGCGGCACACGTTACCGCACCGTGCGCCACATTCACGACGATCTTTATTTGCAGGGCGAAGTCGAACTGTTCAGCGACGAACCGGAAGGCAGCGAACTCGCCCCGCTCGCCGAACGCGCCGCCCGCCTGTTTCAGCGCGTCATTGCCGCCGGTAAAAAGCTCAAGGACGCAAGCGCCGTCGAGGAACAGGACATTCCCGAACTGCCCGACGATCCCGAATCACTTTCATTTCTGATCGCCGCCAGCCTTGACCTGTCGAACGAAGAGAAGCAGCAGTTGCTGGAAATGACGCTGACCAGCCTCAGACTCAAACGCCTCAATGAACTGCTCGCCCGGCTCGCCGTTGATTACGAACGCCGCGCCCGCACCCACCAGATTTCCAAACATAACGGACACGGCGGGCCGGTCAGATTCTGAGCTGCGCCCTCACGCCTGGTCTGTTGATGACGTGGGCTGACGGCAGAAACCTCCTGACAAACCGGAACGGCAGAGTGAAATCAGTTCAGCAGACCTGGAAGAGACTGCCCCTGAGTTGCGCCTGTCGGCGTTGAATTGCTGATTGTTGCGCGGTCTGAATGGCGAGCGTCAGATCAGCCTCCATGCGATAAATGCCTTCGGGCAGTTCCGTCGCCTGCACTTCGACAGTGACTCGTTCATTCGGCGCGGCGGCGCCCCGCACGACTCCGACGGGCTGACGCATCTGACGGCTGAGGCTTTTGGCGTAAACGACGGTTGTGTATTCGATCCTTTCTTCTCCCGGCGCGGTCGTTTCGGGCAGGTCGAAAGAGAGTCGGACATTGAAGGGCTGTCCCTGAGTGAGCAGGAGCGAAGGAATCCGGCTGAGCGGTTGCAGCGTGGTAAATTCCTGCAACTGCGGCTCGCCGATCAGGGGAACTTTTCTTGCCGCAGTTTTCGCAATCCCCCTGCCTGATTTTACGGCTTCAGTTCCGGCACTCACGGCATCCTTCTCTTCGCCTGTTGCCGTTTCAGTCACAGGTAAAGACAACTCGCCGTGCCGGACGAAAAATCTGACCAGGCGTATTTCATCCCAGCCGATCCAGTCTTCCTCTTCATAACTTTCACTGTGTGTGACTTTGGTGCTGCTGACGCTGCGATCCTGATTGAGGACAAGCTGCACGACAAACTGCGCGGTGGTTTTCTTTCCGGCCAGCTTTCTGGCCTGGCCGATCCAGTTTTCAGACCTGATCCGGTCAGGCGTGACGCCTTCGGGATGGCCGAGCGATTCGCGGATTTCTTCGGGCGAGAGCGCGGCAAGCTGCGCAAAGGTAAGAATGCCTGCCCGGTGCAGTTTCGCGTCCAGGTATGTGTTGACCCCTTCAATCAGGGTGAAGTTGTCAGCTCCCGATGTTCTTTTCGAGCCTGAGGGGCGGGAACGCCTGGTACCCATGATGTAACCTCGATGTAACCTCACTCGACAGCAATGACCGGATCAGTAAAAACGGATGACCGGCTCGTCCCTGAACCCCGCCAGGCGGCCTGGCCGCTCAGGCTGAAGCTGAGTCACAACTGTTACCAGACGATAGGCGCCCGCGGAAAGAGTTCCGGCAGGAATGCGCAGCGGCACGCTGAAATTGTGCGATGAGGCAGCATCCGCCGAACAGGGGAACCTGGTTTCGGCGAGCAGGAAGGATTCAGTTCCGGCGCTTCGGTCAGCCGTTTCAGCAAAGATTTTCACCAGCCACTCACCTTCCGGCAGCGGGGCTGAATCGCAGTCCCAGGTCACATCAGCCGTGAAATCCTGATCAGCCCTGAAATTTGTCAGGGCCGCCTTGCCAGCATCAATGGCAGCCATCGCGTTGATCGCCTTTCCCGATTCAGTGCTGAATCGCCGTAAATGCCGGGTCATTCAGTTGACGAGGCCGCCCCGCAATGACCAGAGGGCGGTCCTGAAAACTGAATGACCCGGTCAGGACAGCCGCAGAACTGACCGCAGTCTGCAAAATGCGCTGCGCCTGTTCGCCTCACCGGACAGGTGTCTTAACAAACCAGACCAGCGCCCACCTGCGCGTCAGTTCAGACCATCTGCTTTCGACCGGAGCCGGTTTACGGGAAGACCTGGAGAATCTTCTCGTCCGAAAAGCCGGCCATCGGGCCTGGATTGTTGGCGACATCCAGATAAGTCAGCAGCGCGACCATGTTGTAAGCGCCAGGAGTAAGCAGCGCGCCCGGCACCGGCACATTGACGGTGTATTGCCGTTGCGGCCCTGGCAGCAGCGGAACGCTCGTCACCGGCACATTGATCGGAGCCGGAGGATCAACGGTCTCAGGGCCGGGGCCGATGGATTCAAAGAAGACTTGGACGCGGAAGGTGCCCGCCACGAGCGGGACAGCAGTGCCGTGAATTTCCCAGTCAACTTTCACCTGGAAAGGGGTTCCGGCCTTGATGATGTCGGCAGGCGGCAGACCTGGATCAATGATGATTGACGGGCTGATGGTTCCGTTCAGATTTAATGGAGAGGGAGATTGAAAACCCATAGTAGTTTCTCCTTGTTGCTGGTTGTAATGAATGACCAGAAGATTCGCCTTGAACCACCTGGCGGATTCAGACCGGCAGGGTCGGCTGAGAGTTTCGGCTGATCCTCTCAATCAGCCCGAACCAGTTCAGTCGTTGCCAGTGTTGTCACTGATGCGCACAGAGCAGGGCTGGCCTCTCAGGTCAGGCCGCGCAGATCAGCCGAACTGACGCGACACACGCCAGCCCGGTCTGATTTCGACAAACCTGACCGCAGGCTTTCTGCCTGACCACTGATCTGTGTCCGGGATCATTGACCCTGCTCTGACCGGCAATCGTTGTGCCGCCGTCAATCGCAGGCTGTGGTGCGGCCTAAGTTGTTGTTTCGTCGTCGGCCTCAGCCCGCGCGCCTGGCCTGTTTTGTCCTGGTCTGTTTCCCTCCTGCCGCCAAACCCTCCTGTTCAGTCACAGATGCCGCCAGGATATTTTTGTCCTGGTCGCCGTTACGGATTGTCATGGTCAGCTTCATCCGGCAGCCTTGCCGACGGCAGCCAGGTGCTGGAATGGCTGAGGCACGAACTGCTGCGCGTCAATCTGATGCTTGCGCAGCAGTTCCCAGAAAGCGCGCCGGTTTTTCTGAGCCGCCTGCGCCGCTTTGGTGATATTGCCCTCACAGGCGAGCAGCAGACTCTGAATGTAGGTGCGCTCAAACTGGGTGACGACTCTGGCCTTGGCTTCCTGAAATGATTCCTGCCCGTCCACTTCATTCTGACGTGACAGCACGATGTCCTTTCCGCGAATGACGGTTCCCTGCGAGAGCGCCACAGATCGCTCAATGACGTTTTCCAGTTCACGAACATTGCCCGGCCAGTCGTGCAGCAGCAGTTTCTGCAAACCATCAGGCGAAAAGCGCCGGGCCGGTTTTCTGAACTGCTCGGCGCGGGTCATCAGGAAATGCTGAGCCAGCACCGGAATGTCTTCGCGCCGTTCTCTGAGCGGCGGCAGCAGCAGCGGAATAATATCGAGCCGGTAATACAAATCCTGGCGCAGCTTGCCTTCGCGGACAGCCTTTTCAACGTTGATGTTGGTGGCTGTGACGACTCTGACATTGGCGTGGCGCGTGCGGGTTGAACCGAGCGGGCGATACTCCTTTTCCTGCAAAAAGCGCAGCAGCTTGACCTGCGCGAGCATCGGCAGGCTGTCAATTTCATCCAGAAAAAGCGTGCCGCCGTCGGCTTCCTCAATCAGTCCGGGCTTTGAACCGGACGCGCCGGTAAATGCGCCGCGTTCGTGGCCGAAAAGTTCGTTCTCGACGAGTTCAACCGGAATCGCGCCGCAGTTGACGGGAATAAACGACTGATCGCAGCGCGGGCTGAGCTGATGAATTGCGCGCGCGCATAATTCCTTGCCGGTGCCGGTCTCGCCGGAAATCAGCACGCTGGCGTCGCACTGCGCGACGAGCGGAATCTTTCTGACTTCGGAAAGAAAAGCCGGGCTTTCGCCGACCAGATGATCAAGTCCGAGTTTGTCTTTCAGCGACGAAGCGAGGGCTTCACCGACCGGCGTCTGTTCGAGCGCCCGCCAGACGCGCGGCAGAATATCCACCGGGCGCAGCGGCGGAGTAATGAAATCAACCGCACCCAGACGCAGCACTTCAAAGACTTCATCCGGTTCATCGGCTTCACTGACAACGATGAAGGGCGGTTCGTCCGGTTCCCGCTTCATGGCCTGAAAGAGCGTGCTGGCCTGTTTGAGCAGATTGATGGTCGAAACCAGAAAGATCAGCGCCGGTCTGAAGCGCGAAACCAGACCGGCCAATTCCGAGGCGCGCGTCGCCGAACCGCAGCCCCTGGCTCTTTCCTGGCGCAGTTCAATGCCCTGGCGCAGCGAGGATTCAAGAATCATCCGCAGGCTGTTACTCAGACCTTCGGCGGGATTGAAATCAAGCAGCAGTATTTTTGTGGGATTCATAACCTCTTTCTCCTTGTCTCGAATGACCTCCAGTGATGTTTTCTCATGGACGCAGAGATACCCGGACGACGCTTTCAGCGACGGGGTCAAATCGGAAACGATCCGGGGTCATCGGTGAGGGTAGCGAGGCAGACTGCTGAGTGCAGGTGGAAAGTTATTGGAAGACACTTCCAGGTCTTACTTCCACTACCCATCTTTCAAGGCTTTTTCGGCAGGACTCGCAACTTCAGTTTACTGGTTGCAAGGTGTGGGTCTGGATGTATAACAGCGGTAGCTGCGGGCTGACAGACTTGCTGGCAAATAACGATGCGGACAGTTCAGAGAAGGAAGAACCTGTCACTGGTCAGGGAAACGGGTTCGGGGCTGTACCGTTCGATCTCTTCCACTGCGCCGGGTGATGGGGCCAAAAGGGTTTCTGGCAGGGTGTTCCTGAAACAGCCTGATGAAGATTATTTTGTCACTGGGATAACCGGGGAAGGCTGAAGCACTATAGTCTTCCGTGCCTGCACTGTCAATCAGCACTTTTCCTGACCCGGCGCTGGTTTTGAGGCTGCTGAAATCATTCGCCGCCCCCTCATCAGTGCGCCTGAAACGAACATTAAACTCCGCCGGAATTCAGCAGGATTCCGGCCCCGATTCTTGCCGATGAGAATCAGCCAGGCTAGAGTAACGGCCCCCGTCGTTGCTTCACTGCTTCAGCAAAATCAGTCACACGAATTTCAGGGAGGTCAGATGGCCAGCAAGCTGCACCTGCATTTGCTCAGTGAAGGGCAGGCCGCCTGGCAACTGTGGCGGGAGCAGCATCCTGGCAGGCAGCCGAATCTGCGCGAGGCTGATCTGGCGCACGCTTCTTTGCAGGGTCTGAATCTGCGCGGCGCAAAACTGAGCGGAGCGGATTTGCGCGCTGCTGATCTGAGCGGCGCAACGCTTGACCAGGCCGATCTTTCCGGCGCACGACTGAACAATGCGAAGCTGACTGATGCGAATCTTGAAGAGGCAGGGCTGAGCGGGGCGCATCTGAGCGGAGCAATTCTCAAAGGCGCGCGATTGAAAGGAGCAAGCCTCGTCAAGGCGACGCTCACGGGTGCGGTTTTCAGCGGCGCTGATCTGCGCCGCGCCGACCTGAGCGATGCGGTTTTCAGCGGCGCTGATCTGACCGGCGCTGACCTGACCGACGCCAGACTTTACGACGCCCGGCTGCAGGGCGCGAAGCTGATCAATGCGCAACTCGGCGGCGCACGGCTCGATGGCGCTGATCTCAGCGATGCCAGTCTGAGCGGCGCAAATCTGACCGGCGCACAACTTTGCGCTGCCCTGCTTTGTCGCGCCAGCCTGACCGGCGCCAATCTCACCGACGCGAATCTGAGGCAGGCGCAATTGCTGATGACCCGGCTGGAACGCGCCAGGCTGACCGGCTGTCAGGTTTACGGAATCATCACTCAGGACGTGACGCTGCATGAAACGCTGCAATCCGATCTGATCATCAGCCCGCCCAAAGCGCCGATGATTGCAGTGGATCATCTTGCCAGCGCCCGGTTGCTCGAACTGCTCATCAATCAGCGGGAGCTTGATGAGGCCATCGAAACCATGACAACCAGGTTTGTGCTGATTCTGGGCCGCTTCACTGAAGAGCGGAAAAACCTGCTTGCGGCGCTGCGGGACGCATTGCGTCGCCGCCATTACCGGCCCGTCTCGCTCGATCCTGGAAAAGTTTCAGGCCGTGAACTGAGCGAGGCCGCGCTGCCACTGGCGCGCATCGCCCGGTTCATCATCGCTGATTTCACGGATGCGGGTGTTCTGCTCTCGGTGATGGAACGGATGCTGCCGACTTTGCCTTCAGTTCCGCTTCAGCCCCTGCAGCAGATAAGCGGCGAACCGGCGCTGAGCAACGCTCTGAAATCCTGTCCCGGTGTTCTGCCGCCATACTCTTATCGCAATCCTGAAGGCAGGGATGTAGCGGAAAAGATCATCACTTCGGTTGAAGCGGCGCTGCATCTGAGCGCCGCACCGTCGCGGTTTGTGAGCAGGGCCTGAAACCATCAGGCCCTGACAATGAGTGTCAGGTCAGAATGACGGAATTCGACAGATTTCATTCATTCTGACTGAATCCTGTCAGCCCCCATTCGCATAAACTGTCACCGGCATTAAACCTCGCCAGGAAGCGGGAATCACTGGCAGCGCGCGGCACGACTTTCGCCTCGTTCAGGGTGTCTGGCTTTACTGATCGGCCAGACAGCAGTGATCCCCGAATATTTTCAGATACTTTATCCAGTGTTCGCCTGAAGATGTCAGGCCGGGCAAATGAAAGGAAGAGAATGAATCCGGTTATTGAAACGATGCTCAGGGATTTGATTGATGAAACAGGACAGCACGGGCCAGGCGCGATTTACGCGGTGCTGAATATGCTCTATGGCTGTTATGCCAAAGGCACTCATAATGATTTTGCCAGATACTGCTGCGAATTCTCGCCTGTCCAGATCACCCGCATGAATACGACCGCCAGACAGGATCCGGGCGGGCCTTCCGGCGATTCAGGCAATCGGGAATGGGTCTGTTAGCTCAGCGGCCTGAGTCCTGCCTGATTCCGGCCAGATTCTTCAGTTCTTCGGCAGTCTGCTTCGACCAGCCGCCGAAGACTCTGGTGACTCTCCCTTTTTCATCCAGCAGCACTGACAGCGGCACGGTCGCTTTGTCTATGCAGGGAATTGGTGTTTCTTATTCCACCAGAATAGTTGTCTGGCGAGTTTTAGCCCATTCTTCCAAGAATTGCTTGATCGTTAAGCTTCGTATCCCAAGTGCCGGATCAAGAACTTCCACTTCTGTATCTGTAATTTCCACGACAACTATGGCGTGATTCTGAAATGGAGTATCCTGGAATAATCGTGTCCGGACTTTCACGATTGGGTAACGGCCACGTCCCAGTTCGGTTTTCAACGCCTCTATGTCAAAAGTATATTTTCGTGAATATGTGAAACCGAAGTCTTGAGCCGCCTTCACCAGATCCTGATCCCTCGTGCCATCCGAAAGACAGTCACATTTTTCGCGGATCTCCTGTTCGGTCGCGAAAACTCCGTAGGCTTCCATCACCATTCGCAGACATGCGGGGGCACAGGAGTATTCAGTCTCCTGTAGGTATAGGGGTGGTTTCGGAGGCATGGAATATTTTCCCCGCCAGAGATTGGCCTCGACTTCTTAACTCTTCAGCAGGAAGGGGTGAAAGAATTTTTCCGGTTTTTATATTAATCAGTAGTTCGCCAACTTCTCCGCCCGCGCCACTGGAGTAAACCAGCCAGATCGGTACACGCCAGTGCTTTGCTGACGAATCAAGTTTCGGTTCCTGAGGACAGAATCGGTCTGGCATCTGATTATAGTTCAACCATCCGACAGCAATCTGTACAGCTTCATCAGCAGAGACATCTTCGAGCAATCGCTCGGAAGTCAGTCCGGCAATCTCTTTGGATTCCTCACGCGAAAGAGAGTAGACAAACCAATTAAGTTTTCGCCCCAACTCCTTGCATGAGCGCTGCGCGTAGCGATCAAAGCGCATATCCAATTGATGATCCAGAATATCAAATCTGACTTTAACCGGTTGAGTTCCTTTCTCTCTGAGAAGCCTCAGAGACTGCGGATCAGATAATTCTGCTTTTTCTACTCTGATAATAACAGGCCCAACATCCAGAATCTGATCAAATAATGACTCCTGTCCATTAACATTGACTATGTCCTGAATTAGTCCCGGACCATTATATGGGGGTTTGGAAAGATCAACCTCGCTGGGATATACGAGCATACTGATGCTCTCGAGGCGTGTGGTGAATTCACCCTCCGTAAGCCCGCGAAACAAACAGTCAATCTGAAAGACATCATTGGCTGATATGTGTGCCGGATATCTGAAACGGCATCTAAATCTCTCTTCAAGGAATGCAAGCTTGCGAAAAAGACTTGCACGGTGAAGAAGTTGATTCTCATCCTTCGGGGTTAAAGGGCTAAAGCTGAATCTAAGCTTTTCTTCCAGTCCAATATCAAACAGACAGGCTCCCTGCCTTGAAAGAGACAACTGAAAGCGAGTGTATTTGATTTCTGCTGCCGCTGTGTTTGCTGACGGATAGACTCGAAACTGTTTGACGTGAAAGATGCCGAAGGGATCAGCCTTCATCTCAACAAATATTATTGGCCAAGAGTTTGTTGGCTGACTCTTCATCATCACCTGATGATCTGCATCGAAAAAGCGAAAGACAAAGTTCTGCTTCGGAATAGAGACATTCGCCCCGGGAATTTCGATAGCAACTTCTGCTGTAAATTCTTCCTGCGAAGCAGGAGATAGTTTCTGATTCTCAGAGCGCAAAGTGGCCTGCCATGATGAACCGCTTTCTTCTTGTAGACTTGCCTCTATCGACAGCGCCTCACCAAGAAAAACCACAGGATTTACCCCACTTTGTGGCAACACCTCTAGATTCATAGATTCATTATCAACCCATCTCTACCTCTCTGCAACGGTTATCCGCATCTCCTTCTGTGCTGGAAAGACTCAGGGCTTTCCTGTCAGTTGTCTCAGTTCTTCGGCAGTCTGCTTCGACCAGCCGCCGAAGACTCTGGTGACTCTCCCTTTTTCATCCAGCAGCACTGACAGCGGCACGGTTGCTTCGTCAGTGGCGAAAAGCTGCCCGATGCCCTGCTCACCGACATTCACCATCGGGTAGGTGAAATTGCGTTTGCTCAGATAATCCTTCACGACTCCGATGCCTTCGGTGTCAATGCTGAGGCCGATGAGTCTGATTTTGCTGGCGCTGAACTGCGGATAGAGGCGTTCAAGTTCAGGCATTTCCTTCGCGCACGGCACGCACCACGTCGCCCACACGTTGACGAGCGCCTTGTGACCTTTGGGAATGAGTGAAGCAAACGGCACAGTGCTGCCGTCAGTCCTTGTCACCGTCAGCGCGGGGAATGGTTCGCCTTTGCGCAGCTTCAGCGTCGCCAGCAGGCGCTCTTCGCGCGAAAGCGGTTCGGGCAGTTTTGATTTTGTTTCCTTCACGACAGCGAACTGCGCTTTGCCTTCGGTCACGCGCAGCGAAGCGCCTGCCGCGACGTTTTCAAATCGCTGCTTCTTTCCATCGGGCCACGTCACTTCAATCCATTCAGCTTTCGTGTCTTTGCCCAGACCAAAGAGCAGGCGCGGATCGTGCTGTGACATAAAGCCTGAACCGCCTGATTTGATTTTGGTCAGAACGCCCGCCGAAGTTTTCACGCGCACGACTGAGCCGAAAGCGTCGCGCCCGCAATCGCTGCCTTCGAGTGCGACGCGAATGAAGTTGTTATCCTGGCCGACGTTGTTTCTGAACAGCAGATGCGACTGGTTCTGAATCGTCGTCACGAACACATCCAGATCGCCGTCATTATCGAAGTCGGCAAAGACTCCGGCGCGCCCGTCGGTGATTGAATCAATGCCTGAGACACCGGAAATGTCCACAAACTTTTTCGTGCCGAGATTGAGATAAAGCGGGTCGCGTTCGTAGCCGCTGAAGGAAAAGCCCTTGCCTAAAAGTTCGTTCTGATCGGCGCGCAGCACGCCTTTGTCTTTCTTTCCACCGTTGCTGTTGTCCTGCGTCACGACCTGACGCCAGAACTGACTTCAGGTGTCCTTCATTGACTTGCCGGAAATGAATCCGTTCGGCGTAAACAGGTCTTCCCAGCCGTCGCAATCGAAATCAATAAAACCGCCGCCCCACGCCCAGCCGCCGCTGAAGCCGCCGACTTCGGCAGTCACGTCTTTGTACTTGCCATCGCCCAGGTTCTCGAACAGGTTGTTGCCCGCCGCGAGCTTTTTATAGACGTTGTCCTTTGCGCCCTGATTCGGGAACAGGCGCGCCAGAATGCGATTGCCTGCGGTTGACGACATATTCGTTGAATGAATGTCGAGCAGGCCGTCATTGTTGTAATCACCGAATGCCACGCCCATGCCGTTGCCCGGATCAAGAACGCCGCGCGCTCCGGCTTCGTCGGTGAAATGGTCACCTTTGTTGATGTAAAGCGCCTTTTCACCGAAATCATTGGCGAGATAGAGATCAGGTTTGTGGTCGCCGTTCACGTCAGCGAAGGCGGCGGCATAGCTCCAGCGCGAATCATCAACGCCCCACTTCTTCGCTTCCTCTTTGAAGGTGCCGTTGCCCTGATTGATGAAGAGCAGATTCGGCGTGCCGTTCGTGGCGCGGAACCACGAATCGGGCACGACCTGACCATATTTGTTGTACGACGCAACGTAAATATCAGGCTTGCCGTCACCGTTCACATCGGCCACTGCGGCTGAAAAACCAAAGGCCTGCACGGCGACTCCGGCTTCGGGCGAGACATCGCGGAAGACGGGTTTGCCATCGGGAATCAGGCGATTCTCAAGCAGAATCTGATGACCGACATTAGCGATAAAAATATCGGTGTCGCCGTCGTTGTCGTAATCGAGCGCGACTACTCCCGCGCCGCTTTCGAGCAACTCCACGCCTGCGGCTTCGGACGCATCGCGGAAGCGGCCCCTGCCATCGTTGAGATAAAGATAGTTGCGATCAGACGCCGTGACGAACAGATCAATGTTGCCATCATTATTGAAATCGCCCGCCGCTGCGCCGTGCCAGACAAAGCCAGTGTTGCCCGCTTCGCCGTAAGCCGGAATCACTGCGCCGAGGCCCGCCGGTTCACCGACTTCGCTGAAAATGTCAGTCGTGGCGACCAGCGAATTCATCGCGCCAATCGCAAATTCACGAATAAACCACTTGCCCGGATGCTGGCTCAGGTTGTTCGCAATGCCGCCCGACAATTTGCTGTCGGGGCTGAAGGCAAACACCGTGTCAGCCGTGCCGCGCATCCATTCGCGCTGCCCTTTGCTGTCGCGCCCGATGATGTAAAAACCAACCGTCGCTCTGGCCACGTTGCCGTTGTCTTCAAAGTTCGAGGCGCGCAGTTTGAAGCGCACGTCTTCGATTTCGGCAAAGTTCGAGAGAAAGCCGTCCCACTGCTTCACGATTTCGGCGCGACCGGTTGAAGCGGTCTTCTCCGGCTCAAACTGCCAGCCGTGTTTCTGCACCCATTTGATTTCGGGCGTCTGCGCATTCGGTGACGCAGGCAGCGGCGTGGTCATCGCGGGTTCGGCAAAGAATTCAGCGATGCGCCGCGAGTTGTAATCGCGCACGATGACCGAGAGTTCAAGCAGACCGTTGGCGATGTCTTCCGAACGGTCTTCAATGTCTTCAAGGTAGCGGCGGTCAACATCGGCCTTTGGCGCAGGCGGCGTCTGTGCCGTCTGCATCAGCGCGCGGCGCGACGGTGCAATGATGGCGACTGCGAACAGCAGCGCCAGACAGCAAACGATCAGGGGCTTGTTCATAAGAATTACTCCTTTATTGTCCGGCAGGCTGCCAACCTGCCGCTGTCACATTCAAATGATAATGAAAGGAAGGAAGCTATGAAGTAACCAGGCTGCACCCTCGTAGTAATGAATTCATTCGTTCTGCCTGAAGAAGAGCGGCTTCGGAAACAAAACGAATGAATTCGTTACTACGAGGGTGCAACCTGGTTACTTCATGATGTCTTGACTTAATGCATTGCTCTGACGCTCCCTGTATCCTCGCGTGTTCAGAAACTGTACTGGAAGAAAATATTCATCCGGTTATCAATGCCTGAGCGCGAGCCTTTGTAATCGGTGCGCCAGCGATAGTAATCAACACCGATCAGAAAGTTGCCGCTCGGCGTGATGCGCTGTCCGAAATAGACTGTCCGGTTGCGCGTGCGCCCGCCGTTCGGAATGTCAGCATCCACCGGGTCATCGTCAGTAAAGCCCGGCAGCAGCATCCAGTATTTTGACACTTTGAAATTCAGTTCGGCCCAGCCGCCACGCGCGCGGATTTCACGACCGGTATTCGGATTGAGGCCCTGCGCAATGCCGCCGCGAATGTCGTTGAGGTTGCGGCCCCACCAGCCTTCGCCGCGCAGCAGCACTTTCTCAGCCAGCGGCACGGTGTAATCAAAGGCCAGCAACTGACTGCGAAAATCGGTGCGCCCGGCAAAGGCTCTGGTCGTCTGCGTCCAGCCGTAAAAACCGCCGAAGCCAATGTTGACGGCCTGATCCTTCACCCACAGGCCCCGACTGTAACCGATGCGCGATTGCAGATTCGGGCGGCCCGACTCTTCGCCGTCGCGGTAGCCGTTGTTGTCAAGATCCTGTGCGTCAATCGCACTCGTCAGTCCGGCGGCTCCGGCCAATGACCACTGCCCTTTTCCGGCTTTCTGATTCCATTCGGCGCGCACCATCGGGCGACGGTCGCCGGTGTTGCCCGCGTAACTCATATCGCCCGTCTGATTCGGCGTCGGCAGCAGCGGTGAAACCAGATCACGATCCTGCCCGGCTTCAAGCGAGAAACGATCCCAGCTCAGTTTCAGCCACGCGAAACGTTCACGAAAAAGCGGGCGCGATTCAGTGCCGCCCGCATTGAAATCAATCTCAAACTTGCCGGTCAGCTTTGCGTCACCGAGCGTGGCAATGCGCGGGCCGGTGTAATCAATGCCCAGGCGCGTCAGGCGCGGCGTCATCGAAAAATTCTCAGCACCCTTGCGATTGCCTGCGGCATCAGGCGTGGCGATGAAAAACGGCGATTGCGGATTGCCTGAAGGCCGCTGCGAGTCATACATCAGATCGAGCCGCAGAAAGCCGTAAAGTTTGAAGCGGCTGCCACCGGCCACCACGTCAGTCCATTTGACCGGCTCAGGCGCGTTCGCTGCCGCCACTCCGCTTTTGCCCGGCGCAGGCTGCGGCTGTTGTGTCGTGGGCGCAGGACGCTGCGGCGGTTCGGCCTCGCGCGCAACTTCAGCCGGGCGCGCTTTTGCCTGCATCATCAATGGCTGACTGGCGGCAGTGGCTTCGAGCTTTGCATTCACGGCGCGCAGCAGTTCGAGCATCTCGCGGTTCTGCGCTTCCAGATCGGCCACGCGCTGCCTGAGCGATTCGACTTCGTGTGACAAATCAGGGACAGCGGATTCAGCATTGCGAACCGGCGCATCCGGCGTTTCGCTGCGGCTCTGGCGGGCATTGATGTCCTGATAACGAAAGCTGCGGTCAATAGCCGCATGCACCTGCCCGTCAACTTCGGCGTAAGGGTAAATAAAATAATTGGTCGGCTCGGCGGCCTGTTTCGGCACGAGCGTCAGATCGCGCCCCCGCGTGAATTCAATGCGATTTTCATCGTGCGCGCCGAAAAAGTAATCGCGCCGCGACGGGTCTTTGGCGGCTTCAGAAGCGTCAACCGGAATCCAGCCGATGCCTTTGACAAAACACTCGGCCCAGCAGTGATAGCCGCTGATCTGCCCTTCGCCGCGTTCGCGCGGCAGCGGAAAGCCGATGGAAAACCGCGCTGGAATTCCAAGCGCCCGGCAATACCCGATAAAGATCGCGTGA
Source organism: Blastocatellia bacterium (assembly GCA_046331565.1). GTDB lineage: Bacteria > Acidobacteriota > Blastocatellia > RBC074 > RBC074 > DASRDU01. The sequence continues at coordinate 2,518,031 of JAXLQP010000001.1, forward strand.
AAGTCAGTGCAGTTGCCGCGCCGCGCATCACAGGCGTAATAAATATCGCCGCGCCCCCAGCCCTGCCCGGTCTTGTCGTACTTCACAGTGGCGACGACGTGGTTATAAATCGCGCGCGCTTTTTCAAGATCAGTCTTTGCTCCGGCCTGGGCGACGACTTCACGCGCCCACGTCCTGATTTTGTCATCAAGCGGAACCAGGCGGTCAGGCTGCAGCCAGCGCGCCATGTCAGGATCAGGCGCTTCATCCCTGTTCCTTGTCGCGGCAGTTCCGTCGCCGTCGAGCAGCGCGGCGTTCAGATGCTCGTAACGCACGGCAGAAAAGCGCACAGTCACCGTGAAGGATGACTGTTTCGGGTCGCTGACAGTGAGGTGCAGCATCCGGTTGCCATACTGTGCCGACAGAATTTTGTACGGGTATGGTGAATCAACTTTCAGTCCGGTGATCTGCTGATACTGATCGTTGTGCGGAACAGGCAGCCACAATTCAACCTTTCGGGCGCCTGTCGGCACATCGCGCACGGTCGCGGAATATTCAAAAGAAAAAGACCGCTGATGCGGAGCCTGGGCCAGCGCAAGCACCGACAACATTCCCACGATGGCAATCAGGCCGGGCCAGCGAACGAAGTGAAAGACAGTAAAGTCCGGGGTCAGATTCCTGTTCATGTTTATTTGCTTGTCACAGTTTCGGAGTTGCCTCTGTCCTGCCGCGGGAAGGCTGAAAGATGCACTGCGAAGAGTTCCGATAATCACCTTAAGAGTCGCGTCTGCTTTTCGTGCCGGGGCAGGAACTGCCGACACGGAACGCCGATCTGCGTGCTTACCACTGGTTTCCTGTGTTGTTATGGATCACGGTGACCGCTCTCGTGTGCCTCAGGCTGGTCAATGGCCTGAGACGCTGTCAGAATTTTGTGATGCGCCATAGTAAGGTTGCAGTAAGTGAATGGTCAAATGCGCGTCAGTGAACAGTAACCGGTCTTACATTCGTGGAAGATTCGTATTCATTGCCAACGGCTGTGCTCGCTTCATTGCGCGACTGCCGCGCTCTGTTAATGTTTTTGAAATGTGATTCACATCACACCAGTTGCTTGAGCGCGACTGCGAAGCTTTGACCAGACCGGGCTTCCTGGTATACTTTCGCCACCTTCGGACGTTATTTCCAGGCACCTGAAAGGGAGCAATCAAATGTCAGCCCCTGTGATTGAAGAACCAGTGACTCACCAACCCCTGCTTGAAGAACTTGAAACTGTCACGATTCGCTTTGCCGGAGATTCCGGCGACGGCATGCAGGTGACAGGTTCGCAATTCACTTCAACGTCGGCCATCATCGGCAACGATATTTCGACGCTGCCTGATTTTCCGGCTGAAATTCGCGCTCCGGCGGGCAGCCTGCCGGGCGTGTCTGGCTATCAGCTCAATTTCAGCAGCCGCGACATTCGCACGCCGGGCGATGAACCGAATGCGCTGGTCGCCATGAATCCGGCGGCGCTCAAAACGAACATCAAAGACCTTGAGCCGGGCGGCATTCTCATCGTCAACACCGATGAGTTTGTCGAAGCCAATCTGAAGAAAGCCGGTTATCAGAGCAATCCGCTCGATGACAGTTCGCTCTCAGGTTTTCGTCTCTTCAAAATTCCGATCACGTCCAACACGCTCAAGGCGCTCGAAGGCTCGAAGCTGCCGCACAAGCAGCTCGAACGCTGCAAGAATTTTTACGCGCTCGGTCTGGTCTACTGGCTTTATGACCGCCCGATGGATCCGACCATCAAATGGATCGGTGAACGCTTTGGCGCGAAATCGCCCGAAATTGCCGAAGCCAACGTGCAGGCGCTGAAGGCTGGTTACAACTACGCCGACACGACTGAGGTTTTCACGGTTCACTATCACGTCGGCAGGGCGAAGATCAAACCGGGCAAATATCGCAACATCACCGGCAACGAAGCCACCGCGCTCGGTTTCGTCACCGCCGCGCAACTCGCCGGTCGCCCGCTCTTTTACGGCAGCTATCCGATCACGCCTGCTTCGGACATTCTGCACGAACTCTCGAAGCACAAGAATTTCGGCGTCAAGACGTTTCAGGCCGAAGACGAAATCGCCGCGATCTGCGCGGCCATTGGCGCTTCGTTCGCCGGGCACATCGGCCTGACCGGAACGAGCGGCCCCGGCGTTGCGCTCAAATCAGAAGCGATCAACCTGGCCGTGATGACCGAACTGCCGGTCGTCATCATTGACGTGCAGCGCGGCGGCCCGTCAACAGGGCTGCCGACCAAGACCGAACAGGCCGATCTGTTGCAGGCGATGTTTGGCCGCAACAGCGAATCGCCCGTCGCCATCGTTGCGCCCGCGACTCCGGCTGAGTGCTTCAGTCTGGCGGTTGAAGCCGTGCGGATTGCGACAAAATACATGGTTCCGACTTTCTATCTGTCGGATGGGTATCTCGGCAACGGTTCCGAACCCTGGGAGATTCCGTCAGTCGAAAGCCTGCCGCAGCTTGAAATCAAATTCCGCACTGATCCTGAAGGCTTCTTCCCGTACCTCCGCGATGAAGAGACGCTGGCTCGTCCGTGGGCCATTCCCGGCACGCCCGGCCTTGAGCATCGCATCGGCGGCATCGAGAAGCAGCACATCACGGGCAACGTGAATTACGAACCTGACAACCACGATTTCATGGTCAGGCTGCGCGCCGAAAAAGTGGCGCGCATCGCCAATGACATTCCGCCGGTCGAAGTCTTTGGCGCACCTGAAGGCAAAGTCCTCGTGCTCGGCTGGGGTTCGACTTACGGTTCGATCACGACGGCGGTTGAGCAGTTGCAGGAAAAAGGCGCGAGCGTTTCAAGCGCGCACCTGCGCCATCTGAATCCTTTCCCGAAAAACCTGGGCGAAGTGCTGCGGAACTTTGAGACGGTAATCATTCCCGAACTCAACCTCGGACAACTCGCGCTGCTCGTGCGCGCGAAGTACCTGGTTGACGCCGTCAGCTTCTCGCAGGTCAAGGGCAAGCCGTTCAAGGTGGCGACGCTTGTTAACAAGATCAAAGAGTATCTGTAATGGAAGCAGCGAGGTACTCCGATGGCAACACAAACCAGAGCAACGATTGAAGACCTGCATGAAGTAAAGGGAAAGGCTGAGATCGTTGACGGAGAGATTGTCCCGCTGCCTCCGACTGGCGATGATCCCATTCAGGCGGGTTTTGAAATTGCGGTCAGCCTGCGGCAGCACGCCCGGCAGACGCGCTCCGGCATTGCTGTTCCTGACAACGCGGCCTTTCACGTCAACCTGCCTGACCGTGAAACATTCAGTCCTGACGCGGCTTTCTATACCGGGCCGCGCACCGGCATGGAATATTACGAGGGCGCGCCGGTTTTTGCTGTCGAAGTACGCAGTAAGAATGATTACGGGCCGAAAGCGGAACGCGAGATAGCTCAAAAGCGCGCCGATTACTTCATGACCGGAACACAGGTCATCTGGGATGTGGATCTGCTCAGCGATGAAGTCATCAAATCGTATTCTGCCGCTGATCCTGAGCATCCTCGCATCTTCCGACGTGGCGAGATTGCTGATGCCGAGCCTGCCGTGCCTGGCTGGCGCATCCCGGTGGATGATCTGTTCTCATAAACAACAAGGTAAACTTCGATGAGTGAAAACGGACAAACAACCAATGGCGCGGTCAAGCTGACGCGCAAGGATTTTGCGACCGATCAGGAAGTCAGGTGGTGTCCCGGCTGCGGTGATTATTCGATTCTGGCGCAGGTGCAGAAGGTCATGCCGGAACTCGGCCTGTCAAAGGAAAAGATCGTCTTTATTTCCGGCATCGGCTGTTCGAGCCGCTTTCCGTATTACATGAACACCTACGGCTTTCACACGATTCACGGGCGCGCCCCGGCGCTGGCAACGGGCGTGAAGGCGGCGAATCCTGAATTGCAGGTCTGGGTCGTGACTGGTGACGGCGATGCGCTCTCAATCGGCGGCAATCATTTTATGCACGCGCTGCGGCGCAACATTGATCTCAAGGTCATCCTCTTCAACAACCGCATCTACGGGCTGACGAAGGGGCAGTATTCGCCGACCTCGGAATTCGGCAAGATCAACAAGAGCGCGCCGATGGGCGTGATTGATCATCCGATCAATCCGCTCAGCCTGGCGTTCGCTTCCGAAGCCACGCTGGTCGCGCGTTCGATGGACGTGCATCCGCAGCACCTGTCGTCAGTCATTGATCGCGTGGCGAAGCACAAAGGCTCGGCCTTCGTTGAAGTCTATCAGAACTGCAATATCTTCAACGATGGCGCCTTCAAGGGCTTTACCGAACGCGACGTGCGCGATGACCGGATGATCTTTCTCGAACACGGCAAGCCGCTCGTTTTCGGCAAGCAGAAAAACAAGGGCATTCGCCTGAACGGGCTGCGGCCTGAAGTCGTGACGATTGGCGAGGACGGCGTGACGGTTGATGACCTGCTGGTTCACGACGAACACGCCAGCGATCCGACCCTGGCTTATGTGCTTGGCCGCCTGGAGTATCCTGAATTCCCGGTGCCGATGGGCGTGTTTCGCGCCATCGAGCGACCGACTTACGAAGTTCTGATGCAGCAGCAGATTGATCGCGCCATCAGCGCCAAAGGCCCCGGCAGTCTCGAAAAATTACTCAACAGCGGTGAGACCTGGGTCATTGGGCCGGATGGCGAATAGTCCTCATCTTCCGCTGGCTGATTAAGGTGGTGGTGATAAAAGGGCAGCCTGATCAGATGTCATCAGGCTGGTCCCTGTAGTCCTTCAGAAGTAACTGTCCCTGAATTTCCATAAAGCTCTGACTTCATATTCTCCGCACTTCTACTATTTGTCTGTTCATCGCAACAGAAGGGGGCAATTATATGAAGGATACAGAAGGACGCAGCGGACATCTCGCAGTGATTATCGGCGCAGGCCCGGCGGGCCTTTACGGCGCGCGCAAACTCGCCGAAGCCGGTCACGAAGTCGTCATCATCAATCGTGACCTCAAACCGGGCGGGCTGGCCGAATACGGCATTTACTGGAACAAGCACCGGATGAAGGAAGGCATCCGGCAGCAGTTCCGCAAAATCCTCGCTGACCCGCGAGTGCATTATCTGGGTCACATTCGCGTGGGCGAACAGGCTGATCTGACGCTGGGCGAACTGCGCGAAATGCTCTCACCTTCAGCCGTTGTCGTCGCCGCTGGCGCACAGGGCACCAAATCACTCGGACTGCCTGGCGAAACCGCGCGCGGCGTCTGTCACGCCAAGGATCTGGTCTATCATTACAACGCACTCCCGCCTTTCTCACAGCAGGAATTTCATCTCGGTGATCGCGTCGCCATTGTCGGCATCGGCAATGTGATGGTGGACATCGCGCATTTTCTGGTGCACGACAAAAAAGTGGCCGAAGTGATCGCGGTAGCGCGGCGCGGCCCGTCACAGCGCGCTTACACCGATCACGAAATGGAAGCCATCGCCGCCAACATTGATCAGGACGATCTGCGGCAGGAACTCGAACGCATTCGCTCGCGCATCGAGCCGTGCGGCGATGATGTCGAAGCCGTCTTTCAGGCGCTGATGAAACCGTTCAAGGGGCCGTCGAAAGAGGGCGAGAGTCCGACCAGAGTAAAATTCCGTTTTCTCTCTTCACCTGTCGAAATTATTCAGGACGGACAGGGCCGCACCTGTGCGCTGCGGGTTGAGGACACCGAACTCGTGCCAAAGGGTGATGATTTTTCCGCACGCGGACTGGGGACTTTTACTGATCTGGCGGTTGACACAGTTGTTTTTGCCGTAGGTGACAGCGTTGATGTCACGCTTGGTCTGCCGCGCGGCAAAGGCGGTTATGCCACCTGCCCGGAGCCTGATGCTGACAATCCCGGTGATGAAGCATATCGGGTTTACGACTCGCAGACCTGTGCCGCGATTCCCGGCCTGTTCGTCATCGGCTGGTCGCGGCAGGCCTCAGACGGTCTGGTTGGCAAGGCCCGTCAGGACGGGGAACGCGGCGTGCAAGTGGTCAATCGCTATCTCAGCCAGGCCGCTCCGGGTTCGGCTGAAGATGCCGCAGCAAAGATCACCAGGCTGCGCGCCCTTTTGCAGGAACGCGGCGTTCGCACTGCCGATTACACCGACGTGCAGCGCCTGGAAGCAGCCGAACGCGAACAGGCACAGCAGCGCGGGCTGGAGTTTTATAAATTTTCGAGTGACGAAGAGATGTTTGCACAATTATTGCAGTAGCTGTTTCCGCCGTTTCGCTGGTGCACTCAGAGAGACAGGATGAAAAGAGAGGACGGAACAAACGGAAATAACGGAACAGACGAAACTGGTTCTGCTTTTTCGCCTGTTCCGTTATTTCCGTTTGTTCCGTACTCTCCTTCCATTTCATCACCTCGAACAGAACCTGAACTGCCCGATCACGCGGCAGTTCTTTTTTCAACCTGTAGCCATTTTATGGGCTGCCACTCCGCGACTCTGAAAGGTCGCTTCATAACATCCTATGCAAATTACAGTACTCAGGGAAACCGAACCCGGTGAATCGCGCGTTGCGCTGGTTCCTGAATCAGTCAAAAAGCTGGTCGGGATGAAGGCTGCGGTGGCGGTCGAGAGCGGCGCGGGCGCAGATGCCGGCGCGAGCGATGCTGATTACGAAGCGGCGGGCGCGAAGATTTCAAATGATCGCGCGGCGCTGCTTGAATCAGCCGATGTGCTGGTCTGCGTCAATCGTCCACCCGCTCAGGACGTTGCCCGGCTGAAAAAAGGCGCGATTGTCATTGGCTTTCTGCGCCCGCTGGATGAGCCGGACGCGCTCAGGCCGATGATCGAACGCGGCGTGACGGCCTTTGCCGTCGAACTTATTCCGCGCAGCACGCGGGCGCAGGCGATGGATGCGCTCTCATCAATGGCCACGATTGTCGGTTACAAGGCCGTGCTGATGGCGGCTGAACAGGTGCCGCGCATGTTCCCGATGCTGACGACGGCGGCGGGCACAGTGCCTCCGGCAAAAGTGCTGGTGCTGGGCGCGGGCGTGGCCGGATTGCAGGCCATTGCGACGGCGCGGCGACTGGGCGCAGTGGTCGAAGGCTTCGACATTCGCGCTGCCGCAGGCGAAGCCGTGCGCTCGCTCGGCGCAAAGTTTCTTGAAGTTGATCTCGCGGGTCTGCAGACCGAAGACGCGGGCGGTTACGCCAAAGAGGTCGGTGAAGAAGTCATGCAGCGCAGCCGCGAACTGATTGCCAAAGCGGCGCGGCAGACCGACTGCATCATCACTTCTGCAGCAGTGCCGGGCAAACGCGCTCCGATTCTGATCACTGAAGAAGCCGTCAATGGCATGAAGCGCGGTTCAGTCGTCGTTGATCTGGCCGGGCCGACCGGCGGCAACTGCGCCGTCAGTGAACCGGGCAAAACCATCGAGAAAAACGGCGTGACAGTGATGTGCCCGCTCAATTTGTCGGCTACTGTGCCGGTGCATGCCAGCCAGCTTTATTCGCGCAACGTCACGACGTTTCTGAGCGAAATGATTAAGGATGGCGCGCTCAATGTTGATCTGAGCAACGATGTGGTCGGGCCGAGTTGCGCGGTTCATGGCGGCGAAGCGAAGCACCCGCGCATTCAGGCGGCCTTTGCCGCAGGCTGAGGCGCAGTTCGTTTTATTTTTTTCAGACAACCAAAGCTGCCGCTCGTTCGGGCGCAGCAACCAGAAGGAGCTTAACCGTGAGTGCAGAGAATCTGATTGCATCATTATACGTGTTCGCACTGGCTGCATTTCTGGGCTATCAGGTGATTTCGCGTGTGCCGCCCCTGCTGCACACGCCATTGATGTCAGCGACCAACGCCATCTCGGCCATTTCGGTCGTCGGCGCAATCGTGACTGCTGGCGCAGAGTACAACAATGTGAGCAGAATACTTGGTTTCGTTGCGGTCGTGTCAGCCATGATCAACGTGGTCGGCGGTTTTATGATTACTGACCGCATGCTGAAGATGTTCAAGGACAAGATTGGCGGCGGGAAGGAGGAGAAGCACTAATGCAGACGAAATATTTTATTGAACTGACTTATCTGGTTGCTTCGATTCTCTTCATTTATGGATTGAAGGCTCTCAGTCATCCCAAAACAGCGCGCAAGGGCATGAACAGCGCCGGTGCAGGCATGCTGCTGGCAATCGTCGGCACGCTGCTGCACCAGGACATCATCAATTACACGTGGATCATCATCGGTCTGATCATCGGCGGCCTGATCGGCGCGGCGATGTCCATCTGGATGCCGATGACCGCGATGCCACAACGAACCGCGCTCTCGCATGCTTTCGGCGCGCTCGCGGCATCGCTCGTGGGTATTTCGGAGTATTACCGCGAAGTCGTGGCGGTCGGTGGTCACGTCAGCCACATGCCGACTTACAAAATGGCGGCGCTCGGCTTTGAAGTGCTCTTCGGCAGTCTGACCGTGACGGGCAGTCTGCTCGCCTTCGCCAAACTGCAGGAGATGATGCGCGGCACGCCGATTACTTACAAAGGGCAGAACTTCATCAACGTCACGCTGTTTCTGGTCGCTGCCGGAATTTTCATCTACCTGATCTTTGATCCGACGGCGAGTACGCTTTTTTATGTAATGGTCGGGCTGTCGTTCCTGTTCGGTGTGCTGCTGGTGCTGCCGATTGGTTCGGCGGATATGCCGGTCGTGATGTCGCTGATGAATTCGTATGCGGGTCTGGCTTCGGCGGCGACGGGGTTTGCCATCGGCAATAACGTGCTGATCATTGCCGGGACGCTGGATGGTTTTTCGGGTTTCATCCTGTCCATCCTGATGTGCCGCGCAATGAACCGTTCAGTAACCAACGTGCTGTTTGGCGCGTTCGGTTCGCCTGTCGAAGACACTTCGGCACAGGTCGGCGGGGTGATGCGCGAACTGAGCGCCGATGACGTGGCCGTACAGCTCGCCTATGCCCGGCAGGTGGTCTTCGTGCCAGGTTACGGCATGGCGACCGCACAGGCTCAGCACGCTGTGCGCGAACTGGCCGACGTGCTGGAACACAAGGGCGTCATCGTCAAGTATGCGATTCATCCGGTGGCCGGACGCATGCCGGGTCACATGAATGTGCTGCTCGCGGAAGCCAATGTTCCATATTCGCAGCTTTATGAACTTGAGCAGATCAACCCGGAAATGAACGCGACTGATGTTTCCGTGGTCATCGGGGCGAACGACGTGGTCAATCCTGATGCACGCGACAATCCGAAAAGCCCGATTGCCGGCATGCCGATCATCGAAGTGGACAAATCGTCTTCGGTGATCGTGCTGAAACGCGGCAAGGGCAAGGGATTTTCAGGGCTGGAAAATCCGCTCTTTTTCAAGGCGAATACGGGGATGCTTTACGGCGACGCCAAGGCTTCGCTGACCAAACTCGCCCAGGCCGTTCAGCAGGCCTGAGCAGACTTCACTTCATCTCTCACCCTCCCGCCGCAGCGGCCTGATCTGCGGCGGGAGGGTGATCTGTTTGACAATTCCTGTCACTGGTCACTATAATTCCGCGCTTTCCGTCAGACTGCCCCGGATCCTTATTATCCCCCGGATGCTGATTCACAATTTGCAGATGCGCCGTCAGGCTTTCGACACTCTGGAATTTGACAAGCTGAAGCAATCTCTGCTGCGACTGACCCGCACCCCGCTCGGGGCCGAGCGCGTCCAGGGACTGACTACTTCAGACGATGTCGAAACGATCACTCGCGCCCTGAAACAGACGAGTGAAGGGGTCGAATATTTGCGTGAAGGGACAGCCTTTGATTTCAGCGACCTGCCCGATCCAGGCCCGGCTCTGGTCAGGCTTACCGTGGCAGACATCAATCTTGAACCGCGTGACATTCTTGATCTGCTGCGCCTGATCTCGGTCGCCTCAGGACTGCGTGAAACTTTCCGCGATGAAGCAGCGCGCTTTCCGCTGCTGCGAGAGATCACTAAGGACATTGCCAACCTGCGCTCGCTTGAACAGCGGCTCCGGTCACGCATTCACCCGGACGGCGAGATTGATGATTTTGCCAGCCCGGAACTGCGCGAAGCCCGCTATCAGATGACGCAGATGCGCAGCCACATTCAGCGTTCGCTCGAAAGAATTCTCAAACAGGCCGAAGCCGATCACGCCCTGCGCGATGATTTCGTCACCATTCGCAATGAGCGTTACGTCATTCCGATCCGCAATGACAATCGCGGCGCCGTCGCGGGCGTGGTTCACGGCATGTCCTCATCGGGGCAGACAGCATTCATCGAACCGCTCGAAACAATTGAACTCAACAACGACCTCGTCCGGCTGCGTGAGGTCGAGCAGGCCGAAATCACCAAAGTTCTTTTCAAAATCACCGAAGAACTGAGAGACGAGCGCGACGCGCTTCAACACATGGCCGAAGCCGTCGGGCTGGTTGATTTCATCGCGGCCAAAGCGCGGCTGGCCATTCAGTACGATGCCATCGAGCCGAAAATCAACGAGTCCGGGCGGATGTTTTTGAAAAATGCGCGGCACCCGCTGCTGGAGGAAAATCTGAAGGCGCAAGGCCTCAGAATCGTTCCGATTTCGCTGGAGCTTGATGCCAGTCATCGCGTCATGGTCATCAGCGGGCCGAATGCCGGTGGCAAGACCGTCGTGCTCAAGACCGCCGGACTGCTCGCGCTGATGGCGCAGGCCGGATTGCACGTTCCGGCGACCGATGCCGATCTGCCGATTTTTCATCAGGTGCTGGCCGACATTGGCGATCATCAGTCAATCGCCGCCAATCTCTCGACCTTCACCGCGCACATTGAAAACATCCGTGACATCAGCAGCACGCTCGCACCGCCGGCCCTGATTCTGCTTGACGAAGTCGGCACGGGCACCGACCCCGAAGAAGGTTCGGCGCTCGGCGTGGCGATGGTTGATTACTTCCGCGAACGCGGCGCGCACGTGATGGTCACGACGCATTACAGCGGGCTGAAGATGTACGCGACCAATTCGCCCGGCGTCATCAATGCCAGCGTTGAATTCGATGAACGAACGCTGAGGCCGACTTATCATCTGCTGGTCGGACTGGCCGGTTCATCTTCGGGAATTGAAATTGCCCGGCGCTTCGGCATGCCCGCTGAAATCACCGAACGCGCAGCGGCGCAGGTCAAAGGCTCGACGACTGAAGCGACTGAATACCTGAGACGGCTGAAGGCGCAGCGCGACGAACAGCAGCAGATGCTCACCGCCATCGAAGAAGAGCGCGCCGCAGTGGCGAAAAAGTACGCCGAACTGGAAAAGGAGTTTCAGCAGCGCGAACGCGAACGCGAAAAGGAATTTCGCGCCGAACTGCAAAAGGTTGTTGATGAGTTCGTGGCCAGAGCCGAAAAGTTTGCCGCGAATATCGAAAACGCCCCCGATGTGCGCAAGGCTCGTAAGGAAACCGAACGCCGCGCGGCTGAATTGCGCAGCGCGGCTACTTCCGCGCTCTTTGAAATGAAGCGTCACGCTCCGGGCGCGCAGAATCAGCCCGAAGCCGCAAACGAGGAACCCGCGCCCGCCGAAGCCAGGGACTTTCAGCCCGGCGACCGTGTGCTGGTGCTGTCGCTCGACAAGGAAGGCGTCATCGAATCGGTCAGCGAACAGGAAATCGGCGTTCAGGTCGGCGCGCTGCGCTTCCGCGAACAACCTGAAAACCTGCGGCTGATTCAGACCGGCAAACCGTCCGGCAAACCGCAGGCGCGCGGCATCAACGTGCTGCCCAAAGGCGTTTCGGTCTCGCTGCGGGAACAGTCGGAACTGCAAAGCAGCGAACTCAATGTCATCGGCAAAACCGTCGCCGATGCGACCGACGCGGCAGACAAGTTTCTGGATGCGGCTTATCTCAGTAATCACGACCGCGTCCGCATCGTTCACGGGATGGGGATGGGCGCGCTCAGAAAGGCCATTGCCACGCTGCTTTCAGGCCACCCGCACGTGGCAAAGTTCTATCCCGCAGCCGCCAGTGAGGGCGGCAACGGAGCCACGATTGTTGAACTGAAGAAGTAAACCTGGCAGCAGACCGGCGCAAAACGGTTGGTAAAAATGCTCAATTGCGCGTTTTTATCAGGTTACAGACATTTCTACTGAATATCGAATCACTGGGAACCGACAAACCTGACCGGCAATCCCGTCTGACATGCGAATTCCGCGCGGCTTCAGCGATGAATTACGAAACCAGGCCGACATTGTGCGGATCGTTTCTGATTATGTGACCCTGAAAAAAAAAGGGCGCGACTATGCCGCCTGCTGCCCTTTCCATCACGAAAAAACGCCGAGCTTTTATGTCAGCCAGACCAAGCAGTTTTACAAATGTTTCGGCTGCGGCGAATTCGGCAACGTCTTTGATTTCGTGATCAAAATGGAAGGCTGCTCGTTCCCCGAAGCAGTGCAGATCGTCGCGGATAAAAGCGGCGTGCCGGTTCCGGTCGTTGAAACTTCGCCGGATTACGAAGCCCGCAACCGCGACCGCGAAGACATTCGCCAGCTCAACCAGTGGGCGACCGAGTTCTTTGAAAGCAGTCTCACCGATTCCGCCGAAGGCCGCCGCGCTCTTGATTACCTTGAGCAGCGCGGCGTAAGCGACGAGACGCGACAACAGTTCCGCCTGGGTTATGCGCCGAATTCCTGGGATGCGCTCAGCAACTTTCTGGCGCGGCGCGGCGCGACTCGTCAGCAGATCGAACGCAGCGGCCTTGTGACGCTCAAAGACAGCGGCGGTTATTACGACAAATTTCGCGGGCGGCTGATGTTTCCCATCTGCGATGCGCAGAGCCGCGTAGTCGCTTTCGGGGGCCGCATTCTGGGCGAAGGCGAGCCGAAATACCTCAATTCGCCCGAAACCGCGCTTTATACCAAGGGGCAGCATCTCTTTGGCCTCGCGCAGGCAAAGGATTACATCCGGCGTCAGGGCTTTGCGATTCTGGTCGAAGGTTATCTGGATTTTCTGATTCCCTTTCAGCACGGCGTCAGAAATCTGGTGGCCAGTCTGGGCACGGCGCTGACTGAACAGCAGGTGCGGCTGATCGGGCGATACAGCGAAAAGCGGCAGATCGTCGTCAACTTCGATCCTGACAATGCCGGCGTCAACGCGACGAAACGCAGTCTGGAAATGCTGCTGACGCAGGGTTTCAGAGTCAACGTGCTGACGCTGCCTGACAACCTTGACCCCGATGAATACATCAGAGCAAGCGGCCCGGAAGCATACAGGGCGCTCTTAAAAAGTTCTCAGCCGTTCCTTGATTACATCGTGGATCAGGCAGTCAAAGAGAATGATCTGACGCGCCCGGCAGGCAAAGTCGAAACGCTCAATGCGATTCTGCCGTATATGAAGCTGGTCAGCGACCGCGTCGAACTGGCAGAACACTGCGAACGCATCGCTGATCGTTTGAAAATTGACAGCAAACTGATTCGTGACGAGCTGAAAAAAGCCGCCGCGAACCGGCAGGAAAAAGTCAGCGAGCGGGCGCTGGTCGCCACGATGACCATCAAACCTGCTGAACGGAAGTTGCTTGAAATTTTATTGAATCACGCTGAGGTGCGGCGGCGGGTGATCAGAGAAATCAAAGCCGAAGATTACGTCGGCCTGCGCACCAGCGAGCTTTTCCGCTTACTGGCGGAATTTGACAATCAGAATATTGATCCGACTTATGCCGTGTTGAGCAGCCGACTGGAAGAAGACACCGATCTGGCGCAGAACTTACTGCCCAAACTGATGATTCCCGGCGAAGACACGGCAGCGGATCTGAAGGAAGATACCCTGCGACTGGAACGCAAGGCCCTGGAAAGTCTGCACACTATTCGTGTTGAGCAGTTGAATGAACAACAGGCCGCGTTACAGGCAGAGATCAATGAAGCCCAGCGCGCGGGCGATCTGGTCCGAGTTAGTGAACTCACCCTGAAAAAAATGAAATTGTCCATGATGGGACGCGCGCTGGGGCAGTCATGACAGCAATGATACTTCAGTCAGCAGGCAGCGATTTGATGCGATGGTAATAATTGCCCCGCTGCGGCGACTGTAACTGACAAAGAACAAGTGAACCTCAACCAGGACGATTGAAGCCAGCCGGACACTCCCCTGGTGAAAGGAGCAATCAAATTGGACGAGAAATATTCAGACGACGTGCAGAAGCTCCTGAACATGGGAAAGGAGAAAGCCTTTCTTTCCTATGACGATATTAACAACGAGCTTTCCGACAACGTCATCTCTCCCGACGATATTGAGGACATCTTCGCCGCGCTCGGCGGTGAAGGCATCGCCATTGGTGATTCTGAAGAGAAGTTTCTGGAAAACGCCGCTGCCGCCGCTGCGGCAGACAGAAAGCCGGAAGAGAACGCTGAAGAGGAACTGGAACTTGACCTCTCGCCCGGCGCGCTCGACAAAACCAATGACCCTGTGCGCCTGTACCTGCGCGAAATGGGCGTCGTGCCGCTGCTGACGCGCGAAGGCGAAGTCGCCATCGCCAAGCGCATCGAACGCGGCAAACTGAAAGCGCAGAAAGCGATTTCACGCTCGCCGGTCGCCATTATGGAGATCATCCAGATCGGCAGAGAACTGGCCGAAGGAGAGATGTCTATCCGTGAAGTTGTCACCTTCACCGAACAGGAAGGCATTACCGAAGAGAAGATCGAGGAATATCACAACTACACGCTCGAAACCATCGGTGAAATTCAGAAGGCCTTCAAGAAGGCCATCACGGCCTGTGAGAAATTCCAGGCTGAGCCGAAACGCTCGCCGCGCCTGGCTCGCATGCGCCGCAAACTCGCCCGCCAGCGGGTCGAGTTGTCGCAGCTTGTGCGCCTGCTTGAATTCACGCCGAGAATCGAAGAGCGACTGGTCGGCGCCATGCGCGAGGCCCGCAATCAGGCCAGAGACACCGAGCGTGAAATTGACCGCGTCACCAAAGCCCTCGAACGCAAACGGGCGGCTGAGGAAATCAAGGAACTTGAAAAGCGCCTGCGGGCCGCCAAAAAGCACCTGACGCAGCTTGAGGAGCATTACAAAATTACGCCGACCGAACTCAAGCGGTCGCTGCAAAACGTGATTACCGGCGAAACCGAAGCCAGCCAGGCCAAGAAGGAACTCGTGGAAGCCAACCTGCGCCTGGTGGTTTCAATCGCCAAGAAATACACCAATCGCGGCCTGCAGTTCCTCGACCTGATTCAGGAAGGCAACATCGGCCTGATGAAGGCCGTGGACAAATTCGAGTACCGGCGCGGTTACAAGTTTTCGACTTATGCGACGTGGTGGATTCGTCAGGCCATCACCCGCGCGATTGCCGATCAGGCACGCACGATCCGCATTCCGGTGCATATGATCGAAACGATCAACAAACTGATTCGCACTTCGCGCGCCCTGGTGCAGGAACTCGGACGCGAACCAACCTCGGAAGAGATTGCGAAGAAGATGGACATTCCGGCCTCGAAGGTGCGCAAGGTGCTGAAGATCGCGCAGGAACCCATCTCGCTCGAAACGCCGATTGGCGAAGAGGAAGATTCGCACCTCGGCGATTTCATCGAGGACAAGACCATTCAGAATCCGTCGGAAGCGGTCATCAACATCAACCTCCGTGAAATCACTGAGGAAGTGCTGAAAACGCTCACTCCGCGCGAAGAGAAGGTCATCAAGATGCGCTTCGGCCTCGGCCCGAACGGCAGCGAACACACGCTCGAAGAGGTCGGCCAGCATTTCGCCGTCACCCGCGAACGCATTCGCCAGATCGAAGCGAAGGCGCTCAGAAAGCTGCGCCACCCGTCACGCTCGCGCAAGCTCAAGGCGTTTCTCGAAAGCGGCAGGCCGTAACCTGGCCAGCCACAGCAAGCAAAAGGAGCCTGGTTGTCTCAACAACCAGGCTCCTTTTGTTATTTCGCAAGTCAGGCGAAAAAAGTTGTCACTTACGGTTCAGCAGATTCTGGAACCACCGGTTCATCGCGTCGTCATCGTGGCCGAGCGGAGCGCCTGCGGCTTCGTATTCAGTGCGCAATGAGTCGTGCAGCTTGCGGTAGGAATCTTCCAGTTCCGGCCCCGTGTCGGGCAGTTCGCGGCGCATCAGGCGGACAAATTCCAGCCACGAAAAGGCCATCCGCAGAGTTTCCATTTTCAACTGTTCGATCAGCGGATAAACCTGAGCGCATTCGTCGGCAGATTCCCACGTCAGGTGTTCGTGTTCCTCGACACCACAGAACCAGATCATTTTGGATACGGCTTCGTTATTTATCATGGCCTGTTATGGACAAGCTTAATCGCCAGCCGAATCCAGCGCGGAAAGTTGTGGAACAATGACAATTCACTGATCGCGTGATGACGATTTTTTCTGGTTGCGCGGGCGGGCGTAATATCCCTGTCTTGAGCGAATGGAGACTTCACCGAATCGTTTGCGCGCTTCAGGCGTGAGGTTCAGCGCAATCCGGCGAAAGCTGCCGTCCTCGCGTTCACGCCTTGAACTGAAGCCCAGGCTGTAACGTGTTCGCAGGTGATCAATCAGTGTCGCCAGTCGCAGATTGACTTCGGTTTTGAGCGCGCGAATCACTTCGCCGCCGGTCTGCGCCGCGAATGGATCAACCGACATGCGGCGGCGGTAAGCGTCAGTGCTGCCCGGCTTCTGCTCAAACAATCTGACTGATTTTGTCATTGCGCCTTCGACAATCAGCCCGCACACCATGCTGCCCGATTCGATGACCCGATCCTGCACATCCTTTTCAGTCAGACCAAAAAAGCGATATTCAAAAGCGATGTTGTCGGTCACGACAATAATGACGCGACGGCTGACCGGATTGCTGGCCTTGTTCATA
Source organism: Blastocatellia bacterium (assembly GCA_046331565.1). Taxonomy (GTDB): domain Bacteria; phylum Acidobacteriota; class Blastocatellia; order RBC074; family RBC074; genus DASRDU01. Next base: position 2,534,808 of record JAXLQP010000001.1, read on the forward strand.
TAAAGCGCGGCGTCAGCAAGCGCCTGGTAAAGCGAAGTCCCCTGCCCGATCACGGGTGTTTTTTCGATCTGCCCGATGCCATCCAGAATCAGTTGCCGGTCGGTCGTAAAGTTCTGCACCACCTGCGTCTGATCCGAAAAACCCATGACCGCAACTTCATCCTTGTCCTTGAGCCGCCTGAGGGCGAGCAGCGCGCCGTTTTGAATTTCTCTGAGCACCGGGCTGACGCTGCCGCTCAGATCCATCAGCAGAATGACCGACAGCGCAAGTTTGTCCTGGCTGAAATGTGAAATCTCCTGTCTGACGCCGTCCTCGTAAAGTTCAAAATCTTCCGGCTTCAGCCCGTTGACGATCTCGCCGGTCTTTTTTTTGAGCACCTGCACGTCCAGCACGACCAGATCAGTGCTGAGCCTGATGGCTTCGTCCTGAATGATTTCAGGCGCAGGGCGCGTCTGCGCCATCGCTGTCAGCGAAAGCAGCAACACGACCAGCAGACTCGGAATAAGTTTCACACCTGACATCATTTGTTTTGCTCTCCGACGACATAGGCGAGCGCCCACACAAACAGCAGCAGCATCACAATTTCAGAATCACCAAAGTTATAGTTCACCAGCGACCCGGCGCAAAATCCGATCAGCGCGCCCAGTGCGCCGAGCGGCAGCGCAGCGGCCATCATTTCACCGCCGCCTGACTGCCACCGAAAATGACGCCACACGGTGACGATCATGACTGCCATCAGCCAGACATAACAACCCAGCGCCAGCAGCCCGCGATCCATTGCAATCTGAATCGGCGTCGAATGCGTGTGCGTGATGTAATCGCCGGGAAAGCCCCATTCCTGCCAGTGCCGCTTGTGCGCGTCCATTCCCACGCCGAGCAGCGGGTGCTTCGGAATGACCTGCAACCCGGCCCGCATATAACCGATGCGCCGCGACGTGCTGTCATCAATGAATTGCCCGGTCGTGGCCGCGCGCGTTGAAATCAGCGTGTAATAGGCTGCGCCGCCCAGGCTCAGGGCGATCAGCGCCGTCGCCAGCACCAGGCGACGGCTGCCAGCCAGCGCCGAAACAATCAGCAGCGCCAGCAGAAATGAAGCAATCGCCGCCCGCGACGAAGTCAGAATCAGCGCCAGCGAAAACAGGGCAAAGCTGACAACCGCCGCCGCAAGCCCTGATTTCAGCGCCTTGCCACGCTTCAGCAGCACGATCACGAAGCCGAAACAAAGCAGCGCCAGAAGCTGCATCTGATCGGCATAGGTAATGAAGTGCCGGGAAAAACCTGAGACTCTGAATCGGTGTGTCCGGCCATCAACGCTGACGCCGAGCGGGTTCGGATTCGCTTTCAGCGCCTCAGTCACGGTCAGATCAAGCTGCATCGGATCGCCCGCGTGCAACGCTTCAATCTCGATCTTCCGGCCCGCAGGCAGCCGCCCGATCAGCCGGGCCGTGTCTGCAATCGAATGAACGCGGTCGCGCCCGATGAAGCAGACCACGTCGCCTGTCTGCAATCCGCTGCCGACCAGCGGACTGTCCGGCCCGATGGCCGTCACAACCATTCCGCGCCCGGTCACTTTTTCAAAAAGGCTGTACGCCACACCCGCCAGCCCTGAAATCACCAGCAGCGCGACCATCAGCCTGACGCCGCGCGCAGACAGATTGCTCACCGTCAGCCAGATCACGCCAAAAACGATCAGCCCTTTCAGTTTCGGCAGGCTGATGTCGCGGTCTTCAGAAAGCAGCGCCGAAAGCAGCGTCAGTCCGGCAAAACAAAGCAGTGGCCAGTCCAGCGGAGTGCGCCTGAACTGAAAGCGCCGCCGCACCACGTCACGCACCAGCCAGGCAATGACGCTCAGGCCGAGGCCGATGTTGGCCGCCGCAATCGAATGCGGAATCGCCAGCGCAAAAATCATCAGCCCGCACAACAGCGCCCGGTCAGCCAGACGAGCGGCAAATGGACTCGGCGCTGCCTCCTCATTATTCATCACCGCCGACAGTCTGCTGAAATTCATGACAGGCATTCGGGCTGAACCGTCTGAAGCAGCCGGTTGACAAAAGCCGTCACCGGGATGCTTCCAGTGCGGATTTCCGTTCACCCTGACCGCTTTTATTTACTGTAATGTGTGATCTTAGCGTTAAGACAGGTCACTGAACATTCAGATTGACTTTACTGAAAAACTCGTGCTACTTTGCGCGCGGCTCCTTCCGTAACGCTCAACCAACCGCCCGAAAACCTTGCAGCCCCGCTAATAATCAGGCCGAAAGTCATGTCATTTAATAAGGCCAAATCATTAAAAGCAGCGTCGAAGTACGTACAGCAGGGGAAATATCAGGCCGCCATCGAAGAGTATCGCAAGATCGTGCAGGCCGAACCGAGCGACATCACCACGCTCAACACACTCGGCGATCTGTACGTCAAGACCGGCGACACCAGTGAAGCCATCCGCACGTTTCTGCGCATCGCGGAGCATTATCGGGCAGGCAGCTTCAATTTGAAAGCCATCGCCATGCTCAAGAAGGTGAGCAAGCTTGATCCGCAGAATGTCGAAGTGTCGCTCAAGCTCGCCGGACTGTATGCGCAACAGAAACTGATCGTTGATGCGCGCCAGCAGTATCTGACTGTGGCTGAACATTACCTGCGCTCCGGTCAGCAGAAACCCGCGCTCGACATTTACCAGAAAATCGCTGCCCTCGACCCTGAAAACACCGCCATTCAGCTCAAGCTTGCCGAAGCCTACCTGCACGAACAGCAGATGGATCAGGCCTATGAAGCCTTCATCGCCGCCGCCGCTGAATTACAACGCCAGGGCAAGTATGAAGAGGCGCTGGAAATTTATCTGAAAGCCCTGCGCGTCAAGCCAGCCGCTCATCGCGCGCTGAATGCGGCAGTCAATCTTTACATTCAGCGCGGTGAAGCTGACCGCGCCGCCGCTCTGATCAGGCAGTTGCTGGAATCACAGCCGGGCAATGCTGAACTGCTGATTATGCTGGGACGCATTCATCAGGCCGCCGGGAATCTGGATGAAGCCGAGGATGCGCTTTCGCGGGCTGTTGAAGTTGATCCGGCGCGTTTTCAGTACCTGCTCGATTTTGCCGATGTCGCCCTGCGCAACGGTGACGTTGAATGCGCGCTGCGTCAGACCGACCGCGTGATGAATCAGCTTTACGAGCGCCGCGAAGAGGAAAAGGCGATTACGGTGCTGCACGAAATTCTGGCCAAGGATCCCAGCCATTTCGGCGCGCTCGAACGCCTGGCCACCATCTTTGCGCGCATCCGCGAAGATCACAATCTGATTGACACGCTCAATTCGCTGGCCGATGCCGCCATTCGCAAGGGTGAGGACGAGGTCGCCATCAGGGCGCTGGCCCAACTGGCACAGCTTGAACCGGATGAAATCAAACATCGCCGCCGCCTGCGCAGTCTGGGCCTGACCGATGATGAAGTGCGTCGGCTGAGCGATTCCGTGCAGTACAATCCGGCGCGGGCAGGCAGCGGGCTGACGCGCGGAGTCACTGACCGGGGCAGCCTCAATAATCCGGCTCAGCCTGCCGGTGCCGCGTCGCCGAACATTCCCGGCCCGATCTGGGGCGAAATCGAAATTGATGCTTTTGATCCGCCACAACAGGCCACTCTTTCAACTGCCCCCGCCTCCCGAAATATTGACGGTGACATCAGCTTCACGGCGCTTCCGGCCAGTGAACCGGCTGAACTCAGCGACGGCAGCGCCGGGTTTGGCGCGACGGCCATTGATCTGAGCGGCGACCTGCACGCTGAGCAACTGAATGATGCCGACGTGCCGCAGGTGACTTTCTCAGCCGTCATTGCCGATCAGCCTGCGGATGACGCGACTGAATTTTCATTCGACCCGGCTGCTGATCCTGAAGTTTCCAACGGCCTGAGACTCAACGACGAACTGGAAAGCGTGGATTTTTATCTCGCGCAGGGCATGCTTGATGTGGCGCGCCACACCATCGAAATGCTGGAACAGCACTTCCCCGGTCACCCGGCAGTCAGCCAGCGGCGCGCTCAACTCGTCAGTTCGGAACCGGCCGGTACACCATCGGCAGTCAACGGCAGCCTTGATCACAGCACAATGGAAGCCGAAGAGATTGTGCTGCTTTCACCCATGCCTGAAGATCAGGCTCAGCCGTTCGGGGCCGAACTGATCGTGCCGTCAGACAACCTGCAGTTTTTCGGTCTGCCAGAAGAAAAACCCCGGTCGTTCGTGGCTCCGGTCAGCCCGGTCAGTCTCGACATCAAATCCGGCTCGCCGCTTGACGGTTTTCTGGACGATCTGAACACGTTCAGCTTTGACGCTGCCGATGGCAGCCCGATCAGCGAAAAGACGCCTGTGCAGGCCGTTTCAAACGTTGTCCCCGGCACCGAACTCGCGGCGCCCGCTTCATCGCTCAACGATCTGTTCAGCCTCTTTGACGAATTCAAGTCAGGCGCTGAACAGCAGGAGCCGGAAACCGGCGATTTCGAGACGCACTACAATCTCGGCCTGGCCTACAAGGACATGGAGATGTACGACGACGCGGTGGAGGAATTCCAGCAGGGGTACAAGGCGCTCTCGGCTGGGCCGTTGTCAGATTACGCGACACAGAATCAGTTGCTGTGCTGCAGCCTGCTCGGCTTCTGTTTCTCACAGAAAAGCCTGCCGCGCCTGGCCGTGATGTGGCTCAGAAAAGGCCTCGAAGTGCCGGGACGCAGCGAGGATGAATACCAGGCGCTGCGTTACGACCTGGCCGCTGCCTATGAAGCGATGGGCGAACTGAAAAATGCCTGCGATGTGTTGCAGGAAGTTTACGCCATTGATGTCAATTACCGCAGCGTCAGCACGCGACTGAGCGAAGTTCAGGCGCAACTGGCAGGACAATAAACCCGCACGAAAATGCTGGAACGTGAGAAGGCCGGGACGCATTTATTTTGCGTCCCGGCCTTCTCACGTTCTGATGCTTTTGAGCTGATTTCAGCGCCGCTTCAGGTGAATGGTTCCCTGCTGCGTCCACAGCGTCACGGTGGCCGAACCTGATCCCCTGGTGCCTTCGACCTGTTTGTCGGTCTGCTTGTTCAGGCTCATCCCAAAGCCGCTGACATCAATGCCGCCCTGATTTGACGAAGCGATCAGCTTGAAATCAGCCGAGGCTGGCAGCGTGGCGCTGATCTGCCCCGAAAATGACCGGAGCGAATAACTGCCGCCGGTCAGCACATCGCCGCTGAAAGTGATATTCCCGTCAGAACTGCCCACATCAACGCGGGTGCTGCGAATGGCGCTCAGCAGAATGTCGCCTTCGGTATTTCTGATCTTGATTGGCCCGCTCATATTTCTGACGCTGATTTCGCCCTTGATGCAGTTGAGTTCGAGCGCCGTACTGGTCGGCACGTTGATGACCAGATCAACCAGTGAATTGCCTTCGACGACAACTTTCACTTTGCCCAGTGCTGACTGCGTGGCATTGATGCGTGCGTCGGACTGCCTGGCCGTGATGGTAATGATGCTGCCTTCAGAAACGTTGACCGACAGCGAACCGATTTTGTGAATAACTTCAAGCCCGCCGCCATCTGACGGAGCGCGGAACGATTTGTTGTACCCCTGGGCCAGTGCAGGCAACGCAATCAGCGCGACCAGCGCCACACCGGGCAGAATCCTTTTTCCCCACGACATTCTCTTCATGATGACCTCAGGCGCCTGACGGGCCAGCTTCTCGATCAGGGCGTAAAAAGCTATTTGATCTTGTCAAAAAGTTCGAGGTGTTCGATCTCCTCGTTGTACAGATCGCGCACCATCTGTTCGTGTTCCTTGTCGCCGGGCTGTTCGCGCAGCTTCTGTTTGCATTCTTCGAGTTTCTGATTGATGCGGGTCAGCTTGCCTTCGTAAAGCTTCTGAATGGTGGGATCCCAGGCGGACTTGCGCTGATCAATCGCGCTGCTCAGGAACCTGATCCGTTCCAGCAGCTTCGGCTCTTCAGGAATGAAAGCAGTTGACACGCTGCTCAGATTCGGGCTGGGGCCGACATTATTCGTTGCCTGGCGCCAGACGCTGAACAGGCTGACCGCAATCAGCAGCACGGCCAGCGCACTCGCCCCCGCGAGTTGCGGGAAACTCAGGGTAAAGCGGCGGGAAGTCAGGTCAGCCCACCAGCGGGCCAGCCCGGTCTGTGACTTTCCCACGCGACGTCCTCCCGCCTGACCGGATTCAGCTTCGATGCTCTGCTGAATCCGCACCCACAGCGCGCGCGATGGCGTGTGCAGCGGCAGTTCGCGGGCTGCCGTGCGAATCTCAAACAGATCAAGCTTCACCACATTGCAACCCGGACACTCGGTCAGATGGATTTCAATCAGCTTCACTTCACTGCCTGGGAGCAGGCCGTCGAGATAATTAGATAAGGAGTTCCGGACGATACGGCAATCCATGACTGTTCCCTCTCTGATCTTTCGTCTGTCAATGTTCCGTACTGTGGCAGCTTCAGTCTGCCCGGCGTTGTGTGTTGCTGCCAGGTCTGCCGAAACTGCTTATGATTTTCGATTAAGCAGATCGCGCAACCGCATGCGCGCCTTGTGCAACTGCGATTTCGATGTACCGACGCTGATGCCCAGCATTTTCGCCACTTCCTCGTGTTCGTAACCTTCGACGTCGTGCAGCACGAAGACCGAACGATAACCCGGCGAAAGCTGCGCAACGGCGCGATCCAGCGCAATCCGATCCACAACCGGCATCGCCTGTGGTCGTTCAGTTCCGGCCTGCACGACATTGAGCAGTTCGTCCCCTTCGTCGGTCGTCTGCTCCAGTTTCACGCCGCGTTTGCGAAAGTGCATCAGCACCTGATTGACTGTCATCCGGTGCAGCCAGGTCGTAAAGGCCGACTCACCACGAAAACTGCCGATCTTGCGAAAAAGCTGCACGAATACTTCCTGAGTCAGATCCTCGGCTTCGGTGGGATTGGCCACCATGCGCAGGCAGAGGCTGTAAACGCGGCGATAGTGGCGCTGATAAAGTTCCTCAAACGCCTCCGTCCGACCGCTTGCAGCCGCCTGCGCCAGTTCGAAGTCTGACGCTGTGATATTAGTTGCCTCGACTGTCACAATGTTTGCCCGCTTCAGAGCAGGCACCACGGACTGCATCACCAGTGTCATCACAGCTCTTTGAAATGATTCAGCAGCGATCCGGTCATTCCGGTTAATGACCAGATCCGGTCAATCAAACCACGCTGCAAACGCCGGTTGTGATGCGACTCGCCAGGGTGCGGTTGCTCTGTCCTGTATTTTTTAATGACCGGTATCAATAATCACTCCAGGCCGCTAACCGTCCTGAATCATAGCCTAAAGAACCTGCCCAGGCCAGTTCACCCCGCACAAGGAGCGCCGACAAACAAGGAGCGCAGGCGTCCCGCCTGCCTGTGTTTCGATAAAAGTGCATTGAAAGAAAGACAGGCAGGCGGGACGCCTGCGATCCTTGTTTGTCGGCGCTCCTTGTTGTTATCAGTGGCAAACGGGTAAAATGCCCCGGTCGCAAATCCTTTGACCTGCCCCCGTACTGATGTGGCCGCACCGCATCTCTTTCATCACACACCGGAGAAATGATTTATGCCGCGAATTGGCATTGAGCTGAACAACGTCTGCAACCTCGATTGCGGCCACTGCTTCCGGGGAATCTATCGGGGGAACCCCGAAGAGAACAAGGATCTGTTTCTGCCGCTTGACCTGCTCGACAAAATCCTGCGCGAAGGCAAACCGCTCGGCTATCACCACATTGCCATTACGGGCGGCGAACCGCCGATGCACCCGCGCTTTGGCGAAGCCCTCGACCTGATCGCCGGACACGGATTCACTTATCATTTTCTGACCAATTCCCGGAATTTTCAGAAAACACTCAAAGCTCTCAGTACGCCGCTGCGCCGCTCAAAACTTGGCGGCATCACTTTCAGCCTGGATGGCGCGACCGAGGCCACGCACGACCGGATTCGCGGCAGGGGATCGTATAAAGAAGTCATCACCGCCATCGCCACCGCTCAGGCCGTCGGCATCGAAGCTTCGATTGTGACGACCATCAATCGCGCCAACCGCCACGAAATTGACCAGCTTGCGTTGCTCGGCGCGCACCTCAAAGTCAAACGGCAGATTTTCGGCCACCAGATGCCGACCGAACACAATATGGACGCCGATCTGATTCTGCCGGTCAGCGAATGGCGCGCGGTTGAACGCGATGTCGCGCGCGTCATCAGCGGCTTTCGGCACGAAATCAGAATGGCCGTCGGCTTTTACAGCGACTATTACCTGCCGCGCTGCGCCCCGCTCGCGCTCGAAGACCTGAACATTGATTATCGCGGGCGGCTGACGCTGTGCTGCCAGCTCTCAAATTACCGCGACGTGAAGGAAGACGGCGAGGATGTGATTGGCGATCTGCGCCACGAAAGCCTGCCGCAACTGCTCTCGAAGCTGATGAACATGATCAATCGCGTCCACCAGGAACGACTCGCCATGGCATCTGACCCGCAGCACGCCGACAAGCTGCATTATCCCTGCCTCGTCTGTATGGAACGCTTCCGCAAAACCAGCGATGAACCAATGCTCGTGCAACTGAACGGATTGAAGCCTGAAAAGGTCGCAGTCGGAAGCTGACCCGATACAGGCTCGCAAAAATCATCAGGCGCAACTCGTCGTCACTCTGAATCAATGACCACAAGTTGCGCCTGATTGTTTTGCGCTGTCGCTTACTGCGCCCTGAGCGCAATTGAAATTTCAAGCACCGGCGTGTCCGGGTTATTTACTTCCAGAATCACCTTGCCGGTGTAAGTCCCGGCAACCATCTTTTCGCGGTCGAAGGTAATCAGCATCTGGTAAGCCTGTCCTTCCGTGGTCTCCTTCACTTCGGTTTTGATGAAAGGCAGCGTCGAACTGACTTTTTTGATCTTCAGGCCGCTGCCTGCAGTCTGGCGAATGAAGATGAATTTGCCGACGTGCGAAACATCGTAATCAGGATTTGAAATCGGCAGCACGCCGAAATCCACCCGGCCCGGCGTCGCCACAACTGCCGCTTCAACGCTGGCATTGAGCTGAATTTTCAGTTCGGGAAATTCGCGGCTGTCAGTAGCCACGATCAGCGTTTCTGCCAGCGCGCCGGGCCTGAGTCGCGCCCCGCTGCTCGCCGTCACCATCCAGCGTTTGCCTTCTTCCAGCGTTTCAAGTTTAGCCGTGAAAGCCTGTCCCTCAATCGAAGCTTTGGTTAATCGCAGCGGTTGCTGACTGTCATTGGTAATCACGAACACCGTGCTGTCGCTGCGGCCCTGATACAGTCGCCCTGTCCAGCGGGCAGACGGGCTGATGAGAAACGGCCCGACGCGCTGCCCTTCAGGTTTCGGTGCATCGGCTTTGATGATCATCACCAGCGAAAGAGTGAAATTCGGGCTGTCGGGGTCATTGGTCGTGACTTCAGCATATTTGCTGACCGAACCCTGATAACCGGCAGTATGAACCCTGAGCGTGATTTTGCCTTCCTGACCAGGAAGGACGACTTTGTCAAAGTCGCTGGCCGAACACCCTCAGCCAGGCTTGACGTTTTTGATTTCCAGATTTGCCTTGCCGTTGTTTTTGACAATGAAGGTGTGGCTGACCTCGTCGCCCTGTTTCACTTCACCGGCATTGAATTCAGTCTCGGCCAGCGAAAGATGCGGCTGTGGCGCGTCGCTGCGGCTTTGCGCGCTGGCTGAAGCAGCGAGAACAAGCAGCAGCAGCCCGGCCAGGGCGTTTCGCAATCGAATGGATAAAATCATAAGCTGCACTCCGTGGTTGTGAGGTTGATCAGGCGGGCACAGTCTAAATCACCAGACAACGGATTGGAACACTCATTTTCGCTGCTTACTTTGAGCGACAGATCAGTTCACGCAAAGGCGCAGAGAACGCAGAGAGAAAGAGCCTGAAAAAGAATGACGGAGTGATGTATTTGATTTGCTGTCAGCGGCAGGTTTGATAATCAGCGCCATCTGACATTCGCGCCGTGCGCGCGGGGCTGGCACAGTTCACAGATCAGCAGTTCAAGTTGCAGGCGCGGCGTGGCCAGCGAACTTTTCAGCGCCACGTCAGTCCGGGCAATGCGTTCGATGCCGTGCTGAATCGCTTCAGCATCAGTTTTGCGCGCTCGCTCATTGAGCCGTCCGACGACAAAAGGCGGCAGTCCGACCGCTTTGGCAATTTCAGAATTGGGCGCATTCTGGCGCATCAGTTCCTTCGCCATCATCAGCTTGCGGTACTGGCTGGCAATCGCGCCCAGAATCATCAGTGAAAGCGACTGCGGATTTTCTGACGTGTTGGTGTAAAGATGATCGAGCAGTTCAAGTGCGCGTTTGCGCTGCCCGTCGAGAATCGCATCCGTCAGTTCAAAGTTTGAATGCTCGCGCGTGTACCGCACCAGTTCGTCAATCTCATCGCGTCCGATGCGCCCCTTGCCGCCCGCATAATTGATCAGCTTGTCGGCTTCAGCGGCCAGCCGTCGCAGGTCAGTGCCGACCATCCCAACCAGATAAGCGGCGGCTGACTGTTCGATGAAACAGCCGGAGCGGGCAACATAATCAACCAGCCAGCGCGGCGCGGCTTCGCGGTCATCGAGCGCCTCGAACGTCACCACCTGACAGCTTTTGCGCAGCATCGTGGCAATGCTGCGCCGGTTGTCCATGCCTGCGCTGACAAACACGAGCGCCGTTGTCGGCGCAGGGTCGCGCAGATAATCCTTCAACTGCTCAAGCTGCTTTTCATCATTGAGCGATTCAAAGCCGGTCACGATCACCACGCGATGCAATGAAATCATCGGATACTGCCGCGCAATGGCGAGAGCTTCATCAAGATTGCCGTGCGTGACTGCAATCGTCGTCACGTTGAAATCGCGCACCGACGCATCAACAGCCTTTTCAATCAGCCGACTGAGCGCCTGATCGCGCAGAAATGTTTCAGCGCCTTCGAGCAGATAGAGCGGCGCAATCTGCCCGCCGTTGAGCTGGCGCGCGAAATCCTGCTGTGATTTGAGCGAATCGCCTGAGTCAGCGCGTTTCATTGGATCATCGAATGGTTCAGCCCGCCGCAGTTTCGAGCGCCTGAATGTATTTCACGGTGGCTTCGGGCAGCGGGACTTTTTTCTGTTCGCGGTAATTGAATGAAACCATGATGGCTTCGCTTTCCGCCGCCACCTTCCGGTGCTGATGGCTGATGATGCGGCTGTGCATCACAAAGCGGTCGGCTTCAACTTTCGTCACCCGCACGGCCACCGAAACCGTGTCGGGATAAGTGAGCGGCAAACGGTAGCGGCATTGAATCGAATGCAGAATCAGGCCCATTCCGTCATTTTCAAGCGGGTTGCGATTTCTGATCCGGTCGAAGTAAGCAATGCGCGCGCTCTCGAACCAGCGAAAGTAGACCGCATTGTTGACGTGCTGCATCGCATCCATTTCACCCCACGCCACCGGAATCTCAACGATCACGGGATATCCGCTGAACAGTTCTTCCATCGTGTCAGAATCCTTCCAGAATCGTCGTCAGCACGCTTTTGGCAAAGTCGCGGGCAATGCGACTGACCGCCGCGCCCTCTTCATTGAAAAAGGTCTGCGGGTCGCCGCTGATTTCGTATTCGCCGCGAAAGACATAATTCTGATTGTCGAAAATCACCTTGTTCGTCGTCTGATCGCGCACCGTCAGGCTGGCCACGATAGTAATTTCAAAAATTCGCGCCCGCCCGAAATCATCAATCACCGCGCCGCGCCAGCCGAAGGATCTGATCGTTCCGGTCATCACCGCATCAGCGCCTTCAGCCGAACTGACAATCTTCAGCGCCCGCGCGCGCCGCAACGCTTCGTCAACCAGGGCCGCTGTAAACCGCTGCTCAACCTTGAACCGCAGCGCCTGATTCTGAAGCGGCAGAATCGCCAGCGTGCGAATGTGCGACGGCAGATTTTCGCCGCGCCCGGCAGGCTTGTAACATTCAGTAAAACTGCTCGTCACCAGCAACAGCAGCACAAGCAGAGTGTTTGGCAGCAGCTTTTTCATTACTCTGTCTTCCTCTCAAACTGTACAGGCGAATTCACCGCAAACAACAATGCAGGAACAGGCTGAAAGTTCAGTCAGTCATTTCAGCCTGTTCCCTGTTGTTCAGGTCTGTGGCGTCTATTTCACCACGACATTGACCAGCCGCTTCGGCACGACGATGACTTTGGCAATCTGCCTGTCACCGATCCTGGCCCTGACCTTGTCATCATTCAGCACGGCCTGTTCCAGCGCGGCGGTTGTGGCTTCGGCGGCGACGACGACGCGGGCGGCCATTTTGCCATTGATCTGCACCGGGATTTCCAGTTCGTCCTCCCTGGCCAGCGCTTCGCTGAACTGCGGCCAGGGCGATGCAACCAGGATGTCATCGTGGCCGAGGCCCTGCCACATCTCTTCGGCAATGTGCGGCGTGAAGGGCGCGAGCATTTTCACCAGTGATTCAATCGCTTCGCGCAGCGCGAACTGATCGGACGGCGTGGCGTTCGAGACATCCTTCAGCGCGTTGTCGAAGGCGTAAATCTCGTTCGTCAGTTCCATCAGCGCGGCAATTGCGGTGTTGAAGTTCATCCGGTCGGCAATGTCGTGCGAGACGCGCCTGATTGTCTGATGCGTTTTGCGGCGCAGCGCGCGGGCTGACGCTGACGCTTCGCCTTCGGCAGCGCCCGACAGTTTGTCGTGCCACTTGTAAACGATGCGCCAGACCCGCGCCAGGTAACGCGATGCGCCTTCAACGGCTGAATCGTCCCACTCCAGATCCTTTTCAGGCGGCGCGGCGAAGAGCATAAACAGACGCACCGTATCCGAACCGAATTCGCGGATCATTTCATCCGGGTCAATCGTGTTCTTCTTTGACTTCGACATCTTCTCGACGCGCCCGATGGTGACGGGGCGTTCGCAGAATTTGCACCTGCCGTCAATGACTTCGTTCGGAGACAGCCATTCGTGTTCCTCGCAGCGGTTCGTCGCCAGACAGACCATTCCCTGCGTCAGCAGTTTCTTGACCGGCTCGCCGAAACTGAGCAGGCCCAGGTCGCGCATGATCTTCGTCCACAGCCGCGTGTAAATCAGATGCAGTACGGCGTGTTCGATGCCGCCGATGTACTGATCAACGGGCGTCCAGTAAGCAGCGATTTCAGGATCGAACGGCAGTTCGTCGTTGTGCGGGTCGCAGTAGCGGAAGTAATACCACGACGAATCAACGAACGTGTCCATCGTGTCGGTGTCGCGCTGCGCCGCGCCGCCGCAGGTCGGGCAGGTCGTGTTGACGAAGCTCGCGTGTTCGGCCAGCGGCGCGCCCTGCGTGTTGAAGTTCAGATCGGGCGGCAGCGTCACGGGCAACTGATCTTCAGGCACAGGCACGATGCCGCACTTCGGACAGTGAATGAACGGAATCGGCGTACCCCAGGCGCGCTGCCGCGACACGCCCCAGTCACGAATCCTGAAATTGGTCTGCGGTCTGCCGAAGCCGCGCTGCACGGCGTATTCGGTCATGATTTTGATCGCTTCAGGCACGGTCAGGCCGTTGAATTGCGCCGAATTGATCAGCACTCCGCTTTCATCCTTCGCGGTGAATGGAGCTTCGACCGGAGCATCGTCAGCCTCGTCAGAACCGGCCAGTCTGATCACGCGCGGAATCGGCAGGCCGTACTTGCGCGCAAATTCAAAGTCGCGTTCGTCGTGCGCGGGTACGGCCATAATCGCGCCGGTGCCGTAACCGGTCAGCACGAAATTGGCCGTCCAGACGGGCAGTTCATCGCCGCTGAACGGATTGACGGCAAACAGCCCGGTCGGCACGCCCTGCTTTTCAGCGCCTTCAGCAATGCGTTCTTCTCTGGAAATTTCGCTCTGCTTCTCGACAAACGATTTCAGTTCATCACCTGCCTGGCCTGATTCAATCAGCTTTGCCACCAGTTCATGCTCAGGCGCAACGATCACGGCATTCGCGCCGTAAATCGTGTCAATGCGCGTCGTGAAGATGCGAATCTTTTCTGACTCATCACCGGCAACCGCAAATTCGACTTCAGCGCCCTGGCTGCGGCCAATCCAGTTGCGCTGCATCGCCAGCACGCGCTCCGGCCAGCCGCCTTCCAGATTGTCCAGTTCATCCAGCAGTTCGTCAGCGTACTCTGTGACGCGAATGAACCACTGTTCCAGTTCGATCTGAATCACGGGCGTGTCTTCGTGCCGCCAGCAGAATCCGCCTTCGGCCTGTTCATTGGCCAGCGAGGTGTTGCACCTGATGCACCAGTTGACCGTCGCGTTTTTGCGATAGAGCAGTCCCCTGCGCCACATCTGAATAAAGAACCACTGATTCCAGCGGTAATATTCAGGCGTGCAGGAAGCGATTTCGCGCCGCCAGTCGTAACTGAACCCGATGCGCTGCAACTGCGCGCGCATCGCGGCGATGTTCTCGAACGTCCACTGATCGGGTCGCGCATTGTGCTTGATCGCGGCATTTTCAGCGGGCATACCGAAAGCGTCCCAGCCCATCGGATGCAGCACGTTGAAGCCGTTCATCCGCTGGTAATGCGACAGCGCGTCGCCAATCGAGTAGTTGCGGACGTGGCCCATGTGAATGCGGCCCGACGGATAGGGCAGCATCTCCAGACAGTAAAACTTTTTGCGGGCCGGGTCTTCAGTGACCTCAAAAACCTTCGCTTCGGCCCATCGTTGTTGTTGTTTCTCTTCAATCTCGGCAGGAAAATATTTTTCTTTCATTCTGATACCTGTTCCCTCTGACAGCCTCGCCAGCTTTCAAATGAATGCGTGCGGCAGGACGACAGCCCGCCGCAGGCTTTGAAGCGAGGCAGAATAGCAAACTTGTGCGCAGAAAAGAATGGATTGATGCAGCGCAGCCAGCGTCAGCCACGCTGCCCGCTAAGGCAGAGTGCAGTCAGGGGGGCAGACAGCAGAATGACTCGCGCCGCCGATGTGCGGCGCCGAGCGCAAGGTGCAGAATAATCGGGCGAGAAGCTTTTCATGTTCGATCAGATGTCTGTGTGCCGCTTTCAGCCCTGTTCTCTTCAGTCAGAACGTCGGCAAACGGCAACCCGCGATATTCTCCCAGATGTTCGTCTTCCCATGCAACCGCTTCGACAAGCGAAGGTATGCGATCTTCCAGCCAGGCCAGCATGACTCCGGTTCGCAGTTCGTTGTAACTCGTTTTTGGTTCCGGTGGCGCGCTGTCGGACGGCGTCGGCCTGCCGGGAAAGAGCGGATCGTATTCAATCCTGGTAATGAGGTACTCGTCATCTGTTTCAGGCAGCAGCCAGGGGGGTTGCTGAACAGATTCCTCGCGGCGCGGCAGCACAGGCCGGGGTTCACTTTCAATCGGCTTTGTCGTCAGCGACGAGATGACGCGCGATTCTGAAACCGCCACCTCAGGCACAGTGGCTACAGGCGGATGGATGCGGTAAACCCTGGTCACCGTCTTTTCGGCTTCTGCTGCCCGGCCCGGCTCAGACTGCGCTTCTCTGTCCCTTCTGGCCTGAGCGCGGCTGACCGGCGCTGATGTGGTGGCCACGACGGCAGCCTGCGGTTCTGCTTCAGGCTGTTTCGCTGCCGGAGCCGCTTTCGGCGGCAATTCTGCCCGCTCATTGATCCGGGCAGCCCGAACCGGCGGACGCTTGCGCCAGGATTCATCTTTGGGGGCGACAACTCTGCGACGTTTTGGCATAGGGGGTTCTGTTTCGTTCTCCACTGGTTTGATCTGATGCGGTGAATAAACAGGTCGGCGCAGCATGCCCAGTACACGTTTGAAGCGGGCAGGCAGCGCCGGTAAAAATCTGGTCAGGTACTTCAGCGAACGCAGCAGCGCAGGCAGCAGCGCCAGCCCGAAGCCGAGCAGCACGAGCAGAACTTTTTCAGGAATTTCAGTAAACCGCAGCCGGTCCAGAATTGAACTGCCGCCTGCGCCGCTCTGCTGCGCCGCAATCGAAAGCAAGGCGGCCTGAGCTTCGGCCCCGGTGCCCGGCTGCACGGCAAACCGCGCGTGCGGATCGGTCAGCGTATCAAACAGCAGCGGCCCGCCCAGCAGCGGCAACATCACATCCAGCGGAACCATCAGCCGCGACTCAAGCTGCGCCTGCCAGACTTCAGGATTGTAAAAGCCGGGAGCTGAGCCAGCTATATATGGATCTTTTTCTGCTGTGCCTGCAGCGTCAGCCGCAGGCGCACCGACCGGGGCCGCTGAGGAATCAGGCCGGATCAGGTTGAGAAGCAGATTTTCCAGTGAGACGGTATAAGAGAATGCCTGGTCGCCAGCCTCGCCGGGACGCTCACCAGCCAAAGCCTTATCCGCTTCAATCAGGTGCGAATCACCCAGCACCGTGAAATACCAGCCGTCGCGGAATTGCCGGGGCTGGCTCTGACCCGGCTCAGGCAATAACCTGACCGGTGCCGAACGCGCCGTCAGACACAAACACAACGATGCAGCGACTGTCATCATCAGCCGCGCAGACCAGTTCATTACTGCTCCTCCTTCCCCTGCCTTAAATCAGTCAGTTATTGCGGGGGTTAGCGTTCATTGACTGTCAGATCGTTTGTTTGGTGCTGGGGGAAATGCACCCTGACCCTCCTGCACAAATATGCAGACTGCCTGACTGTGTTCAGAGTGCGCCGGCTTCTGAATAGGATGGCAGGTATACTAGAGCGGTTGATTCAGGAGGTCAAGCGAAGCGTTAAACTTCTGTGTAATTAACAAGTTTAACCGTCTGGCGGCGAATCAGGTCGAGCAGTTCAGGGTCGGTCAGCAGATGCAGTTCCTGTTCGCGTGAGGAGGTCAGCCGCGTTCCGGCCCGGCTGATTTCGGCATCAATGTAACCCGGATGGCACATCAGTTCGCTGATGCCTGCGGGCAGTCGTTCGATCAGCCCGGCCAGCCAGGATTTCGTCCAGAACCCGGTGTGCGTGATGCCGAAAAAGGCATCAGTCGTTCGCACTCCGGCCCGGTGCAATTTTCCGGTTCCGGTGCGGCAAAGCTGCGCGAGCAGCAGTGACACCGCGCCCTGCTTTGCCACCCACACCGAAGTAAACAGGCCCGCCGGACTCCAGCGTTCGCGCTGCAGCCTGACCGCCCGGATGCCGTAATCAGGAATCGTGTCAATGATGGCCTCAAGCACCTGCGGCAGCGCGTGCGCGTGTTTGTGGCTGTCAACGTGCGTCAGCCGGATTCCGGCCTGCAACGCCTTTTCAATCTGCGCGCGCAGTTCAGTGACGACTTCAGCGCGTCTGATTCCGCCCGTCAGCAGTCGTTTCGCCACTTCCGTACTCGTCCCCGGAAACTCTCCGCGATCATTGAGCAGGCTGCGTACCTGAGCGGCAGGCGCAACCGGACGGCCCTGCGTGATATTGAAATGCAGTCCGACTCCAAGCGTCGGATGTTCCGCAGCCAGCCGCACCGCTTCAGCAAACGCAGGCATATTGGCCATAATCGTCGTGCTGGTAATCATCCCGCGCGTGTGGCCGTCAATAATGGCGCGATTGATGCCCGCTGTCAGTCCGAAATCATCCGCATTGACGATCAGTCGCCTCATCAGAAACTGTCGGCTCCCTGCTCTTCTGATTTCCGCTGCACTCGCTGCGGCTGATGCACGGCCAGAAAAATCAAGCCGAGCGCGATCCAGAAAAACATCCGCACCTTGCGAATAATCGCCAGCGTCACGCCTGCTGTCTCACCGAGTCCGAGCGTCGCCGCCAGCAGCCCGGTTCCGGCTTCATCCACGCCGATCATTGCCGGAACGAAAGCAAAGACGATGTTGATCACGCGATTGACGGTTTCAAGAATGAAAGCCATCACCAGCGTCGGCGCATAACCGATCAGGCTGAGCGTCACAAAAATTTCCAGCACTCCGGCCAGATGAAAGCTCATCTCGCAGACCGCCACCAGCAGAAAATCAGCCGGACGCCGCGCATAAAAATCAAAGACGTAAGCTTCCATTTCACGCACGCGCTCAAGCCGCGCCGCCCACCGCTGTTCACGCCCGATCAGCCGCAGCAGTTTCGCCACCAGCCCTGAAATCAAAGGCCAGCGACGATTCACGACCACCACCGCACTGATCATCACCGCCAGCATTGAACCGAAGGCAATAAGGCCCGCCGCCCGCAGCGATTCAGAGACGGTAAAAAACGCCAGCAGCGCCAGCGTTCCGGCCATCACCATCACGCAGCTTGAAAACGCATAAGCCAGATTTTCAACCGCGAGCGACGACACCCGCGCTCCGGTCGAAAGCGCGCCGCCCAGCGTCAGCACCTTGAGCGGTTCGGCAATCAGCGGCCCGGCAGTCGTCAGATCGCCAATCGCATCTCCGGCCAGCCGCGCCCGCACGAGCGCCAGCCAGCCCACGCGCCTGTCCTCAGGTGTCATACACCGCAGCCAGGCCCACGCCCGCACCAGTTGTCGAATGGAAGAAATGGCGAGAATCAGCAGCAGCCCCGCGCCCAGCCCCTGCACCCGCGTGATGATTTCACTCAGCCCCGCATCCCTGATGACATAAACAAACAACGCCAGCCCGACGAGGAGCGAAATCAGAGTCAGGGCGCGCGAATGTCTTTTCATCAGAAAACAGGTTTACTTTATTCACTCTCACCAGAGCATTGCTCAGCCGGAAACAGACAGCGAAACTAAAGCAGCCTGATAAACCCGGCCTGCTCAAAATGATGATCAGCAGTCAAAGCCTCAATCAGCCCGTAATCCTGCATAATGACAAAACTGATACAGTCAATGATTCCCCAGTCTTTGTCAGGACGGGCAGCATACATTTCCCAACCCCTCTCGTAGAGATCGTCAGTTATGTGAATAACATCTATTCGCGCTGAAGCTTCAAGCCGGGACTTCAGCTTGATTGCGAGGTGGCGCAATCTGACCAGGGAAAGACCATTGCCGACCTCCAGCCTGACTCCTGTATGTGTAACAAAATGTCTGCCTGCGGCAAACCTTTCCTGATATACCGCTGTTGCAGCAGCATGTAACGCGTCAGAACGGTTCATCAGCGCAATCCAGCCCGAAGTGTCAACGAAGAGTGGAGTCATCACGCTGCTCCGGCAGGCCGTAAAGATAATGATCAATGTTGGTGGCGAGGTCTGCCAGACCAGTCTCTTCAGCAAGCTCGGCCAGATTCCAGGCCGGATCGCAGGGCTGATCGGCTGAACTCACAATTGTCAGGTGAACCCTCTCACCTTCCGGAAGGATGATCCGACTCAGAGGGCGAAAGACACCGTTTTCATAAACCGCTTCGACTGATTCGCTCATCCCTGCCTCCATTAAAGGACAAATCTTTTCTCACAGCTTCCGGCGGCTATTCGTAACTCAGCGCCTCAACCGGATCCTGCCTTGCCGCCCGCATTGCCGGATAGAGCGCGCCGAGCAGACCGCTCACCAGGCCGCCAATTGAAGCCTTGATGATGTAACCCGGCTCAAGTTCAACTGACATTCCGCGCCGCAGCAGAAACCACCTGGCCAGCATCGCCACTGCCAGTCCGCCAAGCACGCCGAGGCCGCTGATGGTCAGCGCCTCTTTCTCAATCACTCCGGCAATGAAAAGCTTCGATGCGCCAAGCGATTTGAGAATGCCGATCTGTCGCGTCCGTTCGGACACGGTGGTGTACATCGTCAGCAGGATGACCAGCATGCTGATGACCACCGCCAGCCCGGCCACCAGATCAAGAAAAACATTGAAGCCTGAAAAGCCGCTCGCAAACAGGCTCGGCAGGTCGCGGGTGAAGAGAATGCGAAACTCGCTGTTCTTTTCCAGAATCCGCTGCGCCACAGCCTGCTGTTCATCCGGGTTCTGGCACTTCACCAGAATCATCGAACACCTGTCGGCAGCTTCACGCGCTTCCTGCATGGTCGAAAGCGGCACCTTGATGCGCGCTGAAGCGGGCGGATCGTAAACGCCGATGATTTTCAGCTTGCGGCCCAGCCCGTCAATCGTGTCACCGATCTTCCGGTTCTTTTTCGTCGCTTCGATTGAATCCACAATCGCCACATCGCCGCCTGCTGGCAGCGGTTCGCCCTGAATGATTCTGATGCCGCTGACTGCCGCGTATTCATTGAACTCGATGCCGTCAATCTGCCGCAGCCCCAGGCCGGAATCGCCTTTCATTTCGAGATCCTGTCCGACCGCCGTCACGCTTCTGACGCCGGGAATCAAACGAATCTGATCCAGCATCTCCATCGGAATCGAAAGCGGCAGCGAAGTCGGTGAAAGCGACTGCTGCGAATTGAGCCGCACCATAATTTCGGCGCCGACCTGCGCATCACGTTTGCCCCGCTCGATCAGCATTCCGCGCACCAGCCCAACCGTCAGCACCACCAGAATCACGCCAACCGCCACGCCTGCAATGCTCGCTGCAGTGCGACCGGGATGATGTGTGAGATTTGAAGCAACCAGATTGTTCATACATTTTTTGATCCACTAAGCCACACGAAGAAGCACGAAGAAAGATAAGGAGAAAAGGAGAAAAGGAGAAAAGGTGCAAACGCCTCTTCGCCTTTTCTCCTTTTCCCCTCTTCTCATCTTCTCCTTTTCCCTTCTTCTGCCTGTCTTTCTTCGTGTTCCTTCGTGTGGCTTAGTGGATGTTCCTCAGGCTCCAAGCAGTTTTTCGATGACCTGCGGCGCGGCCTGCAATGCTTCGTCAAGTTTGTCCACTTCGACGCCGCCTTCGGCCAGATCGGGTTTGCCGCCGCCGCGAGCGCCGGGCAGTTCTCTGATGAGTTTGCCTGCCTGCACTTTGCTGGTGGCATTGTCAGAAACCATCACCAGAATCGCGGCCTTGCCATCAACCACGTCGCCAAGCACGACCACGCCGGGCGCGATTTTGCGCGTCAGCGAATCGGCTAACTGTCGGCGGCCATCCTTGCCCAGACCTTCGACGCGGCGCACCAGGACTTTCAGGCCGTTGATTTCGCGCACCTGATCTTCCGCAGCGCCGCCGCCCTGCGCCAGTTTCAGTTTCAGACGTTCGATCTCTTTCTGCTGCTGGCGAATCTGTTCCTGCAACCGTTCGACCGTTTCAGGCAACTGCTTCGGCGCAGTGTTCAGGCGCGAAGCCGCGTCAGCCAGCAGCGATTCTGAATGCTGGAACCGTTCGAATGCGCCCTTGCCCGTGACCGCTTCGAGGCGGCGCGTGCCTGATGCAATCGAAGCGTCAGAGATGATCTTGAATGCGCCGATGTCGCCCGTCGCGTTGACGTGCGTACCGCCGCACAGTTCAGTCGAAAAGCCGGGCACGCTGATGACGCGCACCTTGTCGCTGTATTTTTCGCCAAAGAGCGCCATTGCGCCCGAAGACAGAGCTTCGTCAAGCGCCATCTCCTGCTTGCTGACTGCCGCGTTTCTGATCGTCTGTTCATTGACGATGCGTTCAATTTCGGCAATCTCATCATCAGTGAGCGGCGCAAAGTGCGTGAAGTCGAACCGCAGGCGATCAGGCGCAACCAGCGAACCGGCCTGCTTCACATGCGTGCCAAGCACTTCGCGCAGCGCCGCGTGCAGCAGGTGCGTCGCCGTGTGATTGGCCATCGTGCGCAAACGCTTTTCAGCATCCACACGCGCCGTCACTGTGTCGCCGCTTCTGAGCGTGCCCTGCTCAACGATGACCTTGTGCGCGATGACGCCCGAAACCGGCGAAACAGTGTCTTTGACCAGCAGCCGCGCATCTTCGGTTTCAAGCAGTCCGGTGTCACCAATCTGCCCGCCCGATTCGGCATAAAACGGCGTGCGGTCAAGCACCACTTCGCCTTCATCACCAGCCGTCAGCGCATCAACCAGTTCGCCGTTTCTGACGAGCGCCGTAACGTGCGCGCCGGTGGTTTCCATTTCGTGATAACCGCGAAATTCCGAGCGACCGCGTTCGGCAATCTGCTGCCAGACGGGGCTGACCTGTTTCGCCGCGCCGCCCTTCCAGCTTTCGCGGGCGCGCTGCCGCTGCTTTTCCATCTCGGCTTCAAAGCCTGCGCGGTCGAGCGTGAAGCCGCGCTGTTCAGCGACGTAAGCAATCAGATCTTCGCGCAGCCCGTAGGTGTCATAGAGCCTGAAAATCTCCGCGCCCGGAATCACCTTGTCCGCAGCCTTCTTCATCGCGTCTTCAAGCAGGTTCAGGCCCGCGCTGACGGTTGAGTTGTAAAGCCGCTCTTCCATCGTCACGACACGATCAATCATCGAGCGCGCATCAATCAGCTCAGGATAAGGCTCGCCCATCAGATCAACCACAAAGTTTGTGACCTTGCTGAAGAACAAGTCTTTGAATCCGAGCCGATGGCCGTGCCAGATGGCGCGGCGCATGATTTTGCGCAGCACATAACCGCGCCCTTCGTTACCGGGAAAGATGCCGTCAGTAATCAGAAACGCCGTCGCGCGCGCGTGGTCAGCAATGACGCGGAATGAAACGCTGTCCTCGCTGTCGTCATAAACGTAATGCCTGCCGATCAGCTTTGCCGTGAATTCAATAATCGGGCGAATCAGGTCTGTCTCATAATTCGATTTGACGCCCTGCAACACAGCCGCCCACCGCTCCAGGCCGCCGCCCGTATCAACCGAAGGCGCAGGCAGTGGATCGAGTTTGTATTTGCCCGGCGCGACTTCGCTGCGATTGAACTGCATGAAGACCAGGTTCCAGATTTCAATCGTGTCATCGCCCGGCCCGTTGACGTATTCGGCGCGGTTGAATTCAGGGTCTTCGGGGTGTTCGCCCATGTAGTAATGAATTTCTGAACACGGCCCGCACGGCCCCGTTTCGCCCATCTGCCAGAAATTATCCTTGCGGCCAAAGCGCAGAATGCGCTCACGCGGCGCGCCGACCTGATGCCACAACTCAGCCGCTTCCTCGTCAGCCGGAACTTCATCATCGCCCGCAAAGACCGAAAACCAGAGCCGCTGCGGATCGAGTTTCAGTTCATCAACGAGCAGTTCCCACGCAAAGCGAATCGCATCGGCCTTGAAGTAATCGCCAAAGGAAAAATTGCCGAGCATCTCAAAAAACGTGTGATGCCGCGCCGTCTTGCCGACTTCATCCAGGTCGTTGTGCTTGCCGCCAGCGCGCACACACTTCTGCGACGAAGCGGCGCGTTTGTAATCGCGCTTTTCGATGCCGAGAAAGACATCCTTGAACTGATTCATTCCGGCGTTGGTAAAGAGCAGCGTCGGATCGTTCGCAGGCAGCAGCGGTGATGATTTGACGACCTTGTGGCCGTTGCGCTCGAAGTATTTCAGGAAAGTATTTCTGATTTCGTGTCCGGTCATAATGCTCACTGGTTGTACAGATAACGACAGGGCAAAATTGCTGAAAGTGCCGAAAAATGAAGGGTACCGGCAGGGTCAGGCTTTGTCAAAGCCCATGTGTTGCGCGATTTGCCAAAATCGCGCGACTCACAGAAAGCGACGATCAAAATTCACCCGAAACTTTCGGATCCGAGAGAAATTTCCGATACGGAAGTTGAGAGAGACCTCGTGAGCAGCCTTGTTTTCAGCCGCGCGATTTTGGCAAATCGCGCAACCTCTGCGGCATCTCCATTTCACGATTCCGGGCAGTCGCGCTACACTCGTCTGGCGATGAGCAACCTTGAATATAAACCTGCTTACCATCGCTCGCTGCCTCATATTCAGCCACCGGGAGCGACTTTTTTTCTGACATTTCGGCTGGCCGGGTCGGTGCCACAGTCCGTCGTTGAAGGATGGGAACTGGAAGCGAAGGCTCTGGCGCGAATGCTCAACAACGCCGCTGATGATCAGGCAGCAGCCCGAATGAAACGTGACTTCCAGCGGCGCCGGTTTCGTGAACTGGAAAAGTTGCTGGATGGTGTAACGACCGGCCCCTGCTGGCTGAAGGATGAGCGCGTTGCCCGGCTGGCAATGGAAAGTCTGCATTACCGTGATGGTCAGGTGTATCGGCTGGATGCTTTCTGCGTGCTGTCAAACCACATCCACGCTGTCTTTGCTCCACTGGCTGACAAGAGCACCGAGTCGGATGATGAAATAAGGTATCCCGCCCTTCAGAAAATCATGCATTCACTCAAAATGCGGATCGCGCGACAAAGTAACAGCCTGCTCGGACGCAAAGGGCCTTTCTGGCAGGATGAGACGTTCGACCATTACACACGCGATTACGACGAATGGATCAGAGTCGTCAAATACACGCTCATCAATCCCGTCAAAGCTGGTCTGGTGAATGACTGGCGCGCATGGCCATACAGTTATTGTCGGCCTGATCTGGCGCAGCATGTGTTGCGCGATTTGCCAAAATCGCGCGACTGAAAACAAGGCTGCTCACGAGGTCTCTCTCAACTTCTGTGTCGGCAGTTTTGCCCGGCCCCGAAAGTTTCGGCTGAATTTTGATCGTCACTTTCCGTGAGCCGCGCGATTTTGGCAAATCGCGCAACGCTGACTGGTTCTTGCTTTTTGAGAAGCTGACCGTATGATGCCTGCCACTATGAACAAACAGACTCTCTTTTCCCTTCGATCCGCGTTTCTCATTTCACTGATGATGTCAGCATTTTTCGCCGTCACGGCTCAGACTTCTTCACCGGCCATTGTCAGCAGCGAATTCATTTATGAAACCGCGCCGTTTCCTGAATGCCACGCTTCGACGATGGCTGAAACGAAAAATGGTCTGGTGGCCGCGTGGTTTGGCGGCACGAAGGAGAAACACCCGGATGTCGGCATCTGGCTGTCGCGTTTTGAAGGCGGCAAATGGACGACGCCGGTTGAAGTCGCCAACGGAGTTGAATCGCCCGATAAACGTTACCCGACGTGGAACCCTGTCCTGCATCAGCCCAGGCGCGGGCCGCTGATGCTCTTTTACAAAGTCGGCCCCAGCCCTTCATCGTGGTGGGGCATGCTGATGACTTCAAATGATGGCGGCAGAACGTGGACGAAGCCGCAGCGCCTGCCTGACGGCATTGCCGGGCCGATCAAAAACAAACCGGTTGAATTAGCGAACGGCGAACTGCTCTGCCCGTCAAGCACTGAAGATCACGGCTGGCGTGTGCATTTCGAGCGCACGCCTGACCAGGGCAAAACGTGGCAGCGCACCGAGCCGATCAATGACGGAAAAGAATTCAGCGTCATTCAGCCGACAGTCTTTATTCACAAAGGCGGCAGGTTGCAGGCGCTCTTTCGCAGTCGTCAGGGCGTGATCGTCGAATCGTGGTCTGATGACAACGGCAGAACGTGGAGCAGGCTCGCGGCCACAACGCTGCCCAATCCCAACTCCGGCATTGACGGCGTGACGCTCAAAGATGGCCGTCACCTGCTTGTTTACAACCACGTTGTCACAAAGCCCGGCAAATGGGGTGACCGCGCGCCGCTTAATGTGGCGATTTCAACTGACGGCAAGGACTGGAAGCCGGTCATCGTGCTGGAACCCGGCCCGCCCGAAGCCGAGTATTCCTATCCGGCAGTCATTCAGACGCGCGACGGTCTGGTACACGTCACTTACACCTGGAACCGCAAAAAAATCAGACACGTCATCATTGATCCGAAAAAGCTGGCGAACTGAATCTGACTTCATCACAACCGCACCATCAATCCGCGCTCCTGACTCACAAAGACGGTGTTTGGAGTTCCAGCTTTAGCTGGTCTGGCCTGAATCAAAGACAGACCAGCTAAAGCTGGAACTCCAAACACCGTCTCGCTGAGAAATCAGTTTTATTTACTGAATACTTACCGGTCACCCTGTTAATGATTTTCTGCACGTTCGCAATTCAGACAGGCTGTGGCGACAACTGATGCGGCCCGTTTCCTGATTTCTTCTCATCCTGTTCCAAATCAAAGCAACTCAGCATCCGGCACATGGCTTGCCCCTTTGTTGTCTGACCCGGCACGGAGGTGAGCAGTTATGGAGACCGGAACTGAGACTGACAATCGAACGCCAACCGTCATCACCCGCATTCCTGTAGCTGAGCGCGTTATTAATCATCGGCGCAGGCGCGTGCTGGCCATCATCAGTCTGACATTGTTAATGGTGGCGCTGGTGGCGGGGCTGGAACTTTATCAGCGTTATTCAGTGCAGGAAGCTTTCATTGATGCGCGGCTGGCTGATCATTCGCTGCTGCTTCCGGCTGGTGTTTATGCGGCTCCGCGCCATCTGGCAACAGGTCGTCATCTCAAACGCAGCGAACTGATCGAACAACTGTGGCGCGCGGGTTATCTGTCAGGCACGCACGCCGATGAATTTGTTTCGGGCAGTTTTACGGCGCAGGCAAACACCATTGTCCTGCACACTCATCAGCATCTGACTACAGAAAAACTGCCTTCAACCGTCAGCCTCACGCTGGCCGGTGATGCAGATTCAGATGACAACGTCATCATCAGTGGCATTCGCAATGGCGACACGCAGCAGCCGATTGATGCGCTCGAACTGCCTGCTGAACTGCTGGCGGCTGATCTGAATGCGAGAATGCAGACGCGCCGTCCGGTTTCATTTGATGAACTGCCGCCGCAACTGGTGCAGGCAGTGATTGCCATCGAAGACCGCCGCTTCTTTGAGCATTCAGGCGTTGATCTGAAAGCAATGTGCCGCGCGCTGCTGCGTAACTGGAGCAGCGGCGAAGTTCGTGAAGGCGGTTCGACCATCACGCAGCAGTTCATCAAGAATCAGTTTCTGACGCCTGAACGCAGTTATCACCGCAAGCTGACCGAAGCTCTGATGGCGATTGCGCTGGAACGGCGACTGAGCAAGCGGCAGATTCTGACGTTGTATTGTGACCGGGTTTATCTGGGTCACAGCGGGCTGGCGGCGATTTATGGGTTCAGGCAGGCGGCGCGTGTTTATCTCGGCAAGGAATTGTCTGAACTCTCGCTCAGCGAAGCCGCGCTGCTGGCCGGGCTGATTAAAGCGCCGAATTATTTTTCGCCTTATGCACAGCCTGAACGCGCGCTGGCGCGGCGCAACCTGGTGCTGGCAGCGATGACTGAAACGGGTGCGATTACCGCAGCTCAGGCCGCTGCGGCGCGGGCTGAACAGATTCACATCCGGCCTGCGCCTGAACCTGATGACAATTCGGCGCCGTACTTTCTTGATTACCTGCAACGCGAAACTGCGCGGCAGCATTTCAGCGAAGGCGAACTGGCGCACCTGCGCATTGAAACCACGCTCGATCCTGATTTGCAGCAGGCCGCGAATCAGGTCATCAGAGAGCACCTGGCACGACTCGACAAACTGACCAGCGCGCACAACAAGGATGCGCGCCCCGAAGCGGCGCTGATCGCGCTTGATCCGCAGACGGGCGAAATACTCGCCATGACTGGCGGGCGCAATTACGCGCAGAGCCATTTCAATCGCGCCACTGATGCCATGCGACAGCCCGGCTCGGTCTTCAAGCCGTTTGTTTATGCGGCGGCGCTGTCACGCGGAGTCCCGCCCACAACCACTTTTCAGAATGCGGCCACACGTTTTGAGTACGGCTGGAAGGCCGTTTACGAACCGCACAACTATGGCAACTCATACAGCAATCAGCCGGTGATGCTGCGCGACGGAATTGTGCGTTCGCTCAACGTGGTGGCGGTGGCCGCTGCGCTGGAAACAGGCCTGGGGCGCGTGGCTGACCTGGCTGAAAACGCCGGACTGCCGCGCCCTGGTTTGTATCCTTCGATGGCGCTCGGCGCATTTGAAGCCACGCCGCTGGATGTGGCCCGCGCTTACACGGTTTTTGCGGGTGCAGGATTGCGCGCTGACCCGATGGCCATTCGCGCCATCAGAAATGGCGGCGGGCCTTTGTTTGAAGGCGCTCCGACACGCAGCGGTGTGTTGTCAGCAGCAACGGCCTGGGTCGTCACTGACACGCTTGAGGACGTGGTCAATCAGGGTACGGCCCGGCGCATTCGGCAGATGGGTTATCGCGGCCCGGCAGCAGGCAAGACCGGCACTTCGCGTGATGCGTGGTTTGCCGGATACACGCCCCGACTGCTGGTCGTGGTCTGGGTGGGTTATGACGATCACCGCGATTTGAATCTGACCGGCGGCGAAGCGGCTGCGCCGATCTGGGCTGACTTCATCAAACGCGCGCTGGCCGTGCGGCCTGATCTCTCAGCGCGTGAATTCAGCAGACCCGGCGGACTTGAGACGGTTGAGATTGATACCGACAACGGGCTGCTGGCCAATGAATTCTGCCCGCATCGCCGCCGGATGCTGCTGCCGATGTCGCTGCTGCCAGCCAACTGTTTCGCGCATCACGCGCCTGAACTGCCTGAAGCAGCCGCGCCTGACGATATGAATCTGCTGACGCACCTGACGCCGTTTGAATATCAGCCCGGTGCCTGGCCGGATGATTTCAACGATGCTGAAGATCGTGAAGCGGATGATGGTCAGTTGCCAGGCCAGTCGGCAGTAACAACAAGGAAATTGCGGCAGCCGGTCGCGCCGCCGCCTGAACGCCCTGATCACGACCGGCATTGATCAGTGCTGGCCCGCAGCTTGCAGTGCAGGCAGGACAGATCGCGGTGGCGCATTCGTTGCATCGCCGGTTCAGCGTGCTGGTGTCCGGCTGAAGAACAGTCGCACGCGGTCAGGTGATGATCACCTTGTCCGTGCAGCATACAAAGCTCAGCAAACCTGGAGAAAACCGCTTATGTTACACCTGATTGGTCAGATTATTTTCGGACTGGTGGTCGGAGTGATCGCCAAACTGATTATGCCGGGCCGCGATCCGGGCGGCATCGTGATTACGGCTGTCATCGGGATGGTCGGCGCGCTGATCGGCACCCTGATCGGACGCGCCCTGTGGGGCGGGCCGGATTATTCCGCCGGCTGGATTGCCTCAATTATCGGCGCGATAGTGCTGCTGTTTATTTACCGGATGATTGCGGGACGCCGCACGGCCTGACATTGATGGATCAGAAGCCTGACAACAGGTCACAACCTCTGGTGATGACCTTGTGATCTGTTGTCCTGAACGTGAGTAAACCGAGACGCCGAATGGCTGACGACTGAGTTACGGCGTGAGGCTGACGTTTCACTGCACTGCGCCGGTCAGCCCGGCCTCGTACAATCTGCGATCCATCATCCGGCGGCGGCGTTCCATGGCCGGAGTCAGCAGGCGGGTGTGAGCGACTGAATAAAAATATTCGCAGACATCCCACAGATCATCTTCAGCCGTCATCCAGTGTCGCGCATCGAAGCGGCTCAGATTGACGGGCCGCGTCGAAAACGTGCGCAGTGTCTTTTCACCGCGCAGGTTGTAATAATGCTCGAAGTACGACATCACCAGTTCACGAATCGTGCGATAGACGGGTTCACGAAAGCGCAGCCCGGCATAGTTTGATTTCGCAATCGCGCCCCAGCGGTCGTGCTGTTTGAAGACGGCCAGCAGATGATCGTCATCGCGCACGGCTTCGAGATCCACAATCAGCGGCGGATGTCCCTGCACACGCAACGCTGCCGCCGCCAGAAAAGCGCCTTCGGCACAATGCGCCAGCCGGTCGCGCAGCACGCGGCGCGGCGAACGACAGCTCTCGCCATCCTTCTCCTTGTTGTAAGCCACTTCGTAATCAAGAAAGTGCTGAATCTTTTCAGGGGTGGCGAGTTTCTTCAGCACCGCCATCTCAGCTTGATCAAATCCGAATTTTTTTGGCATCGTCTCAGAATGTCACCATCAGGGCTGGAGAAAAGCGGAGCTTAGAGGCGACGGCAGGTGATGTCAATCAGAGGTTCTGAGAATCAGTGCCAATGCGATCACGAACAGGCAGCACCATAATAAACATTGAGCCTCTCTTCTTCTCTGTGCCTCTGCGCCTCTGCGTGAGCTTTTGTTTCACGCAGAGGCGCAGAGGCACAGAGAAGAAGAGAGAAGAAGAGAGAAGATAAAGCTCAGAGATAAAGCTGACTTCAAAAACTGACAGGTGCTTATGATTTCAGGCGCTGCTGTAAAAATTCAAGCGCGGCGGCGAGGGCGCGGCCACGATGGCTGCGAGCGGCCTTTTCTTCCGGCGGCAGTTCCGCGAAGGTGCGCTGCAACTGCGCATCAAGAAAAACCGGGTCGTAGCCGAATCCTTTGACGCCGCGCGGTTCGCGTGTGATCAGACCTTCGCAGACGCCTTCAAAGACCTCCGTTTCAGGCCCTGCGCCAATCACGCCGACCAGCGCAATGGCGCATCTGAAGCGGGCCGTGCGCTGTTCATCAGGCACGTTTTTCAATTCATCAAGCAGCCGCACAATGCGTTCGGCATCGGTCGCGTTTGCGCCTGCGTACCGCGCTGAATAAATGCCGGGCGCGCCGCCGAGCGCGTCAACTTCGAGGCCCGAATCGTCAGCGAGCGCGAGCAGTCCGGTGTGGCTGAAATAATACTGCGCCTTGAGCAGCGCGTTTGCAGCAAAGGTGTGTCCGGTTTCAGCAGGCGCGGGAAGCGGTGCAGGCAGGCTTTCAAGGCCGATGACTTCAAGCGGCAGATCCGAAAGCAGGCGGCGAAACTCGGCCACCTTTCCGGGATTGGTCGAGGCAATCAGTAAGCGTTGAGACATGCGGGGCAGTGGAATGGAAAGTCAGTTCTCAACCTGGCAGATCGCAACCGTAATGTTGTCAGGGCCGCCGCGTTCGTTGGCCAGGCTGACGAGTGCATCGCAGGCCGCCTGCGGCTCATTGTTCCTGACAATCTGAAACAATTCCTCATCGCGCATCTGACCATACAGCCCGTCAGTACAGAGCACCAGCACATCGCCCGGCAGCAGTTCGACAGGTTCCGGTCGGACTTCGGGAATCACTTCGGCGCGCGGGCCGATGGCGCGTTGCAGCACGTTGCGCTGCGGGTGCGCGGCGGCTTCGTCCTCATCAATCAGCCCGTCATCAAGCATGCGCTGCACCAGCGAATGATCTCTGGTCAGGCGAATGATGCGCTGTTCGCGCACCAGATAAATGCGGCTGTCGCCCACGTGCGCCAGAAAGGCGTAACGTCCGGCCAGCGCCGCCGCCACACAGGTCGTGCCCATGCCCTGACATCCGGCAGTGGTTTCAGACTGGTGATGAACGATGTGGTTGGCGTGCGTGAAGGCCAGCGCCAGCCGGTCATTGATCGCCACCTGCTGCAATGCGGGATCGAAAAAATGCTCCTGAATGACTTTCACGGCCATCTGACTGGCCGCGCTGCCACAGGCTGCGCCGCCCATTCCGTCGGCGACGAGCAGCAGATGATCGCCACTGACCGTGTCACGCCAGAACCCGCAGGCATCCTGATTTTCCCTGCGTTTCAGACCCATATCAGAGCGATGAGCGATGACCAGATTTCGCGGCATAGCTTTAATGGTTAGTGGTCAGTGGTCAGTGGTCAGTGGTTAGTGAAGCGTGGAGAGTGAAAGGAATTACTCGTCATCCGCTCTCACCTTTTCACTAACCACTAACCACTGACCACTGACCACTAATTACTGCCTACTGTTCCAGAGAGATGAAAGTCAGCAGGACGTTGCCGACCCTGATCTGATCGTGGCTTTGCAGGGGCATCGGCTCCGTGATTTCAGCGCCGTTCAGGTAAGTGCCGTTGCTGGAAAGTTCATCCTTGAGAAAGCAGCGCCCGTTGCGCCAGACGATGCTCGCGTGCGTGCCGCTGACGGCATCATCATCAATCACGATGTCGCAGCTCGGATTGGCGCCAATCAGATTGCGGCCCGCGTGCAGCCGGAAATCAGCGCCATCAGGATGCTGGCTGAAACTGACGAGCCAGCCCACCAGTCGGCCCGGTGAAGCGGCTCCTTCGTTTGGAACGACGACCGTGCGGCGCTGCTTCTGCGCCGCCTGAGGTTCAATGACGGAGACTTTCGGCGGCGGGGGCGGCGCAACCGGCGGCACAGCGGGCACAACCGGCGGCGGAACGGATGGCGATGGCGCAGTCGTCACCGGCACCGGCGGCGCGACCGGTTCAATGACGGTGGCCGGTGCGGGCTGTTTCGGGAGCGGCGTCACAACCGTGGCGGGCGCATCAGCGAGCGGCCCGGTGGGCGTGTTGCTCACTGACGGCCCCGGATCAATGACGGTCGCGTAATCGCGCCTGATCTGACCCGTGCGGTTCTGATCTGCCTGCGGCTCAATCACGGTCGCCGGAGCCGTTTTTGAAACCACCGGCTGCGGCCTCGTCGCCAGCGGTTCAACGACGGTCTGAAGCGGTTCGATGCGGGTTTCGACCGGCTCAATGCGTGTGGCGAAATCGGACTGCGCAGGCCGGTCGGATTGCGGACAATAAGGACAGGCATTGTAGACCGAACTGTAAACGTGCCCCTGCGCGCAGGTCACCAGCGAAGAAGCCGGTGCGGGCGCGGCGCTTTTCGTCATCGGCGTCCCGCAACCACCGCAGAATTTGGCGGTGTCAATATTCTGAGCTTTACAAACCGGACAGATCATAAGAGGACTCCACTATGTTTCGAGACGGGGTAGCGGTTGACAGGGGGCAGGCACTTGATGATGCGCGGGGCGGGATGCCTGCCAGAAGAAGCGCAAGTATAAAACAAGTGCAGAACAGGTCAGAAGGAAAAACAATAAAATTGCGGTGCGCGGGCCTGGCCACGATGAAGATGAGAATTGCGGTCAGTTCTCTCATTCGGGCCAGGCCGCGCCGTTATTTTTCCTTTGCCGGATCGAAGGTCACACGATCCCTGCGCAGGTACGCCATCTTGCCCAGGTGCGAAGCCAGCGCCGAACGATGGCCGCTGATGACATCTGAATTTGGTTTCTGGCGCGAACGCATGCACTCCAGGAAATTCCTGACGTGATAAAAGGTCATATCCACCGGATCAGCCCTGCGCTCAACCGGCGGCGCAGGCGCGCTGCCCTTTCCGGCGCTGCGTTCAGTCCACACATACCTGCCGCGATCAATGTACAGATTGCCCTCCGTGCCCATAAATTCGATGGCGGCTCCGCGTCCGCCTGGTGCGAGCGTAGCCTCAAAGGTCGCCGTCCATTCCTTCGGGTACTCAAGCTGAATGCAGATCGTGTCAGGCGCAGTGCGACCGTCCTTGTAATGGTAAACCCCGCCTGCGGCATTCGCGGCCAGCGGAAGTTCTTCGCCAATGAACCAGTGCACCACGTCAATCCAGTGCGTGAACAGATCGGTAATCTGCCCGCCGCCAAAATCCAGGTATGAACGCCAGTTGTAAAACTGATGCGCGTTGAAGGGGCGATATTTCACCGGCCCCAGAAACATCTTCCAGTCCAGGCCCGGCGGCTGTTCGGTGAATTTCGGCTTGCGCAGGTGAAAGGTGTTGCCGTGCCACCACGTGCGCACGAGCGGCACTTTGCCAATCTTTCCCGAATCGAAATAGAGCCGTCTGGCTTCGGCGTAATGATCACCGCTGCGCTGCTGCAATCCGACCTGAAAGACGCGCTGATGATCACTGACGGCTTTGATAATGCGGCGACCTTCTTCAATCGTGTAAGTCAGCGGCTTTTCGCAGTACACATCCTTGCCCGCCGCGCAGGCATCAATCGCCATCCGCGCGTGCCAGTGATCAGGCGTGGTAATCAGCACCGCGTCAACATCCTTTGCGTCGAGCAGGTGGCGATAATCGGGATGAATCTTCGCCCGTCCCTCAAGTTGTTCGGCATTGGTCTGATTGACATACTTTTCATAAGCATCGCACAGCGCGACGACTTCAAGTCCGGGCTGTTTGAGAAACTGCGCCATGACATCGTTGCCGCGTGTGCCGGTGCCGATGACACCCAGGCGAACGCGATCATTCGCGCCGAGGACGTGATTGAACTGCGCGGCGGTCAGCGTCAGCCCGGCGGCGGCGGTGCCGCGCGCCGAAGTTGAAATGAACTGACGACGGGTCTTTGCCTGCTCAGACATGGGGAGTTACCTTTCTGATCTGCGTGATAATGGATGGTGATGAAGCGATCGAGATTCAAATCCGGTCAGGATCAACGCCCAGTTCGCGCAGCTTTGCGGCCAGTTTCGCCGCGCGCTGTGCGGCCTGTTCAGCGCGCAGGGCTTCGGCATCAGCGGCTTCATCCGGCGTGGGCACCAGCGCGCCTGCGGCAGTGAAATAGCGCAGCCGACCGTTTTCAACGCCGAGGTAAAGGTTCAGCACTTCGCTCCAGCGCCAGCCGCGTTCGTCGGGCGTGATTTCAGCATACCTGCGTCCGTGCAGGCGAAAACCGGCCAGTTCGAGCGTGACGGGCGAGAACCAGAAATATTCCGGCGTGCGAAAGTGATCCTGATAAAGTTCCTTTTTGATCTCGCGGTCAACATCGGCGGTCGAATCGGACAGCAGTTCGATAATCAGGTCAGGATATTTGCCGTTCTCTTCCCAGACGACCCAGGACGTGCGTTCGCGCTTTTCGGTATTGAGCACCAGAAAGAAATCAGGGCCGCGAAAATCGCGCGTCTTCAGTTGCAGCCGACTGTAATAAACCGTCAGATTCGCGCCAATGAAATAATCGTTGCGGTCACGCCAGTGACGTTCGAGCATCGCCACCAGCATGGCCAGTTGGGCGTAATGCAGGGTGCTTTCCATTTCCGGCTCGTCGCTTAAAAGTTGAGTCGCATCAGGCATCAACTGCGCCATTTGTTCGACTGTGGTTGCCATCTCAGACCTCGGTTGAATTGCTGCGGGAAGTTGTCTCAGGCGACTCTTCAGCGCCGGATTACCGTTGCGCGACGATCACGGTGGCCTTGATTGAAACGTCGAAATCCATGTGATGACGTTCGCGGTCAATGATATTGACGAGGTGTCGCCTGACGCGACTCGCCGATTCAGCATCGGGCAGCAGGGCGAGCCAGTCATCAAGAAAGAAGGTTTCAATCAGCGGCGAAGTGAAAAAGGAGCGGGCATCGGCAAAATCGAATTCCTCCTTGCGCGTCACGCTGTGAATGTGTCGCAGGCCCGCCTGTTTGGCCAGTTTCTCGGCATCGGTGACGGTCGGACGCTCGGTAATCAAAGCCTCAAGCTGCGGCGTCAGGTGATCCAGGCCGGCTTCGTGCAGCGCTTCCCAGAAGATCGAAAAAAATTCATCGAAGCTGCCGCGCGTCGTCAGCTTGATGGTTACCGTCGCGCCCGGCCTCGCCACACGCGCCAGTTCGGCAAAGACCGCGCCCAGGCGTTCCGGGCGAGCCATTGAAGCATCGGCAATGACCAGATCAAAATCAGCGTCAGGCTGGCCGGAAGCTTCCAGCGTGCCCTCGGCAAAACTGACCTTCTCAACGCGCTGCATCTCGGCCTTGCCACGCGCAATTTCAAGCCGCTCCGGCGAATCATCCACGCCGACGACTTCAGCATCAGGGCCAAGCCTGCCCGCCAGCGCAACGGCATAGCCGCCGGTGCCGCATTCCAGATCAAGTACGCGGCCCGGTTCCGGCGTGGCGACAGTTTCATCAACTATTTCGTCAAAAACCTCGCGCCAGCCGGGCACGACGAACAGATCGTAAAGATAAGCCAGTTCTTTTGCGTCCTTTGTTGCCATAAGTCGGACTGATAGTAGCGAATCAGCACCAGCCCCGGCAAGACCCGACCTCATCTGCGCTGAAACTGACAAACCGGCCTGGCGCGTGTTAGATTGCAGTTCACCGCTGCCCGGTCAGTCAGGACCATGAAGTCAGGACTTCCCGGTGGAAACAGGTTGCCCCCCGTAGTCACGAATTTATTCGTTTTGTTTCAGAAATCACGGATTTTCAAATGAACGAATGAATTCGTTACTACGGGGGTGATTCGAGTTTCTTCAAAAGGGCTGATCTGAATGATCGTGCCCGCTCAACCGGAGCAGCAGGGATTCAGGTTCACCAGCCCTGGCAGGCTGACTTCCCAGGCACGTATTGACTGAGCACGTCAGGAATGCGGCAATGACAACAAGCGAGAAAATATTCAGGGATGGCACTTATCACATTCTGCCGACTCCGCTGCGTGTGGGCGCGGATGAACGCTTCGCCGGGCGCGGCGTGACGATTGCTTTCATTGATTCCGGCTTTTATCCGCACCCCGATCTGACGCAGCCCGTCAACCGCATTGCCGCTTACGTCAACATCGTTCACCGTGCCGCCACGCACACCGAACTCGCTGATGAATTCAACCTGCCCAATGATTCAAGCTGGCACGGGATGATGACTTCGGTCGTTGCAGCGGGTAACGGTCATCTGTCAGGCGGCAAATATCGCGGCATTGCCTGCGAAGCGCGTGTCGTGCTGGTCAAGGCGGGCAGCACGGCGCGCATTCAGCACAACGACATCGCGCGCGGTTTGCGCTGGGTGATCGCCAACCGCGAAAAATACAACATTCGCATCGTTAATGTTTCGTGCGGGGGCGATTACGAAGCCTCATACCTGAGCGATGAATTGTCGCAGGCGGCTGAAGATGCCGTGCGCGCCGGAATCGTCGTGGTGTGTGCTGCCGGTAACGCTGGCACTACGCCGCATCACGCGGTGCTGCCTCCTGCTTCGGCTCCGGCGGTGATTACGGTGGGCGGCCTCAATGACCGCAACACGCTGGAGTTTCACGACAGCGAAATGTATCACTCGTCTTACGGCCCGACGCTTGACGGCTTGCAGAAACCCGAAATCATTGCGCCGGGGATCTGGCTGGCCGCGCCGATTCTGCCCGGCACGCCGACGGCTGAAGAAGCCACGCTGCTTGATCGCATCAAGGCTGCGCCGGATCACGAACTGCACCAGATTCTCAAAAGCAGCGCAGGCATCAACCCTGATCTTGACGCCGTCAGTGATCGCCCGGCTTATCTGATCCGGCAACTGATTGCCGTCAAGATTCACGATGCCAACGTCATCAGCGGCCATTACAAGCACGTGGACGGCACCAGTTTTGCCGCGCCGATTGTTGCTTCGGTGGTCGCGCAGATGCTCGAAGCGAGGCCGCAACTGACGCCGCAGCAGGTCAAGCGCATTCTGATTGACACAGCCCGCCGCATCACTGATGTGCCGGTCGAGCGCCAGGGCTGGGGCATGATCATTCCGGCGCGAGCCGTCGAACGCGCATTGCACTTTGCGTGAAAGCAATGACGCAGGGCTTTCTTCAGCTCAACGCCTCAACCCGCGCTGATCGTCAGCAGATGATTGCGGCGCTCCGCGAAGCCATCACCACGAGCGGCGGCTGGATTACTGACTTCAAGCTGTTTTCCAATCTTTCCATCTGCCTGAA
Organism: Blastocatellia bacterium; assembly: GCA_046331565.1. Lineage (GTDB taxonomy): Bacteria > Acidobacteriota > Blastocatellia > RBC074 > RBC074 > DASRDU01. The sequence continues at coordinate 2,571,894 of JAXLQP010000001.1, forward strand.
CTTTGAAATCGCCGCGTCGCACATGGCCGATTTGCAGGCCGCACTCACGCGCCCTGATCTGAGCCTGTCGGATGAGAGCGAACAACGCCTGGCTGCGTGGCGCAACGCTGCGGCAGGCGCGGCTGATCGTGATGTGCGCGGCACGCTGCAGGTCACGTTCATTCACTCCGAGCCTGATCTGCGGCTCGAAGTTCCGGCAGTGCCGGGCTGACGAGGTGTATCTGATTGACGGCAACAACGTGATGGGTCAGCGCGTCGGCTGGCATCGTGACAAGGCGGCGGCACAGCGGCGACTGCTCAACGATCTGGCGCGCCTGGCGTGGGCCGCGAAACGTCGCATCACCGTTGTTTTCGACGGCGCGCCGAATGAATCGTTTCGTGAGGGTTCAGCTTTTCGCGGCGTAAAAATCCTGTATGCCCGGCCCGGTTCAGACGCCGACACGCGCATCGTTGAAATGGTCGAGCGCGAACGAAACCGCAAAAACCTGACCGTCGTGACTTCGGATAATTCACTGGCCGCCCGCGTGCGCGCCTGCGGTGTGCGCGTCATGCGCGCCGGAGAGTTACGCCGCAAACTCGACGAACTGGCCGCGATAAATGAAACAACCAACCGGACTGAACCCAAGCTGGATGAAATCTCTGACTGGCTGCATTACTTCGGCATTGACGAGAATGAGTAACCTGTTGAACTTCACGACCGATCAGAGGTGAATCTTTACGATCTTTTTACATCCTTCCCCCGGCCTCGACCGTCATAATGCTGGCTCACCTTAACCCGACTGAGGCTGATTATGCGGACATTCCTGCGACTCTCATTAGTATTGTTGTTGCTGACGCTCTGGCGCGACGCGGCTGGCGCACAGATTCCTGCGACTGCGGACAAGGGCACAGCGGTCATCACGGGACTCATCAAAATCGGTGAGAATCCTGCGCCGAACATCACCGTCATGCTGCAACCGAACCGGCAGCAGCGGCCAGGGCCGGGGCCGATGACTGAAACCAGCCTGCGCGCGGTGACTGATGACAGCGGGCGGTATCGTCTGACCAGCGTTCCGGCAGGCAGTTATCGCGTCACGCCGCTGACCGAGGTTTATGTCGTCAACGGCGGCGGCAGGGCAGTCACGGTCGAAACCGGGCAGACGATTTCACAGTTTGATTTTTCACTGACGCGCGGCGGCGTAATTACCGGGCGCGTGACCGATCACGATAACCGCCCGATGATTGCTGAACGCATCAGCCTGATGCAGGTTGATGACAGCAATCAGGCGCAGCCGTTCGATGGTGGCCGCTTCGGTTACGAAACCGATGATCGCGGCGTCTATCGCATTTACGGGCTGCCTGCCGGACGTTATCTGGTCAGCGCGGGCAATGAGCGCGGCGGGCCGATGATGCCGGGCAGGCGCGTGCTGTATGCGCGCACCTTTGCGCCGGATGTCACCGATCAGTCAGCCGCAAAAATCATCGAAGTCACTGCTGGCAGTGTCATTGAAAACGTGGACATCAGATTTGGCGAACCGCTGAAAACATTCACGGCTTCAGGACGCGCGATTGATGCTGATTCAAATCAGCCGGTGCCGCTCGTGTCGCTGAGCGCGATGCGCGGGCGCGGCGGATTCGGGCCGGGTGGCGGCGGTGGCAACGGCGGCAGCCTGACCAGTGCGAGCGGCGAATTTCAGATCACCGGACTCCTCGCGGGACGCTACACCATCAGTGTCACGCCGCAGTTCCCTGCTCCGGGTCAGAGCGTTGACGTGACGAGCGACTATTACGCTGATCCGGTCAGCTTTGAAATTACCGAAGACAGCGTGAGCGGGCTTGAAGTCCGCGTGCATCGCGGCGCCAGCATTCTCGGTTATGTCGTCGTTGAAGGCGCGGCTGATCCGTCAGTGTCGGCCAGACTGGCGCAACTGACCATCAGCGCCACTTCACGCGGCAATCAGTCGGCGGGCCAGTCAGGACGCGGCGGCATGGGTGGTCGTCCGGCCTTTGCTCAGGTTGCGCCCGACGGCAGCTTTCGCCTGAGCGGACTGACGCCCGGCACAGTCAGCCTGAATCTCAACGGCTTCGGCGGCCCCGGCGGTTTTGGCGGCCCCGGCGGCTCAGGCGGGGCTGGCAGTTTCACGCTGCTGCGCATTGCACGAAATGGCGCGCCGCTGACCGGCGATTTCACAGTGGCATCGGGCGAAACGGTCGCAGGCATTCAGGTCGTGGTCGGTTATGGAACCGGCGTGATCAGTGGTCAGGTCAATATCACCGGCGCGACTGTCGGCGGCGTGCGAATGACAGCGACCGCACAGCCGCTCGGTTCAGGCGGACAGGCGCGCACAACGGGCGTTGACCCGCGCGGGCAGTTTCGCTTTGAAGGGCTGCTGCCCGGCAATTACGAAGTCAGAGTTTCAGCCTTCAGTCCCGGACAGGGCGGCAGAATGCCGCAACCGGCAGGCGGAGGCGGTCAGGGTCGCGGGCGCGGCGGTCAGGGCGGTGGTCAGGGCAGCGGTCAGCAGGGCGTGCCCAACAATCAGATCAAAAGGCCGGAAGTCAGACAGGTCGTCAGTGTCAGCAACGGGATTGAAACTCCGGTAAAACTGACCCTCGATCTGTCGCAGCAATAAAGTATGCCTGCGAGATTGTGCGACAAGCTGCCAGGCATCGTTGCTGATTCTTTGAATCATGCTCTGAATTTTATTTATGACGATCAGATTCATCACCTGCACGGCGCTGCTGCTGACGATATTTTCAATCACCATCGCAGCGCAGAATCCTGCGGCAGCCAAAGCGGCGGGCGGCGATGAAGCGCGCCCGGCGGTTCGCATCGGCTCGCTCAAAGGCCGCGTCATCAATTCCGAAGGGCAGCCGATGGCGGGCGTGACCGTGAATGCAATTCCTGTTGGCCGCACCGGAGCGCGCCGCCCCGGAATGCCCGGCGGGCTGGCGCAGGCCGTCACCGATGATGAAGGCAGCTTTCTGATTGATGGTCTGCTGCCTGCCTCTTATGCACTGTCATCATCCGCGCCGGGCTGGATGACGCTGCCGCCTGAAGATGAAAACAGCGCGGGCATTTATCATCCGGGCGATGCGGTCACGCTGACGATGGTCAAAGGCGGCGTGATTACCGGCAAAGTCATGAATGCCGCCGGAGAACCGCTGACCGGACTCAGCGTCAGCGCCATTCGCATCGGCAATGTTGATGGCGAGGCCGACGCGCTGCCGGTGGCTGGTGGATTCAATCGCAACTGGCGCACTGACGACCAGGGCGTTTATCGCATTTACGGACTCGTCCCCGGCTCTTACATCGTGCAGGCCGGTGGGCGCGGCGGTTTCGGCCCGAACTTTCCTTCAGAGTTCAGCGAGAATGCGCCGACTTATTACCCTTCGTCAGTGCGCGATACGGCAGTGTCAGTCACCGTGCGCGCCGCTGAAGAAGTGCGCGGCATTGATATTCGCTGGCGCGGTGAAAAAGGCCACGCCGTCAGCGGCAAAGCTGTCGTCAAAGCCGAAGCGGGTAATGGGTTCGGCGGCGTGCAGATTTCACTGAGCAGCGCAATCTCAGGCGCAGTCATCGCCACAACTTTTCAGATGGACAGAGGTCCCGGTCGCGGTTTTGCCTTTTACGGCGTGCCTGACGGCGATTACGAAATCACGGCGCGCAGCGGCGGGTTCAGCGCCACTGACAATGATTCAGTCTCGCTGCCCCGCCGCTTCAGCCTGCGCGGCAATGATGTCAGCGGTCTGGAACTGACGCTTGCGCCGCTGGCTTCAATCAGCGGCAAAGTCACGATTGAGCGCAAACCGGGCGTCTGTCAGAACCCGCGTGCCTCGTTTGTTGAGGAAGTGCTGCTGACGCCGCAGCGCGATGAAAACAGCCGCGAAATGCCGCCACGCCCGGCGGCTCCGACCGCGAGCGGTGATTTTCTGCTGCGCAATCTCGAAGCCGGACGCTGGCGCATCAATCCGCTGCTGCCCGATGACAACTGGTACGTGCGCGCACTGACGCTCAGCAAACCGTCAGCGCCCGCGCGCCGGACAACAAATGCCGCAGCGTCAACTGTCACCAGTCCGGTGCGCGAGGGCATCACGCTCAGAGCGGGTGAAAAACTCAGCGGCGTGGCGCTGACCATCACCGAAGGCGCAGCCGGAATGACCGGCACAGTGACCGATGCCGAAGGCGTAAAACCCGCTGGCAAAACGAGCGTGTTTCTCGTTCCGGTCGAAAAGGAAGCGGCTGATGACCTGCTGCGTTATGCGCACACGAATGCGCGCAATGACGGCAGCTTTCAGTTCAGACACCTGGCGCCGGGACGTTATTACCTGCTCGCCAGACCGGTATCTGAAAACGAAAGCAGTGATGCAGTATTTGCGCTGCTTCAGGACAGCGCGCGGCGCACGGCCCTGCGGCGCGCGGCTGAGGCCGGTGGCATCACCATTGAACTCTCACCCTGTCAGCGCGTGCCCGCTTATCAGCTCAGGACAACGGCGGCGAATGAAAAGCCCGAATGAAATGAACAACGCCGTCAGTGAATCAGTCGCCACGTGATTACTCTGCTGCGGCCTCAACGCTTTTACATCCTTAACGAGATCTTTACCATTCTTTACAACTTCTGCGGCAACCAGTTCGTCTGACCATGCGTCAATGCACCAGCCGTCTGATCACGGAGGCGGCTTCTTCAGTAAACGGATCTCTGTCACCTCATCCGGGAAACCGGAAATGATTTCACCGAACGGATGACACTGCATCATCCACACAGCTTTGCCGGGATCAGTTTTCATCTCATCTGCTGGGACCAGATTGCACACTTTCAGTCCGGGCGCTGTCCGGGCTGAAAGTGTGCCAGCAACCTCAAACAAACAGATAATCACGGAAGAAAGAGAGTTACTGATGTTGTATGTGTTGTCCGCAGTTGCAGCAGTCTTCAGCCAGGCTCCGGCGCTGGCTTTTATTTTTTATACCGGCCCTGAATCCATCCTCCCCATTGCCTCTGGTCTGGCCGCAGTCATCGGCGTGCTGCTGATGCTGTGGCAGCGTCTTGTTTCCCTCATCTCCCGCCTGTTCAGTCGCTGGCAGCAGAAACCAGCCCGCTCATCAGGCAGGCAGTCATGAAAAAAGTCATCGTCATCGGTCTGGATGGCTTTGAACCAAAGATTGTCGAACGCCTGCTGAATCAGGGTGCCTTGCCGCATCTGGCGCGATTGCGGGCGCAGGGCGGTTATGCACGTTTGCAGACCACTTATCCGGCCCAGACTCCGGTCGCGTGGTCATCCTTCGCCACCGGCACCAATCCGGGCGGGCACGGCATCTTTGATTTCATTCGCCGCGATCCGAAAACATATCTGCCCGATCTTTCATTCAATCGTTACGAACGCAAAAACGCCTTTCTGCCACCCCGGGCCGTGAATCTGCGACGCGGTACAGCGCTGTGGGAATTACTTTCACAGGCGGGCATTCCCTCGGTCGTGCTGCGCTTTCCCTGCACTTATCCGCCTGACAACATCAACGGGCGCATGCTGTCAGGCATGGGCGTGCCTGACCTGCGCGGCGGACTTGGCACTTCGACTTTCCTGACGGCAAACGAACACGCCACCGCGCAGGAAGGCGAACAGGTCATTCACGTCACGACCGGTCGGAACGGCGCGATTGAAACTTACCTGAGCGGGCCGCGCGACCCGAAAACAAAGGCTGAAACGCGCATCCCGTTAACGATCAGCGTTGATGCGTCACGCCGCGCTGCACGGCTCAGGTCGGACGGCGAACCGGCGGCGCTGGAATTGTCAGAAGGCTGCTGGAGCAACTGGCTGCGGGTGAAATTCAAAACCGGATTGTTTCAGTCGGTGCGCGGGCTGGTGCGGTTTTACCTGGTGCGGGCCGCGCCTGTTTTTGAGCTTTACGCTTCGCCGGTCAGCTTCGACCCGGACGCGCCGCTCTTTACGATCAGTTCGCCGCCGGATTATGCCGCCGAACTGCGCCGCGCGGTCGGCACGTTTTACACCACCGGAATGCCCGAAGATCACAACGGCCTGAGCAATGGCCGCTTTGGTGAAGAGGCTTTTCTGCAACAGTGCGAACTGGTCATGCGTGAGCGCGAACGCATGATGCTTTATGAACTCGAACGCTTTACCGAGGGCTTCCTTTACTGCCTCTTTGATTCGCCCGACCGCGTGCAGCATCTGTTCTGGCCGCGTGGTGAAACGCATCCGCACTGGCGCGTAATCGAGGATCATTACCGCGCCTGTGATGCGCTGATCGGGCGGGCGATGGAATTTGCCGATGACGAGACGCTGTTCATTACCTGCAGCGATCACGGCATGAACAGCTTCGAGCGCGGCTTTCACCTCAACACCTGGCTTTACGATCAGGGGCTGCTGCGCTTGAAACGCGGCCTCAGGCCGGGCGAAGCAGAAGATGAATTCCTGCGTCACGTTGACTGGGATCGGACGCGGGCTTATGCGCTCGGACTCGGCGGCATTTATCTGAACATCAAAGGACGCGAGGAACGAGGCATCGTCACGGCTGATGAAGTCGAACCACTGAAATCAGCCATCGTCATCGCGCTTTCACGACTGGGCGATCCGGCGCGCAACCAGATTGCCATTCGCAGCGTGGCGGCACGCCAGCATCTTTACACCGGGCCTTATGCCACTGAAGCGCCCGATCTGCTGGTCAATTTTGCCGCCGGCTGGCGCGCCTCGTGGGCGACCGCGCTGGGCGGCGTGCCTGCCGGGCATTTCGAGGACAACCACAAAAAATGGAGCGGCGATCACATCATTGATCCGGCGCTGGTGCCCGGTGTGCTGCTGATGAATCGTCAGTTTCGCACCGACAGCCCCGGCCTGACCGATCTGGCTCCGACAATTCTCAACGCCCTCGGACAGCCATCAGGGCCGTTGATGGAAGGGACAGCGCTGTTATGAAAATACTGGTCATCGGCCTTGATGCCGCTGTCCCTGAACTGCTGTTCAGGGATGAACAACTCACCAATATCCGGCGACTGATGGAAGCGGGCTGTTACGGCAGCCTCGAAAGCGTCAATCCGCCCATTACCGTGCCTGCGTGGATGTGTCTGTCAACCAGCCAGGATCCGGGTTCGCTCGGCGTTTATGGCTTTCGCAATCGCAGCGATCATTCGTATGACGGGCTGAGCATCGTCAATTCAAAGTCAATTCAGGAACTCACCATTCAGGATCAGATTGCCCGCGAAGGCAAACGCTCGGTCATCATCGGCGTGCCGCCATCGTACCCGCCGCGCCGCGTCAACGGCATCTGCGTCGGCTGCTTTCTGACGCCTGACCCCAGCACCGATAACTACACGCATCCGGCCAGCGTCAAAGATCAGATCAGAGAACTGGTCGGTGATTACCCGGTTGACGTGAAGGGCTTTCGCACTGAGGACAAGCAGTGGCTGCTGGATGAAATTCTGACGATGACTCAGAAACATTTCGCCTGCGTGCGCCACTTTCTGACGCAGACGGAGTGGGACTTTTTTCACTTCGTCGAAATCGGCCCTGATCGGTTGCAGCACGGTTTCTGGAAGTATCACGACCCGCTGCATGTGCTGCATCCGGGTGACAATCCGTACCGGCAGGTGATCCGCGATTACTATCGCTATCTCGATCAGGAGATCGGCAGGCTGCTGGAACTGCTCGATGATGAAACCATCGTGCTGGTCGCGTCAGATCATGGCGCGCAGCGGCTTGACGGCGGGTTCTGCATCAATGAATGGCTCGTGCGCGAGGGGCTGCTCGTGCTCAATGAATACCCGCAACAGATCACGCCGTTCAGTCAGCTCAGCGTCAACTGGGACAAAACCCGCGTCTGGAGCGAAGGCGGTTATTACGCCCGCGTCTTTTTCAACGTCAAAGGCCGCGAACCACGCGGCGTGATTGATCCGGCTGATTATGAAAGGTTCCGCGCTGAAGTCAGCGTGATGCTCGAAGCCACCGTCAACGATCAGGGCCGACTGCTCGGCACACAGGTTTTCAGGCCCGAAGAAATTTATCGTCAGGTGCGCAACGTCGCGCCTGATCTGATCGTGCATTTCGGCGGCCTGTCGTGGCGTTCAATCGGCAGCGTCGGTCATCACTCGCTGCACGTTCAGGAAAACGACACCGGCCCGGACGACTGCAATCATTCGCAGTCAGGCAGCTTCATTCTGGCCGCGCCGGGTTTGTCATTGCAGGGCGAAGTCACGGGTGCGCACCTGCTCGACATCGCGCCGACGCTGCTTGAACTCGGCGGCTATGACGTTCCGGCTTCGATGCAGGGCCGCGCGATGGCTTCAGGTCTGATGAATCCTGAAACGCAGTTATCGGCCAATGCTGAGGCGATCATTCGTGAACGCCTGAGCGGGCTGGGATACATTTCATAAAAGCTGCACAGTTTGCCGCTGTCCAGCAAATTTTCAGTTCGCTGGTTAATTCAGATTTCAGTGATCAGGAGGTGTTGCGCGATTTGCCAGAATCGCGCGGTTTGCACATGAGCCGATGACGGACGCCGCGCGATTCTGGCAAATCGCGCAACACTTTCTGGATATTTGATTGAAAGCTGATCTGATTCACGATGGTCTGCGATGCAGATCATCAGCGAACTGACTGTTCGCTGCACAGCTTTTTCCATTGCTCATGAAAAACAATGCTTCTGCGATGGCTCTGCCTGGCGCGGCCACGCTGCTGTGGCTGGCAGCGTGGTGCGGAATGATGGCGGGACTGGGTGAAGTTCTGTTGCTGGGCGTGCAGAAATTCATCTTTCACCGGGCCATCTTTCTTGGCCCGCGTGTGATCTGGATGGCGGCAGCGGCTGACCTGCTGCTGTTTGGCGCGCTCGGTCTGGTTCAGCTTGCGCTGTCGGCGGGCTGGCGGCAGTTGCGAACGGTGCGCTTTACGGTTGCACTTTATGTGTTCGCGGCTGTTTTCGGGTGGCTGCTGATCTTTCCGCGCATTCAGTGGTATGCGTCGCTGCTGCTGGCTGGCGGGCTGGCTGTGCAGGCCGGGCGAATAACCGCAGCGCGCCTGCTCGTACAGCCGTCATTCATCAGCCGCGCAGTGAAACTGACAGCAACTTTGATCCTGCTGCTCTGTGCGGGCGTTGAAGGTTCGTTGTGGTGGCGCGAACACCGCGCTGTCAGTGCGCTGCCGAATGCGCCGACCGATGCGCCGAATGTGCTGCTGATTGTGATGGACACGGTGCGGGCGCAGAACCTTTCGCTTTACGGTTACGCTCAGCCAACATCGCCGCAGCTTGAACGACTGGCGCGCAGCGGCGTGCAGTTCAATCAGGCCATTGCCACTGCGCCCTGGACGCTGCCTTCGCACGCGAGCATGTTCACGGGGCGTTACCCGCAGGAACTTTCTGCCGACTTTCTGAAACCGCTGGATGCGACTTATCCGACGCTGGCTGAAACGCTGCGCGCACGCGGCTGGCTGACTGCCGGGTTTGTGGCGAACACTTATTACTGCGGCTATGAACACGGGCTGGCGCGGGGCTTTGTGCATTACGAGGATTACCGCGCTTCGCTGACCGAACTGCTGATCAGTTCATCGCTGCTGCGCGCCGTCACGCACAATGCGCCGCTGCGCCGCCTGCTTGGCAATCAGCAGGTGCTGACGCGACGCACGGCGGCAGAACTGAACGGCGATTTGCTGAACTGGCTGGCGCGCAACTCTGATGTGCCGCGCCGCCCGTTTTTTGCCTTTCTGAATTATTACGACGCGCACGAACCTTATCTGCCGCCGGGCGCAAAGGATGATTCGCCGCTGTCGCGCTGGCCGCACGAACACACGCTGAGGACGGCGCGGCTGCTGGATCGTGACCGGCTCAGTGAACGTGACAATCAGGCTGAGATTGCAGCTTATGACCGGGCCATTACTTTTCTTGATGATCAGCTTGGCCGGTTGTTTGATGAGCTGGCGCGCCGCGACCTGCTGCGCAATACGCTGGTCATCATCACTTCAGATCACGGTGAAGCGTTTGGTGAGCATGGACATTACGGACACGCGGATAATCTTTATCTGCCGCTGCTGCACGTTCCGCTGCTGGTCATTGCGCCGGGCCGCGTGCCTGCGGGGCTGCGCATTAACGCGCCGGTGACGTTGCGCGATCTGCCCGCCACGATTCTTGAAATCGTCACGCGCGGTTCGTCGCCGCTGCCCGGCAATTCGCTGGCGCGGTTCTGGAACGGCGCGGCTTCAGATTCGGCCATTCTTTCAGCAGTCAATCTGGCGCCGATCAAACCCAGGCTTTACCCGGCAGGTTCAAATGCGGAAATGCGTTCGGTCGTGCAGGGGCCGTATCATTACATCAAGGCTCCTGATGAAAGAGAGGAGTTGTATGATCTGCGCCGCGATCCTGACGAACGCCACGATCTGACAGAGCAGGATGAGTATGGTGAAGTGATTGAGCAGTTGCGGCGCATCTTCGAGCAGACGCACTGAAGCTCAGATTTTTCCGTCCAGATATTTGCGCCGTCGCGCTTCGGGAAATTTTTCAATCGCGTAACGCAGCATCGTGCGCGGCATCCGGCGGTAATGCTCCTGCAAAAAAGTTTCTTCGGCCCGCAGGTCGCGCTTGCCGATTTCGCGCAGCATCCAGCCGACAGCCTTGTGAATCAGGTCTTCCCTGTCCTCAAGCAGCAGCTTTGCAATCGCCAGCGCATCGGCAAAATCGCGCTGCCGGATAAATTCAAAAGTCGCCAGCACCGCAATGCGCCGTTCCCACAAACTGCGCGAACGCGCCAGGCGGTACAGCGGGCGGCGGCTTTTGTCATGCAAATAAACGCCGACAATGTGCGGCGCTGACACGTCCACCAGATCCCAGTTATTGATGAACGCGGTGCTGTCCAGATAAAGCTGATAAATCCGCCGCTGCGCCATCGCCTCAGCCTTTGCAAACTGGTGCAATAAAATCATCAGCGCGACGATTCTTTCTTCGTGCCAGGCTGATTTGAGCAGCCGCACGACATCGGCTTCAGCAGTTGCCTGATACCGCCGCGCCAGCGCGCGCAGTTCAGGAGCTTTAATGCCCAGAAACTGATCGCCCTCGCCATACTGGCCCGGCCCGGTTTTGAAGAATCGTTGCAGGATCAGCGCCCTTTCAGGATTCGCCAGCCGCTGCAACTCAGCGTGAATCTGATCAAAGCTCATCATTGATAGTTCCCGTGTGATGATTAAAACTGCCGCATTATCGGCCATTCATTCCGGCTCAGCCAGACCCGTGCAGGTTTCGGCGGCATTTTCAATAACAGGATTAATACCTGCTCCCTGGGTACGCACGCTTCCAGCGTGCCGGGCTTCAGGTCATTATTGTTGCCGCGCAGCAGGAGCACGCTGGAAGCGTGCGTACCCGGGGAGCAGGCATTGACCCTGTTTTCAGTGATTGACACCCTCCCCGGCTTCGGGCTAAGTTTGCACCACCTGCGACGCGGATTTTCCTCTGACCAGCATTCACTTGCTGAGGATTTCTGAATATGGCTTACGTAACGCGCAGTTCCCGAAAGAAAAAAAAGGATTCTCTGCCACGCCGCTTCTTCCGCCGCCTGTTCTCGCCGCTGATTATTGCGCCCGTGCTGCTGCTGACGCTGGTCGGCGCGGGGGTGCTGATTCATTATTATTACAAGTATTCCGAGCTGATTGATCGCGGGCTGCGCGGTGAAGCCTTTGTGCGGGCATCAGGCATTTATGCTGCGCCGAAAAACATCTTTGCCGGTTCGGCGCTCAATTCCGGCGATCTGGTGGCCTATCTCAAACGTGTCGGCTATCTCGAAAAAGGCACGACGAAAAATGAGAAGCGCGGACAGTACACCGTGCGCGGCGGCACAGTGGAAATCATTCCTGGTTCTGATGCCGTCGTGGACGGCGAAAAGAAATGGCATAACCTGCGCGTCAGTTTCAGCCGCGACGGCATTCAGTCAATCACCGACCTCGACAGCCGCTCTCAGATTGAGAAAGCGCAGCTTGAACCGGAAATGATCTCATCGGTCATCACGCAGAACCGCGAGAAGCGCAAGGTCATCGAATACAAAGACCTGCCGCAGAACCTGATTGACGCGATCACGACGATTGAAGACCGGCAGTTTTTTGAGCATCCGGGTGTGAACTGGCGCAGCATCGTGCGCGCGCTGATTCGCAATTATGAGGAAGGCACCGTCCGCGAAGGCGGCAGCACGATTACGCAGCAACTGGTCAAGAATTTCTGGCTCAACCAGGAAAAAAGCTACAAGCGCAAACTCGCCGAAGCCTATATGTCCATCATCCTCGAAACGAGGCTGAGCAAGGAACAGATTATGGCGATGTACTGCAACCTGGCTTATCAGGGGCAGCGCGGCAGCTTTTCGATCAACGGCTTTGGTGAATCGGCGCGGGCCTATTTCGACAAGGACATTTCACAGCTCACGCTGCCTGAAGCGGCGCTGCTCGCCGGCATCATTCGCAATCCGAATTATTATTCGCCGATCAAACACACTGACCGCGCCGAAACCCGCCGCAATCTCGTCCTCGACAAGATGGCCGAATACGGCAAGGTCGCACGCGCCGAGGCCGACAAGGCAAAGCAGTCGCCGCTCGGCGTCAAAACAGGCGGGGGCCGCTTCGACATTACCGATGCGCCTTACTTTGTTGATTACCTGACGAAGCAGCTTGAAAGCCAGTTCGACACGACCTCGCTCAAATCGCTGCGCATCTATTCATCGCTCGATCTGGGTTTGCAGCGCGCCGCTTATCAGGCCGTCTCAAAACATATGGGCGCGATTGAAAAGGCCCTGAGCAAACGCAAGGGCGGCACTGCCGGATTGCAGGCCGCGCTCGTCGCCATGAACGCAAAGACCGGCGAAGTGCTGGCGATGATTGGCGGGCGCGATTACGCGACCTCGCAACTCAACCGCGCGACTGAAGCCAGACGCCAGCCGGGTTCGGTCTTCAAGCCGTTCGTTTACGCCGAAGCGTTGTCGAGCGCCTATGACGCAGGCGATGTGATCACTCCGGCGACGATGTTTATGGATGAGCCGAAGACTTTTGAATACGGCTTCGGTCAGAAATACGAGCCGGGGAATTTCGGTGACAGCTATGAACATAAACTGGTCACGCTGCGCGATGCGCTGGTGAAATCAAAGAACGTCGTGACGGTCGAACTGGCCGAGCGCGTCGGCCTGTCACGCATTGCGCGGCTGGCTGAAAAGGCCGGGCTGCCGCGCCCGCCGACATATCCTTCGATGGCGCTCGGCGTGGGTGAAGCGACTCCGTTGCAGATGGCGGCGGCCTACACGATGTTTGCCAGCAATGGCCGTCGCGTTTCGCCCGTTGTCATTGATCGCGTGCTCAATTCATCGGGCGCGACGATGCTGGAAAACAAACCTGAAACCCGCGAAGTGATTACGCCGCAGGTCGCTTATGTCATGACTTCGATGATGAAGGACGTGCTGGATCGCGGCACCGGCGCGCGCGTGCGGCAGATGGGCTTCACCAGAACCGCCGCAGGCAAGACCGGCTCATCACGCGACGGCTGGTTTGTCGGTTACACGCCGAATATCGTTTGCGCAGTGTGGGTCGGCTTCGATGACAATTCAGACCTGGGCCTGACCGGCGGCAGTTCAGCCGCGCCGATCTGGGCTGAGTTCATGATGAAAGCGCTGCAACTGCGGCCCGACCTCGGCGGCGATTTTGCTGATCCGGGCGACATCTCGACAGTGGACATTGATCCGCTGACCGGAACCATGGCCAAAGCCGACACGCTGAATGTGCGGCACGAACTGTTCATCAAAGGCACCGAACCCGGAGGCGCGCAGAATGAAAATCCGGACTCTGAACCGCCGAAAATTGATGAACCGTTGCGCGATTCTGACAACGAACCGAAACCCCGTCCGACTCCGACGCCGCGCAGCCTGATTGCTGAAACCGAGCCTGTCAGCAGCGCCACCGTGACGCTCGCTTCAACGCGCCCGAAAACCGGCCTCGTCGCCATCGAAGTCTGCGAAGCCTCACACCTGCTGCCGGTGAGCGGCCTTTGTCGCCGCACCGTGATGCGCGGCTTCACCATCGGGCAGGAGCCAAAAAATTTCTGCCAGGCCTCGTTTCACAAACGCAAGCCGTAAGACACTGCCCGCGCCTTCGTGCTACATTAATCCCGCCTTCATCAATACACAGCAGTAACTCAGATCAAAACGTGCAGGACTGAAGCCAGCCTAAGCTGGAACTGCGGAATACCGTATTTGCGCTGTTATGGATTCAAAAACAACACGTCCAATCCAGCGGCGGCGCCTGGAATTCCGGATCTGAAATCAAGCCATAAGAGCCTGGGACATGGAAATTCACCACAGAGGACGCAGAGATTCACAGAGGAGATCAGATTTCAGGCACCCTCTGTGAACCTCTGCGTCCTCTGTGGTGAATTCGTGTTCCATTGTGGTGTGTCTCGATTTAACTGGCTTCAGTCCTGCACGCCGTCAACTTTGCCTGACATTACCCTGAGGAGGTTTCGTGATGAGCGCACCAGCTCTGAGTACTCCGGCTCCGCGCCCCAGGCGGCGTTTGCGTTTCTGGCTGTCGCTGCTGCTGCTTGCAGTGGCAGCGATCTTTTCAACTTTCACTATCATCGGCATCAGGCCGATGCCGCCTGACCGGCCTGAACTGGCCGGAAACAACGGCAACCCCGGCGAAGGCGGCGTGCGGCGCACCTTTCCGCCGCTCAACGTGCGCGCTGATAATCCGACCACAACGGACAAAATCGAACTAGGACGGCTGCTTTATTTCGATCCGCTGTTGTCGGGCAACAATGAACAGTCGTGCGCGACCTGTCATCATCCTGATCTTGGATTCAGCGACGGGCGCAATCTTTCGATGGGCTTTGGCGGCAGCGGCGTCGGCCCCGGTCGCAGCGGCGGCAAAGTGGTCAGACGCGGCGCGCCGACGGTCTGGAATGCGGCCTATTCGCATCGCCTGTTCTGGGACGGGCGCGCTTCTGATCTCGAAGATCAGGCAAAGTTCCCGATCACTTCGCCGGATGAAATGGGCCAGAACCCGGATGAACTGGTCAGTGAACTGAAGGCAATTCCCGATTATGTCGCGCTCTTTGATAAAACCTTTGGCGGCAGCGGTGGTTCGGCAGTGACTTTTGACAACGTAACGCGGGCCATCGCGGCTTTTGAGCGCACACTGGTCAGCAACAATTCGGCGTTTGATCGTTACGCGGCTGGCGATGTGAATGCGCTCTCTGCCGAAGCGCGGCGCGGGCTGACGCTGTTTCGCTCACTCAAGACGCGCTGTTTTGAATGTCACGGCTTCCCGACCTTTGCCAATCAGGATTTCAAGGTCATCGGCGTGCCTGAACTGCCGCCCATTGCCGGACAGCCGCCCGCCCCGAATCAGAAGCCTGATCTGGGCCGCGCTGAAATCGTCAATGAAAAAGCCTACGAGCGCGCTTTCAAAGTGCCGACGCTGCGCAACGTCGCGCTGACCGCGCCCTATATGCACAACGGGCGATTTCAGACGCTCGCAGAGGTTATTGATTTTTATGCGGGCGGCGGCGGCAAGGGCGTCGGCGTTGATGTGCCGAACCTGGATGACAAGATCAGAAAGTTCACGCTCACGCCGCAGGAAAAGAGCGATCTGATTGCGTTTCTCAAATCGCTGACCGACGAATCGAAGCTGCCCGCCATTCCCGACAAGGTTCCGTCGGGTCTGCCGGTCGTGCCGCGCCTGAAAAGAAACGCCGCAGAAATTGAGCAGAACGATGTCGCCGCAGCGCCGTCATCGGCGCCCAAAGAGAAACGCGCGCCGATGACGCTGACGGTCAGCGCCGGAGGTTCGATTCAGGCGGCGCTTGATCGCGCTGAGCCGGGCGACACGATTGAGGTCAAACCCGGCATCTACCGTGAAGCGCTGCTGCTCGATCACGACAACATCACGCTGCGCGGCCTCGTTGAAAACGGGCAGCGGGCGATTCTCGAAGGCGACAACAAACTGCGCGATGCGCTGATTACCTCAAGCCACAACTTCACGATTGAAGGCTTTCAGGTGCAGAATTACACGGCCAACGGGCTGACCGTTCACGGCGCACAGAATGTCAGCTTCCGCAATCTCGTCGTCAGCAACACCGGTCTGTACGGAGTCTACCCGGTCGAATGCAAAGGCGTGCTGGTTGAAAAGGTGAATGTCACGAAGATCAGAGACGCGGCAATCTATGTCGGGCAGTCGCGTGACATCGTGGTGCGGAACAATGAAGCTTATGGCAACGTCACCGGTATTGAAATTGAGAACTCAGTCAATTCGGTGGTTGAGAATAACTACCTGCACGAAAATTCAACCGGGATGCTCGTCTTTCTGCTGCCGAACAACGTCTCGAAAATCGGGCGCGACTGCAAGGTGGCGGGCAATAAAATTCACAACAACAACATTCCGAACTTCGGTGATCCGACGGCGATTGTCGGCCAGGTTCCGCCAGGCGGCGGACTGATCATTATGGCGGCGGACAATACCGAAGTGACGGGCAACGACATTCGCGGCAACAATTCATTCGGCATTGCCGTCTTCAGCCTGGCGATTGCCTATCCGAAAGGAAAGAAGTTTGACGTGGGCGTGACGCCTGAAGGCAACTGGATTCACGGCAACACGTTTGCCGAAAACGGAAAGGATCCGGCCAGAAGCGTCAAAGCGATTGGCGGCACGGGCCGGGATCTGATCTGGGATGGCAGCGGCGGTGACAACCGCTGGGACGAACCCGGAGCCAGGAGCTTTCCGGCAGTCCTGCCAGGGCCGTCCTGGCCCGGCTTTGCCAATCGCGCCTGGTCGCGCATTCTGTCATTCGCCCGCGAACGATTGTCGTAACGAAAGCTGACGGCGGCTGAAGCTCTGCCGAAAATTGCTGGCAGCAGAGCTTCAGCCGCCGTGATTGTGTGGTTGACAATTTTTCCAGCCGTGTGTCATAACACGCCTGCCTAACAGTCCTCGTGTCCTGCATTTTGCACCATGCTTCCGCAGTGATGATCATTCGGGACAGTTCCCCCCCTTGTAACTGCTCCTGTTCATCCTGAAAAGCAAGATCCAAAGGAAGCGGCTCTTAACATCACTGGTCATCAACAGGCCATCAGCATTTGCATGGCAAGGCGAGGGTTTCCTGTCCAGGCCGCCTGACCATTGCCCCACCGCAGGTATCACCTGTTCTCCGTCACCCGGGGGCGCAGCCGCATGAAGTTTTCAGGCATTCTCTTTTTTACAATTATCGTCGTCCTTAGCCACAGTCCTGGAGCCGTTCCAGGACTGCCGCCCGGCGTCCTGGTGAACAAGCCATTGCTCCCGGCTGCCAGCGCCGCCAACACGCCGCCGAATATCATTGTTGCCGGGCCACTGACACGGCAGGCCGGAACTGACGGAACGGTTTCGGCACTGGCAACGGTCAGCGATGCCGAAACACCAGCAGAGAATCTGAGCGTGACCATCGGCGCGCCGCCGGGAATCACCGTCAACAGTATCGTCAATAACAACGGCCTCGTTTCGGCCAGCATTGGCGCAACCTGCAGCGCAAAGATCGGTGCCAGCGCGCTGGTGCTGACCGTGACCGACGCTGAAGGAGTGTTTGTGTCAGCCAGCCTGACGGTGAATGTAACTGAAAACCCCGGTGGCTGCGGCACTCCGCCGCCAGTGGCAGTCAGTCTGGGCCAGGCCACCGCGCAACTCGGCAGCAGTTTCGATCTGACCATCAACGGTTCAGGTTTTGTCAGCGGGTCGCAGGTGCGCTTCAATGGCAGGCCGGTCAATACGCAGTTCATTTCGGCTGCACAACTGACTGCCAGAGTCATCCCGGCTGATCTGACCGCAGGCGGTTTCGTTCAGGTTACGGTCATCAATCCCGACGGGCAGCAGTCATCGGCGCTGACGCTCACTGTCACCAATCCCGTGCCCGCGCTCACCAGCCTGAACCCGGATGCGGCGCGGGTCGGAACAAACGGGCTGACGCTGACGCTCAATGGCAGCGGCTTTGTCGCGGGTTCACTCGTCAGGTGGAACAGCGCAGACCGCCTGACAATATTCATCAGTTCCACGCAACTGCTGGCAGCCATCACCCCGGCTGATCTGGCCACCGTCGCCACAGCCAGCATCACGGTTTTCAATCCTGCGCCGGGCGGCGGAGTTTCGGGCGCGCTGCCATTCACCGTCAATCCTCTCGCGCAGGCCGATTTATCAGTGACACAGACAATTTCGCCGCAACCGGCAGGGCCGAATGCAACGGTCACTTTCACCATCAGCGTCGCCAACGCAGGGCCGACCACCGCGACGCAGGTGATGGTGCAGGACAGTCTGCCGACAGCGGTGAATTTCGGGGCGTGCGCCGCAACAAATGGCGGCATCTGCGGCGGTGCAGGACTCAGCCGCACGATCAGTTTTGATTCGCTGGCGGCTGGCTCGACCGCCACCATCACGCTGACGGCCACAGTGAAATGCCTCGATCTGACGGTGCCGACCCCGCCGGTCAGCGTCACGCTCAGCAACACGGTGATGGTGACTTCAGCCGTGACCGATCCGCGGACTGACAACAACTTTTCCACCGCGAATCTGACGCTCCTGCCCGCGCAGGCCAGAATCACGCTGAGTTCTGCCGCCTTTGACTTCAACCCCGCTGCGGCTGCGCGCGAAGCAACTGCGAATCCGGCGTTCACGACTTTCACGATTGAAAATTCAGGCTGCCAGCAACTGCTCGTCAGTTTCAATGTCAATCGCACCGGAGCCGATGTCAGCAGCGGCAGAATTACCAGCACCGATGACAGCGTGACCTTTCCGCTGCGCGTCATCAGCAGTGATGGCAGCCTGGCGCTGGTGCCGACAGGACAGCAGTATCCGGTTTTCGGCGGGCAGAAACTGACCTTCCGTTTGTCCTTTGATCCGAAAATACCGGTTCCCGCAGGCCGGACAACAGGACTTGCGGCGCATCAGGTGATTCCTGATCTGATCACTTCGGCGCTGACGATCAATACGGGTAACGGCAATCCGCTGACGGTGCCGATTACGGCGCGCGTGCGGAGCGCGGCAAAGCTGCTGCATCCGGCCTCGGCGCGCCTTGCGCCGCTCGTCGTGTTGCAGAAAACGGGCAGCGATGAATTCACGGTGGAATGTTCGCTGCACGATGCAAACCTGGATGCGAATCTGATTCGCTATCAGTTTCTGGACAGCGCCGGACGCCCGATCCTGCAACCGCCTGACATTGATCTCAACCTCAGTGCTGCCGGGCTGACCAGAGGTCAGAGCGTGACCATCATCAAAAAATTCACGGGCGCAAAAAACAACCCGCAGGTGCAGCGCGTGCAGGTGATCGTTTTTGATGGCGAAGGCAGCGACACCGCCGTGTCAGCGCCGACTGGCACAACAGCGGGTCGCATCGTCAATGTTTCAGCAGCGAATTTCACGCCCGCGCTGGCCACTGAAAGCATTGCCGCCGCTTTTGGCGCGAATCTGTCAGCCACGACTGCCGTTGCCACGACGCTGCCGCTGCCAACGCGGCTTGGCGGCGCACGAATTTTTGTCACGGACAGTCGTCAGGTCGAACGCGCAGCCCCGTTGTTTTTCGTTTCACCGGGACAGATCAACTATCTGATTCCCGAAGGCACCGCGCCGGGCGAAATCAAAGTCGTGGCGGCAAATGATGACGGCACTTACGCGCTGTCAACGCTGCAACTCGCCGCGCCTGCGCCGGGCCTGTTTTCGGCTGGCTCGACCGGCACCGGCGCAGCGGCGGCGCTGGCCCTGCGCGTGAAGGCCGACCACACGCTGAATTACGAAAACGCGGCTGAATACGATGGCCAGCAGTTCATCGCCAGGCCGCTCGATTTCGGCCCTGAAGCAGAACAACTTTACCTGGTGCTGTTCGGCACCGGCATTCGCGGACGCAGCGCCCTGTCAGCCGTTACCGCCCGGATCGGCGGCACCGATGTCGAAGTTGAATACGCCGGGCCGCAGGGCGGTTTTGCCGGACTCGATCAGATCAATCTGAAACTGCCGCGCACTCTGGCCGGTCGCGGCGAAACCGACATTGTGCTGACCGTGGATGGCAAACCAGCCAATGTCGTGCGTGTGGCATTTCGCTGAACTGCACGGCCTGTCACCGATCAGGAATAGTCGCTATGAAAACAACCCGCACCATCGTTTACGGCCTGTCACTGCTGCTTGTCCTGACGGGCTGGCCGCTGCCGCTGTGGGCCGTTGAGAATGCTGCAACGACCGGGTTTCATGTCAGCACCGGAGTTGCGCCCATCGGCACTTTTGAATCAACAGACCGGGTCGTGATCAACGGGCGTGTGGCTGAAAATCGTGGCGAGTTGTGGGATGGCGAACTGTTGCACGCACCGGCGGGAA
The DNA here is from genome assembly GCA_046331565.1 of Blastocatellia bacterium. Taxonomy (GTDB): domain Bacteria; phylum Acidobacteriota; class Blastocatellia; order RBC074; family RBC074; genus DASRDU01. The sequence goes on from JAXLQP010000001.1 coordinate 2,592,216, forward strand.
CGACGGCGAAAGCAGATTTGCGCGGCATCGGGCAGATTACCCTGGGCAGCGGCGCGATGGTGAAATTCTCGTCACTTTCAGTCACCGCCGAACCTGAAGATCAGCGGCGGCTCCTGTTTGCCACCGTGCTGAGCGGAGAGCTTTCAGCTCGCCTGCAGGCCACCGCAGGCGCATACCTGATCGCTGCCGGACGCACCTTCACTGTTTCTTCCGGCGCGAGTTTCAGCCTGACAATGCACGCGGGCGAACCAGTCATCACCAGCGACAATGGCGCAGAGATTCAGCGCCTCGGACGCTGGAGCGTCAGCCTGCCCGCGCTGTCGCATTACGCCGGAATGAAGTCGGCTGAATCGGCGCTGCACTGGCCCGCCATCAACTTTCCGGCAGCAACAGTCGCCGGTTTCCGCCAGGTGTCGCCGGTTGAAGCTGACGCGGCCCGGCGCGCGGCTTTCCGGCGTTCGCTGAATCTGACTTCACCGAACGCGGCAGCGCGGCTTTACGCCAGCCCGCTGGAAGGAATGATTGGAACCGTTGAAGCGCCCGGAGCCATGAAAATCAACGGGCGGCTGCGGCACGGGAAAGAGGTGTTGTGGAATGGCGAACTGATCGAAGCGCCGGAAGCCGCTCCGGTGCGCGTCAGCCTGGACGGCATCGGCACCCTGACAATTGCGGCTTCGGCCAGCGTGAAACTCAGCACTGCCCTCGTTCGCAGCGAAGGAACAGCGCGCCGCGTCCTGGTGGCTTCAGTCATCAGCGGCGACTGCCTGATCAGATTGCAGCCTGATTCCGGCGCTTTCGTACAGGCGTTCGGGGTGATCCTTGCTGCCGATGGCGGGGCGCATTTCAGAACGACCGCGCGCGACGGACGCCCTGTGGTTGATGTCAGCAGCGGTCTGGTGCAGACAGTCGGACGCTTCGTGATCGAACTGACGCCGTCAATGCCGGAGTTGATGAGCCTGGCTGCCGCGAAAAAAAATATGTCGGTGCCGCCATACCGCGTGACGGCGGGCGCGTTTTATCAAATCGCCGTGCAGCCGGGCAGCACGCGGACATTGCGAATCGGCATTACTGATGAAAAAGGGCAGGCAGTCTCAGGCGTGCCCGTCAATTTTGCGCTGCGTTCACTTGAATCTGATGCCAGCCGGGCAAGCGGGAGCTTCGGCACAGGTCTGCTCAGCACGCCGACTTATCACGCCATCACAGGTGCTGATGGCACAGTCACCGTTCCCTTCACCGCCGGAGCAATGGCCGGATCGGTGGCGCTGATGGCTTCAGTCAATAATCAGCCGCCACAGCAGGCTGCGCTGATCACTTCAACCAGTCATCAGCGCAGATTCTGGCAGGCAAAGACTGCCGTGCCGGTGCTGCTGACCGCCGCCGCGATGATTGCCGCCGGAGTAACGGTGGCCGTCACCAGAGAAGACAGGCTGCCGATCAGGGGCACCGGCCCGACGGCGATTGTGCCGTAACCAGCGAGGCTGATTCAGTAAAGTCGCCAGCCTTTCGGCAGTCGCTGCACTCCGGCCCAGATCAGCACCAGCACGAACAGCACGAGGAAAAATGTGTTGCGCGCCCGCACCGCAGGCGTGCGCCTTTTCCAGATTGCTGAAACGTGCGCCACAATAACCGCCAGAATCATCGTCGCGGCATGCTCCATGCGGTAACGCGGCAGCGCACCGCCAGCCATGCTCATCCACGCCAGCAGGATGATGCCAATCAGCGCTTGCGTATCCAGCAATCCTGTGAAAACCGACATCATCGTGCGGTCGGTCTGGCGTCGTTGTTCATTTCTGAGCCACGTCATCGCCAGCACCACCAGAGTAATCAAAGCGGCAATGACAACTATCCAGCGAACGATTGAATGCAGACTGAGCAGAATCTCCATTTTCACCTCAACTGCCCTGATTGAATTGATGCGCCCCGCGCAGCAGTTCCGGCGGGGCTGACTGATGGCAGCATTATTCCTTGATGGTTCGATAGCCGGGTCGGGTGCGAATCACCACGCCCCTGCGACTGCACTGGACTTTGAGCTTTCTGAAACTGCCGTCGCGCGCGGTATTCGTTGAATAAAAACCGAGCGAATACTGCGTGCGCAATTCAGCAGCGATTCTGGCAAAGGCTTCGGGCAGCGAACCGAGCGTGTCGGCGCGCTGTAATTTACCGCCTGACCTGATCGCCAGATCCTGCAGGTATGTATCAGCCGTGCGATAGAGACTGTCAAGCATAACGCTGATTGAATCCTCACGGCGCGGGCGCGATTTCGGCTCGCTGGCGTCAGGAACGCGGCCACGATCATCCGGCCCGCGATTTGAATCGTCAGGATACCGTCCGGTGCGCGGATCAGGAAACCGCCCCGGCATCGGGTTTCCGCCCGGATAACGATTCGGATCGGGATAACGGTTCGGGTCAGGATAGCGATTCGGGTCGGGGTAACGACCCGGATAAGGCTGCTCAATAATGATCGGCGGGCCGGGCAGTTTGTAAGGATCGTTGCGCGTGCTGCCACCGCTGCCCGGTGTCGGACTGCCGCCCGGCATTGTCGGCGGCGTGCGCCCGATGGACGGGCCACCGAGGATTTTGCCCAGATCAACATTTTCACCGGCCTGCTGCTGACGGCGCACCAGTTCTTCAGTTTCGCGGCGCGTGTCGTAACGAATCGGATAGACGATCACGCCCGACTCTTCGACCATTCTGAGATTTTCATCGTAACGCGCTTCATCGCTGCGCCAGTCCACGCCGTCAGTAAAGAGGACAATCGCCTTGCGGCCTTCGACCCGCTTCAGATGGCTGAGCGCGAGGCGAAAGGCATCATAAAGTCTGGTGCCTTTGCCGGGTCTGGTCTTTTCAATCGCCTGCCTGAGCGCCGCGCGGTCGCTGGTAAATTCGCTGAGGTCGCGGACTTCATCATCAAATGAAATCACCCGGACGCGATCTCCGGCCTGGAGCTGCTGCACGAAGGCGACAGCGGCGCGCTGAATGTCCTGAATTTTTTCCTGCGTGCTGCCGCTCGTGTCAAGCATCAGTACGACGTGAAACGGCGCTTTGACCTCACTGAAAAAGGCAATCTCCTGCGGTACGCCTTCTTCCTGAATCGTGAATTCCTCCTTTTTCAGATCAGGCAGGTAAACGTCGTTGTAATCGCTCGCAATCACCGGCACGACCACGAGGCTGGTTGTCACTCGCACGGTGTCGCTCTGCTGCTCAGCGGCGGCAGTCTTTTCAGCGCCCTTTTTCTGCTGCCCCTCAGACTGAACCGGCCACGCGACAGGCCGCAGTGAGGAAAGCATCATCAGGCCTGCCAGCAGCATCAGCATTGGTCGCATAAAACCTCACTTTGCGGTGAATGAGTTCGCCGCAGCGGTTGAAAAGTTACTGATTACGATCAGTCATTAGTCCGCGCTTGTGATGAACAGGCACATCATAACCCTGCCCGCATCAATTAACGAGCGCGGCGGGACAGATGATAAGTTCATCATCAAACTTCTTTGGGCAGTGGAGCGAAAAAGACCGGACGGGCGGTTGACAAAACAACAATGCCCAGGCTAAAAAGTGCCCAGCTCAGTGAGCGGGAGTAACTCAGTGGTAGAGTGCGACCTTGCCAAGGTCGAAGTCGCGGGTTCAAATCCCGTCTCCCGCTCCAGACTTTCCCAGCCAGATTTAACCCTTTAAGTTCCGGTGATTCAGTTTCACTCAGATCGCAGATTGCGGAGCCGGAGATGATGCCGGGTGTGGTGCTGGAGCTGAAAAATTAAGTTGCGATTTGAAGGTTATATGCTAGACTGCGCGTGGAGTTTTCCTCCACGTCATTGACCTTAAAGTCTCACGTCCTGACAAGCCCCAATCCTCAACTGCCAGCAGGTTCCCGAACCAGGCATAGAGCGCGAGTTGAAGGTCATCTTCAAATCAACCATTTTGAGAAATTCAACCTCTGTCAGACAGTTCTGACGGCGGTGTTTGTGATGACCGTTGCCTCTGTGGCGTCATTGCGGGCACAGTCAACTGTGGGAATCGAAACGTATGAGTAAAGCCAGATTAGTCAAGAAAGAAGATATTCGACCAGAGATGCTGCAAAAGCGTAAAAGCAATCGCAGCCGCAAGTCACAGAAACAGCCCGTGCGGACGGCTGTTGAAGTTACCAGAGAATGGATCAGCAAACAGCGCAACGAACGACCCGGCGCGCGCGAAGCCTTCGAGGCCCTGTTTGCCAAAGCTGAACCTCAATCAGCCTGATCCTGCGTTTGTTTCTTTCCAGGCCCCTCGTCAGTTTTTCTGTCAGACAATTCCGATCTTTGCCGCTGATCACAGTAATCAGCCGGACGAAGGTTTACTGATCATTCGATCTGTCCTCACACGCACGGCAGCAGGTGAACGAAAGATGGCCGGTGTCAGCTCTTTTTAAGATTGACGACACCGGCAGGATTTCTTAAACTCCGCCGCGCTCCGGGAACCAGTTTCGTACTGCCCATACCCCTTTCTCACCCCCGGAAGATCGAGTCCATTTTTTACTACACCGAGAACGACCCTCTCACAAGTTGTATCGCTGGGAGGCCTGAATGTCTGCTGACCACCTTTGCCTGTCCCCTGCTCCCCTGGCGTCTGTTTACCGACGCTGCTTCCTCACCATCGCAGCCCTGATGCTGCTGACCACGGCGACCGCTCAGGCGGGCACGCTGGCGGACAATGATTTCGCGCCGGTCACAGTTTCAGCGGCCAGTTATGAGAGCGCCGCCATTGCGCCTGATGCAATTGTCGCCGCCTTTGGCACAAAGCTGGCGACCGGCGTCTTCGCTGCCGAAGATGCCGATCAGGCAACGGCAGGTCTGCAACTGCCGACCTCGCTTGGCGGAACCACAGTACGCGTCAACGGCCAGGCTGCCGGGCTGTTTTTCGTCTCACCGAATCAGGTTAATTATGTTATTCCCACAGGCACTGTCTCCGGCACAGCGACGGTTCAAATCACTTCAGGCGATGGCACAGTTTCGACAGGCACGGTTCAGATTGCTCAGGTGGCGCCGGGGATTTTCTCCGGCAACGCTGACGGACAGGGCGTGCCAGCGGCTTATCTGGTCCGTGTCAGAGCTGACGGATCGCTGAGCAATGAATCAGTCTCACAGCTTTCCAACGGGCGGCAGGTTACTAAACCAATTGACCTCGGCCCGGAAGGCGAACACGTCTTTCTGGTGCTTTTTGCCAGCGGCATCTCGCACGCCAGCGACCCGAACAGCGACAACAATCTCAGTGAAAACATCCGCGTCGTCCTCGGCGGTTCTGAAGTGGCTCCGGCCTTCGCCGGGCGGCAGGGTTATTTTGTCGGCCTCGATCAGATCAACGTCGAAATTCCGCGCAGCCTGATCGGGCGCGGCAGGGTCAGTCTCGCCATCGCAGCGACCGGCTTCTCATCGTCGAGGCTTTGCGAAATCGAAATCGCTTCGCCCGCAGGCAGCGCGCCGCCGCAGGTCAGCGGATTCAGCACCTCAAGCGCCCTCGCCGGACAGACGCTGACGATTACCGGCTCAGGTTTTTCAACCACTGCCAGCGACAACACGGTGCGCATCAGCGGCTCTGAAGCCACCGTCACTTCGGTTACACCGACCGAAATTGCCGTGCAGGTGCCTTACGGCGCTGAAAGCGGCCCGGTCAGCGTGCGCACGCCGCAGGGCGAAGGCACGAGTTCGAGCCTGCTTGCGATGCGCACTTCGGTGAGCGGCTTTGTCGAAGACACCAATCGTCAGCCGATGAGCGGCGTCACCGTCAAAATCACCGGCACAAACAAACAGGTGACGACCAATTCAGAAGGCCTGTTTGTTCTGCCCGATGTTTCGTCAGGCGCGGCGCTGATTGAAATTGACGCGCAGTCTGTAACTTCCCCGCCCTTTCCCAAAGTCACGCTGAAGATGGCCATCACGGCCAGTCGTGACAATCAGTTCACGCGGCCCGTTTCGCTGCAACAGGCCACCGGAGCCAGCCTGCCGGTCGGTTCAGGCAGCCACGCGCCGCAGTCTGTCTCAGTGCCGTTTGCTGCGGCACAGCATTCCGGCAAATACCGAACGAACGGATCAATCAGCAACGGCAATGTCACCTTTGATCTGCCTGCCGGGACGGCTGTCTTTCCTGACGGCGCAACGAGCGGCACGCTTTACCTGACGCTGCTTGATAACAGCCGCACGCCGGTTGATCTGCCGGGCGGTTATTTCAGCACGGCCATCGCGCAGATTTCGCCTTTCAATGTGTCGCTCAATCCGGGCGGCAGACTTTCGTTCCCGAATCCTGAAAACTGGGCTGCCGGGTCAGCAGGCACGCTGTTTCGCTTCGAGCAGGATCCGAACAGTTCCAGCGTGGGCCGCTTCGTTGAAGCCGGAACCGCGCAGGTTTCATCTGACGGTCAGCGCATCGAAACCGCTGACGGCGCGATTACCAGAACCGGCATCTATTTTGTTTCGCGGCTGCGCCAGACCACGACGGTGGCGGGCCGCGTCTTTGACAATGACGGCACAACGCCGGTCAGACACGCGCTCGTGCGCACGCGCGGGCAGGAAACATTCACCGATGGCAACGGCGGCTTCATCATTCGCAGCGTGCCGGTCAAAGCGGGCGAAACGATTTCAGTTGAAGCCAGCTTCCTGCGCCCGAACGGTCGCGTTGATCGCAAACAGAGCGCCGAAGTGCCCGTTGTCGTTGGCGGCATCACGAACATTACGCCTGACATTGTGCTGCCCGCTCCGGCCATCAATCGCCCGCCGGTCATTCAGGCTCCGGCAACTTTCACAATTGATGAAGGTCAGAACATTGACCTCAGAATTGCGGCCTTTGATCCTGATGCGGGCCAGACCATCACGCTTTCTCTGACCGGGCCGGGCTTTGCAACATTGATTGAAAGCACTGAAAAACTGGTGCGCCTGACGCCCGGATTCAATGATGCCGGAACTTACACGCTGACACTGACGGCAAAGGACGATCAGAACGCAACGACTACGCGCACCATCGCGCTGACCGTCAACAACACCAACCGCCCGCCGTCAGGCAGCGGCCAGTCGCTGACGACGAACGAAGATACTGCGGTGCAGTTCACCGCCAGCGGCTCCGATCCTGATGGCGACACGATCACGTTCATTCCGGTCAGCAGCCCTTTGCACGGAGTCGTGACCGGTACGCCGCCAAACGGAACCTACACGCCCAGCAAGGACTACAACGGCACTGACTCATTCAGCTTCAAAATCAGCGACGGCAAACTTGAAAGTCCGGTTTACACCGTCAGTATCACCATCAACCCGGTCAATGATGCGCCGACAGCCGGTGGTCAGAACATCACGATCAATGAAGACCAGGCAAAGCCGATCACGCTGACAGGTTCGGACGCTGACGGCGACACCATTACTTTTGTCATCGTCAGCGGCCCGGCCAAAGGCACACTCAGCGGCACTGCGCCCAATCTGACCTACACGCCCAATGCCAATTACAACGGCACCGACAGTTTCACTTTCAAGGCGAATGACGGAAAAGTTGACAGCGCCATTGCCACAGTCGGCCTGACGATCAATCCGGTCAATGATCCGCCCGTTGCCAATGGTCAGAGCGTCACTGCATCCGAAGACACAGCCCGGACAGTCACGCTGACGGCAACGGATGTTGATGGCGATACGCTGACCTGGGCTGTCGTGACTCAGCCGCAGCACGGCACGCTTTCAGGCACTGCGCCGAATCTGACTTATACACCGGCCACCAATTACAACGGGGCTGACAGCTTCACCTTCAAGGTCAACGACGGCAAAACTGACAGCAGCGTGGCGACAGTCAGCATCACCGTTTCGCCGGTCAATGACGCGCCGGTTGCCAATGGTCAGAGCCTGACAATCAGCGAAGATCAGGCAAAGCCGATCAGCCTGACCGGCAGCGATGTTGATGGCGATACGCTGAGCTTTACAGTCGTCAATGCGCCAGCGCACGGCACGCTCACGGGCACCGCGCCAAATCTGACTTACACTCCGGCGACGAATTACAACGGCACTGACAGCTTCACTTTCAAAGCAAACGATGGAAAGGTTGACAGCGCCGTTGCCACGATCAGCCTGACGATCAATCCGGTCAATGATCCACCCGTTGCCAATGGTCAGAGTGTGACGACGGCTGAAGACACACCGAAAGCCATCACGCTGACCGGCAGCGATGTCGAAGGCAGCGCGCTGACTTTCAGCATCGTCAGCGGCCCGGCCAAAGGCTCGCTGTCAGGCACGCTGCCCAACGTGACCTACACGCCGAACGCCAATTACAACGGCGCTGACAGCTTCACTTTCAAGGTCAACGATGGCCAGGCCGACAGCGCCGTTGCGACCGTCAGCATCACTGTCAGCGCAGTCAATGATCCTCCGGTGGCCGGTTCGCAGACGCTCAATGTCAATGAAGACACGCCGATCAGTTTCACGCTCACCGGCGCTGACATTGAGGGCAGCGCACTGACCTTCACGGTTCTCAGCAATCCGGCCAGTGGCACGCTCAGCGGAACCGCGCCGAATCTGACTTACACGCCAAACCTGAATTTCAACGGCACCGACAGCTTTACCTTCAAAGTCAATGATGGTCAGGCCGACAGCGCCGCCGCGACAATTACGCTCAATGTGCAGCCGGTCAATGATGCGCCGACGATCAACGTGCCGGGTCAGCAGACAATCTTTACTGAGGATTTGCTGAGCTTCACGATTTCAGGCGCGGATGTTGACGCCGGACAGTCACTGACTTTTTCAGTAATGAACCTGCCGCCGGGCGCGAATTTTGATCCGGCGCAGAAGAAATTCACCTGGGTTCCGGCGTGGAATCAGGTCGGCACTTACGATGTTGATTTCAAGGTGCAGGACAATTTCACCACGCCTGCCGCCGCGACCGGCAGGGTTCGTATCGTCGTCAATCCGGTGCTCAACTGGACGCAGAACGCAGGCGGGCCGGAAGGCGGCGAAATTTTTGGTCTGGTCGGTGATCCGGGCATGCTGCTGGCGGGCACCTTTGAAGGCATCTTCAAATCAACCGATGACGGCGCATCGTGGTTCAACTTCAACAACAACCTGCCGCCGGGCGGGCCGGTCAACTCATTTGCAGGCAGCGCCAGCAACGGTTTCATTTCGCGGCACGGCACAGGCCCGAATGACGGCGTCTGGCACACGACCGACGGCGGCGCAAGCTGGACGCGCGCCAGCAACGGGCTGCCGTCAACCGTCTACATCAATGCGCTGATGATGAACGGCACGACGCTGCTCGCCGCCACTGACAACGGCATCTACCGCTCAACCAATAACGGCGGCAACTGGGCCGCATCCGGCGCCGGGCTGCAAGGCAGTCGCGTCACTTCATTCGGACTCGACAACACAACCGTGTTTGCCGGAACCGATCAGGGCATTTCAGTTTCAACTGATGACGGCGTGACCTGGTCATCAGTCAATGCCGGACTGCCGCAGCCGCCGCTCAACATTCCGGCCTTCTACAACTCAGGCTCAAGGTTGTTTGCAGCGGTCAATGAAAGCGTTTTTGAAATCCCCTCAGGCGGCCAGACCTGGATCAATGACGGGTTCGGCCTGCCCAGAAGCAGCGCCGTCACTTCGCTTGCGCAGATCGGTTCGCAACTGTTCGCAGGCACGAAGGGCTTTGGCGTTTATTCAATGCGCCTTGATACGACCCCCTACTGGACTCCGGCCAGCAACGGCCTCAGGAATCAGGACATCAATGCGCTGATTGCCATCGGCCCTGATCTGTACGCCGGAACTTTTGGTGGCGGCGTCTGGAAGTCAACCGACAGCGGCCTGACGTGGGCCTCTGCCACAACAGGCATCAATCAGTCACGCCCGCGCTGCTTTGCGCAGATCGGCTCGACAATGTTCGCCGGAACAACCGGCAACGGCATTTTCAGTTCGACTGATGGCGGTCAGACCTGGGCTTCAGTTAACAATAATCTGTCGTCGTGGGAAATCACTGCGCTCGCGGCCAGCGGCTCTGAACTTTACGCCGGAACTTACGGGCAGGGTTTGTGGCTGTCGCGTGACAACGGGACAAGCTGGCAGATGATCGAGATCGAATACACTTCGGGAATGCCGATCACGTCAATCGTTGCCACGACGTCTGATCTGTACGTGGCCACACCGATTGGCGTCATCAAATCACCGCTCGCCAGTTACAGCTTTACGCTGATGATCAGCGGGCTGACGGACATTGACGTGCGCGCGCTCGCGGCCACTGCGACAGACCTGTATGCCGCAACAGGCAGCGGCATCTTCCGCTCCAGCGACGGCGCGCAGACCTGGACGCTCGCCGGTGACACAACCAGCGGTCTCACGAACGCTGATGTCAGTTCGCTGACCGCTGATGCAAACAATGTCTATGCAGGCACGGCAGGCGGCGTTTTCAAAATGCCGATCACCGGAGGCAACTGGACGGCCATCAACAACGGCATCACGAATCCCGACGTGCAGGCCGTTGTCAGTTACAGCGGCAAGCTGTTTGCGGCCACTTCAGGCGGAGTCTTTTTCTCGACCGACGGTGGCGCGAAGTGGAAAAACGGCAGCTACAATCTTTTCAACCAGAACGTCAAAGCCCTGTTCGTGAGCGGCGCAAAAGTCTGTGCCGGAACCGACGGCAGCGCCGCCTGGAGCAGCAGCTATTAAATCGAACCACTGAATAACCGCTGCCGTGAGGAGACGGTGTTCGGAGTTCCAACTTGAGCTGGTGGCCTGAAATGAAGGCGTTTTGAAAGAAACACGCATCACCCCCCGTAGTGACGAATTCATTCGTTGTAATTGAATAATCGCAGCTTCAGCAGCAGAACGAATGAATTCGTTACTACGGGGGGTGCGACCTGGCGCCACCACGACGCCCTGACTTCAGGCCACCAGCTCAAGCTGGAACTCCGAACACCGTCTCCTGAAGGCACTTTGTTTCATCGGCACAAGCTGTGACAAGGCAACTGGCCGCATCCCTGCTGCAATGAATGGATTCGTTGCAACAGAAATGCGGCCAGTCCTGTTCGCTTCAGTCCCGATTCAGGGCTGCGATTCGTGCCGGCGCTCATCCGAGCCGTGATGAGGCAATTCTCAATGGCGCGCGTAGCGGCTGGCTGATGCCCTCGCGTCTGAATGACGCCGCACCTTTTCCCACTCAAACACCTGCCGGGCGCGCCGGTTTTCGCGGGCCGCGCTGAGGACGTCAAGCAGTTCGTCTTCGATCATTTCAGGATGAGCGCGTTCGCGTTTCATCGCTTCCATGATGGAAACGTAATCAAGAATTTCGTGGATGTCGCTGTCGGAAAGATGTTCGAGTTTGAAGAGAAGCTTCTCTCTTTCGGTCAGTCGTCCGCCCATAATTACTACCTCCATTGCGGCAGGCGACCGAACCGGGTGGGCGGGCAATCATCCTGCCTGTGGTTGATGTGTACGCTCGGGAAGCGCCAGCAGTTGATTCATCTTCGGATTGTTTTCTCCTCGTTGTCGAACCGCGAGTCCGGTCGCGGTCGGGTTGCCCGTATTCCCCTGGCCGGGGAAAGCTTTTTCGGAATGTGACGGCAAAATAATAGTACAAAAGCGGGCCGCCGTGAATAGCGGAACGCCGCGTCACTTCGCGGCAAGGCGGTTGTATTTTCTGAGCGTGTCGCGCAGCCGGTCGTGCGGCAGCGCAATCACCTGATGATCGTCTATGCCGGTCATCGTCTCCGCCGCCACCAGCGCATTGATGATTGCCTCTTCGGTCGCCTGCGCGGTGGCGTCAAAGAGCGGATTCATGCGGTCATTCGGCAGCATCGTCAGTTGCACGACGCCGCCTGATTTTGCGGCTTCAGGATTGGCCGTTGAAAAGGCCACAAAGATGTCGCCCGAACCGTTGCCCGACAGGCTGCCGGTACGCGCCAGACCAAGGGCAGCGCGACGAGCCAGGCGTTTCAACTGATGCGCGACAAGCGGCGCGTCAGTGGCCACAACGATGATGATTGACCCGGTTTCACGAGGCCGGAACGCGCCCTCGGTAATTTCAACTCCGACCGGCACGCCCGCAATCTGAAGCTGATGCCGCAAACCGAAATTGGCCTGCACCAGCACGCCGACAGTGTACCCGCCCTGCCGTTCGCTCAGCCTGCGTGAAGCCGTGCCGATGCCGCCCTTGAATTCAAAACAGATCATCCCCGTGCCGCCGCCGACATTGCCTTCAGCGACCGGCCCTGAACGCGCATTGTTGAGCGCATCAAAGACGTGCTGATCCTTCACGTGAAAGCCGTTGATGTCGTTGAGCCACCCGTCATACGTTTCAGCCACGACGGGCAAACCCCAGGGCTGCATCGAGCCGCCCTGGCGCTGCTGCCACGCCAGCACGGCATCGCGCACGACACCGACGCTGTGCGTGTTGGTAATCATCACCGGGCCTTCCAGAAAGCCTGATTCCTCAAGCCAGGTCGTGCCGGTCATCTCGCCGTTGCCGTTGAGCGAAAACCATCCGGCAAAGACCGGATCATTCGACTGCCTGCCGCGTGGCAGCACCGCCGTCACTCCGGTGCGCACCGGCCCCTGACCGACCTGCAATTTACCTGCGCCTGAAATCAGCGTGGTGTGGCCGACTTCGACGCCTTTGACATCGGTGATGGCATTGAGCGGCCCCGGCGTACCGACAAACGGCACGCCCAGGTCACGCGCGCGTGGTTTCGTCTGAGCATTGAGCGAAGTCATAAGAATGACCGCCAGCAGAAATGCGGTGAACAGTTGGGTGCGATGACTGAACATGAAACCTTTCTGCCTGGAGAAATGGAACACGGATAACACGGATACGACGGATCAGCGCAGATTACTCGTGCTGATCCATCGCATCGGTGTCATCCGCGTTCCATTCTCAGTTACTCGCGTTTGGCGACTGATTTCTTTGTTGCGCCAATCTCTTTCATCAGCTCCTGCACTGCCGTTTCAAGCTGACGATCCTTTCCGGCGAGGTTATCTTCGGGCGTGTTCTCAACCAGAATGTCGGGCTGCACGCCGTAATTTTCCATGTTCGTTCGCTTCTGATCGGCCAGGAACACGCCGACGCCTGGCGTGCGCACTGTTGAGCCGTCAATCAGCGAATAGCTGCCCGTGCCGATGACTGCGCCCATCGTCGGTGTGCCGATGGTTTTGCCCAGGCCGAGCGCGCGGAAGCCTGCGGGGAACATTTCAGCGTTCGAGGCTGAACGCCAGTTCTGCAGCACGACTTTCGGGCCGAAGTATCCGGCAAACGGGCGTCCGGTCGGTTCAGTGCCGCGCGGCTGCCAGATCTGATACTGCCGCTGCACCAGAATCGCCAGCAGTTCCTGTTCGATGTTGCCGCCGCCGTTGAAGCGCTGATCAATCACCAGCGCCTCCTTGTCGCGGTTCTCGCGCAGTTCCTTTTCAAACCGGCGCAGGCTCGGCTGATTCATCGCCTGAATGTGCAGGTAGCCGATGCGCCCGCCCGATGCCTTCTCAACCATCTCGCGCCGCTCCTTCACCCAGCGTTCATAACGAAGCTGACTGAAGGCTCCTGCCGGAATTGGTTCAATGCGCGCCTTCCACGCGCCATCTTCGGACGGCTTGTTATTGAAGGTCACTTCAACCTTGCGATTGAGCCGATGATTGAGCATCTGCCAGTAATTGTCTCCGGCTTTGACGGGCTTGCCGTTGATGGCGATCAGGTAATCGCCGGACTTCACTTTGACCCAGTCCTTGTCGGCGGGGCCGTCTTCGTAAACGTGCGTGACTTTATAACGCCCGGCCTGATCGTCGGCTTCGAGATCAAGGCCGAGGTGAACGGTTGAGACGGCGGCTTCGCGGCTGCCGGGGCCGGGCGCGGCTCCGGTGTGCGAAGCGTTCAGTTCGCCGATCATTTCATTGACGATGTTGAGCAGCTCCTGACGATCACCGACGTGTTCGACGAGCGGCTGATATTTTGCGCGCATCGCGTCCCAGTTGTAACCGTGCATCTGCGGATCGTAGAAACGATACTTCATCGTGCGCCACGCATCATCGAACATCTCGGCCCATTCGGCAGGCTTGTCAATTCTGACTTTGGCCGTGAAGTTGATGCGGCGGCGCGTGGCTTCGCCGGGGCGAGCGGCTGCGGCCAGTCCGCCAGCGGCAGGCGCGAGCGGCACTGAATAAACGCTGCTGCCTTCTCTGAAAAAGAGCGTGCGGCCATCGCGGGTAATGTTCAGGCTGTTGATGCCGCCGCCAAAACCACCGAAGCCGCCGCGCCCGCCGCCTTCCTCATCGCCGCCGCCCGCGCCGGTCGTGATGCGCGCGAGCCTGCGCCCGTCTTCCTGAATCGAATAGATCACCGGCACGTTGCGCGTCGTAGCTGGTTCAGTCGTCACAAAGACAATCGTGCGGCTGTCGGGAGCGACTGCGTAATTGAAAACCGCAAAAGGCATGCGCGTGACCTGGCGCGTGCGGCGTTTGAGGCCGACCCAGTCAATGTTGACCTCTTTCGGCGGCTGATTGCGCTGCGCATTGCGACGAGCGGCAATGTCGCCGGGCTGATCTGGCTGGTCGGCCTGTTCGCCGCGCTCTTCGGCATCGTTCGGATCACGATCCTGATGTTCGAGCGCGACTGAATAAATCTGCGCCGAAGCCTGCCCGCCACCGCCGCCAAAACCTTCGCTGCGGACAAAGAAAAGTTTTTTGCCATCGGGCGAGAAGCGCGGGTTGAGGTCGCTGTATGAATCGAACGTCACCTTTCGTTCGTCGCCGCCGCCGGACGGAATCAGGTAGACATCATTGTTGCGCGTCTGATCGGCCTTTGAATAAGCCAGCCATTTGCCATCAGGCGACCATTGCGGCGCGCTGATGTTGCCGTATTTTGACGAAGTCAGTTCAGTCGTCTGCTTCGTGTCGAAGCTGTATTTGCGCAGCTTGTTGTCTGAAGCAGTGAACGCCAGTTCTTTGGAATTTGGCGACCACGACATTGAAAACTTCAGCGCGTCGAGGTCGCTGATCTTCTGCGGTTCGCCCGCGCCGTCTGCCGCGATGACGTAAAGCTCTTCGCGTCCGCTGCGGTCAGAGATGAACGCGATCCATTTGCCATCGGGCGAATACTGCGGGTCTTTGTCGCGCCACGCGCTGTCGGTGATCTGCCGCAAATCGCCTTCATCAACCGGCGCGGTGAAAATTTCACCGTGAATCGAAAAGACGATGCGGCGGCCCGACGGCGCAAGGTCGTAATCATCGGCCTGCGAATTGAAATCGCGCACTTCGGTCAGGTTCTCCTGCGTTTCGGCGGCAATGTCGAGCCTGATCGGCGTGACTTTTTTGCTGGCCACGTCCATCTTCCAGATGCCGAAGTCATGCTCAAAGACGATCACCTTTCCGTCGGCGCTCATCGCGGGCCAGCGCACGTCGCCGCTTGTGAATGATGAAACCTTTTCGGCTTTGCCGCCCTTTTCAGCCACGCGCCAGATGTTGGTCAGGCCGTTGCCGTCGCGGTCGCTGACGAAATAGATATGCCCGTCGCGGCTCCACATCGGCCACGAATCCATGCCGTTGAAATCGGTCACGTCGGTGAACTTCTTCGCGGCAATGTCCATCACCGTCACGTCGGTCTGATATGAACCGCGATAGTATTTGCGCCAGTAAACCTGGCCTTTGCGATTGATGGCCAGTCTGCTGCCATCGGGTGAATAAGTGGCCCAGACGCCCATATCAGCGCCCGCGTTGCGTTCCATCCCGCCATCAATGCTGACGGTGTAAAGCTTGCCCATAAAATCCTCGCCGCGCTGCGAGGCAAACAGAATCGAACGCGAATCGGGCGACCAGCCCTGCACGGTGTCATCAGCCGAATGAAAAGTCAGTTGTTTTGCCGCGCCGCCTTCAGCCGGAATGATGAAGACATCCAGGTTGCCGTTGCGGTCGGATGAAAAGGCAATCCATTTGCCGTCGGGCGAAAAGCGCGGATACACATCGCGGGCTTTGTGAACGGTCAGCCGTCTGATGTTCTGCCCGTTTTCATCAGCCGTCCAGATGTCGCCCAGGTAAGTGAAGGCAATGCGTCCCTGATGATAATGCGGATAACGAACCAGCTTCGCTTCGCGGGCCAGCGCCGCAAGCGGCAGCGTGAGGATAAATAATGCGGTGAGTGCAGACAGGCGTTTCATATGGCGCTCCTTGTTGTCAGGAAGAATATTGAACGCGGATAACACGGATAGTTTACGGATTGATCCGTTGCTGATCTGTCACATCAGTTCCATCCGTGTTCTATTGCTTTCAATTCCAAATGGAACACGGATGAAACTGATGCGACAGATCAGCACAGATCATCCGCACTGATCCGCTGCATCTGTCCAATCCGTGTTCCATTCAGTCAGTCCGAAGCGGGGCTGTGAATTTACTTTCTGTTTTCAGTCACTGACGCAGCTTTCACATCAGCCGGTTTCTGGCGCGTGATGCCGAGGTGTTTGTCGAACCACTCAAGCTGACGAGCCTGCAAATCAATCTGATGATTCGGTTCCTGAATGCCGTGACCTTCGCGCGGGTAACGCAGAAAGACCGTTTCGACGCCGCGCTTTTTGAGCGAGCGGTAATACTGTTCGCCCTGCTGAATGTTGACGCGCATATCGCGTTCACCGTGCGTAATCAGAATCGGCGTTTTGACGCGGTCAATGTAAGTCATCGGCGACCACCTGCGATAAGTTTCAGTCGAGGTCCAGGGCATTCCGTTGAAGCCGTATTCCATCAACCCCGGAATGTCGCTCTGACCGTGAAAGCTGTACCAGTCGCTGATCGCCGCGTGCCCGATTGCCGCCTTGAAACGATCAGTCTGTGTGATCGTCCAGAAGGTCATAAAGCCGCCGTAGCTGCCGCCCATCACCACGCATTTGTCAGCATCAGCAACGCCCTTCGCAATCGCAGCATCAACTCCGGCCATAATGTCCTGGAAATCCCTGCCGCCCCAGTCACCGACATTGGCCACCGTGAAAGCGTGTCCGTAACCCGTCGAACCGCGCGGATTCGGCATCAGCACGGCGTAACCGAGCGCGGCCCAGATCTGCGCGCGTGAATTGTAGCTGTCGCTGAACTTGCCGTAAGGCCCACCGTGAATCTGCAAAATCAGCGGGTATTTCTTTCCGGCCACATAACCGAGCGGCCTGACCAGCACGCCTTCAACATCGAAGTTGTCCGGGCCTTTCCACCTGATGACTTCAGTTTCAGCAATGGCGAAGTCCTTCAGTTGCGGATTGGCGTTCGTGATCTGCTTCGACTGTTCGCTGCCGACTGCGGCGACGTGAATATCGTCTGACGTGCGATTGTCGTTGACCGTGAAGGCCAGCCATTTGCCGTCATTCGACAGATCGAACGCGCCGTAGTTGCGATTGCCTTTCGTCACCGGGCTGACTTTGCCGGTCGCCACCGAGGCGCTGTAAATGTACGAATACATGCCAACACCGCTGGCGAAGTAGATCGTCTTTCCATCAGGCGACCAGTTCAGACCGAAGCCTGCCGATTCAAAGAAATCCTTCGTCACATTGCGCGGTTCGCCGCCTTCGGGCGAGATGAGCAGAATGTCAGTTTTGGCAGCCCACGATTTCGGTTCGGTGTTCGCGGTGTAAGCGATCCATTTGCCATCGGGCGACCATTGCGGGCTGGTGTCTGCGGCAGGATTGGTCGTCAGTTGGCGCGGCGCGCCGCCATCGCTTGAGACCACGAAGATGTCTGTGTTGCGGTCTTCTGAAATATCAGTCCAGGAGCTTTCCTGCGCTCCGGTGCGCGACATCGTGTAAGCGATCCATTTGCCGTCGGGCGACCACTGCGGCCCGGCGACGGTGAATGCGCCTTCGGTGACGCGCTTCTTGTCCTTCGATTCGACACTGATCGTCCACAGATGCGTGTACAGGTAATCGCTGTCCATCACGATGGTGTCGAACTTGTCCTTCTTTCGTTTCTCGCGTTCGGCCTTGTCCTTGTATACATCGCGGATGACGTAAGCCATGCGTTTGCCATCAGGTGACCAGCGAAAACCTGAGATGCTGCCTTCTTCTGAAGTCAGCTTTTCAGCTTCACCGCCGGCGACCTGAATAATCCAGATTTGTGCGCCGCCTGCTGCTGCGCCCGCTGCGGCAGGCGCGGCGCTGCGATCAGCCAGAAAGGCGATGCGCGTGCCGTCGGGCGACCATTGCGGCGCGTTCTCGCCCTTCTCGCCGCCGGTGAGTCTGAAGTTGCGCGAACCGTCAGTCGCGGCCAGCCAGATGTGCGAGACGCGGCGGTTCTCTTTTCTGTCCCATTCTGAAAGGGTGTAAGCGACCCATTTGCCATCGGGCGAAAACTGCGGCGCGCCGACACCGCGAATGGCAAGGCTGTCTTCGATGGTCATGCGCTTTTCGCCTGCGGCCAGGGCAACCGTGACCAGCAGCAGCACGAGAGCTGACGAAATGACAAGCTTCATTTTCATGGCATTGTTCCTCAGGGGTATGTTCGACAAGCTGCCAGCTTGTCGCTGACTTTGTAAATGGCTCTTTACCAGAGATGCCGACAAGCTCAGCAGCCTGTCGAACAGCGGACGATGCGGGTTTTGCTGAATCAGCCAGTCCGGTGCGTCGTGAGCGCCAGCCACCCTGAAACCACTGTAAGCGCGCCGAGCAGCACCGGCAGAAACCAGACGCTCAGACCTCTGGCCTGTCCCGTTGCGACGCGACACATCTGCCACGTCAGATAAGTGAAGAGTCCGGCTTCGACGAGTAACAGGCAGTTGAGCGGCAGGCGCGCTGAAATCGGAAACCGCGCCAGCATTTCAGGCCGGTTGAATCCCCACGCCATCGCGGCGCAGATGACTGAGCCGACGAGCGGCCCGATAAAGATCATCCAGCGCGCGCCCCAGCCGTCGGCGTCGCCGGACAAATTGAAATGCACGGGAATGCGCGCAGGCAGTTGCGGCCAGGCGCTGATGGCCACCCACCAGCCCAGGGCCAGCGTCACCACTGCCAGATAAAATATCAGCGTGGCCATTGTTGTCTGATGACCGGTTGGTTCGTGAACGCGAAATTGAAATGAATGTCCCAGCAGGCAGTGGCAGCTTAGGCTATGACTTCAGGGCGGTCAAGGCTGGAACGGCGCGATGCGCGAAGAAAGGCGTGTGGCTGAAGCAGGCGTGGTGAATGGCGTTCCAGATCGAATTTCAGGAGCGAGCACAGAACTGTCAGACTGTCTTCAGCTCCGTCAGGAGCGGCCTGTTGACAGATCGCGTAAGAATCATTCGACCAGCTCCGACAGGAGCGGCAGATGCAGAACACAGGTCGCTCCTGTCGGAACTGCGGGCATTCTGCCGGGCTGGTTTCTATCAACAGGACGCTCCTGACGGAACTGAGATCAGAGCGTTTCTGCAAAGTTCTGCTGCACGCCGGGCACGCATGCGAACTTTTGCAGAAACGCTCCGATGATGTGTTCGCTTTATAAACCTGTGGCTCCGGTGGTCTGAGCTGCTCCTTTCCGGTCAAGCTTCACGGCAATGGTTTTGACGCCTTTGCCGGAGCGTGCGAGGCGGCGTTCTTCTGCTGATTTGATGAGTTCCTGGCGATAGCTGAAATCACCAAGCTGGACGCTCGCCAGATAACGCTGGTCGCCATACTGGTTGAAGATCAGATCGGCCACTGCGGCGCTCTCGTTCTGATTCTGCACCGGCAGGATATGCACGATGGCCTGAGCAGTGCCATCGGTCTTTGTAATCAGTACCACGCGGCGCGCATCGTCACCGCCCGGAAAACTGAACCGGTACTGTCCGGCAGACATGGTTTTGCCACCGGCGACGAAATCAAAATCAATCGTCGCTGTCAGCCGTTCGACTCTGACCTGCGCTGAAGCTGAAAGAACCGCAAAGGTCATCACCAGACCCAGCATTGCCACCATTCGCATCATTCTGTTTTTCATCTGAAAAGCTCTCCTTTTGATTGAAATCATTCTCAGGTCAGCGACCTGTGATCGGCAGCCGGTTACTGCCTGCTTCCATTCGTGCGACGTGACAATCACCTGGCCAGGTCTCATTGTCGCAGCCGTGATTACGCGGCGGCCTGCTGAGTGGTTCCTGAATGAGCGGCTGATTTCATCTGAAACGGATGAAAGATCGTGTTTTTGCTGGTGATTTTCGGCGCGGCTGATGCGCTTCCTCGGTTTTGGTTCTGACAGCTTTCAGTCATCAACTTGTGTGGAAGCATTGATGCGGGCTGTGGAAGCGCGCAGATGAAAGGCAGAAAAATGGCCGGAGATTTTCTGAAAATCTCCGGCCTGTGTAAGTTTTATCACCGAAACAGGCAGAACTCAGTTTTTCCTGTCAGCGATTCAGATCAGAATTCAGTTGAATGCACGGTTCCAGCTTGTCAATCAGGAGCCGCTCTCAGCTCCGTCAGGAGCGACCTGTTGATAGAAATCAGCTCTGCGTAATTCCCGCAACTCCGTCAGGAGCGACCTGTGTTCTGCATCTGCCGCTCCTGTCGGAGCTGGTCGAATGATTCTCATTCAATCTATCAACAGGTCGCTCCTGACGGGGCTGAAGACAGTCTGACTTCAGTTCACTCGCTCCTGAAATCCGATTTATGGCGCGATCAGACCGTGACCGCCGCTGAAAGTGCCGCCTGAGTATGAACACAGGTACAGCAGCGTCACGTTTGCGCCCGGCGGAAACTTCGTCCCGTCAAAGCGCAGCGTGAAAGTCGCGGCCTGACCCGGTGCAAGATTGCCGACCGGCACCGGCAGCGCGCCGGTCACATTGACCCGGTCGGCGCTGTTGCCAAGCGTTGCTGCCGTCAGCGCCATCGGCCCCGATGCGCTTTTGCCGTCATTGCGCAGCGTGACTCTGGCCAGCAGTTCATTCGATTGCGCATCCCGGCTCAGTTCGGCCCCGCTGACCAGGAACGGGCGACTGTCCTCGCACTGATAAGTTGTAATCAGAATCGAGAACGCCCGCACGTTGCCGGTATCAGGCGTGGCGCGGTCAATGACACTCAGCGTCCAGGTGCCGTTCGGGTTCTGGCCCGCAAAAGCTGACAATGGCGAAGCGGGACGGAATGTTCCGGTGTAGGGCGGCCCCAGCGGCGGCGCGCCGCTTGAGCGAATGTCCTGAATGGACGTGCTGGCGGCATCATCAAGCAGCGTGTTGCAGAAATTCCGCCCTGCATTGAGCGGGCCGCCTGGCTGACTCATCAGCGTCACGGTCGTGCCAGCCGGAGAGGTCAGCCGCAACACCAGATCACCGACAAAGGTATGATCGAGTCCGACGCCGGTCGTGCTGGTGCAGTTGGCGCCGTCAATTCTGAACCTGATGCTGCCAATGCTGCCTGACAGGCCGCTCACCGGCACACTGACATTGACTCCGGCGCTGTTGCTGTCGGGAATCGGCACGGGCGGCCCGGTGTAACTGAACGTGCCGGGAGCAGAAGTCTGTCCGGTCTGCACGCTGAAGCGGTAGCTGCGCGACGGCACGCCTGAAGCGGCTTTGACGGTCAGCGTGAAATCGGCGCGCGCGCCGCACGCCAGACTGCTTTCAAGTCTGAATTTGAACGGGTTCAGATTTGATCCGCTGCCGCCCGGTGCGAGGTCAGGATAGGGCGATTCAGCCATAGTGATGACCACGCCCGGCGTGCTTGTCGTCAGGGTTCCGATCACTCCGACGCCGGTGGCGTTGCCGTTATTGACCAGGCGCACGGTGACAGCGCCACCTTCGCCTGGTTCAATGAACGCATCACCGTCGCCTTCGGTCGGAACGGCAGTGGCGGTTATCGCAGCCACTTCGAGCAATGCGGTCGGTGAGGCTTTGAGCCACGCGGGCAGGGCCGTGATGATTCCCCAGCCTGCGGTGCGGTCATAACCCGGAGGGCCGATGTCGAGCGCCGTGGTGGTCAGCGCCTCGCGCAGTTTGTCATTGGTCAGTTGCGGAATGCCTGATTTGAGCAGCGCGGCAATCGCTGCCGCATGCGGCGCGGCGGCTGACGTGCCGAAGAAATTCGCAAAGCCCGGCACCGAAGTTGAAACGCCGTCTGCTGCCGTCATGTCCGGCTTCTGCCTGACCGTGCCGCCGTTGGTAGCAAACAGCAGATTGCCCGGCGTCACCGGCGAGCCGTTCGCATTGAAGAAAATGCGGCGCGGCCCGTCTGACGTGAAGGTTTCGACCGGATTGGTCGGCCCGCCGGTAAATGCCCCGCCCCGCGCCACCGAGGCCGGAACCGCCGAAACGGTATAAGCGCCGGCAACCGCAGAATGCCCGTGCGTCTGCCCCACAGTCGCAATGGCAAGCTCGCCCCTGAGCGTATTCAGGTGCAGCGCGCGCGGCGCGGCATTGATGTCTTTGGCAATCACGATGCGATCACCGGCAGTGAACGTGCGGGCGATTTCAAAAGGATCCTGCGTGCCGCCCTGAAATGTCAGCGAAGCTGATCTGACAGTGGTCAGCGTCGGATCGAGCACAAACAGATCGTAATCATTGGCCGAACCTCCGAGCGGATCAGACCAGAACAACGTAATGGCGACCCCGGCCAGGCGCAGGCGATTTGAGATCACGCCTTCGCTGAAATCATGCACTTTATATTCGGACGCGAAAGGCAGCGTCGAAAGCGTGCCACCATCCCTGAAATCACCTTCCCAGACTCCGGCGGTTCCGTCATTGACGTTGCCCTCGTTGCCAGCCGCCGCAAAATAGAGCGCGCCATCGGCCACCACGTCATTAACGGCCCGCGCAATGATGGCGTCCTGAAACGGGTTTTCGTTGAAGTAGAAAACATCATCCACAATGATGTCGCACTTGAACTCCGAACGCAGGCGGCGAATGTTGGTCGCAAACCTCGCATCACCGAGAAACGCTGTGGCAAAAAACAGCTTTGCGCCCGGCGCGAGGTCATAAATGATTTCCATCATCGCCGTGCCTTCACCGTTCAGCGACGAAGTGGGCGTAATGCCGCTTTCACCCGGCACAACGGTCACATCCGGCGGCAGATCACCCGATGCCTGCGACTGTTCGAGGTAACGCACCGAATCTGACAGCACACCGATTCTGATGCCGGTGCCATCAACTCCGAAAGCATCGCGCACGAAATCAGCGCGATGGCCCCGGTCACCCTGCGAAACAAAACGCCCCGTTCCTGCCGGAGTCTGCGGTGCTGTCGCAGCGCGCAGGCTCGGCAGCGCACGGCGGAGCTGCGCTTTGACGCGGGCGGCGCGGGCGGCGAATTGCGGGTCGCGGGCGGCGAATTGTGCGGCGGGGCCGGACAGTTCCGCCTGGCGAGCGAACTGTCGCCCCGCGTCGAAAGGGCGGCTGTTGTTGAAGGCTTCGACGGCAGGCTCAATGAATCTGACATCGGCTGAACGGGCCAGGTCTTCAAGCGCCTTCAGCGGGAACTCAGCGCGAATGGTTTTGTCTTCAACGGAGCTGAACTGCACCGTGCCCTCCAGACGCGCAATCAGTTGCAGCAGCTCATCGCTGACCTGATGAGCGCGAATGTCAATCAGGACGCGGCCTTCCGGATCGGGCTTGACGTTTGTTTCCAGGCGCGGCACTTCGCGGGTCAGCGATTCGCCGCGCTGCTGTTTCATTTCATAAAGCAACTGCGATTCGATCTTGCGTTGTTCGGGCGTGCGGTTTTTCTTTTCGGCCAGCAGCGATTCAATCTGACGCTGCGCCTGCGGGCTGATCTGTTCCTGCGGCTGCTGCGCGCGCGCGCGCCTGAAGAGTGGGGCAAAGGCCAGACTGCCTGCCAGTACCACCAAAACTGACAGCATCCAGACTGACACTCGATAACGATTGACCATGACATTCCTCCTCATACTCGTGAACCCGGATGGAAATGCGAAACCGGTGCAGCGGGCGCACCGTTCCCGCAGTCAGAGATCGCTGCCGGAAGACCTCTGGTAAAGGGCGACCAGAGCCGCTTGTCAGAAATGGCTGGCGCAGTGTCGCGGGCTGCGCGCGGCGAAGAGCGAATGGCATCAGACCTGCGAGGCTCAGGCTGACGACAAAGTGACTGAGAAAAAACTTCGGATGATCCGGCCTGCTGTCCGGCCCGAACAGCCGCCTTAATTGCCGTGAGGATGTGGTGAGGATGGATGGAACAAAGCAGAAAGCCCTGCGCTGTGACTATCGCCGGGCTGTCTCTCGGAAAGCCGACATCAGTCGCAGCGCAGATGACAACCGCTGAAGATCGTTGTCACTGTTCCCGATGTAATCTGGTCAGGGTGCGCGCCATTATCATCACCGGCCTGGCTGAGTTCAAGCAGGTAATTATCAAAGGCGCAGAATGTTGCTGCGGTCAGGCTTCAGTGGCCGAGCGCAGGCGCGGCGTCAGCGCCGCCCGTGCTGCCCGCACCAGTTGCGCCGCCGCCTGGCCGCTGTGCGCGAGCGCCGTCAGATGGCCCATCTTGCGCCCGCGTCGCGGAGTCAGTTTGCCGTACAAATGCAGCTTGACTTCAGGAAAGGCGCACGCTGCGCGCCAGTCCGGTTCGCCGTGTTCCCACAAATCGCCAAGCAGGTTGGCCATCGCTGCCGGGCGCAGCAGTTCCGGCGCGCCAGGCGGCAACCCGCACACCGCGCGCAACTGCTGCTCGAACTGGCTGGTCAGACAGGCATCGAAGCTGAAATGCCCGGAATTGTGCGGGCGCGGCGCGAGTTCATTGATCAGCAGCCGCCCGTCGCGGGTCAGGAAAAATTCAACGCACATCACGCCGACCACATCGAGCGATTCAAGCACGCTGCGCGTAATCTCAACCGCTGCGCGCTGAACTTCCGGCGCAACATCAGCCGGAGCGATTGATAAATCCAGAATGTGATGGCGATGTTCGTTGGCAATCACGCCGTAATGCACAAAGCTGCCATCGAGTCCGCGCGCGGCCACGACTGACACTTCGCACTCAAAATCAATGAAGGCTTCCAGCACGGCTTCCTGGCCGCCGAGTGCGCTGAGCGCCCGCCCGGCCTCACCGGGCGAAATGATTTTCGACTGCCCCTTGCCGTCATAACCGAACCCGGCGGTCTTGAGTACTGCCGGGCAGCCGATTTCAGCAATCGCAGCGGTCAGTTCAGCAAGCGAGGTCACGTGCCGGAACGGCGCAACGGGAAAACCATGACTCGCCAGAAAAGTCTTTTCGCGCAGCCGGTGCTGTGCCGTGTGCAGCACTTTGCCGCCGGGCCGCACGGGCGCAAATTCAGAAGCCGCTTCGACACAGGCGGCTGAAACATTCTCGAACTCAAACGTCACCACGCTGACATTGCGCGCAAATTCGCGCACGGCGTCCAGGTCGTCATACGAAGCCGTCACTTCGTAATCGGCCACCTGCCCGGTCGGCGTGTCAGTATCGGGTGAAAAAGTATGCACACGATAACCCATGCGCCGCGCCGCAATGGCAAACATCCGGCCAAGCTGACCGCTGCCCAGCACGCCGATGGTTGCGCCCGGTAAAATCGCCGAACTGTTTTTCTGAATTGTCATACCGCAACACGTCAGCCGCAGAACAAATGATGAATGATGAATGATGAATCAGACGCCTTGTTGTGATTCATCATTCATCATTCATCATTCATCATTTGTTTTGCTGAGTTTCTTCAAGTGAATCCTGCAATACTTTCTGTGTCTGCTCAAGCCGGAACTGTCTGAGCTTTTCGCGCAGTGCGGGCCGCGCGTTTGAAAGAATGGCCACCGCCAGCAGCGCGGCATTGGTCGCGCCCGCAACGCCAATGGCCAGCGTCCCGACCGGCACCCCGGCAGGCATCTGCACGATTGACAGCAGCGAATCCTGACCGTTCAGAGCTTTGCTCTGCACCGGCACACCCAGCACCGGCACAGGAGTCTGCGCCGCAACCATTCCGGGCAGGTGCGCCGCGCCGCCCGCTCCGGCAATGATGACCTCAAGACCGCGCGCTTCAGCCGTTACCGCATATTCCGCGAGCAGCAGCGGCGTGCGGTGCGCCGACACAATGCGGCATTCGTGCGGCACTTCAAAGCGCGTCAGCATTTCATCAGCGTGCCGCATCGTTTCCCAGTCAGACCGGCTGCCCATAATCACGCCGACCAGCGGCTTGTTCTTTTCGTCGCTCATTGATGAATCGTCCTGTTGATAATTCGACCAGATGACATAGTGCAACAGTTTCCGGCTGACGCCAAATGCCGCGCCTCATCACGACAACTGAAAACGGGAATTTTCGATCCGGCTGGCAATGACAGGCAGGGTTCGACAAGCCGCCACAAAAGGTATCTGCACAAATCTGCCGCGTCAGCAGTTGAATGGCTTCAGCCCGGCCTTCTGGTCATCACCTGGTCTCTTGCGCGCAACGGCAACGCTGTTTATTTCGGCCCGCCTTCGCGGGCCGAAATCGTGTCAAAGACCGTGTCATGGCAGGGCCTGGAAAGACCGGATTGAAGTCGCAGCGCGGAGAAACACAAGGCGTTGACCTGTGCGAATACCTTTGTTTGCCAGCTTGTCGTTGTCCCGCGAGATAATTCTTTTGAAGACCACGACAAGCTGGCAGCCTGGCGTACATTTTTACGGCTTGTTCAGTCGCGCCAGTTCATTTCTGGCTTCGCTCAGTACCGGCAGGTCAGCATCGGCATCTTTCCAGAGTGCGAGGAAGTCCTGATATGCGCGCTGGCTCGTGGCGGCATCGCCGCTCAGAGCTGCGGCGCGCGCCAGTCCGAGGTGTGCGAGCGGCCAGAGTGGTGAGGTCGGATGCCAGCCGCGATGTTCGATGATCCGGCGAAACTCAGCGGCAGCAGCCGCGCCTGACTGCTGGCGCAGATGCGCCTGGGCGCGCAGCCACGCAGGCCAGAAAAGTGCTGACTCTTCGTAAGCCGCAGTCGCCTGCAACGTATGAATGGCCTGTTCAGCGTGGCCGCGATCAAGTTCGATGGCGGCACGAACCACCGGCAGCCAGACGGTCTGGGCCAGAGTTGAGTGCGGATTCTTGCGGGCGATTTCGTCAGCCAGTTGGCGCGCCTGCCCGGCTTCGCCACAGAGCGCCAGGGCCAGCGCCCGGCTCGCCGTCACCGGAACATACGATTGCAGCGTGATGCGCCCTGATGCGCCCGGCTTCGCGCTGATGCTTCTGACCGGCTCGCACTGACCGCTGACCGCAGCCCACAACAAGGCTTCCCCGGCAAACCACGCGGCCCGTTCAGCGTGTCGCGGTTCAGCCAGTTCAGCGGCGCGGCGATAAAAATCATTCGCCTGCCGCAACCGCCCCGCAAACGAAGCGGCTTCGGCCTGCCAGTGAAACGCCCAGTACTGATCGGGCCTGCCATTCGTCCAGTCAAGCTGCTGCTTCATCGCGGCAGCATCGTTTCTGATCAGCGCGAGTTGAAAAAGATTGCGGTGCGAAGTCGCCGTGCCAAGCTGTCGCGCCAGTCCCTGCTCAATGACCGACTGTGCTTCGTCAAAGCGATTCAGTTGCACGAGCGCAGTGCCGAGGCTGACGTAAGGAACATAGGCGCGCGGATTGATCTGTCTCGCTTCATTCGCGGCAGCCAGCGATTTCTCAAGCTGCCCGGTCAGGCGATAGAGCGAAGCCAGCCGCCCGCGCGGGCCGTAATCGCGCGGATAGGTCTGCTTCCACATCTCGACGACTTCGATGGCCTTGAGCAGATCGCCGCTGCTGAGCGCGTGATAGTTGCTGGAAATGTCGAAGCGTTCGCGTTCAGTCACGCGATTGCGCAGCGCATAGGCTCTGGTGGCGTGTTCAGCCGCCATCTCCAGTTGCCCCAGGTTGCTGTAAGCCAGCGAGAGCGACACATCGGCTTTGGCAAAGTTCGGATCAAGCTCTTTGGCGAGGCGATAAAACGGAATCGCGCCGTCCCTGCCGCCGCGCGTCAGCTCCATTCCGCGTGACCACGCCTTGAAGGCATCGAGCGATGAGGTCGTCGCCTGTTCGAGCGGCGCATCGAACTGCTGAATCGAACTGAGCGATTCGCCGAGCCGCCCGCGCAATTCTCTGGCGGCCCTGCCGAGCGCCTGCAACACCTGATCGCGGCCTTCAGCTTCGGCGAGCGCTCCGGCAATGGTCGCACCGTCCTGGCTGTTGAGGGCTTCGAGCGTGATCGAATAGCGCTGATCAAAGCGCGCAATCGAGCCGACCAGCACGGCCTTGACGCCCTGCCGCTGACAGATTTCGCGCGCGAGTTCCTTTGTTACCCGCTCATCAGGCGCGCGGCCCATATAACGCAGCGTTTCGCGGATGCGCTCTTCCGGCAGAAAACTGAGAAACGGCGTCTGTTCAAGCTGCACGCCAAGCGCCTGACGCAGCGTGTTGTCAAAAACTTCCTCGCCCGTCAGGTTGACGAAATCAGCGAGCAGCACCATATCCTTTTCAGTCAGGGCCGGAGCGCGCCAGCGCAGCGCAAACCAGCCAGCCACAATCACGCTCAGCACCGCCAGCGTCAGCACACCGCCGCGCAGCCAGCATCTGAGTTGCTCCGTCGGGCGCGCCGCACCGGCCAGCGCCTGCATCACGGCTTCGACGCGCACGGGCTGAGACTCGGTGATGACGGTTTCACATTCCGGTTCACATTGCGCTGCGCACGGATTTGATTCAGCCCTGACCGCGCTCAGAGCGGCCAGTAATTCATCAATCGTCTGCCATCGCTCTTCACGATTGCGCCTGAGCGCGCAACTGACCAGGCTCTGCAACGCGGCAGGCGTTTCGGGCGCGTACTCCGTGAGCGGCGCCGGGTCGTGATCGAGAATGGCCACGATGGTGTGATTGATGGTTTCGCCGGTAAACGGCCTGCGCCCGGCAATCATTTCATACAGCACAATGCCGAGACTGAAAATATCGCTGCGCCCGTCCACTTCCTGGCCGCGCGCCTGTTCGGGCGACATATAGGCCACCGTGCCCATAATCGTTCCGGGTTCAGTCCTGAACACGGAAGCCGTCGGCATATTCGTGGCAAAGGTTGTCAGCGCGCCGGGTGCGCCCGGTTCAAACACTCTGGCCAGCCCGAAGTCGAGCACCTTAACCAGCCCGTCGGGGCGCACCATAATGTTTTCGGGCTTGATGTCACGATGCACAATGCCTGCGGAATGCGCCGCCTGAAGCGCCCGCGCCGTCTGTGCGGCAATATCAAGCTTTTCAGTCAGCGTCAGACCGCCCGCAGCCATCAACTGGCGCAGCGTCCGGCCTTCAATAAATTCGGTGGCGATGTAATGCCAGCCTTCGCTTTCGCCGATTTCGTGAATCGTGATGATGTTGGGATGATTGAGCGCCGAAACGGCTCTGGCTTCGCGGATGAAGCGGCGCACGCGGGCTTCATCGCGCGTGAAATCGGCAGGCAGCAGTTTGAGTGCGACGCGGCGATCAAGGCGCGCATCGCGGGCCAGATAAATTTCGCCCATCCCGCCCGCGCCGAGCCGTGAAACGATGCGGTAATGACCGAGCGCGCGACCTTCAAGTGAAGGAAACAACGACGATGAAGGTTCAGCCGCCAGCATCTGCGCGGCATCCTTCATCACCGGTTCAGCGATGAAATCACCGGCTTCGGCGGCGGCCTGCAACAGCGATTCGACTTCGTGGCGCAGATCGTCATCACTGGCGCAGACGCGACGCAGAAAGGCTGCGCGCTGGTCTGTCGGCAGTTCCAGCGCCTGGTGATACAGGCGGCCAATCTCTTCCCACCGTTCAGGTGTCATTTTTACCTTCCCGGTTAAGTTCGCGGTACAACCACGCGCGCGCCAGCGACCAGTCGCGCCGGACAGTGCGCGGCGAAATTTTCAGGACTTCGGCTGTTTCATCCTCGCTCAGCCCGCCGAAATAACGCAGCTCGACAATCTGACTCTGCCGCGGATTGAGCGCGTGAAGCGCGTTGAGCGCATCATCGAGCGCAATCAGTTCAGCGCCGCGTTCGGCTGAAACTTCCGGCGCTTCATCCAGCGCCAGGTGCTGCGCGCCGCCGCCGCGTTTGAGCCGGGCGTGATCGCGGGCGACATCAACCAGAATGCGCCGCATCAATTGTGCTGATACGGCAAAGAAGTGCGCGCGGTTCTGCCATTGCACGCGGCTCGAATCAATCAGCCGCAGATAAGCCTCATTGACGAGCGCCGTCGTTTGCAGCGTATGGTCAGGACGCTGACGGCTCATGTAAAGCCGCGCCAGGCGACGCAGTTCTTCATAGACCAGCGGCATCAGTTGTTCCAGCGCCGACTGATCGCCCTGCCCCCAGGCCAGCAGCAGTTGCGTGATTTCCTGCGACGAAGCTTGTGGCATGTCGCTCTCCGGTTGTGATTGATTTTGAACGGCGAAATCTTACACCTAAACGCCACAGAGAAAAATTCTCTCCGGCGTGGCCGCTTTTTTCTTCCGATGCCGTCTTACCTCGTGACAGCGACAGATTCGGACGGCTCGCGCAGCCGTCGCAGCAGTTCACAACGAGAAGGAGAAGACTGAATGCTCACAATCACTGTACCCACAACGAACAGCACGCCTGCTTATTCGTACCAGGAAACTCTGACCGCTGCTCAAAAGGTCAACTGGCGCATTGAGGACATCATCGGCGGCAACCGTCGGCTCGATTTCACCAGACCGTTTATGCCTGAACCGCTGGCGCAGGTCGAACAGCTCGGTTTTCTGTCTGCCAGCGAGAAACGCACGCTCAATCAGATCAGAGGCAACGCTTACCTGAGCATCTTCGGACTGGTTGAGGAATTCATTCTGCCGTTCATTCTCGATCACGCGCGGCCACAGTTGCAGGGCGATGATTACCGCGTGCGCGCGCTGCTGCAGTTTGCCAGCGAAGAAGCGAAACACATTCATCTCTTCAAACGCTTCCGCGAGGAGTTCGAGCGCGGCTTTGGCACAACCTGCAACGTCATCGGCCCGCCCGAAGCGGTCGCCGCAAAAGTTCTGTCACATCACCCGCTCGCCGTCGCGCTCACGATTCTGCACATCGAATGGATGACGCAGCGGCATTACACCGACAGCGTGCAGGATCAGACGCAGCTCGATCCGCAGTTCATGAGCCTGCTCAAACATCACTGGATGGAAGAAGCGCAGCACGCGAAGCTCGACACGCTGATGGTCGAAGCGCTGGCCGCCACCTGCAGCGAGGAAGAGATCACCAGAGCTTTTGACGAATATCTGGAAATCGGCGGCTTCCTCGACGCGGCGCTGAAACAGCAGACTGAATTTGATCTCGACAGCTTCGAGCGCGCCACAGGTCGCACTCTGTCACAAACCGAACGCGAACAGTTCATGACGATTCAGCACCAGGCGAATCGCTGGACTTATCTGGGTTCAGGGATGACGCATCCGAAGTTTCTGGCGACGCTCGAAAAAATTCAGCCTGCCGCCAGAACGCGCCTTGAGCAGATCGCCCCGGCCTTCTGCTGAAACTTTACCGGACTTCATCAATCATCAGGGAGGAGACAATCAATGCAGACACAGAACATCATCAACGGAGTCAACGTTGAGCAGTTGAGAAACACCGTCGCGGCCATCACTGAAAAGCCGTCGCTCGCCACGTTCCGCTTCCGGGCTGAAAACAAATGGATGGGCGGCGGTCACAATCGCTCATCCATCGGAGGCTTTTACGGCGCTGATCAGGAAGACACGACCCGCGCCACGCCGTTCGTGCTCGATTCCGACGAGCCGCAGGTGCTGCTGGGCGAAGACAAGGGAGCCAATCCGGTTGAATTCGCCCTGCACGCACTGGCCGGATGCCTGACGACTTCGCTCGTCTATCACGCCGCCGCGCGCGGCATCAGAATCGAAGAGGTTGAATCGAGACTTGAAGGCAATCTCGACCTGCGCGGTTTTCTGGGTTTGTCGGACGAGGTGAGGAATGGTTACGAAGAGATTCGCGTGACCTTCAGAATCAAAGCCGACGCGCCGCCCGAAACGCTTCAGGAACTGTGCGCACTGGCGCAGCAGCGTTCGCCGGTTTTCGACATCATCACCAGACCGACGCCCGTCACAGTGCAGCTTGAAGGAGTGGAAAAGAAGATGCGCAAGGCAAAAGGCGAAATGATGGATTGAAGCTGTTGCCGAACAAACCGGCGCATAACTGAAAGAGCGAAGCAGAAAGATGATCTGCTTCGCTCTTTCATTGCGTTTCGCTGATTGCGACACAGACGGTTTCATGACTTGCGGCTTTTGCGCCTGACCATTTTCTTCTTTGGCGCAGATACCGCTGATTCATCTGCCGGGAATTCAACGCGACTGTAAATTTCACTGAGCGGCACGCGGCATTGCAGCTTTTCCAGCACCAGCACGCTGTCCGGCTCAGTCAGCATGGACAAATCCCAATGCTGATTCGGCTGCCGCACCAGCATCGTCACCTGCAGGCGATCCTGCGCCACAACCACATAAGTTGTGAGCGACTGATTTTTCCTGTACTGCTCGAACTTGCCGCCACGATCAAAGCCTTCGGTCGAAGGCGACAGCACTTCGATGATCGTATGCGGATTGAGCAGCACATCCTTTTCCTGATCGCGAAAGATCAGGCGTCCGCAAACGATCACGACATCAGGGTAATAAAACGGCCCCGCCAGTGAAATGCCGACTTTCATATCCGCCGTGAACACATCGCAGTCCCGCCCCCTGAGTTGCAGGCCGATTTCACGAACGAGATTGGACTTGATCCGCCCGTGCGAAGGGCTTTCGCCCGCCATCGCGTAAAGCCGACCGTCCTGATATTCGTGCCTGCCGTTCTGAAAGGCGCGCTCGAAAGCCAGATATTCATCAGGCGAGAGACGTAATTCTGATTGTGGTAAAGCCATCGCTAATCAATCTTCAGCACGATCTTGCCAAGCTGCCCGCCTTCTTCCATCCGCTGATGCGCTGCCGGAGTCTCAGCGAGCGGAAAGACCTGATCCACGACCGGCTTCAGCTTGTGCTCGTTGTAAAGTTGCAGCATTGCCGCGAATTCACGGTCGCTGCCCATCGTCGAGCCGAGAATATTGAGCTGCTTGAAAAAGATTCGCCGCAGGTCGAGGTTGTGCGCCAGCCCGTTGGTTGCGCCAAAAAAGACAATGCGCCCGGCAGGTTTGACGATTTTGACGCACTCCTCAAGCGTCGTGCCGCCCGCGCTGTCAACGACCACATCAGGGCCGGCGCCGCCGCTTGAACCGACCACTTCCTTCGGCCAGTTTTCGTTGCGGTAATTCGCGCCGCCATCAGCGCCGAGCTGCTTTGCCTGCGCGAGCTTTTCATCGCTGCCCGAAGTCACGATGACTTTTGCCCCAAGCGCCTTGCAGAACTGCATGGCAAAAGTCGCCACGCCGCCGCCGATGCCCGTCACCAGCACGGTTTCGCCCGGCTGCACCTGTGCGCGAGTCGTGACAGCGCGAAACGCAGTCAGCCCTGCCAGCGGAATCGCCGCTGCTTCTTCCCACGACAGATGCTCAGGTTTCGGCAGCACATTCTTTGCCGGAACCTTAATCAGTTCAGCATAAGTGCCGTCATCGGGCAGCCCCAGGATGCGATAATTCTTTCCCTGCACGCGTTCATCATCGCCCCAGTCAAGGCTCGGATTGATGACTACTTCCTTTCCGACGAGCGACGAATCAACGCCCGCGCCAACCGACTGCACTACGCCCGCGCCATCAGAACCCAGAATGATCGGCAGCTTGATGCCCGCATACAGCCCGTGCCTGATCCACTGATCGCGGTGATTGAGCGCGGCGGCTTTGAGCTTCACCACCACTTCACCGGCACCGGCCACCGGGTCAGCGACATCTTCATAAAGCAGTTTTTCCGGGCCACCCAGTTCTCTCAGCACTACAGCTTTCATTGGACTCTCCTCTGTCTATGGTTTGTTTTCAGGCACAGACCTGATAATTCAAAAAGAAAATTTATCCACGAAGCCACACGAAGAAAACACAAAGATAGAAAAGGAGAGAACCGAATTCAAATGTTCCTTGTCCCCTTGTCCCCTCTTCTCCCTTTCTTTCTTCGTGCTTCTTCGTGTGGCTTCGTGGAAAAAACTCAGCGCACAACTTCCAGCACGACGACTGTATCAATGGCATCGCGCGAAGCTGGCGGGACATAAATGGTATTTGCCGCAGCGTCAAATTTGACGGCGCTGCCATTGCTCATCAGCTTTGCGCTTCTGATTTTTGCGCCGAGTCCGTCAAGTCTGACTGCCTCGCCTGACTTTGCTTCCGCATCAAGGATGTGAACGTAAACGCGATTGCCCTTGTGCGTCGTCACGCCCCACGACTGCGGCGCGACAGGGCCGCCGCGTGTGCCGTAAATCGAATCGCCGTACTTCGTCGTCCACCCGCTCAACTGCTTCAACTGCTCGACGGCTTCAGGCGGGAACTTGCCTGTTGGCATCGGGCCGATGTTGAGCAGCAGATTTGAATTGCGACCCGCCGCGCCGACCAGATAACCAACCAGCACTTTGAGCGATTTGAATTTGTGATCGGCCTTTTTGTAGCCCCACGAATCGTTTGTCGTTTCGCACATTTCCAGCGGCAGCGCGCTGATCTGCGCGTCGGTGTTCCATCCGGCAGTGTTCTGACCAGGCAGGTCTTTCTCGAACATCTGAAAGTCTTCGCCCTCGAACGGCGCAACGTGATGGTTGTTGCCGATCAGCGCCTGCGGCTGAAGTTTGTGAATCAGGTCGTAGGTTTGTCGCAGCCGCCAGTCAACAGCAGTCTTTTTCGGATCGCCGCCGCTCTTTGTCTGATCCTTGACCTGCTGATCCCACCAGCCGTCAAACCAGATGCCGCCGATTTTGCCGTAACGCCCGCTCAGCAGTTCGCTGAGCTGAGCGTCCATGTAATCAAGATATTTGTTGAAGTCGCCCGATTCAGGCCGCCCGGCAGTCTGCCCTGTGCGACCGCGCGGAAAGTAATCAGGGTGATGCCAGTCGAGGTGCGAATGATAGAAGAAAAGTTTGATTCCCTGCCGCTGACATTCATCGGCGAGCATTTTCAGAATGTCCTTTTTGTACGGCGTGCGGTCAGCCACATCCCAGTTGCTGACCTTTGAATCCCACATCGCAAAACCGTCGTGATGCTTGCTCGTGATCGTGATGTATTTCATCCCGGCAGCTCTGGCGAGGCTGACCCATTCCTTCGGATCGAACTCAGTCGGATTGAACTGCGCGGCGATGGGTTCATATTCAGAAATCGGAATCTTTTCAGTGTTCATCAGCCATTCGCCAACGCTGCGCGTTGTGTGGCCTTTCCATTCTCCGCCCGGCACCGAGTAGATGCCCCAGTGAATGAACAGACCGAACCTTGCATCCTGAAACCATTTTCTGGCTTCCAGATTTTCAGGCGCGGGTTTGTATGGTGGTTCAGCGTTTTGTGAAACGCTGCTGACTGCGAGCGCCAGCAGCAGCGCGATGACAAGCGCAGGGCTGAGACTCCGATGAAGTCGTGTGGTGAACATATCCGGCTCTCCGAAAATTATGATTGATGATGAACTGCTTCAGGTGAATTTCGTGAACTGCGCCGATTATCTTAGCCTGAGAAGAAAGAATACGGAACAGACGAAAAGAACGGAACAAACGGAAAGCGCACTTCTCCTGTGCCCCTCCGTTTGTTCCGTTCTTTTCGTCTGTTCCGTATTCTCTGCTGCCTGCGTTTTCAGGCGCGCTTTTCCCGATAGGCCGCCGTGAGCGCAACAGCATCCCTGTAAAGCCACGCACCGGTGACGGTCGCCACCGTGACTTCAACGAGTCCCCACACCAGACCGATCACTGTCAGGCGCAGCGGAAAGATGCCCATCATCGTGTTCATCAGCGCCGGATAGACAAACGCCAGCAGCCACACAAGCAGCCCGGCCACGATGCCCGTTTTCGGCCCCGCGCCGAAACGCGGCCTGATGGCGGCGTAAATAAAGACCGCGATGATGCCGACGATGAACATCATCACGACGGCTTTGGCAATGAAATCACCGCCCGGCGCAGGCAGGCTGAGTTTGCGGGTGGCTTCTTCGATCTCTTTGGTAAACAGCACGCCGTTGAGCACGAACTCGCCCGTATTCATCACCAGACCGGCCAGCAGCCCGCCGAGCAGGACACGACTCCAGTTGATCTTTTCCATTTTTTCCTCCGAAGGTTGTGAGTTGGGTACTACCGGGTCAGACAAATGGTTTCTGTCTGTCAGCGACAGACGGACAAGAGATGAAAACGTGCTGTGATGAACTGAAATTTTTCGCCTGACGCCCCGTTTGCCGGGCGTCACGGTTGCTTTCTATAATGGATCGTTTGTGAATGACAAATGATTTGCGGCAACCAGTCAGCATGGCGGCTGTGGATCGCGCAGAAATGGAACGCGGATGACACGGATGCAACAGATGAAAACAGATTCCGGTCTGATCCGTTGCATCCGTGTCATCCGCGTTCCATTCCTGCCTGAACCTTCATTACCGGGAGAGCAGATGAGTCAGCAATTCAAACTCGTGTCGGATTATGAGCCGCGCGGCGATCAGCCCGCAGCGATTGAGCAGCTTGTCCAGGGCCTCAGCGCAGGCGAAAAACATCAGGTTTTGCTGGGGATCACCGGCAGTGGCAAAACTTTTTCAGTAGCGTCCGTCATCGCGCACGTGAATCGTCCGACGCTGGTGATGGCGCACAACAAGACGCTCGCGGCGCAGCTTTATCAGGAGTTCAAAACATTCTTTCCTGAAAACGCGGTCGAGTATTTCGTCAGCTACTACGACTATTACCAGCCCGAAGCCTATGTCCCGTCCACCGATCTTTACATCGAAAAGGAAGCGACCATCAATGATGAGATTGACCGGCTGCGACTGAGCGCGACGCGCTCGGTCTTTGAGCGGCGCGATGTGATTATCGTGGCGTCAGTCTCGGCCATTTACGGCATTGGCGACCCGAACGCTTATTACGGAATGATGCTGTTTCTGGAACCGGGCCAGCGCATCAGCCGTCAGGAACTGCTCAAAAAACTGGTCGAACTGCTGTATGAACGCAACGACATTGAATTCGGGCGCGGCAGCTTTCGCGTGCGCGGCGATGTGATTGAAGTCTATCCGAGCTATCAGGATCAGGCGCTGCGCATTGAACTGTGGGGCGATGAGATTGATTCGATCTCGCTGATTGATCCGCTGCTTGGCGAAGTCATTCAGAAGCTCGACAGCCGCGTGCCGATCTATCCCAAAACTCATTACGTCACCACGCCCGGCGTCGTCAAACGCGCCGTCAAATCAATCAAAGCCGAACTGGAATGGTGGGAGCCGCAACTGATCGAACAGGGCAAGGCCGTCGAAGCCAGCCGCCTGCACCAGCGCGTGATGTATGACCTCGAAATGTTCAATCAGCTTGGCTATTGTCGCGGCGTCGAAAACTATTCGCGCCACCTGACCGGCAAGGCTCCGGGCGAGCCGCCGCCGACGCTTTTTGATTACCTGCCCGATGACGCCATCGTGGTTGTTGATGAAAGTCATCAGTCCATTCCGCAGATTCGCGGCATGTACAACGGTGACCGTTCGCGCAAAACCACGCTCGTTGATTTCGGCTTTCGCCTGCCTTCCGCGCTCGACAATCGCCCG
This sequence comes from Blastocatellia bacterium, assembly GCA_046331565.1. Lineage (GTDB taxonomy): Bacteria > Acidobacteriota > Blastocatellia > RBC074 > RBC074 > DASRDU01. The sequence goes on from JAXLQP010000001.1 coordinate 2,629,644, forward strand.
CTCAAATTTGAAGAGTGGGAACAGCGCGTGAAACAGGCCATTTACGTTTCGGCCACGCCCGGCCCGTATGAATTGCAGCAGACCGGCGGTGAATTCATTGAACAGATCATCCGGCCTACCGGGTTGCTTGATCCCGAAGTTGACGTGCGCCCCGTGCGTGGTCAGATTGATGATCTGCTTGAAGAGGTCAGGCAGCGCGTCGAACGCAAAGAGCGCGTGCTGGTCACGACGCTGACCAAGAAGATGGCCGAAGACCTGACCGATTATTACGGCGACCTGGGCATTCGCGTGCGTTACCTGCATTCCGAAATCGAAACGCTCGAACGCATCAAAATCCTGCGCGACCTGCGCAAGGGTGAATTTGATGTTTTAGTCGGCATCAACCTGTTGCGCGAAGGCCTCGACCTGCCCGAAGTCTCGCTTGTCGCCATTCTCGACGCTGACAAGGAAGGCTTTCTGCGCAGCGAATCATCGCTGATTCAGACCATCGGACGCGCCGCCCGCAACGCCAGGGGCAAGGCCATTCTGTACGCTGACAAGATGACCGATTCAATGCGCCGCGCCATTGACGAAACCAATCGCCGCCGCGCCAAACAGATGAAATACAACGAAGCGCACGGCATCACGCCGCAGTCCATCGTCAAGCCGATTGAAGCCACACTCGTCACGGCCTATGAAGCTGATTACTTCAAGGTGCCGACGAATCTGGAAGCCTTCGAGGAATACAGCCCCGAACGCCTGAAACAGACCATCTGGCAGCTTGAACACGAAATGCGCGAAGCCGCGAAGAAGTATGAGTTCGAGCGCGCTGCCGAACTGCGCGACAAGATCAAATATTTGCGCGAGCGGGAGCTTGAGGTAGCATAACCGGCGGAGGTCAGAACGACAGAAGGCATCGGGTTCATAATCGGATATATCGCAGGCATAATTGGTGGCACTGCTGCCGGACCGGGTCTGGCCACGCGACGTATTCGCAGTCTGAGGCTGCAAGACAGAGGAGTTTAATTCGATGAACTCATTGAAAGCTTACGAAGAAGTGATTGATTTCATCGCTGAGGCTAATCCAGCCAAAGTCCTCGCATTTCGCCCGTCCGAAGAGGCCAGGGCGCGCGTGTCTGATCTGATTTACCGTGAAAAGACCTCAGGTCTTTCGTCGGAAGAGAAATCCGAACTGGATCACTATATGCAGCTTGAACACCTGATGAGAATGGCCAAAATCCGCGCCCGCAGGTATATGAAATCATGACCCGACACGTCAGCGATGAACTGCGACAACTGGTCATCACTCGCGCTGAGAACCTTTGCGAATACTGCCTGATTGAGATCGAAGACACATACTTCGGCGGCGAAGTTGACCACGTCATCAGCCTGAAGCACGAAGGCCTGACCACTGCTGATAATCTTGCCTACACCTGCCAGCCCTGTAATCGAAACAAGGGAAGCGACCTCGGATCGATCAGCCGGAAATCGCGTCGGCTGGTACGTTTTTTCAACCCGCGAACAGACCACTGGGCAGATCATTTTGTCCTGAACAAGGCATTTATCAGATCGTTGACTGAAATCGGCGAAGTCACGGCCAGAATTCTGGGCTTCAATCAGGAAGAAAGACTGCTGGAACGCCAGGGGTTGATCGCAGACGGACATTATCCATCATCAGCGGCCCGGAAGAGGATGCGCAAACGCAGGAAGCGATAAGTCTTCTGCTACTTCAAACTGACTGAAGCGCCGCTGGCTGCAGATGACTTCGGACTCAACCCGATCACAGAACTGCGCGACAAGATCAAATATTTGCGCGAGCGGAAGCTTGAGGTAGCATAAAAACACTGACCTGAAAACAATCCCGGATCAGGCTCAATGTAGTAACGTCATCCTGAAATATCAACGCAACGGATCAATTCATAATGTACGCAGGCATCGAATCAGGCGGAACCAAGTGGGTCTGTGCGGTCGGCACCGGCCCTGACAATCTGGCGGCGGTCGAACGCTTCCCTACGACCACGCCCGCTGAAACCATCGGCAGAGCCATTGATTTTCTTCGGCCATTCAAAAACGAAATCAGCGCCATCGGCATTGGCACTTTCGGGCCGGTTGATCTGAATGCTGACTCTCCGACGCGGGGGTTCATCACGACGACGCCGAAGCCGGGCTGGCAGATGACTGATCTGGTCGGGCCGATGGTTAAGGAATTCGATGTGCCGGTCGGGTTTGATACTGATGTCAATGCGGCGGCGCTTGGTGAATTCAGGTGGGGTGCGGCGCAGGGGCTGGAAACGTTTGTGTATTTTACGATTGGCACCGGCATCGGCGGCGGCGCGATGGTCAACGGTCGGTTGCTGCACGGAATGCTGCATCCTGAAATGGGCCACATGCTGCTGCCGACTGACGGGCGCGAGCCGAATGGTTTTGCGGGCATCTGCCGGTTTCACGGGCATTGCCTGGAAGGGCTGGCGTGCGGCCCGGCGATTGAACGGCGCTGGGGTGCGCGCGCTGAAACGCTTGAAGCGGCGCATCCGGCGTGGGCGCTCGAAGCGCATTACCTGGCGCTCGGCGTAGTCAATGCGGTTTCGATTCTCTCGCCGCAGCGCGTCATTCTGGGCGGCGGGGTTGCCGGTCAGCCGCATCTGTTTCCGCTGATTCGCGCTGAAGTGCGAGAACTGCTCAATGATTATCTGAAAGTCCCGCAGATCACCGAACGCATTGACAAATACATTGTGCCGCCGGGACTCGGCGACCGCGCCGGAGTGCTTGGCTCAATTGCGCTGGCTGAACTTGCCCTGAGGCAGCAATGAAAATGGAATGTCGCGCCGGTTGCGGAGCGTGCTGCATCGCGCCTTCAATTTCATCACCGATTCCAGGAATGCCGCAGGGCAAACCAGCCGGAGTGCGCTGCGTGCAACTGACTGCTGACAACAGGTGTTTGTTATTCGGCAAACCCGAACGCCCGTCAGTCTGTGTGACGCTGCGACCGCAGCCGGAAATGTGCGGCGACAGCGCGCCGGAAGCGATGCAGCGGCTGACGCAGCTTGAACGCCTGACCGTGCCACAATGAAAAGCGTGAACCATCCTCTGATCGGAAGCTGGCGACTGGTTTCAGCCAGCTATGAACGCGATGGCCGCGCCGCATTTCCCTTTGGGCGCAGTCCGGTCGGATTGCTGATTTATGATGAACACGGCAATATGAGCGTGCAGATTATGCATCGCCATTACACCGATTCAGGACACACGCGAAACACTGGTCAGCGTGCCGCCTTTGCCGGTTATCTTGCTTATTTCGGCGCCTGTGAAATCAGTGAGGCTGAAAAGCTCGTGCGGCATTATGTGCGGGGCAGTACGCTGCGACACTGGGTCGGGTCGGTGCAGGAACGAACTTACGAACTCTCAGGCAACCGGCTGACGCTGAGCGCGCCCGCCACGACCGATGAAGCAGGCGCGCAGGCCGTGCTGATCTGGGAAAGGATTGAATCTGAAAAACAATGAAAGCTGAAACGACATTCACGGCAGAAGTTGAATACCAGTGCGAATCGCTGCTGGGCGAAGGCCCGGTCTGGGACTGGCGCTCAAAAAGACTGTTCTGGGTGGATATTGAAGGTTTCGCCGTTCACGTCTTTGACCCGGCGCAGCGCGAACACGGCCTGATCAATGTCGGTGAGTTCGTCGGCTCGCTCGCGGTCAGAAAGTCGGGCGGGCTGGTTGTGGCTTTGAAAAGCGGCTTTGCCGCGCTCGATCCTGAAACAGGCGAAATCACGCCGATTGCCGACGCCGAATCGCACCTGCCCGGCAATCGTTTCAACGACGGCAAGTGCGACCCGGCAGGAAGGTTCTGGGCCGGTTCGCTCGCGCTTGATGAAGACAACGGCAAAGGCCAGGGCAATCTGTGGTGTCTGAATCCTGACCATACGGTGCAGCTCAAAATTCCCGACGTGTGGATTTCAAACGGGCTGGCGTGGACGCGCGATGAACGCACGATGTATTACATTGACTCTCCGACACAGCAGGTCGTCGCATACGATTACGACCGGGCGAGCGGCGCGATCAGCAATCCGCGCACAGTCATCAAAGTTCCGGCTGAAGAGATGGGCTATCCCGACGGCATGACGATTGACGAAGAAGGAATGCTCTGGATCGCGCACTGGGACGGCGGCCACGTCTGCCGCTGGAATCCGCACACGGGCGCAGAGATGGCTGAAATCAAAGTGCCCGCGTCGCGCCCGACTTCGTGCGTCTTTGGCGGCGATGATTTCGGTACGCTGTACATCACATCAGCGCGGACGAGACTCAGCGAGAAACAACTGGCCGCGCAGCCACTCGCGGGCAGCATCTTCAAATGCCGCCCCGGTGTGCGCGGCCTGCCGATGAATGAATTTGCCGGATAAATCGGATAACGACACCAGGAAACTGCGGGATGTATAATTCAGCGCGACAGCTTTGCATTCATTGAGGAAAGAATCATGGCAACCACACTGGAAGAACTGGAAAGACGGCTTAACAGGGTCGAAGAGGAATTGAAATTATGGCGACCTCAGATTGAGGAATCTCCGGCGCAGCGCGGAGCGCGCCTGCTGTGGCAGGCCCGACACGAGGCGCACATATCGGCCCTGATGGCAAAGGTCATGCAGGAATCAGGCGTTGGCGGTGAACCTGTTGGCGCAGAACGATTGCGCGAAATGATTCTTGCAACCGGTGTGACGCCTGAAAACAATGAATTCAGTCGCAGTCTTATTGAAGCGCGGGAGGAGTAAAGGCCACGAACTACTTTTACCTTGACGCCAGCGCCCTGGTGAAGTGATATGTGCCGGAAACCGGCTCAGCGGTAGTTGATCGCTTTTTTATCCAGCCGATTACGGGCAGATTACTGATCTTCAATATTGGCATTGCCGAGATCGTTTCCATCCTGGTCCGAAAGCGGAACGCCGGGATACTTGCCGCATCCACCTTTTCCCAGATCATCGTAGATTCCAATGCCGAAATTCTGAGCGCCAGGGCTGTACAAAAGACAGCCTGCGACTCCTCACTGGTTACTGCCTCACTGCCTTTGATCATCAGACACTCAATCAATGCAACTGACGCAATCCTGCTGCGCTCGGCTCTTGATATTGGAGTGGCCCTGCAAACTCAGGGCGATAATCTGGTGCTGGTTGCCTCTGATCAACGGTTACTGCGTGCGGCACAAACCGAAGGACTGATCGTTTTCAATCCTGAAACTCAGACAGTCGCTGATCTTGATTCGCTGCTGGTTTGAGCCTGAGCGAAGAACAGGGCAGGCCGCGCAAGTCAGGACACAGGCATCTTCAAATACCGATCTGACGTGCACGGCCTGCCAATGAATTTGCCGGATAAACAGGACGCTCAGATATTAACGGCCCGCTCACGTTTCGCATCCCACGCCACGTACTTCCGCTTGCGGTAGGATTCAATTGCCATGCGCACCGCCACGACACCGTAATAACCTGTCATCACGTCGCATTTCAAGGCCGCGCCGTCGCGGATGGCGGCCTGCAGGTTGCGATGATGCAGCAGAATGTCTTCGCCGCCCGTCTTTTTGTGCGTGATCTCATGCTTGCTGCGGTCACGATTCAGGCGATCCTGCGGGCGAATGATGAAACCATCGCGGGTGAATTCAAGCGTCGCTTCGTGGCCGCGAATGACGTGCGGAATCGGCGTGTCATTGGCCATCGAAGAGATCACCACGATTGAAAGCCCTTCGGGATAATCGAGCATCATATTGAACGTGTCGGGAATTTCAGCCGCGCTGTCGCGGAATTCCCACTTGCCGCCGACCGCTACCGCTTTGTCAGGAAACTTCAGATCGAGCGCGCGAATGATGCGCGTGATGCGATGCACGAACAGATCAGTCGCAATGCCGCCCGAATAGTCCCAGTACCTGCGCCAGTGCAGAAAGCGATCCAGATCAAACGGGCGTTTCGGCGCCGGCCCCAGGAAGGCGTTCCAGTCGAGATTGACGCCGGGTTTGACATCTTTGTCCGGTTCATCGCTGACCCAGAAATCCTTTTTATGATTGCGCGAGTAATCAATCTGCGCCTGAATCGGGCGGCCAATCGCGCCCTCCTTGATCATGCGCTGCGCGGTTTCATAGGAATCATCCGACATGCCCTGCACGCCGACCTGCATTTTCAGCTTTGACTGCTGAATCTTTTTGACGACCTTCTTTGCTTCTTCGATGGACCACGTCATGGGCTTTTCGCAGTAGATGTGCTTGCCCGCATCGGCGGCGTCAAGCGTCATCTTTGCGTGCCAGTGTTCGGGCGTGACGATGGCGACGTAATCAATGTCTTTCTGATCAAGCAGCGCGCGGTAATCCTTAACCGGCTTCGCGCCGGTAGTCGTGGCGGCCTGATCGAGCCGCTTCTGATAGACATCACTGACCGCGACGATTTCGACGTTGTCAGAATCCTTCATCTTCAGCAGCGAAGGAATGTGCGCGCCCTGGGCCAGCCCGCCACAGCCGATGATGCCGACACGCAGGCGATTGTTGGCGCCCAGCACCCTGTTGCGACTTGCGGCAGCCACAACCACTGACGCCGCAGAAGTAGAGACAAATGTCCGACGACTGATCTTTTCGTTGTTCATAGATGTGTAGTGAAGAAAGAGGAAGAGAGACGACGGAACAGACGAAAATAACAGAACAAACGAAAAAGAGCTTACGCACAAAAGTTTATTTTCGTGTGTTCCGTTATTTCCGTCTGTTCCGTCATCTGGTTTGATGATTACAACACGTCAGCAATGGCTTCGCAGATATAACCGATATTGTTGTCATTCATCGCCGCCAGGCAGATGCGTCCGCTGCCGACGATGTAGAGGCTGTATTTTTCGCGCAATGTTTTCACGGCTTCGGGCGATAAACCGGAAAATGAAAACATCCCGCGCTGATTTCTGATGAAGCTGAAATCCTGTTCGACGCCCTTTTCACGAAGCATATCAACGAATTTGCCGCGCATCTGCTGAATGCGTTCGCGCATCTCCTTCAGTTCGACTTCCCACTGTGCGCGCAGTTCGGCGTCGTTGAGCACCAGATTGACGACCTGCGCGCCGTGCGAAGGCGGGCTGGAATAGTTGGTGCGAATCGTGCGTTTGACCTGACTCAGCACGCGCTTCGCTTCTTCGGCGCTTGCGGTCAGCACCGTCAGCGCGCCGACGCGTTCACGATAGATGGCAAACGATTTTGAGAACGAACTGGCAATCAGGCACGGCAGCCCCGCTTCGGCAAAGGCGCGAATGGCAAACGCATCGGCATCCAGCCCGTCGCCGAATCCCTGATAAGCAAAATCGAGAAACGGAATCAGACGACTGTCGCGGCAGGCATCAATCACCAGTCGCCACTGATCGTTGCTCAGATCAACTCCGGTCGGATTGTGACAGCACGCGTGCAGCACGACGATGCTGCCAGCAGGCAGCGATTTCAATGCGTTCAGCATGCCGTTGAAATCAAGGCCGTGCGTTTCAGGATCGTAATAAGGATAGCTGTTGACTCTGAAGCCCGCTGCGGTAAAAAGCATCTGATGATTTTCCCAGCTTGGCGAGCTGATCCAGACTTCGGCTTCAGGCAGAAATCGTTTCAGAAAATCCGCGCCGATTTTCAAGGCTCCGGTTCCGCCAATGCCCTGCACCGTGACGGCGCGACCTTCGGCAATGACCTGCGCGTCAGCGCCAAAGAGCAGCCGCTGCACCGCCTGATTAAAGGCCGGAAAGCCGTCAATGCCCATGTAGGTTTTGGTCGCTTCCTGCGCCTGCCAGCGGGCCTCGGCTTCGCGGACTACTTTCAGCACCGGCACTTTGCCCGTCGCGTCCTGATAGACGCCGACGCCCAGATTGACTTTGCTCTGACTGGTGTCGGCATTGAAAGCTTCGGTCAGCCCGATGATCGGATCGGGCGGGGCCTGTTCGATGTGACTGAACGGAGATGTCTGCATCGTCGTGATTCCTTTTGTGGTCTGAAGGTTTTGCCTGAGCGGTGATCGAAGGCCGGATTATGCCCGGAAGAATGCCGCGATTCAAACCTTGCGCGTTACATTGTCATTTGCGCTGAAGATGAACTGATAAAGCTCGTAAATCAGCGCGGCGAAATCATCCGGTTGCCCGTGCAGATGCGAAACCTCTATACTTCAATGCCTGCTTGCAAAGCCGCAGCAGGACAGTTATTGAGATGGATGGTTTCAGCCATGAACAACGCCATCTTTACCGCGTCAGCGGTTGTTGAGTTTAGCCGTGTACTTTAGTGCACGGTGACGGTCAAAGCAGAATACCGCGTCGCGTCAGCGACGCCTGAACTGATTGTCCCGGATCATCAACCGTCGCTGACGCGACGCGCTGGCGCTGTTATTCATTTCCGTGCACTAAAGTACACGGCTAAACTCAGATGCCGCTACGCGGCGGATCGGTCATCATTCTCTTTGAGCAAAACTGTAAATTGGTTCTGCCGAATGTCACACTGAATTTATGAACTTCACCTTCACTACTGCCGGAGAATCACACGGTCGCGCTCTGGTCGCCACCATCGAAGGCCTGCCTGCCGGGCTGCCGATTAATATTGATTTCATCAATCACGAACTGTGGCGGCGGCAGCAGGGTTATGGGCGCGGCGGGCGCATGAAAATTGAAACCGACACGGTGCAGATTCTCTCAGGCGTGCGGCACGGTGAAACGCTCGGTTCGCCCATCGCCATTATGGTTGAGAACCGCGACTTCCAGAACTGGCAGGAGGTGATGGCCGTTGAAGCTCTGGCGCAGCCGCCTGAACGTGACCGCAAAGTGATTCGCCCGCGCCCCGGCCACGCTGATCTGGTCGGCGGAATGAAATACGACCGGCGCGATTTGCGCGACATTCTCGAACGCGCCAGCGCCCGCGAAACGACGATGCGCGTTGCGGTCGGTGCCTTCGCCAAAATGCTGTTGCGCGAATTTGACACCTTCCTCGCCAGCCACGTCATCGCGCTCGGTGAAATCACTCTGGCCGGAAATGAAATCGGCTGGGATGCGATCAGAGCGATTTATGACGACACGGTGTTGCGCGTCGCTGACAAGGATGTTGAGCAGATGATGGTCGGGCGCATTGATCAGGCCGCGCAGGAAGGCGACACGCTCGGCGGTGTCTTTGAGGTTGTGGCCAGGGGCTGCGTTCCCGGTCTCGGTTCACACACAAGCTGGTCGTCAAAGCTTGACGGGCAACTGGCGCAGGCCGTGATGTCCATTCACGCAGTCAAGGCCGTCGAAATTGGCGAAGGCGTAATCAATGCGCTGAGGCCCGGCTCGCAAGTGCATGATGAAATCGTTTACAATCCTGATGAACACAGCTTCAATCGCACCTCAAACCGCGCCGGAGGCACCGAAGGCGGCATGACGAACGGCGAAGAGTTGCGCGTGAGAGGTTACTTAAAACCGATTGCGACGCTGAAAAAGCGACTGCGCAGCGTTCACATTGAAACGAAGGAGCCGATGGAATCCGATTTTGAACGCTCGGACGTAACGGCAGTTCCGGCGGCGGGCGTAATCGGTGAAGCAATGGTGGCGATGGTGCTGGCCCGCGCGATGCGTGAAAAGTTCGGCGGCGATTCACTCAGAGAGATGCAGCGCAACTTTGCGGGCTACAAACAGCAGATCGCGGATTACTGAAAGGATGTTATGACGCTGAAGATAGTGAAATACGGTGACCCGGTGCTGCAAAGGGAAGGCGAAGAGGTCACCAATATTGACGGGCAGCTCGCAAAGTTTGTGGACGAGATGTTCGAGACAATGTACGAAGCCAAAGGCGTCGGCCTGGCCGCGCCGCAGGTCGCATTATCAAAAAAGCTGTTCGTGATGGATGTTAGCGGTGGCAAGGAGTCGAAGGATCGGATCGTAGTCATCAACCCGCAGATCGTGGAAACCAGAGGCAGCGTGGTCAGCGAGGAAGGCTGCCTGAGCTTTCCGGGAATTTACTTTGAAGTCGAACGCCCCGAAATCGTCACCGTCCAGGCCCTGGACATCAACGGCAGGGAAATCATCTTTGAAGTTTCAGGCTTCGCGGCCCGCTGCGTGCTGCACGAAAACGATCACATCAACGGCAGAGTCTTCATCGAAACACTCAGCCCCTTCAAGCGCGACCTGATCAACCGCAAAATCAAAAAGAAGATCAAGCTGGGTGAATGGGAATGAAGGAGAATTTGACAATCCGAAATGTCAGGGCACAGGAAGAGCGCCGATTTTTCCTGTGCCTTTTGCGTCTTTGCTGTCACGGCACAGTTTGAAATTTCGCAGGTTCGATCATGAAAAAGAAGTATCGCAACGAACCTTACTGTCTGATCGTTGAAGGCAGCTATGCCACAGACAACGAAGCGCGGCACGCGCTGCTCGATCCGTTTATCGAAGAATGGACTGAGCGCACTGGCCGCTTTCGCGTGCATCAGATGGATTCGATTGCTGTCGTGCCCGGCGTGATGCTCGGACATCTGGGCATTGAGCAGCTTGAGCCGGGCGTGTTTATGATTACCAGCACTGACGCGCAGCATCCGCTGACTGAACGCAAGGCTGTGGCGCTTGCTGAAGCGCTGCGGCAGCAGGATATGTTCGAGAACATCAGGCCGGAACCATTGCTCGCAGACTGAAAAATATGAATCTGATTTTTATGGGCACGCCTGAATTTGCCGTGCCGTCGCTGCGAAAACTGATCGAAGCGGGACACACGATCAAAGCGGTCTTCACTCAGCCCGACAAGCCGGTCGGGCGCAAACAGATCATTACGCCGCCGCCCGTCAAGGTGCTGGCGCAGCAGCACAATCTGACTGTGCTGCAACCGAGCAAACTCAAAACGCCGGAAGCTCGCGCTGAACTTGAGCCACTGCTTAAAGAGGCTGATGCCGTGACGGTCGCGGCTTATGGCCGGATTCTGCCTGCGTGGATGCTTGCTGCGCCGCGACTCGGCTGCATCAATGTGCATTCATCGCTGCTGCCGAAATATCGCGGGGCCGCGCCGATCAACCAGGCGATTGCGCACGGCGAAACCGAAACCGGCGTGACGATCATGCAGATGGATGAAGGCATGGATACCGGGCCGATGCTGCTCACCGGAAAGCTGGCGATTGGCGAAAATGAAACCGCGCCGGAACTGACTGCGCGGCTCGCTGAACTCGGCGCTGAACTGCTGATCGAAGCTCTCGCCAAACTCGAACGCGGCGAATTGAAACCTGTGCCGCAGAATAACGACGAGGCGACGTATGCGCCGATGCTCAAACGCGAAGACGGGCAGGTTGACTGGTCGCTCGCGGCAAATGAAATCCGCAACCGGCTGCGCGGCTTCACGCCGTTTCCGGGCTGCTACACTTTTCTTGACGGTCAGCGGCTTGAAATCATCAGCGCAGCGGCAGAAGCATCAGCCACGAACGCCGCGCCCGGCACAGTCGTTGAAATCAGCAAAGACAGTTTTGCCGTTGCCTGCGGCAACTCAACTCAGTTGCGAATTAGTGAAGCGCAGCCCGCAGGCAAGCGCGTGATGTCAGCGCGTGATTTTCTGAACGGCGCAAAACTGACCGTCGGAGTGAAGCTGGGATGAAAGTTGCGCCCGCGCGGCGCGCCGCGTTTGAGATTCTTGAGCGCGTCGCCGAAGATGCTTATGCCGGGAACCTGCTGGCTTCAGCGCGCCACGCTGAACTTTCGCGCGAAGACCACGCGCTCGCGCAGGAGCTGGTGCTTGGAGTGCTGCGCTGGCAGTGGCAGCTTGATTTTCTGATTGAACATTTCTCAAGCCGCAAACTCAGTCGGCTTGATCGGGCAGTGCTGATCGCGCTGCGCCTGGGGATTTATCAGCTTCAGTTTCTTTCGCGCATTCCCGCGCACGCCGCCATCAATGAAGCGGTCAATCTGGTCAAAGCACATAAATTTCACAGCGCCGCGCCGATGGTCAATGCCGTGCTGCGCGCCGCACAGCGCGCCGGGCATTCAGCGATTGCTGATCTGATCGGGACAATCAGTGATCCGCTGACCAGGCTGAGCGTTGAGACTTCGCATCCTGAATGGCTGCTCAAAAGGTGGATCAACAGATTCGGCGCAGATGAAGCGCGTGCGCTGGCGCTCAGCAACAATTCAACTCCGCGCACGGCGTTTCGCTTCAATCCGCAGCGCGCGGCAATCGAAACCACGCGGCAGTGGCTCACTGAACACAACGTCACGATCAGGGAATCCGCGCTTGCGCCTGGCGCTGCCGTGATTGAAAGCGGCAGTTTGTCGGCGAATTCAGAGCCGGTGCGTGAAGGCTGGATTTATTTTCAGGATGAAGCCTCGCAACTGGTCGCGCATCTCGCGGCTGAAAAAAGAGAGAATGCATGCCCGGCCAGAGTGCTTGACCTGTGCGCTGCGCCGGGCAGCAAGACCACGCTGATGGCGACACTGCTGCCTGCGGATACATTGATTGTCGGCTGCGATCTGCACCTGCATCGCCTGCGCACGATGCGACAGCTTGCTGACGGGGCAGGCATCGGCAGACTTGATCTGATTCAGCTTGATGCGACAGGCTCGCTGTCGTTTGCAGATCAGAGCTTTGATGCCGTGCTGCTCGATGCGCCGTGTTCAGGCCTCGGCACGTTGCAGCGGCATCCTGAAATCAAATGGCGAATAAATGCTGAAAAGATCAGCGAACTCGCAGCCCTGCAAAAACGGCTGATTGTGAATGCGGCCAGGGCGCTGCGCCCCGGAGGCCTGCTGACTTACTCGGTCTGCTCGACCGAACCCGAAGAAGGTGAGGAAGTGATCGCCTGGTTTCGCCGCGAGCATTCGGAATACCGCGATGTCACACGCGAGCGGCTGACCGAACTCGGCCTCGATCCGGCGGGACTGTTGACAGCCGCCAATGGCGCGCGTACCTTCACGCACCGGCACGGCACTGAATGTTTCTTTGTCTGTGTGCTGTGGAAACGACGATGAAGAGATTCGAGATTGCAGATTTGAGATTTGAGATTTCCTGATGGACTTCACTCCCCGCAAGGGCCTCAACGTTCCGACCATTACTGTAGTTGATGATGCTGGCCGCGTTATCGAATCAGATCAGCGGCGCGTTTTTCGTCACGTGATTCAGGGCGGCTTTGGCGCTGACGTGATCTTTGCCAACGGCACGACCGGAGAATGGAACCGCCTCGCCAACAGTGAACGGCAGCGGCTGATGGCAATTGCCGTTGATGAAGTCAGACAGATTAACGAGCAACTCAGCGCACAGAACGCCTCACCTCACATTCCGCACTCCTCATTCCGCACTCCTCATTCAGTCGAAGTCTGGGTTGGTGTCAATGGTCTGACGCGGCGCGAAGTGCTCGACAATCTGGATGCGGCAATTCAGCTTGGCGCAGATGCTGTAGTGATTGCGCCGCTGGCGATTACCGATCTGGATGAAAGTGACATTGTGCGCTTCTTTCACCGCGAGCTGACTGAGCGGATTGAGACGGCGCTGGAGCCGCTGCCGGTCTTTCTTTACGACAATGCTGACATCAACGCGCCGGGGCGCACGGCTCACATTCGCACGCGCATCGTCAAGGAGTTGAGCCGCCTGCCCTGGATTTGCGGCATCAAGGTTTCGGCTTCGCGGCAGGTGCTTGGCAATTACACAAAGGCCGCGCTGCATTTCAAGCAGCCGGGCGAGTTCGGAATTTACATCGGCAATGCGATGCTCATCTTTGACTGGTTTCGCCCGCAGCGCGGATTTTTTGGCAGGCTGCAGGCCGGGTGGAATGAATGGCTGATGAATCACACGCTGCCGATTGGCGTGGTTTCAGGGCCAGGCAATGTGCTGCCGCGTGAATGGCAGAAAGCGTGGCGCGTCTGCTGGGCGGGTGATGATGAACTGATGGATCAGTACCGCAATCTGTGCGCCGGATTTGAAGCGCGCACATTCTTTGGCGGCAGCGCAACAAGTCAGTACACCGGCAAGATGATCGCCTGCCTCAAGTATGCGCTCGAACTTGACGGCGTGATTTCAGGCAGCCTGGTGGCAAAGGGCACGCCAGCACTCAGCGATGAAGACAGGCGTCAATTCCGCGAAGGCCCGCACAGCTACGCGGCGTGGCAGGACGAATGGAAGCGATTCAACGCCGGGCAATGGCGCACCTGCCGCCCAGACAAAAAGCCCTGAGACACGCGCCTCAGGGCTTTCGCATTTCAGGCTGAATTTGCAGGCTTACTACTGTCCGTTGCCGTTGAAGCGCGAATTCAGATAACGATCAACCGTGTCTGAAAGCTTCTGAACTGACGCTTCCAGCCGTTCGATTCTTCCGTCAGCGCGGAATTGCACCTCAGCCAGTTTCTCCAGTTTCTCATCACTTCTGATCTGTGCCTCAGTCAGTTTCTCCAGTTTTTCCTCTGTGCGAAACTGTACCTGCGCCAGTTTCTCCAGTCGCTCATCAGTCTGGATCTGCGATTCAACCAGCTTTTCAAGCAACTGACTGTGAGTCGTTGAGATTTCCTTCAACAGCGTCAGATCAACAGAAATCTGCTCGAACCTGTCTCTCAATTCTCCGTCAGTCATCACTTTGTCCTTTCCATCAGTCAGCACTTGCGCCGCCGACCAGGCCGAGGCGATTCGGATAGAGCGGAAACTTCGCGGTCAGTTCCTTCACTTTTTCACCGACGCGCTGACGCACTGTTTCGTCTTCGGGCGCGGCGAGGACTTCGGCAATCAGTCCGGCGATCACTTTCATTTCCGGTTCCTTCATCCCGCGTGTGGTCACTGCCGGAGTGCCGATGCGAATGCCGCTGCCGACCATCGGTGAATTGGTATCGAAGGGAATCGTGTTCTTGTTGACTGTAATGTGCGCGGCATCAAGCGCCTTTTCAGCCACCTTGCCGGTGATGCCTTTGCTGAAAACATCAACCAGGAAAACGTGATTGTCAGTGCCGCCTGAGACGATGCGGAAGCCAGCCTCTTTGATGGCTTCGCACAGCGCCGCCGCATTGCGCACGATCTGCTGCTGATAAGCTTTGAATTCGGGCTGCAACGCTTCTTTGAAGGCGACGGCTTTGGCCGCGATGATGTGCACGAGCGGGCCGCCCTGAATGCCGGGGAAAACGGTGCGATCAATGTCTTTGGCAAACTGTTCCCTGCACATCACGATGCCTGCGCGCGGGCCGCGCAGCGTTTTGTGCGTCGTCGTGGTGACGAAATCCATATGCGGAACCGGCGACGGATGCAGGCCCGCCACAACGAGTCCGGCGATGTGCGCGATGTCGGCCATCACGAGCGCGCCGCCTTTGTGCGCGATCTCAGCGATGCGCTCGAAATCAATGATGCGCGAATAGGCTGACGCGCCGCACAGCACCAGTTTCGGCTTGTGTTCGGCGACGAGTTGTTCCATCGCGTCATAATCGAGCGTTTCATCGCCCTGCCTGACTCCGTACTGCACGATCCTGTAGCTCTTGCCCGAAAAATTGAGCGGATGACCGTGCGTCAGATGGCCGCCGTGCGACAGGTTGAAGCCGAGCACCGTGTCGCCGTAATTCAGCGCCGACAGATAAACGGCCATATTCGCCTGCGAGCCTGAATGCGGCTGCACGTTGACGTGTTCACAGTCGAACAACTGCTTCGCGCGCTCAATCGCCAGGCGTTCGACGACATCAGTAAATTCACAGCCGCCGTAATAACGTTTGCCCGGATAGCCTTCGGCGTATTTGTTCGTAAAGACAGAACCGGCGGCTTCCAGCACGGCTTCAGAGACGAAGTTTTCGGACGCGATCAGTTCGAGGCCTTCGTGCTGGCGGCGCGTTTCGTTCTGAATGGCGGCGGCGATTTCAGGATCGGATTCGGCGAGCGGACGATAGTGATTCCAGGTCATGTTGATCAAACCTTTGCGTTATGAGTTTTGCTGTTCGAGTCGGGAAATCTTTTCGACGCGGACGGAGTGACGACCGCCCGCGAATTCAGTGGTCAGAAAGGCGCGCACGATTTCATTGATGACTTCCGGCGCAGTCGTGCGGCCTCCGACGGCAACGATGTTGGCGTCATTGTGCTGTCGCGCCAGGCGCGCCGTCTCTTCGTTCCAGGCCAGCGCGCAGCGAATGCCGCTGATTTTGTTGGCGGCAATCATAATGCCGATGCCGCTGCCGCAGACGAGAATGCCGCGCTCGGCCTCGCCACGATTGACGGCGGCAGCAACGCGTTCGGCGTAATCGGGGTAGTCAACCGAATCTTCGTTGTATGTGCCGAGGTCGTCAAATTCGATGCCCATTTCGGCAAGCGTCTGCTGAATGGCCTGCCGGGCCTGAAATCCGGCGTGATCACTGGCGATGGCGACTTTCATTGCTGATTCCTCAGTGAAATTTGCAGGGGCACACGGGCCATTTGCATACTAACTTACGGCTCAAAAAAGTGACAACCCGGCGAAATGGGAATTTGAGGTTTGAGATTTGAGATGGAAGATTGCAGAGTGAAAGGCGTGTCCGGTACATTCAGCCGTCATGGCTGATGAAAGCGCCGAAAAGCCCCATGTCAAATCGTGATTCGCTCAGGCTCAAATCCGTCATTTCAAATCCGCGCCTGCTCGTTGCGCTGGTCTTTGCGCTGATGCTGGTGGTGTCGTGGCGGCGGTGGACTTCGCCGATTGCCGACAGCGGGCGCGAAATGGATCTGCCGCTGCGACTGCTCAGCGGTGAATTGCTCTACCGCGATGTGCATCACATCTATCCGCCGTTTGCGCCGTACTTCAATGCCCTGCTCTACCGGCTGTTCGGCGCGCACCTCGAAACGCTGCTGATGAGCGGCGCGACCTGCTCAGGCCTGATTGTTTATTTGTGCTGGCGCATGGCTCGCCGCGTGATGCCCGCCACTGAAGCGGCGCTTGCGGCAATCGCTGTTACGGTGCTGTGTGTTTTCAAACCAGCGGGCAATCTGATTTCGCCCTATTCGTATGCGGCTTTGTACAGCACCGTCTTTGCGCTCGGCGTGGTGCTGGCGATGCTCAGATTCAGCGAACGTGAGCGGTGGCGTGAACTAATTGTGGCAGGACTGCTGACCGGGCTGGCGGCTGTGACCAAGCAGGAATTTGCGCTGGCCGCAGCCGTGACGATTGTTGCGGCGCTGCTGGTTGCGCCTGACCGGAAGTTCACAAAACTGATCGGGCGCGTGGCGGTGGTCGCGCTGGCTGGCGCGATGGTGGCGCTGCCGGTTTATGGCTGGCTGCTGTGGCGTGTGGGATGGCAGACGCTGGTGGCTGACAGTCACCTGCTTTACACGCACCTGCCGGATTCGCTGGTTTATTACAACCGTCAGCGCACCGGCATGGATCAGCCGTTTTCATCGCTGCTGCAATTGACGGGCGGGCTGATGGTGAGCCTGGCAATTGCGAGCGGTCTGATTCTCGTCAGCACGCTCAGCCTGCTGCGGTCACAGCGGCGCGAGGCTTCAGTTCGGACAGGAACCGATTTGCGATTTCTGGCGCTGCGCAGCGGGCTGGCGCTGCTGCTGGCCACAATCGCTGTCTTTGCGGTGCGCGCGTTTGCTCAGGGACGCTGGGACGGCAGCCCGTTGCGCGCACTGCCGGTGGCGCTGGCTGGTTTGATCATAGTCGAGTGGCGGCGCATTTTGCGTGATCGTCTGATTCCGGTGGCGGCCTCAGACCGCGCATTGTTCATCATCGCGGTTTACAGCCTGGCTGTGCTGGCGCGGGTGGCGTTGCGCGTGCCGAGCGGTGGCGCATTCGGCGGATTCTTTCTGCCGACTTCGCTGGTGCTGATTGTGTATCTGACGGTGCGCACGCTGCCGCGAGCCTGCGAGGACTGGACGCGCAATCAGAAACTCGCGGCGCGGGTGCGCTCGACCGGTCACGCAATGCTGAGTCTGTTGCTGGCGATCACGATGATTGTCTTTGCGGTGCGTTATCACCGCACTTTCAATTTTCGGCTGACTGCGCCACGCGGCACGCTGTATCTGCCTGCGTCGTCCGGCCCGGCCATCAGCGAAGCCCTCAGTTTCATCGAGCAGCACACCGCTTCTGATGAAGCCATCGTCGTGGTGCCGGAAGGCAGCGACCTGGCCTTTCTGTCCGGGCGACAGATGCCGCTGCGTCATCAGATTCTGATTCCGGGTCTGATGGATGAAGCGGAAGAGCGCGCGGCCATCGCAAAAATGCAGCAGGCCGGAGTGCGCTATGTTCTGATCGTCAATCGCCCGATGCGCGAATTTGGCGCAGAAGCCTTCGGGCGCGATTTTTACCAGACGCTCGGCGCGTGGATCACTGAACATTACCACCTCGTCAAAGTCTGCGGCGCGCCGGACGCAGCCTCACCTGAAACGCTCCAGCCAGGTCATCCGCAATTTTTCATCAAAATTTTCGAGCGCAACGATTGACGCCGATCACCTGAAATTCAGCCTGAACGAGTTTATTCAGGAGACGGTGTTCGGAGTTCCAGCTTTAGCTGGCAGTTTTAGATCGGATTGCGCCTGGGTGTACGGGAACCGCTTGCTCACGCGCGCGGTACTGTACCGCGACCGTCAGGGAGCGGCTCTTCACTTCCTGCACACTGAAGACCAGCTAAAGCTGGAACTCCGAACACCGTCTCCTGAAGCTCGTGCCTGACGCAGGTTCTCAGGTTGTGTGAGGTGATGCGGGTACGGCTGTTACAAATAACGAAATCCCGCTTCAGGCATTTCTTTTCGGGGATTGTGTCGCGCAAGGCTGGTCTTTTGCGGCTTTAATAATTTATGCTTGCCGCGTCGTGGATTCAGAAACAAGCCCTTCCTCGCACATTGTGGTGACTGCTGACTGAGCCTTACCTTCGATCAGATATGCTCAGAACATTACTGGCACATCCGCTGACCAGAGGCGCTGATCTCAGTAATCCGCGTTCAGTCTTTCTGTGTCGGCGCATCATCGAGGAGAAACCGCTGCTGCGCCGGATTTATGAAGAGTGGTATGCGGCCCTGACCGAAGCTTTGCCCGGCGGCAGCGAACCGGTGCTGGAAGTCGGCAGCGGCGCGGGCTTTTTGCACGAACTCATTCCTGACCTGATTACTTCAGACATCTTTCCGTGTCCAGGCGTGCGGCTGGTGCTGGATGGTCAGCGGCTGCCGTTTGCCGAAGCGGCATTGCGCGGCATTGTGATGACCGATGTGCTGCATCACCTGCCGCACCCGCGCAGCTTTCTGGCTGAAGCGGCGCGCTGCGTCAGGCCCGGCGGCGTGCTGGCGATGATTGAACCCTGGGTGTCCGGCTGGTCGCGGCTGGTTTATCGGCATCTGCATCACGAACCATTTCTGCCCGCCACGCTCGACTGGGAATTTCCGCTGAGCGGCCCGCAATCCGGGGCTAACATTGCGCTGCCCTGGCTCATTTTTGAGCGCGACCGGAAGCGGTTCGAACGTGAATTTCCTGAATGGCGGATTCAGACGATCAGGCCGATGATGCCGTTTCGTTATCTGGTCTGCGGCGGCCTGGTGCGGCGCAGCCTGCTGCCGGGTTTTGCGTTTGAACTGGTGCAGCGCCTGGAAAGAAAAATGGAACCGCGCATGCATCAGTGGGCGATGTTTGCTCAGATTGTCCTCGTCAGAAACTTCATCACCGACAAAGACCTCGCCGCCGACGAGCCGCCGAAAAGAGTCGGCAAAGCCACTCCGGCGCGCGTCTGAACCCCGCATTTGACATTCCCGCCAGGGCCAGGCACGATGACGGCATGCACCCCTTGCATAGCTGCAATATCTCGCTGACAGTGCGCCACACGGCGTTGTCAGGCTTCACCTGGAGAAACTATGCAACAGCCTTTGAAATTCACCTGGCCGATCTTTCTGATGCTGACTCTGACGACGATGGCGCTGGCGCAGCAGCCTTTCCGGCTGGCTGATCGTGAGGTCAAACCGCTGCTTGAACGGCTCGAAGACCGCACCGACCACTTCCGCGATGCGCTCAGCAAGGGATTGAAAAAATCCCGCATCAATTACGGCAGCGGCGAAGAGAGTCTGCCGCAGTATGTCGAAGACCTGCGGGTTTCAGCCCGCCGGTTGAAAGATCGCTTCGATGGCAAACGCTCGGTCGCCGCCGATGTTGAGGAAGTGTTGCGCCGGGCAGTTTACATTGATCGTTTTATGCACCGGCATCCGGTCGTCACGGGCGCTGACCGCGAATGGACTGAAGTGCGACAGCAGCTTGAAACTCTGGGTCGCGCCTGGAATGTGCGCTGGGACGAGGACGGCCCTGAAAATCGCCCGTCCCGCCTCAACGATCAGGAAGTCGTCAGCCTGGTCGAAACCATCAAACGCAACTCGGCGCAGTTGCGCGATGACGCCGACAAATCGCTGAAAGGCAGTCGCGGCGTTGACAATCAGACGCGCAAAAACATCAGCGACACGCTCGGCGATCTGGCGAAATCAGCCGACCGGCTGCGCTCGCGCGTGTCGGATGCAAAAGAAGCGCCGCGCCAGGTTGATGAGCTGCTGCGCCTGGGCGCAACGATTGACCGCTTCATTGACGAACGCCGCATCAGCGGGCGCGTGCAAAGCGACTGGTCAGTAATCCGCGCTTACCTGACGCAACTGGCCCGGACTTACAACGTTCGCTGGTAAGACTGCTTGTGAATCTGAAAAATGTTCGACAGGCTGGCAGCCAGAAATATCTGCACGAGTCAAAACCGCGCCTGTCTCCTCGCCGCGTCAGCGACAAATTCGGGCAGATACCATTGGCTGACAGCCTGTCGAACATTTGCTGTCTGATCTGATTTGAATCCCGGTTCTGAACTCTGAACGAATGCTCAACCGACAGGAGAACACTTATGCAACTTGGAATGGTCGGGCTTGGCCGAATGGGCGGCAATATGGTGCGCCGACTGATGAAGAACGGCCACGAATGCGTCGCCTTTGATCTCAACGCGGAGAACGTCAGGCAGATTGCGGCGGAAGGCGCGACCGGCACCGCTTCGCTGGATGATTTCGTCAGCAAACTGAAGCCTCCGCGCGCGGCGTGGGTCATGGTTCCGGCAGGCGTGCCGACCGAAAACACGGTGATGGCGCTGGCGGCAAGAATGGAAGCAGGCGACATCATCATTGACGGCGGCAATTCGTATTACAAGGACGATGTGCGCCGCGCCGAACAGCTTCAGCAGCGCGGCATTCATTACGTTGATGTCGGCACGAGCGGCGGCATCTGGGGCGTTGAGCGCGGTTACTGCCTGATGATTGGCGGCTCGGATGAAGCAGTCAGACAC
The DNA here is from genome assembly GCA_046331565.1 of Blastocatellia bacterium. GTDB lineage: Bacteria > Acidobacteriota > Blastocatellia > RBC074 > RBC074 > DASRDU01. The sequence goes on from JAXLQP010000001.1 coordinate 2,650,803, forward strand.
CTCAACCCGATCTTCAGCACGCTCGCGCCTGGTCGCGGCGACATTGCGCGCACGCCGGGACGCGAAGCGATAAACAGCACGGCTGAAGAAGGCTATCTGCATTGCGGCCCGCCGGGCGCAGGCCATTTCGTCAAGATGATTCACAACGGCATCGAATACGGCCTGATGCAGGCTTATGCCGAAGGCTTCGACATTCTGAAGAATGCGAATGCAAAGGATCTGCCTGAAGGGATGCGTTACGATTTCAATGTTGCGGACATTGCCGAAGTCTGGCGGCGCGGCAGTGTGGTCGGTTCGTGGCTGCTCGATCTGACGGCGATGGCGCTGCTCGAAAACCCGTCGCTCTCGAATTACACCGGCTTCGTTCAGGATTCGGGCGAAGGCCGGTGGACAATTTACGCCGCGATTGAGGAAGCTGTGCCGGTGGATGTGCTGGCCACTTCGCTGTTCGCCCGTTTTCGTTCGCGGCAGGACAACACCTTTGCCGAAAAAGTTCTCTCCGCGATGCGCAACAAATTCGGCGGCCACGTCGAACGCCCGGCAGGCGGCTGAGGCGGCTGTTCGATCCTTCACCTGCCCTGAAAGGCTGAGCTACGAACGCCCCTGATTCAGATGACGAAATCAGGGGCGTTATTCAAATTCGTGGCGGCCTTTCCCACTGCACGCTACGAACCGAGAGCATCGAAACTGTATTCCCGATTCTCGATGCGCTGACTGTTCTGAAAGGTACGTCGCACCGCTGTGCCTGCGACGCGCAGGATCATCTCCGGGCTGAAGAGCGCGGCGGGTGGCCTGAGCATCTGCTGCACATCCATAAACAGGCTGCGCACGGGCACGCTTTTCGTCGTCAGATAAATCACCTGATCCATGTAACGATGCAGCAGGCTGACCTTCAGACCGGGCGTGCCGCCTTCAGTTCCGTGATAACGGTAATCCTCGCTCGTTGCCATCATCCAGGGATGCTCATTGATTTTCGCCAGCCGCTTCTGAAAGGTCTGCGCCAGTCCGGTCAGATCACCTTCAGCCCGGCGCCGCATTTCACTCAGACAGCCGCTGAGTTCCTGGGCGCCGAGCGCAGCGATTGACATGCCCTGCCCGTACACTGGATTGAAGGCGCAGACGCTGTCACCCAGCGCGACAAACCTTTCAGGCTGCCGCGTCAGCCGTTCGTAATGGCGCAGCCGGTTGATCGTCGAACGGTTGCCGTGAATTGGCGAGACCGGCTCGGCGCGGCTGATGGCCTGGTAAATCAGCGGATTCGGCAGGCTGCGCGCAAATTCCAGAAAACCTGCCTCGTCAGTTGGCGGGTAATCGCCGCCGCCACCGGCCAGACTGACCAGCCAGCAGTTGTCTTCGACCGGAAAAAGAATGCCCGCACGCGGCTGCTGCGGTGGCGCGGCCTGCGAAAAGGTCGCCGTCCAGTCAGCCTGCCACCCGGCAGGACGATGGTAAATGCGACTGGCATAACCTGTGTGCGCATTGATGACAGTCTCTTGCGGCTGCGGATAACCAAGCGCGGCGAGCCATTGCGGGGCCTTTGACGCGCGCCCGCTGGCATCAACCACCAGTTCGGCAAACAGATTTGTTTCTTCGGCCACGACCGTCTCATTCTTTCTTCGTGGCCGGATTGAAATGCCGGTCACATTTTTTCTGTCCGCATCGGCCAGCAGCCCCGTAACTTCGTATCCTTCCATAAAACGCACACTGGTGAACTTTTTGAGGCGACGGCGCAGCGTCCAGTCCAGCAGGTCGCGCGTGAATGAGAGCAGTTCGTTGCCTGCCCTGAATCTGATGCCCCAGCCCGCCGGAGTCAGCCAGGCCAGCGCCAGCCCGGCATCACTGGATTGCGCGCCTGCGGCTTTTAATTCTTCGCACACGCCCGGAAAAAGTTCTTCCACGATCATTCGCCCGCGCGCCAGCAGGACGTGAACATGCCGCGCCTGTGACAGACCGGGGCGCGCCACCGGCCCTTCGGGGCAGCGATCCCGCTCGATGATCGTGACGTGATCAAAATGTTCGCTCAGCAGACGCGCCGTCAGCATTCCGGCCAGACTGCCGCCGATGACGATGGCGTGACTGCGGCTGCGCCCTGTCGCGGCTGAAACTGATGGATCAAAAATTACGCGATGCCTCATATATACTCCCTTTCGATTCAAGCTTCTTCATTGAGCTGATTGCTCCGACTTTCTGGCTGGAAGGGACATTACCGGGGGCAGGCGCACAAAATCCTGAGCGTGGCTTGAGGTTTCCCTGAATTTTTTATCAAGAGGAATTGAAGGCACGGATAAACAAAAGAACAGCAGTCAGTTGCCTTCGTCTGAGCTGAAAGTGAAAATAACCGGGACTGAATCAGCAATTCATTAATGAACAGGGAAAGCGATGAATGAAATTAATGAGACGACTCAGCCCGGCGAGGTCGCTGATCCGTGCGTGATGGTGATCTTCGGCGCATCCGGCGATCTGACGCGGCGCAAACTGCTGCCGGCGCTTTACAACCTGGCCAAAGGCAATCTGCTGTCGCGTGAATTTGCCGTCATCGGCGTGGCGCTCGATCAGTTGACGACTGATGAATTCCGGCAGCAGGTCAGCGACCATTTTCACGAATACGCGACCGGCGAAGTTGACCCGGCGCTGCTTGAATGGATGGTCAGCCGGATTCATTACATCAGCGGCGAGTTTGGCAATGCGGCCACTTTCACGCGCCTGGCTGAGCTGCTCTCGGAAGTGGACAGGGATCACGGCACGCGCGGGAATTATCTTTATTACCTGGCCGTGCCGCCGCGTTTCTTTTCGGTGATCGTCGCGCAACTCGGCGCTGCCGGGCTGACCCGCGAAGAGAACGGGCAGTGGCGGCGCGTGATCATTGAAAAACCTTTCGGGCGTGATCTTGAATCGGCGCGCGCGCTCAATCACGAACTGGCGCAGGCGCTCACCGAAAAGCAGATTTACCGGATTGATCATTACCTCGGCAAGGAAACCGTTCAGAACATTCTGGCCTTTCGTTTCAGCAACGGCATCTTCGAGCCGGTCTGGAATCGCAACTACGTTGACCACGTGCAGATCACTGTGGCCGAAAGCATCGGCGTCGAACAGCGCGGCGGTTATTACGAAGAGGCCGGCGCACTGCGCGACATGGTGCCGAATCACATCTTTCAGTTGATTTCACTGACTGCGATGGAACCGCCGATTTCATTCGATGCCGACGACGTGCGCGATGAAATGGCGAAGGTGCTGCACGCGATCAATCCGTTCGACCCTGAAGAAGTGCTGACCGATGCCGTGCGCGGGCAGTACGGGCCGGGCCGCGTCGGCAATGAAAACGTGCCGGGCTATCGCAGCGAAGCAAAAGTTTCACCGACCTCGTCAACCGAAACCTTCGTCGCGCTCAAGCTTCTGATTGATAACTGGCGCTGGGCCGACGTGCCGTTTTACCTGCGCACCGGCAAGCGCCTGCCGAAGCGCCTGACTGAAATTGCGATTCAGTTCAAGCAGGCTCCGTTTGTGCTGTTCCGTGACACGCCGGTTGACAAGCTGCGCACCAATCGTCTGGTCATGCACATTCAGCCTGACGAAGGCATTTCACTGCGGTTCGGAGCCAAGATTCCCGGCCCCGTCGTCAACCTCGGCGCGGTCAAGATGAGTTTCAATTACAAGGATTATTTCGGCAGCACGCCCAGCACCGGTTACGAACGCCTGATTTACGATTGCATGAACGGCGACGCGACATTGTTTCAGCGTTCAGACATGGTCGAAGCCGGATGGTGCGCCGTTGACCCGATCCTTGACGTGTGGAAAGCCCTGCCGCCGCGCAGCTTTCCGAACTATCCGGCAGGCACCTGGGGGCCGAAGGAAGCCGATGACCTGCTTGAAAAGGACGGGCGCAAATGGCGCGTGATTGATGAGTAGCTGAAGGGAAGGCGTGTTATGAAACGGTCTGCGGAACTCAACGAAGTGACTGACATCAGTTCCATTACTCACTCAGCCAATGGCTCAGGAACGACTCCTCCGCTTGAACAGGGCGACCGCCTGACGCGGCATGAATTCGAGCTGCGTTACGAAGCGATGCCTGAGCTGAAGAAAGCTGAACTGATCGAAGGAATCGTTTATATGGGTTCACCTGTCAAATACAAACACGGGAGACATCACCGTCAATTGAATCACTGGCTGTCAGCTTACTGCGTGGAGACGCCAGGTACTGATGTTGCTGACAATGTTACCAATCGGCTTGATGAGGATAATGATCCGCAACCCGATTTGCTGTTGAGAATTGAAGAGGAGTACGGCGGACAGTCCAGGGTTGACGAGGATGGTTATCTGAGCGGCGCGCCGGAACTGATTGCTGAAATCGCATCGAGCAGCGCGGCCTATGATCTGCACGATAAACTGAATGTATACCGCAGGCATGGCGTGCAGGAATACGTCGTCTGGCGCGTGCGTGACAAACAGCTTGACTGGTTTTGTCTGGAGCAGGGCCATTACGTCAGGCAAACGCCTGATGCAAAGGGCATGATTGCCAGCAATATTTTTCCGGGCCTGCGGCTGGCGGTCGGTGCGCTGCTTGCCGGTGAAATGGCAGCAGTGCTGAATGAACTGCACAAAGGCCTGGCTTCAGCCGCACACAAAAGCTTTGTCAGACGACTGGCCGCGCAGAAACGAAAGCTGAAGAAACAAAGCGGCAGCGTCACGAAAAAGACTCAGAGCAGAAAAAAACGATGAGCGACGAAACGAAAAACAGGAAGCTGCGCAGTTCAAAGTGGTTCGGCCCGACCGACAAGGGCGGCTTTATTCACCGGGGCTGGATGAAGAATCAGGGTCATCCCGATCATCTGTTTGATGGTCGCCCGGTGATTGGCATCTGCAATACGTGGTCGGAACTGACGCCGTGCAACGGGCACTTCCGCGAACTGGCCGAACACGTCAAACGCGGCGTGTATGAAGCGGGCGGCTTTCCGCTTGAGTTTCCCGTTATGTCGCTCGGCGAGCCGCTGCTCAGGCCGACGGCGATGCTCTTTCGCAACCTGGCGAGCATGGATGTCGAGGAATCAATTCGCGCCAATCCGATTGATGGCGTCGTGCTGCTGGTCGGCTGCGACAAGACGACTCCGGCGCTGATGATGGGCGCGGCAAGCTGCGACCTGCCGACGCTGGTTGTGTCGGGCGGGCCGATGCTCAACGGCAAATTTCGCGGGCAGGATATTGGTTCAGGCACGAATGTCTGGAGCTTCAGCGAGGACGTGCGTTCGGGTGCGATGCCGCTGTGTGATTTTCAGGAGGCCGAATCGTGCATGTCGCGTTCGACCGGGCATTGCATGACGATGGGGACGGCTTCGACGATGGCGAGCATGGTTGAAGCGCTCGGCATGGGGCTGCCGCAGAACGCTGCGATTCCGGCGGTTGATTCGCGCCGCTACGCGCTGGCGCATCTGGCCGGGCGGCGCATCGTCGAACTGGTTCACGCGGATGTGCGAATGTCGCAGATTCTGACGCGCCAGGCTTTTGAAAATGCGATTCGCGTGCTCGGCGCAATCGGCGGTTCAACCAACGCGGTCATTCACCTGCTTGCGATTGCCGGGCGCGTCGGCGTTGAACTGACGCTGGATGATTTCGACCGCCTGGGCCGCGACGTGCCGTGTCTGGTCAACCTGATGCCTTCGGGCAAATATCTGATGGAGGATTTTTATTACGCGGGCGGAGTTCCGGCAGTGATTCGTGAACTCGGCGAGCTGATTCACCGCGACGCGCTGACGGTGAACGGCAGAACCATCGGCGAAAACAACGCCGATGCGCCGTGCTGGAATCGTGACGTGATCAGGCCGCGCACCGAACCGCTCAGCAAGGGCGGCCTCGCGGTGTTGAGCGGCAATCTGTGCCCGAACGGCGCGGTCATCAAGCCTTCAGCCGCGACGCCCGCTTTAATGAAGCATCGCGGGCGCGCCGTCGTGTTTGAAAATATCGAAGACCTGCACGCGCGAATTGATGATCCGCTGCTTGAAATTGACGAAACCTGCGTGATGGTGCTGAAAAACTGCGGGCCGAAGGGTTATCCCGGAATGGCCGAAGTGGGCAATATGCCGCTGCCGCCGAAGATTCTGCAAAAGGGCATCACCGATATGGTCAGGATTTCTGATGCGCGAATGAGCGGCACAGCATACGGCACAGTGGTGCTGCACGTCGCGCCCGAAGCCGCCGCAGGCGGGCCGCTCGCGCTGGTCGAAACCGGCGACTTCATTGAGCTTGATGTGGCGGCGCGGCGGCTGCACCTCGATGTGTCAGATGAAGAACTGGCGCGACGGCGCGCAAGCTGGCAGGCCCCGGCAATGATTTATGACCGGGGCTACACCAGGCTTTACGTCGAGCATGTGCTGCAGGCTGATCGCGGGGCAGACTTCGACTTTCTGACCGGACACAGCGGCGCTGAAGTCGGGCGCGAATCACACTGAGGCCGGGGCACGGTCACAGTCTGCCTGCTCGAATGCTGAACGGATTGTCTTTTCAGTTGCCCACGTGCAGTCCGCAACGGACGCAGCGGGAATGTTGCATGTGATCGTAAAGGCGAAGCAGCGCAAAAGCGATCAGGCCGGTCAGTAATCCGGCGACGCTGCTGATCAGTACTTTGAAGAAAAGATTGTCATCGCCCTGGGTCGTCAGTTCGTAAATGAAGGTCACAAACTGGGCGGTCAGACCTACGACTGTGGCGGTGAGAAAAGTTTCGATGATGTTTTCACCATACCGGCGGGAGCCTGTGAAAGGGGCCAATGGCGTCCTGCTGCGAGGTGAGGTTTCAACCGGATTCCTGTGAATCCCGGCTGCGCACCAGGTACAAACCTGCATAAACTGTCTCCTTGAATCAGATTGATAAAGAACGGTCACTGCTGTGAGGTTGCACCGTGAACATAAGCACAAGGCCGCGCTTTTTCCAGACTGGCAGTGAATTTTCTTCCCGAAAACGGGTTATTGACCGTTGCTCCCGTCCGGCTTATCCTTCTCCGGCACTCTGGCAATAATCGCAATTAAACGGCTGACCGAATGGAAACTTCTGCGGATGTAACTCAACTCCTGCTGGCCTGGAGCAGTGGCAGGCGTGAAGCCCTCGATCAGCTCCTGCCGCTGGTTTATCACGAACTCAGAAAAATTGCCGAGCGTTACCTCAAACGTGAACGCTCCGGCCATACCCTGCAAACGACCGCGCTGGTTCACGAAGCTTATCTGAAACTGATAGATCAGCGACAGGTGCAATGGCAGAACCGCGCGCATTTTTTCGGCATTGCGGCGCAGGCGATGCGGCGCATTCTGGTGGATCACGCGCGCAGCCGTCAGACCGGCAAACGCGGCGGGCTGCGCCTCACGCTGGATGAAAATCTGGATGTTTCAGACGAGCGCGCGGCTGACCTGCTGGCGCTGGACGACGCCCTGAATGCGCTCTCGGCGCTCGATCCGCAAAAAAGCCGCATTGTCGAACTGCGTTATTTCGGCGGCCTTTCGATTGAGGAAACTGCCGAAGTCCTGGGCATTGGCACCGCCACCGTCACTCGTCAGTGGCGACTGGCGCGGGCCTGGCTGTACGGTGAAATTAATAAGGGCGGCTGAAGAAAAGCAGACAGAACCGGCAGAATTTTCAGGATGAAAGCAGCCACTGACTTGCGGCGACGAAGTGATCCTGAAAATCCGGCCTGAATGTTCGTGGTTGTAATGACTGATCGGCAGATCAGGAAACCGTTTCACTTCCCCCCTATGAGTCCCGAACGCTGGAAACAAATCGAGGACATCTTTAATTCCGCGATTGAGCTGTCGCCGGATGAACGCGCGGCGTTTCTGGCCCGCGCCTGCGGCAGCGATGCCGCATTGCGCAGCGAAGTCGAACGCCTGCTCGGAAACGATGCCGACGCCGGTGATTTCATCGCCTCGCCGGTTCCGGTATCTCATCTCACCCGCCTGATGGATCACACCGTCACCGACCACAGCCAGTTTATCAGCGCCGATCAGATGATCGGGCGGCAGGTTGGCGCGTACCGCCTGGAACGCGAAATCGGGCGCGGCGGAATGGGTGCGGTTTACCTGGCGACGCGCGCCGACAATGAATTTTACCGGCGCGTGGCCATCAAGCTGGTCAAGCGCGGCATGGATTCCGATTCCATCGTGCGCCGCTTTCGTCACGAACGGCAGATTCTGGCGAGTTTCGATCATCCGAACATTGCGCGGCTGCTTGATGGCGGCACGACTGAGGACGGGCGGCCCTGGTTTGCAATGGAATACATCGAAGGCGAACCGGTCACGCGCTGGTGCGATGAACGACAGCTTTCGATTCAGGAACGATTGCGGCTGTTTTTGCAGGTCTGCGCCGCCGTGCAGTACGCGCATCAGCGACAGGTCATTCACCGCGACATCAAACCCGGCAATATTCTCGTCACGACTGACGGCACGCCGAAGCTGCTGGATTTCGGCATTGCCAGAATCCTCGATCCTGACCTGCTGCTCGATTCAGGCGAACTGACCATTGCCGGGATTCATCCGATGACGCCGGAATATGCCAGCCCTGAACAGGTGCGCGGTGAACCGGTCACTCCGGCCAGCGATCAGTACGCGCTCGGCGTGCTGCTGTATGAACTGCTGACCGGGCGGCGGCCTTATCGTTTGCGTCATCGTCACCTGCCTGAAATCGCGCAGATCATTTGCGAAGAGATTCCTGAACGTCCTTCCGTGGCGTTCGGTCGCAGCGAAGACTCCGGCAATGGCGACAGCCAGCCGACGCCGGAAATCATCAGCGTCCGCCGCCACACCACGCCTGATGAATTGCGCCAGGCTCTGGCCGCCGGGCCGGATGACATCGTGATGCAGGCGCTGCAAAAACAGCCGTCGTTACGGTATGCCTCAGTCTCGGAACTGGCCGAAGACATCAGTCGCCATTTGCAGGGCCTGCCTGTGGCGGCGCTGCCCTGTCCGGTCAGCAATTCCGACCCTTACGAAACGGGCCTCATCAGCCGTTCATCGGCGCAAAGTTCGCTGGCCATTCTGCCGCTCAAACCGCTGCTGGTTTCACCGGCTGAGATTTCGGCCACGCGCAACTTTCTGGGCGTCGGGCTGGCCGATGCGCTGATTACGCGCCTGAGCAATATTCACAGCCTGACCGTGCGCCCGACGGCTTCGGTGCTGCGGTATTCAGGCGAGGACAGCGACGCGCTGACGGCAGGCCGTGAACTCAATGTCAGTCACGTGCTGGACGGGCGCTTTTTGCAGGCCGGCGACCGCATTCGCGTCACCGTGCAACTGATCAACGTGCAGACGGCAGCGCCGCAGTGGGCCGCGCAGTTCGATAAAAGCGGCGCTGATCTGCTGGAGCTTCAGGATTCGCTCTCTGAACAACTCGTTCAGGAAATCGCCCGCAACCTGACCGGCGAAGAGCGCGCACAGATTGCCCGGCGCGGCACTGACAACCCTGAAGCTTACGAAGCTTACCTGCGCGGGCGTTATCACTGGCACACGCACACCGAAGACGGCATGGCCCGCGCCATCACCTGCTTTTACGAAGCCATCGCGCTCGATCCGAATTTTGCGGCGGCATACAGCGGTGTCGCTGATTATTTCAACTGGATGGGCATTACTTCGGTGCTGCCGCCGGATGAGTGCTTTCTGGCGGCGAAGGAAGCCGCGACCAGAGCCGTGCAGCTTGATGACCGGCTGGCTGAAGCGTGGACTTCGCTGGCCATTGCGACGTGGGCCTATGACTGGGACACCGTTGCCAGCAACCGGTTAATGCGCCAGGCCATTGACCTGAACGCCAATTACGCCCAGGCGCATCAGTGGCTCGCTCAGTTTCGCAGCGTGCAGGGTCGCCATCCCGAAGCCATTGCCGGAATGAAACACGCGCTCGAAATTGACCCGCAATCACCGGCGCGTTACGCGATGATGGCTTTCATTCTGCACAATGCGCGACAGCACCAGGAAGCTTATCAGCACTGCCAGCGCGCTCTTGAAATTGACCCGAACAATCACCTGGCCCTGCAGGCCAAAGCCTGGATCGGGCCTTACGCCGCGCACCCTGACGATGCGCTCAATGCCTGTCGCCGGGCGGTTGAAATCACTGGTCGCGCGCCGCTGACCCTGTGGGCTCTGGCTTACACGCTGGGCATCGCGGGTCGCCGCCGCGAAGCCAGGGCGGTCTTCAATGAACTGCTGGCGCTCGCGCGTCGCCGCTACGTGCCGCATTATTTCTTTGCGCGCATCCACACGGCGCTTGGCGAATACGATCAGGCCTTTGACCGGCTCAGCCACTCTTTCGACGATCACGAATCGTGGGCGCAGGAAATCACGGTTGACCCGCAACTCGACCCGCTGCGTTCTGACCCGCGCTTTGCCCGGCTGATTGCGCGCATTCGCCCGCGTCACAACCACGATCACGAATCAGAGACGCTGCCTGGTGCTGAAAAGCCAGCAGCCTCCGCTTCAGGCAGTCTTTCATTTTCATCAGTAAACCTGCGGCGAAGTCCGAAATCGCACGCGCCGCTTTTTGCTGCGCTCGCGGTTGTGTTCGTCTGCCTCATCGGCTGGTTCGCGTGGCTGAAACTTTCTCCGGGGTCTGCGGGCAGCAGCGCTGAAGCTGAAAGAAAAACTGCGCCCTCGCTCAAAAGCATCGCGGTGCTGCCCTTCAAAACCGACAGCGGCGCTGAAGCCGATCAGTCGCTTGGCGTTGGCCTCGCCGATGCGCTGGGCCGCAAGCTCGGCCAGGTCAGACAGCTTTCAGTGCGCCCGCCCTCGGCCATGCGCCAGTATCTGACCAGCGACATCACGCCGCAGCAGGCTGCGGCTGAGCAGAAAGTTGATTACGTCGTCAGCGGCAGGCTGCGCCGCGAAGGTGAAATGCTGCGCCTGGAACTCGAACTTTTCGGCACGCAGGAAAGCGCCGCGCTGATGAATGTCGAGATGAATGGCCCTGAAGCGAAACTGGTCAGCTTTCAGAATGCGCTCGCTGAACGGCTCCTGCGCGAACTCAAATTTGAAGTGACCGGCAGCGAACTGCTGCGCCTGACCAGCAGCTCGACCGAAAACAACGAGGCTTATCAGCAGTATCTGGTCGGTCGTTATCATTTCGGCAAACGTTCGATCAGCGGCTTCAATGAAGCCATCAAAGCCTTCAACCTCGCGCTTGAACGCGATGACAAATTCGCGCTGGCTTATGCCGGACTCGCTGACTGTTACAACCTGCTGCAACTTTATCAGGGGCCGTCAGTCAATCTTTATCCGCGCGCGAAGGAGAACGCGCTGAAAGCTCTCGCGCTCGATGAATCGCTGGCCGAAGCGCATTCATCGCTGGCGTATGTCAGCTTTTATTATGACCGCGACCGCGCCGGAGCCGAGCGCGAATTTCGCCGCGCCATCGAACTCAATCCGGGTTATGGGACGGCGCATCACTGGTTCGCGCACGTGCTGGCCGCGCAGGGCCGCAAAGACGAAGCCCTGGCTGAAATCAGGCTGGCTGAACAGCTCGACCCGCGTTCACCGATTGTCAAAACCGCTGTTGGCCTGGTCTGGTTCTATGCGCGCGATTACGAGCAGGCGCTGGCAGAATGCCGCCGCGCGCTTGAGCTTGATCCCGGCCTCGTTCCCGCGCATCGCGTCATGCGCTGGATTCATCAGGCGCAGGGCCGTTATGACGAAGCCCTCGCCGCTTATCAGCAGGAGAAAAGTTTCAGCGGCTTTTCCGGTCATGAATGGCCCGCAATTCTGGCGCAGATTCAGGCCGTCGGCGGCAGACGCGACGAAGCCCTGACGACACTGACACGCGGCCTCGCCACTCAGGAAGGCCGCAGCGAAGCTGAAGCCCTGCCCTTTGAAGTCGCGCTCGCCTATGCCCTGATCGGCGATCACGATCAGGCGTTGCGCTGGATGGCCAGAGCCGAAGCGACCAAAGCCTACGTTTTCAACTTCGCCCAGGTTGACCCGCGCCTTGAAGAGTTGCGCACTGATCCGCGCTTCGTCGAACTGCTGCGCAAAGCCGGACTGTGAAGGAGAAGAGAGATGACGGAACACACGGAAATAACGGAACAGACGGAAACAGAACTGAACACACAACACAGGTTTTCGTCTGTTCCGTTATTTCCGTGTGTTCCGTCATCTCTCTTCCGGCTTTCTGCGTTCCTCTGCTTAGTATTACTGCTCACGTATCCGATGAATGCCTCAACCAACGATCATCTGACGCTCACTGAAGCGCAGGCTTCCGCGCTGGCAAAGCTGCCGCTCAAATGTATTCGCCGCGAATATCCCAACAAACTCGACCACACGATGAATGATGCGAGCGAGGTCAAAGGCCCGCGCGCGCTGCATCCGGCCTTTTACGGCTGTTACGACTGGCATTCATCGGTGCATGGTCACTGGATGCTGGTGCGACTGCTCAAAACCTTTCCGCATCTGCCCGAAGCGAAACAGATTCGTGAAGTGCTGGATGAAAATCTCTCAGCCGCGAACATTCAGGCTGAAGTGGCTTATCTCAATCAGGCCAACCGGCAGTCCTTCGAGCGCACTTACGGCTGGGCGTGGCTGCTCAAACTGGCCGAAGAACTGCACACCTGGAACGATGCCGACGGCAAAAAATGGTCAGCGAATCTGAAGCCGCTCAGCGATGCGCTGGTGGCGCGCTACCAGAACTTCCTGCCGAAACAGACCTATCCGATTCGCACCGGAGTGCATCCGAATACGGCCTTTGGTCTGGCCTTCGCGCTCGATTATGCAAGGACAGTCGGCGATCAGAAGCTTGCTGATCTGATCACTGAACGCAGCCTGAATTATTACGGGAAAGACGTGAACTACCCGGCAGCGTGGGAACCGGGCGGCGAGGATTTCTTCTCACCTGCCCTGATGGAAGCCGATCTGATGCGGCGCGTGATGAAACCCGCTGAATTCAGACTCTGGTTTCATCGCTTCCTGCCCGGCATTGCCAAAGGCCAGCCGCAATCGCTGCTGACTCCGGCGACAGTAGCCGACCGCAGCGATCCGAAAATCGTTCATCTCGATGGTCTGAATCTGAGCCGCGCCTGGTGCATGCGCGCAATCGCCGCAGCCCTGCCCGCCACCGACCCGGCGCGCAAAGTGCTGGTGAAGGCTGCGGCTCGTCACGCCAGCGACGCGCTCGCCAATGTCGCCAGCGGCGATTATGCCGGTGAACACTGGCTCGCATCGTTTGCGGTCTTCATGCTGTCCACACCGGAGCCACAATAAACCAGCCCCGCGAAACCAGCACTCTGACGAAACGCTGTTCTTCCTGCGTGACGGTGTTCGGAGTTCCAAGCTTAGCTCAATGGCATCAGGTCAGGGCGATTTGAAAGGAACCGGTCGCACCCCCGTAGTAACGAGTTCATTCGTTTGATCTGCGAAACCACTGACTTCAAGATCAAACGAATGAATTCGTTACTACGGGGGTGCGACCTGTTTCCTCCGCGATTCCCTGATTGACAGCAGTTCTCAATTGAGTGTTCAGTCCTGTCGAAGCGCCGCACTCCATATCTGACGGCAGAAATCCAAAACACGCGCTCAGCCTTCCTGCAAACTTCCGGACAATTCGCGCAGCAGCCTTGCGCCGTCGCCGTGCCACGCGCTGCCGTGCATGCAGGCGAGCGTCGTCGGTCGCGTCGAGGCCAGCCGCTCAAGCATCGCTGCGGCATTTTTTGTGTGCGAGAAATAATCCATCTGACGGCGAAACGCTTCGCTTGGCGCAAGGATGTCCGCTTCAGTCAGCGGCGTTTTGCCGGTGCCAGGCTGTGTGAAAAGATCGCCGCACATCAGCGTGCCGGTCTGCTCTTCCATCAGATAACCGCACTCCCACGCATGCGGCAGATGCGGCGTATCAAACCAGCGCACGACGTGCCGACCAAGCTGCAAAGTCTCTCCGTCATCCAGCGCCAGGGGTGGCCGGTCAGCCTGATCTTCAATGGCCACCATCGCGGCAACCCTGCTGCACACCGGCACCGATTGCGGCGCGACGGCCAGCCATTCATTGAGCGATCCGCATTCGTCCGCCTCGAAGTGTGAAAAGGAAATGTACCGCAGCCGCTCCGGCGGGATGATGCTCGCCACAGCCTCGCGCACCAGCGGAAACATCCGGCGCTGTCCGGTGTGAAACAGCAGCGGCTCCTCATCCACGATCAGATACTGATTGAATGAAAAGCCGTCCGGCACGATCTGCTCAGAAAGTGGCGTGTTGATGCGGTAAATACCATCAGCGATTTCGTGAACGTTCGTTCCTGATTGTGTGTTTGTTATTTTCATACAGTCCCCTCATTCACTCAGCGTGATTACTGAATTCTGCCTCAGGCCCTGACGGCCTCAATGATGCTGAACGCAGATGCGGTCGGCACAATGCGCGTCATTCGCAATCCGGCAGCGGCGAGCAGCGCGCGATACTCTTCTGCCGTGCGTTCGACTCCGCCGGGTGAGACAAGCATTTCAAGGTCGAGCAGTTTGCTGTAATGCGGTTCGTTGTCTGCAGGCACGACTGATTCAACGATCAGAAGTTTGCCGCCATCCTTCATCGCTGTGCGAATGTTCTGCAAAATTCTCGTGGCGCGTTCGTCGTCCCAGTCGTGAATGATGTGTTTCATAATGTAGCCATCAGCCGCAGGCACCGCCTTGAAAAAGTCTCCGGCCACTGTGGTCACGCGATCAGTGACGCCTTCTCTGGCCAGCATTGCGCCTGCGCCTTCGATCACTGAGGGCACATCGAAAAGAATGCCGTTCAGTTTCGGAGTCGCGTTCAGAATCTGCGCAAGCAGAAAGCCGTGCCCCCCGGCAATGTCGGCCAGCGTCGTGAAGTTCGAAAAATCATAAGCCTCGACTACGGCGGGAGCCGTCGCAACCGACATATCGGTCATCGCGCGATTGAAGATTTCAGCCTTCTCACGGTTGGCCGCGAAGTACTCAAACACCTCCAGGCCATGCACGTAACCCCACGCGGGCCTGCCCGTCCGCACACTGTGCAGCATCTCACCCCAGACGCGCCAGTGCCATTCCTCGCCCATAAAAATCATTCCGCTGCGCAGCGAGTTGGGCGCCTCAGTGCGCAGCAGTTCGCCATTCGGCGTGAGCGCGAAAACCTGCGGGTCGGTTTCACTGAAAACGCCGACACCCGCCAGTGAACGCAGGACGCGACAGAGCGCGCGTTCGCTGGTGTTTGTGGCGGCAGCCAGCCGGGCGACAGATTGCGGCCCGGCGGCAAGCAGATCAGCGATGCCAAGTTTTGCCGCGACATAGAGCGCCTGTGTCAGCAGCGCGCCAAAGGCAAGATTGAGCATATAAGCTTCCGGTGGAAGCGACGCTTCAGCAGCGGTCTGTTTTTGTTCATTCATTGCATCTCTCCTGGTAATTCAATAATTGATTTTCATTCTCTGCTTCAGTTCAGCCGGATTGAGGCTGTGTGCTTTCAGGTTGCAATTGCCTGACCAGGCTCCACTGATCCAGCGTGGCCCAGCGTTCTTTCAGCCTGCCGTCGGCAATGCGCCAGATGACGATGCCTTTGAGGACAAACTTTCGTCCGGTCGGGGCAAGGCCCAGGAAGAACCCCGTGTGCGTGCCGCGCCAGGTGTTACGCACGACGACGCGATCATCTTCAGCGAAGATGTCTTCGATGGTGACGTGCAGATCAGGCACGACCTGCAGGAGCGTCCTGATCCAGTGCTTCACCCACACGGGGCCGGGCGGTGTGCCCGTCGGCGCTTCGTGATCAACGAAATCCCCGGCAATGTCCTGTTCGACCACGCTCAGATTCCGGCGATTGATCAGTTCCTCAAACTGCCTGCGCACCAGCGCCTTGTTGAATTCGCTCATGTTGTCCGGCCTTTCTGTTCAGCGTTTGTAAGCGCACCCGCTGACCCTGGCATTGCGCAGACAGATTTTGACGCCGGTTTCATCGCGCCCGACCTGCCACTGAAAAGTTTCACGCGACAGATCGGCGGGTTTTTCATAGTTGTATTGCCGGTTGCAGTTGTCTTCGCTGGTGAATTTGCCGTTCTTCGGCACAAAGGTCAGCGTTGAGCCATTGATGACGACCACGCCGGTTTTGTACGTCAGCAGCTTCGTCGTGCAGTTGTACATTGATTGCGTGGTCAGCGCAGCATATTCGTACCGCCCATCGGCAAAGATGCGATACCGCACCTGCGTGCCGCTCGGATCTGAATAAGATCCGGTGCGCGGATTGACGAAAGTCGTGGCTGAAACGCTGCCTGTCTGCCACGTCCCGATCAGTTCAGCCGGCACTCGCCCGCCTGTGCCGTCGCTTTCGGGTGAAGTGTCAGGCGCACGGTTCGCGGGATGAGCGCGTTCATAAACCGCGAGCAGCAGGCGGGCGCTTTCATCGTTCGGCTGCTGGCGCAACGTGGCCAGCAGCCTGTTCTGTAACAGGTCGTGCGCCTGTCTGCGCTGCGCATCGGTCAGCGCAGCAAGCTGTTCACCGGCTTTCAGAATCTCCAGCACACTTTGCATGCCCGCCTGATCGTGGCGTTTCCATTCAGCCACGCACAAACGCTGAAACCCGGTGCGCTGCGCGCGGGTGAATCGTCCATCCAGCGCCCATTCAAACATCCCGATCAGGCGATCCATTATTCCCTGCGTCAGCGGTGGCGGCCCCTGCGCCAGCACCGTCTGATCATCAGTCGCGGCGCGCGCCTGAGCCGAACAGACAACAGCAACCAGCAGCATCGAAATGGCAACCAGCTTTTTCATGTTTCTCCTCCGGGTTGAAGATTCATCGCCTGGCAGGAGCCTGCATCCTGCCAGGCATCAGGCCGCTACCGGCTGCCATCAGCGATTCTGCGAAGTCAGCGCCTCGCCGGGATTGTTGCCGAGTGATTTGAGATAAGCCGCCACTGCTGCGGCATCTTCGCGGGCCATTCTGAAAGGCGGCATCGGCGGGCGCGGTGACCAGCCCTGCGTGGTCGCGCCTTTTTCGAGCAGGCTGGTCACATCGGCTTCGCTCAGGCGCGGCAGCCCGGCAATGCGCGGTGCGCCGCCAGCCCAGTTCGGAATCGGCACTGTCGGGCCGAAGATCAACTGACTGCCCTGCAGCCAGCGCGCCTGATCAAAATCGCCCCGTTCATTGCGCGGCGTGTGGCAGTCAGCGCACATGCCAATGCTTTCGACAATATATTTGCCACGCGCAATCTTTTGTTCCTGTTCATCCGCGCGTGAGCAGTTCATCGCGGCCAGCCCGACCGCCAGCGTCATTGTCAGCAAAACCATCTGTTTCAGTTTCATCAGTCTTCTCCTCCGAAATTACTGTTTTGGCTCTCATCCCATAACGCGACAAAAGCCGGAGAAGTGAATCACCGGAAGCATGATTTTTTATGTATCGGGGTGGATCTCCGGGTGAGACAACAGCGAGACGCCGGACAGGCGGGAAATCAGTAAGTAAAACAGCCGCGCACGCTCCTGATGTTTTGAAACCTGAAGTCTGAGGTTCGACAAGCTGACGACTTGTCGAACCTCAGACTTCAGAACGCATCAGGCACACGATCTGCGCACCTGCGGTTTTATCGTCTGGTGACCGCGCTGATGACTGCCGTCGCGGCCTGTTCAAGCAGCGGCGACAACACATCTTCACGATCTGTTTTTGCTTTGGCTTTGAGTGTGTTTGATGCAACCGGCGCATCGCTGCCCGCAGGCGTTACTTTGTAATCAAGTGTGATTTCATCTTTCGCCCTGATGCCGGCTGACACCTCGGCGGCTCCGCCCGAAGCTGGCGCAGTGCTTTCAGTATTGCCATAACCGCCAACCGCAATGCTGGAAAGCGATCCCGCTTTTTTCAGCATACTGCCGAAACCGCCGCCCTGCTTCTGCGTGATGCTGGTGTAAAGCACGAAGTCGCATTCCTTCTGCTTCGCTTCAAGGTCAATCTGCGCCGGAATGCGCGCATCAATCGTCACAATTTCAATCGCCGGGCCGCTGAGATCCTGCACCAGCAGATTGCGAATCGGTTCGGCCAGAGCTTCGCCAGCGCCGCTCATCTGCGCTTTCGGCAGCACGACGCCGACGCGAATCACACCGGCCTTTTTCGGCCCGGTGGCAGTTTTCGGTGTGGCGGACTGACTGTTTTTCGCCGTCACAGAACGATTATCCGAATGTGATGCTTCGCCCTTCATCGCCTGCGCCATCATCTGTCTGGCATTGAACCCGGCGAGTTGCTGATAGTCTTTCACTTCAGTGTAACCCGCAGGAACTTCAAAGAGCGCGGCATCAAGCGTGGCGCGTGACAGTTCGATGACTTCAGTGCGCATCTCAGTCCTGCGCCCGTTTTCATCAAACATCGTGGTCGTCACATCAACCGGGTAACCGGGCCGGGCCGAACCCGAATTTCTGAATCGCATCTGATCCTGACACCCGGCGCGGCCACCGCCGTAACCCTGCGTCACGCGATTTTCATTGCGGCATTCAACCCCGTATTCAAGATCAATGTACCAGCCGTCAGTCTCCATCCGCGTCTTTGCCTGATTGCAGGCTTCGGGCGATGGTTCCATCGTCATCGTGGTTTTGATGTGCCGCGCCTTGTAACCGAAAAAATCTTTCCGTTCGCCGGTGTCGGTCATCGTCTGCGTGACATAAATGACGCCGCCGCGCCGCGCCTCTTTTGGTTCAGGCTTCACTTTTTCATCAGTTGTCTTTGCTGGTGCCTCAGCCACAGTGTCAGTCGCCCAGGGCTGAATCAGACAGGTTTTCATCGGCTCGTTGAGCTGAATCGTGCGTTTCAGATCGCACTGCGAAATGGTCACGAAGCCGGCGCCGCTCGCCATTTCGTTTCGTTCACGCGCGCCTTTAATGTACACAGTGCTTTCAAAAGCATTGCCCCCAACACTGCTGCGCGTGCGAATCTTAATGTCATTGGTCGGCGTCGGGGTCGGTTTTGCCGGAGCTGGTTCGGTCCTGCGAACGCCTTTTGTCTGGGCCGAAAGACTCAGCGCCAGACTGACGAGCGCCACGATCAGCGCAATGGATTTTGTGATCGGCTTTAATGAACTCATAAATATTGCCTCCCTGATAGTTGATGCCCTGGGATACCGACTCAGATTATAACGCGACAAAAACCCTGAGAATCAATCACGGCCTGAAACAAATATTCTCAACCACAGGCACGCAGGAACGGTGTCTGAAGTTCCAGCTTTTGTCGGCTGTTCTCAAAGCAAACCAGACCAGCTAAAGCTGGAACTCCGAACGCCGTTTCTTCAGTCTGATTCGTTCCTTCTGATGACTGCATTTGCGAAGTTTTCGCCTGCTGGTTTTACCATTCGGGCTGTGATAAAAAAGCCGCGCTGCAGGCAGTAATTCCCGCACAAACCGAAAGGTTCAAATCTATGTTCCGACTCGATGCGCACAGACCTGTCAGGTTCGATGATGGTTTCAGCAGGCGCGACTTTCTGCACGCGGGCACGCTCTCAATGATCGGGCTGTCGCTGCCTGACTGGTTCAGGCTCAAAGCAATGGGCGCGGTTGATTCATCAAAAGACCTGAACTGCATCATGCTCTTTCTGCTCGGCGGCCCCAGCCAGCTTGATACGTGGGATATGAAGCCGAATGCGCCTGCCGAAATTCGCGGCCCGTACAAGCCGATCAGAACGAATGTGCCTGGCATCGAAATCAGCGAAATCTTTCCGCTGATGGCGCAGCAGATGGACAAGGTCGCGCTCGTTCACGGACTGCACCACGAAGCCGCCGCCGTGCACGACACCGGCCATCAGATGATGCAGACCGGCAGGCTCTTTCAGGGCGGCATCGAACATCCGCACATCGGCTGCGTGCTGAACAAACTGAAAGGCGCACGCGGCGACGCTCCGGCGCACGTGTTATTGCCGCGCCAGATGGGCAACACCGGGGGCAACATGCCGCACGGTCAGAGCGCGGGTTATCTGGGCAAAGCCTTCGATCCGTTCGTCCTCAATTCAGATCCGTCTGCGCCTGATTTCAAAGTGCCCGACCTGCTGCCGCCCGATTACATCTCAGCCCTGCGCGTTGAGCGAAGAAAGAAGCTGCGCGAAATGGTTGACGGCGCGGTGAAGGAACTCGAAGTCAGTCAGGATGCGCGGCTGATGGATGACAACTTTCATCAGGCCTACACGCTGATGTCGTCAGCCAGAGTGCGCGAAGCCTTTGATCTGTCGAAGGAGCCTGACGCCGTGCGTGATCGTTACGGGCGCAATCGTTTCGGCCAGAGCTGTCTGCTCGCGCGGCGGATGATCGAACGTGGCGTGCGCTTTGTGACGATCAATATGTTCGAGACAGTCTTCAATGAAATCACGTGGGACATTCACGGCTCAGCGCCCTTCAGCCCGATCATGTGTTACCGCGACCAGGTTGGCCCGATGTTCGATCACGCTTACGCCACGCTGCTTGATGATTTGCAGCAGCGCGGCCTGTTGCAGAACACGCTCGTCATGGCGACCGGCGAATTCGGTCGCACGCCGAAGATCAACCCCGCCGGAGGCCGCGACCACTGGCCGCAGTGCTGGACAATGCTTTTTGCGGGCGGCGGCATCAAAGGCGGCCAGAAGATCGGCGCGTCAGATGAAATCGGAGCATATCCAAAAGATCGCCCGGTGAGTCCCGCTGAAGCCGTCGCAACAGCATACCGCGCGCTCGGCATTGATCTCGACACCGAACTGACCGGCCAGCAGGGCCGCCCGATTCGTCTGGTGGATCACGGCGTGAGTCCGATCAGCGAATTGTTCTGATGAGGTACTTGATAACGGACAGGATTTCAGTCCGATCAGAAACATTCGACCATGCGACTGCATTTGCGCCATCCGTCTGAAACAACAATGTTTTCGTCCCGTCAGGGACGTCCGACAATAGCCCGGCGATGAATCGCTGGGCTATTGTCGGACGTCCCTGACGGGACAAAATGATCGTATGAATCAATCAGCTTCATCCTTCAAGCTCTGGATATTGTCACTCGCAGCATTGCTGATAAGCAGCCATTTTTTCGGCCTGATTGACAGCAACACTGCAATCGCCGCCTCATCGCCTGTCACCCTCGATACCACTCGCCCTGCCAGCGAAATCACCGCGCCTGCGGGCGGCTGGAATTTTCGCAATCACGTTATTCCGGTGCTGACGCGGCTGGGCTGCAATTCGGGGGCGTGTCACGGTGCGGCGGCGGGCAAGAACGGATTCAAACTGACGCTGCGCGGGTACGATCCTGAAACTGATTACAACACGCTGTCGCGGCAGGCGCTCGGTCGGCGCATCAATAAAATCGAACCGGCACAATCACTGCTGCTGCTCAAACCGACGATGGCGATTGGGCACGGCGGCGGCAGGCGGATGAACACTGATTCGCTCGAATACAAAGTCATCGCGGAATGGATCGCTGCCGGAATGCCTGCACCGTCTGAAGCCGATCCGAAGATCACTGCGCTTGAAGTCACGCCGCCGCAGGCAACGCTCAACAGCGGCGCAGAGGCGCAGGTGCGCGTCAAAGCGATTTACAGCGACGGCCACGCTGAAGACGTGACGCGCTGGGGCAAGTACTCAACTACTGATTCGGGCGTGGCAACCGTTGATGATGACGGCAAAGTGAAGATGCAGGGCAGCAGCGAAACGGCCATCACTGTCTGGTATCAGAGCCGCGTCGCGTTTGCGCGCTTTGCGAATCCCTATCCGGCGAATCTTCCGGCTGAAGTCTTCTCTCGTTCGCCGCGTTACAACTTCATTGACGATCTGGTGCTGAAAAAACTTCAGGCATTGAAGATCGCGCCTTCGGAACAATGCACTGATCGTGAATTCATTCGCCGCGCTTTTCTTGATGCGACCGGGACGCTGCCGACCGCGCAGGAAGTCGAAGGCTTTGTGGCCGATCAGTCGGCAAACAAACGCGCGGCGCTCGTTGAGGCGCTGCTTGCGCGCGCAGAGTTTGTTGATTACTGGACGAACCGCTGGGCCGATGTGTTTCTGGTTTCGTCGTCAAAGCTCTCGTCAAATGCGATGTGGAGTTTTCATAACTGGATTCGTGAAAGCGTGCGCGCAAACAAGCCCTGGGACAGAATGGCGCGTGAAATCATCACGGCTGCGGGCAGCACGCTTGAGAACGGCGCGGCGAATTATTACGTGATGCACAAGGAGCCGAGCGACCTCACCGAAAATTTCTCGATGGCTTTTCTGGGCATGAGCATCACCTGCGCCCGCTGTCACAATCACCCGCTCGAAAAATGGACGCAGAAGCAGTATTACCAGATGGCCAATCTGTTTGGCCGCGTGGCGATGAAAAACGGCCAGCGCGGCGGCGACGTTTTCGTTTACACCTCGCCCGCAGGCGAAGTGAATCATCCGCGCCTCAATAAACCGCTCAATCCCGCGCCGCTCGACGGCGAAGCGCTTTCGCTCGATTCACCGAAAGATCGCCGTGAACATCTGGCCGAGTGGCTCACTTCGCCGCAGAATCCATATTTCACGCGGGCGCTCGTCAATCGCGTCTGGAAGAACTTCATGGGTCGCGGACTCGTCGAAGCGGTTGATGACCTGCGCGCCACCAACCCGCCATCAAACGAAGAACTGATGCAGGCGCTGTGCGACGATGTCATCAGGCACAACTTCGACGTGAAGCACCTGATTCGCACAATTATGAATTCAGCCGCGTATCAGCGTTCATCGCACGCGAACGAATTCAACAAACAGGACGAGAAGTATTACTCGCGTTATGTCATCAGGCGACTGAAAGCCGAAGCGATGCTTGACGCCATTTCGCAGGTCACAGGCGTGCCGACGATCTTTCCTGATTACCCGGTCGGGATGCGGGCGATGCAGTTGCCCGATGCGCGCATCAATTCATATTTCCTGAAAGCCTTCGGCAAACCCGAACGCATCAACACCTGCGAATGCGAGCGTTCATCTGAACCGACCGTCACGCAGGCGCTGCACATCATCAACGGCGACACGATCAATCAGAAACTGCGCGCACCGGGCAGCATCGTTGACAACTTCGTAAAGCTCGGCTTTTCAGACGAAGCGATCATCAGTCATCTGTATCTCGCCGCCTTCAGCCGCCAGCCATCGCAGAATGAAAAAACAAATCTGCTGGCGGTGCTGAAGGAAAGCAGTGGCAGCAAAGAGGCGCGCCGACAGGCGATTGAAGATGTCGTCTGGTCAGTCATCACCAGCAAAGAGTTTTTATTCAATCACTGATTCCCTCCACGAAGCCACACGAAGAAACACAAAGAAAAGGAGAAGAGGAGAGAAGGAGAAAAGGCGGGACAGAAACGAGAAAACAAAAGGTAATGTGTTGCAGTTCGCCGCTGCTCCTTTTCTCTCTTTCCTTCGTGCTTCTTCGTGTGGCTTCGTGGAAGTAAATGTTTCCCGGTTCACATGCCCGTTCAACTTAAATTCAGCATCACAGCTTTCATTGCCGCTCTTCTGCTGGCCACTTCTCACACTCGTCCACAGGATGCGATCAGCTACAGTAAAGTTGATGCGATCTTTCAGAGCAGGTGCG
The DNA here is from genome assembly GCA_046331565.1 of Blastocatellia bacterium. Lineage (GTDB taxonomy): Bacteria > Acidobacteriota > Blastocatellia > RBC074 > RBC074 > DASRDU01. The sequence goes on from JAXLQP010000001.1 coordinate 2,674,258, forward strand.
TTGCCTGTCACGGCCACACTTCGCGCGCGAGCGGGCTGAATCTGGAAAGCTTCGAGGCGCTGATGAATGGCGGCAAACGCGGTGCGCCGGTCATTGCGGGCCGCAGCAGCGAAAGCCTGATCGTGAAATTCATTGACGGCACGCTGAAGCCGCGCATGCCGCTCGGCGATCAGCTCAGCAGCGATGAAATCAGCACGATCAAAGCGTGGATTGATGCCGGAGCGAAAGGGCCGACCGCGACGACAATATCTGATGCGCCGAAAACTGAAACGACAGGCAGAGCGAGCATTCCTGACATCAGACCGACAGTTGCGGTCAGGGCGGCCATCAGTTCCCTTGCCTTTCATCCGAACGGCTCGCTGATCGCGCTCGGCGGCTATCAGGATATTGAACTCGTCGGCACTGATGGCAAAACCGTTGCGCGACTTGAAGGCTGCACGAGTCAGGTGCGCGGGCTGGCGTTCAGTCCTGACGGAAAGATGCTTGCGGCGGCAGGCGGCAGTCCCGGACAGTTCGGTGAAATCAAAATCTGGAACGTCGCTGAACGAAAGGAACTGCAATCCATTCGCGGGCATCGTGACAACATCTTTGCCGTGGCGTTCAGCCCTGACGGCAGGCTGTTCGCAACGTGCAGCTACGACCGGATGATTAAATTGTGGGACGCGGCCACCGGCAAAGAGATCAGAAATCTGAAGGATCACACCGACGCAGTTTTCAGCGTTGCCTTCAGCCCTGACGGCAAACTGCTCGCGTCGGCTTCGGCTGATCGCACGGTCAAGGTCTGGAACGTGGCGACGGGTGAGCGCCTGTACACGCTGGGTGACGGGCTTGATGCGATGAACACTGTCGCGTTTCATCCGTCAGGCAAAATGCTCGCGGGCGCAGGCGCTGACCGCGTGATTCGAATCTGGGAAGTCAGCGAAAAGGAAGGCCGTCAGCTTCGCTCGCTGATTGCGCACGAAGACGCCATTACTCAGCTTGTCTTTTCACCTGACGGAAAAACGCTGGCCTCAACCGGCGCTGATAAAGTCATCAAGCTGTGGGACGCCGCCACGCTCACTGAAATCAAAGTTCTTGAGCATCAGCCCGACTGGGTTTTCGCAATGGCTTACACGCCGGACGGCAATAAACTCGCGGTCGGGCGTTACGACGGCTCAGCAGTGTTGTATGATCTGCTGACTCAAAAAGCAGTTTCGCTGAAATAACCTGTCTCTGACCTGCCGACATTCAGTCGCAACGTCAGGGCAGAAACCCCAATCAACCACTCTTCATCGAACACACATTATGAATCGTCGCCAGTTTATTCATCACTCTTCAATCACTGCTGCAATCGCCCTCGCCGGAATCAGTTCAATGAACACAGAGGCCAGGGTCAAATGGACTATCGGCTGCTTCAATCGTCCGTGGACGAAATGGAGCTTTGACGAAACGCTCGACGGCATCAAAGCCGCCGGTTACAAAGTCACGGGCCTGCTGTCGCGCACGAGGCAGGAACCATTTATCGGCTCGGAAGCAACGCCGGAATATCTTGACGGCCTGCAAAAGAAGCTCGCGGCGCGCGGGCTGGTGGCCAACATGGGCGCGCTGCGCGTGCGCGCGAATCTGCCTTTTGAGGAAGGCCGCAACGACCTGCACAAGCAGATTGACAACGCGCATCTGCTGAAACTGCAATACCTGCTTTCATTCGGCGTGGACAATCCGAACGAGTACGAAAACTTTTACAAGCTGATGAGCGACGGCGCAGCTTATGCGAAAGAGCGCGGCCTGAAGCTGGTCATGAAACCGCACGGCGGCGCGAGCGGCGCGTCAGATGAAATCCTCGCGGCCATCAAAAAGGTCAGTCACCCGAATTTCAAAATCTGGTACGACGCAGGCAACATCATTCATTACACGGCAAAGGATCCGGTCGCTGAACTTGAACCCATTGCGCAGCACGTCACCGGCTTCTGCGCGAAGGATTGCGGCGAACTCAAGGGCGAAGTGATGATTCAGTTCGGCGCGGGCAAAGTTGATTTCAGAAGCGTGTTTGCAAAACTGAAATCGGCAGGCTTCAACGGCCCGGTAATGGTCGAATGCTGCAAGGTTGGTCAGACGCCGCAGGAAACAACAGCAAATGCACAGGCGAACCGCGAGTTTCTGGAAAAGGTGTTTGCAGCCGTATGAGGCTCGTCCGGCGGAGGCACAGATGAAAACAAGACTGCCGCTCGTTACGTTTCTGCTGCTCGTCAATGTGGCCACCGCACTGGCTCAGGCCGATATTATTTACACCGGCACGGCGCAGCCTTCGGTGCAGGCGGTTTCGATCACGGGCGCTCAGCGTGGCTCGACCGTCACGATGGTTGCAGACGGCCTCAACCTCGGCGGCACGAGCGATGTCATCTTCAACGCTTCAGGATTTACGGCAAAGGTTCTGGCTTTTGCCGAGCAACTGCGCGACAAGCCGAAGCCGATTCCGCTGACGACTGTGATTGCGGATAAAGCCACAAAGAACCGCGTCACGATTGAAATCACGGTTGCGCCGAATGTCGAGCCGGGCATCTACGCCTTTCGCCTGAAAACACCGATGGGGACGACGAATGCGCGGCCATTCGTCGTCACGCCTTTTGCCGAAACGATGGATCGCGGGATGAATCAGTCCATCGAAACCGCGCAGGAAATCACGCTGCCGACTACCATCACCGGCAACCTCAGCCGCAACGGTGAAGCCGATTATTTCAGATTCAAAGCGCAGGCCGGGCAGCAGATCGTTTTTGATTCAGTTGCGACAGTGATCGGCTCGCGGCTCAATCCGGTGATCACCGTCTTTGACGCCAGCGGCAATCAACTGGCGATGAATGATGATTTCAACGGGCGGGCCGATGCGCTGCTCGGTTATACATTCATAGAGGCCGGTGAATACGTTATTCGCATCGCTGACGCTGAAAGCAAAGGCGCGCCAAGGCAGTTTGAATACCGGCTGAACGTGGGCGAATTTGCTTATGTGACGAACGCCTTCCCACTCGGACTGAAGCAGGGTTCATCAGGCGAAGTCGCGCTGAGTGGTTTCAACCTCGGCAGCGGCAGGCAGAAAGTGACGGCTCCGGCTGCTGCTTTGTGGGATCAGGGATTGAAGATTCGCGGAAACAGCGGCAAAGGCGAATCGCTCAATTCGCTGAGGCTCGACACTGGCCGATGGCCTGAAATCAACGAAAGCGAAAGCAACAACTCACTCGCTTCGGCACAGATCGTTCAGATTCCCGTCACGATCAACGGACGAATCTTCAGCAACGCGGCGAATAGTAGTGATGATTACTATCGCTTCAATGCAAAAAAGGGGCAGCGGCTGATTCTCGAAGTTGCGGCGCAGCGTTTCGGTTCGCCGCTCGATTCAGTAATTGAAGTGCTCGATGCAAAGGGACAGCAGATTCCGCGCGCGGTGCTGCGGTCAGTGCTGGCGACTGAAACGACGCTCAATGATCGGGATTCAGCAGGCAACGGATTGCGGCTGCTCAACTGGAACGGAATGGCTCCGGGCGATTTCCTGCTCGTCGGCAGTGAATTGTTGCAGATCGAGCGGCTGCCGTACTTTCCCGATGACGACACGATTGTGCGCAGCTTCAATGGCGTTCGCTACGGCTTTGAAGACACGACGCCGGAATCGCGCGCGATGGGAACGGCTGTTTACAAGGTGACGATTCACCCGCCAGGCACAACCTTTCCGTCAAACGGATTACCGGTGACGACGCTTTATTATCGCAACGATGACGCCGGGCCGCGTTACGGAATGGCGGGGCTGAAGGATTCGCGGTTGCATTTCACGGCTCCGGCTGATGGTGAATACTTTGTGCGGATTCGTGATGTGCGCGGGTTGTCAGGCGAGCGTTTTGCTTATCGCCTTGCGATTCACGAACCGCAGCCCGATTTTGCGCTGGCGATTGATCCTGAAAATCCGAACGTGCCGCTCGGCGGTTCGCGCGACCTGCGCGTGACGGCGATGCGGCTGGATGATTTTGATGGCGAGATTGAAGTCAGGCTGCTCAACCTGCCGCCCGGCTTTACGGCAACAACAGCCAGGATTCCCGCCGGGCAGCACATCGGGCAGATTATTTTGTCAGCCTCGCCTGAGGCAAAAGGCAGCTTTATCCTGAAAGCTCAGGGCGCGGCCATTATCAACGGAAAGAAAGTTACCCGCGAAGCGCGCAACGATCAGATGCTGAGCGTGGTTTCGACTGCGCCGCCGCCTGAAGTGCTGGTTTACACGAACGAACAGCAGGTTATTGTCGCGCCCGGCGAAGAAGCTTTCATCAGCATCAGCATCAAACGGCAGCACGGCTTTGCGGGCCGCGTGCCTTTTGATGTGGTCGGCCTGCCGCCCGGCGTGACGCTGCGCGACCTGGGACTGAACGGCATTATGATTACCGAAGGCGAAACGACGCAGCGATTCCGCCTTGAAGTGCAGCCCTGGGTGAAGCCGCTCGAACAACAGATATTCGTCGTCGGAAAAATTGAAACCACCGGGATGCAGCAGCAACGCTTCCCTGCCGCACCGATCACACTTTCAATCAGACCAAAGGAAAGCACGGCCAGTCACGCGCCGCGCTGAAAACACTGTCACTTGTCATCTGTCACTTGTCACCTGCTGTTCTGTCAGGTTGTCATCTCAACCAATATTCACTGGCAGGTGACAAGTCATCACTGCTTCGGACTGAAATAACACAGACCTATGAAACGCCTGATTCTGCTCTGCCTCATTCTGACGCTGGCATTTCTTCCCGCCGCTGATGCGCGAATGCCTGTCGTGGCTGATGTCATCGCCATCACGAACGCCACGATTGTTGACGGCACTGGTGCGCAGCCATTTGCGGGCAGCGTGCTGATTCGCGGCGACCGCATTGCGGCGGTCGGACAGACGATTGACATTCCGGCTGGTGCGGTGGTGATCAATGCGGCAGGGATGACGCTGATGCCGGGCATTTTTGATCTGCATACGCATCTGCCTTACGCGAGCGGCGGGCGCGTTGACGGCGACTGGCCGAAAAATCTGAAGGCTTATCTTTACTGCGGCGTGACTTCGGTCGTTGATTTCGGCACTTATCCTGAAACCTTCGAGCCAATGCGGCGGCTGATTGCGACGGGCGTGATTCCGGGGCCGCGCCTGCATCTGGCCGCGCGCATCAGCACGCCGGGCGGGCACGGCGCTGAAGGCGGGCGCGGCGATTTCTTTTCGCAGGAAGTCTCAACGCCACGCGAAGCCCGCGCTGCCGTGCGTCGCGTGCTGCCGTACCGGCCCGATGTCATCAAAGCTTTCACCGACGGCTGGCGTTACGGCGCGGCTCCCGATATGACGAGCATGCGCGAGGACACGCTGGCGGCGCTCGTTGACGAAGCGCACAAGAACGGCCTCGAAGTGCTGACGCACACGGTCACACTCGACAAGGCAAAGATCGCCGCGCGCGCCGGTGTTGATGTGATTGATCACGGTGTCGGTGATAAAGAGGCCGATGATGAACTGCTGAAGCTGATGAAGGAGAAAGGCACGACCTATGCGCCGACGCTGGCGGTCTATGAACCGCGTGGCCGCGACATTCTGACGCCGCTGCTGGCAACCGTGCTTGATCCGGCAGCGCGCAACGGCATCAGTCCGCCGCTGGTGGCGCCGGGCGATGTGCCGCTTAAGCCTGCGGCTGGATCGGCTGAAAACGGCGACCTGCCGCGCCTGCGCCGCTGGAATACATTGCAGCACAACACGGCGGCACTGCGCGCCGCTGGCATCCGTTTTGGCACAGGCACTGACGCCGGAGTCACCGGCACGCATCACGGCTGGGCAACGCTGCGCGAACTTGAACTGCTCGTGCAGGGCGGGCTGACGCCGCTTGAAGCGATTACTGCCGCAACAGGCAACGGCGCGAAGGCGCTGCACGTTGACGATGAACGCGGCACGATTGCCGTCGGCAGACTCGCTGATCTGGTGCTGGTCGCGGGCGAACCGCACAAACAGATTGGCGATATTGAAAAAATCAGTCGCGTCTTTCTGGGTGGTAAGGAACTTGATCGTGACAAACTGGCCCGTGAGATTGCGACGAGTGAAATCACGCCGCTGCCTGCCATCAAAGCGACCGCGAAGGTTGACGATTTTGAAGGTGGCAGCAACGGGTTCGGTCTGCGCAGCGCGCCGGATACGCTGTGGGTTTACAGCAGCGATGCAGGTGTGGATGCGTCAAAGGTGCTCTTCACCAGAATCCTGCGCGCAGGCAGCCGCAGCGATCACGCCGTCTCGCTGATTGCGCGAATGTCAGAAAAGGATCGCCCGTTCGTGCGCCTGAACGTCCCGCTCAGTCGTGGCGCAGTCGAACCCGTTGATGCCCGCGAATTCAGGGGCGTGCAGTTTGACGCGCGCGGTGACGGCGAATATCGCCTGATCGTGCCGACACGCAGTCTGCGCGACGGCAATCATTTTCAGGCAAAGTTCACTGCGGGCAGCGACTGGCGCACGATCAGCATTGATTTTGCGTCGCTCACGCAGCAGGTCGGCGGCACTGCCGCGTGGACAGGCAGCGATTTACTGATGCTGAGTTTTGAAGTAGCGCGCAATGCCGGTGAGAATGGGTGGCTGGAACTGGATAACATTCGCTTCTACAGGTAACGAGCCGCTATAATGCGCGCGAAGGAGCTAATAAGTATGAGTCAGCCATACATTGAATATCATCACGGCGGTTACTGGATTGCCGGAACGCGAGTCTCGCTCGATTCGATTGTCTATCGCTGGCGCGAAGGACTGTCGGCAGAGACGATCCAGAAGGAATGTTTTCCGGTGCTTTCGCTGAAGCAGGTTTACGGCGCAATCCTGTTTTATCTGGAAAATCAGGAAGAGATTGATGCCTACCTGATTCGAGCCGAAGAAGAAGAAGAGGAAATCGCCAGAAAGATCTCTGAGCAGTATCCTGAAATTCATCGCCGTGTTGATGAAATTTTTCAATCTGCGCAGTCGCGCAAACCATGAAAATCAGGTTCGGGCTGACTTCCTGATAATCACCCATCTTTCAAATCAAAAATCTTATGGCAACCACACCTGAACTCTACAAAAACCTCAACAGCTACATTCAAAACATCCGCCCTGAATTTGAGGAAAAGCTCGCCACGCTCGTTGAAATTCCGAGCATCAGCATGGATCCCGAACGCAAGGGCGACATTGTGCGCTGCGGCGAGACGGCGGCTGAGTTTCTGCGCGGCATTGGCGCGGAGGCCGAAGTCATTTCGACGCCGGGCAATCCTGTCGTGGTTGGTTCCATCGTCACTGATCCAAACAATCCGACGGTGGCGATCTATAACCACATGGATGTGCAACCGGCTGATGCATCGGAGTGGAACAAGGCTCCGTTTACTTTTCATAAAGTCGGTGATCGTTACGAAGGGCGCGGCACGACCGATGACAAGGGGCCGGGGCTGACGGCGATGCTCGCAGCAAAGTATGCCGTTGAGAACGGCGTGCCGCTCAACGTCAAATTCATCTGGGAACTTGAAGAGGAAATCGGCAGCCCGAATTTTGAAGGCTTCGTCAAAAAGAACCGCGACAAACTCAAAACCGATTCGGTGCTGGTGTCAGACACGATCTGGATTGCGCGCGGCAAACCGGCAGTGCCTTACGGGCTGCGCGGGTTGCAGGCCATTACGCTGACGCTTGAAACGCACGCGAAGGATGTGCATTCGGGGCTGGTCGGCGGCGTGGCGCGCAATCCGATTGGCGAACTGTGTGACGTGATCGCGCAGTGTTACGACGCAAAGACCGGGCGCGTGAAGATCAAGGGCTTTTATGATGACGTGCGCAGGGCGACGAAGGCCGAGCTGGCCAGCTTCACAAGTTCCGGCTTCAGCAGCCGGGGCTTCAAAAAGGCGCACGAACTGAAATCAATTCGCCCGAATATGAAGGCTGACGCCGATGTGCTGCAGGCTTTTATGTCGCTGCCGACTTTTGAAGTGCATGGCGTGGTCGGCGGTTACAGCGGCCCCGGCGTCAAAACCATCGTCCCGCATCGCGCCGAAGCCAAGATCAGCATGCGGCTCGTGCCGAATCAGAAACCAGCGAAGATTCTGAAACTCGTGAAGGATTTCGTGAAGCGGGTCAACCCGGATGTCAAAGTCAGCGCCGAACACGCGCTTGAACCTTTCCTGGGTGATTTCACCGGCCCCTTTGCCGATGCGGCGCGCGTGGCAATGAAGTTTGCCTTTGGCAAAGAGCCTGCATTCACACGCGAAGGCGGATCAATCGGCGCGGTCGTGACGATGCAGGATTACCTGAAAGTGCCGATCACCTTTCTGGGGCTGAGCCTGCCGGAGCATGGCTATCACGCGAAGAACGAAAATTACGACTGGGGGCAGACTTCAGGCGGGATCAGAATGTTTACGAAATACTTTGACGAGATTGCCCGGCTCAGGAAGTAAGCGCGGTCAATAAAGCACTGCTGAAGCGGCGAATGAGCGTGAATCATCAGTTCTGATTCGTGCTGATTCGCCGCTTTCGGTTTTTCCGGCCTTCAGCGGCGGTCACTCAAGTTCAGCGGCAATGCGATCAATGACCGCGTTTTCCTCAGGAGTAGCGCTGTGGCCAAGGCCCAGCACGCCGCCTGAGACACTGGCGATGGTCTGGCATCCGGCCAGCAGTTCGCGGCGCGTCACGTCGCGCTGTTCCGGCGGCATGGTCTGCAACACCCGGCTGAGAATTTGCAGGTTGCGGCGAAAGAACTGATCGGTCGGGCGTGAGGCCATCCACTGCGCCAGCTTTTCATCAGCGGCGCTGCCTCTGGTGACGCCGTGCAATCGGGCGGCTTCCAGAATCTCTTCACGCTTGAGATTGCTGACGCCACCATACACCCAGGCCACCTGAATCAGCGGCGCCAGATACATCAGCGAAACCGTGTCGGCGTTATAACCAAGTTCCTGCAACTCGCGCAGAATTTCATCATCGGTAAGGCCGGAAGCCTGGGTCATCCGGCGGCGTTCGGCCTCGGCTTCGGCGCGACGATGCATGTTTTCAATCAGTTCGGCTTCCCGCTTGTGGAAGTATTCTTCCTCCCTGCTTCTTTCCCATTCCCTGAAAGCGTCCTTATCCGGCATGTCTGCTCCTTGATGATAATGAAGAAGAGGGTCTGACTGGGGAGCCATTCAGGCCCGTTATTTTGCGAGCACATTTCTGGCAGCCTCGCGGCGGCTGCTTTCAAACTCTCTGGCAATCTGTGTAATCGCCACGCGCTCTTCGTCCGAGATTTTATCGCCCAGGCCCAGAATGCCGCCTGAAGCCGAAGCGATGGCGATGCAGAAAGCCACCAGATCGCGGCGAGCAGCCTCGCCGTGAACCGGCGGCATGGCATCAATCATGGCGTGGACGATGCGCAGGGTCTGCGCGAAAAATTCTTCAGAAGGGCTTTCTTCCAGCCACTTCGCCAGTTGCTTGTCGGCCTTGCTGCCTTCGGCAATGCCGCGCAGCCGGGCAATCTGAATCAACTGTTCACGCTCGTTGCGCTGCACTTCACCGTCAGCCCAGGCCACGCGCACCAGCGGCGCCAGATGCAGCAGCGAAACCGTCTCGCGTGTGAAACCGAGTTCCTGCAAATCGGTCAGCAGTTCTTCATCCGCGATGCCGATGACAGCCGCCATTTCACGGCGCTCGGCTTCACTGGCCTGGCGCAGGCGCATCTTTTCAACCAGTTCGGCTTCCTTTTTGCGAAAGTATTCCTCTTCGAGTCCCTTTTCACGATCCTTGAAAGCATCTGACATGGCAGCTTCTCCTTGAAGAAACAAAATATTATTCAGCGTTACCCGCCGTATCTCCGGCGCAATCAGATAACGACTTCAGCAGTTCGTCGGCACAGTCACAACCGGCAGCGGGATCATTTGTCAGTAGTCTGACAAACATTACCATATCGCGGCTGAAGCTGTGCAGTCCACCGTTTCAAACCGGTAATTTATCGCTTCAGGCGAAAGCCCGGCTGCCACCAGGCGTCGGCGCGTGGCGTTACAACCTGAAGCGAAACCGCAGGGCAGGGTTGCAAACCGGACTGAAGCAGAAACTGAGGCAGAATCGGGCAGGTTCAGCGCAACGGCAGTCAGAGATTTTTGGTTATCCCTTCAGCAGATCAGAGAGAAGCTGCCACTGAGTTGCCGTGACAGGCATCACGGACAAACGCGGCAGGCGCACCAGGTCGAAATCACGAAACTCTTCAGCCTCTTTGATCTCGGCCAGCGTCAGCGGAACGGCGTAACGGCGTTTGGGCTTGAGATTGACGACGACGAGTTTTTCGTCATTCTCCTTCGGATCAGGGTAGGCATCGGTAATGGCTTCGGCCAGTCCGACGATTGCCTTCACATCCCCGGAATGATAGATCAGCACCTGATCGCCAAGCCGCACTTCGCGCAGATGCTTGAGCGCAAGACTGTTGGCCACGCCGTCCCACACGGCTTTCTGGTCGCGCTCCAGATCATCATAAGAGTACTCACCCGGCTCTGTTTTGAATAGCCACCGACGCGGCATGTCTTCTCCTTTTGAAGCAGAAAATTGAGTGCGGCAAAAGTAATCAGGATATTAATGCAAGTCAATGGCGCATGCGGCAAATTCTTCAGGCCGGAGGTTTCGACAAATCGGCCAGCGTCGCTTCAGCCGCCCGCTGCAAATCATCAGGCGCGATGATGATTTGCAGTCCGCGCGTTCCGGCGCTGATGCTGATGCGGTCGTGCAGGATCACGGTTTCATCAATCAGCACGGGATATTTTTTCTTTGCGCCGAGCGGTGAAACGCCGCCGCGAATGTAGCCGGTCAGCGCGAGCAGCTCTTTGACCGGAACCAGATCGATCTTTTTGTTGCCGGTCGCGGCGGCCAGCTTTTTCAGATCCAGTTCCGCATCCGCAGGCACACAGGCCATTACCACTCCGCTTTTGTCGCCACGCGCCACCAGCGTTTTGAAAGTCGCTTCGGGCGGCATGCTGACCTTGCGCGCGACGCTGATGGCGTCAAGTTCATCCTCGCTGACTTCGTAAGCGCGCAGTTCATACGCAATCTGCCACTGATCGAGAATGCGCGCTGCGTTCGTTTTCATAAACAGCTTCAGAGTTGTGGTGCGACAAGCTGGCCGCTTGTCGCACCACAACTGATTCGTGTCACGCGCCGGTTGCACTGACGGCCTCTTCCCATCGGCGGTAAAGTTCCTGCAACTGTTCATCGAGCGCCTGGTACTTTTCGCTCAGTTCAAAAAGCCTGACGTGATCGCGCCCGATTTCATCCGTGGACATCAGCGCCGAGAGTTCCTGCATTTCGGCTTCAACGGCGCTGATTTCGTTTTCAAGGTCGGCGGCGGTCGGTTGTTTCTGCTTTGATTTGCCGCCTGATTTGCTGGCGCTGCTTTTCTGCGCGGCCTGCTTTGCCTTCAGTTCAGCCGCCCTGCGAGCGGCGTCTTCGGCTTTGATGGCCTCAGCGGCTTCGCGCAGGGCGCGGTGATGAGCTTCGTAAAATTCGCTGTAACCGCCATCGAAGTATTCCACGCCGTCATCGCCGAAAAAGAGAATCTGCGTGGCGATGCGGTCGAGAAAATAACGGTCGTGCGACACCGTGATAATCGTGCCGTCGTAATCGTTGAGCGCATCTTCAAGCGCCTCGCACGAAGCGATGTCGAGGTGATTGGTCGGTTCGTCAAGCAGCAGCACATTGAAGCGCGACCAGATCAGCTTCGCCAGCGCCAGCCGTCCCTTTTCGCCGCCTGAAAGCGCGCTGACCGGCTTGAAAACATCGTCGCCCGAAAAGAGAAAGCGACCCAGAAAACCGCGCAGTTCGCCATCCGTCACCGACGATGGGGCAACCGTGCGCAATTCATCAATGACGGTGTTGCCATCATCAATCATCCGCAACTGCTGATCGTAATAACCGGGGTTGACGTTTGCGCCCCAGCGCAATTCACCGGCCAGCGGCGGCTGTTTGCCGAGGATGGTTCTGAGCAGCGTGGTTTTGCCCGTGCCGTTGCCGCCGATGATTCCCAGACGTTCGCCGCGCCGCACCGTCAGCGTAATGTTTTCGGCCAGCGTGCGGGTCGGGAACCCAACCGCGACCTGATCGAGCATCAGCACCTGATCGCCGGTACGGACAATCGGGCGAAGCCTGAAATTCGCGGTGTCGAGATCCTGCACATTTTCCAGGCGCTCGATTTTTTCAAGCATCTTCCGGCGCGATTTGGCCTGTTTGGTCTTCTGCCCGGCGATGTTGCGGCGAATGAAATCCTCGGTCTTTGCGATCAGTTCCTGCTGCTGTTCATAAGCCTTCGCCTGCGCCTCGCGCCGTTCTTCGCGCTGTTCGAGATACTGGCTGTAATTGCCGCGATAATCGTCAATGCGTCCGAACTCAAGTTCGAGCACGCGACCCACTGTGTGATCCAGAAAGAAGCGGTCGTGCGAGATGATGACGTAAGCCGATTTGTAAGCCGAGAGAAATTCTTCCAGCCATTCGACCGCCTGCACGTCCAGGTGATTGGTTGGTTCGTCAAGCAGCAGAATGTCCGGCTCAAGCAGCAGCAGTCGCGCCAGCCCCAGGCGATTTTTTTCGCCGCCCGACAGACTGGCCGCAGATTTATTGAATTCGTCCTTGGTGAATCCGAGTCCGAGCAGCACGGCTTCGGCTCTGGCGTGAATCGTGAAGCCGCCCGCGAGTTCATATTCGTGCTGCAAATCGCTGTATTCGTGCATCACGCGGTCAAGTGCATCGCCGCTCTTTTCGGTCATCAGATGCTCAAGTTCACGCAGGCGCGCCTCGACCTGGTGCAACCGCTCAAAGACGGACATCGCCGCGTCAATCACGGTTTCAGCGCCGCGAAAATCAACGTGCTGGCTCAGCACGCCGTATTTCATTCCGCGCATGCGTTCGACGCTGCCCTGATCCGGCGTTTCGTCGCCCGTAATCAGGCGCAGAATCGTGGTCTTGCCCGCGCCGTTGCGGCCTACGAGGCCGACGTGTTCGCCGGGGTTGATCTGAAAACTGACGGCGCGCAGAACCTCCTGCGCGCCGTAACTTTTGGCAACTTCAGCTAAACGAAACAGCATGAAAACAGTGGTTGGTGGTTAGTGGTCAGCGGTTAGTGAAGAGTGGAAAGTGAAGGGTGAAAAGTGAAGAGTAGAAAAACGCAGGTAATCACCAGCTTTTCCACTGTTCACCTTTTACTCTTCACTAACCACTGACCACTAACCACCAGCCACTTCTTCACTTTTTCGCGCCGGGCGAGGCGGAAGCTTTGGGTGATGCCTGCGGGGTGGCGCTGGCCGCGACAGACGGGCTGGCCGACGGGCTGGCCGCTGCGCCGCTTTGCGGCACCGGACGCAGCACGCCCAGGTTGTTCGGGTTTTCAAGCAGCCGGGCAGCCAGGTAATTCTCAACTTTGGCTTCGTCGCGCGCGCGCGCCAGCAGCGCGGCATTCACGAGTTGCTTGCGCTGGCCGAGAATCGTGTCGTTGATCTGCTTTCTGACTTCAGGATCATTGAGCGTCAGGTCACGTTTTTCAGTGCGGCGGGCCGTCAGCTTGAAAATATGCCAGATGCCATTCTGATCCCTGATCGGCGGCGTCACGTCGCCTTCCTTCATCGCCCACAATTGCGCGCCGAGTCCGGCGGGCAGGCCCTGCTGCGTGAGCGCGCCAAACTGTTCCTGCGGAATGAAACCGAGATCGCCGCCATTAAATGAACTTCTGTGTTCAGATTCGCCGCGCGCAACGGTGGCAAAATCCGAACCGCTCTTGAGGCGCGCATAAATGGCCTTGATCTTCTGTTCGGCCTGCGGCTCGCCTTTGACATCATTCTTGAAACCGTTGTCGCGCGGGTCAACGATGATGTCAGAAACCTGGACGCCCGGTTCAGCCACAAAGGAACTGGGATTGTTCTTGAAAAACTGCTCGACTTCGACATCGGTTACTTTCAGTTGAGCGTCCTGCTTTTCATAGAGTTTCTGAATCGCCAGTTGTTTGCGCACATCCTCGCGGAACTGCTGTTCGGTCTGATTGGCTTCCTTGAGCTGCTTCTGAAAAGCGTCCTCGGTCAGGCCGCTTTCCTGCTTTCTGGAGGCGATGAAAGTGTTGATTTCATCTTCGCTCGGTTTGAGGTTGTCTTTCTGCGCGCGCTGATAAAGCACTTCCTGGGTGATCAGGTTATCGAGCGACTGCAGGCGGGCAGCGGCCAGTTCAAGCGGCGAAAGCTGGTTTTCCTGGCCGCCGAGCTGCTGCCGGGTGGCGCGATCAACATCGGCCACCAGAATTTTCGCGCCGTTAACAGTCGCGGCAGTGTCATTTCCGCCGGGGCTGCTGGCCGCGCCGGAACTGCCACTGCTGCTCTGGCAGGCAGCAGCCACGAAGGACAAAAGCAAAAGACAAACGGGGATCGGTAATTTACGCACTGTGATTATCTCCCTGGGTTTCTCCATTAATGGATTCGATGATAGCGGCAAGGCTGCGCCGGGTTCCCGCATTGACGGGTTTGCGAGCCTCTGCTATAAATTGCGATTTCGTATTCGAACTGATTTCTGACTCATGTCAGCAAAGAGTGATCTGAACAATCTTCCGGAGGTCTTTATGGCGAAAGTATGCAGCATTTGTGGCAAGAAGCCGATGTTCGGCAATAATGTTTCTCATGCCAATAACAAAACCCGTCGGCGCTTCAACCCCAACCTGCAAACCGTGCGCGCGACGATCAACAAAGGCACCAAACGTGTCACCGTCTGCACGCGCTGCCTGAAAGCGGGCAAGATTCTGAAGGCAGCTTAGCTGAGCGGCCTGTCACATCTGAAAAGGCGAGGGATCAGTCAGCATTCCTCGCCTTTTTCGTGTTTCCCGCCACTTTCCGGCCACTTACTCCAGCGCAATCACGTCAATTTCCACGCGCGCATCGCGCGGCAACCGCGCCACCTGCACCGTTGAGCGGGCCGGGCGCGTGTCCCCGAAAAACTGCGTATAGATTTCATTCATCGCCGCGAAATCGTTCATATCAGCCAGAAAAACAGTAGTCTTGACGACCTTTTGCAGTGATGATCCGGCAGCTTCAAGCACCTGCTCCATATTCTTCAGCACACGCTCAGTCTGCGCGCGCACGTCGCCTTCGATCATCTGCATCGTGGCAGGATCAAGCGGAATCTGGCCCGAAGCGAAAATCAGACCGTTGGCCCTGATCGCCTGCGAATAAGGCCCGATGGCTTTGGGCGCACTATCGGTATGGATGCTCTGCATAATGATCCAGTCCTGTGATTGAGAGAATTTCCTGCGAACAATTGATCGGCGATTGTACTGTAAAAGCAGAGGCAGGTGAAGTCTGACCAGCAACCCGTTTATTCATTGCCGTTGGCCTGCGGCTGCCCGCCCAGGCGTTCGACATCAATCACGCCTTCGACGCCCTTGACGGCGCTGATGACGCGCTCCAGATGTTTCATATCCATAATCTCGACCGTCACATCAATGCGCCCGCTGCCGTCGCTCAGCACGCTGGCGCGCGCATCGCGGATGTTGGTTTTGATATTGGCGATGGCATTGGTCAGCATCGCCAGCATGCCGGTGCGGTCTTCGGTGCGGACGGACAGCGTGACGGCGTAAGCGGCTTGTGGCGAACCATTGTCCGCGCCGACCCAGTCCACTTCGATGATGCGGTCACGGTTGATCATCAGATTCGCGGCGTTGCGGCAGCGTTTTGCATGCACGGCCACGCCCTTGCCCAGAGTAATGTAACCAATCACATCCTCACCGCGAATCGGGTTGCAGCAGCGCGCCCGGTATACCATCACATCGTCAATGCCTTTGACCGTGATGCGATCATCGCCAAGCTTGAGCGCCTTGCGCACGACTTCGGTGACTTTCTGCAACCGGGTCGTTTTGCCCTGTTCGATGTCGTCAAGTTTGCCTTCCGGCACGAACCGCACCAGAATCGTTTTGGGCGCGAGTTTGCCGTAACCAATCGCGGCAAACATATCATCAACCTTGTGAAATCCCTGATCGCTGAGAATCTGCGGGATGCGCTCGTCCTCAAGCACCTGTTTTGCCCGGAGCCTGAAACGCGCGGCTTCTTTCTCAAACAGCTTGCGCCCGATTTCAATGGACTGCACGCGCTGCTGTTCGGTCAGCCAGTGTTTGATCTTGCTGCGCGCTTTGGAAGTAACCACAAAATTGAGCCAGTCGCGGCTCGGTTTGTGGCCGGGCGTGGTCAGAATTTCCAGAATTTCGCCGTTGCGGATTTCATATTTGAGCGGCACGATGCGGCCATTCACTTTGGCGCCAGTACACTGGTTGCCGACTTCGGTGTGAATGGCATAAGCGAAATCAACCGGCGTCGCGCCGCGCGGCAGCGAAATCACTTTGCCTTTGGGCGTGAAGGCGTAAACCTCGGTCTGATAGAGATCAACCTTGAGCGTTTCGACAAAATCGCGCGCGTCGGGCAGTTCCTGATGCCATTCAACCAGGCGGCGCAGCCACTTCGTCATCTCGTCTTCGCTGGTGTCGCGGCCCTTGCCTTCCTTGTATTTCCAGTGCGCGGCGATGCCTTCTTCGGCAATGTGGTGCATCTCTTCGGTGCGAATCTGCACTTCAAAGGGCTGGCCTTCATCGCCTACCACAGAAGTATGCAGCGACTGATAGCCGTTTTCGCGCGGCGTCGCAATCCAGTCCTTGAACCGCCCTGGCACGGGCCGCCAGTGCTGATGAATCACGCCGAGCGCCGCGTAACAATCGCGCACATCTTCAGTCAGGATGCGCACGGCCACCAGGTCATAAACCTGATCGAGCGTGATCTTCTGCCGCTTGATTTTCTGATGAATGCTGAAAAGCCGTTTGGTGCGCCCCTGAACTTCAATGATCGGGATGTTCTCTTCGGCCATGTAGTGACCGATGCGCGAGCGCAGGTCGTCAAGAAAGGCGTCAATTGCGGCGCGGCGTTTTTCAATTCCGGCCTGCAGCTTTTCGTAGGATTCCGGTTCGAGATACTTGAAGGCGAGTTCTTCGAGTTCGGCGCGAATCTTACCCATTCCGAGCCGGTGCGCGATGGGCGCGTAAACATCGAGCGTTTCCTGGGCAATACGTTTGCGCTTCTCAGGCGGCAGGTGTTGCAGCGTCCGCATGTTGTGCAGCCGGTCAGCCAGTTTGACCAGCACCACGCGGATGTCATCCACCATCGCCAGCACCATTTTGCGCAGGTTTTCGGCCTGGGCTTCCTCCTTCGAGACTTTGCCGAGGTTGCTGATCTTGGTGACGCCATCAACCAGGTGCGCAACTTCTGGGCCGAAATATTCGCGGATGTTATCGAGCGTCGTGAGCGTGTCCTCGACCACATCGTGCAGGAAGCCGGTGCTGATCGTGACCACATCAAGCTTCATTTCGGCCAGGATCTGCGCGACTGAAATGGGATGAATCAGATAGGGTTCGCCCGATTTTCTGACCTGATCGCGGTGCTCTTTGGCGGAAAAGAAGTAGGCCCGGCGCAATAAATCCATATCGGCGTCGGGATGGTACTTTTCAACCGTTCTGGCTACGTCCTCAAAGCGAATCATCTTCAGAAATTATAACAGGCAAACTGGTCGGACTAATCGCTCAGAAAAATTAAACCGCAAAGACGCACTCAGCGCAAAGATCAAAGCTGCTGACCGATCAACTACCCGCTTCTCTCTCTGGCGTTTTGTTGCGTCTTTGCGGTTTGTTCGTTGCCCGGCGGATTTCAGCTCAGCCCCCGGATGGAGACGAGCATGTTTTTCACATTGCGGGTGGCGTCAATAACGGCGGTCGGTTCATAGCCGCAATGCACCATACAGTCACGGCAGCGCGGATTGCCGCTGCTGTGGCCGTATTTTTCCCATTCAGTCGTTTCGAGCAGTTCCTTGAACGACTTCGCGTAACCGTCATTGAGCAGGTAACACGGCTTCTGCCAGCCGAAGATGTTGTAATTCGGATTGCCCCAGGGCGTGCATTCATAATCAACCTCGCCCATCAGGAATTTCAGAAAAAAGACTGACTGATTGAACTGCCACCTGCGGCCCCGGTCAGAACGCAGCGGCCCCAGAATCTGCTTGAACAGCGCGCGCGTCTTTTCGCGTTTCAGGAAGTGATCCTGATCGGGCGCCCAGGCGTAGCTGTAACCAGGCGAAATCGTCATCCCGTCCACGCCGAGTTCCATCAGCATATCGAACATCTCGTGAAATTCTTTCGGGTCTTCGCCATCAAAGACAGTCGTGTTCGTGTTGACGCGAAAGCCCCGCGCCTTGGCCGCTTTGATCGCGCTGACGGCTTTATCAAAAATGCCCTTGCGATCAACCGACTTGTCGTGCGTTTCGCGCAGCCCGTCGAGGTGAATGTTGAAGGTGAGGTACGGCGAAGGCTGGAATTTATCGAGATTCTTTTCGAGCAGAATAGCGTTCGTGCACAGGTAGACGAACTTTTTGCGGGCGATCATGCCCCTGGCGATCACGTCAATTTCAGGGTGCATCAGCGGCTCACCGCCCGCAATCGTGACGACCGGCGCGCCGCATTCATCAATCGCGGCAAAGGCCTGTTCGGGCGTCATGTTCTGTTTCAGAATGTCGCCCGGATACTGAATCTTGCCGCAGCCGACGCAGGCCAGATTGCAGCGAAAGAGTGGTTCCAGCATCAGCACCAGCGGATAACGTTTGTTGCCTTTCAGTTTCTGCCTGAAGATATAGCCGCCAACCCTGACGGCCTGCCTGAATGAAATAGCCATCTGTTCTCAGTCCTCTTGACGATGTACCAAAAGTTTGTGCGGGTTTGACTGCGGATGGTAACACACTGGTGGGGAAAATCCACCACACGCGGGCCGGTGGGCGGGTCCTGACGGCCCGCGTGTGGTCTGGTCAGTTACTTGTTTTCCTTTGAGGTTTTAGTCTTTTCCTGCTTTGCCTTCACCGGCTGTTTTGCTTCCGGCGCAGGCGTGGCAACCGGCTGTGAAGCGGCCTGCTGCGTGCCCTGCGGCAGCGGTTTGCGCGGCAGCTTTTCATCGCGCGTGGCCGCCTGCCAGACGAATGAAGCGATGATGACTGAAGCCTGCTTCATATCATCCGCCTGAATGCGATCCCACACGTCCATATTTGAGTGGTGCGTGCGCGTGTCGTATTCGACTTCATCCTGAATGAACTGGAAGCCGGGCAGGCCGACGGCATCAAACGACATATGATCTGTGCCGCCGGTTCTGGAACTGGAAAGCGTCGAAGCTCCCATGTCCTTAAAGGGCGCCAGCCAGGCGCGAAAGATCGGGCGCACGGCTTCATTGGTTTCCATATAGACGCCGCGCACCTTGCCGGTTCCGTTGTCGAGATTGAAATAGGCCGAGAATTTCGCGTGATCGGGCTTGAGTACAAGCGGCCCCTGCGGCCCGCCCATCCCCATGCCTGCGCCGCCCTGCGGCTGCTGACCGGCGGGCAGCGGCTGGCGTTCACCGAAATGCTGGCTGACGTAAGCGCGTGAACCAAGCAGGCCCTGTTCCTCGCCGCCCCACAGACCAATGCGAATCGTGCGGCGCGGCTTGAGGCCAAGCGACTGAATGATGCGCACCACTTCCATCGCCACTGATGATCCGGCAGCGTTGTCGGTCGCGCCCGTGCCGGCGTGCCACGAATCGAAATGGCCGCCGACCATCACGATTTCATCCTTCAGGTCAGTGCCCGGAATTTCAGCGATGACGTTATAACCATTCAGGTCTTCATCGTGGAACTTCGCATTGATCTGCACTTCCATCTCGACCGGCAGGCCTTTGGTCAGCGTGCGGATGATGCGGTTGTAATGCTCAACTGCGACGACCGCCTGCGGAATGGCTTTGACATCCTTTGAATAAGCGCGGGGAGCGCGGGCATCGAACGGATTGCCGGGAGGCGCAGGCAGCGTGACGGAACTGACAAACATCGTCCCGCCGTCACCGCGTCCGGGTTCAAGCACCACTGCCGCGCCTTCGTCATAAATCAACTGCCACTTCTTGCGCGTGAGTTCCATTTGCGCCCGCATTTCGGGCGTCATATTCATCATATAACTGCGCTGACTGCCGCCCGGCGCGCCGTCAGCATTCGCCAGTTTCAGCAGGTCTTCATCGGTCATCCGCACGCCTTCGGGCTTGAAGTGGGCTTTCACTTCGCGCGCCGGGCCAAGCAGGACAATCGCGCCCTTGAGTTTGCCGCGATATTTTTCAAGGTCGGCTTCGGTCTTTGTGTCGAAGTAGACCACGCTGCCGCGCACCGCGCCTGCCGTACTCGGCGACCAGGCCTTCGGGTAAGCGATCAGCGGGCTGTAGGTCGGTTTGATGACGCTGGCCGAAAAACCTTCGAGCGACCAGCCGCGACCGAACGGCCCCCAGGCTTCGAGGTGAGCATTTTGCAGGCCCCACTCGGCGAGTTTGTTCTTTGCCCATTCGCTGGCGGCCTTGTAATTGGGTGAATTGGTCAGGCGCGGGCCGTAAACATCGGTCAGCCAGCTCAGGGTTTCCATCACCTGCGACCGTTCGAGGCCTTCGGTTTTGATTTTATTGATGGTTTCAGGATCAACTTTTTCCGGCTGAGCCTGCTGCGCCACAGCCAGCGGGCTGAGCGTCAGACAGAACACCAGCACGAGTGCCAGGGGCGCTGTCAGGCGATTAAAACAGCGGTGCATATTTATGTCTCCTTTGATCTGTTGCGGACGTTGAATCAGGATGCTTAAGCCGCCCAGCTTCGGCTTGTCCCTGTGAAGAGTGATTTGACTGACAGAAGTGAATATCTTACTCTGCGAAATGAGTAAAGCAAATAACCACGAACGATTTCCAATCCCCCTGCTTTCAGCCCCTGACAATTAAGCTGCTCGCTGCCAGTGCCGGGCTGTCGGTGGTGTTGCCATCGCGGTTCCAATGCGGCAGGAGCGTCGAATCATCACTGGAGGAGATCATGAAGAGCCTTTTACGTCCTGCCTTATCCTGGGCACTGACCGTCGTGTTGTCCGGTGGCGGCCTGCTGCTCATCGGCAGTTCTGCCGCCGCTCAGAAAAAGCCGCGAACCACGACCCTGCGCCGTGCGACGCCTGCGCCGCGCACCGTTTATGAACGCGGTTACGAAGCCGGTTACACTGACGGTTACAGTTCCGGCAAAAGCGATTACAACTCAAAACTCGACCGTGATTATCAGCGCAGTAATCTTTATCAGCAGGCCAATCGCGGCTATGAACAGAGCTTTGGCGACCTGACCGAATATCAGGATGGCTACCGCCTGGGTTACGAAATCGCTTACACCGATGGTTACTATGGCCGCGCGATGAACAAAACGCTGCCAGCCAATGTCAGCGCCGGGCACACCAGCACCACGGCGCAAATGACCGCGCGACCAGCCGATGCCGGGCAGCACAGCACCCAGTCGCGCCGCGTTTCCGGTTCACTCATTCCCGATCAGACCACCCTGAAACTGCGGCTGACTGAACCGATCAATACCAAAGTCAACCACGAAGGCGACCGCTTCAAGGCCAGCGTCGTTGAACCAGTCAGCTATGAAGGCGCGATTGTCGAGGGCCACATCGCCAAACTGACGCGCTCAGGCAAGCTGACCGGACGCACTGAACTGGCGCTGGAGTTTGACACAGTCACGCTGTCAGACGGGCGCAGCGGCCCGTTTCATGGGCAGATCGAGAAGATTTTTGCGACTGAATCAGTCAAGTCGGTTGACGAGGAAGGCAACGTCGAAACGGCGAACAAGACCAGAGACACGCAGATCAGAACTGCCGGTGGTGCGGCGCTCGGCGCAATTATCGGCGCAATTGCCGGTGGCGGCAAAGGCGCGGCCATTGGCGCAATTGTCGGCGCAGGCGCAGGTGCCGGATCAGTTTATGTGCAGGGCAACAAGGACATCATTCTTGATACCGGCACTGAGATGACCGTGCGTACCACCGCGCCGCAACGCAACAGTAACAGGTAAGCGGCAGACTTGAACCAGCGACGGACTGCGATTTCAAATCCTGAATCTCAGATTTGAAATCGCAGTTCCGGCCAGTACTGAAGCGCAGAGCTGGAATTATCGTGCCTTCAAATCCGGGATTCAGGATTTGAAATCGCGGTTCTGCCAGACAGGTTCCGGGCTATTCACTGATGGCGCTCTGAGCCAGTGGTTCGGCAACGAGCGCCACGACCTTATGAGCATCAATAATCATGTGTCCGTCACGCAGTTCGGCGCGGCCCAGGACTGAAGCGCGCATCACCGGATTATTGATCAGCGAATGGCGGCTGGTTCTGGGCAGTCCGGCAATCGAAACGGCGAGCATCTGGCGGGTGCGCAAATCGTAAAGCCGGATCAACTGGCGACCGGCATCAACGGAAACCACTTCGGCAGTGACTCTGATCAGTTTCCCCTGGGCATCTGCCGGAAAACTGATGACATCGTTGATTGAGTACGTCACATAATCGGCTTCGCCGGTTTTGCGCGTGATCTGCTGACTGGTGCTGGTGCGGGGATGGGCCTGCACAATTTGTCCGCCGATCATTCCGGCGCAAACGCAAAGCGACGCCAGGAAAACAGTTGCTTTCATAAAACTCCTTGATTATTAAGACCAGTAATGCAAAAGGGAGGATTGTCACAGACCGCCGGGCATAATACAAGCAGATCAGGGCGCAGCGAATGCCCGATCCTGAGCAATAGTGTTTGCGGAATTGTGATGGGATTATGATATGTCAGCATCACAAGGCTACCGGTTAAAGCGTGAATTACAGCTTCAAAGGAGAAGATTGAGTTGAACAGAAAGATTGCACTGGCCCTGATTGTTTTGTTGTTGTGTGCCTGGCCAGCATTCGCACAAAAGCGCAGCCGCACAACGCAGCAAAAGCGCACCACCACCAGACAACGCTCCGTCACACCACCACCGCCAAGTTTCCGCGAAGATGCGGCAGCCGTCGCCGAACAACTGAAAATTGTTTCGCGCTTTCTCTACCTTTACGGCAGAGTCTCGAACGGCCTCGAATCGGCAGATGTTCAGGAAAAACGCGGCGAACTGTCCCGCGCACTGATCGAACAGAACCGGCAGGGCAAAACCAAAGTCATTGAGAACATGCGCATTCTCACGGTCGGCCTTGATCAGTTGCTGACAAGGTTTCAGAACAATTCGAGGCTGGAACCTTACGCTTTACGCATTCAAAGCGCCGTCAGTGATGCCGCCACCGCGCAGCAACTGGCCTCAGCCGGACGCCTTGACGATGCCGGACGAAAACTGGTCAGTGTGGCCGAGAGGCTGACTGAAGTGCTGGTTGATCTGAGGTAATGAAGGAAGGCGGGCGGCGCTGACTTTTGTCCGGCGCCGCCAGCCCACAGGTCAGGCTTTCGGTGCGTAATAGCCCTGGCGGGCGCGGATGCGCAGGTCAGGGCGTTTGGGCACCTTGACCGCAATGCGACGGAACTTGCCATCCATCCGCTCTTCGCTCGGATAATAACCAAGCAGGTACTGCGCCTGTAATTCAGTGGCAATCTGCTGAAAAGCGTTTTCGAGGTCTTCGAGTTTATCAGGCAGGAAGGCGTATCCGCCGGTGATCTGGGCCATGGACTGCATGTTTTCCTGGCCGCGCTGGCTGATTTTATTCAGCCAGATTGATTTGCCGCTCGGATTGATCGAGTAAAAAATGCAGTCAGTCTGCTGTAGTTCGCGCAGCGCCTGCGGCAGGTTGTAACTGTCGCTGCTGTTATCCTCGCCATCAGAAATCACAATGATGACCCGGCGTGTTCCCGGCGCAGCCGTATCGCGCAGGTAATGAGTCGCTTTCACGACCGTATCGAAAAGCGAGGTCTGCTCTCTGGTCGGTTGCAGCGACATTGCGCCGGCCATGGCTTTTTCGAGATTCGATGTCCTTTCCATCACCAGTTTCGGATCCTGCCCGATGGAAAAAATCGTAGCCGTGTCGTTGCTGCGAAAGACAGTTTTGAGAAAGCGCGAAACCGCTTGCTGCTCGAACTGAAAGCGTTCATGCACGCTGCCTGAAACATCGAACAAAACAGCAATTTCAACCGGCGACTGGCCGGGTTCACCCAGAAACTCAACCTTCTGCGCCTGCCCTTCTTCTTCGACCCGGAAATCGGTCGGAGTCAGATTTTTCACCGGCTGTCCGGCAGGATCAGTCACCGAAACCGGAACGGCAATCAGCGTTGAGGTAATGCGAATGGGCGCGCTTTCCTCATCAGTTTCCGGCGTTGTCTGCTTTTCAGGCTTTTGCGGATTGAGCGGCACCGGTTTGGTGGTGATGATGCGGGGCGGAGTCGGCGTCGGTTTGGGTGGCGTGGTTTGTCGCGGGCGCGTTGACTGTGCCGCAGGATGCAGTGAAACCAGCGCCATCGCCAGCATCACCACGACCAGTAAATTCCACTTCAGATGCCGTTTCCCTGCTGTTTTCATCATTACTCTCAAACTTCTCAACGCTGAGCGCCAGCGTGTTGTTGCGCGCCAGTCATTGCTTAGTAAAACGGCTCGTCACCGGGGACGAGCCGTTGGGTTCTATTCAGTCCTGCTGTCTGAACTGTTTCTCTGAAGCAGAGAACAGTCAGTCAGAATTTATTCACCAGTGCTGTTCGGACGCGACGCGCTGACCGGAGCCGTCAGCCCCTTGCTGACCAGCACTCTGACTTCAACCCGGCGATTCTGCTCACGCCCTTCCTTTGATGAATTGTCGGCCACAGGGTTGGCTACCCCATAACCAAATGGCGTCACAATGCGACGCAGCGGAATCATATGAGTTTCAGCCAGGTAACGAACGACTGCATCTGCGCGCCGCTGGCTGAGCGCCCGGTTCTTGTCAAGATCACCTTCGGATGAGGCAAAACCGGCAACTTCGATGATGAAAGCCTTCTGTGTCTTGGCCGTTCCGGCAATCTCATCCAGCGCCACTCTGGCTTCAGGCGAAAGCACCGAACTGTTGACCTTGAAATTAACGGTCGTGGCCTTCATCGGCTCATATTCATCAATCATCGAGATGCGCTGATTGGTGGCGTTGACACCGGCCACCGCTGCATCTGCCGTATCCTGAGCCGCCCTGGTGCTGGCCTTGAGCGTGTTGGTCACCTGACCGAGTTCATCAATCTGACCGGCCATGCGCTGTGCGTTCTGCTCGGTTGAAGTCAGGCGATTTTCAGCCGTGCTGACGCGGCCTTCGACCGGCGTCACTCTTGATTCGATGGAGTTCGCCACTCTGAAGTCAACATCCCTGAATCTGATCTTCTGTGCGGTCAGTGCGGAACCATCGCTGACGCCTTCGACCTCGACATCCAGCCCGCGCACCAGTTGCGTGATGCCGTATTTCTTCGCCCCGCGAAACGGATTGCTCTTGCGTTCGACAGCCTGGGTTGAGTTGTTCAGCAGCACCGTCGTATCAACGCCGCTCTGATCGCGGAGAATAAAACTGTCCGCATCACGTTTGACGATGATGCCGGAAATTTTCTGTTTCTGCCCTTTCACCATGCGGCTCGGACGAGTAGCTCCGCCAGTCGCCCCTGAGTCCTGGGCCAGGGCCGGAACCAGCAGGGCCAGTCCGGCCACCAGCGTGAAAAGCAGATTGAGTTTCAAAGTCTTCATTAGCGTTTCCCTCCTGGGCAAGGAATAAATTCCTCTCCTGAAAAAATTGATTATCCCCCTGAATAGTGCCTCCCGTTTAATCTGAGGCAATGGCCGTTCCAGATCGTGCGCGCAATTGATGTCGGCCCGTAAAACGAAGTTGCCCGGAGGACTTACGCCGATGAAAATAATTTCTGACCGGACTTCGCTGACAGGGTAAAGCTGTCCGGGCCGTGCAACTATTACACTGATGACAGCAAAATTTGCATCCTGAACGGCATCAACGACCGGTAAGGTCAGTCTAAACGCAAATCTGCGGATGTGGCAAGCTGTGCTGAAACTGCCGCAGATGAAATTTACCGTCCTGAACGGCTCAGCACATCGTGAACGCTGTTGATGATCTGGTCAGGCTCAATCGGTTTGGCGAGGTGCAGATCAAACCCGGCCTCGGATGAACGCCGCTTGTCCTTTTCGGTCGCATAACCACTCAGCGCAATCACCGGCACACGCTCCAGACCTTTCATCTGCCGCAACCGTCGCACGAACTCATAGCCGTCAATATCCGGCAGGCCGATATCCGAGATCACAATATCCGGCTGCTGGCTTGAAGCCAGTTCCAGCGCCTGGATGACGGACTCGGCCAGTTCGACCTCGCAGCCGCGCGAGCGCAGCACCATGCCGAACAATTCCCGCGAATCATCGGAATCTTCCAGCACCAGCACTTTCGTCCCCGTCAGTCGCATCATCTTTTCCTGCCTCTTGTCACTGCCGGGGCGTTGATTCAGGTGTCCGGTGTAAAGCGGAATGATGACGGTAAAAGTTGAGCCGCAGCCTGCGCCGGCGCTTTCTGCTCTGATCCATCCGCCGTGCATTTCCACCAGCGATCTGGCAATTGCAAGTCCAATGCCCAGCCCGCCGTGCCGCCGTGAGGTTCCGCTTTCGACCTGCTGAAAATGCTCAAAGATGACATCCAGCATCTCCGGGTCAATGCCGATGCCATTGTCAGCCACTTCAATCTGGCAATACTGCTGTATCCGCCGCGAGGTAATGCGAATGCGCCCGCGCGTCGGCGTGAATTTCACGGCATTGGCCAGCAGATTCCAGATCACCTGTTCCAGCCGCGTCGGATCGCCGTAAACCGGCAGCACTCCGGCGGCCAGATCCAGATCCAGATCCAGCATTTGTGTATCAATGCGGGTCTGCACTGTCTCCAGCGCGTAACGGATGATCTGATTGAAATCCTGCGGCGAACGGTTCAGTTCGATCTTGCCCGCAATGATGCGCGACATATCGAGCAGGTCATCCACCAGTTGCGACTGCATCCGCGCATTGCGCTCAATCGCCTCGACGCCCTGTTGCACGGCCACCGGGTCATGCACATTTTCGTGCATGATCTTTGACCAGCCGAGAATCGGCGTGAGCGGCGTGCGCAGTTCGTGCGAGAGCATCGCCAGGAACAAATCCTTCGACTGATTCGATTTTTCCAGTTCCGTCTGAATGTTGAGCAGACTGGTGACATCGTGCAGAATCCCGACCGCCAGCACGATCTCACCGCTCGCATTTCTGACCGGCGAAGCACCCGCAATGACATGAATCAGACTGCCATCCAGCCGCCGCAGCATCAGGTGATCGTCGCGCACTTCCTCGCCGCGCAGCGCGCGATTGAGCAGAAAGCGTTCCGGCTGCAGCGGCTTGCCGTCAGGCAGGCGCGGGCTGAGCAGCGCGGGATAAGTGTCCAGACTCTTTTCAAGCTGAAACGGGCTTTCGTAACCGAGCAGCCGCGCCCCGGCGGAATTGACGCGCACGACATTGCGGGATGAGGCATCGGCAATGAAGACGGCGTCAGTAATCCGTTCGATGACGGCTTCCTGTTTGTTGCGCTCAGTCCAGGCGGCTTCGAGCGCGGTTTCCAGGTTGCGCTCGGCTTCGATGCGTTTGGTCACGTCCGCGCCCATCAGCAGCACGCTTTCAATCGCGCCTTCATCATCGCGCACCGGCCACACTGTCCAGTCCCAGGATGAAGTCAGCCCGTCGGCCCGCGACGCGCTCGGCTGTGCCTGAAAGGTGAACGGCTGACTTCTGAGCAGCAGTTGCTGCAGGCTGTCAGCCCAGGCGTGCCCTTCGGCCAGTTGCGGCGCAGCGTCACCCAGATTGATGCCGACCAGTTCCAGTTGCGCCTCGCCCGTCTGATTGCGAATCAGTTCCAGGTAAATCGGATTCGCCATCACGTAATTGAGTTCCGGCGTCAGGTGCGCAATCGCCACCGGAGCGTTTTCAGTCAGCAGGCGCGTCATCCGCCGCTCAAGCGCAAGCTGGCGAATGGCCTGCGTCTCGGCCTCGTGCGCCAGCCGGGCGCGTTCAATCGCCCCGGCCAGTTGGTTGGTCACGGCGCTCAGAAACGAAAGGTCTTCGGCGGTCATCTGCCGACTCGTGCAACTGGCCAGAATCAGCGCGCCCAGTCGCTTTTCGCCGTCGGCAATCGGCACGACCACATAACTGACAAAGCCGTAATCGCGCAGCGCCGGGGCGAGTTCCGATTCCGCCCGCTCGTCTTCGATAATGCCGGGCGCATTCTGCTGCCGGACGTAGCGCAGCAGCAGGTCTTCATCCAGTTTCGTCAGCCACTGCGCCAGGTCAGTCGAACCGAAGCCGCACCGCTTCGCATCGGCAAAAACGAGTTTCTCGTCATCATCGCGCAGCATAATGACCGCTTCGTGCGCCGTCAGTTGCGAAATGCTTCTGAGCGCAAACCTGAACGCCGCATCCAGGCTCGCGGCCCGGCTGATGGTCGAGGCGATTTCATTGAGCGCGGCGAGTTCGCGGTTGCGCCGTTCAAGCCGCCGCTGATGCCGTTCGATCTCGACCAGTTCTGTCGAAATCTCCCGCAACTGCGCATCGCTCAGCCGCCGACGGCTCTGCTCTTCGAGCAGGTAGCGCCACTGCCGCAGCGCCAGGTAACAGATCATGCTTTGCAGCAGAATCGAGAAATATCCCGAAATGATCCGCTCTCCGGTCAGTCCCGGCTCGGCAATCATCACGCAGTCAATCATCGTGGCCACGATGCCGATCACGCCGATGCCGTAAATCAGCCGCCGCCGGTGCAACCCGAAAGTCAGCAGCGAGGGAATCAGATAAAGCAGCAGACAGTAATGATGCCGGTGCGAGAAAAATCCGGCCAGGATGATGGCAATGATCGCCAGCCCTGCCAGCAGCAGCAGTTGATAATCCCGACTTCCCGTCCCTTTCCGGGATTGCTCTGTCTCCGGTGGTAAGGCAGCGGTCAGTTGATCCATAGCTTGCCAGTGATGTGCGGGGCTGAAGTTACCTGCGAAGTTTCAGGTTGATGAAAACAGATGAGCTGTGTGCTTTTTCAGAACTGTCAGAACCGTCAGTAACAATGCCGGGTCATGACTGCCGGAACTGGCCATGAATTTTGCGCCTGTGATGCGGGAAGATCGTGGACAATCAATCTTCCTCTCATTCCTCTTTCGGTGCCCGGAGCTTAATGAAACCAGGCAGGCAGTGTCAAACGAAAAGGCAGAGTTGAAGATTAACCTGACGCCTGCCCTCAGACCCGCACAGGCTCTGAAAAAAAGAGGCCGGACGCGCAAACAGCCTCACGCATCCGGCCCTCCATGCCATCAGCCTCCCCCCCAGGAAACTGATGGCCTGAAACTCACAGTCAAAAAACCGATCCGCGACAAACCACCAATCGAATTCATCGCGGATCGGCGCTCCGGTTCAATTGCAGCCTGGCGGGTGAACCGGAACAGTCAGACTCGCGCGCGTTGCAAATGTCAGATGATGCAGATTGTGTCCCTGCCCGTAAGCATTCGGATTCGTCCGCATCCCCGGATTGGCGACCATCATCACGCCGAGCATCGCCGCCTCTTCTCCGGCCCGCAGCTTTATCCAGCCGCTGTGCCCGGCGGGGATCACGCTGTTCAGGCGCGGCGTCGTGCGCGGAAAGGTTTGATTGAGCAGCGCGCTGAACTGACACCCGGCGCTGAAGCCGAAGCTGTAGGAATTTTCCTGATCATCAAACAGCAGTCCGAACACTGAACCCAGTCCGCTGATGCTGCCTGCGAGCGACCCGCCGATATTGTTGAGAATCAGCATCGTCGCATTGCCATCCTGCGCGCTCGGCACGTTATCCGCCGCCAGCACACGCGGTATCCGGTTATAACTGACCCCGTCAAAATTCAGCGTGCTGAGCGTTGACCCGGCATCGCAAATCGCCGGAGTGCCCGACACCGCCGTCACCGCCACCGCGCTCAGATTTGCCTCAAAACCCGCCTGAGTCTTGACGTATTCATCTCCGATCAGCCTGTTGAATCTGACCGGACAGCCCGTATTTTTATCAACCGTCACCGCGACGACATAACCCGCCACACCCGGATCAATATCCGAAGCCAGCAGCGACACCGTCTGTCCCGGCGTCAGGCAGATAAAGCTGTCAGCCACCGAACAACTGCCGCCATCCACAAAGAACAGATGCACCCAGGCCATCCGCGTCGGATCAGTATTGGTCAGATTGATGCGGCTGTTCTCACCCGCCGGATTCGTCGCGCTTGACGTGTAGTAATTGAAGAACAGCACCGACCCGGCCTTCTGATCTGAAAGAGCATCAGCCGCCCTCGGCGGATCGCCCGGTCCGACCGGCACTTCAACCAGCCGCGCCATCACAAACGGACTGAGTGAACCGACCGTCGCGCACACGGCTCTGTTTTCAAAGTCGTGACTGCTCGTGCGATCAACCAGCGCGCCGTTTTCGCCGTGCAGCACCCTCAGGCTGGCAAACAGATCAGGATCGCTGACTGATGGAACACTGAAACAGACGGTGATCGGCCCGCTGTAAGTCGCCGTCGTCTGAATCTCAAAAGCCAGCAGGTTATCGGCAAAGATCGCGTAACCATCCGGCAATTTCGGCACTGCCGAAGCCGGAATTGGCGTCACGGTCGTGTTGCCCGGCGCGCTCACATTGCCGAAGGTCAGTTTGACATTCGCATTGCCCGCATTGATTTCAACCATTGAGTTAGTGCCTGCCGCCGTGTTGTAAACCGTCAGCGTCGCAGCGGTGCTCGTCGCTGTGCCGCAGGCGCCGGTCACTACCACGTCATAACTGCCCTGACGGGCGTAAGAGGCTGCCGGAATGTTGTACGTGCTGCCATTGGCATTCGGAATGTTCGTGCCATCCCTGCGCCACTGATAAGCGAACGGCCCCGTCCCGGCAGCCGTCACCGAAAAAGTCACGGGCGAACCGAGCAAAACCGACTGACTGACCGGCTGCGTGGCAATGGTCGGAGTCACACAGGCAGCAATTCCGACGGCAAATTCTGAAGTATCGGTCGGCGTGTTCCCGTTCATCAGCGTGGCTGTCGCCGTCATGATCCGCCCGCTCGGCACAACAAGCGGAAAGACCGGAGCAAACGAGGCATTGCCGCTCCCATCAGTTGTCACCGTCACCTGCCCAATCAGCGTCTGCCCCTGCGCCCGACTCGCAGCGCCACACGCCGCACACGAGAAGAACTGAATCAGATACGTCTTCTGCGCTTCACTGTTGAGGCTGCCGGTAATGGTCAGTTGACTGCCCGCCACAATGGCGCTCGACAATACGGGAAAGTTTTGCAGACGATTCGGCCCCGTGTCGGCATCGCCCGAATCATTTGGCGTCATGATCGGGAAATCACCCGAATCCAGTTCTGCCTGGGGAGCCAGATCAATTCCCAGTCCGCTGTTGGAATGAATCACATTTGAAAGAATCGCATTGCTGATGCTTGTTGATGACGGCCCGTAGTCATAAACAAGTACTCCCCCGAATTGATTGAACGCAATCAGATTGCCTGCGCCCTGCGCCAGACCACCGATGCTGTTATTGCTGGCATTGAAACCGACTAACACGCCCACCGACTCGTTGGGGATTCCGGCGGTACCGTCAGCAGTAGTGCCGATGTAATTACCTTCAATCCGATTATTATTTCCGGTAATAGTCACGATGCCGCTGCCAGTGTTTCCGGCAATCAGATTGCGAGCGCCTGGAACAGTTCCACCAATCAGGTTGCCGGATGACATGTAACAAAACATACCATCGCCTTGATTGGGGATTGCAGCCGTACCGCTGGCATTCGTGCCGATATAGTTGCCCTGCACACGATTGCCATCAGCCCCCGGCCCATAGATTACTAATCCGAAAGACTCATTACCTGAAATCAGATTGCGCGCGCCTGCCGCCGTTCCGCCAATGATGTTGTCTGGCGCATCCCCGATAAAACCGAGCCAGACGCCATACCCCTTGTTGGGCACAGCCGCAGCGCCGTTGATATTCGTGCCGATGAAGTTTCCTTCCACGCGATTGCGTGTGGCTCCACTGCCGAAAATAACGCCGCTCAGGTTGTTGCCTGAAATCACATTGCGCGCTCCGGCCACTGTGCCGCCGATGATGTTTTCATTAGCCAGCCCCTCAACACGAATGCCTTCACGTCCGTTTGGCAGGGCGGTCAGGCCGCTCCTGTCCGTGCCGATCAGATTGCCTTCAACGCGATTGCCGGTTGAACCGGCTCCGCCGATGTCCACACCGTGAATGCTGTTTCCTGAAATCAGATTGCCAGCCCCGGCAGCTGTGCCGCCAATGACATTGGCCGGGGCAATATTCACTCTGATGCCGCTGTTGGCATTGCCCAGCGCCACTGCGCCGGTCACGTCAGTCCCGACAAAGTTCCCTTCAATCCGGTTGCCTTTGGCATTCAATCCGACCAGAGTAATTCCTGCGAAGTTGGCCGACACCACATTGCGCGCGCCTGCTGTTGTTCCACCGATCAGATTGCCCGGAGCATCTTCAATGACAATCCCCGTGCCCTGGTTGCCGAGCGCGGCGGCGCCAGTGACATCAGTGCCGAAATAATTGCCCAGCACCAGATTACCGGTTGCCGTTGTTCCGCTGCATACAATACCGTGCCCTTTGTTGCCCGACACGATGTTCCTGGCGGCATCGCTTGTTCCTCCCACTGTGTTCTGAGAGCAGATTTGCAGATGGATGCCGTAGCTGCCGTTCCCCAAAGCAGCCGTGCCAGCCGCATTCGTGCCGATTTTGTTTCCGACAATGGAATTGTTCTTTGTTGCGGCGCGGTTCAGGACAAGGCCACGATCTTCGTTGCCGGAGATCACATTGCCGATAAATGAATTATCAGGGCTGTCTTCAACCAGAATCCCGGTGGAATTTCCCAGGGCTGAATTTCCGGTTTTGTCAGTGCCAATGTAATTTCCTTCCACGCGATTCATTGCGCTTCCGAAGACTCCGATGCCGAACCGGGTGTTGCCCGCCAGGATATTGCGTTCGCCAGCGGTGCTGCCGCCGATTTGATTGCCGAGGCTGAAGGAAATCACGAGTCCTTCCGAATTCCCCAGGGCTGTTGTCCCTGCGACATCAGTGCCAATGTAGCAGCCTTGTACCTTGTTGTTATTGCTTCCATCCTGGAGAACAATTCCGCCCAGGAAGCGGTTAATGACGAGGTTTTTGATGGTGCTTCCCGCGCTGCCTGCCCCGGTCAGCACGAGCGCATGAGTATTGCTCGTGTTGCTGCCATTCAGTTCTACTTTGTTCGCTCCTCCATCAATCACGACGGTGTCGGTAATCCACGGCAGAGCAGAGAGCGGTGCAATCGAAGAAACGCTGGAATCAAAAGTAATTGTATCCAGCCCGGAATTCGCATTGGCGTCCGGAATCGCCTGGCGCAGTAAGCCGGTTCCGCTGTCGTTCGCTTTCGTGCCCTGTCCGGCCTGACCTGCCGCGCACTCTCCAGGCAACGTGCCGGAAGCAGTGTTGGTGTTGGCGGCGATGATGGCTTCGCGCAGTGAACAGAATCCGTCATTGGCCACTGTGTCGGCGGTCGTGTTGACGGTAATCGTGCCTGCGGGCGGTGGAGTCGGCGCGCTTTGCGCGACGGTGAAGAGTTGACCGGCAATGGCAATCGTTCCGGTGCGGGTTCCCGGCCCCGGATTGGGAGCAGCAGTAAAATTGATGCTCCCGTTGCCTGCGCCGAACGGATTGCCGTTCAGCGTAATCCATTCAGCATTACTTGAGGCAATCCATTTGCACCCGCTGCCGCACGTCACGTTGACGCTGCCTGAACCGCCGACAGCATCAACCGCCTGACTTGTGGCCGAAATTGCCCACGCGCAGGCGCCAGGTTCATACAACCCCAGTCCGGCGCGAATGCTCGCATCCCAGTCTCCGGTAAAGGCCCACCAGTTCGACATGCGATTCGTGCCGTGCGGAATGACATTGCCCCTTCCAGGCATGTTCTGCATCCAGTAGATATACCAGTGGGACTCAACGATGCCATCATCTTCGGGCCTCAACCCGGCAGGCCACTGGTAAGGCAGGTTACGCCAGTAATCTCCATTGACTGGTTTCTTCTGGCCCGTGCCTGCCGGAGTCCAGTCTTCAATGTCGCTCAGAACCTGAGTCTTATTATCGTAGTCGTAATGCTGCGTAGTGTTGGGAGGCATATGGGTCCATCCGCACCGTCCGGTGATGAATTCTCCATTGGCATTCTGCCCGACAAATTTCTTCCAGAATAAATCGCTTGTCCCGTCGCTCAGGTGATTGACGTGCGAGAGAATTGATTCAAGCTGGTGCCCGTGATTGTGCGTTGCCTCATTCCGGCTGCGTGTGAAGTTAATTCCGTAGGCTGTGTAAGTTTTCTTATAAACAGGCATGTCGCTATTGTTTCGTTCACTGTTGGATATGTCTCCCGTGAGCGGGCTTGACATATTTGATTCGGTCGGCGCGATTCGCCCGTGATGGTAGATTTCAATCCAGAACTCTTTGACGCCGTGTTCGTTGACCAGTCTCTCAGCGCCGAATCTGGTCAGAATCTGATGATAGTCCATCGCATAAATGCCGCTATCCGGATCATAGGTCACGCCCGGAGGCACGTCTTCGTAAACCGTGTGGATCCTGATCACCTCATATCCCAGTGAGGGTGGCCCGCCGGGATCTTTATAACCTCTGAACCTGCTTCCCTCTTCGAGCATGAATTTATGTTGCTTCTCCAGTCGCTCCATTCTGGCTTTCACGTCAGCCAGCGTCGAACTGTCGCCTGATGCCGCAGCATCGAGATTCACGCCATCCCGCGTTGGAAAATACCGGATGATAACGACTGGCATTCTCCACAGATGCCCGGCTGCGGGTGTGGCCAGGTAAGGATCAATCACCTCTTCCACTGGAGGCCGGGCGGGCTGAAGGATGCTGACTGAAATGCTGCTCGACTGATTACCAAGCGTGGCTGTCAGCGTGGCGGTTCCCGGCGACACCCCTTTGACCCGGCCTGAAGTATCAAAAACAGCAACGCCGGAATTCGAACTTGACCAGGTGGCGGCTGATGGCGGCAGCGTCAGATCGCCGACACTGGTGACAGCCCTGATGGTCAGCGGCACCCAGTAAAACCAGCCTGGATACATTTCAATGTTTGTCGTGGCGGGATCAAAAGTCCACGAACTGACCGTCAGGTTTTTCAGAAAGTCAGCAGTAATCTCGTCGGCTGTTCTTTCAATATCACTGATGCGAACCTCGTCAATCACGGCGTTCAGATATGAGCCAGTGCCGTCGGCCCCAAGCTGAAAGGTGCTGCTGCTGATCGCAGGCAGGCTGATCGAAAAGCCAGCCTGTGATTTGAGCGTTCCGTCAATGTAAAGTTTCAGCGTTTTGCTGCTGTTGCTCCAGACGAAGGCAATGTGATGCCACTGCCCGGCTGTCCATGCACTGACGTTGTAAGCCACGCCCGCTTCGCTGCCCCCCGCGCCGCCGAATCGGTTCAGGATGATTCTCAGATTATTCGCCCCGTCTTTGACAATCAGCATCCCGCCTGAGACTCCATACTGAAGAATAGCGTAGCCCTGGCCATCATTGCCGTTCCAGGTCGGCTTGAGCCAGCATTCAAAAGTTCCTTCCTTTGCATCAATGTTTCCGGCGCTCTGGTAGAAAAGCTGGTTTCCAGCAGGCAGCGATACCCCTGAACCTGCCACACCGGGCTGATAACTCGTGCCCGATGATGTTGTCGGAGTCTCGCCATCCGCTCCGTTCAGGGTGTTGTCAAAGCTCAGAGAGAGCAGCGTGTGGCTGTCGGCGACAACAGCCGGAGCCTTTGTCGTGGCCGCAGAAAATAATCGCCTGACGGAAGACGCGGCCCGGCCTGAAGGAAACAGCCAGGCTGAAAGAATCAGCGCCGCAACCAGTGTCATCATCACGACGCGTGAAAGTTTGCCGGGAATGAAAGCTGAAAGACGAACAGGGTGAGCTGAGCGCATGTGTAAACCTCCGATATCTGAGCTGTCAGGCTGGCCGGGGTCTGACCTGACAGACAACAGTGTTCTCGTGAATGCGGGCTTACTTCGGTGGTATGGCTGTACTCAGAGGCACAGAATCATCATGGCAGTTCGCTGACTGTCAGTGTGTTTCTGTTGCTGTGCCGGTTGTCCAGTGAGGAAAGTCAGGTGGATTTTCTGCTTTCAATACAGAGTGCGAAAAAAGAGCGCAAATCAGTTCATGAATTTTTCACTTTGTGCAGATTTTTTTTCAGTGGCGGGTAAACGAACTGCCAGGCCTGAGACCAGTCCGATTATCACGATGTTCCCGGACAGAAATTTCCTGTGGGCTGACGTGTTTGTGCGCACCTCGCTCTGGCTGAGAGCCGCTGCCACCACGCTGTCGGCGGGGCAGATGTTTTCAACGTGATTTGCGCTGCGTAATCAGGCTGGTGGCAGCAGAACACTTTCAGGCCAGCGCCTGTACTGTCAGCCCTGAATGTCAAATGACGCGCCTGACGCCAGCTTACTCTTCAGCGTCAGATTCGCCTTCGCGCTGCCCGGCGGAGTCAGCAACTGGCAACTCTGCCGGGAACAGGACAAGGTGGCGATAGGCTTTTTGTTTCTCTGCCAGCACGCGGTTCAGGCGGGCAATGCTGCGTTTGAGGTTATTGATTTCTTCCAGCAGTTGCGCTTTGCGTGACTGAATCAGGACGGGGTCTGAAGCTTCACGCAGGGAGGCGCTGCATTCAATTGATGGCGACCGGGGAAGAAGTTGCTCGTCAACTTTGATCGTCGTCATAGCAGAATCCGGTTGGGTTCCTGAGGGAACGTTTGGCACAGGCCAGACAGATTGCCGCTCACTGGCTGGGGAACGAGATGGCGACAATCACTTCAGATGCATTCCGGGTTGGAGCCGAAATGCGGATTGCTGAGCCGGTCAGAGGTAGCGGGTCTGACCGGGCGGGTAAAAGTTCCGGCGAAATCTTTGCAGTACCTCTGATTCAGACCGGGCAGGCCCGAATCAGTAACCGGGGGGAAGCTGTCAGACAAACGAGGCTGAAAAAACCTGTTTCATTATATTAATGCGTAAAAGCAATGCAAATCAGCTCACGGTGAAATGAGTTTTTTATTGAGCGGCTCACGGCTGTTACTACGCCAGATTCGGGCTGTTTTATCCCAGCTCGCGGTCAGCATCGTGCTGCCGTCAGGTGAAAAGGCGACTGCCCAGACTTCGTCGGTGTGATCTCTGAGGGTCAGCAGTTCCTGCCCCGTCGCCGGATTCCACAGTCTGACGGTGTGATCGTTGCTGGCCGTGGCGAGGCGGGTGCCGTCGGGCGTGAAGGCCACCGAAAAGATTTCGTCGTTGTGGCTCGCCAGCGTGCGAATCAACTGGTGAGTGGCGACACCCCATAACTTCACCGTCTGATCCTGACTGCCGGTGGCAAGCTGTCTGCCATCCGGCGAAAAGACGGCTGACCAGACGTAACCCGTGTGACCTTTCAGCGTACTCAGTTCCTGCCAGTTCGCAGCGTCCCACAGCTTTGCGGTCTGATCCCAACTGCCTGAAGCGAGCAGGCGGCCATCAGGTGAAAAACTGACCGACAGCACTTCGCGGGCGTGGGCCTTGAATTCATGCAGCAGTTGATGGCTCGCTGCATCCCAGATTCTGATCTTTCCGTCATTGAGGCCAGCCACGATCTGCCGCCCGTCGCGGGTGTAGGTCAGCGCACGCACGCCGGAATAGTATTCAGTCGTGCCGTTGCGAATCGTCGTGACTTCGCGGCCTGTTGCGGTATCCCATAACTTCAGCGTGCCGTCGTTGCTGCCGGTGGCGAGCATCCGGCCATCGGGCGAGTAAGCGGCGGTGTAAATGTAATCCTGATGCCCGCGCAGCACGGTCTGTGCGCCGCTTGTGATGTCGTGAATGATGGCGCGGCGATCCTTGCCTGCGGTGACAACGTGGCGGCCATCGGGCGAAAAAGTCGCGGTCAGAATGTGACTGGTGTGGCCCCTGAGAACATCAGGCTGCATCGCTTCGGCCAGATTCCAGACTCTGACGGTATGATCGGTGCTCGAAATAGTAAGCCAGCGATTGTCGTGTGAAACATATGCGGAGAGGAGGTCGTTACGCTGCCCCCTGAAAACAACCATTTCACGGCGCGTGTTCAGATTCCACAGACTGATGCGGCGATCATTGTGAATGATGGTGAGCCACTGTCCATCTTCGTAAAGATTGAGGATTTGCGCATCGCTCAGACCCGGCAGCGTGAAAAGTCTGCGCAGGCTGACAGTGTCCCACACGGCAACGCCGTTGCGGCTGTCAATCGTGGCCATCCTCCTGGAATCAGGTGAGAGAAAAAACGCGGTGATGTTGCGGCCAGCGTGTGTCAGCTTTCTCGCCAGCCTGCCGGTGGCCGGGTCATAAGCCAGCAGTTCATTTCCGACCTCTGCCAGCAGCCATTGCTCCTGGGCCGTCCAGCCGATACTGATGACCTCATGCGACATTTCGAAGCGAACGGGCGGACGGTTCCCGGCCAGATCGTGAATGGTCATCTGGCGCTGCTCATGGCTGACGGCGGCAAGGCGCTGCTGGTCTTTTGAAACAGCGAAAGCGCTGATGGCCCGGCCATCGCCTTCAATCAGGTGCAGGATGCGACCAGTGCTGA
Source organism: Blastocatellia bacterium (assembly GCA_046331565.1). GTDB lineage: Bacteria > Acidobacteriota > Blastocatellia > RBC074 > RBC074 > DASRDU01. The sequence goes on from JAXLQP010000001.1 coordinate 2,712,740, forward strand.
TCTCGCGGATTTTGATGGTGCCTTTGTCATTGATGGTCAGCAACTGATCCTGTTTTCTGGCCTGCGCCCATTGCAGCCCGCCTTCCGGCTCAGTGAATTCAGCCCGTTGCTCGCCGGTGAGCCAGTCCTGAACGACCACACGCCGACCTTCGTAAACTCTGACCACCAGCTCAGGAGAAGAGTAACTGTCAATCCTCGTCCAGCCTGCTGACCGGCCCGGCAGCGAAAGCAGTTCGCGGCCCGTCGTGACATCGAATGTCTTCAGGCCGTTTTCAGCATCAACCACAATCAGCACCTGCCCGTCGGCTGAAAGAGCAGTGTTGACGGCCAGGTTCGGCAGCTTCAGCGTCAGTCCGCTGCCGTTGACGAGGCGCTGCAAATAATGCCACTCGAAACCGCGCAGGTCTTCTTCGCCCGGCTGCGGCAGCCACGCTTCGAGCCGCTGATTCATCTTTCGCCACTCGTCATCCTTCCAGAATTGCAAGGCCTCCTGCATCTGTGCGGCGTAAAGCGCGCGCCGCTGCAGGCGCGCCTTTTCGCGTTCGCTGCGGTTCTGCCTGATCAGCAGCAGCAGCGCCGTCAGCAGCGTCAGCAGGATCACGACTCCGGCCAGCACGGCAGGCTTGTGTTTACGCATGAATCGTCCCGCCAGGTAAGTAAACTCAGGCTTGCGGGCGGTGACGGGTTCGCCATTGAGGTGGCGGGCAAGGTCTTCGCTCAACTGCGCGACTGAATGGTAACGGTCGGCGGGATTGCTGCGCAGCGCCTTCAGCACGATATTGTCGAGATCGCCTTTCAGCGCGCGGCGCAGTCTTTCGGGGCTGCCCTCGCGCACTTCGCTGACCATCCGGGGTGAGCGGGTAACGAAATGCTGGCCGTCCTGATCCTGATCTTCGGTAATCTGCTCAATGACGCGGCTGGGCAGTGCCGGTGCAGCTTCGGCAATTCGCCGGGCCGCCGCTTCAGGCGAAAGGTGTCTGAAATAATGCGGGCGATGACCGGTCAGCAGTTCATAGAGCACCACGCCGAGCGAATAAACATCCGAGGTGGTAGTCACGAGCCGCGCCTGCAACTGCTCCGGGCTGGCATATTCGGGCGTCAGAATCGCCGTGCCGGGCACTGAATACGGCACGGGCTGGTGATGCTGATCAAGGAAAGTGGCAATGCCGAAATCAATCAGCTTCACCTGACCGCTGGCTGTGACCAGAATATTGCCGGGTTTGAGGTCGCGGTGAATGACCAGGTTCTGGTGCGCGTACTCAACCGCCGCGCAGACTTCGCGGAACAGTCGCAGCCGCTGCGCAATCGAAAGCCGGTGCTGATCGCAGTAATCAGTGATCGGCTGACCGGCGACGTATTCCATCACCAGATATTGCCAGCCTTCGCTCGTCACGCCGCCATCGAGCAGGCGGGCGATCCCGGCGTGTTCCAGATTGGCCAGAATCTGCCGCTCACGACGAAAGCGGTGCGCCATTTCGCTGGCGCTCAGACCGGGCCAGACCAGTTTGACGGCCACCTGTTTCTGGTAAGCATCGTCCACGCGCACGGCCCGATAAACGATGCCCATGCCGCCGCGTCCGATTTCCGATTCAATCAGGTACGGCCCGATGCGGCGACCTGAAGCCTGCGTCACCCGGTCTTCAAACTCATGCTGCACGAGCAGCGGCGCGGGCGTTTCCAGAAAGTCCGCGAGCTTTTCCTGCTCCCTGAGCAACTGCACAACGGCGGCCTGCACTTCGACGCTTTCGCCGGACTGCGCCAGGCGCGCAGTTCGGGCTGGCGCATCCAGCGTTGCCACTGCGTCAAACAAATCCCTGACTTTTTTCCATTGCTCGCTGGTCATCATCGCCGTCAGACTGGCTGAATACTTCCGGCAGATGCCTGAAAACCTTTTGATAAACTGCCCTCTGCTTTATAATGCGCGCGCCGAAGCCGAATCAGTTCATCAAACGGTAAATATTTTTTGTCCTGGGATTATGTTCCATTGTGCCCCGATGGAGGAACCCCTTGCCTCAATCCCCCGCTGATTTTTCCACTTTACTGCAAGCCTGGCGCGCCGGAGACGCTGAATCCGGCGAACGACTGATCTGTCTTGTTTACGATCATCTGCACTGGCTGGCACAAAATTATCTGGGACAGGAAGGCCGACCGCAGTCAATTCAGCCGACCGACCTGGTCAATGAAACTTACCTGCGCCTGTTTGGCAGCTCGGTCATTGAACTGGCCGACCAGTCGCACTTCTTTGTAATTGCGGCACGGCAGATGCGCCGGATTCTGATTGACCGCGCCCGCAGCAATCTGTCAGGCCGGAAGCCAGGCCCGACCAGTTACGCCACGCTTGATGAAGCCGCCGGACTTTTTTATCAGCAGGAACTTGAAATGCTCGCGCTCGATGAGGCCCTTGACCGGCTCGAAGAAATTTCATCGCGCGCGGCCCAGGTCGTTGAACTGCGCTATTTCGCCGGGCTGACCGAAGCCCAGGCCGCTGAAGTACTCGGCATTTCAGTCACCACGCTGAAACGGGACTGGAACTTTGCGCGCCTGTGGCTGCACCAGCAGCTCAGCGCCACCATCCAGCCTGAAGAACATCAGCCCGCCATCCGAATTTAGGATCAATCGAAATACCAGATTTCTCCGCTCTCCTTCTTCTCTCTTCCTCTGCGTCTCTGCGCCTCTGCGTGAAACTTAATCTCACGCAGAGGCGCAGAGGCACAGAGAAGAAGAGAAGAAGGTGAGAAGAAGGAGAGACAAAACGGGCTGAAATTGTCTGCAAACTCTCAGGCCTGCCGCGTTCATTCGACAGCCCCGAACCTGCAAACGAATTTTCGGAGGAGTTATGAAACGACTGATGGCGTCAGCCGCGCTGGCGTTACTGACTGCTTTGCTGGCTCTTTTCGGCGGCGCTGCGACGGCGCGCGCGCAGGGCATCATTATTCCTGAACCCTGTCACCGCTGTCCGCGCCCGATACCGCCGCCGCCCGATTTCAGGCTGCCGCGCGCGCTCAAAATCAAAAGCATTCACCTGACCACGACCATCAGTGAACAGGTCGCCACCACAAAGGTCGAACAGGTTTTTGAGAATGACACGCCGTACCTGCTTGAAGGCACTTATTTCTTCCCGCTGCCTGAGGGCGTTTCCATTTCTGAATTTGCGATGTGGGACGGCAACAAACGGCTGGTTGGTGAAGTCAGATCGAAGGCCGAAGCGCGGCGCATTTATGACGACATTGTGCGGTCGCGGCGCGATCCGGCGCTGCTTGAATATGCGGGCAAAAATCTTTTTCAGGCCAGCGTCTTTCCAATCAACCCGCACAGCGACAAGAAAATCGAACTGATTTACACCCAGGTGCTCAGCAACGAAAACAGCACTGTGGCGTGGCGTTATCCGCTCGGCACGGGCTGGCGCGCCAACACCCTGATCGAAGACCCGCCCGGTGTGCGCCCGCTGCCTGGCCCGCCGCGTGACCGCACGCGCCCGCCCGCCAGTCAACCGCCGGGCCGCATCTCAGGCGAAATTTCGATTGAATCAAAAGCGGCGATCAGGGATGTCTATTCGCCTTCGCACAACCTCGAAATCAGGCGCGATGGCGACCACCGCGTGCGCGTCAGCTTTGAAGTGCGCGGCGCGGGGGCGCAACCTGACCTTCAGCTTTTTTACAATGTCTCGGACAAGGATTTCGGCCTGTCGCTGCTGACTTATCGTGAACCGGCGAAGGATGGCTATTTTATGCTGCGCGTCGCACCGAAAACCGAACTTGATGAACGCGACGTGCAGCCGAAAGATATTGTTTTCGTGCTCGACACTTCAGGCTCGATGGCCGATGACGGCAAGATGGACAAGGCCAGAGCCGCGCTGCGACAGGGCATCGGGCTGCTGTCAGCGCGTGATCGCTTCAACATCATTTCATTTGCCGGTGAAGATCATCTGATGAGTCCGCGCCCGATTGCCGCCGATGAATCAGGCAAACGCCAGGCCCGCGAATTCATTGATCGCATGCGTCCGGTCGGCGGCACGAATATCAACGAAGCAATGATGGCCGCGCTCGGTCAGCTCGAATCCGGCGAACGCCCGCGCCTGATTGTGCTGATTACCGACGGTCAGCCGACGGTGGGCATTACCAGCGCGAACCAGATTCTGAAAAACGTCAGCCAGGCCAACAAGGCGCGCGTGCGCGTGTTTACTTTCGGCGTCGGTTACGATGTCAACACGCTGCTGCTTGACGGCATTGCTGCTGAAAATTCCGGCGCAGCGGATTACATCGAACCGCACGAAGATATCGAAGTCAAAGTCTCGAACTTTTTCGCCAAAGTTAATTACCCGGTGCTGAGCGACGTGAAAATTGACTGGGGCGGTGCGGAAGTCGAAAACGTCTATCCGCGCAACATTCCCGACATTTTTCACGGCTCGCAGCTTGTGCTGATCGGACGCTATCGCCCGAATGCATCAAAAGCGGCGGTTGATGGCAGGATGTCAGTCAGCGGCCTGGCCAGGCTGAAAACAGCCGGTCTGATGCTGGCGGCGTCGGCGCTGACGCAGAATTTCGGGCTGCTGAAATATGCCCGGCTGACGGCTGACGCGCCGTTTGACGTGCCGGATAAAACCGCAGGCCGCAGGCAGCGCATCACGCTGATTGGCAAAGTCAACGGCGTCGAGCGGCGTTTTGTGTACGATGACGTGAAGTTTCCCGAAGTGGAAAGCCGCAACGAATTTCTGCCGCAACTATGGGCGATGCGCCGGGTCGGGCATCTGATGGAGCAGATCAGACTCAACGGTGAATCGCGTGAATTGCGCGAAGAAATCATCGAACTCGGCACGCGCTACAACATCATCACGCCCTACACCTCATACCTCGTCCTGGAGCCGGGAATGCGTCCGATGGGTGTGGTTGCTGATGGCGCTGAATCACAGCGTCGTCACGTGCAACCGCGCGACAACTCAGTCACGGTTCTCGGCGGTGCCCCGGCTGCGCCAAATGCACCGGCGAAACGCGCGCCGACCTCGATGGATTCATCCGTTGCCGGACGCGAAGCCGTGCAGTTGAGCAAGGAAAAAGAAGCGCTGCGTCAGGCCGACAAAGTGGCCCTGCCCGATGAACAGGCTTCCAGCCAGGCCCGCACCGTGGCAGGCCGGACGTTCTACCTGCGCGATGGCGTCTGGACTGACAGCGAGTTCAAAGCCGGAGCCGGGCTGACAGAAGTCAAAGTAAAATTCGGCAGCGACGAATACTTCAACCTGCTCAGCCGGGAACCGAAGCTCGCGGACTTCTTCGCCCTGGGTCAGCGCGTCGTGGTGGTGTGGAAAGGACAGGTTTACAGGGTGGAAGAATAGCTCAGGCGGAAGGCTGAAAGTAAAAGACCGCAGACAGTCCGTAAAAGGAACTGCCTGCGGTCTTTTACTGCCATCCGACCTTTCAACATAAAGGCAGAGAGCGCCAGCAACGAGGTGCAACGGAGTTCATTCCATCTGCACCTGGTTACTGACGCTCCCGGCATTCCTGATTTGCGCGGCCTGCTTTAGAAGACCGGAACGGTGATGTTGTAAGAATTGAACAGCGAGATGGTGCTGAGGTTGCGACCACCATTGAACATCGGCCCCTTGCTCAATACCACGCCGAGCAGCGGGCGGCCTGTGGCATTCATCTTCATCCAGCCAGTGCTGCCGCGCGGGATGAAGTTGTTGATGCCGTTCAGAACTCTCAGGCTGGTCAGCGCCACCTGCGTGTAGCAGCCAATCTTGAAGGTCAGCGAACGCGACTGCTCAAGATCGTTGTACATCAGGCCGAAGATGCTGATTGACGGGTTTTCACCAGTCAGCAGATTCGCCGCTGGCGAATAGAGCGCAAAAATCGTGTTGTCAGTGGTCTGGCTGTTGAAAGTTGAGATCGCCACTGTGCCTGGCAGCTTGTCGTAGCTGTTGGCGGTATTGCCGCCATCGAAAGTCATGGTGGCGGTCGCATCAACCCCCGGATCAATCGTCCCGGCCAGTTTCTTGGTCACGGCCACTGCCGGAATATCGGCCAGCCGTCCGTCGGCTTCGCGGATGTAGGCCGTGCCGAGCAGCGCATTGTGCTGTGTTGGCAGCCCGCCTGAACTGGCCACCGCAATGATGTAACCTTTCGTGCCCGGATCGAAGTCGCTGGCCAGAAAATACGTCGTCTGAGACTGCGTCAGCGTGACGTATGAATCGGCTACCGAGCAACTGCTGCCATCAATCATATAGACGTGAATGGCGATTGACCGGTTGGGATCAGTATTGGTGATGTTGATCTGCGTATCTTCAGACGCCGGGTTTGAGGCATTGCTGGTGTAGCGGCTGAAAAACAGCACGCTGCCAGGTCTGAGGTCATTCGGATCCTGTGCCAGAGCAGTGAGGCTGCACAACGCAAGGGCACAGAGTACAAGTGCGAGAGTGGTGAGTTTGTGTATCAGTCGTGTAATCACGATGTTCCTCCTCGTTAATCCCACACGTCCGGATTTCGCCGGATGGTCATCAGCATCTGCGGATGAAGCAGCGGCGAACGCGACGTGGACTAAAGGTGGTTTGTTCCAATCAACGGATCAGGCCTGATTAAAAGACGCCGACCAGTGAGTTGACTGAGCAATACGTAACAAGGGGTCGGGGAGGCAAGAATTACAGCAGAAGCTGCCGTGCGGCAGCCACGACGCGAAGACTTGCCTGACATCTGCTCGGAGCGGTCGTGAGGCGGTGAGTTCTGAAGCCGGTTCACCGGATTGCGCAGTCATCAATCAGTTCGTCAGGCAGCGACTGCGGCAATAGCTCCTTGTTACAACTTGAATCTTTGGCGTAACTCATCATAACACACACCTGGTCTGATGCAACCTTATTATTGCCGGGAGTGATTAAATTCCCCACCGGCCTGCAGGCTCTTGCCGAAACCACGTTTCCCCATATAATCCGCCCGACTGGACTAATCCTGACAGGCAGGCCGGGTAACCCGATGCAGACTCCGACGAGTGTTCGTTTCACCGTTTTGTGGCTGATCTTCACGCTGGCGGTCATCACCTTTCTTGACCGGCTGTGCATCGCGGCGGCAGCGCCCTTCATCACCAGCGAATTCAATTTCTCGCCGTCGCAGATGGGCTGGATTTTCAGCGCCTTCACCTTTGCTTACGCGGCCTTTGAAATTCCGAGCGGCTGGATGGGCGACCGCTTTGGCACTCGTGTCGTGCTGACGCGGATCGTGCTGTGGTGGTCGGCCTTCACCATCCTGACCGGAGCTGCGACGGGCTTCTGGTCGCTGCTGGCGCTGCGCTTCCTGTTCGGCGCGGGCGAGGCCGGAGCTTTTCCGAATATCGCCCGCACTGTTGCGCAATGGTTTCCTGCCGCCGAGCAGGGGCGCGGGCTGAGTGTGTCATTCATCGGACTGGCAGTCGGTTCAGCCATCACTGCCCCGCTGGTCTTTACCCTGGTCGAGCGCGTCGGGTGGCGGTGGTCATTCGTCATCTTCGGACTGCCGGGTGCGGTCTGGGTGTGGGCCTGGCAGCGCTGGTTTCGTGACCGTCCTGAAGAGCATCCGGCGGTGAATCAGGCCGAACTGAGTCTGATTCGCTCCGGCGTCAGCCACGAAAAGGAACCGCCTCACTCGTTGCACATTCCCTGGGCGCGCCTGCTGACCAGTCGCAACCTGATGCTGATCTGCGCGATGTATTTCGCTTATGGCTACGGGCTTTACTTTTATCTGACCTGGCTGCCGACGTGGCTCATCAGGGCGCGCGGTTTTTCGGCGGATTATGCCCGCTGGTTTGCGTCGCTGCCCTGGGTGCTGAGCGCAGGCGCCTTCTGGTGCGGCGGCTGGCTGACCGACCGTCTGGCCCGGCAAACCGGCAATCTGAAACTGGCGCGCTGCGGCGTGGGTGCTGCCGGTTACCTCGCAAGCGCAGTAGTCCTGCTGGCGGTGGCGCTGGTCGAAGATCGCGTGACGGCAGCGGTACTGGTGGCGCTTGCGCTCTGCTGTCAGACTCTGACAATCAGCGCGGCGTGGGCCGTGTGCCTCGATGTCGGGCGACGCCAGGCCGGACTCGTCACCGGATTTATGAATACGGCGGGCAATATCGGTGGCGCAATCGCGCCCCTGGTGGTCGGGTATGCCGTGCAGGAATGGAAATCATGGACAATTCCCTTTTACGTCATGGCCGGAGTCTTTGCGTTCGGCGCAGTGATGTGGCTGATGGTCAATCCTGAGGAGAGAGTGGTTAGTGGTTAGTGAGCAGTGAACAGTGAACAGAGAAAGAGTTGCTGAAATTTTCTCACTCTTCACTGACCACTAACCACTAACCACTTCACTGGTATTTTTCCGGCGTTTCGCGCTTGCGGTTTTCGAGCAGATACCATTTGTCCTTGGTCATCTCGCCGGGCGTGTAGCAGGCCCACTCGAAATTGTGCCCGTGCTTGATGGCATCGGTCGGGCACGCATCCACACAGAAGCCGCACAGGATGCATCGGCCATAATCAATCTGATAAACCTTTGCGTAGCGATGATCCTGAGTGGCGCGCTCCTCGTAAGGACGCGGATCTTCGGCGCCTTCGATGTAAATGGCATCAGCCGGACAGGCCGCCGCGCACAGGAAGCACGACACGCACAATTCCTTGCCGTTCTGATCCACTGCCAGGTAATGCTCGCCCCTGAACCGCTTGAAGAGTTGCACCGGCTCGTCAGGGTAACTGACCGTGACCTTGTGTTCAGGAATGTGGCTGAGCGTCACCGCCATTCCGGCAGCAGTTGAGCGGGCCGCTTCGATGATTTCCTTCGCAGTGTTGACGATTTCTGAAAGTATGGACATACGCTGACTGAATTTTCAGGTTACGAATTTCTCGCTGATGATTCTGATTTCCGAGTGCGGAAGCATAAAAGCTGTCAGTGAAAATGAATCATAGCATCAACCCCGCAGCCTGGCCAAATCGCCCGCGAAACGAGATAACCAGGAACTTACAGCAAGCCTCACCAGGAGCGCAGGCGTCGGAGCCTGCGCTCCTGGTGAGGCTTGCTGTTGAGCCTGTGAAATCGGCCCACTTGCAGCGGCAGGCTTTGCCGTGCGACCATCACGGTTTCAATCGGTCACGCAAATCATCGCTGTCTTCAGGAGAAATCATGAGTGAAATTACCGAAGCCGTAGTTCTCAATGCGCTGCGCGCCGTCAAAGACCCCGATCTGCACAAGGATGTCGTGGCGCTCAATATGATCCGCGAAATCAAAATCTGCGGCGGCGTCATCAGTTTTCGTTTCGTGCTGACCACGCCTGCCTGCCCCGTGCGCGATCAGTTGAAATTTGAAGCGCAGAAAGCCGTGATGGCCATTCCCGGCGTCGAAACTGTCGAAGTAAAAATGGAAGCCGAAGTGCCAAAGGCGCGCGGCAACGTGGACAAGGCCGCTGTTGAAGGCATCAGCCACATCGTCGCAGTCAGTTCGGGCAAGGGTGGCGTTGGCAAATCAACCGTCGCCGTCAACCTGGCTGTCGCCCTGGCGCAGATGGGCGCGCGGGTCGGCATTCTCGACACTGATGTTTATGGCCCGAACGTGCCGATTATGATGGGCGGCAATGATCAGCCGGTCGTGCGCAATGAAAGGCTGATTCCACCGGTCTATCACGGCGTCAAAACGATGAGCATCGGGCTGCTCAATCCGGGCGACCGCGCAATTGTCTGGCGCGGGCCGATGCTGCATTCGGCGGTGCAGCAGTTTCTGCGGCAGGTCGAATGGGGCGAGCTTGATTACCTGATTGTGGATATGCCGCCCGGCACCGGCGATGTGCAACTGAGTATGGCGCAGACCGTGCCGATGGCCGGGGCCGTGCTGGTCACGACGCCGCAGGAAGTTTCGCTTGGCGACGTGCGCAAGGCCTACAACATGTTCGATCAGTTGCATGTGCCGGTGCTCGGCGTGGTCGAAAATATGAGTTACTTCATCTGCCCGAACTGCACTGAGCGCCATTTCATTTTCGGTCACGGCGGCGGCGAAGCGCTGGCCGCGCGTTATGACGTGCCGTTCCTCGGCGCAGTGCCGCTGTCTCTGAGCGTGCGCGAAGGCGGCGACCTGGGCATTCCGATTGTCGTCGGCGCACCTGAGAGCGCGCAGGCTCAGGCCTTCCGCGAAGTCGCGCAGAACGTCGCCGCGCAGATCAGCATTCAGGCCATCAAATCAAATCGCACACTGCCGGTGCTCAATCTGAAGAAGTAAGTTGTCAGTTGTCCATTGTCAGTTGTCATTTGTTTGCAGGTACGGGCAGGTCTGCGTCTGGTGTCAGTCAGCAACTGACCCGTGCCACAGACAAATGACAACTGACAATGGACAACTGACAACGGACAACGATCAACTAACCACTGACCACTGTTCAGTTGACGCATCTGAGTGCTGGTCGCTATTATCTGGCTTCGCTTGAGCGGAAGGTGACGATGTTCTTCGATGAAAATCAGGCAATCAGCGCCGCGCAGGTTGAGGCGGCACTTGACCGGGTCAGGCCTGCGCTGGCCGCGCACAGTGGGAATATCGAACTGGTGCGCATCGAAGGAGCCAATGTTCACGTCCGTTTGAAAGGCAATTGTCTTGGCTGCCCGATTTCAGAGATGACTTTGAAATATGGCGTCGAGCGCGTCCTGCGCGAAGAGGTGGCGGGGTTCGGTGAACTGATTGACGAAACTCCGCATTGATTTTTCAGGTGAAGCTGCTGTTTCACCACAGGCTTTAATGGGAATCTGGCTCAGGGGCGTGCAGTCACGCTGCAAGTCAGTACAGAGTTATCAACTCGTAAAATTCAAGGAGCATAATATTATGGAAGCAACTCTCTCAGCAGTTGAGCTGTCCCTGACAGAATCGGCGGCGACTGAAGTCAGGAAGTTTATGGAAGCCGAAGGGCTGACTCCCGCAACGGGCGGGCTGCGCGTGCGCGTCGTGCCGGGCGGCTGTTCAGGCTTTCAGTACGGTATGAATCTGGAAGAAGCGCCTGCCGACAACGACGAAGTGATCGAGACTTCGGGGCTGCGCCTGTTTGTGGATATGTTCAGCGCGCAGTACCTGAACGGCGTGACGATTGATTATGTCACCAGCGTCATGGGTTCGGGCTTTACCTTCACCAACCCGAATGCCAGCGGCGGCTGCGGCTGCGGCAGTTCATTCTCAGCATAACCGCCAGTCATCTGAACGAACACGAAAAACGGCTCCTGCAAACAGGAGCCGTTTTTCTTTGCTCTTTTCTTATCAGTAATAATTCCTGTTATTGATAGCTTGACAGTTTCTCACCGGCCTGCCAGGATAGCGACCTGTCTGGCAAATCCATGCAACACCGCAACAGCAAACAACGACAGGCCGTGCTGACGGCTATTGAACGTCATGGCGGACACCTGACGGCTGACCGGATTCACGCGCTGGTCAGAAAGGAATTTCCGCGCCTGAGTCTGGGCACGGTCTATCGCAACCTGCGGGTGCTGATTGCGCAGGGCAGCGTACGCGAACTGAAGGCCGGGTCGGCGTTCAGCTATTTCGAACTCGCAGCCGATTCTCATTACCATCTGATCTGTCGCGTCTGCGGCCACATTGCCGATGCTGAAGTCCCGTTTGATCAGCAACTGACGGGACTGCTGCAGGGCGCGCGCCAGTTCAGCGGTTTTCAGATTGAAGATCACCGGCTTGATTTCATCGGCGTCTGCCAGGCGTGTCAGAAAAAATCAGGCCGCCGCGCCAGACCATCAAAATCGCGCTGAAGCTGAGCGTCACCCGGCGGGCAGCAACGGCGCGCTGGTTCTTATTTCAAGTCCACCATCAACTGTCCACGTTCATTCAAGGAGAAATCACCATGCCTGCATTAGCTGGAACCCAAACTCATGAAAATCTGAAACACGCTTTTGCCGGTGAATCACAGGCCAACCGGCGCTACCTGTACTTCGCCCGCCAGGCTGATGTCGAAGGCTATCCCGACATCGCCGGACTCTTCCGCGACACTGCCGAAGGTGAAACCGGCCACGCGCACGGCCATCTCGATTTCCTCAAGGAAGTCGGCGACCCCGCGACGGGCGAACCCATCGGCAATACGACCAAAAATCTGAAGGCCGCTGTGGCCGGTGAAACCTACGAATACACGGAAATGTATCCGGGCTTTGCGCGCACGGCCCGCGAGGAAGGTTTTGAAGAGATTGCCGAATGGTTCGAGACGCTGGCGCGCGCCGAAAAATCGCACGCCGGACGCTTTCAGAAAGGGATTGATACGCTCGGCTGAAGCCGCATTCGCTCACAACAAAACAGCGACTTCAGCCGTGCTGGCACACTGGAAACTGAAGTCGCTGTCTGCTGCCGCTCCGTAACTGGAACGGCTGCCTGTCCATCATCTGAACAGGCGGGATTGCCGCCAATCCTGCCACAGAAAGGGCCGCTATGAAAACCACGACTTCCGGCAGCGTGGGCTGGCAACGCCTTTTTTTAGCGGTGAAACTGGCGTTACTGTCTGCCTGTGCTGCGCTCACTTTCGTTGCTCTGCTCAATCCCGCTTCACACACTCAGGCGACGCCTGCGGTCGCACAGAAATTCAAATTTGACGTTCCGCTCGGCCTGCCCGCCGAGGTCTGGGAATCAATGATTCCGAAAGACAACCCGATGACCGCCGAAAAGGTGGCGCTGGGCGAAAAGCTGTTTTTCGACAAACGCCTTTCGGTTGATCGCTCGGTGAGCTGTGCGACCTGCCACGACCCGGCGACGGCGATGGCCGACAGCAATATGGTCGGCATCGGCATCAGCCTGAAAAAAGGCGCGCGCAACACGCCAACCGTCCTCAATGCGATGTTCAATGAAACGCAGTTCTGGGATGGTCGCGCCGCCACGCTCGAAGATCAGGCGAAGATGCCGATCATCAATCCCATCGAAATGGGGATGAAGGATCACACCGTCGTCGTCACGCGCATTCGTGCGGCTGCCGAATACAAGCCGCTCTTTGCCGCCGCGTTCGGCAGCGAAGCCATCACGATTGACACCATCGCCAAAGCCATCGCGGCTTTCGAGCGCACGCAGGTTTCAGGCAATTCGCCGTTTGATCGTTTTATGGCAGGCGATCAGAACGCCATGTCCGAAGCGGCGAAACGCGGCTGGGAGCTTTTCAATGGCCAGGCGCGCTGCATTTCCTGTCACGCCTTCAACTCGACGCAGCCGTTTTTCACCGACAACAAATTTCACAACATCGGCGTCGCGGCAAAGGATCAGAACTTCCCGCAGCTTGCCCGCCGGGCGCAGCAGATGCTCGCGCAGGGACAGAACAGCGAGCGCGTGATTGATGAACTGGCGCTCTCGCCGGGCTTCTCAGAACTCGGTCGTTACCTGATCACGAAACAGCCGAAAGACATCGGAGCCTTCAAAACATCGGGCCTGCGCGACATTGAACTGACTGCGCCGTACTTTCACAACGGCTCTGAAAAGACGCTGCTCGATGTCATCAAGTTTTACAACAAGGGCGGCGAACCGAACCCGAATCTGGACGGCGGCATGCGTCCGCTCAAGCTCACCGATCCGCAGATGGATGATGTCGTCGAGTTTCTGAAGGCGCTGACCAGCGACGATGTGCGCCGCCGCGCGCAGTCAGTCAGACCGCAAACCCGCGATCCGCTGCCATAAAAGGAGGCCACCACTATGATTCCGCTTAAATGGGAGAAACGCCGCCAGCAGTATCTGCGTGAACGGGACGCCTGGTTCAGTGAACTGATGGAAGCGGGCCGCACGATGGCAGGCCGCCGCCAATTCCTGAAGCTGGCCGCTGCCGCCGCCGGAGTCGCCGCGACTCAGACGTTCGCGCCACATTCATTTCAACTGGTTGAAGTCGTCGAAGCCGCCGCCCCTCCGGCTCCGGCGCATCAGCCGTTCACCTTCGCTTACATTTCAGATTCGCACCTTTACGAAAAGACGCTCAATGAACGCTTCGTGCGCCAGCTTGAACGCGCCGTTGCCGACATCAACGCGCTCGACCCGCAGCCTGACTTTGTGCTGTACGGCGGCGATCTCGCGCAGCTTGGCAAATCCGGCGAACTCAAACTCGGCGCTGAAATCCTCAAACAGGTCAAAGCGCCGATCAGAATGATGGTCGGTGAACACGACTGGTTTCTGGATATGGGCGATCTGTGGAAGGAATTGTTCGGCCCGCCGCAGTATTCGTTCGATCACAAGGGCGTGCATTTCATCACGCTGATGAGCGTCAACGAAAAGGATTTCTGGACGAAGGCCGGACTCACGCCCGAACAGCGCATGGGCATTGTCGCGGGCCTCGATGATGGCCGTCAGAGCCGCTTTGAAGTCGGCGAGGAAGGCCGCGAATGGCTGCAGCGCGACCTGGCCAAAGTCGCAAAGACCACGCCAGTCGTCGTCTTCTCGCACTCGCCGCTTTACAAATACTATCGCAACTGGAATTTCTGGACTGAAGACGCCGATGAAGTTCAGGCGCTGCTGCGTCCGTTCAATTCAGTCACGGTCATTCACGGTCACACGCACCAGGTTCTCAGCAACCGCATCGGCAACATTCACTTTCACGGCATGCTTTCGACCGCGTGGCCCTGGCCGTATGCGCCAAACGGATTGCCGAAACTGACCGTGCCGATGAACCGCTCCGACCCGTTCAATCAGACCGATGGAATGGGCGACGGAATCATCAACGTCACTCAGTCGGGTTATGTGAACAAGGAGTACAACCTCTGGAACCGCAACCCGATGATCGTGTCTGAAAAGTACCTGTCATCAAATGGCGTGCAGGATCGCCCGGCAAAGACAACTCTGGTGACTTACTGAAAGGAGGCTGAAGATGAACAGAACATCCTGGTTCAGACTCATTGCAGTCGCGGTGCTGCTGGCCGGTGGCGTGAGCTTTTATCAGGGCGCGCGCGCACAGCAGCAGGAACTGCCGAAACATCCGCCTGTCCCGACCGACGGTAAGGAACTGGTCGTGCAACTCTGCGACGGAGAAACTTACGCAACCGTCAAGGGCGTGCGCCCCGGCGAACGCCTGACACCCGAACAGGCGCAGGCTGTCTCGAATGAACTGATGGCAAAGTGGATGGAAAAGACTGACCCGGCCACTGCTGCCGCCTGGAAAAAGGAGGCCAATGCTGCGCAGCAAAGCAGGGCTTCAGGCGCGCAGAAAACCGCGCCGAAAGCCCAGGCAGGGCAGCAGCCCAAAACTCAGAACGAGCAGCCGAATGATTTCACCACGCGCGATCAGGCCGTCTGGCAGCGCGAACTGGAGCGCGAAATCAAGTACGGTGACGAAATCTTTCACAGCGATCAGTTGATCGGCAGCACCAACGGCATCGCCTGTGCAATGTGTCATCCGAACGCGGCCAACACGCACCCGGAGACTTATCCGAAGTTTCAGATTCAGCTTCGGCGCGTGGCGCTGCTGCGCGATATGATCAACTGGTGCATCGAAAATCCGGCGCGCGGTAAAAAGCTCGCCGCCGATGACCCGAAGATGCGCGCCCTCGAAGCCTACATTATGTCGCAGCGCAAGGGCGTGCCGATGGAGTACGGCAAACATTGAAGAGTGGTTAGTGGTCAGTGGTTAGTGGTTAGTGCGCTGCGGAGCGCCGATTCCCACTAACCACTAACCACCAGCCACTAACCACTGACTTATGTCCCTCGAACAAGGCGATCTGACTTCGGTTGCGGTTGACTGGAATGAGTCTGAATACTGGGACGCGCACGCGCTCGACCGCGAATTGCGGCGGCAGTACGATGTCTGCAATTCGTGCCGCCTGTGTTTCAATCTCTGCCCTGCCTTTCCGAAGCTGTTTGAGTTTTTCGATCTTGAAGAAGTTGATTCAGACCCGGACAAACTGACCGAACCGCAGGTCAGAGAGTTCGTTGATCTCTGCTACAACTGCAAGCTCTGTTTCATCAAATGTCCCTATACGCCGCCGCATAAATTCCTGATTGATATTCCAAGGCTCGTGATGCGCGCCCGCGCCGTTGAAGCGCGCAACAACGGTGATGTCAGCATCTCTGAACTGCTGCTGACCACGCCTGACAAAGTCGGGCCGCTGGCTGGCAAAGTCGCGCCGCTCGTCAATCTGGCGAATGAAAACAAAGCCAATCGCTGGCTGATGGAAAAGACGATGGGCGTGCATCGCCGCAAAATTCTGCCGAAGTTTCACGCGCAGACTTTTGAGCGATGGTTCAGAAAGAACATCGGTGAATCAACGCTCACCGTCAAGGAAACAAGCCGCCCGAAAGTCGCGCTCTTTCACACCTGCATCGTCAATTACAACGAACCGCAGATTGGCCGGGCCACGGTGCGCGTGCTGCAAAGGAACGATCTTGAGATCGCTGATCCGCCCGGACAGCAGTGCTGCGGGATGCCTTACCTTGACGCCGGGCGCGTCGAGCCTGCGCTCGAACACTTTCGCGCGAATGTGCAAACGCTGCTGCCCTGGGTGCGCGAGGGTTATGACATCGTTGTGCCTGAGCCGACGTGCGGTATCATGCTGAAGAAAGAGTACGCTGATTATTTGCAGGGTGAGGAACGCGAGCAGGCGCTTGAAGTCGCCCGCCGCACTTACGATTTGTCAGAGTACCTGATGAAGCTGAACGCGGAAGGAAAACTGAAGAAGGATTTTCCGGTCAGAGTCGGCACGGTGGCCTATCATCAGCCGTGTCATCTGAAATACCAGGCCATCGGTCAGAAATCCATCGAACTGCTGCGGCTCGCGGGCGTTGAAGTGATCTTCATTGACAAGGGCTGCTCCGGCCACGACGGCACCTGGGCGATGAAGAAACAGTATTTCGAGCTGTCGCAGAAAGTCGCCGCCAAACTTCATCGCGGCGTCAAGGAATCAAACGCCGATCTGGTCGCCACTGACTGCTCGCTCGCCGGGCTTCAGATTCAGCAGGGCACAGGCCGCACCACGCTGCATCCGGTCGAAGTGCTGGCAAAGGCTTACGGAATTGATGAGAAGGATTAGCCACGAATGAACACGAATCAGCACGAATGAAATACAAATCAGTGGTCATTCGTGTAAATTCGTGGTCGGCTTGTAATGATGAAAAAAGTCGCAATCACTGAAATCAAAGACATCGCGCAGTACGAAAAGGCGCGCCCGGATTTTCGCCGTCAGATTATTGAACTGAAAAAGAATCGCCGCGTGCCGGTCGGACCGAGCGTGACCTTTGTCTTTGAAAATCACGACACGGTGCTGTTTCAGATTCAGGAGATGATGCGCGCTGAACGCATTGTTGATGACGCGGCGATTCAGCACGAGATTGACACTTACAATCAACTGCTGCCGGATGAAAACGAACTCGCAGCCACAATGCTGATTGAATTGCAGAATCAGTCGCGCATCCGCGAAGAGATGACGAAATTCCTGGGCGTCAACACCGGCGAATGCATCTGGCTGCAAATCGGTGATGACAGGCTGCCGGGCAACTTCGACGCGGGGCAAAGCGATGAGCGCCGCATCAGCGCGGTGCAGTATGTGCGCTTCAGATTCAGCAACGCACAGCGCGAAGCTTTCATCTCAGGCACAGCGCCTGCGAAACTGGTCATTCATCACCCGCACTATCAGCACGAAGCCGTGATTGCAGGCACAGTGCGCGAATCGCTCGCGCAGGATTTTGATTGAACTGACAATGAGCATTACTTCACTCAGACAACTTCACGAAGCCGCAGGCGCGCAGTACGGCGATGACAATTCCCTGCCCCGTTCATATGGCGACGTGCGCGCTGAATACGCGGCGATTCGCGGCGGCGTGGCCGTGCTTGATTTCTCGCCCGAAGGCAAACTTGAAGTCAGCGGCAAGAATGCGGCGCAGTTCATCAACGGCCTTGTCACCAACGAAGTCAAAACGCTGGCATCCGGTCACGGCGTGCCCGCAGCCTTTCTTGATGCGCACGGCAAGGTCAGTGCGCTCTGTCGCATTTACAACCTTGATGGCAGGCTGCTGCTGCAACTTCATCCTGAGCGGCGCGAGAAGATTTACAACAACCTGAAACGCTTCACGCTCGCAGGCGAATTTTTCCTGAATGATCTGACCGAACAACAGTCGCTGATTTCACTACAGGGGCCGCATGCGGCGGCATTGCTTGAATCGCTGACGGGCGCGGCAGTCAGTGAAAATGAAATCACAATTGCTGAGCGCGTAATTGCTGATCAGACGGTGCTGGTGGCAACTCACGCGCGCTGCGGCGAAGCAGGTTTTGATTTATTCGTTGCGGCTGAAGCTGCGCCGCAGGTGTGGCAGGCGATCATCGTACGCGGCGCTGAGTTCGGCGCACGCGCTGTCGGCCAGGAAGCTTTTGAAATTGCGCGCATCGAAGCCGCCGTGCCGCGCGAAGGCATTGACGTTAATGACACGCACATTCTGCTTGAAGCGGGGCTTGATGATTCGGTCAGTTACACCAAGGGCTGTTATCTCGGTCAGGAGATCATCGCCCGCATTCACTGGCGCGGTCAGCCCGCCAAGCGGCTGATGAAATTGTCCGTCAGTGCTGACGCGCCGCCTGCGGGAGCGGAGCTTTACGGCAGCGACGGAAAAAAAGTCGGCGCAATCACGAGCAGCACGCGCAGTCTGGCGAACGATGAAATCATCGCGCTCGGTTATGTGCATCGTTACTACATTGCGCCTGGCACTGAACTGACGATCAGAAACGGCGAAACTGAAATCGGCACAGCGACAGTAAGCGCGCTGCCTGCAACCGCCGATCAGCCGCCTGAGTCACAGGCATCAACACCATGAGCGAACAGACTGAACAGGCAGACGAGAAAATCCAGCCGACAGTCATGCCGGAATGGAATCTGGCATCGGCAGAAACGGCTTACAGCGCGCTGGCAACGTGCCTTGAGCATATTCAGATCAGCGGGCTGGTCATCGCCGCGCTGGCGCACACTGCCGGTGAAGAAAGGCTGAAGGAACTGGTGCAGAGCGAACCCTGGCAGCTTTACATGGCCAGCAAACGCGAGCTTGAAGCGGCCCGGCAGAAAGTTGCTGCGCTGACTGATCTGATTGAACGCATACGCGCCGCTGAAAACACGAACGATCAGACGGACTGACAGAGAAAACTTATGTCTTTTGGAATTATTACTGTCACTGAATTGAAGGCAAAGCAGGATGCCGGTGAAAAGTTCCGGCTGATTGATGTGCGCGAACCGCTGGAATACAACATTGCGCGCATTCCCGGCGCTGAACTCAGACCGCTCGGACAGATTCCGCAATGGGCGCAGCAACTGCCCGATAAAGACGAAGAGATCGTGCTGCATTGTCATCACGGCATGCGTTCGGCGCGGGCGTGCGAATATCTGGCGCGGCTGGGCTTTACGAATCTGAAAAATCTGACCGGAGGCATTGCCGCCTGGTCACAGCAGGTTGATCCGTCAGTTCCGCAGTATTGAGTTATGCCGCTTTCGCCTGCCTGTCTGCCCGCTGTTGAGCTGTTCAATCGCGGCGCTTATTTCGCGTGTCACGAGGCGCTGGAGCCGTTGTGGCTCGCGGCCAGCGAACCTGAACGCACGCTGCTGCACGCGCTGATTCAGGCGGCGGCGGCGCTGCATCATCTACAGCGTGGCAATCAGAAAGGCGCGCGCAGCGTCTGGCAGCGGGCAAAAGAGAAAATGCTTGCGCTGCCGCCGCACCTGATCGAACCGGAATTGAATGAACTGCTGCCGCAGATTGAAGCGGCGCTTGATTCCGGCACTGCCGCCTTTGCCCTTCCTCAAATCAAGCTGACCAGCCTTTCCGCATTCAAATGAGATCACGTCGTTTCATCACAGGTTCGCTGCCGGTCGCGCTGCTCGTTGTGCTGTGCTGGCTGCCGCTCGGCCTTTCAATGCGGCCCGCTTCGGCGCAATCGGCCATCTCAACGCTTTCATTGAAAGACCGGCAGAATGTTTTCAATCGCGTCTGGCGGCTGATCAATGAGCGTTATTACGATCCGCAACTGCACGGCATCAACTGGCGCGCGGCGCGTGATCGTTACCAGCCGCGCATTGAAACGGTCGCGGGTGATGAAGCGTTTTATGACCTGCTCGAACAAATGGTCGCTGAATTGCGCGATGCACATACGCACGTGCGCAGCCCCTTAAAACGCAGCCTGCGCGATAAAACACAGGGCATCAGCACCGGCATCAATTTTTATGAAGTCGAAGGCCAGCCCGTTGTCACCAGCATCACGGCTGAACCTGAAATCATCAGGCAGGGCGTTGCGCCCGGGATGGCGCTGCTCTCGATTGATCGCCAGCCGGTTGCCAGACGAATTGCCGAAGTACGCGAGGTGATCGGAGTTTCATCATCTGAACGAGCCAGGCGCGCACTGATTTACGGCAAACTGCTCGACGGCCCGCCTGAAACCAGCGTCACGCTGACACTGGCATCAGGCGCCAGCGCCGCAGCCGCGCCTGTTTCAGTCACTGCGCGCCGCCGCGTCGTATCAACGCTGCCGCAGGTGCAGTCGCGCAGGCTCACATCGGGCATCGGCTACATTCACCTGAGCAACTGGAAGATTCCGGCAGCCGAATTGTTCAGGGCCTCGCTGGAGCAGTTCAGGGACGCGCCCGGTCTGGTGATTGATCTGCGCGACAATGGCGGCGGTGATCCGAAGATGGTCTTGTCGGTCGGCAGTCTGTTTCTGGCGCGCCGGACTTCGTTTGGCACTTTTACGCGGCGGTCAGGCAATCCGGTTGCACTCTCTGCCGGGCGCGAAGGCAACAGGCTCTATGACGGCCCGCTCGTCATTCTCGTCAACGAAGCATCGGGCAGCGGCTCTGAAATTTTTGCCGCCGCCATGCAGGAAAGCGGGCGCGCCACCGTCATCGGTCAACAGACGTGCGGCTGTGTGCTGGCCGCTGACAGAGAAAAACTGCCGGGCGGCGGCGAACTCAGTTACAGCGTTTACGGTTATCTGTCAGCACGCGGGCGGCGACTGGAAGGCAGCGGCGTCATGCCTGACCGTATCGTGCCGCTGAAGCTGAGTGATTTGCGCGAGCGACGCGATGCCGCGCTGCTTGAAGCAGAGAAAGTTTTGAAGGATCGCCTGGCGGCCCGGCAATAAATCCATCTCAAATCTCAGATTTCAAATCTCACAGCGAGGAACAAACGGCATGCTGCTCAAAACCAGACTGGCGCTGCTTGGATTGTGGATTGGGGCGATGTTCTTTTTCAGCTTCTTTGTGGCTCCGGCGGCGTTCGGAGTGCTGCCTTCGACTTATCTGGCCGGGCAGGTTGTTTCGCGCACGCTCGGCGGGCTTGAAATATGCGGTCTGATCATCGGGCTGGCGCTGATTGCCTTGCTGCTCGCGGCGCAACGAGGCAAAGGATTTATTTTTGAGCTGGCGCTGCTGTTGCTGATGCTGGCGGCAACGGCGGTTTCACGATTCGTCGTGTCAGCGTGGCTGCATCAGATTCGGCTTGATTTCGGTGAACGGCTGGCCGGTCTGGCCGCTGATGATCCGACACGCGCGACCTTCAATTTACTGCATCAGGTTTCGGTCAGCCTGACCGGACTGACGCTGCTCGCGGCGCTGGCGCTGATGATCTTTCTGATCACCAGACGTTCAACTGAACAGTAAAGTCATTTCGTTCCGGCTTTGCGGTTCGACAAGCTGGCAGCCTGGCGAACCGCGCGGCACAATTTTCACGCAATAAACTCAGCCTGTTTGATTCCCTGCCTGACCGGCCTGCCTTCGACACACTTTTGTCGTCTGCGCGTCATTGTTTCGCCTGGAAGCTGTAGAGAATTGCCAATGTCAGAGACGCGAACGATGCCCCGATGAGTTGAAGGAAACCGGCAATGAAGCACACACATAAATTCACGGGATCGTTCATTCTGCTTACCCTGCTGCTGCTGATCGGCGCAGTGGCCAAAGCAGATCCGATTACGCTCACGAGCGCCAGCCTCAGCGCAGGCGGCGCCAATACGCTGTCACTTCAGGGGACTGGACTGAACGTGCAGCTCAACTTTCAGTCGCAGCCGCTGCCTTACGTTTATGAGGAAGGCAAAACGACGGTCGCGGTTTCACTGACTCCGGCTTCCGGCACGGCTTCCAGCCCGTTCATCATCAACGGAGTGGATTACGCCGGGTCGAATATTTCGGGGCAGGCGACGTTTTACATTGATCTGAGAAATGCCGGGAATACGGCAACGGATACGCGCACGATCACGGGCACGCTGAAGGTTACTGATCCGCAGAACGGAGCGACAATCACGACGCTTGATTTCAGCTTCACGGCTTCGGTGACAGTGACTCTGGCGGCAGACCCGTGCGGCTGCAGGTACATCACCTCATTCACAGCAAAGGGCGCGGGCACTGCGATCCCGAACGGCCCGCAGGTTCCTGAACCTGCCACGATGCTTCTGCTCGGCAGCGGACTGGCTGCCATCGCCGCGAAGATGCGGCGCAGGAAATCGCAGCGAGAATAAGATTCGAGTTTAGTGTCTCCTTTTGTTGCTCTTGTTTGGTTCGCTTGTTGTCTCCTTTGAAGCTCATTGGTTCGCCAGTGGGCTTCTTTTTTTGCAGGGACAGAATCAGCAAAACCAGCCACGAATTCACACGAATTTCAGTGTGGCGCGATTTGCCAGAATCGCGCCACACTTCCCGGACACGCAATTGAAACCTGATCTGATTCCGCATTCCGCACTCCACACTCCGCACTCGATTCATTTCCGGCCTCGCGTGTGGCGGGTTGTGTTTGCGGCGCTGCCGTATTGCAGCCTGAATTTCACCATCAGCGGCTCGCCTGGTTTCGCCTGCGGGTTGTAAAAGACTGACTGCGGAACCGGGTCATTATCCTTCAGCGTGCGGGCGGGATCAGCGCCTGCTTCCTTTTCAACTTTTGTCAGCGGCGCGCCAATGCCTGCGCTGTATTCAAGGTGTCCGGTCTGCTGACCCCATTGCTGTTCCCACAGCGCCACCTGCGCGTCGGTCAGCCGGAGCGGCTTGTCACCGATCACGAGTTCGCTGAGCGGCTGCGGCGTAATCAGAATCGTCAGCAGTTCGCCCGTGTGATCAGGGCGAATGCGCTGGATGGAAAAGTACGGAATCTCGTCCTGACGATCAGGGATTTCAATGATGCGGCCCCGGCTGACCTGATTGCTGCCGCCGCGAATCGAGGCAATCGGAAAGATCAGCAGCGGTTCACCCACGCTGCCATCAGCGAACTGCTCACGGTCAACAACGTAGAGAAAGCCTGAACGCACGGGTTCAATGCTCAGCCTGATGCGGCTGCCTTCCTGCAACGGAGCCGCTGCCGACACGCGCACCGGAACCCACTGCATGCCTTCTGAACCAGCCTGCAACAGCAGCCGTTCGCCCCGCTGCGACGGGCGCGCAGGCTGAAGCTGCCAGACGGTGACGCCGAGCGCGTTGTCGCTGGCGACGCCTTCAGCATTCACCTGCGGCGTGACGTTGCGATAACGGCGCACGCGGGCAGCAGCGCGGCGCGGCTGAGGCTGCGATGCCGGGCTGCTGTAAGCCTTGTTCCAGAAATCGCGCGTCGTTTCAGGCTGCTGCGCCTGCGCCGGGTCGTACAGCCCGCACCACGCCACACAACACATCAGTATTTTGAAAGTCCGGCTGACAGCAGATTGATTCATCACTGACTCCTTCACGTTTCTCTGAATTGAAACCAGCAGGCTCGCACACTCCCTGAACCGCTCTCTGACCTCCCTTCCTCTGCGTGCTCTGCGCCTCTGCGTGAGAATAAGTTTCACGCAGAGGCGCAGAGGCACAGAGAGAAGTCGCGGCGTGCAGTGATTGTTCTTCATTCACCCTGCATGACGAAAGCGGCCCAGTAATAGGGCGAGCGCCAGCGCGGGTGATGCAGCAATGAAGTCTGCGCGGCGCGCAGGGCAGCGCCGGGACGCTGCGGTTGCGGGCCGAGCAGGCGGGCATAAAAGCGGCTCATCAGTTCCGCTGTGCCCTGATCGCTGACATTCCACAGACTCGCCACGACGCGCGCGGCTCCGGCATACATAAAGCCGCGCGTCAGCACGCCGATGCCTTCACCTCTGGCCGATTTGCCCAGCGCCGTGCGGCAGCCGCTCAGCACGACCAGATCAGCCGGAAGTTTCAGATTGAAAATTTCCGGCGCGGACAATGCCCAGGGCTGCGGCTGTCCCGCTTCGTTGAAGCGCGAAAACAGCAGCCGCGACAGTTCAGGACTCTCAGCATCGAAATAGCCGTGCGTGGCGAAGTGAATGATGCGGTACTCGCTCAGTTGCGCGCTCATTGCCGTCGCACGGCTGGCCCTGAAATCCAGCGCCCGCAAACTCGCGTCAGCGGGAACGAGTTTCAGAATCCGGTCGGCTTCTTCTCTGGTGAAAGGCAGGCGGCTGACCTGGATTTCACCGGGCCGCTGTTGCAGCACGCGCGTCTGTTCGGGCTGCGCGACGGAACGCTGGTCAGCGGCGGCAATCCTGACAGTCGTGATGCGGCTGTCATTCGCTTCAAAGACCGGATCGGCCAGCACGGCAATAGTCTTTGCAGGCGTCTGCTGCCGCACGGGTGCGCGCCGCGCTTCAACCAGCACCGAAGCCGAGGGCAGGCTGATGATTTCGTGACTGACAATCAGGGGTTGGGGATTGGGGAATGGGGGTTGGGGGTTGGGGGTTGGAGGCTGGAGTTTCTTCTTTCCATCCCCCATCCTCCATCCCCTGTCCCCTGCTGACAGTGCTGCAAACGGCACATACTGCAACGCGCCGTCGGCCACGATCAGCAGCCGCTTCCGGCCAGACTGGCGCAGGGCGGGCCGGAGAACCATCCGGGACAGGTTCGCTGCGGCCTGCCAGTATTGCGCATCAGCGCGCGCAATGCGGGCCTGACGCTGCGCCGACGATTCTTTCGCATCGCCCTGATTACGCGCCGTCAGTAAATCAAGCGTGCGCCGCGCCGCGGTTTCAATGCGCTCGCGGCCCGGCAGTTCATAACCCTGCACGCTGTTGCGGCTGACGACCCACAGGTAGCTGCGCTCTTTGCCAAGCAGGTATTCAAGCAGCAGCGTGTCATCAGGCAGTTCCTGCTGAATCTCAGCGAGTGCGAGCGGCTGCGGCTGCGTCAGGGCGGCATAACGCGGGCTTTGCCGCCGAATCTGTGTCTCGATGTCCTGTAACCGGCTTCTGATTTCCGACGTGGTTTTCTTCATCGCCGATGCCTGCGCCGGGCTGTGCGGATTGCTGAGCATCTGCATCTGCCGTTCAAGCTGCTCGTTGAGCTGTTGCTGCAATTGTTTTTCCTGGCGCAGCAGTGCAGGGTCAGCGCCCTGGCGAATATCAAAGCGCGCTTCCATCAGCAGTTCACGCAGGCTGCGGGCGCGGGCGCGTTCGCTGGCCTCGAATGCCCGCGCGACAAAATCCTCGCGCTGCCCGCCCGGATCGCGGCGCGAGGTGCGGCGCTGCTGCATCAGCAGGTCAATGTAAAGTTCATAGTAATCCTGCACCGAAGCGAGATAAGTTGACCGCTGTTCCTGACTCGCCAGGCGCGTGCGCAACTCTTCAATGATGGCAATGGCCTTTTCGATGTGGTCGCGGGCTTCGCTGAGGTTGCCCTGTGCGCGTTCGGTGCGGGCGAGGCCAAGCAGTGACTGCGCTTCGCCCGCCGGGCTTTGCAGGTCGCGGCTGATGGTCAGCGCCTGAGTGAAATGATCGAAAGCTGAAGTGTATTCGCTGTTCTTGAAGCTGAGCCTGCCGAGGCTGAGATGAACAGTGGCCTCGCCCTGCGGGCTGCGCATTTTCTGCATCAGCGCGAATGACTGGTTCAGGTAATCCAGCGCCTGATCCTTGTCGCCCATTTCAGCCGCCACTTCGCCCAGGTTATTCAGGACGATGGCTTCGCCGCGCTGTTCGCCGGTTTCGCGGTAAACCGCCAGGGCCTGTTTGAGCGCCTCAAGCTGCTGCTGTTTGTCCTCGCCTGCGGCCACGCGGCTGAGGCTCATCAGGGCGCCCACTTCCATGCGGCGGTTGCTGGTGCGGCGAAAGAGCGGCACGGCTTCTGACAGATACTCGCGCGCTTTTTGTTTGTCGCCGGCCAGCGCATAAGTCACACCAAGCTGGTTGGCCGCAAAAGCGATCAGATCGTCATCCTTCAATTCGCGGCCAATTTCGAGCGCCTCAGTGACGCAGTCAATCGCCTGCTGCATTTCACCCTTCTGGCGATAAAAATCGCCCATATTCAGCAACCCGCCGCCCAAAGATCTTTTGTTGCCGCTGGCGCGTCTGATTTGCAGCGACTGCGTGTAAGCATCCTCGGCCTGCGCCATCTGTCCGAGCATGCCGAAGGCGATTCCCAGACTGTTGAGCGTCATGATTTCGCCGTTGCGGTGGTTGCTTTCACGATAAAGCGGCAGCGCCTGCTGATAATATTCAACGCCCTGCTGTGCCTCACCGAGCCGGGTGTGACGCTGGCCGATGCCGAGCAGGGCTTCTGCGAGCCTGGCGCGATCATTGATCTGTCGCAGCAGCGTGGCCGCCGCTTCAAGCCGGTCAACCGACTGGCGCAGGGCTTCGCCTGATCCCTGATTAGTCAGGGCGCTCGCTTCAGCAAACAGGTGAAACACCCTGATCCTGGTGCGGTCGTCCGGCTGCTCAGCGCGCACTTCATTGATCTTTGCCTGATAGCGTCCCGGCTTTGCGTCCTTCTCAAGCGCGCGAATGGTGAGGCGATAAACTCCCGGCTGTGCGGTGACAACCTTGAGCGGCTCAGGCCCGCGATCACCGTTCGGGCTGTCCACCTTGTCAATCACCGCGCCGTCAGGCCCGGTCAGCTCGACTTCAACATCAATGCCGCGCTGATCAACGACCAGGTCAAGATACTGTTTTGCTTCGAGCGTAATCAGGTAAACGTGCGCTTCACCGCCCGACATTTCGCGTTCGACGGGACTGCCCGGCAGCAGCGGCACGGCGTCCTGACCATTTGCGAAAATGCGCGCAGCAGGCAGAAAAATTGCGACGATGAACAGGCTGGTAAGGATTCCTGTGGTGAGGGAACGATGGTGAACTGAAGGGCCTGTGTAAGGGGGCATGACATTTACTCCTTCAATCAGTTGCGGGCGGGAAACAACAGGATGAGATGACAGGCGCAAAAGTTTTGTTATGCGCTGTCATTCGTTACGCCGGGCAATGTGCTGCCGGATTCACGACTTTCCGCGGGGAATTTCCGGCGAACTGAATGGTCTTTGAAAATCGGATCAGATTTCAATTGCGTCAACGGGAAGTGTTGCGCGATTTGCCAAAATCGCGTGGCACTCGCAATCGGCCCGTGACGTAAGCCGCGCGATTTTGGCAAATCGCGCAACACTGGTTGTTTCCGTACACCAGTCCGAAATCTGATCTGAATGCACCTGCCTTTCGCCACCTTTCAGGGGCGCACCCGGAGAACTCGGTTGTCAGGCACAATTTGAAAGTAACCGAGAGTATTTCTCATTTGGTTCTTCATCACACTTTCGGCTGCGCCGTCTTGCATCCGTGTGAAGCTACGATCTGCCACTTACCATTTCTCTTCACCCACACATCGGTGTATATGTAGTGTCCGCTACTATCCTTGCCTTTGGTCTGGCTCTTTTCAATTTGACCATAGGTGACTACGGCTGAATCGTTGAAGGCCCGAACCCTGATATTTTCCAGCTTCATAGATTCAGCCTTGTACGCTCCAGCCTTTACGCTCTCCAGCACCTGTGTTTTCGTTTCGGTGCTGCCATCCCAATTTATGTAGATACAGTCATCCGCCAAAATGCGGTCGGTGAATGCGATGTCGCCTTTTATAGTTGCATCTACCCAATCCTGCTCCATTCTGGCAAGCAACTGTTCGACATTTTCGGTCGGGCTGGCAGTGGCAGTGGCGGCAGTTGCAGATGAAATTGCTTGCTTCCGGGTTGTGGCACAAGAAGAAAAAGAACTCACCATTGCTGCAAGTATTACAACACTGAAAATCTGCTTCATTTTAATAGCTCCTTTCGGTGTTTACTGCTGGTTGAGAGATTTGCCAGGTCATCGGCGCCCAACTGTCAGTTCGCCGGACACGCCAGGCCGCTCAGCTATGCTCAAACAGGACGCGCTGAACCAGCAGGTCGCCGTTTGTCGAAATCGTCGTCTGCTTCTTCTCTTCATCAACGCGGCGTTCCGGCCTGGCAGCAGTTCGCAACAGGTTCTCAATCGCCCGGATGGCGGCCTTGTCTTTGATCTCGCCTTTGTCAGTTGGATTAATTGCTCCCCGGACTGAGCCTGATTCCATCAGCGGCAGGCGTTGCGCCGACCAGATCAGCCAGATCGTTTCGGTGCCTTTGCGGCTGTCGAGTTCAAAGACCGAAGTTTCAGGAATCAACTGCCGCTGCCCCGACTCAAGCTGCGCCAGGCCGCGATTGCTTTGCGGATCAGGAAAGAGCAGGTTGTAACGCGGCAATCCCTCATTCTTTTCCGGGCCTTCGCCCACGACATACAGAAAGCCTGACTGCGGGCTGGCGATGCCGAGCCGCACCTGGTCTTTTGCGCCGAGCAGAACTTCCTGCGGAAAGCGGAGCGGTTCGTTCAGCTTTTCACCCCGGTATCTTTCGACCAGCACCCAGTAAGTCAGCGTGCGTGACGACTGAACCGGCGCAGTCGAGGGAGCCTTGCCCGCGCGAATCCAGTTCATCACTTTCGGCGCAAATGCCAGCCCGAAAATCACGAGCAACAACACCGGCGCTGCGGCGAGATACCATTTCAGTTTTGACGAGCGCCCAGTAACGGGTTCGCCCGGTTGAGTCGTGAAAGGTGAAGGCGCGCCGAGCGAGGCCGGACGCTGCGGATTGCCAAGCGTGCCGTCGCACAGGTTGTAAAGCTGAATTTTCATGCCCGACGGCAGCACCATTTCGCCGAGTTCGTGCAGCCTCGCCTCCTGGTTCGACAACTGGCTGAGCACATCGGCTACAGCGCCTGAAACCAGAATGTGCCCCTCTTCGCCCAGGTCAGCCAGTTGCTGCGCGACGGCGACACCGCCGCCCGTGACCATCCGGTGCGCGTTGATGTCAGCGAGGCGATGCACCGGGCCGCTGTGAATGCCCATTTTCAGTTTCAACTGCGACCCGGCGGCCCTGGCGATTTCGAGCGCGCACCTGACGGGAGAAACCGCCGAGCGAAAAAAGACCAGCGCCAGGCCATCACTGGCCGGAAGACTGATGAGTTGATTCTGGCTGTTCACCTGCCGGTATTCCGGTGCATCCCGCACGATCTGCTGCAACTGCTGCAAGGCCCGCGCCTGCTGATCGAGCGGCAGCGCCGAATAGCGCACGATCCGCACATACAGCACATGCGCAATCTCGACCGTCGGCAGGGCGCTGGCGGATGATCCGGTTTGCGCTCCGGCATCGGGCATCGTGGCGGCCAGCGCAACCAGTTCGGTCTCAGCCTGCCGCGCCCCGGCTTTGCGCGCCACCGGCTTTGACAGCAGCGCCCGCGCCAGATCGTCACCGAAAATGCGCGCACTGCTGAACCGATGTTCAGGATCCCAGGCCAGCGCCCTGAGGATGATGGCTTCGGCTTCCAGCGGCAGATCAGGCCGTAACTCTGAAGGTCTGGCCTGAACTCCGGCGCGCTGAAGTTCAGCGAGGTGAACCGCCGATTCAGGATTGAACGGCGGCTGCCCGGTCAGCATTTCGTAAGCCATCACGCCGAGGGCGTAAATGTCGCTGGCGGCAATGGGCCTGCCGCGCAACTGTTCGGGAGCCATGTAAGGCAGCGTTCCGGCGGCCTGCGTCACCTGGCGGCTGGCGGCAAGCTGTGAATCCTTGACGGTGGCAATGCCGAAATCAATCAGCCGGGCCAGTTCCTCGCCCTCAGCGAGCCGCTGAATCATGATGTTTTCGGGTTTGATGTCGCGGTGAAAGACGCCTTTGTCGTGCGCCGCGCTCAGCGCATGCCCAATCTGCCGCATCAGGTCGGCCACACGCTCAAGCGACAGCGGGCCGGATTGCATCAGCGTCCCCAGACTGCCGCCTTCGATAAACTGCGTCACCAGCCAGGGGCGACCGTCGGGCATCTCGCCTGCATCCAGCACGCCGACCACGCCGGGATGATCAATTCTGGCGAGCGCTTCGATTTCCTGCCGGAACTTCAGCTTGAACCATTCCTGATGAGTGGTGCCTTCCAGTTCTTCAAGCATGACCTTGACGACCACCGGCTTTGACATCAACTGCTGATCGCGGGCGAGGTAAACCACACCGACCCCGCCGCGTCCCAGTCGTCGCTCAATCAGGTAGCGCCCCTTGAGCAGCATGCCGACATAGCTGGCTGACGGCCCTCTGGCTTCAGCCTCAGCAGGCCATTCACCTGATTCATTCAATGCTGTCGCGTCAGGCTGATTCGGCTCAGTGTTCATGCAGCCAGGCTCCCCGCACACCTGAAAAATGCGCCAATCGGGCGAATGAAAAACCCGCCCTGCGCGTTGATACCGGAATGGACAGTGATGAAGACGTTGTCAGAATTTAATTCGGCTCACATTCTGAATCAATTCCGGCCCGATGACAATCAGCCGTTTTATACTTTCAGGGTCAAAGCCGTCACCTGGGTACGCACGCTTCCAGCGTGCCGGGCTTTTATGAAGTCGTTGTTTTCGCACAATACAGCATGCTGGAAGCGTGCGTACCCAGGTGACGACATTGACCCTGCTACGCGCGGCCCGATTGCTGCCTGCCCTGATCTGCGTTACATTCCCCCTTCACGGCTCACACTTTTTCACCACACACAGACATTGGACACTGACAAGCTTCAGACATTCGAATTTCAGGTCGAAGCGCCGGGGCTGCGCTTCGATCAGTTTCTGGCGCTGAACTTCCCGGCCATCAGTCTGACGCGAATTCGCCGCGCCATTCGTGAAGGCCACGCGCGCGTCAACGGCATACACCGCATTCAGGGCTGGATTCTGGTGCCCGGCGATCACGTCACGATCAGCATTGATCCGGCTTCGCCGACTTCCGCGCTGCCCGAAGCGATTCCGCTCGACATTCTTTTTGAAGATGACGACCTGATCATTATCAACAAGTCGGCGGGGCTGCTCTCGCATCCGAGCACGAATGAAAAATCGGGCACGCTGATGAATGCGCTGGCGTGGCACTTTCTGCACAGCTCACACAAACCCGGCAAAACCGCCCCGCGCCCGGTGCTGCTGCATCGGCTCGACCGCGACACTTCGGGCGTGATTGCGATTTCAAAAAACGAACGCGCCACGCGCATCGTGACCAAAGCCTTTCGTCAGCGCCGCGTCAGAAAAGCCTATCTCGCGCTGGTCAGCGGCGTGATGGCTGACGACACCGGATTGATTGACGCGCCCATCGGACGCGAAGCGCACACGTGGCCGCGCTGGCGCGTGATGGAAGGCGGCGACGCTTCGCAGACGCGCTTCACCGTCAAGGAGCGATTTGCTGGTCACACGCTCGTTGAACTCGAACCGCTGACCGGACGCACGCATCAGTTGCGGATTCATTGCGCGCACATCGGGCATCCGATCATCGGCGATCAGGTTTACCGGGGCAGCAGTGAACATCACGCGCCCGGCATTCCGGGCCTGAAACTCAAACACCAGTTGCTGCACGCGCACCAGCTTACGCTGCGGCATCCGTCAACCGGCACGGATATGACCTTCACTGCGCCGCTGCCGCCACTGATGGCCGAAGCCATCGAGCGACTTTCACAACACAAACAGGAGGACTGAAAAAATGCGTCACCCGATCAGGTCTTTCACCCTTGCAATTCTGCTGCTGCTGACATCGCTCGCCGTCGCGCAGCAGTCACCCGCTCCGTTCACCGTTGATGACCTGCTTGATGTCGCCAGTGTCAGCGCCGCTGATTTAAGCGATGACGGAAGGTGGCTCGCGGCCACGACCGCCACGCTACGCGACCGCATCGGCATTGATAATTCGCGCTTCGGTGATCCGACCTACATTGCGCCGTCACTTGCCGAAGTGCTGATTATTGACACGCAATCCGGCAAAGCGCAGAAGCTGTTTACCAACAAACAGCAGGTGCGCGGCCTGAAATGGTCGCCCGATGCCAGCCGCCTGGCGCTGATGATGCTGCGCAACGGCGCGTTTGAGCCGGTCATCTGGGAACGCGCGACAAACAAGTGGCAGAACGTGACGCTGCCATCATCGCAGCGCGTGGCTGAAAATTCCGAACTGACGTGGTCGCCCGATGGCGCAAGGCTGCTGCTGACCGTGCGGCCCGCTGAATGGTGGACGAAAGCGCGTGCCGCATTTGAGGCTGAAACCAGAGCCACCGTCGTCGTGCATTCGAGCAAGGAGCCATTTCTCGCGTGGGATGAACTGCGCCGCCTCGCGGCCAGGCGTTCGCTGGTTGCCTTTGAAGTCAAAACAAACCAGACCCGCGAACTGCTGCCTGAACTCAGACTCAGTTCCTACGACCTGGCCGAAGACGGATCGTTCATCACTTATCTTGAGGACATCACGAAAAAGACCGATTACGACGTGATTTTCGGCGTCGAAAATCAGGTGCAACTGCTGCCGATCAATAACGGCGCGGCGCGCAACCTGATCAAATCAACCAAAGGCCTCTCGCTCATCTGGTCGCGCCAGGGCCGTGCTTATGCTTACGCCAAAGACGGCAACATCTTTTTCGGCACGATTGACGACAAGGAACCGCGACAGTTAACCGGAAAGAAACCTGAACAGAACGCAGCCGACAAGGCCGCGAACACTGACGCGCCAAAGGATGACGCGGCCAGAAAAGAGAAAGAGAAGGAACGCTTCAGCACAGTGCGACTCAGCCCGGACGGCTCGCGCCTGATTGCCTCAAACAAGGAAGGCCTGTGGCTGATTGAAACAGGCAGCGGCAACAGGGAACTCTTTCTGAAAACGCCTGAAGATGACAAGGAAGGCCCGCGTTATCAGGTCATCGAATGGAGTCCGAATAGTCAGAGCATTTATCTGACTTACGCGGCGCGCACCAGATGGGAGCGCGGTCTGGTGCGTTATGACATTGCGGGCAAACAGATGACTGACCTCATCAAAGACGCGCGCCTTTATGCGGGCTTTCGCCTGTCAAAAGACGGCAGCACATGGATCTTCACCCGCGCTGAAGGCAATCGCCCGGCTGATCTTTATGTCAGCGATGCCGAATGCAAAAACGTGCGCCGCCTGACTGATGCCAATCCGCAACTCGCCGCCAGAAAGCTCAGCAAAACCGAACTGATTTCTTATCTCGACGTGGACGGCAACAAATCTTACGGCGTGCTTTATTACCCGGCTGATTATCAGCCCGGCAAAAAGTATCCGACCGTTTTCAACATCTACGAGCAGTTCTTTGATGACACTTTTCAGGGCACGCTCAACGTGCTGACGAACAATGGTTATGCAGTCGTGCAGCCGTCAGTGACGCTTGAAACGGGCTATCCCGGCGAAGCCTGGGCCAAGGGCGTGACGGCGGCGGCGAACAAGCTGATTGAAATGGGTGTGGCCGATGCCGAACGCCTCGGCGTGCAGGGGACGAGTTACGGCGGTTATGCGACGAACCTGCTGATTACGCAGACGAACCGCTTCAAAGCGGCCATCAACATTTCGGGCAAGGTGAATATGGTCAGCTTCTACACCGACAGCCCGCGCCTCGGCGTGCGCAACATTCACGCGCCTGAAAAAAGCCAGGATCGCATCGGCGCCACGCTCTGGCAGCAGCCGCAGAAATACATTCAGCATTCGGCCATTATGTTTGCCGACCGCATCAAAACGCCGCTCCTGCTGATGACCGGCGAACAGGATCACAACGTTCCGGCGCGGCAGGCGATGGAGATGTATTACGCGCTGCGACGGCTGGATAAAAAAGTCGAATGGGTCAGCTACACCAATGGCGGTCACGGCATGCCGACTTCAACGATTGAGGAAGTGAAGGATTATCATCAGCGCATCGTCAAATGGTACGACGACCACCTGAAAGGCGATCTCAAAAAGAAAGCTGAAGATGCAAAGGCCGAAGGCGGCCAGCAGTGACCTGAGCAATCAATGTCGGCGCTGTTTTCATTACTCAGCGTTTCATCATCTGCCATCCGGCCTGAATCCTGATGCCTGGTTCCTGATTCCTGTTTTTTCAGGAAGAGGAATCAGGAATCAGGAATCAGGATTCAGTGGTGTGAATTCGCAGGCTGAAAATGCTGTAAGAATTGAAAGCAGCTACTGTCCTGCCGTTTGTGGCAAATTCCCCGCCTGTCATCTGCCGTTGAGCAAATTCACGCAGGCCTGAGTTTCTTTCGCCTGCAAACCATTCACTTCTCCTGCGGCCTTCGATTTGCACTGAAGTATGGCGTATGAAATACCTTCGCCAGCTTTCAGTTCAGGTCTTTTGTCTTGTGTTTGCCGTTCTGCTGCTGGCAACCGTTGAAGCTCAGCCGGTGAATCAGCCGACAGCACAGATGCCAGCCAAAAAACAACCGCCAAAACAGAAGCGTCCGGCTGCCAAAGTGCAGATGAGCGAGGCTGAAATTCTTGAAGCCAGATCGCTGCTTGGCGATCTGGGTTACTGGGTTGATCTCGAAGCGAAGAAGCCTGACGCCTCGCTGTATCACGCGCTCGTAGCCTTTCAGAAAGTCGAAGGCCGGGCACGCACCGGCGCGCTGACGCCGGATGAATTAAGCGCATTGCGCACGGCGCAACGACCGAAGGTGCTGGAATGGGGTTACGCGCACATCGAAATTGACCTGCAACGCCAGGTGCTCTTTGTCGTGGATTGTTGCGGTGCGATTCTGCGGATTCTGCCGGTTTCATCGGGCAGCGGCGAATGGTTTACCGAAGGCGGCTACACGCGCCAGGCCATCACACCAACGGGCCGTTTCAAAGTCACGCGCAAGATTGAAGGCTGGCGCAAAAGCCCGCTCGGACTGCTTTACTATCCCAGTTACTTTTACGATGGCGTAGCGATTCACGGCAATCCGTCAGTGCCGACGCGCCCGGCCAGTCACGGCTGCGTGCGCATTCCGATGTTTGCCGCAAAGGAATTCAGCGAAATGGCTCCGGTCGGAATGGTTGTCATCGTTCACGACGGCACTCCGCTGCCTGAGCCGACGGAACAGGCAGAATGAAACGCGGATGACACGGACAAGAATGATTGCGGCTGATGTGCCCTGATCCATTTTGTCTGTGTCATCCGCGTTCCATTCATTCATCGTGGCTGAAACGTCCGGCTGAATGTTATAGTGCCTGCCCTGAACAGTAATCATTACATTTCCCGCTTTCAGTGAGGCAGATGATGAGTTCGCTGGTAGTGCCTGACCTGCACCTGAGCCGTTACCGGCAGATTGCCGAAACGCTGGCGCGGCACGGCCTCGGCTGGCTGCACAGCGCGACCGGACTGGAACGCTTTCTGCCCTTTCATTCGCGGCAGCAGACGCCTGCGCCCGGCCCGGCTGAACGTGTGCGGCTGGCGCTTGAAGAACTCGGCGCAACCTTCATCAAGCTCGGCCAGTTTCTTTCGACCCGCGCCGATCTGCTGCCGCCGGAATATCAGGCTGAACTCGCCAGGTTGCAGGACAGCGCGCCGCCTATCCCTTCTGAAACTGCCCGCGAACGAATTGAAGCCGAACTTGGTCAGCCCGTGACGGCGCTGTTTGCAAGCTTCGATGCACAGCCGCTCGCCGCCGCTTCCATCGGTCAGGCGCACGCGGCCACGCTGCCCGATGGCACTGAAGTCGTCATCAAGGTGCGGCGGCCCGGCGTCGTCGAACAGGTCGAAGAAGACCTGGAAATCATGCTCAACCTGGCAGTCAGGATGAGCCGCCACTGGGAATTTGCCGAACGCTATGATGTGGTCGGGCTGGCGCAGGAATTTGCCCAGACGCTGCGGGCAGAACTGAATTATTTGCAGGAAGGCCGCAATGCCGAACGTTTTGCCGAAGACTTTGCTGATGACCCGCAGGTTCACATTCCGCGCATCATCTGGGAAAGAACCACGTCGCGTGTGCTGACGCTCGAACGCATTCGCGGCATCAAGGCTGGCGATCAGGCGGCGATTGACAGAAGCGGCATTGACCGGCGCGAACTGGCGCAGCGCGGCACTCAGGTCATCCTGCGCATGATTTTCGAGCACGGTTTCTTTCACGCCGATCTGCATCCGGGCAATTTCTTCATCGAACCTGACGGGCATTTCGGGCTGATTGATTTCGGGATGGTCGGCACGCTCGATGAACACACGCAGGAACATCTGTCAGGACTGGTGCTGGCGATTCTCAATCAGAATTACAACCATCTGGTGGACGTGCTGCTTGACCTGGGCCTGACCCGCTCGCGCGTTGACCGGCAGGCGCTGCGGCGCGATCTGGAACACCTGATTACGCCATACTTCGGCCAGGCCATCGGTGAAATTGATCTGACGCCGCTGCTCAACGAGGCGCTTTCGGTGATGCGGCATCATCGTCTGCACCTGCCGCCGAATCTGGCGCTGCTGGTCAAAACGATCATCATCACTGAAGGCCTGGGCGCACAGCTTGATCCTGAATTTCATCTGATCACGGTGATTGAACCTTATACCAGCCGCCTGCTGCTCAAACAGTATTCACCGTCGCGCTGGCTGCGCAAGGCGGGCCGCGCCGGAAAGGATCTGGCCTGGCTCGGCGTTGAAATGCCGCAGCAGTTGCGGCGGCTGATTGGTGAAATCGAACGTGGCGGTTTTGAAGTCGGGATGCGGCAGGAAAGTTTTGAGCCGGTGCTGGCGCGACTCGAACGTATGACCAATCGCGTGGTGCTCGGCATCCTGGCCGCCGCATTCATCGTCGGACTGGCCACGCTGCTGTCGTTTTACCATCCGTCAGGTTCTGAAAAATGGATGGGCGTGCTGTTTGCAGTCGGCTTCTTCTTTGCCGTTGTGCTGGGAGTTTATGTGGCGTGGGGAATTCTGCGAACCGGCGGTGACTAAATCAAGCCACGCAGCATCGGGACAGTACCGCGAGCGTGAGCGAGCGGAGTCACACGGCAGCGTTTTCACGACAGACTCCGCTCGCTCACGCTCGCGGTACTGTCCCGGCGCATTCTCATTCTCGTGTGTTACAATTCAGACCGCTGATTCAATATGCGTGCAGGTGAAAAGCAAAGAAGACCAGCACGCCGAACAGCACCGCAATCAGCAGAAACCACCAGTGAACCGGTTCCGGTTTGATCATCAGTTGTCTTTTCATAACGCGCCCTCCTTACTTTGAAATAGAATCCTGCACCCATTCCGATTTCGGGGCAAGCCTTGTGCCATCTGCCGGTTTCATCAGCCCTCACGCCGCCACCACGAACATTTGCGCTCGTTTGTGGATAACTACCCAGACCACACTATGATTGCGCGCAAAAGTTCGCTCCTGCATCCCGCACCTGACAGCTCAGGACACGGTACATCAATTGCACTTTTTAATTTTGCAAGCCTTAAAACGCAGTATCAGCCTGATGACTACCTGACCGATCTGAACGACAGGTAATGAGAAGGTACAGGCGTGTGCCAGCAGTATCTCAGATCAGGATCAGCAATTATCAAAAGGAGGTTCGGGATGTACGTTACCGGCTCTATCGGACTTGCTTATTTTACCTATGTCGCCCTGGTCGTACTCTTTTTCGTCTGGTTCATTATCAAGGTCAGGAAACCGGCGACAACTCATTATGAAGAGAAGGAAACCGGGATGGACAAACGAGAGTTTCGCTTTCTGATCGGGCTGACTCTCGTCATGGTCGTCTTCTTTCTGCTGACGCTGACCAATGTCGTGCGATGGCAGGAATGGCGGCTCTGGTCCAGCCCGCAGGTCAGCAAAACCTGCCGGATCTCGGTGGCTGATTATCAGTTCAGATTTCCTGAGAACCCCATGACCTTCAAAAAGGGCGAATTCGTGGAATTTGTCGCGACGACCTCAGACGTGACTTACGGCCTGGGAGTGTTTCGCAAGGATGGCACGATGGTCTTTCAGTTCACCGTGCTGCCGGGTTATGAGAACAGGTTCGTCTGGAATTTTGCGGAAACAGGTTCCTATGACATCAGATCAACCGAGTATTCCGGCCCGAAGCATTCCGGAATGGTTGTACGCAACGTGATCAATGTCCTGTAACTTTGGGCTTATTTCGCAGTCAGGAGGCAATCATGACCGAGACAATGGATTTCAAAACGAAATGGACGTTCCGCTATGTCCTGGCAGCACTTGGTTTCCTGCTGGTGACCATCATTGAAGGAATGATGCTCAGGACTCAGCATATCAATCCCGAATTTGTGACGCCCGAACATTTCTATGCCGTCATGACGGTTCACCCTTTACTGGGAATTTATGGCTACTCATACCTGGCGGTGATGGGCGCTTTCTATTTTCTGATCCCCTACCTGTTGAAAGTGGAAGTCTACAGCCGGAAGATCGTCATGGCCAATTTCTGGCTCCAGACCAGCGGGGTGATGATTATCTGGATCGCAGGCTTTACGACCAGCTTTAATGCTCTCTATACGCTGTACTGGCCGCTGCCGGTCTGGTTTGACCGCGTTTCCAATGTCGGCGCAGTAGTCTTCACGCTGGGAGCAGCCATCGTGGTAGTTAATATCCTGCTCTTCAGCTATAACCTGTTTGCGACTCTGATCAAACGCAAACCGCTGCCCGGTGAACCGCAGCAGAAAATCTATCGCTTCAGAGACTATCTGAAAGCGACCTTCGGCCTTGACCGGTTGTCCAAAGCCGGAAGAGAAGCTAATAAAGAAGAGAAGAGACTGTACGATACGTTACCCGTTTTCATCGTTTCAGTCGCCAGAGGCAGTGTTGACACGGCTATCAACGCCTTTGTCATTCTGAGTGCAGGCGTTTTGATTCTGGTCTATGCCGTCCCGCCTTTGCTTGGGTTAGGTTCAATGGATCCGCATGCCATAGATGCGCTGATCTATAAGAACTGGTACTGGTGGGGACTTGATATGATCGCCGATGGTAATGTGCTGATGTATGCCGCCGGGACATGGTACCTGTTAATTCCGGTGCTGGTCGGGCGGAAGCTGTATGGCGAATCGGTGGTGCGAACCGTCATTCTGGTTGACCTGCTGGTTTCGCTCGGTGTGTGGAGTCACCATCTTTATGCTGAAACGGTGCAGCCGCTCTGGATGCAGCTTCTGTCAGGGCAGTTTATTACTGCTGGTGAAATTTTTACCATCGGACTGAGTATGTTTGCCAGCCTGATGACCATTTATCTGGCGCGCCCGATAGTCTTCACTCCGGCCCTGAAGTTTGTCCTGACCTCGATTTTTGGGTTTATGCTCGGAGCGATTGCCGGCATCATCCAAGCTAATCATGGATTGAATGTAGTGCTGCATAACACCCAGTGGGTAATTGGCATGCATTCTCATACCATGCTGCTGATGGGTCTGGGTTCCTTACTTTTCGGAGTGGTCTATGCGCTGATTCCGATGATGATCAACAGAGAAATGAAGAGTCAGTTGCTGGTCAACCTCCATCTGATTTTCTGGATTACCGGAACGGTAGTGATGGATGTTGCGATGGGAGCGGCAGGATTGAACGGCATGCTCAGACGAACGATTTACTCCGGGGGAGAGTTCAGCCTGTCAATGACCTGGGCGTTTTTCGGCGGCGTCAGCATCGTGATCGGGTTCCTCTGCCTGCTGATCAATCTGGTTCAGACGCTTGGCTTCCCGACTTTATTCCGGGTAGTCACACCCAGGCCAGCCGTCAGTCATGGATAGATGATTTTATTACACCGGCCTCGTATCAGTTGCAGTTTATCCAGCGGAAAGGGAATGCCAAATGAATTCAATCACCATCTGACAGAATCTGCTGATTGAAACGATCAGTGAAAGGAGGGGTTATGTTGACACGAATACTTACAATGGTTTTGCTGGCTGGTGCGGTTTCGCTGACTGTCTCCACGATTCCGATGCCGAATATCAGTGCCGCCCAGGGAGATAAGAACGCCAGAGGTCGTGCGCTTTTCGTTGAATACTGTGCAAGCTGTCACGGTGTTGATGGCAAAGGCGGAGGGCCGGTAGCTCCGGCGCTCAAGGCGGCATTGCCTGACCTGACCCGGATTCCGCTCGATAACGGCAAGTTCCCGTTTGAACATATCAAACAGGTGATTGCCGGTGAAATCGGCATTACGCCGCATGGCAACAGAGAAATGCCGGTCTGGGGCGGATATTTTCGCCGCAGGAGCGATCAGTCCGTCTCGACACTCAATGTGTATGCGCTGACGAAATACCTCGAGTCCATTCAACAGAAGTAGCGTCACCAGGCCGGATCATCAAAAACAGAATCAGAGGGGCTGAGAGCAGCCCCTCTTTGATTTTGTACCAGGAGCATCACACCGTCAGTGCGGAATTTCGCCCGGCATAAGGCTTGCCGCGTTGAGAGTGGCAAATGATTTCAATGCTCTGTGAATGAAAGGAAACAGCTATGTTGAAAGGCATGGTTTCATTCGTTCTGCTGACCGCTGTCGGTGTTGTGCTGGCCAGCGGCCGGGCGCTCAACGGTTCATCGCAGGATGTCGTGCCGGAACTCAGAAACAATCAGTGCGTCAGTTGTCACTCGCGCCTGACTGAGCCGGTGTCGTTGAGCAATCGTTATTTTGAATGGCATTCGTCAGCCCACAACCGGCGCGGCGCCGGCTGCGAAAAATGTCACGGCGGCGATGCGTCAGCAAAAGACAAGGCCATCGCGCACGCCGGAGTGCTCAAAAAAACTCAGCCTGGCAGCCGCCTGCACTGGAAGAATCTGCCTGAAACCTGCAATACCTGCCATCAGTCCGTCGTCAGTGCATTTGTCGGCAGCAGGCATTATCAGCACCTGAAGGGTTCCGGCCTGGGGCCGGGTTGCACGGCCTGTCACGAACACATGGCTTCGCAGGTGCCGCAGACGCCCATTCAGACGGCTTCGCTGTGCGCGCAGTGCCACGCGACGGTCAACGGGCTGATGCCGATGAATATGGAAATTCTTGACCGCGCCGAAAACTTTA
Organism: Blastocatellia bacterium; assembly: GCA_046331565.1. Lineage (GTDB taxonomy): Bacteria > Acidobacteriota > Blastocatellia > RBC074 > RBC074 > DASRDU01. Next base: position 2,753,632 of record JAXLQP010000001.1, read on the forward strand.
TGCAGGCGCTCAATCGCGCCAATGTTGCGGTAGCGTGGGCCGAAAGTCTCTTCAGCGTGGCCGAAAACCGCAAGCTCGATCTGCGCGTCGAACGCCTTGAAGTGGCCGCCGCACGCGGCGCGCTGCGCGAAGCCAAAATCAACTGGCACGCCTTCGACCCCGACTCTTCACGCCGGAAAGCCGATGAAGCCTTCAATATCAGCCTGAAACTCAAGGACGAATTGCAGAAAAAACTCGGCTACTGAGACGAATTTGAAAGTTGATTCAATCTGAATGTTCGATGCTGAAGTCAGCGACTATCGGCAGGTGATCCGAGGCGATCAGGGCGGTGCGGGTGCGGTGCAGCGTGGCGCTTTCAAGTTTCAGCGCAGTGTCATAATAGATGTGGTCGAGATGCAGCAGGGGAAAGACGCCCGGATAGGTTCGTTTGCGTCCGAGGTGAATGCGAATGTCGGCGTTTTGAAAGTGCCGGGTCAGCAGTTTTGAGGCGACGCCGCGCAGCCATTCGTTGAAATCACCGAGCAGAATGCGCGGGCCGGGAATGTGCGCGGAACTCAGAATCTCTTCGTCAAGCAGGCGGCGCGCCTGGTGCGGGCGTTCGCGGTACGCGGTGCCCAGATGGACGTTGTAAATGTGCAGCGCCTGGTAACCGCCGACGCCAACATCCACGCGCAGGCAGCCGCGCTCTTCGCGCCCGTGCTGGCTCAGGTCGTAATTGATGGCAGTCAGCACTGGCAGACGGCTCAGCACCACGTTGCCATAAGAGCCGCCCATCAGTTTGCGGTTTTCGCCCGTCCGGTATTCACAATGCAGCGCGTCGGCAATAAAGCGCGCCTGGTCATCTTCAGGGCGGCCATTTTCAAAGCTCAGCACTTCCTGCAAAGCGATAACATCGGCATCAATTTCGCTGAGAACTTTAACGATGCGATCAGGCCGCACGCGGCGGTCGAGGCCGCGACATTTGTGAATGTTGTAAGTGACCACCCTGATCCGGCGCGTCTTCTTCATGACTTCAGCGACTGTTCTTCTTCCACTTCAACCGGTTCTCGATCCACCGTGTTTTCAGGCTCGCCAGCAGATTCCTGCCCCGGAGCTGCGGCTTCGGCGCTGCCCCTGCGATGCAGCGCGTAAGCTCTGACAAGCAGCGTGAACGCGACCCAGACACCAATCACGGCAAACGGCAGGGCAATGACTTTCGGCCACAGAAAAGCCACGACGGCGAGGCCGAGCAGGAGCAGACTGCCGCTGACCATCAGCCTGGCTTCGGCGGGGCCAAGCACGCGCTGATTGGTGATGGCGGCGCCGACGGCGCGGCTGATGCGCATTGCGCCTGCGGCGGCACGGCTGGCGCTGCCTTCACCGGGACGGCGGCGGCGACCTGATTTCCTGCGCTGCCCGACCTGGCGCAGACGATTGCGCGCGCTCAGGACGATTTCGGTAGCATTGGCCAGGTCGTCCAGGTACATCTGCTCCATCTCGCGCCCGAAATTCGCGTCCTCGATCACCACGTCGAGTTCCCAGTTACCGAGCCAGCTTGCCAGGTTGAGATTGCTCGAACCAACCCGCGCCCAGCGCCCGTCAGCGACGGCGGTCTTGGCGTGCAGCATCGGCCCGTTCCATTCAAAGACGCGCACCCCGGCCTCAAGCAGCGGACGAAATCCGGCGCGCGAGAGCGACCGCATCAGCATAATGTCGCTCGCCTGCGGCACCAGCAGCCGCACATCCACCCTGTCAAGCGCCGCCGCCCGCAGCGACTGCACGTAAGTCGTCGTGCCGACAAAGTAAGCATCGGTCAGCCACAGTCGTTTGCGGGCAATGGCCGCAATCAACTGATCAAGACGGTACAGACCTGAGGTGTACGGCATCCCGGCGACCACGCGCAGCGTCACGTCACCCGCAGGCGGAATTGTTTCATTCGGCAATTCATCACCGGGCAGCGGCTCGCCCGTCGCGGCCCAGGTCTGGGCAAAAGCCTGTTCGATTTCAAGGACTGCCGGGCCGCAGACTTCAACGCCGGTGTCGCGCCACGGTTCAATGCCCTTTTCGGGCCAGCCGACCCAGTGACGGCCCACGCACAAACCGGCCACAAAACCGATGCGTCCGTCCACGCCGATCATTTTGCGGTGATCGCGGCTGAGCCAGCCGAACGGGCTGTCAAGTTGCGGCGGATTGAAGCAGCGCACCTCAACGCCCGCTTCGCGCAACTGTCGCCAGAACCGGTTCGAGGTCGCATTAAGCGCGCCCATCCAGTCATAAATGACCCTGACGCGCACGCCTTCGCGGGCTTTGGCGGCCAGGGCTTCGGCAAACCGCTGCCCCTGGTCGTCCTCGTGAATGATGTAGCTTTCAAAGTGAATCCATCGTGTGGCTGAACTGATGGCGGCGAGCCACGCCGGATAGTTTTCTCTGGCATCGCGCAGCAGGCGCACACTGTTGCCCGGCACCAGCGGCACTCCGGCAGTGCGCGAAAAAGCCTGCTCGGCCAGAAAGCGGGCCGACAATCCGCCCCGGCGGCTGGCTCGGCTGAGTTGCGGTTCGTTCAGAGCCATTCAGCAAATCAGCAGGGAGAAAAGCAAACGGAAGGGCGCGAGTCACGCCCTGAACAGGGAGGAAGCTTTTGCGGCGAAGATTATTCAGAATGCCAGACATTGGTGGCCACGCCAACCTTCAGAATCTGGCTCGCGCCTCTGATGACAGCCTTCATCGGCTCTTTCGCCGGGCTGACATCGAGCAGCGTTTCAGCGGCAATCAGTTCAGCGATGCCAGGCAGTCCCGCACCGCCACCGGTCAGGTGAATCCCGCTTTCGACAACCTCGCTGCCAAATTCAGGCGGCAGTTCCCTGACGGCTCTGCCCACCGCTTCGACGATGACGGCAACCACCGGATCAACGGCTTCGGCCACATACTGCCCGTTGATCGGAATCCGGCGCAGTTTGCCCGTCCGGCAATCGGCTCCGGCAGCGACATAAGGCGATGACGAAAGCTTGCGTCGCCCGACGCCGACGCTGCGAATCAGGCGCAACGCTTCGCGCTGGTAAAGTTCGACGCCGTAAAGCGAAGCCACATTCTTTCGCACGGCTGAAATCAGATCGCTGCACGCCGTCCGCACCGCCGCCGTCGAAACGAGCGCGGAGGAACGAATCACGGCAATGTCAGTCACGCCGTCGCCAATATCCACGAGCATCTGCGCGTAAGGCAGCGAAATATCCAGCCCGATGCCGACTGCCGCCGCCAGCGGTTCAGGCGTCAGCGTGACGGCTGAAGCTCCGGCGCGCCGGGTGGCCTCAATCAGGGCTGCGCGTTCCTCAGCGCAGGCATCTGACGGCACACAGGCCAGCACTCTGGGCCGAAAGAGTCCGAGTCGCCGCGCCCGCCACAGCAATGGTGAAAGCAGCGCCGCCGCTGCGCCGACATCAGACACCACGCCGCCGTGCAGGGGCGCAATGAAATTCCGGCCCGAATCGTAATCTTCGCTGCGCGCGGCTCTGGCCCCGACCGATTCGACAAAACCGGTGTCAGGCGAAATCCTGACAACCGATGGTTCATCGGCAATGACTCCGCGCCCGTTCGCATACAAACGAGTATTGGCCGTCCCCAGATCGAGCGCGATATCCGGGTCGGCAACAAGGTTGCGCACCGTTGAGATAAAACCAGCAGACATTGATGATCCTCCCTGACCGACCGCATCAGAATTAACTGGTCAGGCTGGTATTATACAGATGCCGCGCACCCAGTCACTACCCATTCTGACGCCGGGGTCAAAACCTGCCCTGGGTACGCGCTCCTGCTTTGCGGAAATAACAACTTCCTGAAGCCCGGCACGCTGGAAGCGTGCGTACCCAGGGGCTGGTTTTGACCCCACAGGTAATTCACCGTCCGGGGTACTGATCGGGGAAGCGTTGAATTGATTCAAGGTATCTGATGAGGCTGGTCAGTTCCGGTTCCTTCAGCACATTGCCCCAGACCGGCATCTCTCTTTCGCCGTGAACGGGCAGCACGGTTTCGCCGCTGATGATTTTTCTGAGTTGTTCAGTCGGGAAACGGCCATCCTTTTTGCGGATGACGGTCAGATCGGCGGGCCGCTTTCTGAGCGAAGGCGCAACCGGCCCTCTGCCCCTGCCGTCCAGCCCGTGACAACTTGCACAATGGCTCTGGTAAAGCTCACGCCCCTGGGCAATCTGTTTTTTGTGCTGTTCATCGGCCTGATCTGACTGAAAGCTCAGACCCGAAATTGTCAGCAGCGCCATCAGGCCCGCCCCAATGATGACCAATCGTGTTTGCTTCATAAAATAACCTTCCGGCCCTGCGCAGGCCTGCTCACGCGGCTGTGTCAGTCACCAGACCATCACACGCCGCTCAGCGCCGATTCGCAACCGCCGTTATTATTGAACCTGCCACACACGGCTTCCCTGCACCAAAGGAGGTGCAATAATGAAAGCTCCGAAAATCATCCTGACGGCCCTCGGACTCGCCTGCCTGCTGCTGACTGTCCCGGAGCGGGCGGTTCTGGCCGGGCAGCGCATCCCGCCGGAACTGACGGGCCGCTGGACTGGCGATGGCGAAATCATCGTGACCTGGTGTCAGCAGAGAAGAATGCCCTTCGATCTGACGATTGATGCTGCCGGAAACGTTTCCGGCACGGTGGGCGACGCGGTTTTGAAAAATGCCAGTCTGAACCGCAGAACCAGACTGATGACCCGCCTCGGCAATGGCGACTGGATTATTCAGGCCACGCTTGACGGCAGCCTCGTCGCGGCAGAAGGCATCCGGCGCGAAAAAATCTGGCTCATGCTGACGCTGAAAGAGCAGCAACTGGAAGGCGGCCTGAACACATCCGGCTGGCACATTGGCGGAAAGAAAACAATGTTTCTGTCAGTCAGGCGCATCGTGCTCAAACGATCTGCCGCCTGACCCGTGCCCGCTGAAGCCTTCGCCTTCAGGCCGGAGAATTTTCCACAGTCGCCGCGTGATCAGCCTGACCGTCTGACCTGTACTGGCACATCTGCGGCGCGGTGTGCAGCAGGTGGCATTCAGGATGCCCGCACAGACAGACCGAATCAGGCTGTTCACCGGCGGTTTCGCAGTAATCGCTGCAATAATCCTGATCCATTCGCGCCGGGCAGTGGCACTCCGAATAGGCACATTTATCAGTCATCTCTGGCATCGTATTCCTCCCCGCATCAGACAGTTTCAGGTCAGGTGCACGACTTCAACCGAGCAGTGCGCGCGCGCGGCCACCGCCGATGAAACGCTGCCCACCAGGATGCGCTCGACCCGGCCCACGCCTTTCGCACCGAGAAAGATCGAATCAGCGTCCCAGCTTTCAGCTTCGCTGAGCAGCAGTTTCTTCGGTTCTTCTTCCTTCACGACGACTGTGGTTTTCAGCCCCGCCGCAGTCAGCGCCTTTTCAGCCGCTTCAAGCATCTTTTTGACTGTAGCGCTTTCTCTGGCCATCCACTCAGCGACGTGAGCCATCATCGGTTCGTGCGCCGTCGGGGGAATTGACCAGGCGGCGTTGACGATACGCGCTTCGCTGCCCGCAGGCCAGTTGCGCGCAGCGACGGACTGCACGGCAGCCTGGGCGTATTTCGAGCCGTCCACGCCGACGATGATTCGCACCGGCAGGCCGGGTTCATCCAGTCGCCCGCGCGCGACACGCACCGAGCAGTGAGCCTGATGCACCAGATGCTGCGACACGCTGCCGAAAAAGAGGCGGCCCATCGCTGAACGTCCGTGCGAACCGACGATCATCAGGTCGGCCTTCCACCTTTCGGCCTTGTCCATAATCACGCCTGCCGGAGTGCCGAAGCCCGATTCCGGTTCGATGTTCCAGCCTGGCATCAGCGATTTCAGGCGGGTCGCCCCGCGCTCGGCCAGAGCCATGGCTTCCATGCGCCGGTCAACGGCTTCCATGACTTCCAGGCTTGAGGGTGGCGGCAACCAGTTTTCGACCACCGATAACACAACCGCTTCGGCCTGTGGCGGCAATCCGGCCCGGTGCAGATCATCGAGCGCGGCATCGGCGCAATCAGAGCCGTCATAAGCAATCAGAATTTTCATCTCGGCCCTCCTTCCTGCCCCCGTAAGTTGAAAATGCCAGCTTTGATTCAGTACTGAACCAAAGCTGGCCTGAAGCAGTTTAATTAAGGATTCAGCCAGTATGTATGCCCGTTTGATTACTCAACTGATCCCGCTGACTTCAGGTGCAAAAGATATGCCGCCGGTAAAGCCGGGGAAACATCCCGCAATTTCGCCGCTAACTGAATGCCGCTGAGTGATTTCACTCTAATCCTGGGGAGCCTTGCACAAACCCGGATGTCACGCCTGCAATTCAGGCTGCAAAGCTTCGGCGCGGCTTTCAGCCAGGACAAAGCTCGCGGGTTTGGGCGGACGGGCAATCAGCACCGGGCAGGAAGCCTCGCGCAGAACCTGATCGGCATTCGATCCGGCCAGTTCGCCTTTATCGAATCCCGCGCCGCTGAAGCCCAGGCAGATCAGATCAACTTCGTGTTCTTCAGCGTAAGCCAGAATTTCACGCCACGCGGCGCCCGTTCTGGCGGCATAGCGGATTTCGCATTGCTGCACCGCCTCGGCAGGCACGGCTTCTTCCAGTTCGCTGATGGCCCGGTGAAAATCGCTTTCGGCCAGCAGCATCGCACTTTCGGTGTCAGCGATTTCCGGCTGCGATGATGACGGAATCACATGCAGCAGGTGCAGCGTCGCGTCAAATTCGTGTGCGAGCGACAGGGCAAACATCAGCGCGGCTTCTGAATCGGTCGAGAAGTCATGCGCCATCAGAATGCGCCGCAGCACAATCTCCCTGATGCTGCCATCCACCCATTCACGCTCGCGGGGATGCGTCACCAGCACCGGGCAGGGCGCCTGGTGACAGACCGCTTCGGCAGTCGAACCGAGCAGCGTGGCGGCGTAGGAGCGATGCCGCGAACGCATCACGATCAGATCAGCGTGCCGCTCTGCCGCCTCGCGCGTAATGACCTCTGAGGCTTCACCAGCCACAATGATGGATTCCCATTCCGGCAGTTCCGCCTTTGGCACATCACGGCTGGCCTGCGCCTTTACGGCAGTGGTCAGTTCGTGCTCGATCTGAATGCGCAGCTCAGCGGTCAGCGGTTCTGATTCAACGGCGTGACAGACCAGCAGTTTCGCTTTGAACGCCCGCGCCAGGGCGAGCGCATAGAGCAGCGCTTCTTCGGAATCGAAAGTGAGATCGGTCGAACAGAGAATGCGTTTGATGGTTTTCATGGCTGATGTCCGGATTCAGAAATTAAGGCTGTCCTGCCCGGCGGGATTTCAGCCGCCGATGGTTCTGACCGTACTCGCCTGCGGCCCCTTGTCGCCCTGCTCTTCGACAAAGCTGACTTCGGTGCCGACGGTGATCCGTTCAAAACCGTCATTGAGCACGCTGTTGCGATGAAAATAGACTTCGACGCCGTCAGGCGTTTCCAGAAAGCCGTACCCTTCTTCAGGAAAGACGCGGCTGACGCGCGCGTGCGGCGCAGGTTCGTGATATTTCACCGCGCCCTGCCGCCTGCGCACGTGATCCTGCAAACGGCGGCGCGCGGCTCTGAAGGCGTCACGAATGACCACATACATGTCCTTGTGCGGAGTTTCGACTTCCCGTTCCTTGATGCGCCGCGTTCCGGCAGTCTTCTGAATTGAACTGTGCAGGCTGGGTTCCTGGTTGATGACAATCTCTCCGCCGGGAACGGTCAGATCAAGGCGAATATGAAACCGCTTGCCGCGCTGATGATGCTGGTGCGGCATCTCGACCATCACCCGGCACCCGATCAGCCGGTCATAAAACTCTTCGAGCTTTGCCACCTCTTCGCGGATTCGCGTTTCAACGGCCTCGGATGATTCCATGTTGCGAAAAGTGATCTGCACCGGAAGTTTCATAATCCATTCTCCGAAAATGACAACCGCCGCCCGCCAACGCCTGATGCTGCGGGACTGGTTATCAGAATATAAGTAATTTCTCCGGATTTGACCGGACACCATTATCCGCCCGCAGAGACGCCTTATTCAACAAACCTCGCCACAAAAACCGGGCAGGGAGCGTCCTGCGCGACTCTGGTGGAAACGCTGCCAAGCATGTGATGTTTCAGGTCTGCTTCGCCGGTCGCTCCCAGCACGACCAGGTCGTAATCCCCCCTTTCGATTTCGCTCAGTATTTCCAGCGCCGGATCGCCCTCGGCAATCACGGTGCTGGCCGACAAACCGTATCTTTCAAGCGTGCTGCGCGCGTGTTCAATCACCGATTTCGCTTCGTGCCGCAGTTCATCGTCAAAGCCGTAATCGGCTCCGCCGTCGCGGTCAGCAGGTTCTGACGGATAATCGAACCATTCACGATCCAGTCCCAGATGAATCCAGGGCGTTTCGACAACGTGAATCAGCGTGACTTCCGCCGTGGCCACGCGCAGGTATGAAACCATCAGATTCAGCGCTTGTTCCGAAGCCAGCGAACCGTCCACCGCCGCCAGCACGCGCCAGCTTTTGCCTTCGGCCAGTTCCCGGCCAACGAGGACCGTGCCCGGCGCTGACGCCACCACGCGCGTGGCCGTTGGCCCCAGGCCCGGTTTGTTGCGCGAATATTTATCGTGCGCGCCGACCACTGTCAGATCGTAATCGCCCGCAAGTTGCGAAATGACCCGCGCCGGTGAACCGATCTCGACTCTGATTTCAGCCTGAATGCCCTGGGCGGCGAGCGCCGCCTGAGTGTGAATGAGCATCTGCCGGGCCTGGGCCGCGATCTGCTGGCGATAGGCTTCGACGAGGCGGGCGTTGCGGCGGCGGTCGGTCGTCATCCGGCTGCGGGGCGGATAAAATTCGGGCGCGACACAGAGCAGATCGAACTGATTATCGCCCCGTCGCAACAGGCGCAGCGCCGTGCGCAGGGCCGTTGTCGCCTGAGCTGAACCATCGGTTGCAAGCAGCACTCTCATCCTGGACCTCTTTTCATTTCAGCGAAGCTGCGACTGCGCGGCGCATTTCACGCAGCGGCTGGCATAGGGCAGCGCCGTGAGCCGTTTGATGGCAATCTGCCCGCCGCAGATTTCGCACACGCCGTATTCGCCCCGATCAAGGCGCGCCAGCGTCACCTGAATCTGATGCAGTTCATTCCTGATCGAATCATCCAGCGCCGTCAGCACTTCGTCGTTTTCACGCTGCACGGCCTGTTCAGCGAAATCGGCATTGAGCGGTTCGCGGGTGTGTCGCACGTCCTGGGTAATGCGGGCCAGACGCTGGCTGATTTCGTTGCGCCTGTTTACCAGACGTTCTCTGATTTCCTGATACTCGTCCATCACAGCCCTCCTGCGTTGTCCGTGCCGGTTCCTTAGGCCGACGGCTGCCAGGCAAACAATTCCTGAAAGGTTCCGAGCGGACGTTCTTCAGCCGGTACCGCCAGCACCGGGCATTCTGCCGACCGCACGATGCGTTCCGTCGTGCTGCCGCGCAGCGCGTCGAGAAAACCGTGATGCCCTTCGGTCGCCATCACGATCAGATCGGCTTTGATTTCGTTCGCGGCCCGCAGAATCTGCTGTTCGACGCCTCCGGTTCTGATGATGCGCTTCCATTGCCAGTTCTCGCGCCCGGTCAGCCTGATGATCGGGAAATCATCCAGTTCGCCGACATACAACAGCGTAAAGGTCACAGGCGCCTCGCCCATCAGTTCGGCCAGCGCCATTGCCGCTGCAATGGCAGCCTGCGGGCGCGGCCTGTCATCCACCGGAATCAGCATCTGCCGCAGATTCATTGCGCCGTCCGCCACCGAAACAAACCCGCTGACGCCGTGCGGAATAAAGAGCGTCATTTCGTCCGAGCGCCGCGCGACGGGTTCCGCGACGGCCTTGCGAATCCATCGCTCCAGCCCGTCGTGCTGATAAGTCGCCAGCACAATCAGATCGTGCGGATGTTTTCTGAGGTAATGCAGAATTGATTCAACCGGCTTATCGCGGACGGCGGCAATCTTTTCGACCTCAAGTCCCAGCCCGGCGAGGTCTTCCTTTGAACTGCTTTCCGGCAGCAGTCCCCACTGTTCCAGTGTCTGACGAATGCCCGGAAAACCTTCCCAGTGATCGCCGTCATCGCTGTCGTCGGTGTGCAGCACCGTCAGTCGCCCTCTGGCCAGAGTTGCCAGCTTCAGCGCATGCGCAAAGGCCACCGCGCTGGTTTCTGAAAAGTCCGTCGGGTGGAAAATCCGTTCCAGTGTCAGTTGGGAATCTGCACGATTCATCTGCTCAGCCCCCTGTTTTCCGGCACTTCTACAGGATTGAAGGGAGCAAGTCGCGTTCCCCGTCCGATGTCAGCCGGTCGGTGCGTGATTCGTCGCAATCAGATGAAGCGCGATTTCAGCCGTGCGGGAAATCACTCATTCAATGCGGGACTTTACACAAACACCGCACGCCCGGCCCGGCAAGTACCGCGCTGACCAGTGATGAAACGATGGCATATTTGTTGCCCCTGAAATTCAAGCTGTCGGCTGATTGAATAGCGTGTCAGACAACAGCCAGCACACTCAGGCGCGCCTGAGTGTCGGCTGGTGGACGCTTTTTTCAGTATCCGGCTGGCAGTTGTGTGTGAGGAGTCGCCTCCGGTTCAGCGCCGGAGGCACCATCGAAAGCGAGGAATGTTATGCAGTCACAGGCAATCCAGAAGGAAGACAAGGAAAACAGGGAAAGTCCGATTTTTGTTGAAGCTGAAAAGTTGTTTGAGCAGATGAAAGAGTTGTCGCAGACCGTCGCACAGCGCGCCTACGAATTCTTTGAGGCTCGCGGACGCCGTCTCGGTGATGAACTCAGCGACTGGTTCCGCGCCGAATCAGAACTGATGCGCCGCCTGCCGGTTGAACTCAGCGAAACCGCCGAACAGATTATTGTGCGAGCCGAAGTCCCCGGCTTCAAGGCAGGTGAAATCAAAATCAGCATCGAACCTGAACACCTGATTATCAGCGGCGAGACTGAGCAGAAGAAGGAAGAAAAGACTGAACAAAAGGGCTGGTCAGAGTTTCGCTCCGCCCGTTTCTGCCGCCAGCTTGAACTGCCCGTCGCCGTTGATCCGAACAAAGCGGTGGCGACGCTCAAAGATGGCATCCTTGAACTGACGATGACCAAAGCCGCCCCGGAAAAGGCTGTCAGCGTCGAAGTCACAACCGCCTGACCTGACCGAGTGCCCGGAGAAGGATTTGCCATGAACATCAAACCCGATGAAGAACTCAGAGATGAAGTCCTGCGCGAACTGCGCTGGGATACCCGTGTTGATGCCACTGAAATCGGCGTCACGGTCAGCCGGGGCGTCGTCACGCTGACCGGAACAGTAAGCAGTTATGCGCACAGAATGGCCGCTCAGGAAGCCGCCCATCGTGTTCACGGCGTCCTGGATGTGGCCAGTGACATTCAGGTCAAACCTGCCGGTGACCTGTCTCGCACTGACACTGAAATTGCCCAGGCCGTGCGTTATGCGCTCGAATGGGATGTGCTGGTGCCGAGTGAACACATTCGCTCAACCGTGACTGACGGCTGGGTGACGCTCGAAGGCGATGTCGAAACGCTCAGCCAGCACGAAGACGCCGAACGCGCCGTGCGTTACCTGCGCGGCGTCAGGGGCGTGCATAACAGGCTGGCCATCAGCCCGCCTGAAATCAGGCTCGATGAAGTCCGTGAAATCATCGAATCGGCCCTTGAACGCCGCGCTGAACGGCTGGCCGAAAAGATCAGAATTTCAGTGCGCGACGGCGAAGTGACCCTGACCGGCAACGTGCGTTCGTGGGCCGAAAAACGGGCCATCATCGGCGCCATCAGCCACACGCCGGGCGTTCACGCGGTCAATGACCATCTGCTGATTCAGGTCTTTGCCTGACCCGCAGTGAAAAACATTTCAGGGCTGTCTCTGAAAAAAACAGGGGCGCACTGCCGCAGAAGCGAATTTCCTGCTGCGGCAGTGCGCCCCTGTTTTTTTGCGGTCTGACTGAGGTACTTGCGATCAGTTCACGCGACGGCTTCTCTGTTTGTGATTTCGCTGAGGCATTTGCTGACGATGCCCGGCAGCCGGGGTTCGGTGTCAGGACTGAGGCGCGCCAGCACCTGCCGTTCGAGCAGTTCCCGAATGCGATGGACGCGAATCTTCAGCGCATTGACGGAAATCCCCATGCGTTCGGCCAGTTCCCGGCGGCAGCGAATGCGGTCACAGCCGCGTTCGCAACGGTGATATTCCAGCAACAGATGCCGGGTTTCGGGCGGCAGTTCGCGCAGGCACTCCTCCAGACTTTCCAGCATGCGGTCCTGTTCCAGCCGGCGGTGTTCCTGCTCAGCCAGCCGGAGCGGATCATCAGTCCGCATCAGGACGGGGTAAGTATCATCGAGCGGCAGGAAAAAACGTTCGCAGCAGCCGGAATATTCGCGCAGGACGTTGCGGGCCACGCCGTAAAAATATGGCAGCGGTTCGCTGGAGTGAATCTCTTCGCCCCCCTTTACCCGGAGCGCGACGCGGTTGATCGTTTCATCGGCCAGTTCCCCGGCAGCCGGGCAGCCCCGGCATTCAAAAAACATTTTGAGTTTCTGGCGCAGCAGCAGATATTTTTCGCCGGCCTCGTCCCAGTTGGCATCCAGCACTGTCAGCAGCCGTCCGAAAGCCTCGCCATCAAGCTCCGTCCGGTCTGCCCGATAACGTCTGACGCGGGCTGATGTCGTCCCCGCCGAAGGCTCCGGGTTGAAAGCGGGAAGTTTCCGTTTTACCTTCAGCGCCTGCGATGGTTCGGCCTGTGGCCGAGCCTCAGCGCGGGCAGTTGCTGGTGTTTCGGTCAGCGAATTGCAACACACCTGCGGGCAGCCCGTGACCGTCTCCTGAAAATGAATCTGGCCAGCTTCGACGAGCCGGTAAATTTCGCGTGAACTGATTCCGGTCACAATCGCGGCCTCTCCGGGTCTCATCCAGTTGACGGTTCCGGCGCAGTCTGCACACCAGCCGCGCGTCATTTTCCGGCTGCTGATAAACAGTCGCTGTTTTCTTTCGATCACAATCTCGGTTCGGTATTTCTTCATTTCGTGGTCTCCGTTTTTGCCAGCCTCTGCCGGGCGTGGTAGATTGTGTTGCCTGCCAGACACAGTGCATCAGTGATCATCACCCCCGCACAATGGCAGCATCAGCCGGAGGGGATAAAAAGTCCTGAAAGAGACACTCAAAAACTTATCAAAGATTCCTGAATTGATTTATGAGCAGTCATATCAGCCATTTATATGAGTTCGGCCCGTTTCAGCTCGACATCACTGAAAGGGTTTTGCGACGAGCTGGCGAGGAAGTGCCGCTGACGCCGAAGGCGCTGGAAACCCTCCTTGTCCTGGTGGAACACAGCGGACGGATTCTGGAAAAGCGCAAACTGATGGATCAGGTCTGGCCCGACAGCTTTGTCGAGGAAAGCAATCTGACGCAGCAGATTTCCACCCTGCGCAAGGCGCTTGGCGACACTTCCGGCGCGCCGCAATTCATTGAGACGGTTCCGAAACGCGGCTACCGTTTCATCGCTGATGTCCGGGAGGTCAGGCAGTCTGAGGCGGGGCTGCTGGTCGAGGCGGAGACTTCGACCAGAGTGGTCATTGAAAATCTGGCGCCTGAAGAGACTGACACCGGCTGGCGCAGGTTGGTGTCGGGCCAGTTTCCGGTCGCGCTTGTTCACCGCTGGCCGCCGCTGGCCGCCGTACCGCCAGTGCCGCTGATGATGAGCGGGCTGATGCTGTGCCTGCTGCTGGTCTGGATGCTGGCCTTTCGCCCGGCCAGTTCAGTCACCGGCCAGCCGCTGAATCTGAACCTCACGCAGCTTTACAGCGTCAAAAGTTACGACAGCTACAATTTCAGCAGCGCGCGGTTTTCGCCCGACGGAAAGATGATCGCCTTTGAAGCGCCCGGCGAAGATCAGAACATCTGGATTATGCAGCCCAATGGCCGGTTGCCGGTGCGCATCACCAAAGACAAATGGCACGATTCAAGCCCGGTCTGGTCGCCTGACGGCGATCAGATCGCCTTCGTCTCCAATCGCAACCACGAAATCGGCATCTGGGTTGTCCCCTTCCTTGGCTCCTCGCCGAGTCTGCTCAAAAGGCTGGGCGACAAGACGATTGAAACCAGGAACGTGACGCCCGTCCTCAAAGCCTGGGCCAGGGATGGCCGCAGCATTTTTTATGAATGGAACAGCAATTTTTATCGCCTTGATCTGACTTCAAAGGAAAGTGAAAAGCTGACGAGTTTCAACCCGGACGTTGAAAACCCGCAGGATTTCGCGCTCTCGCCGGATGAACAGTGGATTGTCTGGAGCCAGCGCAATGGCAATCGTTTCGACCTGTGGCGCAGGGCGCTCAATGGCGGGACACCGCTGCGCGTGACTGACGACGAATACTCTGACCGCGCTCCGCTCTGGCATCCCGACGGGCAGCGCGTCATTTACACTTCAATCCGCGATGGCCGGATGCAGGTCTGCCAGGCAGAGGTCAGCACCGGCCTCACACAACCGCTGACGGCAGGCGATTACAACGGTTCGGCGCTCGATGTTTCACCGGACGGAATCAGGATTCTGTGCCATCAGCAGCGTTACGAATCCGATCTGGTGGTGGCCAGTGTCGAAACGGGCGAGCAGCGACAGATCACCAGCGATGTCGGGGTTGAGTTCTGGCCGACCTTCTCACCTGACGGTCAGTTCATTGCTTACCAGTCCATTCCAGGCGAGCGTTTTTACTGGGATCCGCGCCGGGGCCAGTTACTGACCAGAACGACCAGCCCTGATGACACGCCCCGGCAACTTTCCAGCGATGCCTTTGACGCCGAGTGGTCGCCTGATGGCAGCCGCCTCGCCTTTCTGCGCTGGACGGGCAGGTATTACAGCCTCTGGACAATGCCTGCCGCCGGTGGCCTGGAACAGCCGCTCGTCGCTGAATATGTGACTTATGCCGGGCAGACTGCCAATCCGGTGATGAACCTGATTCAGACTGCCGATTATTCATGGTCGCCCGACAGCCACCGCATCGCTTACGTCGCCAGAACCGACGGCGCATTCAATGTCTGGACGATTGCGGCTGACGGTTCTGCGCCTGAAAAAATCACCAGTAACGCCAGCCCGTCGCTGCGCTTTCAATGCCCGCTCTGGTCGCCCGACGGTCAGCAGCTCGCTTTTGTCTCAGACCCCGGCCCGCAGACTGAGCAACAGGTCGTCAGCCTGCAAGTCAGCCGCGCCGGTCGCACCGATCTGCTTTTCCAGACCGAAGCCGCGATGCGTGTGCTGGGCTGGACGAGCGACCACGAACTGCTGGTGGCGCTGCTTGAAAATGCCGAACAAAATCGCACGCGACCTGCTGAAATCAGACTCGTCGGCATTTCACTCGACGATTCAGGGCAGCGTCAGGTGCTGACGCTGCCCGCTGCTTACTTTGCCAGTTTCAACCTGTCACCTGACAAACGAAACGTTTCCTGTGTTGTGGCACATGACAGCAGAGATCAGGTGTTGATTCTCTCGCTGACGGGCGAGGTGGTGAAAAAAATCGCCGCCAGCCCTGATGACAAAGTGTCCTGCTCCGGCCCGGTCTGGTCGCCTGACGGCAAGCTGATCTGCTTCAGCCGACAGACCAACTGGAGCCTGCTGACACTGGCCCTCAACGACAAGTGAAATGGAAAGGAGACAGGGTTATGGGTTTTGGCCCTAATGAGACAAGAAACGTTGCCTACCTCAGAGCGGTGCTGGGAGCTTTTGCCGATCAGGCCATAAGTTACTGCGCCAGCGGAACGAATGAACAGGCCCGCTTTGAGAACATCAAAAGCATCAGAAATGCGCTGGTGGCCATCGGCCAGCAGTTCCCCTCAATGAATTTCGGCAACAACTGTCCGAGTTGTCCCCCCGGACAGCACTGCGAAGGCGGCGTTTGTGTCCCCGACAATGCCACTTCAGGCTGGCCGACTGGCGATCCGCCAGCCTGGAACGGCTGAGACTGACTGAACCATGATCTGCGCCAGGAGAATGGTTGAAGTAATAAACACCCCCAGAGCCTGAGGCGTAACATCCGGTTACGCCTCAGGCCTTTTCGATTCTGACGGCTGTCACCTTGTATTCCGGCGCTTTCACGTAAGTGTCACGGTGCGGGCCGGTGAGGTTGTTGACGAAAAGTTCCGGCACGTGAAAGGTCGAAAAAAGTTCGCCGGGTTTGACGCTTTCGCTGATCCGGCTTTGCAGGGTGGCTGTCCCGTATCGGCTCTGCACGCGCACCGGCACGCCGTCGCTGATTTGCAGCCGGGCGGCATCGGCAGGCGACAGGTCAAGGTAATCGGTCGGACGCAGAACCGCATTTTCAGTGCGCATCGTCATCGTGCCGGCATTGAAATGATAAAGCGTGCGCCCGGTAATCAGCAGGAACGGGTAATCGCTGTCTGTCCTTTCAGCGGTCGCGTGATAATCAATGCGGCGCAGCGCGGCCCGTTTGCCGACCGGAAAAGTTTCAGCGTGCAGAATCGTCGTGCCGGGATGCGCCTCTGAAGTGCAGGGCCACTGCAACCCGGCCTGCTCGATGCGTTCGTATGAAATGCCGCTGCCAGCCTTCCAGACCTTTCGGACTTCATTCCAGATTTCTTCAGCCGAATGAAAATCAAGCTGGCTGCCCTGCCCCATCGCGCGCGCCACGTCGCAGACGATTTCCCAGTCCGATTTCGATTCGCCGACGGGTTCGATGGCCCGGCGCACGCGCTGCACGCGGCGTTCAGCGTTCATAAAGGTGCCGTCTTTTTCGAACGACGAAGCCGCAGGCAGAAAGACCGTGCCGAACTCCCTCGCCGTTTCGTTCAAAAACATATCCTGCACGATGACCAGTTCAAGTCTGCTCGCGGCCTCGCGTGTGGCGTGCGCGTTGGCATTCGTCAGCAGAAAATCATAGCCAATCGCCCACAAGGCTTTCAACCGGCCCTCGCCTGCCGCGTCCATCATCTGCATCAGATTCAGGCCCGGCGTCACGGGCAGCGCCGCGTGCCATTCCTGCTCAAAAAGTTCACGGCCATCAGCGAGCGAAACAAAGCCCGTCAGGTTGCCGGGTTCGCAGCCCATGTGCGCCGATCCCTGCACGTTGTTCTGACCGCGCAGCGGATTGACGCCTGTGCCCGGTTTGCCGATGTTTCCGGTCAGCAGCGCCAGATTCACCAGCGCCATCACGCCTTCAGTGCCCTGGACGTGTTCGGTCATCCCCAGACCGTGAACGCTCAGCGCGGGCTTGTGCGTAGCGTAAAGCCGCGCCGCCTGGCGAATCAGGCCCGCGTCAACGCCGCACACAGCGGCCACTTTTTCGGGCGCGTACTGCTGAATGAATTCATAAAACTCAGACCACTCGCTGACCCGCTCGCTGATGAAATCATCATCGGCCAGCCCTTCATCAACTATCGCGCAGGCCATGGCATTGAACAGCACAACGTTCGTGCCAGGCCGCAGCGGCAGGTGATAAGCGGCATAATCGGCCAGCTCAATCCGGCGCGGATCAATGACAATCAGTTTCGCGCCCTTCAGCACGGCCTGTTTGATGCGTGCGCCGACAATCGGATGATTTTCGGTCGGATTGCAGCCCGTCACCAGAATCGTCGCGGCCCGTTCGATGTCATTGTATGAATTGGTCGCCGCTCCGGTGCCAAGCACCATTTTCATCGCTGCTGCCGTCGGCGCGTGACAGACGCGGGCGCAGCAGTCAACGTTATTTGTTCCGGCCACGACGCGGGCGAATTTCTGCGCGACATAGTTCTCTTCATTCGTCGCCCGCGCCGACCCAAGCACGCCAACACTGTCAGGCCCGTGACGTTCGATGATCTGTTTCAACCGCTCTGCCGTGAAAGTAACGGCTTCGCCCCACGATACTTTTTTCCAGCTTCCGTTTTCACGAATCATCGGTGAGGTCACGCGATCAGGCGCATAAACGAACTGATGAGCGTAACGCCCCTTGACGCACAGATGACCTTTATTCACGGGCGCATCAGGCGCGGGCCTGACCGTGACAATGCGCCCGTCGCGTGTGCCGATATTCATTTCGCAGCCCGTGCCGCAATACGGGCAGGTCGTTTTTGTCCACGCCGTCGGAGCGCCGAACGCCAGCAGCGATTTGTCTTCGAGCGCGCCGGTCGGACACGTATCCACGCACGCGCCGCAACTGACGCACGA
Source organism: Blastocatellia bacterium (assembly GCA_046331565.1). GTDB lineage: Bacteria > Acidobacteriota > Blastocatellia > RBC074 > RBC074 > DASRDU01. Next base: position 2,771,816 of record JAXLQP010000001.1, read on the forward strand.
ACTTGCGCGCAGCGTGGTGCCAGAATCAGGAACCATGCGCGTTTCAGCTCCGCGATGCTGTTCGCGCCAGACAAACTGCCCCTGCACTTCGCGGCAGATGCGCACGCAGCGATAACAGGTGATGCACTGCGACATATCCGCGTGAATGTAAGGATGCGAATCATCCCCAGGCGTCGTCACCGCTGCGCCCGCGCATTCGCCCTCAACGCCGTAATGCCGCAGCCAGCGATGAAACGGCTTGTCAGGGAAACGCTCAACCGCCGCTGCCGGGTAATGCTGAATGTACTCACGCAGCAGCGTGCGCCGCGTGTTTTCAAGTTCGGGTGCGTGCGTTTCAATCACCATGCCGTCTGCGAGCATCGTGGTGCAGGCCGGAACCGGGTGATTGATGCCCAGCACATTGACCAGACACATCCGGCAACTGCCGCACGGTTTGAGCCGGTCATCGTGACACAGCGTCGGCACTTCGATGTGCAGCGACCGCAGCGCCGAAAGAATTGATGTGCCTTCAGCAAAATTGTGCGTTCGATAATTGATGGTGGCTCGCAGCATAGTCTTCCCCCCGCAGTTTATCTTCTGCGCGGCAATAGATATGCCGTCAGTGCGCGCCGTAATTTTCACCAGTCGTCAATGCGCCACCGCATTGCGGCTGCGCGTTTTCACACAATGCCGTGCGGGACTTTACGCAATCCGGGGCAGACGCGACTTCAGCGAATCCTCACTGAGCGGCCCGCACTGCGGCACACGGCTTGCCCGTTAGTGTGTGATTCGGACTGATCAGAACCGGAATTATTTGAGAGGAATCATATGTGCGCAGCTTCAGTCACTGAACTTATTCGCTGCCCCGCCTGTGGCAAGACCAATCGCGTCGAGCGCAGACAGCAGGTGGCCGGGCTTGAACCGGTGTGCGGGCAATGCAGAAGCCTGCTGCTTTCTGCTGTCGGGCCGCTGACCGTTACCGACGCCAGTTTCAGCAGCGCCGTCGAACAGTCGCCGCTGCCGGTGCTGCTGGATTTGTGGGCGCCCTGGTGCGGGCCTTGCCGGATGCTGGCTCCGGTCATCGAGCAACTGGCCGGAGAACTGGAAGGCCGCGTGCGCGTGGCGAAACTCAATATTGACGAAAACCCGGTTACCTCGTCCAATTACGGCGTGCGCAGCATTCCAACCCTGCTGGTGCTGCAAAATGGCCGCGAGGTCAACCGGCTGGTCGGAGTGCAGCCAAAGGAATTTATTCTGCGCGCCCTGCAACCCGTCCTCTGAAAATGAAATGACAGCAGGAATCGCCCCGATGAAAACTGCTGTTCTGAAACAAAGCCTGCCTCATTTCGGCCTGGCGTGGATCATGCTCAGCCTGGCGCTCGGCGTTCACGTGCTTGACGAAGCGCTGAATGATTTTCTGTCCTTTTATAACCCCACCGCTCTGGCTATCCGCGAAAAGCTGCCATTCCTGCCGCTGCCCGTGTTTACTTTCGATGTCTGGCTGACCGGACTGATTCTGGCCGTCACGATTCTGCTGCTGCTTGCGCCGCTCGCCTTTCGCGGGGTGAAGTGGGTCAGGCTGGTGTCTTATCCGTTCGCCATTCTGATGCTGCTCAACGGGCTGGCGCACATCACAGTCTCGCTTTACCAGTCGCGCCTGATGCCGGGCGTATATTCCTCTCCGCTGCTGCTGGCCGCTGCAGTTTATCTGCTGTGGTCAGTTCGCCACTACAAATCAGAAAGCTGAAGATGCGCCATGCCTGAAACCGCAATCCGCACTGAACATCTTACGCGCGATTTTGGCTCGGTTCGCGCGGTTGAGAGTCTTTCGCTCGAAATTCCGGCGGGTACAGTTTTTGGTTTTCTGGGGCCGAACGGATCAGGAAAGACAACGACGATCCGGCTGCTGCTTGGCCTGCTTGAGCCGACCGGCGGGCGGGCCGAAGTGCTCGGCTTCGACACGCGCACGCAGGCACAGGCGATTCGTGAACGCAGCGGCGCGCTGCTTGAACACGCGGGTTTGTATGAACGATTCAGCGCCGCCGACAATCTGGAATTTTTCGGGCGCATCTGGCATCTGCGCGCTGACGAGCGGCGGGCGCGAACCAGGGAGCTGCTCACGCACTTCGGCTTGTGGGAGCGGCGCAGCGACAGAATTGCTGACTGGAGTCGCGGAATGAAACAGAAGCTGGCCGTGGCGAGAGCATTGCTGCATCGCCCGGCGCTGATCTTTCTGGATGAGCCGACCGCCGGGCTTGATCCGATGGCGGCTTCGACCTTGCGCGACGATCTGGCCGCGCTGGCCGTGCGCGAAGGCGTGACTGTTTTTCTGACCACGCACAATCTGGCCGAAGCTGAAAAGCTGTGTTCGCTGGTCGGCGTGATTCGCGCCGGAAAGCTGCTGGCCAGCGGCCATCCCGATGAACTGCGCGCAAAGGCGGGCGGGCCGCAGGCGGAAATCATCGGTCGCGGCTTCAGCGAACAGGTGCTGTCCTCGCTGCGCGCCTGCCCTGAGGTGGCCGCTGCCACGCTGCAAAACGGGCATCTGCTGCTTGACCTGAAACGAGAGACTGAACTGGCGCCGCTCATCAGCCTGATGGTCAGCGGCGGCGCGCAGATTGAAGAAGTGCGGCGCGGCAAAGCCAGTCTCGAAGAGGTCTTTCTTTCGCTGATGGAGAATGAACAATGATTGCCGACCTGCGAACGATGATGTGGAAGGAGTGGAAGGAACTGCTGCTGCAACACGGCAGCCTGCGCAGCGGCCTGATTCCGATGGTCATTATTCCGCTCGGTATGATGGGCGTGCTGCTGCCCTGGCAGATGGGGCGCGCGTGGGTTGAATCGCCCCTGACGCTGGCGCTCTGGGCCTGGCTGCCGCTGATGCTGGCGACCAGCATGATTGCCGATTCATTTGCCGGTGAGCGCGAACGGCACACGCTGGAAACGCTGCTCGCCAGCCGCCTGCCTGACCGCGCGATTCTTTTCGGCAAGATTGGCGCGGTGGTCGCATACGGCTGGGGCCTGACGCTGCTGAGCGTGCTGCTCGGCCTCATCACAATCAACCTGACCGAAGACCGCAGCGAACTGCTGCTCTATTCGCGCGGAGTCGCCGTCGGAATCGTTGTCCTGAGCCTGCTCGGTTCAGGGCTGGCCGCCGGAGCGGGAGTGCTGGTTTCATTACGCGCCGCCACCGTGCGACAGGCGCAGCAGATTCTGATGATCGCCATTATGCTGCTCCTGTTTGTGCCTGTTTACGGCGTTCAGTTGCTGTCTGAGCAATGGCGGGCGCGAATTGTGAACGCGCTGCTGGCCGGAGGTCGAACCTGGTTTCTGCTGATTCTGATGATCGTGCTGGCAGCGCTTGACGCCGCCCTGCTCATCGCAGCAATGGCGCAATTCAGACGGGCGCGGCTGATTCTGGATTGAAAAGCCGTGCCCGTCTGAGCGGAATCATTCGTGCCGCTCGTTTTCCTCGGCGTGTGCTTTCGGCTGTCCTTCCGGCCTGCCCTTTTCATTCTCAGCCGGGGCCGTGAATCCGCTGCGAATTTCAGTGTGACGAATCTGCCCGCCCAGGTTCGCCGTCCAGCCCATCAGACCTGCCGCAATGAGCGTAATCACCAGCGCAGTTGCAACCATTGCATTCGGCAGGCTGCGACGGCGAAAGATGAACAGCCCGGCCAGTGACGCAATGCCCGCGACTTCAACTGCAATCAGCGAAAAGAGCGCGGATTCTTCGTGCGATTCAATCAGCGCATCAGAAACGCCGGGCAGATGCTCGACAATCTTTTCAGCCGGTTCGCCCGTCAGGTATGTCGGAATTGCCGCCAGCGCGACCAGCACGACAAAGCCCAGACTGACCTTTCTGAGTTCATCGTTTTTTCTGACCATTGCCACTGCCACGAGCAGCACGCTGAACAACGTCCCGACGACCGGCAGATGATTGAGCAACAGATGAATGTGTGCCTGATTCATAATCTCCTTCTCCTGCTTATTGATTACTGCTGGGTGATCGCCACGCGCACGCCGTCGCTGATCTGACTGGCCGGATGCACGATCACCTGTTCGTCAGCCTGCAATCCTTTCAGCACTTCAGCTTCAAACGCCGAGCGGTGGCCTGTCTCAACGGTGCGGCGTTCAGCCAGTCCGTTTTTGATCACGAAAACATTCCAGTCGCGCCCCTGCCGAAAGAGTGCACTCAGCGGCACCTTGAGCGCATCGTTCGTTTCCCACGTCACGATGCGCGCTTCGACGCGATAACCGTCACCGAGCGGCACCGCAGCGTCAGTGAAATCGGCAATCACGTTGACGCGCTGTTCCTCAATGCCGAGCGCCGAAATTTTGGTGAAGGCCGACGGCTCAATCAAACGAACGCGCGCCTGCAAAGGCTGTTCGCCGCCCCAGCCTTCAATCAATACCTGCGCGCCGGGTTTCACTTTCACGGCATCAGCCGACAGCACATCAATCACAATTTCAAGCGTCTGATTGCTGATTTCAATGAGCGGTGCGCCTGCCGCAATGACGCGCTCGCTCTCTTCGTTGACGCGCAGTACTTTGCCGCTCACGGGCGCGTGAACCAGGACCGTGGCCGCTTTGCCGCTCTGTCCGGCCTGTTCGATGGCAATGAGCGCAGCCCGCGCCACTTCAACTTCAGCCGCCGCCGCCCGCGCCTTGAAATGAGCGGCCTCAAGCTGCTGTCGGCAGGTCTGATCGGCATTGCGCAGCCGCTCGAAATCCTGCCGTGAAATGTCGCCGGTTTCGATCAGCCGCTCAGCGCGCTGAGCTTCGCGCTGCGCCTGTTCGCAATCGGCACGCACGTGCGCGACTCCGGCTTCGGCTTCGTTCTTCAACTGTTCTGCGGCGGCGACTCGCGCCCGCGCTTCGGCCACCTGGCGCGGATCGAGCGGCGACATTGGCAGCGGATCAAGGCGCGCCACAACTGCGCCGCTCTGCACCTGATCGCCGCGATGCAGTTCAATGCGCGTCAGCCGACCAGTCACGGGAGCGGCAATCACAAAGCGGTCACGCACGCGGGTTTTGCCTTCAGCATCAATCGTCGCCCGCAGCGGCCCGCGCTGCACTCGCGCCGCCTCGACCTTTTCAGGCACAGGCCGCAGCGCAATGCCGATGACCACAATCGTCACCAGCACGACTGCCGACAGAAGGATGCGTTTGATGATTGTCTTCATATTCGCTCAGACCACGCGAATTTCATTCTCCATTCTCAATTTTCAATTCTCCATTCCTTTGCAATGATCACTGGCGAGCCTTCCGGCAGGGAATGGAGAATGCAGAATTGAGAATGGAGAATGAAATTCGCGTGACGCTGCCTCAGGTTCGCAGCCAGGATCATCATTCCCTCGTTTTCAAAACTTCGACCAGATCAAGACGCCGCAACCGCCACTGCACCAGCAGGCCTGATAAAAACGCGGCGACGGCGGTTACGATAAATCCGAGCGCCCACGTCCGGGCGCTGAAGACGAGCGGCAGGCGCATCAGTTCAGTATCAATCGCCTTCGTAATCGCCAGGCAGATCAGAAAACCCAGACCGTAACCGAGCGGAATTGCCAGCGCGGTCAGAATCGCCTGCTCACCAAGCAGCATCACGCCAATCTCAGCCTGCGTAAAACCCAGCACCCGCAGGCTGGCCAGTTCGCGGCCACGTTCTGACAGTGCAATTCGCGCGCCGTTGTAAACCATTCCGAAAACAATAATGCAGGCAAAGACAATGATGATCGCCGTTGAAGTCCAGATCGTGCGGGCAATGGTGGCATTGAAGTTTTCGAGCCACACCGAGGGAATCCAGACGCCGCTCACCGCAGGCGTGCGCTTGAGCAGCGCATAGAGTTCAGGCATGGCGTTCGCATCAACCATCAGATACGCGCTCGACACGGTTCCGCCTTCGTTCATCAGGCGATTGAGCGCCTGCACGTCCATATACGCGGTCAGGCCCATCAGTTCGTCAACCAGCGCAGTCACGGGAACCTGCCGGACGGGCCGCGCGCCTTCCATCACTTCAACGGTCAGCACGTCACCGGCTTTGACGCGCAGCTTTTCGGCCAGTTCGGTTGACAGCGCCAGGCCTTCGGCAGGCAGCGTGAAGGTGCGCAGATTGCGATCCACCAGCCGATGCATTTCGCCCGCCGGTTCAAGCCCGAAAATCGCTGTGCGTTTGCTGTAATGGCCGCTGCGCAATCTGACCGGCAATGTCCGGTACGCTTCAACCCGCATCACACCGGGCAGGCTCGCCAGATCGTGGCGCGCGCGCGCCGAACGCGGCTCATTGAAGACCACTGAAACATCGTGATGAAACTTGAATTTGAACTGCACCGTGATGATCTGATCAATCGCATCGAAGAAATAAAACCCGACAATCACCAGCGACACCGACAGCGCAATGCCAAAGGCCGACAGCACAGCCTTAATCGGATTGCGTTCGAGATTGCGGACGATGATGCGCACCGATAATGGCAGGAATCGCTGAAAGCCCAGGCGTTCAATCATTCCGGTCTGAAATCGCGCAGGCGGTTCAGGCCGCATCGCTTCAGCAGGCGGCAGCGCGACGGCTTTGCCCACCGCTCGCAGCGCGCCCACGCTCGCTGCCGCAAAGCTGATCAGCACCGCGCCGCCTGTCACCCAGGGATTCAGTTCATAACGCAGCACCGGAAAGCGAAAGAACTCGGCATACAACGCCGTCATTTTGTAACCGAACCACCAGCCGACCAGCCCGCCGAGCATCGTGCCGCCCGACACGACCACGAGCGCGAGTTTCAGGTAATGCAGCCCGATGGCCCTGTTGTCATAACCAAAGGCTTTGAGTACCGCGACCTGTTCGCGCTGCGTGCTGACCAGGCGCGACAGCACCAGATGAATCAGAAACGCCGTCACCGCCAGAAAGACTGCGGGAATGAACGTGCCTGAAACTTTCAGTTCGGCAATTTCATTCGAGATGAAATGATTTGAGGTCTGCTCGTCGCGCCCGTAAGCGCCCGTGCCGCCCCATTCATCAAGCAGGTCATCAAGCCGCGCAATGACTTCGGCCTCGGATGCGCCGGGCGCAAGCGAGAGCGTCACATCATTGAATGCGCCTTCAAGGTTGAAAGCCGCGCCCAGAGCTTCGCGGCTGATCCACATCACACCAAAGCGGCGGCTGTCGGGAAACATATCTCCGGCGCGGATTTCATAAACGTATTCGGGCGAGAGCGCCGTGCCGACGATGCGCAGCTTTGTCCACCGGCCATTGATGATGGCGCTGAGCGCATCGCCCGGATGGAAGTTGTTTTTTGCGGCAAAGGCGGCACTGATGATGACTTCATCGCGGCGGCCCGGTTCGATGTAACGACCACTGACCAGGTGCAGATCATTGAGCATCTGCGCCTGCCGTTCGGGAATTGAAATCAGCCGCCCCGTCGCGGGTTCATCCAGTCCCGGCACATCCAGCGTGACATCGGCCACGATGCGCGTCTGCACTGCGCCCACGCCCGGAATTTCACCGATGCGCCCGGCCAGCCATTCAGGAGCGCGCCGCGCATGCGCAAAGACTTCAGCAAAGCGGTAATCAGCGTAATAAGCCCGCTGCGTGCCAAGCAGCGACTGATACGTATTCCGCATTGAAATAAACGAAGCCACCCCGCACGCCACCACCAGCGCCACCGCCAGCACCTGCCCCCGCAAATGCAGCAGATCACGGATCAGTTTGCGATCCAGAGAAGTCATAAGAAGTGGTCAGTGGTTAGTGGGCAGTGGTTAGTGAAGAGTGAACAGTGAAGAGTGAACAGCGAAGAGCGAGCGGTTGAGAGCAGGCCTTTCACTTTCCGCTCTTCACTAACCACTGCCCACTAACCACTGACCACTGCCTTACCAGGCCAGGTCTGCCGGTTTCGCTTTGGTTTCGTTGCGCCGGACTTCGACAATCTGGCCGCTGCCCAGGCGAATGACGCGGTCGGCCATTGCGGCAATGGCGGCGTTGTGTGTGATGACAACGGTTGTCGTGCCAAGCTGCTGATTGACGTGTTCGAGCACTTCGAGCACCAGCTTGCCGGTCTTGAAATCGAGCGCGCCGGTCGGTTCATCGCACAGCAGCACGTCAGGACGTTTCGCCACGGCGCGCGCAATCGCCACACGCTGCTGTTCACCACCGGAAAGTTGTGCAGGGAAATGATTGAGCCGTTCACCGAGTCCGACCAGTTGCAGCGCGGCTTCGGCAGGCATGGGATGATCGGCAATCTCAGTGACGAGACTGACGTTTTCAAGCGCCGTCAGGCTGGGAATCAGATTGTAGAACTGGAAAACGAAACCGACGTGTTCGCGCCGAAAGCGCGTCAGTTCGCGCTCATCGGCGGTGACCAGGTTGTGGTCACGAAAAATTACTTCGCCGCTCGTGGGCGTATCGAGGCCGCCGAGGATATTGAGCAGCGTTGATTTGCCGCTGCCTGACGGGCCAAGCAGCACGACAAATTCACCTTCAAAAAGATCAAGATCAATCGAGCGCAGCGCGTGAACTTCGACTTCGCCCATCCGGTAAATTTTTGACAGGCCGCGGGCGCGAAAGACAGCTTCACGCGCCGCTTCTCTGCTCAGACTGGATGCGGCAGTTTTCACGGCGGCCTTCTATGCCGCCACAGGCTGGTGCTGCGCGGCGTGCTGAAGCAGGCTGCGGACTTCCTGATCGGTTGTCTGCGTAAAGTCGTCGTACCAGAGTCCGACAGCGAAAAAAGATTCGGGCGTGTGATCGCAGATGCAGACGATTTCATCCGCGATATGCTCGAAGGCTTCGCAGGTTGTCCGTGCGGAAACCGGCGCGGCAACAACGATCCGGGCCGGGCGATGCTGTCGCAGCGCAGCCACGGCGGCCTGCATCGTCGTGCCCGTCGCCATTCCGTCATCCACCAGAATCACGATGCGGCCCTTCATTTCAGGCAGGGGGTGATCTTCACGATAAGCTTTTTCACGTCGCGCCAGTTCACGCTGTTCCCGGGCCGTCACCTGTTCAATGGCTTCGCTGGAAATGCCCAGATAACTGACGACATCATCATTCATCACGCGCACGCCGCCGGTGGCAATCGCGCCCATCGCCAGTTCTTCGTTGCCTGGCACCCCCAGCTTGCGCACCAGAAAAACGTCCAGCGGGGCGTGCAGCGTTTCGGCGACTTCAAAGGCGACCGGCACGCCGCCACGCGGCAATGCCAGCACCAGCACGTCGTCACGATCAGCAAAAGCGGTGAGCTTTTCGGCGAGTTTTCTTCCTGCTTCTGTTCTGTTGCGAAACCTCATGACCAGTGTACCTGTCCTTCCTGCCCGGAGGCCGGGTTTCTGATTGCCAGACAGGAGCAAGACAAGTGCCACGACAGAGAGCCGGGTGTTTGCGAAGGTGAGCCGGACAGAATGGGGAATGTTGCCCAGCCTGCTGCGTGAAATCGCACAGGCCGAAGCGCCATTCCGGCAGGTCAGGACGATTTATTAACCAGGTCAGAAGACCGACATAACAATCAGAGCCAGGCTCGTCAGGGCCATTAACACTGCCGTAATCCAGCCGAGCCACTTCATCAGCGGCGGATTCACATGCCGCCCCATAACCTTGCGATCACTCGTCAGCAGCACGACCAGCACGACCAGCGGCGGCGCGAGCATGCCGTTAATCACTGCGGCCCAGAACAGCATCCGCACGGCATTGAATCCGAGATAATCAAGCAGCAGCCCGACCACCACCGCCGCCGTCAGCACCGCATAAAATTTCGCTGAAGCGCGGGGCCGATCATTGAGCGAGCCGCGCCAGTGCAGGGCTTCGGTAATGGCATATGCCGCCGACCCGGCCAGCACCGGCACACCGAGCATCCCCGTGCCGACCAGTCCCAGCGTGAACAGCAAATAAGCCGCATCACCCGCGAGCGGGCGCAACGCCTCAGCCGCCTGCCGCGCCGTTTCAATGTCGTGCTGACCGGCCACATATAAAGTTGCGCCGGTCGTCAGAATGATGAAATACATCACCACTCCGGCGAAGCCCATGCCCATCAGCACATCGTTGCGCGCCGCGCTCAGTTCCTCATCCGTTGCGCCGCGCCGCTGACTGAGCGTGCGCCGTCCCATCGAACGTTCCTCTTCGACTTCCTGCGCGGCCTGCCAGAAAAATAAATAAGGCGAGATCGTCGTGCCCAGAATGGCGATAAAGACCGCCAGGTAAGCAGCGCTGAATTCAATGTGCGGAATAAAGGTCAGCCGCAGCACTTCGCCCCAGCGCGGATGCGCCAGAAACGCGGCAATGACGTAGGCAAACAGCACCGTCGTCAGCCATTTGAAAACGCGCGCAATGTGCCGGTAACTCGAAAAAATCAGCAGCACCACAATCAGCCCCGCAAACAGCGGCTGCCAGACAAACGCGCTGACCCGCGTCATCATTTCCATCGCCGCAGCCATCCCCGCCAGGTCAGCCGCAATGTTGACCGTATTCGCCACCACGAGCAGCGCGCACGCGCTCCACAAAACCCACGCCGGATAGCGTCGCCTGATGACTCCGGCCAGTCCCAGCCCGCTGACCAGACCGAGCCGCGCGCACATCAGTTGCACCGCCGCCATCAGCGGAAATGAAAAGATCGCCGCCCACAACTGCCCGTAACCGAAAGCCGCGCCCGCCACTGAATAAGTTGAAATCCCGGACGGATCATCATCCGCCGCGCCCGTAATCAGCCCCGGCCCGAGTTCGCCAAAGAAACGGCGCAATCGTCCGGCTGGCGGGTGCTGGTTTTGCGGGGGACTGGTTTGATGGCTGGTGGTTTTGTGATGTTCAGGCATTGCAGAAAGACTGCGTAAAAGTTCGCACGATTACTGCCCCGTGCGGGTCAGCAGTTGCGGATATTTCCTCTGTCGGTGCAAGTCATCAGATCAGCAGCAAACCAGAGGCCGGGCCGGGAAGCAATGATTTGACGCGCTGCCAGTGATTTCTGGTCACAGCCGCCTCCTGGCATCTCGCTTGCTCGTCTGAACGCAAGTCATCGGGAATTGCGTATAATTGTGCGCGATTTCCAGGAGAGCATTATGGCAGTTTCACAACATCAGATGAACGCTGGCGCAACGACGAAATTTTCCAGAGACCTGAAACTTGCTGACGGCACGGTGCTGCACCTGCGGCTGCTGCGCCCGGATGACCGCCATGAACTGAAGCGGCTGTTTGCGCGCTGTTCGCCGGAATCAATTCGCTTCAGGTTCCTGCATCAGGTCAAGGCGCTGACCGAAGAAGCCCTCGATCATCTGACGAATGTTGACGGCGCACGCCACATTGCGCTCGCGGTTACTTACCGGCATCACATCATTGCCGTAGGCCGCTACCAGGTGCAGGCAGACCGGCTCGAAGTCGCTGAAGTCTCGTTCCTGGTCGAAGACGCCTGGCAGAAACGCGGCATCGGCACGCAACTGCTCAATATGCTGGTTGAACTGGCGCACGCGCACGGCATCACCCGCTTCAGCGCCGATGTGCTGACCGACAACATTCTGATGCTGTCAGTTTTTCGCAAAGCCGGTTACGCCCTCTGCTCATCCACCAGTTACGGCGTCACGCATCTGGAATTTCCCATCACGGAACAAGCCGAAGAAAACACCACAGCCCGCCCTGCCGCGTAAAAACAATTCTGAAAAAAGAGATGATGAATTCCTCTCGTCCGCAGAGCGGACAAAGCAAAGGCTCAGCCACTCTCTGATCTTCAGTGCGTTTTTTGTGCTGACCCGGCATGCCAGACATGGTTTTCTGCGCGCTGTTGCGGTAATCTCATCGCGCTGTCACCGGGCTGGAATATTCATTGTTTGTGTTTCCACGCTGGCGGCACTGAAGCTGATTCTGCAACCTGACATTCGTCTTTTACCCCGAAACTCCATGCGCCACTTTTACCGCAACCGTCAAACGGTTTCATTGCCCTGTCATTTCTGTGCGCTGATCATCATCATCGTAACCACCCTGGCGGTCACGTCCTGCCTGCGCAAAACTGCCAGCCAGGCCACAAGCGAGAAAGCGCCTGCCGCCGCGCAGACCAAAGCCAGAGTGAAAATCGTCAGCGTCGAGCAGCAGCAGCAGCGGCGCGCTGTCGAGGTCGTCGGTTCGCTGTTCGCCTTTGATGAAGTCACGGTCAGTTCAGAGGCTGAAGGCCGCGTCGAACAGGTGATGGCTGATGTGGGTGATCGCGTCACCAAAGGTCAGGTGCTGGCGCGCATTTCGCCGGTTGAGATGGAATTGTCAGTCGAACAGCAGCGCGCCGCGCTCAGGCAGGCCCGCGCGCGACTGGGACTGAACGAGGAAACAGGCGAACTCAGGGACGTGCGCGAAGCCGCCGAAGTCAAAAAGGCCGCCGCCGATCTGGCCGATGCCGAACAGAAATTCAAGCGCGCTCAGTCACTGCTTGAAACCGGAGTCATCGCCCGCCAGGTTTATGACGAAGCCGAATCGCGCTACAAATCAGCGAAGGCAGCTTATGACCTGGCCGTGCAGCAGGTCGAAAACCTGCGCGCTTCGATGCAGCAGACTCAGGCCACGCTCAACCTTGCCAACAAACGCCTGCGCGATGCCCAGATTCGCGCGCCGTTCAGCGGCAATATCAAAGTCCGCTCGGTCACGGTCGGGCAGTATCTGAAAATCCAGACTCCGGTGATGACCATCGTCAATGCCGATCCGCTGCGCGTGCGCCTGAACGTGCCCGAAAAGATGTCGCCCTGGGTGCGCGTGGGCCGCGATGTCAGCATCACGCTCGAAGCCTTTCCAGGCCGCACCTTCACGGGCCGCATCACGCGCATCAATCCGGCAGTTGACGACAAGACCCGCACCTTTGAAATCGAAGGACTCGTCGCCAATCACAGCGGTGAACTCAAACCCGGCTCATTCGTCAAAGCCACGATTCAGTCCGACAAGGTTGATCAGATTCTGACCATTCCGCAGAACTCGGCGATTTATCTGTTCGGCGCTTACAAGGTCTTTGTCGTGCAGGGCCACATCGTCAAAGAGCGCGAAGTCAGACTGGGCGATCATTTCGGTGATCGCGTCGAAGTGATGGACGGCCTGCAACTCAATGACAAACTCGCCATCAGCGAAAACGGCCAGCCGCTCAGGGACGGCATGGAAATTGAATTCGAGCCATAAAGAATTCAGCGCCTTTGTTCAGCTTCGCAGCCGGATCAGCGCGCTGTGTCTGAGGCGCGCAATCAGCCGTTCACCTTCGCCAGACATCACCAGGTCGAGCACAACCATTTCGTGACCGCGCCGCTCGCAGGATTCGGCCACCCGCCCCCGCAGCGATAATTTTTCGCCATCACGCGGCAGCGAATAATGCTGCGTTTCGGTGGCCGTATGAATCCAGGGGCCGAGCGCGACCTGAGCCATCAGCAGTTCATTCGCCGTCGCAGGCAGAAAAGCCGGATGACAAACCGCTTCAGCGCCGCAATAAAGCGGCAGCGTTTCGCACATCTCAGCGACAAATCCGGTTTCCATTTCAGCCGGATTCAAACGCTTTTCCAGCGAACCGAGCGTCATTCCGGCAGGCAGCGCCTGAATCGTGGCAGGCAGGCGCGTTTCAGGCAGCGGGCAAAACGGATAATCAGCCGGATCAGGCAGCGGCAGCGAAGGCGGCAGCCCGGCCTGACCAACGGCGCAAAGCGTGCCGTCCGGGTTGTAAAGTTCAAGGCTGATCGTGAGCGGGTCAGTGCTGCTGACGGCAGCGTGAACCGCAACAGCTTCGCCGTCATAAACCGGCTTCAGAAATTTTGCAGTCATCGTGCCGCGCTCCAGCCACTCGCGGCCCAGGGCTTCAACGACCGGATGCGTCAGGTAAGCGTAAACGCCCACGCCCGGCACCAGCCCGCCCGCAAAGCCATACTGCGCGGCGACCTCGTCACTGTGAATGCGATTGTCTGAATCAGTCGCGTAATTGCGGGCGACCACAACGTAAACAGGCAGCTTTTGTCCACAGGTCAGCTCGTTCATTTTCATCTCCTTCGGCCCGGATTTATTGCACAGTCACACGCCTTTTGAAAGCGCAGGCACAACAGGGCGGTAACAAGGAGCGCAGGCGTCCCGCCTGCCTGTATTCCGCTTGAGACGCCTTTATCGAAACACAGGCAGGCGTCCCGCCTGCGTTCCTTGTTATCCCCTTGTGATCTCCTTGTTATCTCCCGGTTCTTCCCTGTTGCTTTGCTTGACACAATCTGAGCGGCCCGTCAGGATGCGGGCAGCAACCAACCCCCGACAGCATTTATGACTGATTACGATGTGATTATCATCGGCGGCGGCCCGGCTGGCATCAGTTCCCTGCTCTGGTGTCATTCGCTGAACCTGCGCGCGCTGATGCTTGAACAAAGCCAGGAAACCGGCGGGCAGTTACTGCTGATGCATCATCCCGTGCCTGATTATCCGGGGCTGCTGCCAGCAAACGGGCGCGAGTTGCGCGATCATTTTGAAAACCACCTGCGGCAACTGAATCTGAAATGGCAGACCGGCTGCCGCGTTGAAGCGGTCAACGTTCAGCAGCGCACCGTAACCAGCAACGGACGGCAGTTCAGCGCGCAGGCATTAATCATTGCCACCGGAGCGCGCAAACGACGCCTGGGCGTGCCGGGCGAACAGGAGTTTCAGGGCCTCAGCGACAATGCCACGCGCGATCAGGCGTGGCTCGCCGGGCGCGAAGTCTGCGTGATCGGCGGCGGCGATTCGGCCTTTGATGACAGCCTGATTCTGGCGCGCATCTGTCCGCGTGTGACGCTCATTCATCGCTCGGCGCAGTTCCGCGCGCGTCAGGTCTGGATTGATGAAGTTTTCAGGCAGCCGCGCATCAGTGTCATCAGCAACGCGGCGGTGACGGAATTTATCGGAGACAATGGCGCAGTTGCGGGCGTGACCATCGCCGACCGGACGACTGGCGCAACGCATACAATTCCGGCGCAGGGCGTCGTCATTCAGATTGGCATTGCCCCGAATACGGAATTCCTGGCCGGGCAGATCGCCCTCGATGACGGGGGTTACATCAAAACTGACCAAAGACAGCGGACTTCGGTTACAATGGTCTACGCAACAGGCGACGTGAGCAGGCCTGTCTGCCTGAGCGTCGCCACAGCGGTGGGACACGGAGCCATCGCGGCCAAGGATATTGCGGAGCAGTTGCGCGCCTCCGGCAGGAGCGATTAAAACGATCCGCACTAATCAATTCCTCAGCGCAAGGTGAAAAGCAGTATGAAGCGAGTGCGAATTATTCTGTGCGGCAGTCTGTGGCTGCTGCTGTCGGTTACAGTCTCAGCCCAGCGTCCCTTTACCACCCAGATTGCGGCGCTGTCCTCGCAAAATGAGGCCGAAGAAAAAGTCAGGGAGCTGAAAAGCCAGGGCCTGGACGCTTACTGGATTAAAAGCAATGTGCCGGGCGCGGGGGTTCGTTACCGCATTCGCATCGGGCGATTCTCAACGCGCGCTGCCGCGCAGTCGCAGGGCGAAAAGCTGCGCCGCAGCGGACTGATCGAAAATTATTTCATCGCTGAGTACGAAGCGCCGCCCAGAGCTGCTCAGCCACCAGCGCAGCCTGACACCCGAACGGTGTCATCAAATGCCGAAGCAACCCCGGCCTCAAGGCCGCGTCTGAGTGAGCCAGCCGTCGTTCCGACTCCGAAACCAACACCCAAACCGACACCGGCCACCATCAGCGAGCGCGTCACGCCAACGGTGCTGAAAAATGACGAAGCGACGAGCGGCCCGGCGGCGTCCGAACCGGTTCCGGCCACGACTCCCGGCAGCGCCATCAAAGCTGGCAAGCCCGCCATCACGAAGACTGGCAAGCCGGTCAATCCCGGTTTTCTGAGTTTTCAGGATCCGGCCATCGGCTATTCATTCGAACATCCGGCTTCGTGGTCAGGCGCAGCCTGGAGCGATGCCGAACGGATGGCGCAGAACGTGGACGGCGGAGCTTCGTTCAAATCGCTGGAAGACAATGCCTTTCTCAATGTCATCTGGAACCGGCTGCCCGGCGCGAATGACCCGAAAAAATATGACAACACACTGCTCGTGGACACGATTGTCAAAAGCATGGGTTCCGGCGCTGACACGCAGACGCTCAATGAACTGTCGCGTCAGGTCGAAGCCGAAGACGGACAGATCAGAACCCGGCTTGATCTGAATGCACTGTTTCGCAATCCGCAGACGGCTGCGCCGCTGAACTTTCTGGGCAAAGCCATCATCACGCGCTGCCAGCAGGGCATTCTGCTGGTCGTCGTCTTTTATTCGCAGGACGCGCCGCCCGCCGCCGCCACCAACGCCGAACGCATGATCCGCAGCGTGCGCGCGCCGCAGTAACGTTGCAGGTTCTGATTGAACCGAATCAGCGAGTTATTGTAGACTGCCCGCTGTCAGCGGGTTTTCCTCACATTCAGCCTTACTCTCAGCAGAAAACCCGTCATCACTGACATTCAATTGCAGTCGGTTGTTCCTCAGCCTGAAGAACTGACTGATTTCCCCCCGCATTTCACTGGAACCAACAACGGATCTGCCTGCTTCCGCCCCGTGCTGGTGATCGCGTCATTTCATCATCGCCCGTCGGGCCGAAGCCTCAGCCGGATCACTTCATCCTCATCAGGAAGGAATCACTATGAAAACCGCCCCGGTTCATCTCCTCCTGGCGGCCTTCGTCCTGCTGGCGACGGCTGTCATTGTTCACCATTTCACCGTTTCAGCTTCAGGCACAGCCATCAGCCTGGCGACACTCGGCACGGCTTACACACAGAATTTCGATTCGCTGGCAAGCGCGGGAACTTCCGGCACGGTGCCTGTCGGCTGGGCTTTCAGCGAATCAGGCAGCGGCGGCAATGCGACCTACACCGCAGGCAGCGGGTCGAGCAGCACCGGCGACACTTACAGTTTCGGCGCAACGGGCAACACCGAACGCGCTTTCGGCGGCCTGCAAAGCAGCAGCGTGATTCCGATCATCGGGGCGTGCTTCAAAAACGACACCGGCAAAACGATCACGAAACTGGCCATTGCCTACACCGGCGAGGAATGGCGACTTGGTTCGGCAGGCCGCGCTGACCGCCTGGATTTTCAGTACAGCGTCAATGCCGCCAGCCTGACCACCGGAACCTGGACAGACGCCGACGCGCTTGATTTTGCGACTCCGAACACGACCACGACCGGCGCAAAAGACGGCAATGCCGCCGCCAGTCGGACGAGCATCAGCGCCGAACTGACGGGACTTAACATTGCGGCGGGCGCGACGTTTTTTATTCGCTGGACTGATTTCAACGCTTCGGGTTCGGATGACGGGCTGGCAGTTGATGACTTTTCAATCACGCCTTTCACCACGCCGACGCTGACGATCAGCGATGTGACTGTCACCGAAGGCAGTGGTGCAGGCCAGGCTGTTTTTGACGTGACGCTGTCAGAATTTTTCGGGCAGGTCGTGAAAGTTGATTATGCCACCGCAAACGGTTCGGCCACTTCCGGCAGCGATTACACGGCCACCAGCGGCGCGCTCACTTTTGATCCGGCAAACGGCATCACGACGCAGCAGATCAGCGTGCAGATCAGCGGCGACTGCCTGATCGAAGGCAACGAAACTTTTACCATCAGTCTGTCGAATGCCGTCAACGCATCAATTATCAAAACCGCTGGCGTCGGCACGATTCTCAACGATGACCTCGCAGGCACGCTGCAATTGAGCGCCGCCGCTTTCAGCGCCGGTGAAAATGCGGGCACGGCCATCATCACCGTCACGCGCAGCGGCGGCACTGGCGCAGGCGTCAGCGTCAGTTACGCGACCAGCAACGGCACCGCCACGCAGCCGCCGGATTACACTCAGACCAGCGGCACGCTGACTTTTGACTGCAATGAAACCAGCAAAACTTTCGCCGTCACCATCGCTGACGACACGCTGGATGAAGCCGATGAGACAGTAAATCTGAAGCTGACCAACCCGACCGGCGGCGCAACGCTCGGCGCGCAGTCAGACGCCGTGCTGACCATCATTGATGACGACACAGCCGGAGCAGTGCAATTCAGCGCGGCAGGTTTCAGCGTGGCCGAAGCGGCAGGCACGGCCACCATCACCATCACCCGCACCGGAGGCGCGGCAAGCGGCGTCACTGTGAAATACGCGACCAGCAACGGCACAGCGCAATCCGGCTTTGATTACACGACCACGACCGGCACAGTCACTTTTGGCGCAAACGAAACCACGCAGACTTTCACCATTCCCATCAACAACGACAATCTGCCGGAACCCGGCGGTGAAACCATCCTGCTGACGCTCAGCGATGCGACTGGCGGGGCTGTGATCGGCACGCCTGCCGCTGTAGCGCTGACAATTCAGGATGACGACGGCGCAGGCTTCGACGCACCGGGCGACCCGCTGCCCGCTTCAGCCGAAATCAGCGATCAGAAAGCCGGATCGGTGCTGATCTTTCCGTTTTATTCCTCGAACATCACGCGCCCATCGTTTGAAAACACGCGCCTCAATCTGACCAATGCCGACACTTCACGCGCCGCTTATGTCCACCTGTTTTTCATCGACTCGGGCGGGCAGGTGGCTGATTCATTTATCTGTCTGACGCCGAATCATACGGTGACGCTGCTGACTGCGGAAATTGATCCGGGTGAAAGCGGCTTTGTGGTGGCAGTAGCCGTTGACCGGACAACAGGCTGCCCGATCAACTTCAATTTTCTGATTGGCGATGAATACGTCAAGCTGGCTTCAGGCCACGCCGCCAGCCTGAGCGCGCAGGCCTTTGCCGCGCTGCCCGGCGCTCAGTTTCAGTGCGATGCCAGTGCCGTCACCGCCGATCTGGATTTTGATGGCGTTACTTACAACGCGGCTCCGCGTGTGCTGGCCATTGACAGCGTGGCCGCGCCTGATGAAGGCAACTCAACGCTGCTGATTCTCAATCGCATCGGCGGCGATTTGCGCGACCGGATTTCATCGCTCGGCCAGATCTTCGGCATTTTGTACGATGATGTCGAAAATCCGCACAGCTTTGACTTTTCGGGCAGCGCGCAACTGCGGCGACTGCTGACAAAGGATTATCCGCGCACTACGCCGCGCCCGGCTGAAATCATTCCGGCTGGTCACACCGGCTGGATGAAGGTGTGGATGAGTTCAGATCGTGCCATGACCGGCGCGGTCATCAACTTCAACCCCGGCGCGGTCAGCCAGGTGTCAGCTTACAATCAGGGCCATAACCTGCACACGCTGACGCTGAACACAAAATCAACTTTCACGATGCCGGTCTTTGCCCCGCACTGCGATTGAAGGCGGATCAGATCGGTTTTCAATCGCGTAAACGAGAAGTGTGGCGCGATTTGCCAGAATCGCGCGGTTCACGTGGGCGGGCCGATGGCGTAAGCCGCGCGACTGCGGGCCAATCCCCCCCCCTTGCTTCCGTACACCCGGCTGAAATCCGATCCAGATCAGGCGATTCCGGGAGACGGTGTTCGGAGTTCCAGCTTTAGCTGGTCTGGCCTGAATTCACAGGCAACCAGCCAAAGCCCGAACTCCGAACACCGTCCTGTAATTTTCCAGACAATAACCTGAATGCTGCCGGTTCCGATTCAGGCAGACTTGTGGCCGATCTGTTGTGAAATGCGGCGAGCCGCGCCTTTGACCTGTTCGATGACTTTCGGCAGGTGAGTCAGTTCATTCTGCGAGGTCGTGCCGCTGACGCCGAGCGCCGCAACGACATTGCCGAGCGCATCGTAAACCGGCGCCGCCACACATCGCCCGCCCTGGCTGTTCTCTTCGTCATCAATCGCGCAGCCCTGCTCTCTGACTTTTTCAAGTTCGCGCATCAGCCGCGCCGGAACGGTGATGGTTTTGGGCGTCTGCTTTTTCAGACCGTGCTTTTTGATGATGGCGTCAACTTCAGATGAAGGCAGCGCCGCCGCCAGCACCTTGCCGACCGCTGTCGCATGCACTGACATCCGGCGACCGACCCACGTGTTGGGGCGAAAGAAACCCGGCGCTTCGACCTTGGCGATGTAAACGGCTTCGCCCTGATCCAGCACGGCCAGATGGGCCGTCAGGTTGATCTTCTCAACCAGTTGCTGCATCGCCGGAACGGCCAGTTCACGCAAATCCAGCCCGGCCTTGACGCCGTTGCTGAGGTGCATGATTTTGAGGCCGAGGTGATATTTGCCGGTTTCAGGGTCGCGCCGCAGATAGCCGCGCTTTTCAAGCGTGCGCAGAATGTAGCTCGCTGAACTTTTCGGAATCTCCAGCCGACGACTGATTTCAGAATTGCTCAGGCTGCCGCGCTGCGCTACGGCTTCAAGAATCGTCAGCGCCCGCTCCACCGCAACCGACGAACTGTCCTCACGTTCACTCATCTTCGTTTCCTTTCAGTGATTAAGGCCTTCCGGCTGTCTGCCCGGCAGCTTACCAGAGCCGCCCTGAGCTGGTCAAACCATCGTTCAGCATTGTGATTTTGCGTTCAGGATATTGAACAGGATCAATTTTCCGCTTGACCCGGCCCTCGAAGCTGCCGCAGGATGTGCGGCATTGTGAAGCTGTGTTCAGCATTCTGAACATCAAAGAAAACCGGAACTACTGTTCAGAATCCTGAACCAGCCGGAAAGACTGACGGGCGACTGCCGGACGAGGAAGGACAGACTGATGCTGACTGCGACTGCCGCGACCGATGAACGGATGAACCGCGCGCCTGAGGGCTTCGATGTGCGCCGCGATCTGCCGCCTGAAGCGGCGGAACTGCTGCTGGCGCTGCATCGTGAATTCACGCCGCGCCAGCAGGAGCTTGCCGCGCAGCGCGCCCGCACGCTCGCGGCGGCGCAGCGTGGCGAACGGCCCGCGCACCTGCCGCCTTCCATCGCCACGACGAGCGACTGGCGCATTGAACTGCCTGAGTGGTGCGCCGATCAGCGCAATCAGATGACCGGCCCGGCGGATGATGCTGAACTGGTAGTCAAAATGCTGAACAGCGGCGCGCCCGGCGTCATGCTCGACCTTGAGGATTCGATGGCCAATTACTGGCCGAACCTGCAGCGCGGCATGGCGAATGTCCTCAGTGCGCTGCGTGGCGAACTGAGTTACTTCGATCAGAAGCGGCAGCAGACAGTGACGATCAGGCCGGGCCGCACCGTGATTTTCACGCGGGCGCGCGGGCTGCATCTGAATCAGGCCGGCGTGCTGCCCGGCGAACTCGTGTCGGCCTCGCTCTTTGATGTGGTGTGCCTTGCCGCCCAGGTTGATCCAGCACGGCTCAGCCATCCGCTCTGTTTTTACATTCCGAAATCCGAATCAGCCGCCGAGGCGCTGTGGTGGCGCGATCTGTTCGAGGCCCTCGAACAGGCGCGGGGCTGGCCGCACGGCTGGATCAAATGCATGGCGCTGGTTGAATCGCACCCGCTGGCGTTTCAGATGGAAGAGTTCAGCTATCACCTGCGCGATCACCTGCTCGGCCTGAACCTGGGCCGGTGGGATTACATGGCCAGTCTGATTCATTTCAACCTGACCGACCCGGAGTGGGTGCTGCCTGATCGCAACACGATTCCGCACGATGTCCCGTTCTTTCAGAACCTGCGCAATCTGATTCCTGAAATCTGTCACCGGCGCGGGATGCTGGCGATTGGCGGGATGACGGCGCTTTATCCGAACCGCGAGAACCCGGAACTCAATGCGCGCGCACTCTCAGTGCTCGAAAAGGACAAGCAGAACGAAGCCGCCTGTCTGATGGATGGCGCGTGGACGGGGCATCCTGATCAGAATGAAATTGCCGTGCGCCAGTTCCCCTGCCCGAACCAGATCAGTCGCCGCCGCGAAAATGCCGACCGTTACCCTGACCTGCGGCCCGTGCCGCACGGCGTCGGCACGCGCACGCTGGCCGGAACACGCGCTGCCATTCGCACGGTCATTCGCTATCGCAATGGTTATCTGAACGGCAAGGGCGCGAGCCTGCTGGATGGTTATATGGAAGACCTGGCGACTGACCGCATTTACCGGCTGATGATCGCGCAGCGCCTGCTGCATCGTGACGCGGTGGAAATCACCGATGAAGCGGGCGCGCCGGTCAGGCATACGCCGGAACTGATCACACGGTTATTTGACGAAGAACTCAGCCGCATCATCAGCGAACTGCCCCCCGGCACACCGGCTGAAGTCAGCGAAACATCCCGCGCCGCCCGACAGATCAGCGAACAGATGATCGTGCGCGGTGAATTCGATCCTGTCTGAACCTGCAATCATTGTTATCAACCGGAGGTAATCGTTATGGCACACATCATTGTCATTCTCGGAGCGCCCGGCACAGGCAAAGGCACGCAGGCCAGAGCACTGGCGCAGACCACAGGCTGTCCGCTGATTTCGGTCAGTCGGCTTCAGGAAGATATTGCCTGGTCGGCCACGCTGCTCGGTCACGCAGCGCCTGC
This sequence comes from Blastocatellia bacterium, assembly GCA_046331565.1. Lineage (GTDB taxonomy): Bacteria > Acidobacteriota > Blastocatellia > RBC074 > RBC074 > DASRDU01. The sequence continues at coordinate 2,794,170 of JAXLQP010000001.1, forward strand.
GGGGGCTGAAGTGCTGACGGATGAAAGACTGATGCAGTCAATTGAAACGCGCACTTCGCAGCCTGATTGCGATGACGGCTACATTCTGGATGGCTGGCCGAACACGCTGCGGCAGGCGCAGATGCTTGAGGAACTGGCGACGCGGCAGGGCCACGACATTCTGGTTTATCGCCTGAATGCAACGCCCGCTGCGCTGATGAAGCGACTCAACGGCAGGCGCGTCTGTCAGCATTGCGGCGAAAGTTACAACACCTGGCTCAGGCCGCCCGTCGCGCAGGGCCGCTGCGATTTGTGCGGCCAGCCGCCCGGCCTGCGCGATTATGAATCGGAAGCCATGCTGCAATCGCGCCTGAACAGATGGCAGCAGTCAGCCGAACCGGTGATGAATCACTTCAGACAAAGCGGGCGACTGGTGGAACTCAACGCCGAACGCCCGGTTGAAGAGGTCTTTTACGATTTGTGTTCATCGGCCACAGGACTGACCTGCGGCGCGTGACGATTCACGACAGAGAACAAATCCGGCGAGCAGCAATTCAATTTTTCAATCAGGAGAGATGATGACTATGAACCACAGCGATCAATTCAGTCAGGCAATGGAACTTGAACGGCAGTGGGCCACCAGTCCGCGCTGGCGCGGCATCAGCAGAACCTGGTCAGCAGCCGATGTCATTCGCCTGCGCGGCTCAGTGCAGATCAGTTACACCCTGGCTGAGATGGGCGCGCAGCGGTTATGGCAGATGCTGCACCAGGAGGATTACGTCAACGCGCTTGGCGCGCTGACCGGCAACCAGGCCGTGCAGCAGGTCGAAGCCGGACTGAAGGCGATTTACCTGAGCGGCTGGCAGGTGGCGGCTGACGCTAACAATGCCGGGCAGACTTATCCCGATCAGAGCCTTTATCCGGCAGACAGCGTGCCGACGGTCGTGCGCCGCATCAATCAGGCGTTGCAGCGCGCCGATCAGATTGCCCATGCCGAAAACCGCCACGACACTTACTGGTTTGCGCCGATTGTGGCCGATGCCGAAGCCGGATTCGGCGGTTCGCTCAACGCCTTTGAGTTGATGAAAGGGATGATTGAAGCCGGAGCGGCGGGCGTGCATTTTGAAGATCAGCTTGCTTCCGCCAAAAAGTGCGGCCACCTCGGCGGCAAGGTGCTGGTGCCGACGCAGGAATTTATTCAGAAGCTGAACGCAGCGCGCCTCGCGGCTGACGTGATGGGTGTGCCAACGCTGCTCGTTGCGCGCACTGATGCCAACGCGGCCTCGCTGCTGACCAGCGACATTGACGAACGCGACCACCGTTTTCTGACCGGCGAAAGAACGGTCGAAGGTTTTTATACGGTGCGCGCCGGGCTGGATCAGGCGATTGCGCGCGCGCTGGCTTATGCGCCGCATGCCGATCTGCTGTGGTGCGAAACTTCAGAGCCGAATCTGGCAGAAGCGCGGCGCTTTGCCCAGGCGGTTCACGCTGAGTTCCCCGGCAAGCTGCTGGCTTACAACTGCTCGCCGTCATTCAACTGGAAGAAGAAGCTCGACCGCGCCACGATTGCCGAATTTCAGCCGCGCCTGGCTGAGATGGGCTACAAATTCCAGTTCGTCACGCTGGCCGGATTCCACGCGCTCAACCTGAGCATGTTTGAACTGGCGCGCGGTTATCGCCACGAAGGAATGGCTGCTTATTCGCGTTTGCAGGAACTTGAATTCGCGCTCGAAAGCGAAGGCTACAGAGCGATCAAACACCAGTCGTTTGTCGGCACGGGATACTTTGACGAAGTGGCCCGGACGATTGCCGGAGGCGAGTTGTCAACGGTGGCATTGACAGGCTCGACCGAAGCCGAGCAGTTTGCAGGCGAACTGGTCTGTCATTGAGAGAACAACCATCATTCAAAAAAGCCGCAGCCGCGAAAGTGATGAACTTCGCGGCTGCGGCTTTTTTTCAGAAAAGCCTGTTTGCATCACTGAGTCTGAAAAATGGCGCTGAGCGGGCAGCGGAAGCCGGGGAAAAGGTCATCACTGAGCAGTTCATTTTCTCCCGCAAAAATCTGCGCCTGAGTCGGTGAGCGAAAGATCGTGATCGTGCGATGTTCCGGTGAAACGATCCAGACCTGTCGGACTCCGGCTTCGAGATATTCCAGCACCTTGCCGCTCACTTTTTCATGCAGATCATTCGGAGAAATAATTTCGACTGCCAGATCAGGCACTATCGGCCAGACGCTTTCAGGAACGCCTTCAGCCGGAAGTCGCTCAGCCGCGACAAAGGCGAGATCGGGGATCCGTTCGTTTTCCCCGATTTTGAAATTTGCCTCGGAACTGACTATTCCGAGTCCGCTGGCTTCAACATAGCCACCCAGCCGAACAATCAGGCGCGCCGCGATCACACCGTGTCTGGCTCCGGGCATCTCCCGCTCCTCCGGTTGTCCGTTGACGATTTCATAATCGCGCTCACCATCGGGCGCGACTGCCATTTCCGTGGTGGCTTCCATAACCATCTCTCCAGCTCAGACGCTCCTCTGCGCTTCACAACTCAGGGTTCGGTGCGCAGGTCGAGGCTGCGCTTGGTGACGAGGTCGTAATAGTTGTCGTAACCGCCCGCGTTCATATCGCGCAGCAGGCTGTCAATCGTTTGCAGCAGTTGCACGCTGAAATGATTGTCCACCGTCTGCGGGTGCTGGTAGGCGTAATAGGCGTAATTGAAATAGCTGCGAATGATGACGCTGCGTTTGTCAATCGGCAGGAACTTGAGGTTATCAACAAACCGCTGAAAGGCGTTGTCCTGGCGGAAGAGATAAAACTCGACGTTGGACACATAGAAGGCCGACACCTTGTCGCCGGTTTCCTGCAAATATCTGCCGATTTCGCGCAGGGCTTTGGTTCCGGCCAGGTCGCCCGTCACGGGAATGATCAGATTGCGCTCCTGCATCTTTTTCAGGTACTGGTAACTTTCTTCGGTGGCCAGGTAATTGCGCTGGTGGCCTTCGAGATCCTTTTCCAGCAGCAGGTCACGAAAGGCCGGGAAGAAGCGGCCCGACGGACGATCACGAATCGTGTAGCGGGTTTCGAGTCCGGCCTGCGTGAAGGCGTTGTAAATTTCCCTGATCTTGTCGTAATCGGTCTGACTGAGCGTCAGGTTGAAGCTCTGAAGTTTTTTGCGCACCTCAGTCCAGTTCCGTTCGATCAGCTTCGGATTGGACGGCGTGCGGTCGGCATAATTGACGACCAGATCGGTGATCGAAGCGTTCTCCCATTTCCTGAGATCCTTCGGCAGCGGTTTGCCAAAGAGCAGTGACAGATATTCGACACGATTGCGCGCAAGCTGGAACATCGCCTTGAACATCAGGTGCTGCAAATTGGCGTCGCGCCGGATGTCAATCATAAAGGCGATGCGCGGTTTGATGTGCGCGATGTAAGTAAAGTTCTGATCAGGCCCGACGCCGATGTAAGCGCCGCCGCTGACGCCATCCATCTGCAAGCGGCTCAGGACGTGCTGATATGAAAGTTCATTGGAAACCAGGTTGTCCGACCCGAAATAGCCTGACGGTTCGGTGATGCGGTCAATGAGCTGCTGCATCTCGCTGCGCTTTTCGGCGCGGGCGGCCACCGAAGCGTCGGGCCGCTGCATGGCTGACGGACTGGCAACGAAATAAACAGTGACAAGTGCAAAAGCGATAGCGTGGCGAAAGTCGTGCAGAAACCTGAGCATGCTGTTCTCCTCAAAATCTGCGGTGACGGTGTGAATTGCGGTGTCGCAACCGGCAGCGCAATCCGTCTTCCATTACGGGAGTGCGTCCATTATCGCCATCCGCCAGGGTGCGCGCAACATAACTTTTTGACGAAATCCGGCACTCTGCCCAATTGCGTCATTAATCGCCCGGCCAGCCGTCACAACATCAAAATTCCTGTCACAGAATTGAAATGTTTTCGACATTCAGGGTGGCGAAAATGACCGGGCCTCGACGAGCGCGACAGCAGACCGACCGCACAGGAGCAGCAATGAAGACCATCACCGCCGACGAGATCGCTTCGTCCACTTTGTTTGAGCAGATGATTGAACAGGCGCCCGAAGTGATGCCGGAAATTTCAGTGAGCGACCGGCGCAAGTATGTGGCGCGCATCCCGATTGAAATTTCGCTGCGTGTGGCTTCATTCAGATTCAGCGCCCCGGCCCGCACGATTGATGTCAGTGTGTCCGGCCTGCAGGTGCGCACGCAGTTGCCGCTGACGCTGGGCGAGCGCGTGATTCTGACCTTTCACGATTCCGGCGAACAGGTGCCGCTCAACATCTGCGCCGAAGTCGTCCGGGTGGATGCCGAAGCTGAAGCGGATTCATCAGCCCTGCTCAGACCTGAAAGCATGGCGCAGGTCTTCAGCGAAGTCGCCCGCCTCAGCGTGCGCAACGATTTGTCAGCCGCGCCCGGTTACGGCCTGCGCATCCTGCGCGATGACAGCGCGGCGTGGCAGAATTTTGTGCGGATGCAGGTGCTCAGTTAAGGCATCACAATCCGGCCTGGATCAGAAAGTCAAAGCGGCAGCGTCAGGAACTGATCACTTCCCGGCGCTGCCGCTTCGTTTCTGCGGCCTGCAATTTCGTCACGCTTCATCCGGCCTGCGGCGTCTGGTCGGGTTTGCCGTCTGTCACCACCTGAAGCTGCCACGTCCCGATTCTGATTTTCTGCTGCGGCGTAAATTCAGCGCGTTCGCCGGGCGGCAGTTCGCGGCCATCAATCAGCACCGGGTTGCGACCTTCGCAGACGAGCGAAAACTTTCCGTCGTCGAGCCGTTCAATCGTGGCCTGTTTGCGGCTGATTTCCAGATCGCCTTCCAGTTTCAGATCAACGCGAATGTCCTTTGAGCCACGTCCGATTGAAATCCGGGACTGGTGAAAGTTATGCGTTTCGGTTTCGCCGCCGTCGCGCGTCAGAAGCAGTGAAAAGAGCGGCGCACGCGGGCGCACAATCGTCGCCTCGCTGTCGGCAGGCGCGGGCGGCATCGCGGCTGACAGCGTGGCTTCATCAGCAGGCGGAGCCTCGACCGCCACAGGTTCATTCTTTTTGCGCGGGCGGACTTCGGTGCGCGGCGCAGTGCTGTCCCAGACAGGCTGCACGCGGAATTTATTTTTTTCGAGCGTCCCGTCAACGCGCAATTCGACGGCGAAGGATTTGGTCTGCACGTCCTTTTCACCGACCAGTTCACGCGCCCGTTCTGACAGGACATGGTGCAGCCCGCGTTCCAGTCCTTCGCGCTTGTCGCCCTGCCATTGCGCGTCATCCTCCTTGCTCAGAAAAACGATGTATTCACGCGGAATGTAAGTCGGGCCGCCGGGCGGAGTGAACATTTCCTGCTGCATGACGGTTTCGACTTCGCGGGCGACTGAAACCAGAAACTCCTCCCACGCGCTGCGGGCCTTCGGTTTTTCGGGCGCAAGCGTCGCGGCATCCTCGCCGTCAAGCCACTTGCGAAAATCGCTGAGTAAATTTGTGATTCCCATAACTGATTCCCTTGCGGCACCACGAACAGATAACAGAATAATCCTTCAATTCTCTCTGACGCACGAATCACAGCCGCTGATCCAGCCTTCACTCTGACTGCCGGTATGCGGCGTGACATCGGCTCCCTGGCTCCACCGGCTGACTTCGATGCGCACCCATCCTCCGCTGCGTTCCAGGATGCGATGATTCGTTCCCTGCGGGACTGCGCCGATGATTTCGTACTGCATGCCCGGCCCGGTGCGCACGTTCAGATTGGACGGCAGCACTTCCACCTGCGGCGCGCCACGAAAGGCTGATTGTCGCGCCGCGTAACGATGCACGCCCAGCAGCGCAAAGAACAGGGCCAGCGCGCAAACGACCGTCAGCAGCACGGTTTTGAAAAAGTCTGACTTTTCCGGCAGCTCTTCGTCAGCGACAGCCTGATGCCCGTTTCGAAGCGGAGCGGGCTGGCGATTGTTGCCCGCGAGCGGTTGCGCAACCGGCTGAGCCAGGGCGGCCTGAGTCGCAGGCTTCAGATCAACGACGATGCCTTTGCGGGCAGGCGGTTTGTAATCATCCGCTGCCGGAGTTCGTCCGGCAGGAATGGCCTGCGGAATCGAATGCAGCGCGCGGATTGAACCGGAACTGGCCAGCACCGGTTCAAATTCAGGCGTCATCGGCGCAGTCGGCACATTTTCAGGGCTGACGTGCAGGCGCGGCCTGACCTGCGTTTCAACTTCGTCATCGCTGGTGGCCAGGGCCGCGACACCAGCCAGGTCGCTCCAGAATTCAGTCACCGAAGCGTGGCGCGCCGCGACTTCAGTGGCAGTGGCTTTGCACAGAACCTTGAGCAGACCGTCGGCCCAGGGCTGCGCGTGCAGGTGCGCAGGCAGCGACGTAATCTGTTTGCGATAAAACTCGTTCGGTGCGCGCCCGCAGACAACCGTATAAAAACTTTTCGCCAGCGAGTAAATGTCAGCCGCCGCCGTCAGTCGGCCATAGCTCGATGCGGCATCGTCGGGATGATGTTCAGGCGCGGCATAAATGCCCGTGCCGACGCGGGTGATTTCTGTTCCGGCCTGCGCGGTCAGCTTGGCCACGCCGAAATCGGCAATTTTCACGTCATGGTAATCGGCGCTGAGCAGAAAGTTATTCGGCTTCAGATCGCGGTGAATCACGCCTTCGCTGTGCGCATAAGCCAGCGCCTCGCAAAGCTGCCTGAAATAAAGCAGCGCCTCGTGCAGTTTCAGCGCATTGCCTGACCGCTGGCGACAAAGCTGCAACAGATCGCCGCCCGGCATATATTCCAGCACCAGATAATGAAACGGCACATTGCGCAAATCAGCCGCCGTGCCGTGCCCCAGGCGCAGAATCACGTGCGGGTGGCGCACGGTGTCGAGCGCGATGGCTTCATTCTGAAAATTCTCAATCAGCGTGCGTTCAAGATCGGCGTCAGGCGTGCCCTGCAAAGTCGTGTTGAGCGCCTTCAGCACAACTTCCATCCCGCCGCCGTGCTGATCGCGGGCGACCCAGATTTCAGCATAACTGCCCAGACCCAGCCGCTCCCGCACTTCGTAGCGGTCATCCACCAGACTGTGTTCAAGCTTGAGTTCAGGCATTCAGTAAATTTCAGATTTGAAATCCGTGATTTGAAATTTGAGATTTGAGATTCGGGTTTACTGCGCTGCCGCAGCGCGTTTCAGATTTTCACTCACGCCCTGGCGATTGCCGAGCGCGTCATAAGCCACCGCCAGGTGCAGAAAGACGCCGGGCAGCTTGTCATTGAGCTTTGCCGCTTCGCTCAGATTTTTTGCGGCGTCCTGATACTGCTTCAATTCAAGCTGCGTGCGGCCCAGCCAGTAACGCGATTCGGCATTGGCCGGGTCTTTGTTCACCAGCGCCGCGAAACCATCCCGCGCCTTGTCGAATCGTTTTTCCTCAAACAGCGCCCGCGCCGAAGCCAGATCAGGATTCGCCTGCGGCTGATCAACGACGCCCGCCTGCGCCGCCGGTGTGGACGATGGCGCGGGATGGCCCCAGATCAGCGCATAAAGCTGATTGTAATAAAGCCCGACCAGAAAGGCCCCGGCCACGATCAGCGCGAGCAGTGCCAGTTGCAGCAGGTTGCTCGCCAGCCTGCCGCCCTGTCGCGTTTTCGTTGACGTATTCACAGGCTTTGTGCGGTGAAAGACTTTGTCGGCCAGGCTCGCGGGCTTCTGTTCGCTGTTGAAATCAACGCTGATGCGCGAACCGGCAGTTTCATAATGAGCATTCGTCAGCTCAGCCTTTGGCATGGGTCGCGTCTGCTCATCGGCATAAATGCGTTCGCCGAAATCAACGACAACGGCGGTCAGATTATCTTCAGCGCCGCGCGTGTAGCAAAGCTCTTTCAATTTGTCGCAGATGCTTTGCGGGTGCGCGCCGCTTTTCATGACTTCTTCCAGTTCAGCGTCGGGAATGTGGCGCGTGATGCCGTCGCTGCACAGCAGCAGGCTGGTGCGCTCGCTGATCGCAATCATCGTGAAATCAGGCTCGACCTGCGGTTCGATGCCGAGCGCGCGCGTGATGATGTTGCGGTTCGGATGGCGCGCCGCCTGAGTGGCAGTCATCTCGCCGCCGCGCACGGCTTCAGCGACTTCGCTGTGATCTTCGGTTTCGCACGTCAGCCGCTGCCCGTCGAAACGATACACGCGACTGTCACCGACGTGCCCGATGATTGCCCGCGCATCATCAACGACCGCCACGGCCAGCGTGGTCGCCATGCCGTTGAGTTCGGGATTTTTCACTGAGCCTTCATAAATGCGGCGATTGCTTTCAATGATGGCGTCTCTGAGCAGTTCAAGCACATCGCCGTGCGGGCGCCGACGAAAGCTTTCAGTAAAAACATCAACAACCGTCTGGCTGGCCACCTGTCCGGCCTGCCGCCCGCCCACGCCATCAGCCACGAGAAACAATCCGCTCTCGCGCAGCACCAGCAAACGGTCTTCGTTGGCCGTGCGCTTCGGATGCTTCCCGCGATCAGTTACTGTTCCGATAGTGGATTTCATCAAGGTCTGCCTGAAAAATTTCTGCCTGCGGTCGGGCCGGTCATTTTTTTGCCCGGCTCTCAAGCTTCAGCACGGGATAATCTGATAGTTTCTTCCACAGCAGATGCAGACTGCCATCTTCATCCTGCCTGACCACGCGAAAGACGATCAGCACGTCAGCCCTGCCGTAATTGATGGCGCGCAGCCCGTAAGCGGTGTTGAGCCTGGCCGGGACTGATGATTTGTAAACGTGACCGTCAGCCGTAATGCCATCTCTGAGATGCTTCAACTGCGCCAGGTAATGCTCAGGATCAACCGGAGGCGGAAAGGTGTGCAGCAGCGTCAGACCTGGCGAATCGGTTTTCAACTGCTCCAGCGGCACATCGCCGAGTTCGGTCAGCACAGCCAGTCTTTCCCCGTTCTCAAAAACGGTGCGGTAAAGTTCACGCATGACAACTGCGCCGGTTCTGTTTTCAAACAGGTCAACCCGCTGTTCCGTAAAAAATGCGATCTGAAAATTCCCGTCCTGCAATTTGATCTGCGCCCATTCATCAGCATCGTGGCGCAGTTTTGTAAACGAGAAAAACGCGCCGCCGCCCGCGATGGGAAGGTCTGCGGATTCATTCTTCACGGCACTGGCGCTGACTGTCCGACCTCCGGCGCTCAGCAGTTTGCACAGCCCTGTGCCCGGCTGCGCCAGAAAAGCCGCAAAGGTTTTCTGATCCTCAGCCGCAACGGCGAGCACCTGTTTCTCTTTTTTCGTGAGCTGGCTTTCCTTCCAGAAAACGCGCGGCGCAGACCGTTCAAGTTCAGACGCATATCCGGGCCTGCGTCGGCCATACTGCCCTTCGACTGAGCCGCTGCTGCCGCGCTCAGCCGGGCGCGCCATCTGCTGCTGCGTCGGCTGTGGCATTGGCGACTGCTGAGTCTGACCACTGCCCGAACTGCCGCTCTGCTGAGCCAGGGCTGAAACTGCCAGCAGCCCGGTCAGCCCGATCACAACAAATGGGTCTGTTGATTTCATGCCAGTTCCCTTTACTCAACCGCCTGCGGTTCTGCAGCATTATTCCGATCTGAAATTGCCATCAGCATCCCGATCATCACAAAGCACGTAATCAGCGACCAGCCGCCGTGACTGACGAATGGCAGCGTGATGCCCGTCATCGGCAGCATGCGAATCACGCCGCCAATATTGACGACTGCCTGAAAACCGAGAAAGGCCGTGATGCCAGCCGCGAGCAGTTTGGTGTACATATCGCGGGCTTCGATGGCCGTGCGCATCCCGGCCACCATCAGCAGAATGAAGGCCACAATAATCACCGCGCCGCCCGCCAGTCCCATCTCTTCGGCAATCGCGGCGTAAATGAAATCTGAATCGGCAATCGGCACGATTTCAGGAAACCCGCGTCCCAGACCTTCGCCGAGCATCCGGCCATCGCTCACACCAAACAAAGCCTGCGATGGTTGAAAGGCGTAGGAATTGTACCACGCCTCGTCATTCGACAGTCCCTGCCCTTCGGCCTTGTCAGCTTCCTTCTGCCACCACCAGTGTTCATCAGGATCGGGCGCTTTGCCCGCATTGAGCCAGAGATAAAACCGCTGATGAATGCGGCGCGGCACGCCGAGGCTGACGACGTTCTTGACGCGCTCGACGGCTGAAACATGTTCGCTGCTCGTGAAAATATCAGCGACCGTGTTGTAAGCACCGGCGAGGATGACTGATGAAGCAAACAGCACCCCGATCAGCACAATCGCCATCGTCACCTGCGGCAGCCGACGCACGGCAACGAGATACAAGGTCAGGTAAGCGCCGAAAAAGACCAGCATCTGCCCGAAGTCAGAAAGCAGGAAGAATGGAATGATCGGCAGCACCGCGACGACCAGAAACGGCAGCAGAAACCGCAGCGACGGAATGCCCCAGTAAGTGCGCGACAGATTGCGGTAATGATCGGCGAGGACTCCGGCATAACTGAGCAGGAAGGAAATCTTGACCGGCTCCCAGGGCGTCGTCAGGCCCAGAAATTTGCCGCCGCGCGAAAACAGTCCGGCAATGATCGCAAACGGAATCGTCGTCGCCAGCCCGACAAAAAAGCTGTGCTGCTGCAGCCACAACAGCACGTCATCGCGCCGCATGAAAGTAAACGCCACGCCGAAGCCGACGAGTCCGAGCAGCGGAATCAGCGTCGAGAACGAAGTAAAGATGCGGCTCAGTGTCCAGTAACTCTCGTCGCTGTCGTTGTCAGCATCAACCGGAATTTTATAGTTCGGGTCGCCGAACATCGCGCGCTTCTTTTCGGCATCGTAATGTTCGTTGATGTACCGCTTGCGCAGCGTGTTGGTCTTTTCCATCCGCGCCGCCGACTTCTGCCGCGCGCTGTATTCGGGATCGGTAAAAAGCCGGTACTGCACGATCTGCCCGACGCTGAACAGAATGATGGCGAGCGTGAAAATGGCCAGGTCGCCGCGATATTTGTGGCGGCGCGCCAGCCACAGAAAGACAAACAGCACCGGCACAAACAGCAGCGTGTCGCGCAGCACGAGCAGCAGCGACGGCGAAAAACCGCGCAGCACTCCGGCGCGATAAACCGCCAGGTAGCCGGTCAGATTGACAACGATGAGCAGACTTAAAAGAAGCAGGTGTGATGAAGGACGGTTTCTCATTCAGCTAAAGGCCTCTGATCCGCCAGAGATGTACGAATTAAAGTGACCGGATGTTTCCTGGTCTCAGTCCCGACCGGCGCTGATCACAGCAGTAGTAAAGCGGGTTTTGGGGAATCCTGCAAGGCGGGGGCATTTTACAGAGTGCGCAGGCGTGACGACTGCGCTGTTTCAATTAACGAGCCTGTGCTGAAAGTCCGGCAGGCGTGACGCCTGCGCTCCTTGTGATGTCATTTCGATTCCGGCTTTTTGGCAGGCAGCGTCGCCAGACCGTGCTGATAAGCATAGATAATCAGCCCCAGCCGGTCGGCCACGTCGAGTTTGCTGAAGATTGAAGTCAGATAATGGCGCACGGTCGGCTCTGAGATGAAGAGACGTTCAGCGATCTGCTTGTTTTTGCACCCTTCACCGACCAGGGTAATGATTTCACGCTCGCGCTCGGTCAGGCTGGCAATGCGCAATTCATCAGGATCAGGCTGGCTCGCCCTGCCGGCCAGGGTCATTTCACTGAGCATGCGCGCGACCGTCGTTCGGTTGAGCCAGACCTCGCCCTCGTGAACCTTCCTGACCGCCTTGATGAGAACTTCGGCCATCTCCATTTTTGTGACCAGGCCCATCGCGCCCAGTTTGACCGCGCGATAATGCACCTCAGGATCGGTCATCCCGGTCAGCACCAGAATGCGCGAACCGTTGATCCGGCTGATCAGATCGGACATAAAATCAAGACTTGATTCAGGCCCCAGATCCAGATCAAGCAGAATCACATCAGGCCGCAGATTGAGCGCGTCAAAGGCTTCAGTGCGGTTCCCGGCCTCGCCCACCACCAGCAGGCCGGGGTCGCTTTCAAGCAGCAGCCGCAACCCGGTGCGCACCAGCAAATGGTCTTCGACCAGCAGAATTCGGATGGGGGGAGAAGATGATGCAATCATAAAATCACTGTCAGTCTGAAAATCACTGACCAGTTACAGCCGGTTCATCCTGCGCCGAACCGGCAGCGGCATCTGACGCCAGTAATCCTGCCAGCGCAGCCAGCAGCACTCCGGCGGTAAACGGCCTGGACAAAAGGTGAACTCCGTCCTGGCCTGTGATCTGTCGCAGGGTCTGCACCTGATCCTGACTACAAATCATCAGGACGCCGACCTGCGACCGGCTTTGCTTCAGGTGGCGAACGAAGGCCAGTTCATCGGCGTACTGTGCCTGGAGGTTGAGCAGCACCCCGCGCACCTGACTGTCTGATTTATCCAGCCCGGCCTGCGCCCCGGTCACATCAGCCACCACCAGCACGCGAAAACCCGCAGCTTCAAGTGTGGCCGTGATGATTTCCCGAATCACGGCGTCATCGTGTACCACGAGAATCAGTTCCCCGCGACCCGGCGATAACGGACTGACCGTTTCGGTAAGGTTCACCTGATTCGCTTCCGGCACGGGCAGCCAGACTCTGAAACCCGTGATCACTCCGGCTTCGCCGGCAATTTCAAGGAACCCGCGATGATTCCGCACAATTGTCAGCGCCGCTGCCAGACCCGGCTGCTCAGCCTGGGCCGGATTTGCCGCCAGGTACTCAGCGGCAGAAGCAAACGCGCCGGAGCGGGCCGTTCCATCCTGCGTTGAAGTTCCGGCCACTACGATCATGACATACGGCCCTGACCGGCTTTCGGGATTCATTCGCGCCACTGATTCAGCGGCGGTGATGTTTTCAGCCTCAATCACCAGCTTCTGACCTGCGGCCAGGGCGTGACCGGCCTCGAAGCACAAACTCATCAGCAGTTGCTGCAATTCGGCTGGCCGTCCCGACACCGGCCACAAATCGTTGTCAAAGGTAATCTCAATTTCGACCGAGGCGAGCAGCACCGAAAGAATATGCTCTCTGAGTCCTGTCATCAGGTGCCTGAGCTGAATCAGCGGATTTTCCGCCTCGCCGGTTCCGGCCAGCGACAGCACCTGAGCGATCATTCTGCCGCCGCGTTCGGCGCGGCCCTGCATAATTGTCAGCCACCGCTGACTTTCCTCATCCACATACTTTCGCCGCAGCATATGAATGGCCAGCAGCACTGGCGACAAAATATTATTCAGATCGTGCGCCAGTCCGGCGACCAGGCGGCCAATGATTTCAATCCGCTGCCGCCGCAGGAAGTTACTTTCCAGCCGCTTCTTTTCCGTCAGGTCAGTGTTGGCAATCACCACGCCGCCCGGATTTCCGTCAGCATCACGCAGCAGTCGCCAGCGGCTCTGCACAAAGATCTTCCGGCCACTTCTGGTCTTCTGCGTGATCTCGCCCGTCCATTCGCCGGTTTGCGCCAGCGCCAGGCTCGACGCGCGCAGAGGCCCGGAATCTGCGGTAATCAGCACTTCATAAAGATTGCGTCCGAGCGCTTCTCCCTTCGGCCAGCCGTAAAGCTGCTCGGCGCGGGCATTCCAGAAAACGATCCGGTCATCCAGATCGCGCACAATCAGCGCATCCTGAGCCTGGTCAAGCAGCGCCATCCAGACCTGCCCCGGATCATTCTTCTGCCAGAAAGCAGCCAGTTCAGACTGGCCATTCGCCAGCAGGAAGGATTCTGACGATGTAGTTGAAAGGGCCATGTACCAACCCGGTCAGTAAATACAGTCTTCAGCGAAACAGCCAGGCCAGCCTGCAGCCGACACGTTCAGGTCAGGCTGCGGTCCCGGCCCGGCGGGCCTTATGATTTAATCAAACAGGACGGTGCAGGCTGTCTCCGGGGAAAACCCGAGAATTTCTCAATCGGGTCAGGGCACTGAATAAACACCACCAATGACCCGGCTTCCACATATCTTTAATGCCCGTTCTCACATTTGAAATCCGGGCAGAAAGCCGCAGTCCGGCGCAGAACAGCTTAATGAAGGGAAATGTTAAGAGTTCCTTGCGGCGGGAAGTATGCCTCAAGTTGCCGTTTTTTGCCAGCCCTGGCAGAAACCTTCAAAGCCCTGTCCTTCACCAGGATAACCCGCATATCGTTTTATCAGCCAGACAAAGCTCCCGCTCTGAAAGGGATAAATGTTTGCCCGGCGGGGGCTGTAAATTATCTTATTGTCCACTCAAAATCATCGCTCCCGCTGATGTATCTTAAAACCATCCTGTGTATTATTCCTGACAGACAAAGGTCGCTAACAATCTGTGAAACAAGCAGGGCGTTCTGACATTCAGAGTTGTCTTCACTGGGGTACTTGCAAATTCAGGCAGGTCGCAGAGCCACAATGAGGTTGCCACCTGCAATCTGATCAGCGGGACGATTGATAAATGACCGGTTCCCGGCCCCGGAAATCAGCCTGATTGTTCAGAAAGGCAGGGGGTTTTGCGTCTGCGCAATGCCCGGCTGCCTTTGACCGGGTTTCGACCCGCTGTCCTTGCACGCCCTGTAATTCCGGACTGGATCCTGATGACCTGGTTTTTGCACCAGAAACAGGCGGTAGCAGTATCCCGGCCTGAAACGATAATCCGCTTTGCACAGCTTCGGTTCTGAAGAGCAGTTCAGCGAAAGCTCCCCGTTTCATATGGCTGCGAACCACAGCACAGAAAGAAGGCGCGGGCCGCGTATCAGTTTTCCCTTTCCGGCCCGGGTCAGAGGGGTAGATGCCAGTGGCAGCCCTTTCAAACTGGACACCCTGATTGAGAATCTCAGCGCCGAAGGGCTTTATCTGAAAATGAACCGGGGAATTATGTCAGGCACTGAACTGGCGATTGCCATTCGTTTGTCGGCAGCCTCAGTGGGACTGGAGAATTCAACCAGTGTCGCCACTCGCGGCATCGTGCTGCGAACGGAGTTGCAACCTGACGGAACCTGCGGGGTGGCGGTCAGATTTACCCGCCACCGACTGTTGTAAACCTGGGAAACGACCAGATAGCCGGCAGATCAGGACGCGCACACTCTGATTGTCTGATTATCGGGCTGTAATTGCAGTTCATCAATCAACCGTTGCGACAATCCCTCACTTGTCAACTTGTCAGCGGAGCTGATGAGTCCCCCAGGAGGCCTGGTTGTGGAATATTTATTGAAAGCGCCGTTTGAAAGGCAGTTTGACGATTCGGAATCTCTGTTCTTTGCATTTTTTGTCTCTGATTCAGCCAGTCAGAAGCGGTCTTTGCCCGGACAGCTTTCTGACGATCCGACAGGCGTGGGTCTGCTGTCGGGTTCCCTTCTGCAAACGGCCCTTCCCGTTTGCAACTCGTCCTGTTCCCCTGCTGCCATCCGGGTGCCTTCCGCCAGGATAAGTCGTCAGCCGCAGTCTGCGGCTGGACTGTGCGCGGAACGGCATCTGACAAGCTCAATCCTGCCGGACTCGACCCGGCTGGTTGTCAGCCAGTTCAGTGAATCCATCAATCTTCGTTTGCAGCCGGTTTCAGTCTCGTCCCCGGATCAGGCTGTGCCGCCGGTTCCGGGCAGCAGGAGTTCGCTGGCAGGTCTTTTTACCGGGCATGCTCACAGGTCAGAGGTTGCGGAGGAACAAAGATGAACACAAGCGAATGGACAGCAATCTCTTCCGCGCTGGGTGGCGAAGGCTGGATTCCGCGTTCCGGCGCGCTGCACGATGAACAGGAAACGGTCTGGTCGTCCTTCGGCGTTTCGTCCGAATGCGGGCGGTTGCGCGCGGTGGTGATGCGTCGGCCCGGCCCCGAAATCGAAACTGTCACCGATGCCAGAGCGGCGCTCTGGAATGAGATGCCGGACCCGGTCAGAGCCAGAGAACAGCACGATGCGCTGGCTGAAATTTACCGTTCCTGTGGCGTGCAGGTCAGCTATGTGGCTGACACGTCAGGGGTCAGGCCGAATCTGTATTTTATGCGCGACACCTTTGCCATGACGCCCGAAGGCGCAGTGCTGGCGCGGCCCGCATCAGGCAATCGCGCCGGAGAGGAACGCATCGCCGCCTGGACGCTGGCCAGTCTCGGCGTGCCGATTGTGTTGTCGGTTCACGGTCACGGCACCTTTGAAGGAGCCGACCTGATGATCGTCAATGACGATCTGGCTTTTGTCGCCCAGGGACGGCGCACCAATGCCGCCGGAGCCACGCAGGTCGAACACCTGCTGAAAGAAATCGGCTGGCCGGAGGTCGTGCGCGTCCCATTACCATCCGATTGTTTACATCTCGACTGCATTCTGAGCCTGCCGGATCGCCGACTG
Source organism: Blastocatellia bacterium (assembly GCA_046331565.1). GTDB lineage: Bacteria > Acidobacteriota > Blastocatellia > RBC074 > RBC074 > DASRDU01. The sequence goes on from JAXLQP010000001.1 coordinate 2,810,459, forward strand.
GCTCTGCTTGACGCGGTCAAAGCGCCGCTGGTGATCGGTGAAACCCTGCGTCGTCACGGTTTCCACCTTCTCGAACTGCCGGATCGGGAAGAGGTCATCAGCCGCATGTCGGTCAACCTGGTCGCACTTGAACCTGGAGTGGTGGTGATGCCTGCCCGCAATCCAGCAACCAGAAAGCTGCTGGAAGCGGCAGGGGTCACTTGTCTCGAAATTGAGATTTCCGAACTCATGAAGGGAGGCGGGGCAGTGCATTGCATGACCGGCGTGATCCAGCGTGATGGCCTGTAGCGGCCTCGCTGGCGTGGAGTAATGGAAGGAAAAATTTGTCAAGCCGGCGCATGAAGGGACAGGTGTATGTACCACCAGGAAGATGAAGTAACTGATTCGCCGACCGGATTTGAAATTGCAGTGATTGGCCTCACCGGACGTTTCCCTGGCGCTGAGCATGCAGATCAGTTCTGGCGTAACCTCTGTGACGGAGTGGAGGCCATTTCATTCTTCACTGACGAAGAGCTTGCCACCAATCCGGCCTCCGCTGAAACCCGCCATCCGGCTTATGTCAAAGCCAGCGGCGCACTCAAAGACGTTGACCTGTTTGACGCTTCGTTTTTCGGCTTCTACCCGCGCGAGGCCGAAATCCTCGACCCGCAGCAGCGGCTCTTTCTGGAATGCGCCTGGACGGCGCTCGAATACGCCGGTTATGACCCGGCCCGTTATCCCGGCCTGATTGGCGTCTATGCCGGGGCGGGGTTCAATTCCTATCTTTACACCAACCTGCTGGCCAGCCGCGCCGTCCGCGAATCGGTGCAGCCCTATCAACTGACGCTCAATAACGACAAGGATTTTCTGCCGACCCGCGTCTGTTACAAGCTCAACCTGCGCGGGCCGGGCATCAATGTGCAGACGGCCTGTTCGACCTCGCTCGTGGCGATTCATCTGGCGGCTCAAAGTCTGATCAGTTACCAGTGCGATATGGCGCTCGCCGGTGGCGTTTCGCTCTATCACCGCAAAGGTTATCTCTATCAGGAAGGCGGCATTCTGTCGCCGGACGGGCATTGCCGCGCCTTTGACGCCGGAGCGCAGGGCACTGTGCCGGGCAGCGGCGTGGGCATCGTCGTACTCAAGCGACTGGCCGACGCCATAGCTGACGGTGACTGCATTCACGCCATCATCAAAGGATCGGCCATCAACAATGACGGTTCGCTCAAGGTCGGCTACACCGCGCCGAGCATTGACGGGCAGACTGAAGTCATCACGATGGCGCAGGCGATGGCCGGAGTCGCGCCGGAAACAATCAGCTACATTGAAGCGCACGGCACCGGCACAGTGCTGGGCGATCCCATCGAAATCGCCGCGCTCAACCAGGCCTTTCGGATGGGCACGCAGGACGATCAGTTCTGTGCCATCGGTTCGGTCAAGGCCAGCGTCGGCCACCTCGATGCTGCCGCCGGAGTCACCGGCTTTATCAAAACCGTGCTGGCGCTCAAACACGGGCTGATTCCGCCGACGCTCCATTTTGATCGGCCCAATCCGAAGCTCGGTCTTGAGGACAGCCCGTTTTACGTCAACAGTCGTCTGGCTGAATGGCCTGATTGCGGCACGCCGCGTCGCGCCGGAGTCAGTTCATTCGGCATCGGCGGCACCAACGCTCACGTCATTCTGGAAGAAGCTCCGCCCGTTGCGCCGACAAGCGATTCACGCCCGGCTCAGTTGCTGCTGCTTTCAGCCAAAACCGCTTCGGCGCTCGATGCAGCAACAGACAATCTGGCCGAACATCTGAAATTCAATCCCGGCATCAATCTGGCCGATGCGGCTTTTACGTTGCAGGTCGGCAGGCAGCCGTTTGCGCACCGTCGCCTGCTGGTCTGCCGCGATGCGGCTGATGCAGTGGCGGCGCTTGAACGCCGCGACCCGTCACGACTGCTCACCAGCCAGACCTCGGCGCAGGCGAAATCAGTGGTCTTTATGTTCACCGGCCAGGGCGCGCAGTACGTCAGTATGGCCCGCGAACTTTACGAGGCTGAACCGACCTTCCGCGATCAGGTGGATCTGTGCTGCGACACGCTGATCGGGCATCTCGGCCTCGATCTGCGGTCGGTTCTCTTCCCGGCCCCGGAACAGGTCGAAGAGATGAAGCAGCAGTTGAATCAGACCTGGCTGACGCAGCCTGCGCTTTTCGTCATCGAATACGCGCTGGCGAAACTCTGGATGCAGTGGGGCGTCAAACCGGCGGCGATGATCGGTCACAGCATCGGTGAATACGTGGCGGCCTGTCTGGCTGAAGTCTTTTCGCTGCGCGATGCGCTCGCCCTCGTTGCCGCGCGCGGTCGCCTGATGCAGGGGCTTCCGGCAGGTTCGATGATCAGCCTGCCCGTGCCTGAAAAGGATGTGCGTCCGTACCTGAACGGCAAGCTGTCAGTCGCCGCAGTCAACGCGCCGTCGCTGTGCGTCGTGTCAGGCCCGACCGAAGCCGTTGACGAACTGGAACGCAAAATGGCCGACAAGGGCATCGAAGGCCGCCGCCTGCACACTTCACATGCGTTTCATTCGGCCATGATGGAGCCGATTCTGGATCAGTTCGTGCGACAGTTCAGCCGCATCCGGCTCAATGCGCCGTCGGTTCCCTTCATTTCAAATCTGAGCGGCAAATGGATTACCAAAGGCGAAGCCACCGATCCTGAATACTGGGCCGGGCACCTGCGCCACAGCGTTCGCTTTGCCGATGGCATTGGCGAACTGCTCACTGACACGTCGCGCATCTTTCTGGAAATCGGCCCTGGCACCACGCTCAGTTCGCTGGTGCGACAGCACGCATCATTCACGCGCGAACATCTGGTGCTGCCTTCGCTGCGCCACCCGCACGACACGCAAAGCGATGTCGCCTTTCTGCTGCACACGCTCGGTCGCCTGTGGCTGAATGGTTTTGCGCCCGACTGGAAAGGCTTTTACACGCACGAACAGCGACAGCGGATGCCCCTGCCGACCTATCCGTTTGAGCGCAAACGTTACTGGATTGAACCCGACGCTGATGCCGGCGAACAGTTCAAACCGTCGCCGGAGATTCGCAAAAAAGCCGACGTGCGCGACTGGTTCTATGCGCCATCGTGGAAGCGCGCCGATCTGTATTCAGCTTCTGCCGCGACCGCGCCGCAACGCCTGCTGCTGTTCACTGCTGAAAACAGCCTGATCCAGCAGCTCGCCGCGCAGCTTGATTCAGCAGGCCACGAAGTCATCACCGTCACCGCTGGCGCGCAGTTCGCCGGTGCGAATGAAAAGGCGCTGACCATCAATCCGCAGAATGCGGATAATTACCTGGCGCTGCTCAGTGAACTGCAAACTTCATCGCGCCTGCCCGACACGATTGTTTATGCCTGGAGCCTGACGCCGCAAACATCGGTCAGCGAAACGCTCGCAGCAGGTTTTCACGGCCTGCTGCGGCTGATGCAGGCCATTGAACGCAGCGGCGCACTGAGTCCGCTGCGCCTGCTCGTCATCACTTCCGGCGCGCAGGAAGTCACGGGCGATGAAAACATTCTGCCGGGCGTGGCCGCCATCAACGGCCTGTGCCGCGTCATTCCGCAGGAACTTCCGTTCATTACCTGCCGCACCGTTGACCTGTCGCCGCAATTCAAAAACGCCGCGCAACTCGCCAGTGAAGTGCTGACTGACGCTGCCGCGGCGGTGGCTTATCGCGGTCAGCATCGCTGGGCGCAGACCTTTGAAGCGTTGCCGACAACTGCTGACACGGGCCATTCACCGGCCTGTCGCGCGGGTGGCGTGTATCTGATCACCGGAGGCCTGGGCAGAATCGGTCTGACGCTGGCTGAATGCCTGGCGCAAAAAGCTCAGGCTCGCATCGCGCTTCTCAGCCGCACGGCATTGCCCGCGCGAGAAACGTGGGCGCAGTGGCTCGAAACTCATCCGGCTGATGATCGGTTCAGTCAGCTCATCAGTCGCCTGCAACAACTCGAAGCCGCCGGAGCGCGCATTCTCACAATCAGCGCCGACGTTTCAGACGCCGCGCAGTTGCAGTCGGCCATCGCGCAGACTGAAGCCGCGTTCGGCCCGCTGAGCGGCGTGATTCATTCCGCCGGTCTGATTGGCGATGAAGGCGTCGTGCCGGTTGCCGCGCTGACTGATGAAAACATTGCGCGGCAGTTTGCGCCCAAAATCGGCGGCGCGCTGGCGCTGGCTGAAGCATTACGTGGAAGAAAGCTTGATTTCTGCATATTGCAGTCTTCGTTGTCATCAGTCCTCGGCGGGCTGGGTTTTGCCGCCTACGCCGCCGCCAATTCATTTATGGATGCGCTGGCGCAGCAGCAGAATCAGGCCGGATTAACGCCCTGGCTCAGCCTCGACTGGGACGGCTGGGATTTTGGCGCGGAACATCACGCTGCCGATCTGCTCATTAATCCGGCTGAAGGCGCGACGGCTTTTGAATATGCGCTGTCACTGGCTCCGGCCTCGCAACTGATTATTTCAACCGGCGACCTGCAGGCCAGACTGGATCAGTGGATCAATCGCCGGAACACGGCTGACGAGCGCGAAGCTGAAGATGAAGCGGTTTCGCTGCACAGTCGCCCGAATCTTTCGACGGCTTATGTGGCTCCGCGCAACGCGACCGAAGAACGCATTGCCGCGATGTGGCGGCAGGTGCTCGGCCTTGAAGAAATCGGCGTCCACGACAATTTCTTTGAACTCGGCGGGCATTCGCTGCTCGCCACTCAGCTTGTCGCCCGCGTGCGCGAAACCTTCAAGGTTGAATTGCCGCTGCGTCGTCTGTTTGAAACGCCGACGATTGCCGGACTGAGCGCGATGGTTTCAGCAGGCAGCGAGGATGAACCGGCATCAGTCACGATTCCGGCCATCCCGCGCGACGGCGTGCTGCCACTGTCATTCGCGCAGCAGCGGCTGTGGTTTCTCGATCAGTTCGATCCGGGCAGCCCGCTTTACAACAATCCTGCTGCTGTGCGCATGACCGGACATCTGAACGTGGGCGCGCTGCAGCGCAGCATCAATGCCATCATCGAACGGCACGAAATTCTGCGCACTGTTTTTGACACCGCTCACGGCGAACCGGTGCAGACCATTCTGCCTGACATGCACCTGCTGATTCCGGTGATTGATCTGTCAGAACGCAGCGCCGCCGAACGCGAAGCCGAAGTGCAGCGCATTGCGGCTGAAGAGGCCGTCAAACCTTTTCACCTGACGCACGGGCCGCTGCTGCGCTTCACGCTGCTGCGCACACGCACGGATGAATATGTTGCGCTGCTGACCATGCATCACATCGTTTCTGACGGCTGGTCGGTGGGCGTTTTCCTGCGCGAACTCGCCGCGTTCTATCACGCCTTTGTGAATCAGACCGAAGCGCACCTGCCGCCGCTCAGGGTGCAGTACGCTGATTTCGCGCACTGGCAGCGTGAATGGCTGCGCGGCGCTGAACTCGAACGGCAGCTTGCTTACTGGAAGCAGAAACTCAGTGATGGTTCGGTCGTGCTTGATCTGCCGACTGATCGCCCGCGCCCGGCAGTGCAGACTTTTCGCGGCGCAACGCAATGGCTGCGGCTGCCGCGCCAGTTGCGTGACAATCTCGAAGCCCTGAGCCGCCGCGAGGACGCCACGCTTTTTATGACGCTGATGGCCGCGTTTCAGACGCTGCTGCATCGCTATACCGGACAGACCGACATTCGCGTGGGTTCGCCGATTGCGGGCCGCACGCAGGCTGAAACCGAAAGCCTGATCGGATGCTTCATCAATCCGCTGGTGATGCGCGCCGATTTCACGGGCGATCCGGTCTTTACCAGCCTGCTCAGACAGGTGCGCGAAACTTCCCTGGAAGCATACGCGCATCAGGATCTGCCGTTTGAAATGCTCGTTGAAGCGTTGCAGCCGGAACGCGACATGAGCCATTCGCCCCTTTTCCAGGCCATGCTGGTGTTGCAGAACGCGCCGATGCAGCCGATTGAACTGCCCGGCCTGCGCATCAGTGAAATGAAACCTGATCGTGGCACCGAGAAGTTCGACCTGACGCTGTTCATTGAAGAAGAAACAGACGGGCTGAAGCTGGGATGGAGTTACAACACCGATCTGTTCGACGACGCCACCATCACCCGCATGGCCGATCATTTCAACACGCTGCTTGCGGGCCTGGTCACAAGGCACGGCGAGCGTGTGTCGCGGCTGCCGCTGCTCGCTGAAGCTGAACGGCAGCAAATCCTGATTGAATGGAACGACACCGCCACCGACGACACTGACGCGCCGCCCGTACATCGCAGCTTTGAAGTTCAGGCCGCACACACGCCTGACGCTGTTGCCGTCGTCTGCGGCGAGACGAGGCTCAGTTACCGCGAACTCAACGAGCGCGCCAATCAACTGGCACATTACCTGCAACGCCTCGGCGTCGGCCCTGAAATGCTGATTGGCGCGTGTCTCGACCGTTCGGCTGAAGCGATTGTCGCCATGCTCGGCGTGCTGAAATCAGGCGCGGCCTGGCTGCCGCTCGATCCGCAGGCTCCGGCTGAACGCCTGGCCTTTCTGCTCACCGATGCCAGGGCGCAGGTGCTGCTGACGCAATCCTCAACTGCTGATCTCAAACTTGAAATTGACGGGTTGCACATTGTCAGTCTCGACGCTGAACGCGACAGGCTGGCCGAAGAAAGCACTGGGAATCTGACCAACGAAATCGCGGGCGATCAGCTTGCTTATGTGATTTACACGTCAGGTTCGACGGGCAAGCCCAAAGGCGTGATGATCGAGCATCAGCCGTTTGCCAGGCACATCCGCGATGCGCAGCATCATTACCGGATTGATCAGCGTGACCGCGTGCTGCAATTCGCTGCCTTCACGTTTGACCCGTCACTCGAACAGACCTTTACTGCGCTGACCTGCGGCGCGACGCTGCACCTGCGCGCGGGCGAAGCGCTCCCGGCCACTGAATTCAACGACCAGCTCGTCCGCGAAGGGGTGACGATCATCAACATTCCACCGGCTTACTGGCAGCAGTGGGTGCAGGAATGGGCCAGAGGCACGCGCCTGTCAGCGCCGACGCAGTTGCGCCTGGTCATTGTCGGCGGCGATGCGCTGCAACCCGAAATGCTGCGACAGTGGCAGCAGACTCCGATGCGCCGGGCGCGACTGCTGAATGCTTACGGCCCGACCGAAACCACCGTGACGGCCACGACCTTTGAAGTGCCGCACGCCTTCAATGCCGAAGCGCGCCACCGCATGCCGATTGGTCACCCGCTGCCCAACCGTCAGCTTTACGTGCTCGACGCGCAGGGCCAGCCCGTCCCCGTCGGCATCCCCGGTGAGTTGTACATCGGCGGCAACGGCCTCGCACGCGGCTATCTGAACAATCCGCAACTGACGGCGCAGAAATTTATTTTGTGGAAGTCGGAAGTCGGAAGTCGGAAGCCGGAAGCTGACAGACAGATGGCAGATGGCAGCGAGACTGCTGTATCTCTTCCTGCCGACTACCGACTACCGACTACCGACTACCGACTTTACAGAACCGGCGACCTCGTCCGCTGGCTGTCGGACGGCAATATTGAATTTCTCGGACGCACGGATCATCAGGTCAAGATTCGCGGCTTCCGTGTCGAACCCGGCGAAATTGAAGCGACGCTTGGCGAGCATCCCGGCGTTCGTGAGGTCGTCGTGCAGGCACGCGCGGCCAGAGCGGGCGGCAAACAGCTCGTCGCTTATGTCGTCGCGCAGGAAGCGACGCTGACGCCTGCGACGCTGGCAGAATTTCTGAAAGCGAAGCTGCCCGATTACATGATTCCGGCAGTCTTCGTAATGCTCGACGCCATGCCGCTGACGAGCGGCGGCAAGGTTGATCGGCGCGCCCTGCCTGCGCCGGAACTCGCGCCCGGCAGCGGCGCACCGTCTTACGTCGCGCCACGCACTCCGGTTGAGGAAGAGATTGCGCACATCTGGGCGCAGGTTCTCAACGTCGAGCGCGTGGGACTTTATGACAATTTCTTTGAAATCGGCGGGCATTCGCTGCTGGCCACACAGATTGTTTCGCGCCTGCGCGAACGCTTCCAGGTCGAACTGCCGCTGCGCCGCCTGTTTGAATCTCCGACGGTTGAAGGCACGGCTCTGCTGATTGCCGAACAACAGGCCGCCGAAACCAGTGATGCTGAAATGGCCGCACTGCTGGCGGAACTCGAAGGCATGTCCGAAGAGCAGGCAAAGCACATGCTCACCCAGGAATAAACCGGATCGTGATTCAGAACGTCCGTGGATGTTCGACAAGCTCATCAGCTTGTCGAACATCCACGTCAAATACGCTTCCGCAGACCAGCGACAGGCTCACCAGCCTGTTGAACTTCAGGGCTGAATCATCACCGGGTAAATGGCAGACCGACAGCAGTAATAAAAATGCCCCGGCACTATTATGAGTACACTGAAGGATCGCATCTCCGAACTGTCACCCGAAAAACGCGCGCTGCTGATGAAAAAGCTGAAGCAGCAACATCCGGCTTCAGCCTTGTCAGCCGGAATTGCTCCGCGCGCTGACCAGCAGGCCTGGCCGCTGTCTTATGCACAGCAGCGCATGTGGTTTCTCGATCAGCTTGAAACCGGCAGCCCGCTTTACAACATCAGCGCCGCGCTGCGTCTGAGCGGCCACCTCGACATCGCCGCGCTTGAAGCGGCACTCAATGAAGTCATTCGTCGTCACGAAATTCTGCGCGCCACCTTCACGACTGAAAAAGGCTGGCCGGTCGAACGCATTACGCCGGAACTGAAACTCAGGCTGACCGTCACTGACCTGCAACACCTGCCCGAAGCTGAACGCGAAACCGAAGCGCGCCGCCTGGCCACTGAAGAAGCGCGCCAGCCCTTCATTCTCTCTGAAGGGCCGCTGCTGCGCGCCCGTTTGCTGCGCCTGAGCGACACTGAACACATCGCGCTCATCACGCTGCATCACATCGTTTCTGACGGCTGGTCAACCGGCGTCTTCATCCGCGAAGTCGTCACGCTGTATGACGCCATCACGCAGGGCCGCCCGTCGCCGCTCGCTGAACTGAAACTGCAATATGCCGACTTCGCGCACTGGCAGCGCGAAACGTTGCAGGGCGAAACGCTGGCGCAGCAGCTTGGTTACTGGAAGGAAAAACTGAGCGGCGAACTGCCTTCGCTCAATCTGCCGACTGATCGCCCGCGCCCGGCGGTGCAGACCTTTCACGGCGCGCACTATTCATTCACGCTGCCGCCATCGCTTACCGAAGCTCTGACAAAGCTCGGCCAGCAGGAAGGCGCGACGCTCTTTATGACGCTGCTCGCGGCGTTTCAGACGCTGCTGCATCGCTACACCAGCCAGGACGACATCTGCATCGGCTCGCCCATTGCCGGACGCAATCGCGCAGAGCTTGAAGACCTGATCGGATTTTTCGTCAATACGCTGGTGCTGCGCGGCGACCTGAGCGGCGAACCATCCTTCCGTGAACTGTTGCGGCGCGTCAAAGGCACGGCGCTTGATGCTTACGCGCATCAGGATCTGCCGTTTGAAATGCTGGTTGACGAAGTGCAGGCGCAGCGCGACCTGAGCCGCACGCCGCTTTTTCAGGTGATGTTCCTGCTGCAGCAGTCGCAATTGCCGCTGATCAAACTGCCCGGCCTGCACATCAGCCAGGTGGATGTTGATCCGGGCACGGCGAAATTTGATCTGCTGCTGATGATGGAAGAATCGCCGGAAGGATTGCGCGGCGACTTTGAATACAACACCGATCTGTTTGATCGTGAAACCATCGCCCGGCTCGTCACCCACTTTCAGACGCTGCTTGAAAGCATTGCCAGCACTCCTGACGAAAGCATCGCCCGCCTGTCACTGCTGAGCGGAGCGGAGCGGCGACAGATTCTGATCGAGTGGAACGACACCGCCCGCGACTATCCCCCCGACCGCTGCCTCCATCACCTCTTTGAGCAACAGGTCGCCCGCACGCCCGATGCCGTCGCTCTGACGTTCGAGGATCAGCAGCTCACTTATCAGCAGCTCAGTGATCGCGCTGATCTGCTCGCCCGCCATCTGCAATCCCTCGGCGTCGGCCCCGATACTCTCGTCGGCGTCTGCGCCGAGCGTTCGCTGGAAATGGTCATTGCGCTCTATGCCATTCTCAAGGCCGGGGGCGCGTACCTGCCCCTCGATCCGGGCTATCCGGCTGACCGCCTCGCCTTCATGCTGCGCGATGCTCAGCCCGCTGTCCTGCTCACGCAGGCGCATCTCAAAGCTCGGATCTCAAATTTCGTATCCGAGCTTGAACTGCTCTGCCTCGACACCGAGTGGGAGACGATTGAGGCCAGCCGCACACACGCCCTGCGCCGCGAGGTCGGGCCGCACAATCTCGCCTATGTCATCTACACCTCCGGTTCGACCGGGCAGCCGAAAGGCTCGCTCATCGAGCATCACAGCATCGTCAACCGCCTCCTCTGGATGCAGGAGCAGTATCAGCTGCAGCCCGGTGAAGCGGTGCTGCAGAAGACGCCCTTCAGCTTTGATGTCTCGGTCTGGGAGTTCTTCTGGCCGCTGCTGTGCGGAGCCAGGCTCGTGCTGGCGCGCCCGGACGGGCATCGTGACAGCGCGTACCTCATCAGTCTCATTCAGCAGCAGCAGGTCACGACGCTGCACTTCGTCCCGCCGATGCTCTCGATCTTTCTCGAAGCGCCGGGTGTGAGTGAGTGTCGTTCGCTGCGGCGCGATCTGCGGCGGCGAGGCGCTGCCCTTGAGCTGCGCAGCGGTTCTTCAGCCGGTTTGCCACAGCGGAACTGCACAATCTGTACGGCCCGACGGAAGCGGCAGTGGATGTCAGCTATCACGCCTGCGCGCGCGACAGCCGCAGCGCGATTGTGCCGATCGGGCGACCGGTGGCGAACACGCAGCTCTACATTCTGGACGCGCAGCAGCCGGTGCCGGTCGGGGTGGCGGGGGAACTGCACATCGGCGGGGTGCAACTGGCGCGGGGCTATCTCAACAGGCCGGAGCTGACGGCGGAAAAATTCATCACCTCGTCAGTGGTCAGTGGTCAGTGGTCAGTGGTCAGTGACAGCAGCGGACAACGGACAACGGACAACGGACAACGGCTGTACCGCACGGGCGATCTGGCGCGGTGGCTGGGGAACGGAGAGGTGGAGTATCTGGGGCGGCTGGATCATCAGGTGAAGATTCGCGGGTTCCGGATTGAACTGGGCGAGATCGAGGCGGTGCTGGGTGAGCACGGGGGAGTGCGTGAGGCGGTGGTGGTGGCGCGGGAGGAGCAGGGCGGCGACAAGCGGCTGGTGGCGTACCTGATTGCGGAGGAAGGACGACAGCCGAATGTGAGCGAGTTGCGTGAATACCTTGGGCAGCGGTTGCCGGAGTACATGGTGCCGTCGGCATTTGTGATGCTGGAGGCATTTCCGCTGAGTCCGAACGGGAAGGTGGATCGCAAGGCTCTGCCTGCGCCTGACACGGCGCGGCCTGATCTTGAAGCGCAGTATGTTGCGCCGCGCACGCCGATTGAAAAGCTGATTGCGCAGACCTGGAGCGACATTCTCGGCGTTGAAAAGATCGGCATTCACGACAATTTCTTTGAACTCGGCGGCGATTCGCTCAAGGCCGCAGTCTTCGTCAATCGTTTGCAGGAAGAGGCCGGCATCAACTGCCACCTGCGCGTGCTGTTCTTTGTGCCGCACATCGCGGGGCTGGCGGCTTACTGTTACGAATACTATCCCGACCTGGTTGAGAAGCTCGGCGCAGCGCAGCCGGGCACGGACGAGGAGTTTGAATTCAGAAAGAAGATTGCTGCGCCCGATCAGGTCAAACGCATTGATGAATCGCACGTCGCAGAAATTCGCCGCATCATCACGCCGCTCGCCCCGCACGAAAGCACAAGGCGCAAGCCGAAAAATCCGCGCGCCATTTTTCTGCTCTCGCCGCCGCGTTCGGGTTCGACGCTGCTGCGCGTGATGCTCGAAGGGCATCCGCAGCTTTTCTCGCCGCCTGAACTTGAACTGCTGTCATTCAACACGCTGGCCGAACGTCGCCACTCATTCGCCAGAGATTACCAGATGGTGCTCGAAGGCACGATTCGCGCGCTGATGGAGATCAATCAGTGCGACGCCGACACGGCGACGCGAATGATGGAAGAGTATGAACGGCAGAACATGTCAACCCGCGACTTTTACCAGTTGATTCAGGACAGCATCGGTGAGCGCACCCTGGTTGACAAAACGCCGGTCTATGCCTTCGACCCGGCGATGCTTGAACGCGCCGAAGAGATTTTTGATGAACCGCTTTACATTCATCTGGTGCGGCATCCTTACGCAACGATTTATTCATTCATCGAAGCGCGGCTGGATGAATATTTCTTCCGCTACCCGCACCAGTTCGCGCCGCGTGAACTGAGCGAACTGATCTGGATTATCAGTCACCAGAACATTCTCGATTTCTTCGAGCGGATTCCCGCCGAACGGCAGCACCGGGTTTATTACGAGGAGATTGTCACCGATTCGCGCCACGCGATTGAGGGCCTGTGCAACTTCATGCACATCAGCTTTCATCCCGACATGCTGGAGCCTTACAAGGGCAGGCGCATGACGGATGGCATTCGCCCGACCTCGCAGATGATCGGTGATCTGAAGTTTTATCTGCGGCGCGAAATTGACGCGAAGGCTTCGGAACGCTGGCGCAAGCATCACAAGGAAGAATTTCTGAGCGAAGTCGGCTGGCAACTGGCGGAACGACTCGGCTATGAGCGCGAACCCGCGCAGCCGCGCCAGGTCACCATCAGCGCGCCTGCGCCGCTGCCCGAAGCGCCGCTCAAACGCGCATCGCGTGACGGTGAACTGCCGCTGTCATTCGGTCAGCAGCGGTTGTGGTTTCTCGATCAGCTTGAACCGGGCAGCCCGCTCTACAACATTCCTTCAGCCGTCAGGTTCACGGGCAATCTGAAGATTGCCGTGCTTGAACGCGCGCTGACTGAAATCGTGCGGCGTCACGAAATCCTGCGCACGACTTTTGAGACGGTCAATGGCGAGCCGTCGCTGCGCATTGCTGAAGCGGGCGATGTGACTTTGCCGGTCACTGACCTGCGACTTTATCCGGCTGAAGAACGCGAACGACAGGTTGAACTGATGGCCGCTGAAGAAGCGCGCCGACCATTCGATCTGGCACGCGGGCCGCTGCTGCGCGCCCGTCTGCTGCAGGTCAGCGATGATGAACACATCGCGCTTTTCACCATGCATCACATCGTTTCGGACGGGTGGTCATCGCAGGTGATGGTGCGCGAACTCGGACTGCTGTACGAAGCGTATCTGAGCAACCAGGCTTCGCCGCTTGATGAGCTGCCGATTCAGTATGCCGATTACGCCGCGTGGCAGCGCGAACTGATGCAGGGTGAACGGCTGCAATCGCAGCTTGATTTCTGGCAGCGCACGTTGCAGGGCGCGCCGCACCCTGACCTGCCGACTGATCGCCCGCGCCCGGCAGTGCTGACCAATCGCGGAGCGCGCCTGCCATTCATCATTTCAACCGAACTGTTTGCAAAGCTCGAAACGCTCAGCCGCCGCGAAGGCGTGACGCTGTTTATGACTTTGCTCGCCGCGTTTCAGACGCTGCTTGCGCGGTACAGCAATCAGGATGACATCAGCATCGGCTCGCCCATTGCCAATCGCAATCACGCCGAAACCGAAGGGCTGATCGGATTTTTCGTCAATACGCTGGTGCTGCGCGGCGACCTGAGCGGCAATCCGACCTTCCGCGAGCTGCTGCACCGCACGCGCGACACGGCAGTGCAGGCTTACGCGCATCAGGAACTGCCGTTTGAAATGCTGGTTGATGCGTTGCAGCCGGAACGCAGCCTGAATCGTCCGCCGCTCTTTCAGGTGATGATGACGCTCAACAAGGCCGCGCTGCCGCAACTGAAGCTGCCCGGCCTGACCATCAGCCCGATTCTGGTTGACAGCCGCACGGCCAAATTCGATCTGACGCTGTCGCTCGTCGAACGCAGCGACGGCGTGCGCGGTGCGCTCGAATACAACACCGACCTGTTTGATGAAGCAACCATCGCCCGAATGACCGGGCATTTCGAGCGACTGCTTGAAAGCGCCGTCAGCAATCCTGACGAACACATCGGACAACTGCGCCTGCTCAGTGAACGTGAACGCACGCAACTGCTCAATGAATGGAGCGGCCCGCGCCTCGCCTTCCCTGCCGCGCCTGCCATTCACGAACGCGTGGCCGCGCAGGCTGAGCGCACGCCTGATGCCATTGCGCTCACGTTTGAAGATCAGCAGCTCACTTACCGCGAACTCAATGACCGCGCCGCGCAGCTTGCACATTACCTGCGCAGGCGCGGCGTCACGACCGGCACGCTCGTCGGCCTGTGCATGGAACGCTCGCTTGAAATGGTCGTCGGGCTGCTCGGCATTCTCAAAGCCGGAGCCGCTTACCTGCCGCTCGATCTCGCTTATCCGCCGGAACGGCTCGCGTTCATGCTCGAAGACGCACAGGCTCCGCTCCTGCTCACACAGGCTCATCTCAAATCTCAGATCTCAAATTTCAAATCTGAAATTGAGCTGGTCTGCCTTGATGCTGACTGGCCGCTGATTGCGCAGGAAAGCACCGTCAGTCCTGACCTCACCGTGCAGCCGGATGACCTCGCCTATGTCATTTACACTTCCGGTTCGACCGGCAAACCGAAGGGCTGCCAGGTCACACACGGCAATGTCGTGCGGCTGCTGACGGCGACCGAAGACTGGTTCCACTTTGACGAGCGCGATGTCTGGACGTTCTTTCATTCGCACGCCTTCGATTTCTCGGTCTGGGAAATCTGGGGCGCGCTCTGTTACGGCGGGCGGCTGGTGGTTGTGCCTTATCTGACGAGCCGTTCACCCGAAGCCTTTTATCAACTGCTGGGCCGCGAGCGCGTGACGGTGCTCAATCAGACGCCGTCAGCCTTCCGGCAACTGATGCGGGCCGAAGAAGAGGCTGGCGTGCATCCTGACCTCTCGCTGCGGCTGGTGATCTTCGGCGGCGAGGCGCTGGAGTTGCAGACGCTGCGCCCCTGGTTTGCGCGGCACGGCGACGAGCGCCCGCAACTGGTCAATATGTACGGGATCACGGAAACGACCGTGCATGTCACGTATCGCCCGATCCGGCTGGCCGATGTCGAGTCAGGCGCAGGCAGCGTGATTGGCTGCCCGATTCCCGACTTACAGATTTACGTGCTCGATCAGCACCGCGAACCCGTCCCGGTCGGAGTGCCCGGCGAATTGTACGTCGGCGGCGCAGGCGTGTCGCGCGGCTATCTGAATCGGCCTGAACTGACGGCGGAAAGATTCATTTCGTGGAAGCCGGAAGTCGGAAGTCGGAAGCCGGAAGCCGGAAGGCAGATGACGGAGAGCAGCGAGACTGCTTTACCTTTTCCTGCCGACTACCGACTACCGACTACCGACTACCGACTGTACAAGACCGGCGATCTGGCGCGGTGGCTGGCGAATGGCGATCTGGAATATCTGGGGCGGATTGATCAGCAGGTGAAGATTCGCGGGTTCAGAATTGAACTGGGTGAAATCGAAGCGGTGCTGACGGCGCATCCGGCAATCGGCGAGGTGACGGTGCTGGTGCGCGAGGATGAGCCGGGAGTGAAGCGGCTGGCGGCGTATCTGGTGGCGCAGGATGAAGCGCAACCCTCGCAAAGCGAACTGCGCGACTACCTGAAGGTGAAGCTGCCGGAGTATATGGTTCCGTCAGCCTTCGTGTGGGTTGAGGCCATTCCGCTGACGGCGAATGGCAAGGTGGACAGGCGCGCGCTGCCGGTGCCCGAAAGCGAGCGGCCCGAACTGGAGAGCGCGTATGTCGCGGCGCAGAGTGAAGCGGAGCAGGCGCTGGTGGAAATCTGGCAGCAGGTGCTGGGACTGAAGCAGGTGGGTGTGAATGACAATTTCTTTGAACTCGGCGGCGATTCGATTCTGAGCATTCAGGTCATTGCGCGGGCGCGGGCTGCCGGATTGCACCTGACGCCGAAACAACTCTTTGAGCATCCGACCATCAGCGCGCTCGCGGCAGTGGCCGGAGCGGCTTCGATGATTGAAGCTGAACAGGGAGTAGTTGAAGGCGAAGCTCCGCTGACGCCGATTCAGCACTGGTTCTTTGAGCAGCAGCAGCCTGAACCCTGGCACTGGAATCAGGCGGTGATGCTTGAAGTCAGTCAGCCGCTCACGCAGCCGCTGCTGGTGGCCACGCTCAATCAACTGCTCAGTCATCACGACGCGCTGCGCCTGCGTTATGAACAGACTGCGGCAGGCTGGCATCAGATCAACGCAGCCAGCAGTGACGAAGCGCCGCTGCAATGGTTCGATCTGTCCGCAATGAATGAGGCCGCACAGCGCGCAGCCATTGAAAGCACGGCGCAGCAGCTTCAGGCCGGGCTGAATCTGACGGCAGGGCCGTTGCTGCGGGCGGCGTATTTTGATTGCGGGTCACGCCCGGCGCGGCTGCTGCTGGTGATTCATCATCTGGTGATTGACGGCGTGTCGTGGCGCGTGCTGCTTGAAGACTTCCAGACCGCTTACGCGCAACTGAGCCAGGCGCAGCCGGTGCAACTGCCGTTGAAAACGACTTCATACAAACACTGGTCTGCACGTCTGGCTGAATACGCGCAGGGTGATGAACCGCAGCAGCAGCTTGCGTACTGGCTCTCGGTGACTGGCGGCAGGGTCGGACTCCTGCCCGTTGATTTCACGAACGGAGAAAACACCGAATCATCAGCCCGCAGCGTGCAGATCGAACTGAGCGAAGATGAAACAAAATCGCTGCTGCACGAAGTTCCGCAGGCTTACGGCACTGAGATCAGCGATGTGCTGCTCGCGGCGCTCGGCCAGGCGCTGACGCGCTGGAGCGGCGCAGGCGCGGCGCTGGTTGATCTGGAAGGGCACGGACGCGAGGACATTCTGGAGCGCGTGGACGTGTCGCGCACGGTCGGCTGGTTCACAACCATTTACCCCGTGCGGCTCGAAGTGCGCCAGGAATGGAGCGAAGGCGAAACGGTCAAGCAGATCAAGGAACAGTTGCGGCGCATTCCGCAGCGCGGCATCGGTTACGGCCTGCTGCGTTACCTGAGCCGCGATGAAAGCGTCAGGCAGCAGTTGCAGGCGCAGCTTCAGGCAGAAGTGGTTTTCAACTACCTCGGCCAGTTCGATCAGAACCTGCGCGAGGGCGCACTGTTCAGCCCGGCGCGCGAGTCCGTCGGACACTCACACAGCCAGCGCGGGCGGCGGCATCATCTGCTGGAAATCAACGGCGGCATCAGTGGCGGGCGGCTGCGAATGGAATTCAGCTACAGCACGGCCATTCATCAGCAGGCCACCATCGAGCGCGTGGCCGGTGATTTCATCGCCTCACTGCGCGCGCTGATCGCGCACTGTCTCGCGCCCGAAGCGGTCGGTTACACGCCGTCGGATTTCGCCGATGCCGACCTCAGCCAGGCCGAACTGGATGCGCTGATTTCCGGCCTCAGTCAGGTTTGAGTTACGTCATGAACAAGAGAAATATCGAAGCCATTTATCCGCTGTCGCCCATGCAGCAGGGCATGCTCTTCCACAGCGTGTATGCGCCGGAATCGGGCGTTTACATCGAACAGATGAACTGCACGCTGCGCGGTGCGCTTGATGTTGCGGCCTTCAGGCAGGCGTGGCAGCGCGTCATCGAACGACAGTCCGTGCTGCGCACCTGCTTTGTCTGGCAGAACCTGGACAAAGCATTGCAGGTGGTGCAGCGCCAGGTCGAGCTGCCTTTTGCTGAACACGACTGGCGGCATTTGTCAGCGAGTGAACAGCAGACGCAACTTGAAACTTTTCTGAAGGAAGAAGCGGTGCGCGGCTTCGATCTCGCCAAAGCGCCGCTGCTGCGCCTGACGCTGATGCGAACCGGCGCGGACACCTGGCGCTTTGTCTTTACGCATCATCATCTGCTGCTTGATGGCTGGTCGCTGCCGCTGCTGTTCAGGGAAGTCTTCGGCTTTTATGCTGCCTTCGCGCAGGGCAAAGAGCTGACGCTGCCACCGGCCCGCCCGTACCGCGATTACATCAACTGGCTGCAAAAACAGAATCCCGCTGAAGCTGAATCGTTCTGGCGTCAGACGCTCAGCGGCTTCACCACCCCGACACCGCTGCCGCTCGAACACGCAGCGGCTGAAATCAACACTGAAGTTGCCGGTTATCAACTGCTGCCGTGTCGTTTGTCGGCCACGCTGACCGAAGCGATGCAGCAGTTCGTGCGCAAAAATCACATTACGCTCAACACGCTGATTCAGGGCGCGTGGGCGCTGCTGCTGGCGCGTTACAGCGGCGAAAGTGATGTGGTGTTCGGCGCTACTGTGTCGGGCCGTCCGGCTGAACTGCCCGGCGTTGAATCAATGGTGGGCCTGTTCATCAATTCGCTGCCGGTGCGCGCCACGATCAACCCGCAGGACAATGTGCTGCCGCTGCTCAGACAGTTGCAGCTTCAGCAGGCCGGGGCGAGGCTTTATGAATTCAGTTCGCTGGTGCAGATTCAGGGCTGGAGCGAAGTGCCGCGCAGTCAGCCGCTCTTTGAAAGCCTGCTGGTGTTTGAAAACTATCCGGTCAGCGAATCGCTGCGCAGCCTGTCAATCGGCCTGCAGGCCGAGGACGTGCAGTTCATCGAACAGACCAATTACCCGCTGACACTGGTCATTTCGCCGGAGCAGGAACTGCTCATCAAATTCATTTACAACCGGCAGCTTTTTGCTGAGGCCGCCGTCAGCCGCCTGTCATCGCACCTGCAAACGCTGCTCGAAGGCATCACGGCAGAACCGCAAAAACCCGTCGCGCAATTACCACTGCTGAGCGGAGCGGAGCGGCGACGGATTCTGATCGAGTGGAACGACACCGCCCGCGACTATCCCCGCGACCGCTGCCTCCATCACCTCTTTGAGCAACAGGTCGCCCGCACGCCCGAAGCCGTCGCCCTCGTCTTTGAAGATCAGCAGCTCACTTATCAGCAGCTCAGTGATCGCGCTGACCTCCTCGCCCGCCATCTGCAATCTCTCGGCGTCGGCCCCGATACTCTCGTCGGCGTCTGCGCGGAGCGTTCGCTGGAAATGGTCATTGCGCTCTATGCCATTCTCAAGGCCGGGGGCGCGTACCTGCCCCTCGATCCGGGCTATCCGGCTGACCGCCTCGCCTTCATGCTGCGCGATGCCCGGCCCGCTGTCCTGCTCACGCAGGCGCATCTCAAAGCTCGGATCTCAAATTTCGTATCCGAGCTTGAACTGCTCTGCCTCGACACCGAGTGGGAGACGATTGAGGCCAGCCGCACACACGCCCTGCGCCGCGAGGTCGGGCCGCACAATCTCGCCTATGTCATCTACACCTCCGGTTCGACCGGGCAGCCGAAAGGCTCGCTCATCGAGCATCACAGCATCGTCAACCGCCTCCTCTGGATGCAGGAGCAGTATCAGCTGCGCCGGTGAAGCGGTGCTGCAGAAGACGCCCTTCAGCTTTGATGTCTCGGTCTGGGAGTTCTTCTGGCCGCTGCTGTGCGGGCGCGGCTCGTGCTGGCGCGCCCGACGGTCATCGTGACAGCGCGTACTCATCAGGTGAACATTCAGCAGCAGCAGGTCACGACGCTGCACTTCGTCCCGCCGATGCTCTCGATCTTTCTCGAAGCGCCGGGCGTGAGTGAGTGCCGGTCGCTCAGACGGGTGATCTGCGGCGGCGAGGCGCTGCCCTTTGAGCTGCAGCAGCGGTTCTTCAGCCGGTTTGCCACAGCGGAACTGCACAATCTGTACGGCCCGACGGAAGCGGCAGTGGATGTCAGCTATCACGCCTGCGCGCGCGACAGCCGCAGCGCGATTGTGCCGATCGGGCGACCGGTGGCGAACACGCAGCTCTACATTCTGGACGCACAGCAGCAGCCGGTGCCGGTCGGGGTGGCGGGGGAACTGCACATCGGCGGGGTGCAACTGGCGCGGGGTTATCTGAACAGGCCGGAGCTGACGGCGGAAAAATTCATCACCTCGTCAGTGGTCAGTGGTCAGTGGTCAGTGGTCAGTGACAGCAGCGGACAACGGACAACGGACAACGGACAACGGCTGTACCGCACGGGCGATCTGGCGCGGTGGCTGGGGAACGGAGAGGTGGAGTATCTGGGGCGGCTGGATCATCAGGTGAAGATTCGGGGCTTCCGGATTGAGCTGGGCGAGATCGAGGCGGTGCTGGGTGAGCACGCGGGAGTGCGTGAGGCGGTGGTGGTGGCGCGGGAGGAGCAGGGCGGCGACAAGCGGCTGGTGGCGTACCTGATTGCGGAGGAAGGACGGCAGCCGACGGTGAGTGAGTTGCGGGAGTATCTTGGGCAGCGGCTGCCTGAGTACATGGTGCCGTCGGCGTTTGTGCTGCTGGATGAGTTTCCGCTGAGTCCGAACGGGAAGGTGGATCGCAAGGCTCTGCCTGCGCCTGACACGGCGCGTGAGGCAGAGGCTGAATTCATTGCGCCGCGCACGCCGGTTGAAGAGATGCTGGCGGACATTGTGGCGGCGGTGCTGGGCATTCAGCAGGTCGGGGCGGGTGACAATTTCTTTGAACTCGGCGGCCATTCGCTGCTGGCGATGCAGGTGATTTCGCGGGTGCGCGATGCGTTTGGCGTTGAGCTGCCGCTGCGGTCGCTCTTTGAGGCCGCCACCATTACTGATTTTGCGGCGCGCATTGAGGCGCAGTTGAAACAGGCCGGGCAGCCGCAGATTCCGCCGGTCACGCCGGTTTCACGCGATGGCATCGCGCCGCTGTCATTCGGTCAGCAGCGGCTGTGGTTCATCGAACAGTTTGCGCCGGGCAATCATCTGTTCAATATCGCCGGAGGCCTGCGCATTCAGGGCCGCATCAATCTTGCGGCGTTTGAGCAGAGCCTGAATGACATCATTCGTCGTCACGAAATTCTGCGCACGACTTTTCGCCTGGAGAACGGCGAGCCGGTGCAGGTCATCGCGCCTGAACTGACGGTGCAGATTCCGGTGACTGATCTGCGACACCTGCCTGAAAGCGAGCGCGAAGCTGAATTCAATCGGCTGACGCAGCTTGAAGTGCGCCGCTCCTTTGATCTGACGAGCGGCCCGCTGCTGCGGTTTTCGCTCTTTCAACTGACCGACGACGAAGCCGCTGCGCTGCTGGTGCAGCATCACATCATTTCTGACGGCTGGTCGCAGGGCATTCTGACGGGTGAACTGGCCGCGCTTTATGAAGCGCGTGTCGCGGGAACTGAAGCCAGGCTGCCGGAACTGCCTGTGCAGTACGCCGATTACGCGCACTGGCAGCGTGAATGGTTGCAGGGCGCGGAACTGGAACGACAGCTTGCTTTCTGGAAAGCCAGGCTGGGCGACAGCAACGACGCGCTGGAACTGCCGACCGATCACCCGCGCCCGGCAGTGCAGACCTTTCGCGGCGCGGTGCTCAATTTCACGCTTTCGGCCCAACTCAGCGCGCAACTCAGATCACTCAGCCGCCGCGAAGGCGCGACGCTCTTTATGACGCTGCTCGCGGCGTATCAGACGCTGCTCCATCGGTACAGCGGACAGGAAGCGATCAGCACCGGCACGCCGATTTCAAATCGGCAGCGGTCAGAGGTCGAAAGCCTGATCGGATTTTTCGTCAATACGCTGGTGCTGCGCAGCGAACTGACAGGCCGGATGACTTTCCGCGAACTGCTCAAACAGGTGCGCGAAACGGCGCTCGGCGCTTACGCACATCAGGATCTGCCGTTCGAGCAACTGGTCGAACACCTCGGCATTGAACGCAATCTGAGCCACACGCCGCTGTTTCAGACGATGTTCATTCTGCAAAACGCGCCGACCGCTGAGATCAGACCTGCGGGGCTGACGCTGACGCCGTTTGAAATTCAGAACGGCGCGGCGCAGTTCGATCTGACGCTGATGCTGGCCGAAAGAGATCAGGCCATCACCGGACAGATTGAATACAACGCTGACCTCTTTGAACCGGAAACCATCAGCCGCCTGCTCACGCACTTCGAGACACTGCTTGAGGCAGTCGTGCAGAATCCTGAACAGCCGATTTCACAACTGCCGCTGCTGACCGTCACTGAAGCCCGGCAGATGCTCGTCGAATGGAACAACACTGACGCGCCGTATCCCAGTGAATCCTGCTTCCATCACCTGTTCGAGCAGCACGCGCTTGCTCGCCCTGATGCCATTGCCGTGCAGTTCGGCGCGCAGCATCTGACTTACGCCGAACTCAACGCTCGCGCCAGTCAGCTTGCGCATCACCTGCAACGCTGCGGCGTCACGCCTGACACCATCGTCGGCATCTGCACCGAGCGTTCGCTGGAAATGATCGTCGGCATTCTTGGCGTGCTCAAAGCCGGAGGCGCGTATCTGCCGCTTGATCCGCATTACCCGGCGGAGCGGCTGGCCTTTATGTTTGCCGATTCGCAGGCGCGCATTCTGCTCACGCAGCAGCAGCTCAAGCCGCTCATCGCAAATCTGCAATCAAACATCTCAAATCTCAAATCTGACATTCACCTGCTCAGCCTCGATGCCGACTGGGCAGAGATCAGTCAGCAAAGCACAGCAAATGTCAGCAGCGCGGCGACGGCGCGGAATCTGGCTTATGTAATTTACACGTCAGGTTCGACCGGGCAGCCGAAAGGGACGCTGCTTGAGCATCGCGGGTTGTGCAATCTGGCGATGGCGCAGCAGCAGGCATTTGGCGTCAGTGAAGGCAAACGGGTGTTGCAGTTTTCGCCGTTCAGTTTTGACGCTTCGGTGTGGGAACTGGCGATGGCCCTGGGCAGCGGCGCGACGCTCGTGCTGGCGCGGCAGGAAAGCATCGCGCTGATGGATGATCTGCATCGCCTGTTGCAGCAGCAGCGCATCACGCACGTCACGCTGCCGCCGTCGGTGCTGAATGTGCTGAGTTCAGATGATCTGCCTGATTTGCAGATCGTCGTGGCTGCCGGAGAAAGATGCACCACTGACATTGTGGCGCGCTGGAGCCGGGCACGGAAATTCTTCAATGCCTACGGGCCGACTGAAACGACAGTCTGCGCGGCGATGGCGCAATGCCTTGACGACGGCACACCCAACCCGCCGATTGGCCGCCCGCTGCCCAACTTCAAACTGTTCGTCCTCGATGAGCAGCAGCACCCCGTTCCCATCGGCATTCCCGGCGAACTCTGCGTCAGCGGCCCGGCCCTGGCGCGCGGCTATCTTAACAGGCCGGAGTTAACGGCAGAGAAGTTCATTGCGTGGAAGTCGGAAGTCGGAAGTCGGAAGTCGGAAGCTGAAAGACAGATGACAGATGACAGATGGCAGATGACGGATGGCGCAGAAACTGCGGCTTCTCTTCCTTCCGACTACCGACTACCGACTACCGACTACCGCCTTTACCGAACCGGCGACCTCGTCCGCTGGCGCGCTGACGGGCAGCTTGAATATCTGGGGCGCGTGGATGAACAGGTCAAGGTGCGCGGGTTCAGAATTGAACCCGGCGAAATTGAAAACGTGCTGAGGCAGCATCCGGGCGTGCGCGAAGCGGTGATCGTGGCTTATGACGATGCGCAGGGCGACAAGCGGCTGGCGGCTTACCTGCTCAAAAGCGGCGGGGCGCTGCCGTCACTGACGGAACTGAAAAATCACCTGCGGCAGATGCTGCCGGAATACATGGTTCCCGCGACCTTCGTTGAAATCGAAAGCCTGCCGCTGTCGCCGAGCGGCAAGGTTGATCGCAAACGACTGCCCGCGCCTGACACGGCGCAGCTTGAATCCGAACGAATTTACATTGCCCCGCGCACTGAACTTGAAAGCAGGCTGGCCGCGCTCTGGAGCGAACTGCTCAGCGTTGAGCACGTCGGGATTGAAGACAATTTCTTTGAACTCGGCGGCCATTCGCTGCTGGCGACCCGCATGATGGCGCGTGTGCAGGAGACAGAGCAGGTTGAATTGCCGCTGCGCTCATTCTTTGAAGCGCCGACCGTGACCGCACTGGCCGGACAGATTGAGCAGTTGAAGGAATCGGCTTCCGGCGATCTGGCGAAGATTGCCGAAACGCTTGAGATGATGGAGCAGCTTTCAGAAGAACAACTCAGAGCGATGCTCGAAGGTGAACCGGTGAGGTAATCAGGCACAAATCATGAGGCGGGACATTCATCAGCAAATTGCCGGACTGTCTGAAGAGAAACGCGCGCTGCTCGCGCGCCTGCTCAAACAGCAGGGCGTTGATCTGGGCCGGTCGGTCATCGTGCCGCAGCGGCGCGACACCGGCCCGTTGCCGCTCTCGTTTGCGCAGCAGCGATTGTGGTTTCTCGATCAGCTTGACCCGCACAGCGCATCTTACAACCTGCCCGCCGCTGTGCGCCTGACAGGGCGGCTCGATTCAAATGCGCTCGAATGCAGTTTGCAGGAACTCGTTCGCCGTCACGAATCGCTGCGCACGAGCTTTGTCGTCAGAGACAGAGAGCCGGTGCAGTTGATTGCGCCGGAACTGAATTTCAGGTTGTCGCTCACCAGCCTGCAACACCTGCCCGAAGCTGAACGCGAAGCCGAAGCGTTGCGGCTGGCTGGTGAAGTGGCGCGCACGCCGTTTGATTTGTCACAGGCTCCGCTGCTGCGCGCGTCGCTGCTGCGCCTCGCAGCGGATGATCACCTGCTGGTGCTGGTGATGCACCATATCATTTCTGACGGCTGGTCAATGGGCGTCTTTATCCGCGAAGCCGTCACGCTTTATCACGGCCTGAGCCGGAGCCTTGCGCCGCAGCTTCCGTCGCTGCCGGTACAGTATGCCGATTACGCCTGCTGGCAGCGCGACTGGCTGCAGGGCGCGGAACTCGACAAACAGCTTGCTTACTGGACAGCAAAGCTGCGCGACTGCCCGGCGGTGCTGGAACTGCCGACCGATCACCCGCGCCCGACAACCATCAGCAATCGCGGCGCAACGTTTGAGTTCAGCCTGCCGCCGTCACTCAAAGAACAACTGACCGCGCTCAGCCAGGCGCACGGCGCGACGCTCTTTATGACTTTGCTCGCCGCGTTTCAGACGCTGCTGGCGCGTTACACTGGTCAGGAGAGCATCAGCGTCGGCACGCCGATAGCCAGTCGCACGCGGCCTGAAGTGCAGAACGTCATCGGCTTTTTCGTCAACACGCTGGTGATGAATACCGATCTCTCAGGCAATCCTGAATTCACCGAAATTCTCAGCCGCGCCAAAGAAACGGCGCTCGGCGCGTATGCGCATCAGGATCTGCCGTTCGAGCATCTGGTCGAAGCGCTGCAACCTGAACGCGACTTGTCTCATTCGCCGCTCTTTCAGGTCATGTTCGATCTCGTGCAGGAACAGCCTGAAACTGCCCGCCAGACGGAACTGAGCGTAACTCCGGTCAAAACCGAATCGGGCCTCGCCAAATTCGATCTGACCCTTTCGATGATTGACACGGCAACCGAACTGATCGGCGTGTTTGAATACAACGCGGATTTGTTCGAGGCCGCGACGATGGCAAGGATGTGCGGCCACTTCCGCACCCTGCTCGCGGCCATCGCTGAGAATCCCCGGCAGCGCCTTTCCGAACTGCCCCTGCTCACTTCAGATGAATGGCAGCAGTTGCGGCGCTGGAATGACACGACAACCGACTTTCCGGCCACCTCGCTGCCCGCGCTCATTGCCGCGCAGGCCGCTGCTCAGCCCGATGCCATCGCCATTCAATCCGGCCCGCACGCGCTCACTTACCGTGAACTCAATGAACGCGCCTCGCAGCTCGCCGCACACCTGCGCGCGCTGGGCGTCGCCCGCGAGTCGCTCGTCGGCGTCTGCCTTGAGCGGTCGCCGGAACTGATCGTCGCGCTGCTCGCCGTGCTCAAAGCCGGGGGCGCTTACCTGCCCCTCGATCCCCATTACCCGGCTGACCGCCTGACCTTCATGCTCGCTGATTCGCAGGCGGGAATTGTCATCACTCAGTCAGATCTCAAATCTGCCGTCTCACATCTGCAATCTGAAATCGAACTGCTCTGCCTCGACACCGACTGGCCGCTGATTGCGCAGCACCCCACCGATGATGTCATCGCTGAGGTGCAGCCGGAGCAGGCGGCTTATGTCATCTACACTTCGGGTTCGACCGGACAGCCGAAGGGCGTGCTGGTTGAGCAGCGCGCGCTCGCCAACTACGTGCAGGCCGCGTCCGCGAAGTTCCGGCTGAGGGCGGCTGACCGGGTGCTGCAGTTCGCCTCGATCAGCTTTGATGCGGCGGCAGAGGAGATCTGGCCGTGTCTGGCGCAGGGCGCGACGCTCGTGCTGCGCGATGACGAGATGCTGGCCTCGGCGGCAGGCTTTCTGGCGCGGTGTGCGCAGTGGGGCATCACGCTGCTCGATCTGCCGACCGCCTACTGGCACGAAGTGGTGGCCGAAGCCGCGCGCACTGAACTGAAGCTGCCTGCGAGTCTGCGGCTGGTGATCATCGGCGGCGAGCGGGCGTTGCCGGAACGGGTGCGGCAGTGGCAGCAGCTCGTTCAAACACAGCAGCGTGAGGTGCGGCTGCTGAACACCTACGGGCCGACCGAAGCGACGATTGTGGCGACGTGGTGGGAAGCGGATGCGGAAGCAGAGTGGCGGGAAGTGCCGATTGGGGAGCCGGTGGCGAATGCGACGGCGTGGG
Source organism: Blastocatellia bacterium (assembly GCA_046331565.1). GTDB lineage: Bacteria > Acidobacteriota > Blastocatellia > RBC074 > RBC074 > DASRDU01. The sequence goes on from JAXLQP010000001.1 coordinate 2,837,112, forward strand.
TGCTGGATCGGGAGCAGGCGGCAGTGCCGGTGGGGGTGACGGGCGAGTTATGCCTTGGCGGGGCGGGCCTGGCGCGCGGCTATCTGAACAGGCCGGAGCTGACGGCGGAAAGATTCATTGCGTGGCAGTCGGAAGTCGGAAGTCGGAAGTCGGAAGCTGAAGGGCGGATGGGAGATGGCAGCGAGACTGCGACATCTCTTACTACCGACTACCGACTACCGACTACCGACTACCGCCTTTATCGCACCGGTGATCTGGTGCGGCGGCGGGCGGACGGGCTGCTGGAGTATGTGGGGCGGGTGGATGAGCAGGTCAAGCTGCGCGGCTTCAGAATTGAACCCGGTGAGATTGAAGCGGTCATCAGAAAGCATCCGGCTATTCACGATGCGGCAGTTGTGCTGCGGGAAGATCGTCCCGGCGACAAAAGGCTGGTGGCGTATGTCATCGCGCAGCCTGGCGGCGCGCCTGACGCTGGCGAATTGCGGGCACACGTCAGAGAGTCGCTGCCTGATTTCATGACGCCTGCGGCTTTCGTCACGCTGGAAAAGTTTCCGCTGCAACCGGGCGGCAAGGTCAATCGCAAACTGCTGCCGACGCCGGATGCTGATGAACAGACCGACAGCAGCTTCACTGCGCCGCGCACGCCGGTAGAAGAGATGCTGTGCGGCATCATTGCCGAGGTGCTGGGCCGTTCGCAGATCGGCATTCACGACAGCTTCTTTGAACTCGGCGGCCATTCATTGCTTGCGACGCAGGTGATTTCACGCATCCGTGATGCCTTCGATCTTGAAATGCCGCTGCGAATTTTATTTGAAGCGCCGACCGTAGCAGGTCTGGCGCAGCGGCTTGAAAATCTGCGCCAGCAAAACGACGGTGCGACGATGCCGCCGCTCGTGCCGGTGGCGCGCGATCAGGCCTTGCCGCTGTCATTTTCGCAACAGCGATTGTGGTTTCTGGATCAGTTCGAGCCGGGCAGCCCGCTCTACAACATGCCCGATGCCGTGCGGCTGAGCGGCAGGCTGAATGTCGCGGCACTTGCACGCAGCCTGAATGAAATCATCAGTCGTCACGAAATTCTGCGCACGACTTATGCGCTGACTGAAACCAGTCCGGTACAGGTGATTGCGCCCGCGCTGAGGCTGACGCTGCCGGTCACTGATCTGAGCCATCTGCCCGAACCTGAACGCACAGCGACGCTGCAACGGCTGAAGAATGAAGAAGCCAGACGGCCCTTTGATCTGACACGCGGCCCGCTGCTGCGCGCCAGCCTGCTTAAACTCGCCGAAGATGAACACGTGCTGCTGTTCACGATGCACCACATCTGTTCTGACGGCTGGTCACAGGGCATTCTGGTGCGCGAACTGGCGGCGCTCTATCCGGCCTTTGCGAGCGATTCATCAGCCTGCCTGCCTGCGCTGCCGATTCAGTACGCCGATTATGCCAGGTGGCAGCGTGACTGGTTGCAGGGCGCGGAACTGGAACGGCAGCTTGCTTACTGGAAAGCAAAGCTGGGCGATGGCAATGACGTGCTGGAACTGCCGACCGATTACCCGCGCCCGGCAGTGCAAACCAGTCGCGGCGCGGTTTATACCGCCAGCCTGCCTGCCGAACTGACGAGACAAATCAAAAATCTGAGCCGCAATGAAAACGCGACGCTCTTTATGACTTTGCTCGGAGCGTTTCAGACGCTGCTCCATCGGTACAGCGGACAGGAAGCGATCAGCATCGGCACGCCGATAGCCAGTCGCACGCGGTCAGAAATTGAAGGACTGATCGGATGCTTTATCAATACGCTGGTGCTGCGCACTGATTTGTCCGGTAATCCGAACTTCACGGAACTGCTTGGGCGCGTGCGCGAAACGGCGCTCGGCGCTTACGCTCATCAGCACGTTCCGTTCGAGCGTCTGGTAGATGAGCTGCAACCCGAACGAAACCTGAGCCGCACCCCGCTCTTTCAGGTGATGTTCATCCTGCAAAACACGCCGCAGGGTTCCATCGAGCTGCCGGAACTGAAACTGACCGCACTGCCGGTCGAAACCGGCGCGGCCCCGTTCGATCTGACGATGGTCATGGCAGAGGCAGGCGATGAACTGGCGCTGACAATTGAATACAACGCGGATTTGTTCGAGGGGACGACGATTGCCCGAATGTGCGGCCACTTCCGCACCCTGCTCGCGGCCATCGCTGAGAATCCCCGGCAGCGCCTTTCCGAGCTGCCCCTGCTCACTTCAGATGAATGGCAGCAGTTGCGGCGCTGGAATGACACGACAACCGACTTTCCGGCCACCTCGCTGCCCGCGCTCATTGCCGCCCAGGCCGCTGCTCAGCCCGATGCCATCGCCATTCAATCCGGCCCGCACGCGCTCACTTACCGTGAACTCAATGAACGCGCCTCGCAGCTCGCCGCTCACCTGCGCCGGATGGGGGTCGAACGCGAATCGCTCGTCGGCGTCTGCCTTGAGCGGTCGCCGGAACTGATCATTGCGCTGCTCGCCGTCTTCAAAGCCGGGGGCGCTTACCTGCCCCTTGATCCGCATTACCCGGCTGACCGGCTGGCCTTCATGCTCGCTGATTCGCAGGCGGGAATTGTCATCACTCAGTCAGATCTCAAATCTGCCATCGCACATCTGCAATCTGAAATCGAACTGCTCTGCCTCGACACCGACTGGCCGCTGATTGCGCAGCACCCCACCGATGATGTCATCGCTGAGGTGCAGCCGGAGCAGGCGGCTTATGTCATCTACACTTCGGGTTCGACCGGACAGCCGAAGGGCGTGCTGGTTGAGCAGCGCGCGCTCGCCAACTACGTGCAGGCCGCGTCCGCGAAGTTCCGGCTGAGGGCGGCTGACCGGGTGCTGCAGTTCGCCTCGATCAGCTTTGATGCGGCGGCAGAGGAGATCTGGCCGTGTCTGGCGCAGGGCGCGACGCTCGTGCTGCGCGATGACGAGATGCTGGCCTCGGCGGCAGGCTTTCTGGCGCGGTGTGCGCAGTGGGGCATCACGCTGCTCGATCTGCCGACCGCCTACTGGCACGAAGTGGTGGCCGAAGCCGCGCGCACTGAACTGAAGCTGCCTGCGAGTCTGCAGCTGGTGATCATCGGCGGCGAGCGGGCGTTGCCGGAACGGGTGCGGCAGTGGCAGCAGCTCGTTCAAACACAGCAGCGTGAGGTGCGGCTGCTGAACACCTACGGGCCGACCGAAGCGACGATTGTGGCGACGTGGTGGGAAGCGGATGCGGAAGCAGAGTGGCGGGAAGTGCCGATTGGGGAGCCGGTGGCGAATGCGACGGCGTGGGTGCTGGATCGGGAGCAGGCGGCAGTGCCGGTGGGGGTGACGGGCGAGTTATGCCTTGGCGGGGCGGGCCTGGCGCGCGGCTATCTGAACAGGCCGGAGCTGACGGCGGAAAGATTCATTGCGTGGCAGTCGGAAGTCGGAAGTCGGAAGTCGGAAGCTGGAAAGCAGATGACAGATGACAGAGGGCGGATGGGAGATGGCAGCGAGACTGCTTTTTCTCTTTCTGCCGACTACCGACTACCGACTGCCGACTACCGCCTTTATCGCACCGGCGATCTGGTGCGGCGACGGGCGGACGGGCAGCTGGAGTATGTGGGGCGGGTGGATGAGCAGGTCAAGCTGCGCGGCTTCAGAATTGAACCCGGTGAGATTGAAGCGGCGCTCAGGACTCATCGTGAGGTGAAGGATGCTGTGGTGATGGTGCGGGCCGATGCGGCGGGTCACAAGCGACTGGTGGCTTACGTTGTGCCGATGCAGGCGAATCCGGCGGTGAACGATTTGCGTGAACACCTGCAACAGACGCTGCCGGATTATATGGTTCCGGCGATTTATGTTTTTCTCGATGCGCTGCCGCTCAATGTCAGCGGCAAGGTTGATCGGCGCGCGCTGCCCGAACCTGAAGAACACAGCGCACCGCTTGCGGCTGAGGCTTTGCCGCGCACTGCGACTGAACAGAAGCTGGCCGAAATCTGGCAGCAGGTGCTGGGCCTCAGGCAGATCAGCGTCAACGACAGTTTCTTTGCGCTCGGCGGCGATTCGATTCTGAGCATTCAGGTCATTGCGCGGGCGCGGGCTGCCGGGTTGCACCTGACGCCGAAACAACTCTTCGAGCATCCGACCATCAGCGCGCTCGCGGCAGTGGCCGGGGCGGCTCCGGGCCACGAAGCGGAACAGGGCGTGGTTGAAGGTGAGACGCCGCTGACGCCGATTCAGCGATGGTTCTTTGCGCAGCATTACCCGGAACCCTGGCACTGGAATCAGGCCGTGCTGCTCGCGCTCAGAGAACCGCTTGAACGCGCACGGCTTGAACGCGCCATCGAATCACTGCTGCATCATCACGATGCGCTGCGCATGCGCTACAAACACAACACGGCAGGCTGGATTCAGACCAATGAAGGCAGTGGCCGCGAGGTGCCGCTGCAATGGTTTGATCTGACTGCCAGGACCGCAGCGGAACAGCACACGCTGATTGAAAGCGCGGCGCAGAAGATTCAGGCGAGTCTGAATCTCAATGCGGGGCTGCTGCTCAAAGCCGCTTACTTCGATTGCGGCGCGCAGCAACCGGCGCGGCTGCTGCTGGTAATTCATCATCTGGTGATTGACGGCGTGTCGTGGCGCGTGCTGCTCGAAGATTTTCAGGCGGCTTATGCGCAACTGCGCCAGGCTCAGACGCCGCAGCTTCCGGCCAAAACGACTTCGTTCCGGCAATGGGCGCAACGGCTCCAGGAATACGCGCAGTCGCCTGAAATTCATCAGCAGCCTGATTACTGGCTGTCGGTAACAAAAGGTGTGGCGGCGCATCTGCCCACTGATTTCAATGGCGCGAACACCGAAGCTTCAGGCCGCAGCGTGCAGGTCGAACTGAGCGAAGATGAAACGAAATCGCTGCTGCACGAAGTTCCGCAGGCTTACGGCACCGAAATCAATGACGTGCTGCTCACGGCGCTCGGACGCGCGCTGACGCAGTGGACTGGTGAACACGCTGTGCTGGTTGATCTGGAAGGTCACGGGCGCGAGGACATTCTGGCAGGCGTGGATGTGTCGCGCACGGTCGGCTGGTTCACGACAGTTTATCCGGTGCGGCTTGAAACGCCTGCGGAATGGCACGAAGGCGACGCTCTCAAGGCGACGAAAGAACAGTTACGACACATTCCGCAACGCGGGATTGGTTACGGACTGCTGCGTTATCTCAGCCGCAGTGAATCAGTGCGGCTGCAACTGGCCGCACAACCGCACGCTGAGGTGGTTTTCAATTATCTCGGACAGTTTGACCGCAGCGCACAAAACGACGGGTTGTTTACGGCGGCGGCTGAATCGTCAGGCGCGGCGCGTTCGCTGCGCGGGCAGCGCGGGCACGTGCTTGATGTCAGCGGCGTCATCACGGGCGGGCGGTTGCAGATGGATTTCAGTTACAGCGAACAGCTTCATCGCCGCGAGACGATTGAGCGGCTGGCGGCTGATTTTATGACCGCGCTGCGCACGCTGATCGCGCACTGTCTTGCGCCCGATGCCGGTGGTTACACGCCGTCAGATTTTGCGCTGGCCCGACTGGATCAGAAAAAGCTCGACAAGGTACTTGGAAAGCTGGATCGGGCAAAGCATAAAAAGAACAGGATGTCAGGATGAGCAACCGAAACATTGCCGATCTCTATCCGCTTTCACCGATGCAGCAGGGCATGCTGTTTCACAGTTTGCAGGCCCCTGAATCGGGCGTCTATTTTGAGCAGACAAGCTGCCTGATTCGCGGCAGCTTTGATCCGGCGGCCTTTCAGCGCGCGTGGGACAAGGTTGTGGCGCGTCACACAATTCTGCGCACGGGCTTTGTATGGGAAGGCGTGGATGAACCGTTGCAGGTGGTCTATCACGAAGTCACGCTGCCCTGGCAGCAGCAGGACTGGCGCGGCCTCAGCGAAGCTGAACAGCAGGCGCGGCTCAGTGATTACCTGGCGGCTGAACGACGCGCAGGCTTCGACCTCGCAGAAGCCCCGCTGATGCGCATGGCGCTGATGCGCGTGGCTGACGAGGCCTGGCGCTTTGTCTGGAATCATCATCACCTGCTGATTGACGGCTGGTCGCTGCCGCTGCTGATGCAGGAAGTCTTTGCCTGTTACCAGGCGTTCAGTCAGGGAGAGGCTCCGGTGCTGCCGCCCGCTCAGCCCTTTCGCAATTACATTGCCTGGCTGCAGCAGCAGGATGAGGCGCAGGCTGAAAATTTCTGGCGCGAAACGCTGCGCGGCGTGACCGCGCCAACACCGCTCGTCGTGGATCATCAGCCTGACCGCAATGCGACGGCCACCTTTCCGACCGAGTGCATTCACGTTTCGGCTGAAGCAACTCAGGCTTTGCAATCGCTCGCCCGGCAGCATCAACTGACGATGAATACGATTGTGCAGGGCGCGTGGGCGCTGCTGCTGGCGCGTTACAGCGGCGACGATGACATCGTGTTCGGAGCTACTGTGTCAGGTCGCCCGGCTGAACTGCCCGGCGCTGAAACAGCCATCGGCATTTTCATCAACACGCTGCCGGTGCGCGCCCGCGTCAGGGCTGAAGATTCGGCGTTGTCGCTGTTTCGTCAGATTCAGCATCAGCAGTCTCAGGCGCGACAGTTTGAATACAGTTCGCTCGTGCAGATTCAGGGCTGGAGCGAAGTGCCGCGCAGCCTGCCGCTGTTTGAAAGCATCATCGTTTTTGAAAACTACCCGGTGGATGAAGCGATGAAGCAACAGCGCAGCAATCCGTCCATCGAAGAAGTTCATTCGCACGAACAGACCAATTACCCGCTCAGTCTGGTCAGCGGGCCGGGCCGCGAACTGGAACTGATTATTTCTTACGACAGTTCCCGCTTTGAGGCCGACACCATCAAACGCATGCTCGGTCATCTGCAAACCATGCTGACGAGCATGGCCGAAAATCCGCAACAGCCCGTTTCACAAATTCCGCTGCTGACAGCCGCTGAACAGCAGCAGCTTGCGGAGTGGAATGAAACAACAGTTCCCTTCCCGGCTGATCGCTGCGCGCATCAGTTGTTTGAGGAACAGGCCGCGCGCATCCCTGAAAACATCGCCGTTTCATTCGCCGGGCAAACGCTCACTTACCGCGAACTCAACGAACGCGCCAACCGGCTGGCGCATCACCTGCAAAAGCGCGGCGTCGGCCCCGAAATGATGATCGGGCTGTGCGTCGAGCGGTCGTTTGAAATGATCGTCGGCATTCTCGGCATTATGAAAGCCGGAGCCGCATACGTGCCGCTCGATCCGCATTACCCCGCTGATCGCCTCGCCTTTATGCTCGAAGATTCGCAGGCGCGGCTGGTGCTCACGCAATCACATCTCAAATCTGCAATCGCAAATCTGCAATCTGAAATCGAACTGCTCTGTCTTGATTCAGACTGGCCGCAAATTGCACCGGAAAGCACAGCCAATCCGATCAGCGAAGTCAGGCCGCATAATCTGGCTTATGCGATTTTCACGTCCGGTTCGACCGGGCAGCCGAAAGGCACGTTGCTTGAACATCGCGGGTTGTGCAACTTTGCGCTGGCGTTTGGCAGACGTTTTCACCTGTCGGCAGAGAGCCGCCTGCTGCAATTCGGCTCGCTCAGTTTTGACGGATCTGTGGCCGAAGTTTTTCTGGCGCTGCTGCACGGCGCGGCGCTGCATCTGGCGCACCGCGAAACGCTGATTTCAATGCCTGAGCTGGCGCAGATGCTGCGTGACGAACAGATCACGACTGCCATTCTGCCGCCGTCGGTGCTGCGCCTGCTGCCCGCCGATAAACTGCCCGCGCTGCAAACGGTCGTGTCGGTCGGTGAAGCCTGCACGCCTGAAATCATCGAACGCTGGTCAGCGCGACATCGCTTTCTGAACGGCTACGGGCCGACCGAAACAACCTGCGGCGCGATCTGTCACGAATTCAGCGGCGCTGAACCGCTCAGCCGCATTCCGATTGGACGCCCGGTGGATAACACTCAGGTCTTCATTCTCGATGCCAGTCAGCAGCCCGTTCCCATCGGCGTTCCCGGCGAAATCTGCATCGGCGGCACAGGCGTTGCGCGCGGTTATCTGAATCGGCCTGAACTGACGGCGGAAAAGTTCATTGCGTGGTCAGTGGTCAGTGGTCAGTGGTCAGTGGTCAGTGACAAAGACAACGGACAACGGACAACGGACAACGGACAACGCCTTTATCGCACTGGCGACCTCGCTCGCTACCTGCCCGACGGGAACATTGAATTTCTGGGGCGGCTGGATCATCAGGTGAAGATTCGCGGGCTGCGAATTGAACTCGGTGAAATTGAAGCAGCGCTGCTGCGCCATCCCGCAGTGCGCGAAGCGGCGGTCATTGCCAGAGAGGATGCGCCCGGCGACAAACGGCTGGTGGCTTATGTTGCTGGTGATGCCGAAGCCGGTCAGTTGCGCGAACACCTGCGACAGTCACTGCCTGACTTCCTGATTCCCGCTGCCTTCGTCGCGCTTGATGAAATGCCGCTCTCGCCCAACGGCAAGGTTGATCGCAAACGCCTGCCTGCGCCTGACGCAGCGGCATTGCCGACAACCGGACATTACGTTGCGCCGCGCAATCAGATTGAAGAACTGCTGTGCGAAATTTATGCCGCTGTGCTGAGCCTTGAACGGGTTGGCATTCACGACAACTTTTTTGATCTGGGCGGACATTCGCTGCTGGCCACGCAACTGATTTCGCGGGTGCGCGAAGCGTTCGAGATTGAATTGCCATTGCAGGCGCTGTTTGCCGATCCTGACGTGGCTGGCCTCGCCGCGCAGGTCACTGCGGCATTGCAAGCCGGACAGGGAGTGGCCGCGCCACCGCTGACGGCAACAGCGCGTGACGGCAAACTGCCGCTCTCGTTTGCGCAGCAGCGCTTGTGGTTTCTCGATCAGCTTGAACCGAACAGCCCGTTTTACAACAACCCGTCAGCCTTCCGTTTGAAAGGCACGCTCGACACAGCGGCGCTGGAACACAGCCTGAATGAAGTCATTCGCCGTCACGAAGCCCTGCGTACAACCTTCAAACTCGAAGGCAGCGAGCCGGTGCAGGACATTGCCCCTGAACTGACGCTGACGATTCCGCATCACGACCTGCGCCACCTGGATGAAACCGAACGCGAAGCCGAAGCGATGAGACTGGCGCAGGAAGAAGCGATGCAGCCATTTGATCTGGCGCAGGGGCCGCTGTTGCGCGCCGCGCTGATCCGGCTGGCCGAAGATGATTACGTGCTGCTGCTGACGATGCATCACATCATTTCTGACGGCTGGTCAGTCGGCGTGTTCATTCGTGAAATCGTGACGCTTTACACGGCGGCACTCAGCGGCGCTGAAGCGAAGCTGTCTGCGCTGCCGATTCAGTACGCCGATTATGCAAAGTGGCAGCGTGAATGGTTGCAGGGCGAAACGCTGCAACGACAGCTTGATTACTGGACTGAAAAACTGCACGGGCGTCCGACCGTGCTGGAACTGCCGACTGACCGGCCACGTCCGGCCATTGTCACTTCGCGCGGCGCAACGATTTCATTCAACCTGCCAAAGTCATTGCAGGATGCGCTCATCAGCCTGAGCCGTCAGGAAGGCGTGACGCTGTTTATGACTTTGCTCGCGGCGTTTCAGACGCTGCTGCATCGGTACAGCAATCAGCGTGAGATCAGCGTCGGCACTCCGATTGCCAGCCGCACGCGCGCTGAAACTGAGAACCTGATCGGCTTTTTCGTCAACACGCTGGTGATGAATACCGATCTCTCAGGCGACCCTGAATTCACTGAACTGCTGGCCCGCGTCCGCGAAACGGCGCTTGGCGCTTACGCGCACCAGGATCTGCCGTTCGAGCAACTGGTCGAAGCCCTGCAACCCGAACGCGACCTGAGCCACACGCCGCTCTTTCAGGTCATGCTGGTGCTCGGCAATATGCCGATGGAGTCGGCTGAACTGCCCGGCGTCACGCTGCTGCCGTTTGCCGCCGACAGCCACACGGCCCGCTTTGACCTGACGCTGCTGATGAATGAAAGTCAGGACGGTCTGTCAGGCAATATTGAATACAACACCGACCTTTTCGACGCCTCAACCATCGAACGCCTGATCAGCCATTTCCGAACGCTGCTTGAAGCAGTCGCTGACGATCCGGCGCAGCCGATTTCACAACTGCCGCTGCTGACCGTCACTGAAGCCCGGCAGATGCTCACTGACTGGAACCACACTGACGCGCCGTATCCCAGTGAATCCTGCTTCCATCATCTGTTTGAGCAGCACGCGCTCGCGCGCCCTGATGCCGTCGCCGTGCAGTTCGGCCCGCAGCATCTGACTTACGCCGAACTCAACGCCCGCGCCAGTCAGCTCGCGCAGTACCTGCAAATACTCGGCGTCACGCCTGACACCATCGTCGGCATCTGCACCGAACGCTCGCTCGAAATGATCGTCGGCATCCTCGGTGTGCTCAAAGCCGGAGGCGCGTATCTGCCGCTCGATCCGCATTACCCGGCTGACCGGCTGGCCTTTATGTTTGCCGATTCGCAGGCCCGCATTCTGCTCACCCAGCAGCAGCTCAAACCGCTCATCGCCAATCTCAAATCTCAAATCTCGGATTTGCAATCTGAACTTCACCTGCTCAGCCTCGATGCCGAGTGGGCAGCGATCAGCGAGCAGAGTGCAGCGAACGTGAGCAGCGCGGCGACGGCGCAGAATCTGGCTTATGTCATTTACACGTCAGGTTCGACCGGGCAGCCGAAGGGAACGCTGCTTGAGCATCGCGGGTTGTGCAATCTGGTGGCGGCGCAGCAGCAGGCGTTTGGCGTGAGTGAAGGCAAACGGGTATTGCAGTTTTCGCCGTTCAGTTTTGATGCGTCGGTGTGGGAACTGGCGATGGCATTGGGCAGCGGCGCAACGCTGGTGCTGGCGCGACAGGAAGAACTGATTTCAGTTCCTGATCTGCATCGGTTGTTGCAGCAGCAGCGCATCACGCACGTCACGCTGCCGCCGTCGGTGCTGGCGCTGCTCGCAGCCGATGACCTGCCCGAACTTGAAGTGGTGAACGCGGCGGGTGAACGCTGCACGGCTGACATCGCGGCCCGCTGGTCACGGCAGCGAAAATTCTTCAATGCCTACGGGCCGACTGAAACCACAGTCTGCGCTTCGCTGCATTTGTGCCGCACCGATGAAGCGTCTGACCCGCCGATTGGCCGCCCGCTGCCCAACTTCAAACTGTTCGTCCTCGATGAGCAGCAGCGCCCCGTTCCCATCGGCATTCCCGGCGAACTGCACATCGCTGGCGCAGGCGTTGCGCGCGGCTATCTGCATCGGCCTGAGCTGACGGCGGAGAAATTTATTGCGTGGAAGTCGGAAGTCGGAAGTCGGAAGTCGGAAGCTGAAAGACAGATGGCAGATGGCAGCGAGACTGCGACATCTCTTACTACCGACTACCGACTACCGACTACCGACTACCGCCTTTACCGAACCGGCGATCTCGTCCGCTGGCGCGCAGACGGGCAGCTTGAATATCTGGGGCGCATTGATGAGCAGGTGAAGATTCGCGGGTTCAGAATTGAACTCGGTGAAATCGAAGCGGTGTTGCGACAGCACGCGGCGGTGCGCGATGCGGTGGTGGCGGTGCGCGAGGATGCGACGGGCGACAAGCGTCTGGTGGCTTATCTGATCACCGAACGCGATGCGGCTTTTAATGCGCCCGACATCAAGGAGCACCTGCGGCAGAAACTGCCGGAATACATGGTGCCTTCACACTATCTCACTCTGGATCAGTTTCCGCTGTCACCGAGCGGCAAGGTTGATCGTAAAAAGCTGCCCGCGCCTGACGGAGCGCAGTCCGGCCACGACCGGCCCTACATTGAGCCGCGCACTGAAACCGAAAAACGCATGGCCGGAATCTGGTGCGAACTGCTCGGTCTTGAGCGGGTCGGGCTGGAAGACAATTTCTTTGAACTCGGCGGGCATTCGCTGCTCGCCACGCGCCTCGTGGTGCGCTTGCGCGAAGTGATGCAGCTTGACCTGCCGCTGCGCACACTCTTTGAATTCCCGACGCTCGCGGCCTTTGCCGAAGCGGCAGACCGGGCCGGGCGGGCGGCTCAGGCTCCGGCGATTGTGCCGCTCTCGCGCCAGGCGCGCCGCACCAGCCGGGCTTCGCTTCAAATTCCACAGCATCCGATCAGCCCTGAAAACACAGGCGATCAGCAGGCAGGCTTATCGTCATGATTCATTCGCTTCCTCCCACTGACCCGGAACTCAGCAATCTGCCGCCGACTGATGCGGACGATGAAGTGTTTGTCTTCCCCGCTTCATTCGCGCAGCAGCGGATGTGGTTTTTCGATCAGTTCGAGCCGGGCAGTCCGGGTTACAACATTCCTTCCGCTGTGCGCATGACGGGTCGGCTGAATGTCGCCGCGCTCGAACAGGCGATCAATGAAGTCGTGCGCCGTCACGAAATATTGCGCACCACCTTTGCCGTGCAGGACGGCCAGCCCGTTCAGGTCATTTCACCTGCATTGCATCTGACGCTGACCGTCACCGACCTGCAACACCTCGCGGCAACCGAACGCGAAGCCGAAGCGATGAGGCTGGTTGCCGCCGAAGCGCGAGAGCCATTCAATCTGTCACAGGGGCCGCTGCTGCGCGCCCGCCTGCTGCAATGCGGCGCAGAGGATTTTATTTTCCTCTGCACGATGCACCACATCATTTCAGATGGCTGGTCAATGAGCGTGTTCATCGGTGAACTGACGACGCTCTATCACGCCTTCTCAAGCGGTCGCCCGTCGCCGCTCGCTGAACTGCCGATTCAGTATGCCGATTACGCGCACTGGCAGCGCGAATGGTTGCAGGGCGAAGTCCTCGAAGCGCAGCTTGCTTACTGGAAGCGACAACTCGGCGGCGAACTGCCGGTGCTGAATCTGCCGACTGATCGCCCGCGCCCGGCGGTGCAGACTTCAGTCGGCGCAAACCTGCACACCACTTTTTCGCGTGAACTGACCGAAGCCATTCAGCGCCTGAGTCGGCACGAAGGCACGACGCTTTTTATGACGCTGATGGCCGCGTTTCAGACGCTGCTTTATCGTTACACCGGGCAGGCCGACATCACTGCCGGTTCGCCCATCGCCAACCGGCAGCGGCCTGAAATCGAAGGGCTGATCGGATGCTTCATCAACACGCTGGTGCTGCGCAGCGACCTGAGCGGCAATCCGACCTTTCGTGAACTGCTGCGCCGCGTGCGCGAAACGACGCTGGAAGCATACGCGCATCAGGATCTGCCGTTTGAAACGCTGGTCGAACAGCTTCAGCCTGAACGCGACATGAGCCATTCGCCGCTCTTTCAGGTGATGTTCATTCTGCAAAATGCCGGACTCAGCACCGGCAGTTCAGCGAATCAGCCGCAGGCGATTCAGGTCAGGCAGCTTGACGTTGACAGCGGCACGGCCACCTTTGATCTGACGCTGTCAGTTGCAGAATCAGCCGAAGGCTTGTCGGTTTCAGCCGAATACAACACTGACCTCTTTGATGCCGCGACGATTGAACGCCTGCTCGGTCATTACCGCACATTGCTTGCCGCCGCCGCTGCTGACGCCGATCAGCCGATTGCCGAACTGCCGTTGCTCTCAGAAGCTGAACGTCATCAGATGCTGGTTGAATGGAACAACACGCGCGCCGATTTTGCGCTCGACAGGTGCGTGCATCAGTTGATTGAAGCTCAGGCCGCCGCCTGTCCTGAAGCCATTGCGGTTGTCTGCGGCGAAAATCGCCTGACTTATGGCGAACTCGATGCGCGCGCCGGTCAGCTTGCTCATTACCTGCAACGCCGGGGCATCGGCCCTGAAAAGTTTGTCGGCATCTGCGCAGAGAAATCAGTTGAAATGATTGTCGCCGTGCTGGGCGTGCTGAAAGCCGGTGGCGCATACGTGCCGCTCGATCCGAATCATCCGGCAGATCGTCTGGCGTTCATGCTCGAAGATTCGCAGGCGCGGATTGTCATCACTCAGTCAGATCTGCAATCTGCAATCTCAAATCTGAAATCTGAAATCGAGCTGTTCTGTCTCGACACTGACTGGCCGCTGCTGGCGAATGAAAGCGCGCAGGCCCTGGTCAGTGAAATCAGGCCTGAAAATGCGGCTTACGTGATTTACACGTCCGGTTCGACCGGCAAACCGAAAGGCGTGGTGGTCGAACATCGCAGCCTGCTCAATGCGTTTCTGGCGTGGCGCGAGGCTTATGAACTCGACACCGTCAGAGTGCATTTGCAGATGGCGAGCTTTGCCTTCGATGTTTTCTCAGGCGATTTCGTGCGCGCCTTGTGTTCGGGCGGGCGGCTGGTGCTGTGCCCGCGTGAATCGCTGCTTGACGCCGCGCAGCTCGAATCGCTGATGCGTCGTGAGGCGGTCGAATGCGCTGAATTTGTTCCGGCAGTGCTGCGCCATCTGGTCGCGCATCTCGAACGCACCGGCGCAAAGCTTGATTTCATGCGCCTGCTGATCTGCGGTTCTGATGCGTGGTATGCGGGCGAATACGAACGGTTTCAGAAACTGTGCGGCCCGCAGACGCGCCTGATCAATTCCTTCGGCCTGACCGAAGCAACGATTGACAGCTCATATTTTGAAAGCCGCGAACTCGCCCTTGCCGCCGATCAGCTTGTCCCGATTGGCCGCCCGTTCGCCAACACTCAGCTTTACATTCTCAATCAGCAGTTGCAGCCGCAACCCATCGGCGTCACCGGCGAACTCTTTGTCGGCGGCTCAGGCCTCGCGCGCGGCTATCTGAACAGGTCGGAGCTGACGGCAGAAAAATTCATTACGTGGAAGTCGGAAGTCGGAAGTCGGAAGTCGGAAGCTGAAAGACAGATGGCAGATGGCAGCGAGACTGCGACATCTCTTACTACCGACTACCGACTACCGACTACCGACTACCGCCTTTACCGCACCGGCGACCTCGCCCGCTTTCTGCCTGACGGCAACATTCAGTTTCTGGGGCGGGCCGATTATCAGGTCAAGATTCGCGGCTTCAGAATTGAGCCGGGCGAGATTGAAGCGGTGCTGACTTCACACCCCTCGGTGCGACAGGCTGTGATTGCGGTCTGTCAGGATGCGCGCGGAGCTGATTGCCTGGTGGCTTATGTGACGGTGAAAGAGGACACGGCGACGGGCGAACTGCGACGCTTTGCGACGGACAAGCTGCCCGGTTATATGGTGCCGTCTGCGTTTGTGCTGCTGGATGAAATGCCGCTCAATGCCAACGGCAAGGTTGATCGCAGTGCGCTGCCTGCGCCGGAATGGGACAGCCGGATTGATGATGAATATGTCGGGCCGCGCAACCGCACCGAGGAACTGCTGGCTGAAAGTTTCGCGCAGGTGCTGGGCCTGAGTCGCGTTGGCGTGCACGAAGTATTTTTTGAAATCGGCGGTCATTCGCTGCTCGCCACACAGCTTGTTTCGCGGGTGCGCGAAGCCTTTGGCATTGAACTGCCGCTGCGCAATGTTTTTGAATTTCCGACCGTCGCTGCGCTGGCTGAACAGATTGCCAGGCTGCGACTGACCGCGACCGCCCCGCAGGCTCCGCCAATCAGGCCGGTCGCGCGCGACGGCGCACTGCCGCTGTCATTCGCGCAGCAGCGATTGTGGTTTCTCGAACAGCTTGAACCGGGCAGCGCGGCTTACAACATTCCCGACGGCTTCAGGCTCAGCGGCCCGCTCGATGTCGCAGTGTTGTCGCGCTGCATCAATGAAATCATCCGGCGGCACGAAATTCTGCGTACGACCTTTCACACCACCGGCGGCAAACCCGTGCAGGTGATTGCCCCGGAACTGACGTTGCCGCTTCCGGTCATCAGTCTTGAATCGCTCGATGCCGCACAGCGCGAAGCCGAAGTGGCGCGACTGGCGCGTGAAACCGGCAGCCAGCCTTTCGACATTGCACGCGGCCCGCTGCTGCGCGTCAAATTGCTGCGCCTTGATAACATTGAACACGTGCTGCTGCTGACGGTGCATCACATCATTTCTGATGACTGGTCATCGAATGTGATGTTCCGCGAAATCGCGCTGCTCTATCACGCCTATTCAAACGGACAGCCATCGCCGCTCGCTGAGCTGCCGATTCAGTATGCCGATTACGCGCACTGGCAGCGTGAATGGCTGCGCGGCGAAGTGCTGGCCGAACATCTCAATTACTGGAAGCAGCAACTCAGCGACAGCCCGGCACTGCCTGGACTGCCGACCGACCGGCCACGTCCCGGCGTGCAGACGTTCAATGGCTCTTATGAAACATACCTGCTGCCGCCTGCGCTGGCGGCCTCGCTCAATGAATTGAGCCGCCGCGAAGGGGCGACGCTTTTTATGACTTTGCTCGCGGCGTTTCAGACGCTGCTCTATCGGTACAGCGGAGAGGAGGTCATCAACGTCGGCACTCCGATTGCGAATCGCACGCGCGCCGAAGTTGAAGGGCTGATCGGATTGTTCATCAACACGCTGGTGATGCACGGCGATTTGTCAGGCGATCCGCAGTTCCGGCAGTTGCTGCATCGCACCCGCGAAACGGCGCTGGGCGCATATGCGCATCAGGATCTGCCGTTTGAAATGATCGTTGATGAACTGAAACTGGAGCGCAATCTCAGTTACACGCCGCTCTTTCAGGTGATGTTCGTGTTGCAGAACGCGCCGCTGCAAATGCCCGAACTGCCTGGCGCACAGCTTCAGATCGGTGAAATCGCCGCCCACAGCGGCGCATCGAAATTCGACCTGACGCTCTTTGCCACTGAAACGAACGAAGGCCTGTCGCTCGTCGTCGAATACAACACCGACCTCTTTGATGCCGCGACCATTCAGCGCCTGCTTGGTCATTACGAAGTGCTGCTTGGCGGCATTGCGGCTGATGCCGATCAGCATATTTCGCGGCTGCCGCTGATGACTGAAGCTGAACGTCATCAGCTTTTCATTGAATGGAACGACACGCAGCTTGCAGCGCCGCACGACCGGACATTTCAGGAACTCTTTGAGCAGCAGGTGCAACGCACGCCTGACGCGCAGGCCGTAATTTATCAGGATCAGTCGCTGACCTTTGCTGAACTCAACCGCCGCGCCAATCAGGTGGCTCATCACCTGCGCCGTCTGGGCATCGGGCCGGACAGTCTGGTGGCGCTGTTCACTGAACGCTCAATTGAAATGATGGTCGGGCTGGTCGGCATTCTCAAAGCCGGTGGCGCTTATGTGCCGCTCGATCCGAGTTATCCGGCTGATCGTCTGGGTTTCGTGATTGAAGACGCCAGAGCTTCTGTCGTCCTGACACAGCAGCATCTGAAAGCTGAGATCACTGAACTCAGAGCCGGGCTTTCAGATGTTCACTTCATCTGCCTTGACGCCGACGACGAACAGCTTCAACAGGAAAGCGCCGAAAACCCGCCGCTCAATGCGCGCGGCGACAACCTGGCCTATGTGATTTTCACTTCCGGTTCCACCGGGCGACCGAAGGGAGTGATGATCGAACATCATTCGGCGCTCAACCTGGCCGCCGGGTTATCGCATTACATTTATGGCGGCAGGCACGACCGGCAGTTGCGCGCCAGTCTGAATGCGCCGCTGATGTTTGACGCTTCGGTGCAGCAGTGGCTGATGCTGATTTATGGCCACGCGATTGACATTGTGCCGCAGGAGATCAGGCTGGATGGCGAAGCGCTGATGAATTACCTGCGCGCGCACCGGCTGGATGTGCTGGATTGCGTGCCGTCGCAACTGCGGCTGCTGCTGGCGGCAGGTTTTGCCGAATCCGATGCACGGCCTTCGCTCGTGCTGCCCGGCGGCGAAGCGATTGACGAAGCGATGTGGCACACGCTGGCGCGCATCGAAGGCACCGATTTTTACAACGTCTACGGCCCGACTGAATGCGCTGTGGATTCGACGACCTGCTGTGTGCGTTTATATCCGCGCCGTCCGAGCATCGGTCGCCCGCTGGCCAACGTGCAGCTTTACGTTCTCGACACTCATCAGCAGCCCGTCCCCATCGGCGTTCCCGGCGAACTTTACATCAGCGGCGCAGGCGTCGGACGCGGTTATCTGAACAGGCCCGAACTGACGGCGGAAAAATTCATTACGTGGAAGCCGGAAGTCGGAAGTCGGAAGTCGGAAGCTGAAAAGCAGATGGCAGATGGCAGAGAGACTGCGGCATCTCTTTCTTCCGAATTCCGACTTCCGAATTCCGAATTCCGACTTTATCGTACCGGCGATCTCGTCCGCTGGCTGCCGGACGGGCATCTTGATTTTCTGGGCCGGGCCGATCATCAGGTCAAGATTCGCGGCTTCAGAATTGAACTCGGTGAAATTGAAGCGGTGCTGGCGCAGCACAGTGGAGTGCGGCAGGCGGTCGTGGTCGCGCATCAGCACGAAGCCGGGCATAAGCGACTGGTCGCGTATGTGGTCGCCGCAGCAGATGCGGTCACGGCTTCAGAACTGCGCGAACACCTGCTGGGCAGCCTGCCCGATTATATGGTGCCGTCAACTTTCGTTCTGCTCGAATCGCTGCCGCTGACGCCGAACGGCAAGGTTGATCGCGCGCGGCTGCCGAAGCCTGAAGCTGATCGCAACGTGATTGCCGTCGAATACGTCGCTCCGCGCAATGAGCTTGAAACAAAGCTGGCCGCGATCTGGCAGGAACTGCTCGGCGTCAGTCAGGTCGGCATTCACGACAATTTCTTTGAACTCGGCGGCGATTCGATTCTGAGCATTCAGATCATTGCCCGCGCCGCTGAAGTCGGCATCAGGCTGACGCCTAAAGACCTCTTTCAGTCGCCGACCGTCGCGGGCCTTGCGGCGCTCGCGCAACTTGATGAAGCAGCGCAGGCCGATGTGCAGGAATGGTTTGATTCACTCGCGGGCGAAGCGGCGGCGGTTCCGCTTGATTTTGCTGAAGGCGCAAACACCGCTGATTCAGCGCAGCAGGTCACAGTGACGCTCAGTCCTGACGAAACGCAGTCGCTGGTGCAGGAGACAGCCGACACCGGGCGCACAGAAATCACCGACCTGCTGATGGCGGCGCTCGTGCAGGCGTGGGCGGCGTGGACAGGCGCGCGTGAACTGCTCGTTGACTGGCAGCATCAGTCCCGCGAAGCTGCGCCGGAAGACGATGCAATCATCAGGCGACTGGCCTCGGCAACTCCGGTGAGAATCGTTCAGCACGACGATCTGAATGAATGCCTGAACGCCGTCAAGGCGCAACTGCGGCGCGTGCCGCACAGGCAGACGGGCGCGGCGCTGCTGCGTTATGTGAATCGGCCTGAATTACGGCAGCGACTCAGTGAACTGCCGCAGGCGATGATTTGCTTCAGCTATTACGAAAACAATGAACCCGTCGCGCAATCAGGCGAAACAGTGCGGCCTTACGTGATTGAGATCATCTGCCGGATGGACGAAGGTCGCCTGCGCGCCGATCTGATTTACAGCGCGAACCTGCACCGCCAGGCGACGATTGAATCGCTGGCGAATGGTTTTATTGCAGCCCTGCGCGCGCTGCTGCAACAGAGCGCGGGCGCTTATCACGCGGCTGATTTTGCTGATTTCGGCTGGGATGAAAGCGACCTGAGCAACATTCTGTCCGCCATTGACAACCGCGACGGGCACTGATTCACCCTTTGTTTTTTTGCCATGAACCCAAAGCAGATTGCAGATTTCTATCCGCTTTCACCGATGCAGCAGGGCATGCTCTTTCACACACAGTATGCACCTGATTCCGGCATGTACATCGGACAGATGATCTGTCGCTTGTCGGGCGCGTTTGATCTGACGGCTTTTGAACGCGCCTGGCAGCGGGTCGTTGATCGTCATCCGATTCTGCGTTCGGGTTTCATCAGCGGCGAAGTGAAAGAACCGGTGCAGCTTGTGCATCGCGCCGTCAAAGTGCCGTTTGAAGTGCAGGACTGGCGCGCGATTGAAAGCAATGAACAGCAGCAGAAGCTCAGTGACTTTGTGCTGGCCGATCAGCGGCGCGGCTTTGATCCGGCGGTGCCGCCGCTGGTGCGCTTCACGCTGCTGCAAATGGCTGAGCGCGAATGGCAGTTCATCTGGACTTATCATCACATTCTCTTTGACGGCTGGGCGCTGCCGCTGATTCTGCGCGAAGTCTTTGCCTTTTACGAAGCCTTTCATCAGGGCCGCGAACTCGCGCTGCCGCAGCCGCGCCCGTTCCGCGATTACATTGTCTGGCTGCGCAAACAGGATCTGAAAAAGGCTGAAACTTTCTGGCGCGCCAGACTCAGCGGCTTTACTGCGCCAACCTCGCTGCGCGTTGATCGCGCTGCCAGCACGGATGAATCAGCTTCGGCTTATGCCGAAGAATCGCTGCTGCTGTCGGCTGAACTGACGGCGGCGTTGCAGGCGCTGGCGCGACAGCGGCAACTGACGCTGAATACGCTGGCGCAGGGCGCGTGGGCGCTGCTGCTGGCGCGTTACAGCGGCGACAATGATGTGCTGTTCGGAGCCACTGTCTCAGGCCGTCCGACTGATCTGCCCGGCGCTGAACAGATGATTGGCCTGTTCATCAACACGCTGCCCGTGCGCGTGCAGGTTGAGCCGGACGCAAACCTGAGCGACTGGCTCAGAGAGTTGCAACAGCAGCAGCTTGAAATGCGGCAGTATGAATACAGCCCGCTCGTGCAGATTCAAAGCTGGAGCGATGTGCCACCCGGACTGCCGCTGTTTGAAAGCATTCTGGTTTTTGAAAACACGCCGGTTTCATCCGCTGCCGGTCAGGCCGGTGACACGGCGCTGCAACTGAGCGATGTGCAATCGAACCAGCAGACCAACTTTCCGCTGACGCTGGCCGCGATGCCCGGCGAGCAGTTGAAACTGGTGCTCGGTTATGACGCGCTGCGTTTCGATCAGTCAGCGATTGCGCTGATGCTCAGTCACCTGCGGACACTGCTTGAAAATTTCATCGCCAGCCCGCACGCGCGCCTGGCTGACGTGCGCATGCTCAGTGCAGCCGAACTCAGGCAGGAACTGATTGAATGGAACGACACCGCAAAGGACTTCCCCGCAGACCGCTGCACACACCAGTTATTTGAGGAACAGGCCGCGCGCACGCCCGACGCTGCGGCGGTCAGCTTTGAAGAATCAACGCTTAGTTACCGCGAGTTGAACGAACGCGCCAATCAGATGGCGCATTATCTGCAATGCCTCGGCGTCGGCCCTGAAACGCTGGTCGGCGTCTGCGTTGAGCCTTCGCTGGAAATGGTCGTCGGCATTCTCGGCATTATGAAAGCCGGAGGCGCTTACGTGCCGCTCGATCCGCATTATCCGGCTGATCGTCTGGCTTTTATGCTCGCCGATTCGCAGGTGCAGATTGTTCTCACGCAGTCTCATCTCAAATCTGCAATCTCAAATCTCAAATCTGAAATCGAACTGCTCTGTCTTGACACAGAATGGCCGCGCATCGCGCCGGAAAGCGCGGCGAATGTGGTCAGCGAGGTCAGGCCGCACCATCTGGCTTATGTCATTTACACCTCCGGTTCGACCGGGCAGCCGAAAGGCACGCTGCTTGAGCATCGCAATCTGTGCAATTTCACGATGGTGGCGCTGGAGCAGTTTGCCATCACGCCTGAGAGTCGCGTGCTACAGTTTGCCTCGTTCAGTTTCGATGCATCGGTTTCCGAAATCGTGATGGCGCTGTGCGGCGGGGCGCGGCTGGTGCTGGCGCGGCGCGAAACGCTCACCTCGCCCGACACGCTGGCTGAACTGCTGCGCCGCGAAAAAATCACAACCGTCACGCTGCCGCCTTCATTGCTGGCCGCGCTGTCGCCTGACAATCTGCCCGCGCTCACCACCGTTGTTTCAGCCGGTGAAAGCTGCGCGTGGGAAGTCGCCGAACGATGGGCTGAAGGTCGCCGTTTTCTCAACGGCTACGGCCCGACTGAAGCGACAGTCGGAAGCTCATACTATTTTTACAAAGGCAGGCGCGACGATGCCGCCACTGTGCCGATTGGCGGGCCGGTCAGCAACGCGCAGATGTACGTCCTCGATGCCCGGCAGCAGCCCGTTCCCGTCGGCGTTCCCGGCGAACTTTACATCGGCGGCGCAGGCGTCGCACGCGGCTATCTGCATCGGCCTGAACTGACGGCGGAAAAATTTATTGCGTGGAAGTCGGAATTCGGAATTCGGAATTCGGAAGCTGAAAGACAGATGACAGAGGGCAGAGAGATGGCGGCCCCGCTGACTACCGACTACCGACTACCGCCTACCGACTACCGCCTTTACAGAACCGGCGACCTCGTGCGTCGTCTCGCCGATGGCAGTCTGGAATTTCTGGGGCGCGTGGATGAGCAGGTCAAGATTCGCGGCTTCAGAATTGAGCCGGGTGAAGTCGAAGCGGTACTCAACGCGCACCCGGCAGTGCAGGCGGCGGTGGTCATCGCGCGCGAAGATGTGGCGGGCGACAAACGGTTGACGGCTTATTATGTCGCGCAGCCTGACGCGACCATCAGCATCAGTGACTGGCGCAGCTTTGCGCAACAGCAACTGCCCGGCTGGCTGGTGCCGTCGGCTTTTGTCAGTCTTGACTCGCTGCCGCTGACGCCGAACGGCAAGATTGATCGTCGCGCCCTGAAATCAGCGAAATACGCGCCGGACAAAGCGGCATCAGAAAGCGAATTCATTGCGCCGCGCACAGCCACCGAAGAGATTATTGCAGGCATTTATGCGCAGGTGCTGAATGTCAGCCGCGTCGGCGCTGAAGATAATTTCTTTGAACTCGGCGGGCATTCGCTGCTGGCAACACAGGTCACGTCGCGCCTGCGCTCGGCTTTTGGCGTTGAGTTGCCGCTGCACGATCTGTTTGAATCGCCATCAGTGTCGGCGCTCGCGGGCAGAGTTGAAGCTGTCAGCCGCGCCGCTCAGGGCATTCAGTCGCCGCCCATCACCGCCATCGCACGCGCAGGCGAACTGCCGCTGTCTTATGCGCAGCAGCGATTGTGGTTTCTCGCTCAGCTTGAACCTGACAATCCTTTTTACAATATCCCATCGGCGCTGCAACTGAGCGGAACTCTTGATGTCGCGGTGCTGGAACGCAGCCTCAACGAAGTCATCAAACGCCACGAATCGCTGCGCACAACGATTCTGACGCGCGACGGCAGGGCTTCGCAGGTCATCGCGCCTGAACTGATGCTGACCATTCCGGTTGAAGACCTCAGCCATTTATCGGCTGATGAACGTGACCGCGCCGTGTCGCAGCGCGTGGCTGATGAAGCGCAGTTGTCATTTGATCTGGAGCGCGGCCCGCTCGTCAGAGTGCGACTGCTGCGGATTGAGGCTGAAACACACGTTGCGCTCTTTACGCTGCATCACATCATTTCTGATGGCTGGTCAATGGGCGTGTTCATTCGTGAAATCACGGCCTGCTATGCGGCGCTCGTGAATCAGCAGCCCGTGCCGCTTCAGCCGCTCGCCATTCAGTACGCTGATTTCGCGCACTGGCAGCGCGAATGGTTGCAGGGCGAAACACTGGCGGCGCAGATTGAGTACTGGCGGCAGCAACTCAGCGGCGCGCCCGCCATCATTGAACTGCCGACCGACAGGCCGCGCCCCGCGATTCAGACTTATCGCGGCGCAACGCACACGTTTGAATTGTCGCCGCAACTTTCAGCGCAGCTCAATGCGCTCAGTCGCCGCGAAGGCGTGACGCTGTTTATGACTTTGCTCGCGGCGTTTCAGACGCTGCTGTCGCGGTACGCGGGTCAGGATGACATCAGCATCGGCACGCCCATCGCCGGGCGCAATCGCCAGGAACTTGAAGGGCTGATCGGATTTTTCATCAATACGCTGGTGATGCGCACTGACCTGAGCGGCAATCCGACTTTCAGGGAACTGCTCAAACGAGTGCGCGCCACAACGCTCGGCGCTTATGCGCATCAGGAACTGCCGTTTGAAATGGTCGTTGATGCGTTGCAGCCGGAACGCAATCTCAGTCACACGCCGCTCTTTCAGGTGATGTTCGTGTTGCAGAATATGCCGCGCAGCGCGCAGCAGCTTTCCGGCCTGACCGTGACCGCCCTCGAAGCTGACAGCGCCACTGCCAAATTCGACCTGACGCTGACGATGAATGAAAGCGGCAACGTGCTGCTCGGCGCATTTGAATACAACACTGATCTGTTCGATGCGGCCACAATTGAAAGAATGACCGGGCATTTCATCAACCTGCTGTCCGGCATCATTGCCACGCCCGATGCAGCAGTGATGAAACTGGCGCTGCTGACCGCGCCTGAACTTCAGCAGTTGCTGATTGAATGGAACGACACTGCCGCCGACTTCCCCGCTGACCAGTGCGCGCATCAGTTATTTGAAGAACAGGCCGCGCGCACGCCCGAAAACATTGCCGTTTCATTCGCCGGGCAGACGCTCACTTACCGCGAACTCAATGAACGCGCCAACCAACTGGCGCATTACCTGCAACGCCTCGGCGTCGGCCCTGAAACGCTGGTCGGGCTGTGTATCGAACGTTCGCTGGAAATGGTCATCGGGCTGCTGGGCATTCTCAAGGCCGGAGGCGCTTACGTGCCGCTCGATCCGCATTATCCGGCTGACCGCCTCGCTTTTATGCTCGCCGATTCGCAGGTGCGGATTGTTCTCACGCAGTCTCATCTCAAATCTGCAATCTCAAATCTGCAATCTGAAATCGAATTGCTCTGCCTTGACACAGACTGGCCGCGCATTGAGCAGGAAAGCGCGGCGAATGTGGTCAGCGAGGTCAGGCCGCACCACCTGGCTTATGTCATTTACACGTCCGGCTCGACTGGCAGACCGAAAGGGGCGCTGATTGAACATCGCGGGCTGGTGAATTATCTGACCTGGTGTCTGCGCGCCTATCCGGTCAGCGAAGGCGCAGGCGCGCCGGTGCATTCGTCGCTGTCATTCGATCTGACGATTACCGGGCTTTATGCGCCGCTGCTCTCAGGTCGCCGCGTTGATCTGGCTGGTGAAGATACTGGCGTCGAAAGCCTCAGCGCACTGCTGCATCAGCAGAGCGGTTACAGCCTGATCAAGATCACCCCGGCCCATCTGGAACTGCTCGGCCAGCAGATCGCGCCCGAAGCCGCCGCCGGGGTCACCAAATCATTCATCATCGGCGGTGAACAGTTGCTGCCTGAACACATTGCTTTCTGGCAGCGGCACGCGCCGGAAACGAAACTGATCAATGAATACGGCCCGACCGAAACCGTCGTCGGCTGCTGCGTCTATACCGCCAGGGGAGATGAAAAAGACCGCGCCGTTCCGATTGGCCGCCCGATCATCAACACGCAGCTTTATATTCTCGACAAGTATCAGCAGCCCGTCCCCATCGGCGTGCCCGGCGAACTTTACATCGGCGGCGCAGGCGTCGGTCGCGGCTATCTGAACAGGCCTGAACTGACGGCGGAGAAATTCATTGCGTGGTCAGTGGTCAGTGGTCAGTGGTCAGTGGTCAGTGACAAAGACAACGGACAACGGACAACGGACAACGGACAACGCCTTTATCGCACTGGCGACCTCGCCCGCTTTCTGCCCGACGGCAACATTCAGTTTCTGGGGCGCATGGATGAACAGGTCAAGATTCGCGGGTTCAGAATTGAGCCGGGTGAAATTGAAGCGGTGCTGGCGTCGCATCCGGCGGTGCGCGAAGTGACGGTGCTGGCGCGTGAAGATCAGCCGGGCCATAAGCGCCTGGTGGCTTATCTGAGCGCGCGGCAATCATCAGTGCCGGTCGCTGAGTTGCGGCAGTATCTGAAGGAGCGACTGCCTGAATACATGATTCCGGCGGCCTTTGTCTGGCTTGAATCGCTGCCGCTGACGACCAACGGCAAGGTTGACCGGCGCGCGCTGCCTGCGCCTGAAAGCGACAGGCCGGAACTCGAAACCGCCTTTGTGGCTCCGCGTACCGAGGCCGAGAAAAAGCTGGCTGAAATCTGGCAGCAGATTCTGGGCGTGCAGCAGGTCGGCATTCACGACAACTTTTTCGATCTGGGCGGTGATTCGATTCTGAGCATTCAGGTCATTGCCCGCGCGCGACAGGCTGATCTCAATCTGACGCCGCGACAGTTTTTTCAGCATCCCACGATTGCGGGGCTGGCGGCA
The DNA here is from genome assembly GCA_046331565.1 of Blastocatellia bacterium. GTDB lineage: Bacteria > Acidobacteriota > Blastocatellia > RBC074 > RBC074 > DASRDU01. The sequence continues at coordinate 2,863,200 of JAXLQP010000001.1, forward strand.
GTGGCAGGCGCTGAAGCGCCCGTCCAGGCTGAACAGGGCGCAGTGACAGGGCCGGTGCAACTGACGCCGATTCAGCACTGGTTCTTTGAGGAACACACCGTCACGCCGCATCACTGGAACATGTCCATTCTGCTGGCCACAGCACTGCCGCTCAATCCGCAGATTCTGGAACAGGCGGTCGGCCATCTGCTGCGTCATCACGATGCGCTGCGGCTGCGGTTCAGACCGACCGTGAACGGGTGGCAGCAGTTCAATGCGCCGGTTGAAGAGACAATTCCCTTCTCGTTTGCTGATTATTCTCAGGCTTCGGCGAAAAAGCAGCGCAAGCAGCTTGAAGCCGCCTGTGCCTCGCTTCAGACCAGTCTGCATTTGTCTGCCGGGCCGCTGCTGCGCGTGGCTTATTTCAATCCGGGCGAACAGGGCGGGCGGCTGCTGATTGCGGCGCATCATCTGGTGGTGGACTGGTTTTCACTCAACATCCTGCTGGAAGACCTGGTCAGCCTGTACCAGCAACTGAGTCGCGGCGACCAGGCGCACCTGCCGCCCAAAACCACTTCGTATCAGCAGTGGGCTGCGCGCCTGACCGAATACGCACAGTCAGCAGCGCCTGAGGCAGAACTGAATTACTGGATGAACGTGACCGGCGATGAAATTCCGCTGCTGCCGGTTGATTATCCCAAAGGCGAACACACGGAAGATTCGGTCGAGCAGTTGTCAGTTGAACTGAGCGAAGCTGAAACCAGCGCGCTGCTGCAACAGGTCGCAGCGGCATGCGGCGCGCAGATGAATGAAGTCCTGCTGGCCGCGCTGGGACGAGCCTGCGCCAGGTGGACGGGACAGCGGCAACTGATGATCGAAATGGAAGGTCACGGGCGCGAGGACATTCTGGCAGGCGTGGATGTGTCGCGCACGGTGGGATGGTTCACTTCAATCTTCCCTGTCCGGCTGGAAACTGATCCGGCGGCTGATCCGCAGACTTCGATCAGTTCGGTCAGGGAACAGATGCGCGCCATTCCGCAGCGCGGCATCGGTTACGGACTGCTGCGTTATCTCAGCCGGGATGAGGCAGTCAGAAACAGGCTCAGAGTTCCGAACCGCAGTCTGGTGAATTTCAATTACCTGGGTCAGACCGTGCAACTGCCTGCGACCGGCCTGCCGATGCATCCTGCTCCAGAATCGCGCGGGCCTGAGCATCATCCGCAGGACAAACACAACGCCATGCTTTACGTGGTCGGCGGCATTGCCGCAGGACAACTGACTTTGAACTGGCTCTACAGCCGCAATCAATACCGACCGGCCACCATCGAACGCCTGTCATCATTCCTCACCGAAGAATTGCGCCTGTTCATCAGCCGGATCAATCCAGCGCAGCAGTGAGGACGCGATTTTCAATTTATCGGAGGCAGTCAACGTGGATGGTCTGATTGGAATCAGGTTTGGCGACTGGGTCAGCGTGCTGGCTGAAAATCATTTTGCCGTGTCACCAAAGCGCCTGCTGCCCGCAGGGTTCATCACGGCGCGCAGCATCTTCAATTCGTGGGCGGGCTGGAAGGAACGGCGGATGTTTGACGCGCAGGTGGCCGGGGTTGAGGTGCGTGAACCGATCTTTGTGCTGGGCCACTGGCGCAGCGGCACGACACTGCTGCATAACCTGCTGGTGACCGATCAGCAGTTCGCGTTCCCGAATGCTTTTGAAACCTCGAACCCGCTGACCTTTCTGCGCCTCGAAAAAATCGTGGCGCGCAAACTTGGCGAAGCCACCACGCGGCGGCCCCAGGATAACGTCGAGTATGGTATGTTCAGCCCCGGCGAAGATGAATTCGGCATCTGCGCGATGTCGCTGCGCTCGCCGGTAATGGGCTGGAACTTTCCGCGCCGCGAGGAATATTACGACCGTTACCTGACCTTTCGCGGAGTGCCTGAAGCTGAGGTCAGAGAGTGGCGGAAGGCGCTGCTCGACTTTCTGAAAAAGCTGACGTGGAAATATCAGCGCCCGCTGATTCTGAAATCGCCGCAGCATACCTGCCGTATCAGGCTGCTGCTGGAAATGTTTCCCGATGCGCGGTTCATTCATATTCACCGCAATCCTTACGATGTCTTTCATTCGACGCTGAAGCTGTACGAAAAAGTTATTTCGCAGAATCACCTGCACGCGCATCCTCACGAGGAGCAGATCACGGACATTCTGCTGCGGCGGTACAGCGAAATGTATGACGCTTTCTTTGCCGAGCGCGGACTGATTCCGGCGGGTCGTTATCACGAAGTCGGTTTTGAGGAACTGGAAAGGGATATGGTCGGCCAGGTGCAGCGAATTTATGAAAGCCTCAGTCTGCCCGGCTTCGCGGCGCACGAACCGGAACTGCGGCAGTACACGGATTCGCTGACCGATTATCAGAAAAACGTTCACCCGAAGCTGGATGACGCGCTGCGCCGGAAGATCGCGCAAAGCTGGCGGAGAAGTTTTGAGGAATGGAATTATCCGGTCTGAGACTTCAGGCTGAATGCCCGGCCTGAAACTCAGACCGAACTTACAGGGAAAGGAAAAGCACATCCGGAACAGATGATCAAAAAGCGGTAAACCAAAAAAGCGGCGCCTCACCAGTCGCCAGCTTCAGGAACTGATATGCCCTCACCCCCCGCTCGTCCACGAAGCACTTTGATCGTACCGCATCAGATCTGGATGCCGAAGATCATCATGGAACGCCGACTCAGACTGCTGAACAAGAATTTCGTCCTGCTCTGGCAGGGCCAGGTGATCGGACTGCTCGGCACTCAGGCGCAGTCAATTGCGATGGCATTCTGGATCAAGCGCACCTTTGATTCGGCCACGCTGATGGGCGTGCTGCCGATGCTGGCGGCGCTGCCTGCCGTGCTGCTTTCGCCCGTTGGCGGCGCAGTGGCCGACCGTTATTCGCGGCACCGGATCATCGTCTTCAGCAACGCCGTGCGCGGGCTGCTGCTGCTGCTGCTGGCGGGCCTGATGTTTCTGCTGCCCGAAAAAACCGGATTAGGCCTTGTTGTTTTGTTTACGGTTTCGATCCTGCTGTCGGCCATCTCCAGCTTTTTCATTCCGGCGATTACGGCAGTGCTGCCCGACCTCGTGCCCAAAGATCAGGTGGCGCGCGGCAATATGCTGATTCAGATGGCGACGCAGGGCGCAAGCCTGCTCGGCCAGGGAATCGGTGGCGTGCTGTTTCGCCTGCTGGGAATGCCGGTCGTGGCCGCGCTCAACGGACTGGGTTTTGTGTTTGCGGCTGTCAGTCAGTGTTTCATCACCATTCCGCAGCAGTTGCCTCTCAAAAGCGGCGATGAGAAATCCCGCGTGCAGCAGTTCCGCGAAGACATCCGCGAGGGCATCAGGTATGTCTGGCACAACGCGGGGCTGAAATGGATGGTGGCGACTTCGACGCTGGTCAACTTTTTTGCCGCCGGGGTGCTGACGCTGGCGCCGCTTTACGTTGAAGACTTTCTGAAAGTCAGCGCCGACTGGGCAGGTTATCTGGCCGCGACCTTTGGCGTGGGCACCTTCATCGGCTTTGTGGCCGCCGGAGCCTTGAAAATAAAGGGCGAGTGGCGGGCCTTCGCCACGATTACGTTTATTTTTCTGAATGCCGCCGGGATTTCCCTGCTCGGCGTGCTGGTCAATCTGAAAGCTGCGATGGTCATCGTTTTCTGCTGCGGCGTGGCCGAAGGATTCATCACGATCAGCATCAGCACGATTATGCAGGTCACAACGCCGAGCGAAATTCGCGGGCGACTGTTCGGGCTGCTCGGCACTTTGTCGGGCTGCATTGCGCCGCTGGGCATGGGACTGTCGGGCATTGTCACCGACCTGCTGCACAAAAATGTTCCGCTGGTCTATCTGTTCAGCGGCATCCTGATTGCGGTGTCATCACTGCCGATGGCGCTGAGTGCTGAGACGCGAAACTTTCTGGCCTGGGAAGCGCCGGAAATTCCAGCGCCGGAACAGGCCCCGCCCCGCCGCAAACGAAGAAAAAAAGCGGGCCGGAAAAAAGCTGTGCTGCTGCCGCTGATTCCGCTGCTTGTGCTGTGGTCGGCGTCAATTCTTTCATCCGTCAACCCGCAGGGATAAGGTCATGCCTCCTGTTTCTCAGTTGAATCACAACCGCTGGATTGATGCCGCCAGGCTCACCGACCGGGCCGGGCTGCGGCTGTTCTGCTTTCCGTGGTCGGGCGCGGGCGCTTCGGTCTATTACAAATGGGCGAGCGTGTTTCCGCCTGGCATTGAACTCTGCCCGGTGCAGTTGCCGGGACGTGAAAGCCGCCTGACCGAGCCTGCCTTTCAGCATCTGGAGCCGCTGGTTGAAGCGGCGGGAAACGCGCTGCTGCCTTACCTGAACCGGCCTTTTGCTTTTTTCGGTCACAGCATGGGCGCGCTGATCGGGTTTGAGCTGGCGCGCTGGTTACGACGCCATCAGCATCCCGGCCCCGTCCACCTGCTGGTGTCGGGGCACAACGCGCCGCAGTTTCCCGGAGATTACGCGCCGATTCACGCGCTGCCTGAACCTGAATTCATCGCTGAATTGCGCCGCCTGAACGGAACGCCTGACGAAGTGCTCAATCACGCTGAACTGCGCGACCTGATTGTGCCGGTGCTGCGATCTGATTTCTCGGTCTGTGAAACTTACAACTACACTGCCGAAGCGCCGCTGAGTTGTCCGATTTCAGCTTTCGGCGGGTTGCAGGATGTGGATGTCAGCCGCGCAAAGCTTGAGGCCTGGCGCGAGCAGACGACCGGAGCTTTTTCAATGCGCCTCTTTCCGGGTGATCATTTTTATCTGCTGACTGCGCGCCATCACCTGCTGCGCGCCCTCGCGCTGGAACTGGATCAGACGGTGCGCGGGCTGATTTCAGGAAATCCCTGATGATGAATCCGCCTGTGATCTGGTCGCCGCCGCCTGACCAGCAGACGCTCGCCCCGGACGAAGTTCACGTCTGGCGCGCCCCGCTGGAACTGCCCGCTGAACAGCTTGAAAAACTGTGGCTGACGCTCGCGCCGGATGAACAACAACGGGCCGGGCGTTTTCATTTTGAGCGTGATCGTCATCATTTCATCGCAGCACACGGAATGTTGCGGGTGCTGCTTGGCCGCTATCTCAGGCTCAGCCCGCAGGAACTGAATTTCATCACCGGCCCCTGGGGCAAGCCTGCGCTGCGGCCTGACTGCCGCCCGCTTCCGCTGCATTTCAACCTGTCGCATTCGCATCAACTGGCGCTTTATGCTTTCACACTGCACCGCGAAACCGGCGTGGATGTTGAATTCATCAAACCCGATTTTGCCAGCCTTGAGATTGCCCGCAGTTTCTTTTCACCCCGCGAAGTCGCGCAACTTGGTTCACTGCCTGTTGCTGAACAGACGCAGGCATTCTTCAACTGCTGGACGCGCAAGGAAGCCTATATCAAAGCGCGCGGTGAAGGGCTGTCGCTGCCGCTCGATCAGTTCGACGTATCACTGCTGCCCGGCGAACCGGCGCGACTGTTGCGAATGCTCAGTGATGAACGCGAGACGATGCGCTGGCGGATGGAAGCGCTGCAACCTGGCCCCGGTTATGCCGGAGCAGTGATGGTTGAAGGACACGACTGGCAATTGAGTTGCCGGGAATGGAGGCCGACGCTCCTGGCTGAGTGAAGAGCAGGCTGAAAGCAGCGTCAAAAGCGGAAAGGCTCCGATTCTCTTGAAAAGAATCGGAGCCTTTCCGGTTAATGGGTCTGGCCTTCAGGCTTTTCCCCGATGCGCTGTCTTACGAGCAGTGCGGCGGGAAGACCGGAATGGTCAGAACGGCGGTGTTGGTCAGCGTGAGCTTGTGCAGGTTGTGTCCCTGGTTGAAAGCTCCGGCGCTGACATTGGAACTCGGATTATAGTTAATCATCGCTCCAAGCAGGCCGATGTCTGACACACCCCACAACTTCATCCAGCCACTGTGTCCGGCAGGAATCACCTGGTTGATGCGCGGTGTCGTGCGCGGGAAGGTGGAGTTGTTGAAGGTCTGTTTCAACTGGCAGCCCAGGCCTCCCTGGGTGAAGCTGTAGGAATTCTCAAGGTCATCATACAGCAACCCGAAGATACTGCCGATCCGATCAGCCGACGTCGTCAGGTCACCACCGACGCGATTCAGCACGAGCAGTGTCGAATTGCCTTCGGTCTGTGACGGGATGTTGTCGAGCGCCAGCACGCGCGGCGCCAGGCTGTAGTTGATGCCGTTGAGCCGCAGTTGCGCGGTGGTGCCGCCCTTGCAGTCAATGCATCCCTTGAAGGCACTGATTGCTTCAGCGCCCAGATTGGCTTCGTGGCCGGAGGCCAGCTTGACGTATTCGTCACCAATCAGGTAGTTGAAGTTGGCCGGGCAGCCATTCTCGTCCGTGGCCACAGCAATCACGTAACCCATCACGCCCGGATCCACATCCGAAGCGAGAACAGTCAGGGTCTGATTCGGTGTCAGACAGACGAAACTGTCAGCCACTGAACAATTGCTGCCATCCACAAAGAAGAGGTGGACATAGGTGAAGGCATCAGGATTGGTATTGGTGATGTTGATCCGCGTGTTCTCCAGCGCCGGGTTATTCGGATTTGACGAATAGAGGTTGAAGAACAGCAGCGAACCAGCCTTCTGATCGCTCGGCACCCGCAGGCTGTTGCAACTGCCAGCCGGATTGCCCGCGAACTTGACCACGAACACGTCATCGCTTTCATAGTTGCCTGACGGAGTCAGGAAGGCTGTGGTCGGGAACGGATTCGGTCCCGGGAACGGCTCGACTTCACCGACAACATAAATGTTGCCAGCCGCGTCCAGCGCCACACCGAAACCATCATCAATCCCGTTACCGCCGATGTAGGTTGAGTAGACCAGCGAACCGGCTGCTGTCGGACTCAGCGTGTCAATGATTGACAGGAACGCATCGTCATCACCATTGAAGGTGGTGTCGAACGCACCAGCCGTGACCGGGAAGGTGTTGGTGTCCGGCCCGGTCGGATCAGTCCCTTCAGTCGTGCCAGTAACGTAAGCGCGACCGGCACAATCAACTGCGATGCCCCAGCCGAAATCATCACCGCTCGTACCCAGATAGGTCAGGTACTTCAGACCGGCGGCACCGGCTGTATTGGTGGCGATTTTGGCCACGAACACATCCCAGCCAACTGCACCGGCATCACCCGGCAGCAGCGGAGTCTTGTCTGACTGGAAGGCATTCGGCGTCACAGGCAGCTTGCCTGCGCCTTCGGATGAGGTATGACCGGTGAGGTAGGCATTGCCATCGCCATCAATGGCAATTGACGTGGCTTCATCATCGCCCGTACCACCGAGGTAGGTGGAGTAGAGCAGGTCAGCCTGGCCTTTGCCGAGCGGGCAGAGTTTGACCAGGAAGCTGTCATAGGTTCCACCGTTGAAAGTCTTGTCATAGGCATTCGCCGTCACCGGGAAATCGGTTGATCTGGTGTCACCGGTCACATAAATGTTACCGGACAGGTCAGCCGCAATGCCCAGACCTTCATCAGCGCCGCTGCGGTCAGCAAAGCCGCCACCGAGATAGGTTGAATAACGCAGCGCCGCCGCGCCAGTACGGTTCGTGTCAATCAGGCTGACGAAAGCATCCTGCGAAAGAATGTTGTCAGGGAAAGGCAGAGCAGAACCGGCCTTCTGTGTCTGATACGCGCCCGGCGTCGTCGGGAAGGTCAGCGAGTTGGTGTAACCGGTCACCACGGCCACGCCCGGCTCACAAACCGTGATCGCCGTTCCGCGCTCAATGATTGAACCAGTGCCGCCACCGGCCAGGTAGGTTGAGTACAGCAGCGCACTGCCGTTGGGGCTGACTTTGGCCACAATCGGACAGGGCACAACCTGATTCGGCGGAACAACCGGCGCGGGCAGCGCATTCACTTTGGGGAAGTCGGTTGTGTTGGTGGTGCCGACCACGTAAGCGTTGCCAGCAGCGTCAACAGCAATTCCGTTGCCTTCGTTCTCAACCGGGAAGAACGGCCCGCCCACATTCTCACCGCCGAAATAGGAGGCATAGAGCAGTGCATTGCCTGCCTGATTCAGCTTGGCCACGTAGATCATGGAAACGATCTTCGGGTTGGTCAGCGGATTCGGCCCGATCTTGGTGGTGGGGAAGTTGGGCGCATCGGTGTGGCCCGTGATGTAAACAAAACCATCCGGATCAACCGCGATGCCGTTGGCAAAGTCAAACACGGTGTTGCCACCGATGATCGCGCTGTAAGACAGCACGGGGTCAATCACCAGCGTCCGGGTCGCATCATAAGCTTCGACCTCGAAACCGGCTTCGTGTTCGCCCGTGATCACATAGCGACCGGCAACCTGCTGACGTTCACCGGCGACTTCCTGGTAAATGAAAGGCTTGTGCTGACGCACTTCGCGGCCCGCCACGCTGAGCAGCAGGTCGCCGTTCTCATCAACACGCATCCTTTCGGCGCCATCGAAGGCCAGCCGAATGGCTTTCGGATCAGCCCCCGGCGCAGCCACAAAATCATATTCGAGCTGGCTCTGATTGCCGTAGTAGACGACGTTGATACCAGGATAGACATCCTCGTATTTAACCTTCGCATACTGCGCCACGCCGATCTGCCACTTTGAGGAATCACTGCCGACGAAATAGTTGCTCCGGCCCGGCAGTTCATCCAGCCCGGCAACCTGCGGCTCGGCATTCGCCCCCGCCAGCTTCATCCGCAGCACTGCCGACTGAGTCTGTTCTCCGGCAGGCTTCAGATTGAGGACAGCTTCGCTGGACGTCAGGAACAACGTATAGCCGCGTCCGCGGGCAATGAATTTAGCTTCGGCGTCCGTTTGTCCTTTGTTGGCTTCAAATCTCATGGGCAGTTTGCCATAAGCCTCGACGGCTCTGGCTTTGGCCTGCGCATCAGCTTGAACGCCGGATTTGTTTACGGATGAACCTTCGCCATTCACCGCCACCGCCGCCTGTTTTGTTCTTCCGTGTAAAACGATCAGCAGACCGAGCGTGGCCAGCAGTCCGGTCATTCCCAGAACCACCCAGACCCGTCGCCTGCTTCCTGAAAGCAAGTGTGTGTGTTTGTGTGAGGTTAGCATTGGGGGGTACTCCTTTTATATTGATACTTCTGGCGTCGGCAGAATCATAAGCCGTGCCTTTACTGATCGGCCCTGCGGGTAACACTTCAGCAGAGCTACGCCCCCGCATAGCCTGTTGAAGCAAGGACAGATTAGTCCAGCCACGACAAGAGTGAGTGATATTCCAGTGAATTTATTGCCAGCCGTGTTCCTGGCGGGGTTCCTGGATGCAGCCTTTAACTTTTTCCTTCGAGCCGGTGAGGTGAAAAAGCAGGTTGCTGACAGTGAGAAAACTCAGGTACCACGAACACATTAACTGAATTGCGAGTAATGCGGGCAGAGTCTAACAGAAAGATGCTAATCTGCCAAACAACTCTTTAAAAAAATTCAGTTCGCCGTGTTTTTTTCCTGAAATGCCGGTCAACAACAGCATTAATTAAATATTCCGGTTCGGTGGAGTTTTCCAGCCCCGCTTTGCTGATGCTGTTGTCCACAGGATTTCTGTGATGCCCTGAATTTCTGCACCTCTGACCTGCTCCTTCACCAACACTCTGAAACATTCATTGAGCACCAGACTCCAGCATTAGTTCACAGGGTTCTAAGGAAAAATCCGGCCTCAGGCTGAAAGAGTCGGGCCGGAACAGGTGGTATATATAGATGATGGAAAGCCCGCCGGGAATTTGCGTCAGAATGACTGAAAAGGTCAGGCAAGTCAGTCTTTACCGACGCTGGCAGGCAGGACAGTAATAAGTCGAGCGACCAGCCTGAGTAAAGCGACGGATCAGCGCGCCGCAGGTCAGACAGGGCAGGCCTTCCCGCTCATAAACCCGCGTCATTGATTCATAAGCTCCGCCGGTATAGCTGACATCAATCGCTGCCGGATCAGTGTTGAGTGTGCTGTCATTCTGAATGGCTTCGGTCAGGACGCTGATGATTTCGCGGTGCAGCACGGTCGTGCGCGGTCTGGACAAACGGCTGGCCGGAAGTTTCGGACTCACCCCGGCCCGGTGCAGAGCTTCCGCCGCATAAATATTGCCGAGCCCCAGCACTTTTGCCTGATCAAGCAGCAGCAGCTTGATCGGCTGATCGCTGCGTTGCAGCGTCCGGTGCAGGTAAGCCGCCGAAAATTCAGGGCTGAACGGTTCCGGCGCGAGCTTTTGCAAATGCTTCACCTGACCGAGTTCCGCCGTTTTTGTCACCAGCATCATTCCAAAATGCCGCTGATCCTGAAACGCCAGCTTCATCTGATTATTGAGCTGAAACAGCGCGTGCGTGTGTTTCGGGTTTGCGGACTGCTCGTCGAGGTAAAAGAACCGTCCGGTCATGCGCAAATGAACGATCAGCGTGCGCCCGTTTGAGAGATGAATCAGAATGTGTTTGCCGCGCCGCCCGACTTCGTCAACTGTGGCCTGACGCAGCGCCGCCGCAAACTGGCGCGGCGAATTTTCAGGCGCGAGTCCGGGCCGCAGCAGTTGTGCTTTGATAATCGTCCGGCCACTGATGAGCGAGCGCAGGTGCCGCGCGACCATTTCGACTTCGGGAAGTTCAGGCATAGCTGATGAGCAGTGGTTAGTGGCTGGTGGTCAGCGGTTAGTGATTCCGGCGGCCTCACTTTCGTTTGATTCTGAGAATTCTGACGGGCGGAGTTAATTTTTGCGCTTCAGCGGGAGACTGCTGGATTTTCCTGACTACTTCCATGCCCTTCGTCACTTTGCCGAAAGCCGCAAAGCCCTGCCCGTCGGGATTGCGTTTGCCGCCGTAATCGAGTTCCGGCTGATCGCCGATGCAGATAAAGAAATCCGAGGTCGCCGTGTCAGGCCCGCTGCGCGCCATCGAAATTGCGCCATCAACATGCCTGAGTCCGGTCTGGCTGGTGCGCTCAAGGCTGATCGGCCCGAAGCCCTTGTCTTTTTTGTCAGGATTCGGGCCAGCCTGAATGACTTCAATCTTCACGTTGTTGTTCGGCTGATTGTCAGGCCTGAGTTTCACCGTGCGATGAAACACGCCGCCTTCATAAAATCCGCCGTCAACGTACTTCAGAAAATTGGCCACCGTGACCGGAGCCTTTGCCGGATAAAGTTCAACTTCAATCTTTCCCTGCTCCGTTTCGATCACCACGTTCACCTTGTCCGACTTCTGCCGCCCCTGCGCGGTAATGAGCAGAGGCAGCAGAACAGCGCAGCACAAACAGGCAACAACGCACCGGAGTTTCTTCATTGCATCCCTTTCAGCAGCCTCATCGCTGCGTGCTGATGCCGTCTTTGTGTGGCAGCGTATCGGGCGCCACCCACACGCCGGTCGTGAATTTGAATGGCGCTTCAGCAAGGCCGCTCGGATAAGTCAGTTCAATCATATAAGCCGTCCAGCCCTTTGCCGGATCAGCAACCTTGCCGATGTAGCGGCCTTTGCCATCATCCTTCAGCACCGTGCTGCTCCACTTCGGCCCGATCTTTTCCAGCCTGAAGTCACGCGCTTCGGGATTGGTCGCCTGCCACAGTTTCACTTCCGTCGGCTTGTCTTTCACCTGCACCTGAATCTCGCCGTTCTTTTTCACTTCCCACGCAAACTGCGGCAACTGCCTGCCCGTCAGAATCGCATTGTAAAAAGCCATCAGCGAAAGCGACGCATCGCTGCCCTTGAGCGAATGATCGGCGTTCGGCACGTAGCGCAGATATTTCACGCCCTTCAGATCGGCAAAATAAAAGCGCCACGAATCGGGCAGGAAGAACTGATCGCCCGTCGCATTCATCATGAATTTCGGCATCGTCAGCCGGTCGCGGTATTCATAAGGCTCGACGATCTTCATCAGCGCGCGGTATTGCGGTCTGCCCTGCCAGTCCATAATGCCCATCGCTTCGTAATCGCCCACCGCAGGCGCCCAGAAACCATAAGCCGCGTGATGATGTCTGAACGAAGGTTCGATGTTGAGCAGATCAATGACTATCGGAATGATCGCCACCACGCGCTTGTCCACTGCCGCCGTCGTCCACGTCGTCCAGCCGCGCTTCGAGCCGCCTGCCACCACAAAACCATCAATCTTTACTTTGCCGCCCGCATCGCTCGCGCAGAATGAAGTCACCGTGTCCATCGCGCGCACCGCCGCCTTCGTCATCGGCAACCGCGCAGGCCACATCTCATCGCCCGTGCGCAGGTACTTGTCCCACGTGTAAGCGATCATTTCATCTTCGACGCGCTTCTTTGTTTCGCCCGCAAAAGTCAGCGGCTGATTCGGCACCATGCGCAGTTCGGTTACGACCGATTTTGTCGCCAGCGCAATTCTGACGAGCGATTCATCAGCCCCTTTCGGCGCGGGCTTGTCATTCGAGCCGCCCGCAATCAGCAGCAGCGATTTGCTTGTCGTCACCGTATCGGGCCTGACCATCACCATCCAGTGCTTCCAGATGGTGCGATCAACTTCCTGCGGGCTGCGCCACGCCTGCGAAGTCATATCGAGAATGTAAGTCGTATAGCCCTGGCCCGGAATCGTTTTCACCAGTTCATACTTGTAATGCGCGTCCGGCGCAGCCACGTAACGATCAAGCGCCGTCTGCATCTGCCGCGATTGCGCAGGCGTGACAACAGCCGACAGCATGAGCACCAGAATCAGAACAGCATAACTACCGAGTGAAATGCGTTTCATGAATTTCTCCCGCCTTGTTGAAATGGTGTTGTGAATTGTCAGTGAGGAATTGCGCTGCATCAGTTCAGAAATGCAGCGCCAGCAATCTGTCCGGATGCGGAGCAGGAATTTCCCGTCCGCGCAATGATTCACGCCAGCGTTAAGGCCAGCCGAGCGCGTCTCCGACCAGCAGGCCGATCAAACCACCTTCGATGCGTTCCTTTCGTGTGGGCATATTTTAGTCCAGCGCATCAAAACCAAAGGCAAGGCTGATGGCATCCCGAACTTCACGCATCCGTTCAGGCGACAGATGCGTGATGAAGGCTCCCATCCTCGCTTTTGAGACGGTGTTGATGTTGTCCAGGTGAACCGCACGTTCCATCATCTTCAGTCAGGATGACCTCAGATGGAATAGAACGAATCGTCGTCGTGACTGAGGCAACAACAACTGAATTCAGGTACGGTATGACGGAATCGCGAGTCAGAATCAGCACCGGGCGGCGCTTGTCCGGTTCTTTGAAAGAGTACCAGTAAACGTCGCCCTGATTCATCAGTTCTCCCAGACCTGTTCAGGCTCCCATTCAGCAGACTCATCCGGCGACACCGGATGCAGCCTGTAACCTTCAACCTGTCGGCGTTCAAGTTCACTGACTCGCTGTCGTCGCTGGTCTTTCTCCAGTTCGCGGTCAATATGCTGCTGAATCAGTTCAAGCGTCAGGGCTTCGATGCTGATGTTGCGACGTCGTGCTTCCGCCGCCAGCCAGTTCGCTACTGTCGCATCAATATTCTGGATGGTAATCGAATCATTCATGACCATCTGACCTGCTCAGTCTGATTGTCTCGCACAATCAGTTTACTGCCATCCGTTCGCCCTCATCAATCAGCCGCTTCATCTTCTCTGTCGAAGTCGCTTCGCAGTAGACGCGCAGAATCGGTTCAGTGCCTGACTGCCGGAAAAGAATCCAGCTTTCATCCTCGAAGATCAGTTTCGCGCCGTCGAGCGTGGCCAGGTTCACAACTTTGTATCCGGCAAATTCGGCGGGCGTGCTGGACTTCATCTGTTCGATCAGTTGCTGACCTTTGGCAATCGGCACGTGCAGGTCGCGGCGCTCGAAATGAAATTCGCCGAACTCCTGCCAGATGGCGCGCACCAGTTCTGACGGTTTCTTTCCGCTTTCAATGACGGCTTCGAGCAGCAGCAGGCAGTTGAAAATTCCGTCGCGTTCGGGAATGTGAATGCGCGTGCCGATGCCGCCCGACTCTTCGCCGCCGATCAGAAAGTCATTGGCCGGATCAAGCATGATTGCGCCGATGTGCTTGAAGCCAATCGGCACTTCAAACAATCTGAAGCCGTAACTTTCAGCGATGCGGCGAACAATCACCGATTGCGAAAACGTGCGCACGACCGAACCCTTCAGCCCCTTGCTGCGAACCAGGTGCAGCAACAGGATGGCGAGAATCTGATGCGTGTTGATGTATTCGCCGTTTTCATCCATTGCGCCCACGCGGTCAGCATCGCCATCCGTCGCAAGGCCGATCAGCGCGCCGCTGTTGTGAATCGCTTTACTGAGTGCGCCCAGGTGCTGCGGCATCGGTTCAGGAAAGACGCCGCCAAAGAGCGGGTCACGCTCAGCGCGAATCGTTTCGACTTTGAGTGTGCCGCCGCGCAATAAATCTTCAATCCAGCGCCCGCCCGTGCCGTGCATCGGGTCAGCGATAACCGTGCCTTCGGTTACGCGCAGCTTTGGCAGGTCAATCACCGAAGCCAGATGCTGACGATAATCATCAGGCGGTTCAGCGAGCGTGACGAGTCCCTGCGCCTGCGCTTCACTGAGCGCAAGACGCGCAGGCTGATGACGACCCAGATGTGATTCAATTTCAGCCGTGATTTCAGGCGTTGCCGCGCCGCCGAACGGAGCCTTGAATTTGTAGCCGTTGAAATCCGGTGGATTGTGCGAGGCCGTAATCAGCACGCCGCCATCAAGTCCGCGCCGTTTGACTTCAAACGAGACGAGCGGCGTCGGCACATCGCGCGTGAAAAGATCAACCCTGAAGCCGTTGCCGGCCAGCACCTCAGCCGCCCGCGCCGCAAAATGTTCCGAAGCAAAGCGGCGATCATAACCGACGATCAGATGCGGCTGTCCTGAAGTGTTTTTTGTTTTGACGTAATCAGCCAGCGCCTGCGTCACGATTTCGACATTCTCGAACGTGAAGTCTTCGGCAATGCGCGCGCGCCAGCCGTCAGTTCCGAATTTGATTTCAGCCATAGCTGTTTCTGTAAGGTTATCCTTCCGCGAAGCCACACGAAGCAGCACGAAGTATTTTGACAGGATTGACAGGATGATCAGGATGATCCAGGTCATGACAGCGCCATCATCCTGAAAATCCTGTTCATCCTGTCTGATGTTTCTTCGTGCCTCTGCGTGTGGCTTCGCGGAAGATGATTCAGACGATGGTGTAATCGGTCAGTGAGGTTTTGTCACCGAGAATCGCGCCTTCAACCTGCGAATTGCGCCCGATCAGACCGCTGCGACCGACGACGGATTTGCGAATGACCGATGAAATGCCGATGCGCGATCCGGCCCAGATGACTGAGTCTTCGATTTTCGCGCGATCTTCGATCAGGCAGTTCGGGCCGATGACCGACCTCACGATTTCAACTCCGGGCTTGATCGTGCAGCTTGGATCAATGACTGAGAGCGCATCAACTTTCGGGCGTTCGCCGTCGCCGTTGAAAGCAGACGGTTCAGGACGTTCGGCCTGAAACAATTTCAATTTGCCGCCGAGCAGATCGTAATGCGCCTGCAGGTAGCGTTGCGGCGTGCCGATGTCGAGCCAGTA
Source organism: Blastocatellia bacterium (assembly GCA_046331565.1). GTDB lineage: Bacteria > Acidobacteriota > Blastocatellia > RBC074 > RBC074 > DASRDU01. Next base: position 2,878,719 of record JAXLQP010000001.1, read on the forward strand.
ACCATCCCAGGTGTAAGCGTAAAACGGTTCGCCTGCCGCGAGCAGCGCCGGGAACAACTGATACTCAAACGAATATGATTCGCCTGCGGGCACATAGTTGAGAATGTGCGGCTCCAGAATGTAACAGCCCGCATTGATCGTATTCGCGCTGGTTTCACCAGGTTTCGGTTTTTCCAGAAAACGCTGCACGCGCCCTTCGCTGTCGGTTTCGACGACGCCGAAGGCGCTGACGTTTTCAACCGGCACCAGCACGATGGTGGCGGCGGCCCGGCGCTCTTTGTGAAAAGCGACGATGGCCTGCAAATCCATGTCGGTCAGCACATCGCCGTTGAAAACAATCGCCGTTTCGCGCAGGTGCGCTTCAGCATTGCGGTAGGCTCCGGCGGTGCCGAGCGGCGAAGCTTCAACGGCATAATGAATGTGGACGTTGTAATCAGAACCGTCAGCAAAAATCTCTTCGATCCGGCCCGGCTGATACGACAGCGACAGTGTGATGTCGTGAACTGCGGCGCGTTTGAGCAGTTCAATCTGATAAGTCAGAAACGGGCGATTGACGATGGGCACGACCGGCTTCGGAGTGTGAATGGTCAGCGGGCGCAGCCGCGTGCCTTTGCCACCCGCAAGAATTACTGATTGCATCGAAGCTCCTGCATCCTCTCTGATTCAGTCTGCGGCCCGTCGAGGGCCTGAAAAAGAAGCCGGAGTCTAGCACCGGGCATAAGGATTTGCCAGCGCCCGGCCTGGTTGAAATCAATGCCCAGGCGAAGAACGGAACACCGATGACACTGCGGCAACGAATGAAAAATGACCATCTGTTCTGATTCGTCATCTCAGTTTCATCCGTGTTCCATTTTTCTTCGTCCGTCGCCGCAGTGTCATCGGTGTTCCGCTTCCGGCTTCAGCACACGATGATGCGCGCCACGCAGTTGATGAATCCGCAGCAGCAGATTGACTCTCTTTACTCAGCAGATATAATCGAATTGCAGATGCGAGTTACTTCATCATTTCAGTTCGCATCAGCAGAGTGAGGTCATCAGCTATGAAACAACCAGTGATTATCAGTGCCGCGCGAACCCCCATCGGAAAATTTCAGGGAGCCTTGAAACCTTTCACCGCGCCTGAACTCGGCTCGCTGGCGGTGCGTGCCGTCATTGAACGAGCCGGACTTGATCCGGCGCAGGTTGACGAAGTGATTATGGGCTGCGTGCTGCAGGCCGGACTCGGACAGAATCCCGCACGCCAGGCTGCGCTCAAGGCCGGACTGCCTGACAAGGTGGCGGCGCTGACCGTCAACAAAGTCTGCGGCTCAGGCTTGAAAGCGGTGATGCTCGCCGCGCAATCAATCGCGCTCGGTGACAATGACATCATCGTGGCCGGTGGCATGGAATCAATGTCGAATGCGCCGTACCTGCTGCCGAAAGCGCGTGACGGTTATCGCCTCGGCAATGCCGAAGTCGTGGACGCGATGGTTCACGACGGCCTGTGGTGCGCGTTTGATAACTGGCACATGGGCGAAACGGGCGAAGTGACGGCAGAGAAATATCAGATCACTCGTCACGCACAGGACGAATACGCCGTCGGTTCAAATCAGAAAGCGATTGCCGCCATCACTGAAGGCCGCTTCAGAGATGAAATCGTGCCGGTTGAAATTCCGCAGCGCAAAGGCGCGCCGGTGCTCTTCGACACTGACGAAGGCCCGCGCAGCGATTCATCGCTTGAATCACTTGCAAAGCTCAGACCGGCCTTTCGCAGCAACGGCACCGTCACCGCAGGCAACGCTTCGCAGATCAACGATGGCGCAGCCGCAGTGGTGGTGACTTCGCTTGAACGCGCGCGACAGCTTGGCAAGGGGCCGTTTGCGCGCATCGTGGCGCAGGCCACTGCCGGTGTTGAGCCGAAGATGGTGATGATGGCTCCGGTTGATGCCGTGCGCAAAGTCGCTGAAAAGGCCGGATGGAAACTTGACGAGGTTGATCTTTTTGAACTCAACGAAGCATTCTCCTCACAGTCGGTGGCGCTGATGCGAGTGCTGGGCCTTGATCCGGCTCGCGTCAACGTCAATGGCGGCGCAGTGGCGCTTGGCCATCCGATTGGCGCATCGGGAACGCGGGTGCTGGTTACATTGCTTTATGAAATGAAGCGCCGCGAAGCTCAGCGCGGCATCGCCAGTCTGTGTCTGGGTGGCGGCAACGCAGTCGCCATCGCTGTGGAAAGATAAAATCAATCAGGATGGTTTCGTGCATTCGGCTTGTTTTCTGATTGAAGCCGGATGCAAACCGGCAACTGACCACTGGCTCACGATCACTGCCTTATGATTTTCTGTCAGCGCTGCAAACAGGGAAACCCGCTCGAACTTGAATATTGCGAAAACTGCGGCACGCGGCTGATGCTGATGGTTCGCCCGCGCAACTATCCACCCATGGCGGAAGCCATGGAGCGCACCCTTGAGGAACACCTGCTCGAACGCATCAGCGCGCTGGAATCAGCCGTGGCCCGCGCCAACGAAAGATTCGAGCAGTTGCTGGAACTGGCGCAGCAGCAGGCGACCGGCAGCTTTTACGACCATATGATGGTCGAGGCGCTGACTGACATCCTCAGCGAAAATCAGACCATTGACCGCGAGGAACTTGAGCATCGCTGGCGCACGCGCGTGGCGCGGCATCACGAAGAGACGATTGAACGCGAACGCCTGGATGAACGCTGCGGCGTGATCATCGCCGGTTATCGCGGCGCGCAGCGCGAAGAGTTCAGCCTGCTCGTCATCGAAGGCACCAGCCTGATCAGCGCCGGACACCTGCGCCGCGGGCTGCGGGTGCTTGAAAGCGCGCTCGCCCTTGATCCGCACAATCCCGAACTCAATTACACGGTAGGTGAATACTATTTTCACCTGAGCGATACGCTGGCGGCCTCGCTGCACCTGAGCCGCGCGCTGGATGAGATGAGCGATCATTTCGGCGCGCTGCTGCTGCTCGGCCTGCTCGCGGCGGATGAGGGCGCGCCGGAAACGGCCAAGGAACATCTGCAACACGCGCTCGCGCTCGACAAACATTCGTTTGCGGCTCATTACGGTCTGGGCCGCATCTTCGCCCGCGAGGGTCGCCGCAACGAGGCGCTGGCGCATTTCAAGCGCGCGCTGTCGCTGCGTCCTGCGCCTGAAATGCATTACCTGGTGGGCCGCGCCTACTGGGAACTGGGGCGCGCCGATCAGGCGCTCAAACATCTGCAAAAGGCCGTGCGGCTTGATCCGCGCTTTGATGCTGCGCTCTACAGTCTCGGCCTGATCTACTGGCAGTCGAATCGCACCAATGAAGCGCGTGAACATTTTCGCGCTGCTTATGAAATCAACCCGCGTGATTCGCATTACCGCGTCGCCGTGCGCGCGCAGGCCGGTGATGAACTGCCGACGCCGCCCGCGCCGGGTGAAACAACGCTCATCCGGCGGCGCAAGGCCAGAGTCAGCGAATCGCGTTTCATCGAACTGCTCTGGCGCGATCTGACGACTTTCTCACCCGCGCCCGTCAGTTCCCGGAAAAAATCCTGACCCCCCGCGCCCGGCGTGTCGCAGCCAGACACGCGAGGCTGTGTTATACTCTGCCGTCATCGGCACTCAGCAGGCACTCAAATCCACGACCATTTCAGTCGCCGGATGGTGGCTTGTTTTTTTCCCCGCACTAATGCGCTGTCCTGGCCGTACATGCGGACGGCTGAAGTCTGACAGCCGGAGAGTTCTATCAATCACCTTTCGGGAAGGACGAGTACATCTGATTATGGCAAACGAAAAATCCGACAAGATGAAAGCTATTGAAGCTGCCATCGGAAATATTGAAAAACAGTTCGGCAAGGGCACGATCATGCGCCTCGGCGATCACCGGGTCGAAGACATCGCCGCCATCTCGACCACCAGCATCGGCGTTGATGCCGCTATTGGCATTGGCGGGCTGCCGCGCGGGCGCGTCATCGAAATTTACGGCCCGGAAAGTTCAGGCAAAACCACCCTCGCGCTGCATGTCGTCGCCGAAGCGCAGAAGGCCGGCGGCATCGCCGCTTACATTGACGCCGAACACGCGCTGGATGCGATCTATGCTGAAAAGCTCGGCGTCAAAATTGATGACCTGTTTGTCTCGCAGCCCGATTCAGGTGAACAGGCACTTGAAATCTGCGAATCGCTGGTGCGCTCGAACGCCGTTGACATCGTGGTGGTGGACTCAGTCGCCGCGCTGACGCCGCGCGCCGAACTCGAAGGCGATATGGGCGATTCGCTGCCCGGTTTGCAGGCGCGCCTGATGTCACAGGCCCTGCGCAAACTGACCGCCATCGTGGGCCGCTCAAACACCTGCCTGATTTTCATCAACCAGATTCGTGAAAAGATCGGCGTCATGTTCGGCTGCTTTCATTACAACGCCCGCGTCGTGCTGGCTGACGGCACAACCGAAAAGATTGGTCGCATCGTCAATCAGCGGAAACCGGTCGAAGTGCTGAGTTACAATCCGCAGACCGGAGCCATTGAACCGCGCCGCGTGGTGAACTGGTTTGATAATGGCAGAGCTGATTACTTCCTCCAGTTCGAGGTCGAAGGCGGAGTGTCGGGTCGTCGTCGTTTTGCCGCGACTCCGAATCACACGATTCTGACGCCGCACGGTGAAGTGGCGGCAGGCGACCTGCGCGTGGGCGATGAAGTGATGGCGATGGTTACGGATTACCAGCTCAGCGATGATCAGATCCAGCTTCTGCTTGGCGGTGCGCTCGGTGATGGTTCACTCCGGCAGGTCGGCACGCATGCCGCCACCTTCCGCGTTGGTCACGGCCAGGCGCAGGAAGAATACCTGCGCTGGAAACACGAGATGCTCAAACCATTCGCTCGTCAGATCGGGCCGACCGGTAATGGCCTCGGCTTTGACACGTTTGCCTTTCCGGCACTGGCTGATCTGCGCCAGGAAGTTTACCAGGAGAACGGAGATCGAAAGGTTTCAGCCTCGCTGCTCGGTCGTCTTGACGCGCGCGGAGTGGCCGTCTGGTACGGTGATGACGGGTCGTATGCCGGACACTTCGAACGCTGGGGCAAAGGCAAGGCCGTGCTTTACAACAAGTCACTGACCGGCAGTGATCGTGAAGCCGTCGTGGCCCTGTTCGAGCGCCTGGGCATTGGCAGACCGCGTGATGATGGTCGCGGGTTCTGGTTTACCGCTGAACAGACCGCGAAGCTGCACGAAATGATCGCGCCGTATCTGCATCCGGCGGTGGCTTACAAACTGCATCCGAGCCTGCGCGGTCAGTTCCGCTGGCAGCCTGATCTCGAAACACTGAAGATCAATGGCGCGCAGCTTGAAATGCGCAGGCACCGACGCGCAGTTCCGGCCCGCATCTCGAAAATTTACGTCAAGCCGCAGACCCGTTCGATGCATCGGTTCGACCTCGAAGTTGAAGGCAATCACACCTACCTGGTTGACGGAGTGGTGGTACACAATTCGCCGGAAACGACCACCGGCGGACGGGCGCTGAAGTTTTATTCGTCAGTGCGCATTGATATTCGCCGCACCGGACAGATCAAGGACGGCGAAGAGATTGTCGGCAACCGCACGAAGGTCAAAATCTCGAAAAATAAAGTCGCGCCGCCGTTCAGAGAGGCCGAGTTCGACATTATGTATGGCGAAGGCATCTCGCGCGTGGGTGAGATTATTGACCTGGGCGTGGCCAACGGGATTGTCGAGAAATCGGGCGCGTGGTTTTCGTACAAGGGTGAACGGCTCGGTCAGGGGCGTGAAAATTCCAAGAACATGCTCCGCGAAAACACGGAACTCGCCGCGCGAATCGAAGCAGAAATTCGCACTGCTCTGGGCATCAGCAAGGCAGCGCCTGCTCCGGCGCCAGCCGCCGCACCTGAAAAGGCCGGCAAGCGTGGCAGCGTGGCAGAAGCCTGATTCGATCACCCCATCGGGACGCGGCGCAGCGAATTGCCGCGTCCCGGTACAAAACCAGGCGCTGTTCCGCGCTGTCCTCATCCGGCACACCGGAGTGTTCTGTTTTCAGCCTCATTTCATCCGGCCCTCACAGCGATTCTTCAGGCAGACATTGATATAGGCGACGACTTCCCGTTAGAATTCGTCGCTGGCTACAGAGTCCAGGCACCAGACTCAGGGTCCCGATCACCTCAGAGATCAGACAAACAGTATGTTTTGCACCAACTGTGGCAAACAGGTCAGCAACACAGCGGCGCAGTGTGAATACTGCGGGGCCGGACTTGTCTCGGCCAGACAGGCCAGAATTGATCCGCCGCCTCAGCCATCGCTTCAGACTTCCATCACCCCGCCGGAACAGACCGGGCAGCCAACGCGGATGATCAATCCATCGGCCCCTGCCGACACGATGACGGGGCGGGTGCTGGGCGGACGTTACCAGCTTGATGCCTGTATTGGCAGTGGCGGCATGGGCGCGATTTACAAGGCCCGGCGGCTGCACATTGGCGACACGGTCGCGGTCAAGGTGCTGAGACCCGAAGTTATCAACGATTCGCTCTCGCGCGAACGCTTTCACCGCGAAGCCCGCGCCGCCGCGATGCTCAATCATCCGAATGCGGTCGTCATTCACGATTTTGGCGAGGATGCCGACGGCACCGCCTACATCGTGATGGAGTTCATTGAAGGCAAAAGCCTGCGGCAGATTCTGGCCGCTGAACGCACCATCAACCCGGCGCGCTCCTACAGCATTCTGCGACAGGCCTGCGCGGCGCTCGAAGCGGCGCACCGGCGCGGCATCATTCACCGCGACATCAAGCCTGACAATATCATTCTGACCAATTCCGACGACCTGACCGATCACGTCAAGATTCTTGATTTCGGCATTGCCAAGCTCAGGGACAAGACCATGGATACGGCCAGCCTGGAAAAGAGTCTGACGACTGTCGGCACGGTGATCGGGACGCCGCACTATATGTCGCCGGAGCAGTGCCAGGGTGAACCGGCGGATGCGCGGTCAGACATTTACAGTCTCGGCATTGTGCTTTACGAGATGCTGACCGGATCAGTCCCCTTCACTGCCAAAACTCCGACCGGTGTGGCCGTCAAGCACGTCACTGAAATGCCGAAGCCGCTCGTGCAGATGCGGGCTGACATTCCTCCGGCAGTCGAAGGCGTGGTGATGCGCGCCCTGTCAAAGGAACCGGCCAACCGCCAGCAGAGCGCGCTCGAACTCGCGCGCGAATTTGAAGCGGCGCTTCAGAGCGGTGGCCACATCAGCACCGGTTCAATTCAGGCCCAACCAACCAGAACCACGCCCGAAGTTGCCAAAGCATCGCCCACAGGGAATTCCGTGCCTGTCAGCGAAATCAACGCGAAGCCGGTCGTCAGCAATCACGGCTTTGAAACGCAGGTCTCAAAGACGGGGCGTGACAGCAGGCGCGCGCGCCCGTTTCCGATAGTGACCATTGTGGCCGTTGTGCTGCTGGCCGCGCTGGCGGTCGGCGCAGTCTGGTATGTGCGGCACAAACGCGCACAGGAACTGGCGGCCCTGGCGGCTGCGACACCAGCGCCGACGCCGACGCTCGAAACGGCTCCTTCACCGACGCCGGTGCCCGACCCGGTGCCGCCCGAAGGCATGGTTTATATCAAAGGCGGCGATTTCCGCATGGGTCGTGATGATGGCGATAACATTGACAAGCCTTCGACGCCGGTCACGGTCAGGCCCTTTTTCATTGATCTGACCGAAGTCACCAACGAGGAGTATCAGAAATTCCTCGATGCCAGGCCTGAATACCCGGCTCCGCCCTTGTGGAAAGACCGGCACTTCCCGGCAGGGGAAGAAAAAATGCCCGTGACTGATGTTTCGTGGGATGACGCCAGCGCTTATGCCGCCTGGGCCGGGAAGCGGCTGCCCACTGAAGAAGAATGGGAATTTGCCGCACGCGGCACTGATAATCTGTTGTATCCCTGGGGCATGGAATGGCTGCCGGGCCGGGCCAATGTGAGCGAATCAAAAAATGACAAACGCAGGCTGATGCCGGTCGGCAGTTTTCCTGATGGCGCGAGTCCCTTCAAACTGCTCGATATGGTGGGCAATGCCTGGGAATGGACGGACAGCGATCTCAAAGCCTATCCGGGCGGCAAACTGGACATCCCTGCCGGATTTGAACATGTAAAAATGAAGATCATTCGTGGCGGGTCTTTCGAGGTGCCGGGCAAGGATGCGACCGTCACGCTGCGCGCCGGCTGGCCCGCGTCCCGGCAGGACTGGCCACAGAAAATCAAACCCGATTATTCGCAGACCAGCTTTCGCTGCGCCAAAGACGTTCCGGCGTCAAACGAGCCGCACTGAGAGACTTGCCCCCTCACGAATGTCCAGGCTACACTTCAGCCTCGTCCCCGTCTCAACCTGCAACCACGCAGATTCGCGCTGTCTGCTCCCCGTAGCTGCATTCTGACTTACGGCAACATGAACAAAATGATGACGCATCAAGACGTGTCTCCGGTCGCTTCCTCACAGCCGCACCTGCGGCGGCAAATACTCACATCACTGCTGCTGCTGGCATTCGGCCTGCTTGCCCTGAGCGCCTGCTCAAAGGATCCGCAGAAGGAAAAGGCCGGCTTTCTCAAAAAGGGTCAGCAGTATCTCAAAGATAAAAAGCCGCTCGAAGCGCGCATCGAATTTCGCAATGCGCTGCTGATTGACAAGCGCTTTGCCGATGCCTGGTACGGCCTCGGCGAAGCCGACCTGCTGATCAATAACCTGCGCGAGGCATTCGATGCTTTCGCCGCCGCCGCCGATATTGACGAAAACAATCTGGAGGCCCGCGTCAAGCTCGGCAACCTGTACCTGCAATACATCAGGCCAGTTGATTCCAGCATTCGTGAAGCCGAGAAGCTGGCCAAAGAGGTGCTGGCCAAAAACCAGAATCACATCGAAGGCCACATTCTGATGGCCAGCGTGCGCACGTCGCAGAAAAAGTGGGACGAAGCCAAAGCCGAACTCGACACCGCGATTGCGCTTGATCCGAAACGCAGCGAATCGTACCTGAGCCTCGCGCGTTATTTCGATCAGCGCGGCAAGGAATCGGGCGCTGACGGCAAGCGTTATTTTGATGAAGCCGAAACGGTCTTCCGCAAGGCGATTGACAACGACCCGAAGTCGGTCATTTCGCGGCTGGCGCTCAGCGATTTTTATTACTCAAACAATCGCAAGCCCGAAGCCGAACAGGAACTGCGCAAGGCCTTTGACATTGACCCGAACGACAAGCTGCTGCTCGCCGCGCTGCAACGGTTCTATGAAAATCAGCAGAACTTTGGCGAAGCCGAAAAATATGCTGATCGCCTGGCCAGCATTGATTCTGACAAGAACAATGGCCGCGCGCAGGTCATTGATCTGCACGCGCGCGCCGGCAAAACCGACCAGGCCATCCAGGAATACGCGCAACTGATCAAGGACAGCCCGAAGTTCATGCGCTCCTATTCGCGCCTGGCCGAACTGCTGCTTGCGCGCGGCGATGTGGCCGGAGCCACGCAGCGCATCAACGAAGCCCTCGCCGTCAGCAAACAGGACACTGACGCGCTGCTCGTGCGTGGCCGCATTCATCTGCTCAATGGCCGCTTTGGTGATGCTGAAAAGGATCTCAGCCAGGTCCTCAAGAACGAACCATCCATGCCTGCGGCGCTCTATTACATGGCCGAAACGCACCTGCAAAACAGCGAACCGGACAAGGCCGGACAGTTCATCAACGAACTGCTGCGCTTCTATCCGCAAAGCCCGATGGGCCTGCTGATGCAGATCAGAATCTATCTGAATCAGAACAAGCCGCAGGAAGCCGTGAAGAAGGCCGATGAAATCATCAACGGCGTCGCTTACCTGCGCTCGAATGAATCGGCTTTGCAGGCTTCGCGGATGAACCCGGAATCGCTGCCCGATCTGGAAAGCAAGGCTTACACTTCGCGCGCCGTGGCGCGGCTGCAGTTGAAGGATCTCAACGGCGCGCAGTCTGACCTGGATCACGCCGCGCAGCTTGATCAGAAAAATCCTGAACCGTACACCAACCTGGCCACGCTCTACCTGCTGAAAAACGATTTTGCCAAAGCCCAGGCTGCCGCCGAAAAGGCGCTGGAACTTGGCTCGAAAAGTTCGACCATCAATCCGCAGGCCATTGCGACGGCAGTCAATGTCTACATTGCCAAACGCGACTTTGCCACCGCGCACGCAAAGCTGGACGCGCTGATTGCGGCGCAGCCTGAAAATCCGTTCCTCGCCGATCAGAAGGCCTACGTCTTTCTGAAACAGGGCGACGCCGCCAGCTATGAAAAAACGCTGCGGCAGATCATCGAGAAAAAGCCTGATTATCTGAACGCTTATTTTGAACTGAGCCAGTTTTACCTGTCGCAGAACCAGGCCGAGCGCGCCATTACCGAGTTGCAGGAAATCATCAAACGCCGTCCTGACAACCCGCGCCAGATGGCTCAGGCGCATCTGCTGACCGGCATGCTCGAAGACGGGCGCGGACGTTTCGACGAAGCGGCCAAAGCCTATGAAATGTCGCTGAGTTACGACAAGAAGACCGTCGGCGCAGCCATTGCCTTCAACAATCTGGCGTGGCTGATGGTCGAACGGCTCAAGGGCGGCAACTTCGACAAGGCTGCCGATTACGCTCGCAGCGCCATCGAAATCACGCCCGAAGCCAGCTTTTATGACACGCTCGGCTGGATCTATTTCCGAAAGCAGCTTTACAGCGTGGCCATCGAACAATTCAACAAGGCGATAGACAAGAACCCGAAGAGTCCGAGCTATCACCTGCATCTGGCCCGCGCGCTGTATGGCAACAAGGATTTCCAGAAATCCCGCGACGCCTATGAACAGGCGCTCAGCCTCGGCGCTGACAAGCTGCCCGAAATCAAACAGGCCAGAGAAGAAATGGCAATGAATAAATAGTCAGTGGTCAGTGGTCAGTGGTTAGTGGTCAGCGGTGAGGATCATCTGCTGCTGATCACCAGCCACTAACCACTGACCACTGACCACCCTTCCAATGACTCTGAACGAACAGCTCTCCTTTCTTGCCAAAGGCTCCGTTGACATTATTCGCCTTGATGATCTGCGGACGAAACTTGAACAGGCCGCGCAAAGTGGCCGCAAGCTGCGCGTCAAGGCGGGCTTTGATCCGACTGCGCCTGACCTTCATCTCGGTCACACGGTGCTGATTCGCAAGATGCGGCACTTTCAGCAGCTCGGTCACGAAGTCATTTTTCTGATCGGAGATTTCACCGGGCTGATTGGTGATCCGACCGGACGTAACGCCACGCGCCCGCCGCTCACGCCGGAACAGATTGCGGCCAACGCTGAAACCTACAAGGCGCAGATTTTCAAACTGCTCGATCCTGAACGCACGATCATTGATTTCAATGCGCGCTGGATGAATGCCTTCACGCCGCAGGATTTCATTCGCCTGACGGCCAAAGTCACGGTCGCGCAACTGCTCGAACGCGATGATTTCGCCAAACGCTTTGCGGGCGGCGTGCCGATCAGTTTGCACGAACTGCTCTATCCGCTGGTGCAGGGCTACGACTCGGTCGCGCTCAAAGCCGATGTCGAACTTGGCGGCACTGACCAGAGATTCAACATGCTGATGGCGCGTGAAATGCAGCGCGCCTTCGGGCAGGAACCGCAGGTCATTATGACGATGCCGCTGCTTGAAGGCCTCGACGGCGTCAACAAAATGTCCAAAAGCCTGGGCAATTACATCGGCATCACCGAATCAGCAGACGACATTTACGGCAAGGTCATGTCCGTTTCAGACGAGCTGATGTGGCGTTATTACGAACTGCTGACCGATCTGACGCCTGATGAAATCGCGCAGTTGAAGACCGATGTCGAAGTCGGCAATCGTCATCCGCGCGACATAAAATCAGAACTGGCCAAACGCATCACCGCTGATTTTCATTCGCAGGCTGCTGCCGATACTGCCGAAGCTGAATTCACGCGCCGCTTCCGTGAACATCAGGCGCCGACCGACATTGAAACGCGCATGATCAGCGGCGCCGGAAAAATCAGGCTCGTTGATCTGCTCGTGCAGCAGCAGCTCGCCGCATCGAAAGCCGAAGCCCGCCGCCTGATGAGCCAGGGCGGAGTCAGACTCAACGGCGAACGCATCAGCGAACCGGCATACGAAATTGACGCTTCAACCACGAAAGAAGTTCAGCTTCAGGTCGGCAAGCTGAAATTTCTGAAACTCATCTTCGAGTAACTTTCCACATCCACTCCGGCCCGACCGATTCCTGAATCCTGATGCCTGATTCCTGTGCGGTCTGAAAAATCGTGAATCAGGTATCAGCCATCAATCCAGTAACATTAAGTGACGGCTGTTTGAAAGGAACTCGTCTCACCCTCGTAGTAACGAATTCATTCGTTCGCTTTGAACAACGCAGCTTCAGAAGCAGAACGAATGAATTCGTTACTACGAGGGTGAGACGAGTTCCTTTCAAACAGCCGTCACTTAACGCCATTGCTCATTACTCCTGCCCCGCTTTCGTGACTGGCATTACTGTTGCTCAATCTGCCGAATGAACAGGCAGACACCTTTTCGCCCGGCAAAGCGCACCTGAACCGGACAGAGTGAATTGTGTCTGTACGCACGGCAGGTTTTCGTTTTCACAAAGGGGAACAGTTATGACAAGAGCGAACACTTCACTGCTGGCCCTGGCTGCGGCAGGCGCGGGCCTTTATCTGGCGCAGCGATATTTGAAAAACCGCGCAGATGAATATGACCTGCACGGCAAATGTGTCCTGATTACCGGCGGCTCGCGGGGTCTGGGTCTGGTGCTGGGGCGTGAGTTTGTGCGACAGGGCGCGCGCGTGGCGATCTGTGCGCGCGATGCTGAAGAACTTGAACGCGCCAGCGCCGAACTGGTGCGCCCCGGTCAGCCGGTGCTGGCTGTTCCCTGCGACATCAGCAACCCGGATGAAGTGAATGAGATGGTGCGCAACGTCCGGCAGCACCTGGGCCGCATTGATATTCTCGTCAACAATGCCGGAACGATTGAAGTCGGGCCGCTCGAAACCATGACGCTGTGCGATTTTGACGATGCCATGCGCATCAACTTTTACGGCGCGCTGCACACGATGCTGGCCGTCATTCCAGGCATGCGCGAACGCGGCGAAGGGCGTATCGTCAACGTCACTTCAATCGGCGGCAAGCTTGCCATTCCGCATCTGACGCCTTACACGGCCAGCAAATTCGCGCTCGTCGGATTATCAAAAGCCATGCGCGCTGAACTCAGCAAAGACGGCATCATCGTTACCACAGCCTGCCCCGGCCTGATGCGCACGGGCAGCCCGCGCAATGCCATTTTCAAGGGACAGCATCGCGCCGAATATACCTGGTTCAGCATTGGCGATGCGCTGCCGCTTGTTTCAATCAGCGCCGAATCAGCCGCCCGCCGCATCATCGCCGCCTGCCGTCGCGGCGAAGCTGAAATCGTCTTTCCGATTCAGGCAAAGCTGGCCGCGCTGTTTGATGCGCTGTTTCCTGAAATCACCGCTGATCTGTCGGCTCTCATCAATCGCCTGCTGCCCGCGCCCGGCGGCATCGGAACCGGATCGGCCAGAGGCTGGCAGAGCGAATCAGCATTATCACCATCAGTTCTGACCACGCTCGGCGATCAGGCCGCGCAACGCAACAACGAACTCAGCGGTGCTGTCGCCTCATAATCATTTCAGCGTCAGAACAAAAGCAACAAGGAACGCAGGCGTCCCGCCTGCCAGGTTTCAATAAAAGTACCTTTATCGGAATACAGGCAGGCGGGACGCCTGCGCTCCTTGCTCCTTGTTGAGAATGCACAATGGCCTGCTTGACCGTGACCGGGCGGCTCCCTATAATCGCGCATCATTGAAAAAGGGGATGTGGCGGAACTGGTAGACGCGCGGGTCTCAAAAACCCGTTACCTTACGGTAGTGTGGGTTCGATTCCCACCATCCCCATCAGTCACGCTCACTTTTTTACCTGTCGTTTTCATCATTCCCGCCCTGCCTGTCAGGCTCGGATTCATTCGTGACCATCAGCTTAATTGTTGACAAGTCAGACGGATGCCCGATAAGCTGCCATTGCTTTGAAACTGATGACAATTGAATCTGATGAGCGATCCTGCCTTTAAGATCGGGTAAGAACAACAAGGATGGTCAACTGCGCATGGAAGAAAACTTCAGCATCCAAAGGCTGCTCACCCTCAGAAAGCTGACCCGCGCCGTCGCTGATCTGCTGCGCCCGCAACTCAGGGATTACCTGACCACGCTTGTGCCGGTATTGCGCCCGAAGGTTCTGCTCGGCGATTACGTGCAGGGCGCGGGCAAGGAATCAGCCCGCAATGCTGACAAATACTTCAGAGAGTTGCAGGAACTTTACGAATCCATCGCCACTGCCAAGCCCTTCAATCTTTCCAAAGACCTCAATCCTCCGCTTGAAGTCACCGGCAATGCGCTGGAGATGACGCCGCTCGAATACAGCTACAAAGCCCAGGCCGATCAGCACAGCAAACTCGTCACCGTCACCTCGCCGCTGAAATGGATTCTGACTTATCCCGGTTGCAGCCCCACCCGCCTGAAGGAACTGCTCAGAGACAAGAACCGCTCCGCTGACGATCTGAAACAGTGCGTGCTGAGTTACCTCGTCATGCATCTGGTAATCACCAGACAACCCGGCCTCACACAGCTTCTCGAAGCGCTGCATTACCCTGTCATCACCAGCGAAAGACTGCCTGAATTCGGCAACCTGCCCGTCACCATCATTTCATCATCGGTCTCGACCCTGCGCCCGCCCGATCAGGTGATTATTGACAGCACCGAAATGTCAGGGATGGATGCGTTTGAGGAAGTAGTGAATGTTGGGGATATTGAAAATATGCAGGATTCGCTCAAAGAGAAACTAATCAGCCTGGACAGAAATACAGGTGCAGCGTAGCGGTACAACGCTCTACAGGATTTCACTCCTGTCGCAATTTCGCTTTCAGCAGTTCAATTGATTTATCTGTTACAACTTTCCGGGTTTCCTCCAGAAGTCTTGCTTCTGCCTGATTCACAGTCTCGTCATCCCGGATCGGCGTGCTGACCTCAAGGATCTCTCCGAGAATCGTTCCTTCCGAGTTGAGAAGATCAGCAATCAGATTTATGTATCGCCCACCTGTTTTTACCTCTATTACTAAATCCGTGCTGACGCCCGATACATCTCCGTCAGGATAAAAAGATATGTAACCGGTCAATCCAACATTGTTTCTATAACTGCCCGGAGACATGACACACCCTGACCTTATCTGTCCTTTTAATTTGCGGCTGATTTCGCCGATCATCGTTGTCAGCACCTGCTCAGCAGTTACTAAAGTCATTTTTTCCCCGTTCCCGTAATGGAATCCAACAGAGACTGCGTCAGTGAATGAGTTGTTCCGGTTCCGCGCGTTTTTGCCCAAGCTTCCAATTCTGCCTGCGTCGCAGGTCTGACTGTTACGTGGCCAGTTGCAGGGTTATCAAGAATAGCTGAAAGACCAGAATCCTGTAGCTTTGCAACATCCACTTCAACATATTTTCCCGGCCCCAGATTCTCCTTGCTGATATTAAATGAAAGCCCAGGTTGATGTCCCGGATGTTTGATTACATCATCTATCCCGGGACGAGGAGTAAGGCTATCGGCAGTACCGGAAGCACCCCTGTATATTTTTCCTTCTTTCAGACAGTTGAGACCAAGAGGGTCTATCCATCCCTGAGTATTGGGCGCAAATTCATAAATATTTTCGCCGGGCAGCAATCCCAGGGGATCCTGACTGATAAAACACTCAGCCTGCGGATCAAAATATCTGGCCCTGTTATAGTGTAGCCCCGTCTCCGCATCCTCATACTGCCCCTGCAAACGAATGGGATTGCTGATTTCGTTTGCAGCAGTGCGCGCAACACTGCCCCACGCGCTGAAGTGTGCGGCCCAGACGGCGCGGCCTGACAGATCAAGCAGGCGCGTCGGGCAGCCGTTCGGATCGTTGTGGTAAACGAAGGTCGCGCTTTGTCTCCTGTGCCTGCCCCTGGCAGTTGAATCATCCGGCACGCTGCGCATCATCGCCAGCGGCTCGAAGGTGTCGGGATAGTAAACCCACTGGCGCGATTCGGTGACTTCAGTTCCTAGCGCCTGTTTATTCGGTGCGGTTTCAATTGTCACGTCACCGGCCAGAGCATCGCCGTCCCACCAGAACTTTGTCAGCTTCGTGCCCGTCTGCTTCCAGATGCGGCGACCTAGCGCGTCATAACCGTAGCGCGTTTCAGTCTCGCCGTTATGGCTTGAAACGAGGCGCTGATTGGCATCCCATTCCAGTTTGAGATTGCGTCCGGGTTCGCGGCGTTCGCGCAGGTTACCGGCCCGATCAAAGCGATAATAAACACCGGCCAGTTCGCCTGTGCGTGACCATTCATCACCACTTTCAGTCACCTGATGGCTGACCGTTGTGCGCAGCAGATTGCCTGCCGGATCGGCCAGGAAGCGGCGCAACTGATTCTGCGGATCGAGATGTTCGATCAGTCGCCCGACGGCATTGTAACGATAACGATCAATGCCGAATTCGCTGTCGCGCCGCACGGTCAGATTGCCTGCCTGATCGTATTCGTAACCGGTATCAAACAGCGGCAGGTTGTCGCGCTCGACGCGCTGCGTGGTGAGATACCCATCAGCGCTGTAACCCAGTTCGCGGCGCAGCGCGGGGCTGAGTTGTTCGCTTTCGATCTGACCGCTGGCATTGCGCTGCAAACGAATCGGCGCGCCGTCATCAATCGTGATCGCAACGGCCTGATCAAGCTGATTCCAGTCATAACGAACCGTGTGCTGCTCCTGCCATCCCTGCGCGCTGAGGTTCGTGCGCCGTTCCAGACGATTGCCGCTGAGGTCGTAAACATTCTCAAGCAGAAAGTCACTTCCCTGCCGCTCGCTGAGCAGTCGGCCTTCGGCGTCAAACTCGCGCTGCACTCTCGTTTCAGCATTGACGATCTCAAGCAGATGGCCTGAAGCGTCGTAGGTGAACTGCTCGCGGCGACCATCGGGCAGCAGCTTTTGCAGCACGCGACCGAGCGGATCAGTTTTGTAATCAATGGCGCGACCGAGCGCGTCGGCGGCCTGGCGCAGATGCCCGGCGGCATCGTAACTGTAACGTTTCGGCTGCCCCCAGTAATCAATCTCTTCAACGATGCGACCGAGCGCATCGCGCCGCAGTTCATAACGCTCGCCGTTCTGATTGATGACTGCGATCAGTCTTTCTTCGGTGTCGTATTCATACTTCACCTCGTAACCATCAGGCTGAAGTCGTCGCGCGACTTCACCAAGTCCCGCATATTCCAGCCTGGTCTGCTGTCCGTTCTCGTCCTGATAAAGCGTCAGGTTGTCTTCGGCGTCATAACCAAAAACGAGTTGCGCGCCCGATGGCAGCACGCTGCGCACAAGGCGCGATTTGGCATCGTATTCGTGGCGCGTGGCGCGGCCTGATGGATCGGTGCGTGAAATCAGATTGCTGAGCGCGTCATAGCTGAACCGCGTGACGCCGCCGAGCGCATTCACCAGTTCTGTGATGTTGCCGTAAGCATCTGCGGCAAGCTGTGTCGCTGCGCCGTTCGGACTGGTGAACGCGACAAGCTGACCGAAGGAATCGTACTGATATGCCGCGACCGCGCCGAGCGGTGTGGTCTGCTTTGTCAGCAGCCCGCGCGCGTCCCATTCCTGCTGCCACTCGCTGCCATTCGGATCAGTGATCTTCACGGCTCTGTTGTCATCGCTGTAATCAGTGACGATGACCGAACCATCAGGCTGCGTGACTTTCAGCAGATTGCCGCGCGCGTCGTATTCGTATTCGGTGCGATGGCCCGCCGGGTCAGTGACGGCTGAGGTGCGTCCGGCTTCGTCGTATTCATAACTCGTCACGCCGCCGAGCGGATCAGTTTCGCGGGTGACAAAGAAATCCTGGTCGTACTCAGTGCGCGAAATATTGCCGAGCGAATCAGTGATCTCAGTCTGACGCAGATCATCGTCATAACTGAAATGATAGTTGTACAGATTGCCGTCGCCCCACGCATGCACGCAGCGCCCGTCAGCACTGTACTTGTCATACTCGTAATAAAACGACAGGCCGCGCCGGTCGGTGTGTCTGATCATCCGGTGATCGCGGTACTCAAAACGGTACGACGCATTGAGCGCATCGCGCACGGTAATCAGATTGCCGTGCTGATCGTATTCGTAACTGATGAGCGGGTGTGTTGTCTTTTCTTCAGGCAGGCGCAAATGGATTGAGGCGAGGCGGCCATTCTGCCAGGCAAATTCAAGTTTGCGTCCGGCGCTTTCGATGACCGATTTCAACTGCCCGTCTTCGCGGAAGTAGCGCAGCGAATTGCCGGACAGGTCGCGCAGGCTGGTGACGAGCGATTCCTTCTGAAACCTGCCGGGTTCAGAGAAAAAGTATTCAAGCCCATCTTTGGTTCTGACCGAAAGCTGTTGTGCGCGGCGACTGAGAACTGCGCCGTCAACCAGTTCCAGCACCTTTTCCTGATCCGTTGCGGGCAGTTTCGGGAAGATCGCCGCGCCAGGTTCGCCGTTATAAAAAGTCACTGTGCCATCGGCTTCAAAGACCAGCCGCGCATCAGCGGGCGTTTCCCAGCCATAACCACAAACGCCGTTTCGTTCCGAACCTGAAACGTAACGCCGCGTCCAGCGCAGCGGAATGCGGCCCGGCAGATCGAAATCTTCCTGCTCGACCACAACCTCGCCCGTGACGACATTCACCGGCTCAGCCTTGAGAATCGAGCATTTCAGAAATCCAGGCTTCATATTCTTGAACAGCTTCTGCCTGAACTTCTTCAGTGATTCACCGATCCGGCGTCCGAGGCCCGACCCCTTGAGCGCCTTGAAGGCTTTGCCGAGCGCCGACATGCCCAGTTTCATCCCCATCGCCATCAGCGAAATCGTTGGCGGGCCGCCAATCAGCACTGGCGGGCCTGCGGGAATCGGCAGCACGACGCTGGTCGGCAGCACCAGCGATTTGATTTTGGACTTTTTCTTCGGATTGACGCGAAATGGCGCAACCATGCCGATGTCCTGGCAACTGAGCGCGGGCAGGGCCATATAACTCGCCGCGTCACCGTCGAAATCAACGGTGCTGCTGCCCATAAACATTTCGCATTCATTGGCCGGAGGTTTGACGAAAGTGCCGCCGATGGGGAAATGCACGCCGGGAACCGTGCGGCCATTCGTTCCCGCAATCGCGCGCGGGACTCCGTTGACCATCACGGTCGCGCCAAAGATCGGCGCGTAATCAAACGGATCAAAGAGAAAGCCGATGAAGGGATGCGGCACCGGCACGGGCGGAACCGGTCCCGGCGGCTGAATGATATGAATATCAACCCCGATCACCGGATCGAAATGTTTGGCGGCTGGCATCATGACTTGACCGCTCCGGCTTCAGTCTGCTTCTCCCAGTCCGGCCCGGCCAGTCGGCGCATGCGGACGCGAACTTTCTCAGCATCACTGCTGCCGAGGGCGGCAGTCGCCACACGCAGCAACCCCTGTCCGGCATAAGGCAGCGTGGAATGCTGTCTGGTTTCAGGCTCCAGTTTTTCAGCCACATCGAGCGCGCGATTGTATGTCAGCCACGCGCGCCCCGTATTTCTGGCCTGTTCGTGGCAGTAACCGGCCATGCGCCACGCTTCAAGCACCATCAGCGATTCACCGGCTTCCTGGGCAACGGGCGCGGTCTGTTCGTAAACCTGCGCGGCCTCAGCAAAGCTGCCCTGATAAAGCAGCGCGGCGGCTTCGCCAAAGCGCGCCTGCACGAGCAGCTTTGCGCCCGCAGGATCGCGCTGTTCACCTGCCGCCTGCGCCGACTGAGCCGCCGCGCGATAAGACGCGACCGCATCGGCAGTCCGACCCGCCCGCAAATAAACTGCCGCAACCAGCGACTGCACGGCCACCGCGAGCGCAGGCCAGTTTTCCCGGTTCGCAATTTCGAGCGCCGCCTGCGCCTTGCGATTGATGACCGGCAGATTGCCTTTCTCAGCCAGGCGCGTCAGTTCGACAAACAGGCGTCTGAATTCAACGCCGGGGCCGCTGCCACCCGCTTTGCTGACGAGTTCGGCAATCGCTTCCGGCAGATCCAGTTCGGGCCTGACCGTCACCACGATTCCGGGCAATGAATTTGCCAGTTCATCGAGCATCGGCGCCTCAGAACGGTCAATCACAGTCAGGCGCACGTTGCCCGGCAGGTCGCTGTTGACGAGCGCCCGCAACCACGCCTGCCACGCCAGGGGCGAAGCAATCTGCGGCGGCTGAAGCACAATGACCAGATTCTCCATCAGCCCTTCGTAATGCCTGCGAAAACCGGCGCAGCAGCGCGTGAAAGCGGTCATGCCCGGAGCCCTGGCGTCTGATTCTTCCAGCTTCCACGAATCGTCAATCCCCTCGCCTGCGAGCGTTTCACGCGCTTCTTCATACATCGCCCTGAACGCCTGGGTCAGTTGCGCCGCATAGCCACGCGGCCCGGCAAAAGGTACCGCCAGTCGCACGAAAAGATCAGGCACGCCCTCGGCGCTGTCGCTGCGCGTCTCAAAGAACACTTCAAGCAGGCGCGCGCCGTCCTCATCGGTCAGCCACCGCAGCAGCCGCGCATCCTTCTGCTGCGCAAACTCATTCCACAGGCCGCCGAGATAATCGAGCCGCCGTTCGATGGCATTTTTTGCGGGACGTGAATTCATCGCAGGCAGGTCATCAGTTGAGCTTGATCATCGGCGCCGTAATCGTCACTCCGGCAGGCGCAATGACAATCATCGAAGGGCCGACCTGAAGCGTGATGCTGGCATTGGAACTGATCGTCACCGGGCCGGTGACGGTGATCGTTTCCGAGCCTTTGACGACCAGTTCATCGGTCGCCGTGACCGACGTGCTGCGCGCCGCGCCAATCGTGATCGTCTGATTGACGCCGACCTTGAGTTCGTCATTGGCCTTTACTTCCGTCGTCCGGTTTGCGCCGACGGTGCGCTTCTGATTGGCCTTGACCTCATAGGTCTGATTCGCGCCGACTTCGATGGTCTGGTTGCTGCCGACCTTTTCAGTATCGTTGACATCAATCGTGGCCGCCCGATTGTTGTGCACCGTCGTCGTCTGGTCGTGTTCGACGGTCGTAATCATGTCGTACTGCGCGTGAATGTTGATCTTCTCCTTCCCGGCAGTGTCGTCCATGTTGAGTTCGTTATAGCCCTGTCCCTTGTGCGTCTGCGACTTGATGCCGCTGATGACCATTCCGGCGGGCAGGCCGTAAGGCGGCATGGATTCGGCGTTGTAAACGCGCCCGGTAATGATCGGGCGGTCGGGGTCGCCTTCGAGAAAGTCAACGATCACTTCCTGACCGATGCGCGGGATTGAGATGCCGCCCCAGCCTTTGCCCGCCCAGGGCTGCGAAACGCGAATCCAGCACGAACTGTTTTCATCGCGTTTGCCTTCACGATCCCAGTGGAACTGCACTTTCACGCGGCCATATTTGTCGGTGTAAATTTCTTCGCCTGCGGGGCCGACAACAATCGCCGTCTGCGTGCCGTGAATGACCGGCACCGGCGTGACACGCGACGGGCGAAACGGAGTCTTGTCGGGAATGCACTGAAAGCGGTTCGAGTAATGAAAATCATCCTTCGCCTGCGCGCGCGAAGAGGTCGAATAATTGTCGCCCTGATCGGCGGAATGCCAGACCGAAGTCAGCACGTAAATCTGATTGAGGTTCCGGCGGTAATGATTTTTGAGTTCAAACTTCGCGCCGGAGACAAAGCCGCGACAGGTGCCTGCGCCGCTGCTCGTAATGCGCGCCGTCTCTTCTTCTTCCATGCGCACGCCGACGAGGCCTTCGCCTTCGTCCACGCTCAGATATTCGCCGGGGTAATCGTAAATTTCGTACTTGCGTTCATCGCGGCCTTCGACGCTGGCGGCGAGGTTGAGCGAAGGCTGCTCGAAATTGAAATCCCTGACCTCGAATTTGCCGGGGCGCACTTCCTGCGTCAGGCTCCATTCGGTGACGATGTCATCGCGGCCATCGTCACCGATGCCGGTTTCGTAATTGACGACGGGCTGCCACTCGCTCGTCCTGAATTCGCCCGGATGATCGGCCAGCACGAGCGTGTGTTTGTCCTCTTCGTGCTCGAAAAAGTAAAAGATGCCTTCCTCTTCCATCAGCCGCGAGATGAAATTGAAATCAGTCTCGCGGTACTGCACGCAGTAATCGCGCGTCTTGTAGCTGGCGTGCAGACGCAGCTTGAAATCAGCAAAACCATATTCCCTGAAAATCTTCTGCAACAGGTCAGGCACGCTCAGATTCTGAAAAATGCGGCAGTCAGTCGTGCGCGTCAGCAGCCACAGCCAGGGCACCAGCGTCGCGTGATAATGCGCAAAGGTCTGTGACGAACCGCCCTGCGAAAATGAACTGACAATGCCGTTGATGTGGCGCGGCGTGCCATCAGGCAGCGTGATCTGAATCGTCGCCTTCTTGCCGACAATGGCCTCAAACCTGAGCGAGCGATTCTCGGAATGCAGCATCAGATCGAAATGAAACAGCCGCGACACGCCCTCCTGCCCGGTGAACGCCTGCAGGAGCAGTGCATCCCTGCCGAGCGGAGTGTTGATCTGAATCAGCCTGTTGTCCTGCGTGAATGCGCCCATCTTTCATCTCCCTGGTTATCCGGTTAAGCGCACAACTGCTCATCCAGTCTGTTCATGGCCTAAACTCCGGCGTCAATTCTCATCTGATCTGCCTGGGCGCTGACCTTGTGCAGAAGTTCGGCAAAGGGCAGATCAAGATCCTCTATTTCACGCACGGCAATCAGGCCCAGATTGATTCTGGCCAGCAGCTTCTGATCGTGTCGGCGGCCTTCCTCCAGATCAATCAGGTACAGCAACTGATTCTCAACCGATTTCAGCGGCTGTTCATCAGGATACTGCTGCAACAACCGCTGACATTCCACGAGCGCCTTTTTGAATAATTCAATCCTTGTCATAAACGATTATCTGACGGCTCTGAAAGCACCACTCTCGGTCGTGAAATACTGGATTCCCCCGCCGTCCGCTTTGAAGACCTCGCCGGGAACAGACCAGATGTCCTCGACCGGGGCGGCAGTGCTGCGCAAGACCTGAACAGGTCGCGCCACTTCATAAGACGTGGCCACGCGGCCTGCCGGGTTGACGCCCAGCGCCGAGGCCTCTGTGCCCGGCGGCGCGAGGTAATTGCCAAAAGACCGACCGGGACGCTGGTACTGGATTACTTTCGCGGGTGGTTCCAGCGTCACGACCTCGACGGGTTTGCTGAAATCAATTCCCTTCAAATGGTCTGCAGTTTTTTCCGGCGAAAACCCGGCCTTTTCATAAAACTCTCTGGCGACTTTCATTCTGGCCGAGAACGAAGCCGCCGTTTCAGCGGCCTGCGATTCCGAAGCTTTTGCTTCAACCTTATTTCTGACCGGCTTCCCTGCCCTGCCGCCACTCTCTGTCGCGGCAGCGCCGGGGCTGCTGGTACGCCGGGCGGCTGAACTGAAGACTCCGCGCATCATCAGCGCCGTCAATCCGGCAGCGCCTGCGGCCACCAGAGCTTTGGCAAAATGATCAGCCGCGCGATCAAGTTCAGCATCACTTTCGGCGTCGCTGGCGAAACGAACAAAATCAACCATCTCGCTGATGAAGGTTCCGGCCTGATCGCCGAGGACATAAGCGAGATAACCAAAGATGGCGATGTCAGCCAGCAGCCCGAATCCGGCCAGATTGGCGGCCACCAGTGCCGCCGTCCAGAGAACAAACGATTTCAGCGTCTCGACTGTAAAAATGGATCTGGCCAGTTCCTGCAATTCACCGGGCAGTTTGTCAATTCCAAGCTGAGCCGCCTTCAGCAGCTTGTCAGTGCTGGATTGCGCCGACAGCATTTTACGAGCGGCTTCCTGACTGGCCGGAACTGCAATGCTTTGTTCCGCCACGCCAGCCTGCCTGCCCGACATCCCGATTGATAATTCACTGCGCGGCGCAGTGGTTATGAAGCGGGAAAATTCCTGGTCGAGTCCGAGCGGGCGGCGAAGCACCGAATAACCCGGCCCGACGCCGCCTGCCGGGGCGTCCGGGTGGCCTGTCTGCACTCTGGAATATGGCTCGCGCCAGTTACTGAACGGGTCGCCCATCAGCCGCCATTGTCTCCCTTACGCAATTTCGTAACTGAACTGCCCGCCCTCACCAACATCAACTTTTACCCGCGTCACAGCCTTGCCTTCGGCCATTCTCGATAAAAATTCGCCGCTCATTTCGGGCAGCAGCGTGCGGGTCAGAATGTGATCAACGTTGCGCGCGCCGCTTTCGACCTCTTTGCAGCGGCTGGCGATTTCGTTGATGACGGCTTCGGTGTAGCTGAAGTCAGCGCCGTGATTTTCAGCGATGCGTCTGCCGATGCGACCGAGTTGCAGCTTGATGATTTCGCGCATCACGTCATCGCTGATCGGATAGTACGGAATAACCGCCATGCGCCCGATCAGCGCGGGCTTGAAGACCTTGAGCAGTTCGGGGCGAATCGCTTCGACCAGACCTTCAGGATCAGGCCGCGTGTCAGGATCGGCGCAGAGTTTGTGAATTGTGTCCAGCCCCACATTCGACGTGAGCAGGATGACCGTGTTCTTGAAATCAATCTCGCGGCCCTCGCCGTCTTCGAGCATGCCTTTGTCAAAGACCTGATAGAAAAGTTCCATCACGTCCGGGTGCGCCTTTTCGACTTCATCGAGCAGCACGACCGAATAAGGCTTGCGGCGCACGGCTTCGGTCAGCACACCGCCTTCGCCGTAACCGACATAACCCGGAGGCGACCCCTTGAGCGATGAGACGGTGTGCGCTTCCTGATACTCGCTCATATTGATCGTCACCAGATTTCTTTCGCCGCCATAGAGCGTGTCGGCCAGCGTCAGCGCGGTTTCGGTCTTGCCGACACCGCTGGGGCCGACGAGCAGAAAGACGCCGATGGGACGGCGCGGGTCGGTGAGGTTCGCGCGCGAAGTGCGAATGCGCTGGCTGATGGCTTCCAGCGCGTGATCCTGGCCGATGACGCGCTGTTTCAATTTGTCAGCGAGCCGCAGCACCGTGTTGATTTCATCGGCCATCATCTTGCCGACCGGAATGCCCGTCCATCCCGAAATGACTTCAGCAATGGTCTGCGAAGTGACGCAGGCCTGCATCAGCGGCGTTTCGCTCTGCACTTTTTCAAGTTCAGTATTGAACTGCGCAAGCTGCGACCGCAGCGCGTCAGGGTCGGTTGCCGCGCCTGCTTCGGGCGTTGCCGGTTCGGCTCCGGCAGAAGCGGCGGCGGCAGCGCCATTGCCGTTGTTGCCCGCGCGGGCTTCGAGCTTGCCGCGAATGTCACGAATCTGATTGATCAGTTCGATTTCACGATCCCACTGCGCCTTGAGCTTTGCGAGTCTTTCTTCCTGCGCTGACTTTTCTGCTTTCAGTTCATCGAGGCGTTTATGATGATCGGTGCCGGTGACGGCTTCGCGTTCGAGCGCGCCGATTTCAGTCGCCAGTTGCGTGATGCGGCGCTCGGCGTCTTCAACCGCAGGCGGAGTCGCGGCCTGGCCAATCGCCACGCGGGCGCAGGCCGTATCAAGCACGCTCACCGATTTGTCAGGCAACTGCCGACCCGAAATGTAGCGATGCGAAAGATGCACCGAATCCGCAACGGCTTCGTCGAGGATGCGCACGCGATGATGGTTTTCGAGCATTTCAACCAGGCCGCGCATCATCGCAATGGCTTTTGCTTCGTCAGGCTCTTCGATCTTGACGACCTGGAAGCGGCGGGCGAGCGCGGCGTCCTTTTCAAAGTACTTTTTGTATTCGGCCCAGGTCGTCGCGGCAATCGTGCGCAGTTCGCCGCGCGCGAGCGCAGGCTTGAGCAGGTTGGCCGCATCGTTCTGTCCGGCCTGACCACCAGCGCCAATCATTGTGTGGGCTTCGTCAATAAACATAATGATCGGCTGCGGCGATGACTTGACCTCTTCGATAACCGATTTCAGGCGGTTCTCGAATTCGCCCTTGATGCCCGCCCCGGCCTGCAACAAACCGAGGTCGAGCGTGCGGACGATCACGTTTCTGAGCGGCAGCGGCACATCGCCCTGCGAGACTCTGAGCGCGAAGCCTTCAACGACGGCGGTTTTGCCAACGCCCGCTTCGCCGGTCAGAATCGGATTGTTCTGGCGGCGACGAGTGAGAATGTCAACGACCTGGCGAATCTCGAAATCGCGGCCAAGAACGGGATCAATCTTTCCGGCCCGCGCCCGCGCCGTCAGATCAATCGTGAACTGATCGAGCGCCTGCGTTTTGCCCGGCACGCCGCCCGCTGAAGGCGCGGCTTCGCCCGGCAACTGACCGGCTGAAGCAGCAGCGGCCTTGTCTTCGGCTGATCCGGCAACAATGTCGGCAAAACTCTTTTTCAGACCTTCGACTGAAATTTCATTGAACTCCTTCGACGCTTCGCGGGCGATGCGGGCCAGATCATCGGTGCTGAGCAGGGCGAGCAGCAGATGGCCTGAGCGAACCTTTGGCGCGCCGAATTCAATTGAAGCAAGCAGCCACGCTTCCTGAATCAGCTTCGGCAGATTGGGCGAAAGCGCGGGCGTGCGGGCATTGCCTGTTTTCAGGCGGTCGAGCGAGCGCGTCAGGTCTTTGCCCAGGCGCGCCACGTCAACCTCGTAATGGCGCAGGATGCGCGAAAAATCAGTGTCCGAGGGTTCGATCAGTTTGAGCAGCAGATGTTCCAGATCAACATCGTAATTGGTGCGCGACAGGCACAATCCGGCGGCGGCTTCGAGCGCGCTGCGGCACTGATCGTTGAGACGGCTGATGAGCGATTTGAGATTGAGATTCATAACTGTTCCTTTGAATGCGAAGCAGGCAGATCATTCGGCTCGCCGTCACCTGCTCCGGCGTTTGGCTGCGTTCTTATCTGAACCTGATGACATTCTGCCGCAGAAAGTTTTCATCGTAATCAGCCGCATCAAGCAGACACCGGGTTGATGATGAACCGGCTGAACACTGCGCCTGCACGGTGCGCACGACTTCGTCAGGCGATTTGTGCGACGCATGCAGCATCGCTTTTGCTCCGGCTTCAGCGCCTTTTTCGAGCGCCACATTCAGCGACGCCTGAGACGCAATGATGCTGAAAGGAATGATCGCGCCGCTCAGGCCCTTTGCGGTCAGGAATTTTTTGATCGCATGCTCGCCCTGATATTTGATCAGTTCGTGCCAGGTGGCGGCAGATGATTTCATCGCCCCGGCCAGAAAGGCTTCCTGAATATCCTCGCCGGAAATCCACGCCTTCAGCGGATCGGCCTGCGGCTGCACGAGCGCAATCAGAATATTGGCCCCCAGTTTTCCGGTCTGGCTCAGCGTTTCAGCTTTGGCCGACAGGATGCCGAAAGTCGCGGTAAAAGCCAGTTCAGCGCCGAAAGCCTGCCATTTCTGCCCGTCCTTTGCCGTTTCAAATCTGGCGCTGGCCTTGAGCGTTGCGCCTGTGACAAACGCGCCTCCGGCAGCAACAACGCCCATTCCGCCTCCGGTCGCGCCGACAACCAGAATTTCAGCCGACAGATCACGCACCGTGCGGGCAAACTTTTCGCCTCTCTCGCCTTTGGCAATGGCGCTCTGAATATTTCTTTTGCTGGTCTGATCGGCCAGCCGCACCCTGTCAGCGAAAGTCAGATCGTAATGGCGCGTTTCCTGCAACATGACTCGCAACCACCGCCACGCCTGTTCGCGTGAATTGAGCGCGATGCCAACGAACTGATTCAGCGTCGGCCCCCAGTTATCGGCTTCGGCTTTGACCTTTTTGAAATCAACTTCAACGGTCTGAATGACGGGCGGCTTCAGAAAAACATCAATGATGCCGCCCGTGCCGACTGATTCCTGTTTCACGCTGGCGTTCGCTGATTTGGCTCTGGAATAGAGCCACGAGCGAATCACCTGCTGTGCGCCCATCCAGTCAACTTCAAACTCCCCGTCGCTGGCTTTGACCTGTGACCATGCCATCAGTTCACCTCAATCAAAGTGGGGGGCTGGTTTTACTGCTCAGGCGCTGACGCTCAGCACCACCTGATCATCATCCTTTTCAAAGGGCTGCGTCTTGAGCCACGTTGTCCAGCCGAGCATCGGCCTGTGCCGGGCGCGTGTGGTCAGCGCGCAGCCGCGCACTTCGCTGGCTTTGAGGACAAGCTGCACATCGAAATCAAATTCCGGCCCGGCCAGCCAGCGCGTGACCGCAGTCAGTGAAGCAAAGAGCGAATCGGGCACGGGCAGCATTTTCGATATCTCTCTGAAAGTCAGCGGGCCAAGCCGCAGTCTGAATTTCGATTGAATGTCCCAGACGCGGCGGCCCATCACCGTGCTGACGCCAAGCTGACTGTTGGCCATTCCAAGCCTTGACACGCTGTCATCATCAAGTTCCAGCCACTGCCCCGTGCATTGCACGACCTGCACCATCACGCCGAACTGATCGCTCAGCAGCGCACCGATGACGGCAGCCGAATGCGGTCGCTGCGCGATGATTCCGGCATACGGCAGCAGGCTTTCATCCGGCAGTCCGAGCCGCCCCGTCAGGCCGCGCGTGCCGAGGCCGATGAGCGCCGTCAGGGCTTCGGTGAAATGATCCTCGCGGCGGCTTTCATAGAGCGCCGGGAAATGATGCTTTTCCCAGGCGCGGTAAAAGAACGAGAGCATCCGGTGATTGAAAAGATCGAGAAAATCGAGCAGCGCCTGATCGCGGTGGCGCACGATTCTTTCAATCAGCAGTTCAGTGTACGGATGCGGCAGCACACCGAGCGGCCCGGTGAGGCCCATAAAAGCGACCGTCATTTCGGGCTGCCCCGGCTCTTCAGGTTCGGCTGTCGGCAGTTCGCCGGTTTCAATCGCGGTTTCGGGCGGCGCTTCGCTGACCGGTTTGCGCCGCTGCAGCAACCGCAACTGACTGGGCGGAAAATCGAGCGACGCGGGCGTTTTGAAACGCACCGTTTCGCGTTCCGGCTCGGCATACCGACCCACCGGCAGACGCTCAGCCTGGGTGAGTCGTTCGAGCAGCCGCACCGCCTGAAAAAAGTTGAAGCGGTACGATTCGTCAAACAGCAGTTTGCTCAGAGGAGGATCTGTTCTCCCATTCTCGGCGGCCATTTCCTGAGTTCTCTTTCCCGTTGCCTGGTGCGCACCACCACCTGGTTGAATGAATTGAGCGAGACATAAAGTCCGAGAAACCGCTCCAGCACGGCGGCCAGCAGAAAGACGCCGGTGCCGACAAACTGTTCCTCGTCAAATTCGAGCGTGGTTTCAAGGCCGCGCACAAAGCCCGTGCCGATGCGTGAGCCGGTCTGTCGCGTGACGCGGCGACTTGAAACTCCGGTCAGCCCCGCAATCTGTTTGCGCGTGGCGGCTGAATCCATGAAGTCATAGAGCAGCAGAATTTCGCGCAATGCGTCAGGCGAGCCATCGGCGCTTTCAACCAGCGACAGGTGATTGAGCGACAGATGCGAAATCAGCCGCCAGTGCGCGCCGCGCCGCAATGACGGGCGCAGCGTCGCGGTCGGCTTTTTCAGGCACCGCACGCGCACCCGCGTATCAGCGCCTTCAACCTGAAATTCGCCTTCGGCCCCGGTAAACGGCATCCGGCCCGGCAGGTCGCGGTTGGTGCAGGTCGTATGCACCGTCAGCGTTTCGACTGCCGGCAGGTGCGGGTCGAAACCGAGGTCAACCAGCGAAATGAACATCTCGGTGCCTTCATCGTCACGCCGCAGCGAAGCCTGGCGCGTGGCATACCAGAACATCTGATTGTCCTCGCGCTCTTCGGTGTGGCGAATCGAATAGAAAGGCTGAAAGCGCCGCGAACGCTGCAGGGCCGGATCGGTCGAAGTCACTTCGTCAATCGAATAAATCTCGGTCGCATTCGGACGATGAATGTCAGGGATGACCTGATATTCGTGCTGCTGCTGCGTCAGCGCAATCGGTTCGGCGGTCTTGCGAAACAGATTGATGACCGGCGTGCAGCCCAGCCGGAAAGTCCCGGCATCAATCGGCGCGGGCGGCGGCGTGACTTCATTCAGCAGGATGACCAGTTCAAACTGCTCGCCGTAACCGGCCTGCACGGCCTGCTCCAGCCCCGACACATCGAAGAACAAAAACTTTTCGGGAAACGCGAAATATTCAGCCAGCAGCCGATAACCCGGAAACGAACGCGGCGTGTAAGGCAGCATGCCTTCATTCGCGTCAAAGCCGACGGCCCGTAACCTGACCGGCACCGGATCAGGCGTGGATGACAGCGTGCGCGTTTTCGTGCGGCTGACGACCGGTCGCAGTTCGGCGCGCACGGCATTATTGAACAGCAGTTCATACAGCGGATAGACAAGCTGCGGCTCGCCGTTCAGATAAAACCGCAGTTGCTCAACCCTGCCCGATTGTTCGCCCGCGATCAGTTGCAGCTTCGAGAGCTTTGTGTTGTTCAGGCAGCGCAGATTGATTTTGACGACGGCTTCAGGCCAGACGCCGCGACTGTTGAGCGGCGTCGGCGATTCAAGCGTGGCCGCCATGACTTCAATCGGCCAGAGCGTAACCGGATAACAGGTGCGAAAACGGCAGCGCGTTTCTCTGACCGGCTTTGAATAGAGCACCGTGCCCTGATTGATCAGAAAGCCTGAGGTCTGCCGCCCCTGCGCCGGATCAAGCGAAAACTGCACAACGGACATCGAAGGAATCGGCGCGAGGTAATGCGGGTAGAGAATGTTGAGCAGCGATTCGGTGATTTCAGGAAACTCGTCATTGAGTTTCAGATGCACGCGCCCGGCCAGAAAAGCGAACGCTTCAATCAGCCGCTCCACGTGCGGGTCTTCGCACTTGTCGGGTTCAAGCTGCAACCGGGCCGCAATGCGCGGATATTTGCGGGCAAACTCCGCCCCCATCTGGCGCAGAAAGACCAGTTCGCGTTCGTAATATTCGAGCAGTTCGTCACGCATAAGTCTGCACTTGTGCCGTCATCTGACGATTCACTTTTTTTCGATCCCGATGCTGTTGAGATATTCCTTTGACTGGAAGAACCTGCTCCAGTCCCTGATTTTGCGTTCACCTTTCAGGTGTTGCAGATTTTTGTCGCGGGTAACGGTGTCACACGTCGCCACATACTTTTTGTTGTCTTCGATGACATCGGCCTTCAGTGACGAGAATGCAGCGAGCGAGCCGCCTGTTGGTTTCGGAGTGTCTTTGATCCACTTGATGATGTCATCGAACTCGCTGGTTTCGAGCATGAATTTCTCAGCCGGAACGCCCTCGACCAGCCCGCCTTTTCCAAAGATCCGGTTGGCCAGATCCTCCGCTTCATCCGGAGTCAGCGGATCAGTATTTTTCGTCAGCGTGTCAGGCTGCGTTTTTTTCAGCCCCGTTTTTTCAAAGCCCATGACAATGTTTTTGACGTGGCCGCCTTCGGTCTGTGCGTGATCCCGAACATCTTTGCTCTTTGCACTGGCCGACTGTTCGTACCAGTAAGCCTGCTGTTTGATGCCGGGCGGCTTGTTGACCACCTGTCTTTGATAACCCGGAACCCTGCCGATCCATTTCGCCATGCGTCCGGCCTGCTGATTGTGCGCTTCTTCCAGATAGAGCGTGCGAATACCGAGCAGCGCCGGGACTTCAATCATCCCGCTGCGCATGCCGACGATGGAAACACAACCGAATTTTTCAGCGAGGTAACACCACATGCCAAGCTGCGCGCTGCGGCTGTCAACCGTGACTCCCTTGAAAATATCGTTCCAGGCTTCATCCTCCCAGAACCTGACCATCGTTGGAATCGTCCGCAGCCCGATGTCATCACCGACCGCGACCGGCACAATGCCCGGACACTCTTTTTCGATGCGCTCCTGTAGGATGCGCCAGGTCAGAATCGAGGTGAAGTGATGCGCCTTTTCAGCGCGCCGGTCGCCTTCCTTGGCAAAAAGAAAAACGTAGGCCCGGTCTTTGCGAAAGCCCTTGCTTTCGAGCCACACGCCCACCTGCTTCTGCCGATCCTGCGTCGGCCCCCATTTCTGCGGCGGCAGGTGATCAAGCCGCCAGTACTGGCGAATCTTCTGCTGCGCCTGGCTCTGGCTGACGCTGTCGGTGCCAAACTCATTGGCAATCACCTGAGTGCCCCAGGTGGCAATATTGACGCGGATGACTGTTTCCCATTTGCCCCGGATGTACTTTCGCGTCTCGACATGATCGGTCACGAATTTGGGAAGCTGCGGAAAGGGAGTGCCGGGTTTCCAGGCGCGGCGTTTCTGATCCCATTCCTTGACCTCCTTGTAAGCCTGCTTCACTGCCTCTTCGGGCCGCCGCCCGCCTGGTTTGATCAGACAAATTTCAATCCGGTTATTGTCCTGGTAAAACTGCTTCATTTCTTTGGCGACTTTGTCGTGTCCCTCTGCCGCCAGAATAAGCACGCCCAGCCGCTGGTTCAGCTTGAGAGCAGAAGCAATCGCGTTGCGGTCGCCGCTCATGTAATCACCCTGCACCATCACCTCGTCCACATACTTGCTGGTCAGCATAATTTCCTCCTCAGGGTTCTGCTTTCCGGGTTATCACGCGCCTCAGTCGCCTTTGACGGTGAATGCTCCGCTGTGTGTTTGCAGAGTGGTATCGAACGTCACCGGCTCAGGCGAAGGTTCGACTCTGAGCCGGGCATCAATTCTGAATCGCAGCACGGTCGGGTCGTCGTCAGGTGGTTCAAGCACCACGCTGACATCTTCCAGACGCGGCTCGAAAGTGGTAATGGCATTTTCAAGTTCGCGCTGCATGTGCTGCTGATCAGACGGATTGCGAATGCTGAGCGCCGTGAAATCAGGCACGCCGTAAGCGGCCACCGAGTTGCTGAGTTCCTTCAGTTCCGGCGGCACGCCGCCCACGACCTGGCGCGTGTTGAGCAGCCATTCCAGATCGCGCCGCACCGATTGTTTCAGTTCACGCAAACCCGCCGCGCGCGATGTGGCAAGCTGCTGCGAAATGCCGGGCCGGTCATCAATCAGCCGATCCAGCACCGACGGCGTCAACTGAATGTCATTGAGTCCGGGTCTGGGCATGTCATTTCACCAGCAGCGCCATCTGTGCGCACTTGTGCAGGTTTTCTTCAAGGCGTTCATCAATCACGCGCCGCAGCGTCTCGCGGTCGCTGTGTGTTGTGCCATCGGGCAGCGTCACTGATGCCTGACGCTCAAGCATATTTGCCAGCAGTTCATCGCGCAGCGCGGCGTGATCGCGCGTGCCATCGAGCAGCAGTAAAAGCAGGCGCGTCAGTTCGTCGTCAGGTTCGACCGCCTGATGCAGCAGGCTCGTCAGCGTGCTTTGTCGCTGCGCCTGCCAGCGCGCCAGCGGACTCGCCAGCGGGCGCTCGCTCACCGTCGAAACCATTTCGGGCTGCCAGAGGTGAAGCTGCACCAGCCCCGCGCCATAAGCCGCCAGCATAATTTCAGCCAGCGATCTTTCATTTCCTTCAACCTGAACACCCGTTCCGGCCTCGCGCAGTCGCGCCTGCGTGGCCTCAAGCAGTTCAGCCCAGCGCAGGGCGCGCGGCGAGACTTCGCCAAGCTGCCACAACGCGGCTTTGGCCAGCGGGTGATCCGTGCGCAGCACAGCCCCGTGCTGACCGTGAAATTCCTGCACGACGCCGGGCCGCAAATCAGGCGGCACAGTTGCGGGCCGCGCCGACGAGGCCGCATAAAAATCACTGAAGCGGCCCGGACTGACGTGGCGCGTGACGGGCGCAGCGCGGCGACACAGGAGCGTCTGCCGGAAGCTGCGACATTTCAGAAAATCCAGGTACTGTTCTTTCTGCACGATCTCAGCCGCGCTGAAGCGGCTCAGAAACGCGCGCACGGGCGGCGAAAAAATGTGATCCTGCATCCCGGAAAAACTGGCTTCAGCCAGATATTGCAGGTTGTGTTTTGCGGCCCGCGCAATGAATTCATGAAACCAGACCGGCTGATTGATGGCGGCGAGTTCATCGTGAAAAATCTGCGTGCGGTGCTTGTAATCATTCATCCGCTCGATTTGTTCGATCAGCACTGCGCCGTACAGATCAGCTTTGGCGGCGGCCTGATTCGGATACTGCTGCAGCAGCAGTTCAATCAGCCCCAGGCCTTCGCTGACGCGCTGCTCAGGGTCGCTGACGGCCCGAACGTGATAGAGCATCATCTCGCGCACCATCTCGCGCAGGTGATAGCCGGGATAGACGTTGTAACTGATATAAGCGACGCCGTGCGGGCTGAGCAGTTCATCGCACAGCGCCAGCATGCGCTCCCGCACCGCTTCAGGCACCCACGAATAAACGCCGTGCGCGATGATGTAATCAAACTCGCCCAGCTCGCGCCCGGCTTCGGTAATGTCCAGTTGGCGCAGTTCAATGTTGCCGAGTTGCAGTTCACTGATCTGCGCCTGGCCTGCGGCGACAGCAGTGGCGGCCAGATCAAGCCCGATAAAACGGCTCTCCGGCAGGGCCTGAGCCATCGGAATCAGATTGGCCCCGTCGCCGCACCCCAGTTCCAGCACGCGACAGTGTGTCACCGGCGCTGGCGTCAGCCCCAGCAGCACGGCCAGCGTCGAGAGCCGGTCAGGATGCGCCTGCGGAACCGGATAGCTCGCATAGCGAACCTGATCGTATGTGGTGGGCGGGTTCTGGCGCATAATCCTTCAGGAAAGTTCCTGAATCATCTTCTCCCGTTTCCCGTCAGCGTTGCATTCGTCGCGGCCCCCGGCTCACTTGCCGGGGCCGGGTTTGATCGTTGGCGCAACCGTCTGCGTCACGCCCATTGAACCGCCGGCCTTCGGATAGAACAGATGCTTGTCCGTATCGGGCGATTTACCGGCGATGTATTCATTGAACTCTTTCAGTTGAGTGGAAGAGAGAGTTCCTTTGGCGGTCTCAAGCATCTTTTTCAGTTCCGGCGGCGACGCTGTCTTCCAGCCTTTCGGCAGTCCCTGATAACCGAACTTGTATTTGAGTACCAGCAGGTACTTGATATTGTTGTCGAGGCCGCTCCTGCCATTGATATTACTGAGACACGAACTGAGGATGTCGTACCTGATCGCTCCTTCATTGAGCAGATAAAGATTGAGTGTCTCAGGTCGGCGAAAGTCCTGGGCCGGTTCAAGCGTGAGATTCAGGCCCTGACCATTGTTGAAATTTTCTTTCTGCCGGTCGAAGGTCACATACCAGGCATCCCGCCAGGCCGGCTTCCAGCCCTCTCCTTTGGCGTAAGTGCCCAGATGTTTGTAGAGGTCAACCAGCCAGGTGGTTTTGAGTCCCGCAAACTGCAGGCAATACCACTGAATCCGGTGCGTATGCACGCCGTGATCGCGGCCCACGTAATCCTTGAACGGACGGCCTTCGGCAAGCGTTTTGCCAAACCCTTCAGAAGAGAGATTGCCGGTCAGCGTGATGACTTTCATCCGCTCCTCGATTTCATAGATGGCAAAGCCCTTCTCTTTTTCAAACTCGCCCAGCGTTCCGTTAAGCAGGTTGGCAAAGGGATCCTGATCATTCGCCTGTTTGCGTTGCTTGAGTTTGTCTTTGAGTTTGTCGTTCAGATCCTTCAGCGCATTCGCCATGGCGGTCTGACTGGTCAGAAACAGTTGTGCCGCCACCACATCATCAAAGTAAACCTGACTGATCTGAGAATCTCGCGGCAGCCGGGTCTTGTCCAGTTCGGCAATGATGTCCTGTTCTCGCGGCATGAGTTACTCCTTTCACTGACTCTGCTGAGTCAGGCGATATGCAGGTGCCGGACAGCGGGCCGAATCGGATTACTGCGCGCAGGAGAGTTCCCGGCCACTGCCGACTGTTTTCCGGCAGGCGGGAGAATCAGCGTGCCACCCTGAAAGGAATTCACGCTGCTCTCCCGCTGCACTGATGAAGAGCGACAATCCACCCGGCCACCTTATGCCCCGGCCTTGCTGGCCTTCAGATCCCAGGACTTCTTGCCGGCGCTCTTGACGACGCCCTTTTCGTCCTGCGTGAAGTATTCGTACTCGATTTTGGCGAAGTTGAGTGAGAACGATTCAATCGGCAGGTCGCCGCCGCCTGAACCTCCGGTCTGGAAGCTTGAAATCAGCACATCATTGAGCGTGATGGTCAGGTAAACCTGCGGCGTTTCGCCCGCCTTGCGACAGGTCAGCACCGCCTTGGAAAGATGCTTGCCATTGGCGCAGGCGAGAAACAGATGCGGGCTGGCCGCACTGATTGAGGCGCTCAGGCTCAGATCCTGCATGTTGACCTTGCCCACGCCGCCGCCCTGCCCGTGCGCGAAAGAGCCGGCATTGCTTTCGCCCCACGACCAGGACATCACTTCGATATGCTTCTCAAGCTTTTCGTCCTTGCTCTCACCATCAATACCTTCGATTTTCAGAAAAAAATCAGCTTGTGCCATAGTGGTTCTCCTTTAGGGTTGGAACAGGCCGGACGCCGCTGGCATCAGGCCGGATTGTCAAACGCAAGTCACAATCACGGCAGAGGTGATTATTTTGCGGGTTTGGGCAGTTCCGCGACGAGGCGCAGCGAAACTGAAAGTTCATCGAGCTGGAAGTGTGGCCGCAGAAAAGCCACCGCTTTATAGACGCCCGGCTTGCCCGCCACTTCAACCACATCCACCCGCGCATCGCGCAGCGGATATTTGGCCTTTGTGTCCTGTCCGGCGGAATCGTCGGTCGTCACATAGTTGTTGATCCAGCGATTGAGAAACTTCTCGCACTCGTCACGCGACATAAAGCTGCCGATCTTGTCGCGCATCATCGCCTTCAGGTAATGCGCAAAGCGCGCCACCGCGAAGATGTACTGCAACTGCGTCGAAAGCCGCGCATTGGCGTTGGCCGCGTCGGTGTCGTATTTGGCCGCCTTGTTGGCCGACTGCGCGCCGAAAAAGGCCGCATAGTCGGTGCCCTTGCAATGCACGAGCGGAATGAATCCGAGATCGGAAAATTCCTTTTCGCGCCGGTCAGTGATGGCAATCTCGGTCGGACATTTCAGCGCCACTTCACCTTCATCATTCCTGAAGGTGTGCGTCGGCAGGCCCGACACCAGCCCGCCGCCTTCGACGCCGCGAATCGCCACGCACCAGTTGTGCATGGCAAAGGCTTCGGTCAGACGCGTGCCGAAGGAATAGGCCGCATTGCCCCACAGATATTTTTTGTGATCGGTGCCGTCCACGTCCTCTTCAAATCTGAAGGATTCGGTCGGCACGGTGTCCTGGCCGTAAGGCAGCCGCATCAGCGTGTGCGGCAGCGTCAGGCCGACGTAACGCGAATCTTCTGATTCGCGGAACGAGCGCCACTTGGCGTACTCGACCATATCGAAGACTTTCGCCAGGTCGCGCACTTCAGAAAGCTTCGTGAAATCATCCCAGCCGAACAGTTGCGGCGAAGCGGCGGAAATAAAGGGCGCGTGCGCCGAAGCTGCCACCTGCGAGATTTTTTCAAGCAGCAGCATGTCCTGCGGGTGATTGCTGAATTCGTAATCACCGATGAGCGCCCCGAACGGAGCGCCGCCGAAGGTGCCGAACTCTTCTTCGTAGACTTTCTTGAAGAGGGCTGACTGATCGAATTCCGGCGCTTTCTCAAGGTCTCTGAGCAGGTCTTTCTTGTTGACGTTCATGACCTTGATCTTGAGCATCGTGCCGGTTTCGCTTTCAAAGACCAGGTGATGCAGCCCGCGCCACGAGCCTTCGAGTTTCTGAAACGCTTCGTGGTGCATCACCTCGTTGAGCTGCGCCGAAATGAGCTTGTCAATCTGCGCAATGCGGGCGTTGATGGTTGTTTCGAGGTTGCGATCCAGCACAAGCTGGCCCTGCATTGTTTCCCGGATGAAATCAGCGATGAGATCCTTGTTGCGTTTGAGTTGCGCTTCATCGCGTGAGCGCATGCCTGCGGTCAGGATTTCATCAAGCAACCCGGCTTCCTGCTCGCTCGTTGTGACCTGAATGGTTTTTGCTTCCTGCGACTCGTTCATGGCTTACTCCTTTCCCTCGCCTGACGGTTCAAGGCCCAGCGCTTCGCCGAGTTGTTTCTGTGAATCGGTGTTCTTCAACACATCCTGCAACAGGTCACCGAGTTTGTCGTTGCCATCCGTTTTGGCGAGCAGGTCAGACAGGTTCTGCCGCAATTCAACCAGCTTGCGCAGCGGTTCGACCTGCTGCACCACCTGGTCAGGCTCGAAGTCGGCGAGGTTGTTGAATTTCAGTTCGACGCCAAGCTGCCCGCTCTCATCACTGAGTTTGTTTTCAACCTTGTAAGTCAGACGCGGTTTCATTCCGGCCAGCACGTCATCGAAATTGTCGCGGTCAATGTCCACAAACTTGCGGTCGCGCAGGCGCGGCAGAGCTTCGGCAGGCATGCCGGAAAAATCTCCGAGCACGCCGACGACGAAGGGCAGTTCCTTCATTTCGATGGCACCGCCGACTTCGACATCGTAAGTGATGTGAACGCGCGGCGGGCGCACCCGGCTGATTTTCTGCTGAATGCTTTCTTTCCTCGGCATAAGGCTGTCTCCTTCAAAGATGCAGAGCAGGCTTCCGGCCTGCTCCTGAATGGGGCGCTCGCCCCGTGACGAAACTACGAGCAAAGCGGAAAATTTGCTCTCGATTTATTTTCACTCCGACTCAGATCTGATCCCCAGCATTTCACGTAACTGTTCCAGCACTGAGCTGTCCTTGATGACTTCGCCGAGCCAGTTTTCAAGCGGCATCTCGCCCCATCTGACGGCGCGCTGCACCAGATAGGACACGGGGCTGTGCGGTTCGGCCTGGCGAAAGTAGTCGGCCACTTCCGAGAGTCGCTGCAACGCTTCCTGGCGACTGCGCACCGGCCCGCTCAGGCTGCGCGCGAGCGCGGGCGCAGCCGCGCCGTCAGCCCCGTCCTCCGGCAGCGCGTCTTCAGCCGCGACCGCCTGTTCATCTTCCGGCCAGGGTTCAGCCAGGCGTTTGTCCTTGACCATTCGTTCGAGCATCGTGTGCAGATTGTCGAGCGCCTTGTCGAGCGACCTGAGGCCTGGCGCTTCGCGCCCGAAATATTCATCAACGATCTGATCGAATGATTTCAGCGCGGTGCGGCATTCAACGGCCAGTTCCAGCCGCTCTTCATAAAAAGCGCGCGGCGTCGTCCGGTAAACCCTGCGCCAGTCCTCGCTCGTAATCTTTCTTTCAGCGGCGGCGCGTGCCCTGAGTTCACTGACGCGCGTCTGTTCGTCATAAGGCAGCGAATCAGGGTTTTCGGGCACATCAAACTGCCGACTCTCTTCCCACTGCGCGTAGCTGTAATTGACGCCTGCCGTTCCCCTGGTCACCGGAATCTCAGTCAGGGCGACCGCCAGGCGGCCTTCCAGATCAGCAATGACATTGGCGCGGGCATTGAGCGGGCCTTCGTCATCTTCCGGGTCAATGGCCGGAAAAAGCTGAACCCAGAAACCGGCGAGCAGGCCGCCGAGCAGTTGCAATCCGTCACGCAATCCGGCCAGGCGGTCAAGGCGGTCATTTTTGACCAGCGCCTCAGTCAGCCAGGCGGCGATTTGCAGGTCTTTGGTCCTGGTGGTCAGCGCCTCGGTCGCCAGTTGAATGACCTTTGGCCAGTCGGCCACCTTCAATTCGCGCTGCCATTCACCCTGAGCCAGCACGTCATCAGCGCGGCGCGCCGTCTTGATGCGGTCATAGGTGCCCTCGTAAAGCAGGCTCTCGCCGGCGGGGTTTTCGCCTGGAATCGGGACAAGCAGTTTTTCAACGTCCGCCACAGCGGGCACGGGCATAGCTGATCTCTCCTCCTCACGCCTCAGCCGGAGCGAACTCAACCACTTTCACTTCCGGCAGTGATTTCTCTTCATCGTCAACCAGAAAGAGCCGCAATCCGACGGCGGTGTACAAATCGTCGCCAAGCTGCCGGTAATCGGTCATGCGGCCCAGCCTGACCTGATCGTTCGGATGCCGACTCGAATCGGCATAGAGCGCCGGGATGAACACTTCGCCGCTGATGGCTTCGGTTTCGATGCGCGCCATTGTCCAGAGCAGGTCGCGCAACTGTTTCGGCTCACGAACTTCAATCCGCCTGATCTGCTCAAATGGCACCCAGGTGTAATTGTCCTGCACGATCACTTCGAGGACCGGCCCGGTCAGATCGTTAACATCCCTGAAATCGCTGAAAGTCTGACCGTCCAGCGTTCCGGCGAGCGCGGGGCGTTCTTCTTCAGCGCGATCAAGCAGGGCGCGGGCTTCTGACGTGTGGCCTTCGCGCAAACGGTTGACTGCGTCCAGGTGCAGTTTGACGTAAGCGGCAGGTTCGGTCAGAAAGTGTGGTTTGAGGCCGTCGCTGAACAGCCGCTGCCGCGCCTGCTCGGCTTTGATGTTGTTGTGAT
The DNA here is from genome assembly GCA_046331565.1 of Blastocatellia bacterium. Classification (GTDB taxonomy): domain Bacteria; phylum Acidobacteriota; class Blastocatellia; order RBC074; family RBC074; genus DASRDU01. The sequence goes on from JAXLQP010000001.1 coordinate 2,919,134, forward strand.
AGGCCTGCACGCCGATGGCTGATTTGACATCCTGGTGCGCGATGACTTCAAGCTGCTTTTCAGCCCGCGACCACTCACCGGCGAAACAGAGCAGTTCAAACAAGGTCGTGCGCGCACTCATCTCGGTCGGGCGCGCTTTGACGGCGCTCGTCGCGGCAGTGATCGCGTCGGCGAGGCGTCCCTGATTGAGCAGTTCCCTGATCTCTGTCATGCGGCTCCTTCACGGTTACGTCACGCGCTTCAGCGCCTGACATGGTGATGTGTCTGAAACCGTCAAAACGTGTTGCTGAAAACTTCATTTCAGATTCGGCGGCACATGAATCTGAGTAAACAGGCTGCGCTCGAACGGATGGGTGGTGCTGGCCGGAGCGAAATTCGCCCTGACCAGCACGCCCCCGACAGTCCACGAAAGCTGATACTGATTGCCCACCTTGCGCGGGTTGCCCTGCTCGAACATTTTGAAGATGCCCCAGGAACCGCCTGGAAATTCTCTGGTGGCATTGGCTCCGTCCGGCCTTGCCACTGTAATGCTCGCTCCGGCGGCGCCCTGGCGCGACGGCCACGAACCGTGCGCGGTTTTGCTGTTCACGCTGTCAACCTGCGCCCCCGAAGCCTGAATTGTGATCGGCGGCCCGTTGGCATCGTTGAGAATCGTCAGGTCATATTCAACTCTGAGTTCAGCACTGCGATTCGGGAACAGGGCTTCACGCAGTTTTTCGACCCGGTTGAGGTAATCAATCACCGCGAGCGAAACATTCTGATCATCCGGTTTGCGCCGACGCCATTCACCCTGCGAATTGTCTATGAACGAGGCCAGCCGCTTGGTCGTGAAATCAGCCAGTCGGCCATTGACGGGATTGAGCAGTTCCGTCAGATCGTTGACCGGGGCGAAGCGACTGTCAGAAGCGGCAAACGGATAAAACGTTTCGAGCGTCTGCAGGCGCGTGGCCAGGCTCTTCCACGCCGTCACATTGTCACCGCTGACAAGGTAATCAATCAGTTCACGCACGCGGGCCAGCGGTTGTTTCAAAACATCTGCGGCATCTTTGGTCGGTTCGGTTTTGAAGGCCTCGACAAGCTGCTCAACTTTCTGTTCAGCGGTTTTCAGTCCAGCCGGGTCGCTGCCCGCGTCAGCCGCGGCGGCGGCTTTGTTCTGCAATTCGATGCGCCCCAGTTTCTGTTGCAGCGTGCGCAATTCTTCCAGGTATTTTGCTGCCGGAGCCTTGTCGCCGCCTTCGACGAATTTGGCGAGCGGCGCAAAGTCACGATCAACTTCGGCCAGCCGCGTTTTATCTATGCCCCCGCTGGCAGAAGCGAAAATCCGGCTGAAAAAACCGCGTGAGACGGGATTGGCCAGCCGGGTTTGTTCAACCACCGCATTCATCACCTGGATCAGCGGCGAATCGCTCGCCGAAAGTTCACGCAGCGCCTGTTCGGCGTTTTTCTGATCCTTGCAGGGCGGCACCATCAGACCACGCAGGAATTTCTGCCACTGCGCCTTGTAATCGCGCAGGTACAGATCCTGAACTTTGCTGACCTTGAAATCCTGCCCCTTCTGACTGTCCTCGGCGTTCAGGCCCACGACCCAGTCCTCTTCCCTGACTTCTCTGGTGGCTGAGTTGATGGCCGGGCGAATGTAATCGTAATAACCATCCAGCGTGTAACTGCCAGGCACAACATACGAACCTTTGAGCGCGTCATTCTGCTGGCCGAGAATGGTTTCAAGCGTGACGGCCCTGGCGGCCTGATTGCTGCGCCCGACAATGATTTTGTAAAAGCGATTTTCGAGCGGATAGGAATTCTTGAGCCGGGTGCGTGTCCTTTCAACCAGGGCGTCATCAGCTTTCCAGTGCGGCGCATCGGCGCTGGTGGCCTGGCTGGCGTAATATTTCAGCAGTTCGCGCCAGTTCCCTTCAGTGTCAGCCGCCGGAGCATTTTTGCTCCAGTACTCAGCCAGCGTGTTTTCCAGTGTCGGCTGGTCAGCGCGCTCCGGCCTGGCAAACATCAGATAAGCTTTCAGCAGATCGTAATAGCGCCCGTAATAATCATCCACGTCCTTTTCTTCCGGCTTGTCCTGGCGGTCAGTAAAGGCGCGCAGGTCTTTTTCCATCGCCTCGACTGCCGGAACGAAGAAACGCTGGCTGACGGCATCGAAATAAATGGCCCGCAGCGGCGCGCTGATCGCCGGGCCGGACCAGAGTCCGAAGCGATAGAACAGATCGGGCGCGGTTTCGTTTCTTTGCAGAAAGTCGCGCAGGTTATTGAGCGCGATGACTTCCTCAATCGTGGCCGGTTCATTCTTCTTCATCACCTTCACGGCGCGTGTGGCTTCGGTGCCCAGTTTCTCGCCTTCTTCAATCAGCGCGCGATTGCGAAAGTACGACACCAGCATCCCGGTCAGAAAAATGATCAGCGTCGCGGCGGCCAGGCCGAGCAGAATCCGGCGCAGCAGTTTCGGGTATTGCGACGGCGGCTGAAAGGCGGCGGCCAGTTGGCGATCACGATGCAGCACGTCCTTGAAAAGAACTTCAGTAAACCAGCCCTTGCCCGTCGGCTTTAATTCACTGGTCGCGCCGGGAGCGCCCGCAGGCAATGCGCTGCCAGCCACCGCCGGCAAACTGCTCGTCAGATAAAAGCCGCGAAACAGCAGGTTGTCACTGAACGGATTCGGCCTGAAGAGCGCCGAAGTGAACAGGCTCAGGTTGCGCCGCACGCCGCCAAAGCGAAACGGAAAATTGAAAATGCGCAACTGTTCGGAATACATCGCCCGCAACTGCTCAGGCGAAAGCAGGCGTGTCACCGATTTGCCGGTGGCGATTTCAGGGCGGCTCATTCTGAACAGACGCTGGCGCGACAACCGCCCGTAGAGTTCGTCACAGTACCCGTCAAAAAGCGCGTGCGCCTGTGGCGCCTTGTCGAGTCTGATGGTCGCGCCCCAGACCTGGCTGCGTTCGCCCGGACTGAGCGTGCGAAAGAAATCAGTGAAACCTTCCAGCCCGTCAGTGTGCGTAAAGACGACGTAAACCGGGAAGCGCAGTTGCGCGATGGCTCGCGCTTCATCAATGCGGTCGCGGATCACCTTGGCCTGTTTTTCAATTTCGCGTTCATCGGCCCGGCTCAGGGCCGCGGCGCTGACCACGACCAGCATTCCGTCAAAGGGCCGGTCGGGGCGGGCCTGCCGGAGCGTTTCGATCAGACCGAGCCATTCATCACGATCCGCCTGGCCTTCGGACATATAGCGGCCTGCGGTGTCGAGCAGCACGGCGTCATTCGTCACGCGCCAGTCACAGTTTCTGGTCGGGCGCACTTCCATCTGATCGGCCCGCATCTGACTTGGCAGCGCGTTGTAATCAAGTCCGGCAGTCAGCAGCAGCGAGGTCTTGCCGCTTTGCGGCGGCCCGACCACGAGCAGCCATGGCAGCCCGTACAGCGCATCGCCCTGCGGCGTCTGCCCGCGCCAGTTCGCGCGCAGCCATTGCGCCGCTTCGGCGGCGGCGGTTTCAAGCGCCGGATAGCTGCGCGAGGCGCTGACGGCTGACTGAGTGGCGGGCTTGGCGGCTTTTGCCTGGGCCTGGGCGGCGGGCTGAGCCGCGCCGTTGCGCCGCTGCAGCATCCAGTTAATCAGCACGGCCATCGGCCAGGTCGCCAGCAGCAGCGCGCTCAGCACAATCAGCGTGGCTGGACTCAGCGCCAGCAGCGGGCCGAGCAGGAACCAGATCAGCCCCAGGCCGATGCCGTAAGAGGCCACCAGCGCAGCCGTAGTGATGACCGACTTCAACTGTTCATTGATAGGCATGGTCAATGTCTCAGGCTGTCTGCGAGAGCCGACAGCAGCGAAACAGGTCAGGCAGACACGCCTGGATAAAATGAAGAGCGTGATTCAGGAGTGGGGCACCGGCGGAGTTCAGCAGCATTACCGGGGTTCTGAACTCTGCGCAGGCTGATGCAATTGTCAGCCTGTCGTGTTGGCGCTTCGTTCAGCGCAGCAGTTTTCCTGCGGCGGCAGTCAGCCATGTCGAGAGCAGGAAACTCAGAATCAGAAAGATCAGTGTCGCCAGGCCAAACGCCGAGGCAACGGCGATTTTGACCCACTTCGGCAATCCGGGATCAGCCTGTGGCACGGGCTGATCGCTGACCTTCCAGTTGGGGGATAGTTCTTCTTCACGCAACCGCCCGGCCCGCCGCAGACAATCGGCCACGCCGGAAATCGTCCCCGGACGTTCGCTGTTGAAATCAATGGCAAACCGACCCTTGTAATTGAGGATCAGGCACAGGTAATAAACTTCCAGTACATCGAGTGTCCGGTTCAGTTCCTGCCACAGTGCGGGGTCGGGGTTGCGGCCTGCGGCTCGCTCACCGGCCAGCACGGTCAGTTTGCTGTTGACTTCACCGATGAGGGCTTCAAGGTGCTGAAAGAACCTGATGCCGGCATCCATCTCACCGAAGAAATCATTCAGCAGCGGATGCGCGGCCCACTCCTCGCGCTGCGCTTCAGAGAACGGGCCGTTGAGGACGGTTTCATCAACAAAGGCAGTCAGCGCATATTTCGTGCGAAAGGCATGCTGGTTCTGATAGCCGCTGTCGGCGCTGCGCTGTTCCATCTGCCGCAGCAGTTCGCCCACCTGCCGCCGCAATTCATCCGAAGGCTGCGTCTGCCCTGAGCGCAACTGCATGACAACCTTCAGCACCGGCGTCGCCAGCCGCAGCAGATCGCGTTCCTGTGGCGCGTTGCCACGACCGGGACTCGTTCTTTCGACTGTCGCACTCTGCATAAAAAATGAATGACCGCAGACGCCGCTCAGGGTTTGATCGCGTACATTTCCAGTTTGACGCCGCTGAATTCGCCGGGCACATAAACGGCGATGGTCTTTGAGCCGCGCACTTTTTCCCAGAACGGCCCGATGCTGTCGAGCCGGAAATAATGAAAACCGATGCGCGCCGGAATGGCCGCCGGCGCAGGCGAAATGTGTGTGAACGCGACGCCCGGCACCGCCGCTCCGCGCAGGATTTCGATGTCATCGCGCGAAGCGATCTTGACGACCGTCGGCCTGGCCATTTCGAGCAGCTTGACTTCCGGCAGTTGCGCCTGAATCGCCAGGTAATATGCCGTTTCCATCTGCAACAGATCGTCCGGCACGCGCCCGGCATAGATCGTCTGACTGATGCGTTCGAGCGGAATGGCTACGCACCGGGTCGGAATCACGACTTCAAGCAGGCGACAAATCAGGCGGTCGAGATGATCGAAGACGACAAAAAGATTGTCGTGATCGTAAGCCAGAATGTCTTTCGGATGCGTCACCAGGTCTTTCGGCAGTTCTTCGGTCACAAACGTCATCAGCGATCCGGCAAGCTGCGTCAGTTCGGCATAAAGCCGTTCAGGATGAACCAGCCGCGTGCGCGACAGGTGCAGCAGGCGCGGAATGGCTGAATTGACCGTGTGCAGCAGCCAGAAGACCGCGACATCAGAACTGTTAAAATCGGCCAGCCCCTTGCGCGTCTGTCGGCGCTGTTCGCTGAGCGTGCTGCTTTTGGTAATCAGAATCTCATTGATCTTGCGCAGCGTGTTGGTCAGCCAGATCGAAGCGCCGATGTGCAGCGACGGCGGTACATATCGTTCAGCCAGGCGCGGCTGATCGGCGAGGCGCTTGAGTTCAGCGATTTTGAGCGTCGTGAAGCCTTCGCGCGACTCATCGCCAAACAGGATTCTGAAATTACCGGCGGCGTAACTGATGTGCTGTTCGTTGCTGCCGGTCGTTTCATCAACGACTGTATCGGCCACCTGCACATAGCGGGTCAGCGGCCCGCCGTCGCCGTTGCTTTGAAAGTTGAGCGCGCGGTCACGCCGGGCCGGAATGGCCAGAAAGATTTCCAGCTTGTCCTGATTCGGCGGAAAGTGCGCGGCAAATGAACGCGGGGGAGGAGCCTGTTTCGGATCGGGAATATTGACCACCAGCCCGTCCGGCATCACGGCGAGGCACTGAATCAGACTGAACGAGCCGTTGGCGATGGTCTCACGATTGACCTGTAAATCCAGCACGCCCCAGTCATACGCCAGCACCCCGGCGAGCCGGGCGCGCAGCAGGTCTTCGTGATAGTTATCCCACTGCTGAAAATGATGAGGAGTCAGCAGCATCCCCTCATTCCAGACTACTTTGCGATAACGGCTCATAGTTTCAGATTACGGGGGCCGCCGATCCGGCGCCAGCGGGGCAGATGGCTGATCGGCAGGACTGGCATTGTGACTTCAGCCCGTCTTCAGCCACAGACCGGGCATTGACTCTGCATAAATCAATGATGCGCCCGGATTCTGTTCTACGCTCTGTCATTTGTCAACTGACTGTTCCAGCCCCTTCAAAACACCAGCGCAGGCGCATCTTTGAAGCCGAATTCAGCCGGACTCTGGGCAATGACGCCGAGCGCCAGGAACCTGATGACAAACTGATAAGTCGCCGGTTCGATCTTCTGATACCGCCGCAGGCTCCAGACCGTCTGCTCATTCAGCGGCAGCGCGCTTTTTTTAGCCAGCAGCGGGTGAGATTTCTCATTGCCTGTCCCGATCTGACAGGCTGCCACCAGAATCAGCGTTTTATCGGCCTTGTCAATGCCGAAGGTGGCATACAGAAAATTCAGTTTCTGATAAGCCGACTGCGCCACTGCCAGCACATTGCCCTTGCCGCCATCCGTTTCAGCCAGCGCCACGCCAAAGACCAGTTGCGGACTGAGGCTGCTGTTCTGCCTGATCTCGCCCGCCAGTTTCGCGCCCCTTGAATGAAGATCCCGCAGCGCCTGGCTGAGCGGTTCGGGCGCGTTTCGATACTGCCTGATCTGCTGCTGAATGTCGCTGAGCGCCTGGGGCGGAAAGATATAAGGATTCTGATCATTGCTGACCAGCGCGAGCAGCGTGTTGGCGCGGCTGCTGATCGCTTTCAGTTCCGCGTCATCGGCGCTCGAAGGCGACACAGGAGGAGTGCTCGTCACGACAGGCGATCCGCTTTCAATCGGCGTCGGCGTAACCAGATCAGAATTTTCGGGCGGGCGATCACGGTGAGTGACAAGATATGCAGCCACTGATCCCACCAGCAGCACAAAGAGACTGATGCCCGCCAGCAGCGGCGGACTCAGCGATGAAGTCCGGCGAGGTTCAGGCTGCACGCGCGACACAGGACGCACAGGGCTGAACGATGCAACAGGCGCGGCTCCGGGCACAGACAATCTGACCCGCAGTTCCTGATCTGACCCGAACGTGATGACATCGCCATCACGCAACGGACTTGTCCCGTTCACCCGCACGCCATTGACGAAAGTTCCATTGCGCGAATCGCGGTCGGTAATCTGCGCCAGCCCGTCGTAATTCTCAATCAGCGCGTGACGCCGCGACAGCCCGGCATCAGCCACGACCAGATCATTATCGGTTTCGCGTCCAATCGTGAAGCGCGAGGAAACCGCAAATTCCTGTTCGTTCCCTGAGCCGTCATTCCAGACAAGTATGAGTTCAGACGACATAAGAAAGCTGGCAACACCGCAGGCAGTAAATCAGATCAGCGCGCGGAAATTCACCGCCCAAAGCACCGCGCACAAAAGCGAAGAGACCGGATAACTCCGCGCTCATCTTTTGTGCCTTCCGCATCTTTTGTGGTGAATCTCCTGTTCTGAATCCAGCCCGTCATTTCTGTTTGACGACCAGCAGCGTCAGATCATCTTCCTGATCTGCGCCGCCCGTCCAGTCTCTGACAGCCTGCAGGATCAGCCGTTCGATTTCAGCGGCGGAAAGATGTGCTGAGCGGATCACGATTTCGGCCAGCCGTTCATCACCAAATTCATCGCCCTGCGGGTTGTGCGCTTCGATGACGCCATCAGTGCAGGCGACCAGCACATCGCCGCTGTGCAGTTTCAGTTCGGCTTCATCATAGGTGATGCCGCCGAACAGGCCGAGCACCGTGCCGCCGCAATCAAGCCGTTCAATCAGCGCCTGACCGCTGCCAGCGCGCAACAGCAGCGGCGCGTTATGACCGGCATTCGTGTAGCGCAGCGTGGCTGAGCGCTCATCAACCTCGGCGTAAAACATCGTCACGTAGCGCGCATCAGCCGTTGAATTTTCAATCTGCCGGTTGACGCGCTCGACAATCTGCCCGATGCGATGACGCGACGGCAGCCATTCATCATTGATGGCTGAAGCCTCTGAATTAATAGCCGAAGCTTCTGACAATTCAGATGCCACAGCAGCCAGGCGGCGCTGATGCTGATAAAAATCGAGCGAGGCCTGGGCCTGACCGCGCAGACTGGCCTGTAGATTCGACATCAGCAGCGCCGCCGACATGCCCTTGCCGCAGACATCGGCAATGACGAGTCCGACCACGCCGGGCGTGATGTCGAGAAAGTCGTAATAATCACCGCTGACGGCGCGCGCCGGAATACAGATGCCCGGCGAAATATCGAGCGCGGCAGTTTTCGGCACCGTGCGCGGAAAGAGGCGCGACTGCACTTCGGCGGCGATTTTCATCTCCTGATCGAGTTTCTGTTTTTCTGCCGAAACGCGCAGCAGTTCGCGCACCGAGCGGGTCATCTGATTGAACGAAATCGCCAGCTCGCTCAACTGATCGGTGCCCGCAATCGGAATTTCGTGTTCGAGGTCGCCCGCTTCAACGCGACGAGTGCCGAGATAAAGCTGATGCACCGCGCTCGTCACCGTGCGCGTCAGCCACGCGGCTGAGATGACCGCGAGCGAGGCAATCAGCAGAAAGATCAGCGCCAGCCCCGTAATCACCGTCAGCAGCGCATTGCCGATTTCGCTCGACTGCCGCACCTGGCGAATGCGTTCCATAATCCGGTTCGGCTGCAAAAATGCCGAATCAACAAACAGCGCGAAGCCTTCCGTGCGCTGTCCGGTCTGCCATCTCGTCATCTGCATCGGAACCGGAAAGCCCGGCTGCTCGCCCGTCGTTACTTCAGTGCCTTCCGATGACACGCGCACTGAAACGTCACCACTGCCTGACGCATTGCGCGACAGCGGCATCACCGTCAGCCCGGTCGTGTGACTGAGATGCGCGCACAATTCCTGCCCGATGGGGTAGCGCATTTCAAAAATCAGCGGAACCACTTCATCCCCTGCGCCACCCGGCTGATTACCTGAACGCGCGCTGCCTTTGATGACGTGGCGCACGAAGACCTGTCCGCTGTTTTCAATCACAAGGCCGTGAAATTCAGGAATTGATCTGATCCAGTCCGGCAGTTGCGGGGCCATCGGTGAGAATTGTTCGCGGCTGGCAGTCCGGTCAGATTCGGACATCCGGCTTTCGCCGGTCACTTCGACAGGCGGCTGAGCGCCGCGCTGCACACGAATCGTGATGCCTGGAAAGATGGGTGAGAGCGCATCGGCGCGTTCCTTCAGTTCACGCCGCAACTGATCAGAGTTGGAAGTATTGAGTTCCTGGCTGATGGCCTGCGCGGCGGCCTGCGACTGTTCGAGATAACCGTCAAGCTGTCGCGCCACGCGGCTCAGTCCCGACTGCAATTCAACCGCCAGCCCGATGCAGCCCAGCAGCAGCAGCAGCAATGCCAGCGGCAGCACGCCAATCAGGAAGTAAGTAACGATCAGCCGCTGTCGCAACCGCCACATCACGGCCCTTAATCCGCGCCGCGTTTCAGTCACGATAAAATAAGCGAGCGGAATCAGCGCCAGCACCGAAGCCACATCAAAGAACCATTTCAACCCGCGACTGCCAAGCAGCGTGTTGGTGTCATCATCCGCCAGCGTCCAGTCCGTCAGCCACACCAGCACTCCGGCCAGCAGCGCCCAGCCCATCGGCGTGGACGGTTTGAGATTCTGAAGCAGGTGACGAAACAATGTTTTTTGTTCGGCGCGTGCGGGCATAATTTCATCTGCTGCCGGGTTCCCAGGTCGCTCAACAGATACGACCTGTCGCGCGGGTGAGTTGCTTAAAAAGCGGACGGCGGCGCTCACTCATCAGCCGGGTCAGACATCCAGCTCGAATTTCGGATAGAGCGCGTCAATGATGTCGCGGTATTGTTCTTCGACGAATTTGCGGCGTACCTTGAGCGTGGGCGTGAGTTCGCCGCCTTCAATGGTGAATTCCCGGTCGAGCAGGGCGATCTTCTTGATCTTTTCGTAAGGCGCGAGGTCGCGCGTCACTTCGTCAACCTTCTTCTTGAAAAACTCGATGATGCGCGGATGCTGCACCATTTCACTTTTCTCTTTCAGATTGAGCGAGAGTGATTCGGCATAAGTGCGCAAACCTTCAAAGCTCGGCACGATCAGCGCCGCCGGATATTTGCGATGATTGCCGATGACGATGACCTGTTCGACGAGCGGAATGCCGCGAATCAGATTTTCAATCATCTGCGGCGCGATGTATTTGCCGAGGCTCGTCTTGATCAGATCCTTCTTGCGGTCGGTGATGCGAATGAAACCTTCATCATCAATCGTGGCAATGTCGCCGGTGTGAAACCAGATGCCGTCATCGTGACGCGCCAGCGCCTTTTCGGTCTCCTCGGCATTTTTGTAATACCCCTGCATGACGATTTCACCCTGCACGAGCAGTTCGCCGTCCTCTGCCGTTTTGACTTTAATGCCGGGAATGGCCGGGCCAATCGTGCCGAAGCGATTGTCATCCAGATGATTGACGGCGACGACCGGTGAGGTTTCGGTCAGCCCGTAACCCTGCAAAATCGTGATGCCCGCTCCGGCAAAGGCGAGCGCAATTTCAGTCGGCAGGGCAGCGCCGCCTGAAACGAAAAAGCGCAGTCGCCCGCCCACAGCCGCGCGCCATTTGGTGAACACCAGCCGGTCATAAAGCCTGTGCTGTAACCTGAGCGTCAGCGGCACTGATCTGCGCTGATCGCGCAGCAGAGCCACTTCGCGTCCGACTTTCATGGCGCGCTGAAAAACCTTCTGCTGCGTCGGTGTGCCTTCAGCCGCGCGTTTATTGATCGTCGCCAGAATGCGCTCAAACAGGCGCGGCACGGCGGTCACGACTGTCGGCTGCACTTCCTTAATATCTTCGGCCACATATTCGACGCCGCGCGCGAAGCTGACCTGCACGCCGAGGTACATGAAAATGTAAAGCACCGTCCGTTCAAAGACGTGCGCGAGCGGCAGAAAGCTGAGCGCGTGATCTTCCGCCGTAATGCTGAAAACTTCAGCCGAACGCAGCGCGTCAAAGGTCAGATTGCGATGCGTCAGCATGACGCCCTTCGGCTCGCCGGTCGTGCCCGAAGTGTAAATGATGGTGGCCAGATCATCCGGTTGCGCCTGGGTGGTCAGCTTGTGGTAAAGCTGCGGCTGCCGGGTTCGTTCCTCAGCGCCGAGCCGTTCAAGTTCAGCGAGCGTCATCACTGACTTGTTCTCTTCCTTCGGCGTCTCGAAGATCACCAGCCGGGGCGTTTCGCTTTTGAGCGAGTCAAGCGCAGGCTGAATGCGTCTGAGTTGTTTCTGATTCGAGATCAGCAGCACGCGCGCGCCGCTGTTTCTGAGAATGAATCCGACCTGATCAACAGCCTGCGTCGGGTAAACGGGAACGTTGATTGCGCCGCAGGCCAGAATCGCGTAATCAGCAATACTCCATTCCGGGCTGCTTTCGGCGAGCAGCGCCACGCGGTCGCCCGGCTGAACGCCGAGCAGCCATAAACCAAGCGCCACATTGCGCACGCGCTCGTCGAGTTGCGCGCCCGTCAGTTCGTGCCAGACCTTCTGCCGCTTGTAACGCATCAGGACTTTACCCGCGCGGCGACGAACGGCCTGGGCAAACAGTTCATTAATCGTAGTCGGCTCCTGCTGATGCCCGTCAGTGCGTGTCAGTTCTGAACTCACCTTAACACCTGCCTGATTTGAATTTTTTCGAACCTGTGAAATTGCAGCGGAAAGGCTGGAACAGTGCGGTGATAGTGCGCCCCGCACCCGACTGCTGTTATTTTCTGATTCAGAATTTTGCCAGGCAGGATAATCAGCCTGGTTGCCGGATTTGTCAATTTGGCACGCAGGCCGGAAAGCGGTAAATTCCCGGTCAGGCGGGCCGCGATGTCACGGCTGCCTTGACACGCATGAGCAATTTCCATATCCTTGCCGTTCGTTTTTTTGACGTTTTTTTCAGGAGATCACATCTATGTCAACCTGGTTTCCCAGCGGAAAGGGATTGGAAAGTACGCGGCAGTGGCACATCGTTGATGCAGACGGTATGACCGTCGGGCGTCTGGCTTCACAGGTGGCCCGCATTCTGATGGGCAAGCACAAGCCGTCCTACACGCCCTTCCTTGATACCGGCGATCACGTGATCGTCATCAATGCGGCCAAAGTTGTCTTCAAGGGCAACAAGACCAATGACAAGGCCTATCATCATCACACCGGCTATCCGGGTGGCCTCAAGACCATTGCCGCCAAAGACCTGCTCGTCAAACATCCTGAGCGCGTGCTGGAAAGCGCGATCAAGGGCATGCTGCCCAAGACGAAGCTGGGCCGCGCGATGGGCAGCAAGCTGAAGGTGTATGCCGGAGCTGAGCATCCGCACGGAGCGCAGAAGCCGGTGGCAATGAAGGTTGAAGCTTAATTACAGGAGCAAGTTCAAACGTGGCTGAGATTCAGTATTACGGAACCGGCAGACGCAAGACCTCAACAGCGCGCGTGTATCTGCGTCCGGGCAAGGGCGGAGTGGTCGTCAATCGCCGCCCGATTGAGGAATACTTCAAGAACGAAACGCTGCGCATGATTATCCGTCAGCCGCTGCAACTGACCGACACCGTCAACAAGTTTGACGTGCTGATCAATGTGGATGGCGGCGGCCCGTCAGGCCAGGCCGGAGCGGTGCGTCACGGCATTGCCCGCGCCCTGCTTGAATTCAATTCCGAACTGCGCAAGAAGCTGCGCAAGGCCGGACTGCTGACCCGCGATCCGCGCGTCAAGGAACGCAAGAAGTACGGTCAGAAGGGCGCGCGCAAGCGGTTCCAGTTCTCGAAACGCTAAGAAGCAGTGGTTAGTGGCTGGTGGTCAGTGGTTAGTGAACAGCAATCTGCAATTCACTAACCACTGACCACCAGTCACTGATCACTAATCCATTGCCAGCCCCTGATTGGCTGTTGCTGCGCACGCAGGCGGCAACCCGGCGGCTGGTGAGTACATAAACCAATTACGATGTGGAGGATTTAGTTTGGCTACTGTGACGATGAAAGAACTGCTCGAAGCGGGTGTTCACTTCGGGCATCAGGTGCGTCGCTGGAATCCGAAGATGAAGGAATACATCTTCGGTGAACGCAACGGCATTTACATTGTTGACCTGCAAAAAACTCAGCGCCTGTTCAAGGATGCGATCAAATTCGTGACCGATATGGCCGCTGAAGACACCGGCAAGACCTTCCTGTTTGTCGGCACCAAGCGTCAGGCGCAGGACGCGATCAGAGAAGAAGCGCTGCGCTGCAATCAGTTTTACGTCAATCAGCGCTGGCTCGGCGGGCTGCTGACCAATTTTCAGACGATTCAGAAATCAATCAAACGCTTCAAGGAAATTGAAGCCATGCAGTCGGACGGACGCATTGATCAGTTCTCCAAGAAAGAACGGCTGATGATCGAACGCGAACGCCAGGCGCTGGAGAAAAACCTCGCGGGCATCAAGGAGATGAAAAAGCTGCCGGACGCGATCTTCGTCATTGATACGAAGAAAGAAGAAATCGCCGTCAAGGAAGCCAACCGCCTGCGCATTCCGGTCATTGGCATCGTGGATACCAACTGCGACCCGGACGGTGTTGATTTCGTGATTCCGGGCAATGACGACGCGCTGCGCGCCGTGCGGCTGTTCTCCTCGCGCATTGCCGACGCCATTCTGGAAGGTTCGCAGATGGCGCAGACGAAGGAAGCTGAAGAAAAGGCGCTCGCGGCTGAACGCGCTGCCGCTGAAGGCCCGCGCGAAGTCACGCCGCAGCGTCCGCGCCGCGAACGTGGCGAAAGAGGCGAACGCGGTGAACGGCGTGATCGCGGAGATCGTGGTGGACGCGGCGGACGCGGCGAGCGCGGTGAACGCCGTGAACGTCGCCCGGCTCCGGCTCATGCAGCGGCTCCCGCTCCGGCTCCGGTGGCTGAAGCGGCTCCGGCAGTTGAAGCTCCGGCTCCGGCTCCTGAAACCGGCGCGGATTCGGGCGCTGCATAATTCGCTTCAATTTCTGCGGCACTGCACTTCACAGCCGCGCATAGTGATCACGGCGCAGCCGCGCAAGCTTCGGGTTCCGGCTGCGCCGTTTTGCAAATCAGCAAAGTTTTAAGTCTGGAGGCAAGATAATTTTTATGGCAATTACCGCTGAAGCAGTCAAAACCCTGCGCGAGAAAACCGGTGCAGGCATGATGGAATGCAAAAAGGCTCTGACCGAGGCCAATGGCAACGAGGAACAGGCCATCGAAATTCTGCGCAAGGCCGGGCTGGCCAGCGCGAAAAAACGCGAAGGCCGCATCGCCGCTGAAGGCGCGGTCGGTTCCTACATTCACATGGGCGGCAAGGTCGGCGTGCTGGTCGAAGTCAACTGCGAAACCGATTTCGTGGCGCGGTCAGATGATTTCACGCAGTTCGTCAAGGATGTGGCGATGCACATCTGTGCCTCTGAACCGCAGTTCGTCAGCAAGGATCAGGTTCCGGCTGACGTGATCGAGAAGGAAAGAGAGATCGCGCTCGATCAGGCGAAGGCCGATCCGAAGAACGCGAACAAGCCGCAGAACATTCTCGACAAGATGGTCGAAGGCCGCCTGTCGAAATTCTTCACTGAAACCGTGCTGCTCGAACAGCCGTTCGTCAGGGATCAGACGATCACGATCAGCGATCTGATTTCGCAACTGACGGCCAAGACCGGCGAGAAAATCAGCGTGCGCCGCTTCACCCGCTACAAAATGGGCGAGGGCATCGAGAAGCGCAAGGATGATTTCGCGGCTGAAGTCGCCGCCGCAGTCAAACAGGACTAAGCGTGATCACAGGGCTGAGTTGAAAACATTTCACTCAGCCCTGAAACATTATTGCTCATCACTTTTTCATCGTGGCCAAAGCTGAACCTGCTGTCAGAAGCAGAAAAACAAAATCGCAGAAGCCGGCCTACAAACGCATCCTGCTCAAGATCAGCGGCGAGGCGCTGATGGGCGATGCCGGTTATGGCATTGATCCGAAAGTGGCGCAGCGCATTGCCCGTGAAGTTAGTGAAGTGGCCGACCTGGGCGTTGAAGTGGCAATGGTGGTTGGCGGCGGCAACATCTTTCGCGGCCTCAAGGCCAGCACCCAGGGCATGGATCGCGCTTCGGCTGACTATATGGGGATGCTGGCAACGGTGATGAATGCCATCGCGTTGCAGGATGCGCTGGAAAAGGAAGATAAATTCACGCGCGTCGTTTCGGCCATTGAAATGCGCGAAGTGGCCGAACCCTTCATCCGCCGCCGCGCCGTGCGTCATCTGGAAAAGGGCCGCATCGTCATCTTCGCCGCCGGAACCGGCAACCCGTATTTCACGACCGATTCAGCCGCCGCCCTGCGCGCCCTTGAAATCAAGGCCGATGTGCTGATGAAGGCGACGAGCGTCAGCGGCATTTACACGGCTGACCCGCGCAAGGATGCAACCGCCATCAAGATTGACGAACTCGATTACAAGCGGCTGCTGCGTGATGAACTCGCCGTGATGGATGCGTCCGCCGTGTCGTTGTGCAAGGATAATGGAATGCCGATTCTGGTTTTCGACATGACCGTACCGGGCAATATCAAACGGGTCGTCCTGGGCGAAAGGATCGGCTCACTGGTTCGCGCCGCAAGCTGATCCGGCACGTCCGGGTCTCGCGTCAAATTTCAGGGAGGAGGAAACACATGGTCAGGGATATTACCAAAGACACCAAAACCCGGATGGAGCATGTGGTCGAAGATTACCGCCGCAAACTGACGACCGTCCGCACCGGCAAGGCTTCAACCAGTCTGCTCGACAACATTCACGTCGAATATTACGGCTCGCAGATGCCGCTCAATCAGGTCGCCACGATTCACGCGCCTGAATCCTCAATGCTCACCGTGCAGCCGTTCGACCCGTCATTGATTGTGGAAATTGAAAAGGCCATCCGCAGTTCCGAACTCGGCCTCAATCCCGGCAACGACGGCAAACTGATTCGCGTGCCGATTCCTCCGCTGACCGAAGAGCGCCGCAAGCAGATGGTCAAGGTCGTTCACGAAATGGCCGAGGAACACAAGACCGCCGTCCGCAACATTCGCCGCGACGCCAACGACAAGCTGAAAAAGATGCTCAAGGACAAGCAGATTTCCGAAGACGAGGAACGCGGCGGCCTTGACGACGTGCAGAAACTCACCGACCAGCACATCGCCCGCATCAGCGAACTGAGCAGGCATAAAGAAGAAGAAATCCTGAAGGTGTAGCGGCGCGAACAAGCCGATAAAAAAAGAGGCGCGAGTTTCCTGGCTCGCGCCTCTTTTTTTTCGCACCAGTTCAATTCAATTCCAGCCTGAATCAAATCTGCTCAGGATCAACGCCCAGTTCGCGCAACTTCGCCGCCAGTCGCGCCGCGCGTTCTTCTGCCTGTCCTGTCTGTACTCTGGCCTGTGCGACCAGTTCATCAGGTGTGGGAATCAGACGGCCTTCGGCGTCGCACCAGCGCAGCCACGTATCCTCACGGCCTTCAAAGGTTCCGTCCCAGAGTGTCAGGCCCAGGCCGACTTCGGGCAAAATGAAATCGCTGCGGCGGCGATAGCGGCGGCCAAAGCCGCGTTCATAAACTCGCAGCGCGTCTTCGCTCAACAGCCGCTGCGGGTCATAAACCACGTAATAGCTCACATCCATCTGCGCATAGCGGCGCAGCTTTTCATCCAGTTTCCTGCCGACCTGATTGGAAACAACCTCAACGACTATTTCAGGCGCTTTGCCAAATTCCCAGAGAAAGTATGAGCGATGCTCCTTCGCGTACCAGTCACGATGAGGTTCGACATCAAGGCTGACGAACACATCCGGCACAACCGGCGGCTGATTTGTCGAACTGAAAATGCCGATGTTGGCATCAGCCAGGAATTTGCGTTTCTCCTCAGGCTCGTCCTCATTCGGTGGCGGAGTCCAGGCGCTGTAAAGCGTCTCGACCAGCAGGCGCTGCTGTTTGGCTGAGAAAAGATTATCCACAGATTCATCGTCCTCGGTGACAATCCGGCTGGCGATTTCAGTCAGGTCGGGAAGATTTTCGGCGGCGGTCTGTGACATGGTTCCTGCTCCCTGATTTGTCAGGCTGAGACGAAGGCAGTGTACTTCAGCAACGGCGCGTTCCTCAACCAGCGATACTTGTCTGCAAAAAAGAAGGGCGCCGAAACATACGGCGCCCTTCATCCCGATGTGACCTGAATGAGGCAGATTATTTCACAACTGAAATCTCGCGTTCGGTCGCATTGTAGCCGCCGTTATCAACGACGTTGCCGCTCTTGTCCACGAGTTCAACTTTGACTTTGTGTTTACCGGCGACCCAGCCTGACAGCCAGACGGGTTCCCACTTGTCAATGTATTGCGGCGTGCTGCCGTCAACCGACCAGCGCACGCGGTATTCGCCGCCATCGCCCTGCAACTTCGCGTTCATCAGCCAGAAATCAACCATAATCGCATCGGCGGCCTTGTCCTTGTATTCGCCTTTCGGACGGCTGTAAGTCAGCAGCGGTTTCTTCGGGTCAACGGCTCCGGCCTGGCTTGGCGCGACATCCTTGCCTTCCTTCGGCGCAGCGGGTGAAGCGGCAGGTTTCTTTGCATCGGCTACTTTTTCGCCCGTCGCGGTGGTGGTTGGTTTGGTCGCATCGCCGCCGCCTTTGACCGTGAATGTCACCATCTGAAATGCGCCGTTGTTCTTATAGCTTTCGTGCCAGGGCCGCGAAGCAAAGACGCGCAGCGTGTGTTTGCCTTCGGCCAGGTTGCGCAATTCAAACGGCTGGTCGAGGTTGTAGTAAGCTTCGTAAGGTTGATTGTCGAGAATCACGTGAATGTGATTGCCCGTGCCGTCTTCATCCTTGTGCGGATGATAGCCCTTCAGATCACCGCTCAAGGCCAGTTTCACATTGACGGTTGATCCGGTGATGGTTGAATTGTCAGCCGGTGAAACGACCTTCAGCACCGGCGCGGCCTTGTCCTGTTCGCCGCGCTGCGCCATTTTGTCCTTGACCGACTGCGGGCGATCAACCACTTTCAGTTCCTGTTTTTCGGGCGTCGCGGTTTTGGTCGCGGTTTCGCCCGTTGCCGTTTTAGTCTCTTCCTTCTTCGCTTCGCATCCGATGAACGCCAGCAATGACAGGGCGAGCATCACCAGGCAAAGCAACTGTCCGCGCTGAGTCAGCTTCATTTTTTCCCTCCGCATCTTTCCTGATCAGTCATTGAAAAAGGCAGAAGTCCGGCTTCTGCCTTTACTCTGTCATCTCAATTTCAGGCCGTTGCAGCCGCGCCTTTTTTCAGGCGCTCATCGCAGGCGGCCCAGTCAATATTGGAGAAAAACGCCTCGATGTATTTCGGACGCTCAGCCGGAGCGTAATCGCGAATGAACGCATGCTCCCAGACATCCATAATCAGAATCGGATTGAAGCCTGCGACATTGCCCGTTTCGTGCAGGTTGATCCAGTGATTCGACAGATTGCCCGTTGCCGGATCCTGGTAACACGCCGCCCAGCCGACGCCGCGCATCTTGCCGACGGCAACGAAATTCTTCTTCCAGTTTTCATAGCTGCCAAAGCTCGCTTCAGCCGCCTTGTAAAAGGCCGAAGCATTGTCGGCCTCGCCGCTGCCGCCGCTTTTGAGATTGCCGAAGTAATATTCGTGCAGCACCATGCCGTTGTATTCAAAACCGAGCCGCCGCGTCAGTTCCGAATAAACCGGCATTTCATTCGCGGTAATTTCGCCGCGCGCCAGATCAGCAATCCGTTCATTGAGCAGATTGGTATTGGTGACATAGCCTTCATACAGTTTGAAGTGCATCGCCAGCGTGCCGTCAGAGATGCCGTTCAGATTGCTCAGATTGAAAGTCTTCGGTGTGTAAACGTGCGCCATTGTCTTTGTTGCCTCCTCGAAAAGTGAAACAGGTAAGGATGCTCCGCTGATGCCCGGACGTAACAGGCCGGTGCAACCAGAAAATCCCTGTCGGCGGCCCGATTGCCGCCCCTGTCTGAATTGCTGTAATGAATGAATATTGAAGAACTCTGCTCAGCGCGCGCAGCTTAACATCACCCCGCAAGCGAAGGCAAATTTACGACCCTGAGAGTTCAGTCACGCCTGCTTGCAACTTTCCAGGGCAGCCCCTAAACTGCGAAACGTTTTGCCGGGGTGGTGGAATGGCAGACACAGAGGACTTAAAATCCTCTGGCCGCAAGGCCGTGCGGGTTCGAGTCCCGCCCTCGGCATTCAGCCTCAATAAAACAAACCTGACTCCGCCTTCACCAGCACAGACTCCGGCACTCTCGCCCTGTCAGCAGCAAAGCGGCTTTGTTCAATTTCTGAAAATCGCTCCGGGGAGTTTTCCGGCTACCGGAAATTATTTGCATTTTCCTGGTCGCGGGGAACGTATATCCCGGCATGAACATCCCTCAAATTGACGAAACGATTACTCAGAAGCCGCTCCGGCTGTGGCCCGGCGTGGTCGCTGTGGGGTTGCAGTGGCTGGTCAGGTTTGTCGTCCCCGTTGCTGCTCCTGACTATATCGCCTTCGCAGTGATGGGCGGCGTTGCTGGCGGGCTGGTTGTCCTCATCTGGTGGCTGTTTTTCAGCCGCGCTCCCTGGCTGGAGCGTGTCGGCGCTCTTGTCCTGATGGCTGGCGCGCTGCTGGCGACCTTGCGCATCGTTCACCCGTCCATTGCGAACGGGATGATGGGGATGATGCTGCCCATCTTTGCCATTCCGGTTCTGAGTCTCGCGCTGGTGGCCTGGGCGATGGCTGCCCGTCACCTGTCGAGCGTCCCCCGGCGCGCCCTGCTGGTCGTCGCCATCGTGCTGGCCTGCGGAGTGTTCACACTTGTGCGCACCGGTGGGATTACCGGCGATGCCAGATCGGATCTGCACTGGCGGTGGACTCCGACCCCGGAGGAACGACTTCTGGCCCAGGGCGCTGACGAGCCTGCGGCGCTCCCGCCTGCTCCGGCAGCGCCGACCGCAGAGGCGACCGCAACGCCGCTCCCGACACCAGCCCCAACCGGGCCGGTGTCACCGACGCCAGCACCGACCGCCACAAAGATTCCTGAAAAGCCGACGGTTCCGGCGGCAGCGGAGCCACAAGTTGTCTGGCCCGGCTTTCGCGGGCCTGAGCGCGACGGCATTATTCGCGGCGTCAGGCTCGAAACCGACTGGGCGAAATCGCCGCCGGTCGCGCTGTGGCGACGACCGATTGGGCCGGGCTGGTCATCCTTCGCGGTGCGCGGAGATTTTCTTTATACCCAGGAGCAGCGTGGTGACGACGAGATCGTTACCTGCTACAGGGTGATTACCGGCGAACCGGTGTGGCGACACCGCGACGCCGCCCGGTTCTGGGAATCGAATGGTGGCGCTGGCCCGCGCGCGACGCCGACGCTCAGCCATGGTCGCGTCTACACTTTTGGCGCAACCGGCATTCTGAATGCGCTCGACGCCGGTAACGGTGCGGTCGTGTGGTCGCGCAACGCGGCTTCCGACACCGGCGCAAAGACTCCGGGCTGGGGCTTCGCCAGTTCACCGCTGGTGGTGGGCAACCTCGTGATCGTCGCGGCTTCCGGTCGGCTCGCGGCTTATGACATCGGCACCGGCAAGCCGCGCTGGTTCGGCCCGGCTCACGGTGGAAGCTACAGTTCGCCGCATCTGATGACAATTGACGGCGTCGCCCAGGTTCTGCTGCTGAGCAGCACCGGTGTGACGAGCGTTTCGCCGACTGACGGCACACAGCTCTGGGAACATGCGTGGGAGGGCACGCCCATCCTGCAACCCGCCCGCACCGCTGACGGCGACATCCTGATTACCACAGGCGATATGGCAGGCGGCGCGGGCACCCGGCGCATCGCCGTCGCGCACGGCTCCGGTGGATGGACGGTCGAGGAGCGATGGACTTCAGTCGGGCTGAAGCCATACTTCAACGACTTCGTTGTTCACAAGGGCTATGCGTTCGGCTTCGATGGCAGCATTCTCGCCTGCATTGATCTCACGGACGGCAGGCGCAAGTGGAAAGGCGGGCGCTACGGTCACGGTCAGCTCGTGCTGCTGCCCGATCAGGATCTGCTGCTGGTGCTGTCGGAGGAAGGCGAACTGGCGCTGGTTTCAGCAAAGCCTGATCAGTTCACGGAGCTTGCGCGGGTTCCGGCGATTGAAGGCAAGACCTGGAATCACCCGGTGCTGGTCGGCGACCTGCTGCTGGCCCGCAACGGCGAGCAGATGGCGGCGTTCCGGCTGCCCGTCGCGGGCCGCTGAAGTGGCTGAGCTGCGGTATCGTCCGGGCAATTGCCGGATGCCAGGTGCTGGTCATCAGTGACTGGTTTTCCCGCTGCTGACGAGGGCGCGCCCGACATCGTTCCGTCCAACAGCAAAGAGCCGCCATTCGCCCGGCAAATCGGCAAATGCCCGCGCGCCCTGTGGCGTGAAGGCGAGACCGGAACCTGCAACCAGGTCTTTGACGGCGTGCGAAATCAGCACTTCGGCCCACGCTGCGCAGTCGGCTGTGGCCCGGCCAAGTTCGACCGTGACGCCGCTCACTCGTTCGCCCAGCACATCGCATTCGCCGGTGTGCAATCCGGCGCGGGCGCGCAAACCGAAGCGCGCCGAGGCTTCCACGATGGCCAGAGCGCAGCGGATTGCGCGCGCCGGCCCGTCGAAGGTAGCAAACAGACAGCCATCTGTCAGCGCCGCTTCACGGCCTCTGGAAAGCGTAAGTTCGTGGCGCACGTGCGCGCAATGCAGTTCTCTCGTTTCCGGTGAAAGCTGCGGTGAGGCATCCTCGAACAGGACAAACAGGACGGTCGTCAGCACACGGTCAATCCGCCGGTCAGGACGCGCACCGGTCAGAAATTCCTCAAGCTCAAACAGAATCGCTTCCTGATCGCCAACGAAGGGCAGATGGTCGCGGCCTTCCAGTTCGACATATTTCGCGCCCGGAATGAGCGAGGCGACATAACGCCCGCCCCCTGCCGACAAACAGGCATCATCGGCGCGATGCAGCACCAGCGTCGGCACGCGGATCGAAGGCAGCACATTGCGCATGTCAATCTCTGCGTTCATCTGCGTCAGCGCCAGCGCCGCGCCGGGACTCGCCCCGCAGCGCAGATACGCAGCCCACCATTCGCGGAACTGCGGGTCATCGGCAACACTCGGCGCGCGCCTCTCAAGTCCCACCGGCCCGCCCCAGTCCTTTCTGATTTCCTCCAGAAAAGCGACGCGTTCCTGGGCGGTCGGCGCCCAGGGATAATCCTCCGACCAGAGGCGTTTGGCGTAGGTGCTGATCATCACCAGCGCCGTGGTGCGTTCGGGGTAAGTGGCCGCAAAAAGCGCGCACATCGGCCCGCCTTCCGAAATGCCCAGCAGCGCGGCGCGTTCCGAACCGACTGCGTCCAGCACGGCCTGCACATCGGTCATCCGCTGTTCGAGCGTCGGCAGGTCACGCACCGGCACAGGGTCTGACAATCCTGTGCCGCGTTTGTCGAAAAGAACAAGCCGGGAGAAGGAGGCCAGCCGCAGCAGAAAGCGCGCAAAGGAAGGCTCGCGCCAGAAATATTCCAGATGCGACACCCACCCCATGACGAAGACCAGATCAAGCGGCCCCTCACCGATCACCTGATAGGCGATATTCACGCCATCCGGACTCGTCGCGTACTGCGTCTTCGGCTGCTGAAAGGCCGCCACGCTGTGGCCGGGCAGCGGCTCAGAAAGCGCGGCAACCACCTTGTCCGCGCTGTGGCGTTCCGTCGGCTTCGGCTCTTCGAGCATCCCGACCTGCGCCACAAAACGATAGCCGCGCTTCGGGATCGTTTCGATAAATCTCGCGCCTGTTGTTCCCTCGCCGAGCGCCTTCCTGACTTTGTGAATGTTCTGGGCCAGGTTGTTCTCTTCGACGATCTGACCGGCCCAGATCGTGCCCATCAACTCTTCCTTGCTTAAAACGCTGCCGCTGTTTTCGACCAGCGCCAGCAGCAGGTCGAAGGCTCTCGGCGTCAGCGTCACCACCTCATCCTCCGCAAAAAGCAGACGCTGGCCTGCATCGAGCCGAAACCGGCCAAAGACGTAATTCCGTTTTTCCTGACTGCTCATAACTGCTGAAAGAAAAAATTCATAACCCGCTAAAGATTTTCAGGGCCGCCCTGCCTCAATCTCTGCGACGTTCGCACAACGATTCACTGATTGTTAGTGGAAAACGAATTTTACCCGATTCGATCACGATCACCAGCGATGATGAACAAACTGACAACACGATTTCTCGCTTTAATGTTGCTCGCGCCTGCGGTTTACGCTCAACAGGCGGCTCCGGGCAGCGCCACGCCACCGGTCGTGCAAAGCAGCGCGGATGAATGGCAGCGTCCCGCCGCCGAACCTTTCGTCCGCACCGAGCTTTTTTTCGGCGCCGACAGGCCGAACGGCGCGGGAGTCAGCAGGAATGAATTCCAACGCTTTCTCAGGAAGGAAATCACTCCGCGTTTTCCTGACGGGCTGACGCTGCTGACCGGCACAGGCCAGTTCCGCGACCCCGGCAGCAACAGGGTCATTCGTGAGAAAAGCCTGGTTCTGATCCTGCTCTACCCGCCCGGCGCGTGGAAAGAGTGCAATGAAAAGATCGAGCAGATTCGGCGGGCTTACAAAGCATGGTTCAAACAGCAGTCCGTGCTGCGGGTGGATGATCCGCGGCCCGTGCTCGTCTCGTTCTGAATCAGAGGGGTTTACAATGAACAGCAGAAACATCAGATGTCTGACACTTGTTGTGTTCACTTTATCCGGCATTGCCGCTTATCTCGGCAATGGCCAGGCGCAGACAACCGACCGGGCATTTACTCCCGCGATTCCGAAGATGTGGGACGATCAGGCCATGGCTGCGCTGGAACTGCCGCCTGCCGATCCCGCCGTGTCGCGGGTTCACGTTTCCGCCGATTATTACTACCGCATCCCGGTGCGACCGATTTACAAAAGCTATCCTGTCTATGCGCCGGGTCAGGAGCCGGAAGGATATGAAGAATGGCTGCGGCAGCAGGAACCTGAACCGGCCTTCGATGCCGCAAAGCTGAGGACTGAGAACGACTGGATCAGGGCCGGAGAGACAGTCTTTGACGCGCCCACTTTCTACAACACGCTGGTTACGACTGCCGATGTCAGAGATCCGCAGTGGTATGCAAAGACCGGCGTGCGCGCGGCAAAGGATGGCACGCTGCCCTGGTTCCGCTACGTCATCAGAGAAAAGGGAAAGGTCGAGATGGGAACGCTCGCCTGCGGAATGTGCCATACGCGGGTGCTGGATGACGGGACAGTGCTCAAAGGCGCGCAGGGAAATTTCCCGTTTGAGAGCGCCGGTGTCCTTTTTGCCGGACAGCGATTCACGCCGGAGCGGATCAGAAATTTTGAGCGATCATTCTTTGGCGCGCCCTGGGTCAAACCCGACCCGCTGGCGGGGCTTGAACAAATGTCGCTCGATCAGATTATCGCCTGGCACGCGGCAATGCCCGCCGGTGTGATCGCCCGTCAGGGATCAAGCCCGCTGTCACCGCCGCAGGTGCCCGACCTGATCGGAGTCAAAGACCGGAAATATCTTGATCACACAGGCCTGCAATTTCATCGCTCAATCGCCGATATGATGCGCTATGCCGCGCTGAATCAGGGCGCAGACCTGCTGGCCAGCTACAACGGATTCATTCCCGGCGCGCGGGATTTTCGCACCCTGCCTGATCCGTCAAAACAGGGCCGGTACAGCGATGAGCAGCTCTACGCGCTTGCGCTTTACCTTTATTCGCTCAGGCCTCCTGCCAGTCCGCACCGCTTCGATGCGGCGGCAGCGCGCGGGCAGCAGGTTTTCAAACGCGAAGGCTGCGCCGTCTGCCATACGCCGCCGCTTTACACCAGCAACAAACTGATTCCGGCTGACGGCTTCAATGTCCCGCCCGAACACCTGAAGAAGTATGACATCCTGATGCGCCAGGTCGGCACTGATGCGACGCTGACGCTCACGACCAGAAGGGGCACGGGCTATTACAAAGTGCCATCGCTCAAAGGGCTGTGGTATCGCTCGCCCCTGGAACATAACGGTTCGGTGGCCACGCTTGAAGACTGGTTTGACCCGAAGCGACTGTGTGATGATTACGCGCCGACCGGGTTTCGCGGCGCAGGCGTAAAAACGCGCGCCGTCAAAGGACACCCTTTCGGACTGAACCTCACGATGGCAGACCGGCAGGCGCTGATCGCCTTTCTCAAAACGCTGTGAAAGGATCAACGGGAGCATTCAGCAGCGCGCACTGAAACGCACAAAAATCAGGCCCACAGACGAAGGCCGGTGCAGACAGATCACATCAGGTCATCTGTCTGCACCGGCCTTCGTCTGTGGCCGGATGTCCGACCACAGATCAATGTGTGACTACAGCCGCTGATCGCCAGGCTTCAGTGCTTCGCCGCGTCAGGCTTGCCTTTCTTTGCGGGAGGCGCGACTGGCTGCGCCGGAGTCGGCGGTGGCGGAGCCGGAGCCTTGACCATTTCTCCGCCCGCAGTCTCCCAGGCAGCCAGGCCGCCGAGCAGAGCGTGAACATCCTTGTAACCGGCATTCTTCAGCACAAGCGCCGCACGGGCGCTGGTATGTTCGGACGGTCAGGTACAGTAGGTGATGATCTTTTTGTCCTTCGGAAGCTGGTATTCGCCCTTCTCGACCTTATCCAGCGGAATGCTCAGTGCGCCTTTGGCGTGCTGCTCTTTGTAAGTCTGTTCAGAACGGACATCAACGATGATGGCCTTTCCGGCAGCCGCTTCTTTGATGGCTTCCTGCGCGTTGATGCGCGGCATCTTGTCTTCTTCGCTCTGCGGTGCGGGTGGCGGCGTCTGAGTGGCCGGAGCCGGTGTCTGCGTCGCAGCCACCCCGCTCGCATTCGGGTGCGCGGTCGAACAGGCCACGCTGAGTCCGGCGCAGGCCGCCAGCAGCGCGATACGCTTGAATGTCAGAACTTTCATGATTTCTGAAGGATCCCTGAATTCAGTTGAAGTTTCAGGCTGCTGTCAGATTCAGAAGCACGCCAGCAGCACCGACAAAAAGTGAGGCCGCCAGTTTACACAAATGCCCTTCAGGGCGTAAACCCAATTCGTGGCGAGCCGACCACGCCAGGAGATTATTGAGAAAAATCCGGCTTGAACTTTCAGCGCACCTCAGCGAAGATTCGGGTTTAAGCCCCCTCGTCAATATCAGCCGCCCCCGGGCATTGAATGTGCTGCCGCCACGACGCATCAACGGTGCGCCAGTTTCAAGTGTGCTGACGAGCGGCAGCCATAGAACTGATCGAGCAGGAAGTCGTGAGTAAAAAGCTGATCGTTTTTCTGATTCTGTTGACTCTCAGTTGCTCCCTGGCGGGTTGTGTCACTGCCACTGACCAGAAAGAGAGCCTGGCCGCGACCAGGCCTTCAGCGTCACCCTCACTCACTCCGACTCCGACCCCGCAACCGCTGGTTTCGTTTCTGCGCGAAGGCGGATTGTGGGCGGTGCAGGCAGATGGCGGCGGTGAACGCCAGCTCGTTCCGCCACCGCCGGAGCAGGCAATCAATGACCACGTCTGGTCAAAGGACGGACGCCGGATTTATTACGCGGTCGGCAACAAGTATTACTCCTGCGCGCCGACCGAAACACCTGAAAAAAAGATTGAGGAAGTCGGTGAACTGACTGTGCCGGAAGGCACGACCATTGACCATTTTGAACTGGCCCGGCAGGGTGACGCGCTGATTGCGCACGCCATTCCGCAGAATGGCGAACTCAACACGCTGCCCAGAATTTACGCCACCGGCCTCGGCAAACGTGAAGCGCGCGAATTGTCGGTTGATGAATACGCCGCGCTCGCTCCCGCGCAACCGGTCGTGGTGCGCAGCTTTCAGGATCTGGCAGTCTCGCCCGACAGCCGCTGGGTACTTTACAAGGAAACATCCGGCGATTTCGAGCAGTTGTTTATGGCTGACATTGAAACCGGCGCGCGCATTCAGATCAGTGACGTGGCCGCGCTTGACGGGTTTGAGCCATCGGCTGACCCGTCCGGTGCGCGGCACATTCTGGAAGCCGCGTGGTCGCCTGATGGTCGCTTTGTCGTCTTCAATCCGGTTCAGTCCTGTTCCGAATCCGGCCTGTGTTACGGGCAGTTGTTTCTGCTCGATGTCTGGACGGGCGTGCAGTATCAGTTGACGCGGGAGATGACCGTCAATGTTCCGCTGGAATGGAATCGCCAGGGCACGATGCTGGCTTACGATGACGGCGGGCAGATTGTCGTGGCGGACACTGACGGGCAGATCAGACGGCTGGCCGAAGGCAATCGTCCGAAAATCCAGCCGGAAGGCTGACGCGGCCATTCTTACTCAGCTTCGGCGCTGATCCGGACTTCGCCTTCGCTGTCAGTCGTGATATTCAGAATTGCAGGCCGACAACAGACCTGGCAATCCTCAACATAAGACTGGCGCGATCCGGCAGATAAATCCACAAACGTCAGATTGTCTTCGCCACAGACCGGACAGTGCCATACTGCGGTCGGCTCCATCATAAAAACTTCCCGGCGCGATGTCAGACAACCGGAGCGCCGCCTCCCTCGCCTGTGCCGACAGCGTTAATGGCTTTCTCAAATGAAATGGCCGCTCCCGTATTGCCTTCGGAATGATGCACGGTTTCAGTGCGCACGACGCGGCCTCTGAAATAAGTCGCCACGCCCTTGTAAGGATCATTGCTTTCAAGAATCACGATCAGTTCCACCGGCAGATCGAGCGCCAGCACATCATCGGTCAGGACATACGCGCCTGATTTGCTGAGATTCCACAATCTGGCGTCACGCTCATTGATGCCGCCGACTGAATCCTTCCATCTGATTTTGGCCGGAATGTCCAGTTGTACCCGTTGTTCAGTTCTTCTTTCGAGCATTGCTTTGGTTTCAACTCCTGAAAAATATCGCCGCTTCCCTGTCAGGTCATCTGCCGCTGGTGTCTGTCTGATCAGCCCTGGGCAGTTTGATAACCGGGATGAATTCAGCGCTTTTTCGGATGGTCGGGGATGGGTGAATAAATGCGCGGGAAGTGACTTTTCCCGCCAGTCAGATCAGACCGAAACCAGTCTGTCGGGTGCCAGCCCGGAGACAGCCTTGACTGAAGGTGTGAGGTTGATCTGTTATCAAATGGGGGCATTAAGTAAATAACCGAAATCAGCCGAATTAGCAACCGGATGCCCACCGAGAATCACGATAGAAAAATTTGACCACTCACGGCTTCCAGGTTAGATTGGCTGTGCTTGTGATTGGTGCGACAACCCGCGTCCAGGCAGTCCCCGAATCAATCATCTATCATCAATGCCTTTCGTTCATTGCACTCGCGCACCGGATTCAAATCGGGGCCGCAGCGCAGACGAAGGCCACTTCAGAGCGAGTTCTCAATGGTCAGTGCAATTGGTATCGTCAGAAAATCTCAGACCGGTGATGACATCAATACCTGGTGCGGCAGGTGTAAGTGCGAACGTGAACATGTCATTACAGCGCTTAAATCAGATGGCAGCGTCGAACGGGTGCAATGCCGCACCTGTGACAGCCTGCACCTGTACCGCGCGCCCAAAACCGCTTCGACCCGCACCCGCAGCGTCAGGGAAAAGAGCGTGGCAGTTGAAGATCCCCCCGGCCCGGCCCGCGAATATTCCATGCAATCCCGCTTCAACGTGGGCGACCGCATTGCTCATCCCAAATTCGGCATCGGCACCGTCGTCGAAAAACGCGCCGGCAAAATTGATGTGAAATTTGGCCGGGAAATGCGCGTGCTGATTCACGCCGGCTGAGACCTGGTCAGATCAGCGCGCCTGAAGTGCAGTCTGTCTGAGATGGTCAGTTCCAGTTCGCGGCTCGGACGGCGCTGATCTTCCGGTGTCTGTCATTTCCGCTTTCCGCTTTCGGGATTCAGACATCCCGAAAGCGGACACCCGCCGCACCTGTGCGCTCCCGCCTCCTGATTCAACTCTGTCTCCCGCACTGACTTCGCTGACTGTGCCGCCTGGCACGGCAGTTGGTTATCTGCTGCTCACAAACAGAGGTGTCAGCATGATTACGATCAGAGACATTCGCAGAAATTTCACCAGCGGCGACGCCGTCAGTGAGGTGTTGCGCGGCGTCAGCCTCGACATCGAGCAGGGCGAATTCATCACGATTATGGGGCCGTCGGGCGCAGGCAAATCAACGCTGCTGCACATTCTGGGCATGCACGACAACGTGTGGCAGGGCGAATATTACTTCTTTGATCAGGCCGTGCATCAACTGAAGCCGAAACAGCGCGCCGAACTGCGCAACAAAAACATCGGGTTTGTTTTTCAAAGCTATCACCTGCTCGATCAGATGACGGTCTATGAAAACCTCGAAGTCCCGCTTTCGTATCGCAACTACAGCAAACCGGAACGGCAGCGGCTGATTGCTGAAACGCTCGCCCGCTTTCAACTCACCGACCGGCAGAAACTTTATCCGGGTAATTTGTCCGGCGGCATTCAGCAGCTCATCGGCGTCGCGCGCGCCATCATCGCCAGCCCGAAACTCATCCTCGCCGATGAACCCACCGGCAACCTGCATTCGGCCCAGGCCGCAGAGATCATGGAACTGTTTACGAAACTCAATCAGGAAGGCACGACCATCATTCAGGTCACGCATTCAGAAACCAATGCCGCTTACAGCCAGCGCATCATCCGGCTGCTGGATGGAATGATCGTGAAGGATTGAAAGATGGCAGGCTTCAGGCGGGCAGCCCGATGCGTTGCAGCAGCCGGGCAAAGCGCGGGTCGTGACGCAGATTTTTCAGGCGCGGGTCAACTTTCAGATAGGCCATGCGTTCGGCCTTTTCATTGTAAGCCTTTTCCAGATACTCGAAAGCCTTGTCCTGTTCATCGAGTCCGGCATAAATCACCGCAATCAGAAATGACATACCCTGCTGCGATGAAGCCGCCTGCAATTCAGCCAGAATGCGGCGCGCTTCGTCCTTCCTTCCGGCGGCGGCATAAGCGTGTCCGAGTTCACCTTTCACCATCACGCCACCTGACAGCTTCCCGGCCTGGCTCAGTTCACGAATCGCATCGTCGTACTGCTGCATCTCTTCATAAGCCTGGCCCAGGTAACGACGCGCGCCGAAGAACTTCGGATCAAGCGCGAGTGTTTTCTGGAACTGCTCAACGGCTTCATCATAACGGCCAGCGTAATAAAACATCCGCCCCAGGTGAGCGTTGACGATCAGCGACAGCGGATCAAGTTCCTTGGCCTTTGCCGCTGCGACCACTGCATCATCGTAACGGCCCATCACGGCCAGACAACTGGCATACCACTGATAAGCGGGCGCGTATTTCGGATTGAGTTCAATAGCCTTTTTGAATTCGCGTTCAGCGCCGTCCCAGTCCCAGTCATAAATGAAGGCCGTAAAGGCGAGCGCCGTGTGCGCTTCAGCCAGCGAATTATCAAGCTGCAGGGCGCGCGTCGCGGCTTCGCGGGCCTTCGGGAAAGCCTCGTTCGGCGGCAGCGCGTTGTAATTGGCCAGCGAATTGTAACAGTCAGCCAGTCCGGCATAAGCGAGCGCGTAATCAGGATCGGCTTCAATCGCCTGCTGAAAGTATTCAATGCCCTGCCGCAGGCTTTCGACCGTGCGCCGGTTCCAGCTTGAGCGCCCCTGTTCATAAAGCTCTCCGGCCTTCTGCCGGTTGCGTTCAGGCCCGCTCAGCGTCACCAGCCGCAAACTGGAAAGCACATCGCGCGTGATGCGCTGTTGCGCAATCTGAATGTCGGCAGGCCGCTCATAACGGTTGCCCCACAGTTGATTGTTTTCTCTGGCTTCGACCAGTTCGACGTGAATTGTCGGGCCGTCAGCGCCCCTGCCGACGCGGCCAATCAGCAGCGCCTGCACGCCGAGTTCGCGGGCAATCCGTTCGGTTTCGGTCTGCTGCCCCTTGTAACGCGAAACCGCCGTCAGCGATCTGACTCTGAGGTTCGGCACCTGTGACAGGCTGCTGATGACTCGTTCAGTCAGACTGTCGCTCAGGCGTTCGGTTTCAGCATCCTTGTCAGCACTGATGAATGGCAGCACGGCCAGCGTTTCAATGGGCCGGGGACGCAGCGTGTACCAGGCCAGCGACGAAACGGCGAGCAGCAGCACCAGCAGCGTGGCCAGCACGCTGCGCCGGTGCTGCCTGAATTCACTGAGCAGATACTCCGCGCTTGAAACAGGCCGCGTAATCCGGGTGACGGGTTCAGCCGCCGGAACGCTCTGTCCCTGCGGTGGCAGCGTGATGGCATAACTGCCGCTGTCCATAATCGTCACATTGCCGCGCAGCCGGGCCAGCACGGCGCGTTCCATTTCAGCTTCAAAATCCAGCCGCTGCCTGAGGCGCTTCAGATCACTGAGCAGGCTTTTGACGGTCTGGTAACGATCTTCACGATCCTTGGCGAGCGTCTTGCTGATGATCCAGTTGCATTCGGGCGGCAGTTCTCTGACGAAACTGGTCAGCGGCTGCGGTTCCTCGCGCAGAATCGCGGCAAACGTGTCATTGACGCTGTCGCCCCGAAACGGCAGCCGCCCCGAAATCAGTTCATAAAGCAGCACGCCGAGACTGAAAATATCGCTGCGCCCGTCCACATCGGTTCCGCGCGCCTGTTCGGGCGACATATAACTGACCGTCCCCATCACGCGCCCCGGATCGGTTTTGAACTGTGCGAGCAGCGTCTGCGCTTCAGGATCGCTCGCCGGTTTGCCGGTTTCAGTCACGCGGGCGAGGCCGAAATCAAGCACCTTGACGTAACCATCGCGGCGCAGCATGACGTTTTCGGGTTTGATGTCACGATGCACAATGCCCGCCGCGTGCGCTGCCGCCAGCGCCGAAGCAATCTGAATCGCCACATCCACCGCATCGAGCAGTTTCACCGGCGCCTGCGTCATGCGTTCACGCAGCGTCTGCCCGTCAATGAATTCGGTGGCGATGAAATGCACGCCGTCAACTTCACCGATCTCATAAATCGTGATGATGTTCGGGTGATTGAGCGCCGAGGCGGCTTTGGCTTCGATTTCAAAACGCCGCAATCGTTCGTGATCGCTGGTGAACTGATCCGGCAGCAGTTTGAGCGCGACCTGTCGTTCAAGGCGCAAATCCTGCGCCAGCCAGATTTCGCCCATCCCGCCCGTCCCCAGCGGGGCTGTAATTTCGTAATGTTTCAGGCGCGTGCCAGGAACGATGGGCATTGAGTTATCACATTGAAAGGGGTTCAGTTTCTGAATGTCTGTGTCAGGTTCTTTCTACCGCAGTGCATTCGCTTCGGCAAGTGCTGGCAGACCGGAGTCAGCGGCTGAAAGTAACAGGTTTTCGTCCGGCGCTGATCTGGTTACAATGTGCACAGTCAGCCTGTACTGACCGGAGGGGATCATATGACCACGCTCGAAGAGATGATTGAAGCAGCCAGAAACCTGCCGCCCGAAGACCGCCAGCGATTACAGCAATGGTTGCAGGAGCAGGAACAACACGACGCTCAGCAGCAGCAACATTCAGAAAAGCTGTGCCGTGAAATGGAGCAGTACCAGCAGGCCCGGCAATGGATCGCTGAACATCGCGCCGAGTATCTGGGTCAGTGGGTCGTCCTCGAAGGCGACCAGCTTATCAGTCACGGCACTGATGGCAGTCAGGTTTATGACCAGGCTAAAGCCGCCGGGATAAAGGCTCCCTTCCTGGTGCAGATCGTTGAAGAACCTGCGGCATTTTTCACCGGACTGCTGTGATGACATACCAGCTCAGATTTACCACCATTCACCATTACGACACACTGAAATCAGGTATTACCCTGCCTGTGCTCCTGCGCTCAGGATCAGCGGAAATCCGTGTCGATACCAAACTGGATACGGGTGCAAGCTTTTCGATTTTTCAGCGATTGATCGGTGAAAAGCTCGGCCTCGATATTGAAGACGGCATTCTCGAACGGGTCGGCTCGGTCAGAGGCAGCTTCCCTGCTTATGGCCACGAAATCACCCTGATTGTGCTGGGTATCGAAGTCACGGCAACGGTTTACTTCGCCGCCGAAAAGAATTTTCCGATCAACGTCCTGGGTCGCCAGGGCTGGCTGGATCGTGTGCGGCTGGGGCTGGTGGATTACGAAGGCCGCCTTTATCTGAGTGATTACAACGATTCAGTCTGAACGCGCTGCTGATGACGGCGTACTCCTGCCCGGATAATTCATCATTGTCCGCCGAGTCTGATGTAAGTCAGCAGTCCTTTGGCGGCCAGTTTGCCAGCGGCATCGAACAGGTCGCATTCGGCCACGACGATGCGGCTGCCGTCGCGCACAATCCAGGCGTCGGCGACCACGCGGCCTTCACGAATCGCGGACAGATAGTTGATCTTCAATTCAACGGTGGTGAAGCGCGCGCCCGGTTCCGACACGCTGACAATCGCAAAGGCGACGGCGGTGTCAATCAGCGTGGCAATCGCGCCGCCGTGCATCACGCCCTGCAACTGCAAATGCTGCGGCGTGACTTCGAGACTCAGGCGGGCGCGGCCTTCCGCAATCGAATCAATCCCGATGCCGATGGAACGCGGGAACGGGTTATGCTCGAACTGCTGACGAATCCTGTCCAGAATTTCAGGTGTGATCTTCATGGCATCTGTGTTTTTGTCTGCGGCGTTGCTTTGTTGTGCAGACGGATTTACCTGCCGGTCGGTAGTGTGCCACTATACCAACCCGCTGCTGTATGCGGAAGATGACTGACACGCAGCACACTGTCAATTTATCAGCAATCACAAGGAACGCAGGCGTCCCGCCTGCTCTGTTTCGCTCGATGCACCTTTACTGCAAGGCAGGCGGGACGCCTGCGCTCCTTGTGCTGACCATTCAATCGGGAGGGCGGCTATGTCTGACGCAGTGATTCTGACGCAGGTTGAAAACCGCGTCGCCACGCTGACTTTCAATCGGCCTGACAAACTCAACGCGCTGAGCCGGGAACTGATCTTTCAATCCATCGAACAACTCAACGCCTGGGGCCGCGATCCTGAAGTCGGCGCGATTGTCGTGACCGGCGCGGGGCGCGCTTTCTGCGCCGGAGGCGATGTCTCGAATATGGCGCAGGCGGGCGACACACAGACGCTGGAAGAACAGATTGACGGGTTGCGACAGGCGCACGAATTGTCGTGGCTGCTTTACAACCTGCCGAAAGTCACGATTGCTGCCGTCAATGGTCACGCAATGGGCGCGGGCCTGGGCGTCTGTTTGTCGTGCGATCTGCGCATCGCTTCAGAGTCAGCGAAATTCGGCACGGCTTACGCGAAGGTCGGCTTCGGCGGCGATTTCGGGACAACGTGGCTGCTTGCGCATGCGGTCGGTGCGGCCAAAGCGAAAGAGCTGTTCTTTCTCGCTGACATCATTGACGCGCAGGAAGCTCATCGCCTGGGCCTCGTCAATCGCGTCGTGGCGGCTGAGGCGCTGTCAGCACAGACCGTTGAAATTGCCACGCGCATCGCGCACGGCCCGCTGACCAGTTATCGTTATATGAAAGCCAACGTCAACCTGGCGATGAACACAGACTTTCGCACGCTGCTTGACCGCGAAGCCGAAACACACCTGCGCTGCGGCCAGACCGCAGACCACCGCGAAGGCGTGCGCGCATTTATGGAAAAGCGCCAGCCGGAATTTACCGGGAAATAACCATCCACAAAGTCACACGAAGAAAACACGAAGAAGAATCAGACAGGATTTACAGGATGAACAGGATGAAACAACTCATCAGGCAGCATAATCCTGCTGATCCTGTAAATCCTGTCTGATTCTTCTTCGTGTTTTCTTCGTGTGACTTTGTGGATTGAAAAGGAGCGAGTCATGGAATTTCGCCAGATCATTTACGCCAAAGAGAACCGCGTTGCCACGATTACGCTGAACCGGCCTGACAAGCTCAACGCTTACTCTGAAGTGATGGTGCACGAAATCATCGCGGCGCTTGCTGATGCGCGCGATGATGACGAGGTGCGCGCTGTGATTATTACCGGTGCGGGACGCGGTTTCTGTTCGGGCGGTGACATCAGCCGCGACTTTCAGTACCCGGAGCGTTATCGCGGCCATCGCATGGAATCAATGCTTGAAATGCGCGAAAACATGCACCAGCTTGTCACACTGCTGCGCCGTTTTGACAAGCCAACCATTGCTGCGATCAATGGCCCCGCAGTCGCCGGAGGGCTGACGCTGGCGCTGTGCTGCGACTTTCGCATCGCCGCCGAAAGCGCAAAACTTGGCGACACGAGCCTTAAATTCGCGCTCATTCCCGATGAAGGCGGCGCGTACCTGTTCCCGCAGTTTATGGGTTTGCAGAATGCGCTGAAAATGTCGCTCTTTTCTGAAGTCTATCCGGCGCAGCAGGCCCGCAGCCTGGGTCTCGTCACTGAAGTTGTGCCTGACGGCGAACTGATGACCACTGCGCGCGCGTGGGCTGAACGCCTGGCGGCAGGCCCGCCGATTGCGATTCGCATCACCAAGCGCATGATGTACAAGCAGCAGACGATGAATCTTGAAAACGCGCTCGAAGACGCCGCGCTCGGCACTATGGTCGTCAATTACTGCGAGGACGTGAAGGAAGGCACAGCGGCCTTTCACGAAAAGCGTCGGCCTGATTTCAAGGGGCGATGAATCCACCTCAGGCCAGGCTGTCGGCCTTTGCCTGAAGGAGAAAAACATGCTTGAGGTAATTCTGAAAAGCTTCGAGACCCCGGACGAAATCCGCCATTTTGAAAAGGGGAAGTTTGAAATTGTCCGGCTTGGCGGGATGACCATCGGCAGAGCGACCTATGAACCGGGATGGAAGTGGTCAGCGCATATCGGCCCGCTGACCGGACAGCACCTGTGTGAGGTCGAACACGTCGGACTGGTCATTTCCGGCACGGCAACCGCAGCGATGCGGGACGGGAAGATCATTGAAATGACGCCGGGCACTCTGTTTTATATCCCGCCCGAACCGCACGACAGTTGGGTGGTGGGCGATGAGCCTTACGTTTCATTGCATTTCCTGGGGGCAGATCATTACAGCCGCTGATTTGTGCTGTTTCGTGTCCATTCGCGCCGCTGCTTGTTCACTGTAATTGTCCGTGTTGATCTTTGCGCAGCCATCGGTAACAATCCCGTCCCTTATGCACTCCGGTTCCATTGAGCGCATTTTCATTCGCGGCACAAACTGGCTGGGCGATGCGGTGATGACGACGCCTGCGCTGCGGCGGCTGCGGTCATCCTTTCCCGCTGCGCACATTGCGCTGCTCGCCACGCCGCGCACGGCTGATCTGTTCACCGCTGCGCCGTTCGTTGATGAAATCATCATTTATCGTCGCCGCGAAGAAGGATTGAAGGCCTTCACCGCCACTGTCGCGGAATTGCGCGCGCGTCGTTTTGATCTGGCCCTGCTGTTTCAGAATGCCTTTGAGGCCGCGCTGCTCGCATTGCTTGGCGGTGTGCCGGTGCGCATCGGTTACGGCGCACAGGGACGCAGCGCGCTGCTGACTCATCGGCTGCATCACACGCCTGATCATCGCAATCGCCATCAGACTCACGATTACCTTGATCTGGTCATTGCTGCCGAACGCGCCTGCGGTCTCGCGCTCAATCCTGAAAAGGACATCACGCCTTCGCTCACCGCCACCGCCGCGCACCGTAACGCGGCGACATTCCTGCTGCAACGTCACGGCATTGCGCCTGAATCAGTCTGCAATCTGCCATCAGCAATCTCAAATCCATTGATTGTCCTCAACACCGGAGCCACCAACAGCCGCGCCAAATGCTGGCCTGCCGATTATTTTGCCGCGCTGGCTGATCGTCTGACTGAACAACTCAAGGCGCGCATCGTGCTGATTGGCGCGCCGTCCGAACGCGCTCAGGCTGAAGGTGTGATGGCGCAGATGAAGCAGCGGGGCGCAGTCAATCTGGCAGGTGAAACGACGATGACTGAACTGATCGGCGTGCTTGACCAGGCGGCACTGATTGTCAGCAACGATACAGGCCCGGCTCACATTGCGGCGGCGCTCGGTCGCCCGACACTGACGATCTTTGGCCCGACCAATGAATTCGAGACTGCGCCGCTCGGCCCGCAGGCTCAGATCATTCGCGCTCCCGGCATCGAATGCGCCCGCTGCATGCACCGCGACTGCCCGATTGATCATCGCTGCCTGACGCGCATTGCGGCAGACGATGTGCTGCAACAGTCGCTGAAGCTGCTGCGGCTCAGGTGAACTGAAATCTGCTGAATCGAGCCACACAACAGTGGCACACAAGCTCACCAGAAGAACGCCGAATGGGGATGGAGGATAGGGGACAGGGAATGGAAACAAACCAACCCCCAACCCCCAACTCCCAACCCCTTCGCGGTGTACCTCTGTGGTGAAATTCGCTGTCCAGTCCTTCGTGTTCTGATTCAGGTGGACGACGCGCCGGAAACAGAGGCACGATCATTGTTTTCACGCACCTCGCCGCCGCGCCGGATGTCGTAAGCCACATTGACGAAGGTTTGCAAATAGGCCAGCGTCGCCACCGAAAGCAGCGCATAGATGAGCAGCGCCGCCGTCGGCGGCCCGGTCAGCCACAACCCGACAAACAGCAGCGCCAGCATCACCGCCACCGCCAGCCAGCGATACAACACCCGGTACGCCGCGCAGAAGATGGCAATGAAAAGCAGCGTCGCCGTCATCAGGCCGCGCGGTTCAGGCCAGCGCCACTGCAACAGCAGCGAAAAGTAATAGACCGCGACCAGCCCGCGCACGAATTTCTGCAACCTGAAATAGTCTTCGTAAAAAAACAGAAAGAACGCGGCCAGTGCGCCTGCGGCCAGCATTGCGTTCATCGCTCCGCGCGGCACTCCGGCGGCGCTCGTCAGCCATCCGTGCCACGCCAGAATCAGCCACACCGGCAGCGAATTGCGCACCCACTTGGCCATCCGCGAAGGTTTGATGATGGCCAGATCAATCGCCAGCAGCACGTAATAAATTGTCACCGGCAGCCAGATGCCCGCGAAATGTTCAGCCAGCGCGCTGCGGCTCATCGCGGCCAGGGTCGCCACCAGCGCCGCCACCAGCGGCACGATTTCATAGGTTCGCAGGTGCGAGGGCGGTTGCCGATACCATCGCTCCATCAGTTCGGCGCTGCGCAATGCCGGGTGCAGCGTGCGATTGATGCTCGCGGCAACCTGCCGCATCACTTCCTGCTGAAACGAGCGGTCATCGCGTCGCGCCGCGCACTGCGCCGGATCAGGCCGGATCGGGGCGTGATAACGCACAATGATTTTGGCAGGTTTGGGCAGCAGCCGGTATTTCGGCCACGCCCGCGAAGCGCCGCCAATCGTCACCGGCACAATCGGCGCGCCGGTTTCAATCGCCAGTCGCGCCGCGCCGGTTTTCAGTTCGCCCATCGGCCCGCGCTCAGACCGCTGACCTTCAGGAAAAATGCCGAGCGCCTGCCCGCTTTCGAGAATCCGCTTCGCTTCCTGAAAGGCGCGCTCGCCCTGCCCCTTGCGAATGTCCACGGGAAACGCGCCCATCTTTGTGATCAGCCAGCCGAGCACCGGAATTCTGAAGAGCGCATCCCAGGCCATGTAGCGCACCTGCCGCCGCAGCGGCAGCACCACCAGCAGCGGATCAAGGTATGAAGGATGATTGCCCGCAATAATCACCGCGCCCTCGTCAGGCACGTGATCAGCGCCGTGATATTCGACCGAAAAGAGAATGCGGAAAAACCAGCGTCCGATGAATTTGAGCAGATTGAGCATAATCAGGGCTGCGGCTGAAAAAAAATCTGTGACTGCCTGACCTCTTTTGCCTGCGATTTACGCATTATGTCATGAAAGCCGAAAAACGGCTTTGTCAGGGTTCATTCAGGGAACTGATTTCAGTCGAGTCAGCACAGCACCGAATAATTCGGGAAGCCCGTTTCTCAGCCCGGGTTTCAGGACTGAAATCAGTTTCCGGTTTTATCCTGTCAGTCATCAGCGTCCCAGCCACCCTCAGATGGCGGCCCGCCGCCCGGCAAATTCTTGCAGCCGCTCCCGCAGATGTGCTACTTTCTCACGCGTCAGGAACCGATCCTCACTAACATCTGGCCGACCTCTCTCGCACGGACACTTCCTGGCTGCTCCGTTTTCAGCCCGATGATAGTCTGAAGGAACCTCATCACCCTGATTTACTGAAGCCTGCGCCTCACGACAGCACAGGCGCGTCTGACCCGTTCAATTTCACCGGTTCACTGACTCAAGGCTGGATGCCAGACTGACGCAACCATCACCCCTGACCGCATCTGGTTGCACGCGACGGCGCAGCATCTGCCGGCAATCGCGTCCGACGTTTACAGCCGGAAACGCTTACTCACTGGACTCTGTGTACACCTGCTGAGTTGTACCGGCAGGCGCTTGATCTGCCTGACAGCGTCTGCAATGACGGGCAAAGTGTCTTTGTGCACTTTGTTCCGGCCATTCCGTTTTTAACCCCCGACGCTTTGCCCCCAAAGTGTTCATTGAGGCTGACAGGGAGAAACTGCTATGAATCGGCACGCACGACCTTACCTCATGCCAGGCTACAGAAACGCGCGAAGCTGGCGTCATTCATCCTCACTTCGACTTCGCACGCTGGCCTTGATTGTCTTTCTGGTTCTCACCCTCATTGCCGCACTCGCTTTCTGGCGCTCACGCAGCGCGCTGGCGGCTCAGGAACAACCCGTCGCCGGGCCGGGCCTGGCGCGCACCGGTTCTGCCGGGCCGAAAACCGCCGCGAGCAGCAGCAAGGCCGGCAGTGTGCTGTTCTTTCACAAATTCACGAGCGATGCCCGCCGACCATCTGAAGCGAACACGCTGCTGACCATCACCAACACCAATCCGCGTGATGCCGTCGCGGTGCATCTGCTCTTTCTGGCCAACTGCTCGGCCACTGACCAGTTTTTCAGTCTCGGCCCGAACCAGACGCGCACGATTCTGACCAGTAAGGAAAATGCCGGAAGCGGCGGCTATGCCGTGGCGATGGCCGTCAACTCAGCAGGCGTGCCGACTCAGTTCAACTGGCTGATCGGCAGCGCCTCGGTGCGCGATAACAGCGGGCGTGAAGTCAGCTACAACGCCTTCGCAGTAGCCAAGCGCACAGGCGGGCCGGTCAGCATCAACGGCGATGGCGATGGCGAACTGAATTTCAACGGCGGCGAATATGACCGGCTGCCCAAAACGATTGCGCTCGACAACATTCCCAATCAGAACATCGAAGGCAGTTCCGCGCTGGCCACTTCGGTCGAACTTTACAGCCCGTCGGCCACGCCTGATGCCGGTGACTATTCAGCCGTCAAAATCACGGCGACGGCGCTTGATCAGAACGGCAAGTCATACGCTGAGGTCATTGACAACATCTGCGGCCTGTCGGCCAGCCTGGGCGATGTCTGGTTTGAGACGCCCATCAACGAAATTGTCACCGCCGGTCGCCCCGGCTGGGCGACCTTCAAGGCAACGGCGCTCGAATCAGGCGAGTCGCTGCCGATGCTGGGTCTGAGTCTGACTGAAAAAGTCGGCGGCGCAGCGTGGCGCAATGCGCGTCAGATGCAGGTGCTGGAATGGCTCGATACTTTCAAAATGAAAGTCGCGGTGACGCCGGTCAACGATCCTCCGGCTGACGCGCTGACCCAGGATCAGCCTGAGGCGACCGGTGATTCAGAAGGCGCGAGCGAAACCAAAGCGGGCAGCCTGCTCGTCTTTCCGCGCTTTGTCACCACCGATGGCGGCAACACGCTGCTCAATCTGACGAACACTGACCCTTCGCAGAAAATCAGGGTGCGCCTGTTTTTCAGCAACCTGGCGACAATCTCGCAGATTTCTGACCGGATTATCAGCCTCGCGCCCAATCAGACCACGACGCTTGATCTGTCCGGCATCGTCGCCGAGCAGCGCGGCTGGGCGCTGGCCATGGCTATTGACAGCGGCGGACGCCCGGTGCAGTTCAATCGGCTGATCGGCAGCGCGCAGGTGCTTGAAAGCCCCGCGTCGGGCGCGGCCTCAGCCGCTTACAACGCGCTGGCAATTGCCAAAAATTCAGCCGGGCCGGTTGAACGAAATGCCGATGCCCTTTCAGCCGACCTGTTGTTTGATGATGTGGATTATGACCGCCTGCCCGCGACAGCCGCCTTTGCCGCTGTCCCGTCACAGGATGACAACAATACGCTGCTCGGATTTGCGCGGCCTCCGGCAACGCTGCTCAATGGCGTCAACTTTCGCGGTTCAATCTTTGCCAATCTCTACGATGACGCCTTCAACACTGCCGCCGCGACGATTGGCAAGACCGAAAACGTGCTGGGGACGGTGCGCTCCAGCGGCAACAATCCGCATTTTGCCTCGATCATCGGCAAGGGGCATCGCGGCTGGCTGAAGCTGCTTTCGGCAACACCGTTGTTTGCGTGGGCCAATACGATGGCAACGGCTCCGCTGGCAGTTGCGGGCAATAGCTGGAGCGGCGGCATCAGCGGCGGCGGCAATCTGCATTACCTGACGGCCAGCGACTTTTTCAAAATCGTGGCTCCGGCCTCGAATCCCAACAATCATCTGCCGGTCGCTGCGGCTGAAACGATTGGCGCGATCATTGAAGCGCGGCGCGGCAACGGCACCATCGTCCGGCTTGACGGTTCGGCTTCATCGGACGAAGACCTCGACCCGCTTACTTATCAGTGGACTGACAATGACCGCCTGGTGTCTGACAGCCGCGTGACCGACCTGCGACTCGGCCTCGGACTGCACAACATCAGCCTCACCGTGACCGACAGCAGCGGGGCCGCAAGCATTCCCTTTGAGCAGCTCGTTGATGTGCGCGACACGACCGCCCCGCAAATCAGCGGGGTGCCGTCGAGCATCATCAGAAACACCGCTTCGCCCGGTGGCGCAGCGGTCAGTTACCGCCTGCCGGTCGCTTATGACATGGTTGACGGGTGGGTTCCGGTGACGGCTTCACGCGCATCGGGGGCGAACTTCCCGCTCGGCACGACGATTGTCACCTTCACGGCCAGAGACCGCTCCGGCAACGTCGCCACGGCGACGATGAACGTGGTGGTCATTCTCGACAACAAGGAAGCGCAGGATGGCGGCACGCCCGGTTCGATTGCGCCGGTCATGGAAAACATCAACGATCAGTACATTCCGCCGGGCACGACGCGCGACATCCTGCTCAGGGCCACCGATCAGGACAACGATCCGGTGACTTTCAGCCTGCTCGGCGCGGGGCCGAATGCACAACTCGTTGACGTAAACAGTTCAGCGCGCCAGGCCACGTTGCGCATCACTGCCGCCGCCGACAATCCGGTTTATGAAATCCGGGTGATCGCCACTGACAGTCGGCGCGCAACTTTCCGCGCGCTGCCGTTCCGCGTCTTCGTCAATGAGATTGCGAATGATGAAACCGGCAGCGGCAAAAAGCTGACCAATCGCCCGCCGACAGCCCGCCTCGAACCGCTGCCCGCAGCGATTCAGGCAACCAACAGGGACGGCGCGGTGTTGCAGTTCGACGGCTCGAAATCAACCGACCCGGACGGCGACAACCTGACTTTTGTCTGGATGGACAACGGCCAGCAGATCGCCCAGGGCGTGACGGCCACTCCCAGCCTGGCGGTCGGTCAGCATTCAATCGTGCTGATCGTGTCGGACGGCAACGGTGGCGTCAGCAGTTCCTCACCGGTCAGTGTCGAAGTGCTGCCGCGCTCGCTCAGCATCACCAGCGCCACGCCGAAACGCCTGCAAACCGGCACCATCGTCACGATGACGATCAATGGTTCCGGCATCGTGCCCGGCACGCGGGTCAGCTTCAGCAAGTCCGGTGTCAGCGTCATCAACTATCAGAAAGTCGAAGAAGATCAGATCATCGCCACCGTGCAGATTACGGCGACGGCTGAATACGGCTTCGGCGACATTTACCTGATCACGCCCACCGGCAGGAGCGCCCGCCTGCGCAGCGGCGTGTTCATCTCGCAGTAAAAAAACAGGGCAGGGAGAATTCATCTCCCTGCCCTGCTCACCTTTCCCTGCTTCGCTTCAACTACTTCGGCGTCTTCGCCGTTGCAGTATTCGAGTACGGCGAATTACCGACGCTGTTGTAAGCCCTGACCCGGTAGACGTAAGTCGTATTGGCTCTGACCGTGTAATCGAAGTAGTAATTCTGATTCGCGGCTGCCGTGCCGATCTGCCTGAAACTGGTGCAACCGGCTCCGGTGCAGCGTTCGAGTTTGAATCCGTCCTCGTTGTTGCCATTGTCATCCCACGCCAGGCGCATCTGAGTTGCGGCCTGCGCTTCAGCCGTCAGATTCGTCGGAGCGGGCGGCGTTACGAGTTTCACCGTCACCGTCGCCACATTCGTGTAATCAGAACTGCCGGAGTTGTTGTATGCATTCACGCGATACGAATAAGTCCGGCCCGCGTAGGCGCCGAGATCCAGATAAGTCGTCACATTTGCGCCGGTGCCCCAGTATGAATACCAGGCCGTACAGTTCGCGCCGTCGCAGCGGTAAACCGTAAACCCGGTTTCATTCGACGCATTGTCAGTCCAGTTCAGCCGCACATACGAACCTTCCTGAACCGCCGTCAGATTCGTCGGCGCTGCCGGTGGCGGGTCACCCAGAATCGTCACAACGACAGTGTTTGTGTAATCCGAGCCGCCCATGAAACCGAGCGCCCGAACACGATAAGTGTAAGTCGTCGCAGGTACGGCAGTGCTGTCCTCAAAGCCTGTGGAATCCTGGCCGTAAGTCTGTCCGACTTTGGCAAAGTTCGTGCAGTTCACGCCCGCGCAGCGTTCGATCTCGAACCAGAATTCGTTACTTGAATTATCAGTCCAGGCAAGTTTGCCGACATATTTGACGCCGGTGAAGAAAGAACTCGCACTCAGTCCGGTCGGCGCATTCGGCACCACATCAGGCAATCCGGTCTGCACGTAACGCGACAACTGCGTCACCCCGGAGTTGAAAACATAGACGCTGTTATCCACTCCCAGTCTGATGCTGATGCCGGGATGATCGGTGATCGCCCACGCCTTTGTTCCGTCGGCGTTGTATTTTACCGTCGCGCCGTAAAGCGTGCTGATCAGACCGCCGCCGGGACTCGGCCCGCCGCCGCCAGTGACATAAACATTCCCGCCCGGATCAAGCGCCATCAGGTTCGGCCTCTCGTCATTGTTCCGCGATCCGTCATAACGCTGCGACCAGAGCAGATTGCCATTGCTGTCGGTTTTTATCGTGATCCAGTCCAGGTAAGGCAGACTGCCGCTGGTCTGATCAACGCCCGTTGCCGCGACATTGCCGAACACGTCAACGCCGAGACGGTAAACGAAATCGCCGACGCTGTAAGTCCGCGCCCAGAGCTGCGCGCCGCTGCTGGCGCTGAATTTGAAGATCGCCATCTGATTCGACGCGGCCTGCGTCCACTGATGCGCGCCGACGTAAACATCATTATTGAAACCGAACGCCACATCATTGGCCGGGCCGGTGGCGCTCTGATAACTGCGCCACAGCAGGTTGCCACCAGCGTCATACATCAGCGCCAGAAAACTCTGGCCGCCTT
This sequence comes from Blastocatellia bacterium, assembly GCA_046331565.1. GTDB lineage: Bacteria > Acidobacteriota > Blastocatellia > RBC074 > RBC074 > DASRDU01. The sequence goes on from JAXLQP010000001.1 coordinate 2,963,843, forward strand.
TGCCGACGGCGGCGATTTTGCTGTCATCGGCTGAAATCGCCAGTGCGGATGGTTCATCAACCGAGTAAGGATCAGTCGTGAATGACCGAATCCACAGCCGCGTGCCATTCGCCGCGTATTTGATGACAGCGAAATCGTGCGTCGTGTTGCCCGAAGAATTGGTCAGCCACATGCGGCTGAGGTGATAAGCATTGCCGCTGCCGTCGGCCTCGATGCGCACGGCTTTCATGTACCCGCCACTCAGTTTGTCAGCCCACAGCAGGTTTCCGTTCGGATCATATTTGAGCGTATAAAAACCGGCAGGATCGTAATTCGAGCCGCTGACAATAGTCGCCGTCACAAACAGATTGCCCGCCGGATCAGCCGACAGCCAGGTGCCGGTCAGCCTCTCAGCCGGATCAAAAACCTGCCGCCAGAGCAGCGTCCCTGACCGGTTGAATTTTTTCGTCACAATATAATCGCCAACCACGGTGTAGCTGAGCGTGAACACGTTGTCGCTGGCATCAGTGTCCATCATCGCCCCGCTCATGTTCGCTTCGCTGGTGCGCCAGCTCAGTGTCACCGCCGGATTGCCCTGAGAAAAAGCGGTCGCGCCGCAAATTAACAGCCAGAGCAGGACGGCCACACCTGAAAACCGGAAAGTATGCATTGCCAGTTTCATAAACCCCTCCCCTGAATGCAGGCAGTGTCACACACCACTACCCGTTAAGTAGTCAGAACACACTTCAACCCTGAATTATTAACAGGAACTGCTTGAATCAGCGGGGATGTGTGTCTGAAAAGTGCAATCCTTATTCCGCGTCATTAACCAGACACACGGCAGGCCGAAAGCCACAGCCCCGCCGACAGAAAGGCTTCAGGGTCGGGGAATTTCTCAGACTGCGCAGGTAAAAAGCCACGACAGGTGCTTCAATTTCCGCAGCGTCCGGTCTTCGCCAGTCCTGCCGCCGATCAGCCGGATCACCCTCCCTGCACTGCCAGTCGCTGGCCAAAGCCCAAAAAGGGCGCTGGCGAAACTGTCTTTCGCCAGCGCCCCGGTAAATTCGGGCAGAATTTCTTACCTGATACTGACGCGCACGGTGTTGGCGATTTTGCCATCAACCGTCAGCACCAGATCCGTTTCGCCCCTGCCAGCGAGCGCACGCGGGATCAGCACATTGATCTGATCCAGCCCGACGTACTGGCCCTGTGCGCCAGCGTAATCCACCGTCGCCGCCTGCCCGCCGATGCTCACACTCACCTTGCCGAGGTCAGTGCGCCCGCGCACTCCGGTGCCGAACAGGGCGATATACACGCGATCTGTGGTCGGCCCCACATCAATCGGAGTCGGCACATACTTTCCGGTGCCGTCCTTTTGCCCGACTGGTTCATAGGCTGTCGCGCCGCCCGCGCTGATTCGCAATACCAGGGCAGCCGGAACGCCTGCGCCATCCTGATTCAGAGTAAACAGCCCAGGCGCCACACTGGAAACAGTGACATTGCCACTGGCCACAGTCGCGCCGCCGACACTTGTGACCGTGACCATCGCCGTGCCGGGCGCGGTGCCAGGCGGGATCTGATAGTTCACCTGTGTCGGCGAAACATAAAACAATCCGGCGCTGCGTTCGACACCTGCGCTGTCTTTGACTTTGACCTGAATATCACCGAGCGTCGTCGGCAGCGGAATCGTCGCAGCGGATTCGGTAAAGATCGTCATCCCGCTGCCGAAGGCTGAAGCGATGCCTTCCGGTGTTGCCGAATCAGCCACGTATGTCGCGGCTGAAACCGTTGTCTGCGGAGTGATGATGAACCCGGTTCCTGTCCACACATCCCGCGAACCATTGACGCTGAAAATTTTGCTGCCGATGGCGGCGATGGCAATGACATCGTAGTTCGTAAAATTGATCGTGTTGGCGTTCAGCTTGGTGTAGCTCTGACCGCCATCGGTGGAAAGGCAGACATCAAAGGTTGAATTACCCAGCCCGTTTTTGCCGCCTTCAGTGATAATCAGCAGGTTCTTCCCGTCGTAAAGCAGATTGCCCGCAAGCGGCGGATTAGTGATGCCCGCAACAGTGGCTGTGACTTTCGTCCACGTCTGTCCTTCATCGGTACTCTTATAAACGCCACCCTGCGTGCTGTTGCGAAGAATCACAAAAATCGCGCCTCCGCTGGCAGCAATGCTGCTGAAGGAACTGGTATTCGATGAAACAACCGGCGCGGGCAATCCGGTGGTCGTGATTTTTGTCCACGTCGTGCCGTTGTCGGTTGATTTATTGACCGCACCATCGCGGTCGAACCGGAGCAGGTTAGCGCCCACCGCAATCATTCCATCAGGGTTGCGCAGGACGCCGCCGGGAATCTCAGTCCAGTTTGATCCGCTGTCGAGCGAGCGATAAAACCGGCTTGAGGCATAAGTGAAAACGGTTTCGCCCTTCGCAAATACCCAGACACATCCTGAGGCCGGGGCGATGCCGTTATTCGCTGTCTGCCAGGTGCTGCCCTGATCATCGCTGCGCCAGACCGCGCCATCAGAGGCCATGAAGATGTATTTTGATCCGGCGGCCAGTTGCGTTCCGTTCTGCACGGCAATGTTCAGCCTGGCTCCGGCAGGCGTTTTGTCTTCCCAGGACAGGCCGAAATTTACCGAGCGCAGCAGTTTGTTATTGCTGTTGACGAATAAGGTATTCCCGAACGCATAAAGTTGCAGCGTGGCAGTGATCCCGGCCAGGCTGGTCAGATTCTCCCAGTATCCGCCCGTCGGCGCTGGCGGCAGCGTGTCAAGCTGCGTTCCCAGATAAACTTTCCCCGTCAGCGTGCCCACCAGAACCAGCCCCGGCCTGGCAAAAATCGTGGAAATAAAACTGGTCGGCGTGGTCGCGCTGGTCCAGTAATACCCTTCATTCGGTGAATATTTGATGTCTTCTGTGCCTGAAGTATCGCGGACAAAAATCCGGCTGCCGCTGACGGCAGGTTTCGAGGCGGCTGAAAGCGGATAAAGATTCGTCCTGATCCAGTTCGCGCCCTTGTCACGCGAACGATAAAGACCATCTGTGAAACTCGCATAAAACGTATTACCGCTGGCCGTGACACCGCTGCACGTTCCGGCTTTGACGCTGGCCCAAGTCACGCCGTTATCAGTCGAGCGATACAACCCGGCCAGATCAGAAGCCACCACCAGCGCGCCATCAACCGCCGCAAAACTGGTGATGCCGTTCAGCGTGCTGAGTTGAAACAGTTGCGTCCACGTCGCGCCCTCATCGGTGGAACGATAGACGCGCCCGCCGTTCGGAGCCGCCGCCGTTGTCGTCGCATACAAAACATTGTTGTAAACACCAGGCGAATTCGCGCCAATCAGATCACTGACCTTCGTCCACGATTGCCCGTCACTGGTTGAAACCGCAACCGCGTTCGAGCCAGCCACAAAAACCTTTGTGCCCAGCACGGCAAATCCGGTCGGAGCCGTAATTGTGTTGCCGGTGTTTGATTCAACCCACGTATTGCCGCCATCGGTCGAGCGATGAATTTTTCCGCCTGCGCTCATCAGCAGCGACTTTCCGGTATCGAAAAAAGCGAGAACACCCGAAGAATATGTGCCAACATCTTTCCAGTTGATGGCCTGGACTGCGGGCAAAGCGTCGGGACTGGTCTGAGCAACGCTGCCCGTCACCATCAGGCACAGCCACAGAAGGCTGAGCGCCACGCCGGTTATCTGCTGTTTCGTCATAAAAAAATACCTCCCCTGTTGATTCGTTACAGTGTGTCAGCCTGAAATCCGAGGTTGCTCAATACGCAGCAAAACCAGCGAAAAGGTGTCAGCGAAAAAGTATTTTTTTGGCAATCGGGGGCAGGCCAGCTAAAATGTCACTTCTTCAAACTGTTACTGCCCCGCATCCTTCATCCCCCCTCTCCGGGTTCAGGACTTGCCCGACCAGACAGTTCGGATATGGCATCAGCTTCCACAATCACAGACCTGCTGCACGAAATTGAGGCGGGCAACAGAGCCGCACTCGATGAGTTGTTTCCGCTGGTTTACGAAGAATTGCGACGGCTGGCGAGCAGTTATTTACGCGGCGAACGCAGCAATCACACCCTGCAGGCAACGGCGCTGGTTCACGAGGCCTGGCTGCGAATGGTCAATCAGCGCGAAGCTGACTGGCATAATCGCGCGCAGTTTTTCGGCCTCGCCGCACAAATGATGCGGCGCATTCTGGTCAACTATGCGAACCAGCACCACGCCCAAAAGCGCGGCGGGTACGAAACACGCCTCGCGCTGGATGAAGCGATTGGTTTTGCCGCGACGAAAGAGATTGATGTGCAGGCGCTGGATGCTGCGTTGCAGACACTGGCAGAAATTGACGAGGCCCAGAGCCGCATCGTTGAGCTGCGTTTTTTTGGCGGCCTGACCGTCGCAGAAGTCGCCGAAGTCATGCAGGTTTCTCCCGAAACCATCAAACGAAAATGGCGCGCGGCCAAAGCCTTTTTGTTCACACAACTCAGGTGAAAGAAAAATCAGCAGGCAAAAGGTCGGCACCTTTTCTCTTTTTCAGATTGAAGCCTTGTTCCGCATCCCGCTTTTGACTTTTGATTTTGTTTTTTTATGTCTTCGTTTTCCGATCCTGATCGCTGGCGACGCGCGATGGAGATATTCAATCAGGCGGTTGAGCTTTCGACCGGCGCGCGCGAATCGTTTGTGCTGACCAGTTGTGGCGCAGACGAAGCCCTGCGTCAGCAGGTCGCCCAACTGCTCGCCTCAGATCAGCAGGCCGACAAATTTCTGGAAGAATCACCGATTCGCTTTGCAGCGAACGAACCCGTGCGCGCCGGAGAGATGATCGGCGCTTACCGCGTGGTGCGTGAAATCGGGCGCGGCGGAATGGGTGCGGTTTATCTGGCCGAACGCGCGGACGGAGAGTTCGCGCAGCAGGTCGCCATCAAAATCATTCATCCGGCTCTGGAGCAGCAGCAGGACTGGCCGGAAGTTCTGCGCCGCTTTCAGTCAGAGCGGCAGATTCTCGCCACGCTGAACCATCCGAACATTGCGCGACTCATTGATGGCGGGACGCTGCCGGATGGTCGCCCGTACTTTGCGATGGAATACGTGTCCGGCCACACGATTGAGGTGTTCTGCCGACAAAGGAATCTGAGCGCAAACGAGCGCCTGACATTATTTCAGACCGTCTGTCACGCCGTGCATTACGCGCATCAGCGCCTCGTGATTCACCGTGATCTGAAACCATCGAACATTCTCGTGACTGATGACGGCACGGTGAAGTTACTGGATTTCGGCATTGCGCGTCTGTACGACGCCGGTTCCGGCCACGCCACCATCACCGCGCTCAGACCGCTCACGCCCGCTTACGCCAGCCCTGAGCAGTTGCGCAGCGAACCGATCACCATGGCAAGCGATGTTTACAGCCTCGGCGTGATTCTTTATGAACTGCTGGCCGGTCAGCATCCTTATGATTCGCTGCGACACAACCTGCCGGAACTGATTCGCGCGATCAATGAAGCGGAGCCGCTGAAACCGAGCCTGGCGGCGCAAACGCCGTCAGAAAAACCGATCAGTCATTTGCTGACTGCAACCTGGCGGCTGGGCGGCGACACAGACAGAATCGTACTCAGGGCTTTGCACAAGGAACCGGCGCGGCGTTACAGCTCAGCCGAAAATCTGGCCGCCGACATTCATCGTTATTTGTCGGGCCTGCCTGTGACCGCCCGCCCTGACACGCTCTGGTATCGCACGACAAAATTTCTGCAACGCAATCGCGCCTTGTCCGCAGTTTTGCTGTTACTGCTTGTGTCGCTGGTTTTCGGCACGGTGAGCAGCTATCGCCAGGCCGCCCGCGCCAGTCAGCAGCGACAAATTGCCGAGCGTCGGTTCAATCAGGTGCGGGCATTGGCCAGTTCGTTCGTGTTCAGGTATCACGATGAAATTGCCGGTTTGCCTGGCGCGACGCGGGTGCGCGCAATGCTGGTGCAGGATGCCACGAATTATCTGGATCAACTGGCGAGCGAAGCCGGTAACGATGCGGCGCTGATACGTGAACTGGCGCTCGCTTATCAAAAGCTCGGTGACGTGCAGGGCCGCGCTTACGACGCGAATCTGGGAGATTCTGCCGGAGCGTTGCAGAGCTATCAGAAAGCAGTTGCGCTGCTCGAATCGTTGCGCGATCAGCAGGCGGTCACGCAGGCTGAGGTGCTTGAAAGTCTGCTCACCTGCTACCACCGGCTCAGTTCGCTGCTCGCCCGCCTCAGTCGGTTTACCGAAACGACGCAGGTCACACTAAAGGCGCTGACGACCGCAGAAAGACTGGCGGCGCTTGAACCGGACAATCGGGCGTATGAACTAAAGCTGGCTGAAGCCTGTCTGGAATGGGGTGACAAGGGCGAAAGCGAAACCTCCGGGAAGCTGACGAATTATTCACGCAGCCTGCAACTGGCGCAAAGACTGTCAGCCGCCGCCCCGGACAATCCGGCCGTTCTGACCGCCGTCATTCGCGCCGAAGATCGCATCGGACGCCTCTATTTACGCCTCGGTCATGAAAATTGTCAGGACAAAAAAGCCGCACAAATTTTCTGGCAGAATGCGCTGCTCCACTGTCGCGCGCTGCTCAGCCTGACCGAAAAACGCGCCGCCCTGGAACCTGAAAATTACATCGCCCGTCGCTCCGTCATCGTCGCTCAGGTGAACCTCAGCGAAGCCCTGCGCGCCAGTAATCAGCCTGACGAAGCACTCAGCCACGCCAGTAAAGCACTCCTCGCCATGCAACAAATCGTCGCCTCCGACCTGCACAATGTCGAAGCCCGGACTGATCTTGCTGAAGTTCTGCAAGCCGCAGGCGATTGTGATCTGGCCGCCGGAAAGACCTCATCGGCGCAGGAAAAACTCCAGGCCGCGCAAAAAATTCTGGCAGACCTGACGGCCCGCGATCCCGGAAATGAAGAACTCAAAACCCTGCTGAAAAAGGTGCGGGCAAAAACAGAAAATCCGCAACCGAAAAAAAGCCGGTGCTGAAAGCCCGCACAGAACACTCCCGATTTCCCCGGCGATGGAACGCCACCCCCGCGAGTAAACCTCAGGCGGATTTCTGCCGATATGGAGGCTGACAAAGTTTCGACTCCTCTCCGGGGAAGAAACCCCAACCGGGAGCTTGTCATGAAAAGCCTTTATTTAATCCTGTGCTGGTTCTGCCTGCTGCTGGTCGCCTGTGAAAACAAGCCGCAAAAGCCTGCTGTTTCTCATCCGGTCAGATTCACGGTCAGCGCCTCGCGCGTCTTTGCCGATGGCACGGCTTATGATCTGGTCATTGCCGGGCAGTTTGTCAAAGACAGCGTGAACGCTTCATTACGCGGCGAAATCAACGGAGACAAGGTCAATCAGATGTTCACCCTCGAAGGCAAACAGGCTGAACGCTGGCAGGCCATTGTGTCCCGCACCGGTTTTCTGAACTCTGAAGAAACCGGCTCGCGGGTTGAGGCTGGCGGCACGATGGAAGTTCATCTTTACGGGAAGGGTGATGAGGAAGGAGCGGGCGAACCCGCCAATCCAGGCGAATGGCGCAAGCTGATTATCGAAGCGATGAAAATCGCGCAGACTCAGGAATCCGATCTGCCCGGCAACTGACGCAGCGGCAACGATCAAAAAGTCTTCCCGCCAGTGGCGCAGCCTCCTCTCTGCGCCGCTGCGCCGCTGCGTGAGGTTGATTTCACGCAGCGGCGCAGCGCAGGCAGAGGCTCAGTATTTTGTGACGGGATTCAGCTCGACTTTCCGGTGCGGCGCAGCGAATGACGCTGATACAACATGCGTTTTCGCGTACCTGCCGCAGCTTGCGGGCCTTCCTCAATGACCCTTGCCATTTGTGCCAGTTCGGATGAATCCTTCAGCATGTCGTCATCATCCATCTTTGACCCCGCATCCCTCAGAGCCGCGCTGGCACAGAACACTAAATGCCGCGCCCTGCGGTAATCTCCGACATCCATAAAACCAATCGCTTCGCGGCGCGCCCTGGCCGAAAGGAGCATCTGCACGGCTTTGGTCAGGCGCGCATCAACCGGCAATTGCTCAACCGCTGCTGCTGCGTCGAATTCGATCATCACCGGCTGAGTGACTGCCTCGCGGCGACCAGTCACTTTTTCCACCGGAGTCTTTTCGCCATCGCTCATCTGCGGATTCCACGCCAGCCGCAGGTCAAGAAGATGTTTTCTTTCACCGACTCGTCCGGCTGGCAGACTGAGCCGCACGACAACTTCAATCGGCTGGCCGAGAATCAGGTTGGGCAGTTTGTAGCGGCCCGTGTGCGTGACCTCGAAATCGTTCAGCACATCGCTCACGCGCACGCCGTCGGCGGGACTGAAGCCGAGGCTGACCGTGTGCCCGACCTGCGCGGTCAGGCCTTCAAGTTCGGTGGCAAAGATGCGTTCCATTTCAGCGGCCTCTCTGACGTGCCACGCATTGCCGCGTCCGGCTTCGGCCATCGGAATCAGCAGGTCTTCCTTGAAATCATCACCGATGCCGATGGTTGTCGTACTGACGCCGCGCGCGGCAAGTTCGCCAGCCTGACTGATGATCCGGTCACTTCTGGTTTCGCCCACGTTGGCCAGCCCGTCCGTGACCAGAATCACACGATTGATGGCTTCGGGATTGAGATGCTGGCTGACTTCGATGCCGCCGCGCACCCAGGCTTCGTGCAGCGCCGTTGACCCTCCTGCTTCAACGCCCCTGACGCGTTCCCTGATCGCCTGCTTGTCAGTGACCTGCTGGCAGGGCACGCACAACTTAACAACCTGATCAAAAATAATCACGCTGACCCGGTCATCCGGCAGCAACTGATCCACACAGTAACAAACGGCCTCCCGCGCCCGCCGGATTTTTTCGCCGCCCATGCTGCCTGATCTGTCCATCACCAGGCTCAGGTTGAATGGCGCACGTCGCCGCCGGATGTCCACTTCCGGCGGTAGAATGCGAATCAGCAGATCCGCAATCTGTTCCTGCCCGGCCACAAACAGGGGACGTTCAGTAATAATTTCAATCGTCGGTACAGATGGCATTCAATAACCTCACTTTCCTGCCTTCGGCAAAACAGCTTCAATCAGATTGATGATGCGGCGAGCCAGCGCTTGCCGGGCTGAAGTTTCATCCGGCAACTGGTAATCCATCTGCAGATGAATTTCCAGCCCTGGTTCAACCTCAAGGCGCGTCCACATCGGCCTGGGCGGCGGCAGAGCTGAATAAGAAACCGGACTCTGCTTTGACCTGTTGGGTTCGACGCGGGCAGGCGGCGGCAGCAGCGATTCCAGATAATCGAGCGCGTCATTTCTGATCCGCCCGCTGGCGCGTTTTTCCTCGATGCCGAGCCAGGCTTCCAGCTCCTTTTCGCTGCGACCGTCAAGCAGTTCCCTGATCTTGCGAATCGGCAGGTGATCGGCCTGTAGCCGCTTGATCATGACCAGTTGCAGCAGGTGCAGCCACCCGTACAGCGATGCCGTGCCCTGCCTGCCAATGGCCGGAGACAACAGCCCTTCGGTCAGGTAATACCGCACCATTCGTTCATCGGGGACTTCGCTGACCGTGCCGCGCTCCTGCGCCGGAACGTAAACATCAATCAGCCGCGCCGCCGCCGCCGCCAGTTCCGTCACCCCGACATACTGCCGTTGACGCAATTCCTTCAGACTTTCCCGCATGGCCCGGATGCTAATCTCGTCACTCAGAATTGTCAACAGTAATTACTGTCGAAAGCCAAAGATTTTCAATCGCACAGACCACATTCACCAGAGAGGAGGGGGATGGGGGATGGAGATTGGGGGTTGGGGGTTGGGGATTGGGGACGGGCTTGTTTCCATCCCCTGTCCCCATCCCCTATCCCCCGCTCTGTGACCCTTTGTGTCCTTTGCGGTGAATTTCCCTGTCCCAGGCTCTCGTGTTTTGCTTTGTGTGCTTTGTCTCTTTGCGTTTGAAATGATCTGACTCAGGCGGGTTCGGATTCCGGGAGTTCCTGCCGCTGCCAGAGTTGCCGGTACAGGCCGTTGCGGGCGAGCAGTTCCTGATGCGTGCCGGATTCAGCGAGGCGGCCATGATCGAGCACAAAAATGCGGTCGGCGCGGGTGACTGAGGTCAGGCGGTGCGTGACTGAAATGACGGTGCGGCCTCTGGCCAGGCGCTGAATGGTGCCGATGATGGCGGCTTCGGTGGTCTGGTCGAGCGCCGAAGTCGCTTCGTCGAGAATCAGAATGGCCGGGTTGCGAATGATGGCGCGGGCAATGGCGATGCGCTGCCGCTGCCCGCCCGACATCAGCGCGCCGCGTTCACCGGCCTGGGTGTCGTAACCATTCGGCAGCGAGAGAATGAACTGGTGAATTTCAGCCGCGCGGGCCGCGTCCTCAACTTCGGCATCGGTGGCGGCGGGATTGCCGAGCCGGATGTTTTCGCGGATTGAAGTATTGAAAAGAATGTTTTCCTGAAAGACGACGGCCATCTGCGCAAGCAGCGATTCACGGGTGATGGCGCGCAGGTCGTGACCGTCAACTTTCACCGCGCCGCGTGTGGGTTCATAGAGTCGCAGCAGCAGATTCAGAATCGTGCTTTTGCCTGAGCCGCTTGGCCCGACAATGGCGACGTTTGCGCCGCGCTGAATTTGCAGGTTCAGATTTTTCAACTGCCACTGCTGCCCCGTGTAACTGAACGAAACATTTTCGAAAGTAATGTCACGTTCGAGGCGCGGCAACGCAACGGCCTCAGGCGCATCGGTAATGTGCGGTTCTTCGTCAAGCAGGTCAGTGATGTGCTGAATGCTGCCGGCGGCCTGAATGGTGACGGGAATAAACTGGCTGACATAACCGATGTTGTAGCTCAGTTCCCAGAAGACGCTTTCAAAAGTGACCAGCGTGCCGATGGTCATCTTTTTGTGAAACGTCAGCCACGCGCCGAAACCCAGAATCAGAATGTGCAGCAGCAGCACTGCCGTGTTGACCGACCGTTCGACCATCGCATTCAGAAAGCTGACGTGCGAAGCGGTGCGGGCCAGCGGCTGATTTCTCTGCCGGAACCAGTTGAGTGCAATCAGGTGCAGCCCGAAAGCCTTGATGACCGGCTGCGCGACGACATTTTCCTGCACGACGCTGAGCGTTTCGGCTTCGAGTTGTTTTTTCTGATAAGTCGCGGCCACTGCGCGCGGCGAGAAGATGCGCGGGCCAAGCAGCGTCAGCGGCCAGATCAGCATCGCCGCCAGCGCCAGTTGCCAGTTCAGATAAAAGAGCAGCCCGACGGCGGTAATCAGTTCGAGCAGCGGCAGCAGCCCCCACGACACCGCGTGCATCACCACGTCCTCAACTTCGCCAAGGTCGGTTGAAAAACGCGACATCACTTCGCCAACCTTCATCCGCGAATAAAAGTTGAGCGAGAGCGCCTGCAAATGCTCAAACAGCCGATGCCGGATGTCGCTGAGGACGGTTGAGCCAAGCCGCGAGTTGAGGTAATCGCACAGAATGCTGACGGTCGAAATCACCACGGCCAGCACGCCCAGCACAATCAGAATCCATTTCAGCGCGTCGTAATCTTCTTCGTAGAGTGCTTCATCAATCAGATATTTCAGCGACAGCGGGAAGGCGACGTTATAGCCGGTTTCAATCAGAATGCCGATGGCCAGCAGGCTGAGGCTCGAACGATACTGGCTGAAGTATGGCCGCAGAAAAGTAATGACGGTGCCGAGCGCGCCCACAGCCTTGTCGGCGTCGTAATCTTCGGGTTCGTCATCGTCATCTTCTAACTCGTCATCATCGAGTTCATCTTCCAGCGGCATAAAATCAGGTTACTCTTCGCTTTCTTCGTACTCTGCCTCGAAACGCTGCGCCAGCCGCAACTGCGCCGCCAGCGCGGCCTGAAATGAAGCGTACAGCTCAGGCGCACGGCTTTGCAGTTCACGCACCAGCGCCGGTGATTCATTGACAATGAAAGCCGGGACAATGCCCGTCACAGGTTCGCGCGTCAGCACCATCTGCAACTGCCGTTCGCGGGGCAGACTGGCAAAATCGGTCAGCACGCGGCGACAGTCAGGCTCACCGCACAAACACTGCATCGTCCACGACCCGCCGATTTCTTCGGCATCATCGGCAGTGGTCATCGTTGAATAATCAATCGTCACTTCATCACCAGGCCTGATTTCGCGCAGCGCAACCAGCGCCACGACTGAATCATCCTCGCACTCAGCCCAGTTGCGATAAGCCACGTTCGGGCGGCAGGAATGATTGAGAAACCAGAACGGATGATCGCTGCTGACGTAAAAATACCACTGCGGCGCGATGGCCGTGCAGCGATCCTGATGCTCGGTGTCGGTGTCATCCCACGCGATGATCTCCGCTTTGTCTGTTTCGCGCCAGTCCAGCCGCAGCACGACTTCGCCAGGCGCGAAAGGTGCAAGGGCATAAAGCCCTGCGCCAATCTCTTCGCGGCCAGGCACAGGCCGGGCCACAAGTCGCGCATCATCCGGGAAATGTTTCTCACTCATCACGGATTTCAGTCATTCACCTTGGTATAAAAGCAGTAACGCAGGCTCTCTTCGTCAGGATACCAGTCGTCATCATCGGCGTTGTATTTTTCTTCGCAGCGCCACAACCGCGCCAGCGTCTTTTCGTCAGTCACGGCCATTTTGAAACCGTGCGCCATAAAGACTTCGCTCCATTCCCACAGCGTCATCAGCGTTTTGATGCCGCGCAGCAGGTTGCGCCGCGTAAACAGTTCAGGGTTCATGTCGCTCGTCAGACTGGCAAAGATCACGCCCTTTTTCGTGACGCGGTGCAGTTCTTTGATGGCGCGTCCGATCTGACTTTCAGGGATGTAACCCAGACAGGTTTCATACACGAAATCGAAATGATTGTCGGGGAATGGCAGCTTGCGCAGATCGCCGAGCAGGTTGCGACGTTTCAGTTTTTTCGGCGTCAGGCTGTGAATGTATTTATTGTTCTCGATGCCCCACGCATCAATTTTGTATTCGCCAAACTCTTCGAGCGTCAGCCCGCTGGCCGATCCGGCATCGAGCAGCCGGTAAGGCGGCGCGGCCTGCCACACGATTTTGATCAGATCGCGGACGTAACGCGCGTCGAAGTATTCGTCGTATGAATCCTCGTAAGACCACTCATCGTGATAGTGATCGAAGTAATCACGATCAACGCGGCTGTGGCGCATCCTTGCGGCGGCCTGCTGCTGGCTGCGACTCAGGTAAACGACGTTGTACCAGTCCCTGCCAGCGCCGACTGAAAATTCTTCTTTCAGCACTCTGGCCGCATCCGGCTTGTGACCGTTCTGCGCGTCCTGTTCCGCGCCGTAAATTCTCGACGTAATGCCGAGCAGCCGCTGTTTGAGCATCCACGAATGCAGCAGGTCAGTGGCGAAATCAGCCGAATCAAGCACGCCGTTTAATGTTGAATCAAACAGGTAATCACCGACCATCAAAAGCGCGGGATGCTCTTTCGGCTCCGGCAGGTGCGCCGATCTGGTGTCGCGCACCGGCAGGCCGCCGGGCTGCGCGTTGACTGAAGCCAGCCAGCGATGCACTCTCGCTTCCAGAAAGTTCTCGCGCGCTTCGTCGTGCAGTTCATCCGGCAGCGAATCCAGCACGCTGTCAATCAGCGTCTGATCGTCAAAGCCTGCCATCGAAAGCGCGCTCGTGCCGGCGAGCAGCCAGCCCAGCACGCCGTATTCGCCCGTGTCGTGCCGCGCGCCTTCGTCATACACGCAGCAGCCGCCAAACGCATCCAGCATAAACCACGAATCGGTAATCAGCCTGCGCCAGAACGGCTTTTTGAAAAGCACCGACACGCGCACGTAATGCGCGGGCCGGTCGTAATAAGCAATGTGCTTTGACATCGCCCGCCGCAGTGTGTCGCTGCCCCATTCGACGCTGCCGAGCCAGTTATGCGGCAGCGCAACAAAGACCGCATCAAAATCCTGCGTCTCAACTTTGCGGTTGCGGCGGTAATGCACGCGGTAAGTGTCATCGGGATTTTTTTCGATGCGCACGACCGGCGCATTCAGTTCAATGCTCGTGTGCGTGAGCCGCCCACGCAGTTCCTCTGTCAGCCGTTCAATGCCGCCCTCGACTGAATAGAGCCGGATGTAACCGGGTACATCCATCAGAAAATTTTTCAGCCCGTTCAGCCCGCTGGTCAGGTGCGGTTCAGTGGCCAGGTCGCTGTGCGCGGCTACTTGCAGGTACTTGCGCGCAGCAGCATCGGGTACCTCGTCCAGAACTGATTCGCAGGAACGCTGCGCCCATGGATGTTTGTTGTCATCCTGCCAGTAACCTTCGTACCAGACATCGAGCGGCATGGCTTCAGCGCCGCGACGGCGAAAGTCTTCAATGGCCCTGAGCGTGTCAGCGCCGCACAATTGTCTGATCTCTTTTTTATTGCGCAGAATCCTTCCGTCCAGCACGACGGTCTGCCCGTCCATCGGCACGGTTTTGAGGCCGAGCTTTTTAATCAACTGTCGCAGCGGGTCAGGGCCGATCATACTGTAGGCATAAAATTCCGCGACACCGGCCTCATAGATGACCGGCGCGGTTTTGAAATGCTCAGTGACCAGTTTTCCGCCCGTGCGGTTGCTGGCTTCAAACAGTGTGGTCTGGCAGGAATCCTTGTATTTTTCTTCCAGCAGATAAGCAGTCATCAATCCGCCGGGGCCGCCCCCGACAATGGCAATCCTGATCATAAAATTTTGTGTCTGGTTAATTCGGGGAGGCAGGAAAGGGGAAGTTCCGCCATGGTTATCCACATCATACCCGGTAATTGTCTGTCCGAAAATTCCCGGCCTGTTCAATCAGGCACAGATCAGTCCTGCGGGGAAAAGAGTGTTTTCATTTTCAGGACGAAGACTGCTTGCCACACAGCCTTGCAGGGCTGGCAGGTCATTGACAGGACGGTCGGTAGCGAAAAAATAGTTTGCTTTATCCTGACGCTTCTGGCAAGTTCATCGCCCGCACGACCGGCCCCGCCCGAAAGTAAAGATGATTATTCTGAGGTCTTCAAACTATGGCACTCGATGAAAGAAAGCGACAGAAGAAACTGGCCCGCAAAACTGCCAAGCGCAAAAAATCACTGATCACCGCGAAAAAGGAACACAGCACCGTCATTAATCTGATGAACGATCCGATGACAGTGGCGCTGGCCTCGTCAGCCGCGCTCGTTCACGAATGCTATGTGTCAGACGGATTATTTGAGAACGGTCTGGGTCAGGCCGTGATCAGCAAGCTGCTGCCGAACGGGCGCATTGCTGTGGCCGGATTCTTACTCGATGTTTACTGCCTGGGTGTGAAGGACGCTTACGCAAAGGCAATGTCAGCGCAGGAGTTCAGAGAATATGTGAAGATGCTGGAACGCATCGGCCCGCTCAGAAAAGTCGAACCGTCATACGTGCGCAAGCTGGTTGAATCAGCCGAAACGTGGGCTGCCGGTATCGGCTTCAGCGCGCATCCCGATTATCGTGTGGCAAAGCAGCTTTTCAATGACATCCTCGCGGAAAACTGCCCGGATGAATTTGTGTTTGGTCGCCATGGCAAACCGTATTTCATCCAAGGGCCGAACGAAACGCCGGTCAAAGTCAGGCAGGCGCTGGAAACACTGAAGCGGACGTGTGGCGAAGGAAATTTCGATTACCTGCTCGCCGCCGGAGTTTCGGCGGGCGACAATTTCTGATTCACGAAAACACTTCAGGCCGGACTGGCCGGATAATCAGCAGGTGACGGGGAATGTCTGGTTTCACTGCTCACCCTGAGCGTTCTGTCAGTCCTGTCTGGTTCAATGGTAAAGGCCCGGCGAATGATCGGGGCCAGATCGCCCGCATCGGCCAGAAATCCGTCGTGACCGTGCGCTGATTCCAGTTCCACGTAATCAACTGCCACGCCTGCTGCCGCCATCCTCCGACTCAGCGACCGAACTTCAGCGGCAGGAAACAGCCAGTCCGAAGAGATGCCCACCAGCAGCACGTGCGCCGCAATGCGTCGCAGCGCCACCGCCTCTGACGCATAACCGTGCGCCAGGTCAAAATTGTCCATCGCTTTGGTAATGATCAGATATGAACCGGCATCGAAACGGCGCGTGAAAATCTCACCCTGATAATCCAGATAGCCGCCAATGTCGAATCGCTCCGGCAATGAGCGGTGCGGGTCTTCGCCGTTGCGATTCGGCTTGCGGGAATAACGCTCATTGAAGAGTTCCGCAGACTTGTACGAACACATGGCAATCGCCCGCGCAATGGCCAGCCCCATACCCGAATGGTTTTCGTGGCCGTTCTGCCAGTGCGGATCATTGAGAATCACCTGCCGTTGCAGATGATTGAGCGCCAGGCCCATCGCCGAGAGCGGCGCTGCGCCAATCGCCACGCAGCGTTCGACCATTTCAGGATAATCAACCGCCCACTGCATGACCTGCATGCCGCCGATTGAACCGCCGATCACGCCGGAGAGTTTTTCAATGCCGAGTGAACGGATGAATTCAGCCTGCGCGCGCACCCAGTCGCGCACCGTCACCAGCGGAAAGTCTGCGCGATAAGCTTTGCCCGTCGCCGGATTGACCTCGCGCGGCCCGGTCGAGCCGTAACAGGAACCGAGAATATTGGTGCAGATGATGCAGTGGCGAGCGGGATCAAAAACGCCTGCATCGTTCCCGTCAAAGACAAAAAGCTGCGGCCACCAGTCAAAAACCCGCGCCGATCCCGACAGCGCATGACAAACCAGAATCGCATTGTCGCGCCGCTCACTGAGCTGCCCGTAAATCGCGTAATGCAGTTTCGCCTGCGGCAGTTCAAGGCCCGAACTCAGGCGAAACGGGCGGCCCTCATTCAGAATAAAATCGCCTTCGCGGTCTGGCTCAATAACAGGAATCATAAACTTCACAATTCAGATCAGACGAAATCAGCCACGGGGGAAGAAGGGGACACGGGGGAAGAGGAGAAAAGGAGAAAAGGAGAAAAGGAGATTTCTGATTTCAGAGTCTCCGCGTCACCTGCTTTTCTGTCACCCCACTGCATTTCTTTTTTTCTCCTCTTCCCCTCTTCCCCCGTGTCCCGTTCTTCCCCGTGGTTATTTAATCCAGCGCGCTGATCTAAGCGCCGACTTTGGCCGCAGTGGTGGCAGCCTTCAGCGCCTGATCAATATCCGCGATGATGTCGCGCACGTCTTCGATGCCGACCGACAGGCGCACGAGGCCGGGCGTGACGCCGGTTGCGGCCTGCTCTTCGGTGGTCAGTTGCGAATGCGTGGTTGAAGCCGGATGAATGACCAGCGATTTCGCATCGCCGATGTTGGCCAGCAGGCTGAAAAGTTTCACTGAATCAATGAACTTTTTGCCGGCTTCCAGCCCGCCCCTGATTTCAAACGTCAGCAGCGCGCCCGCGCCTTCGGGCAGGTATTTCTGCGTGCGCGCATACCAGGGACTCGATTCCAGCCCCGGATAGTTGACGCGCTCAACCTGCGGATGACCGGCCAGGAATTTCGCCACTTCCAGCGCATTCTCTGAGTGCCGTTCCATTCTCAGGTGCAGCGTTTCGGCTCCCTGCAAAATCAGGAAGGCATTGAACGGCGACAGGCACGCGCCCGTGTCGCGCAGCCCCTGCACGCGCGCTTTCAGAATAAAGGCGAGCGGGCCGAAGGCATCCGTATAAACCAGTCCGTGATAGGACGGGTCAGGCGTCGTGAAATCGGGGAAGCGGCCTGATGCCTTCCAGTCAAACTTTCCGGCATCAATGATCGCGCCGCCAATCGAAGTGCCGTGACCGCCGATGAATTTGGTCAGCGAATGAATCACGATGTCAGCGCCATGCTCAATCGGACGACACAGCGCGGGCGACGGCGCGGTGTTGTCAATAATCAGCGGCAGCCCGTGTTCGTGCGCGACATTCGCCAGGCGTTCGATGTCCATAATGTCGAGCTTCGGGTTGCCGACTGTTTCGGTATAGACCGCTTTGGTCTTGTCGTTGATGGCCGCGCGCAATCCGGCTTCGTCTTCGGCATCCACGAAGCGCACGGTGATGCCGTATTTCGGCAGCGTGTAATGAAACAGGTTGTACGTTCCGCCATAGAGCGAAGTGGTCGAAACGATTTCATCACCGGCGCTGGCAATGGTCGTGATCGTCAGCGTTTCAGCCGCCTGGCCCGATGAGAGCGCGAGCGCCGCCGCGCCGCCTTCGAGCGCGGCCAGGCGTTTTTCCAGCACATCGGTCGTCGGATTCATGATGCGCGTGTAAATATTGCCGAATTCCTGGAGGGCAAAGAGCCGCGCCGCGTGATCGGCATCAGCAAAATTGTACGAAGTCGTCTGATAAATCGGCACCGCGCGCGCATTGGTCGCCGGATCAGAAGTCTGGCCGCCGTGAATGGCGAGAGTGTTGAAGTGAAAGTTCGGAGTGTTCTGGTCAGACATTTTGTTTCTCCTGAATGATGGTCTGGTTAATGTTTTTCAGCTCGCCAGGCGCAAAAGCAAAAACCCCGGCGCTAAAGATCGCGCCAGGGTTCTCGGTGTGAAATCTGTGTTGAGAACGGCTCACGCTCTTTAGCAGTTTTTTACGTGGAGCAAGTCGCTTAAATCGCCACGCAGAACTTCAATTCGTTCGCAGTGGCTCAATCAATGCGGCAACAACAACAACACGCCGACACGCCACCGCCGGTCATCACCAGGCGTTTGAGTTTGTGGGTTAATGTCCGCATGAAATCAGGCCGTTATTGATGATTGAGTCACTAAAAGAAGCGGTCGCAGTGTAGGTCAGCGGGCGCGACGCTGTCAAATGCAAATCAGTTATGGGCTGATTGTTGCGGCTTATGCCGTGTGTGCCGCGACCTGCTGGTTTTACCAGGCGACCAGTGGCAGAGCCTTCCGGCGGCTGGAATCCGGCAAACGCACAGGCTAGAATCTGCGCTCAATGACGCGCTGGCGTCACGATCAGACTAAAACTGAATCCGCCCGCTCCCGATTCGACCCCGTAATTTGCAGCGGCCTGCGCAGTTTTTTCAGGCTGCCTGCGCTGTGGCAGGACACAGGAGAACACGATTGACTGAAATCAGAAACGAGTCGCCCAGGGCGGCCATCGCTGAATCACCATCACCAGGGCGTATTCTTGTGCTGCTGGGTGCGCCTGGCGTTGGCAAGGGCACCCAGGCCCGGCTGCTGGCTGAAAAGACCGGCTTTCCGCAGATTTCGACCGGCGACATCCTGCGCGAAATGGCAAAGGCCGACACGTCGCTCGGTCGTCAGATTCGTGACACCCAGGCCGCCGGACGCCTGGTCAGCGATCAGGTCCTCGCCGAAGTCATCCGCACCCGCACGGCGCAAAATGACTGCGCCAGCGGATACATCCTCGACGGCTTCCCGCGCACGCTCAATCAGGCGCACATGCTCGAAGAACTGGCTGCCGATCAGGGCCGCGAAATTCAGGTCATCAAACTCAACGTCCATTTATCGGCGCTGATGAAACGCCTGACCGGACGCCGCACCTGCCCTGATTGCGGCGAGATTTACAACGTCTTTCTCAAACCACCGCGCCAGACTGACCGCTGCGACCGCGACCAGACCACGCTCACGCATCGCTCCGATGACCGCGAAGAGGCCGTGCTGACGCGCGTCACCACCTATGAAAGCGCCACTCGCCCGCTGACCGATTATTACGAGCAAAGCGGTCGGCTGATCAGGGTTGACGCCGACCGCGAGGTGGATGAGGTCTTTCGGGAACTTTACCTTGCCGCCACGACCGTGCGCGGGTAAGTCGGCGACAGGCTCTTTATCCCTTTCCGCGAATGCAACCGGCCACTGTCTGCAGCAGCGCCTCGGCATTGTAAGGCTTCGTCAGAATGACATTGACGCCAAGCTGCCGGGCCTCGCTGACCTTTTTCTCATCGGCCAGGCCGCTGCTGCCGATGACGGCAACCTGCGGGTTGAGGCTTTGCAGGGCGCGAATCATTTTCGGGCCGTCCATCATCGGCATCATCATATCGGTCAGCACCAGACGCACTTCGCCCTGATGCTGAGCATACAGCCGGACGGCCTCAACCCCGTCTTCGGCGGTCAGCACGCGGTAACCCCAGGCTTCGAGGGCCGAACGGATCATCTCGCGGATCGAGGCTTCGTCATCCACCACCAGAATCAGTTCACCCTGTCCGGTCGGCGCCGGAAGCGCAGCGACTTCCGCCTGGCCTGCCCTGGCGGTCGTCTGCGCGGGCAGGTGGATGTTGAATTGCGTTCCCCGGCCAGGTTCACTGTAAACATTGATGAAGCCGCCGTGCGCTTTGACAATGCCATACACCGTCGCCAGTCCCAGCCCGGTGCCCCGGCCCGGTTCCTTGGTGGTGAAGAAAGGGTCGAAGATGCGTTCGAGATTTTCAGGCGGGATGCCTTCGCCGGTGTCTGCCACTGTGATGACGACATACTGTCCGGGCGCGGCTCCGGCCAGCATCTGCGCCGAGAGCGCATCGAGAGTCTGATTTTCCAGCCTGATCGCCAGTTTGCCGCCGCGCGGCATGGCGTCGCGGGCATTGACGCACAGATTCATCAATACCTGGTGAAGCTGCGTCGGATCGCCTTCGACCGACCAGAGTTCCCGATCCCAGTCCTGTTCGATCACAATCTCCTTCGGGAACGTTTCACGCATCATCCTGACGATTTCCTTAACGATGTGCTGAGGCTGAATGCCCACACGCGCACCATGAGTGCCTCTGGCAAACGACAGAATCTGTCTGACCATGGCCGCGCCGCGCTCGGTGTTGGCAGCCATGACGCCGAGCATCTTCTGGCTGAATTCGTCGTGATATTTCCCCTGCAGCATCTGCACGCCCATTGAGATGGGCGAGAGAATATTGTTCAGGTCGTGCGCGATGCCGCCCGCGAGCGTGCCGATGCTTTCCATTCGCTGGGCGCGCAAAAACTGCGCTTCGAGTTTTTTCTTTTCGGTGATGTCGCTGTTAATGATGAGCCAGCCTTTCGGCTGACCGTGTTCATCGCGCACCCGCGTGAAATGACTTTCGACAATGACGCCCCGGCCATCTTTGGTGCCGTGTTTCACTTCGCCCTTCCAGTAATCCTGCGTTTCCAGAACGTGATTGATTTCTTCGATCCGGGCCGGGTTGTCGGCAAAGACCTCCCGCGCGAGATTGCGCCCGATGACTTCCTCTGCCGACCAGCCGTAGAGCCGTTCAGCGCCGCGATTCCAGAAAAGGATGCGCCCCCCCGGATCGCAGGAAACGATGGATTCCTGCGCTTCGTCGAGCAGCGCGGCCTGCTCGCGCAACTGCTCTTCATCGCGGATGCGCTGCGTGATGTCGCGCAGGATGATCGTAAAGAGTTTCTCTCTGCCGACTCTGATTTGTGAGATTGAAGCTTCAATCGGAAACTCTGCGCCGTTGCGGCGCTGTCCGCTGACCGTACCGAGCACGCCCATCGCGCGCGTGGTCGTGCCGGTTTCACCAAAGCGCCGGATGTGTTCATCGTGCGCGGCGCGAAAGCCGCCGGGAATGAGCAGCGAATGCGGCTGCCCGATGATTTCCTGAGCCGCATACCCGAACATCTTTTCTGCGGCGTGATTGAACAGCACAATCCGGTACTGCTCATCCACGCTGATGATGGCGTCCATCGCCGAATCAATGATACCCGTCATGCGCGCTTCATTGGCCTGCAATGCGTCCTGCGCCTGTTTGCGCGCAGTGATGTCTGACGTGACCCCGTCCGTCCGCAGCGGCCTGCCCTGTTCGTCATACACGTAATGGCCGCGATCATGCACCCAGCGCACTCCGCCATCGGGACGGATAATCCGATATTCCTCGTCAAAGCGACCTGTCCGGGCCTCAGCCTCGAACGCCCGCCCGATGCGCTCCCGGTCATCGGGATGAATCGCCTCAAGCCATAATTGCGGAGTGGCATAAAAGTCCGTGACCGGTCGCCCGTAAAGGCGTTCGGCGGCAGGGCTGACAAAATAAATCCCGGCCCCATCCAGCGCGGTAGACCACACCACCTCATCAATGGAATTCAGAATCCCGCCCAGCCGGTCTTCACTCTCGCGCAGTGCGGTTTCGGCAAGCTTACGCTCGGTAATATTTTCGGTGTAAATGATGATGCCGCCGATTTCGCCTGTGCTGTCAAACCACGGAAGAACTTCCCATTTCAGCCAGACCACTGAGCCATCGGCGCGGTCAAAGCGATCTTCCTCGGCTTTTTCGATGGCGCCTGCCAGACAGCGACGGTGAATCTCTTTCCAGCGTTCAGAGATTTCAGGAAAGACTTCGTAATGGCTGCGACCGATGATCCCGCCTTTCAGATCATAATCCTTCAGCCAGCGGGAACTCACCGCCAGATAGCGCATCTCGCGGTCGAACATCGCCACCGCCGCCGGGTTATGTTCAATAAACAGGCGAAACTTTTCCTCGGACTGGCGCAATGCCTCTTCGGCCTGCCTGCGCTCTGTGACATCGCGCATGATGACCTGGATGGCGGGGCCTTCAGGGTCGTTGAAGGGCAGCGCGACAACCTCAACATCCCGCACGATGCCGTCAAATCGCACGATCCGTTCTTCCAGCACACCGGCGCTTTCACTGCTGTCGAGTAAATGGCTGATTCGCCCTCTGACGATCTGATGGTAATCGGAGTGGATAATGTCGAAGGGAGATTTCCCCAGCACCTGTTCGGCGGAAGTCGCGCCCAGCAGCCTGACACCGACCTGGTTGACGTAGCGGATTCGATTGTCCCGGTTGATGAAGATGATGTCCGGCAACGCCTCGTTGATGCGCTGAATCCGTTCAATATTCGCGCGCTCGCGGGCAATGTGTTCGCGCAGTTCACCGGTCATCCGGTCAATGGCGGCAGAGATGTCGCCCAGTTCGTCACTGTCGCTGAGCGCAGCAGGTGAATTCAGATTGCCTTTTGCAATTTGCTCTGTCGCTTCGACCAGCCGCCTGACGCGCGCCGTCAGGGTGCGATGCAGTATCCACCACAACGCCAGACACAGCAGCACCAGCAGCGCACTGAAAACGAGCGCCTCCCGAATGCCATCGCTCCGGGCGCGCCGGGCAGATTGCGTCAGATCGAACTCAAGCACGACAACCCCGATTCCCGCAGGCGGCTGCGCCTTCATTGCAGGGCGGGGCTGGACGGGAAAGGCTCCAATGATGGATTGCCGGTCAGCCGCCGGACTGACCTGGGCGTTCATCGTGGCGCGCGCCTGTGCGGCCAGCGGCAAGGCCAGCGCCAGCGGACTGTCTTTCAGCAACTGACCGCGCCAGCGATCTTCGGTGGACAGCAGAATCCGATTCTCCGCATCACACAACATCGCCAGATGCAGATCGGGAACCGTGGCGGTCAGCTTCATCTCCAGGTTCACACCTTCAGAATCAGCCCGGCCCGAAAAGTATTGCGCCATTCCGACCAGCCTGGTGCCATTGGACATCAGCCGCGCAGTTAACTCGCGTTCCTTCTCCAGGTGTTCAAGCCGCAGATTGGTCGCCAGGCTGGCGCCCGCGGCAACCAGGCCAAAGATGAACAGCAGGATCGGGATTCGCAGACGAAGTGGGAGCGCAAATTTCATGACCATGTTTCCCTGATCAGCCAGTTATCCGGCAGGCGGATCATTTCAAATCTGATTGAGGAACGGCAATACTTCACAATAATTCGACTGGGCTGATGTGAGGAAGGTAAAGCGATAATATCCATTTCAACCAGGTGGCACAAGACAAGGGCGGCGCGCCGGTGACGCTGATTCGGTTCAATTCTTACTGACCTGACCTGTCATCCCTGACAATCCGGAACACCGGGGGGCGGGCCGCCACCTGCTCAAATTCAAAAGGCGGCGCGTCCCTGCTGACGGGCAGATGCGGCCTCGCCCCAGGCGCTCGCGGCTGAGAAACTTCACGGCCTGCTTCTTTCGCTCACCACTGTGCGCACGCTCATCTCGGTTCCCTGGTCAAGAATCAGTTCCTTCTTTCCCTGAATGAAAACCGAACCCGCGCCCACGCCCGCGCCGATGATCGCGCCAATGGCTGCGCCTTTGCCGCCTTTGGCGATGGCGCCGATGATCGCGCCCAGCGCCGCGCCGCCGCCTGAGCGAATCAGGATGTCGCGCGTCTTGCCGGCGCTGTCAATGTTGCCCTCCTCGTCCGCAGACCTGATCGAATCACCGATGTAAATCTTTTCAATCTGCGCATAGAACGGGCTGCGGCGACCATCACGAAACTGGATCAGGTCGAAATCAAGCGCCATTTCGGTGTGGCCGGTCATCTTTCCCGAATGTTCGATGCGGGCGACGTAACCTTCCACCGTTGCGCCCTCATACGTCACCGGTTCGATAACACTTGCGGTGAAGCGGTCGCCTTCGTGATTGCTTCTGGTGCTGAGTTTTGTCATCAGCCGCAGCCGCAATGCCGTGCCTTCAGGAATCACACTGCCTGCGCGGGAACGGTCGCGCTGCCTGAGCGTCATGCTTCTGGCGTTGCGCGGCGTCTGCGGACTGGACGGGCGGCCATAGTAACTGTCCGTGTAGCCAAGCTCGAAGCCGAGCCGGTAACCTTCGCGGTAATCGGCCAGTGAACCAAGCCGTGTTTCATAACCGCGATCAGCCTCCTGCCAGAGCCGTGAACGCTGGTGATCGCGCGTGGCGTTCTGATCGTAATCATTCCGGCCTTCGCGGTAACCATCGTCATAGCCATCCACATAGCCCCGGTCGTAAGCGACTGTCGTCTGCACGCTGCGGCTCCGGCTGCGCGTCTGCGCCTGACTGTTGAGCGCCGCCACGTTGCCCATCATCAGCGCCGCAATCAGCGCCATTACTCTGAATTGTTTTGCTGAACTTTTCATATCTGACTCCTTCTCCTCGTAAACCATTCCTGTCTGACAACTCGTGCTGAACCAGCGCGGCAGTTCAGGATCATTTCCCCTGAAACGGCACGCTCGTTTTCAGCGCATTACTTTCATTTCCGTCCCTGTCTTTGAGCCTGAGCAGCAGTTCGCAATCCTGCGTGGCCCCGACAAACCAGCCTTTGCTCAGGCTGACGCGAACGCTTCCCCGCTGCCGGTCTGTGAGCGTGATCTTCCTGGGCATCAGCGTGTAGCCGCTGCTGGTGCGCCCGCATCTGATCTGCACCAGCACGCTGGCGTCCGCATCGTCAGCACTGATGTCGCCCGCTTCGTCCTCAAAGCTGAAGCTGTAATCGGCCTCCTCGTTCGCGCGCGGCGCGGCGGCGCTGTTTCCCGGTTCAGGTTTCAGCCCGGCAATCGTCAGGTGATGCGTGCCGACGTAAAACCAGATGATTTCCATCCGGCCATCTGCGGCCATCAGCGTTGCCACGCGCTGGCCCACTTCTGCATTCGCGTCAACTGACAGCACGATGGAAACGGCATTGATTCCGCCGGGGCGGGTTTCAACTTTCCCGATTTCGATAACCTTCACGCCGGATGGCGGCTCAACTTCAACCTTTGTCACCTGAAACAGCGAACGGCCCGTGACAATCAGTGCTGATGTTCGCCCCCGCACCGCCAGCGATGATTCCACTTCGGGCAGCGCGCCCGGCTGCTGCGTCGAACCGTTAATGGCTGGCAACCGTTTCGCCTGGGTGACATCGGCGGGAACAAACAGACTGAAGCCGATAAGCAGGGAGATGAATATTCTGGTCAGCATACCTGCTCCTTTCTATTTGAACCGGACAACTGTTCTGAGCTGATTGCTTTCGTTGCCGTCACGATCCCTGAGTGTCACGAACAACTGACAACCGGCCTGCACGCGCTGCGGTTTCAGCTTCGCCTGTTTCTCAGCGGGTTTGACGCCCTGTTCTCTCAGTTCCGTGACGCTTACTTCTTCGGACTGCAACTGATCTTTGGGCAGGGTCAGGAACACCGTGCCCTGGCTCTCATCGGTCATCACAATTTTTGCGGGACTCAGACTCGCGCTTCTGCCCCACAGATCGCACATCAGCATGATCTGAACCTTTATGTTCTCATCATTCGGCCTGATGTCGCCCGCCTCATCGCTGAAGCGAAAGACGACTTCGGCCTGTTCGGCAACCGGTGAAGCCATCGAAAACTTCAGCTCAGAGATGACTATCGGATGCGTGCCGATGCGAATGTCCACGCGATAAGGCCCCGCTTCGGTTTCCAGATAAGCGACGCGCAAACCGCCCCAGGCTTCCGCATCCGTTTCAAAGACGACCGGGAGCGCGCGCCGCCCGTCAGGCCTCGTTTCGACGTTTTTGATTTCGACCACTCTGACGCCGACCGGCGGGATGATCTTCACTGCTTTGACAGCGGGCAGCGAAGCCGCCACAAAGTAAATTGTCGAAGTGCGCCCGCGAATGACGAGCGGCGGATCAGCTTCAATTTCACTGCCGCGCTCCTGCCGCATAGTTTGTGTCTGCTGCTGCGGCAGATGGTTTCCTGAAAAAAACAACCCCGCCAGGATGATCGTGGCAGGAGACAAACAAATCCTGAGTATCCTTTTCATCACAACCTCCGTAAATCATCTGTTGCCCGGCGCTGACATACCTGCTTCAGGCTGATCAGGCTCCTGCGCCTTTCAGCCGCAGACACCTGTCAAACCGTTATTACCTCCACCTGAATTCCCAATGAAATCTGTGCGTTTATGAATAAGAAAAGGCAACTGACATTCCTGAAGCCAGGAACCTTGAAAATGAAGGCTCAGACGAAGCGGAATTTGTCACGTGAAGCTTGAATGACAGGCGGGTAATCAGCCTGATGCGATCTCAGGAAACATGACGACGCAGAGGCTGGTGATAACGACAACAACTCAGCTTCTCTGCCTGATGCCCGAACTACGGCGCCTGCTCCGGCAGCGTCGCCTGCGCGCCATTTCACGCAGTCGAATGAGGAAAATGGGAGAGTTTACGCATCAACCGGGTGATTCCCCACCCTGCGCCTGGCAGCGATGCGGTGGCTTTGCGTTGCCAGCATCAGCGGAACGACTGGCGCATCATTTCATCTGCCTGACTTTTCATAACCCTGTTCCTCCTTTCCTGCTCAACCTGCATCCGGCCTGTTACTGATGTGATTACCAGCAAATCGCGTACAAGGCCACACGCGCTTTGTTTCACGGCACGTTGCTTGCCCCCTGTTTGTCAGAATCATCAGGAATCGTATTCATCACGAGGAAAGTCGAGGTTGTTATGACCAGGAGAATTCTGATTGCTTATGACGGATCGGCCTGCGCTGAAGCTGCGCTGGATGATCTGGGGCGGGCCGGTCTGGATGGCGAGGCGATGGCAATTGTGGTGACGGTGATTGAAGGCTGGCTGCCGCCGCATCAGCCTGAAGCGATGTCGCAGGAGGCATTCGCACAGGATTACCCCGATCTGATCAGTGAATTTCGCAGGATGGCCGACAGCGCCAGCGTGCGCCTGCATTCGCTGTTTCCGGGCTGGAAGATTTCAGCAGATGTCAGCGTCGGCTCGCCTGCCCGAACGATCATCGAAAGAGCCGAAGTCTGGCCCGCTGATCTGATTGTGGCCGGTTCACACGGTCGCTCGGCGGCGGGTCGCTTACTTTTCGGCAGCGTTTCGCGGAAAGTGCTGACCGAAGCGCACTGCTCGGTGCGCATCGCGCGCGGACGCCCAGGCAGAACCGAAGCTCCGGTGCGCATCGTGATCGGCGTGGACGGGTCGCCGGAATCAGAAGCCGCAGTAACCGCAGTGGCCGGAAGAATCTGGCCCGCCGACAGCGAGGCGTGTGTGATCAGTGTGCAGGACGAAATCGTGAACACAGTCGTTGACTGGGTAAACAGGACAAGTGGCGACGGAAAGGCCTGGATGAATCAGACGCTGGAAGATGCCGAAGCGAAGCTGCACGCCGCGGGCCTGACGACGCTGGCCGCCATCAGAAAAGGCGATCCCAAACGAGTGCTGGTTGAGGAGGCTGAAAGGCTGAATGCCGATGTGATCTTTGTTGGCGCAAGAGGTCTGAGCGGCCTTGAGCGATTCAGACTCGGCAGCGTTTCATCCGCCGTCGCCGCCCGCGCTCACTGCTCAGTCGAAGTCGTCCGCACCATCAAGGCGACGAACAACACTCCGGTTATTTGATGAAACTTTCGCTGAAGTGCAAAAGCGAAAACACGCTTCACTGAGGTGCGACAAACCGGCAGCCTGAGATACCTGCACGAATCAAAGCTGCGTCTGTGTCCTGCCGCGTGAGCAGCGTTTGATTTCAGCCCGGCCTTTCAAGGCCAATGGCGTTAAGTGAATGAGTCCTGGTGGAACCGGGCCGCACCCTCGTAGTAACGACTTCATTCGTTCTGCTTCTGAAGCTGCGACTATTCAAAAACAACGAATGAAGTCGTTACTACGAGGTTGATTCGAGTTCCTTTCAAACAGCCTCAACTTAACGCCATTGGCCTTGACCGGGCTGAAGTCATTCAGTCGCCGACGCGACAAACTTGTGCAGATCCCTCTGGCTGCCAGCTTGTCGCATATTTCACCGGCATCAGTTCTCAATCGCCAGCCTTCATCCCGACAGAACGAAGCTGTTATTCCTGACGCTTTGCTGGCGCGGGCAGCGCCTTGCGCGGCAGCTTTTCAGGGCGCATGGCCGCGTTGTAAGCAAACACGGCGACGACCGTTGCCATCTGCACCATATCTTCGCGCTGCACGTGATCCACCGTGTCCATGTTTGAATGGTGCGTGCGCGAGTTGTATTCCAGCCGCTCCTGAATGAACTGAAAACCCGGCAGGCCGACGGCATCAAATGCCACATGATCGGTGCTGCCGACTGAGCGCGGGCCGAGCAGCGTCACGCCCAGGTCGCGCAGCGGTTCAAGCCACTGCTCAAAAACGGGCCGCACGGCCAGATTGCCCTGCATCCAGATGCCGCGAATGCGCCCCGTGCCATTGTCAATGTTGAAGTATGCCGCCAGCTTTTCGTGTTCCGGTTTGAGCTGCATCGTCTGCGGATCAGCGAAATGCTCCTTGACGTAAGCCCGCGAACCAAGCAGGCCCTGCTCTTCGCCGCCCCACAAACCAAGGCGAATCGTGCGCCGCGGGCGCGCGCCGACGGCTTTCAGAATCCGCATTGCTTCCATCATCGCCGCGCTGCCCGTCGCGTTGTCGGTCGCGCCCGTGCCGGAATGATGCGAATCGAAATGCGCGCCGATCATCACCACTTCGTCTTTGAGTTCAGTGCCGGGAATTTCGGCAATCACATTGAAGCCGTTCTTTGCCGTTTCATCGTGAAACTGCGCCTGAATATTGAGTTCGGCTTTGACCGGCACGCCCTTTTCGAGAATGCGCATCATGCGATTGTAATGCTCAACGGCGAGCGTCACCTGCGGCGGCACTTTACCTGCGTTCTGATCGCGCGGGCCGCCTGACTGCACAAAGATCGTGCCGCCATCGGTGCGCTGCGTCATCCACGACAGATCGCTGCCGCCGGGCGACATCACGCCATCGCTGCCGCGATCAAAGACAGCGGCGACACCTTCAGCCAGCAGAAATTCGTTGATCTTCTGCTGCATTCTCGCGGCGCGCTGAAAGCCTGCGCGTTCATCCGCGCCGTTATCAGCGCCACCGGCATTTGCTCCCGCCGCACGTCGCGGCTGACGCGGAGCCGGAATCGGTGTTGTTTCGACTTCCTTCAGATCGTCTTCATTCATCCGCAGCACCACGCGGCCTTCGAGCATTTTCACTTCACGCGCCGCTTGCAGCAGCACGATTTTGCCGCGCAGTTTGCCGCGATACTTTTCAAAATCGGCGTCAGCACTGATCGGCGCATAAATCACATCGGCAGTGATTGTGCCCGGCGTGCCTGGCGTCCACGATTTCGGATAACCAATCAGCGGCGCAACCTGCGGCTCGATCAGATGCGCACTGAAGCGGACGAGCGACCAGCCCTTGCCAAAGGGCCACGCCTCTTCGTGAATATTTTCAAGTCCCCACTCCTTGAATCGCTGCTGCGCCCAGGCGCTCGCCTGCCTGATTGCAGGCGAACCGGTCAGACGCGGGCCATACACATCCGCAAGCCACGAAATGTGTTCCATCACCTGCGAACGATTCAGCCCTTCATCACGAATCCTGCCGATCATCGCGTAATCAGGCTGCTCAGCGCGGCTTTGTGCACTGACAAGCGGATTCAGTGAACCAGCCGCAAGAACAAACACCAGCATCAGTGTTGTTGTGACTTTCAGAAAAGCGGGGTGTTCGGGTTTCATAATTTTCCTCTGGTAGTAAACACTGCAATTCAAAAACGATGGTAATCGCAACCTTAACGCTCCATCAGGTAACATAACAGCAACGGCAATGAGAGAATGGGTAACAGCAGCAGTGCGAGCCGTGGACTCATAGTCAGCAGAATCACCAGCACTATTGCCAGATCCTTGAGATGACCTGCAAAGGAACAGGGGTATGTCGCACTCTCGGATGCCCATTCACCACACTTCCCATCATACGACCACGCTGCAATTGCCAAATAAGCCAGCACCAGAAGTGCCAGATCAATGAGGATACCTTTTATAAGGTAGCCAGGAAGCTTGACAGTCATCACAAACCAACTCAGATCGAAAGTGATTACTTCCACAAAGCTGCACGAAGGGTCATCAAGAGAGATTCAGCTTTCCTGCTTCTTCTTCGTGTTTTTCGTGTGGCTTCGTGGAAAAAATTATTGCCGACCATCAGATGTTAACCGGCATTTCACGGCCTCGCGCTGTCACGCGCTCAACGCCGGTGATGTGGCCGCCTGACACCAGCACGGCGTAATCAAAATTATTCACCGTCGGGCAGACGTGGCGCGGCACGAGATAAAGATGATCGCCAATGGCAGGCAGCGGCGCGCCTTCAGGCACATCAATCGGCAGATGTTCCTCGCTCGGTTTGTGCGGCTGCAGGTCGGGGCGGCCAAGCACGGCGCAGGTCGGAATGCCCGCATCGGCTGACACGGTTTTGTGTCCGGCATCGCAGGTGATGCGCTGAGGCGTTGGATGGCTGACCACGGTTGAGATGACTACGGCGGCAGGGCGATAGCCGTATTCCGCAGGCAACTGCTCAGTGCTGGTCGCATCGCCATAAACTACCGTACCCGGCGAAGCGCGATGAATAAACGACGCAGCCGCAAACGGCGCGTAAGTGATCGTGCAGGGAAAGGCCGGGGTGCCTGCGGTAATGACTTCTGCAACGGCAATGCCCGCGTCATTGAGCGCGGCGACAATCTTCATCAAACGGTCGTAACCAGCGTGCGCTTTCGCTTCGCGTTCGGGCAGCGCGTATTTGCTCATATGCCCGTCGTAATAATGCACGCCGCGAAATTCGAGGCCCGCCTCCTGAATCGCCCGCGCCAGACTGACAACCTGATCAGCGTGCGCCTGCTCAATACCGGTGCGATCCATGCCGCCGTTGATGTCAATAAAGAGGCTGATGCGACTGCCCGTCCAGGCCCTGATCTGCTCAGGGCTTTCAACCAGTGCCGAAATGCGCCGGTCTGAAAACTGTTCAGCCAGTTCACGCACGCGCCGCGCATTGGCGCCCATATGCGGATAAGCAACCAGCACATCCTGCGCCCCGGCTTCACACGCCGTCTGAAGCTCAAGCGTGGTGGCGCATTTGACCTGCGTCACGCCGCGTTCAATCAGCCTGCGCATCACCAGGCCAAGCTTGGCCGTCTTGACGTGCGGTCGCCAGCGGTTCGGATCATTGCCGAGCACGCGCAGCGTCGCCGCGATGTTGGCGTCAACAATGTCAGGATAAATCACAAGCGCCGGCGTCATCACCGATTCAATTTCGGCAATGCGGTAATCTTCATCAAAGGCGAGCGCGGGAATGGCTTGTGCAGATGATGCCATGTGTCCTCCTTGTGCCAGGAAGAGAGAGAACGGAACAGACGGAAATAACGAAACACACGGAAAAATGCAGGAAAATTCTCTTTCCGTGTGTTTCGTTATTTCCGTCTGTTCCGTTCTCTCTCTGGTATTTCACGTTGTCAGTTCAATTGATCAGTTTCGGTTCGTCCGGTGCAGGGTCATCCAGCAGCAGCGACTCTTCGCTGACATCCCAGATTTCAAACAACTCGCGCGGGACTTCCATGACAAAACGCGACGGGCGCTGAATAACTGTCTGCCGGGCGCGTTCGCTTTCGATCAGCGGGTAGATCACGTACAACTCATCTCTGGCCCGCGTCAGCGCGACATAAAACAACCGCCGCTCTTCCTCTTCACCTTCGGCATCGCGCAGGCTGCGGGCTGACGGAAAGCGGCCATCAGCAACCCAGATCACAAACACCACGCGCCACTCCAGGCCCTTCGCCTGATGCACCGATGACAGCGTCAGGCATTCGTCCTCTTCGCCGCCCATCACCACATCTTCAGCCGTCGTGCCGCCCGGCGGCGAGAATCGTTCGGTGTTGATGAGCGCCAGTTCGCTCAGAAAGTTTGCCGTCGTTTCAAAGCGCCCGGCGAAATTCGCCAGTTGTCGCAAATCCTCTTCGCGGGCTTCGGCGTTTTCGTAATTTGCCTGCAGGTATTCTGAATATCCGCGTTCAAGAATCAGTTCAATCTGCTTCGTCGGCTGATCAATCGTTTCAGGCGCGATCAGTTCTCTGACGAGATCAACAAACTCGCTCCAGCCCGTCGCTGCGCCCTTCGGCAGCACTTCATTGAGCGCATCGGTGCGGATGAGCGCAAGCGGCTCTTCGGCATAAGCCAGGCGTTCCCAGACGCGCGCGGCGGTGGCGTTGCCGATCTTCGGAATCAGCTTCAGCACGCGTTTCCACGCCAGTTCGTCACGCGGATTGACGATCAGCCGCAGGTACGAAGTCACATCCTTGATGTGCGCCTGCTCAAAGAAGCGCACGCCCGAACGCACTTCGTAAGGAATGCCGCGCCGCACGAGTTCAAGCTGTAGTTCGAGCGCGTGAAAGTGCGAACGATAGAGCACAGCCATTTCTTCAAGCGGCACGCCTTCATCGCGCAATTCAAGCACACGCGCCGCAACGAACGACGCCTGCTGATCGGCATCGCGGGCCGGAATGAGCGCGGGCGTGAAATTGCGGCTCGGTCTGACGGGTTGCAGGTGTTTCGGAAACTGCCGCCTGTTGTTGCTCACTGAAGCATTGGCGAGCATCAGGATTTCGGGCGTTGAGCGGTAATTCGATTCGAGCTTGTAAATCCGCGCGTCGGGATAGCGTTCATTGAAGCGAAAGATATTTTCGACATTCGCGCCGCGCCACCCAAAGATGCTTTGCGCGTCATCGCCAACCACCATCAGGTTGCGATGCTTTTCGGCAATCAGATCAACGATCTCAGCCTGCAGGGTGTTGGTGTCCTGGTATTCGTCAACCAGAATGTGCTCGAACTGATCACGGTAGACGGCGGCGATGTCCGGCTTTTCAATCATCAGCCGCTTCCAGTTCAGAAGCAGATCGTCGTAATCCATCGCGTTGCGTTCGCGCTTGCGCTCCTGGTAAAGCCGGTCAAGACGCACAATCTGATTAGTCAGCGGCTCAAAGTGCGGATAGCGCGCCGCGATGAGCTGTTCAAGCGGCGTGTCGGTGTTGGTGGCAAAGCTGAACATTTCATTGAGCACTTCGCCTTTCGGAAAGCGGCGGGCTTTGGTGTCAATCGCGGCGTCCTCGATGCAGGCGTCAATCAGGTCTTTCGCGTCCTCGGCGTCAAGAATCGTGAAGTTGCTCTCATAACCCAGGCTTGCGGCGTGACGGCGCAGAATGCGGTTGGCGATGGAATGAAACGTTCCGCCCCAGACGCGCCGCACATCAGCCGCCACGAGCATTTCAACCCGGCTGAGCATTTCACGCGCCGCGCGATTGGTAAACGTCACCAGCAGAATGCGCGCCGGAGCGACACCAGCTTCAATCAGGCGCGCCACGCGATAAGTGACCGTGCGCGTCTTGCCCGAACCGGCTCCGGCAATCACGAGCAGCGGCCCCCTGCCTGCCATCACGACCGCGTGCTGTTCAGGGTTCAGAGCTTCGCGGTAATTGGTGAGTGAGACTGGTTTCGCTGGTTCTGATCTGATGATGTATTTGCGAGTCATCAGAAAAAGAATACGCAACAAACGGCAATAACGGAACAGGCGAAAACAGTTCTTCCCGTTTTCGCCTGTTCGTTATTTTCACTTTGCGCACTGGCTCAAAGCTCCCTGACCCGGTGGCCCTTCTCATCAACCACGTAAAAGGAGCCTTCAACCTTCACATCCACTCTGATCGGACCATATTGCGGGACACTGATGGTCACCTGGTCGCGGTCGGCCAGCGGTGAGCAGGCAAAAACCAGCCACTGTCGCTGCGAAGCTTTGCCTTTGACGAACGCCAGCGAAAAGACCGGGAGTTCAGTCTTCGGTTCCCAGGGCTGTGGCGGGTCGAGACTGGTATCGAGCAGGAACCAGCGATCTTCCTGCTGATACTGCTCGGGAATGTTGTACCGGTAATGATGTTTGCGCGTGCGGTTGGGGACGAGTTTGCTATGCTGCCAGAACGCGCGCAGCAGAGGCTGGGTATAAATCTCATCCACAGCGGCGAGGGCGGCCAGAAAGTATTTTTCGCTGTCAGTCAGCGTATCCTTTTCACGCCTGAATTCACGCAGGACGCGAGGCCTGAACAGCCACAGGCCGAAGCGCGTCATTCCGGCGTAACGTTCGGTCGTGTAAACCTGCCCCTTCTGTTGATAATATTTCTGCCGGTCATAAGGGCGGCCCGGATCACGGCCATCCCACAGTGAAAGTTCAAACCAGAACGCGGGGTTGAGCCGCCACGCTTCCTGCTGCATAAAGACCTGATTCATCGCTTCGACCTGCGGGCCGAGGACAGTGTAATCAGTGTAATCAGTGCCGCCATAGACATAATACTGTGGGGAACCGCCATCCCACATCAGCGGCGCCGGATCAATGGCAACCTGCCCCGGCAACGCAAACTGCATCCAGTCAAGCGAACGACCAAAAGCCGTCGGGCCAAAAGCATTGAACCCGATAAAGAGCGAGTGAGTATTCCAGTTCGGATTGCTCAGGCCGACGCGCAGGCCTTGTAACAGTGAACGATACCGGTCAATCCAGGCCTGAAAGACCAGTTCACGTTTCTCAGCACTGCTTTTGCCGGGGCCGTTCTGTGCGAGGTATCGCCGGTCTGTTTCGACCTGCGGCCAGGGCAGTTTCGGATGTTCGTTGTTCGAGACAAACAGCACCAGTGGGGGATTCGGATACCATTGCTGCAACTTTTTCATCAGCGCCGCTGATGTCCAGCGCACTCCGACTTCGCGCCACAACGCGACCGGCCCGAACGGCGACAGCACGGGCCGAATCGCGCCGTTCTTTTCGACCACATTCGGATTCCTGTCCGGCGGCAGTTTGAAATAAGCCGGATCATCCGTCAGCAGCCGCTCCCACTGTGTGCCGACGAATGAAATCGGCAGACCGAGCGCCGCCGCCTGCTTCAGTGGTTTCTCGTAATATGCCACCCATCGCGGGTCATCAGCGCGCAGATCAGGTGTCGGCAGGTAAAACCAGGGCAGCAGGTGATGGCCCTGGGCAATCAGCTTCAACTGATATTCGGGATCATAGCCGTTCGGAAAGATACCGGAATTCCAATGTCCCATCAGCGGCAGGGGATGCCCCTGAATGCTCTGATTCGGCCTCAGCGCCTCCTGGCGAATCTCCCGAACTGTGGACAACTCATCCTGAACCGCCCGCGCAGGAACGGTCAGCAGCCACAGCAGACAGAGTGAAAGCAGTATCAATTTCATTGCAGAGTATCCTTTGTTACTGATTCAGGCCCGATAATTGTGTTCAGTATGATCGGTGTGATGCGGGTGAGGATCACGCTGATTTCCGGCAAACGGGTGTGCAGTTCAATCAGTCTCC
Organism: Blastocatellia bacterium; assembly: GCA_046331565.1. Classification (GTDB taxonomy): domain Bacteria; phylum Acidobacteriota; class Blastocatellia; order RBC074; family RBC074; genus DASRDU01. Next base: position 2,999,629 of record JAXLQP010000001.1, read on the forward strand.
AGGCCGCCAGTATAACTGGTTTCGGCCTGTGTGTAAGAACCGAATCTCAGGCGCACGCGCACTGACTGCGCCCCTGTGAAAAATCAAATGGCCCCGGTCAGCAGTCAGTCAGCTTGCAACTTCGGTCACAGTGGTGCATGATCCCCGATGTTTACTCCTTCTCTCGCGCATCAACGGTGATGCGCCACAAGCCTCTAAGCGATTAGCGGCGGCGTTTTTGGATAGTTCGAGAGCAGGCTGATTTGAATTACTGAAGCCGTTCGTCAGAACGTCCGATCACGCGCCTTCGCTGCTACCGTTCACCGAAGACACTCTGATTCGAAGCTTCTCTTAACATCCCTTCAGGGAAAGGTACATCACAATGTCCATGAAACTTTATGTTGGCAATCTCTCGTTCGACACGACCAGCGACGACCTCGCGGAACTGTTTGCCCAGGCTGGCACAGTCGAATCAGCTTCGGTCGTGTCTGATCGTGACACGGGACGTTCACGCGGCTTCGGCTTCGTCGAAATGGGTTCGAAGGAAGAAGGCGAAGCGGCCATTGCGCAGTTCAACGGCGCGGAAGTCAATGGTCGCAGCCTGACCGTCAATGAAGCCAGACCGAAAGAAAGAAGCGGCGGCTTTGGCGGCGGTGGTAATCGTGGCGGGGGTCGCGGCGGCTTCGGCGGCGGCGGCGGTCGTGGCGGCGGTCGCGGCGGTTTCGGTGGCGGCGGTGGCCGTTCACGTTACTAAGCTTCGTCTCAGACAACCGGTAACTCTTACACAAAGCGCTCCCGGCAATGCAATACCCTGTCGGGGGCGCTTTGTGTATCAACACCAGGCGCGCGCCTCAATTTCACCGGGCGCAACGCCGGAAGGAATGAAATGAATTTTGCTCAACTGGGATTGCATCAGTCGCTCGCTGACCGTTGCACATTCCTCGGATTTACTGAACCAACGCCGATTCAGCGCCAGGCAGTGCCGGTGATTCTCGGCGGCGCTGATCTGATTGGCTGTGCCGCGACCGGCACGGGCAAGACGGCGGCCTTTCTGCTGCCGATGCTGCAACAAATTCTGACTGAACAGCGCCCCGGCGTGCGCGTGCTGATTCTGTCACCAACCCGCGAACTCGCTTCGCAGATTGCCGATAACCTGCACGCCCTGGACGCAAAGAAAAAAGCGCGCTCAGTCACCGTTGTCGGCGGCGCCAGCAGCAGCAAACAGCGCACTGACCTGAAGCGCGGCGCGCCGGTCGTGATTGCCACGCCGGGCCGACTGCTCGATCATCTCGAAAACAGGGCGATTGATCTCTCGCACGTCGGAATGTTCGTCCTGGATGAAGCTGACCGGATGCTCGATATGGGTTTTCTGCCCGCGATTCGCCGCATCATCAGCCATCTGCCGACCGTGCGACAGACGCTGCTCTTTTCGGCCACGATGTCACCCGCGATTGAAAGCATTGCGCGGCAGCATATGCGGCGGCCCGAAATCGTCGAAGTCAACCCGCGCGGCAAGGCTGCGGCCACGGTCAGACAGACGGCCTATCCGGTCGCGCTGGAATCGAAGACGAATCTGCTGCTGCACCTGCTCGAACGCGAACGCTGTGACCGTGTGCTGGTCTTTACGCGCACCCGGCGCGGCGCTGAACGGCTCTCACGCCTGCTCGCTTCGCGTGAGCATCAGGTCAACCGCATCCACGCCGACCGCACGCAGCCACAGCGCGAAGCCGCCCTGCGCGGGTTCCGCGATGGCCGTTACCGCGTGCTGGTGGCAACCGACATCGCCGCGCGCGGCATTGATGTGGATTCGATTTCGCACGTCATCAATTTCGATGTTCCCGCCGCGCCGGAAGATTACGTGCATCGCATCGGTCGCACCGGACGCGCCGGAAACGCCGGTCACGCCATCACCCTGCTGACGCCGGTTGATGAACTTTCAATGAGGGCGATTGAAAAACTGACCGGGCAGAAAGTCGAACGCGTCGTTGTGCCCGGCTTCGGCGGCCTCGCTCCCCTGCCTCAGACCACCGCACCTGCGAGCGCCCGCAGCCGCGTCGGTGTGCGCTCCTTCGGCCCTCGCCGCGCCAGCCGTTAGCCAGTTTCGTGAATGTTTGCAGCGGGACAATCGGAGTTCCGCTGCGGCCTTCGCGGCAGTCACGCCAGCCTCAAACCTCCCCACCCGCTTTCACCTTTCATCAGTTCCTGTATCCACAAAGCGAACAAGTCGCAGCCTTGTAGAAGCGAATATATTCGCCAGGAATTCATTCGTTCTGCGGTGAAATACTGCGACTTCAAAACAGAACGAATAAATTCGTTACTACAAGGCTGCGACCTGGCATCTCTGAGTTTTCTGGTTGACCGCGCCTGCGCTTCAGGGCCGCAGGTAATCCTCGTTAAGAATCAGGTCGAGCGTGCTGATGAAGTAATCAGCACTGGCTTCATTGAACACCAGCGGCGGTTTGATCTTCAGCACATTGTGAAACGGCCCGTCAGTGCTGATCAGAATGCCGCGCTCCTTCATCCGGTTGGCGATGTATGAAGCCTGCTGCGGCGCGGGCGCGAGCGTCGCGTGATCCAGCACCAGTTCGATGCCGATAAATAAACCCAGCCCGCGTACATCACCGATCAGCGGATGCCTGTTCATCAGTTCGCGCAGCCCGTTCATCAGATAACCGCCGACCCGCTGCGCGTTCTGCTGCAAACTTTCGTCAGCAATCACATCCAGCACTGCCAGCCCGATGGCGCACGACACGGGATTGCCGCCGAAGGTATTGAAGTACTCCATTCCGTTGTTGAATGAAGCCGCAATTTCAGGCGTCGTGATGACTGCGCCAAGCGGATGCCCGTTGCCGATGGGTTTGCCGAGCGTCACGATGTCGGGAATGACGTGCTGCGTCTCAAAGGCGTGAAAGTGCGAACCGGCGCGACCGAATCCGGTCTGCACTTCATCGGCAATGCACACGCCGCCCGCTGCACGCACCAGGCGATACACTTCGCTGAGATAACCATCCGGCAGCACGATCTGACCGCCGCAACTGAGCATTGATTCGCAGATGAACGCGCTCAACTGATGGCCCTGCGCGCCCATGCGCTCAATGATTTCGGCCACAGCCTGCGCGTATTTCATTCCGGCCTGCGCGTCATCGCGGCGATAAGGCCCGCGATATGTGTCGGGCATCGGCGCTTTGTGAACGAACGGCGGCGGGCCTGAACCGCCTGGGCCGTCGTGTTTGTACGGGCTGATTTCAATCAGGCCGCTTGTGTTGCCGTGATAGCCAACATCAACGACGATGGTTTCCTTGCTGCGTGTGTGCGTGCGCGCCAGCCTGAGCGCCAGTTCATTCGCTTCGCTGCCCGAATTGACGAGAAAACAGACGCGCAGCGGTTCGGGCAGCGTCGCGCACAATCGCTCGACATAACGCGCCAGGTTTTCGTGCAGGTAGCGCGTGTTCGTATTCAGCACCGCCATCTGCCGCTGCCCTGCCTTCACGACACGCGGATGACAATGCCCGACGTGCGGCACGTTGTTGACCGCGTCAAGATAAGCGCGCCCGTTTTCGTCGTAGAGATACTGCATCCAGCCGCGCACGATCTTCAGCGGTTGCTGATAGGACAGGCTCAGACTCGGCCCCAGGTGCTGCGTCCTTGAGGCAATAATTTCAGCGCCGCTCATTTCATCTGAATGCAGAAAGTCGTCAGGAATGCCTGCAATCAGATTCGGATCAGGGCTGATGCTCAGCCACACTGCGCGTTCACCGGGCAGCGCCACGCCCGGAAAATCGCCGCTGTAACCAAGCAGGTCAGCGATGATCTGAAAGTGCAGGTGCGGCGGCCAGTCGCCATTGATCGGATAATCACCGATGCTGCCGATGCGCGTGCCGCGACTGATCGGCATTCCTTCGCGCAAGCCTTCAAGCGAATCCTCACTGAGATGACCGTAAAGCGTATGGAACGTCACCGCGCCGGTGGTGTGCTGCAAAATAATCGTCGGCCCGTAATCAAGCTCTCCGGTATTGTTGCGAAAGCTGTGCACCACGCCGTCAAGCGGCGCAAAGACCGGCGACCCGGCTTCCATAAACAGATCAAGGCCGAGATGCACCGTGCGCCATTCAGGCCCGTCATTGCCTTCGCGTTTGAAAAGCTCGCTGGTATAGATGCCCCGCGCTTCGTTGTAACGGCCAATGCCGACGACGGCTCCTGCTTCGTGCATCTGATCGAAAAGTTTGCGCGTGAACAAAGCCGTGTTCGCCGCTTCTGCCGGATTGCTGATGTCGAGACTGCCGATGCTCAGATCAAAAATGACCTTCTTCGCCGTTTTCAGATCAGGCTCAACGATGCGCCCCATTTGTTCAGCATTGCTTCTGAGCCAGTCAGCCACCGCCGGGCTGGCCGGACACGCGGGCAGTCCGCACGCCTGGCGCAGAGTATAATGCGCGAACTGACCGTTCAGCCCGGCGAGCTTTTCAAGCAATGTCCATGCGGGTTTTTCGCTGATGACCAGATATTCATTGTCAGGTTCGACCTGCTGCTGATAAGCCGAGTTTGTCACGCTGACCGCGAGCCGCGTGCAGATTAGCGGAAAGAGCGCCGCCAGTTCCGCTTCGGTCAGCGGAAATTCGGCGTGATAACCCGCCACAATCTGCGCAGCAGCGGCGAGCGGGTCAGCCTTGTCAAGCATCGCGTAGGCCGCCGCAATCGCCAGATTGCCAATCGTGTGTGAATACAGCGCATCGCCGTAATCAATCAGCCCGATGACCTGCCGCGTGTGCGGATCGTCATCACTGACGATGACGTTGTAATCATTCGCGTCGTTGTAAATCACGCTTTCGCGCAGTGACTGAAGCACCGGCACAACCTGCGTTTCATACTGCGCCAGCAACCGCTCAACGATGGCGCGGCGTTCAGGCTGCGCGATGCAATGCAGGTATTCACGAATCCACGCGGCGCGTTTCAAATCCCATTTCAGTTCGCGCTGTGCTGCGGGGTGAGTGAAGTTTTGCAGTGCGCGATCCATCACGCCCAGCACGCGGCCCAGACTGCGCAGCAGTTCCGGCGTGTGCGGCCTGACGTGCGCCAGCAGTTTGCCCGGAACCCACATCAGCAGCCGCAGCAGATGCGGCGCGCCGTTTTTATCTTTGATCGTCACAATCGCTTCGCCTGCGGCAGTCAGGCAGACGCGCGGCAGCGCAAGCGACACGGCTTCGCGCGCCAGATGCGCGAGCATTTCGTTTTGCAGTTCGAGCAGTTCCCGGCGCTCGGTCGCGTTGGCAATCTTCAGCACGTATTCGCGCCCGTCATCGGCTTTCAGATAAAAGTTCTGATCGCGTTCGCTCGGCAGCGGCTTCGCTGTGGCGCGAATGCCAAACCATTCATGCGCCAGTTGCACTGCGTCCTGCTCAGTAAAATCCGGCAGTTGAAATCTGATGCTGACCATAATTCTGATGCTGACAGTTATTCACCATTCACCATTATTCGTATTGTGCCTGACTCAGAATCACTCCGAGTAATGGTGAGTGGTGAATGGTGAGAGTGATGAAATTTCAGGTTCAGGCCAGCAGGTCAAACTCCGTTCCGAGGTTGTGCTGCAAGGCCTGCTGATAAATGGCGTGCGCGATGGCGGCATCCTGCGCGGCGTTGCCGACCGATTTGAAGTAAGTGATTTCGTCATCGCTTTCGCGGCCTGGCTTCAACCCGGCAGCGATTTCGCCAAGCTCGCCGTAAATATCCGACAACTGAATTGCGCCACGTTCGAGCGCAATCAGCAGGTCGCCGGCTTCGGCCAGTGCGCCTTCGTGTGAATCAATGACGATCTTTGCGGCGCGTTGCAGGGTCGTGCAATCAACCTCCTGCATTTCAGGCGTGTATGCGCCGATGGCATTGATGTGCGTTCCGGGTTGCACATCAGCCCCGTTAAAAACGGGCGTGCGCGAAGTGGTCGCGGTGCAGATGACGTGAGCCTGGCGCACGGCTTCAGCGGCTGACGTGGCGGCGCGCAGTTCGATGGCGTCGCTGAGTTGCGGCTGAAGTCCGGCAATCAGCGCCTGAACTTTTTCAGGCTCCCGGTCGAAAATCAGAACGCGCCGCAATTGACGCACTGACGCCAGCGCCAGGATCTGAGTGCGTGACTGTCCGCCTGCGCCAATCACGGCAGCGATTTCTGCTCCCTTGCGCGCCAGCAGTTCAGTGGCCACGCCGCTCGCCGCGCCCGTGCGCAGCGCCGTCAGATAACCGCCTTCCATCGCCGCCACAGGCTGCCCCGTTGCCGGATCAATGACGATGACCAGGGCGTGAATCAGCGGCAGGCTGCGCTCACGATTGCGGTGATGCACCGACGCCACCTTGATGGCGAGCGATTCCGAGCCGCGCAGGTAACCCGGCATAAACAGCGTCACGCCGTCGTGCTGTCGCTGCTCGACGACGGTGCGCAGCGGCACGACCGCCTGTCCGGTTGAAAGTTCGCTGAAAGCCTGACGAATGATCTCCACAGCCGCGCGCATCGTGACGGCGCGCTCAACGTCAGAACGGGTGAGTAATCGCATGGATCGAGTGGTTATCTCTGCGGACGGCGAGCAGTCAGTTCCTGATGAAGGTGATTCAGCACAAAATCGAGCGCGCCAAAAAGCCGCTGAAGATCAATGACGGTATAAAAAGTCCGGTTCTCAGTGAAATTCCTGTCCAGCAGTTTCCCGAACTGCCAGACATCGCCATCACTGACGATTCCGTAAATCGGAAACAACGGATCATCATTGATCTTCTGCGCCATCACCATCTCGGCCAGGCACTGTCCCCAGCCTTCTTCAAAGTTATTCTTCTTTGCTTCAACCAGCATCAGCAGCGGATGACCGAGCACCACCTTGCCCAGTTCTGAGCGCGTTGCCAGCAGGTAATCCGGCGTGCCTGTCAGTTCGGTGTTGTAAGTGATCGGGCGATGGCTCCAGAGCGCAAAGCTGTCAGCGTATTTTTTGTAAGCTTCCTTCAGAATCGGATAGATGATGCTTTCGCAGATCGAATATTCAGAAACCCGCGTGTCAATGTGATCACGCACGAAATTGAAATCATCGAGAAACGCCTGGCTGATTGGCATCTCTGCTGCCGTGATGAAATCGCTTTCCTCGTAGCGAATCTGGAACTTTTTCAGAATTGCTGAGATTTCCTTGTAATCCGCAAAAGCCATCGTTCCTCCATTCAGATCAAATCGTGCCGAGCAGTTTGCTGAACCGCTCATCAGCACGCAGGCTTTCAAAATCAGGCTCGCGCTTCATTCGCTCGACGGTGTAAGCGCGGCGGCGACTGACGGCTTTTTCGAGATGCTCAAAGGCCTGGTCGCGCTCGCCCATCACCGCACAGGCGCAGGCGACGTAATAGCGCGTGAAGGGTTCGTCCGCGCCGAGTTTGAGCAGTTCATTGAAACTGCTGATGACTTTCTCAAATGTCCGGCGCGCTTCTTCAGTGTTGCCCTGCCTGACGTAGGCGCTTGTCAGCCGCTGATTGACCTCAATCGAAACGCGCTCGCGCAGGCCGTGATCAACCTTGCGCAAAAAGATCAGCTCTTCGTAGAGCCGCGCAATCGCGTCATCATACCGGCCCTGCAAATAATAGATGTAACCGAGCCGCGAATAAGCGCCGACGATCTGCATACCGTCGGTGCCGGACATATAACTTTCCTGCAATTTGATCGCCAGCCGCGCCGCCTTTTCGCCGCGCTCGTAATCACCCGTGTAAGCGCAGCAGTGCGCCAGTTGCAGCGCGACCCAGCCCGCTTTCGGATTCACGGCCAGCGCCTTTTCGTACTCCTCAACCGCCGTCTGAAAATCGCCCCGGCTGAGCATGTAAACGCGGGCCAGCGCCGCGTGCGCTTCGGAGTTGTTTGGCGCAAAGGCCAGGGCGCGACGGATGGCGCCGATGGCTTCTTCTTCGCGGCCCATCATCGTGAAGGTCATGCCGAGGCCGCTGTAAGCGTCAGGAATCATCGGATTCAGTTCAATGGCCTTCTGAAAGCAGTTGATGGCCTGCTCAAAAAGTTCCGGCTCCGCAAAGAACTGCGCTTTCATGTGATAGGCCAGCCCGAGCGCGGCGTGCGCGCGGGCATAACGCGGATCAAGCGTCACGGCCTTTTCAAACAGCGCGCGGGCATTGTCCACCGCGTCGCGGTTCAGGGCGCGCAACTGAATGACGCCTTTGGTGAAGGCTTCATAGGCTTCCATCACCTGCGTTTCGTCCTGTTCGATGACGGCCTGTTCGCTGCTGCGCAGGCGCAGGTTCAGGTTGTGCGACAGTTCGTAAACGATCTTGTCCTGCAAATCAAAGAGGTCGCTCAGGCGTCCGTCCAGTTTGACGGTGCTGATGACTTCGCCGGTTTCGACCGCGACCACGCGGGCCGTCACGCGCAGCATTTCACCCAGGCGCTGAAAGCCGCCGCCCAGAATGTAACGCGCGCCGACTTCGCGCCCGACCTGCGTGGCGAATTTCTCGTCGAAATCAGACCGGCGATCCGCGCTCAGGTTGCGCAGCACTTCATAAATCAGTTCGCGTCCGATGACCGTGACGCCTTCGATGTTTTTCAGGTCAGCCGTCACCGTTTCGGCCATTCCCGTGCCGAGCCAGTCATCATCAGGATTGCGCGTGATGTTGACGAAATTCATGACTGCAATGCTTTTGCCGGAACGGGAATTGAGCGTGCGCGTGCCGGGCGGCAGGGCGCTGCTGCCGGGCGCGCCGAAACCCGGATTGGTCTGGTACGGATCAAGGCTGGTTCTGAACGGATCAACGCCTGCGCCGAGCAGCGGCAGGTGCAGCGTGCCGGAAAACGGATTGGCAATCTGAAAGCGCACAGCATTGATTTCAGCAATCACTTCGCGCAACCGCTGGTAACGCTGCGCGCGATCTTTGGCCATCATCCGGCGCAGAATGCGATCAAGCTCATTCATCACCGGATCATCGCCTGTGGCCAGCGGCGGCGGATCGGCGTGCAGAATGCTGTCAGCCATCGCCAGCGAAGTGCGCCCGTCAAATGGCAGCCGCCCGGTCAGCAGTTCATAAGCCACAATGCCAAGCGAAAAAATGTCGCTGCGATGATCCACCTCACGTCCGAGCATCTGTTCCGGCGACATAAAGGCCAGCGTGCCCATCACCCGGCCCGGCAGCGTCTGATGCATTTCAGTGCGCCATTCGCTGACCGTGTCACCGGCGGTTTCGGGCAGTTGCATCAGCCGGGCCAGGCCGAAATCAAGCACTTTGGCGCGCCCGCTGTCAGTGATCAGAATGTTCGATGCCTTGATGTCACGATGCACGATGCCGTGCTGATGAGCCTCTGAGAGGGCATCGGCGATCTGTTCGATGAGTTCGAGTTTCTGCACCACGCTCAGCGTGCGGGCGCGGGCGTATTCATTGAGCGTTTTGCCCTGGACATATTCCATGGCAATGAAGCTGTGCCGTTCGCCGTCGCGCTCAAATTCGTCAATTTCGTAAATCGTGGCGATGTTGGGATGGCTCAGCGATGAGGCCGCTCTGGCCTCACGCAGAAAGCGGCGCCGCGCTTCTTCATTATGATGCAGTCCGGCCAGCATGACTTTCAGCGCCACCGGGCGATGCAGCCGCGTGTCCTCGGCCTTGTAAACTTCGCCCATCCCGCCCGCACCGAGTCGTTCCAGAATCCGGTAATGTGAAATGGTTTCGCCGATCATAAAAGATATTCCGAAAAAGCCGCGATGAACTGCCAGCCATTGTGAGCCATCGCCCTGGATTTTGCCAGGCAGCCTGATTTCGCCTTCCTGGCCGGAAAAAAGTCGGCAGCGCGAGGACGGAACAAACCCAGTAAATCGAACAGACGGAACAAACGAAACAGGCCGGCTCCTGCCGGAAATGTTTTCCGTTTGCGCCGGCACTTCCGCCGGTTTCATTGTCTCTTTTCTTACATTAATGGCCGCGCGCTGATGCTCGCCGGTGTACGCTTCCGAACAGTGTCCGTTCAGGGCTGAACAATCACGGCCAGCCATTTTTGCCTGATCTGATTGAAAATCGCTGTCCTGGCGTTATTTATTCCCTGGCCCGGCGTTTGCCACTGGCCGCGCAGAGGACAAGCTGCATGGATCGTGAAATTGACCTGTCATTCCGTCGCAAACAGATGGCTCGCCGCGCTGTCGTCGGACTGCTGGCGGTGGCCGTGCTGTCAGCGATTTTCATTTTCGGCCCCGGCTGGATCAAACCTTCGCTCAGCCGCAACCGCATCCGCACCGCCAGGGTCGAAACCGGCCCCATCGAAGCGTCCATTACCGCCACGGGCACAGTCGTCCCTGAATTCGAGCAGGTCTTGTCTTCCCCGATTGATGCCCGCGTCGTCAAAATTCTGAAGCGTCCCGGCGCAGTACTCGCCAAAGGCGAACCCATCGTCACGCTCGATGTCAGCCAGTCAGTTCTGGCGGTTGAAAAGCTCAACCAGCAGATTGAAATCAAACAGAACCAGCAGGCCAAAGCGAAGCTCGACCTTGAAAGCACGATGGGCAGCCTGCAATCACAGAGCGAAATCAAACAGCTTGAATATCAGTCGCTGAAAGCCAATACGGCGCGCAACCGCGAACTGTTTCGCCAGGGACTGCTTTCAGAAGAAAAACTCAGAGAAGTTGAGCTGACCGAAGAAAAAGCTGCTTATGAGCTGAAGCAGCTTGAAGCGAACAAACGCACCGCGCAGCAGTCAACCCGCACGCAGCTTGAGGGCCTCGCGCTGGAAATGAAAACGCTCGAAAAGGAACGCGACGAAGCCCGCCGCCAGCTTGAACTCGCCACCACGAAATCTGACCGCAACGGCGTGCTGACCTGGGTCGTCAATGAAGAAGGCGCAACGGTTCCGAAAGGCACGGTCATCGCCCGCATTGCCGATCTCAGCACGTTTCGCGTCGAAGCCACTGTCTCTGACGTTCACGCGCAGCGCCTGTCGGTCGGCATGCCGGTCACGGTGAAAATCAACGATCAGGAACTGAAAGGCGCGATTGCGAGCATTGACCCGACAATTAAAAACGGCGTCATCACCGTGCGCATCAGCCTGGATGACAAGGCCAGCGCGCTGCTCAAATCAAATCTGCGCGTGGATGTGCTGATTGCCACTGACCGCAAAGACAAGGTGCTGCGCATCAGAAAAGGCCCGTTTGCCAGCGCCGAAAGCGCGCGCGATGTTTTCGTCATTCGCGGCGACACGGCCATCAAAACGCCCGTCAAACTCGGCCTTGCCAGCTTCGATTATTTCGAGGTCGTACAGGGACTCATCGAAGGCGACGAAGTCATCATTTCAGACATGAACGATTACCAGCACCTGAAGGAGGTGAAGATCAGATGACGCCACACACAACCGAAACACAAAGGAAATCTGAGATGACCAGCCAGGAAGCCGCCAGCAGCGCGTCACCGCACGCGAGGTCGCACGCCACACAGATGATCGAACTTGAAGAGGTCGAAAAGGTCTATCGCACCGACCGCATTGAAACCGTCGCGCTCACCAACATCAATCTGTCAGTGCGGGCCGGTGAATTCATTTCGATTATGGGGCCGTCAGGTTCGGGCAAAAGCACGCTGCTCAATGTCATCGGGCTGCTTGACGTGCCAAGCGGCGGGCAGGTCAGACTGAATCAGAAAACGATCAGTTCATATTCGGACAAAAATCTCGCCCGCGTGCGCAACGAAGAGATCGGCTTTATTTTTCAGACCTTTCATCTGATCAGTGATCTGAGCGTGGTGGACAATGTCGAAATTCCGCTGCTCTATCGCAAAGGAGTGTCGGGCGCAGAGCGGCGCAAACTGGCGTTGCAGGCGCTGGATAAAGTCGGGCTGCATTCGCGCGTGCATCACTTCCCGTCGCAGTTGTCAGGCGGTCAGCAGCAGCGCGTGGCGATTGCGCGAGCGATTGTCGGCAACCCGCAAATCCTGCTCGCCGATGAACCGACCGGCAACCTGGATTCGCAGATGGGCGATGAAATCATGGACGTGCTGCACTCGCTCAACCGCGATCACACAACGACGGTCGTGATGGTCACACACGACCCGCGCCAGGCCGATAAAACCGAACGCATCGTCAGATTATTTGATGGCCGCCAGGTCAGTTGAGATTTGTCACTGGTCATTAGTCTGTTGTCCTTTGCTCGTGGTCAGAGTCGGGCAGAGAACTTCAGCCGACAGCTACTGACAACGGACAAATGACCACGGACGACGGACAAACTATGCTGAAAAACTACCTCAAAATTGCTTTCAGAGTTTTTCTGCGGCGCAAATTCTTCACCTTCATCAGCCTTTTTGCGATCAGCTTTACGCTGGTTGTATTGATGGTGGCGGTGGCGTTTCTGGATCACGTCTTCGGGCCGAATCCGGTTGAAAGCCGCAGTGACCGCACGCTCGGCGTTTATTTCATGGAGATGCGGACGCCGGACAGAAACGGCATCTGGAACGGGACAACGGGCTATCGCTTTCTGGATCGCAACACGCGCAACCTGCCGAACGTCGAAAGAATGTCGCTCTTTACTGAAGCGCAGCAGGTCGTGTCATACCACAACAGCGAGAAGCTTCAGTTTTATCTCAAGCGCACGGACGGCGAGTTCTGGCAGATTCTGACTTTCAGGTTTCTCGAAGGCTCGCCTTACACAGCAGACGATGAACGGAACCGCAACTTTGTCGCGGTCATCAATGAAGCAACGCGGCAGAAATATTTCGGCAGCGAACCGGCAGTCGGCAAAACCATCGAAGCCGACGGGCAGAACTTTCGCGTGGTGGGTGTGGTCGAAAATGTTCCCTTCCTGCGCCAGGTTCCCTTTGCCGACATCTGGGCGCCGATCAGCACGTCAAAAAGCGAAACTTATCGCAATGAAATGATGGGCAGTTTTATGGCGACTTACCTGGCGCGTTCATCAGCGGACTTTCAGAGTATCAGGGATGAATTCAGGGTGCGACTTGGCCAGGTCGAATTTCCTGATCCGAAGGAATGGAATTCGATCAACGGGCAGATGGACACGTACTTTGAAGCCATCTCGCGCGAACTGGCGGGATCGCGGGATGATGACGGATTTGCGAGCCGACCGGGCCGCCTGCTCGCGGCCATGATCATCATTGCGATTCTCTTTATGCTGCTGCCAACGGTGAATCTGATCAATCTCAATGTCAGCCGCATTATGGAACGCGCCTCTGAAATCGGCGTGCGCAAGGCATTCGGCGCGTCATCGTGGACGCTGGTCGGGCAGTTTGTCGTGGAAAACATTCTGCTCACACTGATCGGCGGCGCGATTGGCTTTGTGCTGTCGCGTTTCGTGCTGCAATTCATCACCGGCAGCGGCTGGTTTCCGTATGCCGAATTTCATCTCAACTACCGCGTCTTTCTCGGCGGTCTGGCGCTGGCCATCATTTTCGGTCTGTTTTCCGGCGTGTATCCGGCGTGGAAAATGTCGCGGCTGCATCCGGTGCAGGCGCTCAAAAGCTGATGTTCGACAAGCTGGCTCACCTGTCGAACACTTCGGAGGAAGACGATGCTCAAACACCTGTGCAAACTGGTCTGGAATCGCAAGCGGATCAACTTTCTGATCACGCTCGAAATCTTCATTTCATTTCTGGTCGTCTTCGGAGTGGTGGTCTTTGTCGTTTATTACGCCGACAACTATCGTCACCCGCTCGGATTCAATTATCAGAATGTCTGGAATGTGCGGGTCGGCATTCAGGAGAAACTTGACCAGTCGGACAAGCAGCAGAATCTGGACACGGCGAAACAGGTGCTGGCCGAGTTGCGCAATTTCGGTGAAATCGAATCCGCCGCCGCCGTCATGATGGCCCCGTATTCACGCGGCGACTGGCAGAACGGTGAAACGATCAATGGACGAAACGTGAGGTGCTGGGTCAATTTCATGACCGATGATGCGAAGGAAGTATTCGGCCTGCACATCGTGCGCGGCAGGTGGTTCGGTAAGGAAGATGACGGCGGCGATTACAAGCCGGTCATCCTGAATCAGAAAACCGCCCGCGAATATTTTGGTGATGAGGATCCGATTGGCAAAAACCTGATTGACAAACTTGAAGAAAAGGAGCGCGTCAAAAAAGACGGCACGAAGCGCCGGGAAGAGCGTGTCGTCGGCGTGATTGATGACTTTCGCAAGAACGGCGAATTCCGCGAATTGTATGGTTACAAGCTCTATCGCAACGATCTGAAACTGCCGGACGGCGAAGTGCCGCGCAATTTCGTGATCAGGGTTCGTCCCGGCACGACCGCCGAGTTTGAAGAAAAGCTGGTCAAACGCCTGCAGGCCATCGCCCGCGACTGGTCATTCGAGGTCAAAACCATCGCACAAATGCGCGCCGAAAATCACACCAGCTATTATGTGCCGATGGCAGCTTTCGGTCTGGTCGCAGGCTTCCTGATGCTGATGGTCGCGCTCGGACTGACGGGCGTGTTGTGGCAGAGCGTGACGCAGCGGACAAAGGAAATCGGACTGCGCCGCGCCAAGGGCGCCACCGCGCGAAGAATTTACAACCAGATTCTCGGTGAACTGCTCCTGATCACCAGTTTCGGGCTGCTGATCGGCACGCTTGTCGTCATTCAGTTTCCGCTGCTCGATTTTCTGGGCTTCGCCACGCCGCAGGTCTATCTCTACAGCCTGCTGATTTCGCTCGCGCTGATCTACCTGCTGACGCTTTTCTGCGGCTTGTATCCGAGTCGGCTGGCAACTAAAGTGCAACCGGCAGAGGCGCTGCATTATGAATAACAACATTACCCGGTAGCCTGAGCAGCCCCCCAAAGGTAAGATGTGGCCGAGAGGAGGAAACGTCAGTGACTGAAATCACCTTGTCTTTTGATGAAGATGTCTTCTCTGCCCTGCGCCGTTCGCCACAGGAATTCGCCAGCCGACTGCGCCTGGCTGCGGCTGTTCACTGGTATGAGCGCGGCGAAATTTCTCAGGAAAAAGCCGCACAACTGGCCGGGCTTGATCGCACTGATTTTCTGCTGGCGCTGGCGCGTGAAGGCGAGAATGCATTCGTGGTTGACTTTGCCGACCTTGCACAGGAACTGAAACGTGGCTGAACGTCCTGCTGTCAATGCTTCACCGCTCATCTTTCTTTCCCGGTCAGGGCTGATTGATCTGCTTCAACTGGCGGGGACAGAAGTTGTCGTGCCTGAAGCTGTGGCGAATGAAATCCTGCATCGCGGCTCATCTGACATTACGGCTCAAACGATTGACTCGACTGCGTGGCTGACTGTAGTGCCCACGCCACCTGTTCCTCCACCAATTCAGGCCTGGGGACTGGGAGCCGGAGAATCGGCGGTTCTGGCCTGGGGCTATGCTCATCCGGGGACGGAGGTAATCATTGACGACCTGGCAGGAAGACGATGTGCTGCGGCTTTCAATATTCCTGTTCGCGGAACTCTGGGTCTGGTGCTGATTGCGAAACAGCGCGGATTGATTCCGGCGGCTCGCCCTGTGCTGATGCAGTTGCGACAGGGCGGAATGTTCCTGTCAGATCAGGTGATGAATCAGGCTCTCGCGCTGGTGAACGAGTGATTGAGCAAAATGATCCTGATTGTTGATGATGATCCATCGGTCACAGCCTCTCTCTCCCTGCTGCTGCGGCAGGCCGGTTATCGCACGCAGGCGACGGCCACGCCGGCTGAAGCCCTGGCGCTGATTGCGCAGCAGCCGTTTCAACTGGTCATTCAGGATATGAATTTCTCGCGGCAGACGAGCGGCGAGGAGGGCATCGAACTGCTCAGACAGATCAGGGCGCTGCGCCCGTCAGTGCCGGTGATTCTGCTGACGGCGTGGGGTTCGATTCAGCTTGCCGTCGCGGGCGTGCGCGCCGGGGCCACGGATTTCATCACCAAACCCTGGACGCATCAGCAACTGCTACAGTCAGTCAAAACCGCGCTCAGCCTTGCTGCCGCGCATTCGGCGCACACGCCGAACCCGAAGCGCGAAGAGCTTGATGCCCGTTATGATTTTGGCAGCCTGATCGGCAACGATCCGAAGTTTCTGCGCCTGCTTGAAGTCATCGGGCGCGTCGCGCCGACTGACGCGTCGGTGCTGATTACGGGCGAAAGCGGCACGGGCAAGGAGCTGATTGCCGAAGCGATTCACCGCAACAGCCAGCGCCGTGACCGGACTTTCATCAAGGTCAATCTCGGCGGCATTCCGGCGCAGCTTTTTGAAAGCGAAATGTTCGGCCACGTCAAAGGCGCCTTCACCGATGCGCGCGCTGATCGCCGGGGCCGCTTTGAACTCGCTGACGGCGGGACGATCTTTCTGGATGAAATCGGCGATCTGGACGCGAGCGCACAGGTCAAGCTGCTGCGCGTGCTGCAGGACAGAACTTATGAAGTGCTGGGTTCGAGCGTCACCCGCACGGTTGATGTGCGCGTCATTTCAGCAACCAATCGCAACCTGACCGAGATGGTGGCGAGCGGGCAGTTCCGCGAAGACCTGCTTTACCGGCTCAATCTGATTGCCGTTCACCTGCCGCCGCTGCGCGAACGAGCGGCTGACATTCCGCTGATCGCCGCGCACTTTCTCGAAAACATGGCCAGAGTCTATCGCCGTCCCGGCCTCTCAATCAGCGAAGCCGCGCTGCGCTGGCTGGAAACGCTGCCCTGGCCCGGCAACATCCGGCAACTGCGCCATCTGATCGAACGGACGATTCTGGTCAGCGGCAATGACGTGCTGGAAATCGAAGACTTCAAATTACCGCTTGAAATGGAAAGCAGAGAGCCGGGCCGCGATTCACTGCCGCAGGTCGGTTCGATGACGATGGACGACATTGAAAGAGCAATGATCATCAAGGCGCTGAAACATTACGGCGGCAACATCAGCCGCGTCGCTGAAGCCCTCGGCCTGAGCCGCGCCGCGCTCTATCGCCGGTTTGAAAAATACGGCATTGAAATCTGACGCTGCTGCTGTTTGAATCTCCCGAACGGGCAGGCACTGTAATTGCACGTCAACCTGCCTGATCAACCGGGCGCACGACCAGATCCAGACTGACAAATTGCCTGCATCAGCATCAGGCAGTCAGCCGGAAACGTGCGCCGATCTGTAACGCAACTTCATCCTGCTGTCAGCGACAGCGACAACTTCGGGAGAATGCCAGGCTTGAAACTGATTCGATCCCTTCCTGCTGTTTCACTCTTCTTCTGCCTGACGATTACCGCACTGGCGCAGACGCCGCCGCGCAACGACACGCAATTCTGGAATGAAACGCAACTTGCTGTGCCGGTCAGTAAAAAGACTGATCTGGTGCTGACCGGAGGGCTGCGCTTCGGGCGCGAGATCAGCCGCCCTGTTGATGAACGCATCGGCGCAGGCATTGCCTTCAAACCGAATCGTCATTTCACCATTCAGCCACACTATCTTTATGTCGCGCAGCAGCCCTTTGCCGGGCGCAAGGTCTTTGAGCACCGGCTGAATCTGGAAGCGACGGTGCGCGTCTTTCCGGGTCGTTTCACCATTGCCGACCGCAACCGGATCGAACGCCGCGTGCGCCATTCCAGCCGCGATTTCACGGTCTATCGCAATCGCCTGCAGATTGATCATCCGGCCCGCCTTGGCAACTTCAAATTCAAACCCTTCGTCGCCAGTGAAGTCTTTTATGACAGCAGTGCCAGCACGTGGACGCGCAATCGTTTTTCGGTTGGCATCATCAGGGAATTCAGCTCGCGCTTCACCGGCGAATTTTTTTACCTGCGCCAGAATGACGGGCGCGCGCGGCCCGGCAACCTGCACGTCATCGGCACGGTTTTCAGAATCAGACTGCACAACTAGCCGCCCGATTGTCGCTGACTGCCCCGCTGTTGTCGCAAAATGTCCCGGCCATTGTGCCGCCTCGTTCACGCCGCGCCGTTTATCTCTTTCCCGGACAACACAGCACGTCGGGCCACTGACGGGGCACAACAGTTGCTCTGTCTGAGGGTCGGATCATTCAATGCGAGGAGCCATCACCACAATGAAACGTGCCAGACTGATCAAACGCAATCACCAGCCGCCAGCCGACAAAAGCGCACCGGCAGTGAAGTCTTCTTCCATCAAACAGGCTGTCCGGTCGGTCAGAGAATGGGTCAGAACTCATCAGCCTGCGCCACAGCAGCAGGCGCGGCAGATGTTCGCGGCCCTGTTCGCACAGCCGCAGACCGAATGACACAGCCCTCTTGCCAGGAGTTACAGCCATGATCGTTTCAGCAACCGGAATCACAGCATCAGCGACCGCGCCACATTACGTGCCGCAGCCGGTCAGGATTCTGCTCGTCAGCGACCGGCAGGAACATACGCACTGGCTGAAGGATCTGCTCAGCCTCAGCGGCAGCGAGGTGACCTGCGCCGTGAGCGCCGATGACCTCAGCCGCGCCTGCCGCGAACGGCACGATCTGGCCGTTATTGACGCGGCTTTTGAAAACCTCATTCACGCGCTGCGCGCCATCAGAGCCAGCGCGAAACTCTCGGATATTTCCGTGCTGGTCAGGGCGGAGCGGATTCCGCTGGAGGCTGACGTGGCCGGACTGTTCCCGAAATACCGGGCGATGCCCTGCTATCACGAAGACCTGCTGCGCCTGATCCGGCAGCGGCTCAACGGCAGCTATGCCCGATTCAATCCGCTGACGGCCTCGGCCAGCGCCATTCGTCGCGCCCGCACGATGTTGTAACGGGATGTTTCTCCCGACGATCTCAGATCGTCCTTGTTTTATTAGTGCAGCCACCTCTCAGAGCAGGCGCTGTGACATCGTTCACAGCGCCTTTTTTCTTGTTCAATCCTGTCCCGGTGTTGTCGCATTTTGTCTCAGCGCTGAAGGTGCGAAGCGGCGAAAAACCGGCCTGAATGCAGTAATCACAGGCGCAGACGAATGGCACGGCTGTTGCTCAAAGTGGAGATGTCAGCCCTGCTGCTGATGGGGACGAAACAGCAGATGCGGTGCTGAATGATGGGCGCACGGGAAGGCACATTCCCGTGCGCCGGGGCCTTCAATCAACATTCGCCTGCATTCTGCCAGGTGAGGGAGGACGAGACGATGCGGCTCGGAAATTACAACGACGATTCCTTTCAGGACAATCGCACCAGCACGATCATTTACCGGGCAGCCTGGGTGGTGTCGCTGGTGGCGACGGCAGTTTTCTTTTATCTGATTGTGTTCGTAGCGTAACCGCCAGGCTGCCTGAATCAGACCACAGGGGAGCAGGTCGCCGCGCTGATGAGTCGTCAGGACGATTGCCCGCCGGCAATCCGGCTCGTCAGCGCGGGTCAGATGACTGGCCCGCCGACCCGGGACCTTTTGCCAGTCGCGCGCAAAAGGTCTTTTTTGTGCGCGCAAGAGGAGAAACCAGAAAATGAACCCGATGAAGTTACTCAGTCCGCGAATGAAAACCCTGCTCTTTCTGGCCACGCTGACGGCGCTGGTGCTGTTTGTCGGCCAGGCGCTCGGCGGCACGACCGGCTTTGTGATTGCGCTGGTGGTGGCGGGCGCGATGAATTTCGCCACTTACTGGTGGTCAGATCGCATCGTGCTGCGAATGTATGGCGCACAGGAAGTCAGCGCCGCCGAAGCGCCCGAACTGCACGCCATCGTGCGTGAACTGGCCGGACGCGCGGGCCTGCCGATGCCGAAGGTTTATCTGATCGCTGAAGAAGCGCCGAATGCCTTTGCCACCGGGCGCAACCCGCAGCACGGTGCGGTGGCCGTGACCGCCGGACTGATGCGGATGCTTGACCGGCGCGAACTGGCCGGAGTGATTGCCCACGAACTGGGCCACGTCAAAAACCGCGATACGCTGGTGATGACGATGACCGCTTCAGTGGCCGGGGCGCTGAGTATGCTGGCGAATATGGCGATGTGGAGTTCGCTGCTCGGCGGCAGTTCTGATGATGAGGACGAAGGCGGCAGTCCTGTTGGGGGACTGCTCGGCATCATCGTCGCGCCGATTGCGGCGAGCCTGATTCAGATGGCGATTTCGCGTTCGCGTGAATACCTGGCCGATGAGGCAGGCGCGCAACTGACGGGCGATCCGCTCGCGCTGGCAAGCGCGCTGCGCAAAATCGAACAGTGGTCGCAGCACGCGCCGATGCAGTCAGGCACGCCCGCAACGGCGCACCTGTTCATCATCAACCCGTTTTCGGGCGGCGGTCTGGTGCGCCTGTTCAGCACGCACCCGGCCACTGATGACCGCATCTCGCGGCTCGAAAATATGGCCCGCGAAATGCGCCGCCCGCGCGCGGCCTGATCGATCCAGCCACGAATGAACAGGCCTGTTCATTCGTGGCTGCTCATTACTGAATCATTACTGACAGAATTGACCTGATGGACACTATTCTTTTTCCCTTTGCTGAATACTGGTGGGCTTATGCGGCGTTCACGGGCTTTGTGCTGCTGCTGCTGGCGCTTGATCTGGGCGTCTTTCACCGCAACGCGCACGAGGTTTCGTTTCGCGAGGCCGCGACCTGGAGCGTGGTCTGGGTCGCGCTGGCGCTGGTCTTCAACTTCGGCCTGTATCAGTACGCGCTCTGGAAGTTCCCGCAGGATGCGCGGCTGACGGCGCTGCCCGGCTTCGTTCCTGAAGCTGCGGCGTGGCAGGTGACGCTTGAATTTCTGACCGGGTATGTGGTCGAAAAATCGCTGGCGGTGGACAACATCTTTGTCTTCGTCGTGATCTTCAGTTTCTTTGCCATTCCGGCAAAGTATCAGCATCGGGTGCTGTTTTACGGCATTATCGGCGCACTGATCTTTCGCGCCATCTTCATCGCGCTCGGTTCAGTGCTGATGCAGTATCACGCGGTCATCATCATCTTCGGGCTGTTTCTGATCTTCACGGGCGTGAAGATGATGTTTGCGCCTGAAAAGCCGATGAATCCTGAACGCAACCCGCTGATCAGACTGTTCCGGCGTTTTATGCCGGTCACGCCGGAACTGCACAATCAGCATTTCTTCGTGCGCCTGAACGGCCTCTGGCACGCGACGCCGCTCTTTATCGCGCTGCTGTTTCTGGAAGTGACTGACATCATCTTTGCGGTTGATTCAGTGCCGGCAATCTTTGCGCTGACCAGAGAACCGCTGATTGTGTTCACATCCAACATCTTTGCGATTCTCGGATTGCGCGCGATGTACTTTATGCTGGCCGGGGCGGTGGACAAGTTCCACCTGCTCAAGTACGGCCTTGCGGTGGTGCTGATCTTTGTCGGACTGAAAATGGTCTGGCTCAATAACTGGTATGGCGGCAAATTCCCGATCAGCCTCTCGCTCGGCATCATCGGCGGCGTGATTGCGGTGTCAGTGGCGCTGTCGCTGCTCTTTCCCGGCAGCAGCAGAGAGACGGCAACTGAACCGACGACTGAAAGCTGAAGCAGTTGCGTTCAGCGATAAGGTTAGAAATCCGTTGTGTAACAGGCCGTGGATGACACGGAGGCGGCGGATCAGAGCTGAGCTGAGCTGTTTTGATCCGTCGCCTCCGTGTCATCCGCGTTCTATCCTCCCTTCTCATCACATATCACTCAAAGAAACCCCGGCAATGCGTTGCCATTCGCCGGATTCGCTGATAAAAATCCGGCGGCACACCTTTCGTCATCATTCAGACCGGGGAGGATTAATCAAAGTGATTCAGACTGCTCTGCTCAGACGCTTCAGTTTTGTGGCGTTCGTTCTGGTTCTGCTGCTGGCCGCACCTGCGCTCGTTACGGCGCAGAATGCTGACGGCGTCAGGGCGCGTTACACCAAGTATGAATATCTGGTTCCGATGCGCGACGGCGTCAGGCTTTTTACTTCGATCTATGTGCCGAAGGACAGGTCGCAGCGTTACCCGTTTCTGCTGACGCGCACGCCGTACAGCGTTGCGCCTTACGGCATTGACAATTACCGCAACTCGCTCGGCCCGTCGCCTGAGTTCGAACGCGAAGGGTTCATCTTCGTCTACCAGGACGCGCGCGGGCGTTATCTGTCCGAGGGCGAATTTCAGCAGGTGCGCCCGCACGTGCCGGATAAACGCGGGCCGCAGGACATTGACGAAAGCACCGACACTTACGACACCATCGAATGGCTGCTGAAAAATATTCCGAATCACAACGGCAGAGTCGGAATGGTCGGTATCTCGCAGCCGGGCTTTCACGTCGCCGCGAGCCTGATTGATTCACACCCGGCGCTCAAATGCGCTTCGCCGCAGGCCCCGACGGCTGATTACTATCTCAACGATGATGTCTATCACAACGGCGCGTTTATGCTGGCTGCGAATTTCTGGTTCTATTCCTCGTTTCGTCCGCGGCGTGGCGCGCCGCAACCGCCGCCGCCGCGACAGCCCTTCGATGCGGGCACGCCTGATGGTTACGAGTTGTTTCTGAATCTGCCGCCGCTGGCTGAAGTCAATCAGAAACTGTTTGGCGGCGAAGCGGCTTACTGGCAGGAGATCATTGACCATCCGAATTACGATGAATTCTGGCAGAAGCGTTCGCTGTGGAAGTTTATGAAGAACGTGAAATGCGCCGTGCTCAATGTCGGCGGCTGGTTCGACGCCGAAGACCCGATGGGGCCGTTTCACACTTACCGCGCCGTCGGCAAAAACAATCCCGGCACGGTCAACGTGCTGGTGATGGGGCCATGGTCGCACGGCGGCTGGGCGCGGGGCGATGGCGATAAACTGGGCAACGTCAGCTTCGGCGTCAAAACCGGACTCTTCTTCCGCGAACAGATTCAGTTTCCCTTTTTCATGCAGTATCTCAAGGACAAGCCTGCCGACCTGCCCGCCGCGTATGTGTTTCTGACCGGCATCAATGAATGGCGGCGGCACAGCGAATGGCCGCCAAAGGATGCGCGCCCGATGACACTGTGGTTTCAGGCCGGAGGTCAGCTCAGAACCGAAGCGCCGAATGAAACCGGGCCGACAGCCTTTGATGAATACATCAGCGACCCGAACCGTCCGGTGCCTTATCTCGGTTACATCGTGCCCGGCATGACTTTCGATTACATGACCGACGATCAGCGATTCGCGGCGCAGCGGCCTGACGTGCTGGTTTACAAAACCGCGCCGCTCGATGATGACGTGACGATTGCCGGGCCGATCAAAGTCAGCCTGAATGTTGCGACTTCCGGCACCGATTCAGATTTTGTCGTGAAGCTGATTGACGTTTACCCCGGCGACTATCCGACACCGCCGCCCGCGCCGGGTCAGCCAGTGCCATCGAATGCCGTCAGAATGGGCGGCTATCAGCAGCTTGTGCGTGGCGAACCGTTCCGGGGCAAATTCCGCCGCAGCTTTGAAAAGCCTGAACCATTCGTTCCGGGTCAGCCCGCCGCCATCACTTTTGAGACGCCCGACGTTTATCACACCTTCCGCAAGGGGCACCGGATCATGGTGCAGGTGCAGAGTTCGTGGTTTCCGATTGTGGATCGCAATCCGCAGAAGTTTATGGACATTCCGAAAGCCAGGCCGGAAGACTTTCAGAAAGCCACACAGCGCGTCTATCGCTCACGCAGTCTGAATTCATCCGTCACCGTGCTGGTTGAAGGCCGACCGCTGCAAATGACCAGCCGCTGACAACCTCCCTTATTCTTTCTCTGTGCCTCTGCGCCTCTGCGTGAGATAAAGTTTCTCGCCGCAGGCGCAGAGGCGCAGAGTAAAGAGCGGCTCAAACCCGCTGAGATTTCTTAACCCACCGCGACAATTTCTGCCCGCTGTTTTCTCAATCCCTGATTTCCACAAAAGAAATTTTCCTGAAATCCGATTCTGCCCGGTGGCGCGTATCTCCGGCAGAACGAAGCAGACGTGACAACTGAGCTTTCAGTACACGGACACTTTTATGATGCCCGCACAGTCGAATTTTGCCCTGATGACCTGGAACGCGCCCGCCGCCGCGACACTGAATCTGGCGGCGCAGGTGCTGCTCGGCCTGGCGCTGCTGGCGGGCGCGCTGCTGGCGCGGCGTGGCCGTTTTCGCGCGCACGGTGTTTGTCAGAGTCTGGCGCTGCTGCTCAACCTGATTCCCATTGGGTTTTATATGCTGCCCGTGTTTCGCCGCAGCGTGCTGCCGCGACTGCCTGGAGCGGCGAGCAGCGCCTTTTATGCGCTTCCGGCAGCGCACGCGGTCACTGGCACGGTGGCTGAACTGCTTGGGCTTTACATCATCCTGCGGGCGGGGACTGACCTGCTGCCGAAATCGCTGCGCTTTGAAAATTACAAACTGTGGATGCGTTCGGCGCTCGTGTTGTGGTGGGCCACGATTGCGCTTGGCCTGGCGACCTTCGCCGTCTGGCACGTGTCTGAAGGCGCATTTCCCGCGCCGGTGCCGGTTGAAGCTGGCAATCGCGGCGCGGCGACGGCTGCGACCGCCACTGCAACTGTCGTGATGAAAAACTTTGCCTTCGAGCCGAATGAAATCACGGTTGCGCCCGGAACGCTGGTCGTCTGGAAAGGCGTGCAGGGAAAGCACACGATCAAGGCCGATGAAGGCGGTTTTGAATCGGACGTGGTGCCGACAAGCGGCGAGTTCAGTTATCGCTTCGAGAAGGAAGGGCGCTACCGCTATTACTGCGCGCTGCACGGCGAACCGGGCGGCAGGGAGATGTCCGGCACGATCATCGTCGCCCGCGCGCAGCCCTGAGGATTCATCAACCGGAAAGGAGAGAGCAATGTTCAGAACCCTGACAATGCTGCTGATGATTTCGGCCCTCGGCCTGAGCATCGGCGCAACGCCACAAAAGAAAGACGGAAAGAAAGCGGCTCAGCCGCAGGCCGCCGTGAAGGTCAGCAACTTCAAATTCGAGCCGCAGGTCTTGCGCGTCAAGGCTGGCACGACCGTGACGTGGACAGTCGAGGGCGGCAATCACACCGTCATCTCTGACGGCAGCACCTTCACGTCACAGAAGCTTTCGCCGGGACAGTCATTCAGCCACCAGTTCACCCAGGCCGGAAAATATCCTTACTACTGCTCGTTTCACGGCGACAAGGGCGGTAAGGACATGTCCGGCACCATCATCGTCACGCCGTAAGGCGCAACTGTTTTTCCGAGACTGCCACACCGCACCAGTGCTGCGCGTGTGCTGAATCAACCTTACAACCCTTCGGAGGAAGTCAAATGCAGAAACTGTCGAAATCCATTGTCTCACTGCTGATGATCGTCGGCCTGCTGCTGTCGCTGGCCATTTTTGCGGCAGCGCGCGACCACAAACCCGATCACAAGGGAGCCTCACTCTATAACCGGCTCGGCGGCAAAAAAGCCATCACTGCGGTGGTGGATGAGTTCGTCAAAAACTGCGCCACTGATGACCGCATCAATTCATTCTTCAAGGACGCGGCGGCTGATCCGAAACGGCTGGCGGCCTTCAAAATGAAACTCGTGGATCAGATTTGCGAAGCGTCCGGCGGCCCCTGCAAATACAAGGGCAAAAACATGAAGGACGCGCACCGCAACATGGGCGTCAAGGACGAGCATTTCAACGCCCTCGTTGAAGACCTGGTCAAGGCGCTCGACAAATTCAAGGTGGGCGAGAAGGAAAAGAACGAACTGCTTGGCGCGCTCGGCCCGATGAAAGGCGACATCGTCGAATAAGCAGCATCAGTTCACCGGATTACAGAGGCAGGGATCAGTTCCCTGCCTTTTTGTTTTGCGTCAGGACAACAAAGACGCCGCCCTGCACACTTCAGCCCAGGCTTTCGATCTGCCGCTGAATCCAGCCGCGCCAGCCTTCAGGCAGGGCTGACACCGCTGCGGCCTGTTGCAGCTTTGCCAGGTTTTTCCGGTCGCTGACATACAACTCCGTCAGGTCAGCAACCGTGAAAGGCTCAGTCGCGCGGCTCAGCAGTTCGAGTTCATCGCCCGCGCCGATTTCGCCTTCCTTCAGCACAGCAAAGTAAACGCCCGTGCGGCGGCTGTGCAGAAAGTGTCTGATGATGTCATCGCGCCCGAACCTGACGCCGAGTTTGTAACAGGGCAGGCGCGGCTGAGTGACCACCAATTCTGCGGCGCCGAGCCGAAAGCGATCACCGATATTGACTTCATCCTCACGCAAACCGGCGATGGTCAGATTCTCGCCAAAGATTCCCGGCAAAAAATCAATTTCCGGCAGCTCGCCGCGCCAGAGTTCGTAATGTTCAGCGGGATAAGCGTAAACGGCCTTCGCCGCGCCGCCGTGAACCGTCAGGTCAGCCTGACCGTCACCGTCCAGGTTCAGTGTGCGCATCATCACGCGGCCTGCGACGGGTTGCTTGAAAATGCCGGTGGTGACGGTTCGGCCTTTGTAAACGACTTCGCGCGGCAGTCCGACCTGAACGGAAATGATTTTCATGGCGACTCCTTGTTGATGAATAGTGACCGAAGCGATAGTTCAGGACAAATTCAGTTCGACTCTGACGGCTCATTCCGCGTCTGAGGAATGAAAAACTCTGTCCGGCTGCGGCATTGACGATGACACGCCGGGCTGACAGCATAGCCAGGGTTCACACTTACCGGAGAATCTATGAAGCCCCTTTTACAATCGTTCTTCGCGGCCTTTTTATTCCCTGTTTTTTTCTCGCCGCTCTTCACCGCTGCGGCCCAGGACAAGACGGCAGAGCAGCCCGTTCGCATTGAAACGGCAATCGTCAGCGTGCCAGTGATCGTCAGCGACCGGCAGGGCCGTTATGTTTCAGGACTCAGGCAGTCTGATTTCACTTTGTCTGACAACAAGGTCAGGCAGCAGATCGCCTTTTTCGCCGCCGCCGAAGAGCCGTTCAATGTCGCGCTGATTCTCGACACCAGCCGCAGCACCCGGACGGTGCTTGATGACATTCGCCACGCGGCAAAGGATTTCATTAAAAATCTGCGCCCGCAGGATCGGGCCATGATTGTCACGGCTGATTACGAAATCAGGGCGCTCAGCGCGCTGACCAGCGACCGCAAAACGCTGGAGAAAGCCATCGAAAGCGCCCGCGTCGGTGATTACACGGGCACGGTGCTGCGCGATGCCATCAGCGACGTGCTGGAACACGATTTCAAAACGCTGCGGGGCCGCAAGGCGATTATCGTGCTGACCGACGGGAAGGATTACGGCTCGCAGATTTCAGAAGACGATCTGCTTGATGATGTCGAAGAGGCCGACACGCTGATCTATCCGGTCTTTTATTTCACGATGCTCGCGCAGAATGCTTACAACCCGCCGCCGCGCGCGCCACGCGGCGGATGGGGCGGCGTGCGCATCGGGCGGCGCGGCGCAGTCATCAGACCTTTTCCGCGCCTGCCGCGCCCTGATGTCGAAGCGCGCCGCCGCGAACGCGAAGCCCGCCGCCGCGCCAGAATTGAACAGCGCCGCGAACGCGCCGAACAGCGCAATGCCCGCGCCATTGATTTTCTGGAAGAACTGGCCGAACACTCAGCCGGGCGCTTTTACCGCAGCGATCTGACCAACCTCAAAAAAACCTTCGGGCTGATTGCCGACGAGTTGCGCCACCAGTACCGGCTGGGCTTTTATCCTGACGACGCTCAGCCCGCCGACAGCTTTCACACCCTGAAAGTCGAAGTCGCGCGGCCTGATGTGGTCGTCAGAGCGCGTCGCAGCTATCGCACGCCCACCCCGGAATCGCCGGTCAGAAAATAATCCGGGCCTGCCCTGAAAATAAATCCGCATTTTTCCTGGATGCCGCCGGACATTCGCAATTTCGAGTTGTGCGGCGACAGTTCCCTTGCCGGGGATGAAGCCCCGACAGTCCTGATCCCGGCAGATTCGCCCAGGCGCGTCATCACTTCCGCCACAGGCATCTCTCCTGCTCATCATCTGCACCAGGACTGCGCCGGACTTTGCACACCCTGACACCGCACTGAAGCCGTCTCTTTGATCTCCGACCGGAGCCTCACACTCCTGCCGGAACACTCCACGCCCTGAACAGATGCTGTTTTCAGGCAGTTTCCAATGAACGCATAACAACCCGAAAGGCCCCTCAGATGCGCACCATTCTTCTCACCCTGATGCTGACGCTGGCCGCAACCGCCATCCAGGCCCAGACTCCGATGCCGCCTGAACTGAAAAACCCGGCACCGTCAGCTTCGCCACAAATGCTGAGCAACAATTCGGAGAGTGCAGTCACCGCCGATGCGCGCCCCCCCAAAATGACCAGTGCCGCGCCGCAGGGCGATGAAAAGAAAGTCGCGGATGCGAAATTCATGGCGCTGATGATGGCCGTGCAGGTCAGCACTGTCGTTGACATTGAAAGCACGTTTCACACCATCGGCAAATGCCCGCCCGGTTATACCTGCCGCGAAGCCAATCCGCTGCTGCGCCCGTTCGTGCAGTCGGGGCGTCCGGCAGCCTATGCCTTTTCGAGCAGCATCAACGGCCTGGTCTGGTGGAGCAGTTACCGCATGAAAAAACGCGGCAATCGCTGGTGGTGGGTTGGCCCGGTCGTACAGATCACGACGCACACGGTCGCAGCCATTCATAACTACAGGTCAGCCTCCAGACTGCCCGTCGGCCCGCAGTCCTTTCGTTAATTCGCAGGCTGCGATAATACCGTGCGTGGAAGCCGGAACCGTTCATTCATCTGAAATTGATCTAAATCAGGCCTTCACCGCCCGCTGACGTGAGCGGCAGTGGATCTGCGGCATGGTATCGGGAATCAGATGACGAGGCGCGAACCGGGGCGTCGCCGTTCCAGAAATGTTTTGATCTGCTGCCGGTCTTCCAGCATCAGGTCAAGGAATTCAACGCCCAGTCCCGTGCCGCCTTTGGTGTGGCGAATAATCACCGCGCAGGAGATGAAATCAGGCGCGCCGGGCAGGCGGAATCGCAGGCTGAGAATCGCGCCGGTCGGGTAACGCTGATTCGTTTCGATGAAAGCGCCGCTTTCGCTCAGATCGGTGAGGGTTTCGTTCGTGCGGGTGAAAATGCCGTCCTGCCCCAGCCAGATTTCAGTCATCAGAGAAAATCGCTGGTGTCGTCTTCGCTCTTCCATATCAGCTCACTTCCGGGGGCTGCTGGCGGGGCTGCGGTCGTGTGATTGTCGGTTTCTGAGTTCGAGCAGGCGCGTCGGGATGTCGGTTTTGATCGCATCCACGCCGAGAATCATCATGGCCTGCGCCATGTCAGGGTCATTGACCGTCCAGACCCAGACTTCGACTCCGGCTTTGTGCGCCAGTTCAATGATTTCACGCGAAAGCTTTTTGTATGAAACTGAAATTGAATGCGGTTTGAATTCAAGCGTGCGTTTGAGCGCAGTTTCGTAAGGCACCGATTCATCGTAACCAGGATTGATGTGCAGCCGCAGTTGCGGCCCCAGGGCGGCGCGCAGCTTTTGTGCGGTCGTCAGGTCGGGCGCTTCCAGCACCACGCGCTCCAGCCCCTGATAACCTTTGAGCGCCGCGATGACCCGCTCAACCAGTTCATCAAACCGCGCATTGCGCTTGAGTTCGATATTGAGCAGTCCGCCGCTGACCTGCAACAGTTCACGCAGCGTCGGCACCCGCTGACCGCCTGCATCAGCGCCCACCGGCGGCAGCGTTTTTGCCGTCAGTTCGGCATAAGTCAGATCTGAAATCAGCTTTGCACTGCCGCTTTTCGGCACGCCTTCGACCCGCCCGAACTTGTCATCGTGATAAACCGCCACGACGCCGTCGCGTGTCATCCGAATATCAGTTTCGATGCCGTCAGCGCCGATTGACAGAGCGCGGGTAAACGCGCCAATCGTGTTTTCGGTGAACTCCTCAGCGCCGCCGCGATGAGCGATGATGAGCGGTCTGAGGACTGGCGGTGATGATGAAGAAAGTGAAAACCGGGCTTCGGCGTGGTGTGTGGCCGGGCCAGACCACAGCAGGCCGACCAGCAACAACAGACTCACAAAGGCGGTACGCGAAAACAGACGCATGCGGCAAAGCTTCAGAACAGTTTCAGAGTTGATGCAGAGTTGTCCGTCAGAACATCAGGACAAAGGGGCGTTGTTGCTGACCAGGTTTGAATAGATCACCCACTGGCCATCAATTTCTCCGGCCACGAGGACATACTTTTTCACCTTGCCCTCAGCCCGGAAGCGGAAGAAGCGGGTAAACAGATCGTTGGGCGGCACTCGCGGCACGTTGACGCGGCGGCCTGGTGATTCATAGACCAGATGGGCGAATTCACCGATTTCGGCAGAACTGGCGCTGCCGCTCATGACACGCGGAATCATCTCGTTCAGGCGCTGCTGCTGCTGCTTTGCCGAATTTTTAATCCGGTCAAGTTCGGCAGTCTTTTCCTGCAACGCACGGTTCGTCTGGTCGAACTGCTGCTGCAATTCAGCCACTCTGGCGCGGGCTTCATCGGCAATGCCGATATTACGGCGATAAAGACCCCAGGCCAGGGCCGCCGCCACCAGCGCCCCGATCAGTAAAACGGCCAGCACCAGACATAAAAACCTGAGCAGCGCACGCTTTTCAGCTTCGATCTGCATAGTCTGGCGACGAACTGTTTCGTATTCCTGCTGACTGTACATAGCGGCGTCAGTCTAGCCTGACTCAAATCTATCTTCAATTCCGTTCAGCAAAATCCGCAAGTTCAATAGCGATTTATGTTAAGGATGTAAAGTTTTAGTGCTGAGATGCAGTAACGGCAACCTCAAGCTATAATGCGTCGTTGATCCTGCAGGCAGGGAAAGTGTGCTGAAACACACCCGGCAATCCGGGCCTGATTCCCTGTCCGGCACCTGCACAGTCACCCAAAGACAAACGAACTGATTTATCAGGCTTCCATATCTTGCAAGGAAATGGTCTTTCATTCAGTGAAATTTATGACGGAACAGGTTCGCAAACATACTCTGATTTTACTGCTGCTCGGCGGACTGGCGCTGGCTGGCTGTCGCGGCGGCGAAGCGGGCGCGCCGGCCACGAAAGGTGACGGCAGGCCGGGCACGAAAGGCGGCTCCGGCGAAGCTGTCGCGCTGCCTGCACGCAAGGTGCGCCTGATTGCGGCGGCTGAACGCGCGGTGCCGCGCCTTGTAACCGCCCCCGGCACCCTGGCAGCAGATGAACAGATTTCGCTCGGTTTCAAAGTCGCAGGCCGCGTCAGCCAGCTCAAAGTTGATCTCGGCAGCTTTGTGCGCAAGGGCGAGGTCATTGCGCAGCTTGAAACCGAGGATTTCAAATCCCGCGTCGAACAGGCCGAAGCCGCATTGCAGCAGGCCCGCGTCAGGCTGGGACTGCCGCCGCAGTCGTCAGAAGACCCGAATGATGACCGCATCGTGATTGAAAACACGGCGCTCGTGCGGCAGGCCCGCGCCCGCCTGGTTGAAGCGCAGCGCAATCGTGACCGCGCGGCACAGCTTGTCGAACAGGGCGTGCAGCCCAGGGCCGAACTTGACCGCACCGATGCGGCTCTGAAAGTGGCCGAGAGCCAGTATCAGGACGCGATTGAAGAGATTCGCAACCGCCAGGGCGTGCTCCTGCAACGTCGCTCGGAACTGGTGCTGGCGCGACAGCAGCTTTCCTACACGATACTTTATGCGCCCGGCGACGGAGCCGTGCGCGAAAAGAAGACTTCGGTGGGTGAATATCTCGCCGCCGGAACTCCGGTCGCCACCATCGTGCGGCTGCACCCGCTGCGGCTGCGCGTGGAAGTGCCTGAACGTGAAGCTGTCGGCATTCGCGCCGGGCTGCCGGTCAGAGTCACCGCCAATGACGACACCGGAGTTTATGCGGGCCGCGTCGTGCGCCTCAGTCCCGCCATTCAGGAACAGAGCCGCACGCTGATTATCGAAGCCGAAGTTGACAATCAGCAGGGTCGGCTGCGTCCGGGCGCCTTTGCCAAAGCTGAAATTCAGACCAGCACGGCCAATGGCGTCGTGACCGTTCCGCCTTCAGCCATCGTTACGTTTGCAGGCATTCAGAAGGTCTTTACGGTCAAAGACGGCAAGGCCGTTGAGCGGCCCATCGTAACCGGACGGCGCGATGCCGACTGGGTCGAAGTGACCGAGGGGCTGAAGGCCGGTGAAAGCATCGTTGATGCGCCCGGCAATCTGGTCACGGGTCAGCCGCTGACGATTGAGAAATAGAGTGTCATCAGGGCCATTATTTTCTGCCTGATTTTTATTGAGATATCTGAAGCTGGAACTTCCTTATGCAAAAGCTGGCTGAAGTCTGCATCCGTCGTCCCGTCTTCGCCGCGATGATTATTCTGTCGCTGGTCGTGGTCGGGACTGAAAGTTATTTCAAGCTCGGCGTTGACCGCTTCCCTTCCATTGACCTGCCAAGTGTCTTCATTCGCACAACTGTCCCTGGCGCAGCGCCTGAAGAGATTGAATCACAGGCCAGCCAGGTGGTCGAAGAGGCCGTCAACACGGTCGAAGGCATTGAGCAGTTGCGCTCAGTTTCAGGCCAGGGTGTTTCGATTGTGCCGATCACCTTTGATCTGAGCCGCAAAATTGATTCAGCCGTGCAGGACGTGCGCGACCGCGTGCAGGGCGTGGTGCGGCAGCTTCCGCCCGGCACCGACCCGCCGATTGTCATGAAATCGGATAACGATTCGTCACCGATCATGACAATTTCGGTTTCAGGCAATCGCCTGCCGCGCGAACTGACCGAACTGGCTGACAAGCGCGTGAAGCCGGAACTCGAACGCGCGCTTGGCGTCGGTGAAGTGCGTCTGATGGGCGGCCTGAGCCGCGCCATCAACATCTGGGTTGATGCTGACCGGCTGGCGGCTTATCGCATTCCGATTACGACTGTGCGCCAGGCGCTGGTGCGGCAGAATGCCGATGTGCCCGGCGGCAATGTTGATGCCGGACGCCGCGAACTGACGCTGCGCACGATGGGCAAGATCACCGATCCGCGTGAATTCAACGATCTGGTCATCACCACCATCAACGGCTCGCCCGTGCGCATTCGTGACATCGGTTACGCCGAAGACGGCACCAAGGAACAGCGTTCGCTGGCGCGCCTGAACGGAGTGCCGTCAGTCACGCTGGGCATTGTGCGGCAATCCGGCTCGAACACGGTGGCCGTGATCGAGGATGTCAAAAAGAAACTGGAGCGCGTCAGGCAGCAGCTTCCGCCCGACATCAGACTTGAAATCATTCAGGATCAGTCGCGCTACATTTACAGCGCCCTGCACGAAATCAACGTGCACCTGATCCTCGGCAGCATTCTGGCGTGTCTGGTGGTCTTTCTCTTTATGCGCAACTGGCGCGCGACGGTGATTGCGGGCATTGCGATTCCGACTTCGGTGATTGCGACATTCGGGATGATGCGGGCGCTCAATTTCACGCTCAACAGCGTGACGATGCTGGCGCTGGTGCTGATGGTCGGCGTGGTAATTGACGACGCGATTGTGGTGCTGGAAAACATCTTTCGCTTTATCGAAGAAAAGAAGATGAAGCCGATGGAGGCGGCCCGCGAGGCGACGCGCGAAATCGGCCTGGCGGTGATGGCGACGACTTTATCGCTCGTGGTCATCTTCCTGCCGGTGTCGTTTATGTCTTCGATTTCGGGGCGCTTTCTTTATCAGTTCGGGCTGACGGCGGCGGTGGCGATTCTGGTCAGTCTGCTGGTGTCGTTCACGCTGACGCCGGTGATGAGCGCGCGACTGCTGAAAAAAGAGGGCGGGGCAAGTCACGAAACGGCCAGTTCACGGCGCGGTTTTTATCGCTACATTGATGCGACCTACACGTGGCTGCTGCGGCTGGTGATGCGGCACCGGCTGATTGTGACGGGGCTGGCGCTGCTCGTGATTGCGTCCTCGGTTCCGCTCTATGGCAAGGTGCGGCAGGAATACATTCCGACCAACGTTGACGAAGGCGAATTTTCAATCGGCGTCAATGCGCCCGAAGGAACGAGTGTGGCGGCGATGAACGAAGCCGTCGTTGAAATTGAAAAAGACCTGAAGCAGATGCCTGAAGTGAGGCTCATGCTTTCCTCAGTCGGCGGCAGCGGCGGCTTTCTCGGTTCAGTTAATAACGCAGACATTTACATTCGCATTCCGCCGCACGAGGAGCGCACCCTTAATTTCACGAAATTCTGGAATGGTCTGAAAGCGGGCCGTCCGCTCGCGGTGTTTGAGAACAATTACAGCGCCCGCGATGTGATGATGAAGATTCGCCAGCGGCTGCGCAAGTACACGCACCTGCGCATTTCGGTGCGCAATCCGCAGTCAATCAATCTGGGCACAGGCGGCGCGGAACTTGATTTCAGCCTGCGCGGGCCTGACGTGCAGACGCTCTATCAGAATGCCGTCAAGTTGCGCGACTGGGCGGGCGAAAACGGCATCATTGACGCTGACGTGACGCTCAAGCTCGACAAGCCGGAACTGCGCGTTGAAATTGACCGTGCGCGGGCGGCTGATCTGGGCGTGGACGTGACCGATGTGGCGACGGCGTTGCGGCTGATGGTGGGCGGTGATGATCGCGTGTCGCGTTATCACGACGAAACGGTGAATGACGATTACGACATTCAGTTGCGGCTGCAACAGGGCGACCGCAACGACCAGGCGGCGATTTCGCGGCTCTTTGTGCCGTCCACCAGGACCGGACTGGCGCGGCTCGATAATCTGGTTTCGATTACGCGCTCGAATGCGCCCTCACGCATTGACCGGCTTGACCGGCAGCGCGTGGTTTCAATTCGCGCGTCAATTGATCCGCGCTACGGTCTGGCCGACCGCATGGCAGCATTGCGCGCCGAATTTGCGCGGCTCAATCTGCCTGCCGAATACAACGCCACGATTGGCGGGCGCGGGCGCGAACTTGAACGCACCTTCAAGGAATTCATCATCGCCTTTCTGCTGTCAGTCGCGTTTATGTACATGATCCTGGCGTCGCAGTTTGAAAGCACGATTCATCCGGTGACGATTCTGCTGTCGCTGCCGCTGGCCGTGCCGTTTGCGCTGCTGTCGTTATGGATGATGAATAACACGCTGAATCTGTACTCGGCGCTGGGCATTCTGGTGCTGTTCGGAGTGGTGAAGAAAAATTCGATTCTTCAGATTGACCACACGCTCAATCTGCGGCGCGCCGGGCTGGAACGCGATGCCGCAATCATTCAGGCCAACCGCGACCGCCTGCGACCGATTCTGATGACGACGCTCGCCCTGGTCGCAGGCATGCTGCCGCTCGCGCTCGGCACCGGCCCCGGCGCTGAAGAGCGGCGCTCAATCGCCATCGTCGTCATCGGTGGTCAGTCGCTGTCACTGCTGCTGACACTGCTGATAACGCCGGTCGCCTATTCGATCTTCGATGACCTGGCCGCAACCGGCTGGTGGCGAAGAATTGCTTCGGTCATCAGCCTGCCATTCCGCTGGCGCAGCAAAAAGCAGTCCCTTGAACCCGGCAGCACAGTCCGCCCTGAATCAGGCGACTGACACAGACCGCGCAGAAAAAGATGACCGATCAATTTCATCAGCAGGATGGAGTTGAAATTCTGATCAGGCCGGCAACAGCGTCAGATGCGCTGTTGCTGGCCCGGTTTCGTTACGCCTTCCGTTCCAGCCTCAGCCGGACAAATGAAAGCGAAGATGAGTTCGTGCAGCGATGCAGCCGGTGGATGCAGCAGCGACTTGAGCCTGGCTGCCTGTGGCATTGCTGGATCGCTGAACTACAGCACGCGCCCGCAGGCCATCTGTGGGCGCAGCTCATCGAAAAGATCCCCAACCCGACAGACGAACCTGAGGTTCACGCCTACATCACCAATTTCTATGTGCAGGAAGCGGCGCGAGGTAAAGGCATCGGGTCAAAGCTGCTCGTAACGGCGCTCGAATGGTTGCAGTCGCAGAACGTGGATGCAGTCATTCTGTGGCCAACCCCGGTGAGCCGTTCTCTGTACCTGCGACACGGATTTGCGGTGCGCGATGACCTGCTGGAAAAAATCCTGGCGAAACGCCATTAAGCTCCACTGCTTTCAGTGTGCAATTGCTGCTGCCCGCTGGTAACGCGGCGCACCACGCTGATGAGCACGTCATCCTGCCAGGGTTTGACCAGGTAATCCGTAGCGCCCAGGTCGAGCGCCTTCTGACGATGCCGGGCGCTGGCGCGTGATGTCACCATCACTACCGGCAGGTGGCACAGCGCGGGCTGTTCGCGCACAGCAGCGAGTAACTGATAACCATCCATTCGCGGCATTTCAATATCGAGCAGAATCAGATCGGGCAGTTGCGCAGCGTGTTGCAGGGCTTCGAGCGCCTCAATGCCGTCACGCGACTGAATCGCCGTCCAGCCGCAACGACTGAGCAGGCTGGCCGAGATGCGGCGCGTGCTGGGCGAATCGTCAACGATCATCACAGTCAGCGGTCGGTCTGTCTCTGCGGTTTCGCCACACTCGTTTGCAAAGCAGCAGCCGATCTCTGCCGGTTCAGGCTGTGATGAGAATGCTTCCGCTTCACCGGCCTGCGCGCCCGGCCCGGTTGTTGGCGCAGCGGTGAAAGCGTCGCCAGGTTTTCGGGTCAGTCTTTCCGGCACCAGTTCCGGCACATTCAGAATCAGCACAACGCTGCCATCGCCCATCAGGGTGGCGCCGGCAACGCCCTGCATCCGGCGCAGGTGAGTGCCCAGACTCCTGACCACAATTTCACGCCCGCCGATGATCTGATCAACCAGCAATCCGACCTGCTGCCCGCCGATTCTGAGAATCAGCGCAATCTGATTTTCAAAGTTCCGGTTGCATCCCGCGCCTGACCTGAGCAGGGTGGTCAGCCACAACAACCCTGTTCGCTGACCATTCAGATTCAGCGCGGGCGAATCCTCAGCACACTGGATCGCTTCCGGTTCGACCCGCAGAATCTGCGTCACGCTGCCCAGCGGAATCGCATAGGTCTGCCCGCCCGATTTCACCAGCAGCGCCTGCATCACCGCCATCGTAATCGGCAGCCGGATGATGAAGGCTGTGCCCAGACCGGGCTGCGTCTCAACCGTGATGCTGCCCTTGAGTTGTCGCACGGTGCTTTGCACTATATCCAGCCCGACGCCGCGCCCCGAAATTTCGCTGACCTGTTCGCAGGTGCTGAAACCGGGATGAAAGATCAGCGGCCACAATTCCTCATCCTTCATTCGCGCCGCTTCGTCGCGGCTGCCAGTCAGGCCGTGTCGCACGGCAGCAGCGCGCAACCTTTCAGCATCCAGCCCGCTGCCATCGTCACGAATCTGAATCATCACTTCAGCGCCCTCGCTCCAGGCGGCAATGTGAATGCGGCCTCTGGCCGGTTTGCTCAGCGCCACGCGCTGTTCAGGAGTTTCAATGCCGTGATCCACAGCGTTGCGCAAAATGTGCTGCAACGGGTCAGCGAGTTCTTCGATCACGGTCTTGTCGAGTTGTGTGTCTTCGCCTGAAAAGAGCAGTTCGACCTGGCGGCCCTGCTGCGCGGCCACGCTGCGCACGGTGCGATGCAGCCGCGTCGCCAGGGTCGAAAGCGGAACCAGGCGCAGGCGCATCAGCCGATCCTGAAGGTCGCTCGACAACCGTCGCTGGCGTCCGAGCAGGCTGTCAAATTCGCTGGCCAGCGCCGTCAATTCCTGGCGCATGGCCTGCACGTCGCAGGTCACTTCAGACAGTTCACGCGAAAGCAGATGAAATTCGGTGTACTGGTCAAATTCGAGTTCATCAAAACCGTGCGTGGTCGAATTGACGGGCTTCCGGGGTGAACCGTTGCCGCTCAGCATGGCGGCCTCGTATTCGGTTTCGAGCGTGGACGAAATGTTGCGCAGGCGTTCGCTGCCGAACCGCAGGTCTTCAAGCTGCCGCGCAAAATCGGCCATGCGCTGCTCAAACGCGGTGCGCACGATGACCAGTTCGCTGGCCAGATTGCCCAGTTCATTGAGCCGCGCAATCGGCACGCGCACGAACTGCGTGACCTGCGAAGCCGCCGTGTCGGGCGGGGTTTTTGCCGTCGCTTCCGGCAGGCTCTCAACCAGTGAATCATTCACCGGCTGCGCCTGGTCAGGCATTGATCGTGCGCCGAACGGTTCTGCTGCCTGCGCCGGTTCAGCTTCAGCGAGGCTGTTTACGGCTGGTTCGTTTGTCGCTGCGCTGAGGGCGTCGGTGTGCGGTTCAGTGACGACCGGCGAAGCCTGCGCCGCAGCATTCAGCGCCTGGGCATAATCAGCGTAAAGCTGCTGCACCTTCTGTTCAGAGGCTCTGCCGAGCGTCATCTCTTCCAGCACATCGGTTGAAGCCGACAGCAGTTGCCTGAGTTCGGGTGTCAGCTCAAGCCGCCCGTCGCACAACAGGTCAAGCAAATCTTCGCAGCGATGCGCCAGTCCGGTGATTTCACGAAAGCCCACCATCGCCGCCGCGCCCTTCAGCGAATGCAGGCTGCGGCGAATGACCTGCAACGGCTGATGCTCATCCGGCTGCGCTTCCAGTTCACGCAGGGCCGTATTGAGGCGGCGCAGGTGATCTTCGGCTTCAAGGGTGAAAACATCAGCGAGTTCCTGTGACCAGTCCGGCCCGGCTGTGACTTCCAGAATGTCATCGTGCTGTTCAGCGGGCGCGGCAGGTGCCTGTGATTCCGGCAACTCAGGCCGTGCTTCAGACGGCAGGCCTTTACTTTCAGGCTCAGTCATCACCTGACCGGGCGCGAGGTCAATCCGGCTGAGCGGAACCGGGCCGGAAGCAACCGTCAGCGAGCGGCTGCGAGCCACTTCATCAAGGCAGTCGCTGAGCTGTGCGGCAGTTTCGCGCAGGTGCTGTGCGGCGTCACGGCTGAGCGTCAACTGCCCGCCGAGGTCGTGAATCATCTCTTCGAGCCGCGCAGCCACGCTGCTCAGCGGATCAAAACCGAGCATCGAAGCCGCGCCCTTGATCGTGTGGGTGTAGCGACAGGCGGTTTCGAGCGGATCAACGCTGCTGCGGTTGCGCAGGTAAGCTTCGATGCCCTGCAAAATTTCCGGCAGATACCCGCTCGCCTCTTCGATAAAACCGGCGATTACATCCGGGTCAAACTTGCGTTCGATCATGACTGCTCATCTCCCTCGCTGTCCGGCAACGACTCTGCCGGGCACGCATCTGCATCGGCCATCGGTTCTGCTGACAATTCATCTGATGAAGCTGACAGCCTGAAAGATGACACCGAAGCGCGCAATTCATCGGCCAGTTGCGACAATTCGCTGACGGTGGCTGATGACTGGTGCGCTCCGGCGGCGGTCTGCTGCGTGATGTCGGCGATGTCCTGCATCGCCTGCGTGACTTCTTCAGAATTGCGCGCCTGCTCTCTGGCCGACTGCAAAATGGTCTGAATCACTTCGGCCAGATTGTTCGAGACGGTTTCGATGCGGTCGAGCGACTGCCCGGCCTGATTGGCCAGGTGCGAACCTTCGACCACTTCGCGGGTGCTTTCTTCCATCGCTGAAATCGCTTCGCTCGTGCCCATCTGAATGGTTCTGACGAGTTCGGCAATCCGGCGCGTGGCTCCGGCTGAACGTTCGGCCAGGCGTTCGACCTCTTCAGCCACGAGCGCAAAGCCGCGCCCCGATTCACCGGCCATCGCGGCCTGAATCGAAGCGTTGAGCGCCAGAATCGAAGTGCGGTCGGTGATGTCCTGAATCAGTTGCACGATCTCACCGATTTCCTGCGAGCTTTCACCGAGATGCTTGATGCGCTTGGAAGTTTCCTGCACCTGCACGCGAATGCGCTGCATGCCCTGGATCGTGTTGCGCACGGCTTCGTTGCCGTGCCGGGCCGTGCTGACGGCCTGTTGCGCGACGCGGGCCGAAACGTTGGCGTTTTCGGACACGTCCTGAATTGAGCGGGCCATTTCGCTGATGGTTTCGGTCGTGTGGAGAATCTGTTCAGTCTGTGCGCGGCTGCCCTCGGCGACTTCTTCAGCGGTTCTGACCGTTGCTGAAGCGGCTGAAGTCACCTGCTCTGTCACGTCCTGCACCTTGCCGATGATGCGGCGCAGTTCGGTGGTCATAAAATTGAATGAATCGGCCAGCGCGCCCGTCAGATCAGCCGTGACTTCGGCCTCGCGCGACAGATCGCCCTGCGCGACTTCGCTGACTTGGGCCAGCAGCCGCATAATCGAACGCTGAATTTCATCGCGTTCTTCCTGTGACTGCACCAGTTTCAGCGTGCGTTCGAGCATGTTCTGAAAGGCGTGGCCAAAGCGGTCGGCTTCGCTGCGCGGCTGCACTTCAACTTTCAGTTCACCGGCGGCAATGCGGTCTGAGAGGTCGGCCATTTCGTGCAGGTAATCAATCAGTGACTGCATCGCCTGCTGCACTTCGCTGATTTCAAGCGGCGCCGGGGCCGTGAACCGGGCCGTCAGATCACCCGTCGCCAGGCTCGCGGCAATGGCTCTGGTTTCATCAAGCGGGCGCGTGATCGAACGCAGCAGCCAGAAGCCAAGTCCCGCAATCGCGCCGAGCGCAACGACGAGCAGCGCCAGCGAAACGAGCGACAGCAGGCGGCTCGCGGCAGCAGCGTCATCGAGCATTTTTCTGATGCGCTCGCGTTCGGTGACTTCCATTTCGCGCAGGGCGCGGCTGGCGCGGTGAAAGGCCTGATCCATCTGCGCCATCTGCGCCGAAGCCTGATCGCCAAGCTCACCCGCGCTGTCGCGTTTGCCTGCCTGTGCGGCCTGCACCCGGCCTTCAGCCGCTGACAGAATGGTTTCGGTCAGGCGGTTCATCTTTTCAATCTCGGCCTGCACGGTGCGAAAGTTCGGCGTCAGCGCGCCGTCACCGAGCAGCGCGGCGTTGGCCCGGACGATAAAGCGCCGGTACTCCTCGCGGCTGCGATTGAAATTGCCGCGTTCGGCTTTCACGTCATATTTTTCCAGCACGTTGTTGCCGGGCGCGTTGAGCTGCTGCGCCTGGGCGGCGAGTTCAGCGATGAACTGTGATTTCACCTGCTCGGCGGCAATCGCCGTGTCGTTGCGGCGTGTGGCAGCGGCGAGATAAAACAGCGCGCTCCACAACATCAGCGCCACCGCGCCTGACACAGCAATCATCAGCCAGAGTCGGCCCCTGACACTCGACAACAGCCCGCGCTGCTGCGGTGCGCCGGGCTGAGTGGATGCTTCCGGGTTCTCCATAAAGGTCACTCCTCGTTGTTGTCCCGCTCGGCGTTGAAGCCCGATGGCCTGACCCGCTCATCCGACTTTGAATCGGACGAACGAATCAGGCCTCAGAACTCAAAGACCTGAAGTCAGCCGCCTGAGAGAAATTCGAATCATCCCCGCAGTAACGAATTCATTCGTTCTGTTTTCGAAACCACGCTGATTCAGCAGCAGAACGAATGCATTCGTTACTACGGGGGTGCAATCCGGTTTCTCCCCGGCTCCTTAACTTCCTGCCATCAGCCTCAAAGCCTCGCGCCGGTCTGATGGCGTGTGCGTCTATCGCTTCTCCTTTTTGAACGGATGCTCGAAGCTGAGATAGAAAAACAGCCCGCGCTCGCCGCGACTCGGCCCGACGCCAATCGGCACGCCAATGCCGGGCACGATCTGCAATCCGTTGCGAAAGTTGTGTGCCCAGCGCACGCCGGGATTGATCAGCAGGCCGTATTCACGCGTCTGCGCGCCCGGCCCGCTCACGGTCTGCGTTGAATCCCAGACGGTTTCAACCAGCAGATTGAAATTCGGCTTCGCCAGCCAGACCGTACTCTGACCGAGATTGAATCCGGTCGTCCCGGCCCGGTCGCCCGCCACGTTTCTGGCATTTGGCGTAATGGTCGTGCCCGCGTTCCAGTGCGTGACGAAATGCTTTGAGTGCTGCACGCTGACGGGCAGATTGAACTGAAAGCCAGCGCTGCCCGCGCCGGTTTCGCCCGTTGCACTGCCGGTTGGCACGAGCAGCGTCACGCGCGGAGCGACCGCAATCTTTTCATTGCCGACAAGCTGGTAACGGTAATTGAGCGCCACATCGCCGAGGCCGCGTCCGGTATTGACCGGCCCGGCCACGCGCTGCATCGGCAGGGTGTAACTGACCTGGTGTTTCTGGCTGAACACCGGCCATTCCTGCGTGAGCGAGTAATAGAGATTCCGGTTGCGATCACGCATCAGGGTGTTGATGTGCTGCACCACACCCGGTTCCTGGTTGTATGCCTCTTCGACCAGAAAACTGTTATCTGCAATCTGCGCCTGCGCTGCCAGCGGCCAGAGACAAAGCGTCAGGCCAAGCAGCAGAAGTGACTTTCTCATTGATGATCCTCATCCGAATGAGCGCCGTGGAGCCTGGTGGCACATCGGGTTCAGGGTTGTCGGCGCCCTCCGCTGAGGGCCGGTCAGGTGCTGATGGTGCTGAATGTGACGGTCGGAAGGGTGCCGAAAATCGTCATTCAGAAGTGATCGGGTTCACTGTTTTCGCGTTCTCTTGAAAAAGAGCGGGCCTGACAATAGTTATTTTCGGCAGAAGCTGATGAAAACCTGGGCAGTTTTTTGCGGGACTCCAGGGTTGAGCCGTGTCGGCGTGGCAGTGTGTCAGTAATCGGTGTCGAGCGAACGCAGCAGGCTTTCAGCATCAAGCACCTTCAGCGTCCGGCCTTCGTGTTCAGCCAGGGCAGAAAGAAAAGGTGCGGGCGGCTCAGACGGCGCGTGCAGTTGCGACGCGGCCAGATAAATCATGCCGGCCACCTGATCAACCAGCAGCCCGGTCGTCAGATCACGTTCGCGGGTCGCCACCACACACAAACGGCGCTGGTCGTGAACCTGCCGCGCCAGCCCGAACCACGCGCGGCAGTCAATCACCGAAATGATTTCACCGCGCAGGTTCGTCACTCCGGCCAGCCAGTGCGGGCCGCGTGGCAGCGGCGTCACGACCGGAGGCTGATCAACTTCGAGCAGGTTGCCGATGGGCAGCGCATAATTTTCACCGGCTACGGCAAAAAGCAGATACTTGGCCTGGCCGTCAGTTTCAGGCAGTTCACCCGCCACGATGGCGGACGGCGTTTCGACTTCGGAATTTGCAGCGTGAATGTTCATGATGACAGCAGACGGGCAATGGCAGACTGGAGTTCGGAATCAGCGAAGGGTTTGGTGATGTAAGCATCCGCGCCCTGTTTGAGGCCCCAGTATTTATCGCTTTCCTGATTCTTGCTGGTCAGCAGAATGACGGGAATCCGTTCGGTTTCGGGTGCGCCCTTGAGCGCGCGGCAGACCTGAAAGCCGTTCTTGCCTGGCATGACCACATCCAGCACGACCACGGCGGGCAGTTCGCGGCGGGCCACTTCCAGCGCCTGATCGCCGTTGCTCGCGGTAATGATGCGGTGCCCGTGTCCTGCGAGCGCGCTCAGTACCAGTCGCATTTCAGTCGGGCTGTCATCCACTACCAGAATCGTTTCCTGAATCATTTATTCTCCTTGTCGGCTCCCCGGCCTGGCCAGTCGTTACCGGCTGTAATTGCTTTCGACCGTCTGAATCAGCAGCGCCGGTTCAAATGGCTTGGTGACGTAATCAATGGCTCCGACCATGCGGCCCCGCGCTTTGTCAAAGAATCCGTCCTTGCCGGACAACATAACGACCGGAACCTTGCTGGTCATTTCGTTGCCCTTGATCAGGCGGCACAACTGATAGCCGTCCATATGCGGCATATTGATGTCGAGCAGAATCAGATCAGGCACAACTTCGTTGAGGCGGTTGAGCGCATCCAGATAACCCGATGCAGCCAGCACGCGGCAGCCCTGTCTTTCCAGCGTGACCGCCACCAGTTTGCGAATTGTCGGGCTGTCATCCACGACCAGAATGACGCGCTGGCCCGATTTCGGCAGGACTTTGATGGACTGCGTGACAGGCTCGAATTTCTGCGCCACCGGCCAGCACATCAGAAATTCAATATCGGCGCGCAGCGCAGCGTCATCGGGCCTGAAGCGACTCGCTTCCTGTAATCTCGTCAGGCCTTCGCTGACCCGGTTCAGGTTCAGATAAGCGAGGCCGAGGCGATAATTGACCTCAAAATCAGCCGCTTCAGCCAGTCGCGCTTCGTCGCGCGCGATGGCCGTTTGCAGCGCCGCCTGATCGGCCCCGGTGTTATTGAGCAGCCAGTCCGGTTTGGCCAGCGTCAGCACTGAATGACAGGTTCCACAGCGTTCGGCGTGGCTGGTCAGCAGGGCTTCACAAACCGGGCAGCAGCGGCTGTCGGGCTGCAACTGCGCCAGCCATTCGCGCGCGCGCTGATGCTGCGGATTGATTTCCAGCACGCGGCGCACGTAATGCACGGCTTCCTCAGGCGTTTCGGCCAGCGACGCCAGCCAGAGCCAGACGATTTCATTGTCAGGTTCAAAATCCGCCGCGCGCAGCAGCATTTCACGGGCGCGGGCTTTGTCGCTTGTGCGGGCGAGCGCAATGCCTTCCTGCACGAGCAGCCGCTTCAAACCGGAGCGGGCGTATTCCTGACCCGGATTGAGATCCAGCACACGCTGCCAGCAGGTGATGGCTTCACCAGGTGTTTCGGCCACCGAGGCCAGCCATAACCAGGCATGTTCGCTGGTCGGCGAAGTGGCTGCTGCCTGAGTTAAAAGTGAGCGCGCCGTGATGAGATCACCGGATTTGGCGGCAGCGACGCCATCGCGCAACAAGGCCGGGTTACTGGCTGACTGAGGTTCCATCGTTTTATTGAGGCAATGTTTCCAGGGCAGTTTTAGTTTGCAGCGTGATGTGATCGGTGTTTCAGGCCCTGAACTGATTTCATTTTCGCGCCATCACA
The DNA here is from genome assembly GCA_046331565.1 of Blastocatellia bacterium. GTDB lineage: Bacteria > Acidobacteriota > Blastocatellia > RBC074 > RBC074 > DASRDU01. Next base: position 3,044,136 of record JAXLQP010000001.1, read on the forward strand.
GACCACACTGACCGAACTCAAAGGTTCAGTCTGTGCAAATGGCTGATGGCCGGACTGATCATTGGCAACAACAGGTGGGGGGGAAGCGCGCTGCCAGACTGACCAGCCGACAGGCAGGGGAGCAATTCATGTGCCATCTGTCAGCCCGGAGGGCGCCAGGCCAAGTGTTCCCTCTGTGACAGATTAATCACAACTGCGAATGAAAGGGCTGAGGCGAAGTGACGGACTCTGCCACTTCCTGACTGACGGGATTTGGCATTTCAGCATCATTCAGGACGACGGAAATGTTATTGATTTGTCACAACGTCTGACTGGAAACCCTGCTACATTAGCAACGCCACGAACAGGTTGCAGTCCCGCAGCCACCCGCCCCCGCAAGACCACCGGACAACCTCGCACGGAAATTGAATTAGCCAGCCCCGGACTCTCCACGCGCCAGGTGGAAGACAACCGATTCAGATGTTGATGACGCATGATCAAAGCGCCTTTGCCAGTTAACGAGGAAGCGAGGTTACAGGCGGTCAGGGATTACCAGATCCTTGACACCGAACCCGAATTCTCGTTCGACAATTTCGCCAGTCTGGCGGCTCAGGCCTGTCAGACTCCGGTGGCGCTGCTGAGTTTTGCCGAAGCTGACCGCATCTGGTACAAGGCGCGCTCCGGTTCAGTGCTTGAGGCTTCTCCGCGCGATGGCAGTTTCTGTTCGTGGGCGATTATCGAAACCGAAATGCTGATGATCACCGACACGCTGAAGGATTATCGCTTCAGTGAGCATCCGCAGGTGGCCGGAAGGTCGGGGATTCGGTTTTATGCCGGTGCGCCGCTCGTCACGGCTGATGGCCTGGTGCTGGGCGCGCTGGAAGTTTTCGACATTGAGCCGCGCTGCCTGACGCTCGATCAGTTGCAGATGCTGCGCAGCCTGGCCGATGGCGTCGTTGCGCACCTCGAATTGCGCCGCCAGTGTCTTGAACTCGAAAAGAACGGCCTCGAACAGATGGCCGAACAACTGCGGCTCAAGGACAAACTGCTGGATCGCGTCGAACAGCGCAGCAATGAACTCGCCCGCAGCAACACGCAGCTCAAACAGCAGGTGACCGAGTACCTGCAACTGATCGAATCGCTTGAAACCAGAGAGCAGCGTTATGCGATGGCCGTGCGCAGCGCCAACGACGGCATCTGGGACTGGGATCTCAAAACCAACGAGATTTATCTGTGCCCGCGCTGGAAAGAGATGCTGGGGTATGCGGACGATGAAATCGGCACTCACCCGGACGAACTGCTCGACCGCATTCACCCCGAAGACCGCGAACTTTTCAAGGCCGATCTTGAAGCCATTCTCTGCGGCTGGACGCTGCAGTTTGAAAACGAACACCGCCTGCAACACCGCAGCGGCGATTACCGCTGGATGATGAGTCGCGGCCTCGTGGCCAGAGATGCGTCAGGCGCGGCTTACCGCATCGTCGGCTCGATTACCGATGTCACCGAACGCAAGGAAGCCGAACGGCAACTGCTGCACAATGCCTTCCACGATTCGCTGACCGGCCTGCCCAATCGCGTGCTCTTTATGGATCGCCTGCGGCGGTCGCTGGGCCGGGTCAGACATCGTCACGATTACAAGTTCGCCGCGCTGTTTCTTGATCTTGACCGTTTCAAGGTCATCAACGATTCGCTCGGTCATCACATCGGCGATCAACTGCTGGTGAGCATTGCCAAACGCCTCTCTGCTTCGCTGCGTCCCGGCGATATGGTCGCGCGCCTGAGCGGCGATGAATTCGCCATTATCCTTGATCATATCTCCGGCATCAGCGATGCCACCCAGGCGGCGGAACGGTTGCAGCAGTCGCTGGCGCAGGCCTTCAATGTCGCCGGGCGCGACATTTTCGCTTCGGCCAGCATCGGCATTGCCATCAGTGACCCGGCCTATGAACACGCCGAAGACTTTCTGCGCGATGCCGACACGGCGATGTATCACGCCAAGAATCGCGGGCGCGGCTGCCTGGAACTTTTCGATACCGACATGCACGCGCGGGCCGTCGGGCTGCTGCAACTTGAAACCGACCTGCGGCGCGCGCTCTCACGCGATGAATTCAAGGTTCATTACCAGCCGATCATTTCGCTCGACAACCGGCACATCATGGGCTTTGAATCGCTCATTCGCTGGGAACACCCGCAGCAGGGCCTGATTTCACCGGCCCGCTTTGTGCAGATGGCCGAAGACACCGGCCTGATTATTCAGCTCGATCAGCTTGTGCTGCGCGAATCGTGCCGACAGTTGAAAGTCTGGCAGGAAGAATTTCCCTCCAACCCGCCGCTCGCCATCAGCGTCAACCTGTCCGGCAAGCAGTTCGCTCAGCCTGACCTGATTGACAAAATCAGCCAGGTGCTTGAAGAAACAGGCCTCGCGCCCGACAGCCTGAAACTTGAAATCACCGAAAGCTCGCTGATTGAAAATCCTGAAACCGCCGCCGCCACACTGAAGCTGCTCAAGGATCTGGGCATTCGCATTTCGCTCGATGATTTCGGCACGGGCTATTCATCACTCAGTTACCTGCACCGCTTCCCGATTGACACGATCAAGATTGACCGTTCATTCATCACGCGCATCAACATCTCAAAGAATTCCGAAATCGTGCGCGCCATCATCACCCTGGCCAAAAACCTCGGCATGGAAGTGATCGCCGAAGGCGTCGAAACCGACGAACAGATTTCGCGGCTGACCGGCATGAACTGCGGTTACGTGCAGGGTTATATGTTCTCGAAACCGCTGCCCGGCGATGACGTGCGCGAACTGCTCGCCGCCACCTGGCCCAAAGTGCGCCGCCGCCAGATCGCCGTCGCCTGAAAGCTCAGCCGGATTTCACCTTCCCTTTTTTTCATACTGACTCAGACCTCATGGCCCTGCCCTCGAACAGGACAGGCAGCGTCGGCGACCTGGTTTCTGACAAAACGCCGTTTCCGCTGAGACCAGGCCGCCTGACACTCCCCGGACTATTCCGGAAGTACAGTCATCATCACAAAAAATCCCTGCCTGAGGCACGTCAGGCAGGGATGGCGCAACGAAGGAGGAACTGAACTTCAGTGGCGTGGTTTGCGTTTCGCCGCTGGCGCGGGCAATTCGTCATCGGGATGTTTCTGTTCAGACGAAACCGGCCCCGGATTGACCTCTTCGCCACCGGCAGGAATCTTTGCGCCTTCGGGCAGGAACCAGATGTTGACCTGCTCCTTGTTATTCGAGACTCCGGCGACTCTGACAATGATGCGGTTGGCGTCAATCGCCACGCCGAGCGAACCGTCAGCCAGGCGGTCGCGCACGTTCTTGCCGCGTGCGAGCGCAATGCCTGCGGCTTCGCCGGGATTGCTGTAGGCATCAATCACCAGCCGTGAGAGCGGATCGGCCTGCAACTGCCTGATTGAATCCTGAAGCACTGATTTGCAGGCATTGTCCACGCGCGCATTGTTGCGCCTGAAAGTCGTGCAGGGCGTCATTTCGCGGGCCGGTGGCGGCGGAATCGGAATCAGCACGCGCGCCGCGCCGCTGGCTTCGCAGTTGGCAAATTCGCTGATGGCTTTGACGGTCACTTCGATTTCAGTTCCCGGACTCACGCCGCACGTATCGAGTTTTGCGGTCGTGCCGTCAGACGTGATCTTTCCGGCAGAACTGCTCCAGGCATAACTGACTTTACCGTATCCCTGGCCGCCGCTGACTTCAGCAGCCTTGAAAGCAACTGACTGACAGGCTTCGACCGTGCTTGAATCGGGCGAGACAGTGATGACCGGCGAAGTGAAACAGATGATCTCAGGCTGGCATTCGGTCACGCGCACGGTTTTGGTGTCCCAGGCTGAACAGTCACCGTTGCAGACGCCCAGCCCGGCATAAAAGACCTGCGCCGTGACGTGATAAGCGCCCGCTGGCAGGCCGGTCGTGTCGAGAATGACTTCCTGGCCTTCGCCAATAATTTTTCCGCCGGTCGTGACCCAGGCAATGCGCGAAGGCTTGACGCTCGGATCAGCCGAACTGGCGCGCAACACCACCTGATCGCCGCCGCAGACCGTGCTGGTCGAAGCGCGTTTCACTTTCGCCACCATCGGGGTCACGGTGGCCACTTCCAGCGTCAGGGCTGGTGGCTTTTTCGCTACCAGGTTTTTCGCCTGCTGATCGCCCGGCTTGAGCTTTGGGCGGTTCTGCGCCGCGACCACACCGGCAGTGAGCGCCGTCACCAGAATGAGCGTAACAATGCGTGAGATCATGGATGTCTTCCTCTGATTATTTCGCCTGCGAAACCCGGGCGAGGCTATCTGATCGAAAAGCTGTGTCGAAAACAGCATCAATCCTGTTTCAATTCTCACACGGGGGTAATCAGCGGGGGTAATGACGGGCACGGGGTTGAGAACAATCTCGGAGTCAGGCTAATCATGCCTCAGTGCCCTGATCGGATCAACCTTTGCCGCACGCAGCGCCGGATAAATTGCCGCCGTCAGGCTGATGAAAATGGCAAAGAGAATCGCGCCGCTCCACAGATACCAGGGCAGTGAGAAGAACTCAATGAAATAGGTCTGTTTCACCATCCAGCGATTGACCGCGTAATTTGACACGCGATCAATGCCCCATCCGGCCACCACGCCGAAGACACCGCCCATCAGACCAATCAGGCTGGCCTCGATAAAAAAGATGCGCATGATTTCGCCGTCCGAACCGCCGATGGCTTTCATAATGCCGATTTCCCGCGTGCGTTCGAGAATGGACATAATCATCGTGTTGGCGATGCCGAACGAAGCCACCAGCAGCGCAATGCCGCCAATCAGCGCGAGGCCGCCGTTGATAATCAGAAAGACGCGCCTGATTTCATCAACCTGATTGTTGAGCGAAAAGGCGCGGAAGCCCATTTTTTCAATCTGATCCTGCACGACTCTGACCTGGGTCGGATCACTGACGCGCACTTCGGCGGACGGGTAACCCGCTTCACCGGCCAAAGCTTCGCCCATTCTTTCCATCGGCGCGCGGTTGGCTTCGCGGAAGCGGCGGGCCTGTGACATCGGCAGGTAGAGACTGGAATTGAACAGCATGCGCGGGCTGAACTGTTGTTCACGCGGCAGAATGCCGACGATCTTGAAAACATGCCTTTCAAACTGCTGCTGCTCATCAGGCTGATCTTCATTTTCCGTCTGCGGCAGGTTGAGCAGCGGAACGCCAAAAACGCTGTCAGGCACGGCGTCAGCAGCGCGCAGCGTCAGCAGCGTGATCTCTTTGCCAAGCTGTGGCCGCAACTCAGCGGCGCGTTCTTCATCGCTCTTTTTCGGAATGGCGAGGAACGGGCCGGTGTTGCCTTTCGGCCCGGCTCCGATGCGGCGGTCGCCGGTGCGGCCTGACCGGCGCATCATTTCAAAGAATTCCTCTGAGACAATGATTTCAGCCGCATCCTCACCAGAAAAAGGCCGCCCGACCAGGAACTTTCTGAAGCGCGGCAAATCATCAATCTGCACCGGAACACCGCTGACAGTCTGATGACGGGTGCGGTTCTCGAATTTCACGTAGCACTGAAAGAAGACCGACGGCAGCGCATATTTGACGTGATCGAGGCGCGCGAGTTCGGCAATGGCCTGATCATCAAGCACACGCGGTCTGCGGCGCGGCTGATCGGACGCATCAGTGTCGCTGCCGTTTTCTGACTGCCGTTCATTCAGGTCAATCAGCGCGTCGGCGCTTGCGCCTGAAACGGTAATCGAGGTGAAGACATCAAGGCGGGCGAAGGTTCTGGCCAGAATATTCTGCTGCAATCCCAGACCGAAGCTGACCATTGTAATGATCGCCGCCACGCCCACAACGACACCCGTCACCGTCAGCGCAGTGCGCAGTTTCGCCTGTCGCAGATTTCTGAGCGCAAGCGCAATGATGTCGGTGAAATTCATCGTTCAGATACTTTCTGCAATCCGGCCATCCTTCAGTCTGATGATGCGGTCGGCAAACTTTCCGGCCAGTTCCTGATCGTGCGTGACCAGCACAATGGTCTTTGCCTCGCGGCGGCGCATTTCGTCAAGCAATGTCATGACTTCGGCGGCGCGGGCGCTGTCGAGATTGCCCGTTGGTTCATCAGCGAGCAGCACTCGCGGCTCATTGGCCAGGGCGCGCGCGATGGCGACGCGCTGCTGTTCGCCGCCTGAGAGTTCAGCAGGCCGGTGATCGGCGCGGGCCTCAAGCCCGACCCGTTCAAGCAGTGTCAGTGATTTCTGTCGCCGCGCCCGGCGATCAAGTCCGGCAAAGGCAAGCGCGAGCGCCACGTTCTGTCGCGCCGTCATCGTCGGAATCAGATTGAAACTCTGAAAAATCATTCCGACCTGACGCAGCCGGTAACGCGACATCTCACGCGAACTGAGCGGCGTCAGGCTCTCGCCGTCAAAGAAAATTTCGCCGCTCGTCGGACGATCAAGCCCGCCCAGCAGATTGAGCAGCGTTGATTTGCCTGAGCCGCTGGTGCCGAGAATCGCCACAAATTCGCCGCGCCCGATTTCAAGCGAGATGTCATCAAGCGCGCGCACCGTTTCGCCGCCCATCCGGTATTCTCTGGTGACGTGATGCACGGCCAGGACAGGTTGTGAGGCAGCAGAGGCCGTCTGATTGCTGGTCATGTTCAGTTGTCTTTATCTGTCGCGCCGGAATCATCGGTGACGAGTTCATCGCTGGCGTCAGCCGGACTGCCCTGTTTACTGGCGCGGCGCAGTTTGCCTGACTCATCAATGAAAAATGAATGGCGTCCGTTGCGCCCGTAACTGACGGGCGTGGCCGTCGCCTCGAATCCTTTTTTATCCGGCCTGAGTTTGAGCGCGTAACGATAATTGTTCTGCCCGGCCCTGAGCGCGTGCAGGTCGCGGCGGTAAGCAATGTTTTCAGCCTCTTCAGGCGATTTATGGCCGTCAGTATCGTTCATCACCGGATGTTCCTGCTGAAAGCGAATCAGTTCATCCAGAGTGGCGTACTGATCCTGATGCTGCGCGGCGTAACGACGCTGCACGACGGCTGCCGTTCTGAGCAGGCTTTGCGCGTCGTGTTCATTGCGCGAAGTGCCTGCCCTGACCTGATCGCTCAGCGAATCGAAGGCGAACATGCCGGCCACGCCGATGGGCGTGAAGGCTTCAAGCCGGATGCTGTCATCGCTGCTTTCGACAAACCCGGCCACCGTCGCGGGCAGATTCAAGGGCGCAGCAGCGATGCTGCCCGGCGGCCTCGCAGCCCACAATCTGACAAAGCTGCTGAGCATATCGTCAAAATATTTCGGCCCGAACCAGACGCGCGAAACGGCTGAAGCGGGCTGACCCGACATGGCTGCATTGAAATTCGCTTCGCGGGCGATGCCATCGTTGTTTTCAGCCGTGTCAATCAGGCGTTTGATCGTGTCGGCGCTGTCAGCGATGACCAGATAATCTTCGACGTAAGCAATGTCAAAGGCATCGAGCCGGATGATCTCAGCCTGTTTGTAACTTTCGCGCGGCAGCAGGCTGATGATTGCCAGGCGCTGCTGCTGTTCCTTTTTGAGTTCTTCGTCAGACTTCTCTTTTTGCTGCGCCGCGTTGCCTGGTTCTTCGTCAGACGATGGCACGACGCTGTTGAGACTGCCGATGAGATAAGCAGCCAGTTTGTTAATCGCGGTCTTTGCGGCTTCGCGGTCGCGCAGGCCGATGAACGCCGCCAGGTGCGTTTGTTTGTCTTCGGGCGAAGTGGCCGGGATTTCGTAAGTAAAAGTGACTTCGTGACTGAGGCAGCGCGCAATCTCTTCGCGGAACTTCAGCCCGACTTTCTTTTCCATTCCGGCCACGATGCCATTGATGAATTCCGGCTGCTGCATCTGTTCTCTGGCTTTCAGCATGACTTCTTCGCTCAGGCGCGCTTCATCTTCATCGCCGACTTCGCGCTGCTGCGTCTCTTTTTTCTCAGCCTGGCGCGCGGCCATTTCACGATAAGCCTTCTGATAAGCCTCGGCTTCGGCCATCGCGCCGAACACGACCGGCACGATCAGTTCATCGTACAAGCGCGTGAAATCAAAGCTGTGACTGATGAGGACGGGCGTGCCAGCGGGAATGTAGCGCGTGGCGCGAAAGTCAGTTGCCGGGCCGCCAAACAAAGTGCCGAGCAGATTCTTCTTTGCCGGGTTAAGCGAAACGAGCAGCCGGTCAGTCACGCCGCCGCGCTCAAAGGTCGAAGCGAGCGCGATGCTTCTGATGGCTTCGGGGGCAAACAGCGAACCTGAAATGGCGCTGAGAAAGCCCGGCACATTTTTCGTCGCCAGCGAAGTGTAAGCATCGAGCGTGCGGCCATTGACCCAGGCAAAAAGTCCCGTCGGCGTCAGCAGCCGCGCGCGTGACTGCACATAGTTCTGATTGTCGCTCAGGTGTTCGACGTCAGTGGCCTCGCGCAATCTGATGATGCGTTCAATGGCGGCGGCTTCACCCGTCACAAACGTGCCGCCGATGAGCGCGCCCAGCCAGCCATTTTTGAATCGCTCGACACTCGCGCCCTTGTATTTCGCATCTTTGACCGGCTTTGCTTCGGCGGGCTTGCCGAGGTCGGTGAAATTCTCGCTGAAATAAGTGATGAACTGTTCCCTCGCCTGCTTTGCGTGTTCGGGGCTTCCGGCTTCGATAAAAGCGATGAACTGCGGATCAGGGATTCTGAGCGCATCAGCGTCAGCGAGTCGTTGCCGGGTTGTGGCGCGACGCGAGGCATCGGTTGCAACGGTGAGTTCAGGCGGAAAGTCAGGTTGCAGATAAGCCAGCCCCAGGCGGGCATCATCCAGCACGGCGGCGTCTTTGATGCCCATGCCGAGAAAGCGCGTCGCCAGGTCAAGCGGATTGTCCTCGCCTTCGCGCTCTGATTTCGGCAGCCGCGCCGAGAGCGTTTTGAATGCTTCCAGCCGTTTGAATCCTTCAAGCAGTCCTGAAAGATTCGTCGTTGCGACAAAAAGCATCGTCGTCGCAGGCAGCAGTTCTTCAATCGCTACGGCTTTGCTTTCAGTTTCGCTGCGTGATGGCGCGGCCTGCGCGCCAGGCGGCGATTGCTGAACCGGCGTTTGCGAGACAGCGGGCAGCGGCTGAAAGATCAGCGCGGCAGTCAGCAGGGCGTAAAGGTAGTGTTTCATGGTCAGCAGATGAAATAGCAGGGTGCGCAGGCGTCGCGGCCTGCTCCGCTTTCGATCATGGCATCAGGCCAGGCAGAAGCAGGACAGAAAGAGAGATGACGGAACAGACGGAAAAAACGGAACACACGGAACATAAACCTGACCTCTGATTGCTGGTTCCGTGTGTTTCGTTATTTCCGTCTGTTCCGTCATCTCTCTGCTGCTTCTCCTGGCTCATTGGTGTGACGCCTGCGCTCCCTGTGAATGCTGCGGGTTTTATGGCTGATGAGCGTGATAACGCAGAATCAGGCCGCGCTCACCAACAGCCCAGCCCTGAGCGGATGACAGAAAGTAAAAACCACGAATCCGGTTGCCGTGCAGTTGCAGTTCATCGCGCCATGTCACGCCGCCATCGTCAGTGCGCCGCAGCGTCGTTTCTGAAGCTCCACCTGATGCCGACGAAGTAATGATCCAGCCCTGCGCGGCACTGATGAAACCGGCGTTTTCGGCGCTCAGGTCCGGCGTCTGAAACTGCTGCCAGCTTCTGCCGCCATCCTGTGTTTGCAGCGTCAGCAGCCAGCGCGTCTGGCCATCGGTGATTTCGCCGCTGACGATGCCATTTCTTTCATCGCTGAAGCGCACGGACTGCAACTCGCCCTGAATGATTCTCCCCGTCACGACCCGCGCCGCGCTGCCTGCTGAACGCGGCATCGCTTCGTCAGGTTTCGGCAATCTGACGGGCAGCGCGACCCGCCGCCAGGTTGCGCCGCCGTCGCTGGTGGCAAACAGTCCGCCGATGTGCGTGCGCGTGCGACCATAAAAATTGCCCGTCGCCCAGCCGTGCGCGGCATCGGTGAAATGCAGATCGCTGAATCCGAAATTGTAAGTCGCGCCTTCAACCGGAGTGCCGAATAATTGTTCCAGTCCGTCGTAAGGCTTCCATTCTGCACCGCCGTCTATGGTTCTGAAAAGCGCCGCGTGGCGACCGACGGCCCAGCCGCTGTGCGCGCTGACGAATTGCAGCCGCACGATGCCCGACAATTTCTGCATCTGCCAGGTGCGGCCACCGTCAGTCGTGCGCCACACCTGCGATTCATCGCGCGCTTCCTGTTCGCTGTCGCCCGGTTGTGCGACCAGCCAGCCGCGCCAGGCATCAGCAAAATACAGACTGGCAATGTTCAGCCCGGCAAGCTGCGCCAGCCGTTCCCACTTCGCGCCGTCGCTGGTGCGGTAAATGATGCCTGCATCGCCAGCGGCCCAGCCGTGTGCGGCATCAGTGAAATGCACTGCATTCAGATTCGGCTCAGTCGCCCGGCCCGACCGCGACACTTTCCAGTCGGGATTTGAAATGGTGACGACCGGGATGATTTCAGGCGCAGGCGGCATGGCGTCAGCGCGCTCAGCGGCTGCGACATTCGCCTTTCTCAGGGCTGAAGCAGGCAGCGCCGACAGCGCCGCCGCAAAATGCAGCGTCACCGGCGCAGGCCGTTCAGGCAGCAGGCCGACCGACACTGCCGGATTCCCGCGCTGCGCAGCCCAGGCAACAGCGACGGCGAATGATTTGCCAACGAGCATTGAAATGGCTTCGTCTTCGGGCGTCACGCGCCGCTTTCGGCGCGCCGGTTCAGGCCCGTGCAGCGGCGGTTCATAATCAACAATCACAAACTGGTCAATCAGCTTTCCGGCCAGCGCCGCAGCGCCGGCCCGCGCCGCTTCGTCGCTGCTGGCAAAACGCCCGAAGCGCACACGGTAATAAACACCGCGCCCGCGCAGGTTCGCTTTGACCTGATAAGCCGGAAGCCCATTGTGTTGCAGGCGCACCACCTGGGCCTGCGCTTCGGCCCCGGTGCGAAACGCGGCGACCTGCACTGCAAACTCAGGCACCGGCTCCTGCGCGACTGCGAGTGACGCCGCGCAGAGCAGCAATAAAATCACAACACACGGGCTGAATCTGATCATGACTGCTTCCAGACCGCCGGAACGATGTTGACCGGGGACAGATGGGGAGGCGCCTTTCGGGGCGGCATCATATCACTTCATCAGTCGGATGGAATCGAAATTTATCGCGCGTCAGGGCCTCGTCAACTTAGATCGGATTTCAGCCAGATGTACGGAAGCAGAGAGTGTTGCGCGATTTGCCAGAATCGCGCGGCACACGCAAGGGGCCGATAGCGGATGCCGCGCGATTCTGGCAAATCGCGCAACACTTCCCGGATACGCCATTGAAATCCGCTCTAACAGGGAACGCAGGCGTCCCGCCTGCCTGAGTTCCGCAAATGACGCTCTGATTGAAACTGAGCAGGCCGCGACGCCTGCGTTCCCTGCCTGACCAGGTGCTGCGTCAGTCAGGCTGCTTTCAATGAATTCGCCGCGCCAGTCAGACTGCCCGGTTTGATGAAAGATATATGCCGGGGCAGCCGCTATAGTCTGACAGCGAACAGATGCAGATGCAGCGGTTGCGCCCTGCCCTCGCATCTGGCACAGGGTTCGCTGATCTGTGCCGCGTGGTGGCGGCTCTCATCCGTCACCTGGATTTTGAAGCCCGGACATTCGCGCACCTGATCATCAGCCATTTTATGAGCCGATCATCGCTATTGAGGCAGCCGGAATCTTCCCCCCTGAATCAGCCGGGTCAGCAGGACAGCTTTGTGCGCGAACTGAGCGCCGCCGACCGACAGGAGGCCCGTGTGCTGCTGGCCCGCGATCCGCTGCGCGGCATTTATCTGCACGCGCTGATTGACAGCGACGGGTTATGTTCTCAGGCCGGGCGCGGCAGATTTTTCGGCTACTTCAGCGAGGGCGAATTGCAGGGTGTGGCGCTGCTCGGTCACACGACGCTGATTTACACGCTGCCTGAAGCCGAAGCGGCGGCGTGGTTTCAGTTCGCGCAGACGGCTGCCGACATTCGCATGCCCTGTCACCTGATTTTAGGCCCGTGCGCTCAGGTTGAAACGTTCTTCAGTTACCTGGCTGCTCACGGCTGGCAGACGCGGCTGGTCAGCACGCATCTCTGTTACGCCAGTGAACACGCACCGTCACCGCCGCTGAAATCGCAACTCTGTCACGCCAGCCTCAATGAACTTGAGGCCATTGCCAGCGCCAACAGCGAACTGGTGCAGCAGGTATCCGGCACTGATCCGGGCTGGAATGATGCGGCGGGTTACCGGCAACGCATCGCCGAACGCATCCGACGCAGACAAATCTGGGTGAAGATGGAAAACCGGCAGATGGTTTTCAAGGCCGAGGTCGCGCTGGAAACTGAGCTGACCGCTTATCTGGAGGGCGTCTGGACGCATCCTGACTGGCGCAATCGCGGGCTGGCGAAAAGCTGCCTGTCAGAACTGATGCACCGCCTGCTGTGCCGACATCAGAGATTATGCCTGCTGGTTGAACTGCCCGGTCAGGCGGCACGGCGGGTTTATGAACAGATCGGGTTTGTTTTCATTGAAGCTTACCAGGCCCGCTACCTGCTGCCACTGCCTGAAAGTGTGGCTGAGAGACAGTGAAGAAATTCATCCCGCCTGTGAATCTGTCATTCAATCCCTGCCTGCTGTTACTTCCTGCGCCTGCCAGCGCCTCGTTCAAATGACCGGTTTTTCCGGTCACTCTGCTGCCGACTGACCGATCTTTCTGACCGAAGCCAGCGGTGCCGGGTGGTCGCCGCCCTGATTTACGGGCATTTGCGGCGGTTTCGCGGCTGGCACGTGGTTCGCACTCAGCATCTCGCTCGTTTTGTGACGAGCCTGATCCTGGGTCGCGTCGGCAAGGCGATCCCCCAACAGGACACCAAGACGGTAAAGAACACAGCATGAAAAGCAACCACCTCAGAACCAGAAAAACAGTCACTGCGATCCTGACCGCACTGCTCTGCTGTCCCTCCACTGGTTTCAGCAACCAGCCCCAGGCTGGCCCGAAAACACTGAAGGAGCGCAGGGCACAGGCCGGAATCGCCAGAAAACCAAAACTCGCGCCTGATCTTGAGGCCGCAGTCGTCCGCGCCGAAGAAGAAGAAAAAGCCGCCGGATCACCCGGCACGCTGGCTCAGATTCGTCATCGCCGCGTCGCCCGCAGGGCCGCTCAGGAAAGCGATCAGAACGAGGCGCTGATGATGACCTCTGACGGCAGACAGCGCGTCATCGTGCAACTCGACAAAGTGGCTTCGACAGGCGACCTGAAAGCCAGAATCGCCAGCCTCGAAGGCCGCATCACACAAACGCTCAATACCACCGGAATGGTCGCCATTGAACTGCCTGTCTGGCGCGTGCGTGAACTCGCCGCCAGCAGCAGCGTGGCCTACATCAGTCCTGATCGCCCCGTCGCCGCGACCGGCCACGTTGAAAGCACAGCGGGCGCGGCGGCGGCAAGAACGCTGGTCACGGGCGGACTCAATGGCGCAGGCATCGGCATTGCCGTTCTCGACAGCGGCCTGGATGCCACGCACAATCTGCTCAAGGCCGCGACCGGTCATCCGGGCGTGGTCTTTCAGAAGGATTTCACCGGCGGCAACAATCCGAAAGATGTTTACGGACACGGCACGCACGTCGCCACGATTCTGGCGGGCAGCGATCTGGTGTCGAATGGCGCTTATCGCGGCATTGCGCCGGGCGCCAGCCTGCTGAATCTGAAAGTGCTTGATAACAACGGCCTCGGCAATGCCAGCAACGTGATTGCGGCGCTCGACTGGTGCGTGACGAACAAGGCGACTTACAACATCCGCGTCATCAATCTGAGCCTCGGCACGCCGCCCAAAGACAGCACGCTTTATGATCCGCTGTGCCTGGCCGCGCAGCGCGCCGTTGACGCGGGCATTGTCGTCGTGGCGGCAGCCGGCAACCTGGGCAAAGATCCGGTTTCAGGCAAAAAGATTTACGGCGGCATTCATTCGCCCGCGATTTCACCCTGGGTGATCACGGTGGGCGCAGCCAATACTTACGGCACCGATGCGCGTTCGGACGATGTGATCACGACCTTCAGTTCACGCGGCCCGACGCGCGGTTATCAGTTCATCAACGGCCAGAAGGTCTATGACAACATCATCAAGCCCGATCTGGTTGCGCCCGGCAACAAGGTGATCGGCGCGCGTTCCAACTGCCAGACCGGCGGCGGCAACAAAATCCTGTCGCTCAATCCGGGCCTCGCGGCGGGCAGTTCCACGGTCAATGGGGACAAGCTGATGTACCTCAGCGGTTCATCCATGGCGGCTCCGGTGGCGGCGGGCGCGGCGGCGCTGATGATTCAGGCCGATGCCGGGCTGACGCCGAATCTGGTCAAGGCGATGCTGATGTATTCAGCGCAGCCGATCAGCGGCGCGAGCACGCTGGAACAGGGCGCGGGCCTCGTCAACGTGCAGGGCGCAGTGCGACTGGCCACGCTGGTCAATGTCCCGGCAGCGCCGATGGTCGGCGCCTCGATGATGACTCTGCCTGCGGCGCAGTCGAGCACGATTGCCGGTCAGGCCTGTTACTGGGGCAAAGGCGTCATCACCAACTGGGGCTTTCTCTACGGCAACGAACTGATGACGAAGTGGCAGGGCATTTACGATCAGGGTTCCTGCCTCGCTGCCGGAACGTGGTTCATCTCAGGCAGCTTTCAGCGGATTGCCGACCTGGTGACCCCCGGAGTCAGCGTCAATGACGGCGCGCTCAGTCACAACAGCACGACCACGCTGGCCAGCGGCGCAGTCATTGCCAGCGGCGTGATGCTTTCTGACGGCGTCATGCTGGCGGATGGCGTCGTCCTCGCTGATGGCGTAATGCTTTCTGACGGTGTGATGCTCAGCGATGGCGTCGTGCTGACTGACGGACTCTTTACCGGCGACAACACCAGAGCGATGCCGGTCAAATAGGCCGCACGGGATTCCCCGCAGGAAGCTTCAGCAAATCATGTCTTCATTGTTCTCGATCTTCGATCACGATCACCGGCTGGCCGGAGCGATGGCTCCGGCCAGCCGTGTCGTGCGCGAACTGAATGATGCAGATCGTGAAGCGGCAGTCGCGCTGCTTGAATGTGACGCGCTGCATACGATTCCGATGCTGGGCATGATTGCGGATTACGGGATGAGCCACCCGTCACTGCGGGGTCGTTTCTTCGGTTATTTTGAGAATCAGCAGCTTGCGGGTGTGGCGCTGCTCGGCCACGCCATCATGATTTACGCCCTGCCGGAAGCCGAAGAATCAGCGTGGGAATATTTCGCCCGCACGGCGGCTGAGATTCGCGCCAAAGGCCACCTCGTTTTCGGCCCGCGCCCGCAGGTCGAAGTTTTCTACAACCACCTCGCCGCCCACGGACGCGAAAAGCGGCTGACCAGCATTCATCAGTGGTGCGTGGCGACAGCGCCGCGACTGCCGCTGCAATCAATGCAACTGCGCCGCGCCAACCTTGATGAACTTGAATCGCTGGCCACCGCCCAGGCTGAAATGATTTACGAATCGAGCGGCGTTGACCCGCGCCAGAGCGATCCTGAAGGCTTTCTCAGGCGCACGGCTGAACGCATCGAACGCAAACGCACCTGGGTCAGACTGGAGGACGGCAAAGTTATTTTCAAAGTCGAGATCGTCAGCGAAACCGCCGAGCTGGCCTATCTGGAAGGCGTCTGGACGCACCCGGACTGGCGCAACCGGGGCATTGCCAGAAACTGCATGAATGAAGTCGTCCATCGCCTGCTGCAACACCGGAAAGCCATCTGCCTGGCCGTTTCACCTGAAGAGACTGCCGCCTGCCGTCTCTACAAAAGCGTCGGTTTTGATCACCTCAGCGATTATCTCGCCTGCTTTCTGACTCCCCTCGCATAACTACAGTCAGCCCGCACATTCGTCTCTTCCCTCTGCCAGCATAATCACGTCATCAAATCAGGAACATCACGGAAGAGCCGGGTCGCACCCCTGTAGTACTGTCTCGCAGTCACGCTGATTCTGAAGCAGAACGAATAAATTCGTTACTACGTGATGCGACCCGGTTCCGCCACGAATACGTAATTGCTGGCCGTTGAACTGAAGCTCGTTGTTCATCCCGTCGCTTTTTCAATTCAGCGCGCGGAACAATTCAATCAGGATGACGGCAAACTCAGTCAGATGGTCAGGCTGACTGATGGGCTGAGTGATGATGAATCCGGCGGGCATTGAATCTCAGAGACTTAGCGCCAGGCGGGCTGCGGCACGTAAATCGCTTTTGTCTGTGTCGGCGCACACGGCGCTGCACTGATTCGTCGTAAAGACGAACCGGATCAAATCAACGAGAGTTATTACTCAGGGCATCACTATGATTCCGGCACACAGAAAAATGAAACAGGCAACCTCACTGCTCCTGACCGTCCTGCTGGTGTCACAGGCGGTTTTTGCGGGCGGCATTCACGCGGGCGCAACGCGAAAGAGCATCAGAAATCAAAGGCCTGCCCCCAGTCATCATCAGGCCCGCGTTGCCCGTCGCAAGGCCGCCCCGCGGGCGGCACGGACGGCGACGCTGCCCGCTCACGCCCAGCCGCAGATCACAATTCCCCCCGCCAGTTTCCAGGTCCCGGTTGCGAATGAAGTGACCGGGGGCGGCTTTGTGTCTGAGGTGCAGACCGAAGCCGCTTCGTCAGTCACTGACGCTGCGCTGCCCGCAGCGGAAGACCAGGACACCAGTGACAGCGCGGCGCAAAAGCTGCCGGAATCGCCGTCATCAAAGATCGCGGCTGATCTGTGGCAGGCCGTCGCGCCGGGCCTGCAGGATGGTCAGGGCCGCAATACCGTGCACGTCATTGTGCAGACTGACGGCGACACGCCGGCCAGTTCCCTGCCTGGTCGCGTGGTGCAGCAGTTCCCCGGCTCCGGCTTCATCGTTCTCGATGTTACGGCCAGCGACATCGTTTCACTGGCCAGCCGCAGCGGTGTGCGTGCGCTCTCGCCTGACCGCGTGGTGACGGCTCAGGGCGGCGGCTCCGTTTCAGTTGATCCGCAACTGGTCAAGACCTCCGGCCTCGGCGATGCGCTCACCAAAAACGGGCTGGGCGGACTCGACGGCAGCGGCATCGGCATTGCCGTGCTTGACACCGGCATCCAGGCCGATCACAACGCCATTTCGAGCGGCAAGACAGCGGCGAATCAGATGGTCAGCGTCAGCCTCGTTTCCGGCGATTCATCCACGAATGATGTTTACGGACACGGCACGCACGTCGCTTCGATTGCCGCCGGAACAGGTCGGATTTCAAAACAGTCAGGTCGTTATCGC
The DNA here is from genome assembly GCA_046331565.1 of Blastocatellia bacterium. Taxonomy (GTDB): domain Bacteria; phylum Acidobacteriota; class Blastocatellia; order RBC074; family RBC074; genus DASRDU01. The sequence goes on from JAXLQP010000001.1 coordinate 3,061,451, forward strand.
GGCATCGCGCCGGGCGCTCGCCTCATCAACGTGCGCGTGCTTGGGGCGAACGGAACCGGCAACGTGTCGGACGTGATTGCCGGAATTGAATGGTGCATCGCCAACAAAAACACCTGGAACATCCGGGTCATGAATCTCAGTCTCGGCGCCTGGACGCCTGAAAGCTTTCGCACCGATCCGCTCTGCCGGGCCGCTGAACGCGCCGTCAATGCGGGCATCGTGGTCATCGCCGCTGCTGGTAACTTTGGCAAGGACACCAGCAACAACAAAGTTTACGGCGGCATCAACAGCCCCGGCATTGATCCGATGGTGCTGACCGTCGGAGCCTCGAACACCAAAAACACGGTCAAGCGGTCTGATGACGAAGTGGCAACTTACAGTTCACGCGGGCCGACCGTGACTGACCGGCTGGTGAAACCCGACCTGGTCGCGCCAGGCAACAAGCTGGTCGGCGCGCAGTCAGATCAGAACGCGCTGCTCTCGGCGAATCCGAGCCTGGCGATCAAGGAAGACGGCAACGAACCGCGCAATGAAATGATGCTGCTGAGCGGTTCCTCCATTGCTGCGCCGGTCGTGAGCGGCACGGTGGCGCTGCTGCTGCAAAAGAATCCGGCGCTGACGCCGAATCTGATCAAGGCCGTGCTGCAATACACGGCGCAGCCGCTCGCCGGCTTCAACCTGCTCGAACAGGGCGCGGGCGAACTCAACATTTCGGGTGCGCTCAAGCTGACCTCACGCATTAAATCAACGCTGCCGACCCAGACCGGTGAGCCGCTGCTGACGAAAGCGATGCCGAAACCCTATTCCTGGGTCAGAGGCAGCAAGGTGCGCTGGTCACAGGCCATCTATGGCGCTTACAACCACATCTTCGCCGGGCCGTCGCTGATGGCGCGTTACCAGAAGATTTATGATGCCGGGTTCCGCTGGGTGGGCCGTGAAGTGACGCTGTCGGGTCAGCCGCTGAAAGGCGGTAAGCTGCTCAGCGATGGCATTCTGTTCGCTGACGGCATTCTGGTCACGGACGGCATTCTGTGTGCGGATGGCATTCTCGTCAGCGACGGCATTCTGTCAGCCGACGGCATTCTGGTCACTGATGGCATTCTGATGGCCGATGGCATTCTGGTCACGGACGGCATTCTGTGCGCAGATGGCATTCTCGTCGCCGACGGCATTCTGATGGCTGACAGTCTGATCTTTACCGATGCCATCAGCGGCAGCGCCGGTTCATCAGGCGGCATGGTCAATTCAACTTCGGTTGACGGGCTGCGCGCCAGATCAGGAAAAATGGAAGACCCGGTCAGCAGCGATACCGATGTGGATGCTGATTCGCCGGACGACCCGGATGATTACTGAAACACTCCGGCACAGACAAAGCAGCGGCGGATGAATCAGCCAGGTTCATCCGCCGTTGTGCATTCAGCCAGCCTGAAACGTGACCGGCCTGCTGTCGCACTGCCGACCGCCTGTTATGCGTGAGCCTTCGCCTTCATTCGCAGCAGCCTTACTCACCTGATTGATTCACTTGAAATTCACCAGCCAGCACCGGCAGTCTGTCGGCATCAATGATTTCGGTCAGAGCGGTCAGACTGATTGCCGCTGACCGCGCAACCTGACTGCCTGTTATTCAGCGCCCGCCGCTAAAGCCTGTCATTCCAGTCACGCCTGCCCCTGGTACGCAGTTCGCATTTGATTCAGCGCCCGCTCTCCCGTGAGCGGCGCAATTGAAGTTGAGAAAGATTGAGGAGACATTCTTATGTTCCCCCGCGCGATCCATAAAACACTGACTTTGACCCTGGCGGCGCTGCTGCTGCCGGTGCCCGGTTTCAGCGCCCCGCCGCAGACGCTGCGTGAACGCAAAGCAGCGATGAAACCTGCACTGGCGCCGAAGCTCGCCCCCGATCTTGAAGAATTACTGGCGCAGGACGACGAGGCAGGCAAAAAGCCCGCCGCCACCAGAACGCTTGCGCAGAAACGCGAGCAGCGACTGGCTAAACGTCAGCAGGTCGCGGGCGTCACCCTGCCGTCAACCGAAGTCGCCGCCGATGAGCCGCAGAGTTTCATCGTGCAGATGAACGACACCGCTTCAGGCGCGGCGATGCAGGCGCGGCTGGCGAGTGTGGGCGGGCGTGTCAGCCGTCGTGCTGAACAGAGCGGGCTGGTGGTGATCGAAGCGCCACGCTCGGCGATTCGCCAGCTTGCTGCTGACAGCGCGGTTGCCTATATCAGTCCTGATCGTCCGGTCATCGCTTCCGGTCACGTCGGCGCAACTACGGGCTGGCTCAACACCGGCATTGCCGATAACGGAGACAGCGACCCGAACACCTGGCTGACCGGCGACCTCGGACACATTGCCGTGATTGACAGCGGCATGGACACCGGCCACAGCCTGATGCGCTGGATGAATGATCAGGGGCAGTCAAAAGTTGATTACAGCAAGGATTTCACGGGCCAGGGCATCACGGGCGATCCTTACGGGCACGGCACGCACGTCACGACGATGTTTGCCGGTGACTGGGTGACAGGTAACAGCGCCTACGAAGGTCTGGCCGACGGCGCGAGCATCATCAACCTGCGTGTGCTTGACAGCAACGGCGCAGGCGCGGCGAGCAACGTCATTGCCGCGCTCGACTGGTGCGTGACCAATAAAACGGCCTGGGATATTCGCGTCATCAACCTGAGCCTCGGCACGATTGCCAAAGACAGCTACAAGACTGACCCGCTCTGCCTGGCCGCGCGCCGCGCCTGGAATGCGGGCATCGTCGTGGTCTGCGCGGCGGGCAATGACGGCAAGGATTCCAGTGGTCGCAAGATTTACGGCGCGATTCATTCGCCCGGCAACGATCCGGCAGTGATTACGGTTGGCGCGGCCAACACGATGGGCACCAACACGCGGTCTGATGACACGGTGGCGAGTTTCAGTTCACGCGGGCCGACGCGCAGCTATGCGGTCGTCAACGGCGTCAGAAAGTATGACAACCTGATCAAGCCTGATCTGATTGCACCCGGCAACAAGCTGATCGGTGCGCGCTCAAGTTACAACGGCACGCCGAACAAACTGGTCAGCACTTACCCGAACCTCAAGACCGGCACTGATCCGAATGCGGCCAATCAGGTGATGTATATGAGCGGCACTTCGATGTCAGCGCCGATTGTGGCGGGCGCTGCCGCGCTGCTGATTCAGGTCAACCCGAACCTGACGCCGAATCTGATCAAGGCGATTCTGATGTACACGGCGCAGCCGATTGCAGGCTTCAATACGTTCGAGCAGGGCGCGGGCGAACTCAATGTGGACGGCGCAGTACGACTGGCCCGGCTGGTCAAGGCCACACTGCCGACCACCAGCGGAACGGCGCTGCTGACGGCGGCGCTGCCAACGTCGCAGACCAGCACGATTGCCGGGCAGAACATCAAGTGGAGCCAGGGCGTCGTCACCAACTTCGGTTTCCTTTACGGCAGCGAACTGATGACCAAATGGCAGAGCGTCTACGGTTCAGGCGTGATGCTCGCTGATGCGACCGCTGTGACGAGCGGTGTCTTCAGCCGCGTTTCAGGCAAAACCACCGCAGGCGTCAGTTTGAAGAATGGCGCAGTCAGCATCAGCAGCAGCGGCGTGATGCTCGCTGATGGCGTGGTAATGGCTGACGGCGTGATGCTCGCGGATGGCGTTGTCCTCGCGGACGGGGTGATGCTCGCGGATGGCGTTGTGCTGGCTGACGGCGTGATGCTTGCGGATGGCACAACCCGCGCCGACCTCACGCTCAAATCGGCCAGCGGCGTGGCCGTGCTGGGCGATAACACGGCCTGCATGCCGCCTGCGCCCTGAGCCGACACTCTCTCAATTATCCTTATCGCTGGCGGACGATCTGTGACAGGTCGTCCGCTTTTTTATTGCCCGTCTTTTGTCAGCAGGCCAGGACACAGATTTCGGTCAGAACAGTCAGACTGACTGTCGCTGACCGCGCAACCTGACCGCCTGTTATTCAGCGCCTGCCGCTAAAGCCTGTCATTCCAGTCACGCCTGCCCCTGGTACGCAGTTCGCATTTGATTCAGCGCCCGCTCTCCCGTGAGCGGCGTAATTGAAGTTGCTGATTGACTGAGGAGACATCGTCATGCTCCCACGCGATATTAACAAAATAGTAACCCTGACGCTGGCGGCGCTGCTGCTGCCGGTGCCCGGTTTCAGCGCCCCGCCGCAGACGCTGCGTGAACGCAAAGCAGCGATGAAACCTGCACTGGCGCCGAAGCTCGCCCCCGATCTTGAAGAATTACTGGCGCAGGACGACGAGGCAGCCAAAAAGCCCGCCGCCACCAGAACGCTTGCGCAGAAACGCGAGCAGCGCCTGGCTAAACGTCAGCAGGTCGCGGGCGTCACCCTGCCGTCAACTGAAGTCGCTGCGGATGAGCCGCAGAGTTTCATTGTGCAGATGAACGACACCGCTTCAGGCGCGGCGATGCAGGCGCGGCTGGCGAGTGTGGGCGGGCGTGTCAGCCGTCGTGCTGAACAGAGCGGGCTGGTGGTGATCGAAGCGCCACGTTCGGCGATTCGCCAGCTTGCCGCTGATGGTGCGATTGCCTATGTCAGTCCTGATCGTCCGGTTTCGGCGCTCGGTCATCTGGAAAAGACTACTGGCGCATATAACATCCGCTGGCTGATCAGTAACAAAACCGAGCTGACCGGCGAAGGCGTCGGCGTGGCAATCCTCGACAGCGGCGTGGACAACAGCCATGTCCTGCTCTCGAACTCCTACTACAACTCGCCGACCGATTGTAAGGTTTACGAGAACTTCGATTTTACCGGTGACACCAGTTACCTCCAGAGCGATGCCTACGGACACGGGACGCACGTCTTCGGCCTGCTGGCCGGAACCAGCAACTACTACAATGAAGCCTATCGCGGGGTTTCCAGCGGCGCGAAGCTGTTCAACCTGCGCGTTCTCAACGCCGATGGCGTCGGCGCGGCCAGCAACATCATTGCCGCCATTGACTGGTGCATTGCCAACAAGCAGTGGTACAGCGGCGGCTACAACATTCGCGTCATCAATCTTTCGCTCGGCGCGATAGCGAAGGACAGCTACAAAAACGATCCGCTCTGTCTGGCGGCCCGCCGCGCACACAACGCCGGAATCGTCGTTGTCGCCGCCGCAGGCAATGACGGTAAGGATGCAAACGGGAGGAAGATTTACGGCGGCATTCATTCGCCAGGCATTGATCCGTCTGTGATCACCGTCGGCGCGGCCAATACTTTCGGGACGGATACACGCTCGGACGACACCGTAACCTCATTCAGTTCACGCGGGCCGACGCGCGGTTACACGGTTGTCAACGGAGTCAGAAAGTACGACAACCTGATCAAGCCTGATCTGATTGCGCCGGGCAACAAGCTGGTCAGCGCACAATCAGATAATCCGACCAGTTCGTCGCTCTCGAACAGTCTGGTCACGAAGTATGCCCAGCTCAATACCGGCTACTCCGGTTCGACCAACTGGAAGACGATGTATATGAGCGGCACCTCGATGGCGGCACCAGTGGTTGCCGGGGCGGCAGCGCTGCTGCTCCAGGCCAATCCGAATCTGACGCCCGCGCTGGTCAAGGCCATCCTGATGTATACGGCGCAGCCGCTCAAAAACTTCAACACGCTCGAGCAGGGCGCAGGGGAATTGAATATTGATGGTGCAGCGCGGGTGGCAAAACTGGTCAAATCCACTGCCAGCACGCTCACCAGCGGTTCACCCATGCTGACGGCTTCGCTGCCGTCTTCACAAACCAGCACGATTGCGGGACAGACCTGTGCGTGGGGCCGGGGCGTCATTACCAATTACGGATTCCTGTACGGCGATAACCTGATGAAGAACTGGCAGGGGATGTACGCCAGCGGAGTCGTTCTTGCGGACGGCACGGCGGTTTCCGGCGGCGTGCTGGTGCAGACGAGCGGGCGCGTTTCATCCGGCATCAGTACGATGCGCGGCCCCGTCACCAACAACGGCGTGGTGCTGAGTGACGGCGTTGTCCTGGCCGACGGCGTCATCCTCGCCGACGGCGTCATCCTCGCCGACGGCGTCATCCTCGCCGACGGAGTCGTCCTCGCCGATGGCGTCGTCCTCGCTGACGGACGGACGCGGGCAGACCTGACGCTGCGGACAGATTCGATTCTCGGCGACAGCACGGCTTCAATGCCTCCTGCGCCATAAATAATGCTCAGCCCGAATAATGAAAGGCAGGCTGATTCGGCCTGCCTTTCATCACTGATAATGGTTCAGTGCCGTAAGCCTGACGCCTGAACGCTGTCATTGCGGAGCAGGCCGCCGTTCCTTACTCATCTGTTCGTTGAGTTGCTGAAAAAATTATGGGCGTGAAGCTGAATGTCCGGCTTCACGCCCGTTTTCATTTCCGCCACTTGCGTCATCTGAAGCTTCGGCCAGCCCGCGTTCTGAATCAGCCCATCACCTGCGTGATGCGGTCTGACTGGTTGCGCACCTGGCGAATCAGGCGCTGCCAGTCAATCGTCAGCACGCGCTTGTCGCGCACCACCGGCACGCCGCCGACAATCGTATCGCGGGCTTCGGCGGTTGAATAAACCAGATGCGCGTAGACGTTGTAAACCGGCGCGCGTTCAAGGCTCGCTGAGCCGGTATCCACGATGACCAGATCGGCCAGCTTGCCTTCTTCAATCGAACCAATCTGATCTTCCATCCCCAGCGCGCGCGCGCCGCCGATGGTCGCCATCGCAAAAATTTCACGCGCCGCGACGGCATCAGCGCGGTGATGATGCAGCTTGGCCAGCCGCGCCGCCGTCGCCATCTCTTCAAACAGATTCGTCGTCGGAGCCGAAGCCGCGCCGTCAGTTCCAAGTCCGAGCCGCAAGCCCTTGTCGAGCATCCGGCGAATCGGCGCCGCGCCTGAGGCCAGATTCATATTCGAACGCGGGCAGTGCGCGATGCCGGCGTTGTGTTCGCGGAGCAAAGTAAGTTCGCCCGACTGCGGATGCACCACGTGCGCGGCCAGCACTTTGACATCAAACAGACCTTCGCGGGCGACGTAATGAATCGGCGTTGCGCCGTAACGTTTGAGCACTTCGTCAACTTCGTGTTCGGTTTCGGAAAGATGAATCAGCACGGGCGTGTCGGTGCGTTTCGCCAGATCGCGCGCGGCCCGCAATGTTTCGGGGCCGCACGTATAAGGCGCGTGCGGCGCAACGGCAGGCGTAATGCGCGGGTGGCCCTTCCAGTCACCGATGAACTTTTCGGCAAGCCGCAGACTTTCCTTCGTTCCATCAGGGGCATCGGGCGTGGGGAAATCAAGCACGGTTTCGCCAAGCACGGCGCGAATGCCCAGGGTGTCGGCTTCACGGGCGATTTCCCATTCGTAATAAAACATGTCGGCAAAGGTCGTAATGCCGCCGAGCAGCATTTCAATGATCGAAAGCCGCGCGCCGACCTTGACGAAATCCTGATCCACGCAGGCTTTCTCAATCGGGAAGATGGCTTCGGTCAGCCATCGTTCGAGCGGCAGCCCGTCGCCCACGCCGCGCAGCAGCGAATGCGGCACGTGCGTGTGAGCATTGATCAGACCGGGAATGACAACGGCATCAGTGGCGTCAATCGTCTGCTGCGCCGTCCATCCGGCGGGCAGTTCCCCGACCGGACAAATCTTTGCGATGCGCCCGTCGCGCACGGCAACGGCGGAGCGTTCGAGGACATCGAAGCCCGCGTTCATCGTAACGACAGTGGCGTTGAGAATGACGAGATCGAAATCTTTCGGAGAGGTACTCAGATTATTCATAGGCAGCCTTTCATCTGCTGGCGGGCCAGCGTTTTCGGCAGTATACGACGAATCGGGTCATTTCTGACTATTTTCATCGGCGGAGTTGTATAATGCCTGCGTTCCCTGCGGTCGCCTCAGGTAAAATTGCTGAAAGTCTCTGCCCGCCAGAGGCTCAATCAGGAAAGGGATGATTATGCGTTTTTCAGTTACGCTGCGCGCTTTCAATGTGATGGCGCTCTCATTGCTGCTCGCGGTGGCCGGGGTCGTTCCGGCGCAGCAGCCCAAAACCCAGACGCCACAGCCACCCAAACAGGAGCCGCCCAAACAGGACGCGAAAAGTAAGGAAAAATCAAAACGCGACCAGCGCCAGGGCGCAGTGGCCGACGAACAGACTCCGGCAACGGGCGAAGATCGCGTCGTGGTGGACACTGACCTCGTGCAGCTTGACGTGACCGTGATTGACCAGAACAACGTGCCCGTCTTCGATCTGAAGAAGGATGACTTCCAGGTTTTTGAAGATCGCATCAAACAGGAAATTCAGACCGTCAGCCGCGAGGAAGTGCCGATCAGCCTGGGTCTGGTGATTGATACGTCAGGCAGCATGCGCTCGAAACTACAGACGGTTTCTGACGCCGCGCGCAGCCTGATCCGGCAGATGAAAAATGATGATGAATCCTTTGTCGCGCAGTTCAAGGCCGAGCCGGAACTGGTGCAGGATTACACCCGCGACAAGCGCGAACTCGAAGACGCGATTGATCAGCTTTACACGAGCGGCGGCACGTCGCTGCTTGATGCCATCGTCGCCACCGCCGATTATTCGCACCAGAAAGGCAAGCAGCGCCGCAAGGCTCTGATCGTCATTACGGACGGTCTTGAAAAAAACAGTTCAGTGAAAGAGAAGGAAGTGATGGAGGCGATGAAGGAGGACGAAGTGCAGGTTTATCTGGTCGGCTTCATTGATGAAGAGGACGATCAGAAATCGCTCTTTGGCAAATCGCCCGCGAAAAAAGCGAAGGAACTGCTCAGCCGCCTCGCTGAAGATTCCGGCGGGCGCGCCTTCTTTCCGAAGGATGTCAGCGAAATGCCCGTCATTGCCGAACAGATTGCCAAGGATCTGCGCACGCAGTATGTCATCAGCTATTACCCGACCAATGCCGAACGTGACGGCAAATTCCGCACGGTCAGAGTCGTGGTTGATTCAAAGGACAAACGCAAACTGATTCCGCGCACGCGCCAGGGTTATTACGCCCGCAAACCCGGCCAGCCCGTGCAGGCCGAAGCTGACAAAAAAGTTCTCAGCAAAAATCCCTGAGTAAAAAAACGGAGGGCGCAGGTTGCCCTGCGCCCTCCGGCCAGTTTCAGAACACAGGTTGCATTGCTGAAGTCTCATCACCGCAGGGTGAAAATGACGCACTCGAAGCCCCGCGCCCGCCACCGCTGTAATCGGCCAGAACAACACCATCCGCCAGCATCACGCCGTCAGCCAGCATGACTCCGTCGGCCAGCATCACGCCATCCGCGAGGACAACGCCATCGGCCAGCATTACTCCGTCAGCCAGCACGACACCGGAACTGCCCGGCACGCTGCTCATCACCATCTGCGGATTGTTTTGCAGAGTGCCATTGCTGAACAGCGTCGCATCGGCCAGCACCACACCATTCGCATACATCCCCTGCCAGTAATTCATCAGGCTGCCGCCATACAGGAAGCAGTGACTCGTGATGACGCCCTGCCCCCAGTAACAACTTTCTCCGGCAATGACGCTGGACTGTTGTCCAGGCAGCGCAGCCGTGAGCATTGAGGCTCCCTGCGCCAGCGCCGAAGCGTTCGGTCTGATCAGCCGTGCCATGCGCACAGCCCCGTCAACATTGAGTTGCCCCGCGCCCTGTTCGAGCGTATTGAAGCCTTTGAGCGGCTGCGCCGTGTACATCAGAATCGCTCTGACCAGATTCGGCGTCAGCGACGGATTGGCCTGAAGCATCAACGCTGCCGCACCTGCCACGACCGGCGAGGCCATTGAAGTGCCGCTCAGATACATGACCCGATCCTGCGTGGCAGCCTTGCCGGTCACCTGCAGGGACTGGTAATTCGTCGCCAGCACATTCGTGACTTTGCCATTGCGTGATGAAGCGCCGATCAGTTTGTTGCCGGGCGCAACCAGATCAGGCTTGATCAGGTTGTCATAATGCTTCACGCCATTCGCATCAGTATAAAAACCGCGTGTCGGCCCGCGTGAACTGTAACTTGCAATCGCATCGTCCGAACGCGCATCGGTGCCGAATGTATTGACCGCGCCCACCGTCAGCACTGCCGGGTCAATGCCGGGACTGTTGATGCTGCCGTAAAATCTGTTACCGTGATCGTCTCTGCCATTGTTGCCTGCCGCAGCCACTACAAGAATGCCCGCATTGAAGGCCCGGCGCGCGGCCAGACAGAGCGGGTCGTTGCGGTAACTGTCACGCGCCGCGCCGCCCAGGCTCAGGTTAATGATGCGGATGTTCCAGGCATCCCTGTTGGCCACGCACCAGTCCAGCGCGGCAATGATGTTGCTCGCCTGTCCCTGCCCGTTGCTGTCCAGCACGCGCAGGCTGATGATGCTCGCGCCCGGCGCAATGCCGTCATAAGCGCCCGACACCAGCGGCCCCGCAGTCGCATTGCCAGTCGCCAGTGAAGCGACGTGCGTGCCGTGTCCGAAGCTGTCCTCTCTGTCCTTTTGCAGTCCGGCTCCGGTAAAGTCCTGCTGATAAGCCACGCCCGGATGACCCGTAAAAACTCTGGTCAACTGGTGCCCCGGATCAACGCCGCTGTCGAGAATCGCAATGCCGACGCCGCTGCCGTCGAACGTGATACCGCTGGCCAGGGTGCGCGCCTGCGCCGCGCCGGTTGTTACTTCCAGATGCCCCGTCGCGCTCACCAGCCGGTCAGGACTGATGTAGGCCACTGCCTGATCAGCCGCAAGCTGACGCACCTGACTGCGCGGCATTTCAACCATCACCAGTCCGAGTCCGTTCAGGCGGCGACTGACGCGGCCACCATATCCGGCCAGCTTTGCCTGCATGGCTGCGCCGGAAACATAATCATCCAGCTTCACAATAAAGCTCTGCTTCTCATCGGGCGCGACCAGCGCCGAAGGCAGCGCGGCAGCCGCGCCAGCCGTGCGCCTGAGTTTCAGTTGCCGCGCCTGGCCCAGAGTTCTGCTCCCGGATTGCTGCCGGTCGGCAACTTCATCCTGCGCCAGCAACTCCGCCAGGTCAGGCGCGAGTCTGATCTTTTTCTGACCGGCCTCAGGCTGCCTCTTCAATGTTCGCTGGCGTGTTGCTGCGCCGGAACCAGGCACCGGCACGGCCAGCAACACAGTCAGCGCCATCACCAGAATTCTTCCTGTGGTTCTGCTCTTCATTTCGATTTCACTTCCTCTCTGTCAGCTCTTTGCGACTCAGCGCAGTCTCTGCGCTGCCAGACGTCGTCTGCCCGGCACTGTTCTGTAGCGAACACTGTGCCGCCCGATTAATCGAGACCTGGCTAACCAGTCAAAGCAGTTAATGAGAGAGGAAAGAAATGTGGGTTCGTCAGGCAGTCAGCCTGACCGCTCAGAGTGAATGAACTGAATGAAAAGCTGACCGAACCGGGTGACTACTCCGCCAGATCAATCAGGCGGCTTCTTGTGCCACCACACCCAACGGTCTGGTTCCGGCACAAAGGCTCAGTCCGAGCCTCAAAATTAACTGTGCAGACACATGATCTCTGGGCGCAGACAATCCGCAGGATTCGCACTCGTGCCAGCGCTGGCTGAGTGTCTTTGGGACTCGTGCGCCGCACAGACAGGTCTGACTGGTGCCGCGTGGGTCAACTTTCACGACTACCCGGCCAGCTTCTTCCGCTTTGCTGAGCAGTTTGTTGATGAAAGCCGACCATCCGGCATCGTGTACGGATTTGGCGAGCATCCCGCCCGCAAGGCCTTTGATATTCAAATCCTCAACCGCAATCACGCCGTACTGATTGACGAGTGTGCGGCTGAGTCGGTGATGAAAGTTCGTGCGCTGATTTCTGACGTGCGCGTGCGCTTTTTGCAGCAACACGACGGCTTTGCGGCGGCGATGACTGCCACGTTTGCGGCGGGCCACTTTCCGCTGAGCGCGTCTGAGCCGGGCCTGAGCCTCGCGGTAGTGGCGCGGATGCTCAACTTCCGTCCCGTCCGAGAGCGTGACGAAAGCTGCCAGTCCCACGTCAAGGCCGACCGCTTCAGCAGAGTGTGGCAACGGTGTGGCTTCGCACTCAACGCTGAAACAGGCGTACCACTTCCCGGCTTCACGTTTGATCGTGACGGTTTTGATTGTCCCGGCAATCGGGCGATGCAGTTTGACCTTGATCTGCCCCGCGCCCTGAATCTTCAGTTTCCCGTTATCGAACAGGCGGCAACCGTCGCCGTAACTCGGAAATGTGATGCTGTCGAATCGGCTGCGCGACTTGAAACGCGGGAAGCCGACTTTGACGCCCTTCTTCACCCGCTTGAAGAACGCCTTGAAAGTTTTGTCCACACGGCGCAGCACATCCTGGCAACAGGAGAAGTTTTCAAGCGCAAGATCACCGGCAGCGCGAATCTCTTTGAGTTGATTCGCCTGCTCGTAGTAGTTCAGCGAGCGGCCCGCCATGCGCCAGGCATCGCGGCGTTCCTGAAGCGCACCGTTGTACAAGCGGCAGGCTTCCGCCGCCTGGCCGTCCAGAAACCCGGTCTGCTTCTTCGTCGGGTACAGTCTGTACTTGAAACTCTTTCGCATTCAGGAGCGGGTCTGCTGGCTCTCGATATAACGCCGCACGGCGGCTTCGCTGACGCTGCCCACGCTGCCGATGTAGTAACTGCGACTCCACAGGGAAGGCAGGCGCGACTTGAGCCAGGGAAACTCTTCGCGCAGCACGCGCGACGTGTAGCCCTTGAACTGTGCGGCGATGTGCGCCGGGGCAAGTGTGGGGTCGGATTCAACGAACAGGTGGACGTGATCGGGCAGCACTTCCATCGAATGAATCGTCGCGTCAAGCTCTGCTGCCTTCGCATAAAGCAGTTCTTCCAGTCTGCCCTTGAGTTCGCCGCCAAGAATCGGCTTGCGGTACTTCGGGCAAAAAACAAGGTGGTACTTCAGCGTGAAGACCACCCCGGCATTCTTTCTGTAGCGCGTATCAACCATCGCAGCGATTATCGCACAGCGTTAGTTAATTTGCAAGTATCTAGCGCCGGGAAAGAGGCTTGTGCTGCGTCTCCGGGTTGAAACCCTCCGACTCCGCACAAGGCGAAATTCCCCTGTCAGCTAAAGCAGACAGTCCCCTTTCGCTTTTTCTTATGGAACAGGAAGGCAGGTCAACCGCAGGCGAGGCGCCGACAGGGACGCCCCCCCGCAGCGGCAGAAACCAATGATGAAATCAGCGTGTCTTTGTGCAGACGTCCGGCCAGTCCGGCTCAGGCCTCGGTCAGCAGATGGCGTGCAATGACCAGTCGCTGCACTTCGCTGGTGCCTTCGCCAATGGTGCAGAGTTTGGAATCGCGCCAGTGTTTTTCGACCGGATAATCTTTCGTGTAACCATACCCGCCGTGAATCTGAATCGCCTCTTCGCAGACTTTGACCGCGATCTCTGAAGCAAAGAGCTTGGCCATTGCTGATTCGCGGGTCGTCTGTCGCTTGTTGTCCTTGAGCCACGCTGCGCGCTGTGTCAGCAGGCGGGCCGCATCAATCTGCGTGGCCATATCGGCCAGCTTGAACTGAATGGCCTGAAATTCATAGATCGGCTTGCCGAACTGCTGGCGCTCCTTTGAATATCTCAGCGCGGCTTCATAAGCGCCCTGCGCAATGCCGATGGCGAGCGCGGCAATCGAGATTCTGCCGCCATCGAGAATCTGCATCGCGTTGACAAAACCGCGCCCGCGTTCACCAAGCAGATTTTCATCGGGCACAAAGCAGTCCTCAAAAATCAGCCCTGCCGTTTCTGAAGCCCGCACGCCCAGCTTGTTTTCCTTGCGCCCGGCAATAAAGCCCGGCGTGCCGCGTTCGACGATAAAGGCGCTCACACCGCGCGAACGCATTTCGCGGTCAGTCACGGCCAGCACCACCGCAATGTCACCCGAAATGCCATGCGTAATGAAATTTTTCGCGCCGTTCAGCACCCAGCCGCCATCACGTCTGACCGCAATGGTGCGCATGCCCGAAGCGTCAGACCCTGAACCGGGTTCAGTCAGCCCCCACGCGCCGAGTTTCTCGCCCCTGGCCAGCGGAGTCACGAACCGTTTGCGCTGCTCAGTGTTGCCGTACTGATAAAGATGATTCGTGCAGAGCGAATTGTGCGCGGCGACTGAGAGTCCGATTGAACCATCCACGCGCGACAGTTCCTCGATGACCAGGGCATATTCCATGTAACCCAGCCCCGCGCCGCCGTACTCTTCAGGAAAGATTACGCCGGTCAGGCCCAGTTCGCCGAGCCTGGCAAACAACTCTTTCGGAAAATACTGCGCCTCATCCCACTCCAGCACGTGCGGGCGGATTTCGGCTTCGGCAAATTCGCGCACAGCGCGTTTGATCTGCTGCTGATCTTCGGTCAGTTCAAAAGACATCGTCATGATCACATCTCCTGGCACTCAGCGCCGGGGCAGTCAGGCCATCAATCATCTGACGGGGTGAATCGTTACAGTAACGGCATCTTATCGTATCCGGCCCTGCTCCTGACAAATGTTTTTACGGAATGGCGATGTTTTCGCGCCGGTGGAGCCGGGGACATCAGGCTGACGAATCCGGCAGCGCTGGCGGCAGCAGCGATTCTGCCTGGAAAAAGCGGATTCGTTCATCTTTACCGTTGACAAAAAATCCGGCTGGTGGGATTCTTGCCCGGCCCTAAAATCCCTGTTCAATCCGCCCCGATTATTTCTGACTGAGATGGTCAGGACGTGCCGCAATGCTCCCTTGCTGGCACGGAATGCTGCTTTGCCAATTCACTACCGCCCCAATTCCACCCCTTAACTGCTCCTTGATGCTTTAACGAAACCAATTGTCCGGGAATATTACGCCCGCCTGAGCGCATAACACTGGCGAGCCTGAGAACCAATCATCCGGGTCGGCCCCGGCTCAGACGGGTTCGCCTTCCTGAGAAGGCCTGATGAGTAACCAGACAACCAAAACAGGAATTGCGGCTATGATGACCCCTGTCCCAGCGAGCAATGAAATCAGAGTGCAACAACCTCAGACCGGAAAGAAGGCTTCCGGTCCGAAGCTGCTGATTATTACGGATACAGTGGAACGCGCCGCCGGTTTGCGCGCCATGCTTGACACCGGGCGGGGCGAAGTCACCTGTATCACTTCACCTGCCGATCTTGGTCTGGCCTGTCGTTGCGGCCACGATCTGGCAGTCGTTGACGTGAGCGCCGGTGATATTGTCGCGGTGCTGCACAACCTGCGTTCCAGCGCCGGGTGCGAAAACATTTCCGTGCTGGTGCAGGCCAGCCGCCTGGCTTCAGACCCGGCCCTGACCGGAGTGCTTCCGGCCTACCGCGCCATGCCCTGCAGCCAGTCCGATCTGATTGCCCTGGTGCGTCGCCGTCTGTCAGCCTCCGACAAAAATCAGCGCCACGCGCGCAGAATGCTCTGAAACAAATCAGCACAGCAAATAAAAACGGGAAGCAGTCTGATTGCTGCTTCCCGTTTTTATTTTTCCGTCCGTGTGCTTTAGAATCGCGCTCCGCTTGTCTCACCTCAGGCTTGCGGAGGCGCATCTGGTCTGGTGACTGGCGTGGTCTTCAAAACCATTGGACGTGCGCGTGAGCGTGCGTCGGTCGGGTTCGATTCCCACACGCCTCCGCCAATTCCCTGCTCCATTTATGACCCGCCGACCCAGTGATTCTTTTTGAGTTCAGCGCGCAGTTCCTCATTGGTCGGGCGGTGGTATTTTTCAGGATCGAGAAAACGGTGAACGACGATGCCTTCGCGGTTGATCAGATAAACCGCCGGGTACGGGATGCCGGGCTTGAAGGAGACTTCAGCCGGATTGAAGATGCCGTAACGATCAACGACTTCGTGATTCCTGTCCTGCAGCAGCGGAAAATCAAGCGCGCCAGGGTAGTTGTAAACCTTGTAAGTCAGATCCCGCGATTCATCAGCCGTGTCCATGCTGACGGCCAGAATCTGAATCTGCTTTTTCTCTTCCTCGCTCAGCAGTGATTTCAGCTTCCCGAGCTGATCCTGGCAGCTTCCTCAGAAATGCCCCCGGTAAAAAACCAGGATGACATTCTTTTTGTCTTTGTATTCAGCCAGGTGAACGGTGTTGCCGTTGATGTCTTCCAGCGCAAAATCGGGCGCGGCTTTGCCTTCTTTGACTCTTTCCAGATCGGTCACGCGCGGGTCAGCCGATGGCGCGGGCGCAGCCGTCTGAGTGGCCAGCGGTGCAGTCAGCGCGTCACTTGAAGCAGGTTTGTCCTGATTCTGACACGCGACAGCCCAAAGCAGCCCGACTGCAAGCAGCAGGCCGAAAAGCAGCATCCGAATGGTCTGGTGAAATGAATGATGTTGACGGGGCATACGACTTTCTGAATGTGAATGGAATCAGTGTCTGGTGACCTGCACGCCCTCGCGCGCAATGCGATACGGAATAATCTGACCGCCTGCGGCGCTGAGCGCCTTTTCAACTTCCGGTTTGCGGCCTGCCGCGCAGTAAAAAGCCACGCAGCCGCCGCCGCCCGCGCCGCAGACCTTGGCGGCCTCGGTGCCGTGCCGTTTCGCAATTTCGATCAGTTCGTCAATGAACGGCGTGGTGATGCCGGGAACAAGTTCGCGGCGATTCGTCCATTCTTCGGCAAAGATTGCGCCGATCTGATCGAAAGCTCTGGCGGCAAGCGCTTTTTCAATGCTGACGGCAGTCGCACAGATGCGCTCGAATTTTTCAAAAATGCCCGGCGCGCGGTCAATGTGCGCCTTGAACATCTCCCAGTTGTTGATGCCCGAATTGCGCGGCGCTCCGGTGAAACAAAGCGCAACACGGCTTTCGAGTTCATCAATATCGGTGCTGATCTCTTCGCGGATCACGCCTTCGACCTGCAATCTGATATTTGAAACGCCGCCGTAAACCGCCGGGAAATAGTCCTGATAACCGGCTGGCACCTTCAGCACCTGCGTTTCGACATTGGCCGCAATGAACGGCAGTTGTTCGCGGGCGAAACGATTGCCGGTCAGGTCATTCAGGGCGGCGCACAGGGCGATGTTGAGCGCCGATGACCCGGCCAGGCCTGCGCCCGCCGGAGCCATGCAATCAGTCGTAACATTAAGGCCGGTTTCAGGCTTGAAAAACCAGATCAGTTTTGAGACGAGCGCGAGTTCATCGTCACCGCGCAACTCATCGAGCGCGTCCAGTTCAACGCGCACACCGCGATCCTTTGATTCCAGCACGAAACGCCCGTCATCGCGCGTTTCAAGGCGGCAGCGCGCATACTGATCAATGGCAAAATTGACCGTCTGCGCGTGGTCGTGAAAAAGGTAAAGCGGCCAGATGTCAACTGTGCCTCCGGCCAGATCAATGCGTGTGGCAGCCTGCGATTCAATAATCATAGATCAGGAGGAATGTGAGATGGCAGATTTGAGAACTGAAAATTCAACTCAGTCTCCGTGCAGATTTTTTTCAAGCTGTTCGAGTTTTTCAAAAGTGCGCTCAAAGGGTTTGTTGAGCGGTTCCATTTCGGGCACCTTCGGCGCGATCAGATAACTTTCGACCAGATAGAGCAGCAGCGCGACAATCACGGCAATCAGCAGCGCAATCAGCAGCACCATGCCGACCTGTTTGACGCGCGGAATGAGAATGCCAATCGCTCCGCTGAAAAAATACCCCGCGCCGGCAAAAATCAGCGCCCACAGCGCGCAGCTCAGAATCGTCAGCGGCGCAAACCGGCGGAACTTCATCGGCGCAAACCCGTAAAAAACCGCGCTCGCCGTGCGCAGCCCGTAAATGTATTTGACCAGAAAGACCGAATAGATTCCAAAGCGGTGGCAGAGCTGTTCGAGGCGGGGTTGCGCACGCTGATAAAAACGGCTGTTGCGAATCTGCTGCTTGCCGGTGTGGCCGATCAGGTAACTGATTAAATCACCGGCGCAGCCGCCGAGCGTGCCGGTCAGCAGGGCTTCACCAAATGAGAACAGGCCGTAATGCGCCAGGACTCCGGCAAACAGCAGCGTCAGATCGCCCTCGATCATCACGCCGAAGAAGACCGCCCACAGCCCGTATTGTCTGATCAATTCTTCAATTCCAGTCATGCGTGATGTGCGTGATGAATGCTAACTGACCGCTCTGGTGAAAGGCCCGGCGCGTTGAAATCATTTGCAGCCTCAGGCACTGAGCTGGCAGCAGGAAGTCTGGCGGCCTCGCGCTGAAACGGGTCTAAAGATAACTGACTCGCTGCTGCCTGGCAAGGCAGGCGACAGATCATCCTGCCCTCTGAAACGGCTAACCGGCTTCGGCTTCCGGCCTCTCATCACCCGGTCAGAGCCTGAAATTGACACTCCTCTGACCCCTTGTTATAGTCGCCGCCGGGTACGACAGCCTGAACACAGAGATCGCCGATATGACACACGAAGCCCCGAATGCCTCAACTACCTCGCCTGGTGCGGCGCCTGATTCCGTGCTGCTGGGCGTTTATCTCAGCAGCCGCGTCATTCGCATCGGCACCGTCAGCCACGATGGCCGCATCCTCTCACTGCGCCGCGAACAGTATCTGAATCAGTCAGGCCAGCCGGTCGAAGGCACGGCCCTGGCCGAACAACTGCACGCGCTGGTCAGCGCCGCCTTTGCTGAACAGTCTGAGAAAGCGCCGGTGGCAGCCATCGGCGTTGGCTTGCCAGGACTCGTCAATCAGCACACGCATCGCATGGTCACGGTCACGAATGCGCCCAGCCTGGGCGATGTTGATCTGTTTCATGAATTCGAGCGCGAGTTCAGGGTGCCGATTGCCTTTGAAAACAATGCCAACGCCGCGGCGTGGGCTGAAATGATCTGCGGTGTCGCCAAAGGCGTCAGCGACTGGCTCTATCTGAGCATCGGCACCGGCATCGGCGCGGGACTCATTCTCGATGGCAAGTTGCGGCGCGGCAGGTCAGGTTACGCCGGTGAACTCGGCCACATCAACATTGATCCTGACGGCGATCAGTGCGCCTGCGGCAGTTTCGGGTGTCTTGAAACCAAAACCTCGGTTCCCAACATCGTGCGGCGCACCCGCGCGCGGCTCCGGCGCGATGCCACCTCGTCGCTCTCACGTTTCGGAGAGGAAAATCTGACTTACGAAGCCATCATCGAAGCCGCGCAGTCAGGCGATGATCTGGCCCGCCTGATGATGTCGCGCACGGGCCACTTCCTCGGCATGGCGGTGGCCGATATGATCAACGTCCTCAATCTTTCGATGGTCGTGATTGGCGGCGCAATGGGCGCGCGCCCGTTCCTCATTTCGGGCATTATCGAAGAGGCCCGCCGTCGCGCTTTCGCTCCGGCCCTCGCAGACTGCCAGATCGTCGCCGGTCAGCTTGGCGACGAGGCCGGCATCATCGGCGCGGCGCTGCTTGCGGGCAAGGCCATCATGCGCGCTTCGGCCTCGTAAGTTCAGACGTGCACCTGCCCGTAAGCCAGTTCGCCTTCAGTATCCCTGAACCTGAAGATCACATAAGCCAGCCAGCCGTAAAATCCCAGCAGTCCGGCCAGCACCAGCCAGCCCGGCAGATAACCGATTGCAGCGTTGTGAAACAGTTCACCCGTTGAGTGAATGAACTGCGCTTCACCGTTATTTGGTTGCAGCACTGCCGTTGTCGTTTTCAGCAGCCACGCCAGCAGCAGAATCAGAAAAATCCAGCAGTAATTGCGCCGCAGGCGCCGCGACATCGCCTGATTGAGCGAAATGTAAAACTGCGGCATGCGCAGATCATTGCCAAGCTGCCGCAGCCAGTCGGCCTCAGCCAGCCGGTCACTGACAAAGATCGCCGCGTAATAGTTCCGCTCCAGCATTCGCACGCGATGCCGGTACACATCAAAAAACCGATATCGCCGCGATTCAATTACCAGCAGCAGAAAGACCAGCAGCATCGCAAAGATCAGCACGCCGTGATGCGACGTGGGCGAAGAGAGCGACACCGACAGCATCGCCGCGACCACCGTGATTGACCAGTTCGTGGTGCGGTCAATGCGGTCGCGCCATCCGGCCATCCGCGCCATCTCGCCGCGATAGTAATGAGCCAGCGTGTTGACGTATTCAGCAGAAGTGGCGGGCGAAGGATTCAGCTCAGCGCGCTTCTCAAAAGCCATCTCAGGAGTCATTCGTGTCCTCCTTCCGAAAAGCTGTCACGCACGTTTGCGAGTCAAAGGGAAAGTTCGTGCTGCCGCTGATTTCAGCACGTTAAGATGAGAGGGTCAACGTTTTATTAACTGATCACGAGTGAAATTGATCCGGCCAGTCAGTGCAGTCTGATCTGCCCTGATCCGCCCTGATCGGTTTCATCCGCGTTCCATTTCATGCGGCAACAGAACGCGGATGAAATCGAGGCGACAGATCAAAACGGATTATCCGTGCAGGTGCATCACCTGACCTGATCCCGCAGCATCAGCACTTCGGCCTGAAATTTCGGGATCAGGGTAAAGCTCTGCGTGCCGGTCTGCGCGGCGGCGGCGCGCGCGGCGTGCCAGTGACACAGGCCCAGTTTCGTCACGGCGCGCAGGAACTGACGCCGCGAGGCAAAGAGCTGCCCCTTGCCGACTGCTCCCGCAATCCAGCCCGTGCGTTTGAAAAGCGAACTGACAATATCAAGCTGCGCCTGCGTGATCAGCCCGCGACTGACTTCGTGCGCCAGCATCTCTTTGAGAATGCGCCCTTCGCGCCGCACCAGATAAATCGCCACGCCGACGAAGGCCGTAAAGAGCGGCACCAGCACGACGAAATACATAATCAGAAAGACCTGCCCGTTGATTGAAGCAATGCCGTTCCAGAACGAATGCAGCATCATCGCCCCGAAATAACCGGCGATGGGCGAAACCACGCGCAGCACTTTGTTGTGCGTTTCACGCGCAATGCCGCAGCCGATGCCGGTCATTGACGTGAACAGAACGTGCGCAAACGGCGACAGCACGCCGCGCAGAATGAATGTTGCGACCAGCCCGCCCATGCCATTCGTGTTCAGGCTTCTGCCGTAATAGCTGATGTTTTCGACCGTCGCAAAACCGAGCGCCACCACGCCCGCATACACGATGCCATCAACCACGCTGTCAAATTCGCGCCGGAACGCGAGCGCAATCAGCAGCACGCCCAGGCCTTTCGTGCCCTCTTCAAAGACCGGAGCCGAAATCACTCCGGCCAGCGTGTCGCCCGCGAAAGCGCCGAAGATGCTGTTGGCAATGCCCGAAACCAGAATCGCAAACAGCCCGCCCCACGCAAACGCTCCGGCCAGCAGCCACGCCGGTTCAGGATCGTAACGATCAAGCCAGAGCAGAATCATCAGGTAAAACACCGCCGGAACGAACGCCACAATCCCGCTCAGCAGCGCCGTCACCGGCCCCAGTTCAAGTACCGTCAGACCAAGCACAATCAGCCCGATGCCGCCCGCCACCAGCAGCGCCAGCCCGATGCCCAGCGACCGCGCCGTTTTGCCCTGATCCTGGTCAGGGTGATACATCCCCAGATTGCCAACCGTGCCGCGCGCGAATTGTGGCGGCGCAGCCATCTGCTGCTGTGCGGCAAACACCGGTTGATTCAATCGCGGTGGTTGCGGCGGCGACTGAAACTGCGGCGGTTGTGGTTGGGGATGAAACTGCGGCGGCTGATGCGGCGGCGGTGGCGGCTGATACTGTGGCGGCTGGTATTGTTGCGGCTGAAACTGTTGTGGCTGATGCTGTACCGGCTGCGGTCGCGGCGACTCTTCAACGACAACCTGCAACTGCGGCCCCTGCCAGCCCAGTTCGACGAGGTCGCCCGATTTCAACTGCTGATGCTGCACGCGTGCGCCGTTGACAAACGTGCCATTGGTGCTTTGCTGATCGGTGATGAAAACACCTTCGGGCCGCACCAGAATAATCGCGTGGCGACCTGACACCATGGAATCTTCGCGCGGATCGAACCGCAGCGCGCAATCCTCGCCGCGCCCAAGCAGCACCCATCCCTGATCAAGCTCAATCTGCTTACCCGCCAGCGAACCTCTGTTGACCATCAGACGCAGTTTCATCTGTCCCTCACACAAGGCGCGGAATTGTTACAACACCTCGCGCCGCAATTCAGGAAATACCTTTGCCACTTTCTTCAGCAGGTATTCGCCATAAGTCCCGCTGAACTCGTGCACACTCGCGCCATCCCAGCGCGCCGCTCCGTCGTCCTGTACGTTTTGCGCGCCGCGCAGTTCAATCGGTTTCACTTCGGCATTGAAGTTCGGATCGAAAAAGAACGGAAACGACAGCCGCGCGCGTCCGGCTGAATTTCTGACCCGGTGCGGAGTTGATTGATACAGCCCGCCGGTCATCCGCTCCAGCATATCGCCAATATTGCAGACGAACGAATTGTCAATTGGCGGCGCAGCCACCCAGCCCGCAGGCGATTTCACTTCCAGCCCGCCCGCCTCGTCCTGCCTGAGCATCGTCAGCAGCCCGTAATCAGTATGCTCACCGACGCCCCATTCCTCTTCGGCCACGCTCGGCGGGTAGTTGAAGATGCGAAACAGAATCAGCGGATCAGCCGTGTAACGCTCAGCAAAGTAATTTTCATCCAGCCCCAGCCCCATCGCCAGCCCGCGCATCAGCGTGTGTCCGAGCCGCGTCATCGCGTCCAGATAATCCAGCACCGTCTCACGAAACTGCGGGATGTTCGGAAACAGATTGGCTCCGTGCATCGGCAGTCCGGCCCTGACAAGCGGATGATCAGCGCCGGATTCAGCGCCAAAATAAATCCCTTCCTTCAAATCCGGCCTGCCCGAAGTCAGTTCCCCGCCCACCGGAAAATACCCGCGCCACGCCCGACCACCTTTTGCCATGCCGATTTCAAGTTTCGTCTGCAAATCCTGCGCGAAAAAAAGGCGGCTGAGATTTTCAAGCCGCTGCTGAAGCCCTTCATCCACGCCATGCCCGACAACATAAAAGAATCCCCACTCCCGACACGCCCGCCCGATCTGCGCCGCAACCGCGTGACGTTCAGCCGCATCCGTGATCAGCGCGTGAATGTTGATGACGGGAAGAGTTAAATAGCTGTGGGACGAAATGATTTGTTCCTTCATAACACCACGCCATCACGAACCGGACTTTTGTCACGCTCCGGATCAGGATCAGCGCCAGCCAGAGGCGATTCACGAAAGAAGTCAGACAGCTTCTTTCTATGCGTTTCAGTTTCAGTCTCAGTGATGCTTTTGATCAGTTCATACACCTTTTGCAGATCTTCCTCACTGAGCTTTTCGATTTCGGCCTGAACAATTTCTTTGGTAATCATCATTAATCCCTCAGTAGCAGGACACATCTATTATCAGAATCGCTGATTGAAAGTTCCAGCCCGCGTGAACCCGTGTTATCTGATGCCCCGCCATCCAGCCTCCATCTGTCGGCTCACCGTGCGCGTGTTGTATTTGCGCAGATACTCCTGATGCTTTGCGTCATTCGGATAGCTTTCACCTGGCGCGGGCGGGTAGCTTTTCATCTTGTGAAACGGCAGATCGCCGACTGTTTCGGGTCGCGCTGAGTTCAGATCCATATCCTTGCCGAAGCCGTCGGCATAAACCAGAAAATCGCGCTTCCAACCTTTCGGCAGTGGCGGCAGCCGCTTTGCGTCGAAATCAACCTGAAGCTCATCGCCGTTGCGCGTGATGACATACATATCTTCGGGCGCAAGCAGCAGTTCGCGCACGTCACCGAAGCGCGTGTAATTGCCGAGATGCGCTTTCCACGGCGCTGACGGTTCAATCGTGCGGTAATCGTAAATCAGCGGCCTGCGCCCGTCCGGCGAATATTCACGCGGAAAGCCGCGCCAGCGCAGGTCAGCGCGCATCGGTTCAAGCGTCGTCACTTTCACCGGCGCGCTGCCATCCGAAGCGTCAACCAGAATCTGATCCCAGTACAAACGCATGCTTGTCACCAGTCGCACGCGTGAGTCACTGCATAAAAACTTTCCGGTCAGATCAATCGTGATCGTCTTTGGCAGGCCCGCCACGAAGCCCGTTGAATCAATCACCGTCTGCCATTCGCCTTTTGAGTTCTTCACCTGCAAGTACGGCGGGATGATTTCAACTCCGGCCTGCGACGCGGCCAGGTTCGCCGTCGAATCAGCGTAATCAATCCAGCCGTGCAGCAGCAGCACGACCTGCTTTGCCTGCAAAGCTTCTTTGCCCAGATCGAGTTCAATCGCGTGCGGCTTTGCGTAGCCTTTGAATGGCAGTTTCTCGAAATCTTCAGGATAGCGGCGATCAATTTTTGCGATCAGCGGCAGAATATCATTGCCCTTGTCATCAACTGCGCTGACCGGAAGCTTCGGATTTCTGACCGACCAGATTTTGAAAGGCGTGTACGGCGGCCCCGGCATCAGCTTTTCGTTCGGATAGATGTCAGTCTCAGCCGGATGATCCACCGCCAGCAGTTTCACTGCGTCAAAGAAGATCACTTCTTCAAGCTGATTGTTCATCCGCAGCGAATAGACGCCATCACGCGGTTTGAGCTGTTCGCCCGTGACCAGCACGTATTCATCGGTGTCAGGCACGCTCCACGTATTGCCCGGCTCACGCGCGCCAATCGCGCAGCCGCCCAGAAAGTCGGTGACGAAACTGTATTCGCTGCCATTCCACGCATAGAGCAGCGGACACGACGTGCCCTTGCGATCAAGCTCTTCGATTGTTTCAGGCTGCGAGGTTTTGACCGTCAGTTCCGATTGCACAATGCCCGCAGGCCAGACCAGCTTGAGCGCATCAACCTGCGTGCGATAACCAAGCCCGAAGATCAGCGAAGCCGGAGCAGGCGCGGGTGATGAAGAATAAACTTCGAGCTTCTGACTGAGGCTGCCGCTGCGAATTTCAGCTTTCGTGCCGATGCCGCTGCGATTGCTGGTTCTGCCGGTGAGATTGATGGCGACATAGTTTTTGCTCGCACCTTCATTGCGCAGGGCGAGCAGCCGCCCTGCCGTAAAAGGAGGCTGCGTTTCTGTCACAATCGTGATCGTGTCAATGGCCCCGTCATTGTTGAGATCCCCAAGAGCCAGGGAATGTGCAGTGGTCAGATTATGCGCCGTGCCTGATATACCTGTGTCTACAAAATCTCCAGCCACACCACGCTTCATGATGAGTCCTGTCTGCCGCTGGTTTTCCGTCTGCGTCAGCGTACAGATGTCCAGCACACCATCATTGTCATAATCCAGTATCTGCGCAGCCAGACTTCCTCGGCGATTCCTGAAATCTTTCTTCACAAAGCTGCCACGACCGTTGCTCAGATAGAGCAGATCAGGCGCGCCCCAGTTGGCGACAAACAAATCAGCAAAACCATCCTTGTTCAGATCACCCGCAGCAACGCCAAAAGATCTGACTGCGCCTCTGATCCCAACCTGCTCCGAAACTTCCCTGAATGATCCATCGCGCTGATTGGCGAAAAGCTGCACAGGCGCGTTGTAATTGACCACGAAGAAATCAATATCGCGGTGATTGTCAAAGTCGGTGCAGACCACAGCAGTCGTTTTATTCGCGCCGCCACCAAGCCTGGCCTTGTCAGTAATGTCGGTGAAAGTAACGTTGCCGTCCTTAACGCCGTTGTTGCGAAACAGAATGTTCGGCGCGCCTGCAAAATCATCGGGGAAAGTCGCCGCTTCGCCGCCCGGCCATTTCGTCAGATCAGCGAAGTTGCCGACGAAAAGATCAAGATCGCCGTCGTGATCGGCGTCAACAAAGGCTGCGGTCAGCGCCCAGGCTTTGTAATTCGTGGGCAATCCGACTTTCGCCGTCACATCAGTGAATGAACCATCGCCGTTGTTGTGCCACAGCGCGAGCGTGTTGTAACCAAACAGCGCCACGTCCTGTTTGCCGTCGTTGTCGTAATCGCCAAAGACTGCGCCGCACACGGGGCCGTTTGCAGTAAGCTTTGATTTATCGGTCACGTCAGAAAATTTGCCGCCGTCGTTGTGCAGCAGCCTGATGAACGGCTTGCCATTCGCATCAATGCCTGAGGTCAGAATGTCGGGTTTGTTGTCGCCATCGAAATCAGGCAGGCCGATGGTTGCGCTGAACGGGTTGACGAGTTCGCGCTTCGTGGCTTCGTTTTCAAATTCTGCCTTCGTGACTTTGCGATTCAGAACTGACGACAATGACTTGTTGGCAAAACTCACCTTCAGATTCATCTCAGCCGTTGCATCAACGAACTTCACGTTCGGCGGTTCCTTCGAGACAAGTTCACTCTCTGCGCCCGTGCTGATGACGCCTTCAGCGTAACGGCCCTGCTCGCCGTAAGTCAGGCCCAGCGTCGTCGCATAACCGGAACTGCGCAACTGCTGAAACAGGGTCAGATACTTTCTTCCTTCTTCCGCTTTGCCGGCGCGGTTGTAAGCCTGAGCGAGGCTGTAGGCGGCGGTGGCGTTGTAGGGTTCGGATTCGAGCGCGCGGCTCAGGGCCTTCGCGGCTTCGTCGTACTGCTGTTTCTGCTGATAAATCTGGCCGATCTGAATGTTGGCGTAAGCGTCCTGCGGATCAATCGCCAGCACCTTTTTGAATTCAGCTATGGCTTCGTCGTACTGCTTTTCGTTGCGCAGAATGATGCCCAGGATGTAATGGGCGTGCGGGCTGTCGGGCAGCAGTTTGATCGCGGCGCGAGCGGCTGCGGTCGCGGTCGGAATGTCGCGCTGAAAATATGCGGCGATGGCCAGGTTGATCTGCGCCAGCGCAAAATTCGGATCGCGCTCGATGGCCTTTCTGAACTCCTTCATCGCCTCTTCGTGCTTGTACTGCTCCATGTAAGCGACGCCGATGTTGTTGAAGCGGTACAGGGCTTCGCGGGCCGCGCGCGGATCAGGCTGCGTGGTCTGTGCGCCACTGACCCCGCGCAGGTGATGAGTGGCGAGCAGGAGCAGGCAAACAACAAGACTCGACAGGGCAATTGAAAATTTCAGTTTCATAACGGGTCTCGAATGATGACTTCCGAATTGTCGAAGTGCGGCTTCAGGCAGCAGCGATGAACAGCTCGCTTGTCAGCCGGAACAGGATCGGGGGAAGGTTGTTAACGAATCGGTGCAGGCAGAAAGACTCAGCCCTGCGCCCCGGGCGCCAGAGCGCGCAAACGCTCGCGCAGAGTTTCAGGATCAGGCAGGCTGTTCAATTCAAGAGTAAGTTTCTTCAGTCCCTCAAGGTCATCAATCAGTTCAAGCTCAGAAGCAAAGTCAGCGCCTGGAAAGCGGCTGGTGGCAAGCAGCGCCAGAATTTCTCTGACACCTTTGAGTTCACCCTCTTCACGGCCCTCTTCACGGCCTTCTTTCAGCCCCTTTTCGCGGCCTTCTTGCAGCCCTTCTTCCAGAATGAACTGATAGAAGCTTGATTCTTTGAGTTGTTCCAGTGGAATCATGTTTTTCCTCCCGATCAGATCCAGCAGGTCTGTCCGATTATAGCGCAGGCCGCCGAGCATCAGAAAATGCAGACTGGTTTCGCGGCGTTCACGTTCATCGCTGACCTGGCGCAGCAGTTCGGCGCTTTCTTCAAGTTCCCGTCGGCCTCCATTCATCAGCGGCACGAAGGGCAGCAGGCTCTGACGCTGCAGCGACAGCACTTCGCGGGCGGCGATCTGCCACAGGCGAATCAGCCTGAACCGCAGCCTGATGCTGAGGTCGCCGCCATCCACGCGGGTCAGGCGCGGCGCAGGCTTCGGCAATCCGTGCCGCGTCAGCAGCAGCACATAACTCGTGATCGGGCGCTGATATTTCAGCCATAACCGCAAGGCGTAATCGGTCATGCGATCAGGCACGGCGGTTTCCCAGTAAGTCTGCGCTTCGACGTGCGCTATTTCTTCGCGGTCGGCGCGGCTGATGCGAAACGGCTGATCGGGCAGCGTGGCGGCAACGCTGACTTCGCGGGGCAGCAGTTCGATTTCGGCCTGTTCGCCTGGTTTGAGTGCGCCGAGCAGAATCAGCAGTGATTCAGCGTCCTGCTCGACCAGATATTTGAAGGCCTGGTCATAAGGTTTGGTATTCATGGCTGAGGCAGTGGTAATGGCTTTACAGAATTTCCCTCACGTCTCCAACTCGCCGCGTCACACGCTGGCGGTCGAGGTATTCAAGCAGCGGAATCGCGTACTTGCGCGAAACGCCGGTCAGATCCTTGAACGCAGCGACATCGAGTTTCGGGCCGTGCGCGGTCTTGTAACTTTGCAGCGTGATTTTCAACCCTTCAATCGCGGTGCGGTGAAACATCAGATCAGACACGCGAATCAGTTCGCCGCTGTTGATGAGCATCTGCGCGAAACGCTGCGTGCGCGCGGCGTCAATGCCGTGTTTGCGTGTGGCCTGCGCGATGGCTTCTTCAAGCGTCATCGGCTGCAGCGCAGCCTGCGCGAACAGTTCAGCGATGTGATCTCTGGCGGCTTTCTCTTCGGCTGAGAGTTCGACGCGATGAGTTGCCAGGCGCAGCAGGTCTTTTTCAGCGACGACTTCGCCGCGTTCGGTCAGGTGCGCCACTACGGCTTTGAAAATTTCAGCAGGCAGGTGAGCAAAGATGCGTTCGCGCAACTCCTCGCGTCCGAGGCCGGTTTCAAGCGGCGCTCTTTTATGAAAGTCCTTCAGCAGTTCACGCGCCTGTTTTGCCAGGCCATTGAATGCAGTCTGCGACACCAGCAGCGGCGGATTATTTGACGCTGCAACCAGCCGACGCGATTTTGTCAGCGCCGCTGACGCCTGGCTGATCGTTTCATCGTTCGCGCCGGTGCGGGCGGCAATCGCGGCGTGCGTCATTCCGTGTTCACCGGCCATTTCGACAAACAGCGCGATGCGCTCAATTTCATTGAGTTCACGATCAGCAGCGGCGAGCTTTTCGAGCTGCGCCACGACCTGCGCGCCGTCGCGCAAACGATGTTTGTGCGGCTGCGCGTCAATCACCGTGCCGCCGCCGATGGTCACGGCAGGCGAATAGCGGCGCACGATGAAATGATCTCCGGGCAGCGCAAGGACAGGTGATTCAAGCCGCAACTGTGCAAAGCCTGTCGCGCCGGGCGCGAGTTCCGACTGAGCGGGCAGCACGACGCGCGCCAGAATTTCAGCCGTGCCAAGATGCACGCGCACGCGCGAACGAGTACGTAAAGGACGCGGCGCGCTGTTGAGCAACTGCAACCGGACATCGAGCATGTGCGCGGCCTGCAAACGTCCGGCGGGAGCGAGCGCCTGGCCGCGCGTGACTTCTTCAAGGTCAATGCCCTGCAAATTAACGGCTGTCCGTTCACCCGCCAGGGCTTCAGTCGTGGTGTGGCCGTGAACCTGCAGGCCACGCGCTCTGGTGCGGCGCGCATTTGAGGGCAGCAGTTCCAGTTCATCGCCGGTTCTGATGCGCCCGGCGATAAGCGTTCCGGTTACGACTGTCCCGAAGCCTTTGATCGTAAAGACGCGATCAATCGGCAGGCGCGCCACCGCGTTTGCATCACGCTCAGCAACTCTGGCGGCCAGTTGCGCAAGAATTTTCTTCAGCGCCTCAATTCCCTCACCCGTGCGCGAACTGACGCGCAGCACGGGCGCGCCTTCCAGAAACGATCCGGCGACGAACTCCTCGACTTCGGCTTCGACCAGTTGCATCAGGTCTTCGTCGGCCATGTCGGTTTTGGTGATGACGACCAGGCCGGAGCGGACTTCGAGCAGGCGGCAGATGTCAAAATGCTCGCGGGTTTGCGGCATGACGCTTTCATCAGCGGCGACGACCAGCATGACCAGATCAATGCCGGAAGCTCCGGCCAGCATGTTTTTGATGAAGCGTTCGTGTCCGGGCACATCCACAAAGCCGAAATGCACGTCACCGATGGTCAGATCGGCAAAGCCAATATCAATGGTGATGCCGCGTTCCTGTTCTTCCTTCAGGCGGTCAGCGTCAATGCCGGTCAGGGCTTTGACGAGCGAGGTTTTGCCGTGATCAATGTGTCCGGCAGTGCCGATAATGATTCTTTTCATATGGTTTTTGATTCTGCCAGCTTTCCCGGCGAGTGACAAATTACGCTGCGTTGACAATCCCGAAAGCATCAACTACGCTCACCGCGAAGTGCTGGCAGGCGCGCTCGCGGCCTGTTTTTACGGGAATCAATTCAGCAGCCGGGGCTGCATATTCTGAAGATTATTTCTGCATCAACGGGGAGAATGACTATGCCGAGATTCTGCACGAACTGTGGTACGCAACTGGCCGATGCAGCGAAATTCTGCAACAAGTGCGGGACTCCGATTACCGGGGTTCAGCCGCCATCGGCAGGACGGCCTACTGTAGTGACGCCGCCTGAAGCGTCGGCTCCACAGGTCGCTCCGCCGGTCACGCCGCCTGCTCCGGCGACACAGGTTTATCCGTCAACGCCCACGCCGACGCAGCCGCAATACACCACCCCAACAACGCCGCAGCCGGATCGCTTTCAGCCGCCACCGCCACAGCAGCCGACTTTTCAGCAACCGTCGTATCAGCAGCCGTCATATCAGCAGCCGTCATATCAGCAGCCGCAGCAGAGTTCGGGGTTGCAGCAGAACATCGCCGGGCTGCTTTGTTACATCACCTTCATTCCGGCCATCATTTTTCTGGTCGTCGAGCCGTATAACAAAAACCGCTTCATCAGATTTCACGCCTTCCAGTGCCTGTTTCTGACGGCTGCCTCGCTCATCATCAACATCGGCTTTTCAATCATCGTCAACCTGCTGCCCGGTTTTCTGTCGCTCATTGTCAGCCTGCTCGGACTGATCATTCCGCTGGCCTTTCTGGCCATCTGGCTGCTGGCGATCTTCAAGGCCTACAACAACGAAATGTACAAGCTGCCCATCATTGGCGATCTGGCCGAACAGCAGGCCGGGCGGTAAGAACAACAGATGGCAGATGGCAGCAGTAAAGTGAGGATTGCCGCTTTCGTCTGATCAGAAAAACTGTTCTGTTTTTGCCTGCTGCCATCTGCCACCTGCTTTCCCAAAATGATTTCGACGCTGGTACTCAATCGTGAATCAAAGACCTTCACGCGTGTGACGGATTCCGGTGAGATTCACAAACTGCGTGAGCTGGCGCCGAACATTCTGTGGGTGGATGTCTGCGATCCGGCCAGTCAGGATTTCGATGAACTGACGGCGCAGTTCGGCTTTCATCCGCTGGCGATTGAGGATTGCAAAAACGGGCATCAGCGTCCGAAGGTGGATGAGTATCAGGGCTATTATTTCATCGTGCTCTATGAAGCGATGCTGATGCCCGATCAGCGGCTGGAACTGCACGAACTGAATATCTTTCTGGGCCGGAACTATCTGGTCACGGTCCACAGCCAGCCGATTCGCGCCATTGATGTGGCCGAACGATTGTGGAACGGCTGGACTGATCTGGCTGAACGCGGCACAGGGCTGGTTGCTTACCTGCTGATTGATGCGATTGTGGATGATTACCTGCCGCTGCTTGACGCGCTTTCAGACCGGATGGACGATCTCGAAGATCAGATCTTTGAGGATTTCAGGCCCGAAGCGATTGAGGAAATCTTTCGCATCAAAAAGCAACTGACCTTTCTGCGCCGCGCGGTGACGCCGCTGCGCGATGTGTTCAATACGATGCTGCGCCGCGAACAGCCGATCTTTTCGCGCGAAACGATGATCTATTTTCAGGACGTTTTCGATCATCTGATTCGCGTGGCCGACACGATTGACACGCTGCGCGATATGCTCGGTTCGACGATGGACGCTTACCTGTCGGTATCAGGCAACCGGATGAACGTGGTGATGAAGCGGCTGACTTCGATTTCGACTATTCTGATGTCGGTGACGCTGATTGCGGGCATCTATGGCATGAACTTCAAGCTGATGCCGGAACTCGACTGGAAGTTTGGCTATCCGGGCGCGCTGCTTTCAATGGTTGTGATCGGGCTGGCAATCTATTTTTACTTTCGCAAAATCAAGTGGCTGTGATGAATCCGCTGCGACACATCAAAAGAAAGCGCCGCCGCCAGGCTGTGACTGGCGGCACGACGCGACTGACGGCGAAACTGAAAGTTCCGCCTGAACTGGTGAACGGAAGTCAGCATATTGATGAAGGCATTATTCGCCCGCAGACCGGCAAACTGCACCTGTCATCAGATCTGCTCGACTCAGGCGCGGGCGCTCCTGAGGAACGCACCGACCGCGTGGTCATCGTTGTGGTCGGGCTGGCGCTCGTTTTCATCGGGTTCATTGTGTGGTACATCGCGCATCACTGACGCCGTCATCATTGCTGAAAAAAAGAACGGGGAGCCGACCGGCTCCCCGTTCTTTTTTGATCTGAAGCCTGGCGCATTCAGATATTAGCTGCACATGGCCGGGAACACAGGAATCACCACTGAGGTGTTCGTGAAGGTCAGCTTGTGCAGGTTGTGGCCCTGGTTGAAGGACGTGGCGCTCGCTGAAGCGTTCTTGTTGATCGCCGCGCCGAGCAGCGCACGGTCAGCCGTCGCCCAGAACTTCGCCCAGCCCGTTGAACCAGCCGGAATCACGTTGGTGAAGCGCGGCGTGGTGCGCGGGAAGCTGTCGCTCAGCGAGGCGCGAATCTGGCAGCCGCCGCTGACGTTGAAGCTGTAGCCCGATTCCAGCTCATCGAACAGGATACCGAAGATGCTGCCGATGCTGCTGCCGCTGGTGCGCAGATCACCATCATTGGCCAGATAAGTTCCGCCAATGCGGTTGACCACCACCAGTGTGTCGTTGCCGTCTTTGGCGCTGGCAATGCTGTCCAGGGCCAGCACGCGCGGCAGTCTTTCGTAGCAGATATCGTCAAAATCAATTCTGACGGCTGAACCGCCCGAACCGGCGACGGGGAAGAAAAGCAGTGGCGGAACGGCAACGGCAACGGCTTCAGCGCCGAGGTTGGCCGCGTGGCCGCTCGCCAGCTTGACGTATTCATCGCCAATCAGCTTGTCGTGCCGAATGGGTTCACCATTGCGATTCACGGCAATCGCCATGATGTAACCGCGCGTGTCGGGGTCAACGTCGGAAGCGAGAATTGAGGTCGTCTGGCTCTTCGACAGGCAGATGTAGCTGTCAGCCACTGAGCATGAACTGCCATCAACGAAGAACAGGTGGACAAATACGCCATCCTGATCATCGGTGTTGGTGATGTTGATGCGGGTGTTTTCCTTCGACGGATCGGTCGAGCTGGAAGCATAGAGGTTGTAGATCAGCACTGAACCAGCTTTCTGGTCGCTGACAACGCCGTTTCTGGGCAGTGTGCCAGGGTCGGCCAGCGCGCTCATAGCCATCATCACGAGGGCTGCCAGTGCGAGGAACAAGTGTGTAAGTTTGTGTGAGGTTTTCATGGTGCGAAACTCCATTGTTGAAATTCTGTGTGAGGTCCCCGCTGGGGGGAACTGCTGTGTGGCTTCTAATATGTCAGCAGTCTGTCCTTGAAAATTACGATCAGGCACTCACTTCCAGAGCTGCGGGCGCAACCTGCAAAAACAGGGGCGACACACTGATGTGTCGCCCCTGTTTGCTGGCCGAATTTGATGCAGGCTCAGTTGCAGGTCGCCGTAAAGACCGGAATTTCGTAAGAGCCGACCTTTGTCCACGTCAGCTTGTGCAGGTTGTGGCCACCGGCAAAGGTTCCGGCGCCTGGAATGGTCGTTTTGTTGATGACAGCTCCGGTCAGCGCCTTGTCGCTGGTGCCCCATAATTTCGCCCAGCCGGTGTTGCCGGAGGGGATGACGCTGGTAAAACGCGGTGTGGTGCGCGGGAAGCTGTCGCTCAGACTGGAACGGTACTGGCACGTGCCGGGTGAAAAGCTGAAACTGTAACCGGCTTCCTGCTGGTCATACATAATGCCGAAAATACTGCCGATGGTGGCGGCTCCGCTCACCAGTGAACCGCCCAGGCGATTGACGACCAGCAGCGTGTCATTGCCGTCTTTCGCGCTCGGAATGCTGTCCACCGCCAGCGCGCGCGGCAGATAGTTATAAGCCGTGCCGTCAAAGTTGAGCGTGACAGTCATCTCAGAGGTCGCCTGCGTCGGCGGATCGAGCGCCGTAACGGCTTCGGCCCCCAGGTTGGCTGCGTGACCGCTGATCAGGCGCACATATTCGTCACCGATCAGGTAATTGAATTTGACCGGCAAACCATCACCATTGACTGCCACCGCAATCAGATAACCCATCACATCCGGGTCAACGTCAGAGGCCAGAATGCTGGTGGTCTGGCTTTTTGACAGGCAGACAAATGAATCGGCCACTGAACACGTGCGCCCGTCAATAAAGAAGAGGTGAATGATCGCGCCTTCGGTTGAATTCGTATTGGTCAGATTGATGCGCGTATTTTCGGCCAGCGGATTGATCGAACTTGAAGCGTAAAGATTATAGATCAGCACTGAACCGGCCTTCTGATCGCTGATAATGGCTGAGTCAGCAATGACGAGTCCCGGCTCACCGGCCTGCGCGCCCGCCGCCAGCAGCAGCCAGGCCGCAAGAACAAGAAACACCTGTGTGAGTTTCCGTGGAGTCATGGCGTGTGGTCTCCTGAAATGATGTGTGAGTCTGATGTGTCCTGCTCTGCTGAAAATTCAATCTCGTACTCTGCGGCGAATGGCCGTAATTTGTCAGTCAGGATCAAGCGGGGCTTTCGTTGCGCTTCAGTGAAATCTTCAACTCCGCCGCCATTCCAGAAATGAGCCGAAAAAAAATTGAAGGGGAAGTCCGTGAAGACTTCCCCTTCGTTTTTCGTCTGCATCCTCAGGAGAGGATTCAAACTATTAGCTGCACATCGCGGTGAAGACCGGGATCCGGTAGGCACCATTCGCCGTGTAGGTCAGCTTGTGCAGGTTGTGGCCGCCGTTGAAGGACGTGGCGCTCGCCGTAGCGTTCTTGTTGATCGCTGCACCGAGGATCGCAACATCAGCCGTCGCCCAGAACTTCATCCAGCCCGTTGAACCAGCCGGAATCACGTTCGTGAAGCGCGGGGTCGTGCGCGGGAAGCTGTCGCTCAGTGAAGCACGGAGCTGGCAACCGCCGCTGACGTTGAAGCTGTAGCCAGCTTCCAGTTCATCGAACAGGAGACCGAAGATGCTGCCGATGGTTGAGGCGCCGCTGACGAGGCTGCCACCGATGCGGCTGACCACCAGCAACGTGTCATTGCCATCCTTGGCGCTGGCAATGCTGTCCAGGGCCAGCACGCGCGGCAGTCTGCCGTACTGAGCACCATTGAAGAGCAGGTCAGCAGTCATATCAGGGCCGGCAACGGCGGGAGCCGCAGCAACGGCTTCGACAGCTTCAGCGCCGAGGTTGGCCGCGTGGCCGCTCGCCAGCTTGACGTACTCATCGCCGATCAGCTTGTTCCATTTGATCGGTGTGCCGTTTGAATCCGTGGCCACCGCGACGATGTAACCACGAGTGTCGGGGTCAACGTCGGAAGCGAGGATTGAGGTCGTCTGGCTCTTCGACAGGCAGATGTAGCTGTCGGCCACTGAGCAGGTGCTGCCATCCACGAAGAACAGGTGCACGAACACGCCATCGCGGTCATCCGTGTTGGTGATGTTGATGCGGGTGTTTTCCTTCGACGGATCGGTCGAGCTGGAAGCATAGAGGTTGTAGATCAGCACTGAACCAGCCTTCTGATCGCTGACGATATCGCTGGGAACAACCGTTCCGGGATCAGCCGCCAGAGCGCTCATAGCCATCATCACGAGGGCCGCCAGTGCGAGGAACATCTGTGTGAGTTTGCGTGAGGTCATTGTCTTTCTTTCTCCTTAAGAAGTTTCAGTTGTGAGTGTGAGGAAACAGGGCTTCCAGTAACTGAGACGACACGCCACGACTTTTCGGGACGGGGCAGCCGCTTGTGCGCCAACAGGCCGAAGCCGCTTACCAGTTTTACCTTTGCGCTCTCCTGAAACTGTCAATCCCCTGGGCCTTCCAGAAGTTTGCCCGGCAAAGCGCAGAAACTTTCTTCAGGAAAAATAACGATGGACAGAGTTGCTCAGGCGGGAACACCTGATGCAGGCAGGTGCGGGAAGAGTCAGCAGTGGTGGCCAGTTCGGTTTCGGACTTTGACAGGGCAGGAATGGAACACTGATGAAACTGATGATACGGACAAAGACAGATCATCTGTTTTGATCGGTCAGATCAGTTTCATCAGTGTTCCATTCCTGCCTGGTTATTGATGTAATCCGAATAGTCAGGGGAAAGGCGATCCAGATCGAACTTCAGGTTGGTGTACGGAAATAACCAGTGTTGCGCGATTTGCCAGAATCGCGGGGCATCCGCTATCAGCCTGCCCGCGTGAACCGCCTTTCCTGGTAAAAGGGCCTTATCATCGGTGATGCGTGACCTGATAGTGGCTACAGCAAAAGGTGAATGCGAATTTTGCAGGTAAGTTATTGAAGAAAGAAGATCGGGGCGGAGGGATTTGAACCCCCGGCCTCCTGGTCCCAAACCAGGCGCGCTACCAGGCTACGCTACGCCCCGATGTTGCGTGGCATTATACATACGAGCATGACGGTTGCCAAACGCGGGCACGTCCGACCGGCGCGCGGCGCGGGGTTGCGGGAAAGCCCGGTAAAATCGTAAGCTGCACGGGCCGGAAGCGTAAGCAAGCCCCCGCAGGTTCTCACCAGTTCATCCTTATTTATTCAGTCATGGCATTACCGATGACAATTACAGCCGGGGCCGATTACTGCGATTATCCGCCGCACCTGGCCGATGATGTCGAAATCGCGGAACAGCGCGATGGCGAACGGCTGATTTATGTCGTCGGAGCGGCGTCGGTGGCGCGGTATCTGATGCTGCGCGAGACTGAATACAGGGTGCTGCAACTGCTCGGCGAAGCGCTGACGCCGGGTGAAATTTGCGCCGGGTTCAAAAATCGTTACGGCGGCACTCTGCCGCTGGCGACGCTGACGAAATTCATTACCAGACTGGATGAGGCCGGAATCATTGCCGGTGAGCGCGGACTCAGCGGGCATAGTAAAAAAGACCAGCCACTGACGCGACAGCCTTACATTCGCTTCAGCCTGTTCAATCCTGACCGGCTGTTTGCGCGGATGGTGCCGCTGCTGCGCTGGATCTGGACGCCGGAATTCGTCACCTTCACGGTGCTGATGATGCTTTCGACGCTGCTGCTCACGCTGCTGCACTGGCCCGAAGTGTCGGCTTATGGCGCTTACGTCATGCGCGAGCATTACCCGGCGATCATTCTGGCGGCGCTGATTGTGGTGGCTTCGCACGAATTCGCGCACGGGCTGACGTGCAGGGCTTTTGGCGGGCGCGCAACTGAAGTCGGCGTGCTGCTGGTCTATTACCTGCTGCCTGCGCTGTACTGCAATGTGTCGGGCATTCATCTGATTCAAAAGCGCAGCCGTCGTTTGTGGGTGATTGCGGCAGGCGTGTACTGGCAACTGCTGGTCGGCACGGTGGCGCTGCTCTTATGGTTTTTTGTCGCACCGTTTACGCTGCTGGCCGATGCGGCGTTCATCTTTTTCTTCGGCAGCGTGCTGAATCTGGCTTTCAATGCGAATCCGCTGATCAAGCTGGATGGCTATTACTTTCTGAGCCAGTGGCTGCGGATGCCGAATCTGATGGATCGTTCGCGGGCCTTGTGGCGCGGGCTGTTCAGGCGCGTGCTGACCGGCGAACGCGATGAAGCAGCGGCAAAGTACACCTGGCGCGAGCGATTGATCTATGCTACTTTCGGGCTGCTTTCAACTCTGTACACCATCGCACTGACACTCTTCATTGTGCGCTTTGCTGGCGGTTATCTGATTGATTCTTTCTACCTCCTGGGACTGCTGCTGACAGCGGCAGTGGCGCTGATCTTTGTCAGACGACCACTGGCAAAGCTGCTGGCTGTGGTGTGGAAAATGATGACCCGAAGTTCTGAATCCGATCAGTCATCTCAGTCGTCGGCCCTGACGCCTGCGGCGACAGGCAGCACGGGGCAGCAGCTCGTGCGCGCCCAACCCGCGACACCGGCCACACAGTCATCCGCACCGGTTGCAACTTCAGAACAAAAAACAGCCACGCGAAAACGCTGGCGGCGCAGGCTGATTCCGGCCACGCTGCTGCTGCTCGTTGTCATCGCGCTGTGTCTGCCCTGGCAGGCATCGGTGGGCAGTTACGGTTCGCTCATTGCCATTCCCGGCCAGGAAGTGATTATTCGCGCGCCTGAAAGCGCGACGCTCGTTGAATTGCGCGTGCGCCCCGGCGATCAGGTCACCAGCGGCGCGGCGCTCGGTCGCCTGGGCAATCTCGAAGTTGATGAACAGATCGTGCAGGTGCAGACCGATCTGGCGCGCGCCAATGCCGATTATGAAAGGCTGATGGGCGAGTTGCGCACGCGCAGCGAGGCAGCGGCCCGCGCTGAATTGCAGTTGCAGCAGCGACAGCACGACTACGAAGAGATCAACGACGAACAGAAACAGATCAGGGAACGCCAGCGCGCCGAATCACGCGCCGATGCGACCGACGGGATGATTGCCTCAACCGGCCCGTCAGAACTGCCCGCGCCGGGCCAGGCGCGCGAGCGAGTGGCAACGGCCTTTCCGGCAGCGATTGCCGTGTTGCAGGCCGATGTTGATTTGCGCCGCGCCAGGCTTGATGAAGCGCAGACCAGTCTGGAGCGGGCGCGCCGTTTGTTCGCGCAGGGACTGCTGCCGCGCAGCGACCTTGATACGGTTGAGACACGGGCTTCAACGCTGGCCATTGAACTGAACGCCGCGCGTGAAAAGCTGGAAGCCGCGCTGATCGAACACCGCCGCAAACACACCAGCACGGCCACAGAAATGAATCTGGCGCGCTCGGATGCGGGCGCTGAAAAGCTGCAACTCAGCAAGTTGAGCAGCGAACTGCGTTCCATGCGTGACATCATCACGGCGCTGGAAGAGAAGCGCAGTCTGCTGCAACGCAAGCAGGCGCAGTTTGAACTTGTCACGCCGCGCAATGGCACAGTCTTTGGCGAAGAACTGCCGCGCCTGACCGGACAGTATTTTCAGAAAGGCGCAGAAATCTGCCGCGTGGCCGAAACCAGTCAGTTGCTGGTGCGCATTCTGGTGCCCGAAAACGAAATCGGCGATGTCAGAATCGGATTGCCCGTGCGCCTGAAAGCGCGGTCGTACCCGGACAAAATCTTTCGCGGCGTTGTTTCCAGAATCAGCGGCGAAAGCGAGCTTGACGAACATCAGCAGGCCACCTGTCGCGTCGAACTGATGATTGATAACCGGGACGGATTGCTGCGGCCTGGGATGACAGCTTTTGCCCGCATTGATTTTGGTCGCCAGGCGATTGGCCGCATCCTGCTGCACAAAACGCGGCAGGCGCTGCGCCCTGAGTTGTGGATGTTGTAGTGATGAAGTCAGCAGGCCAGAGGCATCAGCCGCCCAATCCCAATCATCGTCGCGCCGCCATTCAGGCTGTTGTGTTCTGCCTGCTGATGGCTGGCCTGCTGTTCACTTCCGGCTGCCTGCTGAAAAACAATTATCCGAACCTGCCGCGCAACTTCCCTGCCCGCAATGCGCTCAATCACAAAGGCAAGGCTCCGGTCATTCTGATTCCCGGCGTGCTGGGTTCACAGCTCATCAATCGCCGCACGGGTGAAAAAATCTGGCCGAGTCTGGGTAATGCTGAAGACGATTCGCTGGCGCTGCCGATTTCATCAGACAATCTGGCCGCAAACACTGACGACCTGATTGCCAATGAAATGCTGGAGACGGTGAAATTCGGGCTGCTGATTCCTGAAATCAGCGTGTATGACGGGCTGGTGACGGCGCTGCAATCTTATGGCGGATACAAACGCGGCAGCTTCGATGCGCCGCTCAGCGATGGCGATCACGACACGTTTTATGTCTTCGCTTATGACTGGCGGCGGGACAATGTCGAATCGGCGCGGCTGCTGGCGCGCAAAATTGCGGCGCTCAAACAAAAGCTGGGCAAGCCTGATTTACGTTTTGACATCATCGCGCATTCGATGGGCGGGCTGGTGGCCAGGTATTTTGCGATGTACGGCGATCACGATCTGTCGGCTTCAGGC
Organism: Blastocatellia bacterium; assembly: GCA_046331565.1. Taxonomy (GTDB): domain Bacteria; phylum Acidobacteriota; class Blastocatellia; order RBC074; family RBC074; genus DASRDU01. Next base: position 3,101,369 of record JAXLQP010000001.1, read on the forward strand.
GCACCGAAACCAGACTGGTCAGGAGCGCGGCATCTGAACCGGCTGATTCTGATGGGCACGCCGAATGCCGGTTCGATGGATGCGCTGCGCACGCTGGTACTGGGTTATTCGGTGACTGAAACAAATCGCCCGCGCCTGGCGCTGCTCAGCCAGCTTGATCGTGATTCGATTTTTACCACGCCGTCGGCTTATCAACTGCTGCCGCGCAATGCGAGCGCGCGATTTCTGGATGCGCAGCTTGCGCCGCTCCAGGTTGATCTGTTTGCGATTGAAACGTGGCGCAAATACAAATGGTCGGCGGCATATGACGTGCGGCTCAGCAAAAGCGAATTGAAAAAGCTCCGGCGTGAAGGCGCAGACGCAATCGCTCAGGCAACTGAGAAACTGGCGGCTGAACGCGAGCATTTCCTCGGCGTGGCGCTGGCGCGAGCCGCAGCCTTTCATCGTGCGCTCGATGTCGTCAGCACGCCGCCTGAATCGCTGCGCCTGAGTCTTTTTGGTGGTGATTGCGAAGACACGCTGGATGCGGCGCTGATTGTTCCTGATCCGAAAACCGCGCAGTTGCTGACGCTGTTTCAGCCCGTGCGTGAAGTGGGCAATCGTGAAATGCGCCGCCGCGCTTATCTGGCGATGTTTGCGCCCGGTGATGGCCGCGTCACCCGTCGCAGCCTGTTCGGCCTGACCATCGAACCCGATGCCATCGAAGACGGTGATGGGTCGCCACGCGCAATGAAACAGCGCCCGCTGTCAGTCGTCTTCGATTGCGAAGTTCACGGCGACCTGCCACTCAACACCCGCCTGCAAAACAACCTGCTGACGCTGCTGCTGGGTAACAGTTATTGAAGCTGAGGGTCTGGATTCGAATCTGTTCCTGATTGAAGTTCGACAGGCTGCCAGTCAAAGGGATCTGCACAAGTTTGTTGCGTCAGCGACTAAATGACTTCAGCCCGGTCTTGAAAAGACCGGGAAGAGGATGCAGCCGCCGGGCAGTTGCGTCAGCGACGGTTGAGATTGTTCACCAGATCAATCGTCGCTGACGCGACTGCGGTAATTGTGCATTCGACTTCCCGGCCTTGAAAAGGCCGGGCTAAAGTCATTTAGTCGCTGACGCGACAAGGAGAGCGGTAAGGAGAGTGGTGCGGCAAGGAGAGCAGTGCGGCTTTGACTTATGCGGAGATCTCTGGCGGAGATCTCTGGCTGCCGGTTTGTCGTTGCTTCCGCAAATCTCACCTCTGCAGAGCAACGATAAACTGGCAGTTTGTCGAACTTCGGCCTCAGGGCTTTTCGGGTTTTTCATCCTGATCGGTAATTTTGATGTCAGTCTCGAACTTCCGGTAGAACTTGTAATAGCTGATATTGCGGAAGAAGTGCCGCTGACGACGATCACCCATCACTGTTTCCGAGCGCACCGGCAGCAGGAACTCACCTTCAAGCCCGCGCAGTTTGACCATATCGTAATCGGTCGAGCCTTCGGCCTGAGTCACCGGATAATCACGCGGCAGATTGTCAGCAGCCATTTCAATGCGCAGCACCCGCTTTGTTTCGGCGTCAATCCAGACGGTGCCACTGTAACCGGCAATGATGGGCGGCAGATTTTCAGACTTGATCTGCCAGGTTGATAAAGGCTGAGCCACCGTGAAATCGTAAATCAGTGTCTGCCGTGCGCCGAGCCGGTCAGTTCCGGCAGCCCTGAAGCTGGCTTTGGTGTCAGGATTGAAAAGCTGCGACAGCCGCAAACCAAAATCACCGCTCGATGTCGCGCCGCCCACCTGATCGAGCGGCAGCGTCACGGGTCGGCCAATCACATTGACGGGCTTATACGATTCGCTTTTCTTGTGATACGAAACCTCGTAAGTCAGATTGTCATACTTCTGCCAGGCACCCGTTGCTTCAAGATCCACGTACCGCGTGATCTCCTGATTGCAGATGAAATCAGGCAGGTCGTCAGAATAGGCCATCACATTTTTTCTGACCTCTTCAATGATCGGATCGGGCGCAGCCGTGCGAATGCTGACGGCGCGTTCACCGGCGGCGTCAATCAGTCTTTCATTGGCCCGCTTGATGGCATTGATCAGATGCTGATGCGCGCCATTGGCCCGCAGGCGGCTGATGACATCCGGCTTCGGGTCAAAGGCGATGCCGAACTTGTCAATGCGCGCGGCAATGTCGCCTTCGGTCATATCGCGTCCGACCTGACGCCGCAGCAGAATGTTGAGTTGCGATAAAGTCAGCGGTTCGCTGGCAGACGCGCTGCTCGCCGCTGATGACTGAGCCTGCACTGCCGCGCCCGGCAGCACCGGCCCGGCCAGCGCCAGCACAGCAAGGATAAGGAATGTCCTGATACTCATGGGAATGACTCCGTGAAGCAGATAACGGCAGCGAAGATGGTCTTCCGCACGACCATTCAGATTCTCCATCATCATTAGATTAAATTCCAGACGCAGCTTCTCGCAGAGGCATTAAATGCTGCCAGGATTCACGCAAAGACTCAAAAATCATAGTGGGATTTCCGCGCAGTTGTGAGTTAAAATGTGTTCCGTCGTTGCTGTTCCCAACCCCTGACCGGCAACTGGATTGAGCGGCGAATAATCCAATTCACAATCAAATGAAATAACCGGCTACGGCTTTGCTATATCTGGAGTGTGAAATGAATCCTGGAAGGTCCACGGAATTTGTGAGCAGCCCTTGTTCAGCAATCCATTCATCAATTCTCTTTCTCAAACGGTTTTCGTCAGTTTCACTGATCGCTTTATCACTGCTGTGTGTCACATTCGCGCAGACGCCAACGCAGGCCATCCGGGTCTGGCAGATGACCGGGCCGTTTGGCGGCGATGTGTCTTCACTTGCGGTTGATCCGCGCAACAGCGATCACGTCATCATCGGCACACACGACGGGCAGATTTTTCAGTCCACCGATGGCGCCGCCACGTGGCGGCGCGTCAGGCCGGGACTGAAGCTGAACGGTTACGAAATCAAACGCTTCATGTTTGATCGTGAACGCCCCGGTGTGATTTATGCCGGGCTGGTGCAGATCAAGGATGCGCGTGATGATTCTTCGGGCGGCGGCATCTATCGCAGCACTGACAATGGCGAAAACTGGACTGAGATTGAAATCATGCGTGGCCGTTCGGTGCGCGGCATCGTGCAGTCGGCCAGCGATCCGAACGTGATTGCCGTTGCCGCCCGCGACGGCATTTACCGCAGCCGTGATCGCGGCGTGAACTGGGAGCGCATCACGCCGGAAGCTGATCCTGAACTGCGCGGCTTTCATTCGGTCGCCATTGATCCGCGCGACGCCAGCATCATCTATGTGGGCACATGGCACCTGCCCTGGAAAACGACTGACGGCGGGCTGAGCTGGAAGCGGGCCGGATCGAAGGAAACCGGAATGATTGACGATTCCGACATCTTCGCCATCCAGATTGACGAAACCAGTCCTGACACCGTGCTGATGAGCGCCTGCAGCGGCATTTATCGCTCGCTGGATGCCAGCGCCAAATGGTCGAAGATTCAGGGCATTCCTTACACCAGCCGCCGGACGCATGTGATTTATCAGCATCCGTCCCGGCCTGAAGTGATTTTTGCCGGCACGACTGAAGGATTATGGCGCTCATCCGACGGCGGCAAAAACTGGAGCCTGGTGTCTTCGCCCAGGCTGATCATCAATGCGCTGGCTGTGCATCCTGACAAACCCAACCGGGTTTACGTCGGCACTGAAGATATGGGCGTGCTGGTCAGCGAGGACGGCGGCGAAAATTACGCGCTGAGCAATGCCGGATTCATTTCGCGCCAGGTGCGCGCCGTGCTGGCCGACCGCACTGAACGCGGGCGCATTTATGCCGGGGTGATCTTTGACGCTGCTGGCGGCGGGTTCTTCATCAGCGAGGACGGCGGCACCACCTGGCAGCAATCCACCAAAGGCATGGGCGTGCGCGACGTTTATTCGATTCATCAGGATGAAACCCACCCTGAAACGCTTTATGCCGGAACCAATCACGGTCTGTTTCGCTCGGATGACCGGGGCCGCACCTGGACGCTCGTCAAACGCACTGAAAACGAAACCAGACCGGGAAGCCGTAAAAAAACCATTGCCGAAGCCAGCGCTCCGGCGGGCGTGAAAAAGCCCGTTTCAACTGTGGCGCGGGGTCGCGCGACCGGTGCGGTGTCAGGCCATTCACTCAGAAATGTTTCGCAGACCCGCGTGCAGACGCCAGGCCGGTCTGCGGCTGACAGGAAACGCCAGCCTGAACCGGCGCAGGCGAACAAACCAGCACTGCCCGCACTGACTGACCTGCAAAGTCAGGTTTTCGCCATTGCGCCGCTCTATGCGCGCAGCGATGCCGAACCGGGCGGCCTCATCGCAGCCACCTGGGAAGGACTTTACCGCAGCAGTCAGGATGAAAAGAAAGGATGGGAACTGCTCACCCTTCCGGCCCACACTCCCGGATCAATGCGCCCGATTATTCGCGCCGTGGCAACCAGCCGACACGATCCGGGGCTGATTGTGGCGGGCACTGAAGAAGGCCTGTTCATTTCGCGTGACGGCGGCAACAGTTTCAGCCCGGTGGCGCTTGATGGCGAGATGCGCCGGATTCAGGCTGTTGTCTTTGACCCGCGCACGGCTGACACGATTTATGTCGGCACTTCCAATGCCTTCTTCCGCTCGACCGACGGAGGCCGCAACTGGGAACGTCGCGGCGGCGGGTTGCGGCTGGCCTCTTCGGTCAGCGCCATCACGGTTAATCCGGCCAATCCGAATGAAGTCTTTGTGGGCGATTACAATCAGGGCGGCTTTTACCGCTCGGTTGATCGCGGCAAAACCTGGGAGATGCTGAACATCAACGATCTGCCCAGCCAGCGGTTGTGGACGCTGACGACTGATCCGTTTGACGGCAGTAAAATGTATGCCGGTTCATTCTCCGGCGGGGTTTACGTCGTTACGAAAAAAGCAGGGACTCAGTAATCTGAGTCCCTGCCCCATTGATTTCTGTGATTTCTGCGCTGCTTCTGAAAAAATAAAAAAAGCGAAAAGCCACTTGCATTCGCCCCGTTGAATACAAGTAGCCTTTCGCTTGACCAATAACTACTACCGAAAAAGCGAGCGCAGTATAGTCAGATTGACTGATTCAAGCAAGTTAAATCTTCAACAGGTTTGAAGGTTTTGTTAAAAACCATTCCTGTCTTTAACTTGTGAATCATTCAATCTGACTTTTTTTATTCAGAATGACTGATCAGGGTTTGCGGGACTGAGTGGCCTGCTGAGCGAGCGCCTTTTTGAGCTGATCAAGTTTTTCACGAACAGCGGGGGCATCGGGCGCATTCGGGGCTTCCTGCAAATAAGCCTCAAGCTGTTCGACAGCCTTGTCCCAGTTGCGGCGGCGAATATTGAGGTTGAAAAGATGCTGGCGCACTTTGACCATTTCCGGCCCGCCCAGAGAGCGGGCTTTGAGCAGTTCACGCTCAGCCCGGTCAAAATCGGCTGGTGACGAATCCATCAGCGCCAGTCCCAGATACAGATGGGCCATCGGATAGCTTTCATCCAGATGGTTGGCTGTTTCAAGATGGCTGACAGCTTCGGGCAGGCGCTTCAGCAGGTAGAGCAGCACGCCCAGATTGATATGTGAAAGCGGGTGTCTGGCATTTACAGCCAGAGCTTTTTCAAAAGCAGCCTGCGCTTCATCGGGTCGTTTGAGCACCAGATACTGTTCGCCCAGTTTGTTGAGCGCGAGCAGGTAGTCGGGAAACGATTTGAGCGCATCCTGAAAGAGTGCCACCGCTTCTTCACTCTTTCCTTCCCTGGCCTTCTTTTCTCCCTTTTCGTAAAGCCTGGCGGCCTCTTTCGGAATTTTCTGCGAGAACTCGGCGGCTGAAACCGTTTTGTTGCCCGGTCGCGCAATCAGTTCGGCGCTTTTGTCCTTCAGATAGATCTGGACATTGAAAGTGCGCGAGAAATTCCCGTATGCATCAACCTGCTCCTGCGTGGTTTCATAGACGCGCCCATCGCCGGGCACAACCACGCGGTATGAGTTGCTCGGCAGCGAGCGAAACTCAAAATTACCGACTGAATCAGAAAATGTCTCAGCCGCGACGCCGCCGGTACTCAGTTCCAGCACCACCCGGACGCGCTGTTCCGGCATTGTGCCTGAAGGCATAAAAATCTTTCCGCGCACGGTGTGGCTGGTGACTCCGGCAGTCCGCGGATTACCCGATGGATTGCCGCTGCCCTGCGTTTGCGCTCCGGCAGGAGCCAGGCAGATCAGCAGGGTCAGAATCAGCGCGCTTGTTCTGAAACCGGTGGAGGAAAAGGCAGGAACAGAATTCATCACAAACCTCCATCAAACAGGTTGTCAGTGACAGGGGAGAAAGAAAGAGTCCGGCACGGTGGCGAAGCGGATCAGGACGATCAGCCACTAAAAGAACGCTGTCCGGTTTGCAGGATGCTCAGAAATACTTTTTCAGTTTCTGAAAGGTAGCGGTGAGCGTTTCGGGCAACACTCGCGTCTCACCCACTGTCGTCATGAAATTACTGTCGCCAAACCAGCGCGGCATGATGTGCAGGTGAAAATGTTCAGCGACTCCGGCGCCGGCAGCCGCTCCCAGATTCATTCCCAGGTTGAAGCCGTCGGGTCTGTAAATTTCACCGAGCGCCTGCTGCATGCGTTTGGCGAGATCCATCATCTCGTCAGTCGTCGCCTTGTCGGCTTCGCAGAGCAGCGCCTGATGAGCATAGGGAACAATCAGCGCATGGCCGCTGGTGTAAGGGTAAAGATTCAGCACCAGATAATTGTGCTGCCCCCGGTAAAAGATGTAACTGGCCGCGTCATCCTCAGGCCGTCCGGCCAGACGGCAGAAGACGCAGCCCTTTTCCCGATGGCCTGATCCGACGTATTGAGAACGCCAGGGACTCCAGAGAAAATCCATAACGACTGGCTTGCGGGGCTTCGACTGACCAGCGACCGCCAGCTTACGCGGTCTGCTGGCTGATCTCTTCTTCGTGCTGATTGATCAGTTCCTTGAGTTCCTTGCCCGGCTTGAAATAGGGGACGCGCTTGGCCGGAATATCAACCGGTTCGCCGGTTTTGGGATTGCGCCCGCGCCGCGCATCGCGCTGCCGAACCCGGAAAGACCCGAACCCGCGCAGTTCAATTTTTTCGCCGCGATTGAGGGCCTGGATGATGTTCTTGAAAACCTCGTCCACAATCACTTCCGAGTCCTTCTTGGTCAACTCGGCAGCCCGCGAAACCTCTTCCACCAACTCTGCCTTTGTCATCTCGCCTCCATTCAGGTGAACAATTGATTGATCATTGATGAATCAGCAGCGCAGCCACATTCGGCCACAGCCTGAAAACTGTGCCGACTACTTCCACTGATATTTGAATTTCACCGAAGTGTCCATCTCAGTCAACTGAGCTGGCAACTGGCTCGGCAGGAGTTTGCCGAGTTTTGCGCTGCCGAGCAGGTCCAGCAGCGAAAACGAATCACGCGGCTTCGGCGGAGTGACGACCTGCGGTTCGCCCCTGATGCCGACCATCTTTGCGGTTTCTCTGAGGGCGTCCTCGTACCCGCCGATTTCGTCAATCAGCCCGTTGGCTTTGGCCTCTTCGCCGGTATAGACGCGGCCATCGGCCAGCGCCCTGACCTTTGCCTCATCCAGCCCCTGCCGTCCCTTGCGACCATCAACCACAACCCGCACAAACTGATTGAATAAAGTATTGATCAGGTTCTGAAAGTATTCACGTTCGCGCGGCGTCATATCGCGCGTGGGGGAACCCGTATCCTTGAACTCGCCGCTTTTGAAAACTTCCGGTTTGATCTTTGCCCATTCAGCCAGACCTTTGTAATTGATCAGTTCAGCGATCACGCCGATGCTGCCCGTCACCGTGCTGCTGTTGGCAAAGATTTTGTCTGCCGGAGCAGAAATGTAATAACCGCCGGAAGCTGCCGCCGTGCCCATGGCCACGACGATCTTTTTCTTCTTCTCTTCCCTGACGCGTTTGACTTCGCGGTAAATCTCTTCTGAAGCGGTGACGCCGCCACCGGGACTGTCAACGCGCAGGATAATCGCCCTGACGCGGCTGTCGTTGCCGTATTGTTTCAGATTACGATTCACCTCTCTGGCGGTCGCTTCTGTAATCACGCCTTCCACCGGAATCACGGCGATCCGTTCACCACCGACGCCGCTGAAACCGCCGTCTTCCGACAGCAGCAGCGCGCCGATCACCAGCACGGCGCTGAAGGCCAGCAGGGCAATGCCGGAAATCACCGCAACCCAGACGAGAGTGCTTCTTTTCATACTACGGAAATAATCTCAGGAACTGAAAAACAATGAGGGATTCGCAGTAACAACAGGCGGCAGGCAGCAATCATAAGCTGCTGCGTGCCGCCTGTCATCTGATACCGCCTGTGTGCTGCCGCCACCGGATCAATCAGCTCTTCGAGCCTTCGTTTTCACCGGAAGCGACATTCATGAAGTCGGCAATTTCGCCCAGTGTTCCCATGCCGCCGGAATCACTGGCCGTGTAGCTGCGAACATCAATGATCGGTTCATCCTTGCCAACGGCGCGCGCTGACAGGCCGATCTTCTTGGCTTCACGATCCATTTTCAGAATCTTGAACTGCATCGTCTGCCCGATCTGCACGGCGTCTTCGGGTTTGTCCACGTGCTGATCCGAAAGTTCAGACACGTGGCACAGCCCTTCGATCCCGTCTTCGAGTTCAACGAATGCGCCGAAGTTGGCGAAGCGCGTGACTCGTCCGGTGACGACATCGCCCGGCTTGCGTTCGTTGAAGAAACGATCCCAGGCGTTCGGCTCCAGATCCTTGATCGAAAGCGAGAGGCGACGATTGTCAATATCAATGGCCGTGATGACGGCTTCGACTTCCTGATTCTTCTTGAGCGCTTCACTCGGATGTTTGATGCGCTTGGTCCAGGAAATATCGGAAACGTGCACGAGTCCGTCAATGCCGTCTTCGATTTCAACGAATGCGCCGAAATCGGTCAGATTGCGCACGCGGCCTCTGACGCGCGAGCCAACCGCATAGCGTTCGGCCAGCGTCTCCCAGGGATTGGCTTCAATCTGCTTGATGCCCAGGCTGATGCGGCGATTGTTGGAATCAATTTCCAGCACCTGAGCCTCGATCTCCTGGCCGACTGAAACGAGTTTGGACGGGTGCTTGACGCGCTTCGACCAGCTCATTTCGGAAACGTGCACCAGGCCTTCGACGCCGGGTTCAAGTTCAACGAAAGCGCCGTAATCGGCAATCGAAACAACCTTGCCTTTGACGCGCGCGCCAATCTGATAGCGTTCGCCAATCGTGCTCCACGGATCAGGCAGCAACTGCTTGTAGCCGAGGCTGACGCGTTCCTTCTCCTGATCGAACTTGAGCACCTTGACCTGAATCGTCTCGCCGACCTTGAAGAGTTCGTTCGGGTTCTGAATCCGGCCCCAGGACATATCAGTGATGTGCAGCAGACCGTCAAGACCGCCGAGGTCAATGAAGGCGCCGTATTCGGTGATGTTCTTGACCACACCGTCAACGATGATGCCCTCTTCAAGGTTCCTGAGCGTTTCGGCCTTCTTGACGTGGCCGATCTTCTCAATGACCGCCTTGCGCGACAGCACGATGTTGCTGCGCTTGCGGTTGACCTTCAGCACCTCGACTTCGATATCCTTGTTCTTGAAGCTCTCAAGATTGCGCACCGGGCGAATGTCCACCTGGCTGCCAGGCAGGAAAGCCTGAATGCCGCCGATGTCCACGCGCAGGCCGCCCTTGATGCGGTCAGTGACTCGCCCGATCACGGTCGCGCCGTTCTTGTACGCGGCTTCGATCTTCTCCCAGGTCTGCATTCTGAGCGCGTCAGCCCGCGACAACTCGACATAGCCTTCGTTGTTCTCAAGCTGCTTGACGAGGACATCCACCTGATCGCCAGGTTTGACCAGAATCTGATCGCCATCCTTGAATTCGGCAATCGGCACGATGCCTTCAGATTTGAAACCGATATTAATGATGACCGTCTGATCAGTGATCTTTTCGACTGTGCCCTTGACGACTTCGCCCTCGCTGACTTCGCTGCGGCTTTCTCGTTCGTGCTGTTCGAGAATGCTGGCAAAATCCTCATTGCTCATCTCGGCATCGTCATCAACAACGTTCGCGGACTCAGCAGCGGTGATATTTTCTTCCGGTGCCACAGGCGGAGTCGCTTCCGGCGCTTCAGCGCTGCCTGCGGGTTGGTTAGGGTTATGGGTTGACATTGAAAAAAGGAATCCTCCTCAGTGAACTTCTCAGCAAATTGCGCGAATGGATAATCCATCCGGTGAAAAAACTGTGTGGCTGAACGAACCGGAATGATAACGCTTCAGCCTCCGGTTTGCCAAACAAATTAAACCTGAAACAGCACAGGCTTCAGACCGTGCCTGAATTTATCAGCCGGTCAAGCTCCCGCAACCGGTTGACGACGCGCTCGATCATCCAGTCCGGCGTTGAAGCTCCGGCGCTCACGCCGACTCGCGCCACGCCGCGCACATCTTCCGGTCTGATCTCTTCGGCTGTTTCAATCAGCATCGAACGCGCGCAGAACGGCAGCGCCTGCTCGACCAGTTTGTTGCTGTTGGCGCTGTGGCGGCCACCGATGACAAAGAGCACTTCGACCTCGGCGGCCAGTCGCCGCACGGCGGCCTGATTTTCTTCCGTTGCATCGCAGATCGTTTCGCAGACGCGCACTTCCTCAGCGCGTTCACGCAGCGCGGCGATGATGGCCTGATATTTCTGCGGGCTGATGGTCGTCTGCGCAATCGTGCCGACACGCTTCATCTGTGGCAGTTGCCGCGCTTCATCAACCGTTTTGACGACGTGCGCCTGTCCGCCCAGATGGCCCAGAATGCCGATGATTTCAGGATGATGCCCGTCGCCCGCGATCACGACTTCGTAACCGGCCTGCTGCAATTCAACGGCCCGGCGCTGCGAATAATGCACGTAAGGACAGGTGCCATCCATCACGCGCAGCCCGCGCGCTTTCAGATCATCGTAAACCTGCGGCGCGACACCGTGCGCGCGAATCAGCACCACGCCGTCCTCAAGCTGCGATGGCGCTTCGGCCACGCTGATGCCGTCACCTTCGAGTCGTTCAATCTCCTGCTGATTATGAATGAGCGGCCCCAGCGTCATCACCGGCAGCCCGCCGGATTTCGCCTGGGCGCGATAAGCCATCTCCACCGCGCGCTTGACGCCCATACAGAAGCCGAGACTTTCAGCCAGCAGGATCTCCATCAAATCACTCCGTCAGAAATCAGTGTGATGCTTTGGCAGCGTTCGATCAGGCTGCCAGCCAGACCATGCCTCTTCGTCTGCCGGTCGCAGTGTCAGTAAACGGACTGCTCAGGAAGAGCAGCTTCGCAGTTAACTTGCGTGCAGCTCGCTGACAATCGGAAGGAATGGTGGCAGGTGAAAAAGTACCGGACTGAAGCATTCAAACAGGTTTCCCGAAAACTTCATTCAGTCAGAGAAGGTACGACTCTAAAGGCTGGCTGCGGCATTGTCAAGCAACAGGCCAGCCGCTAAATCACGCTGTCGCAAAGCCTCGCTCACGCCTGCGCCGCTCATGATCGCGGCTTCGCAAGAACCGGTCTGGCGCGCCGCGCCGCACGCCCGGATGACTTCTCCGACGACTGCTTTCCGGCTGACGCCGCGTGCTGAAAGAAGCGGCGCACCTCGTCCGGTTCAAGCTCGCGCCATTCACCCGTTTTCAATCCCGTATCGCGCAAAAAACCGATGCGCGTGCGCCGCAGTCTGATGACGGAATGACCAATCGCATCGAACATTTTGCGAATCTGCTGATTGCGTCCTTCGTACAGCACCACTTCAAACCAGGCATTGGTCGCGCTCTCCTCAATCAGCTTCAGCGAAGCCGGGACTGACGGATGCCCGTCAACCACTACACCGTGCCGCAGCCGTTCGATCTTCTCTTCATCGGGCTGACCCTTGACCTTGACCAGATAACGTTTCGGCACTTTGCTGGTCGCGCCGGTAATCAGGTGATGAAAATCGCCGTCGTTGGTCAGCAGCAGCAGGCCTTCGCTGTTGAAATCAAGCCGCCCGACCGGATGCACGCGGCTGCGATATCTGCCCACAAGGTCAGTGACCAGCGGTCGTTTCTGCGGGTCTGAAGTGCTGCTGAGATAACCGGCAGGCTTGTTGAGCAGCAGATAGATTTTCTGTTTGCCGCTCAGATGCGGATTGATGAGTTTGCCTTTGACCTTGATGGCATCGGTTTCAGGATCGGCCCGCGTACCGAGTTCCTTCACGATCTGACCATTGACCGTCACATCTCCGGCGACAATCAGTTCCTCGGCCTTGCGGCGTGAGGCAATGCCTGCGGCAGCAATCAGTTTTTGTAAGCGTTCCTGCATATTCATCCATTCAACGCCGACCAGCCCGATTCGTCAACTGATCTCATCACAATGAGCGCAGGCGGCCCGCCTGCCAGACTTCTGCAGCAGGCGTTTTTGTTGAAGCAGGGCAGCCGTTGCGGATCAGGAAAGTGTTGCGCGATTTGCCCGCAGTCGCGCTGAATCCGCAATCAGCCTGCCCGCGTGAGCCACGCGACTGCGGGCAAATCGCGCCACACTGACTACCGCCGGATACTGATCTGAAATCTGATCTGAAACGCCTGCCTGATCGGCAAAAAGATTGTCGCCCGGTGAGGTGAGCCTGCTCGCTCACGACTGGCGAATCCGCGCCGTCAGGCCGCCGGTTTGAGCGCCCTGCACGCTTGCCGACCTGATCATTTCTGCGTTCCTTGTCTCTGCGGTGGCCGCAGTCAATAATGCGGCTTCAATGCCGAAGCGTCTGATTTTCCCATCTGACATGCACATCCTTCAGACCGGACAAGCCGGAATCAGAATGAATCTGCCAGTGACGATGCGCGCGCGCCTGATGATGGCGGCGGGACTGCTGCTGCTGACGCTGACTTACTTCGGCTGGCCGATCATCAAAGGCGACGTGGTGATGATGCGCCGCGACGGGATGGTCTATTACTTTCTCATCAAAATGCTGGTCGGGCGCATGCTGGCCGAAGGCATTGCGCCGCTGTGGAATCCGTACCTGTTTGGCGGGATGCCGCTGCTGGCTTCAATCGAACCGGGCGTGCTCTATCCACCCAACTGGCTTTCGGCGCTGCTGCCGCCGACAGCGGCGATGACCGTGACCACGCTGATCGGTTATCACCTCGCCTTGTGCGGCAGCTATCTGTTCGGGCAACGCATCGGCCTGACCAGAACCGGCGCAGTAGTGACGGGCGTCTGTTTTGCCTTTGGCGGATTTCTGATTTCGCAGATGGATCTGACTCATTACGTGATGACGCTGGTCTGGCTGCCCTGGATTCTGCTCGCGCTCGAAGCGGTTTATCAGCACTGCCTGCCGGGAGGTTCGCTCAGCGCGGCCTGGCGCTGGATCACAGCCGGAGCGGTCTTTCTGGCGCTTCAGAATTTTGCGGGCGCGCCGCAGGCAGCGTTTCAGACAATGCTCGTCTGCCTGTTTTATGCGCTGTTCTGCCTGACGGTGCGCGACCGGCGGGTTTCGCGCTGGCGCTTTCTGCTGGCCGGATCGCTGCTGGCAATTTGCGGCGCGCTGCTGTCGGCCATTCAACTGCTGCCGACGATTGAACTGCGCATGCGCGGCGAACGGGCGCAGATCGGCTATGAATTCTTTTCGTCGTGGTCTATGCCCTGGCGACAACTGCTGACGCTGATCTTTCCGTTTTTTTTCGGCCCGCAGTGGCAGTCCTTTTATCAGTCGCCGCAAAAGGACGAAGCCTGGCAGATCACGCTCAGTCACGGCTACATCGGGCTGGCGGGATTGCTGCTTGCGCTCGCAGCCATAACCGGCAGTTTGCTCAGACCAGTCGGCAGTCAGCCGGTCGAAACTGCCGCTGAAAATTCAGCGCGAAGCTGGCGGCGCATGGTCTGGTTCTGGCTGGTCGTCGCAATGATCGGCCTGCTGTGCGCGGCGGGCGACAATCTGCCGTTCGGTCTGCATCGCCTGCTTTATCGCATTCCGGTTTACAACTTCTTTCGCTGTCCTTATCGCCACCTGTTTGAATACAGCTTTGCCGCCGCAGTGCTGGCCGGGCTTGGCGCAACTTATCTGATGACGGCGACGCGCGCAGTCGCAAAGAAAACGCTGATCGTCAGCGGCGGACTGCTGGCGCTGCTGACTGTGCTGACGGCGACGGCTTATCAGTTTTCACACCGGCTCTTTCCGTCAACGGCTGGCGCAGTCATCCGGCTGAGCGACCGCGAAGTAATTGTTCCGGTCATCAGCCTGCTGCTCGGCCTGGCGGCGGTGTGGTTTTATATTCAGCGGCCCGCGCGGTTTTCTGCGCTGCTGGTCATCGGCGTGCTGATGTTTGATCTGATGCTGATGGGCAAAGGTTTTGAATGGCACGCTCCGGCGCGTGAGGTGAAGGATTTTTACAGCGTCACTCCGGCAGTCAGCCTGATCAAATCACGCGAGGCTGATCTCAATTCATTTCGCCTGCTCAGTTATTCGCTGGTCAAGTATCCGTTCGGCTACCGCGAAATGATTTATCAGAATCTGCCGGTAGCGCATCAGCTTCAGGCGATCAGCGGCTATGACCCGCTGCGTCCTGATCGTGAAGCTGAAGTGGCCGGTGAACTCGATTTTGAAGGCACGGTGAGAGATGCCAGTCTTATTGGCCTGCAACACCAGGGCGGCAATCTGCTCAACGTCAGATACCTGCTGCGCCAGGAACGATTCGCTGACAGCACGCCGCAGCAGCCCGGCACAGGCTTTGTTGTTTATGGCGGCATTCCGTTTCGCCCCGGCTCGCTGAATCTGCAACTCGACCACGACAAACGCGAATCGCTCGATGCCGGAAATTTTGCGGCCACTGAACTGGCGCTGGTTTCCACGATGTCGCACGCCACACACCTGACTGACGGCGCGACGGTGGCGCGTGTCATCATTCACCGGCGCGATGGCCAGCTTGTCGAGCGTGAATTGCTGGCCGGTCGTGACACCGCCGAATGGGCTTATGATCGCCCCGAAGTGCGCGCCGCCATCAAACATCAGCGGCCCGCGATTGCCTTCAGCCTCGACAGCGGCGAAGGCTTTCCGGCGCATCGTTACCTTGCCCGCCTGCAATTTGACCGCGCCAAAATTGATTACATCGAATTTCAATATGCCGCGCCCGGCACTGAACTGGGCATCTTCGCCGCTTCGCTGCACGATGCCGCGAGCGGCAGCACGCGCGCGCTCGACCTGACGCGCCTGCCGCCTGAGCGATGGAAGCTGCTGAAGAGATTCGACACGCTGGCGATTTATGAAAACCTCAAAGCCCTGCCCCGCGCCTGGTTCGTCAGCGAAATCAGAACGCTGCGCAGCCGTGAAGTCATCGAGTCCATCAAATCAGGCCGCCTGCCCGACGGCTCGCCATTCGACCCGGCCCGCACCGCGCTGCTCGAACGCGAAGATATGCGGGGCCGTGAAATCAGTTCATCAATCGCCACACCGCCACAGGCTCAGGCGCGCGTCACCGGCTACGAACCGAATCGCATTGAACTGGCCGTCAGCAGCTCACAACCGGCCTTTCTGGTGGTCAGTGAAATGTTTTATCCCGGCTGGCAGGCGTGGCTTGACGGGCGGCAGATTCCGATTGAACGCGCTGATTACATTCTGCGCGGCCTGGCCATTCCTGCCGGTTCTCACCGCCTGGAACTCGTCTTTCACTCAACCGGATTACGCCAGGGCCTGATCTGCGCAGCTATCGGCGCATTGATTCTTTTCATCGGCGCAATCATCACCCGACGAAAAAAGCAGGTGAACAAATAAAGTTTTCATCCACTAAGCCACACGAAGAAAACACGAAGGGAAGGAGGACAGAATTAACAGGATGGACAGGATCGCCAGCTTTTCTCAAGCAGAATAATCCTGCTCATCCTGTCAATCCTGTCTGACTCTTCTTCGTGAATCTTCGTGTGGCTTCGTGGAAAAATTTATCCGTCTGAATCCCTGCGCCACGCTGTCAGGCCGAGCCACAGCAGCAGCACGGCAATCGGCGCAACGTGCGTCAGCAGGCGCGGCAGTGACGCTTCGATGTGACCGCGCAGCGTGTTCTTCTGCTCCGAGATAAAAAGGTAAACCACGACATCAAACGCCAGCGGCAAGGCAATGGTCAGACTCATGACGATGACAGTGCTGCGCCAGCGTGCCTGTCTGAGCAGCGGCAGCACAATCAGCAGGCCTGGCCACAACAAACTCCAGCGCCGCCAGTTGATCAGTTCAGCCAGCAGCGCCTGGCCAATCACCGGCAGGCGCGTCAGATTTGATCGCAGCGTGCTGATCGTGAACGGCAGATAGTCCTGCCCCACCGGAGCCTTCATCAGCCTGATGAAAATCATCCACGACACAATCACCACCGCGCCCGGCATCATGGCCTGAATCAAAGCGGCGACCTGCTTTTTTCTGACTGCACTCACCGCCGCCAGGCCGCACACGCACAGCCACAGCAGCGCGCCTTCCTGCTTGACCCAGGGCAGCGTCGCCGCCATCCAGCCCATCAGCCGCAACACCGCCGGGTCATGATTCAGCCGGTATTCTGCCAGCAGCAGCACGGCGGCGAGATAACAGACCGCCAGCGGAAAATCGGCATAACCCGAAGTCACGCTGCCTTCCCTGAATAAAAGCTGCGGCAGAAAAAAGAGCAGCACCGCAGGCAGCCACGCCACGCGCCGCCGCGAAATCACCGCACCACCCGCAGCCAGCAGTCCCGTCGCCGCCAGGTAAAATAACGGGAACAACAGCTTGATCATCCCCTGGTGCGCCGCGCCCAGCCAGCCGAAAAACCACGCCTCAGTCAGCGGCAGCAGCAGCGGATATTCAGGATGGCTCCATTGCAAAGCCGGAGAAGTGAAGTATTCAACCGGCAGCCTGCCGCCATTCTGAAACGCAAGCTGCGCCTTGATCTCCCAGTTGAACAGCCCGTCCCACAGCAGCGCCGAACGCACCGACAACCAGAACACAAAGCCCGCCTGCAACGCCAGCACCGTCAGCCACAGGTAATCGCTGTGACTGTCAGTCACCGGCCAGGTGATGCTGCCCGCTCCGCGCCGCCAGCGAATGAATCCGGCTGCGCCGGTGAGCAGGCATAACGCCGTCACCGTCATCCGCAGCGAAGTCCCGGCCAGCCACCAGCCCAGGACAAACGAAGTCACCGAAATCACGGCTGAACCACACGGCACCGCGAGGCCGAAAAGTTCCTGCCACCTCAGCGGTCGCGCAGTCGGCGCCAGCAGCCAGACCAGCCCCAGACCGGCCCACCACCACAACGCCAATGCCAGCAGAAACAGAATCAGATTCAAGCGGCTTTGCTCCGAAAAGAATGTTGTGATTCAGAAATGATATTCGATGAGATGCGCGCGCAGACGGACGACAGAAAATTCATTTCAACCGCAAAGAGACAAAGAAGCAAAGATGGTTTCAATCATCCTGTTCAGGCTTTGTGTGCTTTGTCTCTTTGCGGTTGAAATGACCGCATTAACCGGCATCTGTGGCTGGCAGCCTGTCAAACATTCACGGCAGCAGCTCTGCATCGCGTCGGCTACTGACTCTGAGTGCGTCTGATCTCAAGCCCGTGACCAGGCTGATAAAGGCCCGGCAATGACACCGGCAGGCGTCCTGTGATATCGGTTTCGCCAAGCAGCGCCCGCGCCGCTGCGCGCTGGCTGAACGGAAAAGGACTGTAAGCGGCAATGTAAGTTCTGGCAGCAGGCAGGGCCGCGAGCAGGTACGGGTTGCCGAATGAAATCACCACAAGCGGCAGGTTGCGCCGGGTCAGTTCTTCGGCCAGTCGCTGCTCAGTTGCAGGCAGGCTGACTGTGCCTTTGCCGCTGCGCGCGCGCGCCAGGCTTGAGAGAATAATGAAATCAAAACTGCCCGGCTCTTTTTCCAGGCGATCAAGCAGCCTTTTGATTTCAGCTTCAGATGAACGCGGCTCAATCGTCACATTGCTGATGTTCGTGATGCGGCGGCGCAGTTCGGTCAGAAAGGGCTGCGTCGTGAAAGCTGCGTCATCATCGGCCAGCGTGATGTTCAGCACGCGCAGGTCAGGTTTCAGATTCAGCGGAACCAGTCGCGCCTCGTCGCGCACCAGCGTCATTGAACGCTCGGCAATCTCCTGGGCAATGGCGTTGTGACTGGCCGCGTCAACTTCGCGGTCAACGTTATCAAGGCTGACCAGACGATGTTCATTCAGGCCAAGCGCAGCCTTGGCGCGCAGGATTTTTTCAACTGAAGCATTGATGCGCGCTGCGGTGATTTCGCCGCGCTCGACAGCCTCTTTGACGCCGCGAATGGCTGCGTCAATGTCAGGCGATTTTTCAATCACATCAATGCCCGCTTTGATGGCTTCGATGGCGGCGCGGGCAGCGTCGTAACGCGCCGACACTCCGGCCATATTCATCGCGTCTGAAACAATCAGCCCGCCGAATTTCAGATCGCCGCGCAGGATGCCGGTCAGCACCGTGGCCGAGAGCGTGGCGGGTTTGGTGACACGCGGCGCGTTCGCTTCGGTTTGTGAAGTGAATTCGGCATTCGCCCGTTCGCCTGCGCTGAGCGTGCGCACCGGAGCCGCCGCTTCGGTTTCGATCTGCGGCAGCGAAATGTGCGCTGACATAATCGAACCGGCGCGGGCATTGATGGCCGCGCGAAACGGCACGAGTTCGAGCCTGTCCAGGCGTTCGCGGCTGACATCAACCACCGGCAGCCCGATGTGCGAATCGGTTGCCGTGTCGCCGTGACCAGGAAAATGCTTGACGCAGGCCATCGCTCCGGCTGCCTGTGCGCCTTCGACAAAGGCGCTGACAAAGCGCGCCACCGCTTGCGGGTCTTCGCCGTAAGAACGCACGTTGATGACCGGATTGGCCGGATTGTTGTTGACATCAGCGACCGGCGCATACAGCCAGTTGATGCCGATGGCGCGGGCTTCGCGGGCCGTGATTTCGCCCTGCAACCGCGCATACTTCGCGTCGCCGGTCGCGCCGACAGCCATATTCGGCGGCCACCAGGGCGTGTCGTTGAGCCGCATGCCCATGCCCATTTCGAGATCGGCTGAAATGAGCAGCGGCAGCTTTGACAATGCCTGAAAGCGATTCGTCAGCATCGCCGTCGCCCACACATCGCTGCGAAAAAGAATGATGCCGCCAACTTTGTTGTCGCGGATGTGATGCTCAAGCTGCCGGTAAACGGCGCTGTCGCGGTTCATAAAAATCGCGTTGGCATCGGCCAGAAACATCTGCCCGATCTTTTCATCGAGCGTCAGCCTGCTGAGCGTTTCGCGCACCCACTTCTCTTCCTTCTTCGTCAGTGCGCGGTCGAAGCGCGGATAAACCGGAGCCTGCGCGAAAACAAACGCAGGCAGCAGCGCCGCCACCAGGCAGACCGACAGCATCACCCCGGCAAGCTGCTTGCGAACAGCAGTTCCTTTCAGACTTGTCTTCATTCCAGTTCGGCCTCCGCCGACTTTGTCAGTTCACGTTCACCCGTCACCAGGCTGGCCGCCACGCCCACCGCAAAAGTGACCACTGAACCGATCAGCACATACCATTGCCACGACACGCCGGTTTGCAGCTTGATCCACAACATCACGCCCGCGCCCGCAATGATTCCGACAATAGCAGCATTCTGCTGCACGCGCTTCGTGAAGGTGCCAAGAAAGAACAGGCCCAGAATCACGCCGTTCGTGAATGACGCGATGCCGAGCACTTCATTAACCACGTTGTCAGACAGCCTGATCGCCAGCAGCGCCGCCGTAATCTGAATTAAGCCCCAGATGACGGTCAGCAGCCGCGACATTTTCAGGTAATGCGCATCGCCTTTCGCGTGTCCGGTCAGTGGCATATAAAAATCGGCAATCGCCGTCGCCGAAGATGAATTGAGCGATGATGACAGCGTGGACATTGCCGCCGCAAAGATCGCGGCAATCACCAGCCCGACCACGCCCGAAGGCAGATGCGTGACGATGAAATGCGGAAAGATGCGATCAGCCCTGACGCGCCCGTCAACCGTGAACGCCGCAATTTCGCTGACCGCGTGCCCGGTGTAAAAAACATAGAGCATCACGCCGATCAGCAGAAACAGCATAAACTGCGCGAAGATCACCGCGCCGCTTGAGAGCAGCGCCACGCGCGCCTGCCGCGTTGAATCGCTGCACAGGTAACGCTGCACCATCAACTGATCGGTGCCGTGCGTCGCCGTCGTCAGAAACGCGCCGCCAATCAGCCCCGACCAGAACGTGTAATCCTTCGTCAGCCCCGTTGTGAAATCGAACCACTGAAACTTGCCTGCCGCCGCGCCTGTCTGCACAACCTCGTTCCAGCCGCCCGGAATTTTGTCGAGCAGAATCCACGCGGCAATCACTGCGCCCACCAGATAAATCACCAGTTGAATCACGTCCGTCCAGATAACGGCTTCCATCCCGCCGAGGAAGGTGTAAATGATCGTCGCCACGCCCATCACCAGCACCGAAATCACCAGAATCGTCCACTTCGGATCGAGCGACGGGAACCACGCTCTGACCGATTCTTCCATCCCCGGCATTGCCAGCAGCAGCGCCGCCAGCACCAGCCCCGTCGCAAACAGTCTGAAGCCGTCAGCCAGCGACCGCGTCGCCAGAAAGAGCGCCGAGGCCAGCCGCCGCACGCCGCCGCCGAATCGCTGGCCAAGCAACTGGTACACAGTCAGCAACTGTCCGCGAAAGTATGACGGCACAAACAGCAGCGTCACCACGATGCGCCCGATCATGTAACCGATGACCAGTTGCATAAACGTGAAGTTGCGGCTGTAAGCAAATCCCGGCACGCTGATGAATGTGACGGTGCTGGTTTCGGTCGCCACGATGGAACCCATAATCGCCCACCAGGGCACCTTGCCGCCGCCGACAAAATAGTCCTTGACGCTCTTTTGTGATTTCGAGAAATAAGCGCCGAACAGCACCGTGCCCAGCAGGTAAGCAAAGAGAATAATCAGATCGAGGCTTCGCATAGCCTCTTTTTACAGGGAAGGCTGAAAAAGTGAAAGCGGGCCGCAAAAATTCGGGCAGAAACAGTTGAGCCTGTCAGTCATCGCGTGGTGGTGTCTGACAGGCTCAGTGGTGGTGTTTGCCTGCATCGTCAGATGCAGTAAAGACGCATAAGCGCCCAGGTTGTAGCTCGAACTGTGAGTCAGTTTCTATGCTGCACCTCCTTTGTCAAAGCCGGTCACATTCCGGAACCGTTTGCGGTCTTCCACGGTCACCGCTTACCGCAGAATCTTCAATCAACCTGCTGTCAGGTTCAATTTCACTCTACTCCCCTGGTACAGGCAGGTCAAGCCAGCCGGGCAACTCGAAAATGCTTCCTGCGCGCTACGGCTTGAAGTGCTTCACCAGCCCCTGCCAGCACTGCCAGTAATCCTTTTGCAGTGCCTCGGTTTCCATTGCAAATTTCGTCGGTCGCAGCACCAGCCGCGTCTCGAACATAAAGGCCAGCGTGTTTTCATATCGCTGCGGTTGCAGTTCGGCATTGCTAGCGTTCTCAAACGCCGCCACATCAGGCCCGTGACCTGACATGCAGTTGTGCAGGCTCGCCCCGCCCGGCACAAACCCTTCAGGCTTCGCGTCGTACTGCCCGAAAATCAGCCCCATAAATTCATTCATGAAGTTGCGATGAAACCAGGGCGGGCGAAAAGTATGCTCAGCCACCATCCAGCGCGGCGGGAAGATCACGAAATCAGCATTCGCCATCCCCGCAATCTCAGAAGGCGAGGTCAGCACCGTGAAGATCGAAGGATCAGGATGATCGAAGCTGACCGTGTTAATTGTATTGAAATTCGCCAGGTCGTATTTGTAAGGCGCATAGTTGCCGTGCCACGCGACCACATCAAGCGGCGAATGATCTGTCTCGCATTCCCACAAATTGCCCTGAAACTTTGCGACCACGCGAAAGTCGCCTTCGCGGTCTTCGTAAGCCGCGACCGGCGTCAGAAAGTCACGCGGATTCGCCAGCCCGTTTGCGCCAATCGGCCCCAGGTCAGGCAGCCGCAGCATCGCCCCGTAATTTTCGCAGACATAACCGCGCGCAGTACCGTCAGGCAGTTCAACTCTGAATTTGACGCCGCGCGGAATCACCGCCATTTCACCCGGCGCAATTTCAAGCGCGCCGAGTTCAGTGTGCAGCGCCAGCCTGCCCTGCTGCGGCACAATCAGCAGTTCGCCATCAGCGTCATAAAAAAACCGCTCACGCATTGAGGCATTCGCCGCATAAATGTGAACGCCGACGCCTGACAGAATCGCCGCATCCCCGCATCCGGCCATCGTCATCAGCCCGTCCACGAAATCGGTCTGTGCCGAAGGCAGCGGCAGCGGATTCCACCGCAACTGATTCGGCGTCGCGGCGATTTCATCAAACGGCCCGCTGCGCAGCAGTCTGTTCTCAATCCGCCGAAAAGGCTTGTGCGCGACGGTCGGGCGAATGCGATAAGTCCACGTTCGCCGGTTCGCCACACGCGGAACAGTAAAGGCAGTCCCGCTCAACTGCTCGGCATACAAACCGTAAGGAGCCTTCTGCGGCGAGTTCTGCCCTTTCAGCAGCGCGCCCGGCAACGCTTCAGTGGCGAACTCATTGCCGAAGCCTGACTGATAACTGAACTGAGTTTGTGAAACTGGTGATGACATGACTTTGCCTCACACAAAAGTTGCAATCTCGCTGAGCGGCTTTTTGCTGATGTCCGGCACGACCGCGTTCTCTGCCGGATAGCCGGTGACAAGCAGCAGGAAAGGTTTTTCGTGCGCGGGACGACCGAGGATTTCATTGAGAAACCCCATCGGACTCGGCGTGTGCGTCAGCGATACCAGCCCCGCGTGATGCAGCGCCGTAATCAGCATGCCCGTCGCAATGCCGACCGATTCCTGCACGTAATAGTTTTTGACTTTGCGGCCATCAGGCAGCAGACCGTAACTCTGTGCAAAGATCGCAATCAGGTACGGCGCGCTTTCGAGATAAGGCTTGTGTTCATCGGTGCCGAGCGGCGCCAGCGCGTCGAGCCATTCCTGCGGCGCGCGTCCGTGATAAAAAGCCTGTTCTTCACTTTCAGCCGCAGCGCGAATCTGCTGTTTGATTGCCGGATCGCTGACGACGACAAAATGCCAGGGTTGCAGATTGGCTCCGCTCGGCGCGCTGCCCGCCACGGTCAGGCAGTCCTCAATGATTTCACGCGGCACCGGACGATCAGAAAAATATCGCACCGTGCGCCGTCGCAGCATATGTTCACGAAACACTGCGGCGCGCTGCCGCATCTCTTCGGGCGAAAATTCGCGGTAACTGGTCAGCGGAATGAATCGGGGTTCGGTCATGATTTCAAGCCACGGGGGACACGGGGAACACGGGAAGAATTGAATGAAGAAAGACGCTTCAGGTTTGAAGTAAGTTATCTGATGAATAAATCTTCCCCGTGCCCCCCGTGTCCCCCGTGGTTCTTTTCTTCAGATAAGGTTGCCGCGCCGCGCCTGTTCGCGTTCGATGGCTTCAAAGAGAGCTTTGAAATTGCCTTTGCCAAAGCCCTGCGCGCCTTTGCGCTGGATGATTTCAAAAAACAGCGTCGGGCGATCTTCGACCGGTTTGGTGAAAAGCTGCAGCAGATAACCTTCATCGTCGCGGTCAACCAGAATGCGCAGGTCGCGCAGCGTCGCCACATCCTCGTCAAGCGCGCCCACGCGGTCGCGCAGCATTTCGTAGTAAGTGTCGGGCACTTCCAGAAACTCAACGCCATTTGAGCGCAGCGTGCCAATTGTCGAAATAATATCGGTCGTCAGCAGCGCAATGTGCTGCACGCCCGGAGCCTGGTAAAACTCGGTGTATTCCTCAATCTGACTTTTGCGTTTGCCCGGCGCAGGTTCGTTGATCGGGAACTTGATGCTGCGCGACTCATTCGCCATCACCACGCTGCTCAGTGCCGTGAATTCAGTTGAAATATCCTTGTCATCAAACGTCATATAGCGTTCGAGGCCAAAGATGCGCTTGTACCAGTCTTCCCAGTACCCCATCTTGCCGTATTCAACGTTGGCGACGAAATGATCGAGCCGCAGCAAACCCGCATTGCGTCCCGGCGCGCGTGACTCAACGAAGTCAGGCATAAACGGCCCTTCGTAACTGCGCTTCGAGAAGAACGAATGAATCGTGTCGCCGTAAACCTTGACCGCCGCCCGCCGCGCTTCGCCCTGCGGCCCCCTGATCGTGTAAGGCGCAACAGCAGGCTCAGCGCCGCGTGAGACAGCGACTTCAAAAGCATAATCGGCGTCATCAACTTCAAGCGCCACATCGCGCACGCCATCGCCGTGCTTGAGAATGTGCGCGCTCGCCTTGTCGAGCGGCGTATACGGCGTCGTCAGCAGCAGCCGAAACGTGCCCTGCTGCAAAGCGTAAGAACACTGCTCGCGGTTGCCCGTTTCCAGCCCGGTGTAAGCAATGCGATCAAACCCGAACGCATTGCGATAAAAGTAATCGGCCTGCTTTGCATTGCCGACGTAAAGTTCGATGTGATGGACTTGTCGGATCTTTAATGGATTGTTGCTCATCTCTATGCTCCTTCAATCATCTATCCTTCAGATTTCCAGCAGACAGGTCATAAAGCTCTGCCAATGGAATTACCCTTCGGTCTCTTTCTGAGATTGTCGGCCCCTGTGCCCACAACGGAGGATAGATCGAAAAACCTTGGTCACCGTCAAGCGCGGAAACTTCTGCTTCCCATCCTGCCCAGCGATAACTTTCATAAAATTTTTGCAGGTCACCGAACAGACACCTCAGAAGCTGGCAATACTTCGACAGGATTTGTTGAATGCCGGAACCACTCCTGCAACATCGGCCAGGCAGATTCTTTTGTTTCAATCAGGTCATCAGGGCTTCGCATGCTTATCTTTTACTGACCGTGCAGCACCTGTCTGACATTCGCATCACTGGCATCAACGTCAACAATCAGATCACCACCACGTTGCCCGATGTAATCCTTCGGGCCGTAGTTGATTCGCCAGCGCAATTCGCCATCAGTGATCTGTGTGATCGTAATCAGACTCTGCCGCACATCCACACCTGCTTCGCGGGCGCGCTTGTTGGCGGCGGCAATCACCTTTGCCAGTGACACCGCCAGTTCATCCTGAGCCACTTCAGGATTGCCTGCTTTCAGCATCACGATCAGATGTTCAATGTGGCTGTATTCATCAAGCTCTGCCTTTTCTGCCTGAGTAAGCTCATTTGCTTTTTCTCGCGCTATCAGAGTTCGCAGCCTTTCAGTCATCACAGGTGTCGGCGCGAAAGCAGCGATTTGTTCAGGAGTCGGATGACTTACGATGAAATCAAGAACGTAGCGATAAACTACCGCTGGCGTTATCCGCTTTTCTTTTTCCTCGCTCGTCATCGAATCACCTCCTTTTACCACACGGCCTGCGGTACGTCGGCGGGCGCGACTTCGTGATCGGCGTGTCTGCCGAAGGTGCTGATGAACTGCTGCGTGACTTCCTTCAGATACGCATACGACGGAATGACAAAGAGCAGCGGCTGCATATCTGAATAGTCGTACTTCGTGTTGATGACTTCCTTCAGGTTGAATTTGCGGCGCTCGACTTCGCTGCCGAAGGCGTGTTCGAGTTCGCCGTAAGACGACAGCAGGCCCGCGCCGAAGGCTTTGATTTCGCTGCCTTCTTCGATCAGGCCGAACTCAACCGTGAACCAGTACAGTCGTCCGAGTTGTTCCAGTTGTTCGTCGGTCGCAATCACCGCGCCCCGGCCAATGGATTGCGAAAAGTCGGCGAAGTCAGGATTCGTGAAGGCCGGAATGTGGCCGATGAATTCGTGAACCACGTCGGGTTCAGGCGTGTATTCGGGCCGCGAATGATGGCGCACGTACTGCGTGCAAAGCATCGTGCGCTTGCTGAGCCAGCTCAGGAATGCCCGCGTTTCGACCAGTCCTTCAATCGGCGCGACGCGAAAGTTGTTGAGCTTTTGCAGTTTTGCGTTCAGGTCGCACAACTGCGGAATCTGAAGGCAACTGATGCCAAGCTGCTTTTTGGCTTCCAGGTAAAACGAACAGGCGCGCCGGGCCTGCACTTTTTCAAGCTGACAGCAGACGTGACGCCAGACTTCCTTTTCTTCCTTCGTGTAATCAACTGTCGGAATGATGTGCTGCGGGTCTTCGCGGTACTGCCGGGCCAGTGCGGCAATATAATTGCGCCGCGCGCGGTAATCAGGATCCTGCGCGCCGGGATGATCAATCGGCAGCATGCTGATCTCTTCAAAACCGACATCTTCGGTCAGCACTGCATTCAGATCATTTGCGGTGATCGTGGCATTCTGAGTTGTAGCCATCGCCGTGATCTCCTTTGCGTTTCTCGCTGTTGTGCGATTTGCCAGAATCGCACGATTCTCTTCAACAGCCTCTTATGAAGCCGTGCGATTCTGGCAAATCGCACAACACGCTTCAGTCCTGTGTCACTTCTGGGCTGATTTTTCAGACAGCCCGCGAATCATTTCCACCGCTGCCGGATTTTCAAGCGCCGTCACATCACCGGGGTCTTCACCAGTGAAGGCAGCGCGAATGACGCGGCGCATGACTTTGGCATTGCGCGTTTTCGGCAGCGCGGAAACAAAGAACACCTGTTCAGGTCGCAGCGGTCTGCCGAGTTCTGCTCCAACCATTTCCTTCAAAGCGCGTGCCAGCTTTTCAGCAGCCTGCGCGTCTGTTTTCAGGACGCAAAAAGCCACCAGCGCGTTGCCTTTCATTTCGTCCGGCACGCCGATGACAGCGGCTTCGGCCACCTGCGGATGAGCGACCAGAACTGATTCAACTTCAGCCGGGCCGACGCGCTTGCCCGCTACCTTGATCGTGTCATCGCTGCGACCGAGGATGTACCAGAAACCATCTGCATCAATCATCGCCCAGTCGCCATGCACCCATACCTGATCAAAGCGCGACCAGTACGTATTGAGATAACGCTCATCATCGCGCCAGAAACCGCGCGCCTGACCAATCCAGGGCTGCCGGATCACAAGTTCACCGACCGCGCCGCACACCGGCTTTCCGTTTTCATCAACCACGTCAGCCGCAATGCCGGGACACGGCGCAGAGAACGAACACGGCTTGATCGGCAGCAGCGGATTGCACATCAGAATGCCGCCCGAAATTTCAGTGCCGCCCGAATAGTTGATGATCGGCACGCGCTTCTTTCCAACTTTCTCAAAGAGCCACCACCAGGGATCAGGATTCCAGGGTTCTCCGGTCGAACCGAAAATTCGCAGCGATGACAGATCGTGTCTCGCGGGTAGTTTGTCGCCATGCACGGCCAGCGCGCGCACGAGCGTTGGCGAAATGCCGAGAATGTTGACCTCGTGCCTCGCGCAGAAAGCCCACATCCGGTCAGGAGCCGGGAAATCAGGCGCACCGTCATAAAGCACAATCGTCGCGCCGAGCAGCAGCGCGCCGTAAATCAGCCAGGGGCCCATCATCCAGCCAATGTCTGTCAGCCACGCGATGCGGTCGCCCGCGCCGACATCAGTGCCGAAGCACATATCCTGCGCCGCCTTGACCGGAAAGCCGCAGTGCGTGTGCAGAATGCCTTTGGGTCTGCCGGTTGTTCCCGAAGTGTAAATGGCAATCAGCGGGTCTTCGGCGTCGGTGAGTTCAGCGCGGCGTTTGTCGGCTGAATGGCGTTCGCCGGTGGCGAGCAACTGATCGAAGTAAATGTCACGCGCCGTTTTCATCGGCACGGTTTCAGCAGTGCGGCGCACGACGATGACGCGCGCAATGTCAGGCAGACTGGCAACGGCTTCGTCAGCGATCAGTTTGGCCGCGACGCTTTTGCCGCGACGCGGGAACGAATCGCAGGTAAAGAGAGCTTTCGCGCCGACATCGCGCAGACGCGCTTCAATCGCCGCCGGGCCGTAGCCCGAAAAGAGCGGCACCGCGATGCCGCCAATGCGATTGATGGCGAGCAGCGCCGTCACTGTTTCAGCCACCATCGGCAGATGAATGCCGACCGCATCACCCTTCTTCAACCCACAGGCGCGCAATCCGGCAGCGCACAACTCAACTTCATTCCAGAGGTCGTGATACGTGAGCGTGCGCACCGTACCTTCTTCGCCTTCCTGAATGACGGCGGGCCGGTGCGCTGTGTCGTCGCTTTCAAGCCAGCGATCCAGACACGATTTCGTGATGTTCAGTTTGCCGCCCACGCACCAGCGCGGCCATTCAATGCCGCGTGACAGGTCAACGATCTGCGAATAAGGCTCGTCAAATCGCAGGTCGAGGAAGCGCAAAAGCTGTTCGTGAAACCAGGCGATGTCATCAATCGAACGCCGGTACAACTGCTCCCACGAATCCAGCCCGCAGAAAGACAAAAACCGGGTGAGTTGTGCGCGCGCCTTCACACTCTCATCCGGTTGCCAGGCAATTCGGTTTGTTGCGGCTTCAAAGCCTGAAACGTCAGCCATGACTTTGTTCAGATTTCATCAACTGCGAATCAATACCAGCCTCGTCATCAACTCTTCTCTTCTTCTCTGTGCCTCTGCGCCTCTGCGTGAAACTCTATCTCACGCAGAGGCGCAGAGGCACAGAGAAGAAGAGTCAGAGTCCTGATCCTTTGGTCATCAGCATTTTTCCATTCATAAATATTCGTGTTCATTCGTGGCTCATCTTTCAGCGGGCGCTGCTCGTCAGTTCGTACTGATAGACCGGATGCAGCCAGTGCTGATAACGCGGATTGCGTCCGGCCACAATGTCAAAGTAAGCCTGCTGAATTTCGCGCGTCACCGGGCCGCGTGCGCCGCTGCCAACAGGTCTGTCATCCACGCTCGCAATCGGCTGAATTTCAATCGCCGTGCCGGTGAAGAAAGCTTCGTCAGCGTTCACGAGGTCTTCCGGCTTCATCGTTCTGACCTCGACTTCGTAACCCAGATCACGCGCAATTTCGATCACCGAAGCCCGCGTGATGCCGAGCAGGATTGATGATTTCTCGTCGTTGGTGATGACTCTGCCATCTTTGACCAGAAACAGATTCTCAACCGCGCCTTCCGCCAGATTGCCGTGCATATCCAGCAGAATCGCTTCGTCGTAACCGCGCCGGGCAGCTTCCTTCACAGCCAGAATCGCATTCAGATACTGCCCCGTTGATTTCGCCGTCGTCGGCATCATCGTTGAATGAAACTTCGTCCAGGGTGAAACGGTGGCGCGCACGCCGACAGTATATTTTCCCGAACTGCGCTCACTCGCCCAGGACCACGCAATAATCGTCACACTGACCGGACATTCGGCGCGAATGCCGAGCGATTCAGTATCAAAAAAGACGAGCGGCCTGATGTAGCAGCTTTCAAATCCGTTCGCCTGCACATTGTCACAGATCGCTTCGGTCAGTTCCGCTTTCGTAAACGGCACCTCCATCCCGTACACCGCCGCCGAAGCGTACAGCCGGTCAAGATGTTCACCATTGCGAAAGATCGCCGGGCCTTCGGCAGTGGCATAAGCGCGCATTCCTTCAAATACGCCCGTGCCGTAATGCAGCCCGTATGCGGCGACGCTGATCTGCGCTTCGTCAAAAGGAATGTTTTGCCCGTTGTGCCAGATCCATCTTGTCTTTTCAAACGACATCGCATTGCCCTCCCTGGAATCTGTCAATCCTCACACCATCAATTCCGTTAATGTGACCGATTACCAGATATAATAGGCACGCGACCGCTAACAATGAATACACTGTTTCAGGTATTATCAGCCCGTCACTTTACTTTTTAAGGTTAATCGCAGCGATGACTTTAGAATCTGAAAAGCTGCTGGATGAAATCGGCTGGAAGATCATGCGCGAGCTTCAGGAGAACGCTCGTCTGTCGTATGCCGAACTGGGGCGGCGCGTCGGCCTGTCAATTCCGGCAGTCACCGAGCGCGTCAGAAAGCTTGAAGATGTCGGCATCATCACCGGCTATCACGCCGAAATAAACCCGGAAAAGATCGGGCGGCCCATCACGGCTTTCATCAGAATGAACATCATGGGCGACGCCCCGCGCCTGACTGCCCTGCTGAAGGAGATGCCCGAAATCGTTGAATGCCATCGCGGCACCGGCGGCGATTCGTTCATCCTCAAAGCCAGCGTCGCGTCAGTGCATCACCTCGAAAAACTGATTGACGGGCTGCTGCCGTTCGGGATGACGACGACTTCAATTGTGCTGTCATCACCGGTCGTCAAGCGGTTCATCGAACCTCCGGCGAAAGAGAATGGCGAAAAGAAATCACAAAGCCGGTCAGGCCGGAAGTAAGGCCGGAGAAGTAATGATTGACTGAGTGGTTGTTGCAGCCTGCAAAGTTCATCTGAAAAATCTGACTGGACAGACGCCGGAAGCCGCAACCGGATCAAGTTCGTGGTGATCTGAGGATACAAACTCACCGCCGACACGTAACGTCAAAGCCAGGCCAAATGCATCTGCCAGTGACATCCGCTGCATTCCTTTTAATCTGCCAGCCTCGCGCCAGAAAGCTACATCCATATCCGACCTGGTGGCGATCCCGATTGATGCCAGCACACTGATAACCTGATCGGCAGCAGCGTCGCCGCCGATGCGATAAGCCTGATACCAGAGTTCACACAGATTGATGGCGTGCGCCAGGCAGGATGAACCGGGTTCGGTCAGCAGGTCTTCGATCACGTCAGCCCCCGGTTCGTTGGTCAGGAAGGCGATCATCGCCGTCGCGTCCAGCACATAGATCATGATTTTTCACGTTCCAGTTCAGCCTGCTTTTCGGCCAGGAACTCTTCCGTCGAAGGCAGCAGCCCCTTCATGCTGCCGCGTGCCTGGCGAACAACAGTGCGTCGCGCGTCCCGCTCATCAGGCCATGATTCTGCCTGCAATGCCTCAATCAGCTTCTGTCTTTCCAGAGGCGGGAGCGACTGCGCCTGCTGAATCAGACTTTCCAGAGTACTCATTGTTCCGCTGCCTCCTTTCGCCGCGATCTTAGCATAATGAAGCAGGCGCTGATTGTTACTTCAACTCACCCGCTTCCGGCTTTCTGTGTTCGCGCACCCACTGCAACAATGCTTCAAATGCCGCGCCGGTCTGCGCGGGCGTGAAAGTGCAATGCCCTCTGGCCACGACGAATTTCGTCACGAACAGATCCTGCGTGCCTGCGACTCTGGCGATTGAATCGTATTCGCTGATGTAACGGCCCGGCACGAGCGGATCGTAAGTAGTGTGCAGCGTCAGCACCGGATCGTGAATGCGGCCCGTCGGCGCGTAATGCTGGCGCAGGTATTCGCGCGCCTTTGCATCAGCCGCGTAACGCTTCACGCCGCGATTGAGCGCCACGTCATCATCAAAGCCGTCATAAATCGTATTGCGATTGTCGAAGGGATTGCCGCCCGTGCGCGCCTGCATCTCGCGGTTGATTTCGTAAAAGAAGGCGAGCGTGCCCGGCACATCACTGACCGCAATGCTGTAACGCTTCGCATAGCTCGCGGCCTTGTCCGGCGCGGCTTCGAGCGCGGCTTTGACTTTCGTCTGATCGAGTCTTGACCCTTTCGGCAGATTCGTGAGCGTGCCGACGACATTCGGGAACAGGTAATCGAATGTGACCAGCATATCGAAGACGCGCTCCTGCAAACCGTTCAGGCTGACGTTGAGCGGCCCGCACATCGGCAGCGCGCCATCGTAAACTTCAGGATACTTTTCAATCGTCGCCAGCGTGATCACGCCGCCCATCGAATGGCCCAGCACAATCGTTTCCTTCGGCTGCCCGTACTTTGCAACGAAGTAGCGGCGCAACGCTTCGGTGTCCTCAACGCCTTCCTTCACTGCCCAGCCCTGCACACTGTAAGCCGATTGCGCAATGGCGAAACCACGCGACAGAAACACCTCGCGCAGCGGCTTGCCGCCTTCAAGGTTCGGATTCGTTCCGGCCAGCGCGTAGCCGTGACAATACATCACCAGCCCCTTATTCCACTCCGCCGGAATTTCAATGCGAAAGGCCGCGCCATTGATCGCGCCCGTCTCGATCTTGTTTTCAGGCTTCGCGCCGGACTGATCCTGAGCGATTGTCGGCAGCGCGAACAGCAGCAGCAGTGCAAGAGCAGCGAGTGATCTTTTCATATTTCCTCCCGTGTTGTGCGATTTGCCAGAATCGCACGGCTGTCTTCAACGAGCTTTCAAAGAAATCCGTGCGATTCTGGCAAATCGCACAACAGTTTCAGGAGCTACGACCGCAGATACGATGCGCCGTTGACATCAACGATGCAGCCGGTCAGGTAATCAATGCCTTCTGAAGCGAGGAACAGAACCGTGCGCGCGACTTCGTCAGGCTGCGCGACGCGGCGAAGCGGACTTTGATTGCGAATGCTGTCGCCCTGCGGGCCGTCGAGCAGTTCTGCCGCCATATCGGTTTCGACAAAGCCCGGCGCGACGACGTAAACAAAAATATTGTGCGGCGCGAGGGCCTGCGCGAGCGACTGACTCATTGCATTCAGCCCGGCCTTGCTCGCGCCGTATGCCGGAGCCTGAGGTTCGCCGCGAAACGCGCCCCGCGACGAGACATTGACGATGCGCCCGCCGCCCTGGCGAATCATCTGCTGCGCCGCGTGATACATCACATTGGCCGTGCCGAGCAGGTTGATGGCGATGGTCTTCTGCCACGACTGCTGCCATGCTTCGTAACTGACCTGATCAATCGGATGAAATTCGTAAATCGCGGCGTTGTTGATGAGAATGTCGAGCCGCCCCATCCGGCTGATTGTCGTTTCGACGAGTTCACGCGCTTCATCGGGATTGCCAATGTCAGCGCGAACGAGCGTATGACCATCGCCCGCCAGCGAATGAAGCGTTTCTTCTGCCGCCGCGTGATTGCCCTGATAATTCAATGCGATGCGCGCCCCGCATTCAGCAAACTGCTGCGCAATCACGCGCCCGATGCCGCGCGATGCACCGGTAATCAGCACAACCTTGTTCTCAAAATTCATCATTCGTTCATTCCCGGTACAGTACCGCCCCGGTACAGTACCGCGCGCGTGAGCACGCGGGTATTTGCGAGGTCAGCCGCCTGCTCACGCGCGCGGTACTGCATCGTGTATCAGTCGCCCGCTTCGCTTGCCACGACCTTCAATGCATTGCGCCGCTGCACGAAGCGGAACCAGAAATAAAACGGCAGGCCGACAGCAATCAGCACCAGCCCGGTTACTGATTCAACCGGCCTTTCCTTCAGCGTGTTGATGACCAGCCACGTCGCCACCAGCACAAAGACGAGCGGCATGACGGGATAACCAAGCGTTCTGTATGGCCGCTCGGCTTTCGGCATTTTGCGCCGCAGCACAAAGACCGACGAAGTCACCAGCCCGTAAAAAATCCACGACGCAAAGAGCAGGCAGTCAGTCAACTGATCGAATGTTCCCGACAACGCCAGCACGCTCGACCACACAGCCTGAATGATGATTGCAAAAACCGGCACGCGCGTGCGGGCGCTCACCTGCGCCATCCCTGAAAAGAACAGCCCGTCGCGCGCCATCGCAAACGGCACGCGCGCATTCGAGAGAATCGAGCCGTTCAACGCGCCGATGGCTGAAATCACGAACGCAATCGAAATCACCTTGCCGCCCCATTCGCCCAGGAAGCTCTGCGCCGCTTTGGCCGCGACAGGCAGCGCATCGCGGTACTGCGTCGAATTTGAAGTCACGACTTCGCCAAACGGCAGCGCGTAGAGGTAAGCCAGATTGGCGAGCAGGTAAATCGCCATCACTGCAATCATCCCGCCAATCAGCGCGCGCGGAATGTTGCGCCCCGGATTCTGCACTTCGCCCGCCGCCATCGGCATGTTGTTCCACCCGTCGTAAGGCCACAGCGCGGCCAGCATCGCCAGCCCGAATGCCGACATTCCGCTCCAGGCCGGTGTATTCTGCGGCGGCGCCAGATGCCCCCACGTTGCCGTCTTTGAAAGAAAGAACACGCCGCCCACGACAATCGCAATGCCGCCGATTTTCAGCACCGTCAGCAGCGACTGCACCTTGCCGCCAAACGCGACCGTCAGACAGTTGACGCCCGACAGCAGCAGAATCGCCGCGACCGCGACAATCTGTTTCGTCCCGAACTGCCAGTTGATCGTCTGCCCGAACAAAGTGAATTTCGCTTCAGCCCACACAGTCGTCAGCGGCACAAAGGCCGAAAGAAAGATGGCAAATCCCGCGCCGAGGCTCGCAATCGAAGCGCTGCCCGCGACAAAGAAGCGCATCCAGCCAAACATATACGCCGACGTTTCGCCGTAAGAGTGGCGCAGGTAAACATACTCTCCGCCCGCGTGCGGCAGCATCGCGCCAAGTTCGGCATAGGTCAGCGCCCCGGCGAGTGAAAGCAATCCGGCAGCCACCCACGCCGCCAGCACAAGCATGGGTGAACCGACGCTCTGCGCCATGACCGCCGTTTTGATGAACACGCCCGTGCCGATCACAGTGCCGATGACGAGCGCCGTAGTGTCGGTGAGCGTGAGGCCGCGAATGAGTTGTGATTTTTCTTCAGGCATAGTGAAAGTTGATCTCCGGCTTCAGGTCAAAGGCCGAGAGGATGACGTAAAGCAGCATCCACAGCATTCATCGGCAGCGTTCCGATGACACGACTGATGGCCGACTCGATAACTACAGCGAGATTGTCGGTCATCACAACTGAATCAGTCAGCAACCCGGATTGCTGCCCTTCGGTCGAGGAAAGTCAGATCAGCACACGGCTCGGATGCCCGGCGCGCACAATCCTGCTGGTAATCATAGCGATAATAACCTGAGGCAGTCCGGTTTGCAGCGCATCGGCCTGTACGACCAGAGCCGGGCGCGGTTTTGCACTTGTCAGATTTGAATTCGGGAAGAGGACCAGAACGACATCGCCTCTTTTACAGACGGGATTTTGCGGTGTCATAGTCGTCGTAAACGCTCATCTCCGCACTTTCCCAGTCCTCGGCGAAAGTCTGCATCCCGGCCCGCAATTCCTCCGCCTGCTCCTGACTGATGCCGTGTGCTGTCAGGTCAGTCTCACCTGAAACGTCAGCTTCTTCCCGCACCAGCCGGTAGCGCCGATGCTCTTTCAGATCAGTCATCGCCAGCGGCCTCAGCACTCCGTTTTCATACACTGCGTCAATCATGGCTGGCATAAGCTGTACCTCGAATAATTGCTCTGACCTGAATTCTACTCTGCCTGCGTGCAGCAGGCTACAGCAGTGCTCAGGCTGGAACTCAGTTTCGACCTCAGGACTCACTCTCAGTTCCGTCCGAGAGCGCGCGGGCGATGTCCTGCGTGGTGATCACGCCGAGCAGCTTCGTTACGTCTTCGCGTGCAACCACCGGGAGCAGCGAGACGCCAGCGCGCCCGAGTCTGATGAGCGCCGTCTGTAACGTCTGGTCGCCGTGAACGTAAGTCAGCCGCCGTGCCGCAACCTCACCGAGCGTCAACACTCCTTTGTTTTGTGCGAGCGTGCGCTTGAGGTCGTTGTACGTGAGCAGCCCCGTAAGCCGCCCGCCCGCGTCCACTATCGGGTAGGCGAGATGCGTTTCGGGCAGCGAGTTCAGGTAGTCGAACGCCTCCGCCACACGCAGTTCTCCGGCGAGCGTCACGACGCGGTCGGTCATCGCCGTGCCGACGGAAATCTGCTTGAGCGTTTCGCGCTCGGTTTGCGGCAGGCGCACACCGTCCTGCCTGAGCAGCGCGTCGTAGATCGGGACAGGGCTGAGTTCGTAGGCGACGGCGTAGCTGATGATGTTGGCGATCATCAGCGGCAGGATGAGCGAATAGCTGCCTGTCATTTCAAAGATGATGATGATAGAGGTCACGGGCGCGCGCACGACGCCCGCGAAGAACGCGCCCATCCCGACCAGCGCGAACGCTCCGGGCTGCGTCTGCCCGCCGAGTGCGAGTTGCGTGAGCAGCCCGACCGCGCCCCCGATCATCCCGCCGACATAGAGCGACGGGCCGAAGATGCCGCCCGCCGATCCCGTGCCGTAGGAAATCACCGTCCCGGCCAGTTTGCACGCGCCGAGCACGAGCAGCACCTTGAGCGGCGCGCCGTTCTGCAACACGTCTCCGAGTTGGCCATAGCCGACGCCGAAGACACTCGCCGACCCCGTGAGCCACAGGGCAAGCAGTCCGACGCCGCCCAGTATCAATCCGCCTGCGCCCGGCGCGGCCCACTGCGGGACGAGCCGCTGATCACGCGTGACCCCGCGCAGCCACAGCGTGCCAGCCTGAAAGACGACCGCCGCAAGGCCCGCGATGCAGCCGAGCAGGGCGTAAAAGAAGAGTTCCCGCACCTCACCGAGCCGGTAGGCCGGGACGGCGAAGACGGGGTGCTCGCCGAGGATCGAACGCTCGACGACTGCCGCAATCACCGCCGCAATAACAATCGAGCCGAGCGGCTTACCCGCCGCGTCACCGAGAATCTCTTCGAGCGTGAAGGTAACGGCGGCAATCGGCGTGTTGAAGGCGGCGGCGAGGCCAGCCGCTGCGCCGACCGG
The DNA here is from genome assembly GCA_046331565.1 of Blastocatellia bacterium. Classification (GTDB taxonomy): domain Bacteria; phylum Acidobacteriota; class Blastocatellia; order RBC074; family RBC074; genus DASRDU01. The sequence goes on from JAXLQP010000001.1 coordinate 3,137,922, forward strand.
CACGAGGCTCTGCAAGGTGCGCCGCCTGACGGCAAAGAGCCTGCCGAGCGTCGAAGCCAGCGCCGCGCAAATCTGCACCGTCGGCCCCTCGCGCCCGAGGCTCGCGCCCGTGCCGATGTTGATTGCGGAAAGCAGCATCCTGGCCGGGATGACCCGCGCGAGGATGCGCCCGCCTTCAAGGTAGTAAGCGGCCTTCACCTGCGGAATGCCACTGCCGCGCGCATCGGGCGCGAAGAAATACAATCCGGCCCCGGCAATCAGACCTCCGAGAGCCGGAACGAGAATCACCAGCAGCCAGCGCCACCAGTGTTCGACAGCCGCCGCCGCATAGATGAAGTGAGCTTGAAAGAAATCAAGCAGCAGATGGAAGGAAACCGCCGCCAGCCCGCACAGCCCGCCGATCAGCAGCGTCAGCAGGTAAATCTTCTGCCGCTCCCGCAGCGGCAGGCGGTTGAAGAGGCGGCGCGCGGCGACCTGCAGGCGCGGCCACAGCGCCTTCCTCACGACCTGATGTTCGGTAGTTATTCGCTCGTCCCCCATCCCGTTTCGCTCTGTGGGGAGTAGCCTGAAAAGGCTGGTGTCTTACTTTCGCCCGGCACAGGATTCCAGTTACGTTCTGAATGCCCGGTTCTGATGTTCCTTCTGTGCTCTGTGGTGAATCTCAGATTTCATTGATCAGCAGATCCTCGTAGCTGTCGCGCTTTCTGATGACTTCAACCTTTCCGTTTTCATTCACCAGCACTGCCGCCGGAAAAGGTCGCCCGTTGTATGCGGTCATCTGCGCCATTGTGTAAGCGCCCGTATTGAGCATCGCAATGACTTCGCCGGGCCGGACGTTTTCCGGCAACAGGCGGTGATCGGGCAGGTGGCCTTCGCCGTGCAGATCGAAGTAAACATCGCCGCCGTCACAGAGCGGGCCGGCCATGCGGTAACGCGACGTGTGCGGTTCGGCGGCGCGCGAGGCGTCAACGGCGTGGTAGTACCAGTGATACAGCACCATCGAAAGCATCAGGTTGTATCCGGCATCGGTGAGCAGCCACTCGTCGCCGGTTTCGGGGCGTGAACGCACGTTGCGCACTGTGGTCAGCAGCGTGACGGCATCGGCAATCACGCTGCGGCCCGGTTCCATCACGATTTCGAGGTCAGCGAGCAGATGCTCAGCGCCCGCCTGTCGCGCTGATTCGCGCACGGCGTCAAGCGCGGCGCCGATGGCTTCGGCTGAGGTCAGATTTGCGCCGAGCATCGTGCGTTCGGCTTCGCTGATTTCTTCGGCGTGCGAACGGTCGCGCAGGTAATTGACCGGAATGCCGCCGCCGATGTTGATGTGCTGCAACCGATGGCCTGTTTCTTTGTGCAGCCACAGCAGGTGTTCCCACATCGTCGCAAAGGCTTCGGCGTAAGGTTCAGGGTCGGGCGTTTGTGAACCGACGTGAATGTGAATGCCGGCGAGGCTGATCAGGTCGGGATGCTCAAGTGCGCGCAGCATCATTTCGCGGGCCTGCGCGGGAGAGATGCCGAATTTGGAAGTGTAGAGCGCCGTCTGCAATCCGGCGTGCGAGCGCGTGCCGACTCCGGCCACGAGGCGCGGCGTGATGCTGGCGCGTTTGCCAAGCTTGCGGGCGATCTGTTCGACCAGTTCCAGTTCGTAAGGTGAATCGAGGTTGATGGCGTAAATGCCCGCGTCTATCGCTTCGGTGAGTTCCTGCTCAGTCTTGGCCACGCCATTCATTTCAATCTGATCGGGCCGGAAGCCTGCGCGCAGGGCGCGAAAGAGTTCACCACCGGAATTGACTTCAATATCAATGCCCGCCTCGCGCACGACGCGCAGCACGCCGAGCGTGTTGCCGGCCTTCGAGGCGTAACAGAGCTTGAGCTTCGGATGATGCGAACGCGCTTCGAGCAGCCGGGCGATGTTCTGCCGGATGCGCGGCGCTGAGACGACAAAGAGCGGCGTGTCATACGTGCGCGCGAGTTCAGCGCAGTCAGCGCCGTTGATCGTCAGATGATTGTTGTGAATTTCGAGATAACCGGGAATCGTCCACTGAGGTTGCAAATTCTGATCAGTCACTGGAAAAGGCCTTTGGGTTTGTTTTGATAATCCGCCAGATCGCGCTGGCAGTAACGACAGATGCGCGCCGCCTGCTGAATGCGTTCGGCGCAATACGGACAGGTTTTGTAATTGCCGAGTTGAAGGCGTCCGGTCAGCACCAGATACGCGCCAATGACGATAACGGCTCCGCCAAAGAAGAGAATAAAGAGCAGCAGCAATTCAAATAAACCGATGACCATGTGGAGGCTCCCTGTGCTGAAGGATGACGCGCTACACGGCCATTGTAAGCGGAACACGCGGCACAGACCAAACAGCAGAGAGATGACGGAACAGACGGAAATAACGAAACACACGGAAAGCTTCAGGCGAGATTCAGTCCCTTGTTCCGTCTGTTTCGTTATTTCCGTCTGTTCCGTTATCTCTCTTCTTCTTCAACTCAATGCCATGTGCGATGATTACCCGCGCAGTTTCCGGCCAGTTTCACAACACTGAAGCAACAATCCTGAATCGGATGATCTCGTGAAAGGAGCGCGGCACTCTCATGAAAACTGTTCTTCAGCTCAACCTCATTCTGCTGCTGATGCTGTGCGGCAGCCTCGCATTTGCGCAGCAAACCCGGCCTGACCCGCAAAATCCGCCCGGCAGCGAAGCTCTGGCTGAACCATTCAAAGGCGTGACGACAAATGGCAAAGTTGTGCCCGGACTGTTTTCCATCCGCTCGACAGGCGTTTCGACCGGGCCTGTCATCAAGGCTGCTGAAGCGTTCCTGCGCGGGCTGACCGAAGAGCAGCGCAAGAAAACGCTCTTCCCGGTTGACGATATTGAATGGCGCAAATGGGACAATCGCCATTTCGCCGCGCGCCAGGGCGTCGGCTTCAATGAAATGACCGAAGCTCAGCGCGAACTGGCCTTCAATCTCTTTCGCGCCAGCCTGAGCGCAAAAGGATTGAAGAAAACCCGCGACATCATGCGTCTGAACGGCACGCTGGCTGAGCTGACAAACAACTTCCGCGAATACGGCGAGTGGCTTTACTGGGTCACGATTATGGGTCAGCCTTCGGCAACTGAACCCTGGGGCTGGCAGCTTGACGGGCATCACGTCATCATCAACTACTTTGTGCTGGGCGATCAGGTAGTGATGACGCCAACCTTTATGGGATCGGAACCAGTACGGGCAGATTCAGGAAAGTTCAAGGGCACGGTCGTGCTGCAGGAGGAACAGGACAAGGGCTTTGCGCTGATGCGGTCGCTTGACGCGGGCCAGCAGGCAAAGGCCCGGCTCGGCATCGAAAAGAACACCAACTACAATTTATCGGAAGCCTACAAGGACAATCTGGTGCTTGATTACGCTGGCCTGCGCGCAAGCGAAATGAATCAGCAGCAACGCAAGCTGCTGCTCGATGTGATTGCCGAATACACTGGCAACCTGCGCGACGGACACGCGCGCGTGAAGATGTCAGAAGTTGAAAAGCATCTCGACGCCACGTGGTTTGCGTGGATCGGCGGCGCGGAACCCGACAGCGTTTTTTATTACCGCATTCACAGCCCCGTCATCCTGATCGAGTTCGACCATCAGCGCCCGGTGGCCCTCGGACGTTCCGGCCCGACGCGCCAGCACATTCACACCGTCGTGCGCACGCCGAACGGCAACGATTACGGCAAAGACCTGCTGCGACAGCATCACCAGCAGCATCCGCACGGTCAGTCAAAAACGGCGACGAAAAAGTAATACGGCAAAGAGATTTCACCACGAAGGACACGAAGAACACGAAGAAAGAAGAGGAGAAAAGGTGAAGAGGGGAAAAGGAGAAATGCAGTGCTTTATTATCGCCTCTTCTTCTTTTCTCCTCTCCGTTCTTCCCTTCGTGATCTTCGTGTTCTTCGTGGTGAAAGAAAATAACCCTGAAAGACGATGATCAAAACATTACTGCTCACGGCCTGCTGCCTGCTTCTTTTGCTCACGGTTCCGGCGCGTTCTGACAAGACGACCGACAAGCCTTTTCACGAAGCTGAACTGATCTTTCCGCTCGAACACTGGCACAACCATGCTTCGTGCATTGTCGAAGCGCCGAACGGCGATCTGCTGGTCTGCTGGTTTCACGGATCCGGCGAACGCACGGCGGATGATGTCAAAGTCGAAGGCGCACGCCTGAAGAAAGGCGCGCGGGTGTGGAGCGCACGCTTCACGATGGCCGATACGCCGGGCTATCCCGATACTAACTGCACGATGTTCGTTGATCCGCAGAATCGTTTGTGGCTGATGTGGCCGACGATTCTGGCCAATCAGTGGGAATCGGCGCTGATGAAATACAAAATCTCATCGCGCTGGCTGGGTGACGGCGTGCCGCAGTGGGATGTGCAGGAAGTGTTGCACGTCACGCCCGGCCAGGAGTTCATTGACGCGACGAACAAAGTAATGGACGAATGGCAGCGCCTCAATCCCGAATCGCCCGAAGCGCCGAAGGAATCGCTCAACGCCTACATCGCCCGCGTGCGCAAAATGGCTGCTGACAAGCTCTCGCGCCGCCTGGGCTGGATGACGCGGGCGCATCCGTTTGTGCTCGATGGCAAACGGCTGATCGTGCCGCTTTACTCTGACGGCTTTTCGTTTTCGCTGATGGCGATCACCGATGACTGGGGCGCGACGTGGCACACGAGCACGCCGCTCATCGGCGGCGGCAACATTCAGCCGAGCATCGTCAGAAAGAAGGACGGAACGCTTTACACGCTGATGCGCGACAACGGCCCTGCGCCGAAGCGATTGCATCAGAGCGAATCGCGTGATAACGGCGAAACGTGGAGTCCGGTAACTGACAGCGCGCTGCCCAATCCCGGCTCAGGCGCAGAGGTGATCGCGCTGCGCAACGGCCACTGGGCGCTGATTTACAACGACTCAGAACGCGACCGCAGCAGCCTGGCCGTTTCGATTTCGGATGATGAAGGCAGAACGTGGAAGTGGACGCGCCATCTCGAATTCGACCCGCCCGGCCCCGACGCAGGCCGTTATCATTACCCGTCAATCATTCAGGCCCGCGACGGCTCACTGCACGCGAGTTACAGCTACCACCTCAGCGAACGCAAAGCCGAACGCGACGCCGAAGGCAAACCCCGCGCAAAGGCAATCAAACACGCTCACTTCAATGAAGCGTGGGTGATGGCTGGCGATCAGGGCGGCAAATAAGAGGGACAGATCGTCAGCGCGAAGCGTTTTAGTGCGGGAGCCTGGTCCCGCTTTGAATTGTGATTTGGAAACCAAAGCGGGACCAGGCTCCCGCACTCCAAACGCTCCGCGTAACTGAAAATTGCTGACACAACAGATTCTGCTGGCAGCAACAGGCAACATTACACTCGCTCAGCTTTTCAGTGCCGCGACGGCGCGTGTGACTGATGATCCGGCATTCTTCAATGCGGTTTCGGCTTCTTCACGACTGACGTCGGCGTGTTTCATGACCAGCGCGACGGGCAGTTGCCATTCAGCGGATTCGAGGGTGGCGCGGGCGGTGGCGTCGTCGATGCCGCATTCGTCCATCAGGATGCCGACGGCGCGTTCGCGCAGCTTGACGTTCCTGGTCTGCACGTTGGCCATCCGGTTGCCCTTCACGTAACCGAGCCGCACCATCGTCATGGTCGAGAGCATATTCAGCACGAGCTTTTGTGCGGTGCCTGATTTCAGGCGGGTTGAACCGGCGATGACTTCGGGGCCGACGATGGGTTCAATCGGGATTTCAACGGTGCGGGCAAGTTCGGTGTTCTGGTTGCAGGTGATGCAGATTGTGAGCGCGCCGATGCGGCGGGCAGATTCGACTGCGCCGATGGTGTAAGGCGTGCGACCGCTGGCGGCAATGCCGACGACGGCATCGGCTGCGGTCACGCCGCGAGCCTGCAAATCCGCAGCTCCGGCGGCGCGGTCGTCTTCAGAAGCTTCGACGGCTTTGTAGCAGGCTTCGTAACCTCCGGCGATGACGGCCTGCACCAGATCGGGCGAAACGCCGAAGGTTGGCGGGCATTCCGAAGCGTCAAGCACGCCGAGCCGCCCGCTCGTGCCGGTGCCGACATAAAACAGGCGGCCTCCGCGTTCGAGCCTGGCAACGATGCCATCAACAGCCTGCGCGACGGCGGGCAGCACGCGCTCAACGGCGACGGCTACGGTCTGGTCTTCGGCATTGATGATTCGTAAGGCTTCAAGGGTGGGAAGCTGATCAATCTCTGTCGTGTGCGGATTGGGCTGTTCGGTCGTGAGCATAAAGCGGGCAGATCATTTCAGAAGATGTCCGACTCAGAAAAGGTCCGACTCAGAAGATGTCCGACAAGCTGCCAGCTTGTCGCTTTTCATTGAATCGGCCTTTTACGAAGTCAACGACAAGCTGGCAGCTTGTCGGACATTGCACGCGCCGATTTTGCCTCAGCCGACCTGCACTTCCTGTCCGGCATAAGCATTCATCGCCATTTTCACTGCGCCGATGACGGGCGGATAAAGCGGCGGCGTGACGACGGCGAGCGGCGCGACTTCAGCGACGGCGCGGCGCAGCGGCGACATCACCCATTCGCCCGATTCAAAGACGCCGCCGACACAGGCGACGCGAAAGCTGTCGCTTTGCATTCGCAGGTGTGTGATGACGGCGACGGCGGCGCGGGCCAGTTCGGCGGCGGCTTCCTTGAGAATCTCCTGGGCCATCGTGCTGCCCGCTTCGGCGGCCTGCACGACAACGCGCGAAAGCTGTGCGACTTCGCGCATGGCCTGGATGTTGGTGTTGTAAATCACGCCGGGCAGTTCAGCGGGCGATTTGATTCTGAAATGCTTCAGCACCGCGTCGGTCAGTCGCGTGCGGCGACCGCGTCCGTCGTAGGCTTCCATCACGACTTCGAGCGCGCGTTTGCCAATGTAAGTGCCGCTGCCTTCATCGCCCATCACCGGCCCCCAGCCACCGGCGCGGGCAAATTCGCCCTGACTGTTGATGCCGCAGGCAATCGAGCCGGTTCCGGCAATGATCACGACGCCGGGCCGGTTGTCAGTCGCTCCGGCCAGCGCAATGCGGGCATCGGTTTCAAGCAGGATTTCGCTGATCGGCAGAGCGGCTTTCAGCGCCTCAAGCATCGTGCGGTGATGATCGGGATGTGAAACTCCGGCGAGGCCGAAGCAGGCGGCGGTGATTTGCTCCGGGATGATGCCGGCCCTGCGGCACGCTTCGTGAACGGCTTTGACAATGGCGCTGACGGCTGATTCGAGTCCGACGCGGTGATAATTGGCAGCTTCAGCATAGCCCTGACCGCGTTTGTGCCCTGCTTCATCAAGGATGACAGCCCGCGTGTTGGTGCCGCCGCCATCCACACCCAGCCAGAACTGCTGATCGTGCCTTTCCACGCCCTCCCCGATCAGGGGGACATCGTCAGTGAGGACTGTCATAAATTACTCCTGTACTTGTTCCGCCTGTCGGCGGCTTCGGTCTTTTGCCGAAGGGGACAAAGCATTCCGGGATCCGTTCTCTGGCGCTTAGCCTGACCGGTTGTCACGCAAATCATACGCCTGCCCTGACGATAAAGAAAACTAAAAGTTCTGATAATAATGACAACAATCCTTTATCATTCAGATTATCATTGAGTCGTGAAGTTTTATTCCCTGAAACAGCAATGGAGATCAGACAACTCAGAACCTTTCAGGCCATTGCCGAAACGCGCAGTTTCACCCGCGCCGCCCGGCAGGTGCATCTGACGCAGGCGGCAGTGAGCGCACAGATCAAGGCGCTGGAATCTGAAATCGGCACTCCGCTGTTTGCGCGCGTCAATAAAAAGGTGTTTCTGACCGAGGCGGGCGAACTGTTGCTGGGGCGGGCGCAGAAGCTGCTGCGGCTGCACGATGAAACGATCTTTGCGCTGACTGAAATCGCGCAGGCCGAACGCGGGCGGCTGCGGCTGGGCACGGCTTCAACGATGGCGAGCATTTACCCGCTGCCGAAAATTCTGGCTGAACTCAAACGCCTGCACCCGAAAGCGCAGGTCACAGTCTTTCGCAGCACGAGCGCCGACATTGCCGGACGGATTCTGAGCGGCGAGCTTGATTTCGGGCTGGTGTCGCTGCCGGTCGAAGCTCCCGACCTCAGGGCCGAAAGGCTGCGCCGCGATCTGCTGGTGGCCATCGTGCCGCCCGCACACCCGCTGGCCCGGCAGCACACAGTCACGTCTGAACAACTTTCCGCAGAGTCGCTGATTCTGGGCGAAGAAGGCGGCAACACGCGGCGCATGATTGATCTGTTTTTCGACAAGGCAGGCTGCAAACCCGAAGTCACCATGGAGCTTGGCAGCATGACGGCCATCAAGCGCATGGTCGAACACGGCCTGGGCGTCAGCATTGTGCCTCGTTCATCGGTCAGAGACGAAGTCACTGCCGGAGAGTTGCACGCGCTGCAGGTCAAAGACCTTGAAGTTTACTGGGAACTCGGTCTGGTTTCGCTCAAGACCGATCACCTTTCGCCCGTGCAGCAGACCTTTCAGCAGTTGTGCCGACAGTACTTTGACTGAGGCTGCGGCAGATGGTGATTTGCGACACCGGCGCAGCATCAGGCATGATTAAAGCCCCTTTTGACCAGAGTAATGCCAGACCACACGAGAAGGAGTAATGGGATGAAATCAACCGACCGCATCCGGCGTTCAGGTCGCACCATGGCGCTGATGCTGAGCCTCACCGTCAGCCCTGTGCTGCAGGCAGTTCAGGCTCTGGCGCAGCAGATTCCCGCCGGATCGCAAACAGTTCCCGCAGGCACGGTGCTGATTCTGGAAATGGAAACGCGCCTTGATTCAAAGACTACACGTTCCAGCGACCGCTTCACGGCGCGCGTCGTCGAACCGGTCAGGGATGAAAAACGCCACACCCTGATTCCAGCCGACAGCATTGTGCATGGCGTGGCGAAATCGGTTGTGCGCGCACAGTTGCGCCGCCGCTCAGGCATTATCGAAGTCACCTTCGACAAACTGACGCTGCCCGGCAGACGCGAATTCCCGATCAACGGCACGCTGACAAGTGCGAACACAAAGGAACGCCACCGCATTGACGAGGAAGGCACGATCAGACCGCGTCCCGGCCTCAGACGCCACGTCGTTTTCGTCGGCGCGGGCGCAGGCACGGGCGCTGCCGTCGGCATCATCACCGGCAGCGCCATCCTCGGCGCAGGCATCGGCGCGGGTGTCGGCGCAGCCGCAGCCTGGCTCTCGAAAGGAAAGGAAGCCGTCGTTGAAGAAGGAACGCGCATCGGTGTGGTGCTGAATCAGCCGCTTCAACTGAGCGCAGCGAAAAAACCAGCGCCGCCGGTCACCGTCGCCAGAAAGCAGGAACCGGCTAAACCCGAGCCGAAAAAACCTGAACCGAAAAAACCTGAGCCGGTCAAAACCGAACCGCCCAAAACCGAACCAAAGAAAACAACCGTGCCTGAACCACCAAAACCAAAGCCGCAACCAAAGCCGCAGCCTGCCGAACCTGATCCCAATCCGCCCGTTGAACCGGGCGTAAATAACCGGCCCGGCAATCAGTCGCCTGCTGCGCCAGGCAGTCAGCCACCGGGCAATCCGCCACAGAACACGCCGCCCGACGCTTCAACGCTCGCGCGGATCAGCAATTTTCAGATTCAGCGCGGCACCGATGGTTCAGTCGGCCTGATCATCACGGCTGAAACCAGCACGAGCGGATGGAAGCTGCGCACGACCTATGCGATTGATCGTGAACTGCTGGAAGTGTGGCTGTCCGGGGAAAGGCCGAAAGGGATGGCAGCTCAGGTAATTTCCTATCCGGCGATTACGATGACGGTGCCGGACGCGGCGCACGTTCTGCGCCGGATCGTAATTCACGGCGCAAACGGCGATTTCTCAGGCGCTGTTCCAGGCAAATAATAAAAGGCAAAAGATAAAGACCGGGATAACGACGAACCTTTTTCGTCGTTATCCCGGTCTTTGGTTTTGTCAGCCCGCTGACCTGTAATCAGCGTTTCTTTGCGGCTTTCTTCGCAGCTTTCTTTGCAGCCTTCTTCGCCGGTTTCGCAGCTTTCTTCGCGGCTGGTTTCCTGGCGGCCTTTTTCGCCGAAGCTTTCACGGCTGGTTTCTTTGCGGCTTTCTTTGCCGGAGCCTTTTTCACCGGCTTCGCGGCCACTTTCTTTGCCGCCTTTTTCGCGGCCTTCTTTGCGGGTTTCGCAGCTTTCTTCGCCGCTTTCACGGCGGCCTTCTTCGCCGGTTTCGCGGTCGGCTTTGCGGCCTTTTTCGCAGCCTTCTTTGCCGGTTTGGCAGCGGCTTTCTTTGCCGGTTTAGCGGCTGCTTTCTTCGCGGCTTTCTTTGCGGGTTTGGCGGCCTTTTTCGCTGCCGGTTTCTTTGCGGCCTTCTTCGCGGGTTTCGCTGCCGGGGCTGGTTCTGCGACCGGAGCAGGTTCGGGCGGCGGGGCCTGAACTGCCGGTTCAGGCGTGGCTGGTTCAGCGGCCTCGGCGGTGGCGGCTGGCGCTGAGGCCGGAGCCGGTTCTTCCTCCGGTTCATCCTCAGTCACATCTGCCTCGCGCCGGTCGCGCAGCCAGGACGGGCGCTGGTCTTCATCCAGAAAATCATCTTCCTCATCTCTGAATTCGTCCTCATCCTCGTCCCACGCATCGCGTTCTTCATCGCCGCGTTCGTAGCTGCTGCGGTAAGAATAATCATCCTCTTCGCCCCAGCCACTCGCGGCATACTGCCGGGGCTGAAGTTCATCGGGCGCCTCACCATAACTCTGCTTCGTCATTCCGTCTTCATAACCAGAACCGAATTTATTGATTCCCATACGTCCCTCCGTGATTGGACTGATCTCAAGAACTCTGCTGATCAGGCTGACTGACGAATACTGCTGGAAAATTTGGCGGGATTATAGCGATGTGCCTCTGATTCGCCAACTGTCAGACGGATTTTCAGCAATGGTTTGCCAAAGCCGCGAACCATCGGTCACAATCGCCTTCCCTGACCATCATCAGACCTCAAGGAGAAGCCCGCATGAAGAAAGACCGTATCGGCATCGGACTGGTCGGCACCGGTTTTGCCCGCAGCGCCCAGGCTCCGGCCTTTCGCGCCTGCGAAGCCGCCGACCTCACCGCCGTGTGCAGCGGCAGTTTCGAGAATGCCAGAAAGACCGCCGAAGAGTTCAAAATCCCGCACGTTTGCGCAAGCTGGCAGGAACTGATCGCGCTGGAAGATGTCGCGCTGGTCGTCGTCAGCGCGCCGCCGAATCTGCATCACGCGGTCACGCTGGCCGCCTTGCAGGCGGGCAAACACGTCATCTGCGAAAAGCCGATGGCGATGAACGCAGGCGAGGCCCGCGAAATGACCGAACTGGCCGCCGCGCACCCGCAACAACTCGCCATCATTGACCACGAACTGCGCTTTAATCCGACCCGTCGCCGGATGAAAGACCTGATTGATTCAGGTTATGTCGGTGACATTTACCACGTCACGGCGACCGTTGCGGCGGGCTTTCGCCACGCGGCGCAGCGTCCGTGGAACTGGTGGGCCGAAAAATCAAAGGGCGGCGGGCTGCTCGGCGCCCTCGGTTCGCACGCGATTGATCAGTTGCGCTGGTTGTGCGGTGAAATCGAAGCCGTCAGCGCCGATGTCGCCACCATCGTCCCGACCCGTCACGATCCCGTCACCGGTCAGCAGCGACTGGTCGAAACTGACGATTACTGCTCACTGCTGGTGCGTTTTGCGCCGCGTCGCAACCGCACGCCGCGCGGTTCGGTGCTGCTGTCGGCGCTGTATGCAAGCGGCGGCAAAAATCAGATCACCATTGCCGGAGACAAAGGCACGCTGATTCTGGATGGCGATGAAAAGCTGCTTGGCGCGCAGGGGTACAACGCTGCGTTCGAGGATTTTTCACTCGCTGACCGCGCGCACGAAGTCGCCATTATTCCTGACAATCTGTGGGCGCGGTCGTTCTATCACCTCGCCCGCGAAACCGTTTTCGCGTTGCAGGAAGGCCGAACCGAAATTCCGCACGCCGCCACCTTCGCCGACGGATTGCGCTGCCAGGCCGTGATTGACGCCGTCCTGCGTTCGCAGCAGCAGCAGCGGTGGGTAAGCATCGGAGAAATCTGATAACTGATGACTTGTCATTTGTCATTTGTCATTTGTCATTTGTCCTGAAAGTACATCTCTGTTTCATAAACAAGTGACAAATGACAAATGACAAATGACAAATGACAAATGACAAATGACAAATGACAAATGACAAATGACAAATGACAAATGACAGGCTGGAGGTTGTGATGAGCGAGAGCATTATCAGGGACAAATCGTTTGCGTTTGCGCTCAGAATCATTCGCCTGAACAAATATCTGACTGAGGAAAAGAAGGAATTTGTGCTGAGCCGCGCCGTGCTCAAATCAGGAACCGAAATTGGCGCGCAGGTGGAAGGGTCGTTTCAGGGCGCGTCGCGGCAGGATTTTACCGGTTATCAGGCAGCGGCTTTGAAAGAAGCCGTACGCACTGATTACTGGCTGAAGCTGCTGCACGCGGGCGAATTCATTGATCAGCATCAGTTCGATTCAATCCACGCGGATTGCACGGAACTGATCAGGCTGCTGACGGCGTCAGTCAAAACTTCGAGGACGAATCAGGAATGATGATTGAAACTTTTCCGGTTGGCCTGTTGCAGTGCAACTGCACGATTCTCGGCTCTGAACAGACGCGCGAGGCGATTGTCATTGATCCGGGCGACGAAGTGGACAAGGTGCTGGCGCGGCTCAAAGCACACGGGCTGGAGGCCAAATACATCATTGCCACGCACGCGCACATTGATCACGTCGGCGGCTTCAGCGCGCTCAAGGCGGCGACCGGAGCGCCGGTTTATCTGCATCAGGGCGATCAGTTTTTATACGACATTCTGCCGATTCAGGCGCAGATGATCGGCCTCGCCACGCCGCCGTCAACGCAGATTGATCATTACCTCAGTCAGGGCGATGAACTCGGCGCGGGCGAAATCAGCATCAAAGTGCATCACACGCCGGGCCACACGCCGGGCAGTCTCTGTTTTCACCTGCCGCATGATGAAGCGAAACTTTTCAGCGGCGACACGCTTTTTATGCGCGGCATCGGGCGCACTGATTTGTGGGGCGGTTCGTTTGAGGAGATTATGGATTCGCTGCACCGCCGCGTGATGGCGCTGCCGGATGAGACCATTGTCATTCCCGGTCACGGCCCGGCGACGACCATCGGTGATGAACGCGCTCACAATCCCTGGCTGCAGCGGCAGTAAAAAGCGGGAAAGATGACATTGCCGGAGGCGCAAATTGACAGCCGCGAAGGGCGTTTGTTATGTTGGGTTTTCAAGAGCGGATGTAAAGCCCTGATTCATCACACCCCTGCGGTTCGCGCGTCCGAACCGGAAAATCAATGGCCGAAATTTGATCTTATTTGCAAAGGAGACCAGAAGCCTGATGACTGCCGAGGCGTCGGGCGTATTCAAGACTATGGCGACACCAGGAAATGCGGGACTTGAAGATGTCGTTGCAGCGCCCAGCGGCATTTGTTACATCGATGGCGACGCGGGAATCCTCTCTTATCGCGGCTACGACATTCACCAACTGGCTGAGAATTCGACCTTTGAAGAGGTCGTTTACCTGCTCTGGTACGGGCGGCTGCCGAAAAATAATGAACTCGCGGAACTGGACAGGAAGCTCCGCGCCAACCGCGAACTGCCCGAGGAAGTCATCGCGCTGATGAAGTCGTTTCCGAAAACGGCCAAACCGATGGATGTGCTGCGCACGACGGTTTCGGCGCTGGGGATGTACGATCCCGACACAAACGACAATTCCATCGAAGCCAACTGGCGCAAGGCTGTGCGCCTGACCGCGCAGACCGCGACCATCGTGGCCGCGTATCACCGCATCCGCAACGGTCAGGAGCCGCTTCAGTCAAAGCCCGAACTCGGCCACGCGGCCAACTTCCTGTGGCTGCTCAACGGCAAAGAGCCGATGGATATTGAAGCCCGGGCGCTCGACATTGCGCTGATCCTGCACGCCGATCACGAATTCAACGCTTCGACCTTCGCCGCGCGCGTGACGATTGCGACGCTCACCGATATGTATTCAGCCATCACTTCGGCCTGCGGCACGCTCGCCGGCCCGCTGCACGGCGGCGCGAATGAAGCGGTCATGAAGATGCTGCTTGAAATCAATGATCCTGAAAAAACAGATCAGTACATCAGTGACGCGCTCGCCGCAAAGAAAAAGATCATGGGCATCGGCCATCGCGTGTACACGACCGAAGACCCGCGCGCCACGCACCTGCGCCGCATGTCCGAAGAGATCGGCAAACGCCAGGGCAACACGAAATGGTTCGAGATGTCGAAGCACATCGAAGACCTCGTGGTTGATCATTTCATGAAGGCAGGCAAGAAGCTGCGCGCCAATGTGGATTTCTATTCGGCGTCAACCTATTACATGCTCGGCATCACGATTGATCTGTTCACGCCGATTTTCGCCGTCAGCCGGATCAGCGGCTGGACGGCGCATGTGCTGGAGCAGTTGCAGAACAACCGCCTGATTCGCCCGCGCGCCGAATACACGGGCGAACTGAATCTGAAATACGTTCCGATGGAGCAGAGATAAGACATGGCAGAAGTAGTGATTTACACCAAACCCGGCTGTCCTTACTGCGCGAAAGCGATGGACTGGTACAACGCGCAGGGCATCGCCTTTACTGAAAAGAACGCGCAGGACAACCGCGAATATCGCAAAGAGATGTTCAGCTATTCAAACGGCGACCCGACCGTGCCGGTGATTGTCGAAAACGGCAAATTCAAACAGCAGGGCTGGGAAGGCCGGGGCTGAACGGTTCACGATTAAGGCTGCCCGTGCGGCAGCCCGCGACAGTACCGCGACCGTCAGGAAGCAGGTTACAGTACCGCGACCGTGAGGGAGCGGAGTGATCACAGCAGCCACGAATGCACACGAACAAACACGAACTTTCTGATTCGTGCAGACCGGTGTTCATTCGTGGCTGAATACTTTTATGAGCAAAGCTGATTCATCGCGCCGGAACTTTCTGCACCACAGCCTCGCGCTCGGCCTCACCGCTTCGGCCTCGTCATTTGCATCGCTGCCCGAACCTGACCCGAACGGTTCAATCACCGATGTAACCGGAATCAAAGTCGGCCATTTCACCGACTCACGCCGCCCGACCGGATGCACCGTGATTGTGTGCGAAGCGGGCGCAGTCGCAGGCGTTGACGTGCGCGGCGCCGCGCCCGGCACGCGCGAAACCGACCTGCTCAGCCCCGTCAACACCGTGCAGCAGGTTCACGCCGTCGTACTCGCAGGCGGCAGCGCGTTCGGGCTTGAAGCGGCAACAGGCGCGATGCGCTGGCTTGAAGAACATCAGATCGGCTTTGAGACTTCAGGCGGGCGCGTGCCGATTGTGCCTGCCGCCGTGCTGTACGATCTCACAGTCGGCAATCCGAAAATCCGCCCCGACGCCGAAGCCGGATACAAAGCCTGCAAAGCGGCGACAGTCAGCCAACCTGCCGAAGGCAATGTCGGCGCAGGCGCAGGCGCAACCATCGGCAAGCTGTTCGGAATGAATCGCGCAATGAAAAGCGGCATTGGCACGGCTTCAATCAAACTTCCGACCGGCATCATCGTCGGCGCAATCGTGGCGGTGAATGCAGTCGGAGATGTCTTTGATCCAAAAACGGGAAAGATCATTGCCGGAGCGCGCACGCCCGATGGCAAAGGGCTGGTCAACACAATGGCCGCAATCCTGCGCGGCGAAACCCCGCCGTCACCACTGAGCGGCACCAACACGACCATCGGCGTAGTGGCAACAAACGCGAAACTCGACAAAGCCCAGGCCACCAAAGTCGCGCAGATGGCGCACGACGGCCTGGCGCGCACAATCAATCCGGTGCATACGGCCTTTGACGGCGACACAATCTTTGCGCTCTCAACCGGCAGTTCAACTCAGTCCGCAAATGTTTCACTGATCGGCGCGCTCGCAGCGGAAGCGATGGCGCTGGCTGTCGTGCGCGCTGTGCGTGCAGCAAGGGGCATTGCCGGTCTGCCCGCCCTGAGCGATCTGTGATAAGCTGCCTCTCGCGGTTTTCCAACCCTGCAAGCGCCACAATCAGGAAGATTCAAATGAGTACGATCAATTCCGGGCTTTCAGCAAAGCTCAATGCAGCAGCGCGCACCGGGGCGGGCGCACGCGATGACAGCAGCCGGGCCGTGACGATCTGGCTTTTTACCGTCTGTGCGCTTGTGGCGCTGATGGTCATTGTCGGAGGCTGGGTGCGCCTGACGCGCTCCGGGCTTTCAATCACTGAATGGAAAGTCATCACCGGCATTCTGCCGCCGCTCAGCGAAACGGCGTGGCAGGAGCAGTTCGCCCGCTATCAGCAGTCGCCTGAATTCCGGCTGGTGAACGCGACGATGACGCTGGCTGAATACAGGAGCATCTTTTATCTCGAATACATTCACCGCCTGATCGGCAGGCTGGCCGGGCTGGTGGTCGTGGTGCCGCTCGCGTTCTTTCTGATCCGGGGCATCATCCCCTGGCGCAGTTCGGCGGTTTATCTGAGCATTGCTGCGCTCTTCGGATTTCAGGGCTTTCTCGGCTGGTATATGGTCGCCAGCGGACTGGTTGATCGCCCGCACGTCAGTCATTACCGCCTGGCGATTCATCTGCTGATGGCGCTGCTGCTGCTCGGCCTGACGCTGTGGCTTGCGCTCAGTCGCGTGTACGGGGAACCGGGTCGCGGATGGTCTGCGCCGGGCGCAATGCTGCTCATCATTCTGCTGATGCAGATCACGTATGGCGCGCTGGTCGCGGGACTCAAAGCCGGAGGCATCACCAACACCTGGCCGCTGATGTTCGGGTCACTGGTTCCGGCCTCGCTGCTCGGCGTACTCAGTCCCTGGTGGCTGAATCCGGTTGAATCGCCGGTCACGGTCCATTTCATTCATCGCTGGTTTGCCTTCGCCGTGCTGATTATTGCGCTCGCGGTTTATGTGGGAGCCGGGCGGCGCAGCCATTCAGCGAACATCCGGCGCAGCGCGCTGACGCTGGCGCTGCTCGTGTGCATTCAGATTGCGGTTGGCGTCAGCGTCGTGCTGCTCAGCGTGCCCGTTTCGCTGGCACTGTTTCATCAGGCCGTCGCGCTGATGATGTTTGCGGTCGCGGTCTTTCTGAATCATCGGCTGGCTGCGGCGTGAAGGCCGCAGTGAGCAGGCACACAGCAACAATTCTTTGACAACCACGAAGAAACGAAGAATACGAAGAAGTGAAAGAAGATGAACGGAAGATGCCGATCAGTCCGGTTTTCTGTTCAGTCCTTCGTGGTCTTTGTGTTCTTCGTGGTGGAATAGTCTGGTCAAAGAACTTTTTGCACCTTATCGCAAGCCGCGCCTGGTGCGCTGATGCTTGCGCTCTTCTGGTTTCTCTCTTTATGCTTCAGCAGAAAAGCAGGAAGCCGCTTCAGCACAGCAGCGTGTGACTGCGCCTGAGGAAGAACTGGCGCGTTACCGCGAGCGGTTTGGCGATATTGAGAAGTAGCCTGGAGAAACGCTGATGAATCAGACACTCGAATACACTGCGCCTGACGCTCTGGTGCTGCACCTCGGCCCGGTTGTGCAGCGCATGACTGATGACGAATTTTATGAGTTCTGTCAGAAGCACCCTGATCTGCGCATCGAACGCGGCAGCGAAGGGGACCTTGTAATACAGCCTCCGGCTGGTGGTGAAACGGCTCATCTCAATTTCAATCTCACCGGACTTCCGGGTAACTGGGTGGAAGTCAGTGGATCAGGTGCGGGCTTTGGTTCCCCGACAATTTTTCATCTGCCAAACGGCGCCGACCGCTCACCTGATGTTGCCTGGGTGCGAAGGGAATCAGAGAGCAACCAGGTCGCACCCTCGCAGTAACGAATTTATTCGTTCTGCTTCAAATCAGTGCGGTGCGGAAACAAAACGAATAAATTCGTTACTACGAGGGTGCGACCTGGTTGCGCCAGGCGCTTAATGCCATTGCGCTGAAGGCGCACCGTCAATTTCTTTCACGACGATTGATGACACAGATGAAGCTCAGCGGCACGTGGCACATTTATGAAATGGATGAGTGGGATGAAGAGTACTGCAACATGGAAGTGCAGGCTTACCTCCGGCTCAGCGCGTCCGGCAGCAGCGAATTTCAGTTCGGCCTGGTTCACGGGCAGATTTACCTTACTACGGAAGATGAAGACGGCGAATGGATTGACTTTGACTGGGAAGGCAACGCTGAGATGGATGAAGCTTCCGGTCATGGCTGGACCGAACTGGTGAGCAAGGACGAAGCTGAAGGCGAAATCAGCTTTCTCGGCGGAGACAGTTCCGGGTTTCGCGCCCGGCGCGCTCCGAAAACAAAAACAACAGGAAGTTCGAAGAAAAGGAAGTCCGGCAAATGACACCTCTCCGGCCCCGGCTGCTGCTCGCTCTGACGTGTCTCTTCATCACAGTTGCCACTGCCGAAGCGCACGTTACCCGCATTGAAATCACTTCCCGCGCTGATGTTCTGAGTGGCAAGGAGTTCGGACTGGCCGGAGCTTACGAAAGGCTCACGGGCAGGGTTTATTTCGCCGTTGATCCGAACAATCCGCGCAACAAAGTGATCACTGATCTCGACAAGGCTCCGCGCAATTCTGCCGGGCTGGTTGAGTTTTCGGCTGATCTTTACATTCTCAGGCCGAAAGACCTCGCTCGCGGCAACGGCGCGGCGCTCTTTGAAATCTCGAATCGCGGCGGGCGCGGAATGGTGCGGTTTTTCAATCACGCGCGCGGCGGCGGGGCTGCGCCGGAGGCTGAGTACGGCGACGGTTTTCTGATGCGGCAGGGCTTCACGCTGGTCTGGGTCGGGTGGCAGTTCGATGTGCCCGATGCGGCGAACCCGCTGCGGCTTTATGCACCGGTCGCAACTGACAATGGTCAGACGATGACGGGATGGGTGCGCTCTGATTTTGTCTTTCCGGCAAAGGTCTATGACGTTTCGCTCGGTCATCGCGGGCAGAAAGCGCAACCGGCGATTGACCTGAACAATGCTGAATACAAACTGACCGTGCGCGATTCAGTCACAGGCGAACGACAACTGATTCCGCGCAGTGAATGGCAGTTCGGGCGACTCGCTGATGGCAGGGTCACGACCGATCCGAATTTCATTTATCTGAAAGGCGGCTTTGAGCCGGGCAGAATTTACGAGGTAGTTTACCGCACGCAGAACCCGCACGTGGTCGGCCTCGGCCTTGCAGCCATGCGCGATCTGGTTTCGCATTTCAAGTACGAGCGCAATGATGTGGTTTCAGTCAGGCGCGCGCTCGGTTTCGGCATTTCACAGTCGGGGCGGTTTCTGCGCCACTTTCTTTATCAGGGCTTCAATGCTGATGAAAAAGACCGGCAGGTGTTTGATGGCATTGACGCGCATGTGGCGGGCGGGGGCCGGGGCAGCTTCAATCATCGCTTTGCCGAACCTTCGCGTGACGGTTCGCCTTTCTCGACCTTCTTTTATCCGACCGATATTTTTCCTTTCACTGATCTCGAACAGACCGATCCTGAAACGGGCGAGACTGACGGATTGCTGACGGCGACGGCGAAACTGCGGGTGATGCCGAAAATCTTCTATACGTTTTCGAGCTATGAATACCGGGGCCGCGCCGCTTCGCTGATTCACACGACGGTTGATGGCACATCAGACGCGCCGCTTCCTGACAACGTGCGGATTTATTACTTCGTCGGCGGGCAGCACGGGCCGGGGCCGTTTCCGCCCGTGAAAAATCAGACGCAGCATCCGACGAGTCCGGTTGATTATTCGTGGTCAATGCGCGCGCTGCTGCTTGCGCTCGATGCGTGGGCGAAAGAGAACAAAACGCCGCCGCCGAGTCAGTATGCGCACATTGCTGACGGGACGCTGGTGCTGCCTTCAGCCGTCAACTTTCCGCAGATTCCGGGCGTGAAACTGCCGCAGACTTTGCACGAAGCGTGGCGCATTGATTACGGCCCGCAGTGGAAAACAAAAGGCATCATCACAAACGAACCACCGCGCATCGGCAAAGCGTTTCCGGTGATGGTGCCGCAGGTTGACCGCGACGGGATTGACCTGGGCGGCATCAGAATGCCTGAGGTTGCAGTGCCCCTGGCGACATATACGGGCTGGAATCCGCGCGATCCGCGCACGGGCGCGCCTGAACAACTCGTGGATTTCGCGGGTTCATATCTGCCGTTTGCAAAAACGAAAGCCGAACGCGAACGCACGGGCGACCCGCGTTTGTCGCTCGAAGAGCGTTACATGAATCGGGCGCATTACCTCGGCCTCGTCACTGAAGCCGCATTGAAACTGGTCAAAGACGGTTACCTGCTTGCGGAGGATTTGCCTGCGGTCATCGGGCGCGCAGGCGAACACTGGGATTACGCAACGAAGTGAATCACACAACCATTATTTGAGGTCACAGCCATGACACAACACACTCAGCCATTTCTCACAGTCGTTTCTGCACTGCTTGCCCTGCTCTGTTTGTTTCCATCTCTCGGCGGCGTTCAGCAGCAAAGCAATGCACCGGGCAATGCACAGGCTCAAAGCCAGACTAAAACGCCGGAAGCAGTTGAAGCGGAAAAACTGAATGCCGAGGTCGTGCGGCTGTTCAGGGGAGAGAAATTTGCAGAAGCGCTGCCACTGGCCAAACGCGCCCTGGAGTTATGTGAAAAAGTATCCGGCCCGGAACATCCCCTGACGCAGTCAGCACTGAAGAATCTGGCGGCAGTCAATATGGGCTTGAAAAAATATGGCGCAGCGGCTGAAGCGTATCAACGCCTGCTGAAAGTGCAGGAAAAGCTGCACGGCCAGGAAGACCTCAGCCTGTGCGACACGCTTTCAGATCTGGGCTGGTCACGCTTCTACAACAGGGAAGCAGGCCGGGCGGAAGAAGCTTACACGCGAAGTCTGAAGATTCTGGAAAAAGCCTATGCGCCTGGCGATCTGAAAACGGTTCCGGCCCTGCGAGATCTGGCCTCACTTTATCATGGCACCGGACGCTTCAGTCAGGCTATTGTTTTTTACCGGCGCATGATTGCCATCTATGAAAAACAACCGCATCCCGCCGGTTCTGACCTGGCAGAATTGCTGGTCAAATGCGCGGCGTTGTTGCGCGAAGAGAATAAAAATGCCGAAGCCGAACAATACGAAACCCGCGCCAGAACGATGTATGCGGCAATGAACGCACGGCCCGCCACAGTGCCTGTTTCCGGCGGAATTCTTCAGGGCATGGCAATTCTCAGGCGACAGCCGGAATATCCCTTATCAGCCAAACAATCTCACGTTCAGGGTATGGTCCAGGTCCTGATTGAGGTTGATGAAGCGGGAATCGTGACCAGTGCCAAAGCTGTCAGGGGGCCGTCAGAGTTGTACCTGACATCGGAGCAGGCCGCCCGACAATGGCGTTTCAGGCCAACCCTGCTTGAAGGCCGACCGGTAAAAGTTTCCGGAGTGCTGACCTTCAACTTCACACTGTAATAGACGTTCTGCCTGCTGATGACATATCTGATCATTCTCACTACCTGCGCAGCTCTGATGATCGGCTACGGCGCGTTCGTTTCGCGTCAGGTCAGGCAGTCGAGCGAATTCTTTGTCGCAGGGCGCGGGCTTGGCGCGGGGCTGATCTTTTCGACGATGCTCGCGGCCAATATTGGCGCGGGTTCGACGGTCGGGGCTGCCGGGTTCGGCTATCGTGACGGGCTGTCGGCGTGGTGGTGGGTCGGGTCGGCGGGCATCGGTTCTCTGATTCTGGCCTTCACGGTCGGGCCGAAAATCTGGCGCGTGGCGCACGCGCATAATCTGTACACGGTCGGTGATTATCTGGAGTTTCGCTACAGCCGCAGCGTGCGCGGACTGGTGGCGCTGCTGCTGTGGTTCGGGGCGCTGACGATTCTGGCCGGACAACTGATCGCGCTGGCGTGGATTCTGGATGTCATCTTCGGCATTGATAAAGCGGTCGGCTGTCTGATCGGCGCGGCGATTACGACGAGTTATTTTTCGCTTGGCGGGTTGCAGGGCGCGGCGCGGGTCAATGCGCTGCAACTCATCATCAAGATTGTCGGCTTCGGGCTGGCCATTATCTGGCTGCTTTATTACCTGCCTCATCCATCAGCGGCGGCTGATGCGTGTTACATCTGCCCGCAGAGTTCTGATCCATATCACAAGCTGACCGGCATTGGCGCGGCGCGCGTGTTACAGGTGCTGGCGATTCTGGCCCCGTCGTTCGTCATTTCGCCGGGGCTGCTGCAAAAGGTTTTTGGCGCGCGCGATGAACGGGCTGTGAAAATCGGCGTCGGACTCAATGCCATCGGGCTGCTGGCGTTCGCCATCGTTCCGGCATTGATGGGGATGATGGCGCGCGAACATTTCCCGGCGCTCGCCAATTCAGAGCTGGCGCTGCCGACGCTGCTGACAAAAGTTCTGCCGGTGTGGCTGGGCGGGCTGCTGCTCGGCGCAATCTTCGCGGCTGAAATCAGCACGGCGGACGCGGTGTTGTTTATGCTGACGACTTCGCTCAGCCGCGATTTGTATCAGACATTCATCCGGCCCAAAGCGAACGACGAGCAACTGACCCAGGTCGCGCGCGAAACGGCGGTAATCTGCGGGGCGCTGGGCGCGCTGCTCGGCATTCTGCTGCCCGATGTGCTGTCGGCGCTGACGATCTTTTATACATTACTCGTGGCGGCGCTGCTGCTGCCGCTGGTGGCGGGGCTTTATTCATCGCGGGTCACGGCGCGCAGTGCATTCATCACGATGATCGTTTCAACCACGATCACCCTTGCCATCTGGTTCTTCAGCCCGCAGCATCAGGGCTGGTGGAGCGTGCCGCCGGTTATCTTTGGCATTGCGGCGGGCGCGGTGGTGATGGCGGCGAATCTGAGATTTGAGATTTGAGATTTGAGATTTGAGATTTGGGATTGATCTGGAATGACGGGCGAAATTCACATTGGCACGCAGGGCTGGAATTATGATGACTGGGTCGGGCCTTTTTATCCGCGCGGGACGCGGACGGCTGATTTTCTCGATCTGTATGTGAAGGCCTTTGACACGGTCGAGATTGATTCGACCTTTTATGCCGTGCCGTCTGAAGCTTCGGTGAAATCGTGGGTGGCGCGTGCGCCGGAAGGTTTCACTTATTCGCTCAAGCTGCCGCAGGAGATTACGCATCAGAACCGGCTGACTGAGAGCGCAGACGTGTTGCAGCGGTTCTGCGAACGGGCGCGGCAGCTTGCGGATAAACTGGCGCTGATTCTGATTCAGTTGCCGCCCGATTTTTCGCCGCGTTCATTTGGCGCGGTCGAACGGTTTCTGCCGCTGCTGCCTGCTGATCTGCGCTTTGCGATTGAGTTTCGTGACCGGGCGTGGCTGACCAGAGAGACGGGCGAGCCGCTGCTGAACCTGCTCAGATCAAACCGGGTCGCGCTGGCTCTGACTGACAGCAAATGGATTTCACGCGAAGTGATGGTTCGGCTGATCGAACGCGCCGAAAAATGGGCGATTGCTGATTTCGCTTATGTGCGCTGGCTCGGGCCGCGTGAACTGACCGACTATTCGCGGGTACAGATCAACCGCGATCAGGAACTCGCAGCGTGGGCCGCAGCATTTACAAAACTGCAACAACACACGCGGCAGATTTACGGCTATTTCAATAATCACTTTCAGGGGCATTCACCCGCATCGGTGAATCAGTTCAAAAAGCTGCTCGGCCTGCCGACAGTCGAACCTGACTCGCTGATTGCGCAGCCGGGGCTGTTCTGAAGCAGAGGGGATTCACCGCAGAAAACACAGGACGCACAAAGCAGAACAGACGATGACGCTTTATTCTCCTGTGTGACTGCTGCGCTTTTGGCGGTGAATCCCCTCTTTGCAATTCCGCCCGCTTACAGGCTCCAGCCTTTGCGGTATTCGCGGCTCAGGTATTTGTTGGCTTCCTCGTTATTTGTCACGCGGCCAGCGTTGCCGTCGTAGCGAATCTGCACGCCCTGGCCTGTCTTCAACGCCACAATGCCGAGCAGCATGGTTTCGGTCAGCATCGAAGCGTATTCAAAGGGCGATGAGGCTTTGGCCTGGCCTTTACAGGCTTTTGCCCAGTTGAGGCGGTGCAGCGGTTCCTTCTTTTCGTCGGCTTCGATGCGTTCGTATTTCTTCGGCACTTTCGCGGCCTTCTCCATCAGCGATTCGGGGAAGAGGCGCGGCTTCTTGCCGTAGGTTTCGTGCATCAGAATGCCTTTTTCACCAGCGATGATGACGCCGCCGCCGCGTTCGAGTGAAACATTTTCAGGCAGCACGTCCGGGCGCGGAGCCATCAGACCGCCGTCACACCAGATCATTTTCACCGGCGGCTGATTGCCGCGCGCCGCGAAGTGATAGACGACCTGCGTGGCGAGCGGATGGCTGACCGGATTGCCCTTGTTGTCAGTGCCCCAGGGCGTTGAAGTCGCTTCGATGGTGGTCGGCCAGTTCAGGCCGAGCGCCCAGAACGGATGGTCAATCAGGTGCGCGCCCATATCGCCAAGCGCGCCCGTGCCCCAGTCCACCCAGCCGCGCCAGTTGAACGGATGATAGATCGGATGAAACGGCACTTCAGGCGCAGGGCCGAGATACAAATCCCAGTTGAGCGTTGACGGCATCGTGGTATCAGCCATCAGCGCATTGGCCGTCGCCTTGCTGACCTGACGCGCTGTCCAGTCGTTGCCAGCGCCGCTGCCTTCGAGCGAGACCGGCACTTTGGCCGGACGCGGCACGCCCTGCGGCCAGATCGGGCGATTCGTCCAGACATAAACTTCCGTCACTTTGCCCAGAATGCCCGCCTGAATCCATTCGTTGATGAGCCGGGCATCGTCGCCTGAATGTCCCTGATTGCCCATCTGCGTGACGAGTTTCGGATTTTTTCTGGCTGTTTCGCGCAGCACGCGGGCTTCCTGCACCGACCAGGTCAGCGGCTTTTCGCAATAAACATGCCTGCCCGCTTCGAGCGCGGCTTTGGCCGCGATGGCGTGAATGTGGTCAGGCGTGGCGACCAGCACGGCGTCAATGTCCTTCTGCTGGTCAAGCATCACGCGAAAGTCAGCGTAGCGTTTCGCCTTGCTGTAGGCTTCCTGCAATTTCTGACTTTTTTCATTGCCTTTGGCCCGCCTGGCGACTGCCGCATCAACATAGCCGAAATCAACGTCAGCGAGCGCCACAATGTTTTCGCCACCAGCGACAAGTTCAGTGGCATCCGATGCGCCCTGGCCGCCGCAGCCAACGACAGCCACGTTGAGTTTATCGCTCGGAGCGAGATGCCCCGTGCCGCCGAGGACGTGACGAGGCACGATCATCGCGCCAACTGCGGCTCCGGCTGTGCCGGTCACAAAGTTCCGTCGAGAAAGTCTGTTCTGTTTCATATTCCTTTTGTTCTGGTTCATACACTCAGGTTTGATTTGCAGAGAAAGTCTGCCCCGGCCTGTCAGCCGCGCCGTGACATCTTACCCTGGTCTGACCTTTGCGCGCGCCTGTGAGCGGCCTTCAGGCTGAACTTTTACAACTTTTACATTAATGCCAACCGGGACAGTGCCGCGCACAGCAGACTCCGGTGCAGTACCGCGCGCGTCAGCAAGCGGCTGGCCCTGTAAACAACCGCTTGCTGACGCGCGCGGTACTGCACCGGAGTCTGCTGACGCGCGTGGGACTGCACCGGAGTCTGCTGATGTACCCGATATTGTCCCTTCCACAGAATGATCGGGGAGGAACAGAAATTTGAAGTTTCAGACCGGCACGGCGCGGGCTGTCACGCAATTTATCAGCGCCCTGACCGGCTTCCCTGCCCTGGTAGTTAACCTGTGTTATAGTACGTGCCACTTTTTCGATAAGGAGTGCTGACCGTCATGAAACTGAAAAGCCGTTTTCTGATCGTTGCCGTGCTGCTGATTGCGGGCTGCGCTGTCGCCGGTGGTTATTACACCAGGTCGCAGAAGCGGGCAACGGCCAGAGCCAGTTCCCCGAACAGTGAGATTACGCAGAGTTTCACTGAAGCCCTGCGGCTGGTCGAAGACAATTACGTCATCGAGGCCGATCACGGGCGGCTGGCCAAGGCTTCGATTTCAGGGATGCTGCACACGCTCGATCCGCACTCGAATTTCTTTGACCGGCGCGAGTTCAATGAAATGCAGGAGGAGCAGAGCAGCCGCTTTTACGGCATCGGCGTGACGATCAACGAACGCAACGGGCGCATTTACGTCCTCGGCGTGGCCAAAGACATGCCGGCTGATCGCGCCGGGCTGCGTTACGGCGATGCGATTATTGCGGTGGACGGCAAATCAACCAAAGGCTGGCGGCAGTCCGATGCGCTGCGACACGTGCGCGGTGATCGCGGCGTGCCGGTCGAAATCACGGTCGAACGCGCCGGATCGCCCGAACCTGTGACGGTCAGAATCACCCGCGACGAAGTGCCTTATCCATCGGTGCGCAATCATTTCATGGCGCGTCCCGGCGTGGGTTATATCGCCTTAAGCGGCGGCTTCAACCAGGCGACAAGCGAAGAACTGCAACTCGCGCTCGCCGATCTGAAAAAACAGGGCCTCACTTCGCTCGTGCTCGATTTGCGGCGCAATCCAGGCGGGTTGCTGAAAGAGGCGATTCAGGTGGCTGAGACTTTTCTGCCGCGCGGCACGGCCATCGTTTCAGTGCGCGGGCGCGAAGGCTTTTTCAACCGGCCACGTTCGTATCAGTCGGAAGCTGAAAATCCTGAAACCATGCCGCTTGTCGTGCTGATCAATGGCGAATCGGCTTCGGCTTCAGAGATCGTGGCGGGCGCGATTCAGGATCAGGATCGCGGGCTGATCGTCGGTGAAGACAGTTTCGGCAAAGGGCTGGTGCAATCGGTCTTCAAGATGCCCGGCGGCACGGGCCTGACGCTGACGACGGCGAAGTATTACACGCCGAGCGGGCGTTCGATTCAGCGCGAATACAACGGCGTCGGGCTGTACGATTATTACTATGCGCGCTATCACCTGGGCCGCGATGCCGGTCACGCCACGCCGCAGCCTTCACCGACCGGCAAGACCGTTTACACGCCGACGGGTCGCCCGCTGCACGGCGGCGGCGGCATCACGCCCGATATTGTGGTGAAGCGGTCAGAAGAGGACATTACCTGGCGCGACGCCTGCTTTGAGTTTGCGCGGCAGTTGTCAGCCGGAGCGATTGCCGGGCTGGAGCAGTTCAGGGTGACGAAGATGGAACACAGCTACCGGCTGCGCGGCAATGAATATCAGTTGAATGAGCAGGTGATGACGGCCTTTCGCAACTTCCTGCACGACAGCGCGCGGTTCCGCTCGCTCGAAAACAGTCTCAGCGCCCGGTCTGATTACGCCCGCCGCCGCATTCGCGCCGAAGTCATCACCGCCGCTTACGGCCTCGAAGCCGCCGATCAGTTCCTGCTCGAAAGCGACGAGCAGATGCAGAAGGCCATCGAAGCCCTGCCCCGCGCCCGGCAACTGACCGAAACCGCCCGGCTGTTTCCGCCCAGGTCAGAAGGTCGGCAGTGAAATAGTGGTTAGTGGCTGGTGGTTAGTGGTTAGTGAAGAGTCAGAAGATTTCATCAGTTCTTCCACTTTCCACTCTTCACTAACCACTAACCACCAGCCACTAACCACTGTCTCCTTGACCTGCTCTGGCAAAAAACGCATCATAAGCCGTCGCTTAACAAGTGCCACCAAATATACAATCAGATCCGAAAGCCGAAACTGCTGACTTTCTTTTTTGATGAATCCGATCACGCGCGGCATTCTGCAAATACAGGAAATCACCCTGCTGGCCTGGCGAGTTTTGCGCGGGTTTTTCCGGCCACCTCTTTACTTCCGTGAAATCATTCAGCAGATGGATGTGCTGGGCGTCGGCAGCCTGATGATCATCATGATGGTCGGCGGTTTCACGGGCATCGCGCTGGCGCTCAATTCAGCCAACACCCTTCAGAAATTCGGCGTGCAGAGCGTGACCGGGCAACTGGTGGCGACGAGTCTGATTCGTGAACTCGGCCCGGTGCTGACCTGCATCATTCTGGCCGGGCGAGCCGGTTCAGGCATCGCGGCGGAACTCGGTTCGATGCTCGTGAGCGAACAGATTGACGCGATGCGGGCGCTCGGCACGGACCCGATCAAGAAGCTGGTCACGCCGCGCATCGTCGCGCTGGTGACGACGGCTCCGGTGCTGACGGTCTTCTGCAATCTGGTCGGCATTCTGGGCGGGATGTTTGCCGCCACGACGCTGATGCAGCAGCCGACAAGCGTTTATTTCTCGGCAGCGCAGAAAGCCATCACCTTCAATGAACTGCTGGGCGGGCTGCTCAAACCGGTGGTCTTTGGTTTTATCGTGGCAATCATCGGCTGTTATATGGGACTCAGCACGCGGGGCGGCACGGTGGGTGTGGGCCGCAACACGACGCGCTCGGTGGTGGTTTCATCCGTTCTGATCATTGGCGTTGACACGCTGCTGACCAAGCTGATTCTGGCTGTGCTGCTCGAATAACAGGCGCTGACCATTTATGGAAAACATTCACCCCGCGATTGAATTTCAGGATGTCTCGCTGGCGTTTGATGAGCGCGTGATTCTCAACCGCGTCAGCTTTGAAGTGCGACTGGGCGAGGCGAAAATCGTGATGGGCGGTTCAGGCACGGGCAAATCCACGCTGCTGCGGCTGGTGCTCGGACTGCTCAAGCCTGATTCCGGGCGCATCTTCGTGGATGGTGAGGACATTACGCATTACAGCGAAGAGCAGATGATGCGCGTGCGCCAGAAGATCGGCATGGTCTTTCAGGAAGGCGCGCTGTTTGACAGCCTCTCGGTTTACGACAACGTGGCGTACCGGCTGCGCGAACAGCGCGTGCCTGAAAAAGAGATTGAGCCGGTGGTGATGCGCATGCTGCGGTTCGTTGATCTGGAACACGCCGTTGACAAGATGCCCAACGAACTTTCAGGCGGCATGCGCCGTCGCGTCGGCATTGCGCGGGCGCTCGTCGGCAGTCCGAAAATTATTCTGTACGACGAACCGACCGCCGGGCTTGATCCGATCACGGCGCGCACGATCTGCGAACTCGCAGTCAAGCTGCGCGACCTCGAAGATGTGTCATCCATCTTCGTCACGCACCGATTGCAGGATATTGAAGTGCTGTCGAGCGAATACGTCATTCGTGATGACATGGGCAATCTGGTGTTTGAAAAGGAAGGCGACCGGATGTGCCTGATTAATACGAAATTCATTATGCTCAAGGACGGCGACGTAATCTTCAGCGGCACCGATGAACAGTTGCGAAAGTCCGATGACCCGTACATCATCAAGTTTCTGGATAATGACAACCTGAAGCGCAAGTGATCGGCTGGAGGAGCTATGCCACAAAAGAAGCAATACGGTCTGTCTGATCTGCGAGTCGGGCTGCTGGTGCTGGGCGCCATCGGGATTCTGATTCTCGCGCTCTTTGCCGCGACGGGCGATGTGTCGCTGCCCGGTTTCGGCAAAAAGACCATCGTCAAAACCTATATGGGCAACATTGACGGTCTGCGCAAGGGCGGCGAAGTGCGTCTGTCAGGCGTGCGCATCGGCAGCATCAGGGACATCAACTTCAGCCCGCAGATTCCGCAGTCGCCCGACGCGCCGAACCTGGTCGAAATCATTATGGAAATTTCCGGCAAGCTCAACGGTCGGCCCGCCATTGAACGCATCCGCACCGATTCGCGCGCGGTGCTCAAAAGCGCGGGCGTGCTGGGCGATTACGTCGTGGACATCACGCCGGGCACGGTCAACGGCCAGCCGATCAGTGACGGCGCAACCATTCAGAGCATTCAGCAGAAAGGCGTCGGCGACATCATCAACGCCGCGCAGACGGCGGTGGCGAATTTCAACGATATTTCCCAGGACGTGAAGGCGCTGACGCAGGAGATCAGAGAAGGCAAAGGCAACATCGGTCGGCTGATCAAGGAAGACACGCTTTACAACAACCTCAACCGTTCGGTGCTGCAGGCCGAGGAACTGATTGCCTCGCTGCGCAAGGGCGAAGGCACGGCAGCGAAGTTCATCAACGACCCGGAACTTTACAACCAGGCCAACGAAACCGTCGCGCAGCTAAAAAAGACCATCGCCGACATCAACGAACAACTCAACTCCGGGCGCGGCACCATCGGCAAACTTTACAAGGACGAGGAACTCTACAACCGCGCCAATCAGCTTGTCGCCAAAGTTGACGAAGCCTCAGCCCGCCTTGATCGCCTGATTGCCAAAGTCGAACGCGGCGAAGGCAACCTCGGCAAGCTTTTCAATGACGAGAAACTTTACGAAGACACCCGCGCCTCGCTCACGAGCATTCGCACCCTCGCCGCCAGCCTCGAACGCGGCGAAGGCACGGCAGGCAAACTGCTCAAGGACGAAACCCTGTACACCAACCTCAACAGCGCGTCCGCCGAAATCACCAAACTGCTGTACGATTTCCGGCAGAACCCGAAAAAATACCTGTCCGTCAAAGTCTCGGTCTTCTGATCGGCATCAGATGATTCGGACATCACAAATCGCCAGCCCTGCATTTCAGGCTGGGCGATCATCAGCGGGCGATAAGGAGAAACACCTGCATGTCTGAACTGCTCGAAAGAATCACGATCAACCCGGAGCAGTGCGGCGGGCGGCCCTGCATTCGCGGCATGCGGATCAGAGTCGTTGACGTGCTTGATCTGCTGGGAGCCGGACTGACAACGGAAGAAGTGCTTGATGAACTGCCTGATCTTGAAAGAGAAGATGTGCAGGCCGCTCTGCAATATGCCGCACGCCGACTTGATCATCCCCGCCTGGCCGCATGAAAATCTGGATTGATGCCCAGCTTTCGCCCGCAATGGCTCAGTGGATCACTGATAACTTTCCGGTGCAGGCAATCGCATTGCGTGACCTGGGATTGCGCGATGCCACCGATCAGCAGATTTTCACAGCAGCCCGCCAGAGAGGCTGAAGGCAAAGACCTGACCGCAGGTGAGACGCAGGAAAAGCTGTGGTGCAAAGTAATGCGACTCTTTCAGTACTTATCCCGCGTTCTGGTTGTCATTTATTCCAGCGGGTAATCTGCCTCACGCCACGCGCGGATGCCACCAGCCATGGACCACACATTCGTGTAACCCATCTTTTGCAGGTTGTCGGCAGCGAGGGCTGAACGATAGCCGCCACCGCAATAGAGCACGAGTTCAGTGTTTTTATCCGGCACGAGCGCCACGATGTCGCGTTCGATGATGCCGCGACCGAGGTGTTCGGCTCCGGCAGCGTGATCCTTTTCCCATTCGTGGTCTTCGCGCACATCAATGAAACGGAAGTCGTCACCGGCTTCAAGTTTGCGCCGGACTTCTGCAATGGTGATTTCGCGGATGCGGCTCTTCGCGTCGTTGCACAACTGATCAAATTCGGTTGAGTGTTTCATCAGATTTTTCCTTGTCTTTTCACCACGAAGGGGAAGAAGGAAGAGGAGAAAAGGAGAAGAGGCGAAAGGGAGAAAAGGAAATTTCAGATTTACTGATTACCCTGTAATTCATCTCCCTTTCGCCTGAAGGCCTGAAGTTATGGCGACTGGAAAGGAACCCGAATCACCCCGTAGTAACGAATTCATTCGTTCAGTTCTGAGCAACGCAGTTTCGGAGCAGAACGAATGAATTCGTTACTACGGGGGTGCAGTCTGGTGGCTCTATGGCGCTTGAACTCCATGCCATTGACCTTTCTCCTCTTCTCCTTTTCTCCTCTTCCTTCTTCCCCTTCGTGGTTGTCAAAAAATGATTCAGCGGGATGATTACTGCTCCCGCACGTAAAGCCACAGGTCAACGCCGGGGCGCAGCGTGTAGACGTTCGATTTGAACGGGCCGCCAAGCATGCCTTCGATCTGTTCGCGCTGATTCGGCGCGGCGACGACGATGGGCGCGGTCAGTTCCATCGGCAATGTCCCGGCGTAAATCACGCCTTCGTAATCGCGCAGGTACCAGGGCAGCGGCCAGTAATCGGGCGAGGCGACGTAAACATTCGTCTTTTTGCCGAACGGCATTTTATCGGCAGCTTCACGAATTGCCTTTTCCAGATCGAGCGTGCTCATATCGGTCTGCGCGTAAACATAACCGTACTGCGTGTCAGTCCAGGGCCGCCACTGCCGCCGGACGCCGAGCGACCGGAAATAACCGAGCGCGTTGTCGTTGTCTGCCGAATGATAAATATTCTGCTGCCACGCCATGCGCGCACACGGAATCAGGGCGGCCACGACAACCGCCAGCCACACCAGGCGCAGCGTGACCGGGCGCAGATTCGCAAAGATGACTTCTGCCGCCACGCCGCACAGCACAGCCAGCGGAATCAGCATGCTCACCATCAGCCAGGGAGTTTTATACGGGATAATTGAATAGCCGATTGAAATGCCCGCCGCCCACGCAAAAACAAACAGGCCGAAACGATTGCCGCGCCACAGGGCGGTGACTGAACCAATGATGGCGCCCGCGAGCAGCGGCAGTTCCAGTTTGATCAGAATGCCCAGGTAATAAGTCGGGATGTGGTAATGCTCCTGATGACTGACGCCGCGCCCCGTCCACATCAGCACCGATTTCACGGCGTCCGGCACGCCTTTCCAGTTGGTGAAAAAGGACGAATAAAAGATCAGATTGATGAACAGAAAAATAATCAGCGCCGCACCCAGATGATCCGGCGACGGCAGAATCGCGCGCGTGTCGCGCCACAGTTCACCGAACAGCGCGCCCGGCTGAAGCCCTGAATCGCTCGTCACCATGCGGCGGCCTGTGTCCCAGACCGCCGCGCACAACGCCGCGAGCGCCAGCACGACGGCGGTAATGATGGCCGTTTCCTTCGTGGCAAACAGCAACCCGGCAGCCACCGCGCCCAGAGCCAGCCAGGTGAATTTTTTCGTTTCGGCATAACGCCACGCGCAGACGGCGAGGCCGAGCGAAAAGAAACCGAATGATGATTCGTGAATGAAATCGCGCGAGAAATAGACCAGTCCCGGCGACAACGCAATCATCATCGCCGCCGCCGGTGCGCCGACCAGACCGAGCGCCCGGCGCACCGGCCAGAGCGCCACAACTGTCAGCACGCCCCAGAGCGCAGGCATGAAGCGCAGCGCAAAATCATTCATGCCGAACGCCTTCACTGCGGCAATGGCGAAATAATAGAGCGTCGGGCCGTGATAATTTTCAGGGTTGTACTTGTAATTTCCGTTGCGCCAGAGGTCGAGCAGGAAATAGGAGTTGACGCTTTCATCGTGGTGAAAGGGCTTGATGCCGATCCAGTAAAAGCGCAGAAAGATGGCCGCTGCCACAGCCAGCACAAAGGCTGCTGCACTGATCAGTTCACCGCGCCGCGCACCATTCGTCGCAGCAGTCTTGTCATCGGACATAGTGGACTCAGAACGTTAATTCGAATTTCAGGCCGGTGTCCGGGAGTGTTGCGCGATTTGCCCAAATCACGCTGAATCCGCCATCGGCTCCTTGCGTGTGCCGCGCGATTCTGGCCAATCGCGCCACACTTCCCGGACGCGCAATTGAAAACCTGTCTGATAAGAAAAAATGCCGACAGCTCATCAGGAGCCACCGGCATTTTAGCTTACGTGCAAATTGACTGCTATGCCTCTCAGATCATCAGTTGGTGCTGTCGCTTGAAAACGATTTCACAGTCACGACAGACAAACGATTCAGCGCCGCGCTGACTGCGTTGCTGCAATACTGAATGGTCGAATTGCCGCCGCCGCTCGTGTCCACAAAGGGCGACCCGTCAAAGGTGGAGCTGCCCGCGCTGTAAGCTCCGGCCACGATGCCGCCGCTGATGGTGCCGCCGCCGCCGCCGTGTCTGACGATCTGCCCTGCCCCCAGAGCCATAATGATTCCGGTGTAGCTGAAATTTCCGTTGAGCGTCAGCGTGCCGGTCACGATCAGCAGCCCCGCGCCATCACCATCTGACGGACTCAGCGACAGGTCGCCGTTGACGACCACGACTTTGGGCGAAGCGGTGCTGCCGAGCGCGCCTGAAGGTAATGACCCGCCGGAAGCAACTACGGTGTCGGCCACTGTGCTGACGCTGGCAATGAACTGCCGGGCCGCATCGGCGCTGTTATTGAAAGGCACTGATCAGGTCGTGTGCATGGCCGCGCTGGCGACGGAAACATCGGCCACAAATCCGGTCGTGCCCGACTGCGGCAGGTTGGTGACTGAAGTGCCCGCTTTGGCCGAACTGAAATTGTTATTCCACAAATTCTGCGCGTTGGCGCTGCCCACTGCGCCGACGAGCGGCTTTTCCTGGCCGCCGTTGCAATCAACGCCGGTCAGCAGATGAGCCTGGCTGTTACCGGCGTCGCCGGTCGGATTCTGGCCGAGTTCGGTAATCACCGCTGGCAGATCGGTAAACATGCCGCCCGGTGTCGTCACGCGCAGGCGCAGCGTGCGACGCGCGCCGAGCGGAGCATAGCCGGTTGAGGCCAGTTCCAGATCGCCATTCGCCAGCAGCGTCACGCGCACGTCATAAGCCAGCCGCTGCAAACCCGATTCTGCCGGATTGAGAATGACGACGCCGCTGCTGTCCATCGCACTGTAAGTAAGCCAGCGTGACAGGCGGGCATAATTGACTGTGTCATTGCTGCGATTCGACTGCGCCAGCGTGGCGGCAATATTGAAGTTGATCTGATTGGAAGCCAGCGACGGGCTGCAATCGGTCGCATCGTTCGGGCAGCGATGGCCGCGAATCACGCTGAGCGCCTCCTGCAATCCGGCCTCGGCGGCATAAAAAGCCTGGTTGGCGAGCAGTTCATTCTTTGACCCGCGCATTTCATTGGTGGCCGAATAAACCAGCGAAATTCCGATAATGCTCATGATCACCAGCGAAAACATGACCATCACCAGCGCGCTGCCCCGTTCATTCTGCTGGCCTGCCTGTGCGGCTGTCGTTTTCTGCTTCATAAGCTGCTTCCCTTCGGGTCGCTCGCGCCACAGCGGTTTTCAGTAGGCGCTGAGCTTCCGGTTGCGCAGGACGATGGGCGTATTAACGGTGACGGTGCCGGTCGTTTGTCCGAGTTCTCTGACATTGGCCACGATGGAAAGCTGAATGCGCGTCACCTTTGCCAGGTCAGCGGCGCTGAGCGGAGCAGTCAGGGCATTCCCGTTGCTGTCGAAATAACTCAGGGTCAGGCTGCTGACGTTATCAATGACCGATACGGCCTGCGCCACGCCGCTGCTTTGATAAGCCGGGTCATTGGTCGCCAGCCGCGTAATGACGCCGCCGGAAAAACTGTAAGTCACATCATCGTTAAGATCGCCCGTGCTGTTGCTGGTCGTGCCTGATCCGTCGCGGTCGGACACGATGCGAATGCTCGTCGCGGCAGCAGACAGCAGTCCGGGCGTATTGCCGGAAGTGATGCTGACCGGCGCGCATCCGGCCATGCCGATGTCAGCAACCATCAGGTTGAGCGCCTTGCGCGCCCGTGCCTGCGCCTGCAGCGATGCGCTCTGATTACTGAACAGAATCTGCCCCTGGTTGAGCAGGCTCATGCCCATCGTCATCATAATCAGCGTGACCGCAGTGCCCGCGACAAACTCGGCCAGCGTGAATCCGGCCTCTTTTCGTGCTGTTGCTCTGCGCCTTTTGTCGGCTCTGTTCTGACTCATACTTTCTGGTTTCAGCCCGGCCCCGAATACCCGCCGCGACCGGTTACATACATTTGCCATTCGTCCTGACATACATCGGCGACTTGCAGGTGCAACCCGTCAGCGATGGCTTTTGCCCCGATGAACACACATTCGGCGTCGGCGTCGGCACCGGTGTCGGTGTGGGCGTCGGCGTTGGAGTCGGCGTCGGCGTCGGGGTTGGTGTGGGCGTCGGGGTCGGCGTCGGCGTTGCCGTTGGGGTTGGTGTCGGCGTGCCTCCCGGAGTGGGCGTGGCGGTCGGCGTGGGTGTCGGCGTGCCATTCGTCCCTGCCGATGCTGACGCATTGAAATAACTGCCCTTCTGCGTGTCTGAACGGAAGCTGATGAAAACGGCGCTGCTGTCCCTGAGATCACTGGTGTCTTCAACCGTCACCGTGATTCGTTTCAGCCCTGAACTTTCATTCTGAACACTGGTCGTGACATTGTAGACGCCATTTTTTGTGCCCGGCGTGTATGTGCTTTCGGTGCTGCCGACTGACAGGCCGGTGTAATCCCTCGCCTGGAGCGTTTCATAAATCTGTTGCGCCGCCCGCGCCATCTCAGTGGTGTTGCGTCCGGTGCCGCTGACAATCACGGCCACACCGAAAAGCTGCGCAATGCCGAGCAGGCCGATGCTGGCAATCAGCATGGCAATCAGCACTTCAATCAGGCTGGCTCCGCGTTCACGGCGTTGCGGGTGACGGTTACTGCGCCGCCGTCTGCTGATGTCTGAATGATTGCGCATCGGTCTGTCTCCCTTTCGCCTGTGTTGCCCTGACCGGCTCTGTTATGAACCGCTCGAATTTGAAGTGATGTTCCCGGCCAGACTGACCGCGATGTTTCGTTGTCCGGCGGTGTTCGTCAGTCCGATTGACGAAGCGGCAATGCCATTGCTGGCCGTCAGCGTGGCCTTGCCTGACGAGGCATACCTGATCGTCAGCGAAGTGGCTCCGGCGGGCATGGCGAAAGAGACGCCCGACGGCAGGTTGTAAGTAAATGTCACCGTCGTGCCGACGTCAGGATATTGCACGGTGTAGGCTCCGCTGTTGTTGAAAACGACGGTCGCCACCGAGTCGCGTTTGACGGCTTCGGAGCGGGCGTACTCAAGGCTGCTGATGATTTCATCGCGCGCCGTCGTCAGCCGGTAACTTTCTCTGGCCCGCTGCAAACCCGGCACGGCCATCGTGGCAATGATCGCCATGCCCAGCGTCACCATCATCAGTTCAATGAATGAGTATCCGCCCTGCCGGCGGAAGGCTGGTCGTCTGTTCATACAATTTTTCTGAAGCCTGACAGACCTTGTCAGTTGATCCTGCCCCTGAATGTCACTTCGGCGCCCCGCCTCAACGGGGTGAGCCAGGGTCTTCGCTTACTTCTCAATCTGCCAGACCGTCAGAATGACCGCTTTTCATTTGCAGGGATGGAAAGCGCGGCGCAATTTCAGTCGCCCGCAATCTGTCGTTTTCATCCACTGTTCTGAAGCCCGGTCAAAACCCTCCTTTCAGCCTGATCTTCCTGACCTGATAGTGACTGTCCTGATCCGGCGCACCGGGTCAGCTTGAAAACCCTCGGTCGGGGTGAAATTCTCAAGCACCGGCCTGGTTTCTCTGGCTGGAGATGATGCAGGGTTGAATATTGAAGCAGCCCGAACAGCGACTTCCGCAGGCACAGCAAGGGCGGAAAAGCAGCTTCCGGTGATGCGGGTATTCCGTTGCATCTCGAATTCCTCAGTCAGCCTGACCGATGATGATTCGGCCAGCCAAAGCTGCGGTATTTCAAGCAATGAGGGTGCCACAGAGACAGCGCCCGCAATCAGGCAATCTGCCCGAATTGCCTGCGGGCAGTGAAAAGCCATTTTCGTTCAGCGTGCGGGTTGGCGCTTCTGCTACAATGCAGCCGCTCCAGGGAAGGAGGCAGCAACAGTTTATGCCTGTGAATGGAAGAAAACGTCTGAGAGTCGGCCTTGCGCTCGGTGGCGGTGTGGCGCGAGGCATCGCTCACATCGGCGTGTTGCGGGAACTTGAGAAAAACAACATTCCGGTTGACCTGATTGCCGGAACCAGCGTCGGCTCGCTGATTGGCGGCGGTTACGCGGCGGGGCTGAGCGCCGATGATCTGGAAAAGCTGGCCCGCAAAATCCGCTGGAGCGATCTGGGCCGGGTGACGGTGTCGCGGCTCGGCTTTTTCAACAGCGCCCGCATGGAAGGCTATATTCACAGCGCCTTCCCGATTCATAAGATTGAGGAAATGCGCATTCCGCTCGGCGTGGTTGCGACCGACATTCAGGAAGGCAAGATGGTCGTCTTCACGGAAGGCGATGTGGCCCTGGCGGTGCGCGCAAGCTGTGCCATTCCGTGTTATTTCACGCCTGTCACGGTGAACGGGCGCATGATGGTTGACGGCGGCCTGGTCGGTCATCTGCCCGCTTCGGTCGTGCGCGGGATGGGAGCCGACATCGTCATTGCCGTTGATGTGCATTCACAGGGCATGCCGATTCCGCCCCCGAACAACATCTTCACGATCATGTACCAGTCGCTGTCGGTCATGGGCCGCAGTTCGGTGACTTATCTTTATCAGGATGCCGATGTCATCGTGAAACCAAAAGTCGGCCACGTCCGGCCCGATGACCTGACCAAAGCCGATGAGATGATTGCCGCCGGTGAAAAGGCCGCGCGCGAAGTCATCGGCCAGATTCGGCAGAAACTCGGCGCAGAGAAAAAAGGCTTTCTGGGTCGGCTCTTTGCCAGACCTGAAGGCAGTCCGCGCAGCGTCAGAGCCACCAGGGAACAGGGCTGACCTGGGCTTTATGACCGCAATGACAGTGTGCTATAACCCGTCCTCTGAATGACCACGTACAAAGCGGACGACGATGACCCGGCGGTTTTTATGCGCAGATCCCGACTCAGACTGATTTATCCCTTCCTGCAACTTGCGGCCTGCGTGTCGGCCCTGACATTCACCACGCTCGCGCAGCAGCGGCCACTGATTACCGAAGACGTGGACATCATCAGGCCCGGCGCAGTGCGGCTGGATTTCGGCTTCGATTTCACGCAGGACAAAAACTTTCCGCTCTCCGGCCTCAACGGAGATCTGACGCGCATCGGTGTCATCAATGCCCGCTTCGGCCTGGCGCCGAACGTCGAATTTGAAACCGGCGGCGTGATTCAGAACTTCCTGAGCATCAACCGGCAGTCTCTGACGAATTTCCCGCCGCTCAAACTTTCCAGTCCCCCCGGCTCAACCAGCGATGTCGGAGATTTTTACCTCGCCACCAAAATCAAACTGCGCAACGAAACGAAACGAATGCCCGCTTTCGGCTTTCGCTTCGGCGCGCAGTTGCCGAACTCGAATCAGGAACGCGGCATCGGCGTCAATCAGATCAATTTCTTTGCGACCGCCATTGCAGGCAAACATTTCGGCAGGCTCAACATTTTCGGCAATGTGGGCCTGGGCATTCTGACGGCTCCGGTTGATCTGTTCACGCAGAACGACGTGGCGCTTTACGGCCTGGCGGCCACTTACCGGCTCAGCGACCGGCTGACCCTGGTTGGCGAAATCAACGGACGCCAGAGTACGCGCAGCCGTGCGCCGCGCGGCACCGAATCAGAAGGCGAAGCCAGAGTCGGGGCGCGCCTGAAAGCCGCCGGTCTGGTCTGGGACATTGCGGGCATCACGGGCCTGAACCGCAACAGCCCCCGCAGCGGCGTGACCTTCGGGGTCAGCTATGAAAGAGACCTGTTCACTCCGGTGAAATAAAGGATTCACAGTCAGACTTTCCCGCACGGAACCACGCATCAAACCTCCCTCACCTGCCTTTTATTTGCAGGGATTCGTGCTGATTCGCGGCTGGTCTTCTCATCCCCCTGAATCGCTGCCTTTTCGCTGCTGAGCGGCATTCTGATCCTGGAAATGTCAGCACTCGCCGGAACTTTTCCACTGTTCGGGCGTTGACTGAACTGGCACCTTTCCCCCACAGATCGCGGCTGAAAAGATGCGTCAGGATAACGTGGGATTATCCTTTGTTGTCAGTTGTTTCGGTTCGTCTCAGGCAAAAGCTTCTGTCATCGCGCTTTCTGCGCGAGATGATAAACAATCAAGTTGACTTGATCAGCCAACTGTTGTTGAATGATGACCAGTCTGGTGAACCTCATCACCGCTTCACCGGGCATCCATAATTTGATCACTGGATCAAATCGTAACCTCACTACCACTGCAAGGTAGTTTCAGCGTCCCCGCGCGGGGATCATTGTGTGCCGCCATCATCTGACCCGGCCTGACCCGGCTGACTGGCTGCGGCCCTGGAGACTCCTGTTACAAGCGAGTTCTCGCAGCATCTGCCTGCTTTGTCCCGGTAATTGCGCCCGGCCCGGCGCAGGAGTAACACCGCATGAACACCCTCAGGTTCAAACGTAACGAATCTGTTTCCTCACTTGCTCAAAGACATCAGAAATCAAAACCTCATCGCCGCTTCCGGCATCGCCTGCTGGTGATGACCGCCGCGTTCGGGCTGTTGCTGACGAGCGCCGTCATCTGGCAGCAGCGCAGCCACGCCGCGCCTGACACCGGACATTCCGGCAACCGTTTGACCGAACTGATCAGCCGCGCCGGGAAAGGTCTGCGTTCGGCGCTGGCGCTCAGTCCGGCCCCGGCGCAGTCGGCGCAGGGCGGATTAACTATTTCGACCATTGCGGGCGGCGGCTTTGACGTTGACCTGCCCGCCGGTCAGGCTCCGGCTGGAGAACCGGCAGGCGTCATCCGCGATGCGCTGGGTCGCGGCTTTTTCGTCCTCGACGCCAGGCCGGACAATGGCCCCGTGATCATTCGCTTCGTCAATACGTCAGCGCAATCCGTCACCCTGGCTGGCGTCACCATCAGCCCGGGCAACATCAATCTGATTGCGGGCGGTGCTGATCAGATCGTCGGTGATGTGCCGCTCGAAATTGATCTGGAAAGAGTCACCGGCATGGCGGTTGATCCGAGCGGCAATGCGCTTTACCTGCTGCGGCCTTCAGCCAATGCGCTGATCGGCATCAACCTCAGCGCGCAGCCGTTCACCATCAGTGGCAAAACCATTCCGCCGGGTCGCCTGCTCGAACTGTACCGCGATTCTGAATTGTCAGCCGAAAGCAAGGCGCAGGGGCTGTCGTTTGACCCGCAGACGGGCTATTTCTATTTTTCCTGCAACTCCACGCGCAACAGTCAACTGTCACCGGTAACCTCATTCAACAAGGTCTACCGGATTGATGTGGCGGGCGGCCAACTGATTCAGATCGCCGGAACTGACAAACCGCTGCAGGACAGCAAGCAGGGCAAGGCGCTGGAAGTCAAACTCAACGAGATCAAAAGCACTGCCGTTGAAAACAGCGGCGCGATTCTGCTGGCTGAACGCGGCGATGATGCGTTCGGCGGCGCCATTCATCGCATCACGGGCGATTCCATCGGCCCGGTGACCAACAGCGAAAGCTTTCAGCCGGTGGCCACCTGCAGCGGCGCAAGCTGCACCACGCCCAACGGCATTCGCGTGGCTTATCCGACCAGCGTGACCGTCGCCCCGAACGGCGATATTTATGTGGCCAATGGCAATTCGCAGGAAATCATCAAGGTCAATCCGAGTACCGGGGCCAAATCAAGAGTCGTGGGTTCGGGCAAAAGCGGCGCCGCCTCGCTGACCAGCGCCGAATGTCCGGGTTATCCCTCACAGTGCGGGGACGGCGGCAGCGGCACGGCGGCAGAGGCTTCGATCTTCGTTCCCGGCAGCAATATCACCGACGCCATTTACATGATTTCGGCGGACAATTCCGGGGTTTACATTCCCGGCCTGCAGTACAACCGGGTGCGCTTCGTCAACACGACGAACGGTTCGGTCACGCTGCTCGGCAAGACCCTGGCCGCCGGAGTTCTCGACAGCGTGGTCGGGGCGAATGTACCTGCTCCGTACGATCACAATCAGGCCGTGGCGGCAGTCCTCAACAAACCGGCTGGCGTGATTTCAGATGCGCAGGGAAACATCTTTATCGCGGACACCTTCGACGGGCATCTGCGCTTCGTCAATCGCACGCAGCAGCCGATTGATCTTTTTACCGGCACTCCGTCGGCTCAGACCGTGCTGCCCGGCGAAATCGTCTCGCTCGATTTCGAACCCGGCAGTCTCTATGAAGATCAGGTAAAAAATGCCAACTTCAACGGGATTCATGCCCTGGCCAGAACCAGCCAGGGGGTGTTTATGGTCTTTCCGAATATCGGCAGCAAATGCGGCATCAGTCCGAGCGCGCCGCAATCAGGAACGATTCGTTTTCTCAACACGACTGCGGCCAATGTGACCGTGCTGGGTGTGACGGTCGCGCCGGGCGCGGTCAGGGAAGTCGCGGGCAACAAGAATATCAAGTCAATCAATTGCAATGCCTCCAATCCGCCGTTTGGCGATGGCGGCAAGGCGACGGACGCGCTGATCTTTCCGGCAGGGATTGCGGTGGACAGCGCCGGTGATCTTTACCTGGCTGACCTCAAGCGGGATGCGATTCGCAAAATTGACAGCAGCGGAAACATCAACCTGGTGACTGTCAACAGCAGCGACGGCACGCCGATCACGCTCAATGATCCGACCGGAGTGGCGCTGACGCCCACCGGCCAACTGGTGCTGACCGATCTCAACAACCGCGTGCTGCGCCAGAACGCAGCAGGCGGCGATGTTTTCACCGTGATTGCCGATGCTTCAGTGGGCATCAACAAACCGCGCGGCCTGACGGTGGACAGCACCGGAAACGTTTATGTGCTGAATTCAGGCAATCAGAAAGTCCTGCAAATCAGCGCGCCGACCAATGCGCTCGGCGCAGCGACCACAGTGGCCGGAACCGGCACTGCCGGCTTCAGGGGTGACGGCGGGCCAGCCGTTGATGCGCTCATCAGTCTGGCCAATCCGACGACCACTTCGCTCTATCAGCAGGCGTTGCAGATCACCACGCTGCCGGGCGGCGACATCATCTTTACCGATTCTGAAAACAGCCGCATTCGTCTGCTGAAGAAAGAGGTAAACGTCGCACCGGTGCTGGCGTCCATCGCCGATCAGACGATGACCGAAGGCGAAGCGAAAACGGTGCAGTTTTCCGCCACTGATCTGAACCTGGGCGACAGTCTGAGTTTCAGCATCACCGGCAAGCCCGGTTTTGGAACCTTCACCGACAACGGCAATCGCACGGCCTCGCTCGCGCTTGCGCCAGGACAGACCGATTCGGGCGATTACAACATCACGATCACCGTCAGCGATGGTCTGTTGAGTGACAGCAAGACCTTCAAGCTGACGGTCAACGATTCCAATCATCCGCCGACCGTTTCGGCGGGAACGATTGCCTCGCCGATCAATGCCACCTCGGCAAGCGGCGCGTCCGTGAACCTGACCGGCACCGTCACTGATTCTGATGGCGACGCCGTGACCTGGAAATGGTTTGACGGCGCGACACAGATTGCCAGCGGCAGCGGTTCAAACGCGAACACGACCGTCACGCTTTCGCTCGGAGCGCATTCGATTTACCTCGAAGGCACTGACAGCAAGGGCGCGAAAAACAGCACTGCCGCGCAGACCGTGCTGGTGCGCGACACCGTCGCGCCGGTGATTGGCGACATTCCGGCCAATCAGGTCTTTGAAGCGGACACGCTCGGCGGCAAGGTCTACACCTTCACCAATCCGACCGTCACCGATAACCTTGACCCGGCTCCGAAGCTTCAGGTCAACGGCGTCCCGGCTGGCAACAAATACCCGGTCGGCACGACTGTCATCACCTTCATCGCCTCTGATGTGAGCGGCAACACCTCGCAGAAATCATTCACCGTCCGGGTGACTGACACGCAGAAGCCGACCATCAGCGGCGTTC
The DNA here is from genome assembly GCA_046331565.1 of Blastocatellia bacterium. Classification (GTDB taxonomy): domain Bacteria; phylum Acidobacteriota; class Blastocatellia; order RBC074; family RBC074; genus DASRDU01. The sequence continues at coordinate 3,181,549 of JAXLQP010000001.1, forward strand.
CGGCGAATCAGACCTTTGAAGCCGACACGCTCGGCGGCAAGGTCTTTACGTTCGTCAATCCGACCGCGACCGATCTGGTCAGCGGCAACATCACCGTCATCGCCAGCGGAGTTCCGCCCGGCAATCTTTATCCGGTCGGCACCACGACGGTTAATTTCCTGGCAACTGACGGCGCAGGTAATCAGGCAACGGCTTCGTTCACCGTCACCGTCACCGATACGATCAAACCCGTGATCAGTGGCGTTCCGGCTGACATTACCGCCGAAGCGAGTTCGGCCCAGGGCGCAGTGGTCAATTACACGCTGCCCACCGCCACCGACATTGCCGATGGCGCAGTCGCCGTCCTGCCTGACAAAGCGCCGGGTTCGACCTTCCCGTTTGGCCTGACCACAGTCAATTTCACGGCGAAGGACAAGGCGAATAACACGACGACCGCCAGTTTCAAGGTCACCGTGCAGGATACGACGCCGCCGGTCTTCGGCCCGCTGCCGGGCAACAAGACAGTTGGCACCGGCTCGGCTGCGGGTACAAACGTCAGCTTCGATCTGCCGACAGCGACCGACGCCGTTGACGGAGCCGTGACCGTGACGGCCAGCCCGGCATCCGGTTCGTTCTTCCCGGTGGGCAACACAACCGTGACGCTCACGACAAAGGATTCGCGCAACAACACCGCAACCGCGTCATTCGTTGTGACCGTTGTCAACGTGCCGCCGCCGACCATCAGCGGGGTTCCGGCTGACATCACGGTTGAAGCGACTTCACCGGCAGGAGCAGTGGTCAGTTACGTGATGCCGACAGCCGTCAGCGGCCAGGGCGCGGCGCTGACTGTGGCAGCTTCCAACCCGCCCGGTTCGGTCTTCCCGATTGCCACGACGACGGTCACTTTCACGGCGACGGACAACCTGGGTCTGTCAGCGCAAAAGACCTTCAAGGTCACGGTGGTTGACACGAAACCGCCCGTCTTTAACGGCGACACGCCCAACATCGTCACTGAGGCGCTGACATCAGCCGGGGCCGTCGTGAATTTCGCCGTGCCAACCGCCACCGACGTGGTTGATGGCAACGTCAATGTCACCAGCAGCCACGCTTCAGGTTCGACCTTCCCGATTGGCATCACGACCGTGACGCTGACGGCGAAGGATTCGCGCCAGAACACCGCGACCCGCACCTTCACCATCACCGTGCTGGCCGATGTCAGCTATCTGATTTCGACCTTTGCCGGTAATGGAACTTACGGCAACGGCGGTGACGGCGGTCAGGCGACCGGCGCGCAGTTCAAGCAGATTGTGGCGCTCGCGCGCGACAAACAGGGCCGCCTGCTCGTGCTTGATTCAGGCAGCCGTTCGCTGCGCCGCATCGAAGCCGATGGCACAATCACGCTGGTCGCAGGCAGCAGCGCCAGCGGTAACGGCGGCGATGGCAAGCAGGCCACCGCTGCACAATTCAACATCCCCTCAGGCGTGGCGGTTGACTCAAACGGCAACATTTATGTGGCCGACCTGGGCAACAACCGCGTGCGCGTCATTGCTCCGAACGGCGTGATCAGCCACTTCGCGGGCGATTCAGGCGGCACGGCGGGTTCAACCGGCGATCAGGGCACAGCGGCGGGCGCGAAGCTGCGACAGCCGCGCGGCCTGGCCGTTGACAAGAATGACAACCTGTACATTGCCGACAGCGGCAATCATCGCATTCGTCGCGTGGACGCGGTGACCAGGGTCATCACGACGGTGGCCGGAACCGGTGGCGCAGGCTTCATCGGTGACGGCGCGCTCGCCACGACGCTGAACCTCAACAACCCGAACGGCGTCGCCGTTGATCCGCAGGGCAACCTCTACATTGCGGACACGTTCAATCAGCGCATTCGTCGGGTGGACGGCGTGACTCAGATTATGACCACGCTGACCGGCAGCGGAGTGCCCGGATTCAGCGGCGATGACGGGGCGGCCAGCCTGGCGCAGGTCAACAACCCGACCGGCGTCGCCGTTGACAGCCTCGGCAACGTCTTTGTGGCCGACACCAACAACAACCGCCTGCGCCGGATTTCAAAGGCGACAGGCCGCATCAGAACCGTTGCCGGAACCGGCCTTGCCGGATTCAGCGGCGATGGCGGCCCGGCCACGCAGGCCCAGGTGAGCGCCATCACCGCCGTCGTCAGTGACGACAGCGGCAACACGGTCTTTGCCGGTGATTCCGGCAACCTGCGCGTGCGAAAACTGATGGTCGGCGCCGCCAACAAGCCTCCGGTGATTACTTCAGCCATCGGCAATCAGACGATGGCAAAGAATCAGACGCTTGACCTCGCGCTGACGGCGACGGATGAAGACAACGACAGCGTGACCTTCACGCTGATCGGCGCTCCGGCGTTTGCGACCATTACCAATGCCAGTCCGGCGCAGCGCACGGCGACGCTGCACCTGGCGCCGACGCAGGCCGGAACCTTCAACGGCATTCAGGTGAAGGCTGATGACGGCAAGGGTGGCACAGCCACCAGCGCCGCTTTCAGCATCACGGTCAATGATCCGCCGCCGGGCAACAATCCGCCCACAGCAACGGCAGCCGCGCTGCCAGCAATGATTGAGGCGACCGGGCCTGCCGGAGTCACAGTCAGTCTGACGGGCAGCGGCAGCGATGCTGACAACGATCCGCTGAGCTTTACCTGGAAGGACGGGGTGACAGTGATTGCCACCACCGCCAACGCCAGCGTGACGCTCGGCCTTGGTTCGCACAGCCTGACGCTGACGGTCAGCGACGGCAAAGGCGGTTCCTTCACGACTCCGGCGCAACCGGTACTCGTCAAGGATTCAACCCCGCCCGTCATCAGCAACGTTCCGGCCAGTGTGACGACAGCGGCCACTTCAGCCGCCGGAGCAGTCGTGACTTACACGCTGCCGACGGCGACTGACCTGGTCAGCGGCCCGGCGCCGGTGACGGCTGATGTTGCTTCGGGCGCAACCTTCCCGGTGGGCACGACAACAGTCAACTTCACCGCCAAAGATGCGGCTGGCAATACGGCAACGGCGTCCTTCACCGTCACCGTGACTCCGCAGGGCGGCGGCGGCGGCTGTAACACCGGCGATCAGAGCTATTCGATCTCAACTTATGCCGGGAACGGAATGTATGGTTACAGCGGTGACGGCGGCCCGGCCACTTCTGCCAGTGTCAGAATGATCAGCGCGCTCGCCCGCGACAAGAACGGCGTGCTCTACATTGCTGACAGCAGCAGCCGCGTGGTGCGCCGAGTTGATCCGAGCGGGATGATCACCACGCTGGCCGGAACTTCGGCCATTGGCAACACTGGTGACGGCAAACAGGCGCTGTCAGCAACTTTCAGCGGCCCGGCAGGCGTGGCCGTTGACAGCAAGGGCAACGTCTACATTGCTGATTCAGGCAATCATCGCATCCGGGTGGTTGGCCCGAACGGAGTCATCACGCACTTCGCCGGCAACACGCAGGGCGATCCTGGCAGCACCGGTGACGGCGGTCTGGCCTCAGGCGCAAAACTGCGGCAGCCGCGCGGCCTGGCAATTGACAAGAATGACAACCTGTACATTGCCGACAGCGGCAATCACCGCATTCGTCGCGTGGACGCGGTGACCAGGGTCATCACCACCGTCGCCGGAAACGGCATTGCCGGATTCGGCGGCGATGGCAGCACGGCGGTCAACGCCAATCTCAACCTGCCGGTTGATGTGGCCATTGATGAGCAGGGCAATCTGTACATTGCCGATTCGTTCAATCACCGCATTCGCCGGGTGGATGCGGCGACGCAGACGATTTCAACCGTGGTCGGCACCGGCACGGCTGGCTTCTCCGGCGATGACGGCCCGGCCACCAGCGCGCAACTCAACCTGCCTTCGAGCGTGGCCGTTGATTGCGGCGGCAACATTTACGTGGCCGATGCAATCAATATGCGCGTCCGTCGCGTGTCGAAATCCACCGGCAAAATCAAAACCATCGCGGGTTCCGGTCAGGCCGGATTTGCAGGCGATGGCGGCCCGGCCATCAGCGCCCTGCTCAGCCAGCCGGCGACCCTGGCGATTGATGAAACCGGCAACACCGTTTTTGTCGGTGACACCGGCAGCCAGCGCGTGCGCAAGCTGGCCGGAGCCAGCCTGCCGCCGCCGAACAACGCGCCGGTGGTCGGCAGCATTGCCAGCCAGACGATGAATAAAGGCCAGGTCATTGATCTGCCGGTTTCAGCGACCGACCAGGACAATGATCCGGTGACATTCACCCTGAGCAACGCTCCGGCGTTCGTGACGCTGATCAATGCCAGCCCGGCACAGCGCACCGTAACGCTGCACCTTGCGCCAGGCGCGAATGATGTCGGTGTTTTCAATAACATCGTCGTGCAGGCCAGCGACGGCAAGGGCGGGACGGCGCAAAGCAACGCGTTCTCAATCACGGTCAACAACACCGGAGGCGGCACCAATCGTCCCCCGGTGGCGGTCATCACCGGCGGAGCCACAGCCGGTTACGATGCCACTTCTCCTGCCGGAGCGCCGGTGCCGCTTGACGGCGCGCAATCAAGCGACCCGGACAGCGATCCGCTCAGCTTCCAGTGGGCTGAAGGCGCAACAGTGCTTGGCACGGGCGCCAGAATCACTGTGCCGCTGAGTGTCGGGACTCACGTTGTCACGCTGATGGTCAGCGACGGCAAGGGCGGCACCGGCACGGCCACGCAGACCATCACCGTCAGGCCTTTCGTGATCTCGAATGATCCGGTCACGCTGACCAGCATTGATCCGGTTTCAGGACGCCAGGGCCAGACGCTCGATGTCACGCTGACCGGCACCGGCTTCCAGCCCGGCGCCAAAGTGACTTTCAGCGGCGAGGGCATCACGGCCACCGTGACCGCACTCACCAGCACGCAGATCATTGCGAAAGTCGTGATCGCGTCGAATGCGCCGACCGGCTCCGGCCTCTCGACGCGGCGCAGCGTGACGTTGATGAATCTCAACAACACCACTTCAACTCTGAACAAGGTCTTTGCGGTTTATCCCAAATAAGCGCCTGACTCAGCGTTGAGCCATTCTTCAGCCCGGCCTGATTCCGAATCATCAGGCCGGGCTGAATCTTTTTCCGCGCTGACCTCAGCCGGTCATCAGTCGTTCCCAGGCTGCCGTTATTACAGATTTGTCGGACTTTTCAGGGCAATTTTATTGACAGCGGTTAAGGGCTGCGGTAAGTTCTGTCAGGTTCGGTCAAAAGATCAGTTCAGCAAGTGGTTTTAGCTGATGAGTCGCAGGAAGGGACAGGGGTTCAACTGTTCTGACACGGCGGCTTCACTGGCTGTTCTTTCTGCCTCACACCTGAGTTCCACCGAGTGGTTCCGGCCCACCTGTTGATCAGTACTCAGTGAGGTATCTGTGCAGACAGCGGTCATCTGCCACGCCAGCGCCGAACCGGAGTCCTGATTTCAGGACTCATTCACACCCTCTCGTCGCATAACAACACAACCCGTTTCTGAAGTGGATGAAGCAGTGGGTTCGTAATCCCGCTGACGACCCGGCTTTTCCATCCAGGAGGAGGCCAATATGCCAGCCCCGCTTACGATAGCCAGGCCTGCTCGTCTTGTGACACCAGTCCCTGATCAGGACTTGTATGTCGGGTCACATACCTGCGGCCCCTTATTGCAGCACGAATTGCTTCAGGCAACATCCATTCTCTCACCTGAAAGTTACGAACGCGCCACCCAAAGCGGACTCACGCTCGAACGCACCCGCGCCCAGGTGCGACGTGGCGGAGTAATCAATGCCCTGCCGGTGATCAGGCTCTCCCGACTGATTACCAGCGACCCCGGTGGTTATGACATTTTCGGACTATCCGGCATCAACCTGGCCGACACGCTGCGGCAGAGCATGCTCCCCTCGCTCGGCTTCACGATGAATTTCCTGCCCCGGCTGATGCGGATTCGCCTGGCGATGTCAACGATGCAGAAATACAAACAGCATTTTGTCGGCAGCCGCAGTCAGCTTTCGATTCAGCGCGAGGACGATCATCTGTACGTCGGCGTCATTGACAGCGTTTTTTCCGGGCGCGAAGACACGCTGATCGGTGGCAGTGAATTGCAGCGTCGCGCCATTGAATCGGTCTTTCGCGACTTTGCGCATGTGCAGTGTCGCGTCATCAGAATCACACCGAAACGCGCCAGGCTCAATGAGTCCTGGTTTGAAGTTGTGCGCTCCAGTTCCTGAAGCGCCACAACAGGGGGCCGGAGCGGCCTGACCTTCGGCCCCTTCCCCTGCTCCGTTCACGGCGCAGCGGTCACGGTCACACTGACCTTGCCCTTCACCGGCGCTGACCAGTTGCCGCCACTGCCCTGCCCGACTTTCTGCACTTCCCAGGTCAGATAATGCCGTTTCGTTCTGCTGCGGCTGTCCGGCTGCTCGCCCGGCTCCTGCTGCTCGAACAGCAGTTCAGCAATTCTGGTGGTGACCCCGCTGGCAGTCGGCAACCGCCACGTCGCCATCGCCATATACTGCTGCCGCTCCGGCAAACCCAGTTCGCGGCGCACGCGATTGATCCAGGCTTCGCAATCACCGGCTGTCCGCTCACCCGGCAGCGGGTCGCGCAACTCAAGCACCGCGTGACAGAGTTCGTGCAGCAGCACGAAACCAAGATCAAAAGCTGCCAGCGCCTTTGCATCTCCGCGCAGGTGGGTGAAGTCGGCAAAATCCACCTCAACCGGAACCACCTCGATCTGGACATCCGTATTCCAGCGAATGTATTTGACCGCTGCTCCGAGCCGCGCAAAAACCACCCCGGCTGAACGATTGTGACTTTGCAGGTTGATGGACTTTCTGCCGTCCAGAGCCGCCAGCACCAGTTCTCTGGCAGCGGCTGAACCGCCCGCAATCCGCGTCCGGTCATCAATGGTCAGAAAGCCGCTCTCATCAAAGTGCAACTGCACGAAGCCTGTCTTCTGCCGCAGGCTTTCCGTTACGGCGCTGAGTTCCTGCGCGCTCAGTGCATAGCCCGTAAAACTGTTTCGCAGGCCGGGCCGGTAAGTCTGTTTGTCTCCGGCATTGCCGGAACCAGGATCAGGCGGCGTCTCAGCCGCTGCTGAAAACGAAAGCATCACCAGCATCAGCGTCATCACCGACACCGCCCCGGAGCCGCGCAGGTAAGTCTCAGCCGCAGCCCGACGCATACAGGAAATTGCCAAACCGGCAGAAATCAGCCTGAACATAGTTGCACCTCCGCTGTAAGCAGTTCGAAAAAGGAACACACGTTTCCCGTCTGGAAAGGGGAGATGATTGAGCCGACTCATGCGGTGGTACTGATGGTGAGGTCACGAAGTTCCCTGAACCGGGGCTGAATGCCGGTTGAGAAGCGTAAAAAACGCCTGTATTTATCGGCCTCTGAGCGAATTTGAATGTGCGCCGTCTTTGTGTGGATGCGCCGTTGCTGCCGTATCAAATTCGGTGTAATCGTCAGTCAGTTTCGACCTGCTGACCGCAGACGCAATCATCTGAACCATCCTGCACATCCATGACAGGCACACGACACCGGCACACTGACTCTGCGTCAGACCGGAATTCACGCTGCAGCGGAGCAGCGTCAATTTCCCGGGTACGCACGCTGCCAGCGTGCCGGGCTTCTGTGAGTCGTTGTGTCCGCGAAACTCAGCACGCTGGCAGCGTGCGTACCCAGCAGGCATTGACTCTGAGCGGAGAAAGAGACTCTCAATTCCGCGCGATGTGTTTTAGAATCATCCCGCCGTAACTTTCATCACGAGACAAACTGACAACTCCTGCGGAGGCCGCCGTGAAGCGTTCACTCTTCTGCTGCCCCTTACTGCTGACGCTGATGTTTATGTCTGAAGTCATTGCCCAGCCGCCCGCGCTGCTGCCCAAAGCGCCGTTACCGGCCAGCGGCCTTGAACTCGAACGCCGCACCCAGGCGGGGTCTTTCTTCGACGTGGTCGGACGCCGCGCCGCCGCGTTCGGTTATGAAAACCGCGCGATGGAAGCGTGGGTTTATCCGCTCAAGCTCGTGGATGACTTTCAGCTCTCATTCAAACTCGAAGGCTATCCGCTCGCCTTCGAGGGCCGCGACATTCAGGTGCGCATCAACGCGCGCCCTGAAGCGACCACGTTCACTTATTCACACGCCGCCTTCACCGTGCGTGAAACCATCTTTGCGCCGGTTGACGAACCAGGCCTGATTATCCTGCTCGATGTGCAGACAGTGCTGCCGCTGCAAATCATCGGTTCGTTTCGCCCGGCCTTGAAACTGATGTGGCCTGCCGGGCTGATGACGGGCAACGTTGATTACGCAAAACGCGAAAACGCGTATTACCTGGTCGAGGAATCAAACCGCTACGTCGGCGTCATCGGCTCGCCGGTGGCAAAAGACATTTCGGTGATGCCGTATCAGGAAGAACCGCGCGACGTGCCCAATCGCTTTGTCATTGATGTCCCGGTTGAAACGCTCAGGACAAGTTTCATTCCGATTGTGATGGCGGGCAGCATCGAAGGCCGCGCAAAGGCCCGCGAGGTTTACCAGAGGCTGCTCGGCAGTGTGCGACAGCTTTACGAAAACAATGTCGCTTATTACAAAAGGCTGGAATCAGAAACGCTCAGCGTGACGACGCCTGATGAAAGACTCAACAAGGCTTTCGCGTGGGCGAAGGTCGGCGTGGACAAGGGACTCGCCACCAGCCCGCATCTCGGCACGGGACTGATTGCGGGCTTTCGCACTTCGGGCAACAGCGAGCGTCCGGGCTTCGCGTGGTTTTTCGGACGCGATGCGCTGTGGTCATCGTTTGCAATCAATTCTTATGGCGACTTTGCGGCCACGCGCACCGCGCTCGAATTTCTGAAGAAAGTGCAGCGCGCTGACGGCAAGATCCCGCACGAAATTTCGCAGGCCGCCGGACTCATCAACTGGTTCAATGATTACGTCTACCCCTGGGCGAGCGCCGACGCCACGCCGCTTTACCTCATCGGCCACGCTGATTATTTGCGCGCAAGCGGCGACCGCGAATTCATCAAAGGCCACTGGGATTCAATCGTCAAAGCGTATCGCTTCGCTGCATCAACCGACACCGATGGCAACGGCCTGATTGAAAACACGAAGTTCGGTCACGGCTGGGTTGAAGGCGGCAGGCTTTATCCGCCGCACGAAGAGATTTATCAGCAGGGCGTGTGGGTCGAGGCGCTGCGATCAATTGCTGAAATGAGTGAAGCCGTCGGCGCTGACGCGCAGCTTGCCACCGAAGCGCGCAGCCGGGCCGAAGCTGTGCAAAAGAAGATCGAAGAAACTTACTGGATCGAAGCGCAGAAGTTTTACGCCTTTGCGACGAACCTGCCGCGCAGCGAGGAAAGCGACGATGAGCGTGATGAAAAGAATCCGGCAGTCAAAGCGCGCATGAAAGAGTTGCGCGAGTCGCGGCTGATGGATGAGGTCACGGTGCTGCCCGCCGTGCCGATGTGGTGGCGCGTGCTTGATGACAAGCGCGCCGATCAGATGCTTGACCGCATTGGTTCGGCTGAAATCAGCGCCGACTGGGGCGCGCGGATTCTGTCAGATCAGAGCCGGATTTACGATCCGCTCAGTTATCACTACGGTTCAGTCTGGCCGCTCTTTACGGGCTGGGCTTCGATGGCGGCGTACAAATATCACCGCGCCCACATCGGCTATGATTACCTGATGGCGAATGCGCTGCTGACCTATGACAACGCGCTCGGCTATGTGACTGAACTGCTGTCAGGTGAATTCAATCAGGCGTTCGGGCGCAGCAGCCATCATCAGGTCTGGTCGTGCGCGATGGTCGTGACACCGCTCGTGCGCGGAATGCTCGGTCTTGAAGCTGATGCAATTCACAATCGCCTGACGTTTGCGCCGCAGCTTCCCGCAGACTGGCAGAATGTGAGCGTCAAAAATTACCGGATGGGTCAGTCAGGATTTGATCTGATGCTGGAACGATTCGCGCCATCAACTGCAAGTCGCAGTTCCAAAGCCACGCAGCCAGCCACACAGATCACAAAGCTCACAATCAGCCGAACCGGCGCAGCCAGCGAACCGGCAACCGAACTGCTTTTCGCTCCGGCCTTCGCGGCTGACGCTGAAATCAGACGTGTCAGCGTTAACGGAAAAGATGCAAAGTTTGATGTCATCAACACAGCTGCGACCAGAGTCTGCCAGCTTCGCCTGAATGTCAGCCGCGCGGAAACAGTCGAAATTGAAACCGTGCCTGGCGCCGAAGTCTTCTTTGATCGGCCTGCCGCGAAAGTCGGTGACACTTCACGCGGCCTCAAACTCATCAGCACTGCGACTGACGCCAGCGAATTCAGAATCAGTCTTGAGGGTCTGAGCGAAACGGCTTATGAACTGCGCGTGCGCAGTCAGCGCCCGTTGAGCCGGGCCGTCAATGCGGAAATGTCTCCGGCAGGCGATGGAACGATGCGGCTGCGCGTGGTGATGCCGCGAGGTGAACGCAACGGTTACGTCCGGCAGACAATTCGCCTTGAATTCGGGACGCCATCGAAACGCTGAGATGAATCACAATCCATAACACCATTACCACTTGAAGCTCACAACACAAACTGCCCGAATGAAACCGATGCCACCCCCGTAGTGACGAATTCATTCGTTTTGTTTTCGAGACTGAACGAATGAATTCGTCACTACGGGGATGGCGCTGATTGTCTTTGAAATTTCAGGACTCGATGTGACCAGAAACGCAGGCTCGCGCGTGACGACGTTACAGGACGTGATGTGTGACGTATGACACCTGAACCGGCACGCTGCCGTTAACCTTGACTTTGATCAGCACCTGATAAAAGCGCGGCAGTTGCGGCGGTTCGCCGGGCGGGGCGGTGTTGAGATGGCTGATGAGGTCTTTGATGTATTCCGGTCGGGTGACGTATTCAGCGGCGGCCTGGGTGCCGAATGTATTGATGCCCGCCAGAATCAATAGTCGGTTGTTTTCGCTCAGTCCCTGCAAGAGGCTGATGAGGGCGTAATCCTCTGAAATCTGGCTCGGTGACGGGCCGTATTGTTTCGCCAGATAATATTCCTGTTCGCCGGGCTGCGGGCTGGTATTGATGATGGCATTGACGTGGCGGCCCTGCTCGTCCCTGAGCCAGCGAAAGGTGAAATCCTGCTGTTGCGGCAGATCGAGCAGAAACAGATTTTCAGCCGGTGATCCAAGCACCACGATGTTTCCCGTCCGCGCATCGTCCCACGACAGCAGCAGGCTGCGTTTGAGCCGGAAGGGCTGATGCGCGCGGGCAAAAAACTCACCGAGCGAATAGACGCCCATGACTTCGCCAATGCCGGTGTAATGATCAATCATCGGCTGCGGCCCACGCCCGTTCGCAGCCGCCGCCACCACCGGAGAGCCATGCCCGTTTTCCAGCGCATTGAGCGAATTGTAGAGCTTCATGCCCTCTTCATACGTGCCGTGAAAGATGGTGTTGCTGAAGACGACCAGCACCGGTTCAGTCGGGCGCAGCATGCCGCCCCACAACGGAGCGACGGCCTGCCGTTCAGCCGCAGCTTTCGCCAGGTATTCGCTGTCGGTCTTTCCGGCCACGCTGCCCGCAGGTTCAGCGCCGGTCGCAGCGTAGGAAAAGACCGGAGCGTAATGTCCCTTGGGCAGTTCAATCACGATGCGGTCGTGTTTGCCTTCGCTGGCGTAATAGTCCTGCAATCTGGCTCGCAATCGCCCGGCCTGAACCCGCACAACTGAATCAACCCGCGAATCGTAATCACCGCTGCGCCCGAAAACTTCGGTGGCGATGACGTATTCCTTGATCTGATGTTCCTGGCCTTCAATGGCCTTGAGGCCGACAAAGCGCAGAAACGCCCGCAGGCTTTCTGATCCCTGCAATGACCGGGCCAGCAGCACGCGGTCGAGTTGTTCAATCTTTTCTTCTCTGGTGACTTCCATTAGCGCAGGCATGTAACGTCTGAAGGGTAACGAAATAATTGTGTGTTCGGACGCGCGTTATATCAATCAGGTAACCGTATTATACGCCCCGTAACGCCGCAGACAAGCTGCGCTCAGCTACATTCACGCGGCTTAATCAGATTTACGATCAGGCCGGGTTCCACTCTGTCGTCACAACAACACAGCAATAAAACAGAGATGGCGGTTGCTGCCGCGACCGTGAGACTCAGCGCCTGATTCGGACACTGCATCTAATGTCCTGGAACCGCAAACTGCCTTGACCAGGCGACAGCCGGAACGTAGAATGCCCGCGTTCGAGCTACCGCGAGACCGCCTGTCATACAGCGTTGATGCCGTATCCCAAAACATATTGACCTTCGGGAACCATCATTACTGATTCTTCTGTACCACTCACCGAAGGCGCAAAGCTTCCTGCTGGGATCAATTTTCTCCTGACGTCAGCTAATCAGGAGTCACGCACACTCAGTTTCAGGAACTGAGCCTGGTTCTGTCGCCGCTCTGCCGCTGCCGAATTCCAGCGCAGGAACAGGCAGAGCCGTTTCGCAACCGATGCTCCGGTTGACCAGACCACAACCGGGCCGCAACAGGAGGATTTAGTATGAGGAGAACCGAGAGACTTTCCATCCTCTCGATGTGCCTGTTGCTGTTGTTGACCTTCTCGCCCGGCATTTCGTTCGGGCAGGCGGTTTACGGCAGCATCTTCGGCACCGTCACTGATGCCCAGGGCGCAGCCGTCCCTGGCGCAAAGGTGATCATCACTGATGTCAGCAAGAATACCAGTACCACCGTTGAAACCAACTCTGACGGAAATTTCAATCAGACGCGCCTGATTCCGGGCACTTACCGGATTAAGGTTGAAGCGCCGAACTTCAAGGCCGCGATTCTTGACAACGTCGTTGTCAACGTGGACACGGCCACCCCGGCCAACTTCCAGTTGACTGCCGGAGCCGTGACTGAAGAGATCACGATTACGGCAGAAGCCCCACTGCTCAAGACTGACCGCGCCGACGTGGCGACCACGTTCGAGAGCCGACAGGTCACTGACCTGCCGATTCTGGATCGCAACTTCACCAAGTTCATTCTGCTCACCCCCGGCACACAGCAGCTTCAGTGGCAGCACGCCGCCAGCGAAAATCCGCAGGGTTCAACCCAGACAATGGTCAACGGCCAGAACTTCAGCGGCACCGGTTATCAGCTTGACGGAACCGAGAACCGTGACCCGATTCTCGGCATCATCGTCATCAACCCGAACTTTGAATCCATCGGCGAAACCAAGATCACCTCACAGAATTACGATGCCGAATTCGGCCAGGCCATCGCGGGCGTGGCTTCGGTTTCGACCCGCTCCGGCACCAACGACATGCACGGCGCGGTCTACCTCTTCCGCCAGAACGATCTGTTCCAGGCGCGCAATCCGTTTTCTCAGGCGACAAAGAACGGACAGACCGGCAAATTCATTCCTGACACGCTGCGCAATCAGTTCGGCGGCGCGATTGGCGGTCGCATCATCAAGGACAGACTCTTTTACTTTGGTGATTACGACGGGCTGCGCAGCAAGACGGGCGGCAGCAGGCTGCTGACTGTTCCGACGGCAGCAGCGCGCACGGGCGACCTGCGCGCGTATGGCGTGAATATTTACGATCCGGCGACTTCTGTTTTTGATGCGAGCGGCAATCTGCAAAGTCGCCAGCAGTTTGTCACCAATGGCACGGCGAACGTGATTCCGACGGCGCGCCTGTCACAGCAGGCGCTCAACGTGCTGAAGCTGATTCCGCTGCCGAACGTGCCGGGCCGTCTGAACGGCACGACCGACAACTATGTGGCAGCCGGCATTGAAGGCTTCGACAAGGACAGCTTCGATGTGCGTGTTGATTACAAGTCAACCGAAAAGCTGAGCATGTTTGGCCGGTACAGCTTTGCCGACTTTACCCGCAACGGCCCGACAGCGTTCGGCCAGGGCGGTGGCGCTGAGCTGGTTTCCCTGGGCGGCAGCTCGAAGGTGCGCAATCAGAGCGTGGCCTACGGCTTCGATTACAGTTGGAATCCGACGCTCGTCACTGACTTCCGCTTTGGTTTCTTCCGTTACAAGGTCAACGTGCTGCCTTTCGATTTCGGCAAAAATACAGCCTCCGATCTGGGCATCAAGGGCCTCAACCTCGACCCCTTCAGCTCCGGCCTGTTTGCCGGTTTCATCAAGGGCAATGGCGGTGTCGGTGACACCAATTTCGGTTCAGGTCTTGGCGTCAACCGTTGCAACTGCCCGCTTGATCAGGACGAGAACCAGTTCCAGTACGTCAGCAACACGACAAAGTTTGTCGGCAATCACACCTTCAAGTTCGGCATTGACGTGCGCCGCGCTTACAACCTGCGCGTGCCGAGCGACGTACACCGCGCTGGTGAACTCTCATTTGAGAACGGACGCACGGCCAGCCCGACTGGCGGTGGTCTTGGTCTGGCGACCTTCCTGCTGGGTGATGTATCGAACCTGGGTCGTTACATCAGCAGCAGTACCGATGCCCGTGAACGCCAGTGGCGTCACTTCTACTATGGTCAGGATTCCTGGCGCGCCAGCCAGAAGCTGACCATCAATTACGGGCTGCGTCTGGATGTCATCAATCCGCAATCCATCAACGCGCCCGGCAACGCGGGCTACCTGAGCCTTGAAACCGGGCAGATCAGCACTGTCGGATACGGCACGACTGATCTGAACGGCAACGTCAAAAACTCAGTCAACTTTGCTCCGCGCCTGAGCCTGGCTTACAAGTTTACTGACAAGCTGGTGGTGCGCGCCGGTTATGGCCGCAGCTATGACATCGGCGTGTTCGGTTCGGTCTTTGGCCACTCGGTCACACAGAACCTGCCGGTGCTCGCCTCTCAGCAGGTCAATAATGGCTCATTCAACCGGGCCTTCAACCTGGCTGACGGCGCTCCGGCCTTCACGCAGTTCTACGGTCTCGACAAGTTGCCGAAGGATCCGACCGCCAAAGCCAACACTTCGCTGCCTGGCAACGGAGTCTTCTTCCTGCCGAACAACGTCTTTTCACGCGTGCTGCCGGACAAGATGCGGCTGCCTACCGTGGATGCGTGGAATTTCACCGTGCAGTACCAGTTGACCAACAAGATGTCGATTGAAGCGGCATACGTGGGCAACAAGGGAACGCATGTGTTTGCGGGCGACGGCCCGGCCTTCGACGCCAACCAGGTGCCGATTGCGGGTTATAAGCCGGGTCGCAATGGCAACGACTTCAAACCGTACTTCCAGAAATTCGGCTGGACGCAGGGGATTGATTACTTCTGCAACTGCGCCGACAACCACTACAATTCACTCCAGCTCAAAGTTGACAAGCGATTCTCAGACGGATACTCGGTTCTGGCGCATTACACGTACCAGCATCAGGTTCAGGAAGATGGCGGTTACTTCTTCTATGACGCCGGTCTGAATCGCGGCCCGGCTGGCTGGCAGCGTGATCACAACTTTGTGTTCTCGCAGGTTTACGAACTGCCCATCGGCAAGGGCAAGAAGTTCGGCGGCAGCATGTCACGCGCGGCTGATCTGCTGGTTGGCGGATGGCAGGTCAACTCGAACACCACGATTCAGAGTGGTCTGCCGTTTGACAACTGCTTTGACACAGGCGGTATCTCCGACACCGGAACCTGCCGTCCGAATGTCAATGGTTCAGTCAAGACCGACACGACCCGCACGAGCGACGGAACGATCAAGTTCTTCACCGATCTGAGCGTCTTCAGCGCTCCGGCTGTCGGCACGTTCGGCAACCAGAAGCGCAATGCGCTGCGCGGGCCTGGTTACTGGAGAACGGACGCTTCGCTCTTCAAGAAGTTCAAGCTGACTGAAAGAACCGAAGCCGAGTTCCGCATTGAAGCTGTCAACGTCTTCAATCACGTCAACCTGGGCAACCCCGATGGTTTCATCGGCAGCTTCAGCGGTGGCAAACTCAATCCGAGCGGCGGCGCGGGTACAATCAACTCGACCGCCTACTTCGGTGCTGATCCGCAGCGCAACCTGCAATTCGCGCTGAAGATCAAATTCTGAGCTTCAGGCTGGTGGCAGCACCGGCCCGACCAGATCAACTCACTCAGGGGAGCCATCCGGCTCCCCTGTTTTATTGTGCTATCATTCGCTTCACGCCAGAGCTTCAATGACCGGAGTCATCAAACCATGAAACAGTTGATGAATAATTTTCTGATGGCCGCGCTGTGCGGCCTGCTGCTGATTGCGCCGGTCAGGGCGCAGTCACAACCTGACACGGTGACGGCCACGCTTGCCGAAGCGCGTGCGCTCATCAGCCAGGGACAGGCGGCTGCGGCGATCACAAAACTTCAGGCTCTGCCGCAAAGCGATGCGCGCGTGGCGCAACTGCTCGGCGTGGCTTTTTATGCGGCGGGCGATCACGTCAGTGCCGTGCAGACGCTCGCGCCCGTGATTGAAAAACTCGCAAAGGATTCGCCGCCCTGGCGCGAAGCGGTGCAGGCGCTGGGCCTGTCGCATTACATGCTCGGTCATCTGGCCGAAGCCGTGCCGCTGCTTGAACAGACGCGCGCCTGGCTGCCCAGCAACATCGAACTGACCTATGCGCTCGGCATGGCTTCAATTCAGACGCGACAGCCTGAGAAGGCCCGCGAGGCCTTTGCGCGGATGTTCGGCGTCGCCGCCGATTCACCCGCCGCGCACCTGCTGACCGCGCAGATGATGATTCGCGTTGAGTTCGAGGAATTTGCCGAAGCGGAACTGAAAAAAGCTCTCGACAAGGACGCGAGGCTGCCGCAGGCCAATTACCTGCTCGGCCAGATTGCGATTTACAAGGGGCGGCTCGATGACGGAATTTCGCTGATGCAGAAGGAACTCGCCGTCAATCCGGGCAATGCGAATGCGTATTACAAACTCGGTGACGCTTACACGCGACAGCTCAGGTGGGATGACGCCATCACGCCGCTGCAAAAATCGGTCTGGCTCAATCCGTTTTACAGCGGGCCGTACATCCTGCTCGGCAAGTGTTACCTGAAAAAGAAACAACTGCCGACCGCCGAAGGCATGCTGCGCCGCGCCATTCAGTACGACCCGAACAACAAATCAGCCCATTACATGCTCGGCCAGACCTATCAGCAGATGGGCCGCAGCGAAGACGCCCGCCGCGAATTTGCCATTGCCGAAAAATTGCAGGGCAGCAATGAGCAGCCGGAAAAGTAGCGGGCAGTGATTCGATGAAGAAAGCAAAACAGCCACGAATGAACACGAATTTTCACGAATCGAAGATTCATCAATCCTGATTCAGAACTGATGCAGCCTGTCTTGTCAGGTTGACGAATTGCAGGCTGCGAAGGCAACGAGGACGGCAGCAAGCTCGACCGGTACGCGTGAATCGGCGTGCACTATTACGTGATTTTCGCCCCTGACCTGTGGCTCAGCGAGGAAAAACTGCGGGTTTATGAACTGCACGCCCGGCAATACCTGCCGTGTGCAGACTGGCAGTTGCCTGACACCGGCCTCAGCCTGAGGCTGTGGGAAGGCGAATTTGAAGGCATTCGTGAACCCTGGCTGCGCTGGTGCGACGTCGCAGGCCACCTGATTCCAACCGGAGCCGAACGAGCGCAACAGGCTGAAGAAAAAGCCGCACGACTGGCGGCCCGGCTGCGCGAAATGGGAATTGACCCGGAACAGGTCTGAAGCAGGGGTAAAAGAAATCAGCCACTCACGAATGAATAACGGGGTCAGGCGGCAGACAAAAGCGCCTCTTCTGCCGCCTGTGGCAGATCAATGCGAATAAAATATTCCTGCGGGTAGAGATAATCTTCTCCTGACTGGAGGTGTCAGAATTTTTGTGTAAACGGAATTCATCACGATCAAGCTCTGGTTGTGGCCAGCGCTTCTAACGGTAAACGATCTTCGTAGAGGATCGCAAACTGTTGCAGAGCCGCCTTCCAGTTCCTGATCGGCATCGTCCACTTCCGACTGATCTGCTCCAGCCCCAGGTAGATCAACCGGTAGACCGAATCGTCATTCGGGAATGCGCTCCGGCCTTTGATGATCTTTCTCAAACTGAAGTTGAGCGACTCGATCACGTTGGTCGTGTAGACCACGCGGCGAATCTCCTCAGGCAACTCGAACATCGGTTTGACCCGCGACCAGTTGGCCCGCCACGAACGCGAGATGACCGGATACTTCCTGTCCCACTTGATCTGGAACTCCGCCAGCGCTTGCAGGGCCTCGGTTTCGGTCGCCGCCTGGTAGATCGTCCTGAGGTCAGCGGCCACGGCCTTGCGTTCCTTGTCGCTGACGAAGCTCAGGGAGTGTCGCACCAGATGCACGACGCAAGTCTGCACTGTCGTGTTCGGAAAGACGCTCTCGATCGCTTCCGGCAAGCCTTTGAGCCCGTCCACGCAGGCGATGAAGATGTCCTCCACGCCGCGCGACTTCAGTTCATTGAGCAACTGCAAGTAGAACTTCGCGCCTTCGCCCTGGCCGAGCCAGAGCCCCATCAGTTCTTTGTGGCCTTCGAGATTGACTCCGACCGCAACGTAGAGGGCCTTCCTGACGACCCGCCCTTCGTCGCGCACTTTGAGGAAGAGCGCGTCCAGGTAGAGGATCGGCCAGACCGCTTGAAGTGGCCTCGTGCGCCATTCCTGAACGCCCGCGCTGAGAGACTCGCAGACCGCGGAGACGAACTCCGGCGAAACCTCGATGTCGTATTTCTCGCGCAGAAAACTCTGCACGTCGCGGGTAGTCATTCCGCGCGCGTAGAGCGCCAGGATCGTCTCGTCGAAGCCGTCCCACCGCCGCTGATGTCTGGCGATCAGTTGTGGCTCGAACTCGCTATTGCGGTCGCGCGGGACATTGACTTCGACCTCAGAGCCATCGGCTTTGACTCTCTTTCGGGAAGAGCCGTTGCGAGAGTTGCCGCTGTTGCGTCCCGAGGCGGCGTGCTTCTCATAGCCGAGCAGGTGGGTCAGCTCGCCTTCGAGGGCGCTTTCGATGAAGGCCTTGCGGAGGTCTTTGAGGAGGTCTTCAATTTCTCCGGCGGTCTTGCGGCCGGAGAGCAACTGAGAAATGAGTTGAGAGTCGAATGCGGGTGTCCTGGATTTTGGTTCAACGGACATAGTTCAGGTTCCTTTCTGAAGTCAGGTTGTTTACTTCACTTTGTCCGTTTACACAAACTTTCTGACACCCTCCCTGACTCGTCAACTATCCTGAGATAACCGTCACGAGCCGCTTCTTCATCGGGAACGAGCTGATAGATTGTTCGCGTTTCGATATCTTCGTTGCCTTCGTTCCTGATGCAAACGACAAATTGCGGATTTAACTTCTTCATTATCGCCATATTGCTGCGTCTTCGATCAAAGGTATCGCTTAATCTTTATCTTCCTTTTTCCTATCCCATGAGCTTCGTACCAGTGAAGCTCCACTTTCTGCAATTTTCCGTTTTTGAGTCTGACGGTGCGATTCCTTTCATTTTGCGCCAGCGACCTTTCCAAACTGATTTTGTAATCTCGCAAAATCACGAATCCCTTTTCCCACCGCTATTGTTTCAATATCGGTAATCTGGCTTAAGATTTCAAAGTCCATTGGATTGGTGATGCTCGCACTTTCTCTTGAAATCAAGCACTCCTTTCGAACTCCCTGACCTGAACCGGCACGAATCAGCAACGCCGCTCAATCACTCGCCCTGCGTCTTTCATTCGTGAAAATTCGTGTTCATTCGTAGCTGCGTTTCTATCTCACCAGCCGACAACCGGAATAAAACCGCCCGAAGCTGAATCGTGGCCCGCAACGCTGGCATATCGCATCACCACAGAGGCACAGAGGAACACAGAGGAAACCAGAGTTGATGTCTCCTCTGTGTTCCTCTGTGGCCTCTATGGTGAATTTCCCTGTCTCAGGCTCTCGTGTTTTGATTCAGCGGCCACGCGCTCGTTTCAGATTTTCGCGGGCCTGCGCGTGATTCGGGTTGATGCGTAAGGCCTGCTCGAAATGCCGTGCGGCTTCGGCCAGGCGGCCCTGCTGTCCGAGCAGCACGCCTAGTTCATTGTGCGCATCGGCATTGTTCGCATCCAGCCGGATCACTTCTTCATACTGTTTCATCGCTTCACTGATGCGGCCCTGCTGCGCCAGCACAAAGGCCAGGTTGCCGTGCGCGTCGGCGTTGCGGGCATCAAGCTGCAATGAACGTTCGTAATTCGTCGCCGCTTCAGAGAACCGGCCCTGCATCGCCAGCGCGCTGCCCAGGCTGTTGTAAGCTCCGGCATCGTCCGGTTTCACGCGCAGCAGTTCACGCAACTGAATCATCGCTTCATCAATCTTTCCCGCCGCAAGCAGCAGGTTGCTCAGGTTGTAACGCGCATTGACGTAATCGGGGTTGAGGCGCAGCGCCTGCTGATAAAGCCTGATCGCTTCATCACGCCTGCCCTGCTCCTGAAAGATCACGCCGAGACTTGTCAGCGCCGCGTAACTTTGCGGCCTGGCCTGCAATGCCTGCTGATAGTGAATGACAGCCTCATCGGTTTTGCCTGCGAGTTGCAGCACGGCGGCGAGGTTGAAATGCGCCGTGAAATCAGCCGGATATTTTTTCAGCCGCTGCCGCATCAGAGCTTCCTGCAACACCGCGCGCGAATCTTCCCTGGTGCGCGGCAGCACCTGCAGCCACAAATGGCTCATCTCGTCTGATGAACGATTGCCCGCAACGACGCGCTTCGGCGGGTGATTCGGATTGCGCGGATTGCCGGCTGAGTTGTCGTAGCTGTACCGCATCGTAATGACCGTGCCTTTCGGCAGAAAGACCGGCTCTTTGTATTTGTAAACCGCCTGCCAGTTCAGATCCCAGCGCGTGATGCGAATCAGCCACTTCCTTGTGCCATCGGGCAGCGTCGCATAGCCCTGCAAATCCCTGCCGAGGTAATGCGCGTGCGGATAGACGCCGAGCACATCAACATCCACCGGCAGCGTGAATTCATCAGTCACAACGAAATCCTTTTTGCCTGGCGGAATGTCGAGCGCGCCGTCGCGTTCAAGCTGCACGAGCATCGGAAAGATGGTCTGCGGCTGGTCAGTGAAATAAAGTCCGATTTCAGCCTGAATGCGTTCAGGTTTGCCCGTTGGCTGCAGGTGCATATTCAGCACCAGATCGGTGCCCGGATCGCAGCGCCACGCCATGCCGTCCGGCTCAACCCAGGGCACAGTGCCGGGCTTCCAGAACAGAAAGTGACTGTCCGGCTCGAAGCTTTCGGCTTCGATTGAAACTTCCATCCCGCCAAAACCGGGGCCGGGATCGGCGGCATCCTGACGGCGCGAGCTGCCGGTGCGATCAATCAGGATGTTGGCGTGATGCACAACCTGTTTGTTGCCCGGCAGAATCTCAACGGCTTTGACATAGCGCGTTTGCTCAACCGGAATCGGCAGCACGAAGTTGCGAAAAACATCAGTGCCTGAAGCAGGGACGATGAACTGTTCATTCATCTTCACAATCAGATCAGGTTTGCCGAGCTGCCAGCTTTCGTTGAACTGCGGCGCAGCGGGCAGATCCTTCGCCTCACCTTCAGGCATTCCCGCATCAACCCACTGCTGAATCATGCTGAGTTGTTCATCGCTCAGATGACGCGCGCCGACAAAATCACCATAACCCGGTTCAGGCGGCCAGGGCGGCATATAACGGCTTTGCGTGACGACCACAAGCTGCCGCGCGCGTTTGCGCACATCCTGATAAGTCATCAGACTGAACGGCCCCGATCCGCCCGGATGATGACACGCGGCGCAGTATTCAAAGACAAGCGGCGCAACGTTCCGGTTGAAAGTCGGCGCGACAGACTGAGCAGGCGCGCTCAGACCGCAAAGCAGCACGGTCAGCACAAAGCAGACTGTCAGGCTTGTTTTCATGGAGAAATAAAACACCCGATTGCAGTCGTGGTTCTGAGTTTCAGCGTCTTTCCTTTGCTGACAGCTTCAAGCGTCTGTTCAAGGTCGCGCACGGTCGGCGCGGGGCGCATTTTGCCGAAGGCCACGTAACGATCATCAATGCGCCCGCGATAAATCATTCGCCATTCTTTCCTGTCGCGCACAAAGACTGCGGCTTCGGGCGTCACCTGCGCGCCGGTCATTTTCACCAGCGCGTGCTGCTGATCGCGCAGCGCTTCAAGCGAGTATTCATAATCGCTGAGATGTTTTCTGATGGCTTCGCTCGTTTCATCCGCGCCCGGATAAATCAGCCTGAATTTCACTTTGTCAGCAAACTTCTGCGCAAGCCGATTCACTTCCGGCGCGTAACGATTTGAAATCGGGCAGTCGCTTCTGACAAAGATAAAGACCAGCACCTTTGCCTCAGTCACTGCGAACGGCGCAACCATCTGCCCCGACAGATCAGCAAGCCGCAGCGAATCACAACACTTTTCAAGCGGCTGTTCAGGTTGAATCAAAGCGCGGAGCGTGTGGGGTGCGGCAGCCTGGCGCCGCTTCGGTAAAGAAATTTCCTCCACGAAGCGACACGAAGACTCACCAAGTAAAACAACAGCCTGTTGATCTTTCTTCGTGCTGTTTCGTGTGGCTTCGTGGAAAAGTATTTCCTGGATTCCAGAGTCTGCACGTGCCGGACGCGAAAGCGGCGCCAGGCTGCCGCACTTCACACGCTCCGCGTGACTGCTATTGCTCACACAAACAAAGATTGTGCTAATCAGGCAAATCGGCGCGAGAACCCTGCTGATGCTGATGCGAAGCTTTGTCATGGCCGGATAATTTTGTCAGAATCTGCGCTATGAGCAAAACCAGAGTCGCCCTGCTCGGCGCGGGATTCATCGCCGAAATTCACCTTGAATGCTATCAGAGATTCATTCCCGAAGCTGAAGTCGTGGCCGTTTACGCCCGCAACGCCGAACGCGCCGCCGCCTTCGCCACAAGGCACGGCATCGCGCAGCATTTCACCAGCCTGGACGAAATCATCAATGAATCCGATTGCGACGTGGTTGACGTGTGCCTGCCCAACTTCCTGCACGCCGGAGCCGTCATCAAGGCCGCGAATGCGGGCAAACACGTCATCATCGAAAAGCCCCTGGCGATGACGCTCGAAGAAGCCGACGCGATGATTGAAGCCTGTCGCGCCAGCAATCGCAAGCTGATGTATGCCGAAGAACTCTGTTTCGCGCCCAAATATGAACGCGCCCGCAAACTCGTCAACGAAGGCGCAGTCGGTGAAATCTATCAGCTTCGACAGAGCGAAAAACATTCCGGCCCGCACAGCGACTGGTTCTATGACATTAACCAGGCCGGAGGCGGCGTGCTGATGGATATGGGCTGTCACGCGCTCGGCTGGTTTCGCTGGATGCTGCGCGATAAAAAGCCACTGAGCGTTTATGCCACGATGTCAACCGTGCTGCACAAGGGCCGCACGCGCGGCGAAGACAATTCAGTCATCATCGTCGAATTTGAAGGCGGCGTGACCTGCATTGCCGAAGACAGTTGGGCGAAACACGGCGGGATGGATGACCGCTGCGAAATTTACGGCACCGACGGAGTGATTTACGCCGATCTTTTTCAGGGCAACGCCGCGCTGACTTACAGCGAAAAAGGCTACGGCTACGCGATGGAAAAGGCCGGATCAACGCAGGGCTGGAGCTTCACTGTTTTTGAGGAAGCCTTCAATCAGGGCTATCCGCACGAACTGAAACATTTTATCGAATGCGTCCGCGAAGACCGACAGCCGCTCGTGACAGGCGAAGACGGGCGCGCCGTGCTGGAACTGATTTACGCCGCTTACGAATCTGCGCGCACGGGCCGGAAAGTCGCACTGCCGTTTGCGCCAAAGGTGGCGAAGCCCGTTGATTTGTGGCTGAACGAGCAAAGCTGACGAAAGCCGGACAGTCCTGATCCGTTCTGATCTGTCGCATCCGTATCATCCGCGTTCTATTGTCTTCTCCATAAATAGAACGCGGATGATACGGATGCGACAGATCAAGACGGATTATCAGTTTCAATCCGCAGTATCAGCTTCATCCGTGTTCTGTTCTCTGCTTCGAAAATGGAACACGGATGACACAGATGCGACGGATCAGAACGGATAAGTCGTGATGCCCTGTCGCATCAGCTTCATCCGCATTTCATTTCTGACTGAGAGGAAATCATGTTTTTCAAAATCACGCCGACACAGGCGAAAGAAGCTGACCTGAGCAAAGTCTATGATGCCGTCGTGGTCGGTTCCGGCGCAGCGGGCGGAATGGCGGCTTACGTGCTGGCGACGAGAGGCCTGAAGGTGCTGCTGCTCGAAGCGGGGCGGCAGTACACGATCAATGAAATCAACGATCAGCTTCGTTCGACCGAATGGCCTTACGAACATCCGCGACGCGGCGCGATGCCGCCCGACCGGCACGCGATCACCTTCAATGAATACAATTTTCGCCAGCCGCCTTATGCCAAGGATTCGCCGTACAAGCACGTGCATTCTTATGTGCAAAGCTGGGGCGGGTCGGATTACAGCAAAAACATTGTCGTTGATGAAAAGGATCATCCGTACACCGGAACGCGCTATGCGTGGGTGCGGGCGCGGCTGCTTGGCGGCAAAACGAATATCTGGGGGCGGCTCGCGCTGCGGTTGTCTGATTATGATTTCAAGGCGGCTTCGCGTGATGGTTACGGCGTGGACTGGCCGATTTCATACAGGGACATCGAACCATATTACGACAAGGTTGATCTGCTGCTCGGCATTTCGGGCGTGAAGGAAAATCTGCCTTACCTGCCCGACAGCATCTTTCAGCGACCGACGAAACTCAACGCCTCTGAAATCAGTCTGCGTCAGAGTCTCGCAAAGATGAATCGCGTGCTGACGCCTTATCGCGCCGGAGTAGCGACTGAAAAGCTCAAACACAACAAGTATCGCAATCGCTGTTACGGGCGCGGCGCGTGCAATCGTCGCGCAGGCGGCTGTGACATTCACGCGGCTTTTGATTCACCGACCGGCCTGATTTATCCGGCAATGGACACGGGCAATCTGACGCTGCGCACCAATGCAACCGTGAGCGAAGTGCTGGTTGACACAAACACCGGCAGGGCGCGCGGCGTGGCGTTCATTGACACTGAAACCGGCAGAAGTTACGAAGCGAAAGCGAAGGTCGTGGTGCTGGCCGCGTCAACGCTTGAATCGGCGCGGCTGATGCTGCTTTCAAAATCGCGGCAGCATCCGAACGGCATTGGCAATTCGAGCGGTCACGTCGGACACAATTTCTGCGAACACATTATGGGGCCGGGCGTCACGGGACTGGTCAAAGACCGCATCGGCAAACCGCGCACGCTCGATGACGGCAGGCCCGGCGGTTTTTACGTCGCGCGCTTTCGCAACCTGACGGAAAAGCATTCGAAATTCATTCGCGGTTACGGCTTTGAAGGCGGCGGCGGGATGACGATGTTTCCCGGCAACTCGATTGAGCAGCCGGGTTTTGGCCGGGATTACAAAAAGCGCGTGCGCGACTATGCCGGAGCTTTTATTGAAATGGGCGCGTTCGGTGAAGTGCTGGCGCGTTATGAAAATTACGTTGACCTTGACCCCGCAGTGAAAGACAAGTGGGGCATTCCGGTGCTGCGTTTTCATTATCAGTTTGGTGACAATGAAAAACGCATGGCCGAAGACATGGCCGACAGCGCAAAGGAGATGTTCGAGGCCGCAGGCATTGAAATCATCGGCGTCAGTCGCAACGTGCTGACCGAAGGCTGGTCAATTCACGAACTCGGCACGGCGCGAATGGGCAATGATCCGAAAACTTCGGTGCTCAATCAGTATCAGCAGTCGCACGATGTCAAAAACCTGTTCGTCGTTGACGGCAGCAGCCACGTAAGCGCCGCCAATCAGAACCCGACGTGGACGATTATGGCGCTGGCGTGGCGTTCGTGCGATCACCTGGCCGATGAGTTGAAGAAAGGAAATCTGTGATGAACGATCAGGCAAAAGAACAACTGAGCGAATCAGACCTGAGCCGCCGCGAAATGCTGCGACTGACTTCAGCCGCCCTCATCGCCGCGCCGCTGCTGAAAGCTGAAGCGCAATCGCTGACTCCGCGCTTTTTCACGCGCGATGAGTTTGCGCTGCTTGACGAACTGAGCGAAATCATCATTCCCACCGACGATCATTCGCCCGGCGCGCGGGCGGCAAAAGTTGCCGGATACATTGATTTCACGCTCTCGGAATCATTCACGGATGAACCGAGAAAAATCTGGCGCGACGGGCTGAAGCTGGTTGATGCGCTCTCGCAGGAAATGAACGGCAAACCGTTTATGCAGGCCTCACCCGATGAAAGAATCGTTGTCGTCACGCGCCTGGCCAAAGGCGAAGCGAACCCGCAGCAGCCGGAAGAAAAGTTTTTCGCTGAACTCAAAGGCCGCGTGACATACGCTTACTACACTTCAGAAATCGGCATTCAGAAAGAGCTTGAGTACAAGGGCAACACCTATCTGAAAGAGTTTGTGGGGTTCGATGCGAAGTAATCACTGGTTCATTCCGGCGCTGCTCGTGGCAGTCTTTATTTTCACTGCGCGTGTCAGCTCGCAATCCGCGCTGCCGCAGTTCACCGATATTGCGGCGCAGGCCGGGCTGACTCAGCCGGTTATTTACGGCGGCGTTGATTCAAAGAAATACATCATCGAAACCAACGGCTGCGGCGTGGCTTTTTATGATTACGACAACGACGGCTGGATGGACATTCTGGTGCTGAGCGGGACGCGGCTGGAAGGTTTTCCGAAAGGCCAGGAGCCGACCAATCGCTTATATCGCAACAACCGCAACGGCACGTTCACCGATGTGACCGCCAAGGCCGGGCTGACGCGCACCGGATGGGCTTCGGGCCTGTGCATCGGTGATTACGACAATGACGGCTTTGACGATCTGTTCATCACTTACTGGGGACAGAACGTGCTCTATCGCAACAACGGCAACGGCACGTTCACCGATATGACGAAGCAGGCGAAGCTCGATTTCACGGGCATTCGCTGGGGTTCGGGCTGCACGTTCATTGATTATGACCGCGACGGCAGGCTTGATCTGTTTGTCTCGAACTATCTGACCTTCGATCTGAAGACCGCGCCGGAGCCGGGCAAAGGCGCGAACTGTTTGTGGAAAGGCATTCCGGTCAACTGCGGGCCGAAGGGTTTGCCGTATGCGCGCAACTGGCTTTATCACAACAACGGCGACGGCACGTTCACTGACGTTTCTGAAAAAAGCGGCATCAGCAAAGTCTCCGAGCGTTACCCGATGACCGCCGTTGCCGCTGATTTCAACGAAGACGGCTGGCTGGATCTTTACGTCGCCTGCGATTCGACGGCAAGCATTCTCTATCGCAACAATCAGGACGGGACGTTTACCGATGTCGCGCTTGAAAGCGGCACGGCTTACAACGAAGACGGTTCGCCGCAGGCCGGAATGGGGCTGGCCGTTGGCGATTACAACGGCGATGGCCGGATGGATATTTTCAAGACGCATTTTGCCGACGATACGCCGGTGTTGTACCGCAACCTGGGCAAATGGCTCTTTGAGGATGTGACCTTTGCCGCCGGTTTTGGCGCAGCGACGAAATATGTCTGCTGGGGTGCGGGGATTCCTGACGTTGACAATGACGGCTGGCCCGACATTGTTTTTGTGACCGGCAACGTCTACCCCGAAGTCGAGAAGCATTTCAAACAGTACCCGCACCGCAGCCCGCGCTTTGTCTTTCGCAACCTCGGCAACGGCAGATTTGCAGACGTCAGCGCACAGAGCGGCCCCGGCATCACAACGCCGCATTCAAGTCGCGGCCTGGCCACCGGCGATTTCGACAACGACGGCGACCTGGATCTGCTGGTGATGAATATGAACGAGCCGCCGTCGCTGCTGCGCAATGACAATCCGGGCCGCAACAACTGGCTGACCATCAAACTGAATGGCACGAAATCAAACCGCACCGGCCTTGGCGCTCGCGTGACGGTAACGGCGGGCGCACAGCGGATGACTCAGACCGTGCTGAGCCAGTCCGGTTATTATTCGCACGATGATTTGCGGCTGCATTTCGGACTTGGCGAACAGAAGCAGGCCGACCGCATCGAAATTTACTGGCCGGGTGGTCAGGTCGAAGTGATCAGGAATGTCCTGGCCCGGCAGTTTGTGACAATCAAAGAAGGCAGCGGCATCACCAAAACCTCAGCCCCTGTGAAGCCATCAACCTGAACACCGCAGCCCTGGGAATGCGCTGTCGGCAACGTGGAGCGGGCTGCCTGACCGTTGCCTTCCCGCCCGTTTCTGTCCATCCATCCGACTTAATCCCGGAGCCGGTCATATCCGAAAATATGAATATCAATCCATAAATCTGAACAGACGTCGGTTTCGATCCATTTCGCTGTAAGCTTAAGTCACTGAAGTCAGAAGTCTTAATTACGCGGCCTCAGCCTCCCGCCTGCTGGAATATCAATTGCTTTAAGGGTGTCTCAAAGCCTGAACAGGGACAGCTCACGCTTCAACAAGAAGCACTACACCTTCAAGGCTTTCGCACAAATCCTGGATCCTTAATCAAGGAAATTGAGTTATTAGCACAAAACCAGCATGACTCCCGGTCCGGATATGCGCATATCCGTGCCGCATGTTGCCAACCCCAAGGAGAACACAGATGAAGCAAACCAATTCAGCAGGAGCCTTCAAGAGCATCCTGAGCGCGCTGTGCTGTGCCTTGCTGCTTTCCCTCGGTGTGACTGCCTTTGCGCAGGAAAACACCGGAGCTGTTCAGGGAACAGTCAAGGATCAGACCGGCGCGGCAGTGCCGGGCGCCAAGGTATCCGTCTCCAGCCCGACGCTGGTGCGCAGCCTTGATGCCACGACTGACAGCGAAGGAAATTATTTCTTCCCGAAACTGCCCGCAGGTATTTATACCGTAACTGTCACACAGAGCGGGTTCAAGACCACCAAGAACGAAGATGTCAATGTCGTCCTCGGTGCCACCGCCAGAGTTGATGTCGCGCTGACGGCAGGTAACGTTTCTGAATCAGTGACCATCACTGCCGGTTCAGAAGCGATTGACGTGACCTCCAGCAAGGCCGCCACCAACATCACGCCGGAATTCGTGGACAAGACCCCGAAGGGCCGCAACTTCCACTCACTGCTGGTGGTTGCTCCGGGCGTTCGTGCTGAACCGAAGGCCGGTTCGGCGGGCGTCGGTGGTTTCCAGATCAACGGCGCGAGCGGTTCAGAAAACACCTTCGTCATTGACGGCGTCGAAGTGTCCGACATTCGACGCGGCGCGCTCGGTCGTCAGGACTCGATTCCGTTTG
Organism: Blastocatellia bacterium; assembly: GCA_046331565.1. GTDB lineage: Bacteria > Acidobacteriota > Blastocatellia > RBC074 > RBC074 > DASRDU01. The sequence continues at coordinate 3,210,744 of JAXLQP010000001.1, forward strand.
AATTCCTCCGCGAAGTTCAGGTCAAGACCGCCGGTTTCGAAGCTGAATACGGCGGCACGCTCGGCGGCGTGGTCAACGTCGTCAGCAAGGGCGGCACGGACGAATATCACGGTGAAAGCTGGCTGCAGTTTACCAATGCCGGACTGAACTCACGTCCGCGTGGTTTCTGGCAGCGCACTGCCGCTGATGTCACCAAGAATGAATTCTTCCGTCAGAAGGAAGATGAATATCGCGTCTTCTATCCGGGCTTCACCTTTGGCGGCCCGATCATCAAACAGCGGCTCAACTTCTTCACCGGTTATTCAGGTGAAATGACCCGCACCGAGCGCACCACGCCGTTTGCGGTTGGCACGCGCACGGCGACTCAGCGCGTGATGCGTCATTATGGCGTGGCCCGCGTTGACTATGCTCCGACCCAGAAACTCCAGGTCAACACTTCGTACTTCTGGAATCCGGTCAAGGTCGTCGGCGGCCTGTTCGGCACCGACCCGCGCGTGGCTCCGCCCTCAAATGACCTGTCAATTCAGGGCGGCTACACTCCGGCTTCCAACTACACGGCATCAGCGGTTTACACGCCGACCTCAAAGCTGATCCTTGAAGCCCGCTACGGCTACAAGTATCTCAACGACAAGGGCGGCAACTACGGCCTGTCATCACAGCCCTGGCTGAGATGGAACACGCCGTCACTGGCGGCTGATCCGGTCAAACTCCCGACCAACGTTTTCAACAACATCCCGACGCAGTATCGCCAGGCTGCCGGTTTCGCCAACGTCACCAGCACCTTCGGGATCATCAAGGACATCACCACTCGTCACAACCTTTACCTGAATGCCAGCTACATCACACGCTTCTTCGGCCAGCAGCACAGCTTCAAGGGTGGCTATGCGCTGAACAAGCTGGGTAACGATGTGCTGGATAATTACAGCAATGGCCGCTTCGAGATTCTCTGGGGCGAAGCTATCAGCCGTGGCAGTGTGCAGAATGTCAGAGGCACCTACGGCTACTACATCTGGCGTGACGGCGTTCGCCACAACGCTCAGGTCAGCAGCCGCAACCAGGGCTTCTTCGTTCAGGATTCCTGGCAGGTTCGCAAGAACATCACCATCAATGCCGGGATTCGTCTTGAAAACGAATTCCTGCCGCCTTACACGCCGGTCGTGAACGGAGTCAAGGTTCCGAACCCGATCAGCTTCGGCTGGGGCGACAAGGTGGCTCCGCTGATTGGCGGCGCGTGGGACGTTTTCGGCAACGGCAAATGGAAAGTCAGCGCCAGCTATGGTCAGTATTACGATCTGATGAAGTATGAGCTGGCTCGCGGCTCGTTCGGTGGCGATTACTGGCACGATCACTATTACCTGCTGAACGATCCTGACCTGTCCAAACTCTCGCTGGCCAACCCGTCAGCACTGGCAGGCGGCGCGCCGAAGGTTCTTGACGTTGACAACCGCACGGTTCCGATCAACGCTCAGGGCCAGCTTGACGGTATTGACCCTGCCATCAAACCGATGTCATCACGTCAGTATGCCGTTGCGCTGGAGCATGAATTCAGGCCCGGCCTGGTCGCTTCAGTTCGTTACACCCGCAGCCGTCTGGTGCGCGGTATCGAAGATATCGGCGTGCTGGATGCGCAGGAAAATGAGGTTTACACGATTGGCAACCCTGGCTTCGGTCAGACGGATGCCAAGAAATTCACCACCCCGTCCGGCGTGCCGCTCACACCGAAGGCGGTTCGCAACTATGACGGCGTTGAGTTCCGGGTTGACGGTCGCTTCAGCGAAGGGCTGCTGCGCCGCCTGAATTACAACGCTTCTTACACCTACAGCCGCCTGTGGGGTAACTGGGCAGGTCTGGCCAACTCGGACGAGAACGGACGTTCAGACCCGAACGTGAGCCGCGCTTTCGACCTGTCACCGGGCAACTTCAATGCACAGGGCCAGAATGTTTACGGACTGCTGGCGACAGATCGTCCGCACACTCTCAAGCTCTTCCTGAACTATGAAGTGCCGTGGAGCAAGGGTGGTTCAACGCTGATTTCACTCAACCAACTGGCTTACAGCGGTACGCCGCTCAGCTCGACTGTCGGTTACATCGTGCCGGTCTTCTTCGCAGGCCGTGGCGACCTAGGCCGCACTCCGGCGCTGACGCAGACCGACCTGCTGGTGGCGCACACGATCAGCCTGAGCGAGCGTGTGAAGATGAAGTTCGATGCGAACATCATCAACCTCTTCAACCAGGCAGCCGTGACCAACACTGATCAGTCACTCAATCGCAATGGCAGCATTCCGATCACTGAGACTGAATTCTACAAGGGCTTCGATGTCTTCAAGTACATCAACCCGGTCAACGGCGGCGCTCCGGCGCTGAACGTGAATTACAAGCTTCCGACCGCTTACCAGGGCATTCGTGAGATTCGCATTGGTATGCGTCTGATGTTCTAAGACCGATCCTGCAAAGGATCGCAACGGAACATAAAAAGTTACGGGCTGCTCTTTACGAGCAGCCCGTTTTTTTCTGTCCTGCCGGTCTGAAGTCAGGCCGCCATTCAACCAGCCAGGGCGCGCCCGGTAGTAACGAATGCATTCGTTACCGCAGAACTGGTTCGGTTTTCTCCTGATCCTGATGGAAGTGGCTTATTCCCTGATCTGGCTTATTTCCCTGTCCCGGCTTTTGCTTTCATCCGATCAATCATCTGCCGGATTCGTTCCGGGCTGGAAATGTCTTTCGCTTCTTTAAGGTAAAGCTCAAGTTCACTGATGGCCTCGCGGTAACGCTGCTGTTTGTCGTAAATCCCGGCCAGATAAAAGTGCGCTTCAGCCGCCGCCGGGCCGCCAAGCTGCAGAGCTTTCTTGAAGGCGGCTTCGGCTTCATCGTGCCGCAGGCTGTGGCCGAGCGCGAGGCCGAGCATCATCTGAGTATTGGCGCTGTTCGGGTCGAATTCAGCCGATCTTTTCAGGCTTTCGACGGCTTCAGCCGGATGATTCAGCTTCATCTGCGCCACGCCGAGCGCATACAGGCTGCGTGGCGCGCGGCTGTTGATGCCAATGGCGCGAATCAGCACCGGCAGGGCGGATTCGTATTCGCCGCTTCTGACGTATTCGGCGCCAAGCAGTTCCAGCGCATCGAAATAATCAGGAAAGAGATGAATCGCCTTTTTCAGTGAAGCCAGCGCGGCTTGAGGCTTGTTTTCTCTCAGACTTTTCACGGCCCGTTCATACTCAAGGCGCGCGGGGTCAGGCACGTTCTGCACAAAGACAACCCCGGCCTGGCGCGTGCGGGAACTGACAGGTTTGAATTTGAGGACAATATCCAGCGGATAATTTTCACTGCCGCCACCGCGCACCCGCAGCGAGACCAGTTCAATCCAGCCGGTGTCGTATTCCAGATAAGGCGTTCCGGTCGTCTCAACCCTGAACTGGTAACGCCCCGGACTGAGTCCCCTGACAAAGAACTGCCCGCTGGAATCAACAAAGATGGTGCGAATCGGCTGAAAGTTTTCATCCAGTACTGAAATACGCACATTGGGAACGCTGCGCCCGCTCGTGTCACGCACGCTGCCAATAATGACGAATTTCTGCGGCAGCCATGGGGCCAGCAGCAGGCCGAACAGAACGACCGGAATCAGCATATCCGTCCTCCAACATCTGGTCTGGGTTGACTTTTCACTGGCCTTTCGGCGGAGTCTTGATTTTGACCTCATCCGCGCTGGTATTGAACTGCTGATAGCCGCTGAACTCAAAAACGACATCCCAGTTCAGGCCGTCAAACAGATCGCGGCCTCCGGCGTTCATGCGAATCAGCGACGGGAACCACAAACCGCTCGCCTGGCGTTCCTGCTGGTAAATCAGCGCGGCCTCTTCACGCGGGGCCGTCGTCTGCACCAGATCAAAGGCCGCTTCGGTGTCGGGCCAGCCTTCAAGCCGTGTCACAATGCCGTCAGCCTGATCAATCCAGACCGTTCCGATCAGGCGGGCGATGTATTCATAATTCGGTGACAGTTTCATTCCGGCACGCGGGCGAAAACTCATCACCACAGTCGGGCGACCGTTCAGGTTTTCGACGCGGGGCGAATGAAATTCGCAGGCGCGCAGAAATTCCGAAACGTTGATTGAGATATAACTCGGCCTGCCGTTGTAAACGCCTGAGACGCCCGCCGACACATAACCTTCGTTGTCGGGCCTGGCGCTGTCACCCGCTGGTTTTTCACGGCGCTCGCGTTCGGCCTCTTCGAGTTGCTGCACGGCGCGCTTGCGTTCGTCAGCCACGTTTTTTGAAGGGATGCCGTCTTTGCTGAGCATAATCAGGACGTGTTCACCGCGCACCGGGTAAGCCTCGAAAACCTGCTCCAGCACATGAATCGGTTTGCCGCGCTCGTTGAGAATCCGCCGCGTCTTTTTCAACTGATAGGTGTAATCCAGCAGTCGGCGGTTCATCAGGCTGCCGCTTTCGGCGCTTTTGTGCAGCAGTTCCTTCATCTCTTCCGGGAGCGGCGCCACCGGCTCAGGTTCACGCCGCCGGGGCGCAGCCGGGACGCCCGGTTCAGCGACAGGACGAGCCGCTTCAGACTCGGCCTCAGTGGCAGTCGCGCCCGGCCCCGCAGGCAGCGTCTGCGCGCCTGACAGCGTCAGCGGCTGAGCCGGGGTAGTTTCAGCCAGGGAACCTCTGGTCTTGTCCTTTTCCTTCAGCTTCTCGATCATCGCCCTGATCTGCGGCGGATCCTTGATGTTTTTTCCTTCCCTGAGATAAGCGGTCAGTTCCTGGGCGGCTTCCTGATATTTTTCGAGTTTGTTGTAAAGTCCGGCCAGATAAAAGTGCGCTTCCGCCGCTGCTGCCCCGCCCTGTTGCAAAGCCTTGCGAAAAGCAGATTCAGACTGCTCGAACATGCCGCTGCTGCCGTAAGCGAGGCCGAGCATCATCTGCGTATTTGAACTCGTCGGATCAACTTTGGCTGACTTTTCGAGATATTCGATGGCTTCTTTGAGATGGCTGAGTTTCAGATGCGCCACGCCGAGCGCATACATCGTGCGGGCGGCGCGATCATTGATTTCAAGCGCCTTTTTGAGAACGGCGATGGCTTCATCGTACTGGCCGTTGCGCACGTATTCGATGCCGAGCAGTTCCAGCGCATCGAAATAGTTCGGGAACAGCTCAATCGCCTTTTTCAGTGAAACAACTCCGGCGTCCTTTTTGTTACCGGCCAGATTCTTTGCGCCGCGTTCATATTCCTTGCGGGCCGGGGCTGGCACGTCCTGGGCGAAGGTTGTGCCGGGGCTGGCGGTCGGGCCGCTGCCGGGTTTGAACTTAAGCACCAGGTCGAGCGGATAGACTTCCGTCGCGCCTCCATTCCGGCGCAGCGAAGACAACTCGACCCAGCCGGTCTGCAATTCCTGGTATGGTGTCCCGGTCGTGTCAATGCGGAAGATATACTTGCCCGTTTTGACTCTGACCGTGAACCTGCCGCTGGTATCCACAAAGGCCGTGTACAGCGGCTGGAAGTTTTCATCAATCACTGAAATTCGCACCCCGCCCACAATCTGCCCGCGCGTGTCACGCACCGAGCCAACCACTTCAAACGCGGTCAGCGACTGCTGAAAAAGCAGGCTGGACAAAAACACCAGAACAAACATACAGACATCTCCTGAATAAGCCGGAATGAATTTATGGGAACCCTGAGCCACCGACATGATTACAGGGTAAGCTGCACTTTTCCAGTCAACTTACCGAAATTTCCGGCCTTTTCGCAGAATGCATAAAAAAGGTGGTGAGACCTGCACAAGTCCCACCACCTGACCGATCAGTTTGCGAATGGATTCAGAAGCTGACACGGAAACCAAGCTGAATCGTGCGCGGCCCGAAGGCAAAGGCCCGCTGATCGCGCAGATCACTGAGCGCCTTGTTGGCAGCATAATCGTAATTCAGGCTGCCGAAGCCGGCGCCGAGACCGCCGTAACTGCTGCGGCCCCGTTTGTTGAAGAGATTGAAGACCTCAAAATAAGGTTCAATCCGCAGGTTCCTGACGATCAGCGCATTCTCAATCGTAATCGGACGAGTGACGCGCAGATCAAAGTTGACCGGATTCGAGCCGAACGGATCGGGGTTGCCGGTCGGAATCAGCGGAATCGTCGGGCTGACAGCCTTGAGCGTCCTGAGCTGAGCTTCGGTGAAAAGCCCTGCCGCCACCAGCGCCTGGCCATTCGGAGTCAGTTTGCCCGCAAAATTCTGGTTGTAATTCTGAATCAGTTGATTCAGTTCGCTGATGCTGCTGACGCCGCGCCCCCAGTCACCCAGTTTCAGGCCGGGCAGCAGGTCGCCGCGCGGCGAGGTGCCAGTGCCGCCATCACCGTTCAGGTCGGTGGTGAACATCGCATTGGCTCCCGTAATGCCGCCCAGCGCCGGAACGTTAAAGGAAGTTGGCGAAAGCGAACGTGCGGTAAAGACCGAACTCAGTCTGAAGCCCCACGGCACATCAAAAATGACGCCGCCTGAAAACAGATGTCTCAGGCTGAACGGCGTATGGCCGAAATAGGCTTCGTTACCTGAAACCCGGTTGTCACAGGTGTTGTTGATGAACTCCACGCGCCCCGAACCGCAGGTCGCCAGGCTTTCACCGAAGGCATAGGAAAGCTGATAATCCAGCCCTTTCAGCTTCCAGAGACTCCGGCTCGTGCGGCCCTGCAGCTTGACCTGGAGCGCCGAATAGGTCGAGAAGCCGCCGGTCATAATACGCGCCCGGATCAGTTCCGAGGTTTTGCCCTTGAAATAAGTATCGCTGGCCAGCCCGAAGGCCGTAATGGTGCGGGTGGGATTGGCCGCAATCCACTGATCCACCGTCAGCCCGTTCAGAATCCGGTTGACCTGAGCGCGGGCGGCGGCGACATCCAGCGTCGAGGCGTCGCGCCGCTGTTCATAATCACGCAGCAGGTAGGGCAGCCCGACGGCGCGATTGCGGACGTAATCAACCGACAGCACATGCCCCGGCCACAGTTCGTGCTGGAACCCGATGTTGAACTGCATCGAGTACGGAATCTTGTAATCGCCGGGGAAGATGCCGCCGAAGGTGTTGCCACGCGCAATCTCAAAGAGCGTCTGCCCCTTGCTCGGATCGAACTTGAAATTGGCGTAGGCCGCATTGAGCGCCAGATGCACCTTGCTGATGGTGGCCAGCACATTTTTGATCGGCTGTCCGACCAGGTCGCTGTAATCGCCGTTCGGATGTTTGCCATCCACATTGATCGGCGTGCCATCGGGGCCGAACACGCCGGTGTGATCGTAAAAATCCGGCCCGATGCCCGGCGGAATCAGCGCGAATTCATTGAAGATCGTGTTGTTGGCGATGTTCATTTCATAAGCGCGATAGAAGCCGCCGCGAATCGAGGTTTTGCCCTTGCCGAACGGATCCCAGGCGAAACCGAAGCTCGGCGAGAAGGCATCCTTCGGAAATTCAGGCGGGTTGAGTGATGGCGGATGCACCTGACCGATGATCGCGGCGCGGCGCGCACCGTCTTCCTTCTCCTTGTTGAAGAAGGCGGTGTCATACTCATACCGCAGGCCGAAGTTGATGCTCAGGTTGCGGCGAATGCGCCAGTTGTCACCGACATACCACGCAAGGCGCTTGTTGTAATTGCCACCGTGCGGGAAGTTGTGCGCCGCCGGAATGGTAAAGAACCCGTTGGCCGGGCCGGTTGAAAAGCTGTTGAGCGGGTATTCAAGCGGATTTTTCGGGTCGCCGCCGCGCGCAATCACCTGATCGCGCTCGCCGCCCGGATCTGCCGAGAAATCGCCACCAATTGAAAGCGGCCCGGCGAAGTTGGCAAAGCCGCCCAGCACAATGCGGTTGATTTCGCCGCCATACCGGAGCGTGTGATTGCCGGTCGTGTAACTGCCGTCATACTTGTTCTGAAAGTTGTCCTGATAGGTCTGCTGCGGAGCCAGACCGTTCGGCCCAAGCTGATACTGGCCGACGCCGAGGAAGTATGGAATGCCGTCGCCCGTCCGGTTGAAGTTGAACGGCGAGAGTTCCTGGCTGGCGATCTGGTTGTTGAAGTTGACATACCCGAAACGGTACGAATGCGTCAGCCGCGACCGGGTAATATCAACACCGACGACATGCACGTTTGTCCAGTCAATGTTCTGGAACGGTGACTGGCCGCTGCCGCCGGTTGAGGAATCCCAACTGTGGTTGAAGCGGTAAAAGGCTCGCACCGAACTCGCCACGTTCCAGTCCAGGCGACCTGAGGCATAGCGAATGCCGACCGGCAGCCCGACGTTGCCCGCCATCTGCGGGAAGAAATTGACATCGGCAGGATCAGTGACGAAGTTATCAGCCTGGTAGAACCGTTCCCAGTTGGCAAACCAGAACAGCTTGTCCTTGATGAACGGCCCGCCAGCACGGAACCCAACCTGATGGCGATGAAAGGGCGCATTATCACCGATCTGCGAAGCAGCCTGTTTGGCGGCAAAGCTCTCATTGCGCCCGAAGTAAAAGACGCTGCCGTGCACGTCGTTGCCGCCGCCTTTGGTCACGACATTGATCGCGCCTGAAGTGGTCAGCGAAGTTGATAAATCGAACGACGAACGGCTGAGCTGAAATTCCGACACCGTTTCGTTCGAGAGGTTGGCGACGGTAGTGCCGACAGTTTCATCAGTCACATCAATGCCGTCAAACTGCACCCGCGTCCCGGTGCCGCCGCGCCCGCCAACGCCAAACCGTGCGAAAGGCGTTGACCTTGGTCGGGTCAATCGCGCCACCGTCCTGGACGATCACGCCCGGTTCCAGGCGCGCCAGATCAAGGAAGTTCCGTGCATTCTGCGGCAACTGCTCAACCTGTTTGGCCGTAATCACGCCGTCCACCGTCTGTCGCGCAGTGTCAACCTGCACATCAGTGCTGGCTGAAACATCAACGACAGCCTGGGCGCTGCCGACTTTCAATTCCACGCTCACATTGGCAACCTGTCCCACCTGCACCACCACATTGTCATTGAGCACCGGGCCAAAACCGGTCTGCTCGATTCTGACGCTGTAAACTCCAGGCAGCAGCGCGCGCACCACATAGTAGCCGGATTCATTGGTCGTCGTGTTGATGGCACGTCCGGTTGCCTTTTCAGTCACCGTCACCCTGGCCCCGGCCACGACTGCGCCGCTCTGATCAGTTACAGTTCCCTCCACAGACCCGACCGGCTGCTGCGCCGCTGCCGTCAGGCTCCAGATCACCATGAGCAGAGTAATCATTCCTACGAACAGGAACCCTTTACGCATAGACCCTCCTTTGCTGTTATGGACGATTGGTTGGATGACCCGTTCAAGATGGAACGGATGCTGACTGCCTGAACCGGGCAGGAAAGAAAACAGGCAACCTGACTCGCGGCGGATGAACCTGCAACTTCCGGTTCAGCGCAGAACTGATTTCAACCAGCAAAGTGAAACCGTTGGTAGATAACTGTCAGTGTCCCAGGCTGCTCGCTGACTGGCGTGATTTGTTAGTTGGTTATTGGGGAAACGGCGTGATTTTCACACAATTGCGGTAATTTATCCAGATTTTTATCCAGCTCCGGGCATTTCTGCCAGCAATAACGCAGCATTCTTCAAATTCGTGGCAGAGCCATCAAATTTACGATAAGGCCATCTCGTTTTTCTGGATGATGCATCCGGTTTCAGCAGGCTGAAAATTATTGGCGGAATCGAATGATCAGAAGTGATGGTGTCAGGTCAGTCCTGCATTGGAGGCCGCAGCCGCCGATCAAGTTGCTGTGCCCGCTCGAAAGCGGCCCTGGCTTCGGCTTTGCGGCCTTTTTTCAGCAGCGCCATTCCGAGCTGGTAATGAGCTGGCGCATATTCGGGGTCTTTTTTAATGGCTGATTCAAAAAAGGTGATCGCCGCGTCAGTGTCGCCGTCCTTCAGTTTCTGAACACCTGTATTCGTGTCGAAGGTGGCGGCCTGATTATTCGATTTGAGTTTGTTGAGGCGGGCGGCTTCCTGAAATTCGACGCGGGCGGCGGCGAGGTCGCCTTTCTGGCGCAGCGCGGTGCCGAGCGTGTTGTGAATCTGCGGGCTGAGCGGGGCAAGTCTGAGCGCCGTCCGAAATGCTTCAATCGCCGCGTCGAGGTCGCCTTTCTGCTGCAAAGCGGTGCCGAGCGTGTACCAGGCTTCGGAAAAATCGGGCTTCGCCGTGACTGCGCCGCGAAAGGCGGCAATCGCCTCGTCGGATTTGCCCTGCTGCATCAGGGTCACGCCGAGCGTGTAATGAGCTTCGTGCAGGGTCGGTTGCAGCGCGATGCTTTTGTTGAGGGCTTCAATCGCTCCGGCAAAATCGTCCTTGTATTTCAGGGCCACACCCAGGTTGTACCAGGCTTCGGCATCGTTCGGGCTGAGCGCGAGCAGTCGCCGGTAAATGGCAATGGCCGCCGCATAATCGGCCCGCTGAATCTGCGCGAGGCCGAGATTGTTGAGCGCAACCGTGTTGTTCGGATCGTATTTCAGCGCGGTCTGAAATTCGGCAATCGCCGCGTCGGCTTCGCGCCGCTGAAAGTAAGTCAGGCCAAGCTGATTGTGCGCCTCGATGAAATCAGGTTTGAGCCGCACGGCTTCGCGCAGGGCCGTGACGGCCTGATCAAAATCTTCATCAGCAAACAGCGCCGTGCCGAGCGCGTAATGGCCGTCGGCCACCTTCGGCGCAAGCTTCACCGCCAGGCGCAGTTCGTCAATCGCTGCGGCCATCGCGCCGGTCTTTTGCAGCGCCTGACCGAGGTAGTAATGCGATTCAAAATGATTCGGATTGAGCCTGACCGCTGCGCGCAGGGCCGGAATCGCTTCAGCCGCCTGCCCGCCCAGCCACCGCGTCACGCCAAGCCGAAACTGAGCTTCGTGCAGGTCGGGCCGGAGCCGGACGGCAGTTTCAAATTCAGCGAGCGCGGCGACAATGTCTCCGGCCTGACCGAGCGCAAAACCGAGCGCGCTGTGAGCTTCGGCAAAATCAGGCCTGGCCGTGATGGCCGCGCGAAAGGCATTGATGGCTGCGGCGGGCTGTTGCGGCTGAAGCGCCAGGCCAAGATTGACGAAAGCTTCGGCAAAATCCGGCTTCAGTCTGACGGCTTCGCGGAACGAATCAATCGCGGCGGCAAGCTGTCCCTGCTGACCGAGCGTCAGGCCAAGCGCGTTGTGCGCTTCAGCAAAATCAGGCCGCTGCCGCAACGCTGCGCGAAAAGCCGCCGCTGCCGCTCCAGGATTGTTTTGCCGCAGCAGCGTCACGCCCTGCTGATACTGCTGCTCAGCCGTGAGCCTGGTGTTTGCCCGGCCCGGTTTCTGCGCCATTGCTGGCTGCGGCAGCACAGCGCCTGACAGCAGCACGAGCATCAGGGCAGTCAGCCAAAGGCGTGTGTGGCCGGGGCGAAATGCAGATGAAATATTCATGACTGCCATCACTCCTGCGCGCCGGGGCCGGAATAAAGCGGGGGCTTGAATGAGCGCGTGGTGTGTTCGGTCACGCCCGGCAGCCGTTCCGGCACGGCGCTGACCGCGACGGGCTGAGAAGTCTGCGGCGGCAGCGCGGCCTGAGTCTGCGCCTGCAATTCGTTTTGCGCTTTCTGCGCCGACTGGCGCACCGATTCCTGCCACGTTGAAATAATGCGCGACAACTGCCAGATCAGCACTCCGCTGACGCCGGAAACAAAAAGCAGAATGGTGATGAAGAATCCGAACAGGGCAGAGACCGGCAGACCGTTACTGTGCATTCCTGTCGCTGTCAGAATGGCCGTCAGCAGCCCGACAAAGCTGAACACGGCAATCGCCCAGGTCATGCCTGTCGTGCGCAGTCGCGGCAGGTGAAACTCAATGACATTGCCAGTGGGAGTCATATTCGCCCCGCACTTTTTGCAGTAATTGATCTTCTGTTCGTAATTCGCGCCGCACGATGGACAGTACATAGCGTTCTCCAGAGTTAAATCGGACATCGGAACAGTACCGGGAGCGTCAGCGACCTGGTGCTTTCCAGACAAGTAAACTGTGAGTCGCCAGGTCGCTGACGCTCCCGGTACTGTTCCGGCGCGTGCCCCAGGGTTAAGAGATGGCGAAAGGATGAACGAAACATACGAAAGAAATCAGGCCGGGTTCAGTGCTTTTCCGTGTGATTTGTTATTTCCGTCTGTTTCGTCATTTCTCTTTGCCTGCCTCCTGACCGGGCTTCACCAGTCCTGCGCCTTCGCGCACGTAAACGACCTGGTTGACCGGCACATCGCTGATCGTGTCAACCGCGCCGCCGGGCCATTTCACTTCGAGCGTTTTCACCTTCGCGGCCCGGCCCAGACCGAAATGAACGCGCAGGTCATTTTGTGAATAGTAACTGCCGCCGCTGCGAACTTCGTTCATCTGCGTTCTCTCTTCGGTCACGACTTTGACGCGCGCGCCGATGCCGGTGCGGTTTGATTTGACGCCGATGGTTTTGACGGTAATCCAGTTGTTGCCCCCCTTGTCGGGCGCGGGCGCGTCAAGCCGCATCAGGACGGGTGATTCATTGACCGGATTGATGACCACATCAATGTCGCCGTCATTGTCGAAATCACCGAACGCGCAGCCGCGACTTGCGGTTGGTTCAAGCAGCGCGCCGCCGATCTTTTCAGTCACATCCTGAAAGCTGCCGTTGCGCAGGTTGCGGTACAGCACCTTGCGCTGCGGATAGCCCGCTTCGGTCGTCAGCTTTTCGACTTCAGGGTAGACGTGACCGTTGACGAGCAGAATGTCGAGCCAGCCGTCATTGTCGGGATCAAAGAACCCGCAGCCCCAGCCGAGAAAGCGCGTGTTGAGGCCGATGCCGCTCGTGAAGGTCACGTCATCAAAAGTGTTCTTTCCCAGGTTGCGGTAAAGCGTCGAAGTGTCGCCGGAAAAGTTGGTCTTGAAAATATCAAGCAGCCCGTCGCCATCGAAATCGCCCGCGCTGACGCCCATTCCCGCCTGCGGCTTGCCGTCGCCGCTGTAAGCCGCGCCCGCTTCGGCGCCGATGTCGGTGAAAGTGCCGTTGCCGTTGTTGTGATAAAGCGCCGCCGGAGCCGAATCGTTGGCGACATAGATATCAGGCCAGCCGTCATTGTCGAAATCAGCGACCAGCACGCCCAGGCCGTAAGTGCCCATCGTTTTCGTGATGCCTGTTTTTTCAGAAACGTCAGTGAACGTGCCGTCGCCGTTGTTGTGATAAAGCATATTCACGCCGCCCTGCAGTCCCGGCGGCCCGCACGCAACCATCACGCCTTTGTACAGGCACGGCCCGGTTTCAGGCAGTGGCGCGGTCTTCGGGTCAAAATCAATGTAACTCGCCACAAACAGATCAAGCCTGCCGTCGCGGTCATAATCAACAAAGGCGCTGCCCGATCCCCATTTCGTTTTGTTGACGCCGACTCCGGCCTTGTCGGTGACATCGGTAAAAGTGCCGTTGCCGTTGTTGTGAAAGAGCGCGTTTTTGCCGAAGTAAGAGATAAACAGATCATCAAAGCCGTCGTTGTCATAATCGCCAATGCACACCGCCTGCCCCCAGCCCGTGCGCGCGAGGCCCGACTTTTCGGTGACATCAGTAAAAGTGCCGTTGCGATTGTTGCGATATAAACGCGCGGTCGGTTCCTGGCCTTTCGGCAGGCCGCCGAGGCGCGTGCCGTTGACGAAAAACAGATCCTGCCAGCCGTCGTTGTCGTAATCGAACCACGCCACGCCGCAGCCGGTCGTTTCAAGCAGGTACTTGTTTTTATGCTCGTCGCCGTAAATTGTTTTGTGTGTCAGCCCGGCAGCTTTGGCGATATTCGTAAAGGTCAGATTGAATGGCACGTCTGCGACCAGCGACTGCTGATGCTCTTTCTGCGAAGCCGCTGAGCGGCCCGCTATCAGCAGCAGCACGGCTGTTCCGGCCAGCAGACTCAGCCTCACAGCCGACCTGATCGGGGATAAAAAATTTCGGCTCATCACCGGCTCAATATAAAGGCTGCCTGCTTCATCCGCAAACCGTCCGATTCGCCTGCCAAATATCTCTAATGTACCTCGGCCCGGCTGCCGATAAACATTCAGATCACTGCAACGCAGCCGGGCCATGCAGCCTCGCTGCCTGCGAGTCGTAATTCTGGCCGCAGCCATACACTGATCTGTTATCGTGACTGACAATTCTCATGACCAGGGTATCGGGTCTTGTGCCGATACCGGTTTGTCGGAAAGGAATGCTGATGAAAATCGAACAACGAAAATGGAGTTGCGGCGAGGGCTGGTCGGGTGGCCCGGCGGAAGTGATGGAAGCGGCCCAGGTCGTCTTTGTGTTCGGTTCACGCGATCATCTGTCTTCGCCTGACCGGCTTGATGAATTGAAACACTGGTTCCCGCGCGCCCTGATCTTCGGCTGCTCGACTGCCGGAGAAATTATCGGGTCGCAGGTTCTCGATGATTCAATCGTGGCAACGGCGGTCAGCTTTGAGCAGACCCGGATCAGCAGTTCGCTGGTTCACGTTGAATCACTGGCCGACAGTTACGCGGCGGGTGTCCGGCTCGGAGCGCAGATTGAACCTGCCGAATTGTCGCATGTGCTGGTACTCTCAGCCGGGTTGAACGTCAACGGGACGGCGCTCATCAAGGGTCTGACTTCGCAATTGCCGGAACACGTCACGGTCACGGGCGGACTGGCCGGGGACGGAGCCAGATTTGAATCAACGCTGGTCATCTGCGGGCAGGAAGTGTCAGGCCACGCCGTCGCCGCGCTCAGCCTGTACGGGCAGCGGCTGAAAGTCGGTTATGGTTCGATGGGCGGCTGGGATTCGTTCGGGCCGGAACGCCTGGTGACGAAATCAAGCGGCAATGTCCTGGCTGAACTCGATCATAAATCGGCGCTCGAACTTTACAAGCAGTATCTGGGCGAACACGCCTGCGAACTGCCGGCTTCGGGCCTGCTCTTTCCGCTCAGCCTGCGCACTGAAAATCAGGGGCCGGGCCTGGTGCGCACCATTCTGGCGATTGATGAACAGGCGCAGAGCATGACGTTTGCGGGCGATATTCCTGAAGGTTCTTACGTGCGGCTGATGCGCGCCAACTTTGACCGGCTGATTGACGGAGCGGTGCAGGCCGGGCAGATCTGTCAGCAGGCGCTGACCAGAGACACCGCCGAACTGGCGCTGCTGATCAGTTGCGTCGGACGCAAGCTCGTTCTCAGACAGCGCATCGAAGAGGAAGTCGAGGGCGTCAGAGAAGTCCTCGGTGATCACACGGCGCTGATGGGTTTTTATTCCTACGGCGAAATTTCGCCGCTGCTGCCGACCACCCGCTGCGAACTGCACAATCAGACGATGACCATCACCACCTTTGCCGAAATCTGAAAACCGCGACATGCACAGCCTGCTGAAACGACAACTGAAGAAATTCCTGAAAGACCCGGCCACAGCTTCGGCAGAATGGGCTGCGCTGATCACTGCCGTTGATGAAGCGTACCACCAGTTTGACGACGACCGGCGCATGCTGGAACGGTCGCTGGAACTGAGTTCGCAGGAACTGTTGCAGTCGAACGCTGAAATCCGCTCGGTCTATGAGGCGCTGCCGGACATCATCCTGCGCGTCAGCGAGGACGGCACGATTCAGCATTACAAGCCGGGTCATCAGTCTGAACCCTGGTGTCTGAATCAGGATGTCACCGGGCGCCGATTGCAGGACGTGATGTGTCCCGAAGCCGGCGCCAGGGCACAGGCCGCGCTCGCTCAGTCGCAGCAGTCACGCACGCTGCAAAGCTTCGAGTATTCGGTGCGGCAGCAGCGTGAGGAATATTTTTATGAAGCGCGCCTGCAGCCGCTCGGTTCGGGGCAGATGATCGTCATCATTCGCAATGTGACTGAACGCCGGAAAGCGGAAGCCGAATTGCGCGAGTTCACCGACAAGCTGCGGCGCAGCAACCAGGAGTTGCAGAATTTCGCGCACATCGTTTCGCACGATTTGCAGGAACCTTTGCGCAAGGTCGCCACTTTCGGCAGCCGTTTGCAGACGAAATTCCAGACGGCCATCGGCGACGAGGGCGCTGATTACCTGCAACGCATGCAGAACGCCGCCGTTCGCATGCAGCAGTTGATTACCGACCTGCTCGCCTTTTCGCGGGTCACGACCAGAGCGCAGCCTTTCGTCCCGGTTGATCTGAATCAGATCGCCAGCGAAGTCTTGTCTGATCTTGAAATCAGAATTGATCAGACCAGCGCGCGCGTTGAATGCAGCGGGCTGCCGGTCATCGAAGCCGATGCGTCACAGATGCGACAATTGCTGCAAAACCTGATTGGCAACGCGCTCAAGTTTCATCACCCGGAGGTTGCGCCGGTCGTGCAGATCGGCGCGCAGGAATGCATTGAAGCAGGCCGGAAGTACTGTCGCCTGACAGTCAGCGACAATGGCATCGGCTTTGAGGAAAAGTATCTGGATCGAATCTTCGAGATTTTTCAGCGGCTGCACGGACGCAGCCATTACGAAGGCACGGGCATCGGCCTCGCCATCTGCCGCAAGATTGCCGAGCGGCACGGCGGCTACATTACCGCCAGCAGTCAGCCCGGCCAGGGCGCAAGCTTTCAGGTGCTGCTGCCGCTGCGACAGGAAGCCGCCGATGCCCCCGCCGAAGCAACAGGCTTCTGAAGAATGGAAGAGTTCCAACCTGTATCAATCATCGCGCTGCGGGCCTGTCCTGATTTTCCGCAACTGCTGATTCGCCCAGGATCAGTGCGCTGCGCGGGGCGACCAGGGCCAGCCCGTCATCAACCTGCGAACGACTGCGCCACAGCGGAGAGATGCGCACCCGGCGATCATCGCCATAAATCTTCCAGTTGCCGCGCGGAATCGCAAACATTGCCGCCACCGGTTTCGGATTGAGCAGCACCAGCGCCCGCGACCACGAATCCCTGCCGGTCACATCCTCGAGCTGACAACCCAGACAGTTTTCAGCCACCGTCAGCCCCAGATCGTAATCGAGAAACTTCACCGCCCGGCGTACCTCGTCTGCCGTGCGCAGCCGGAAGAGCGGATGCGCGCGCCGCAGGCGAATCAGCCCGCGATAATATTCGCTGACATCATAATTCGCCGCTTTCTGCTGCCAGCGAATCATATTCACTGCATCGGGTTTGTCGTAGCTGTTGTGATCGCCGCCCTTCGTGCGCAGAAACTCCTGCCCGGCCTGAATGAACGGAATGCCCTGCGACGTGAACAGAATCACCGCCGCGAGTTTGTCCATGGCGCGCCGGTCGGCTTCGGTCACGCTGGCGCTGTCAATCGTGCTGATGAGCAGCCGATCCCAGAGCGTGTGATTGTCGTGACACTCGACATAATTGATTGATTCAATCGGCGCGCTGGCAAAATCATCAATCGCGCCGCGCAGGCCGACCCTCGTGTTCCAGCCGTTGTTGCCGGTCTGCACAAATCCGGTTTCGCGCGCATTGAAAACCCCGCCCTTGAGCGCGTCACGAAAATGATCGTTGAAAACCGCCCAGCCGCGTTCACGCTGCTTGCCCTTGTGCGTCAGTTCAATCGGTGACGTGCCGCCCGCCCAGGGTTCGCCGTAAAGCAGCAGGTGCGGATCAATCGCCCGCAGTTCCTTCACAATCAGTTCCAGCGTCTTGTCGTCAATCAGCCCCATCAGGTCGAAGCGAAAACCGTCAACCTTGTATTCAGTCACCCAGTATTTGACCGAATCCAGAATGAACCGCCGCGCCATCGGCGCTTCGGTGCGGAACTCATTGCCGACGCCTGACCCGTTCCAGTAACTGCCGTCGGGTTTGAGCCGGTAATAGTAGCCCGGCACCAGCCCCTCGAAGCTGTAGATGCGGCCCTTGTCAATCGCCTCGAACGTGTGGTTATAGACCACGTCCAGCACAACGCGGATGCCGCGCCGGTGCAGCGCATCAATCATGCGTTTGACTTCGCTCACGCGCCGCGCATCCAGGCGTTCAGTCGCATACCACCCGTCCGGCGTATTGAAATGCACGTTGTCATAACCCCAGCCGTACACGTCTTCCGCTTCGCTGTTGTGAAATTCACCAATGGGCAGAAGCTGCACGACGTTGATACCGAGGTCGGTCAGATGATCCAGCCCCGTTGAAATATCGGCGCGCCCGGTCAGGTGAGTTCCGGCTTCGGTCAGGCCGAGATATTTGCCGCGCCGCTGAATGCCCGAATCAGGATCAATCGTGAAATCGCGGACGTGCAGTTCATAAATGATCGCATCCTCAATCGGGAAATCAGGGCGGTCAGCAATCGGCGTTGTATCGCTGACCACAATTGCGCGCCCGTCGTGCGCCGTCACCGCCCGCGCATACGGATCAATCAGTTCCCGCGCCGGGTTGAACCGGATGTCATCACCATCCGCTGACAGCGTGTAATAAACGCCCGCCTGATCACCCGCGACTGTTACTTCCCACGTTCCGTCCCAGCGTTCGCCGGTGGTTCTTTCAAACGCCACGATGCGCGGCACGCCGCCCGTCGGAGCCGCATAAAGATGCAGGCTGAGGCGGCTCGCCGTCGGCGCCCAGACGCGAAAGGTCGTCCGCTCACGCCGGTAAAGCGCGCCCAGCGGCCTGGTCGAAACGTAGCGATCAGCCGGATGCGGCGCGGCCTGTGATGAGTGGCTGGCAAGCAGCAGCGAGTAATCGTAGGAATGTTCGTGGTCGCTCATTTTGCGGAATGCCGGGTGAGGCCGGCGGCAATGCAGTCATTCGCTGTCATTCAGCGATTTTCACTTGTGTAAATAATACTGGCAACGCGACGCGCTCTGATTCAACCTGAACAGCCGTTTCAATGGGGCTGTAAAATTCCGCCCCGGAGTTGTTTCGCACGCTGAACGCGCGGCGGGGTTTTGACTGTCATCGCCATGTCTCCTTTCACAACTCGCTTCAGGCATCAGCGTCCGTCCGAAACGGCAGTTTATCATTTCTCAGTCGCTGGCCCGGCCTGTTTCTGCGCGGCTTTTTCGGCGGCTTCCTTCGCGGCCAGTTCAGCTTTCAGGCGTTCACGATCACGGCCATAAATGTGCGCCATTTCGGCCAGCCGCTGCCCGGCCTCTGCGGTCAGCATTTCGGCGCGGTAACGCCAGCCCCAGTTGCCGCTTTCACGCGCGGGCACATTCATGCGGCCTTCAGCGCCGATGCCGAGCACGTCCTGCAACGGCACGATGGCGGTGTCAGCCACCGAACTGAAGGCCAGGCGAATGAAATCCCAGTTGATTTCGTGCCCGTCAGTGCCGAGGTATTTCAGCACGAACCGGCGTTCCTCGCTGACCTCGGCGGCGCTGCGGGTGCTGTCGCCTGCGCCTTCGCTGGTAAACCAGCCGATGATCGTGTCGTTGTCGTGCGTGCCGGTGTAAACGACGCAGTTTTTCGGAAAGTTGTAAGGCTTGAAATCATCGGCCTGCGGGTCAGTGCCGAAGGCGAATTGCAGAATGCGCATGCCGGGAAAATCGAACTTGTCGCGCAACTGATGCACTTCCTTTGTGATAAAGCCCAGGTCTTCGGCAATGATCGGCAGCTTGCCGAGCGCGCTGCGAATCGCTTCAAACAGAGCCGCGCCCGGCCCTTCCTGCCATTCGCCATTGATGGCGGTCGTTTCACCGGCAGGCACGGCCCAGTATTTTTCAAAGCCCCGGAAGTGATCGAACCGCACGATGTCAACCTGCGCGAGCGTGGCGCGAATGCGTTCGATCCACCACTTGTAACCATCCTTTTTCATCACGTCCCAGCGATAGAGGGGATTACCCCAGAGCTGACCCGTTTCGCTGAAATAATCGGGCGGCACTCCGGCCACCCTGAGCGGCTGGCCTGCTTCATCCAGCTCGAACAGTTCCGGGTGCGCCCAGACATCGGCGCTGTCGTGCGCGACAAAAATCGGCAGATCACCGATGATGCGAATGCCCTCGTCATTGGCGTAATGCGCCAGTGCCAGCCACTGCTTGAAAAAAAGATACTGAAAAAACTTGTGCGCTTCGATTTCGCGGTGATGATTTTCGCGGAAGAAATGCAGCGCCTTGTCCTCGCGGGCGCGCAGGTATTCATCCCACTTCGTCCACTCCGCGCCGCCGTGCGCGTCCTTGATCGAGCGATACAGCGCGTAATCCTCAAGCCACGCCTTTGACTGTTCACTGAAAGCGCCGAATTCTTCCCTGATCGCGGCGGACGAATCCTTCAGCGCATTGTCGTAAGCCCGCCAGAGCAGCCTGTTTCTGAACTCAATTACCGGGCCGTAATCAACATAATCAGCCGGAAAGTCCGGCGCATCAGCCAGGTCAGCGGCTGAAAGCAGCCCGTCCTCAACCAGGGCTTCCAGGCTGATCAGCAGCGGATTGCCCGCAAAAGCCGAAAAACACTGGTACGGCGAATCGCCATAGCCGGTCGGGCCAAGCGGCAGCACCTGCCACAGGCTTTGCCGACTGGCAGCCAGAAAATCAATGAACTCGTAAGCCGCTGCGCCCAGATCGCCAACTCCGAAGCGTCCGGGTAATGATGTCGGATGCAGCAGAATGCCGCTCGCTCGTGGAAAACTCATACTCGCTGACTCCTCTGCTCTGCCTGAAAAGATTGCGCTGAGACGATGCCACGCCCTGCAGGTCGGCCCGTCACTTCCCCCTGCTCAGCATAGCCAGGTTAACGCCATTATCAAAATCATTGATGGCTTCCCGCCTGCCGCCTGCGGCGATTACGACCACGTCCGGGATGGGCGAAACAGGCTATTGACACTGTTTCTGACCGTGTAGTAGCTTGCTCGTCAGATCATAAATTTGTGAACAGCTCTGATTTCTCAGGCTCAATCTCCCCGACCGATTTGCTGAGGGCGCAGCGGAGGGAGTTGGGTTGTTCACCGTTGCAAGGAGAGACAAGTCAACTGCGTAAAACGAAAATCACACTGCCGGAGCGCGGGCTGGAGGCACTTTTCGGCCCGTATGATCAGAACATCAAATACCTCGAATCGCTCCTGAGCGTGCGCGTCGGCGGGCGCGGCGGCGAGCTGATGATCGAAGGCGAAGAGGAGGATGTCGCCGTCGTCGAGCGGATTCTGAAGGATTACGGCCAGCTCTTTACCGAAGGCCGCGCTCCGTCCGACACCGAACTGCGCGCCGCTTTCAAGCAGATTGCCGAAGACCGCACCGCCTCGCTGCGCGATTTATTTTCCACTCAGAAACGCATCAACCCGTCAGGCCGCAAACAGGTCACGGCACGCTCACAGAACCAGCGCCTGTACATTGAAGCCATCGAACAGGACGACATCGTTTTCGGAATAGGGCCAGCCGGTACGGGCAAGTGCATCGCGGCAGATTCGCTGGTGCTGACCAGCGCCGGGATGGTTGAAATCGGTGAACTGGGGGCAGGGACAGCGCCGGGTGATCACGTTTCGATTGAAGCGACCATTCACGGACTTGACGGGGCAGAGGCGGCTTCACACGTTTACAACGGCGGCGAGAGTGAAACGCTGCGCATCACGACGCGCTGCGGTTTTTCGATTGAAGTCACGCCCGAACATCCGCTGCTGGTTTTCGACCATGAGGCACAACTCCGGTGGCGGCGCGCCGATCAGTTGCAGGTTGATGATGTCGTTGCGCTGCAACGCGGGCAGAAAATGTTCGGCGACCGCACGGCGGTTGATTTCACATATTGTCCCGTGAGCCTCAATGACAAATCATCCAGACCGGTTCAGCTCAGCGAGCTTGATGACGAGTTCGCTTACCTGATGGGTGTGCTGACGGGTGATGGATGCCTGAGCGCCAGAAACCGCATTATCCTCAGTTCGGCTGATGAATCCATTGTTGCGGCTTTTCAGCGGCTGGCCTCGCGTTTCGGATTGCACGTTTTTCGCAATGGCGGCAATCGTCCTTATGATTACATCATTGCGAGCGCGCAACTGCGTCAGCTTCTCATTCACCTTGGCATGTCTTCCGGCACAGCGCCGACCAAATGTATTCCGCGCGCGATTCTGACCGCGCCTGAGCATCTGGTCGCAGCTTTCCTGCGCGGCCTGTTCGACGCTGACGGAACCGTTGAGAAGCGGGACGGGCTGATCTCGCTGTGTTCAGTTTCTGAAAGGCTGATTCGTCAGACGCAGCTTGTGCTGCTCAATTTCGGCATCATTTCAGCAAAGACAGTCAAACGCGGGCACGATAACGGCAGACAGCACATTTCACACCTGCTGACGATTGCCGGAGCTGAAGCAGCGCGCTTCGATCAGTTGATCGGATTCGGTCTTGAACGCAAGCGCGCACGCCGCCAGGCCCGCCCGGTCAATACCAACATTGACATCATTCCGCACCTCGGCCCGATGATCAGCGCGGCAGTCAGGAGCGTCACTTTCTCGCGGGCTGAACACAAACGCTTTCACGATTACAGGATTGAAAGGGGGCATCCGAGTTATCACAAACTGGCTGACATCGTGACGCTGCTCGAAAACCGTAATGCGCAGCCCGAACTGATCAGTCCGATTCGCGGGCTGATTGACCGGCATCTGTTTTTTGCTGAAATCGTTTCGATTGCGCCGTCACGCGCGCAGGTATTTGATCTGACTGTTCCCGACACTCACAGCTTTGTCGCCAACGGATTCATCAACCACAACACTTTTCTCGCCGTTGCGATGGCCGTGCAGTACCTGCTCGCCAAGCGCGTCAACCGCATCGTGCTGGCGCGTCCGGCGGTTGAGGCCGGTGAAAAGCTCGGCTTTCTGCCCGGCGATTTGCAGGACAAGGTTGATCCGTACCTGCGCCCGCTTTACGACGCGCTGTTTGACCTGCTTGATTTCGAGCGCGTGACGAAGTTTCTCGAAAAGCGCGTGATCGAAATTGCGCCACTGGCCTTTATGCGGGGCCGCGCGCAATCGCTCGACAGTCTGCTGATGACGCCGCAGGGCTGGCGCAGGATGGGTGAAATTGAAGTCGGTGATCTGGTCATCGGCTCGGACGGAAGGCCTGTCGTCGTGACCGGCGTTTTCCCGCAGGGCGAAAAGCAGGTTTACCGCGTCACGATGACCGATGGTTCAAACACGCTGGCCTGTGCTGAACATCTGTGGCAGGTCAGAACGATGGAAGACAAGCGGCGCAACAAATTGCCGCGCGTTTTGCAGACTCAGGAGATGCTCGGCAATTTCCGGCGCAATCATCAGTATCGGTATGAACTGCCTCTGCTTTCTGCGCCGGTCGAGTGGGCCGCGAGAGAAGTTCCGATTGAACCTTATGCGCTCGGCCTGATGCTCGGTGACGGATGCCTTTCGGGTAAAACCTCGCCAACCTTTGCCACTGCTGACACTGAACTGGTGTCAGCAGTGAGTCTGTCATTTGCGGATCTGAATCTGCACATCCGTCGCAAGTCGGAAATTGATTATGTCATCGTGAATCCGCTGGCGGGAAAGGGTGGCAACAGGTTTGCGCCGGTTCGCAATCCGCTCACGCAGGCGTTGCGCGAATTGAATCTGTCGGGAACTTATTCATCCAGCAAATTCATTCCCGAAGCTTATCTTTACAACAGCGCCGCCGTGCGCATCGCGTTGTTGCAGGGGCTGCTGGATACCGATGGCGGCCCTGTCACGCAGGACGGGCGCAGTTGCCGGATTCAGTATACGACCACATCCGAAAGACTGAAGGATGATGTGGTTTTTCTGGTGCGCTCGCTGGGCGGCGTGGCGTACTGGAGAAAGCGACCGGCTGAAGGCCGCACGCCTGGATTCGCCAATGGCAGGCCCGTGCTTTATCGCAGCGATGCTTATGTCCTGGACATTCGCCTGCCGGAGCAGATCAAACCTTTCCGGCTGCGACGCAAGGCCGAAATTTACGAAAGGTTCGGCGGCGGTCGCCCGATGCGCTTCATCAAAAACATCGAACCTGTCGGCGTGCAGCAGACACAGTGCATCAGCGTGGCCGCGCCTGATTCGTTGTATGTCACCGATGATTTCATCCTGACACACAACACGCTGTCGGATGCCTTCATCATTCTTGACGAAGCGCAGAACACGACCTCCGAGCAGATGAAGATGTTTCTGACGCGCATCGGGTTCGGCTCAAAAGCCGTGATTACGGGCGATGTGACGCAGATTGATCTGCCTTCGGGGCGCAAGTCGGGCCTCGTTGAAGCGCAGCGCGTGGTCAATGGCATCAATGGCATTTCGTTCATTCAGTTCAATGAAACCGATGTCGTGCGTCACCGCCTGGTGCAGATGATCATCAGGGCTTACGATGAACACAACAAAAAGATCAGCATCTGAGTCGTCGCCCGTGATCGAAGTCATCAATCGTCAGCGGCTGTTTCCGATCAATCGCGCCGCCCTTGCCAGCCTGAGCCGTCAGGTGCTGGATCGCATCAATCGCCCCGCCGCCACTGTCGCCATTACTTTCATCCGTGACGCTGAGATGCAGCGGCTCAACCGCACCTGGCGCGGCATTGATGCCCCGACCGATGTGCTGTCGTTCGCTTATCATGAAAGTGATGAAACCGACCCCGGCGCTGACCCCGGTCATCTCGGTGATGTGATCATTTCGGTTGAGACTGCCGCGCGTTACGCGCAAAAGCTGGGGCTGACGTTTGATGATGAAGTTCGCACGCTGGTCATTCATGGTACGCTGCACCTTGCCGGGTACGATCACGAAACCGATAATGGCGAAATGAACCGGCTGGAACGCCGGTTGCGGAAAGAATTATTGAGATAGTTGTCCGTTGTTCCCTGTCCGTTGTCCGCCGACTTTTCGCAACGCTGTCATCTGCCGACTGACAACTGACAACTGACAACTGACAACTGACAACCAATATGGAATCTGAAATAGCTTTGACCAGCATCCTGATTCTGGTGCTGGTCGTCGTGGCTACAGCCAAAAGCGCACTGGATGAACTGAGCGATGTGGCGCTGCGCCGTCTCGCCAGCGAAAGCGCCGGAATGCGGCATGCCGCTTTTGTGCGTTCGATTCAGGAGCGCTATCACCTGTTCAATTTCACGCTCACCTTTGGCATTCACCTTTCGATTGCCTCGATTGCGATTGTCATCACTTCGCTCTCGGTCAAGCTGCACCCTCAGCATTTTCTGCCGATTGCCTTTCTGCTGATGGCGGCGACGCTGATTCTTTTTCGGCAGGTGGTGCCGCTGCTGCTGACGCAGAATGAACCGGTGCGCATGCTGCTGCGGCTGCGCTGGCCGCTGCGGGTGATCTATCCGCTGCTCGCGGCCATGGCGCATCCGATTTATCGCTCGCTGCGCGGATTTCAGCGCGACGAGGAACCAGTGGCCGAAGTCAGCGAAGAAGAAACCACCGAAGATCAGGTGCAGGCTTTGATTGATGTCGGTGAAGAAGAAGGCATCATCGAGGAGGACGAAGGCGAAATGATTCAGTCGGTCATTCGCTTCGGTGATCGCACCGTCGCTGAAGTGATGACGCCGCGCACCCGCATTGTGGCGGTCGAAGCCGCCACGTCGCTGGAAGCCGTGCGCGACCTGATGATCGAATCGAAATATTCGCGCCTGCCGGTGTACCGCGATGAAATTGACAACATCGAAAGCGTGATTTACGTCCGCGACCTGCTGACACACTGGCAGTCGGGTCAGACCGGGCAGACCGCGATTGATATTGCCCGCCCGGTCTTTTTCGTGCCTGAAACCAAACCGACCGATGAACTGCTGCGCGAAATGCAGAAGGCGCGCACGCCGATGGCGATTGTCATTGACGAATACGGCGGCCTGGCCGGGCTGGTCACGATGGAAGACCTGCTGGAAGAGATCGTCGGTGAAATCGAGGACGAGGACGAACCCGAACCGCAGGCCACTGAAGCCGAAGTCGTCTGCGAAGGCAACGACACTTACATCGTGCGCGGCGAAGTCGAAGTCGGCAAGGTCGAACGCCTGTTCGACACTGAACTGGCCGCTGATGATTTCACCACGCTGGCCGGACTGGTCATCAATCAGCTCAATCATCTGCCCGCCGTCGGAGAAAAGGTTGAGTTCCGCCAGCTTCGCTTTGAAGTCGTGGAAGCCGATGAGCGCCGCGTGTCACGCATCAGGATTCAAAGACTGACGGATGATGAAATGGCTGAAGAAAAGACTGCCAGCGCCACCGCGACAGTCAGCGAAGAATTGAAATGACAACTGCACACAAATCCGGTTTTGCCGCTCTGATTGGCCGCCCGAATGCGGGCAAATCAACCCTGCTCAATGCGCTCATCGGTGAACACATCGCCGCTGTGTCAGCCAAACCACAAACAACGCGCACCAGCCTGCGCGGCATCATCACGCGCCCCGCAGGGCAGATTATCTTTGTGGACACGCCCGGCATTCACAAGCCCGGCTATGCGCTCAATCGCCGGATGATGGGCATTGTGGCTGAGGCGCTGGCCCAGGTTGATGTCGTGCTGCTGATGCGCGATGTGACCGAACGGCACGGCACGGGCGAACAGTTTGCGCTCGATCTGGTGAAGCGGGCGGGCAAGACGACGTTTCTGCTGCTCAATAAAACCGATCTGCTTAAGGACAAGAAACAACTGCTGCCGCTGATTGAGCGTTACAGCCGCGAATACAACTTTGCCGAAATCATTCCGATTTCCGCGAAAAAAGGCGATCAGCTCGAACTGCTCGTCGAGCTGATCTTCAAATACCTGCCTGAAGGCGAACAGCTTTACGATTCTGAACTGTTCACCGATCAGATCGAACGCAACATTGCCGCTGAACTCGTCCGCGAAAAGATTCTCGACCTGACCGGCCAGGAACTGCCTTACGCGACCGCCGTCAGAACTGAAAGCTGGCAGGAAAAACCGGACGCGACCGAAATTCACTGCGTCATTTATGTCGAGCGCGAATCGCAGAAGCCGATGATCATTGGCAAGGGCGGGCAGATGCTGAAAGTCATCGGCACGCGCGCGCGGCACGACATTGAAAAGCTGCTTGACCGTCACGTTCGCCTGTTCCTGTTCGTGCGTGTGCAGGAACAGTGGCGCGACGACCCGCACACGCTGGATGAACTTGGAATCGAAGAAAGGAAGTAAGCACTCACCCTGTTCCGTCATCTCTCTTCAGCTATCCGCTTTATGAAAACCTGGCATGCCATTGAAATTGAAATCGCCCGCGTCGGTGAAACGGCGGCGGCCACGCAGTTGTGGGCCTTTGGCACAACGGGCATTGAAGTCTCCGAAGATAAAAACGCGTCGGAATGGCTGACGCTGCGCGCTTACTTTGAAAACCAGCCTGATGAGGCGCGGCTGCGCGAACAGATTGTGCGTTCATTAAGGCTCAGCGACCTGCCCGAACAGGCGCTGCGCGGCATCAAAAGCCTGACAGTGGCCGATCAGGACTGGCTGGCCGAATGGAAGAAAGGTTACGAGCCGGTCACGATTGGTCAGAGGCTGATGATCGTGCCGTCCTGGAAAATGAATGAAACTGACCCGCACGGACGCATCGTAATTCAGATCGATCCGGGAATGGCTTTCGGCACCGGCACGCACGAAACCACGCGCGGCTGTCTGGAACTGCTCGAAAGATACTGGCCCGCGCAGTCAGGCCAGGGCGCGCTGCTCGACGTGGGCACGGGCACCGGCATTCTGGCTTTTGCGGCAGCGAAACTGTCGCCGGGCGCGCGCGTGGTCGGGTTCGATGTTGACCCTGAGGCGGTCGAAGTCGCGCGGGAAAACGCAGAAATCAACGGCGTGGGCGATGAGGTCGAACTTGAAGTCAACCGGCTGTCGGCGTTTGCGGATCAGGCATTTGATGTTGTGCTGGCCAATCTGACGGCGGATGTGATTGTGCCGCTCGCGGCTGATTTTGCCAGCGCGATCAGGCCGGGCGGCGTGCTGATCGTGTCCGGCATTCTGCGCGAGCAGGGCGATGAAGTTCTTGCCGTGCTGAACGCGCAGAAATTTGAACTGATTGAAAGCCGACCCGATGGCGAATGGATCACCTTTGCGCTGCGCTTTAATCCGGCTCTTTGAGTATCCTGGTGGGGAAAAATCCAAATTGCTCCGTGCAAACACCGTGCTATAATCCGGCACGCCTGTAGCTTCGCACTCTTCTGCGAATGTCCATGAGACCTTAATTGCCCCAATATTCACGATTGCTTCTGGCGCTTGCTGCAAGGCGATGAAGTTTTGCCGCAGCAATCACCAATAACAGCCAGACCACAATTTTTCAGTCAGGAAACTCAGATGAAAAACGATAGCCTGTCCGTTCGCGTCGCCACACTGACGCTGTGTCTCACCTTTTCATCCTTAATTTTCAATACCGTCAGCGCCCAGCAGCCGAATGCGACCAACCGGCTGCATATGAACTCGAAGCCCGCCATTGTGCGCATCATTTCCGGTTACGCCGGCAAATGGCAGTGGCAGAATCGCACCTGGTCCACCAGTTCGATTTCCAGCGGATCAGGTTCGATCATCAATCCGGATGGCTACATTCTCACCAACGCCCACGTTGTCAGCTCGATCAAGGACGGCGATGATGCGGCCAAACAGGAACTGCTCGGCCAGCTCGCCATTCAGGTGCTGCGCGAATACGGCAAAGCCATCACGCGCGAAAACATCGTGCAGGCCGCGCAGATCATCGTCAATTCCGGCGCGCAGCTCGCTTCGTTCCAGCGCATCAATTACGTCTTTCTGCAAAGCGGCAGCCGCTTCCCTTACGAAATCAAAGCCTACGGCGCGCCGACCGGCGAAGGCAAAGACCTGATTACCGGCAAGGATGTGGCCATCATTAAAATCGAACTCAAGAACGCGCCGACGCTGCGCCTGGGCAATTCCGACAAGGTGCAGGTCGGTGACAAGGTCTTTGTGATCGGCTATCCGGGCGCGGCTGATTCGGACGCGCTTGACGAAAAGTCGCAGCTTGAACCGACCACCAACGACGGTTCGATTTCAGCGAAGAAAAATTCGGCTGACGGCGCGCCCATTCTGCAAACCAACACCAACACCACGCACGGCAATTCAGGCGGCCCGGTCATCAACGACAAGGGCGAAGTCATCGGCCTGCTCACCTTTCGCGGCAACACCGTGAACGGCCAGGAAGTGCAGGGCTTCAACTTTATCGTGCCGACCAGCACCGCGCTCGAATTCGTGCGCCAGGCCGGTGTCGAGAACAAACCCAGCCCGATTGACGCCAAGTGGCGCGAAGGTCTGGAGCATTTCTGGAACCAGGAATACAGCGACGCCAAGGAAAAATTCAGCGAAGTGCTGGCTCTCTACCCGAATCACAGCGAAGCGCAGAAGCTGATCGGTGAAGCGCAGGAACACATTGCCAAAGGCGAAGACCGCTCAGGCTCGGCGCTTGGCGCGTTCATCGTTCTGATCTTTTTCGGCGGCGGTTTTCTGGTCGTGGTGGGCGGCGCAATTGCGGCTTTCGTCTTCATCAGGAAAAAGAAATCATCACCCGCGAGGCCGCAGTCGTTCCCCGCGCAGCAGTCTTATCAGCAGACGCCGC
The DNA here is from genome assembly GCA_046331565.1 of Blastocatellia bacterium. GTDB lineage: Bacteria > Acidobacteriota > Blastocatellia > RBC074 > RBC074 > DASRDU01. The sequence goes on from JAXLQP010000001.1 coordinate 3,240,121, forward strand.
ACCTGCCGCACGGCCTGAACATGCCTGAGCCTTACCAGGCGGCGCAGGCGCAGTCAGGTGGTGTGTCACCGGGCTACCAGCCGACCGTGCCGCTTGCCGCCGTCGGCAAAACGGAATTTTATCCGGCCACCGGACAGGCCACGCTGGTCTGCACTTCCGGGCCGTTGCAGGGACAGTCATTCCCCGTCGGCCAGGGAATTTATATCGGGCGCGACAACACCCGCTCGCAAATCGTCGTGCAGGATCCGCAGGTTTCAGGCCAGCATTTGTGGGTTGGCGTCATCAACGGTCAGATCGTCGCCCGCGATGCCGGATCAACCAACGGCACGTACCTGAATCATCAGATGCAGCAGCGCATCACCGAAGTTCAGTTGCACAACAACGACGTGCTGACGCTCGGCAAAACCGGAACGGTGACTTTCACCTTCCAGGGTTAACGGGCAACTGATGACAGTCAGTTCAACAGCCGGGATAAAACCCGGCTGTTTTATTTTTCGGGGTGAGTTCGCTGGATCAGCAGGTCAGGGCGTGTGAAGATAATCAGCCTATGCAACGCCATCGTTTTTACGCTCCGCCATCGGCCATCAGCGGTTCGCGCGTCACGCTCAGCGGCGATGAAGCGCATCACCTGTCCCGCGTCCTGCGGCTCGGTGAAGGCGCGCACGTTTTTGTTTTTGACGGTCAGGGCACTGAGTTTGAATGCAGGATCGCCAGCCCTGCCCGGCAGTCAGTTCAGCTCGACGTACTGGCCCGACTTGAAAATAAGGTTGAATCACCGCTCCGGCTGACGCTTGGCCAGGCGCTGGTCAAGGGTGACAAATTTGATCTGGTGATTCAGAAGGCAACCGAGCTTGGCGTGACGCGGATTGTGCCGCTCGCAACGGAATACAGCGATGTGCTGTTGCGTGAAGGTCGCGCTGAAAACAGACTGCACAGATGGCGGCGCATCGCACTTGAAGCGGTCAAGCAGTGCGGACGCCGCAGCCTGGTTGAAATTACTGAGCCGAAAAGTTTCGCGGAGTTCTGCGAAGTGGACAACGACGAACTGAAACTGATCTTTGCTGAATCGGGTGGCCAGAGCCTGCGCGAACTGATGACCGGACGCGCCGCCACGATCAAAGCAATCACGCTGGCCATCGGCCCCGAAGGCGGCTGGCACAAGGGCGAACTGACGCTTGCCGCCTGCCAGGATTTCATTCCCGTCAGCCTGGGCGCGCGCATCCTCAGAACAGAAACCGCCGCGATTGCGGCAGTCACGCTGGCCCAGTTTCTGGCGGGCGACCTCACATAATTTCAGGCGGGCCTTTCAACTCGACTACGTTGCCCTCAGGGTCTTTGATGTAAATTGACGGCCCTTCGCCCTCCGCGCCGTACCGCGATGAGACTTCCCCGGCCTCAACACCGTGCTGCGCCAGATGCGCAAAAATTGCCGCCGCATCAAACGGCTCAACCCGGACGCAGAAATGATCCAGATTCCGGCCTTCAATCCCCGGAGCCGCGCCGCCCGTGCGGCCCAGCCTGCCGTCAATCGTCACCAGATCAATCAGCGAACTTCCCGCCCGCAACTGAATCAGTCCGAGTTCATCCTGTCTGCGTTCAACCAGACAGCCGAGCACTTCACCATAAAACCGCAGCATCGCCTGCTCGTCAGACACGCGCAGCACGATATGATCAAGCCCGCGAATGCGAATCATCGCTGCTGCCTCCGCCAGTGTACCGCGTGAATTCAAGCCCGCGCCGCAGGCGCGCACAGTTCCAGATCGTGACCGTCCGGATCGGTAAAGTAAATTGACGTGGCTGGCATCCACGCGTGAAAGTGCGGCCCGTCCACTTCCACTCCGCGCTCGCGCAGCACGGCGACCGCCCGTTCCACATCGGCTTCACGAATGGTGAAAGCAAAATGCTGCGTCGGCCACTGCCCCTTGTCTTCCTGCAACACAATCATCCCGGCCTCATCACCCGCCCGCAAAAACAGCCACCTGCGGCGCTCATCACGCAGGCCGACCTGCAAATCCAGCACTTCGCGGTAAAAAGGCTCAGCCACACTCAGGTCTTTGACGCGAATCGCCACTTCATAAACACCGCTGATCGGTAACATAAGATGCTCCTTCCGGCAGTTGATCTGCATTCAGCGTTGATGATCGTTCAGGCAGTCAGCCCTGTGTTATGCCGCCTTCGGGCTGTCATAAACGTCGTATTTTCTGATCGGCTCCCATTCGGGCCATTTTTCGTTGAGTTTTTCAGCGTAGCGGTCATCAATCTGGACGGCTTCGATGGCTTCGATCCAGACGCGCTCCATATTTTCAGGCACGATGCCAAGCTTGCGGCAGGCATTGACGTGACGCTGCACGACCGCGCGCACCTCGCGGCGGCTGCTTTCTGACAACTCCCTCATCCTCTTCGCAATTTCAATCGGTATGTTCATACGCTCCTTCATCCCACTTAAAGTTTTTTTCACCGGCCACGCAGCCATAATGACGTGGCCGGTGATCTTTGATTATCTCCGGCCCTGCCGGGTTGTCAGGCTGCTGCGTCAGTCGGCACTGACAAATCACTCACTTCCAGCCCGACCGCCGCCGCATTGATGGTCGCGGCCACGCGCACCGCGTCGTGCACCTGATCCTCGCTGAGGCCGCCCTCGATCACTACTTTTTCGTGTGCGCGCACGCACATTTCACAGCCATTGATCGCGCTGACCGCCAGGCAGAACAGCTCGAAATCAGCCCTGCTGCCAGGCGGCCTGGCAATCCGGTTCATCCGCAACCGCGCCGGTTTCGCTGAATAACTTTCCTTACCGATCATGTGACGAAACCGGTAATAGACGTTATTCATGCTCATCAGCACCGCCGCTGCCCGGCCATCCTCAATCACCCCGGCCCCAACCACGCCTGCGGCATCGGCCAGCACCGCCCGCGCCAGTTCAGCATGGCGGGAGGCGATGGCCGATGCCACCGCCGTCCCCCAGAGTTGTGCCGGAGTGAGCGAAGTTGTCTGAAAAACGGTTTGCAGATTCAGCCGGATGTCCCTGGCCTCTTCCGGCAGCCGCTCACGAATTTTCTCGATTTCACTCATTGGTCACGCTCCCCGTGTGTTTACTTCGCTGCGCCCAGTGTCTTTTCGCCCTTGCTCCAGTTGCACGGGCAGAGTTCATCGGTCTGCAGCGCATCGAGCACACGCAGCGTTTCGTCAATGCTGCGGCCCACCGACAGGTCGTTGACGTTGACCCAGCGAATGATGCCTTCAGGATCAATGATGAAAGTCGCCCGCAGCGCCACGCCCTCTTCCCTGTGCAGGATGCCGAGCGCGGTTGAGAGTTCGCGCTTTGTGTCGGCCAGCATCGGGTACGGCAGATTTTTCAGATCGGCGTGATTGTTGCGCCACGCCAGATGCACGAAATGCGTGTCGGTGCTGGCGCCCAGCACCTGCGCGTCACGGTCGGCAAAATCGCGGTTGCGTTTGCCGAATTCAGCAATCTCGGTCGGGCAGATGAAGGTAAAATCCATCGGCCAGAAAAAGAGCACCTGCCATTTGCCCTTGTAAGTTTCACTGGTGATCTGCGCAAACTCCTGTCCCTTTTCCAGACTCACCACCGCCTGCAAATTAAACTCAGGAATCCTGTCTCCGACTGTAAGCATGCTGACTCTCCCTGTCTTGTATTTATTCCAGATTTGGATTACGTCTAACTCAATGGTTATTGAAAAGGAGCAGCGCGCCCGCGCTGCTCCGCGTGTCCCGGGGTTATTTCTTCTGACAACCGCCGCACAGTCCGCGCAGCGTGACCTCCACTGATTCCACTTTCTGTCGCCCCGGCAGCGAACAGATATTCAGTGAACTGATCAGTTCACATTCGATATCCTCGACCCTGCCGCACTTGCGACAGACGAAGTGATGATGCGGCGCGGTGTAAGGATCAAAGCGCACCACGCCACCCTCAAAGACTTCCCTGATCATTCCGGCTTCCTTCAGCCAGTTGAGCGTGTTGTAGACCGTCGCCCGCGAGGTCATCGGGAATTTGCGGTTCACGTCATGCAGCACTTCATCCGCCGTCGGATGATGATCTGCCGCCTGCATATATTCAACGATGGCCCGCCGCTGCGGAGTCATCTTCAACCCCTGCGCCAGCGTCATCGCTTCCACTTTGTTCCGGTGCAACCTCGTCATCGCGGGTAAGACTAAATCTAAATTGAGATTTTGTCAAGCAGGCTTTTTCTCCAGCTCCGGCTGCCGGAATGATGACCACCCGGCCAGAACTGCGACTACCAGATTGGCGGCGATCACCGGAGTCGCCCTGATCAGCACCCCGTAACCGATCCAGAGCAGCGCGGCCAGCGCCTGCATCTGCCGCAGCCGTACCGGCTGGCGGCAGAAGTAGGAACCGGCAAAGACGGAGGTTGCAATCCAGCCGACCCATTCAGACATGCGCGGCCTCCCCTGATACCGGGACCGCCGCGCCGGGCAGCGGTGTTTCACGGATCGTCAGCCAGTCGGTTCTGACCTTGTCCCACTCCTGAATCTGCAACCCCCAGGCTTCAAACAGTGACCGGATGCGCGCCGCATCCTTCCACCCGATCAGGTCTTCCAGAATCGGAATCAGCGGACTGAGCGCGTCATCGCTGAGAATCGAGCGATTCGCAATATGCGCAATGTATTTGTTTTCAGAGACTGCAATCGTGTAACCATCGCGCCGGTTGACGTGCAGCATGACGTGAACGTCGGAACTGCCATCTCCCACATACACAATCCGGTCGGAACTGAGCTGAAGTTGCGCCTGCAATCCATCAAGTACAGCCACCTTGCCATAACCGGCAGGCACCCGGACGATGGATTGAATCTCTCCGGTCAGCGGATGATAGTTGAAGCGTGTGCCATAGATATGATCCGGCGGCACCAGCCCTGCGAGCGCTGACTGAATGACCTCTTCCGGCGCAGCGGAGATCACATAAAACGAGAAATGATGCCCCTCAATTCCCCCGGTGAGAATTTGCGGCAATAAATGAATGTTCTGCTTGAGACGGATGCGCCTGCCGACCTCGATCAGATGCTCTTTGCGCACGCGCCTGTATTCAGGGTCGTGCAGCAGCAGGTAAGCCAGTTCGCCGCCCTGCTGCACCAGGTTGATCTGCGCCATCCCGGCTGCTTTTTCTGCAAAGTCTGTTACTCCGAGCAGTTCACTCAGCACAATCCCCGAATCATTGAAGCTGAGCGTCTGATCAAAATCGCTTGCCAACAGATAATTTTTCATCACTACAGTACTTCCTTTCAGGATGTTCAGTGTTCACTTCAGACAGCCTGAAGCGAGGCGCCAGCATAAACTCCCGATCTTAAATCCACCTTCAACAGGCCTTGTTTTTCGTCCCTTTCTGCACTGGGGAACGCGGCCCGAAGAAGATTGATAAAACGAGATATGCAGAGCGCGCTGATCAGGCGCAACTCTGATGCCAGAACACACAAAGTGAATGGAAGTGACTGAGAGTGGCTGTAATTACTGAGGTTTCCGCAGGTCTGGCAGGCTGAACACATCCGCACGGGCAGCCCGCGATTTCGACAAAAATGCAGGGAAATCATCGCGCCCTGACAATTCTGTCAGTTTTTGCCTTTCGACCGATTGCCGACGGCGCACAAACTACAGGTGTGCAATGACCTCCTTCGCAAAGTAAGTCAGAATCAGATCGGCTCCGGCGCGTTTGATGGCGATCAGCGATTCCATCATCACGCGCTCTTCGTCAATCCAGCCCAGCCGCCCCGCCGCTTTGATCTGCGCGTATTCGCCCGACACCTGGTAAGCCGCCAGCGGCAGGTTGAATCTTTCACGCACGGCGCGCAGCACGTCCAGATAAGGCAGCGCGGGCTTGACCATCAGCAGGTCAGCGCCCTGCTCGACATCCAGTTCAGCTTCGCGCAAAGCCTCGCGCACGTTGGGCGGATCCATCTGATAGCTGCGGCGATCACCGAACTGCGGCGCGCTGTCAGCCGCTTCACGAAACGGGCCGTAAAAGGCCGAAGCATATTTCACCGCGTAGGACATCACCGGAATGTGCGCGAACCCGGCCTGATCCAGCCCGCCGCGAATGGCCGCAATCATTCCGTCCATCATCCCCGATGGCGCAATCACATCAGCCCCCGCCTGCGCCTGGCTGACCGCCGTCTGCGCCAGAATTTCCAGCGTCGGGTCATTCGCCACATCGTTGTTTTCAATAACGCCGCAATGTCCATGCGAAGTGTATTCGCACAGGCAGGTGTCAGCCATCACGACCAGATCGCTGACTTCGCGTTTGATGGCGCGAATGGCGCGCTGCGTAATGCCGTCCTCGGCAAACGCGCCGCTGCCCCGCTCATCCTTCTGCTCCGGCAGTCCGAACACAATCACCGAAGCCACGCCCGCGCGTTTTGCCGCCTCGCATTCCTTCACCAGTTCATCAACTGAGAAATTAAAGACGCCGGGCATCGAACTGATTTCGCGCCGCACGCCTTCGCCGGGACAGGCGAACAGCGGATAAATCAGATCATTCGGTTCAAGCTGTGTTTCACGCACCAGCGCGCGCAACGCAGCCGTGCGGCGCAACCTTCGCGGACGATGAATCATATTGCTCATTGCTGACTCCTGATGACTTCTGGAAAAAGAGAAAAGCAGCCACGAACTGACACGAATTCACACAAATTAAAATCTCCGTCAACCGTCTCACACTCTGCCTTCGTGGCTTGTTTCCTGCTGATTTGCGACTACCGCATTCTGCGCGATCAGTGTGGCCGTTCATTTTCACCCGACCATCACGCACTGAATGATTTTGCCTGTCCCCGCCGCTCAATTCAATTTATGATGAAGCCCGGCCCTGCATTTATCACTACTTAATGAATTCAATGCACCATTCATCCATCAAATCCGCACGCTCTCTGCTCGTCGTGGCGCTGCTGCTGATGCTGCCGTCAGGCATCAGCGCGGCTGAACCGGCAGTCGCTTACACCGTCTCGTTCCCGCAACCATCAAAACACGTCTTTCACGTGGTGATGGAAATCAGACAACCGGCCACCACCTTTGAAGTCAGAATGCCGATCTGGATGCAGGCCGTCTATGAGCTTCAGCGATACGCCGAACAGATCACGCAGATCAGGGCGCATCTGCCGAATGGCGAACCGGTTGAATTGAAGCCGCGCAACGATCACACCTGGCAACTCAGTCTGGCGCAAGCTGCGCCGGTCGTCATTGAGTACGATCTTGAGGTCAGCAACAAACACAAGCTGTTTGGCAAAAGTTATCTTGAAAAATCAGGCGCAGTAATTCACGGCGGATCGTTTTTTCTCTACAGCCCCGAACTGCGCGGCGCACCCGTCAGCCTCACGCTGGAATTGCCGAAAGGCTGGCAGGCAGCCACTTCGCTGGCGGGTTCGTCATCTGCTGACAAGGCCGAATTTTCAGCGCAGGATTACGATGAACTGACCGATGCGCCCGTGATGCTTGGCGAATTCCGGCGCACCGATTTCACGGTCAGCGGCATTCCCTTTGCTGTCGTTACTGACGAACGCCTCGGCAACCGCCACAAAAGCCTCGTGGCCAACGCGCAGCGCATCGCCGCCCACACGCTCGATTTTTTTGGCGGCGCGCCGTTTGATCGTTACCTGTTTCTTTATTTCAGCACCGAAGATCCGAGCGGAGCCGGGCACAACACGGCGCTGGTTGGTTATGAGCATCTGAAATCCACGCTGATTACCATTGACCCTGACCTCAGCCGCGCGCCGTCAGACTTTCTGACTTATCTTTACCGCAACGTTTCGGCTCACGAACTTTTTCACGCGTGGAATGTCAAAGCGATTCGCCCGGCGCAGTTGCACAATCCTGATTTTGATCAGCCGCCCGCCGTGCGTTCGTTATGGCTGCTGGAAGGTTTCACCGAATATTACGCGCAGAAATTTCTGTTGCAGCTTTTTGACGCAGGCCGCACCGCTGGTTTTTATGAACGCCTGAACCGCAATTTGCGCGCCTGCGTGACGGCCATCAGCCTGGAACAGATCAGCCTCGAAGCCGCGACCGAATCGCTTGATCGTTTCAGCCTGCTCTATTCGCGCGGCAGCACCGCCGGGCTGCTGCTCGACCTCAGATTGCGCCACGTCACGCACAACGCGCGCGGGCTGGATGATTTCATGCGCGCGCTGTGGCAGCGTTACGGCGCGCTGCGCCAGCCTTATCAGGAAAGCGCGCTGCCCGACCTGATCAATGAAATCGCGGCCACTGACATCAGCGATTTTCATCGTCACTACATTGCCGGGATCTATCCGCTGCCGCTGGAAAGTCATTTGCGTTTTGGCGGCTGGGCAGTGCGCGGCCCGACTGCGCGCTCAACAATGATCGGACTGGCGCTGCATCCGCAGACCGGCGAAATCACTGATCTGACAGAAGGCAGCAATGCCGAACTGGCCGGTCTGAAAATCGGAGACAAAATCATCGCCGTCAACGGGCGACCGCTCGCTGAAAGCGAAAACCTCAGCCGGATGCTCGAAAAAGGCAAAGAGTTTCAGATGACGATTGAGCGCCAGGGCGAGCGCCGCGAAGTCAGAATCAAAGCTGAAGCCAGGCTGCCGCTGGAACCGGTCATCATCGAATCATCCGATGCCACGCCTGAACAGTCAGCCACGCGCCGCGCTGTGCTTTCCGCCACCAGCGCCAGCCGCGCCAGCCCCGGAAGCCGGTAAAGCAATCATCGCGCTCTGGCCGATGGCTGCTGACTGGCCACTGAACGCTCGTGTTGTTGCGACTCAGCCAGTCTTTCAAAAAATTGCAGGGTCTGGATCGCGGCGTTTTCCCAGGTAAGCTGCTGTACTCGTGCAAACCCGCGCATTCGTAATTCTGCGGCCAGCGCGGAATCATCAAGAATACGCTGCATCGTTTCAGCCATCTCCTGCGGATGATCGGGAGCAAAATACAGCGCTGCATCTCCGGCAGTTTCAGGCAGGGCGCTGGTACGCGAGACTGCAACCGGCACTCCCATCGCCAAGGCTTCCAGCACGGGAAAGGGAAAGGATTCAACCAGTGACGGGTGAATGAACAGGCTCGCACCAGCGTAGATTTTTTTCACTTCATCACGTGAGCAGCCGTGAATCTGCCTGACCTGATCTGACAATCCAAGCCGTTTGATCTGCTGTTCGATTTCGGCGTGATACTGCTGATCCACGACATTCCCGACCAGTGCCAGTTGCAGCGCGGGATGAGTTCTGACCAGACTTGCAAAAGCTTCCAGCAGGCGCAGAACATTCTTGTAACGGTGCAGGTGCGACACATACAGGACATAAGGCGGGCGCAGGTTTGTCTGCGACAACGCGGCTGGCACTGACGGCGACTCATCAGCCCGCCAGTCAATACCGTGATGAATGACAGCCACCTGGCAGGCGAGTTCACCGAAACAATTTTTCAGGCTTTGCCGGGTATGTTCGCTGAACACAATCACGCCGTCACAGTTGCGCAACGTCCGGCCCAGCAGGTAACGCAGCAGTTGCAATCGCAGGCGCGGCAACCGGGCCACTTCGGTCTGAATCAGTTCTGCGTGCAGGGGCAGCGCATTATGCAGCGCCAGCACCAGGCGGGAACGTTTCGGCTTCCAGCCGGGGCCGAATCCGGCGTTGGAAAAAATCAGATCGGGCTGCAACTGTTTCAAGCGCCAGGGCAGCACCAGTAATCGCCAGCACATTTTCAGCAGGCTCATCAGCAGCCAGTTGCCAGTGTGCGAAGCCTGCAATCCAACCCGCTCGAATCTCATCCGGTGACTGACAGGCGGCAGTTCTCCCTGATCCAGATCACCAGTATGCAGGATGATGAATTCGTGATCGTGCGGCAGGCGCTCAAACCATCTCAGCAGGTGGATCAGGTAAACCTTGCCGCCACTCAGCGCGGCGGTGGCATCAACGACAATTCGCATCCGTCCCTCCGCGCCGCAATCAGGCCAGTGCCTGTTGAGCAGCTTCAAATTCGGCGGGCAGTTCCTCGATTTGCGACTGCTCCTGTTCCTTCAGTTTGGCAACCACCGACACCAGCCCGATGGAACCATAAAGCTGCATATCGCCGCCCATATAAGAACTGAACAGCGCCTCGACCAGTGAGAAGATAAAAAACGAAAAGGCCAGATTCATCAGCCAGTCGCCCTGCCCGTGCGCAACATTATGCAGAAATCGCTTTGCCCTTCTGATCGTCACCACGCACAGCGTCAGAAACAGCGCCAGCCCGATCACCCCGAATTCAGCCGCAATTTCCACCAGGACATTGTGCGGGTAGCCAATCCCGCCCGATGAATTGCCAGTGCCAACACCAGCGAGCGGGTTATCAAAGAACTCCCTGACCGCCAGATCCATCAGAAAAAGTCGTTCCTGAATTGAACTGCCGACACGCACCTGTGAATCAGGATCGAGCAGATCCTGGTAAAAACCTGCGGTGTTTTCCGGGATAAACCGGTAAGCGCCAACCATCAGTCCGAGCAGCATGACCAGCATGAAGATTTTCACGCGCAGCCGCAGCCCGCCCAGACTGAACACATAAAAGAAAATCGTCACCAGAAAACTGATCAGCGGCCCGCGCGCGCCGCTGCGCAACAACAGATAAATCGCCGGGATGATCAGCAGCGCCTGAAACCATCTGATCCGTTTTCGCGCCGTGAGATGAAACAGCACGACAATCAGCAGCAGCGCAAAGGTGATCCCAAACTGAATCGGGTTATCGCTCCGGTTATTGAAGACATAGATTGAGAAGCGCCCGTATTCGTTATAGAGCGGATTGAAAAACAGTTCGTAAAAGGAGGGAACGATCAGCAGTACCGCCAGCAGTGCACAACAGATGAAAAACTTTCTGACCTGTTCGAGCGTCGCCAGCAGTTGAATGCCGAAATAAGGCGCGATGACGAGCAGCGGCGCATAAATCACTTTCTGAAAGGCAAAGGGATTGTTTCGTGAAAACAGCAGATAGCTGGCAAAAAACATCGTGAACAGCGCGACGAACAAAGTATCAGTGCTGTTGAATCTGAAATTGCGCCAGCCTCTGGCATACAGATGCACCCCGCCCGCGAGGTATGAAATCGCCATCAGCCCGTAAAAGCTGCCAGTCATCAGTGTCCCTGGTTCCAGACCGGCCTTATAGATCAGATACAGATAAACCATAATGCCGTTGAACTGGATCGCCAGCGCCACTTCCGGGTTACGCACCAGTAACACGAACAGCACGCCTCCGACCAGAAACAGCACGGAAATAACTGCGTCAAAAAAGATCAGCAGCCCCGCACAAACCAGCAGCGACAGGATGACGGCAGCCAGCATCAGCAGATTGAGGTTCGTCTGTCGAAAAGATAAATTCATGTCAGTCAGCATCTGCGGCCCGGCGATAAACAGCCGTCACCGAATGGCCGCGCGGCAGGGCATCAGCCCGGCGCAGCCGCAGCCAGTACATCGCTGCCACCGGAGCGGCCAGCGCCACTGTGATTTTGTATTTCATCGAGCGGTCAATCAGCTTTCCCTGACACCCTGTCAGCCGTGTCATCATCCTGAGCGCCTGATTGAAGCCGTACCAGCGAAAATGAACCGGATCAAGTGATTCGTGTTCCAGCGCGACCAGTTGCAGCCCGAAGATTTCAGCGACCCGACGCAGGCACAGATCAGACCACCAGCTCAAATGATGAGGCGGCAGATTGAGAATGCCGTTTCTCGTTTCAGCCACAAATGAATCGGCGCTCGGCACTGAATAAATCAGCAACCCGCCCGGCCTCAGACATTCAAGCCCGGCGCGGATGAACGAATGAATGTCAGCGACATGCTCAATTACCTGAAAGGCGCTGACCACATCATATCTTCCGGCCTGTTGCCGCGCGTGCGCCTGCACTGATTCGCTGCGCACATTCAGCCCGCGCGCCGTGGCTTTCTCTCTGGCAGCGTGGCTCAGTTCAAGCCCGGTGAAGTGACGCCCCGGCAGATGATCAGCAAAACGCCCGGCTCCGCACCCGACATCCAGCACTGATGCCCGCTCACTGATCTGCTGACTGGCAAAACGGTATTCGCTTTTTTCGTGCAGGTAATACCAGTCGTGCTGTTGCAACGAATCATAAAATTCAGCCGAACCTTCAATGAACGGAAGAAAAAATTTCAGCTCGCATCCGGCGCATTCATTCAGGCTGAGTTCCTTGTGACCGCTGAATTCAGCTGTGACATCCACGCGCAGCTTTTTCTGGTAAAGCGCGATGAGGTCAGCCACCGCGACCCGCTCCAGCGTGCGCAGGCTGTTTGAATGACAAAGCGGACAGCGCGGATTCATCTGTTCGGCCTCTTTCCTGCGTTCTGAAGCGCCGTGACAGCATGCAGGGCACGACTGCCAAGCCGCGCCATCAGGCCGCGCCGAAAATTGGTCTGCTGCGTGAACTCATCGGCCTGCGCGTCACGCACGACAAAGGGCGGATGCTGTAACGGAAATCCCACTGCCTCAACCGGCAGATTGGCAAAACGGCTCCGGCGATTTCTGGTGTGCGTGCCTTCGCTTCCGAAACCGATATTTGAAATCAGATTGATGTTGGGCAGGATCGTCAGCCCGTTCTGCATCCAGCAGGCAAACGTCCAGCAGCAGGCCCAACTGTCAATTTTTCCGTCATAAACCATCTGAAAGAACCGCTGCCAGTAAGCCACAGCCTGCGCATCATTCAGCACATCACTGAGCCAGTCCTGGTCACGAAACTCCGGCCACAGTTTCATCTGCACATCGAAATGTCGCCACGCCCGCCGCCACGTCGCCCAGCCTACGCAGTGATTGTAACGAGAGAAATAATAACTGTGCGGTGTGCGCCGTCGCCCGAACTGAAAGTTGCTGCCGGAAATATGCATGACCCGTTCATCATCGCGGTAATAATCAAGCAGTTCCTCACAGAACCTGAAGAAATCAGGATGCGGGACGCCATCATCTTCCAGCATAATCGCGGCCTCGGCCTCGCCCAGGACCCGGTCAATTCCGCTCGACACGCGACGCTGACAACCGAGATTCACGTCAGAGTAATCAAAGATTACTTCGCAGTCCCAGTCCACGCGGTCAATGACGGCGCGTGCCGCCGCACAGTTTTCGATGTCATCCGCGCGTCCGGGGCGCGGCCCGTCAGCAATCACAAACAACCGGGCCGGACGCGCCCGGCGAATCTCTGCCACCACGCGCGCAGTCAGTTCAGGGCGATTGAAAATCGTGAGAACAACCGGAGTCTGCATCATTCAATCATCATTCAATCTTCAGTTCGTCAGATTACGACACCATATTTCCAGCACCAGCGCCTTGAACGACAGCGGAACATTCACGCCCAGCGGAAACGCGCCCCGCGATAATTCGCGCGCACTGTCGGGCTTCAGAATTCCCGCCTGAACCAGCCAGCCATCAACAAGCTGCTGGCCGTATTCAGCAAACAACGCACGATGCCACGCCCGTACCGGCGGGTTGAAGCCACGCTTCGGACGATTCATTACCTGGTCAGGCACAACCCCTCTGAGCGCCGCTTTCAACCAGGCTTTCGGCGGCAAGCGGTGATCAGCCCTGTTTTTGCGCAACCCGGCAACAATTTCAGCCAGCCGGTAATCAAGCAGCGGCAGGCGCAATTCAACCGATGAAGCCATGCTCAGGCGATCACCCTGCGCCACGCCGTTTTCAAGCAGGTAGGTCTGACACAGCAGGCGCGTAATCAGCAGATCAGCCTGCGGCCTCGGCTGCGGAATCGTAAATAGATCCGTCGCTGTCGCCCCATTCAACTGCTCCGCAAAGGCCGGAGCGTAACAGGCCGGAACTTCATTCAAAGCGCGCGCGAAATCAGGCAGCAGGTCGTAAAACACAAGCTGTTCACGCGGGCTTTCACGGTCGCGGCGATAACGTTCAAGCGAAGCGCGCAATCCGGCCTGCGACCGCGCCCAGTTATAAATTCCGAACCGCGTCCAGGCATCCGGCCAGTTGAATTGCAGGTAATCGAAAAAATTCACCGCATCCTTTTGCTGCAACTCTTCCTTGCGCTGCGATTCAGTTACCGCCCGCCTGGCCCAGGGATAGCCCCAGAACAATTCATCGCCGCCGTGCCCCTGCAACATCACCGGCACACCGTGCTGATGCGCCAGTTTCATTACCGCGTAATAACCACAGCCCGAAATGTCAGCAATCGGATCATCCTGCCAGAAAATCAGACGCGGAAAGAAACTGACAATTTCTTCGGTCTTCAGTTCGACATCCGCAAACGGAATTTTCAAATAATCAGCCAATGCTCTGGCATCAGCGCGTTCATCCTGTCGCGGCTGACCGGCATATCCAACACTGAACGCATGCAACCGCCCCGGATAACGCTGTGCGGCCAGCGTCGTAATCGCGCTCGAATCAAGCCCGCCGCTCAGAGCCACACCAACCGGCACATCAGCGCGCACAATCAGTTCGCTGATGGTTTCAAGCTCAGCGCGAATCAGATCAGCCGGTTCACCATCCAGCGGCGGCGCATCTTCAAGCCGCCAGTAACAATGCTCTGTCACCTGCCACGATTCCGGTTCAATCGTCAGCCAGTGACCGGCAGGCAGTTTGCGAATGCCCTGAATCGGCGTGTGCGGCTCCGGCACGTAATGATAATGAAAGAACAGGTTCACCGCCTGCGGATCAGGCTGAAAGGCAATCTGACCGGAGCGCAGCAATGCTTTCAATTCTGAGGCAAAAATCAACTGCCCTTCGCGCTCGTAAAGATACAGCGGCTTCTCGCCCATCCGGTCGCGCGCGAGCATCAGGCGCTGCTGCCTGCTGTCCCACAACGCAAAGGCGAACATCCCGCGCAAATGCCTGACGCAATCCGTGCCGTATTCCTCGTACAGATGCAGAATCGTTTCGCAATCGCTGCCGGTGCTGAACTGATGCCCGCGACTCTGCAACTGAGCGCGCAACTCAGGGTGATTGTAGATTTCGCCGTTGGCGAGCAGCGTCAGCGTGCGGTCTTCGTTGTACAGCGGCTGCCATCCGCCGGTCAGATCAATGATGCTCAGGCGGCGCATCGCCAGGTGCAGGTGGCGCGCCTTGAACTCGCCTGCTCCGTCAGGGCCGCGATGCTCAAGCGCGTGCTGCATCCGGCTGACCATTTCGTAATCACGACTGGTCAGCGGCTCACGGCTGATTGTCCCGCACACTCCGCACATAACTACAAAAACTTTCGCTTCAAACTGAATCGCGCCCGTCACCGAGCAGACCGGGCGAAACGGGCAGGCCAAGTCGTCGGCCCACCTTGAATGCCAGATAACCGGGCGGCGCATCAAACAACAGCCGGGCAGACCGGCGCGCCTGCAACCATCTTCGATCAGCGACGGCGAACTGAGCAGCATATCGCTCAGCGAGCATCCGGTTTTCCCTGCGGCAGACTTCAAGCATCGTTGATGTTTTGGCTGCGCCGTGTTCGCGGAACATACCCAGGAAATGCCTGACGCGCCCCGCGCGCCCCGCCAGCAGCAGCCGCAGAACGAAATCCAGATCCATACTGAATTTCAATGATTCATCCATCAGCCCGATTCGCTCCATCAGGCTGCGCCGCCAGAACAATGCCTGCTGATGCACATCCATCCCGACATAAAACGTATAAGCCGGATCAGGCGGCCCGGCCCAGTGCGCATCAACGATACGGTCAGCTTCGTCAATGATGTACAGACCGCCGTAACAGGCATCGCTGTGCGGATGCTGCATCAGCCATTCAGCCGCCTGCCTGAGCGCGCCCGGACAGTAAAGGTCATCAGAATTGAGCCAGCCGATGATGTCACCCGTTGCCCTTTCAATCCCCTTGTTGAGCGCGTGCGATTGTCCGCGATCAGGTTCGCTGACGTAATAAGCCAGCCGGTCAGCATACTTCCTGATGATCTCAACGCTGCCATCCGTGCTGCCTCCGTCAATCACGATGTATTCCAGCCGGGGGTAATCCTGCTCAAGCACGCTGCGCATTGTGCGTTCAAGGAACTGCGCCTGATTGAACGACGGGGTCACGATGGAAATAAGTGGCCAGGAGGTCTGATTGCCTTGCAAGGTTTTGATCTGTTTCGTCTGTCTCGTTGACAACTGCGCGGGTCAGGCCCGCGCTGCCGGTTTGAGCAGTTCTGCCGACAGCCATCGGGTCAGCAGTTTGCGCGCCGGACTAATCCACAACGGAATGCTCAGACTGAGCGCGCAGGTCAGCATCATCACCAGTCCGGTGACAGCCAGACCTGAAGCGCCTCGCATCTGAAAATAAATCACCAGCGAAATCACGGCTCCGAGCGCCGCGCAAATCAGCCCGACCATCTCAGCGCCGGGCAGCAGCAGCCATATCGAAAGACGATGTTCCAGGTGATACGACACACTTGTCATCACACTGCCCGTCACCAGCGCCAGCGCCCAGGCGATGACCACGCCGGTTCCGCCATACAACCTGCCGAGCAGCAGGCCGAGCAGCAGATTCAAAGCGCCGATAATCAGATGACTGATCGTGTTCCAGCGCAGGCGGCCTTCGCCCAGATTGGCAAAATAGGCCGGAGCGTTCAGCGTATTGATGAACCACGCGACAGCCAGAATGATGGCGTCAAAGACAAAATGTGATTCATAACGACCAACCCAGATTTCAGAGATCAGCGGCGCACCGGCAATGAGTACGGCATAGAGCGGCAGGCCGAAATAAAAGACCAGTTCATACGCGCGGCGATAAACTGCCGTCAGTTGTTCAGGGCGACTCTCGCGCCATCCGGCAATGGCCGGAACCAGCACCTGATTGGCCGAAACAATGATCGAACGAAAATTGACGATCAGCCGACTGGCCATTTCAAAATACGCGACCAGCCCCGGCCCGCCGTAATTCGCCAGCAGCCCCTTCGTCGTCGGATCGTAAAGCATCATCGCCACTGTCACGATCTGAGAGTTCACGCCGTAACTCAGCATCTCGCTGAAAGTGGCGCGATGCCAGCGATGCGGCACAAGCGGCAGAAAGTTCATCAGCCGTCGCAGCAGCAGCCACCCGGCCACCAGCATCACCACGCCCTGAATCACCCGCGCATAACCCAGCCCGATCAGCCCGAAACGCGGAGCCAGCCAGTAACACAAAATCAGATGCAGCAGTTCGCCACCAACCAGCAAGCCGCTTCTGAGGTGAATGCGCTGCAACCCGTCGCACCCGGCCTGAAAGACGCTCGCCAGCGCGCTGCACCACAACGACAACAGCGCATACGGATAAACCTGAATGGCTGCCTGCCACGCTGCTCCCTGCAAAACCAGCCCCAGCAGGCGCGGCAGCAGCGGCCACACGATCAGCAACAATGCGCCGACTGAAACTGCCGTTGACAGTGTGGCCGTCTGAATCACCCGCGAGATTTCATCCCGGTTGCCGCGCGCGTGATGCAACGCCACAAACCTGACCACGCTCGCCGCAAAACCCGGATCGGCCAGCCGTGCCAGCGTCGCCGCAGACAAGACCAGCGACCAGACACCCAGCGATTCAAGCCCGACCGTGCGCAGCAGAAAGCGATAAAGCAGATACAGAATCGCGCTCAGCAGCGCCACCTGTGCCACCGCCGCCAGCGCATTGAACATCAACTGTCGGCGCTCTTTCACTTTCGATCTGCCTCCGTCTGACTGTCATTGTCCGCTGTGTTCATTTTTTCTTCCGGCAGGTTCCGTTCATTCTTCGGCGTTCACACACTGCCGGAAGGCCGCCTGATAAATACGGCATCAATAAAAATGACCTGTCCTTTGTGGTCACAGACCTGTTCCAGATTTCCCGCATAACGATAGCCAGCCTCATCCAGCAGGCTTATCAATTCACTGAACGAGGCCTGAGATTCGTAAAGATCGAACAGATTTATTTCCAGAATGCAGGTTTGCGCCCGCCTCAGTGTGGCGCCGCCGCCCAGCAGCACCTGCTTTTCATATCCCTGGGTATCAATCTTGATGAGGACATCAGGTTCAAACCTGATCCCGGCGCACGCAGCATCAAGCGTCGTCAGGTTGACAGAAACCGTGCGCTGCGCGCTGGTGAAGGGATAAAGTGATTCAGATGTGCTGGTCGTTCGCAGCAGCGATGACGAGGTGTCATGCTCCGTATGCAGGAACATTTCAACCGAGCCTTCACGCTCACCGAGCGCCACCTGAAAAACATTCACCTGTCCGGGCGATTGAGTCGCGGCCCATCGTTTCAATTCGTCAACCGCACCGCTCAACGGCTCAAAACAATAAAGGCGCGCCGCCGGAAAGAGCGCCAGAACCGACCGGGCAAATTGTCCCCGGTTGGCCCCAATGTCAATAACAGTGCGAACAGGCAGATGTCGCAGCCCCAGCCATGTGTGACGCGGGCATTTATCAAAACGGCTGATTTCAAGGCCCACGCTGTTGAAGATTTGCCGAACTGAGGTGGCCAGTTTTGAATAACTGAAAATCATCTTCAGGCCTGGTAAAACTCTGCGATCTTCTCTACCACATACTGCTGCATCTCCGCCGTCAGTTCAGGATAAACCGGCAGCGACAGGCATTCGTGCGCGGCCTTTTCTGACGCGGGCAGGTCGCCTGGGCGTCCGCCGAGATACGCGAAGCATTCCTGCAAATGCAGCGGGACGGGGTAATAGATTTCTGTGCCGATGCCCTGCTCCTTCAGCCAGGCCATCAGTTCATCGCGGCGGGCGCAGCGAATCGTGTACTGGTTGTAAATGTGGCGATAACCCGGATGCGCGACCGGCGTGGTGATTTCTTCAAGCGCAGCTTCGGCAAAGAGCTGGTTATAACGTTCGGCGTTGCGCTGTCGCGCGGCAGTCCATTCATCAAGGTGTTTCAGCTTGACGTTCAGCACGGCGGCCTGGAGCGCGTCCAGACGGCTGTTGATGCCAACGTAGTGGTGAAAGTATTTCACACGGCTCCCGTGCACGCGCAGCATCATCAGCTTTTCGGCAAGATCATCATCATTCGTGGTCAGCAGTCCGCCGTCGCCTGCGCCGCCAAGGTTCTTGGACGGAAAGAAACTGAAGCAGCCGATGTCGCCCATGGTTCCGGCGCGGCGATTGTTTATTTCCGAGCCGATGGCCTGGGCTGCGTCTTCGATGACGGGCAGATGATGACGCTGTGCGATTTCGCTGATCGCGTCCATCGCGGCGCACTGGCCGAACAGATGAACGGGCATCACGGCTTTCGTGCGCGGCGTAATGGCGGCTTCGATCTGCGCGATGCTGATGTTGAAATCATCGGCGTTGATGTCCACAAAGACCGGACGCGCGCCCGTGCGTGCAATCGCTCCGGCAGTGGCAAAGAAAGTGAACGGCACGGTGATGACTTCATCACCCGGCCCGATGTCATAAGCCATCAGCGCCAGCAGCAGCGCGTCAGAACCTGATGCGCAGCCGATGGCGTGTTTGACGTGGCAATATTCAGCCGCTGACTTTTCGAATTCGCTGACCTCTGCGCCCAGGACGAAGGTCTGATTTTCAAAGACGCGCTCAACCGCCGCCATCACTTCGGCGCGAATCGTCTGATGTTGTGCGCGTAAATCGAGTAACGGAACTTTCATTACAGCAGTGGTTAGTGTTCAGTGGTTGGTGGTTCTGACTGACGATCAAACGATGCCGCGATGGCGATCATGATCAGAAAGAACAGTGAATTTGACGTAATCTGCAAATTGAAATCGGTGAAGCTGTGAATGAGCAGACCGAGAACGGCAATCAGGCTGCCGATGGTCAGGCTGCGCTCAAAGCGGCTGCCAGCGCGGTCGGCGCTGATTTTCTGCCACTGCCGCCACACCAGCCGCAGCAGTTCGACCAGAAACCACAGCCCGATCAGGCCACCGATCAGCCCGCCGTCAGTCAGCAGTTGCAGGTAATCGTTGTGCGCCTGCTCCAAGCGTTCGTGGTACGCCGATGACTGCCCGTAATGCGGATAGATTGCCGGAAACGCGCCCAGGCCGATACCCGTTAACGGATGTTCCCGAATCATCGTCCACGAATTGCGCCAGGCTTCGATGCGGCCTGCGACTGACAACTCAGTGGCGCTGCTGCTCAGGTTCTTCCAGCGTTCGGCCAGTTGATCGTAACTGATCCACAACGCCAGCAGCGCAATGGCCGCGAGCGCCGAATACGCAAACGCTTTGGGAATCGCTGAAGTGCGCCATCGCTTTCTGAGCAGGCGGCTGATCACACCGAAAGTGATGATCTCAATGCCGAGCGCCAGCAGTCCGCCGCGTGAGAGCGACACGACAATCGAACCGGCCATCATCACCGAAGCAAAAAACCAGAGCGCGCGCTTTTCGCGGCTGACTTCGCCAAACAGCAGATACGCGAACGGCAGGGCAAAGAGCATCTCCATCAGCCCGGCAAAGTGATTGTAATTGACGAACGGGCCGAATGGCACTCCGGCGCTGATCGGGCGCACCCAGTAAAGTCTGCCGTTCCACGTCAGCTTTTGAATGATGCCAAAGAAAGCCAGCGCAAAACCAAACCACGTCAGCACAACCAGCGTCACCCGCAACCGTTCACGATTCCCGAACAGCTTGATCGCCACAACAAAATAAATCAGCAGCGCGAGCAGTTTCACGACTGTCTGCTGCGTCGAATAAGGATCAAGCGACAGCGTGCCCGTGCCTGCGTCGGCAGCCGGAGATCCTGCTGGCGCAGCCTGACTGAAAAGATGCAGCGGCCAGATTTGCACAAGGCCCAGCAGCAGCAGCGCCACGAGCGGCAGCATCAGAGGGTGAAAGCGAAACTTCGATTCCGGCTTGAGAACAAATTTGAGCGCCAGCAGCACGGCCAGCAGCAGCGCGTTGAGTTCAAAGAGCGCCACCGACCAGGCTTCGACCGCGCCGTAAGCGAGCGGCGCGAGCACCATCACCGCCAGCAGATCGGCAAAGAGCAGGCTTCTGACAGCCGCGTGCAGTCTGCGCCGCGCTGACTTCTGATGACTGCCGCTTTTGATCTCCTTTTTCATTTCCTCACTGCGCTTCCAGGCGGAAGTCATCAAGCCACAGTTCACCGGGACTGCTCGCGCTGAATTCGGTCAGTTGCGGGCTGCGAATCACCAGCCGCAGCGCGCGCGTCGTGGGCAGCGTCGTAAAACTCAGCGTCACCTGTCGCCAGTCATTCGTGCCGCCGGGCACAGCCGCGCGCAGCGCAAACAGCGCAGGCTGCGCGGCATCGCGCAATTCGATGAGCGGGCCGCTTTCCGGCAGGCGTTCGGTTTTCACCTGAAAAGTCAGCCGGTACTGCCGCGACGGTTCGACGGCAATCAGTTGCGCCACGCCCTGAAATTCAGCGCGCATCAGCGCATTGAAAGTCAGATGCAGCGAATGCGTGCCGCTGCGCGCGACGGCGTCATCAACTCGCGCCCGCACCTGCGGATGAGGCGCCGCAAAAACCCAGTCAAATCCGGCCTGCGCGCCATCGTAACGCTGAAACCGCTCGCTCACCTGCGTCTGCTCGAATCCGCCATTCGTCATCAGATTGCCGCTTTCAGCCAGCGCGCTTTCAAGCCCCTCGCGGCGCAACAGGCTGTGCCACAATTCGCGCTCATCGCTGAAACGACTGCTGCCTTCGGTGTAAGCCAGCATCAGAAACGTCAGCCGCCGCCACGCATTCACGTCACCCGGCGGCAGTCGTCGCCACAAATCAAGCGCAGCATCAATGCCCGCCTCGCCCTGATGCCCGGCCAGAAATTCGGCCAGATAGGTTTGTGACAGCGCATCGGCAGGCGTGATCTTTTTCAGCATTTCAAGATTCGGCCCCATCGCCTGCGTCAAAGCTGAAAACGCGCTCGCCGCCGCCGACCCGTTTGGCGGCAGGCCGAAACCGCCGGACAAGGCCAGCGCCGCGCGAAAGTCATCCACCGCCTGCTCGTTTTTGCCCGCCCGCAAACGCAGATTGGCCAGCGCCCAGCGCGATTCAAAATAACG
The DNA here is from genome assembly GCA_046331565.1 of Blastocatellia bacterium. Lineage (GTDB taxonomy): Bacteria > Acidobacteriota > Blastocatellia > RBC074 > RBC074 > DASRDU01. The sequence goes on from JAXLQP010000001.1 coordinate 3,262,002, forward strand.
CGGCGACAATTCAACGGCGCGCTGCAGGGCCTGTTCGGCCTGTGTCATCTCACCGCTGATTTCATAAGCGCGGCCCAGTTCCAGCCGGAAACGATAATCACGCGGCGAAGCCAGCACGGCGCGCTGCAATTCGGCGACAGCCTGCTCAGGCTGCACCGGGTCAGCGCGGTACAGCAGGTAACGCCCCCGCGCCGCCAGCACTTCGGCATTGCGCGGCGCATACCTGACCGCTGCTGCGCGCGTTTCTGCCGATTCACCGTAAGCAATCAGCGCCTGCCCGATGAAATCATTGATCACAACTCTGCCAGTCAGAATTGCCGCAGCCAGAACGACGATGAAGAGAATCAGACGAAGGGGCATGAAGAGTGGTCAGTCGTCAATGGTCAGTGGTCAGCGGCTGACAGTCAGCGAAAGGCAGTTGCCTGCTCACCAACCACTGATCACTAATCAGAAGAGCCGTAGCTGTAATAGGAATATTTGTACTTGTAGTAATAACGGTCGGCATCGAGGTCAATGCTGTTGAGCACCACGCCGAAGACTCTGGCGTTGACATCCTGAAGCGCCTGTTTCGTGCGCAGCACGGCTTCGCGCGGCGTCTGACCGCCCTTGACGACAATCACCACGCCATCAACAACCGGCGAAACGATCAGCGCGTCGGAAACATTGATGACCGGCGGCGAATCAATGATGACGTGATCGAAGCGTTCACTGAGTTCTTCGATCAGTTCACGCAGGCGGTTCGAACTGAGCAGTTCTGCCGGATTGGGCGGCACCGGCCCGGCGGTGATGACGTGCAGATTCGGAATGGCGTGCTTCTGAACCATTGCATCAATGTCGGCCCGGCCTGACAGGTAACTCGACAATCCGACATCATTATTCAGCCGCAGAATCTTGTGACAGCGCGGGCGGCGCATATCAGCATCGAGCACCACGACGCGGGCATCGGTCTGCGCCAGCGAAATCGCGGTGTTGGCGACGATGGTCGTTTTGCCTTCTGCCGGATAGCTGCTCGTCACCATAATCGTGCGCGGCGCGTGTTCAGCCGAAGAGAGCAGAATCGAAGTGCGCAGCGCGCGATAGGCTTCGGCAAACGACGAAAGCTGTTCATGCTGCGACAGCAGTTCGTTGTTTGAATGCACCAGCGTCAGACTGCCGTTCTGAGCGGCGGGTTCGTCCTGCCCGTAATTGAGCATCCGGCGTTTGGCCAGCACCTGCAATGACGGAATTGCACCGAGCGGTGGCAGCTTGATGATGCTTTCCACGTCTTCAGCAGTGCGAATCGTGTTATCCAGGTATTCACGAAAGAACGCCAGCCCGATGCCAAGCGCCGTGCCGACCAGCACGGCCAGGCCCAGGTTGAGCACCCTGCGCGGCTTGACGGGAAAGAGCGGAACTTCAGCCGATTGCACAACGCGAATGTTGGTCGGCTGAAATTCGCTTTCGACTCCGGCGCGGCGCGACTGCTGTAGCAGGTCATCGTAAATCTTGCGGTCGGTGTCGAGCTTCTGCTTGAGCATGTTCAGCTCGATTGATTCACGGTTCTGCTGAATCGCTTCGCCTTTTGACTGGCCGAGCGCGGCTGAAAGTTTTGCTTCGCGCTGTTTCGCCACTTCGTACTGTGTGGCGATGTTTTTGACGATTTTTTCCTTGGCTTCGGCCAGTTGTTTTTTCAACTGCTCGACCTGTTCCTGCACCTGTTTGACTGCCGGGTAATTCGGCTGGTAGCGGGCTGACAGGTTGGCCAGTTCCTGTTCCTGTTTGCTGAGCTCCTTTGACAGGTTCTGCACGGTCACGTCGTTGAGCACCGGCGGCAGTTCATCGGGCGAAACTTTCAGGCTCTGCTGCCAGAGCGCCTCAGCGCGGCGCAATTCATCCTGCGTCTGCACAAGCTGACGGTTGAGTTCAGCCGTGCGTTCGACCGTGATATTGCTGGTTTCATTGAGCGAAATGATTTTGTGCGTCGCGGCGTACTGCTGGTACTCGGCTTCGGATTTGCGCAGTTCGGATTCGGCTTCCTTGACGCGCTTGTCGAGAAAGGTCTTGGCCGTTTCGACGCCTTTGAGGCGGCTTTCCATTGACCATTCGATGTATTCCTCAGCCATCGCATTGGCCACGCTCGCGGCCAGCTTCGGGTCGTGCGCATCAAAGCTCAGCGTCACGATGCGGCTCATGCGCCCGACCGTCACGCCGTAACGTGACTGAAAGGCATTGACGAGGCGCGTGTCGCGTTCATTTTCGCTTTGCGCTGCGACAGCTTCCGGCCTGGCTTTGAACTCTTCGTGTTCGCTCAGGCTGAGCCGCTGAATGACGCGGCGCGCCAGGTCGCGGCTGCTGAGAATATCCACCTGCGTCTGCAGGAAGAGCGGGTTGAAGGCATTGGCGGTTTCGACATCCGAAATGCCGGGGCCTTTCATAATCCGTTCGGCGTCACGTCCGACTTCGACTCTGGTTTCGGCGCGATAAACCGGACGCGTCAGAAAGGTGCCAATCGCCACAATCGTGACCAGCACGACGAGCGTCGTCAGCACGATCCATTTGTGCTTGAGCAGAATGCCCCAGTATTCGCGCAGCGTGTTCTTTTCGACTTCAATGGCCGGATAACGGCTGTAAGCCGGATAACCACCCGCCGGACGCCGAATGTCAATTTCCTTTGAGGCGACTGAAGACGGGACAGGAACGGAAGAGCCGGACAGGGCTTTCGAATCAGGGTTGTTTTGTTTCATTGCTTGTCGGTTGCTCGTTAACGCAGGATTCCCCAGCCGAGCGCGCTGGCCAGACCACCGGCAAAGGATTGCACCAGAGTGCGCGTGTTTTTGGCGCGGGTTGATTCGGGCACCATAACCACATCGTAAGGCTGCAGGTAGACATCCTTCGACGGATCCTTTTCGACCTCAGCGAGGTTGATGACTCTGGCGATTGTCGCCTGTTTGCCCGGCTCAGTGGAGCGAATCAACTGAATCTCTTTTTTCTTTGAATCAACCTCAAGTCCGCCCGCCAGCGCAATCGCCTGCGAAAGTCTGACGGCATCCTTAAGGACAAACTGACCCGGCTTTTTGACGCTGCCGGTGACAAAAAAGACACTGGCTTCAGGCACCACGATCACATCGCCGTCACGAATGACGCGGTTGAGATCAGTCCGCCGCACCAGATCGCGCAGGTCAATGTATTCGACGCTTTCGGCAATGATCGCGCCCGCCGCAGTTTCGATTCTGTTTTCGGTTCCGGCCTGATCGGTGGCCGGGTTTTTGTTGACGTGAATCAGTTGAATGACATTGCCGGCCTTCTCGGTCAGCCCGCCGCCTTCGCTCAGCAGATCAAAGACGCGCATTTCGCGGGTCAGCGGCACCCGGCGCGGTTTGTTGACCGCGCCAATCACCGAAGCCACGCGCGCGCCGTATTCTTCGATGTAAACGGTCACTTCGGGCTGCTTGAGAATGCTCAGATAACCGCGCCGCAGGGCCGCCCCGGCTTCGGTTTCATTGAGGCCTTCGATTTTCAGATCGCCCAGGTAAGGCAGGCTGATGATGCCCTGTTCTGACACCTTGACCTTGCGCTTGAGATCAGGCTCGCCGGCCACTTCAATCAGCAGCACATCGCCCGGCCCGATGCGGTAATCGCGCGAGGCCGCGCGCTTTTCAGACGGCTGCCCGTCAGGCAGCGTCTGCGCCTGAGCAGCCAGCGCACAACAGAACAGGAACAGGAAAGAAAGGCCTGTGATCTTTCGGGTAATCATAATCCTTCTCCCATCAGGGTTGATTCTTCTTCGTAGCTGAACTGATTTGCCGGGAGGTCAGGGCTTGTCAGTTGATTTTTCCGTGGTTACTACTTTCGCCTTGTCTCTGACTTTATCATCGCCAAGCGGCTTGAGTTTCCTGATTTCATATGCCCCCTGCTCTTTCTGCATCAGGACGAGCCGCCCATGTCCCTTCATCATTCCGGGGACGAGTTCGACCCGAATGTAATAAGTCTCGCCGCCCTTCAGCTCCATTTCAATTCCTGCCTGTTTGTCATTGGAGCGAAAGGTATGTTTGCCCGGAGCGAGTTTGACCGCAAAGTATCTGCCATTGTCCATCCGGGCAAGTTCGGCTTCATCGCAATAGACCGAGGGTTCCAGCCCCGACCCCATAAACTGTTTGTACCTGTAAACGTAAACCGTCGCCACCGTCTCTGCTGTCTTTTCAGCAGGTGACTGTGAGTATGCTCTGGCAGCGCAAAGAACAATATAAATCAGAATCAGACTGACAACAGATTTCTTCATTCAGGGCTTCTCCTCATTCAGATCAGGGCTTGTTTGATAAAGGTATGATTGCAGTACTGCCGGTCAGCAACAGCGAAGCAATAAGACTCAGAACAGCAAATGGTTCTCTCACAACTTCCCTTCGCTGCGGCACATCAGCAGCCCGACCGATAATACACATCAGTGCAGGCAATAAAAACACGGTCTGGCAAACAGCGGGTGGACACGGGGGTATTTGACGGCAGTTGATAATGCGGGGGCGGACTGCCTGCCGGGTTCAGGACGGCAGGCTCAAACAGCAATGCGCCGTCCTCTCGAAACGATAGTGACGGAGAGGACGGCGCGCTTTTCTGGCCTTCTGAAGCAGGCTGAAATCCATCGGATCGAAAGTTACGGCTTGAAGCCGCTGACGACGATGGAGCTGGCGCTGGTGCTGTCGGACTGTGAAGCAGCCACGACACCGGCCACTGCGCCACCAACACCGGCGATGATCAGCGCCGCAACGGCACCGGCGCCAAGCCCACCGGCTCCGGCTCCGGCTGCGCCCGCCGCAGCCATCCGGGTGCAGCGTGACGGAGCGCCCGTCTGAGCGCCCACGGCGACTTCCTGACCGGCAGCGACGTGTTCAACCTTGCTGCCAGCGGTGAAGCTGGCATTGTTGCGGCCCGCCATCACGCGGGTATTGCCGCAGGTCAGATCAACCGTCAGCATTGAAGCCTGGTTGCCTTCGGCCACCGCATTGCCATCTGCCGTCGTCACTGAAATGCCAACACCCGTCGGAGTGCTGACCGTAACGCGACCTGAATGCAGCATACCGCCCACGTTGCTGTCGCTGAAATTCACGACCAGTTCTGAATTCGGCGACAGTTCGACCCGGCCCAGTTTGCCAAGGCTGATGGTCGCCCAGCCCTTGTCACCCGTTCTGATCGTCCCATTGCTGAAAACTGTTGCGCCGGAAATTGCCGCTGCCCCATTGAGCGTGACGTTGCCGCGCACCGAAAGTTCTCCAGCCGCCTTCTGCGCAGTCTGCGCCGCTGCTGAACTCATCAACAGCGTCGAGAAACTGCCGACGGTCAGCATCAGCGCGACTGTGACCATCTTTCGGAAAGTTCCTGGTTTATTCATTAGTGGTTCCTCCAAAGTTACTAAAAAGAGAGTGTAAACGTCAGTCTGAACGTCACACGTCCAGCAGTCACCTGCACGTTTATTTGTTGTCTGGCCTAAAGAGCTGTGGGGCTTCGGAAGGTAGTGGAGAGCCTGGCTGTTAATGGACGAGTCTTTGCAAACCCGAAGGCAGGGGCCTCCAACCGTCGCAGTTTTTACCCCAAACCAAAGCCGAAAGTCAATCACAATGAAAGTCACCGTTTAAGACTCAGCCTTGCGGAACCACCAGCCAAATGGCCCTGCCCTGTGGCCTTCCGGGTTCCTGCCAGTGCTTATCGGCTGGAGGGGCCGGAAGCTTGAGGCCTCAGGTTCCGGCGGCTCCGGCTTTGCGCGCCCGATACCACTCAATCGTGCGCGCCAGCCCTTCTTCAACCGGGACGCGCGGCGCCCAGTTAAGAATTCTTCCGGCCAGTGAAATGTCCGGGCGACGAGTTTTCGGGTCGTCTTCCGGCAACGGACGATACTCAATCTGACTCTGGCTGCCCGTCAGCCTGATGATCAGTTTTGCAAATTCGAGAATGGTCAGTTCAGTCGGATTGCCGATATTCACCGGGCGATTGTAAGGCGCTTCCATCAGCCGCCGCACGCCTTCAACCAGATCATCCACATACTGAAAGCTGCGCGTCTGCTGCCCCTCGCCAAAGACGGTGATCGGCTCGCCGTTGATCGCCTGGTTGATAAAGGTCGGCACCACCCGCCCGTCATTGACGCGATTACGCGGGCCGTAAGTATTAAAGATGCGCAGAATCCGCACGTCCATCTGATGCACGCGATGGTAAGCCATCGTGATCGCCTCGGCGTAACGCTTGGCTTCGTCATAGACGCCGCGCGGGCCGATGGGGTTGACGTTGCCCCAGTAATCTTCCGGCTGCGGATGCACGAGCGGGTCGCCGTAAACTTCAGAGGTCGAAGCCAGCATGAATTTTGCGCCTTTGGCTCTGGCCAGTCCGAGCGCGTTGTGCGTGCCCATCGCGCCGACCTTCAGCGTCTGAATCGGAAGCTGAAGATAATCAATCGGGCTGGCCGGACTGGCGAAATGCAGCACCCAGTCCAGATGACCGCTCACATGAATGTGATTGCTGACGTTGTGATGAAGGTATTCAAAACGCGGATTCGACCGGTGATGCGCGATGTTGGCCAGGTCGCCCGTCACCAGATTATCCATCACCACGACGTCGTGCCCTTCACCGATCAGGCGATCCGTCAGGTGACTGCCAATGAATCCGGCTCCGCCGGTAATCAGTATTCGCATAATGTAATCAGTGGCCTCTTTCCTTATCTGCCGACGCCGCGATAAGTGAATCCGGCGCGGATGAAGGCCTCGCGGTCAAGCACGTTGCGACCATCAATAACGACTTTGGTGCGCATGACCGCGCCCAGTTGTTCAGGGTCAAGGTTACGGAACTCTTCCCATTCGGTCACGATCACCACCGCGTCACAGTCCGCCGCCAGATCAACCGCGCTGCTCGCATATTCAACCTTCAGGCCGGGATACTGTTCACGACAGGCTTCAACGGCAATCGGATCATATGCCCTGATGCGCGCGCCGATTTCGAGCAGTTCCTGCGCAATCGTCAGCGCCGGGGCATCACGCAGATCGTCGGTTTCAGGTTTGAAGGCGAGGCCGAGCAGGCCGATGGTTTTGCCCTTGATGATCTTGAGCGTTTCCTGGAGTTTCTGCACCGCGACGTGGCGCTGCCGCCCGTTGACATCAACCGTCGCGCGCAGCAGTTGCGGCTCGTAACTGTATTCCCGCGAAATATCAATCAGCGCCGACACGTCCTTGCCGAAACACGAACCGCCCCAGCCCACACCGGCATTCAGAAAACGCGGCCCGATGCGGTTATCAAGGCCGAACCCGCGCACGACTTCGGTAATGTCAGCGCCAACCCGTTCGCAGATGTTGGCAATTTCATTGGCAAAGCTGATCTTCGTGGCCAGAAAGGCATTCGCCGCGTACTTGATCATTTCGGCTGAAGCCAGATCAGTCGTCACAACCGGCACGGCAGTAAAACCAGCCGGACGCGGAGCCGAAGGCGGCGGGCTGAACGTCTGTTCGATGATCGGTTCATAAAGTGCGCGCAGCCGTTCGGTCGCAAATGAACTGGTCGCGCCAATGACGATGCGATCAGGAAAGAAGGTGTCGTGAATCGCGGAACCTTCGCGCAGGAATTCAGGATTTGAGGCAATCAGAAAAAGCTCTTCGGGCTTTGCCAGCAGGCTCTCGCGCGCCGGATTTTCACTGAGTCCTTCGCGGATCAGCATTTCAACCCAGTTGCCGGAACCAATCGGCACGGTTGATTTGTTGACGATCACGCGCCGCCGCGTGTTGTCGAGCGACTGCCCGATGCTGCGCGCCACGGCTTCGACGGCTGACAGATTCGCCCGCCCCGAAGGCAGCGGCGGAGTTCCGACCGCAATGAAAACCACATCCGACTTTTTGACCGCATCAGCCAGGTCGGTGGTGAAATGCAGGTGACCGCGCTGCTGACTGCTCGCAATCATCTGTGACAGTCCGGGTTCATAAATGGGGGACTGTCCATCCTTCAGCATATTGATCTTGCGTTCATCCTTGTCAACGCAGATCACCGAACGACCCAGATAAGCCAGACAGGTTCCGGTCACCAGGCCTACATAGCCGGTACCAACAACACAAACATTCACGAGCTTGTTCCTCCTTAAGATTTCTGCCGGGGCTGCGCTGACCAGGTGGGGGAAATGATTACCGAATAAGAAGTTTTATACCAGAACAATAAGACTTCTGTCATGGCCGGATAAAAGCCTGTTCAGTTCCAGTCCGTGCGCCTCACCGTGTCGGCATCAGTCGAAAGGATAAAGCGCCGTGCGTTTATTCGTTCGCCCTGCTTCGTCTGAAAGCTAAGGCCTGCGCTCAAAGAGAAACGCGCAGTCCAGATACTTCGCGTCCCGACCATCGTGAATGGCAAACTGAGCGCGTTTGGCTGAGTCTTTGCCGTCTTCACCGTTGAACTTCCAGAGCGTGGCCGAACCGTATTCGCCGCGCTTGTTAACCGCATAGAAATTGATGTCTATGACCTTCAGTTCATTCTGATCCTGATCGTAGCGGGCGGCCACGCGGCGAATGGCTTCCATCGCGGCCTCGGTCGGTGACATTCCGCGCCGCATCATTTCAACGACCGTGTGCGCGCCGTTGATGAAGATACATTCCTCGCCGCGCCCGGTTGATCCGGCAGCCCCGACTTCGTTGTCAACATAGACCCCACAACCAATTAACGGGGAATCGCCCACCCGTCCCGGAATTTTCCAGGCCAGCCCCGAAGTTGTCGTCACGCCCGAAATGTCGCCATTCGCATCCACCGCCAGGCAGTTGATCGTGCCGGTCGGACGCCGCAGCAGCCGGTCACGCAGGTACGCACTGAAAGCAATCTCTTCGGGCGAAAGCTGCTGATTTTCAGCCTTCCGCCTCGAATTGGGCGCCGTCCGGTGCCAGCTCGGCCCCCAGCTATCGCGCGGATTGAGGCCTTCCTTCCACGCCAGCCAGGCCCTGCGCGATGATTCGGTCAGCAGATTCTCTTTTTTGAATCCCTGAGCCAGCGCAAATTTCAAAGCGCCTTCGCCCACCAGCAGAATGTGGTCAGTGCGTTCCAGCACGCATTTGGCCACCTGAGCGGGATTTTTGATGTTGTGCAGACAGGCGACGGCTCCGGCGCGGCGCGTCGGCCCGTGCATCAGACTTGAATCAAGTTCGACTTCGCCCTCTTCGTTCGGCAGCCCGCCATAACCGACCGAATCATCCAGCGGATCGTCTTCGACAAGCGCGACCCCGGCCACCACTGCATCCAGCGTGTCGCCGCCGTTTTTCAATACTTCCATGGCCCGCGTCACGCATTTGATGCCGCCATTGAGGGGCTTGCCATCCGCGCCCATGTGATTATTCGAGCTTGAAATGACAATCGGGCGCGCAGCCGCAGTGACAGGTGTCAGCGCGGCTGCGGCCTCGCGGGCCAGCAGCGGCGCACTGAGGCCCGCCAGAGTGCTGCCTTTGATGAAGTCACGCCGGTTGAGTGGGGTGCGATGATTTTTTCTGCTCATATGGGTCTGGTGATGAGTCTGCTGAATCAGATTGTGCTGCGAGTGTGAGGGCGCATTGTCGCCCGTTCATCATTGAGCGTCAATGTCAGGTGGTGTGACTGATTCAGGCAGCGATGCGGAAACAGCAGCCGATTACGGCTTGTCAGGCAGCGGCGATTTAGCCTTTTCCTGGGCTGCGGCAGTTCCCAGTTGCTTCAGAATATCTTCGGCATCCTGGAGCCGCTTTTCGGCTTCAATGCCGCTGGCGCGAAAGCTGGTGAGGGCTTCGGACAGTTCGTTGACGCGCTGCTGCAGCAGTTCTTTTTCGGTCTGCACCACTTTCAGCCGCGCTTCGTGGTTGGCCTTGAGCTGTCGCATGGTGGCTGATTTGTCGAAGGTCGGAACGGTCGCCGCCTGAGCATTCAGACTGTCGGGCGTAATCATCAACTGCAGGTTCTGTTCATCAGCCGCGAGCAGCGCCAGGCGGTCACGCGCGGCCTTGAGTTCGCGCTCATACTGGTCTGTGCGCAGGTCAGCGCGCGTCAGCCGCAGCATATCAAGCTGTGCCTGCTGCCGCACATTGAGCGCCTTCATTTCAGTGACGAGGCTGCGGACTTCGAGCGTCAGCCCGACGACGGCTTTGACGAGCAGCACATCCATCTGCTGCGGCGCGGTCTGCGCCTGAGACGCTGCCGCGTCCGGGTTTTCACCTTCGGTTTTAGTCGGCTGGGCCGGTTGTTCAGTAGTGTCGAGAATGTGGGGATACTGCGGCGGGTTTCTGGCCGGGCGTTTTTTGGTTTTCTGGGCCGCGACTTCAGTGTTCAGAACAAAACCAAGCGCGCACAGGATCAACAGGACTTTGACAAAATTCATAAGAAAACCTCAGGTGCTGACGAATCTGTTTTGCGGGAGCACTGAAACCGGCAGCGCGCATTCAGGCTGACCGGATTTCAGGCCGACGGCAGCATTATATGCCAGATCACGTTAACGCCCGATCAGTTTCGCGGTTCCCGAACTCTGGAAGAAATCGGTCGTTGGGACTATTTTTACTCTGCAACCCCTTCCCGCTGCCCCTTCATTTCCTAATTTTCAGGATCGCCGGAGTCGCTCACGTAACAGGAGGCCACGTCCTCAAATAATCAGAGACCAGACATTTTCAAAGGAATAATCTTATGAGCAAGCAGCAGTCACCTGTCAGCGCAACCTCTGCACCGGCAACGGGCCGGAATGAATCAGCCGGAAGTTCATTATTATCATCGAGCCGTCGTCGCTTTCTCGGACGCGCCAGCGGACTCACGGCGGCCACGCTGGTCGCAGGCACAACAGGGTTGCCGCTGCTTGCAGGCCAGGCCGAAGCGGCTGAAATCGGCCCGCTCACCGATCAGCAGCGCCGCAACCGCGCCCTTCAGATTCGCCTGACCTGCGCGCAGAATCAGCAAAGCCTGCCGCTGCCGCAGCACCTGGTCAACGGCGATGAGGATTTGTACGCCAGCAAATTCGCCAGCTTTTCCAAAGGACTGCCGCACAACAACCTCGGTGAACCGGATCTGAATGCTTACCAGTCGCTGCTGAAGGCGATGGCCAGCGGCGATCCGATTGACTTTGAAAACATCACGCTTGGCGGGTCAGCCAAGCTGGTTGATCCGCAATCGGCCCTCGCCTTTGAACTGGAAGGAGCCGATTCGCACAGTCTCGCGCTGCCCGCGCCGCCGACTTTCAGCAGCGAGGAACAGGCCGGCGAAATGGCCGAACTGTACTGGCGCGCGCTGACCCGCGACATTGCCTTTTCACAGTATGGCAACGAAATTCTGACCAGCAGCGCCGTCAGCGATCTGGGCCGGTTCACTAAATACAGAGGCATTACTGCCGGAACGCTCTTTCGCGGCGATCTGCCCGGCGAAGCGACCGGACATTTCATCTCACAGTTTCTCTGGAAGCCGTTCAATTTCAGCTCAACGCCGATCAATCAGCTTTATCGCACGACGACGGGCGGCGACGATCACATGACCACTTACCAGTCGTGGCTCAGCATTCAGAACGGCAATGCGCCCGCCAGCCCCAACGTCTTTGACCCGACGCCGCGTTACATTCGCAACAGCCGCGACCTGACCGAATACGTGCATCGTGATTATTCATATCAGGCCTTTCTGAACGCCGCGCTGATTCTGCTCAGTTTCGGCGGCGGCGCGATTGATGATGCCAATCCGTACAAGTTATCGGCCAAACAGGCGGGATTTTCGACCTTCGGCGGCCCGCACATCGTGTCACTGCTGGCGCAGGTGGCCAACGCGGCGCTCAAGGCTGCGTGGTATCAGAAATGGTCTGTGCATCGCCGCATTCGTCCTGAAGAGTTCGCCGGGCGCGTGCATAACCTGCGCACGAATGCCGCGAATTATCCGGTGCATGCCAGCCTGCTCAATTCAGCCGCCGTCTCAGCCGTGCAGAGCCGGTTCGGCACCGCGCTGCTGCCGATGGCCTATGCTGAAGGCTGCCCGATTCACCCGTCTTACCCAGGCGGTCACGCCACAGTCTCCGGGGCCTGCGTGACGGTGCTGAAAGCCTTCTTCAAGGAAACATTCATTATCCCCAATCCGGTCGTGGCCAGCGATGACGGCTTGTCACTGCTGCCTTACAACGGGCCTGACCTGACCATTGGCGGCGAACTGAACAAACTGGCATCGAATATCGCTTACGGGCGTGACACGGCGGGAATGCACTGGCGTTCGGATGAAGTCGCCGGATTGCAGCTTGGCGAGGCGGTGGCCCTGGCCGTGATGGCGGATCAGAACCTGTGTTTCAATGAATCGTTCTCAGGCTTCACGCTGACAAAATTTGACGGCAGCACGATCAGAGTCAATGACCGCCCCGGACGCACGCTTGGCAGCGCCCGGTTGCGCTCCTCAGTCGCCACACGCCGCGTGGCATTCTGAAAGCCGGAAAATTTCATCCACTAAGCCACACGAAGGAACACGAAGAAAGAAGAGGAGAGGAGGTGAAGAGGTGAAGAGGTGCAAACGCCTTTTCCCCTTTTCTCCTTTTCTCCTCTTCTCCTCTTCTGCCTGTCTTTCCTGGTGTTCCTTCGTGTGGCTTAGTGGATAAAACTTTTCAGCGAAACGAATCACCGGCCCGGCGCGCGCGGGAATGACGGCACACTCGCGTTGCCATCCTTATCCACGGCCTGCACGGCAAAAAAGTAATCATCCTTCGACAGCCGTTTCATCACGTATTCAGTCACATCTCCGGCAAACACGCTGCGCTGCCAGAAGGGCTGATAAGTTTCGCGCCAGACAATCTGATAGCCCGCCACATCAGGCTCCCTGTTTTTATCCCACGTCAGATAAGTGTCATATTCCTGCCTGCCCGATTTGAAGCGCACATTCGCGGGCGGAGCCGGAGCCAGCGCCATACTCGCCAGCGCCGACGCATTCACCCGCGCCACCTGAGCGATGTAGGCCGGATCAGTCATTTCAAAAACATCACCGTATCTGATGCCGTTTTCTTCGCGGACTTTCTGATGCTGCCGCGTGAAATCCTCGTTCGGTTCGGTGAATCTGACTGCCGCATAACCACGCTGCAAAAACGGAATGTGATCGCCGCCGCGCCCGTAACGATCACGCCGAAAAACAAGCGTTACTTCAAAGTTGTTCACGTACCGCTCGCCAACTTCCCTGATGTAGCGCGCCAGTTGCCGCGAGGTGCTGTCGTTTTCGCCGCCGACTGATTGCCGGGCGCGGGCTTCGGCTTCGGTTTCGGATGAAGGCACGCCTTCTGAAAAGACGCGCACGCGGTGGTTATCGCGCACGCCGTTACCGCCCGAAGTGTTGCCGATGATGTCATTGGTGAACATTGCGGCCACGTTGAGGCCTTTTTTCTTTGCTTCCTCGGCCCAGTGCGTGGCGCCGAGCAGGCCCTGTTCTTCGCCCGGCACGGTCATAAAAACGATGGTCGCGTCAAACTCGTATTTCGACATCACACGCGCCATCTCCATCACCGCCGCCGTGCCTGAAGCGTCATCGCTCGCGCCGGGCGCATCGCTTACGGCATCGGTCATACTTTGCGAACAGACGCACGAGTCGTAATGGCCGCTGACCACGTACAAACGATCACGCGATTCGGGCTGCGATCCCGGCAGCGTGGCCACAATGTTGACGAGCTTTGTCGGCTGCGGCACGCGCTGCGTCGGCTGCTGAATGAACTCATCTTCAGTAACCTGCAACCTGCCGCCCGCTTCGCTGCTGTAGCGGTCAAATTCAGCCTTGATCCAGCGCCGCGCCGCGCCGATGCCGCGTGTCGGATTGTCCTGATCCGAGAGCGTGTGGCGCGTGCCGAAGCTGACGAGTTTGCGGATGTTGTTTTCAATGTTTGCGGCGGAAATTTCGCTGACGATTTTTTCAATCTGCGGATTGAGCTTTGCGGAAAGCTGCGCCTGCTGCGCGCTGTGACTCGGCAGCGCAGGGCCGGAGCAAAGGATACAAATCAGGACAGACACGATCACTCGTTTCATGAAAGATTCTCCAGTTGATGTCCCAGCGTTGTGATTGATTCGGGAAACTGCGGTCAGAAAGCGCGCAGATTATAGGCGAGACTGGCGGCTCTTGTCAGTCAGCCGCCGAACAGATGACCAGTTCACAGGCGGGAAAACCAGAGTCACGAACGAACACGCAGCAGCATCACGGCTCATTTGACTTCGTAAACAGTGCCCTGCCACAGCACCAGAACGTGACCTTTGAGGCTGGTGAAAAACTGCCGCAGGCTCGGAATGTCGGCAATGGTCTGATCGAACTCTTCGGAACCGCGCGTCAGATGCACGACCGGCCATTTGTCGCTGGCGTTGTAAGCTGTGTCGCGCCAGACGCCTTTTTCCATCCTGAAGGTTTTGCCGTTGACGGTTTGCGTGATGCCGAAATTGGGCCGGTAGGCAATTCCGGCCTGGCCATTGACGGCTTTGCTGCGAGCCGGTTCAGCAGGCTTGTCAGGCTCTTTGTAGGCCAGCGCGCCACGCGGCGGCGGCGTGGGCCGGGGCAGGTTCAGGCCACGCGGATTTTCACGGCGTTCGTCATCAGATTTCTTTGCTTCATCTCTGGCTGCGGTTTCAGCCTTTGCGGTCGTGTCGGCGGCAGCGGCGCTGACCGGCGCGGCTTTGGCCGCTGCCTGAGTTTCATTGGCGCGGCTTTGCTGAGCGCCTGCGCCCTGCGCGCGCGGCTCCAGCCGGAGCGTAACTTCATTGTTGAGATCCATCCCATCCAGGGTGAGGCTGGTCTGCCGCGTCACAAAGCCCGGAGCCTGCGCGATGATCTGATAATTCCCCGCCCGCAACTGACTCAGATTGACGAGACTGGCCTGGCCGGTTGAATCGGTCGTGGCAGCGAGGCGCGTCTGTCCGGTCGCGGCATCCTTCACGACGACCTCTGCGCCCGGCACAGCGGCCCCGCCCGGCCCGCTCACCCTGACTGAAACGGCCTTGTCCGCGCGGCGTTTGAGCGCCAGCGTGTCACGCGCGGCTGGCAATGCCGGAGTCGCCGCACTTGCCACCGAAGGCGTAATCGAAGGCAGCGGCGCAGGAGCCTGTGTTCTCGAATCCGCTTTGATTTGCGCTGTCGCTTTTTCGTGATTTGCTGAAGCACCGGCAGCTTCCGGCGCAGCCGGTGTCGCCTGAACAGTCGGAACCGGCGCGTCAGACTGCGCTTCAGGCCGGGCCGCAACCAGTGCGGCGTTATTGTCCTGCGCGGCTCGCTGCCAGACCAGTGTCAGGCCGACAGCCAGCATCAGCACCGCGCAGGCTCCGGCCAGCGTGGCGGCATTCCAGCGCCAGCCCGAAAAATCGAACAGCCCCGCCAGCCATCCGGCTTTCCCTGCGGCTGCCGGTTCAGCCGTCATCACAGGGCGTTCAGCAGGCGGCATCAGCCGGAACAGTTCGACCACGTGACGGCGGCAGGCGGCGCAATCAGACAGATGATTTTCAAAGCGCGCGCGCGCCGTCGTGCCCAGCGCATTTTCGACATATGCGCTGGCCAGTTCAGGATCAAAGCCCGCGCAGGTCTCAGCCACCGCATTGACACGCTTCAGGTGTCGCCGCAGCGCAGCTTCAAAATCATCGCTGAAATCATTGACCGTGTTGTTTCGTTCGACACTCACTTTGCAATCTCAAATCTCTGATTTCAAATCGCTGCTCCCACCTCCCGCGCCACCGGATGAACGCTTCTGACGCGGGAACTTGCACGTTTTTCGACCCGGTTTCAGGGTGCGCGTTCAGCCGAAGGGCCGGTGGCTTCGCTGATGATTTTGCGCAAATCAAGTTCCGTGCGCGCCGCAATCTGTAAGCATTCGCTCACTTCCGCCCGCCGTAACCCGTGCTTGCGTTGCAGAAAATCCTCGGTCTTTTTGCGCACCGTCTGCTGCGCCCGGGCCAGCCAGCGGCTGATCGTCGCTTCGTGAACGCCCATCAGCAGCCCGATTTCGCGCAGCGTCATTTCGTCAAAGTAATAATAATTCAGCAGCAGCCGGTCTTTCGCTTCAAGCGCAGCAAAGGCAGCGGTCATCGCGGCCTCAGTCAGTTGCCGCAACCGCTCATCTTCAAAATCGTCAGGCCGCCGCGCATGTGCCGAAACCAGATTGCCGTTCTGCGCCGCCAGGGCCGGAGTGTTCGTGGCGTGCGAGGCCAGCCGGTCAAATTCAGCCGCATCCTCAACCTGCTCGAATCGCGCCGATTGCCGCTTGCGATCAATGAATGACTGATAAACGACCGCGCGCAACCAGCCGCCCAGGCTGCCGCGCCCTGAATAATGCGACAGTTTGCTGATGCGCCGTTCCTGACCGTCGCCATCGGTTTCAAGCCGCACGCCGTAAAGTTCACCGTACAGCGACTGCGCCAGGTCTTCAGCTTCGGCCTCGTCCTTTGTCAGCGCCCGCGCCGCTGAATTGAGTGTCTGCCGATATTCGGTTTCAAAATTGCGCCAGGCCGTTTCGTCCCCGCGTTCGCACGCCATCGCCAGGCACAGCTCATCAGCCCTGACCCGTTCCAGAAATTCGCGGATCTCCTCAGCCTCACCGGAGTTCACGCACCGTGCCGCACAAGCCTGCAATCGCCCGGCGAATTCCGCTTCGGTCAGGCCATAACGCTGCCCGACGCCACTCCACAAGGCAGCAATGGTCGGTGCATATCGCCTGCTGAAATCTTCGTTGCTCATCAGGATCAGTCCGAAAGGAATGGCCTGCGAAAAGGGGGCCGCAGCCGCACGAGAGTTTAGCACAACAACGATGCAGGGTCAGCCCAGAGAGCGCCAGCACAAGGAGCGCAGGCGTCACAAGGATCGCAGGCGTCCCGCCTGCTCTGTTTCGATTATTGTGTCTTTCGCAAAATACAGGCAGGCGGGACGCCTGCGATCCTTGTGATGCCTGCGATCCGGTAGTGGCGTTCCATCGTAGCTGTACCTTTGCGGTGTCATCGCTTACCATTCATCTGTTCATCACGGCGCAAGGCACACCGGATTTCTATGCGCTACGTCAACAATCCTCCGAATCCCTGGCTCAGCACTCAGATTGAATGGATTGGCGAGCCGCCTGAAACTCGTCTCGAAGTCTTCGAGGAAACGGCCACTCGTTCAATCATCACGCACAATCAAAGCCCCGATGTCGGTTTTGATTATTCGGTCAACTGCTATCGCGGCTGCCCGCACGCCTGTAGTTACTGCTTTTCGCGCCCGACGCACGAATATCTGGGCTTTGGCGCGGGCACCGATTTTGAGCAGAAGATTGTGGCCAAAGTGAATGCGCCGGTGCTGCTGCGGCAGGAACTGATGAAGCGCAACTGGAAGGGTGAGCGGCTGATCTTTTCGTTTACTTCTGATCCTTACGTTCCGCTGGAAGCGAGTTATCAGTTGACGCGGCGCTGCCTTGAGGTCTGTCTGGAATTTCGCAATCCCGTCGGCATCATCACGAAATCGGCGCTCGTGCAGCGCGACACCGAACTGATTGCGCAACTCGCCCGCGAAGCCGATGCCAGCGTCTTTTTCACGATTCCGTTTGCTGATTCCACAACCTCGCGCGCGCTTGAGCCATTCGCGCCTTATCCTGAAGCGCGTTTCAGAGCGATGAAAAAACTTGCCGAGGCTGGCGTCGAAGTCGGCATCAGCCTTTCGCCGCTGATTCCCGGCCTCAATGAATCACAGATTCCCGAACTGCTCGAACGCGCCAGGGAATGCGGCGCGACGACAGCCTTTTTCACGCTGCTGCGCCTGCCTGGCAGCGTGGCGCCATATTTTCAGCAGCGGCTCGAAGCGACAATGCCCGACCGCGCACCGAAAATTCTCAAACGCATTCGGGAAATGAAGGACGGCCAACTCAATCGCAACCGGTTCGGTGAGCGCATGCGCGGGTCAGGCGAATACTGGGAAATGATCCGGCAGGTTTTCAGGCTGCACTGCCGCCGACTCGGCTTCAATCAGCCGCGCCGCGAATGCTGGGATGAACCGGACTGGAAACCAAAGACAACCTTCCGCCGCCCGTCAGCACAACTGAATCTCTTTGAATAAACCAGCCTGAAACATCTTCTCTTCTCTTCTTCCTCTCTTTCTTCTCTTCTTTCTCTGCGAACTCTGCGCCTCTGCGTGAAACTTATTCTCACGCAGAGGCGCAGAGGCACAGAGAAGAAGAAGAGAAGATGAGAGGAAGAAGAGAAGAGAGAGTTCTGGTGTGTGTGTTGCGGGTGGAAAAGAAAGCCTGTCGGGCGTGACTGGCAGGGATTACCGGCCACGCGCTGACAGGCCTGAGATGATGACGGGATTACGATTTCTTTTTGTTGCCATGCACGCTGCACGCATTGAGCGCGCCTTCGTGGGCGATGGCGGCGGCGCTTTCTTCAATGTGCTGGATCACGCCTTTCTTGTCCACCACGAAGGTGTACCGCATGGCGAATCCGGCCTTTTCATTGAGAATGCCGTAATCCTTCGAGACTTTCTTTTCGGTATCGCTCAGCAGGGGAAATGAAAGATTCAGTTCAGTGGCAAATTTTTTGTTGGTTTCCAGATCATCCGTGCTGATGCCGTAAACCTGCGCTCCGGTGGCTTCGAATTTGGCAATATCAGCCTGATATGCCTTCATTTCCTTCGTTCAGCCACCGGTGAAGGCTTTCGGATAGAAAGCCAGCACGACCACTTTTTTACCCTTGAACTTGCTCAGCTTTACTTCCTTTCCGTCTGTTCCCTTAAGCGTGAAGTCAGGCGCTTTGTCGCCGACTTTCAGGTTTGTTTTGGGCGGAGCCATGCCGCCGGACTGTGGCTGCTGCGCCAGCGCAACGGCGGCGAGCAGCGACAGTAACATCAGCAGGCCTGTTGCCTTTCTGAACATTTGTAATCCTCCCTGGGTTGATGGTTGCAATGCAGACCTGTGGCGGTTCGAGTGTCACCCGCTTCCTGACGGTCGCGGTACTGCTACCGCGTGCGTCATCACGGGGCTGTACCGCGCGCGTGAGCAAGCGGTGCCTGAAAAGCCGTTCAGCCTGCGTGGGCAATCCTGAGAATCGCCGCATGGACAGCTTTAACTACCATTGCCATGCGCTCGTAATCAAGCCGCTCCGGCGTGTCCTGAGCCGTGTGATAGTTTTTGTTGCGGTAAAAGGCCGTGTCCGTAATCATCACTGCCGGCCAGCCCTGCTGCCAGTAACTCAGATGATCGGAGAAATCCACGCCCGGCAGCCAGCCCGGCGCGTTGATCGAATAGACCGGAATCGCTCCGGTTTCGCGCATTGCCCGCTTGACCTGCCGCGTCAGCCGTGCCTGACTGAAATTGCCGACCACCGCAATAAAGTTGCCCTGCGATGGATAAAACCACTTCAGCACCGGATTCGGAAAGTCCTGGCTGCCCGGCGCGTCAGAGAAATAACCGATCATTTCGAGCGACAACATGGCCCGCACCGGCACGCCCTGTTCTTTCAGCGCGCGGGCGTGAATGCCGCTGCCCATGTATTCGCTGCGAAAAAACGGCGGTTCTTCGAGCGTGTAAGCGACCAGTTCGACCTGCAACGGCAGTTCGCTCTGGCCAAGCAGTTCAGCGAGCGCCAGCAGGCCCGCCACGCCGCTCGCGTTGTCATCTGCGCCGGGGAACGGCTGGCAGGCGTCGTAATGCGCGCCGACAACGATGCGCTCCCTGGTGTCCGGCCCGAACAGCGCCGTGACATTGCGAAAGGTTCTGCCGCTGACTTCGTATTTCTGCATCTGTGCGCGCCCGTGAAAGGTCGTGAACTTTTCGCGCAGCCACGCCGCCGCGAGATCAAGGTTTTCAGGATGCGTGTAATCACGCGGGCTGAGATGACTGGTGAGCATCTCGACATAAAACCTGAGCGACTTCGCCTGAACTTCTGCCGCTGACGGGCGATTCTCAACCCGGCTGAGCAGCGGCTGAGTAATCCACCACCACCAGCCTGCCAGCATGGTGATCACGATCAGATTGGCCACAATCAGGAACATGCGTCTTTTCCTCTTGTGTGCGGCTCGCCGGGTTACTGATTCTGCTTCCGTCATTGTTTCCGGTGGTACCTTCATTTTTCAGTAAAGCTCGTCATTCGGTCTAATCTTCAGCCTTGAAACTGCCGATATGCTGAGATGTCCCGACCGGTGATTTTTATTTGCCCGCCCCGGTCAGTCCTGAATCTTGTTATGCAGGCAGGGAGTCCTGATTACACATTGCTGCGGCGCTTTCCACGAGTTCCGGTCTATTGCCCGGCGATTCGGATCACCGCGTCCGGTCAGGAGGAACTTGCCGCAACAAACCTGAATGAAGGCGGCCTGACGCTGCTCAAACGCGAAGCGCCGCCCTGGGGCACCAGCCTGCAACTGATTTTTGAATTGCCTGTCGGCAAAACCATCAGCACCGAAGCAACGACCCGCAGCGAACTGCCCGGCCTGGGTTTCGGGCTTGAGTTCCGGCCCCTCGATCTCGAACAGAAAATGTGGATCAGGCAGACCGTTCAGTGGGCGCAGAAAAATCCGCTGATGGTGCCTGGCCGTCCGCCATCGCTCGAAGAGATTGTCGAGCGGCTGGAAATGCGGGCCACGCCGAGAGCGCCGATCTGTTTTGAGGTTCAGCTCGAAAGCGCCACAACCATCGGGCGCGGCCTGACCTGCGATGTCAGTCTGTCCGGCCTGGGCCTTTACAGCCGCCGCCCGTTTACGCGCGGGCAGCAGCTCAACATCATCGGGCCAAAGCATCGCTTTATCGCGCAGATCGAAATTCGCAACTGCCGCCCGGCAGGCAATCTGTGGCGCGTCGGCGCCAGGGTGCTTGAGGTGCAGGGCCACTGGATCGTCAGATAATGCCACCAGCCGGATTCACTGTTTCTTTACCACCACGCCGCCCTTGATGACGACTCTGACACGTTCAAGTTCGGTCACATCCTTCAGCGGATCGCCTTCGACGGCGACCAGATCGGCGAACTTTCCGGTTTCCAGCGTGCCGATGCGATCTTCCCAGCCGAGCAGTTTCGCGGCGTGAATCGTCGCGGTCTGCAGCGCCTGCAACGGCGTCATGCCCATGCGCACATACACCGCCAGTTCACGCGCATTGAGTCCGTGCGGATAGACCGCCGCATCAGTGCCGAAAGCCACCGGCACGCCCTGCTGAATGGCGCGCGCAATGTTCTGTTTCATCGCGGGCATCACAACCTTTGCCTTTTCGACCAGCGGCGCAGGCACGCGCATGCGTTCGTAATTTTCCAGAAACCAGTCGGCCAGATAGAGCGTCGGCACCAGATATGTGCCGTGCTCCTTCATCAGCTTCACCGCTTCATCATCAATGTAGCTGCCGTGTTCGATGGAATCCACTCCGGCCAGCACCGCCAGTTTGATGCCGTCGCCGCCGTGCGCGTGCGCGGCGACTTTGCGGCCCAGCCGGTGCGCTTCGCTGACGATGGTTTTCATTTCATCCAGCGTGTACTGCGAAGCTTTCGGATCATCGCCGAACGACAGCACGCCGCCGGTCGAGCAGAACTTGATGACATCCGCGCCGTATTTGATGACTTCGCGTGTTTTCTGCATCACGGGCACGACGCCGTCAGCCACACCTTCTGCCGAGTAATGAAAGTCGGGCGGCAGGACGTTTTCATCGCAATGCCCGCCCGTAATGCCAAGCGCCGGGCCGGAAGCGAGAATGCGCGGCCCCGGCACATCACCGGCATTGATCGCATCGCGCAGCGCCACATCCGAATAGCCTGAGGCTCCGACATTGCGCACTGTCGTAAATCCGGCCTCCAGCGTGCGCCGCGCATTCTTTGCGCCGATCAATGCCTGGCGCGGAGTTGACAGGCGGAATGAGTCAGCGATCTTGTCCAGATCGAGCGTCAGGTGCGTGTGACAATCAATCAGCCCCGGCAGCACAGTCATCCGGCTGAGGTCAATGACTTCAGCATTCGCCGGAATGCTCAGGTTTGCGCCAACCGCAGTGATGCGTTCGCCTTCGACCAGAATCACGGCGTTGTTCATGGCGCTGCCCGTGCGCACATCAATCAGCCGTCCGCATCTGATCGCCACGCTTCTGGTCGCGGCAGTCTGTGCGAAGACGCAAACACCAAGGGAAACAAGCAGCAGGCATCCTGTCAGGACGAGTGGCAGTTTTTTCATCTTGAAGTCTCTCCGTTGAAGGGTGTGGTTCGTTGCAGGAAACAACAGCGCGCCACAGTCTCACGCGATTTCTTTCGGCTGGCAAGCCCAGGCCTGACCTTCAGCACAGAATTGACGTCCGGCCTGTCCTGACTGCTATACTGCGCCTCGTCCCCCTCACCAGAGCAGCCTGATGACTTCAATAACACAACTTTTCTACCGCTCGAATTTCTGCGCTGAATGTGGCAATCGCCGCGAAAAAGGCGACTGGCGGCCCGGCTGTTTCTGCGCTCACTGTTCACGGCGCACGCGCCATCGCCTGTGGTGGCCGCTGTCCCTGATCTGCGCCGCGCTGCTGTGCGGAACCATCATCGGCGTGTGGTGGAAGAATACGACTCAGTCCGGTTCGGCCACGCTGAGTCCGGTGACAATCCCGGTCGTGTCGGCTCAGGATGCGACGGCCACGCTCAGGCCTGCGCCGCTGACTTCAGCGCGACTGTCAGAAGCTGCCTTTCTGTGCGGCGCTCGCACGAAAAAAGGAACGCCGTGCAAACATCGCGTGGCGCAGGCAGGGCAGCGGTGCGCGCAGCATCAGGGCCGGGCTTCGCTGCTGAAATAAGAATCTGAAAATTTTCTTCGACTATTTGCCGACGGTGATAGTCCAATGCGGCATACTGATTGAGACACCCCCTGGACGGTTATCCGTGACCACCGCAAGTGTCACTTCTTGTCGAGCAAGTCTCGAGGAGGATTTACGGTTTATGAAAAAGATGTTTTCGATTCTGATCGCTGCCGGTATTAGTTTCGGACTGACTCTGGTCACGTTTGCTCAGGATCCTGCACCGGGCACCAGAACTCCGGGCGTCACTGACCGCCAGCAGAATCAGCAGCGCCGCATCCGCCGGGGTGTTCGCTCAGGTGAACTGACCAGAAAGGAAACCCGCCGCCTGGAAAAAGAGCAGAAAGAGATTCATCAGGAAAAGAAAGAGGCCAAAGCCGACGGAACCGTGACCGCCCAGGAGCGCCGCGAGATCCACAAAGATCAGAACAAGGCGAGCCGTGACATTTATCGCGCCAAACACAACCGGCGCACCCGCCGCAACTAAATCAAGCCATGCCACACCGGGACAGTACCGCGAGCGTGAGCGAGCCACAGTCACACAGCAGCACCTTTCACCGCAGACTCCGCTCGCTCACCCTCG